>CBDETA010000001.1:0-542828 GCA_965242785.1 uncultured Maricaulis sp.
AGCCTGTCCTCGATTTCACGGGTCCGGCCGCGCCAGTTGTCGGGGTCGCGAGTCCAGTCCGGACGGTGTGCGGCATAGGCCCAGGTGCGCACATGCGACAGGCGGGCAGCAAGGGCGTCGACATCACCGGACGTCTTGTTCAGCCGCTCCAGCTGGGCATCCAGCCAGGTGTCGGGCAGGTGTCCGGACGGGCCGGTGAGGTGCATGAAGATGGACTTCACCAGCCGCGCATGGGCGTCCAGCGTCGCCCGGCGGAAGTCCGGCAGACGGCAGGCATCCCATAGCCGCCGGACCAGGGCAGGCGAGCCGGTGCGGTCGAGGATGTCGCGATCGACGGCCAGAATGCCCAGCGCCCGCTCGTCGATCGCCTCGCCGACGCGCTCCAGCACGGGATGGGGCGAGGGCCGGTTGAGCGTGTATTGCAGGGCTTCCAGCGAGCTTTCGTCGAGATCGGGATTGCGCCATTGCAGGCGTTCCACCGGCGCGAACTCATGGGCTTCGATGGCTTCGACGACCTCCGGATCGAAGGGGCGGCATTCGGCGGTTTCGCCGAAGGTCCCGTCCGAGCGGAACCGTCCGGCCCGGCCGGCGATCTGGGCCGATTTCGGCGGGGGTGAGATTGCGTCGCCGGCGGCGACCGTCGAACTTGCGGCTCTCGGCGAAGGCGACATGGTCGATATCCATGTTCAGACCCATGCCGATGGCATCGGTCGCGACCAGGAAATCCACTTCGCCGGACTGGTAGAGCTCGACCTGGGCATTGCGGGTGCGCGGTGACAGCGACTGCCCATCACCACGGCGGCACCCGCCGCGCCGGCGGCGCAACAGCTCGGCGATGGCGTAGACGGACTCTCGGCGGAGAAGGCGACCACGGCCGAGCGCCGGGGCAGGCGGGTCACCTTGGCCGGTCCGGCATAGGAGAGCTGGGAAAAGCGCTCGCGGAATTCCGTGTCGGCCTGGGGCACGAGCTCGCGGATCAGGCGCAGACATCGTGCCCGCGCCCAGGATCATCGTCTCCTCGGTGCCGCGGGCGCGCAGCAGGCGGTCGGTAAAGACGTGTCCGCGCTCATGGTCTGCGGCCAGCTGGACCTCGTCGATCGCCATGAAGGCGACCCGAACGTCCAGCGGCATGGCTTCGGCAGTGCAGATGAAGTACCGGGCGGAAGGCGGGGCGATCTTTTCCTCGCCGGTGATCAGGGCTGCGGCGGCCGGTCCCTTGGCCCGCACCACCCGGTCATAGATCTCCCGTGCCAGAAGGCGCAGCGGCAGGCCGATCATCCCGGAGGATCGGGCCAGCATGCGCTCCACGGCGAGGTGGGTTTTCCCGGTGTTTGTGGGCCCCAGGGCAGCGGTGATCTGCCCCTGGCCGTGTGAACGCGCCAACATGACGCCTCTCCTTAGCCCTGACCGGAAGGCGCGGGCAAGCCGGGAACACCCTCAGCGGGAAACGGCTAGTGTTCCTCGATCGAGCGCGCGGTGACCGTGGCGCCGCCGAAGCCGGCATTGGTGCGGATGCGCACCGGGATGTGCACGGCCCCGTCATGGAAGGGCGCCAGCCAGAACACGATCGGATGGCGGATATCATCTTCGGAGGGGAATTCGTCTGCCTCATAGCCGGAGATCGGCTCGTAGAAGGCATTGCAGACCACCGCATCACCGCGCCAGGCACGCGTGCGGACATATTCCGTGCCGGCGGCCTCGAAGCGCAGATTGTAGCGGGCGCGTCCATCGAAGACCGGCAGCGTGCCGGCGCACAAGGTATCGCCCTGGGCCACAGCGCCCAGGCCCATGGACAGAAGTGTGGAAAGCGGGTCTGCGGCACCGCGGCGCTCGGCCGCGCTGGCGGGCGGTTCGCCCATGTTTCCGAACGGCGGATCAATGTTTGGCGTCGCGACGCCGTCCGGGAAGTCGATCCCGACGGTGCGGTTCTTCGAGCTGGCATGGTTGAAATGGCTGTAGCGCCAGGGCCGCAGACTGTTGCCATCGCGATAGCCGGAGACGCCTGCCTCGATGTCGGCATCGGAGAAAAGGGCGGCCAGGCCGGCCGTGGTGAAGCGCGCCGAGGCGGAGTAGTCACCGGGGGCGAACTGGCTGTGCACGACGATGTTGGCGACCTGGAAAACCAGCACCGAACCGGAGTACTGGGCCGTGACCTGCAGCGGCTCGGCCGGCGCCGGGGCGGCATCATCCGCTCCGGCCGGAACGGCAAGTCCTGCGGCCATGGCCACGGCAAACAACACGTTTTTCAATTCGAACTCTCCTTGCGGGTACCCGCCAGCCGCTTCGCTGCACTCATAGCAACTGCATTAACAGGACGAAACCGGCTGCAAGATGAACGCTGCGAGCTTGACGCGCCCCTTCCGCTCCGTTATTTCGCCCGCTCTCGCACTGGTCGCAAGATCGGTGCGCACGGATTTTGTTACTTGAAAGGTGCGACTATGGCGCGTCGCTGCGAACTGACCGGCACGGGCGTGATGACGGGAAACAATGTTTCCCACGCTCAGAACAAGACTCGTCGCCGTTTCCTGCCGAACCTGTGCGATGTGACCCTGGCCTCTGAAAAGCTGGGTCGCAATTTCAAACTGCGCATTGCCGCGAAAGCCCTGCGCTCTGTCGACCATGTCGGCGGCCTGGACGCTTTCCTTCTGAAGGCCCGCGACGAGAAACTCTCGGATCGTGCCCTGAAGATCAAGCGCGAGCTGAAAAAGGCCCTGGCGGCCTAAGCCTGCCACGCGGCACTTTGAGAATTCAGCAACGCCCGCTGCCTGCAGCGGGCGTTGTCGTGTGCGCAAAGCCCCGCTAGCCTCCGCCCGACACCCTGGGGAGGCCGGCATGATTCACCTTCGTTCCATCGCAGTCACCGCAAGCTTGGTGGCGCTGGCCGCCTGCAGCGGCGAACAGCAGTCCTCGATCGCGGATGATGCCCAGCATGCGGCGATCCCGGCAGGCATGCCGGCCGATATCGTGTTCTGGGGCGGGGCGATCTACACCGCCAATGACGCCCAGCCGCAGGTCGAGGCTGTGGCGGTGGATGACGGGCGTATCGTGTTTGCCGGTGCCGAGCCGGATGTCGGCAGCCTGATCGGGCCGGAGACCCGCATTGTCGATCTCAATGGCGGGGCGATGTATCCCGGTTTCACCGACAGCCATATCCATGTCTTCGGCGTTGGCCAGCGCGAACGCACGCTGAATCTGGACACGGCGGTTTCGATTGCTGATCTGGTCGCGCGCGTGGAGGGCGCCGTGGTCGCGGCAGAGCCCGGTGCCTTCGTGACCGGCCGCGGCTGGATCGAGACGCACTGGCCGGAGGGCCGCTTCCCCAATCGTCAGGATCTGGATGCCGTGTCGCCGGACAATCCGGTCGCCCTGGTCCGCGCCGACGGACATGCCCTGGTGGCCAATTCGACCATGCTGGAGGCGGCGGGCATCACCCGTGACAGCGTTGCGCCTGCAGGCGGGGAAATCCTGTTCGACGAAGCCGGCGAGCCGACCGGCATGCTGATCGACACTGCGATGGGGGCCGTGACGACGCTGATCGCCGCGCCGACGGGTTCGGAACGGGCCGACATTTATGCCGAGGGCGCACAACGCCTGGCTTCGCTGGGCTGGACCGGTGCGCATGACATGTCGGTGCCCTGGCAGGATGTGGAGATGATCGAGGGGCTGGCGGCGCAGGACCGTCTGGCGATCCGCAGCTACATCTCGATCAACCCGGACGGCTATGCCTGGCTGGCGCCGCAGACACCGCGCATGGCCGATGACGGGCGGGTGATCACGCGGGCGGTGAAGCTGTATATGGACGGCGCGCTGGGCTCGCGCGGCGCAGCGCTGCTGGAGCCTTATTCCGATCGTCCGGAAACCTCCGGCCTGGCAATCGCCGAGCCGGACGAGACGATCTCGCTGATGACCCAGGCCCTGCGCGACGGGATGCAGATGAATGTCCACGCCATCGGCGACCGCGGCAACCGGCATTTCCTGGACTGGGTCGAGGAAGCCCTGGCCCAGGTGCCGGCGGAAGAACGCGCCCTGGCCGAACCGCGCTGGCGCGACGAGCACAGCCAGATCATCGATCCGGCCGACATTCCGCGCTTTGCGCAGCTGGGTGTGATCGCTTCCTTCCAGCCCTCGCATGCCATCGGTGATCTGCATTTCGCTCCGGCTCGGCTGGGCGATGAGCGGCTGGTGGGGGCCTATGCCTGGCAGTCTCTGCTGGATGCGGGTGCGCATATCACCGGCGGCTCCGATGCCCCGGTGGAACAGGGCGATCCGCGGATCGAATTCTATGCCGCTGTGGCGCGGGCCGACCTTTCCGGATTCCAGGGCGAGAACTGGCACCCCGAAGAGGCGCTCTCACGCGAGGATGCGCTGAAATTCTTCACCCTCTGGCCCGCCTACGCCTCCTTCCGCGAGAACGAGCTCGGCTCGATCGAGACCGGCAAGCGGGCGGATTTCACCATTTTCTCGGCGGATATCATGACCATCCCGGCCGCCGACATCCTGACCGTGGATCCGTGGATGACGGTGGTCGAGGGCGAGGTGGTGTTCGAGGCGCCGGACAGTTTCCACCAGAGCGGGGAGTAGGGCTTACGTTTGCATGCTTGCGCTTGGTGAATGGCGACTGGCTTCAAGTGGCGATCTTCACCTTGTCATTGAGGTGCTGGAGCACGCAGCGTTTGCCTACTTGTGGAGCAGTTCCAATGGCATTCGCTCACACGTCTGGTTGTTCAATCGTGACACCAACTTGCCCGTAGGTGACCAGCGTGAAGATGCGGTGCCTCCAAGGATGCCTGCGGACAATATCGTGAACGAACGATACGTCGTGCCAGGAAGCATCAATGACATCGCGTGCGAGGTCGACCAGGAGCGCGGGCTTTGGTTTCTCTCCTGGGAAGGCAGTCTGAATGCTGTCTTGCATCAGTCTTCCGGCCCCGGCGCATCGGTTTTTGTGGCCGAGAGCTGCGACCTGGCGCTTGCGTGGTGCGAGCGGGATGGTCTGCCGGACTGGCAGGCCCTGGGCTGAGTCTCAGCCCTCCTCCTCAACCGCAAAAGCCAGCAGCAATGTCCGCTGGGAACGCGAGAAATTGTCGTCTGACAGCAGGAGGATGAGGGTTTCGCCGTCGCGCTCCATCACGGCGATGCCTTCGATATTGTCGGTGATCAGCGGGGCGTCGAGGGCGCCGAGGGTTTCGGCCTGGATTGGGGCGGACCAGTCGGTGTCGGCCGGGAAGCGGCGGATGCGGATGCGATTGCCCTGGCCGCGGGCCCAGAAGCGTTCGACGGCATAGACCCAGCCAGCATGGGCGGCGAGGCCGGTGAGGCCGAATGTCGGGGTAGCGCTCATGCGTCCGGCCTGCCAGTCGCCGTCCGGTGCGCGGCGCCAGATGGCCTGGTTGAGGGAGAGGCCGGACGGGTATTCCACGCCGGCCAGCAGGGTGCCGTCGTCCAAGCGGGCCAGGCTTTCCAGGCCGCGATTATCGCCCCATCGCTCCGATCCGGGCGGCAAGTCGACCGGCGAAGGTCGGGCAGTGTTCAAGGCAGACCAGTCTTCGCCCAGATCATAAGCGAGGATACGGTGTTCGCGCTCAAAGGAGACGAGGTAGGTGGTGCCGCCGGCCCGGGTCAGGCCCTCGCTGTCGGCCGAGCGGCCGCGCCAGTGGCGCCCCTCTGAATCCAGCAGCGGGTGAACCTCGATCTGGCTGACGCCCTGAAGGCGGTTGCTTTCATCCCAGCTGAGATGGGCGGTGACCCACCAGGCGCTGTCGGAGAGGGCGAGGAGGCGGGTGCCGTCGGCACTGAGTTCGAGCGCGGAGAGGCCGCCGAAGCCTTCATGGCTGTCCGAGAGTGAAAAACCACCGCGATAAGAGAGGCTTCCGGTGGAGGTTGTCGCAGGGTCGCCGGACAAGTCTACCGGGGTCACGACGGCATTCTGGGCCGATCCGGCGGCAAAACCGAGGACGCTAAGCGCAAGGGCCGTGAAGACGCGAAGCAGATTCATGCAAGCACCGCCGAAGCCTTGTGTTGAAATCGAGGATCAGCGACCGGCAAGCGAGGCCCAGTCGGCACGCTTCAGACCGGACATCGGTCCCGAGGCCGCCGCAGAGAAGCCGCCCCCCTTGCCGCCATCCTCGTCGAACAGGGCTGCGAGCTGGTCGGTCATGGCACCGCCGAGCTGTTCGACGTCATTGATGGTCACGGCGCGGCGGTACCAGCGGGTCACGTCATGGCCGATGCCGATGGCGAGCAGTTCGACTTCCGAGCGGTTCTCGATCTGGGCGATGGTCTCGCGCAGATGGCGTTCCAGATAGCCGGCGGAATTGGCGGACTGGGTGCCGTCATCGACCGGGGCGCCATCGGAGATGACCATCATGATGCGGCGCTGCTCCGGACGGGCGCCGAGGCGTTTCCAGGCCCAGAGCAGGGCTTCACCGTCTATGTTTTCCTTGAGCAGACCCTCGCGCATCATCAGGCCGAGATTGACGCGGGCGCGCCGCCAGGGCGTGTCGGCGGATTTGTAGATGATGTGGCGCAGATCGTTCAGGCGTCCCGGTTGCGGCGGCTTGCCATCGGCCAGCCATTTCTCCTTTGACCGCCCGCCTTTCCAGGCCTTGGTGGTGAAGCCGAGAATCTCGGTCTTCACACCACAGCGTTCCAGCGTGCGGGCGAGGATGTCGGCACAGGCGGCCGCCACCATGATCGGCCGGCCGCGCATGGAGCCGGAATTGTCGAGCAGCAGGGTGACAATGGTGTCGCGGAATTCGGTATCGCTCTCCTGCTTGTAGGAGAGCGGCAGGGAGGGGTCGGCGATGACCCGGGCCAGTCGTGATCCGTCGAGCACGCCTTCCTCGAGATCGAACTTCCAGGCGCGTTCCTGCTGGGCCATGAGCCGGCGCTGCAACCGGTTGGCCAGACGGCCCACGGCCTGGTCGAGGCCTTTCAGGGCATTGTCGAGATATTTGCGGAGCCGTTCCAGTTCCTCGGTCTCGCACAGATCACTGGCCTGGATGACCTCGTCGAACTCGCGGGTGAAGACCTTGTAGGCCTTGGCATTGTCCTCGCCGGCGGGTTGCCAGTTGGGGCGCATGGCGGTTTGCGCCGCGCCTTCGTCATCCATGGCGTCGACGCGGGTATCGGCGTCCTCGCCCTCGGCATTGATCTCTTCCTCGTCGCCGGCGGTGCCGGCGGCGTCGGGCGTGTCGGGCTGTTCACCCTCATCGCCCTGGGCGTCGTCATCCTCGTCGCCGGTGCGCTGTTCCCGGTCGACGCCCTCATCTTCATCGTCGGGATTGTCGCTGTCTTCCGGATCGCCGCCCAGCTCGTCAGCGAGGTCGAGATCCTGGATCACCGTGCGCAGGAGATCCGCGAAAGCCTGCTGGTCGCCGGCATTTTCCGCCAGCGCGTCCAGCGACAGGCCGGCGACATTCTCGATCTGGTCGCGCCAGAGCGCCATCAGGCCATTGGCCTCGATGGGGGCCGGGCGGCCGGTCAGGCGTTCGCGCACCAGCATCGCAACCGCCTCTTCCATCGGCGCGGCCTGGCGGTCCTCGACCCGTTGCCAGCCTTTCTGGCGGCAGCGTGCCACCAGGGCGGCATCCAGATTATCGCCCATGCCCCGCATGTCGCGGGCGCCGAGGCCTTCCACCCGGGCCTGTTCGGCGGCGTTGAAGATGGCGCGGGCGGTGGCACCGGGCGGCAGCGCCCGCACATGGGCGGCTTCGTCATGGTGGGCGAGGCGCAGGGCCAGGGCATCGGCGCGGCCACGAACGGCGGCGGCTGCCGCGGCGGAAGGTTGGGGCCCGGGATTGGGCAGGACAATCCGTCCGCCGGACAGTCCGGCGATCTCGCCGCCATAGCGGACATCCACATCCCGGTCGCCCGCAATGGCGCGGGTGGTGATGGCAAGGGCGCGCTTGAATGCGTCCGGATCGGCAGGCGGCTGACTCATAGGGCAAACCTAATCGATCCGTTTGAAATTGCGAGCGCTGACAGGGCCGTTGCCGACATTGACTGCAGTGCCTCCGGGCCAGGCCGCCCGTGGTATTTGATGAGCATGCCGGAAAGGTTTCGATAACCTTGTACCCGTTACGGTGCGCAATGGAGCCCGTATAAATTCAAGTGGGCCCGATATTGGTGGCGAGACAGCACGGGTGACGTATTCCGTTCATTCCATGGCTGCCGTGAACTCCGCGCTCCAGCACATGACCGTGCTGGAGAAAGAGCGTGTCGGGATTCAATCCCGGATCGTGACGGGGCTCAGGGTGAGCACGGCCAGCGACGATGGCGCGATCTGGGCCCTGGCCCAGGGCATGCGTGCGTCCAATGGTGGCCGTGCCGAAGCGCTGACCTCGATCGATCTGGCGACCGGTGTTGTCGATACCGCCCTGGCTGCGGCTGAAGGTGTCTCCGATCTGATGACCGAAATGCATGGCAAGCTGGTTGCGGCAACCGATGCGACGCTGGATGAATCGAGCTGGCGCGCGCTGATGAACGATTTTGTCGCTCTGGGAAATCAGGCCCAGCGGCTGGTCGAGAACGCCAGTTTCAATGACATCAACCTGCTGGAAACGGGGGCTGGCGATCTCTCGGTTCTGGTGAATGACAACCCGAACGCGACGATGGCCGTCTCCGCCGAGGACCTGACTGATGGCGGCGGGATTTTTGACTCGGTGATCGGTGCGACCCTGCCGCAGACCGATGCCGCCTTCATGGCCAATCGGCCGACCACCACGATGGTGCAGAATTTCGAGACCTCGATGGCGGATGTGAACGCCTCGATCTCGCGCCTGGGCGTAAGTGCCAGGACGCTGGAAATCCAGCGCGGGCTCCTGGTCAAGCAGATTGACGAGACGGAGAAAGGGATCGGCAATCTTGTGGATGCCGATCTGGGGCGCGAGAGTGCACGGCTGGAAGCGGTCCTGGTGCGCGAGCAGCTGGGTATCCAGGCGCTGCAGATCGCCAACCAGGCGCCCAACACGATCCTGCGCTTCTTCCAGTAGTCCGGCGGGCTGAGACGGGCCGGTCAGAGCCGGTAGTGCTTGTTCAGAAGTTCGATCAGCTCATTCATCTTGGCCTGTTGATTGGCCTGGTCACCGGACCGGATCGCCGAGGCGACGCACCGTTCGGAATGGTCCTTGAGGATCTCGCCCTCCACCGCGGCGAGAGCTGACTTGATGGCGGATATCTGGGTCAGAACTTCAATGCAGTAGCGCTCGTCTTCGACCATGCGAACTACACCGCGCACCTGGCCCTCGATGCGTTTGAGGCGGTTGAGGCTCTTTTTCCGGCGTTCCGGCAAGTTCACGGATGTGTGTGTCATGCGGTCTCTTGTATACCCTATGGGGGTATGATAGCAGCGTGGTTCATGAAAACCAAGCGCGCCTGTCTCCTGCTCATCCTGCCGGTCATGCTGACGGCCTGCGTGTCTGTGGATCCTGTCGCCGAGCGCCAAGCGATCGGGGAGGCGCTGCAGGCACGCGAGTCAGCGGATCTGTCGCCCCTGGCCGTGCCGGCAGCCGGCATCACGCTGGGTCAGGACCTGGCAGTGAGACTGGCGCTGGCCAATCATCGCGGGCTGGCGGCCGATCTCGCCGAGGCCGGACTGGCCCGGGCCGAATGGGCCGAGGCGGCGCGGCCGGACAACCCCTTGGTCGGTCTGGTCTGGAAGCCGGAAGAGAATGGGCCGGACTTTCTGGACATTGATTTGATGGCGTCGGTTCTGGGTGTCCTGGCAACGCCGCAGCGCGCGGCCGCGGCCGAAGCGCGCTATGAAGCGGCCCAGGCGCGGGCCCTGTTGCGGGCCACTGACTTTGTCGCCGACGTGCGGCTGGCCTGGGTGGATGCCGTCGCAGCGGCGCAGCGCGAGGCGCTGCAGGACCGGATCGCCGAAGCCGCCGAGGCCGCCGCGCTGGTGGCAGAGGAAATCCATGCGGCGGGTAATTCGCCGCGCCTCGACCTGGTGCGCGAACAGATGTTCGCCCGCCAGGCCCGGTTGGACGCCGAACGGGCGCGCCTGCAGGCGCGGGTGGCGCGGCTCAACCTGTTGCGCCAGATCGGCTTGCCGCAGGACGCAGAGATTTCGCTGCCCGAGCGGCTGCCGGCCCTGCCGTCCGGTCCCGGGCTGGACCTGGACGCGGTCCGGCAGGCGAGCTTGCCCTTGGCCGCGGCCCGCGCGGAGGCGGCCGCTGCTGCGCGTGAGGCCGGGTTGGAAAACTGGGCGTCCCTGCTGGATCATGCCGAGATCGGCCTGGTGTTCGAGCGCGAGGACGGTGACTGGCACGAGGGCGCGGCAGCCGAGTTTGCCCTGCCTGTGTTCAACTGGGGTGAGGCCCGGCGACGCGCAGCGCGGATGCGGCTGCAGCAGGCGCTGGACCGTCATGCCCAGCTGGAGACCGATATCGCCAGCCAGGCGGTTGCCGCCCAGTTGACGGCGCAGACGGCTTCTGCGCTGGCCCATGATGTCGAGACGGCGGTGTTGCCGGGGTCCGCCGACGTGCTGGAGGAAAGCCTGCGGCACTACAACGCCATGCAGATCGGCGTGTTCGAACTGATTGCCGCATTCCAGATGCGGGCCCGGGCCGGGCAGGCCCTGGTCGACGCGCTCTCGGAAGCCCACCGGGCCGATGTGCGCCTCCGCCAGCTGCAGGCCGGCGGCAGCCCGTCGACGGCCGCCATGGCGCCGCCGCCGGGCCTGGCGTCCGAACGCGCAGAAGGAGGCCATTGATGTCTGTTTCCCGTCGCGATGCCCTTCTGGCCGGTGGCCTGGGTTTGGCCGGTGTCGCCGGTGCAACCGGGCCAGCTGCCGCCCAGTCGCGCCATGCGCATTCGGTGAGTGTGGACCAGCATGACGGCCTGGCGCCCGGGCGTCCGGGCCGGGATTATCGCCCGGTCGTGACGCCGGACGGGGCCACGCTGCCCTTCCGGCTCGTCAACGGCGTGAAGGTCTTCCACCTGGTCTCCGAGGAGGTCGATCACGAGTTTGCACCGGGCCTTCAGGCGAGGACCTGGGGCTATAATGGCCGCACCCATGGCCCGACCATCGAGGCGGTCGAGGGCGACCGGGTTCGGATCTATGTCACCAACCGCCTGCCGGCGCCGACGACGGTGCACTGGCATGGCGTCATCCTGCCGTCTGGCATGGACGGGGTGGGCGGGTTGTCCCAGCGCGCCATCCACCCCGGCGAGACCTTTGTCTATGAGTGGACCTTTCGCCAGCACGGCACCTTCATGTACCACTCGCACCATGACGAGATGACCCAGATGGCGCTGGGGTTGATGGGCATGATGGTGGTGCATCCGCGCCGTCCATCCGGCCCGCTGCCGGACCGCGACTACGCGATCATGCTGTCGGAATGGGCGCTGCATCCGGGCGCCTCGCGGCCTGACCCGAACGCGATGTCGGACTTCAACATCCTGACCATGAATGCGCGCTGCTATCCCGGCACCTCGCCGCTGGTCGCCCAGCGCGGGGAACGGGTGCGGATCCGGTTCGGAAACCTCTCCGCCATGGACCACCATCCGATCCACCTGCACGGCTATGCCTTCCACGTGACGGAAACCGATGGCGGGGTGATCCCGGAGACGGCCCGGCATCCGGACACCACGGTCCTGGTGGCCACCGGTTCAACGCGCACGATCGAGTTTGTTGCCGACAATCCCGGCGACTGGGCCATGCACTGTCACATGACCCATCATGTCATGAACCAGATGGGGCACGGCCTGCCCAATCTTACCGGCGTCAATGCGCGCCGCATCGACCGCGCCGTGGGTGCGTTCCTGCCGGAATACATGACCATGGGGCATGACGGCATGGGCGAGATGGGCGCGCATCTGGAAATGGGCCACATGGCCATCCCCGAAAACTCGCTGCCCATGGTCGGTGCGCGCGGTCCGCGCGACTACATCACCATGGGGGGCATGTTCACCATCCTGAAGGTGCGCGACCGGCTGTCCGGTGATGCGGACCCGGGCTGGTATTCCAACCCCGAGGGCGAAGCCCGCCCGGCCCGCGCGGACGAGCTGACCCGCGACGGCATCAACCCCGACAGCTGAAACGGAGTCTTTCATGCTCAATCTTCTCGCCGCCCTGGCCAGCCTGGCCCTGATCCAGGACATGGATCACGGTCATCACGGCCATCATGCCGCGCCGGAAGAGACCGAAACCGTCGCCCGGTCGACGACTTTCGGTGATGTGCGCACGGTGGATGCGGAAGCGCGCACGGCGGTGATCCGCCACGGCGCCATGTCCGAACTGGGCATGAGTGCGATGGTGATGTCCTTCCACATTGCCGAGGATGTCGACATCACCCTGTTCGAACCGGGCGCGGCGCTGACGCTGACCGTCATCAATGGCGAACAGGGTCTGGAGATCATTGCGGCCGAGCCCGAGGCCGAAGCCGGGCACGCGCACTAGGCTGACGGAAACCGGTCGCGCGTCCGGTTGGCGAAGGCGACCAGGGACAGCATGACCGGGACTTCCACCAGCACGCCGACCACCGTGGCCAGGGCCGCGCCGGAGTTGAGGCCGAACAGGCTGATGGCAACGGCGACCGCCAGCTCGAAGAAGTTCGAGGTGCCGATCATCGCGCAGGGCGCGGCGACCGCGTGCGGAACGCGCCAGGCCCAGGCGGCGCCATAGGCCAGGGCAAAAATGCCGTAGGACTGGATCAGGATCGGCACGGCGATCAGCGCGATTACCAGCGGCCGCTCCAGGATCACCTGGCCCTGGAACCCGAACAGCAGCACGACCGTGCCCAGCAGACCCAGGATGGAGAAGGGTTTGAGCCGGGCGGTGAAGGCGTCGACAGCGTCCGGGCCACCGGAGCGCTTGAGCCACTTCCGCGCCGCAATGCCGGCGGCCAGCGGGATGGCGACATAGAGCACCACCGACAGGATCAGCGTTTCCCAGGGCACCTGGATGTCGGTGACGCCCAGCAGCAGGGCGACAATGGGCGCGAAGGCGAAGACCATGATGGCGTCGTTCACCGAGACCTGGGCCAGGGTGTAGGTGGCGTCACCCCGGGTCAGTTGCGACCAGACAAAGACCATCGCCGTGCACGGCGCCGCGCCCAGCAGGATGAGGCCGGCGATATAGCCTTCGGCATCGGCCGGCGGGATCCATCCGGCGAAGACGTGCTGGAAGAAGACCACGCCCAGAAGCGCCATCGAGAAGGGCTTGATCAGCCAGTTCACCGCCAGGGTGATGATCAGCCCCTTGGGCCGGTCGCCGACGCGTTTCAGGCTGGTGAAGTCGACGGCGATCATCATCGGCCAGACCATGGCCCAGATCAGCAGCGCAACGGCAAAATTGACATTGGCGTATTCCAGCGCCGCCAGCGTCTGGAAGACGCCGGGCAGGACCTGGCCAAGTGCGATCCCGGCCAGGATGCACAGGGCGACCCAGACCGAGAGGTAGCGTTCGAAAATGCTCATGCGCAACCGTCCTCGTCGCAGCAATCGCCGCGGGCGGCGCGTTCGACTACCGGGCCGCAGACATCGGCGTGTCCGTGGCAGCAATCATCCATGAGATAGACCAGAAGCTCGCCCATATGGTCGAAGCAGGCGCTGTAGATCAGCGAACGGCCGTCGCGGCGCTGGCAGATGAGGCCGGCATTCGACAACTGGTTGAGTTGGGCCGACAGCGTGTTTGGCGCGATGCCGAGTTCACGCGCGATCTCGCCGGCCGGCAGGCCTTCGTGCCCGGCCTTCACCAGAAGGCGGAAGACAGCCAGGCGGCTGGGCTGGGCGAGGGCGGCCAGGCGGCGGACGGCGAGATCTGATTCCATACTTCATCGATAGATGAAGTGACCTTTCACCGCAAGCGATGGGCCGCGGCCTGGCCCAGTCCGGGCAGGGCGGATGTCAGGCGGCGGAGCTTTCCGCCTTGACCGGGGCTTCCGGCAGGTCCTGGCCAAAGACGCGCTGGTACATTTCCGCGATGGTCGGGCGTTCCAGCTCGTCGCACTTGTTCAGGAAGGTGAGGCGGAAGGCGCCGCCCAGATCGCCGAAGATCTCGTAATTCTCGGCCCAGGTCAGCACGGTGCGCGGGCTCATCACGGTGGAGATGTCGCCATTGATGAAAGCCTCGCGGGTGAGGTCGGCCACCTTGACCATGTCCTCGACCATCCGGCGGCCCTCGTCGGTGCCGGCAAGCCGCTTCATCTTGGCCATGACGATGGCGTTCTCGGTGGCGCGCGGCAGGTAGTTCAGCGTCGAGACGATCGACCAGCGGTCCATCTGGCCCTGGTTGATCTGCTGGGTGCCGTGATAGAGGCCCGTCGTGTCGCCCAGGCCGATCGTGTTGGTGGTCGAGAACAGGCGGAAATAGGGGTGCGGGCGGATCACCTTGGTCTGGTCCAGCAGGGTCAGCGAGCCCGAGGCTTCCAGCACGCGCTGGATGACGAACATCACGTCGGGGCGACCGGCATCGTATTCGTCGAACAGGAGGGCGACCGGGCGCTGCAGCGCCCAGGGCAGGATGCCTTCCTGGAACTCGGTGACCTGCTTGCCTTCCTTCAGCACGATGGCGTCCTTGCCGACCATGTCGATCCGGCTGACATGGCTGTCCAGATTGACGCGGACCATCGGCCAGTTGAGGCGGGCGGCGACCTGCTCGACATGGGTCGACTTGCCGGTGCCGTGATAGCCCTGGATCATCACCCGGCGGTTGAAGGCAAAGCCGGCGAGGATGGCGCGGGTGGTGGCCGGGTCGAAGACATAGTCGGGGTCGATGGCCGGCGTGTGCTCGTCCCGCTGGGAGAACATGGGCACATCAAAGCCGGCATCGAAACCGAACAGGGCCTTGGTGTCAGCGGTGGTGTCGGGGGCTTGCAGGGGGAAGCTGTTGCTCATCGAACCGGTCTTGCCTTTGCCGGCGACCGTCGTTGGCTGCGGCCGCGTTAATCACGTGATCGGACGTAACGCACGCCTTGTCGCCCGGCAAGTCAAGGCGGGACGGATGCGGATCGCAGTCCATCCCGCCCTGGATTCATCAGGCAATCTGCCGGGCGGCCTGCTGGACGTCGCGGGTGGCCTGTTCGACATCGCGCGTGGCGCGGTCGATGGCCTGGATCGACTCGTCGATGCTGGACACGCCGACGGCGACCTCCTGCATGTTGGCGGAGATTTCCGAGGTTACGGCCGTCTGTTCCTCGATCGCCGCGGCAACGGCGGTGGAGACGGATTCCACTTCGCCGATCGTGTCGCGGATGCTGGCGATCGCGCGGGCAGCGTCGTCGGTGGCGGTCTGCACTTCCTGGATCTGGGCGCTGATGTCCTCGGTCGCCTTGGAGGCCTGGGTCGCCAGCCCCTTGACCTCGCTGGCCACCACCGCGAAGCCCTTCCCGGCTTCGCCGGCGCGAGCGGCCTCGATCGTGGCGTTCAGGGCCAGGAGGTTTGTCTGTTCGGCAATGGCATTGATCAGGCTGACGATCTCGCCAATGCGCTGGGCCGAGCGCGACAGGGTGCCGACGACGGCATCGGTGGCGTCGGCCTCGGTCACGGCCTTGCGGCTGATCTCACTGGCCCGAGAGACCTGGCCACTGATCTCGCGGGCCGAGGCAGAGAGTTCCTCGGCACCGGAGGCAACCGACTGTACGCCGGATGAAGCCTGGCTGATGGCTGCGGCCACGGCTGCGGTCTGGGTCGAACTGCCGGACGCGGAATGGGAGATCTGCTCCAGTGCCGAGGCGATTTCTTTCTGGACCTTGCTGCGCCGGGCCCGTTCCTCGACCTGGGCGGTGATGTCCGTGGCAAACTTCACAACCTTGAAGGGGTTCCCGTCCATGTCGAGGATCGGATTGTAGCTGGCCATGATCCAGATGTCCTTGCCGGACTTGGACACTCGGCGGAATTCGCCCGTTTCGAACTCGCCGCGGGCCAGCTTGCGCCAGAACTCTGCATAGGCTTGGGAATGGCGCTCGGACTCCGGCATGAAGATGCGGTGATGCTCGCCGCGGATTTCCGCCATCTCGTAACCGAGTGTGGTGAGGAAATTCTCGTTTGCGTCCAGGATCTTGCCTTCCAGGTCAAACTCGATGACAGCCTGGGCCTTGGAGATGGCAGCCAGCTTGCCGGAGGTTTCGGCTTCCCTCAGCTTGCGTTCGGTCACATCGGTGGCGAACTTGATGACGGAGCACGGTCGGCCCTGGTCATCGAGCACCGGATTGTAGCTCGCCTGGATCCAGACCGGCTCGCCGTCCTGCCGCACGCGACAAAACTCGCCGGCCCGGTAGCGGCCCTGCCGCAACTCGTTCCAGAAGGCTTCATACTCGGCACTGCCGGCCTCTTCCGGGCGCATGAAGATGCGGTGATGCTGGCCAACAATGTCGGACAGATCATACCCCATGGCGTCGAGAAAGTTCGCGTTGGCCGTCAAAATCCGGCCGGAAAGGTCGAACTCGATGACGGCCTGCGACCGGCAAACGGCCGCAAACTTGTCAGCAACATCGGACTTCGTCCGATTGAATCGTATAGCCAAAGTCAGTTCCCCAAAACTGGATCATGTTTGCTCAATCAACTCCTTGCCCGGGAGCTGCCTTGGACGACAGATATCGCGGGGAAGGTTTAATATAACCTTACGATCCGTCCGGTCTTGTCCTTGGGAAACTTGAATAAGTCTATGCCATTCCAGCGTTTTTCAGGATCTGGTAGGCGGCGATCACGCGGCCCAGCTGTTCCTCGCTGGACCGGTCGCCGCCATTGGCATCAGGGTGGAACTGCTTGACCAGCTCGGCATAGCGACGGCGCACTTTCGACGGCTCGACATCGGCTTCCAGGCCCATGGTTTCCAGCGCCTTGGACTGGAGGCGGCCCATGGACTTCTCGCGCGGGGCGTCCTTGTGCGGATCACGGCGGTCGCCGAAGAGGCCGAACGGATCGGCAAAGCCGTCGGCGAAATCGCGGGCAGCGCGGGACGCCTTGGCGCTGGCGGAATGGGTGTTGCGCCAGCTCCAGGTCGGGCGGTGGCCATAGGCGGCACTTTCCCGGAAAGCCTGGGCCGAGTTTTCGCTCATGCCCTCGAAGAAATTCCAGGACTTGTTGTACTCGGCCGCATGGCTCTGGCAGAACCAGTAGAAATCATTGAGGCGGTCATTGGATTTCGGGGCGCGGCTGTCGCCATGCTTGCGGCAACCCGGCCATTCGCACACGCGCTCTTCCGGCGAAGGTTCGTCCTTCGGCGGCTTGATGCGGATGTCCTTGAACCGCGGTTTGTACTGGTACGCTTCAGCCATGATCACCAATTATGGGCATGCGTCCGTAAAGCGGCAATGAAGCCGGAGAGGAAAGGTGGATATATGGGACAGATGCAGGATCGGATCGAGGCCAAGCTGCGGGAAAAGCTGGCGCCAACACAGTTGAAAGTGACCGATGACAGCCATCTGCATGCCGGTCATGCCGGTGCGCGGCCGGGCGGCGAGAGCCATTTTACGGTCGAGATCGTCTCCGAGCGTTTCGCCGGTCTGACGCGGGTGGCGCGGCACCGGATGATCAATGAAGCTCTGGCCGAGGAGTTGGCCGGACCTGTCCATGCGCTGGCCATCAAGGCCTTTGCGCCTCAAGATTGAGTGTGCAAGGCTTCCGGTTGCAGTGGAAATGACACGATGGCGGACTAGTCTTCCACAGCGCTGGGGTTACCGGGAGCCGACATGTCCTTCATTCGCAATCTTTTCGTCCTTGCTCTGGCGGGACTGTCCACCGCCTGCGCCGCGACCGATATACAGCGGGAACAGACCCTGTCCGACTATGACCGTCTGGTGCCGGCCGAGCGGCGGCTGATCCCCGTGCGCGAGTTCGTCGCGGCGGATGCGCTGATGGAGGTATCCGCGATCCACATCCCGATGGCGGATGTTGTGGACGGCGTGGTCGAGGATAGTGGCGTGGACCCCGAGCGCTTCGAGCGTGTGGCCGGCAAACTGAACCAGACTCTGTGCCGCCGCCTGGCCCGGGGCGGGTTCACCGTGACAACAGAGCCGGAAGAGGCTTCACACCGGATCGCGCTGACGATCACAGGCTTTGAGACGTCGAATCCGGTGACCGCCGGTGCGTCGGAATTGCTGAGCTTTGCCGTGCCCGGTCCGATCAGCCCGCGCATTCCCATCGGGGTCGGTGCGTTGGCGGTCGAGGGGGAAATGCTGGACCGGGAGGGGCAGCAGATCGCGGCCATGCAATGGTCGTCCCGCAACCACCTGATCTCCGGCGGCGGGTTCTCGCAGATCACTGACGGTTTCGCCCTGGCCCAGGTGTTTGCGGACGGGTTCGGAGATCTCATCGTGGATGCCCGCGACAGCGTCGACGGCCAGCGCGGAGCAACCGAACGCGGCGTGTGCAACGCCATGTTCGACGAGGCAGACACGATGTTCCCCGATGAACTGCCAACTGCCGCCGGTGCGCAGGAGGCCGGCTAGACAGTCGCCTCCACATCGTCCGGGCTGACCGAAACGCGCAGGCGGGTGATCTGGTTGCGGCGGCGTTCGACGACTTCGAAGCGGGCGCCGTGGAACTGGAAGACCTGGCCGCGTTCCGGGATGGTCTGGGCCTCGTGGATCACCAGGCCGGCAATCGTCACGGCTTCCTCGTCCGGGAGTTCCCAGTCCAGGGCCCGGTTGAGGTCGCGGATCGGTACGCTGCCATCGACCAGCCAGTGGCCGTTTTCTTCCGGCTGGATGCCCTCGACGGCAATGTCGTGCTCGTCCTCGATGGCGCCGACAATTTCTTCCAGGATGTCTTCCAGCGTCACCAGGCCCATCAGGGCGCCGTACTCGTCGACGACCAGGGCGAAGTGCTCGCGCTTTTCGCGGAAGGCGTTGAGCTGGTCGAGCACCTCGGTGGTCTCCGGCACGAACCAGGGTTCGCGGCGCAGGGCCTGGATGTCTACCTGGGAGGCATCGCCGTCGGCCTCGTGCAGCGCCCGGGCCATGTCGCGCACGTGCAGGATGCCGACAATATTCTCGGTATCGCCCTGATAGAGCGGCAGGCGGGTGTGCGGGCTGTGCAGGGCCTCGGTGACGATCTCGGCCGGGGTCTTGTCGGCATCAATCATGGTGATCGACTTGCGGTGCACCATGATGTCGTCAACCGTCAGGTCGCGCAGGTCCAGTACGCCACCCAGCATGTCGCGGTCGTCCTTGACCACACTGCCTTCCTCATGGTGCAGGGCGATGGCGCCGCGAAGCTCGTCATGGGCGGACAGGACCGGGCCGTCGACCCGCGCGCCGAACAGGCGCAGCGTGCCGGAGACCACGAACTGGACCGCCCGCACGACCGGGGCGAACAATTTCACCGCCAGCAGGATGGGCCGCGCCACGGCCAGGGCGAAACGGTCGGGATTGGACAGGGCATAAGTCTTGGGCAAGACCTCGGCGAAGATCAGGACGGTGAAGGTCATGATCAGGGTCGCGACCCAGATCGCCGACTCGCCGCCCAGCAACTGTCCGAACAGCTGTCCGGCAATCATCGAGGCGGCGATGTTGACCAGGTTGTTGCCCAGCAGGATCGAGCCCAGCAGGCTTTCGCCATCGGAAATCAGGCGGTTGACGATGCCGGCCGCGGGTACGCGGTCGCGCTCGAGCTGCAGCATGCGGGCCCGGGATGTCGCGGTGAGCGAGGTTTCGGAGCCGGAAAAGAAGGCGGACAGGCAAAGCAGACCGAAAATGGTCAGAATCGGGCCGATCAGGGTCCAGTCGAGGCTCATGAAAGCTGGGTCTCCAGAAAGCGGGTCAGGTCGGTTTCGTCTGTATCGCGATCGATGTAGGCGCGGCCGATCCCCCGCGCCAGGATGAGCGTGATGCGCCCGTCCTGGTTCTTCTTGTCATCGCGCATGCGGGCAATCAAGCGTTCCGCCTTCCAGTCGGTGAAAGCCAGGCTGTCTACGCCATGCGGCAGGCCGACGGCGCGAAGATGGGCAGCGACGCGCTCAGCATCCGCCTGCGGGCACAGGCCGCGATGGGCGGAATAGGCAAAGGCCAGGCCCAGACCGGCGGCAACGGCTTCACCATGACGGATGGCATCCTTGGGGGCTTCGGCCTCGAAGGCGTGGCCGAACGTGTGGCCCAGATTCAAAAGCGCACGGACCCCGCCCTCGCGCTCGTCCTCGGCGACGATGCGAGCCTTGAAGGCGACAGCGGCGGCCACGGCACGGCTGAGAGCCGGGCCATGGAGGGCATCGGCACCGGCGACCTCGAGCGCGTCAAACAGCGGCGCATCGCCGATCAGGGCGGCCTTGACGATCTCGGCATAGCCGGCGCGTTGCTCGCGCGCGGGCAGGCTGGCCAGCAGGTCCATGTCGGCGATGACCAGCCGGGGCTGGTGGAAGGCGCCGACGAAATTCTTGCCGTGGCCGGTATTGATGCCGGTCTTGCCGCCGACCGAACTGTCGACCTGGGCAAGCAGGGTGGTGGGGATCTGGACAAACTCGACGCCGCGCTTGGTGACAGCAGCGGCAAAGCCGGTGAGATCACCGATGACCCCGCCGCCCAGCGCGATCACGGCCTCTGAGCGTTCGACATTGCGGTCCAGCAGGGCCTCGACCAGGTGACGCAGCCCGTCCCAGCTTTTGGACCTCTCGCCCGGTTCCACCACGATCGGGTCAGCCGTGACGCCGATTGCGGCCAGGGTGCGGGTCAGCGTGTCCAGGTGGAGGTCGGCGACATGGCGGTCGGTGACCAGGATGGCGCGCTGGCGCGGAAACAGGGCCGGCAGGCGCTCAAGCGCGGCGCCGAGCGCACCCGGTCCGACCAGAACATCATAGCTGCGATCACCCAGTCCGACCGGGACTGTCAGAACATCACTCAAACTTCGGCCTCCCGGGCCTGCAGCGCCTTGAGAATCACGTCCAGCGTCGCCTGATGCGAGCCGGCCGAGGCATCAACATGGATATCGGCCTCTGCATACGCGGGCGTGCGGGCTGCAAGCAAGCGCTCGAGGACCGATTTGGGGTCTTCATGGCGCAGAAGCGGACGGGTGTCGCGCCGGGCGACGCGCTTGGCCAGCGTCTCGACATCGGCTTGCAGCCAGATCGAGACGGCGCTTGCCTTGACCCGGGCGCGGGTCTCCGGATCGACAAAGGCGCCGCCACCCAGTGCCAGCACCATGGGCGGTTCTTCCAGCAGGCGCGCGATCACCTTGCGCTCGCCCTCGCGAAAGGCGGCCTCGCCGAAATCATCGAAAATTTCCGAAACGCTGCGACCGGCCGCGCGCTCGACTTCCTCGTCGGCATCGCGGAATTTCAGTCCCAGGGCCTTGGCGAGGCGACGGCCGACCGTGGTCTTGCCGACCCCCATCAGGCCGATCAGGACCAGAGAACGGTCAGGTATCAGCAGCGGTGTCATGCCTAGCGGTATAAACGGTCTGGAATTCGCCGCAATCAAGGTTACGCTCGTGCATCATGCCCGGAGCAGTGATTTTCCGGGCCAGCGGTCATGGAGAGACGAAAGATGCGTGGTTTCCTGTTCGGACTGGCAGCCGTTGTCGGGCTTGCGGCGATCGGATTCGGGACCCTCGTCGTGATCGCCAACGGGCTTGAACCCAGCCGGGAGAGTATCAGTGTCGAGTTGGAAGACGATTTCCCACGCTAGCCTTGCGCTTGCGGCGCTGGGAAGCGCTGTTCTTCATGCATCCATTTGGGCGCCGGCCGCGATGGGCCAGCCGGGCATCGAGGTGGAACGCCTCGAGGCACTGGACCCGCTGGAAGTGTCGCTGCCCGGCGCGGTGCTGAACAACCGCATGTGGAACGGCACGACGCAGGAGATTGCCCGCGGCGTGTTCGAACAATTGCCCGGTGCCGACGGGGCCGGCTATCGCAGCGAGATCCTGGCCGCCACGGCGCGGCACATCCTGGTCTCCGGCGGTCAGCCGCCGGCGGGCGGCCGCGGCGATGTCGGTCTGGCCGTTCTGCGAGTGGAGCGCTTGCTGGCAGCCGGCGGGGCCGGGGATGCCTTTGATCTTCTGGAGCGGACGCCCGGCGTGAATCGGGTGCCGCAACTGGCGCGCTGGCACGCCGAGCTGGGCTTTGCCACCGGCAATGCTGAACGCGCCTGTCGCACGGCGGACAGCCTGCTGGAAGGACGCGACACTGCCTATTGGCTGCGTGTGCGGGCCTATTGCCTGGCGCTGCAGGGGCAGGGCGCTGCCGCCGAGCTGACGGCCGAGCTGGCGCGCGCCAGCAGCGAGAACGAAGCCTTTGACGACCGCCTGTTCGCCCTGACGCTGGATACTCCCCTGGCCCGCAATACGCCGCCGGCGATGACCGGGCTGGAATGGGCGATGAGCCTGCACCTGGCCGAGCGCGATCTGGGCGCGCCGCGCCTGGCCGATACGGCTCCGGCCTGGCTCAAGGCAGAAGCCCATGACGCCATGCGGTCGCACGAACCCGCGGCCGACCCGGCGGCGGTGATGCAGACGATTTCCGGCCTGAGCGGCCGTGAGCGCCACATGACACTGGCTGGCGTGCTGGCCCAGGGGCAGGACCGCGAACTGGCCGGCCGGGCGCTGGGGATGATGCTGGCCGACGCCGGTGCCGCCCGCTTTGTCCATGTCGCCCGTCACCACGGGCGCGAGATCAACACCATCCCGGTGACCGAGAAGACGCTGGAGCATGGCTATGAGCTTGCCCTGGCCGCCCTGATCGTCGGCGATCTGCGACTGGCCCGTCGCTGGCGCGATGCGCTGGTGGATGGTCCGCCGCGTCCGGCAACGCCGGTGCTGGTGGCGCAAGGTGCGGTCGACGGAACAGTGACTAATGCGCCGGAACTTCTGGCCGTCGAGCCCGCGCCGGAATGGGCGCCGCCCAGCCCGCGCCGCATGGTGGCGCTGGACCTGGCCATCGCCGTGGCAGCGGACGAGATGAGCGGCGGCGCCTTCGAGGCGGTGCTGGCAGCCTGGCAGGAGTCCAACGGCACGGCCGTCCTGCCGGAAATGCTGGCGCTGTCGCGTCTGGGCGCTCCGGTGCCGGCCTCCCTGCGGGCCGATCTTCTGGCGATTGCAACGCCGTCGCCGGTCACACATCTGGCGGCCCTGGATGCCGCCGTGCGCGCCGGTGCGCGGGCGGAAAGCGCGATGTTGGCCGTGGCGGTGCTGCAGCAGGAGGGCAGTCAGGGCGATGCCTTCGCCTTTGCCTCGGCCCTGGCCGCGCTGGATGCGTCGGGCCTGCGCCGCGATGCGCGCTACCTGCTGCTCGAGCGGATCGTGACGAGGACCCGGTGAGCGCCCCGCGCGACATCGCCCTTTTTCTCGACATGATGGCCGCCGAGCGCGGCGCGGCCTTCAACACACTGGAAGCCTATCGGCGTGACCTGGAGGATGTCGCCGCGCGCCTGTCCGCGCAGGGCGCGGATCTGTCCACCGCCCACACTGGGGATCTGGAGGCGGTCCTGGCGGGTTTCGCCCGTGATGGTCTGGCGCCGTCGACGGCGGCCCGGCGGTTGTCAGCGATCAAGCGTTTCTACAAATTCCTGCTGTCGGACGGACGCCGGGCGGACAATCCGGCTGCGCCGCTGAAAGCACCGAAAAAGGGTCGCAGCCTGCCGAAAATTCTCAGCGAGGCCGATGTCGACGCACTGTTCGATGCCGCCGCCGCGATGGAAGGCGCGGCCGGGGTGCGGGCCCGGGCGCTGCTGGAGATTCTCTATGCCGGCGGGCTGCGGGTGAGCGAGCTGGTCTCGCTGCCGCTCAACGCCTTTGCCCGCGCCGAGCGCTGTATCCATGTCACCGGCAAGGGCGATCGCGAGCGTCTGGTGCCGCTGACCCAGAATGCGCTGGATGCGGTGGCCGAATACAAGGCCGTGCGGACCGAACACCTGCCGCCCGGCAAGGGCGGCAGCCGGCGGGCCGACCGCTTCCTCTTCCCGTCCAGAACGGCGAAGTCCGGCCACCTCACGCGCGAGCGTTTTGCCCAGATCCTGGGCGATCTCAGCCTGGCGGCGGGGCTGGACCCCGCCCGGGTGTCGCCGCATGTGCTGCGCCATGCCTTTGCGACACATCTACTGGCGCGGGGTGCGGATCTGCGCAGTGTGCAGATCCTGCTGGGCCATGCCGATGTGTCGACGACGCAGATCTATACCCATGTCCTGGACGAGCGGTTGAAATCCCTGGTGCAGACCGCGCACCCGCTGGCCCGGCCCAAGCCGGGGCCCTGAGCGGTTGACGTATGCGTAAGCACCGCGCACGAGACTTGTGACCCTGCGCCTTGCTGGCTAGGTTGCGCGGACCTTTTCGTGTTCACAGGCGTTTGGCAGGGCATGTCCGACCCCACTCGTACCTACCTCGATTTCGAGCGGCCGCTGGCCGAACTGGAAGCCAAGATCGAAGAACTGGAAAACCTCGCCGGGTCATCCGGTGAAGATTCTCCGGATACGGCAGATGAGACCGCGCGCCTTCGCCACAAGGCGAATGAGCAGCTGGCGGCGCTCTATTCCAAGCTCGATCCCTGGCGCAAGACGCAGGTCGCCCGGCATCCCGAGCGCCCGCATTTCCGCGATTACCGCAAGGCATTGATCGAGGATTTCGAGGAGTTGTGCGGGGATCGCCGCTTTTCCGAGGACGCCGCGATCGTCGGTGGTCTGGGCCGGTTCCGCGGCCGTTCCGTGGTTGTGATCGGCCATGAGAAGGGGCATGACACCGAAAGCCGCATCAAGCACAATTTCGGCATGGCGCGCCCGGAAGGCTATCGCAAGGCGATCCGCCTGATGGACATGGCCGAGAAATTCGGTCTGCCGGTTCTGACCTTTGTCGACACCGCCGGTGCCTATCCCGGCCTGGGCGCCGAGGAACGCGGCCAGTCCGAAGCCATCGCCCGGTCAACCGAGCGCTGTCTGACCCTGGGCACACCGCTGATCTCGACGATCACCGGCGAGGGTGGTTCTGGCGGTGCTGTCGCGCTGGCCTCGGGCAATGTCGTGATGATGCTGGAACATTCGATCTATTCGGTGATTTCCCCGGAAGGCTGTGCCTCGATCCTGTGGAAGGACTCGGCCCGCGCGCGCGACGCCGCCATCGCCATGAAGGTGACGGCACCGGACTTGCTGGCCCTGAAGATTGTCGATCACATCATTCCCGAGCCGATCGGCGGTGCGCACCGGCATCCGGCCGAGACCATGCAGGCCGTCGGCAATGCCATCGAGAAAAACCTCATGGCTCTCGAAGGGCTGTCGGCAGCGCAACTGCGCCAGCAGCGCCGTGAGCGCTTCCTGGCCATCGGCCGTCTGAGCGCCGACTGATCTTTCTGATCCGCGCTTAAGGCTGGCGCGCCTGACCTTCGCGACGTGGGTCGGCGCCGCCGATCAGCGTGCCATCCTCCAGCCGCCGCACGATGTGCAGGCCGGAATTCTCGCCGCGATTGGCATCGATGGTGAAGCCGAGCTGACGCAGCCCGTCCAGCAGGACCGGATCCATGCCCCCCTCGATCCGCACGACATCACCGCGCGCCACCACATTGGGCAACTCGATGGCGTCCTGCGGGGTCATCTCCCAGTCCAGCATGGCGACCAGCGTCTTGGCCGTATAGCCGATGATCGAGGATCCGCCCGGGGATCCCGTCGCCAGCTCGAATTCGCCGGAGGCGTCGAACACGATGGTGGGCGACATGGACGAGCGCGGCCGCTTGCTGCCGGCCGGAGCGTTGGGCACGAGGCGGCCTTCGGCATCGCGCGGATTGTGCGAGAAATCGGTGAGCTGGTTGTTGAGCAGAAAGCCGCCGGCCATGCGGTGGCTGCCGAACACGCTTTCCACCGTGGTGGTCATGGAGACCACGTCCCCGTCACTGTCGACAATCACGAAATGGCTGGTGCCGGGGGAATCCAGCGTCGCATCGGCGCCGGGGCCGGCGATGCCGGGCGGGGTGCCGGCCGTGACCGCCGGGATCGCGTCCTCGCGGTCGATCAGCGCGGCGCGTGCGGCCAGATAGTCGGCATCCAGGAGGCCGTTTGACGGGATGGGCGCAAAGGCCGGGTCGCCGATATAGGCGTCACGGTCGGCATAGGCCAGGCGGCTGGCCTCGATGAAACGCCGCCAGCCTTCCACGCTCTGCGGTCCGGTTGCGGCCATGTCATAGGGTTCCAGAAGGCCCAGGATCTCGTTGACGGTGACGCCGCCGGACGCCGGAGGCGGGGCGCCGCACACAGTCCATGTCCGATAGGGCCGGCACACCGGCTCGCGCCGGATCGGCTCATAGGCAGCCAGGTCCTCCAGGGTCAGCCCGCCCGGACGCGGCTCGGCCTGTACGGCGGCGATGATCGCCTCGGCCAGCGGGCCCTCGTAGAGCGCGCGCCAGTCATCGGCCAGGGCGCGCGTGGTGGCGGCATAGTCCGGATTGCGCAGGACGTGGCCGGCAGGCAGCGGCTGGCCGTCCTCATCAAAGAAATAGGCGCGGGTTGCCGGCCACTCATCCAGCGGCGTGCGCGGCGCGACGCTGGCCAGGAAACCGGCCAGGCGCGGCGAAATTTCGAACCCGTCCTCGGCCAGCTGCGTGGCGGCCTCAAAGCCGCGCGCCCAGTCCAGCGTGCCATGATCGGAATGCGCCATGGCCAGCATGGCCACAGCGCCAGGCACGCCCACGGAATGGCCCGAGAAGATCGCGTCATAATAGCTCAGCTGTTCGCCAGCCTCGGTGAAGAACAGGTCGGGACTGGCGCTGGCCGGGGCAGTCTCGCGGCCGTCATAGACGGTGAGCGTGCCGGTCTGGGCGTCGAAATAGAGCATGAAGGCGCCGCCGCCCAGGCCCGAGCTTTGCGGTTCCACCAGGCCCAGGACACTCTGCACGGCGATGGCGGCATCCACCGCATCCCCGCCCTGGCGCAGGATTTCCAGACCCGCCTCCACTGCGTGCGGATTGGCGGCTGCGACCATGGCCGGCCCTTGCGTATCCGGTGCTTCCTGGCCCCCCGAACAGGCTGTCAGCGACAGTGCAGCGGCCAGAACGGTCGAACTCAGCAAAATACGCAACATCACACTTGCCCCTCACGCTGCAGCCGTCACGATAGCCGCCTGTTTCGCCACAGGTAAGGGGCCGATGATGGCTGCGCCAGGGAAAAACAACAGTCTGACCGACATTGCCGGCCTGCGCGTCGGCCAGGCGGCGGATGCGGATGTGAAAACCGGCGTCACCGTCGTGCTGCCGGATGAGCGCGCCGTGTGCGCCGTCGATGTCCGCGGCGGCGGACCGGGCACGCGCGAGACCGATGCCCTGGCTGCGCACACTCTGGTTGATGCTGTCGATGCGATCGTGCTGTCGGGCGGGTCGTCCTACGGACTGGCTTCGGCCGATGGGGTTGCCGCGACGCTGGGGGCCAGCGGTCGCGGATTTGCGTTGATGGACCTGCCCGGCGTGCCGCGCTCGCCGGTGGTCCCTTCCGCCATTCTCTATGACCTGGCCAATGGCGGGAACAAGGCCTGGGGCGACCAGCCGCCCTATCGCGCGCTGGGCCGGGCGGCCCTGGATGCGGTCTCTGAAGCGGTCGAGGAAGGCCGGGCCGGGGCCGGTTTCGGGGCCATGGCCGGGGCCCATCCGGGCGGAACCGGGACCGCCTCGCTGGTCACCGATTCCGGCTATAGCGTCGCCGCGCTGGTGTGCGTCAATTCCTTCGGATCGGTCACCTTGCCGGGCGAGGGCGATGTCTACTGGGCCTGGCCCTTCGAGATCGAGGGCGAGTTCGGCGGTGGCCGGCCGCCGGCCGGCTGGTCGATGCCGCCGCAGGACTGGGGTGCGGCGAAATTCAATCCCGGCGCCCGCGAAAATACCACCATTGCCGTCGTCGCGACCGATGCCATTCTGACCCCGGCCCAAGCCCATCGCCTGGCGATCATGGCGCAGGATGGTTTCGCGCGTGCCATCCGGCCGGTGCACACGCCGTTCGATGGTGATGTTGTCTTCGCCCTGTCCACCGGCCGCGAAGCGCTGCCGGACGCCGCAGAGCTGACGCTGACGGAACTGGGCGCGGCAGCCGCCGATACCCTGGCCCGCGCCATCGCCCGCGGCGTTCATGCCGCCCGCAGCCAGGCCGGTTAGGTGTCGTCGCTTTCGGGCTGCACATCGCTGTGTTTTTGCCGCCATCGGGTACTTGCTTTCCCGCAAACCCGCGGTTAGGTTCCGCGCCTCTTTCGGGGCTGCCCCGAAGGACACGGCCTGCACCGGTAGCTCAGCTGGATAGAGCACCAGACTACGAATCTGGGGGTCGGGAGTTCGAATCTTCCCCGGTGCGCCATTTCTTCTTATTGATCCCCAATCTGCACGACCTGGGCGTGACGCTGCATTTGGTGTTGCGGCGTTGCTCACATGGAGTGTGCTCGGGGTTGAGCGGGTGAGTTTGACCCGGTGGGGTGCGCCATGTTTCCGATCCCGGGGCGGTTGGTGCGGTTGAAACCCTGGATGCTCAAAATGATGCCGTAGGCGAAGCGCTCATTCGGCCTTTGTCATTCGTCCCGGATTTCGGGCCGATTGTCGCCCGGGGCGGGGTTTGTCGCTAGGCGCGGGCGCTGGTCTCATGGGGCTGGAGCCTGGTGGGGCAGCGGAACTAGATTTCGGGCGTGGCCGGATGCTGAACCGGCTGCGCGCGGTGTGAATCGGCTTTATCCCTCCGAGTAAGCGCCAGCACCCTGTCGGGCCCCGACATGGGGTTGCCCGCAAAGCGATGCGGCGGTGTTCACGTCACCGCCGCATCTGCTTGCGGGGCGGTGACCTCGGTCTGATTTCTCGTTCAATGCCTTCGATTGTCCTTTTGTGACAGGCGAGTTCGCGTCGTCAGGCGGCGACAATCCACCTGCACATGACGCAACGCGCATAAAATATGTCGATCCCGATCCTTAACCATGAGCGGTCGGTAAGGCGGGGTTTACGCGCAGGCCGCAGATGTGTGGCCGAGTGTTCCGCCACGTCGCCGTCCGCAATCAGAAAGAGGATCCCCATGCTCGCCTGGATCGACCGTTTGTCCTTGAAAGCGCGTCTGCTCGTGCTTGCCTTCGCATCCGTGGGATTGATGCTGACCTATGTCGGTGTGAACACGCTGATGCGGAGTATCGCCGCCGAACACGAGGTGCAGGCGCGCAGTGCCACGCTGAGTCTGATCGCGGCCAATGCGGCCGAGAAGGACCTGACCTCCTTGATCCGGGATGTCTACATCATGGCCGCCGCTCCGACCCCTTCAAGGATTGATGATGCGATCGGCAGCGTGGTGGATTACGAGGTTTCCCTGCGCGACGCACAGGCGACGGTGACCAAGCCGGAATATGTCGATGCGCTGGTCACGGCCTACAGCCATTTCGGTCCGATCGACACGCTGATCCGGGGCTATGCGGAGAATGCCGCCCAGGCCGTGGATGCGGATGTGGTCGAGTTTGCCAATGATATCGCCGTTCTGGACGATGCCATGGACACCGCGATCGAGCAGGTGCGCGATGGTGCGCGGGCTGACCTCGATGCGGCTTGGGAAGAGCTGGATCGCATTGCCACGTTGACCTTCTGGATCGGTATTGCCGCGATCGGCTTTACTGCGATCGGACTTTTTGTCCTGTCCCGTGTGATCGGCGGCACCATCCGGGCGGCGTTTCTGACGGTGCAGGGCGAGTTGGGGGCGCTGGCCAAGGGTGAGCGCGGTGTCGCCATTTCCGGAGGTGAGCGCAAGGACGAAATGGGCGAGCTGGCCCGGGCCGTCTCCATGCTGCAGGACGCGTTGACGGCGGCCGACGAGCTGCGTGAGCGCGAGGCGCATGAGGCCAAAGCCAAGGCGGCGCGCCAGGCGCTGACGGAAGAGGCTGTGGCGCGCTTTGAGCAAGTCTCTGTCGAGCTTCTGACCAGCGTCATCGCGGCATCCGAACAGTTGTCCGCTTCGGCCACGCAGATGCAATCGACCTCCGGTGATGCGGCCCAGGTCTCGAATTCGGCGCGCGATGCGGCCGGTCTGGCCGCGGCGAGTGTGCAGGCCGTTGCAGCGGCGTCTGAAGAACTGGCGGCGTCGATCACGGAGGTTTCCACCCAGGTGACGCGCACCAGCGAGCTGTCCGAGCGCGCCGGCGAGGAAACCAGTGCCAGTGCCTCGGTCATCCAGGAGCTGGCCCAGTCGGCCCAGGCGATCGGCGAGATCATCGACCTGATCGAGACCATCGCCAGCCAGACCAATCTCCTTGCGCTCAACGCAACCATCGAGGCAGCACGGGCCGGTGAAGCCGGCAAGGGCTTTGCGGTTGTGGCTTCGGAGGTCAAGGCGCTGGCAGAACAGACGACCCGCGCCACGCAGCAGATCGCCGAACGCGTGTCCGGTATCCAGTCGGCTACGGAGCAATGCTCCAACTCCGCTTCCAAGGCCCTGGCCGCCGTGTCCGAACTGGGCGAGGTTGCCGTGGCTTCGGCCTCGGCGCTGGAACAGCAGCGGGTTGCAACCTCGGAGATCGCCGAGTCGGCGCAGCGCGCCCAGGACGGCACCAGCTCGGCTTCCGATGATGTCGAGCGCGTGGCCGAGTTTACCCGCCAGACCGATGATGTCTCCAAGTCGGTGCTGAGTGCATCCAAGGAAATGGCGACGCGCCACACGGCCTGGAAATCCGAGTTCGAGGCCTTCCTCGACAGCATTCGGGCGGCCTGATGAAAGGGACGGAGAGCATTATGGATATTCGCAAGATCTGCCTGGGCTCCGGCCTGGCCCTTGTTGCGGCGATGCCGGCGTTGGCCGACACGCCCGGCACCATCACGCTGGACGTGCGGGCGCGCTATGAGAATGCCGACCAGGACGGGCGGCTGGGGTCTGATGCGACGACGCTGCGGACCCGTCTGGGCTGGAAATCGCCGGACTGGAACGGTGTGACCATTCTGGGCGAGCTCGAGAACAATTGGGTGCTGGACGGCGATGATGATTTCAACAGCGGCCGCAACGGCCTGTCGCAATACACCAGCATCTCGGACGCGGCCTTCACGGAGCTGAACCGGCTGCAGGTGGAGTTTGCCGTCAGCGAGCACGTCTCCGTTGTCGCGGGCCGGCAGTATGTCGACCTGGGTGACGGGCGGTTGGTGGCTTCGGCCGGCTGGCGCCAGGACAAGAATTCGCATGACGCCCTGCGGGTGAATTACAACCGGGACGGCTGGGCGGCCAGCTATGTCTATCATGACCGGATCAATCGCGGGCCGGGCGATGTGCACTGGCAGAGCGACAGCCATCTCTTCCATGTCCGCCATGCACTGGCTGACGGGCTGAATATCGAGGGCTTTGCCTATTTCATCGACATCACCCAGCCGGGCCGGGAAAACCTGTCCAACACCAGCTGGGGCGGGCGTTTGTTCGGTTCGCGCGAAGTGTCGGGCTGGGATGTCGGCTATGAGGCGGTATTCACCCGCCAGTCGGACGCCGGCTCAGCTACCGTCGACTTCGATTTGGGCCTGTGGTCGGGCGAGGTGTCCGCCGGACGGGGCGGGGCCGAATTCTCGGCCGGTTATGTCAGCATGGAGGGCAATGGTGCCTTCGGTTTCGCCAATCCCCTGGGCAAGAACCATGGCACGCTGGGCTGGGCGGATGCCTTTTCCGGCGGAGGCCGTCAGGGCACGGCGGACGGGCTGGAAGACGTCTATGCCACGGCCGAGTACGGCGTGGACTGGCAGCAGGGCTGGCTGCGCGGGCTCTCGGCCGGCGTGATGTATCACGACTTCCAGGCCGAACGCACCGGCGCCGACCTGGGCGATGAGTGGGATGCGCATGTCACGGCGCGCTTTGCCGGCGGCGTGTCGCTGTCCTGGCAGGTTGCCGAATATGACGGTCCCGGCGTGGCCCCGGCTCCGGCCGATCGCAGCAAGAACTGGATCGTACTGAGTTTCTCGCGCTGATCTTCAGCGCCGCATTGGGCGAAAAGAAAGGCGCACCGGCTTAGGCTGGTGCGCCTTTCTTGCGTTCAGGGACCGGCCTTGAGGATCAGGCGGCAACCCGGTCGAGACGGTCATTGACCGCATTGAGGATCATCCAGTCGGCATCGGACTCGGAGACCTCGTAAAGCTGGCCGTCAACGATAGCCGAGGCGGTGGTTTCCGAGGCCGGCGTGTTGCCGACGAGGGAGGAGACCAGGCCGGCGCTTCCGGTCAGGGCGATCACCGGCTTGCCGGCGGCCTGGAACTGCTTGGCCAGGGCCAGGGCGGTATCGGCCTGGTGGTCGGCCCCCTGCATCAGGACGAGGGCATCATACCCGGACGGTTCGACATCATCGGAACGCGTGGCGACGGCGAAGTTCAGCTCGGAGGAGCCGTTCGTGCCGCGCAGCAGGGCCTGTTCCTCGGAGATCAGGACGGCCCGGCGATTGTGGCGCTGCAGGGCCTCGGTTGTCGTCTGCATCTGCGCGACATTGACAGCCTCGGCGACGAAAGTGGCAACACGGGTGGGTCGATGATGGGTTCGGGTACGGATGGGAAACTCCTGGGTTGGTGGGGCGCGGCGCTGATGGCGCGGGCGCGATTGAGGCGTATGAATAGGGATTTGGCGCGCCAGATCAAGCTTTCGCGCTGTATTAATCATGACTTGGTGCTGAAAATAAGACAATGCCGAGCGCGAAAAACAGGGCGGTGATCGTAATTTTTCGGTTCGTTCAGCGTGAAATTTTGAACGCCAAGGCGTAGTGTTTCCGTATTTATTGGAATAGTGGCGCATAAGCCTGCATCAAGTCTGTATTGTATTGTTTGTATTGATGCTCAGCGTTCCCAGTAATTGTCGGGTTCTTCGTCGCCATCCTCGCTCGCATCCTCGGTCTCAGCGGAGTCAGAGCGGCTAGCTGGTGCGGGGGCGGGATCGTCCATGTCGTCATCATGTTCGTCCGAGGCGATCTCGGTGAGTTCGTAGACCGCGACACTGGTGGCCGATGTCGGTTCGAACTCGGCCTTGTCGTCCTCGTCCACCGGCGCCTTGCCCGTGCGGCGGTAGATCATGGCTGCGGCCAGGGAAAGGAGGGCGATGGCCGCGAACAGGAACAGGCCGGAGGGGCCCGTGACGCTCATTACCGTACCGGCTGCCAGGGGACCGATCATCGAGCCGGCAGCCCAGGTCATCAGGATGGCGGACATCATGCTGGTCGCCTCGCCCTCGGCGGCGCGGTCCGCGGCATGAGCAACGGCGACACCGTAGTAGGACAGGGCCCCCGCGCCCCAGATGGCGGCGAGGATGAAGATCAGGCTGTGCGGCAGCAGGCCGGAGAAGAAGGCAAGGACGAGGGCCGTGGCCCCGCTGATGAGCGCCAGGGCGGCGATGACCAGGCGGCGGTCGACACGGTCGGAGATCATCCCGGCCGGCCATTGGGCCAGAACGGAACCGCCGATCATGAAGGCATTGAACAGGGCGGCCGTGGCGGCGACGGAGGCGGTGCCCATCGAGCCGACAAAGACCGAATAGAGCTGCACCACCGCGCCGTTGACGAGCCCTGCCACGAAGGCAGCGACGATGGCGGAGGGGGCGATCTGCCAGACCTTGTAAGGGCTGAAGGGTTCGGTGGTCGGCGTGTCCGGCTGGGCGCGATTGGTGGCGGAAATGGGGATCAGGCTGGCAGTGAACAGGGCGGCGACGATGAGAAAGCCGGCGGCGCTGCCCGGGGATGTGGTGGCCACCAGGAAGGGACCGAGGATGAAGCCGATCTTGGAGGAGACGAGATAGAAGCCGAGAATGGCACCGCGCCGCTCACCCGGCGCCGAACTGGCGATCCAGCTTTCGCCCGAGGCGAAGAAGCCCGCGACGCTGGCGCCCATGATGAATTGCATCATCAGCCACCAGGCGAGGGACCCGTTGGCGTAGAGCAGGGCAGCGGCGATCGAGGCCGATGCGGCAAAGGCGGCACAGGCGCGGATATGGCCGATGCGGCGAATCTCGCGCGGGGCGAGATGGGCCCCCAGAAGGAAGCCCAGCGCATAGCCCGAGACAATCGCGCCGATCTTCAGGGTTGGCGCACCCTGGGCCAGAAGGGTCAGCGGCCCGACCACGGAGAGGCCGCCCGTGGCCATCTGCAGAATGGTCAGCGCCAGCACGATCGCGGCGACATTGCGATAGCTCTCGGCGGCCGAGGCCGGTTCGGAAAGCGTTGAAGTCTCGGGATTTTTGCTCATCGCTTGGGCCTCTGGCTTGGCGGAGCGCCACCTTCCCGCATCGCCGGGGCGCTTTCAAGGCGGGTTGTCCGGCCGGCTGTGCTCAGACCGGCAGTTCGGTCGTGTTCTTGATCGCTTCCATGGCAAAACTGGCCGACACATCGGACAGGGGCGCGATGGCGATCAGTTTCTTGTAGACCGCGTCATAGGCGCGAACGTCCGGCAGGCAGAGCTTGATGAGATAGTCGATATCACCGCTGAGGCGGTAGAATTCGACGACTTCCGGCATGCGGCGGACGCCCTCGGCGAAGCGCTGCAGCCACTCGGCATCATGCTGGCTTGTCCGTACAGCGATAAAGAGCGTTGCGTGCAGACCCAGGGCTTCGGGATCCAGCAGGGCGACATTCTTGCGGATGATGCCGGCTTCGGCGAGGCGTTTCAGGCGCCGGGCCGTCGGGGTCGGGCTGAGGCCGACCAGATCGGCCAGTTCCTGGACGGTCCGGTCCGCATCGACCTGAATCGCGCGCAGTAACCGGATATCATAGTCGTCAAGCTGCATTGCGGCCTCGTTTCGTAGTGAATTTCGCTACGGATGACGCAAGTTTATAGAGAGATTTGGTGAAAATCACTGCCCGTCCTGTGTTTTTCTGTCGCCTCTGGATGGGAGTTTTGGATGGTGAAGTCGCAGGTCTGCACGCGGGCTGTTGATCGTGTCCGGGACGGGCTGGTGGGTGCGGATAGCGCACTGGACACGCCCTTTGGCACCCGGCCGCTTTTCTATGCCGACTACACCGCGTCCGGGCGCATGCACCGGTCGGTGGAGGGCGTCGTGCAGGCGCTGTCGCTGGACTATGCCAACCCGCACACCGAGGACAGTGCGACAGGCCGGGCCAGCAATGCCTGGATGCGCGAGGCCGAGCGCATCATCAAGCGTGCGGTGAATGCCGGTCCCGGTGACTGTCTTTTGCCGTGTGCAGCCGGTGCGACCGGGGCGATCCACAAACTGCAGGAAATCCTGGGCCTGGCGATCCCGCCGGCGACGCGCAAGGCGCTGGGGTTGCACGCTGAAACCCGGCTGGAAACGGTGGTATTTGTCGGCCCTTATGAGCACCACTCCAATGAGCTGAGCTGGCGTGAGAGCCTGGCCGAGACGGTCAATATTCCCCTGTGCCCGCAAGGCGGAGTGGATCTTGCTGCTCTGGAGCAGGCGCTGACCGATCCGCGTCATGCGGGCAAGCGCAAGATCGGGGCCTTTTCGGCGGCGTCGAACGTGACCGGCGTGAAGACAGATGTGCGCGCGCTGGCAAGGCTGCTGCACCGGCACGGGGCGATCCTGTGCCTGGATTGCGCCGCGAGCGCGCCTTACCTGCCCATCGACATGCATCCGCAGGGCGATGAGGAGGCGCGCATTGATGCGGTCTATTTCTCGCCGCACAAATTCATTGGCGGGCCAGGCAGCTGCGGCATCCTGGTGTTTGATGGCTCGCTTTATGACCAGACCCTGCCGCCAACCCAGAGCGCGGGCGGGACCGTGCGCTATGTCTGGCCCGAGGGTCATGATTTCATCGAGAACATAGAGGCGCGCGAGCGGGCCGGCACGCCGGGGCTGCCACAATTCGTGCGCGCGGCCCTGGCTATGCAGCTGCAGGCGGAAGTGGGGCATGAGACCATCCAGGCGCGCGAGCATGCGGCGCTGGTGCGCGCTTTCGCGCGCTGGCAGGCGCATCCGCAGATCGATGTGCTGGGACCGCAATCGACCGATCGCCGGATCGGCATCGTGTCCTTCAATCTGCGCAAGGCCGGCGGTGGCATGGTGGCCCCACGTCTGGTGACGGTGCTGTTGAACGATCTGTTCGGGATCCAGTCCCGGGCAGGCTGTTCCTGTGCCGGCCCCTATGGTCACCATCTTCTGGGCCTGGACAGCGAGAGCACTCAGGCGATCCGGGCGCGGGTGCTGGACGGGGAAACCGGCGCTCGGCCGGGCTGGTGCCGGGTCAGCCTGCACTGGGTGATGTCGGACGAGGAGCTGGACTATCTGATCGAGGCCGTCGCCTTCCTGGCGGATCACGCCGAGGCGTTCGAGCGCTTCTATGACCATGACCCGCGGGACGGGCACTGGCGTTGGGGCGGCGGCGAGACGCAGCACCCGTGCATTCCGGTGACCCTTCTGGGGCGTTCGGGCGGGTGTGCCGAGCGGGCTGCGCTCTCACCGGAGCGGGTCGAGACGCTACGCGAGGAGGCCTTTGCCACGGCTCAGGATGTGGTGAAACGGTTCAGCCGGTCGCCGGTGCGCGAAAGCTGAGCACGCCTTCATCCTGCAGGAGCCGGTCAATGGTTTGGCGCTGGTGGGCATCGGCGCGGGTCAGGCGCGGATAGAGCGGCGTTTCAAGATCACGGTCATCGATCCAGGGCGAGTCCCACAATTCGGTGGAGCGGATGAAGCCGCGGGCCCGCGCCTCCCCTCCGGTCTCCAGACATCCGATCAGGCAGGTGTCGATATAGGTCTGCGGAATCGGGTGGGCCGCGTCGGCGCGCACTTGTTCCCGATTGACGACAATCCAGAAACGGCCGGGCGGGATGCTGTGACGGGTGCCGGCGGCGGGGCGAAGATGCTCAGGCGGGACCGGCGTGAAGACATAGCCGCGCTCGCGGTGGCGCAGGGCGTCGGTGATCTCGGTCGGGACCAGGGCGGCATGCAATTGCCCGCCGGCGGCCGGGCGGACGCCGGCATAGGTCGCTTTCTCGTCCCGGTAGCGGACGGTCCAGCCGCGCCGCCAACCCTGCGCCACGACCGGGATCGCCTCTTCCACAATGTCGGAATAGGTTTCACGGCTGTGCGCACTGAGCAGGCTGCCATAGCCGACAATATAGTCGCGGTCCGGCATGGGTCTCCTGACGATCATGTCATGGACAAAGAAAAACGGCGCGGGACGGGCCCGCGCCGTTGATCTGGTAGCACATGGCGCCCGCGTAAACCCCCTTACTGGGAGCGGCGGCGGGTGCGCGTGGAGTAGGAGGCCTGGGCAACCGGAACTTCTTCCGAATAGTTCTGGTCGGCGGCCGGCATGTCGGTGCCGTAGAGATAGGTATTGCCCTGCGGCGCCGGAGCGCTGCGATTCTGGGCCACCGGCGGGATGTCGGCATGGCTGGGCGGGTTGTGACCCGGCAGGTCGATGTCCGAGCAATCCACCAGGCGCCATTCCCAGCGCTCTTCGGTGCGCAGCGAGTAGCGGGTGACGGTTTCGGTTTCCGTCGGGATCACGCGGCTGTCGACCGAGGCGTGCTGGTCCACGACCTCGACGCGATAGGTGTCGCGCAGTTCCTCGATCGGTACCGTCTCGACGCGGGCTTCCTGCACCAGCACGTCGCGCGTGATGGTGGAGTATTCGGCCGGATGGCTGATCTCGCGGATCTGGGCCGGCTCGACCACGATGTTGCGGGTGACCGTGCGGTACTCGCCCTCTTCCTCGACCAGACACCAGACTTCGCCGGTCTCGCTGTCGAAGCGGGTCATCTGTGCACCCGGCGTATAGCCGCGGCGCCAGACCATGCGGGGTTCGCGGACCATGATGGTCTCGGTCACGGTGTCATGCACCGCCGGCTGCACCACGTATTCCACGTAGGAGGGGCGGATCTGGACGGTTTCCGTCACGGTCTCATAGACGGGCTCGTGCACGATGTAGCGCACGCCGGCCTCGCGGGAGATGTACTCACGCGTTTCCGGACGCAGGCGCGGCGGCAGCACGTCATAGCGCTCGTAGGAATCCTGTGTCGTCACCTGTTCGGTGTAGACATCGTATTCCGGCTCGATGCGGACGCGGGCATAGCATTCGCCGGCCATCGCGCTGTTCGGCGGATCCGGCGGGAACCACTCGGTATCGCCGGCGAAAGCGGCCGACGCGGTCATCATGGCGATGGCGGAGCCACACAGAAGTTGCTTGCGGATCATTCGATTCCCCCTGCTCGAACTGGCGAAACCGACTGACAAGGGTCCCGCTCTCGAAGCGGATGCTAGCGCAACCAGCCGCGGGGGTTAAGGATTATTAACCATCCGGGCAAAGATTCAACTCACGGGGGAATTCAAGGGCTTGGATGCAATCCCATGAGGGGGGCCGGGATGCCCGCTCGGCCCGCCCGGCTTGGTGGCGAGACTCCGGGCCCAGGGTGGCTGTTGGCCTGAAAAAAAGGCCCGGATCGGGATCCGGGCCTTTCGGTTTGCTCAGGCTGCTTCAGCCCTACCAGATGGAGACGCGCTCTTCCGGTGGCAGGTAGAGTTCGTGCTCTTCGGTGATGCCGAAGGCTTCATACCAGGCATCCTGGTTGCGGACCGCGCCATTGATCCGGTACTGGGCCGGCGAGTGCGGGCCGCGGCGCAATTGCTGGATCATGCCGGCTTCGGTCTGCAGGTTCCGCCAGACCTGGGCCCAGGCCATGAAGAAGCGCTGGTCGCCGGTGAATCCGTCGAGCACCTCGGCTTCGCCGCCATGGTCTTCCAGATAGAGCTGGTAGGCGCGGTAAGCCATCGACATGCCGCCGACATCGCCGATGTTCTCGCCGAGCGCCAGACGGCCATTCACGAACTCGCCCTCGATCGGGGAGAACTGGCTGTACTGGGCGACCAGGCGATCGGTCAGCGCATCGAAATTGCTGCGGCTTTCCTCGGTCCACCAGTCGCGCAGCACGCCATCACCGTCGGAACGGCTGCCCTGGTCGTCAAAGCCGTGGCCCATCTCGTGGCCGATCACGGCGCCGATGCCGCCGAAATTGACCGCCGGATCCGCGAACGGGTCGAAGAAGGGCCCCTGCAGGATGGCCGCCGGGAAGACGATCTCGTTGGCAGTCGAGGAATAGTAGGCGTTCACCGTTTGCGGCGTCATGCCCCATTCCCAGTCACGGATCGGACCGCGCAGGCGCTCGCGGCTGTCAGCACGGGCCCAGGCCGAGATGCGTTCGGAATTGCCGAACAGGTCGTCCGCCCGGATCTCGATGGAGGAGTAGTCCGGCCACTGGTCGGGATAGCCGATCTTGGGCAGGAATTTCTCCAGCTTGTCGAGCGCCTGGACGCGGGTCTCGTCATCCATCCATTCCAGCGTCTCGATCCGCTCGCGCAGGGCCGTGCGCAGATATTCGACGAGGATTTCCATCTGTTCCTTGTGTTCCGGCGGGAAGTACCGGTCGACATAGATCTGGCCGAGCGTCATGCCCATCGAGCCGTTGACGTGCTGGATGCCGCGGGACTCCAGCGGGCGCGGTTCTTCCACGCCGGACAGGGTGCGGCTGTAGAAGTCGAAGGAGCGCTCGTAGAAGGCTTCGGTCAGGCTGTCCGAATTGCTCGACATGTAGCGGAAGGTCAGCCAGTTCTGCCAGGTTTCCAGCGGAATCTCGCGGAACAGGGTGGCCAGGCCCTCGATCGCCGTCGTCTGACGCACAACGACTTCTTCCTGGTCGTCAAACTCCAGCGCCGTCATGAACTCGCCCCACGGGAAGCCCGGTGCCATTGCGGCCAGTTCATCGGTGGTCATGAGGTTGTAGGTGCGGGTGCGATCGCGGCTGTCCTCGCGCGACCAGTGCACCTGGGCGAAGCCGGTCTCCAGCGCCAGGATGTCCTGGGCGCGAGCTTCACCGTCTTCCATGCCCAGTATCCCGAACACGTCGGCGATGTAGGCGACATAGGCGTCGCGGAAGCCCTGGTAGCGCTCATTGTCTTCCAGATAGTAGTCGCGGGTCGGCAGCCCCAGCCCGCTCTGGCTGATGCCGACGATGTAGCGGTCCGGATTGCCCTGGTCGCGGGTGACGCCGGCTCCGAAGATGGACGAGGTGCCGGGCATGCCCATCAGGGTGGCGATATCCTCGTGCGACTGGGCGGCGTTGATCCGGGCCAGCATGGGCTGGACCGGATCGAAGCCGCGGGCATTGCGCGTGTCCATGTCCATGTAGGAGGCGTAGAGATCGCCGATCTGCTGCATCGGCGTGCCGGCTTCGGCATTGGCTGCGACGGCTTCCTGGATGATGCCGTCAATCCGCTCTTCGGAGAGGAGGTAGAGTTCGGTGAAGGAGCCGTAACGGGAGAAACCTGTCGGCAGTTCCGAATTGTCCAGCCAGCCGGCATTCACATAGCGGTTGAAATCATCCCCGGGATGCACTGTGTCATCCACGTGCTGGGTTTCGATGCCCCAGTCACCCAGACGCGGATCGCCGGCAGAAGGGTCGCCGACGGAGCGCGCGATCTCGTTGGCGGCGGTTTCGGTTTCGACGGCAGCCGTTTCGGTGCTCGCGGCATCCTCGGCAGGCTGGCAGGCGGTCAGCAGGGCCAGGGCGGCCGTGCCGAGCAGGAATCTCTTCATGATGTACCCCCATCAGGTCTCGAATTTCATTGTCGGGAACTCTAGGGCGAGAATGCTGGGCGGCAAATGACGGTCCTGTCACAATTGACAGCTCGAGCAGTAAAAAAGGCCCGGCGACGGGCCGGGCCTTTCCTGTGAATTCTGCCGCGAGACGCGTGACTACCAGATGGAGACGCGCTCTTCCGGCGGCAGGTAGAGGGCGTCTTCCTCGGTCACACCGAAGGCCTCGTACCAGGCGTCCATGTTCCGGACCACACCATTGGTGCGGTACTGGGACGGGCTGTGCGGGTCGGTGGTCAGACGCGAGATCAGATTGTCCTCGCGATACAGACGCCGCCAGACCTGGGCCCAGGACAGGAAGAAACGCTGGTCGCCGGTCAGGCCGTCGAGAACCGGAGCCTCGCCGCCGCAGCACTCGTCCAGATAGCGGTGATAGGCGGTGTAAGCCATCTGCAGTCCGCCCAGGTCACCGATATTCTCGCCCATGGTGAAATCACCATTCACGAAGCGACCCTCGACCGGGGAATAGGTGTCGTACTGGGCGCCGAGACGGTCTGCGCGCTCCTCGAAGCGGGCATTGGTCTCCGCCGTCCACCAGTCACGGATCGCACCGTTCTCGTCGAAACGCCGGCCCTGGTCATCAAAGCCGTGGCCGATCTCGTGACCGATCACGGCACCGATGGCACCGTAATTGATCGCCGCATCCGCATTCGGATCAAAGAAGGGCGGCTGGAGAATACCGGCCGGGAAGGTGATCTGGTTCATCAGCGGATTGTAGGACGCGTTGACGGTCTGCGGCGGATAGGGCCACTCGCCGCGATCGACCGGTCCGGACAGGTCGGCGACCTGCTCGTTCCAGGCAAAGGCGTCCAGGCGCATCACATTGCCGAAAATGTCATCCGGCTGGATATCGAGCGCCGAATAGTCCTGCCACTCGTCGGGATAGCCGATGCGCGGTTCGAAGGTGGACAGCTTGGTCAGCGCGTTGGCGCGGGTTTCCTCATCCATCCACTCCAGCGTTTCCAGTCGGCCGGCAAACGCCGCGGTCAGATTGGCCACCAACTCTTCCATGGCAGCCTTGGAGGAGGGCGGGAAATGGCGTTCGACATAGATCTGGCCGACGGCCTCACCCAGTCGGCCACCGACCAGATTGACGCCGCGACGGTCGCGCGGACGCTGCTCCTCGGTGCCGTTCAGCGTGCGGCCGAACATTTCAAACGCGGCCTGGTCGAAAGCGGCCGGCAGGCGGCCGGAATTGCCTGACAGGAAGTGGAAGGTGAGATAGTCCTGCCAGACCTGGACCGGGGTTTCGGCAAAGACAGCGGCCGAGCCCTCAATGGCGCTGGGCTGGGCCACGAGATAGGTGGCGACACCGTCAATGCCCAGCTGGGCCATGGCCGTCGGGAAGGCAAATTGCGGAGCCAGCGTGTCCAGCTGTTCGAGCGGCATCGGGTTGTAGATCTTCTGGATGTCGCGGCTGTCGGCCTGGGTCCAGTGGACCTCGGCCAGACGGGTTTCCAGCGCAAGGATCGCTTCGGCGCGCTCGGCACCATTGTCGATGCCGGCCAGTCCGAAGACCTGGGCGATGTAGTCGCGATAGGCATCGCGATAGCGCGCATTGTCTTCGTCCAGATAGTAGTCGCGGTCCGGCAGGCCGAGGCCGCCCTGGCCGACGAAGACCGTGTAACGGGTCGTATCGGCCGGATCCGGAATGATGCCGACTCCGAAGGGCGACTGATGGTAGATCGTCGCGAACAGGGCGTTGATGTCGGCATGTGTCTCGGCCGCCGCAATCTCGTCGAGATAGGGCTGGGCCGGAGCCAGTCCGCGCTGTTCGATCGTTTCGGTATCCATCCACGAACCGTAGAGATCACCCACCTGCTGCTCGACCGTCCCGTGTGCGGCATTCATGGCCGCCAGTTCGGTGATGATCGCCTGGACATGTTCTTCGGCTTCCAGGGCGAGCTCGGTGAACATGCCGTAGTTGGAGAGATCCGCCGGGATCTGCGTGGCATCCAGCCAGGCGCCATTGGCGTACTCGTAGAAATCATTGCCGGGCGAGACTTCGGTGTTCATGCCTTCGAGGTCGAAACCCCAGCTACCGATCTCGGCCTCGCCGACAATGGCCTCAACCTGTGTGGTGTCGCTGTCGTTTGCCGTTGGCGCACAGGCCGCAACAAGAGCCAGTACGGCCGTGCTCAGCAAAAGCTTCTTCATTTCAAAACCCCCGATTTTCCTAAATGCGAAAGAAATCGCCCCGCGCTGCATACAACGCGGGGCGAAATTTGACCATCTGGCCTACTCGGCCTGGCTGCTGGCGAGATGCCCCGCCGGTTCGCCATGCGCGAAGTCGGTGTCGGCGTAGTGCTCGCCCAGCGCCGGCTGACGCTTGCCGGTCCACATGGCCCGGAACAGGCGGGCAATATCGACGCCGATGGCGTACATGGCCGGCACCATGAACAGGGTCAGGAACAGGGCAAACACGACCGCGAACCCCATCGCCACCACCATCGGCTTGAGGAACTCAGCCTGGGTGGAGCGTTCCGCCATCATCGGGAAGATGCCGATGAAGGTGGTGACCGAGGTCAGCAGGATCGGGCGGAAACGCTGCACGCCAGCATCCACCAGGGCCTGGAAGGCCCCGACACCATTGGCCCGCAGCCGGTTCACGAAGTCCATCAGCACCAGGTTGTCGTTGATCACGACCCCGGCCGCCGCCCCGACCCCGAAGTAGGAGAAGAGACCCACCGGCATGTCGAAGATCAGGTGACCGAAGATGGCGCCGGTCAGGGCGAACGGGATCGCCACCATGATGGCGAAGGGTTGGAAGTAGGAGCGGAAGGCGATCGCCAGCAGCAGATACATGGAGATCAGGGCAAAGCCGAGCAGGGCAATGACTTCCGACATGAACTCGCGCTCACCCTCGGCCTGGCCGATTTCATCCCGCGAGACGCTCGGGAAACGGGCGTCGAAATTCGGGAAGAACTCTTCGTTCAGGCTGTCATTGACCTCGCCACGGGCCGCCGGATCGGACAGCTCTGCGCTGACCGTGATCGTGCGCATGCCATTGCGGCGGTTGATCCGGTTGAGGCCCGGAGCAAACTCGGCATCAGCGACCGCCGAAAGCGGCACTTCGCGGCCATCGCTGGTACGGATGCGGATGTCGCGCAGCGTATCCAGGGAGCGGCGGGAGTCGGTGTCCAGGCGGACCATCACCCGCACGTCCTGACCGTCACGCGGCAGGCGCTGGGCCTCTTCACCGTAGAAGGCCTGACGGACCTGACGGGTCACATCCTGCAGGGTCAGTCCCAGGGCCCGGGCATCCGGACGCAGCGAGAACTGGAGCTCCTCGGTGGAGGTCTGCATGGAGTCGACGATGTCATACAGCGTGTCGTAGGACCGCAGCTGGGCCTTCAGGTCGTCCGCGGCCTGGCGCAGCACGCCCAGATCCGTTCCCGACAGCGCGAACTGCATGGAATTGCCACCGTCATTGATCGTGGTGTCCAGGCGTACTTCCTCGGCGTCCGGGATGGGGCCCAGGTATTCGCGAATTTTCTGGGCCACCTCGGCTGTGGGCAGTCCACCAGGCCGTTCCTGGGGTTCGGCCAGCGTGATCCAGGCCCGGATGCGACCGTCCGTCGCCAGCGTCGAGCGGCTCTGGATCATGTCGGCTTCGCCCGGATACTGCTGGCGGTAGTATTGCAGGGCCTCATCCTGGGCGCGGTCGAGCTGCTGACGCACCTGCTCGGTCCGATTCCAGGGCGTGCCTTCGGCCAGCTGGATATTGGTCTGGATGGTCTCGTTCTCGATCTGCGGCATGAAGCTGGTACCGACAAAGTTCAGCGCCATGAGGGCTTGCGAGGTCGCAAAGATGCCGATGAACAACACCAAGGTCGCATAGCGGTTGCGGATCGAGAACTTGGCGACCGGACGGTAGACATTGCGGGCAAAGCTCAAGAGCGAGTCCGCGATGCCGCGCTGGAACGCGATCAAGGGCGCAAACAGGCCGGTCGAGGATTGCGGCTTCAGGTGCGACAGGTGCGCCGGCAGGATCAGCAGCGATTCGATCAGCGAAAAGGCCAGGGCGGCGATCACGACCAGCGAGATCTGCCGGGTGAAGTTCACTTCCGGTCCCGTCAGAAGCATCCAGGGCGAGAACATCATGATGGTGGTGATGACCGCGAAGATCACCGGCTTGGCCACCATCTGGGTGCCCACGATGGAGGCCGTGAGGCCGGTCTCGCCACGTTCCACCCGGTCGTGAATATTCTCCCCGACGACGATGGCGTCATCGACCACGATGCCGATCACCAGTAGGAAGGCGAACAGCGACAGCATGTTCAGGGTCACGCCCATCAGCGGCAGGATCAGGAAAGCGCCGCCGAAAGCGGTGAAGATGCCGACGGTCACCCAGAAGGCGACGATGGGACGCAGGAACAGGAAGAGAATGATCAGGACCAGGAAGCCACCGATCAGCGCCGAGCTGGAGATGGTCTCCATCCGGCCGGTGTACATTTCCGAATTGTCCCACCACAGCGACATGTGGACGCCGTCGGGCAATTCGGCCTGGGCATTGTCGATATAGTTGCGCACGGCAGCGGCGACATCGACCACGTCCTGGTTGGGCGAGCTTTCGACCACGACCAGAACCATCGGCTCGCCGTTATAGGTGGCAGCCAGGTTGAAATCGACGAAGCCGTCAGTGACCTGGGCCAGATCGCGGACGCGCAGCGTACCGCCATCCGCGGTCTGGCGAATGATGATGTCTTCGAACTCGGCGGCCGAGTTGGCCAGCTGGCGCGAGGTCAGGCTGAGATCGCCCAGCTCGGTCCGCACGCTGCCGGCCGAAGCGTTGAGCGAGGTGGCGCGGACGGCACGGACGATCTCGTCGAACGTCATGCCATAGCGGCGCAGGTTTTCCTCGGAGACCTCGATGGAGACTTCTTCGCCCCGCGTCGCCCAGATGTTGACGATGGATGCGCCCGGCAGCTGGGCTACCTCGTCACGCACATCCCGGGCGATCGCCTGGAGGTCGCGGCGGTCGACATTGCCGTGCACGGCGAAGCCGACGACCTGTTCCTGGGACCGCCAGGGCGAGACGACAGGACGGTAGGCGGACGGCGGCAGGTTGTTCACCGAGTCCACTTCCAGCTTGATGCGGTCGATGAAGTCGCCGATGTCGACCGACCGGCGGCCTTCAATATTGACCCAGCCGGAGCCTTCGCGGGCGGTGGAGGTGATGGTGTCGACGCCATCGAGATCGGCCAGGGCCTCCTCGATGCGCACGATGATCTGTTCTTCCACTTCCTGCGGCGAGGCGCCGGGCCAGGCCACGGAGACGGTTGCGCCGTTGAAATCGACGGTCGGGAAGAGTTCCCGGTTCATCGAAAAGTAGCCGAAGACGCCGCCGAGGATGGCGATGATCATCAGCAGGTTGGCTGCGACCGAGTTGCGGGCCCACCAGCCGATAATGCCGCCGGACGGGGCTTCATCATGTTTTTTGTTCGGGTCAGTCATCACCGCCTCCTTGTTTGCGGTCGGCAGGTTTAGCCAGCGTTGGACGCGGTTTCGGTTTCAGCGGCCCCGGTTTCGGATTCGGCCAGGCCGTCCTCGCCCTCGGGGCTTTCGTCATAAGTCGCGGAATACTCGGCCATTATCTCGCCTTCGGCGGAGAAGGTCTGGACGCGCATGCCGTTATTGGCGCCGCGGATCGGCGAAGTGACGACCAGTTCCCCGCCGCGCACACCGCTGGAGACCACGACACGGTCCGGCGAGGAATCGATGACTTCGACGGTGCGGACGGACAGCGTGCCGCCCACTTCAGCGACATAGACGCTGTCTTCGCCGCGCAGGGCCGAGCGGGGCAGGATGGAGACATTCTCCACTTCCCGGCCTTCAATGCGGGCATTTACGAACAGGCCGACGGCCAGCGGTGCACCGCCTTCGGCCGCGGCACCATAGGGGTCGGCGACTTCGGCGATTGCGTAGAGTACGCGGGTCTGCGGATCGATGGCGCTGTCAGTGCGCGTGATGCGGCCTTCCCAGGCATGCTGCCGTCCGGCCAGGGTGGCGGTCAGGGTCACGCGGATGCCGTCATCATCGGCATCGGCGGCGGCATTGTAGGCGACCGGAATGCCCAACAGGCCCAGCTGGTGATCGGTCAGCGGCAGGCGAACCAGCACGGTGTCGGTCGAGAAGACCTCGCCCAGATTGGTGCCGGGGCTGACATACTGGCCGAGGTCGGCATTCTTGGAACGCACGCGGCCGGAGAAGGGCGCCGAAACGCGGGTACGCTGCAGGTCCAGACGGGCCGATTGCAGGGCCGCTTCGGCCGCGGCCAGCTGGGCACGGGCTTCGGCCATCTGCGGTTCGCGCAGGGTCAGGGCAGAGGCTTCGCCTTGACCCAGGGCCTGCCATTCGCTGGCGGCCAGTTCTGATTCCGCGCGTTCACGGGCCAGGGCCTGTTCGGCCTGGGCCACCTGGGCTGCGGCGCGAGTTACCGCCAGACGATAATCGGCGTCCTCGATCTGGACCAGGGTCTCGCCGGCCTCGAAGAAACCGCCCTCGATGAAGTTCGGGTTCACATAGGTGATGCGGCCGGCCACCTGCGGCACCAGATTGATCTGGGTGCGCGGCCGCGCCTGGCCCTGGGACTCGACCGTCAGGGCAACGGTCTGCAGCTGGGCTTCATCGACGAAGACGGCGACAGGCCGGGGCTGGGCATTGGCCCGGTGCGGTTCCGGCTTGGCGGCCACGAGTGAAAAGATGATGCCGAGCGGGATGATCGCGGCCAGGCCGATGATGATGATACGTCCGATGAGCTTACCCATAACTATTCTCCTGTCAGGGCGGCCGGGTCTGCGGACTGGGCCGCGGAGAAATCGCCGGCTATGGCGAGATAGAGATCGACGCGATTGGTCGCGCGGTCGCGACGCGCCGAGATGTACTGGCTTTCGGCGCTGATGCGCCGGGATTGGGCGTTCAAGAGGTCAAAGATGGTCGCTACGCCGCTGGTGTACTGGCGGATCACCAGTTCTTCGGCGGCGGCAGCCTCTTCGAAGGCCCGTTGCTGGCTGTCCACCCGCTGGGCCAGGATGGCATCGGCATGGATCGCATCCTCGGCCTCCTGCCAGGCATTCAGCACGGTCGAGACATAGGCGTAGAGCTGGGTCTCGGCATTGGCGACGGCCTGGTCACGCTGGGCGTCCAGGCGCCCGGCATTGAAGATCGGCGCCGCAAGCGAGGCGGTCAGGCTGGAGACCAGATTGTCCAGGTCCCAGAGCTGGTCCAGCTCGGCACCGCCGGTGCCGGACCCCGCCGTCAGCGACAGGCTGGGATAGAGCGCCTTGCGAGCCGCATCGGCGCGCAGGCCGGCTGCCTGCAGGCGGCGCTCCGCGGCGCGGATGTCCGGGCGGCGCTGCAGCATGTCTTCCGGCGTACCCAGTCCGCCCAGGGCTTCGAGCCCCGGGAAGTCGTTTCCGGCGGCCAGGGCGGCGGCGGGATAGCGGCCCAGCAGGGTTTCCAGGCTGCGCGAGGCTGCAGCTTCGGCGCGGCGGCGTGAGGCGAGCGCGGCTTCCGAAGAGGCCAGGGCGCTGCGGGCCGTGCGGACGTCCGAGCTGCGGACCAGGCCGCGGGCAAAGCGGCGCTCGGTCAGCGACAGAGATGCCTCGCGGGTGCGCACATCGCGTTCCGCGAGTTCGGTCTGGAGATGGGCCTCGGTGAGGGCGAACCAGCCCTTGGCGACAAAGCCGGCGATGGAGAGCTGCGATGCACGCAGGTCATCAGCGGCGGCCTCGGCGTCCAGTGCGCTGGCATTGGCGCCATCGGCGACACGACCCCACAGGTCGGCCTCCCAGGACGCCGACAGACCCAGTCCGAAACTGTCCGAGCCGGAGCCGACATTCGGCTCGCGGCGCGTATAGTCCAGGCCCGCGCCGAGGCTGGGCAGGCGGTTGGCGCCTGCAGCCCGTGCCGCAGCCCTTGCCGCGCGGTAGCGGGCGAAAGACTGGTTCAGGCTGGGATTGGTTTCAAAAGCTTCATCGACCAGGCCGACCAGGGCGCTGTCGCCAAGACTGGAGATCCAGTCCTGTGCGTCCTGCGCGCCCGCGACCTCCGGTGCCGAAACCCACCCCTGGGGAGCAGCCGGCAATGGGTCGCCGGGCTGATAGGGCTGGAGGCTGGCACAAGAGGCAGTGACCAGAGCCGTTGCCGCAACTAACAAACTTTTACGCATGCGTTGTCCCCGCACGTCACGATGTCCAAGTTCCGGGCATCCTATGGGGCCCATCTCGAAAGTCAATCGATTTTTATCGAAAAACACTAAAACATTAGCGAATGGCATGAAAACTCTCTCGATTTTCGAGATGCCCTTTGGCGTCCCCGTCCGTGCTGGTCCATTGGCTTCGCCTTTGGCGGCGGGTATGCGATAGAGCGCTGGAAGCCTTGTGGGCACTTATTTTTTTGTTAGATGCCACTGGGGACGCATTTGGATGCAGGTCAGACTCGGATGAAGCCGCACAACCACCACGACCAGCCCCTGATCCGGATCCGCCGGCGCGACACGGCCGCGGTGGCCGGCATTGGCGGCTTCGTGCTGTTCCTGTTCTGGATCTTCGGCGAGCTCGGCTTTCTGGAAACGATCGTTGCCATCAGCACGATCGCGGCGCTCTCCACGTTCTACTACCTCACCGTCTCCACGACCCTGAATCCGGCTCCGGCGACGACCCGGAACGGGGCGGCGGCGGATGCAGCCGTTGATACGGCCATGCCGCAGCGCATGCTGGACGGCCTGCCGATCCCGGTGCTGCTGATCGGCGCCGGTGGCCGTATCGAACTGGCCAATCCGGCAGCGCGGGAGTTTCTCGGCCTGGGACTGACCTCGGCGACCGGGCACCTGTCCAGCGTGCTGCGCCAGCCCCAGGTGCTGGAAGCGGTCAGTGCGGCCCTTCGCGGCCAGTCGGTCGAGCCGGTCGAGTATGCACTGATGGCGCCGGTAGAGAGCTATGTCCGGGCACATGTCGCCCCGCTCTCCGGGGTCGGGGAGGGCAAGCTGACCTGGCGGGCGATGCTGGTGTTGTCCGACGAGACCTCGATCAAGCGGGCGGATCGCATGCGCGCCGATTTTCTGGCCAATGCCAGTCACGAATTGCGCACGCCGCTGGCCTCGCTGGCCGGGTTCATCGAAACGCTGCGCGGCCATGCGCGCGATGATGCCGAGGCCCGCGACCGGTTCCTGGCGATCATGTTTGATCAGACCGAGCGCATGCAGCGCCTGATCAATGATCTTCTGTCCCTGTCGCGCGTGGAGATGGACGAGCATGTGCCGCCCTCCGGCCAGATCGACCTGGTTGATCTGGTGCGCGATGTGACCGACTTCCTGCGTCCGCAGCTGCAGGACAAGGCGATTGATCTCACCCTGGATCTTCCGGCCCGGGCGACGGCCGTGGGTGATCGCGACCAGCTCACCGAAGTGGCGTTGAACCTGGTCGAGAACGCGATCAAGTATTCGCCGGAAGGCGCCGGGGTGCGCATTACCGTGACCGAGCCCCTGCCCCGGGACGCGGTGGAACGACCGCCACTGATACTGGGGGAGGCTGCCAGCCGGCTGACGCTTGCGGCGCCGAAGTCGGAGACCGGTGGCCGCTATGTCGCCCTGCGCGTCCAGGATTGCGGCAAGGGCATCGAGCGCCGCAATCTGCCGCGACTTTCAGAGCGCTTCTACCGCGTCGACGGTCAGAAAAGCGGGCCCAAGGAAGGGACCGGATTGGGTCTGGCCATCGTCAAGCACATCGTGAACCGGCATCGGGGCGGCTTCACCGTGGAGAGTGCGGTGGGGGAAGGTTCGGTCTTTTCCGTGTTTCTGCCGGTTTGCGCGCCGAAAGAAGAATCAGCAGCGAATTCGCCGACTTAGGTTTTTTCTTGCCGGAATCATGCGGACAGGGGCGGCGCTGTCACAAAAGTGTAGCTCAACTGTCATAAACGGGCCCCGCGAGCATTCGTATTGAAGGGAATCACCCGGTCTCGGGTTCCCGTCGCCGTCCGAAGGACCCGTTTGACGCATGTCTGTGATCACGCTCATTGCCCTGGCCATCCTCGTCATGCTGGCGGGCGGATTCTATGTCGGGCGGTCCCGGGCCATTGCGGCGGTGTCCGGCCAGACCGTGAAGCTGCACTCGCTGCCCAATTATCACGGCTACTATGTGGCGATCTGGACCGGGCTGCCGGCATTGCTGCTGCTGATCGCCTACGGCCTGTTCGCCGACCCGGTGGTCGAGCGCCTGACCTATGCCGAGCTGCGCCGGGATGCGGCCCCTCTGAGCCAGCAGCTGGACGAACAGCTGCAGCAGGATGGCACTTACCAGGAATTCTACGGCAATGCGGTGCAGTTGCGGGGCCGTGTCGAGGCGCTTGCGGCCGACATGGCGCGCCTGCGGGGTGCCCGTGACGAAGACCGCCGCCCCGAACTGCTGGAACACCTGCGCGAAGAGCACCTTGAGGCGCTCAATGCGGCGACGGCGGCGGATGAAGCCGTGATCCAGCGGCGTCTCGAGCTGGTGAACAGCGTGACCCGGGGCGCCGAGGCGGCCGGTCGTCCGCGCACGGAACTGGCCGGCTTCGAACTGGTCCAGGCGCCCCGTGAGCGGCGTCAGCTGTTCCTGTCTGACGCCCTGAACATCGCCCGCGGCGCCCTGCCGAGCCGGGAGAGCGAAAACCTGTTCGCCACCGCGCAGGTCGTTCGCGGGCACCAGCAGCAGATCCGCTACATGGTGGCGCTGTTCGCCATCGTGATGGCCATTGCCGGGCTGTTGCAGACCCGCGCACAGATCGCGCCGGACCTGCGCGCCCGCAATCATGTTGAAAGCCTGGTCACGGCAGTGCTGTTCCTGTCTTCCGTGATCGCCATCCTCACCACGGTCGGCATTGTCTTCTCGCTGCTCTTCGAGAGCCTGCGCTTCTTCTCCTCGGTGCCGATCTCCGAATTCCTGCTCGGACTGCAATGGTCGCCGCAGATTGCCCTGCGCGCCGACCAGGTCGGCCAGTCCGGCGCCTTCGGCGCGGTGCCGCTGTTTGCCGGCACATTCATGATCACGCTGATCGCCATGCTGGTGGCGGTTCCGATCGGCCTGTTCTCGGCCATCTACCTGTCGGAATATGCCGGTCCGCGCTTCCGGGCGACGGCCAAGCCGGTACTGGAAATCCTCGCGGGCATCCCGACCGTGGTCTATGGCTTCTTTGCCCTGTTGACGGTGGGACCGGCCATCCGTGCCCTGTTCACCTCGCTGGGCTTTGAGGATGTGGTCACCCAGAGCGCACTGTCGGCGGGCCTGGTGATGGGGATCATGATCATCCCCTTCATTTCCTCGCTGTCGGATGACGTAATCAACGCCGTGCCGCAGAGCCTGCGCGACGGCTCCTACGCCATGGGCGCGACCCGGTCGGAGACCATCTCGCATGTGGTCATGCCGGCCGCGCTGCCGGGCGTTGTCGGTGCCATCCTGCTGGCTGTTTCGCGGGCTGTCGGTGAAACCATGATCGTGGTGATGGCGGCCGGTCAGGGCGCCAATCTCACCGCCAATCCGCTCGAGTCCGTCACCACCATCACCGTGCAGATCGTGATGCTGCTGACGGGCGACCAGGAATTCGACAGTCCCAAGACGCTGTCGGCCTTCGCCCTGGGCCTTGTCCTGTTTGTCATCACCCTGGTGATGAATGTCATCGCCCTGCGCGTGGTGCAGAGATACCGGGAAAAGTATGACTGATAGCGCTGATACGTCCTCGATCCGCGATGCGGTGACCCAGCGCCTTGCCCGGCGCTACCGGGCCGAGCTGCGCTTTCGCGTCGCCGGTCTGGCCGCCGTGGCGTCGGCCGTGGGTGTGCTGGTCCTGCTCCTGGGTTCGATCTTGAGCCAGGGCCTGCCGGCCTTCACCGTCTACCAGTTGGCGGTTCAGGTGGAGCTGCCCGCCGCCGAGATCGACCCGCAAGGCGACCGGTCGGAAGCATCCCTGCGGCGTGGCGGTTACAGCGAAGTGCTGCGCGAGGCGGTGCGGGCCGAGTTTCCCGAAGTCCAGTCGCGCAGCGAAGTGCGCAGTCTTCTGGGTCTGTATACGCCGCTGAACTCCACGCGCCTGATGGACCAGGTGCTGGCAGATCCGGGGCTGGTCGGCACCACGCACACATTCCGCATGCCGATCGCGGATGACCTGGATCTCTATCTCAAGGGCTCGCTGGTCGAGGACCGGGAGCTGGAGACGCGCGGATCCCTGACTCTTGATGCCGACGGTGACGCTGTCGCGCTCGAAACGGCAGCGCCCGACTTCGCCAGCCTGGTGCAGGATGTGCGCGATGTGCTGGGCGCTCAGCTGGCCACGATCGGACACCGGATCTCTGAAGCCGAGGGGCGGTTGGAAGGCCTTGCCGGCCGGGATCTGGAAGACGCGCAATACCAGCTGGAAGACCTGCGCTATGACGCAAGCCAGTTGCAGGAGCGGCTGACCGCCGCCGATGGCTGGCTGTCGCTGGATGATGCCCTGCCGAGTGTTCTGGTCGAGACCGGCGGTTCGACCTTCCGGTTGACGGCCCTGTCCGCTGACGGCCGGCAGGCTCAGGCCGAGCGCATGCTGGGCGATGTTGCCGGTGTCACCGTGGATGACTGGACGCTTTACGTCATCGATACGCCGTCCAGCCGCCGCCGTGTGTCCGACCAGCTGATCGTGTGGACCCGTGCGCTGGTCGAGCGCGGCCTGATCACCAAGGACTTCAACACCTATCTCTTCACCAATGCGGACAGCCGCGAGCCCGAGCTGGCCGGCGTCAAGGGGGCGCTGTTCGGCTCGATCCTGACCATGCTGATCACGATCACCCTGTCGGTGCCCGTGGGTGTGTTCACGGCGCTCTATCTGGAAGAGTACGCGCCGAAGAACCGGCTGACCGATCTGATCGAGGTCAATATCAACAATCTCGCTGCGGTTCCCTCCATCGTGTTCGGCCTTCTGGGCCTGTCGGTCTTCATCAACGCCTTCGGCCTGCCGCGCTCGGCGCCCCTGGTCGGCGGCCTGGTGCTGTCGCTGATGACGCTGCCGACGGTGATCATCGCCACGCGCGCCGCGCTCAAGGCCGTGCCGGCCTCGATCCGTCAGGCGGCGCTGGCAGTGGGGGCGTCCAAGACCCAGACCGTGTTCCACCACGTCCTGCCGCTGGCGGCGCCGGGCATCCTGACCGGCTCGATCATCGGCCTGGCCCAGGCGATGGGTGAAACCGCGCCGCTGCTGATGATCGGCATGATCGCCTTCATCGCCGATGCCCCGACGCTGGGCTTTGAAGGCCTCACCCAGCCGGCAACCGTCATGCCGGTGCAGGTTTTTCTCTGGTCTGACGGTGCCGAGCGGGCCTTCGAGAACCGCACGGCCGCGGCCATTCTTGTTCTTCTGGCGCTGATGATCGGGCTCAATGCCCTGGCGATCTATCTGCGCCGCCGTTTCGAGCGGAGATGGTAGATCCATGCCCGAAAGCACTGAAATCATGACAGGTTCAAGCGCCACCACGTCCGGAAGCGACGCCCTCAAGGTGATCGCCCGCGATGTCAGCGTCCACTATGACGGCAAGCTGGCGCTGGACCATGTCTCGATCGACATCCCCGACCGCTCGGTGACGGCCTTCATCGGACCGTCCGGTTGTGGCAAGTCGACCTTCCTGCGCTGTTTCAACCGCATGAACGACACGATCGAGGGCGCCCGCGTCAGCGGATCCCTGAAGATCGACGGCCGCGAGGTCAATGACCGGGCCGTGGACCCGGTCGTGCTGCGCGCCAGCGTCGGCATGGTGTTCCAGAAACCGAACCCCTTCCCCAAGTCGATTTTCGACAATGTCGCCTACGGGCCCCGCATCCATGGCCTGGCCATGTCGCGCAGTGATCTGGAGGGCATTGTCGAGACCTCCCTGCGCAAGGCGGGCCTTTGGAATGAAGTGGCGGACCGGCTGAACGACCCGGGCACCAGCCTGTCCGGTGGTCAGCAGCAACGCCTGGTCATTGCCCGCGCCATCGCCGTCAATCCGGAAGTCATCCTGATGGACGAGCCCTGCTCGGCTCTCGACCCGATCGCCACGGCGAAGGTGGAAGAGCTGATCGATGAGCTGCGCGAGAACTACTGCATCATCATCGTCACCCACTCGATGCAACAGGCCGCCCGCGTGTCGCAGAAGACGGCCTTCTTCCACATGGGCCATCTCGTCGAGGTGGGCGCCACGGAAGACATCTTCACCAATCCGCGTGACCCGCGCACGCAGGACTACATCACCGGGCGGTTCGGCTAGACCGGCCCTTGCGAGGAGAAAGCGCCATGGCGCTGTCCAAGACGTCACACATTGTCACCGCCTACGGCGAAGAGCTGGACCAGCTCGCCGACGAGCTGGCCCGCATGGGCGGGCTGGTGGAAACCCAGCTGGAAACGGCACTTGCGGCCATCGTCCGTCGGGATGCCAGCTTGGTCAGCTCGGTGAAGGCGCGTGAGAAACAGGTCAATGCGATGCAGGTTGACGTGGAGAAACGGGTCCTGCGCCTGTTCGCCCTGCGCCAGCCGCTGGCAACCGATCTGCGCATGACCATTTCGGCGCTGAAGATCGCCACCGATCTGGAGCGCGTCGGCGACCTGGCCAAGAACATCGCCTACCGCGCCCGCGATCTGGCCGACTATCCGGCCGTGAACCTTCTCGACCGTATCGAGCGGCTCGGCAGCATCGTGATCAAGCAGCTGCACGAAGTGCTGGATGCGCTGTCCTCCTTCGAGGTCGAGCCGGCGGTCCAGGTCTGGCGCGGCGATGACGAGGTCGATGAGCGCTACAATGCGGTCGTCCGCGACATGCTGATGTCGATGGGCGAGGACGCCGGTCTGGTCGAGCCGGGCGTGCACATCCTGTTTGTCGCAAAGAATCTCGAACGCATCGGCGATCACGCCACCAATATCGCGGAAGCCCTGTACTTCATGGTCAATGCGGCGCCGCTGAAAGCGGAAAAGCCGAAGTCTTCCTGAGCCATTCCTCCCCGGAGCCAAGTCGATGAAGCCTCAAGTTCTCGTGGTCGAAGACGAAGATGCCCTCGCCACCCTCCTGCAGTACAATCTGGAGAAGGAGGGCTATACGGTCTCCGTCGCCGGCGATGGCGAGGACGCCCTGATCCAGGCCGAGGAAATCACGCCGGACCTGGTGCTGGTCGACTGGATGCTGCCGAAGGTCTCGGGCATCGAGGTCTGCCGCCGGCTCCGCGGGCGCCAGGAAACGGCCAATGTGCCGATCATCATGCTGACGGCGCGCGGTGAGGAGACCGACCGGGTGCGCGGACTAGACACCGGGGCGGACGATTATGTCGTGAAGCCCTTCTCCATGACCGAGCTCTTTGCCCGCATCCGCGCCGTCCTGCGACGCATCCGGCCGGGCTTGGCCGAGGATGTGATCCAGGCCGGCGACATTTCCATGGATCGCGTCGCTCACCGCGTCAGTCGGGCAGACCGCGAGATCCATCTCGGACCGACCGAATTCCGTCTGCTCGACTATCTCATGCAGCACCCCGGACGGGTGTTCTCGCGCGAGCAATTGCTGGATGCGGTGTGGGGGTCGGATGTCTATGTCGAGGCCCGCACGGTCGATGTCCATGTCGGCCGCCTGCGCAAGGCGCTGAACCGGAAAGAGGAGATCGATCCGATCCGGACCGTCCGCTCCGCAGGCTACGCCTTTGACGTGAAAGCCTGACGATTTTCGAGATGACGTCTCGGACAGGCCGCCCGATGGGGCGGCCTGTTTGCGTTTGGAGACCGGTGCGCTAGTCCGCGTCCGTCGCGGTTTCGGGCTTGGCCTCAGGCTTGGCTGCCGGCGCACGCTGGGGCGCCGGGCGTGCAAAAGAGGCGGACAGGTGCCGCGCCAGTTCGATATTCTTGGTCCGGGCCCGGCCGCCGATCAGGAAGCAGTCGATCAGCTGCCACAGGCCGAACCCGCCCAGCGTGAGCAGTTTGAGAATGCCGGCGATGACATCGCCGACCAGCATGCGGTCGATGCCCAGCATGCCGAGCCAGATGTTGAAGCCGAACAGCAGGACCGGGTTCTTCTGCGAGGACTGGTACGCCATCAGGAAGCTCTGCCGGTTCTCGTCGGGCACACCCATCAGGATGGTGTTGAACTCGATCGTGAAAGCGCTGTTGTTCATGGCGTGTCCCCTGTTGATTGAGCCGGCAGGTTTCAGGCGGTCCGTGCGCTTGTCAATCTCGGGTTGGGTGCCTGCAGGCAGAAAAAAAAACGGCCGCCCCGGGGGGCGGCCGCTACTCTCGAGCCATCTGGGTGAGGGAGGGCTCGTACGCTGAAGCGCAAGCTCTAGAAATTGTACCGGCGCGTTGCGGCGATGGCGTCCAGGGCCGCACTGGCATCCGACGTGCGGCGGCGGCGCTTGGCGTTCGGCTGGTAAGCCATGTTGGAATGGGCGTCACAATAGGCGTGACCCCCGCCGGTCTTGCGACCGCAGAAACGGAATTCGGCCTGGGCGGGATCGCCGATCGGCCATTTGCACATGCTGTCGCGCAGGGTCAGCACCGTGGCGAACTCGCCGGAGGGCAGCACGGCCGGCTCGACCGGGGCTGGAGCCGGAGCATTGGCGGTTGCCGGGGCGGCAGCACGTGCCACCGGGCGGGCAGCCGGTGCGGCTGCGGCAGGTGTGGCGGTGCGGGGCCGGGACGGCTTGGCGACGCGGCGGGCCGGGCGCGACGGAGCCGCACGGCCTGACAGACCCAGACGATGGACCTTGCCAATCACGGCATTGCGGGTCACACCACCCAGCTGCTTGGCAATCTGGCTCGCGCTCAGTCCTTCAGACCAGAGCTTCTTGAGCTGCTCAACGCGTTCATCCGTCCAAGCCATCGCACTCATCTCCCGGTTGGGATGCGCTCTTCACCTTGAATGTGGGTAAATCGCGCATATGTCAGTTCATGTTTAATTACACTAGATATTGTAGCCGACAGAGCTGACGCCACAAGATGGGGGCATGAACCAACCTGTGGAAACCTCTCTTGCCAGTCCAATCGTTAACGCTGATGGTTACTGAGAAATTAAGGGTAATTCGATATGAGTAACGCTGCCTTAACTCCGGTAAACGGGCCCAGAAAATTCGGCCTTATCAATGGCTTGGGCCTGTGGACCCTGTACAAGAAGGAAGTGCGGCGTTTTCTGAAGGTCGGCATGCAGACGGTGGCCGCTCCGGTCGCCACGACACTGCTGTACATGACGGTCTTTGCCGTCGCGATCGGCAGTCGCCGCGGCGACGTCGCCGGCGTGCCCTTCATCGAGTTCCTGGCCCCGGGCCTGATCCTGATGGGCCTGTTGAACAATGCCTTCGCCAATTCCGGCTCCTCGATCCTGGTGTCCAAGGTGCAGGGCAATTCCGTGGATTTCCTGATGCCACCCCTGTCGGCACTGGAATTGTCCATCGGCTTCATCGCCGGTGCGATGAGCCGCGGCATCCTGGTGGCTATCGTCACGGCGTTGACATTGATCCCCTTCATGAACATTGCGCCGCAACACTGGTGGGCGGTGCTGTATTTCGGTGTGTCCGCCTCTGCCATGCTGGGCATGGTTGGGGTGATTGGCGGCCTCTGGGCCGAAAAATTCGATCACATGGCCGCGGTGACGACCTTCGTCATCACGCCGCTGACCTTCCTGTCGGGCACTTTCTATTCGGTCGATGCCCTGCCCGAGCCGATCGCCACGATCAGCCATTTCAATCCCTTCTTCTACATGATCGATGGCTTCCGCTACGGCTTCATCGGCCATGCGGACGGATCGCTGACCGTCGGCGTCCTGCTGGTGTTAGCGATCAACATTGTCCTGGGGGCGGCATGCTACCTGCTGCTGCGTGCAGGCTGGCGCTTGAAGAGCTGAGCGGGGCGGCCTAGACGAATGGAAAGCGCGCCGCTTCCCAACACGGCGGCGCCACAACTGTTTGGAGGAACCCCGCATGCCCGCTCCGATGATGGACACCTATTCCCCGCCGGATCTCATCTTTGACCACGGCAAGGGAACGCGCCTGTATACCGCTGATGGTGCGTCCTATCTGGACTTCATCTCGGGCATCGCGGTGAACTGCCTCGGCCATGCGCACCCCAAGGCGGTGTCGGCCCTGACCGAGCAGGCAGGAAAGCTGTGGCACCTGTCCAACATGTTCAAGGTGCCCCAGGGCGTCGAGCTGGCAACCAAGCTGACCGAGGCGACCTTTGCCGACCGGGTCTTCTTCACCAATTCCGGTGCGGAATCCGTCGAGTGCTCGATCAAGACGGCACGCCGCTATCACTATGTGAACGGCAATCCGCAGCGTTACCGCATCATCACCTTCACAGGCGCCTTCCACGGCCGCACCTATGGCGCCATCAATGCCGGCGGTAATCCGAAATACCTCGAGGGCTTCGGTCCGGCAATGGAAGGGTTCGACCAGGTCGAGTTCGGTGATCTGGACGCTGTCAAGGCCACCATCACCGAGGAAACCGCCGCCATCTGCGTCGAGCCGGTGCAGGGCGAGGGCGGTGTGCGGGCGCCGGAAGACAGCTTCCTGCGCGGCCTGCGCCAGCTGTGCGACGCGCACGGCCTGCTGCTGATCTATGATGAAGTCCAGTCCGGTGCCGGGCGCACCGGCAAGCTGTTCGCCCATCAATGGGTGGACGGTGCGCAGCCGGACATCATGGCAATCGCCAAGGGGATCGGTGGCGGCTTCCCGGTCGGCGCCTGCCTGGCGACCGAAGCGGCGGCGGCCGGCATGGTCGTCGGCACGCATGGCACGACCTATGGCGGCAATCCGCTGGCCATGACGGTGGCGAATGTCGTCTTTGACGAGCTGACCTCGGACGGTTTCCTGGACCATGTCGTCGAGGTTTCCAACTATCTGCGCCAGCAGCTGCATGGTCTGATGGACCGGCACGCCGACAAGATCGTCGAAGTGCGCGGCAAAGGGCTTCTGGTCGGCATCAAGCTGAAGGACGGTTATGATCCCAAGGCGCTGGTGGCCCTGGCCCGGGACCGCAATCTGCTGATCGGTGCTGCAGGTGACAATGTCTCGCGCCTTGCACCGCCGCTGGTGATCACCAAGTCCGACGCCAGCGAAGCCGTGGCCATTCTCGACGAGGCCATCGGCGCGCTCCAGGCCAGCTGAACCCGGCTGGCCTGCGGACCAACACGAAACGGAGCATGCGCGTGAGCGATCCGCTTGGCGAACAGGACAATATCGTTGCGGCCTTTCAGGTGGAGGGGCGCGCCGTGCGTGGCCGTGCCTCACGCCTGGGCTCGACGCTGGATGAAATCCTGTCGGCGCATGACTATCCGGAACCGGTCGCACGGCTGCTCGGCGAGGCGGTGATCATTGCCGCCTTGGTCGGTGATGCGCTGAAATTCGAGGGTCGGCTGATCGTCCAGGCGAATGGCTCCGGCCCGATCCAGTTCATCGTTGCAGAGTATGTCAGTGGTGAGGGCGTGCGCGGCTTTGCCAAGATGGACCGTGATGCGGTGGAAGCCGTGCTGGCGGAAAAACCCGCCGCTGACACGCTGATGTCTCGCTTGCTGGGCAAGGGCGCCTTCGCCATGACCCTGGATTATGGCCCGGACCGCGACCAGTATCAGGGCGTGGTGGGGCTGGATGGGCCCAATCTCTCTGCGGCCGCAGAGGCCTATTTCGCCCAGTCCGAACAGACCCCGACGCGCTTGCGAATTGCCGTCGGTGAAAGCTGGCGCGAGGGCGAGGACAAGGCCTGGCGCGGCGGCGGCCTGATGCTGCAGGCCGTGGCTGGCGACGAGACTCGCGGCTCGGCCGAGGCGGACTGGAGTCATGCCCGGGCCCTGTTCGAGACCGTAGAGGATGCCGAGCTGCTGGACCCGGACCTGTCAGCCGGCAGCCTGCTCTATCGCCTCTACAACGAGGATGGCGTTCGGCTGATGGAGCCGCGGCGGATCGCCAAGCGGTGCTCTTGCGAGCGCGAACGCCTGCTGCGGATTGTCGCCTCTTTCCCGGCGGATGGTCTGGAAGAGATGCAGTCTGATGGCGCCATCGTCATGACGTGCGAGTACTGCAACAAGGACTGGGCCTTCGGCAAGGACGAGGTCGCCGGAGCGGCCGGTGCGTAGTCCTGGCGGATGAATTGCTGCGGCGCAGCAGAATAAGCCAAATTCTTTCAAGACTTTGGCAACTCGATGCGACTAGGGTCGCCGGCCTGTTCAACGGTTCCGGTGTTCTGCATGGAGTCCCAGTCGCTACTTCTGGCGCTTGTCCCTGTCATTCTGGCCGGAGTGTTCATCCACAGCGTGAACGCCTCGATCCAGCAGAACAAGGAAGGCCCGCGCTGGTGGCTGGCGGGCACCGCCACCCATGGCATCGGTCTCGGCCTGATCTCGCTGCGCCCGATCCTGCCGGATGTGCTGGGGATCGTGGTGGGCGACATCCTGGCCGCCGGCGGATTCCTGATCCTGCTTGAAGGCGTTGCCCGCTTCTCCGGTCGCAGCATTCCGCGCTGGCTGTTCGCTTCCTTGGCGGCGGTCAGCCTGATCGGCTTTCCGGTCTTTACCTGGGTGGTGGACAATGCGGCCGTGCGTTTCGCCGTGTTCGCGGTTGCGGTGATCCTGCCCAACCTCCTGATGCTGCCCTATCTGGACCGGATCGGACGGCGCGACGGCCAGGCCGGTGTGCGGCTGCTGCGCTACACCATCTACTATTTCATCATCAGCCTGGCCGGGATCTGTATCGGCGTGCTGCTGCTGGACCCGGGCATGCCCAGCATCCTGGCGCCCAACATGCTGGTCGGACTGGGCTTCCTGTCACTGCTGGTTTTCGAAACCACGCTGGTGTTCGGCTTTGTGCTGCTGTCCTCCGGCCAGACGGCCTCGGTGCTGCGCCAGGCGGCCCTGACCGATCATCTCACCGGCCTGCCAAACCGGCGCGCGTTTGAGCGCCGGGTGCATGATGCGTTCGAGGACGGTGCGGCGGCCCAGGACTGCGCGGCGCTGGCGGTGTTCGATATCGACCATTTCAAGCGCGTCAATGATACGCATGGCCATGATGTCGGCGATGCGGTGTTGCGCCATGTCGCCGACGTGATGAGCCGCAATCTGCGCAAGTCGGACTTTGTGGCCCGGCAGGGCGGCGAGGAGTTTGTGGCCCTGTTGCACGACAGTGATGGCGAGGGTTTCAGCCGCATTGCCGACCGGATCCGCTCGGCGGTGGAGGCCACGCCATTGTTGCTGGATGGCAAGGCGATTGGCGTGACGGTGTCGGTGGGACTGGCCCGGCTTCCCCAGGAAGAGGCGTGCTTTTCAGCCCTGTTCGCAGCGGCGGATGCGGCGCTTTACCAGGCCAAGGAGTCCGGGCGGAACCGCGTGGTTCTTGCTGCCGCCTGAGCCGGTCAGCCGCGCCAGAAGCGCGGGCTGAGGAAGACCAGCACGGCCAGCACTTCCAGGCGGCCGATGAACATGTTGAAGGTCAGCACCCATTTGGCCGGATCCGACAACGGCTCGAATGTGCCGGCCGGACCGATGATCGGTCCCAGGCCCGGGCCGGTATTGGTCAGGCTGGTCGCGGCGCCTGACAGGGCCGTGACCGTGTCCAGGCCCAGTGCCGAAAGCACCGCCGCGCTGATCGCATAGACCGCAAAGAACACGAAGATGAAGCCCAGCACCGAGTGCAGGGCGGCCTCGGACACCTTGCGGCCGTTATAGTGCATCGGGATCACGGCATTGGGCCGCATCAGCTTGGCCAGATAGTGGCGCATGGCGGTGCCGGCAATCTGGTAGCGGAAGATCTTGACCGAACACGTGGTCGATCCGGCGCAGCCACCGATGAACATGAAGATGAAGAAGGCGGCCTGGGAAGCCGACCCCCAGGCGCCGTAGTCCGCTGTGGCAAAGCCCGTGCCGGTGATGATGGACACGGTATTGAAGGCGGCTTGGCGGATGGCGCCGCCTTCTTCATGCGTTCCGTTTACCCACAACAGTCCGGTCAGAAAGCTGGTCGCAATCAGGACCACCATCAGAAACCCGCGCACTTGCGCGTCGGCGAATAGAGGCTCCGGCTTGCCGCGAGACGCCAGGATGAACAGGCCAAATGGCAGGGACGCCAGAAGCATGAAGACGGTGGTGATGACGTCAGCCCCGAGATGGACGTAATTGCCCATCGAATTGTCCGATGCCGAAAAGCCACCGGTCGAAAGCGTCGACATCGCATGGCACATGGCGTGCAGCCAATCCATACCCACCGCCAGGAAGGTGAAGAAACAGGCCAGGGTCAGCACCAGATAGATCAGGGAGATGCTGGCAGCAATTTGGGTGGCCTTGGGCAGGACCTTGTCGGACTTGTCGCCGGTTTCCAGTTGGAAGAGCTGCATGCCGCCAATGCCCAGCATCGGCCAGAACGCCATCGCCGTGACGATGATGCCGATGCCGCCGATCCATTGCAGGATGGCGCGCCAGAGCAGCAGGCCTTCGGGGCGGTGATCGAGGCCGGTCAGCACGGTGGCGCCGGTGGTCGTCAGGCCGGAAATCGCTTCGAAGATGGCGTCGGTCCAGTTCATGCCCTCGCCGGCGAGCCGCATGGGCAGGGCCGCGCAGATTGCCAGGGCAAACCAGGCACCGACGGTCAGCACGAAGGCGGTGCGCGGCGTGATCGAGTCAACCGGCCCGCGATTGGCCAGGGCGGTGGAGCCACCGACGAACATGCCCAGAATGGCGGACAGGAAAAAGGCCGCCGCGCTTTCCCCGTCACCGCGCGCGGCATCCAGCATGGCCGGCGCCAGCATCAGCGCGGCCAGCACGGCCACCATGATGCCTACCATGAACAGCACTTGTCGCAGGGAAGTGGTCAAGCGGGTGTCCTTCGCCGCATGTGTCCGGGAGGGCGGGGTCTAGTGCAGCCGGACCCGGTCGCCGGGCCTATCGAGGGAGAAGCCGGGGATTTCCGCAGCAAAGCTCTCGCCATCCTGGCGCTGCATTTCGTAGCTGCCCTGCATGAAGCCCGAGGGCGTCGTCAGCGGGGCACCGGACGTGTAGCGAAAACGCTCGCCCGGTTCGATCACCGGCTGCTCGCCGATCACGCCCAGGCCCTGGACGTGTTCCGTCCGGCCGGCGGCGTCGGTGATGACCCATTTGCGGGCGATCAGCTGCACCGGCACATCGCCGGTGTTTTCGATCTCGATCGTATAAGCCCAGACATAGTGACTGTTTTCGGGCTCGGACTCGTCTTCCAGATAGTCCGGCATCACGCTGATCTTCACGCCGCTGCTTTCGTGCTGGTACATGATGCCTGTCTGCCCGTTGCGGCGCGTCCCCCGGGGCACGCCCTGCCATCTGCATCATCGTCCCGCCGCCGCACCGGCTCAACCCCCCACCGTCAGCGCGGCTGGACAGGGCGGGGGATATGGGTGACATCTCGGTTTTCCGGCAACAGATAATCCTTGTCCCATGACCGCTAACGGCATTCTTCCCGACCGTCTCCTGCGCGCGCTCCACGAGGCCGGTGGTATCACCGCCGATGCCCCGCTTGATGAAGGACAAGTGCAACCGGCCAGTATCGACCTGCGACTGGGCGCCAAGGCCTGGCGCCTGCGGGCCAGCTTCCTGCCCGGTCGCGACCGGACGGTGGCGGAGTGCCTGGATTCCGACGTGAGCATGCACACGGTCGACCTGACCGGCGGTGCCGTGCTGGAGACCGGGTGCGTGTATCTGGCGCCGTTGCAGGAAAGGCTGAAACTGCCGACGGGCCTGACCGCGGCGATGAACCCGAAAAGCTCGACGGGCCGGATCGATGTCTTCACCCGCGTGATCACGGATCATGGCGAGGCCTTTGACCAGGCCCCCGTCGATTATGACGGACCGCTCTATGCCGAGATCTGTCCCTGCACCTTCTCCATCCTCGCCCGCCAGGGTGACCGGCTGAGCCAGGTCCGCTTTCGCCAGGGCGCGCACCAGCCGGTGCGTGATGTCACCGTCAGTGTCGACCTGGCCGGTTTTCAGGACGGTATCGTGGGCTACCGGGCGCGGCGCCATTCCGGCCTCGTCGATCTTTCCCGCATTGGCGGGCATGAAGCGAGCCGGTTTTGGGAACCGCTCTACGCCCCGGACCGTCGCCTGGTCCTCGATCCGGGCGAATTCTACATCCTGGCATCCCGTGAAGCCGTCATGATCGGCGCCGGAGAGGCTGCCGAGATGGCGCCCATCGCGACCGAGATCGGCGAGTTCCGCGCCCATTATGCCGGCTTCTTCGATCCCGGATTTGGCACGCTCGAGGCCGGCGGATCCGGTTCGCGCGCCGTGCTGGAAGTGCGCGGTCGCGATGTGCCCTTCATGCTGGAACATGGCCAGGCTATTGCCAAACTGGTCTACGAGCCGATGGCCGAAGTCCCGCAAGTCGTCTACGGACAACTCGCCTCGAACTACCAGGCGCAGGGCCTCAAGCTCTCGAAATTCTTCCGGTAATCGCGGGGTTTCGCGTCCTGGTCCTCAGCCTGCTGCATGCCCTCGCTTGAGGCGCGCAGCAGATTGCGCAATCTTGCAACTGAATTACGGTTCGTTGAGGATGGGCAAGGGGAAACCATGAAACATCAACTGATCCAGGGCGTGACGGCAGCCTTCATGGCCGTGACCGTCGCGGCCGCAAGCGCCAGCGCGCAACAACCACCCAGCATCGAAGACTTTGCGGCGATGACGAACATGTCGTCCGTGAGCCTGTCTCCGAACGGGGAGCGCGTGGTGTTCATTTCGGGCGAGAGCCGGGAAGAGCGCAATATCATCGTCTATTCGCTTGTCGGCGAAGGGTCGCATGTCATTGACGGCGGGGATGATCAGGTGCTTGTGCAAGTGACCTGGCTGAACAATGACCATATCTCGGCCACCTATTCGGAACGCCGTGACATCGTGTCCGCCGGCGAACGCGCAGACGTTTTCCGCACCTATGTGATTGACTATGACGGCAGCGGAAACTGGGAATTCAACAATTACGGAAGACTGGCCAATCGCGACCTGAGCGATGAGGACCACGTCCTGGTCTGGCTGCCGGTGCTTCAGGACAATCGCGGTTCCCGTTCCGGTGGCGACAGCGTGGATCAGGCTGTGGGTCTGTTCCGGCAGGGAATGGGGCGTGATCGTGACCGCAGCCGCATCTTCATCGGCGATGGCGGTTACAGCTATGTGCTGGACGCTAACAATGAGCCGATTGTGCGTTACACGCGCGAAGGCTCCGAGTTTGAACTCTGGTCCCGTCATTCCGGTTCGTGGCAGCGCGTTTACCAAGAGAATCTCGTGCGCGAGCGTTTCCGCTTCGGCTCTCGGCGCTCGGACCGCTGGACGGGCCGGATGACCAACATGGCTGGTCTCGATCGTTCGGGCCAGTTCGGTTACTTCACTTCGCGGATGAATGACGACCGTGTTGCAGTATTCCGCTTCAACTTCCAGACCAACGAGATCGAGGGTCCGGTCCTGCAATCGGAAATGGCCGATGTGGGCAGCTTCATTATTGACTGGCGCGACAATTCCGTCATCGGCGTGCAGTGGGATGAAGAGCGGCAGGTCGTGCATTATTTCGATGCGGAGTTTGCCGACCTGCAGCAGCAGGTGGAAGGCTTCTTTCCGTCGTCGAATGTCGACATTGTCAGCTGGGACGCTGACTTCCGAAAAGTCGTCATCAGCATTGTCGGCGGGTCCACGGCCGGTGCTTATTACCTGCTCGACCGTGAAACCGGCGACGTCACGCTGCTCGCTCAGAGCCGCCCGCGGATTCCGGACGATTCTGTTGCAGAGGTACAGATTGTCCATTTCGAGGCCCGGGACGGGCTTGATCTGTTCGGCTATCTGACGTTGCCGCCGGGGCGTGCCGCCGAAGACTTGCCATTGGTCATGCTGCCGCATGGCGGTCCCCAGGCGCGCGATTTCTACGGTTTCGATCCGTGGGCGCAGTTCCTCGCCTCGCGGGGCTATGCCGTGTTCCAACCCCAGTTCCGTGGCTCTGAAGGCTTTGGGCGGAGTTTCATCACCATGGCGCATGGTGAGTGGGGACGGTCGATGCAGGACGACATTTCCGACGCCCTGCGTCACCTGATCGAACAGGGCATGGTCGACAGTGACCGGGTCTGCATCTTCGGTTGGTCATATGGGGGCTATGCGGCACTGGCCGGCGCCACCCTGACGCCCGAACTCTATCGGTGTGTGATCGCCGGGGCTCCGGTCTCCGACGTCTTCGCAATGATGGACTACGTTACCGGCCGTTTCGGCGGGGCCTCCGTGACCTACTGGGCCGAGTATATCGGCGACTGGCGCACCGAAACCGACTACATCACGCGAATCTCGCCGGCTCGCCAGGTGCAGAATGTGCAGGCTCCGCTGATGCTGATCCACGGGACAGATGACCTGATCGTGCCCTACGAGCAGGCAGAAATCATGGCCGCTGCCATGGACCGTGCCGGCAAGCCCTATGAGCTGGTCCGCATCGAGGATGGGCCGCACCAGAGCTATCGCATGACGGTGCAGAACCAGATCGAGCTCTTCTCGGCATTGGAGCGCTTTTTGCTGCAGCACAATCCGCCGAACTAGGCCGTTCGCATCCGAGCCTGATTGGGAAGGCCCGCCCTTGTGGCGGGCCTTTTTCATTGTGGACTTGCAAGGGTGGCGAATAACAATCTACGGTGCTTTTGTTGGTTGTTTGGGGGACAGGATGAAGTTTGTCGTCGCCTTGTTGGCCGTTGCGGGTCTGGCCGGAGCATCTTGGGGGCAGGTGGTTCCCAGTATTGGTGACTATGCCGCCATGCCGAACATGTCGAATGTTCGGATTTCGCCCAATGGCGAAAAGCTGGTCTTTATTTCGGGCGAGACTTGGGAAGACCGAAATATCGTCGTCTTCACCCTGGACCAGTCCGAGCCGCCGATCGTGATCGACGCCGGCGACGACCAGGCGATTGAAAGTGTCCGGTTTGCGTCTGATACCCACCTGTGGCTGGAATATGTGGATCGGGGAAACTGGTTCGGCATCGGTGATGATGCCTACTGGCTGCGTCCCTACATCATGCGGATTGCCGACCAGCGGGTGATCGAACTGGAGGTCAACACCGAGTTTGCATCGATCAGCGAAGACGATCCGAACACCGTTCTGACCTGGGTGCTGGCGCAGCGGCGCAATGGCGCGCTGGGCACGCGCGTTCGGGGCGGTCGCGGCTACAGCCTGTTTGCCCAAAACCTGGATCGTCTGTCCGACAGAAGCCGTGTCGAGCTGGGGTCGCGCGATTTCGAGATGCTGCTGAATGCAGAGGACCGCGCCGTTGTGCGCCAGCGCGGCGGTCGTAATGGCAGCGACCCCTATGAGCTTTGGACGCGGATCGGTAGCGAGGGTGGCCGTTGGCGGCAAGTCTATACTGAGCGTCACCAGCTGGAACGGGAATTCCACTTTGCCGCCCGCAACTGGCAGGACTGGGTCGGGGTGATTGAATGGGTTTCGGGCCTCGATAGCTCCGGCCGATACGGGTTTTTCTGGTCCGAGACAGACGGCACCCCGCAAGGGCGTCAGGAGGGCCGCCGACGGGCCGTGTTCCGCTATGACTTCATCGAGGAAGCGATCGAAGGGCCGATCCTGCAATCGGATGTGTCGGATATTTCGGGCTTGCTGCGGGACTGGCGGACCAATGCCATTATCGGGACCAGCTGGGATGATGGGCGCCGGCAGGTCGAGTATTTCGACCCGGAATTTGCCGAGATGCAGGAGCAGCTGGAGGAATTCTTCCCGGACTCAAACGTGCACCTGATCAGCTGGGACCGACCGTTCAGGAAGGTCGTGGTCTACATGGAGGGCGGCCACACGGCGGGCGCCTATTATCTCATCGATCGCGCAAGCGGTGACGTGACCCTGTTGGGACAATCGCGCAACCGCATTCCCGACGAGGCTGTCGGGCCGATGCAAGTGGTGCGGTATCAGGCGCGCGATGGCCTGGACCTGTTTGGCTACCTGACCCTGCCGCCCGGGCGTGAGGCGGCCGAGCTGCCGCTGGTCCTGATGCCCCATGGCGGTCCTGAGGCCCGGGATGCCTATGGATTTGATGAATGGGCGCAGCTGCTCGCCACGCGTGGCTATGCCGTGTTCCAGCCGCAATTTCGCGGGTCAGGCGGGTTTGGTACCGATTTCGCCGAGATGGGATACACCCGCTGGGGCCAGGAGATGCAAACCGATCTGGACGACGGTGTCGATCACCTGGCCGCCCAGGGCATCATCGATCCGGACCGGGTGTGCATCTTTGGCTGGAGCTATGGCGGCTATGCGACGCTGGCCGGCATGACCCTGACCCCGGACCGCTATCGCTGCGGTATCGCCGGAGCCGGGGTGTCCGATATTCCCGCGATGATGGCCTATGAACAGGGCCGGTTGGGCGGTGACAGCCAGCTCTACTGGGCCCGCAATATCGGTGACTGGCGTGGCAGCAATGCGGCTCGGGTGGAGCGGGTGTCGCCTGCGCGGCGTGCCGATCAGGTTCAGGCCCCGCTGATGATCGTTCATGGCACGGAAGATATTGTCGTCCCCTATGAACAGGCAGAATTGATGGCTGAAGCGATGGATGCGGCCGGTCGCCCCTATGAGCTGATCGCGATCGAGGGGGGGCGGCACTATTCCTCCCAGATGACCGTTGAACACAAACTCCAGCTCTATGAAAACCTGGTGCGTTTCCTGGTCACTCACAATCCGCCGGATTGATGGGCGCCGCGGTCAGGTGTCCGTCAACGGGCCGTTGAATCAGCCGTCTGTCGTGGCCAAGCCCCTTGCCGAGGGCAGGGGGCGACCGCTAAGACATCGTCCGGTCGCGGGTGTAGCTCAATGGTAGAGCAGAAGCTTCCCAAGCTTACGACGAGGGTTCGATTCCCTTCACCCGCTCCAGTTCTCCTTTCCATTGCGCCCGAGTCCAGCCCCGCGACACCCGCCAACCTCTCGACATCTGCCAACCTCGCGACGCCTGGTTGCGTGTCGTGACTTTCCGTCGCATCGCTTGGTTGCAAGATCCCCCGGCGGCTCTAATCTCGATGCCAGATCGGTTTGAGTGGTCCTGGGGGGAGTACATGCGCTCAATTCTCGCGGCGATGGCGGTTGCGGCTGTCACAGCATTTTCACCGGCGACTATCAGCGCCCATGCCTGGGCGCAGGATGGTCTGGAGACCTATTCCGTGCTGCCCCGGATCTGGGACGCGGCGGTTTCGCCGGATGGTTCGCTGCTGGCAACCGGCTGCAGCCCGCGCGGCCTGAGGGAAATCTGCCTGTACAATCTGGAAACGGGTGCCCAGAGCGTCATCCCACAGCAGGGACGTGCCCGGATTACCGGCATGTTTTTTCCGTCCAATGATTATCTGGTGTTCTGGATCGAAGCCTATGATGAAGTGGGCACGTCCAGCGGGCTGCAACGGCTGACCGTCAGCCGGGCCATCTCATACAATCTGGAAACCGGTCAGGCGGCGGTTCTGCTGGGTGGTCAGTCAACCATCGTGAACAATGACCGGATCATATCGGCGCTCATCGAGCAGCCCGACAGGGTGGCTATGGAATTGTCGCTGGTTCCGGACGGCGGGAATGACATCCCGTCACGGATCAGCCGAAATCGCCGGTCTGTGGAGACCGTTGCCTATTCGGTGAACCTGGACAATGGCCGGGTGGACGATGTTCTCGCCACCTCCCAAGCGTCCGTGCTGCATTATGTGCTGGATGCCCAGGGTGAGGCGGTTCTTGAAGTTCGGGTCGACAATGAGTCCGGTCGCTGGGAGATCTTTCACGCGCGAGGTCGTGGGGGACGTGATGCCATTTTCTCCTCCACCTATCCCGCCGACCGCCCTTACACTTATGGGCTGACCGCTGATCAGGCGGGCCTGGTGATACGCTTTCCGGACCTGGGTCTGCGTCGCCTTGATCTGGAGACGGGGGAGCTGTCCGCTTTCGTGATCGACGGTGTCGACATGAGCGAGCGGGCGCCGATATTCAATCCGTTTTCGGGAAAGCTGGTCGGGTTTGGCTGGGTGGACGATCTGCGGCGCCAGGTCTTTGTTGACCGCAATCTGAATGCCCTTCAGGGCCAGCTTCGCGAAATCCTGACCGAAGACAGCTTTGTCTTCCTCAGTTGGGCCCAGAACTACTCGAAGATCGTCATCCAGGCTCAGGATGTCGGCCAGCCGGCGAACTTCTACCTGCTGGATCTGAATTCTGGCGGTCTCGGGCTGCTCGATTCCGAAATCGTGCTGCCGGACGGGCGGGAGGCGGGGGCGCGCCGTTATATCCGCTACGAGGCTTCAGACGGGCTGGAGATCGGAGCTTGGCTGAGCACGCCGCCGGGATGGCAGGAGGGGGACGGCGCCCTGCCGCTGATCCTGCTGCCGCATGGCGGACCTCAGGCAAGCGATGACGGACGGTTTGACTGGTGGGCGGCCTATTATGCGCAGCTCGGCTACGCGGTCCTGCAGCCGAATTTCCGCGGCTCGACAGGGCGGGGCTGGGACTTTGTGACGGCTGGCCATGGCGGATTCGGCACGCGCATGATTGATGACGTCACGGACGGTGCGGACCATTTGCGTGAACAGGGGATCGCCCGCCACCAGCCCTATTGTGTCGTGGGTGCGAGCTATGGTGGCTATGCCGCGCTGATGGCCGCCATCCGCGACGTGGGCGATGTCGCGTGTGTCGTGAGCTTTGCCGGCGTGACAAATCCGTTCGGGCTGCTGGCCAGTGGTTATAACGCAACCGGTGTCCGCTACTGGGAACAGTATATGGGCAGCCGGTTCGCCGATGACACCTATCGTGCAGGCATTACGCCGACAGAACAGGCGGATGCGCTGACCATGCCAATGCTGGTGATGCACGGCAGTGAGGACACCACCGTTCCGGTTGCCCAGTTTGACGCGCTGCGTCGACGGATGGCCGATCAGCCGAATGCGCAATTCACGCTCATCGAGGGGGCCAACCACTTTCTCGACCGGCAGAGCGATCGGGAACAGCTGCTTCGCGAGAGTGGAGCGTTTCTGCAACAGCACCTTCCGGTCCGCTAGCAAACGGCAGGCATATGGCAGGGGCGGCGCGATGGAAATCGCGTCGCCCTTTTTTCACGCCGGTCAGAACCGGCCGGGGCGCTGGCTGAAGTCGAAGCCGGCGAAGGAGGCCAGGTGGGCCAGCAGGATGACCGCGAGACCGGCAGCCAGGATGGCAATCAGGGTCCACGGGATCATGCGGGGGCCGCGCTCCGGACGCGCCGGCTGTCCGCCCCTCCAGCGGGCGATGAAGAAGAGACAGACAAGGCCGATGAAGAGGGCAAGGGTGACGGGGAGGGAGAGATACATGGCGCAGCGGATCGGGTCGGTGTGGCCACGGCGGTGACGCCATGTTCGGTCTTCTCCCATAAATAGGGGTCGTGGATGAGTTGATACAGGGCGCGCAGCACCGGACGCAGTTTCAGCGCCTCGTAAAGCGGCAGGGAAAAGAGGTCGCGCGTGCCCGCGGGAATGCCGGCCCTCCTGGCAGACACCAGCGCCGTCAGGATCTGGATCATCACGCCCAGGCCCATTAATCCGGCCAGCAGCGTGGCTCCCGTCTGGCCCGCCATCATCATCGCGCCCGTCACGGCAGCGATGAGCAGCATCGGGGCGCCCATGAGTGCGGACAGCACGGCGCCGCCCAGCGTGATGATGAGCGGAATTGCCAGATTCCAGCGTTGGGGGTCCGGCCCCAGGTGCACGCTCAGCGTCTGCAGATAACCCTTTAGCCAGCGCGTGCGCTGGGCCTGCCAGGCGGACAGTGAAATCGGGGCTTCCTCCAGCGTCATCGGTTCGATCAGGCCGCAGCGATAGCCCATCCGGTGCAGGCGCAGACCCAGATCGGCATCCTCGGTGACATTCCAGGCATCCCAGCCGCCGACCCGATGGAGCGCCTCGCTGCGGAAATAATTGCTCGTCCCGCCCAGCGGCAAGGGCCAGCCCAGGCGCTGGTAGAGGGGCAGCAGGGCGTGGAAATGGCAGGCATATTCCAGCGCGAAGAGCCGCGTTAGCCAGCATTCACCCCGGTTGAACCAGTTCAGGGGCGCCTGCAGACAGGCCAGACGCGGACTGGCCCGCCCGAAGCATTCGGCGGCCCGGCGCAGCTGGTCGAGGGCCGGGCGGTCTTCTGCGTCGAGCACGCCGATCACCTGCCCGCGGCAATGCCTCAGCGCGTGGTTGAGGGCGCGCGGCTTGGTCTGCGGCAGGCCCGGCGGCACGATGAGGCGTTCAAAGCGGGCATCCAGGGGCTGGCGCTCCAGGGCCAGGCGGGTGGCCCTGTCGCCGGCTTCCAGCACCAGCAGGATCTGTAGCCGGTCTGCCGGATAATCGATCGCCTTCAGGGCCTTGACCAGGGCAGGAATGATGGCGGCTTCGCGATAGAGGGCCAGGACCAGGCTGGCCGAAGGCAGGGCTGCGTCGGGCAAGCGCACATACTCGGCCCAGCGCGGTGGCCGCGCGATGGCCAGGATGCGCACGAGGTTCTGGACCAGGAAAACCGGCAGGACCAGCAAGGCCGGCCAGGTCAATACCGGCGAGGCGCCAGCGGCCAGCGCAATCCCGGCCAGGGGCAGCAGCGCACCCAAGAGCGCCAGAACGGCCGGGAAGGGTCGTTGGCGCGCGCTCCAGTGTGGTGCGCGGCCGACCAGCCCGGTTTCCGCCTCCCGGGCCCACAGCGTGTGCAGCAGGCCCAAATGCCAGCGATCTTCGCTGGGCTGAGCCGCTTCGGTCCCCATTCCGTCCACGCGCAGCCTCCCCGCACTCGTCTTTCGCGAGCAGGAAAGCATACAAACACGTCAAACGCGAGTCGCGATGCGGTCAGTCCTTGGGGTTGAAAATCATGCGGAAGGCCGGGCGGGCCAGGTCGCCATCGGCGAGGTCGAACACTGCGGCGGTCGCGGTGGGATAGCCCAGTGGCAAGTGCCCGGTGGCGTCACAGCGCTGGGCCAGCTTGTGGGCGAACCCGCCAATGCCCGGATTGTGGCCGACCAGAAGAATGGTTGCCGCGCGATCCGTGGCGGCGCGAACCGCCCGTTCCAGCATGTCGGTCGAGGCGTGGTAGAGCGCCATCGGATTTTCAAGAGCCGGCGTGCCCAGCTGCGGCAGCAATTGCTCATAGGTCTGCCGGGTCCGCCAGGATGGCGACACCAGCGCCAGATCGGCACGCAGGCCGGCCTCGGCCAGGGCATCGGCCGCCGCGGCGCTGTCACTGCGTCCGCGCGCAGTCAGGCCGCGCTGGAAATCGTCCTCGGCCTCAAGCCGGTCGATGGCCTTGGCGTGGCGCATCAGGATGAGCGTCGTCGTCATGTCTCTCCGGATCGTGACTGGCAGGCCCCGGTGCTGAAAATCAGCGAGACCTGCAAGGCGGATGGTCGCGCCTTGAGGCCGGGTCTTGCAATCACCGGCCCCAGGGCGCACCTACTCCTAGAGCGTTTTGGCCCCCATTTGAACCGAGGAGCAAACCATGGGACTTCTGCTGGGTGACATCGCCCCCAACTTCCAAGCCGAGACCAGCACGGGCCCGATCAGTTTCCACGACTGGATCGGCGACAACTGGGTCATCTTCTTCTCCCATCCGGCAGACTATACCCCGGTCTGCACCACCGAGCTGGGCTTCACGGCCAAGCTGAAGGACGAGTTCGCCAAGCGCAATGCCAAGGCGATCGCCCTGTCCGTGGACAGCGTCGAGGACCACAAGGGCTGGATCAAGGACATCGAGGAAACCCAGTCGGTGACGATGAACTTCCCGATCATCGCCGATACCGACCGCAAGGTGTCCGAGCTCTATTCGATGATCCACCCGAATGCCGATCCGAAGCTGACGGTACGCTCGGTCTATGTCATCGACCCCAACAAGAAGATCCGCGCCACCTTTACCTACCCGCCCAGCGCCGGCCGGAACTTCAATGAAGTCCTGCGCCTGCTGGACAGCCTGCAGCTGACCGATGGCTACAAGGTCGCCACGCCGGTGAACTGGGAGGACGGCCAGGACGTGATCGTCGTGCCCTCGCTGTCCGACGCCGAAGCCGACAAGCTCTTCCCGGCCGGCTACAACAAGATCAAGCCCTATCTGCGCGTGACCAAGCAACCGAACAAGGTCGACGAACCGGCGGAATAACGCAGCGTTTCAAAGCTTTATTGCAAAGGGCGTCTTCCGGGGCGCCCTTTTTCGTGCGCGGCTTTGTAAAGGGTGCTTGACGACAAGCAGGCTTTACATCATATAGTCAAGGACGCTTTACAAGTTTCGGAGGTTTCCATGACGATGCGTGAGTGGTTCAAGGATTTCGGCGATGCGGGCGAGACGCCCAGCCTGGTCTCTCTGGCCCTGTTTGCCGTGGTGTTTTTGTCCGCAATCTTTCTGGCGGGCTCCCTCGCGCCGTTGTTCGACGGGATCCGCGACGTACTCTCCGGCCTGTCGACAGAGTGGAAGATGGCCGGTTTCACGGTCTTCATCCTCGGTCTGATGGCGCTGGCACGCATTTTCAGCCTGCTGATGGGCGGTCAGGATCAGCGGGATCCGTCATGAGCGCGGGTGAGAAACAGGCCTCGGTGACCCGCCGCTATTTCTGGCGGACCTTCGTCGCGATGATCGCCTTCACCGCGCTTCTGGTGCTGATCGACAAGACGCTCGACCCGTCCGCCAATGGCTGGGATGCGATGTCGGGCTGGCCTCTGGTCGTGCTGACCTGCCTGCCCCTGCTGGTCTATGGCTATGAAGTCGTGCGCTATGTGCGCTCGATCGACGAGATGCTCGCCCGCATGCAGGTGCGCGCCGCGGCGGTCGCCACTCTGGTCATGCTGCTGGCCAGCGCCGTGTTCGGGGTGGCAGAAATCTACGGGCAGATGGAGCCGCTCAACATGACCATGCTCCTGCCCATCGCGGCCGTGGCCCACTCCATCGCCTCGCTGGTCCAGCAGGTGCAGGTGCGATGAAGAACATCCTGCGCGAACTGCGCGCCGAGAAGGGCTGGAGCCAGCAAGCCCTTGCCGAACAGCTGGACGTCTCGCGCCAGACCGTCAACGCGCTGGAGACCGGCAAGTACGACCCGTCCCTGCCCCTGGCCTTCAAGCTCGCCCGCCTGTTCGGCCAGCCGATCGAGACGATCTTCGACGACGGAGAGGGTTAGTCCAACGTGCGCCGGTAGCGAAGCATGGCCAGGGTCGCGATTACCGTGAAGATGACGGCCAGGGGCCAGATGTCCGGCAGCACATCGGCCAGGCTGGCGCCCTTGAGCATGATCGAGCGTACGGCGTGGATGAAATGCGTGGTGGGCAGGACCTGGCCGATGATCTGCGCCCATTGCGGCATGCCGGCATAGGGAAACATGAAGCCGGACAGCAGGATTGAGGGCAGGAAGATGAAGAAGGTCATCTGCATCGCCTGCATCTGTGAGCGGGCGATGGTGGAGAAGAGAAAGCCCAGCGACAGGTTGACCAGGATGAACAGGGCGACCGCGATGGCAAATGCGGCCGGCGAACCCAGGAAGGGCACGCCGAACAGGATGCGCGCCCCGGCCAGCATGATCACCACCTGGATGAAGCCGACGAAGACATAGGGGCTGATCTTGCCGATCATCACCTCATGCGGTCGGGTCGGTGTCGCCAGCAGGGTTTCCAGCGTGCCACGCTCGGCTTCCCGGGTGAGGGCCATCGAGGTCATCATCGCCATCGTCATGGTCAGGATCACGCCCAACAGGCCGGGCACGATGTTCAGCGCCGTCCGTCCGGCAGGGTTGTAGCGGCGCTGGATGACGGTCTCGACCGGCGGCGTCATTTCCCCCAGCAGCGGTTCAAGCGCTTCCTGAACCAGGGTCGGAAAGGCCGCTGATCCGGCCCCGGCCGCGACCGGGTCGGAGGCATCAGCATCCAGCAGGACTTGCGGCCGGTCGCGGCGTAGAAGGTCGCGCTCGAAGTTTGGAGGGATGGTCACCACGAACACGGCGTCACCCTGCTGCAGCGCCCGTTCGGTCTCGGCTGGTGAGCGTGTGAGGCCCACCAGGTCGAAATATTCCGAGGTTTCCATGGCCTGCAGGATCGCCCGGCTTGCCGGGCCATTATCGCCCAGCTCCACCAGGGTCGGCAGGTTGCGCGGATCGGTGTTGATGGCATAGCCGAACAGCAAGAGCTGCATCACCGGAATGCCGACCATCATCCCGAAGGTCAGCCGGTCCCGCAGCATCTGGATGAATTCCTTGCCCATCACGGCAAGGATGCGCGACAGGCTGGTCACTGGAAATTGTCCTCCGAGCCGGTCATCAGCCAGATGAAGGCCTCCTCCAGCCCGGTCCGGGCCGGTTCAACGGTCAGGCCTTCCCGGTCGCGCCAGGGCGCAAGGGCCTGTTCCAGCGCGCCGGCATCGCGGCCGGAGACGTGCAAGGCCGAGCCGAAGCGGGCGATCTGGTCGACGCCGGGCGCGCCCAGGAGCGCGTCATAGACCGGTTGCAGGCCCTGGCCCTCGATGCGCCAGGTGGTCAGGCCGACCCGCTGGGGTATCTCCGCGGACGGGGCATCGATCAGCTTCCGGCCATAGGCGATGAAGGCGATATTGTCGCACTGCACCGCCTCATCCATGTAGTGCGTCGAGACCAGCACGGTGACGCCCTGGCGCGCGAGGCCGCGGATCCGGTCCCAGAAATCCCGCCGGGCCTTGGGATCGACGCCGGCCGTCGGTTCGTCCAGCAGCAGGAGGCCCGGCGCGTGAAGCGAGGCGGCGGCCAGGGCCAGGCGCTGTTTCCAGCCGCCGGACAGCGTGTCAGCCAGCTGGTGGGCGCGCGGCTCCAGATCATAGTCCTCAAGCGCACGGGCGACGACGTCCCGGACTTGGGACAAGGCGTGCAGACGGGCCATGAAGGTGAGGTTCTCGCGCACCGTCAGATCGCCATAGAGCGAGAATTTCTGGGTCATGTAGCCGACCCGCGACTTGATCGTCCGGCTCTCGGTGAGGATGTCATGGCCCAGCGCCGTTCCGCCGCCTGCGTCAGGCTTCAAGAGCCCGCACATCATCCGGATCGTGGTCGTCTTGCCCGAGCCGTTGGGGCCGAGAAAGCCGTAGATCCGGCCACGCGGGACCTGCATGGTGAAATCATCAACCACCGTCTTGTCGCCGAACCGCTTGGTCAGGCCGGCAACATCGATGGCCAGTTCCGCGCTCATGGCCGCGGCTCGAAACGCAGGGGCGTGCCGGGCGGCGGCGCGCTGGCGTCGAACACCGCTTCGGCGCGATAGACCAGACGGGCGCGCTCACTGTCCGAATAGATTACTGGCGGGGGTAAACTCGGCCGCGTCGGCGATCTGGCGGATGCGCGCCGTCAGACCGGCCGGGCAGCTGTCGCAGGTAACATCCAGTACGCTGCCGACAGGCAGGGAAGCCAGCGCGCCCGCGGGAATGAAGAGCAGGGCGTGCACGGCCCCGTCCGGCAAAAGCTCGAACACAGGCAGGCTGGGACCTGCCAGTTCTCCGGCATGGCGGATTTGCCGGTGCACCCGCCCATCGACCGGCACATGCACGTCCCGCCGTGTGCGCGCATCCGCAGCACGGTCACGCTCGGCCCGGACGGCCTCGATCTCCGCCTGCAGCGCAGCCAACTGGTTTTCGCGGGCCGGCAATTGCACCAGGCTCAGGCGTTCGCGCATTTCCGCGACCCGGGCCGTTGCGGCCTCGGCCGCTCGGGACGCTTGGTCCAGACGGGCCTGGCTGACATGGCCCTGACGAAACAGCTCCCGCGTCCGCTCCAGCGTATCGCGCGCCTCGCGCTCGGCGGCGCGGGCCTGGTCGAGCTGGTCGCGCACGGCGGCGATTTCGGGCTCGCGGGCGCCGGCGGCGGCATCGTCAAACCGCGCCTGGCTTGCGCGCAGGCGGGCCTCGGCGGCCGCGAGGGCGGTGTCCTCCTGGACGGGGTCGAGACTGAACAGGCGGTCGCCAGCGCGGACGGTCTCGCCTTCGGCCGCCTCGGTTCGGAGAATTCGGCCGGACGTCTCCGGTGCGATCTGGATGAAATCACCTTCGGCATAACCGTAGAGCGCGGTGTCAGGCTCGCCGGAGCAGGCGGTGAGGGCTGTCGCCAGGAGCAGCAGGACGAGCGTGCGCATCAGCGTGTCTCCTCGCGTGGCAGAAGGCCGTAGAGCACAAGATCGGCGAGGGCTTCGGCCATCTCGGCCGGTTCGCGTAGGGTTTGCGGCTGCAGGTCGAAGATCGAGGTCAGCACCAGATGGGCCAGGCAGGGACCGGCCATCCCCCGCATCAGCACGTCGGCATCGACCGGGCGGAAGCGGCCGGCTTCGACACCGGTCTGCAGCAGGCCGGAGAGGGCGCGCCGGGCGACCATGAGAACGTGTTCGCGATAATTGGCGGCGATCTCCGGGAAACGTCCCGCCTCGGTCAGGACCAGGCGCGGCGCGGCGGAAATGTCCGGATCGCTCATCGCCGTGACCAGCATCAGGATCAGGCCGCGAAAGGCAGCTTCCGGGTCCCGGGGGGCGCCCAGCGCGACCAGTTTTTCGGCGGCCTGGGCCAGGCGGCCGGCCGACTGGTCGACCAGCGCATTCAGCATCGCGTCCTTGGACGGGAAGTAGAGATAGACCGCGCCCTTGGACAGGCCGGCGCGGCGGGCAATGTCCTCGACGCGCGCGCTGGCAAAGCCCTGTTCGGTGAACACGGCGAGGGCGGCATCCAGGATTTCATCGGGCCGGGCCTCGGGGCGGCGGCGTTGGCGGGTCTGGGGCATGGGTTGGTTATAACTGACCGGTCAGTCAGTTGCAATCCTGGACGGCGTCGGACCGGTCCTGACTGGACGTCGCCCGCTCTGGCAGACACTCTGCAAGCGTCAGATCCGGGGAGCCCTCGCCGTGTACGAATTCGTCTATTTGGTCTTGCATGCGCTGGTGGCGCCGGCCTGGGTGGGGCTGGCCCTGGCGCCGGACGGGATCTGGACGCGGCGCCTCGTGCACAGCGCCCTGCTCCCCCTCTGTCTCGCGGCGATCTATCTCGCCTTCCTGTCGGCCGGGGTCGTCTTCGGCCAGGCCCACCCCGAGGCGGGAATGGGCAGCCTGGCCGCCGTGATGGCGCTGTTTTCCCATCCGGTCGGCGTGTTGACGGGGTGGGTGCATTTCCTGGTGTTTGATCTTTTTGTCGGAGCCTGGATTGCGCGGGATGCGGCCCGTTGCGGCCTGTCCCGATGGGCCGTGCTGCCGGCCCTGATCTTCACGCTGATGTTCGGCCCTCTGGGCCTGACCATCTACCTGCTCACACGCCGGATGGCCGGTCGGGGTGGCTGGTCGCTGGAGGAAGGCTCCCGCACCCCCGTTTTGGGTCCGCAGCGGTGACGCGGGGCAGGGCACAAGGCCCTACCCCTTCACGCACACCACCTGCTTGAGGGTGTGAACCACCTCGACCAGGTCGGACTGGGCCGCCATGACAGCATCGATGTCCTTGTAGGCCTTCGGCGTCTCATCGATGACACCGGCATCCTTGCGGCATTCCACACCCTGCGTCGCGTCACGGTGGTCGGCCAGGGTGAAACGGCGCTTGGCCTCGGACCGCGACATCGTCCGCCCGGCCCCATGGGAGCACGAGCAGAAGCTGTCGGCTGATCCCTTGCCGCGCACGATGAAGGACTTGGCGCCCATCGAGCCGGGAATGATCCCCAGCTCGCCCTCGCGGGCCGATACCGCACCCTTCCGGGTGACCCAGACCTTGGCACCGAAGTGATGTTCCTGCTCCACGTAATTGTGGTGGCAGTTCACCGCCGCCTTCTCGGTCTTGAACCGGCCCAGCGTGGTCCGCAGCGCGCCCAGGACGCGCTCCATCATCACCTCCCGGTTCTCCCGGGCATAGTCCTGCGCCCAGGACACGGCCTCGACATAATCGTCGAACAGGGGCTCGCCCTCCAGGAAGAAGGCCAGGTCCCTGTCCGGTACATGATAGTCCAGCACCCGGCGGGCCAGCGCATTGCGCGCCAGCTCGATGAAATAGGTGCCGATCATGTTGCCGGTGCCGCGCGAGCCGGAATGCAGCATCACCCACACCCGGTCCGCCTCATCCAGACACAGCTCGATGAAGTGGTTGCCGCCACCCAGCGTGCCCAGCTGACCGTCCACCTTGTGTGTGCCGATCTTCTTGTGCTTGGCCTTGATGACATCCAGCCGGTCCATCAGGCCGGACGCCCGCAGGCGGGTATCCACCAGCGCCGGCTTGATGCGGTGGTCTCCCACCTTGCCATTGCCGACCGGGATGGCCTTCTCGATCGCGTCTCGCGTCGCCTTCAGGCTGTCCGGCAGGTGCCGGGCCTCCAGGCTGGTGCGGATCGCCATCATGCCACAACCCAGATCGACGCCGACGGCGGCGGGAATGATCGCGCCCTTGGTCGGGATCACCGAGCCGACCGTGGCCCCGCGTCCGAAATGGACGTCGGGCATGGCCGCGATGTGGCTGTGGATGAAGGGCAGGCCGGCGACATTGCGCAATTGCTGCACAGCGGCGTCCTCGACCGGCACGCCCTTGATCCACGCCTTGATCAGGCCGGATTGCGTCTCGATGGCTTCAAACTGGGTACGCATGGTCTCTTCCTGCGCTTGCGGGCGCAGGCCTTTCTTCTTTCCGGGTTCTGAGTTCGAACGGGTTGCCAATTGGGAGGGTGCGTGTTGGGCGCACGCACCCTCCCGGGGCATATCGATCCGGCGGCCATTTGGGGGAAGGGCGGCTGGCCGGAACGAAAAAACCCTCCTCGAGCGATGCTCGGGAGGGCTGGTCACCGGGACTGTGTCGGGCAGTCTACCGGGTGATCGCGAAACCCTCCGCGCGCGCAAAGCCAGCCGGCCAGAAGGCCGTGCCGTCGAGGCGATATGTACGCTGTACTGGGTTCATCCTGTACGCCTGTCGTCTCTGTTTGCGCGCCCGGTTAGGGGCGTGTGGTTGATCGGGAGGCGGCTTATGGAATGGCTGGTTACCGCTTTCAAGCGAAATCGGGCCGGCCTTGCCCGGTCGCGCTTAGGGTGTGGCATTTCGGGCACGCCCCTGTCATCCAGCGTGCTTGACGCCCCTGCGCATCCCCTCTACCTCGCTCGCTTTCCAAGCCAATAAAGGGAATGTCACTCCATGTCCGTCGCCGATCTTGCCCAAAACGCGAAAGCCTGGCCGTTTGAACAAGCGCGCCTGCTGAAAAAGCGTCTGGACAAGATGGGCCGAAAATCCGGGCCGGTCGTGTTCGAGACCGGCTATGGCCCGTCGGGCCTTCCGCACATGGGGACATTCGGTGAGGTCGTGCGCACCACGATGGTGCTGCGCGCCTTTGATGCGCTGACCGGCGGGGCCTATGAGCCCAAGCTGATCTGTGTCTCAGACGACATGGACGGCATGCGCAAGGTGCCCGACAACCTGCCGCAGCAGGACATGCTGGCCCAGCACCTGCAAAAGCCGCTGACCGAGGTGCCCGATCCCTTCGGCACGGCCGACAGCTATGGCGCCCACATGAATGGCCGCCTGCGGGGTTTCCTGGACAGTTTCGGCTTCACCTACGAGTTCAAGTCCGCAACCGAGCTCTACCGGTCCGGCGCCTATGACGCGATGCTGTTGAAGGCGGCGGAAAAGTATGACGCCATCATGGATGTCATGCTGCCGACGCTGGGGGCAGAGCGCCAGGCGACCTATTCGCCCTTCCTGCCGATCTCGCCGAAGACCGGCCGCGTGCTCTACGTGCCGATGAAGGCGGTCGACGCGAAGGCCGGCACGATCACCTTTGATGACGAGGACGGAACCGAGACGACGCTGCCGGTCACCGGTGGCCGGGTGAAGCTTCAGTGGAAGCCGGATTTCGGCATGCGCTGGGCTGCGCTGGGCGTCGATTTCGAGATGTTCGGCAAGGACCACCAGACCAATGCGCCGATCTATTCGAAAATCTGTCGCATCCTGGGCGCCGAACCGCCGACGCAGTTTGTCTACGAGCTCTTCCTGGACAAGGAAGGCGAGAAGATTTCCAAGTCCAAGGGCAATGGCCTGTCGGTCGAGGAATGGCTGACCTACGCGCCGCCGCAATCGCTCGCCTACTATAATTTCGTCAAGCCGAAGACGGCCAAGCGGCTGTATTTCGACGTCATCCCGAAGGCGGTGGACGAGTACATGCAGCACCTGGCCGCTTATCACGGCCAGGAGCCGGCACAGCAGCTGGAGAATCCGGCCTGGCACATCCATGACGGCCGTCCGCCGCAGGATGCCTCGCCGATCTCCTTTGCCCTGTTGCTCAACCTCGCCTCGGCGGCTTCGGCCCACAATACCGATGTGATGTGGGGTTTCATCGGCCGTTATGTCGATGGCGCGACGCCTGAAACGCATCCGCTGCTGGACCAGCTGGCCGGTTTCGCCGTCCAGTACTTCCAGGATTTCGTCAAGCCGACCAAGTCCTTCCGCGCGCCCAGCGAGATGGAGGCTGCGGCCATGCAGGACCTGCTGGCGCGTCTCAAGGCGATGGATCCGGCCGAGCGCGATGCCGGCAAGATCCAGGACGAGGTCTTCGCCGCCGGCAAGACCCAGCCGTTTGAGAATCTGCGCAACTGGTTCCAGGCGCTCTATGAAGTCCTGCTGGGCCAGTCCCAGGGGCCGCGCTTCGGCAGTTTCGTGGCGATCTACGGCGTGACGGAGACGATCGCCCTGATCGAGAAGGGGCTGGCGGGGGAGTTGCTGAAACCTGACGCGCAATGAAGATCGGGCGGACCAGAATGATGGCTTTGTCTGCTGCGCTAATCATCTTGATTACGCTGGTAGCAAGCGCCGCATGGCTCGACGTCAAGCGGCGTGGTGACCGTGAGTGTGGGGGAGTGGTTGCAGCAACGATTGATCGCGTGACGGCCCAAACAACGCGGACTGTATCTGAATACTCCGTATGGGCTCGAGACCGAGAGGGTCACCGATTTTCGGTGAATCTGCCAACGGCTGGAGCCGAAGTGGGCGCGACTCTTCTGGTGCAGCGGTTTTGCAATGGGAACGGGGACTATTTGGGATATGCGAGAGTCGTAGGCTGATTGTCGCGCTTCTGCAGACTCATCGAACCAGTCGAAATCAGCTCTTTGTGCTCCTGGTCATCAGCCAGGCACAAACTCCCCACAATCCCGCATAGACCAGCGTCACGCCCAGCAGGTCGAACGGCCAGGCGGCCCCGTCTGCGCCCCAGCCCATGGCGAAGATGGTGATGCCGGCTGCCAGCTGCAGCACCGCCATGACGGCAAAGCCGCGCACCAGACCCTCGGCCCGAAAGCGTTCGATGACCGCGATCATCAGGCCGATCGGCAGCACACCCAGCAGCAGGAGATTGGCGCTGTCGTCCGGTGTGCTGACCAGGCCAACGGCCCCGTTCGCCCACACCATCACCAGTGCGCCCAGGGCAGCCAAACCGCCCGCCAGGCGGTGCGCCGCACTGTGACCGCTGCGGAATATCACCCAGCCGGCCATCAGCGTTGCTGTCAGCAGCCCGCCCGCGACGACGAAATCAAACAGTGTCCAGTTCATGCGACTCTCCCATCGCCTCGGTCAACAGTTAAGCCGGGGCGGGACGCGCTGTCACCCCGTCCCGCCCTGTGTTTGTCGAATATATTTGACATGAAGTCCGCCGAGCATTACATCCGATCGTGTCAAGAAAATTGGACACCAAGACTGGAGTGTTTGACATGAGTTTTCACGAGAAGAGCAATCTGGCCATGCTGGCGATCATGCTGGTCGTCTACGGCTGGTACTTCGTCAGCTCCATCGGCTCGATCTTCGGAGGGCTGCCGCCGGAAGCGGCGCTGGCGGTCACCAATGTGAAAATGATCGCCACGGTGCTGATCGTCATCGCGGCCTCGATCGCCGCCCATATCGCCATTGCCATCGCCGCGCCCTCCCAGGCCGACGACACTGCGGACGAGCGTGACAAGCTGATCGAGATGCGCGGCGACCAGCGCGGCGGTTTTGCCCTGGCCCTGTTTGCCTTGCTGGCGATGGGCGCAGCCATGACGGCCCAGCCCTACTACCTGGTCGCCAATCTGATCCTGGCCGGCCTGGTGGTGTCCGAAGTGGTCAAGGGCATTTCCAAGCTGATCGACTATCGCGGGGTGGTGTGATCATGGGCTTCATGGAAAAACTCAACCTGGCCGTCCTGGGCGGCGGCCTGGTGTCGCTGGGCTATTATTTCTCCCGGGTCGTGCCGCAGATCGGCTCCGTGCCGGTGGACGAGATCGCCTGGAAGTGGCCGATGGCGATCTCCATGCTGATCTTCATCATCCTGCTCGTGGTTTCCGCCGTGCGGCTGGCCATCAAGGACCCGGCCATCCGCAAGGAAGACGGCATCATCGAGGACGAGCGCGATCGCATGATCGAATGGCGGGCGGACAGCTGGGGCGGCAACACGCTGCACATGGTCGCGCTGCTGGCCCTGGGCCTCCTGTTCTTTGGCGTGCACAGCTTCTGGATTGCGCAGGTCATCTTCCTGGGTGGCATGCTGGCCAGCATGGTGACGGTGGTCGCCAAGCTGCTCGCCTATCGCGGGAGTCTGTGACCATGGCCAAGTCCACGCCCATCACCAACAATATCCGCACGCTGCGTTTTCACGCCGGCGAGATGACCCAGGCCGATCTCGCCGAGAAGGTCGGGGTGACGCGCCAGACCGTGATCGCCATCGAGCAGGGCAAATACTCGCCCTCCCTGGAGGTCGCCTTCAAGATGGCGCGCGTGTTCGGGGTCGCCCTGGAAGAGGTGTTCCAGTATCCGGACGCCTGAGCGCGGGTCAGCGTCGGCTGACCCGCATCTCCATCGCATTGTCCGGCTGCAGCGTGATGCGCATGACCGGCCGCGGCTCGGTCGCGCCGGCATAGTCCAGCCGGACCTTGCGCAGCAGCGTGCCCAGCACGATCAGCATTTCCATCATCGCAAAGCGTGCGCCGATACAGACGCGCGGTCCGATACCGAAGGGCAGGTAGGCGTCCTTCGGGATCGACTGCGCCGCCTCACCGAGGAAGCGATCGGGCCGGAAATCGTCAGGATGCTCCCAGATGTCGCGCTGGCGGTGCAGCAGCCAGGTGGAGACCACGACATCCGTGCCGCCGGGCACCGGCAGGCCGGTGACCAGATCCCAGTCCTTCGAGGTGCGGGCCAGGATCGGTGCGGACGGGTAAAGCCGCAGGCTCTCCTTGATCACCGCCTCGGTCCAGGGCAGCAGGCCGGACCACTCGGCCGGGTCGGTCGTGTCCAGGGGCGCCGCGTCCAGCTCGGCTTCCAGCCGGTTGCGCACATCCGGGGCGCGCGACAGGAGATAGAGCGTCCAGGCCAGGGTGCGCGCGGTGGTTTCGTGACCGGCGGCCAGGAAGGTCAGCAGATTGTCGATGACCGCCGTGTCATCCAGGCCGGCCCCCAGCAGAAGATCCAGAAAGTCCGCGGGGCGCCCGGCCGCATCCGGTGTCGGCGCGGCCCGGCGGGCAGCGGCCACGGCGCCCACCTGGTGCCTCAGGTCGGCGATCACCCGGCGTGACTTGCCGTGTCCGATCCGGGGCACCCAGCCGGGCAGGTGGATGATGTCGAACAGGTGCGGGATGCCGCTGATTTCCAGCAGGTCGTGAATGCCCCGGGTGAAGGCCGACTTGTCCAGCGCCTCGTCGCCGGAAAACAGCGTCTCGATCAGCACGTCCAGGGTCAGGTCGACCATCGCCTGTGACACGCCGATGATGGAACCGTCCTGGTCGGCAAACCCGTCCGCAGCCTCGTCGCAGACCTGGCGGATCTGCGGCGCGAAAGCGTTGACCTTTCGCGGCGTGAACACCGGGGACACCGCCTTGCGGGCGCGCTTCCAGGTCTCGCCCTCCGCCGTCAGAAGGCCGTCGCGCAGGAAGGGACGCAGAACCGCCTGGCGCAGCGGGTTCATGGTGAAATTGTCGGCCCGGGTGACGAAGCAGTGATGGATGGCCGCGGGGTCGTTCAGGATCAGGTTGGAGCGGCCCAGAAAGCGGAAGGGTGCCAGCCGGATGGAGAAATGATGCTCGCCCCAGACCTCCAGCGGGTTGCGCTGCATGGCCTGGAAATAGACCCAGTAATCTGACAGGCGCAGTTTTCCGGGCGCGGAATACTCGGCATAGGGCGGTTTGGGGGGCTGGAAGGCTGCGGTCATGAGGTCTCCTGACTGTCCGACACTAGGCGGCATCGTCGCTTGATCACAGGCGCGAAAACGTCGCGGCTTGCACTTTTCTGTGTCCTGCCGCCGATCTAAACTCGCAAGCATGCGATCTCTGGCCGGTCTTCTGCTTTGCCTGATCCTTGCCACAACCGCCCATGCCGACATGGGCGCAGCGCGTGAGGCCTATGAGGCCGGGCGCTGGCAGGAAGCGGCGGCTCATGCCCAGACCGCGGGCGGGGCGGAAGGCTATGCCTTTGCCGCCGGTGCCCTGATTGCCCAGCTGATGGTGGAGCCGGACATGGCCGGGCGCGAAGCCCTGGCGCAACGGGCCGAGGATCTGGCGGCCCATGCCTACCGGCTGGATGAAGAGTCGGTCGCGGCCCGGATCAATCTCGCGGCCTCGCTGGGCTATCGTGGCCGGTTCATGCAGGGCTGGCGCGCCTTTGTGGCGCGGGTGCCGCAACGCGGCCGGAACCTGCTGGAGGACGCCGTCAGCGCCCAGCCGGACAATGCCTGGGCGCTGGGGCTGCTGGGTGCCTGGCATCTGGAAGTCGCGCGTCGGGGCGGGCGTCGCGGCATGGGCATGCTGGATGCCTCGGTCGAGGCGGGGATGGGCTATTACAGTCAGGCGATTGCCTACGCGCCGCAGGACCCGGCGCCGCGCTTCTTTTACGCCCTGGGTCTCGCCGCGCTGGACGAGCCGGCCTATTTCGACGAGGTCACAAGCCAGATCCAGATTGTGCTCGCGCTACCGCCGCGCAATGCCCTGGACGCAGGCGTCATCGCCGAGGCCCGCGCCTTTGCGGCCCAGCTGGGCGATCGCCGTCTCGCGACGCAATGGGCCCAGGCCCGCATGGCGATGTAGGGTGAAGGCTACTACTGGCTGACCCAGACGATCCGCGCCATCCAGTCCAGTGCGCTGAGTGCGACCTGCTGGTCCGGAAGCTCCGGGTTGAGCGGTTTCAGCCGCACCGCCTGGATGCCCTTTTCCACCAGTTCAAAGGCCTTGGCCTCGCCGCCGCGTAGCTTGACCACCACCCGGTCGCCCACGCGCAGGCTCTCGCCCGGCGCCACGATCAGCCGGTCGCCGGGCCGGTAGACCGGCAGCATCGAGCCATCCGATACCGTCAGCGCAAACCCGTCCTCGGTGCCGGCGGACGGCGCGGGAATGCGGGTCCAGCTGTCACCGCTCGGTCGGCCGCCGGCATCAAAGGCCGTGCCCGTGTCCTCGTTCAGCATGCGCGAGGGCAGGCTGTCGCCCGTGCCGGCTGGCCGCCCGGCAACCAGGGCGGCAAACCCGGCAAAATCCATGTGCGCCGCACTCAGCGCCTTGGCCAGGCTTTCGGTGGAAGGCCAGCGCGGCTTGCTGCCATCGCGCGAGACCCGCTTGGACGGGTTGAACGTCGTCGCATCCAGCCCCGCCCGCCGGGCCAGCCCGGACGGGCTGGTCTGCGCATGCGCGGCCAGACGGTCGATCCCCCGCCAGATTTCCTCATGGGTGAACATGACGGCCACAATACTCCGCGTCGGGCAGTTAGGAAAACTGTCCGCACTGCGGGTGAGGCGATCGTCCATCAGGCGCCGGAAAATCTCCCGGTCCCGGCACTTGCCCCGATGCGCGAGCGGGGCTAACCCGTCGCCATGAGCACGACCAGAGCCTACCGACTCGCCAATCCTGAACGCTGGGCCACGGCCATGGCGGAAGGACGCTTTACCGGGGATCCGCACGATGTGGCGGACGGCTTCATCCATCTCTCCGCCGCCGACCAGGTCGAGGGCACGCTGGTCAGGCACTACAACGAGCACGCCCGCCTGCTTCTGGTCGAGATCGACCTTGCGGCGCTGGGCGATACGGTGAAGTGGGAAAAGAGCCGCGGCGGCGCGCTCTTTCCGCATGTCTACGGCGAGATCCCGGCCAGCGCGGTGCGCGGCCTGCGCCACATCCGTCGCAATGAGGATGGTGACTGGGTCCTGCCGTCCGATCTGGAACGGGATTGAGATGCTGCACGATTTCGCGACCGGCCTTCTGCGCAAGATGGATCCCGAGACGGCGCACCGCTGGACGGTGCGGGGTCTGAAATGGGGTTTCGGACCGCGCGATGCGGCGGGCGATGATCCGGTCCTGGCCACCCGCCTTGCCGGCATCGACCTGCCCAACCCGGTCGGCCTGGCCGCCGGTTTCGACAAGAATGCCGAGGTGCCCGACGCGCTGCTGCGCATGGGGTTCGGCTTTGTTGAATGCGGTGCGGTGACGCCGCGCGCCCAGGATGGCAAGCCGCGTCCGCGCATCTTCCGCCTCGAGGAAGACCGCGCCGTGATCAACCGCATGGGTTTTCCCAATCAAGGGCTCGACCTGTTCCGCCAGCGCCTGGCAGCGCGCGTCGGCAAGCCCGGCATTGTCGGGGTCAATCTGGGCGCCAATCTGGACAGCGAGGACCGGGTCGCCGACTACGTCGCCTGTCTGGACGGGCTGAAGGGGTTGGCGCAATTCTTCACCGTCAATGTCTCCTCACCCAACACGCCCGGCCTGCGCACGCTGCAATCCTCCGGTGCCCTGGATGACTTGCTGGCGGCTGTGGCGGCGGTGCGCGATGCGGCGCCGGTCTTCCTCAAGATCGCGCCGGATATCGAGGATGCCGAGGTTGAGGTGATGGCGGCGGCCGTCGGGCGTCACCAGCTGGATGGTGTCATCGTCTCCAACACCACGATCACCCGTCCGGAAAGCCTGCAGAGCCCGCTGATGGGCGAGGGCGGCGGTCTGTCCGGCCCGCCGGTCTTCCAGCGCTCGACCGAGCTGGTGCGCCTGTTCCGCAAGGCGCTGGGGCCGGATGTGGCGATCATCGGTGTCGGTGGTGTCGACAGTGCGCAGACGGCCTATGCCAAGATCCGCGCCGGCGCCAATGCAATCCAGCTCTATACCGCGCTGGTCTATCACGGTCCCGGCCTGGTCGCCGAGATCAAGCGCGGCCTCGCCGAACGGCTTCAGGCCGACGGTTTCGCCTCGGTCTCCGAGGCGGTCGGGGTCGACTGAAGCCGTCTTTCCAGCGCCGGATAGGCCACGCCCAGTGCTGCGCCGCGGGCGATATAGAAGATCAGGAAAGCCGCCCAGACGCCGTGATTGGCAAACATGGGCGAGAGCAGCGCATCGGCGGCCAGATAGATGGCCACGGCGGCGATCCCGGCATTGCGCAGGATTTTGCCGCTGGTGGTGCCGATGAACACCCCGTCCATCAGCCAGGCACCCGCCCCCAGGAAGGGCACGACGGCGCACCAGGGCAGATAGGTGACCGCGGCTTCCAGGGCTGCCTCGTCATCGATCACCGCAGCCAGCACATCGGCCCCGAACAGGAAGGTCAGTACGGCAAAGACTGCACCGGCCGCGAACATGGGCTCGCCCGACAGCCGCACCGCCCGGCGCAACCCGTCCAGCGAGCGGCGGCCGAAAGCCCGGCCTGCTTCGGTCTCGGCCACAAAGGCAAAGGCGTCCAGCACGAAGGCCCACAGCGAGATCACCTGCAACAGGACATGATTGCCGGCCAGCGGCGCCGTGCCCTGACGGGCGCCGGCATTGGCAAACCAGGTAAAGCCGATCACCAGCGTCCAGGTGCGGATCATCAGGTTGAGATTGACCTGGAACATCTCTGCCAGGGCGCGTGGCTCCAGCAGTCGCGCCCGGTCCAGCACGCCACCGGCCAGCCCGCCCTGGCCCTTCAGCGCGACGCTGGCCAGCACAAGGCCCAGCAGCAGGCCGATCCATTCCGCAATCGCGGTGGCGGCGCCCACGCCGCCCGGGCCGTAGCCCAGTCCCAGCACGAACCACAGGTCCAGCGCGATATTGACCAGGCTGAAGGTGACATAGATCGCCAGTGTTGCGGCATTGCGGCCCAGCCCGATCAACCAGCCCGACAGGGCGAAGGCGGCCAGGGCGGCCGGCGTGCCCCAGGCGCGGGCGAGGAGGTAGTCCCGGCCCTTGCTCTCGACATCGGCCTCGCCCTGCATCACGGCAAAGCCGGCCAGGGCGATCAGGTCGCGCAACAGGAAGACGGCCATGCCCAGCACGGCACCGATGGCCAGGGCGCGCAGGGCGATGCGCTGGGTTTCGGCGATGTTTCCTGCGCCATCGGCCTGGGCTGTCAGCCCCGTCGTACCCATGCGGAGGAAATAGAAGCTCCAGTAGAAGACCGAGAAAATCGCCCCGCCCAGGGCCACCCCGCCCAGATCGGCCGTGTCACCGGACAGGCCCAGGACAAAGGTATCGGTCACGCCGGCCAGCGGCACGGCCGCATTGGCAAAGACCAGCGGCCAGGCACGTTTGAGGACATCGGTACGGGTCAGGGGCGCGGTCGACATGACCGGCAGCTAGCCTGACCCGCACGATGGGGGCAAGCCGCCTAGTGTTCGCGTTCGGCCAGTTGCGGGCGTTCGCGGGCCAGTTCGGCCAGCCGCAGCTCGACCTGTTCCAGCGCCGCTTCGCGGGTGCGTTCCACGCAGACGGGCAGGGTCATCGGGCGCAAGAGGTCGCCGCGCAGACGGTCACGGCAGACCTCCACGGCGGCTTCGGTGATGCGATCGTGCAGTGTTTCCAGACGGTCCGCATCCAGCAGGTCGGCCTCGGTGACCGGAATGGCAACCGAATGCGGCGGCGCCGCCAGCGCGGCCGGTGCGGTCAGGACAAGGCTGGCGATCAGAACAAGGGGACGAAGCATGGGACATTCTCCAGAACGTTCTTCGCGTCATTCGATTATGAATGCGAAGTAGAGGCTATCTGGAGAAGTGCAGGCGTGGATTCAACGGTCGCGCCCAGAATGCTTGCGTCTTGGGGTTATGCAAAAATGTATGGACCTGGGATCAGAGCTCGCAAACACCATCGCGACAGGTGCGGCGCGGCCGATAGGGCGCCAGCCAGCGATAGATGCGGTCCAGCGGTTTGCGGATGAAGGCCGGCCGGGTCAGCCAGGCCAGCCGGCGCCAGCCCGGCAGGCGTTCCCAGATCGCCAGGAAGGCCAGCCATCCGTCCTCCACCGTGCCGTCCGGCAACCGCACATGCAGCGAGCGCAGGGCGGCGTCACGGTCGATATCCTCGGGAATCTCGCCATTGCAGTCCTGCAGGCGGATGATGTGGTCGCCATGGTGGGCATAGCGCTTCATCTCGGCGCAGCAGATCGGGCACAGCGCGTCGTAATAGGCGATCAGGGGACCGGTGGTGTTCATGACCCCCAATCTAGGCCGGCGAGGCCGCAAGGACAGTCGCCAAATGGTCGCAGGGCCGGGCCGTCAGCCCCGGTGGATCCGGCCCGGCCCGCGACCGCCAGGGCTCAATTCTGCCGGGCCGGCTCCCGCATGGCGTATTCCGAACCCGAACGCGTTGCGGCGATGCGCTGGTCGAGCTCCAGGTTCACATCGGCCAGCGTCTGCTCGATACAGCGGCGCTCGGTCCGCACGCGGTCCATGCCGCGCAGTTCACGCGCTTCACAGACCGTTTCAGCCGCGGAACGCAGCTCGGCACGGATTTCAGCGAGGGCGGTGGGATTGTGCAGGTCGGACCGGTCGAAGGTGATGGTCTCGAACGCGTCCGGACCGAGCGCCGAGGCCGGTGGTGCGAGAAGCAGGGAGGGGGAGAGGGTGATCAGGACCGCGACAGCGGTCAGGGTGCGCTTGTTCATGGGAAGGGGCTCCTGTTGGCCTGCGGCCGACAGCACCATGCTGTCTGCCACCGCAACAGCCACCCTGGAGCTTCCCGGCTAACCGCCGCGTGGCGGCGGGCCTAAGCATTCGTCAAGCGTCCGTCACGAAGTGTCGGAACCGTAATGGCGATGTCAGCTTTCCGCGCTCGCGCCCTCCGGCGTGATCAGGAAGTGCCCGTGCAGCGTCGCCACCGGCGCTTCGGTCCGGCCCTGCCAGGCTTCCACGCGCACATTCGCCACTCGCCGGCCAGAGCGCGCGACGATCGCCCGCGCATAGACATCCTGGGCCCGGGCCGGGCGCAGATAGTCGATGGCCACATCGATCGGTTTGGGCAGGCGCGCCATGGGCTGGCTGATCAGGAGGGAGCCGGACGCCACGATTTCCAGAAACGCCCCGACAGCCCCGCCATGCAGCGCCGGGATCAGCGGATTGCCGACCAGATCCTCCCTGAACGGCAGGATGCCGGTCAGCTCGGTGCCCTTCATCTCCAGTTGCACACCGAACCGGGCGACATAGGGCGTGGCGAGCAGGGTCTCCAGCAGGGCGCGGCTCATGAGGCACGTCCCTCCTTCATCGCCTTCACGGCCCGCTCCTGGGCCGCCTTGGAGGCCCGCGTGATCATGAAAGCCGCTTGGGCAATCGCCACCGGGTCCTCCACATCGCCGTCATGCGCCGTGGCCCGCACGAAGGCGACCAGGCCGTGTGATTTCAGGCAGCGCGCCTGCGCCGTCACATCCAGGCCGGCTCGCGCCGGGCGCATGTAGTCGATCCGCAGGTCCAGCGTGGCCGGTGTGTCCCGGGCGCCCAAGCCGCCAAAGGCCGCGATGCCGCAGCAATGGTCCAGCAGCGCCGTGATCACGCCGCCATGCAGGGTTCCCGTTTCCGGATCTCCGATCAGGTCTTCGGAATACGGTGCCGCCATGACAGCCCGGCCTGGCGCAAGTTCGAGAATCCGGAAGCCCAGGGCCACCGCGTGCGGCGATCCGTCCACAATCAGCGGGGCAAGCGTATCGAGACGGTGCTGGATATCGTCGTCCATGGCGGGTCCTGCATCTGGTCTGACCTTCGTTGATAGGTCAGCCCATCCGGCCCGGCCAGCGCTTTCAGCTGCGGCGCATGCGCTTCTCGACCACCTGTTCCAGACCGGTCACCACGGGTTCGCGCAGGGGATTTCCGTCTTCCGCCATGCGCGAGAGCTGGGCGATCGCCGAGCGGTGCATGGTCGCCACTTCCGCCTCCGAGGCGGTGTAGTCCTTCACATGCGAGATGAAGCGCTGCAGCGATCGGGCCACACGGACCGCCAGGGCATCGCCGGTCAGTTGCATCTCTTGCACCAGCGACACCGCGGCCGCACGCGCGGCACCCATCGCCGTGGTCACCCCTGCCTCGACATCGGCCGTGCGCTTGTAGGACGGGCCCATGGCGTTGCGCTTGCGGCGGCGCCGGTCCGGACCGGTAAAGCGCGGCGATTCCACAAAATCGCGCGGTCTCTCCACCACGGCGGTGAGGCGCTGCTGCAGGGTGATCGGCGCAATCGGCGTGATGATGAATTCGGTCACGCCGGCATCGCGCGCCAGCTCAATCTCGCGTCGCGAGCGCGGCTGGGAGATCATGATGATGGGGGTCTGCTGGAAGGGAGCGCCTTGGGTTTCGCGAATGCGGCGGACCAGGCGAAGCCGGTCTTCCACGGGCGTGTCATGCTGGTTCCAGTCCGATACCAGCACGCTGGGCAATCGAGCGGTCAGGCTCTCGAAGGCAAGCTCGGCGTCATGGGCGACATGCACTTCCTGGGTCCCGGCATCGCGCAGCAGGGAGACCAGGATGGAACGCATGAACGGGTTCGACTGCAGCAACAGCGGACCGCTGCGTGCGCAATCAATGCCTTCCGGCACGGACATCTGGGCGATGTCAGTCTTTTGAAGTGCGTTCCCTGTCATGATGGCGGTTCTAGGCCATCATTCTTGACATCCAGCAAAGCGACCTGGTTAACGCGCGGTGAAGATGCGGTTTTGTCAGTTGCGGCCGACAGCGCGCAACAGCCTGAACACGATCCAGATCGGGATCACCAGCACGGCGCCCAGCAGGAAATATTCGATCGCCCAGCCGGCACTGTCGAACAGGAAATCGATGAACCGGCCCCAGCTGCGCGCCAGTGTGCCGAAGAAATCGGCCCACAGATCGCGCGGATTGACGTTCAATGCCGCCAGCAGGAAGCCTGCCAGCACGCACAGGAAGACCAGACGCAGGACGTCGGTTGTGCTGATCCGCGTCAGGCGCTGCACGAAGCTGCGCTTTTCGCCAGACCGGGCAGCTTGGGATGTCGAATGCTCTGTCATGACGCCACTGTATCACCAATTGGGGCGCAATCGGGGCCGAAGCAGCCCCGATGCGCGGAAAGGGCTCAGCCTTTGCGGGCGATATTGACCCGGTGCGGGTAGGGAATGGAAATGCCGTTCTTGTCGAAGGCTTCCTTCACATTCTTCATCCCGTCGAACTTGATGCCCCAATAGTCGCCGGTATTGCCCCAGGCTCGCGCCACCAGATCGACCGAGCTCTCGCCATGGCCGGACACAGCCACGAAGATCTCCGGATCCGTGTGCACGCGGGCATCGCTGGCCAGCGTGTCGCGGATCACCTGCATGGCCTTGTCGATATCGTCGCCATAATCGATCGAGAAGGCGAAATCGACGCGGCGGGTCGGGTTGGCGGAATAGTTGGTGATCACATCACCCCAGGACTGGCCGTTGGGAATGATGATCTTCTTGTTGTCGCCGGTCGCCAGCACCGTGGTGAACAGGTTCACATCCTTCACCGTGCCGGCGACGCCCGCCACCTCGACAAAGTCACCGATGGCGTAAGGGCGGAAGGCGATGATCATCACCCCGGCAGCGATGTTGGACAGCGTGCCCTGCAGGGCAAAGCCGATGGCCAGGGTCATGGCGCCCAGGGCGGCAACCATGCTGGTCGTCTCGACACCGAACTTGCCCAGGACGGCGATGATGACCACGGCGATGACGCCGTAATAGACAATCGAGGAGAAGAAGCCGGCCAGGGTGTCGTCGATCCGCGGTGAACGGGACGCAGCCTTGCGGACCCCGCTTCGGATCATTCCGGCCACGATCATGCCGACGATCAGGATCAGCGCTGCCAGCACAATATTGGTCCCGGCTGACACGGCCCGCTCGGCCAGCATGGCCATGGTCTCGGGATTGAGAAAGTCTTCGAAATTCATGGCGTCCAGCCCCCGTGCAGCGCAAGTCTCTTCTCGCTACTAGCACCCTTCGCCGGGCAGGGAAACGCCTAGCCTGCCGGTTCTGCCGAGCGATCGAGCGACCCGCGAACGATCATGATTTTCTGCCAGATTTTCGCGGCCATCCCGGACGTCAGGCTTTCGATGTCATTGACCGCCGCGATCACGACCGGGTCGCGCGAGCTTTGTGCATAGAGCGCAGCGATCTTGCCGGCCAGGCTCAGGGCCTCGGCGCAATAGTCCAGATAGCGCGACAGCTCGAACTCGGACATCTCCCGGCCGGGCGAGGAGGAGGTGCGCGGGCCCAGGCGCAGGAGGGCGTTCGGGTCCTTGGTCAGCTGGTGCATGTCGATGACGTGGGCAATCGAGCGCAGCTCGTGCAGATCGTCCAGTGCGAGCGATCGCTTCAGGCGTTCCTCCACGCGGGTCAGGGTGAAGATCGCAACTGCGGTCAGGATGACGATGTTCAGCCCGGCCTCGACCCCTTCGAACACCGTGAACACATCGGCCTGCGCATCGCCGACATCGACCCAGCCCATCATAGCCTTGACGATGAAGACCAGGCCGGCAATGGCCAGCAGGACTGCCAGCAGTGTGCCGCTGCGCAACAGGAGATAGGGCCGGGCGAGGCGCTGACTGCGCCGCCGGTCGCGCTTGGCCAGGTCGATCAGTTCGGCGATGACTTTGTTGATGCTGGCCGTGGGAAACCGTTCACCCGCCCTCAGGGACAGACGTTCCAGTGTCTCAACAATGCGTTCGGAATCCAGCGAACTGAATGCCACCCGATACCCCCCTTGGTGGTGGACCGGATGGCACACTGCCCCGCGAAGGGTCGCGTGTCACCCCGTCAGGTTGACGCGACCACAGCGGCCGAACTGGCCGAGGTCACGGCGACGATCATGGCGGCCTGGGCCGCCAGGATGGCCGCCAGGTCACGGGCGGCCGAGATGGCCTGGCCGCCGCCCAGTTCCGACTGGGCCAGGCGCAGCGCCAGCTTTGCCGCGACGCTGGAGTCCGGGCGCGGCTTGAGTGCGCGCACAGCCTCGAAGCCGGCAACCAGCGCATCAGCCGCCGCATGACCCTGACCGGAAGCGGCCAGGACGGCCAGACCGGTCTTGCCGATGCCGCTGCGCAGGGCCGAACGGCCACGCATCGCGGTGTTCAGCACGGTCCAGGATGCAGCGATCTGGGCCGGATCATAATCGAAGAACGCGATCTCGCAGGCTGCAGCTTCGGCATGGGCCTTGGGCACACCGGCCGTACGCAGGGCGTCGCGCGCCTTGTCCAGCTGCTCCACGGCCTCGTCCGGCGTGTCGCCCATGGCAGCGAAGATGGCCGCCACCACTTCCTCCCGGGCCGCATCGCGGCGCCACCAGGGCGCGGCAATGGCTTCCAGGATGTCGTAGAAACCGTCGGCCTGGTGGGCCTGTCCCCCGGCTGTCACCAACCCCAGGGCGGCGCAGGAACCGCCATGATTGAGACGGCGGCCACCGCGTGCCTTGCGGCGTTCGTCCAGGGCTTCGCGGGCCGCAAAGAAATGCTGGGCCGTGCGATTTCCGGAGGCGAGGGCAGCGGCAAAGACCAGCCGCATCGACTTGGCCGGTGCGCGCCAGGCGCCCAGCCCGTCATTCAGCTGATCGCGGATCGTTAGCGTGCGCTGGACCAGGACCTCCGGCTCCAGCTCGCTCGACAGGCCCGCCAGGGCCGAAAACCGTGCATACAGCCGTTCACCGCGACCGGCCTGGTCGCGAAAAGCGCTATCCAGCGCCGTGAACCGTTCGATCCCGGATCCGGCCATGATGATGAATTCCCTCGCTACTCGGTACTATGCGGGCAAGCATGGCGAAATCGCGGCAATCGGGGCAGAGGGACGCGCCTGGCGGCTGTCCCCCGTTATTCTGAGGCCGCGCTATCGCCGCCGGACCGGTTGCGCGCTAGCTTCGCTCTTGATGCCTGACACGACGGTTTCCCCTCCTGCGCCCGGCGCGGTGCTGCCAGACCGGTTTGCGGCCTGGTTTGCGGCGCGCGGCTGGCAGGCGCGGCCGCATCAGCTGGACATGATAACGGCCGACCGGGCCGGCGAGGATGCCTTGCTGATCGCGCCCACGGGCGGCGGCAAGACGCTGGGCGGTTTCCTGCCCAGCCTGATCGATCTGGCCGCGCAGACGGAAGGTCAACCGCGCACACGGCCGTACCGCCTCCACACACTCTACATCTCGCCGCTCAAGGCCCTGTCGGTCGATGTCGCCCGCAATCTGATGACACCGGTCAGCGAGATGGGGCTGGACCTGCGCATCGAAACCCGCACCGGTGATACGTCCGCCTCCAAGCGCCAGCGCCAGCGTGCGCATCCGCCGGACATCCTGCTGACCACGCCGGAACAGCTCGCCCTGTTCAGCGCAACGGCGAATGCCGAGGCCTTCTTTCGCGATCTCCAGCGCATCGTCATCGACGAAATCCATGCCATCGCCCCGCAAAAGCGCGGGGACCTGCTCAGCCTCGGCCTGGCCGCGATCGCGCGCTGGGCTCCGCACGCCCGCCGCGCCGGCCTGTCGGCCACGGTGGCAGACGAGGGCGGGCTGGCCCGCTGGCTGGCGCGCCAGTCCGATCCGGACACTCCCGCCTTTGCCCGCATCGTGAGAGGGCAGAAAGGGGCGGTGCCGCAGGTCGACATCCTCGACCCGGCCGAACGCATTCCCTGGGCCGGGCATTCCGGCCGCCATGCCATGGCCGATGTCTATGCCCGCATCCGCGAGGCGAAGATGGCGCTGGTCTTCGTCAATACGCGCTCGCAGGCGGAAATGACCTTCCAGGAGCTCTGGAACATCAATGACGCCAACCTGCCCATCGCCCTGCATCACGGCTCGCTGGCCCCGGAACAGCGGCGCAAGGTGGAAGCGGCCATGGCGGCGGGCAAGCTCAAGGCGGTGGTCTGCACGTCCACGCTCGATCTCGGGATTGACTGGGGCGATGTCGATCTGGTGGTGCAGATGGGCGCACCCAAAGGATCCTCGCGCCTGATCCAGCGTCTGGGTCGGTCCAATCACCGCCTCGATGCGCCCTCACGCGCCCTGCTGGCGCCGACGAACCGCTTCGAACACCTGGAATGCGAGGCCGCCCGCGATGCTGTGGCCGCCAACGCCCTGGATGGCGAACCCTTGAAGGCCGGCGCGCTGGACGTGCTGGCCCAGCACATCATGGGACGCGGCTGTGGCCAGCCCTTCGATGCGGACGATCTCTATGCCGAGATCCGCAGCGCTGCGCCCTATGCCTCGCTCGATCGTGCGAGATTTGACAAGGTGCTCGATTTCACCGCTACCGGCGGCTACGCGCTGCAGACCTATGACCGTTTCCGCCGTCTGGTGAAGGGGCGCGACGGGCTCTGGCGCGCCCGCACGCCGCAGATCGCCCAGCGCCACCGGCTCAATGTCGGCACCATCGTGGAAAGCCCGATGCTGGACGTCATCGTCTCCTCGCGCGGACGCGGCGGCCACCGTCTCGGCCAGGTCGAGGAATGGTTCGTCGACCAGCTGGTGCCGGGTGATACCTTTCTCTTCTCCGGCCAGGTCCTGCGCTTTGAAGGCATCGAGGATATGGCGGTTCGGGTCACCCGTTCGGCCGATACCGATCCGCGCATCCCGTCCTACAATGGCGGCAAGTTTCCGCTCTCAACCTTTCTCGCCGAACGCGTCCGCGACATGGTCCAGGACCCGGCCCGCTGGGGGCATCTGCCGGGCCAGGTACGCGATTGGCTGTCGCTGCAGCGCCTGCGCTCGCAATTGCCGCGCGCCGACGGCCTCCTGGTCGAGACCTTCCCGCGCGCGGCCCGCTTCTATCTGGTCTGCTACCCGTTCGAGGGACGTCTGGCGCACCAGACCCTGGGCATGCTGCTGACCCGCCGGCTGGAACGCATGCGCCTGCGCCCGATGGGCTTTGTCGCCAATGAATACGCGCTTTCGGTCTGGGGGCTGCGCGATCTGTCCGGTGTCGATCTCGATGCGCTCTTCGCCGAGGACATGATGGGCGATGATCTCGACGCCTGGCTGGCGGAAAGCCAGCTGATGATGCGCACCTTCCGTAACTGTGCCCTGATCGCCGGCCTGATCGAGCGCCGCTTTCCCGGCCAGGAAAAGTCCGGACGCCAGGTCACCATGTCCACCGATCTCATCTACAACGTCCTGCGCGAGCACGAACCGGATCACATCCTGCTCAAGGCCGCCTGGGCGGATGCAGGCACCGGCCTGCTGGACATCCATCGTCTCGGCGCGGCGCTGGCCCGGATCCGGGGCCATATCACCCATGTCGCTCTCGACCGGATCTCGCCGCTGGCGGTGCCGGTGATGCTGGAGATCGGCAAGGAACCGGTTTACGGCGAGGGCCATGAAAGCATCCTCGCAGACATTTCGTCCGAGGACCTGATCGCGGAGGCCATGCGGCTTGACTGACATCGCCCCGGACAAGACCCACGGCTTTGCCTTCCGGCTCGCAGGGATCACCGCCTTTGCCGATCGCAGCGGCGCCCTGGTGCTGCCGTCCGCCTCGACCCTCATTGTCTCCGACCTGCACTTTGAAAAGGGCTCGGCCTTTGCGGTTAAGGGTCAGATGCTGCCGCCCTATGACACCCGCACCACGCTGCGCCAGCTGGCGGCAGTGATCGCCCACCACCTGCCCGACACGGTCATCGCCCTGGGTGACAGCTTCCACGATCTGGGCGCGGACGGGCGCATGCATGATGCCGACGCCGAGACGCTCCAGCGGCTGGTCTCATCGGTCAGCCGGTGGATCTGGATCGAGGGCAATCACGATCCGGCCCCGCCGCCGCGCTTCGGCGGTGAAATCCGCGAGACGGTCGAACAAGCCGGCCTGACCTTCCGCCACGAACCCACCGAGGGTCCGGCCCCCGGCGAAGTCGCCGGCCATCTCCACCCCTGTGCCAAGGTCCGCCGCTCCGGCCGATCGGTCCGGGCCCGCTGTTTCGCCACCGATGGCGAACGCCTCGTGATGCCGGCCTTCGGCGCTTTCACCGGCGGGCTGAATGTGCGGGATGAGGCCTTTTCGCGCTGTTTCGGCACCACGCCGGACGCGCTGGTGATGGGCCGTAGCCGGGTCTATCCGGTCGCGGGCAAGACCTGTGTGGCAGACCGGATCTAGCGCCGGCTGAAGGCCACATTCGCCAGATAGCCCGCACCCATCGCCAGGATCACGCAGATCAGGCCATAGCTCCAGGGCCGCTCGTGGGCGAGGTCGTAGACAAAGCGCTCCAGCCCGGCCTTCTCCACGCGCAGGCTGGCCGAGCGGCTGGCGATGACGCGGCCGCTGCGGAACAGATAGACATCGGCGACATAATTGCCGACCGGCGTCAGCGGCGGCAGGCTGATCGTCGCGCGGAACAGGCCGCCATCCAGCACTTCCACGCCGCGCTGAGCCTCGGCAAACAGGGCATTGCGCTGGCCGGCGCGCTCGATCGCGGCGAGATAGGCTTGCGGGTCGTCCGCCGTGCTGGGCGGGTTCTCGCCGAGCAGGGCCGGCAGTCCGATACCGCTCAACCGGAGTTCATCCTCTGTCGCGATATCTTCCAATGGCAGGGAGGTGGCGATGGCGTAGTAGGCGGGCACGCCAGAGAATTCGACCGGATCGGAATTCACCCAGATGCCGAAATTCCGGGATTTGCGCATGACACGAAGGTCGCGCGCCGGGCCGCGCAGGACGACGACGATCTCGTCACGAATGGTCAGCCCGCGCGTGGCGCCGTACAGGACCAGCTCCATGCCCGAGAAGTCCTCGCGGATCTCGACGGTTTCATGCGTCAGTGCCGCCACGATGCTGGGCGGTTCGTTCGCGATGAACACCGGTTGCTGACCTTGCAGCGTCATCATCATGAGCAGGACAGCCAGCATTCAGTGACCCTCCTCACCGACGGGAAGCACGACAAAGAGATCGGCCGGTGTCACCACCAGATCCCAACCCAGCTTGAGGCAAACCGCCAGCACCATGAAGGCCAGCAGGGCGCGTAGTTCCTCGGCCTTGATCCGGCGTCCTGCGCGGGCCCCGAACTGGGCGCCGATGACACCACCGAATGTCAGCAGCATCGCCAGCACGATATCGACCGTCTGGTTCTGGCCAGCTTGCAGCAATGTGGTCAGCGCCGTGACGAACAGGATCTGGAACAGGGAGGTGCCGACGACGACATTGGTCGGCATGCGAAGAATGTAGATCATGGCCGGCACCATGACGAAACCGCCGCCCACGCCCATGATGGCGGCCAGCGTGCCGACAAAAAATCCGATCGCGATGGGCGGAATGATCGAGATGTAGAGGCCCGAGGCCGCGAACCGCATTTTCAACGGCAGGCGGTCGATCCAGGTCCGCTTGCGCCGGCCGCCGCTGTTTGAGCGGTTGGCTGCGTCCGGATTGCGCGCACGCAGGATTGCGCGAACGCTTTCAAAGAACATCAGCCCGCCGACAATCCCCAGAAACCCCACATAGCTGAGCGAGATGATAAGATCGATCTGGCCGAGGGAACGCAGGAAAGCAAACAACTGCACCCCGAACACCGATCCGGATGCGCCGCCGACCAGCAGCAGGCAGCCCATCTTGATGTCGAGGGATTTGCGTCGCCAATGCGCCAGCGCCCCCGACGCCGAGGACGCCACGATCTGGTTGGCTTCGGTTGAGACGGCAACAGCCGGCGGAATGCCGATGAACATCAGGAGCGGGGTCATCAGGAAACCGCCGCCAACGCCGAACATGCCCGACAGGAAACCGACGCCAGCGCCCAATCCGAGCAACAAGAAGATGTTGACTGAGATTTCCGCGATCGGGAGGTAGATCTGCACCGCCGGACTAGCCCGCCGCGGCGCGTTCCAGCCGTTCGATCAGAACGGTGTCGACGCGTCCGGTGCGGGGCAGTCCCATATCGGCCTCGAATTGCATGATCGCCTGGCGGGTGCGCTCACCCATTTCCCCGTCGATCGGCCCCGGGCTGTAACCCAGCACCGAGAGGAAGCCCTGGGCCCGGCGGACTTCCACCGTATTGGTCGTGGCGACGCGCTCCCAGGGGCGTTCGGAATAGATGCCATTCGCCTCGCCATCCAGCGGGCGCGGCGTGAAGCCGGCAATGACGGCCTGGGCGGCAGCCAGTGCATCCGGCTCCAGCTGGGCTTCCAGCGTCATGGCACGCTCGCGCGCCGTCGGGTCATCGCTGCCATTGGCGGCGATCATGAACCAGGCATAGGCATCCGGCAGGCTCAGCGGCACACCGTCGCCGGTCTCGTACAAGAGGGCGAGATTGAACTGGCTGTCCCGCAATCCGAGCAAGGCGGCCTCCTGGAACCAGCGCGCGGCCGTTTCCAGGTTCTCGGCCGCGCCGGTGCCATAATAGTACATCACACCCAGATTGTGCATGGCCCGGCGGTGGCCGGCATTGGCGGCGCGCTCGGTCCAGCGGCGGGCGGCTTCCAGGTCCTGCGGTACGCCTTCACCGGTCTCCAGCAGCTTGGCATAGCGGTACTGCGCCGCTGGCACGCCCTGTTCGGCAGCCCGACGCAGCAGGATGGCGGCATTCTCGGCATTGCCCGCTTCCAGCGTCTGCATGCCCAGCAGATATCGCGCGACCGGATGACCGTCCGACGCCGCGCGCTCCAGCGTCGCCGGACCATTGCGGCCGGACGTCGTCGGGACCGGCTGCGGTTCCGGCTCGACCGATGCCGTCGGCATGACCGTGGCAGACAGGTCGGCGACCTGGTTGGCCGGCGGTGTGGTGGGCGCGGTCTCGACCGGGCGCTGGGCGGCGGGGGTGGCCTCTGCCATCTGCGTCGGCGTTTCGACGACGCCCGCTCCGGGGTTTTCGGCCGGCGTCTCCTGTGCCGGAGCGGCTGCAGGCTGGTCGGACAGCCCGGCCTCGACCTGGGCGATGAAGGAGCGTTCCGTCTCCGCTGCCACGGTTTGGCGCTCGGCCTCGCCGCGCGAGGCTTCCCAGAACAACAGCGCGCCCGCACCGGTCAGCATCACCAACGCGACGACGGGCAGGGTGTAGAGCAGGGTGCGGCCAAAGCGCGACGGCTTGGCGGATTGCGGCGCGGAGGATGCCGCGTGGGCGTGGGACGGCTGGCCCGGATTGCGTGTGCGTTCACGCGCTGCGGCCAGGAAATCGGCATCGGCTGTCGCACCCAGTCGTCCGGACGGACGAGCGGGTTGGGCCGGCTGGGCCGGACGCGGGGCAGCGGCTTCCGCCTGCCGGGGTTGGGGCGCGGGTTGCAGCACCATGCGCGCGGCATCAGCCACCGCTTCCGCACACGGCGCGGCTGGCTTTTCGCGCAACACCGGTTTGGCAGGCGCAGCGGCCGCCGGCGCTTCCGCTTCCGCCAGGAAGGGATCAAATTCGTCGTCGTCCACGCCCTTGGGCGTTTCCGCTTGCGGCGGCGGCGACAACGGCGTGTCGAAATCGAAATCGTCTTCCGCCGAGGTCTTGGCCTTGGACGCCGCTTCCGGCTTCGTGTCGGCTCTCGGCTTGTCTTCGTCCGGCGCGTCGCGCTTCTCGATTGCCTCCAGTCGGTCGGCCAGGGCCGACATGGCCCGCTGCACCGGGGACAGGGCTTCTTCGGTCTGGGTTTTCACCGAGGCCATGCGTTCCTGCACGCTGCCCAGGGCCTGTTCGATCCGCTGGGCGGTCCGCTCTTCGGACTGGCGCAGCCGGTCTTCCAGGTCTTCTTCGCGCGCCGTGCGCCCGGCATCGATCTTGTCGAGCACCTGTGCCATGCGGTCGGTCGCATTCTCGATGACCGCGTTCGAGCGCGCTTCGGACTTCTCGATCCGGTCCGCCAGCGAACGGCCCAGACGTGTAACATCCTCACCCATGCGGCGGATGGCGTCGCGGCTTTCCTGGCGCACCTCGTCCAGGCGGCGCTCCAGCTTCTGCTCGTTCTGGTTCTCGCGTAGGGCTTCGGCCGAACGACGCTCGCTCTCGGTCAGGCGGCGGTCGATGGCGCCGGCCAGCTTGGTGATCTCCTGGCCCAGGCGGGACATGGAATCGCCCTGGCGGCGCTCGGCGTCGTCGATCCGGCCCAGCGCCCGGGTCAGGGCGTCTTCCAGCCGGTCAAGGCGCGGCTCTGACGCTGCACCGGACACAGCCTTGGCCATCTGTGCGCGGGTATCCGCGATGACGCGCGCCACATCTTCCGACAGGCGCTCGAAGCGACGCTCCAGATCGACCGTGTCACTGGAATTGCGTGTCTCCATGTGACGCAGGCGTTCGTCCAGGCGCAGCACGGCGCTCTCCAGCGAGCGGGCGGCTTCATTGGTGACGCGTTCGGCGCCTTCAACCCGCGCCTTCAGCGCTTCGGTGGTCGATTGCAGCTGGCCGATATTGTCGATCGTGCGGTCCTGCCGCTTGCGATCGAGCTCGGCATAGTCGTCGGCGCGGGATTCCAGTCGCGCCAGCCGCGCTTCCAGCGATTCCGCGATCGAGCGGCTGTCCTCGTCCACGGAATGCAGGCGGGCCGCCGTATCGTTCTCGTGCTCGTACAGCCGCCGGGCCAGCTTCATGATCGTGGTCTCCACGGCTGCCGTGTCGGTAGCACCGGCCGGGCCTGTGGATTCCAGCGTGCGGATACGGTCCGTCAGGTCATCCTGCGACTTGCGCACCTTGCCCAGCGAGTCCTGCGTGGCGGCCAGTTCGGCACTGGTGCGTTCGCTGGTTCGGGTGATCTTGTCGGCGAGCTGGGAGATCGCCTTGTCCAGGCCGGTCAGTGTGCGGGCGGAGCGTTGTTCGGAGCTTTCCACCCGTTCGGTCAGCCGGTTGACCATGGCGCGCAGGAGGCGGTCATCCTCCTCGTTCAGCGAGCTGGCTCCGCCAAAGCCCGGAAAGGCTTCCAGCGCATCATCCCACTCGGCCTTGGCCGGGTCGCTGTCTTCCAGGATGACGCGATTGATCCATTCGCCCAGCGTGACGCCTTCCCGGCGCGCAGCTGTTTTGGCCCGCGCCCGGGCGCGGGGATCGATCCCTTTCACGCTCCATGGACCACTGGACGACATTCCGAATCGCTCGCTCACTGCAACCGCTGAACGCTATTCTGCGGTTAATATTGTGTAAACCAACCGGGCGGACCCAATATGTGGTGTTTCCACACCGAATCTCAGGGATCGAGTCGCGCACGAATTTCCTGAGTCCTCACAAGGCTCTGACTCGGTTAATGCCGGCTTAAATCTGTGGACAAGTCGGGTTATCGGGCTGTGATCGGGCCGAAGAATCCGGGGGCAAGTGTCTGCAGCTGTTCACGCATTGCGGATGCTTCCCGTGACGGGGGTAATTCGGACGAGCCCGGCAATCCCAGGGCGATTTCAAACAGCAGCCAGGCCGATTCCACGTCATCCTGCGAAGCCGCATAGCGACCGGCATGCCAGTAAACCAGTGGCGCAAACGGGTCGGCTTCGGCGCTGGCGGCAAACAGCGCCATCGGATCCAGCTCGGCCATGGCGTCGGGGGTGTTTGCGCGTTCGGTGGCCAGGGCTTGGGCGGCCAGAAGATTGGCGGCCCCGCCGGCATAGCCCGTGCGGTGCAGATGCTGGCGAAGCGTGGCCAGCGCGGCCAAGCGGTCGCGCGGCAGCTGGGCCAGTGCTTCCATCAGCGCTTCGAAATCGGCATTGCCCAGGCCCGCGGCGGCAATCTGGGCCATCCGGGTGCAGGCCGGGTCGGTGCTGGTTGCGCGGCACGGGCCGGAATGGTGGGCAATCTGATAGAGCGACAGATAGGCGCCGGCATAGTCCGCACGCCGCTGGGCCGCCTCGGAGGCCGCGGCGAGGGTTGAGCTGGTCGGTGCCTCGGCTGTCGGCGCCTGCAGGGCGGACAGGCCGGCGGCGATCAGGCGGGCGGTCGGACTGCCGGTATCAGCATAGCCCTCGGCGGCAACAGCCGGCACGTTCTCGGGCCAGGGAAAGGCGGCTTCGCCCGCGCTCGTGCTCAGCCGGGTCCAGGTCTCGCGCCGGCCATCCGGGCTCGACGGGCTGAATACCAGAAAGCTGAAGCGGGACGGGATGCCCGCCTCGACCGGCATCGCATCCAGCGCATCGGGATGGATGGGCAGGGCATGGCGTATCCAGGACTTGAACAGTGCCGCTTCGGCGGGCGTGCCCGTGTCGTCGGCATCAAACCCGAAAATCTCGCTGCCCAGCGGATCGCGTCGCACGGCGACATGGCCGTTATCGCTTTCGCTGACTGCCATCGTGACCGGGGACAGGCGGACGCCCATGGCGGCCTCGATCCAGAAGCGCTCGAACAGGCTGCCGCCGGGACCGGTGACCTCGTCCAACTCCCCGCCGCGGGTGAAATAGGCAAAAGTGTTCACCTGCCGGTGCACATGCGCCACGATCGGCCGGTTCTGCATCACCGGCCCCCCCGGCGACTGGATGCGGCTGAGGATCCGGCCGAGCGCAAAGTCGTAGACGGCGTTCTGTTCGCTGCCCGGTTCGGTGACATAGCCGTCGCCGATCAGGATTTCACGCTGGGTCGCGTCCAGGGGCGTGCCGTCCAGCGTTGCGGTTTCGACGCGCCAGCGCATCCGGCGCACCGGCGCCAGACCGGCAGCGGTGGCGGTGTCCTCCTCCTGTGGTGTTTCGACCGCCGAACTGCCGGATCGCAAGGCCAGATAGGCCTCCCGCCCCAGCCAGGGGCCGGCCGGAGCGCGGGGCGCGGGCGATGCCTCGGCCTCGCCGTTTTGAGGTGTTTCGCTGGCCGGGGCCAGGATGGAAAAGCCCGGGTCCGGCGTGTCCTGTGCCGGCGCAGACGGGCTCAGGGTGAGGGCCGTCAGCATTGCAGCGGCAACAGACAGGAACGAAGTGTGTGTCGTCATGGGCACCAGCTTGCCGTGAGCTGGTTCCGGATGGAAGGGGAAAGCACGGTCGCCCGTGAAATCGCCGCCTGTTATATCTTTGACGTTGACGTTCGCGTAAGTTTGTGAACACCATTCACCCCATGGTCAAACCGGTCGCACCCGATACCGAATTCACGATCCGCGAGCTCGCGCATGAGTTCGATGTGACCCCGCGCACCCTGCGCTTCTACGAGCAAAAAGGCATGATCACGCCGCTGCGCCGTGGCGCGGCGCGGATCTATTCCGCCGCCGACCGGGCCCGGATCGAACTGATCCTGCGCGGCAAGCGCGTCGGCTTTGCGCTCGACGAGATCAAGGAAATCCTCGATCTGGAAGCGATCGATCGCGGCGGCCGCGAACGGCTGGAACCGGCCATCCAGCGCTTCACCAACCGCATCGCCGTGCTGGAACAGCAGCGCGAGGATGTCGAGCGTGCCATTGCCGAGCTCCAGGCCGGCCTCGACTGGATGCGCGAGCGGCTGGAAAATCGTACCCCGCCCGAAGATGTCCGCCGGCGGGCCCGTGCCTTCGAGGCGCTGGCCCAGGCCCGGCTTGATCCCTGGACCGGTGCCTCGAGCGCCGGCTGAACCCGACCCGATACCCAACCGACACCGCCTACTCCGGAGACCCGCCCATGACTGCCGCCTATCGCGCCCCGGTCCGTGACCAGCGTTTCATCCTGCACGATGTCCTCAACGTCACCCAGTACGGCCACCTGCCGGGCTTTGCCGACGCCGACAAGGACACCATCGACGCCATCCTGGAAGAGGGGGCCAAGTTCACCGAGGGCGTGCTGGCCCCGTTGTCCAAGGTTGGCGATGTGGAAGGCTGCACACGGGACGAGGACGGCAATGTGAAGACCCCGACGGGGTTCAAGGAAGCCTTTCACCAGATGTCCGAGGCCGGCTGGACGGCGCTCTCCTCCGATCCCGCCTATGGCGGTCAGGGCCTGCCGCATGTCCTCAACCTCGCCTTCAATGAGATGGTTTCTTCGGCCAACATGGCCTTCGGCATGTATCCGGGCCTGACCCTGGGCGCGGCCGCAGCGCTGCACACGGGCGGTTCGGACGCGCAGAAAGAACTCTATCTGCCCAAGATGATCTCCTGCCAGTGGGGCGGGACGATGAACCTGACCGAGCCGCATTGCGGCACCGATCTGGGCATGTTGCGCACCAAGGCCGTGCCGCAGGCGGACGGCTCCTACAAGATCACCGGCCAGAAGATCTGGATCTCGTCGGGCGAACACGACATGGCCGAAAACATCGTCCACCTCGTCCTGGCCCGTATCGAGGGTGCGCCGGAAGGCGTGAAGGGCATCTCGCTCTTCGTGGTGCCGAAATTCATCCCCGATGCCGACGGCAATCCGGGGACGCGCAACTCGCTGAAGTGCGGCGGCCTGGAACACAAGATGGGCATTCACGGCAATGCCACCTGCGTCATGGACTATGACGAGGCGACCGGCTGGCTTGTGGGCGAGGAGAACAAGGGCCTGAAAATCATGTTCATCATGATGAATGAGGCCCGCCTGGGCGTCGGCCTGCAGGGCTATGCCCTGGCCGAGGCTGCCTACCAGCAATCCCTCGCTTTCGCGAAGGACCGCCTGCAGGGCCGTTCGCTCACCGGTCCTAAGAACCAGGACGGCCCGGCCGATCCGATCATCGTGCACCCGGATGTCCGGCGCATGCTGATGGACCAGAAATCCTTCGTCGAAGCCGCCCGCTGTTTCGCGCTCTGGACCGCCCTGCACGGCGATCTGGAAGAGAAGTCCGACGATCCGGCCCAGCGCGAGAAGGGCGGCGACTACATGGCGCTCCTGACCCCGGTCGTGAAGGGCTACCTCACGGGCAAGGGCTATGAGATGGTCTCCAACGGCCTGCAGATCCATGGCGGTTCCGGCTTCACCGAGGAGTGGGGCGCGTCCCAGCTCCTGCGCGATGCCCGCATCACCCTGATCTATGAAGGCACCAACGGTATCCAGGCGCTGGACCTGGTGGGCCGCAAGCTGGCGATGAACGGCATGCGCCCGATCACCACCTTCATGGCCGAGCTGGACGCCTTCATCGCCGAGGGCGGCAATGACGAGACCCAGCCTTTCGTCAACGCCGTCGCCGAGACCAAGGGCAAGCTGAAACAGGCCACCGACTGGTTGATGAACAACGCGCTGAACAATTTCGACCATGCCGGCGCGGGCAGTCATGACTATCTCTACCTCTTCGGCCTCACCTCGCTGACCTACATGTGGGCCAAGATGGCCAAGGTCGCCTCGGCCAAGATCGCCGCCGGCGAGACCGATCCGATCTATGCCGCCAAGCTGAAGACCGGCCGCTACTTCCTCGACCGCTGGGTCCCGGAAGCCGCCATGCACCTGGCCAAGGTGGAAGCCGGCGCCGACTCGATGATGGCGCTGGAAGAAGAGGCTTTCTAAAGGGGCAAGTGTGGGGTGCGCGATTTAGAACCGAAAGCGACCCCACGCACCATCCTCGCCCTTGATGGGCGAGGGGGACCGCGAAGCGGTGGAGTGGGTGGGGGCGAGGTGTTTCCCGGGAGGGGCACCGGGATTCGCAGCGCTTCGCGCTTTCACCCCTTCCGACCCGAAGCTCCGCTTCGGCCCACCTTCCCCGTCAAGGGGAAGGATGACGATCTGGTCCTGCCGCGGACGTTCAAAAGTTCGGCGCGGCAGGACAGGCCAACGACCTGAACCACCCTGGGGAGGAATTGCATGTTTCAGGACCCGCTCAACGTACCGCGACCGGCCTTTCTCGAGCGCGATGATGTGCGCATGTTCGAAGACACGGTGCGCGCCTTCATGGCCAAGGAATGCGTGCCCAATGCCGAACGCTGGGAAGAGGCCGGCATGGTCGATCGCGACCTCTGGTACAAGGCCGGCGAGGCGGGTCTCCTGGTGCCGTCCTGTCCGGAAGAGTACGGCGGGGCGGGCGGTGACTGGGGCCATGAATACGTCTTCCACACCGCCGGTGCCGAGATCGGCGCAGCGGGCTGGGGCGTCGGCCTGCACAACTCCATCATCGCCCCCTATGTGATCGCCTACGGCTCCGAAGAGCAGAAGAAGGCGATCCTGCCGAAAATGCTCTCGGGCGAATATGTCGGCGCCATCGCCATGAGCGAGCCGGGCACGGGCTCCGACCTGCAGAGCGTCAAGACCACGGCCATCAAGGATGGCAATGGCTATCGCATCAACGGCCAGAAGACCTTCATCACCAATGGCGGCACGGCGAATTTCATCATCGTCGTCGCCAAGACCGACCCCAGCAAGGGGTTTGACGGCGTCTCCCTCTTCCTGGTCGAGACCGACAAGGTGGAGGGCTTCAAGCGCGGCCGCCTCCTCGACAAGGTCGGCATGAAGGCCCAGGACACCGCCGAGCTCTTCTTCGAGGATGTCTGGGTGCCCGCCGACGCGCTGCTGGGCATGGAAGAGGGCCAGGGCTTCATCCAGCTGATGCAGCAATTGCCGCAGGAACGCCTGCAGATCGCCGTCCAGGGCGTCGGCGCCATGAAGCGCGCCCTGTTCGAGACCATCAACTACGTCAAGGAGCGCGAGGCCTTCGGCCGGCCGATCCTGAAATTCCAGAACACCCAGTTCAAGCTCGCCGAGTGCAAGACCAAGGCGACGATGGCCGAGGTCTTCGTCCACCATTGCTCGGAACGCCTGATGAAGGGCGAACTGGATGCCGCCACCGCCTCGATGGCCAAATACTGGGTCTCCGAAGCCCAGGGCGAGGTCATTGACGAGTGCGTGCAGCTGCACGGCGGATATGGTTTCATGCGCGAATACCCGATCGCCAAAATGTGGACCGACAGCCGCGTCCAGCGCATCTACGGAGGCACGAACGAGATCATGAAACTCCTGATCGCGAGGACGCTTTAGGGATGAGTGACGCGGGCGAAGATGCAGGGCGGTCGAAGATGACAGGCCCATTGATCGGCTTCTGCACGGTCGGAGCGATCATCTTTGCCCAAACGTTGGGAGAGCTCGCTGGCGCTGCATTTCTTCCCGAGCAGTTGGCTGAGTACGGACCGCTGCTCGTCGCCAGCCTGTTGGTATGTACCGCCGGTTACGCACTCGGCTGGAGCCCTTGGACGCTCATCACGGCCGTCGCAATCGCGATGACCAACTGGCGGCTGCATGCCCGTGACGGTGACGTGTCTGAATGGGCCTTGCAGAGTGTCATTATGTTAGGCGCTTTTGGATTGGGCTTGGTCCTGGCCAAGGCGCTGCCCGCATGGAGGTCAATTTGATGCTTACGCTTTTCGCCTCAACCCTCCTCCTCACCACCCAATGCATCGGCTATGGCGCCGACGGCACGCTGGAAGAGCAGTTCGACCAGTGCCTTGCCGGCGAATGGGGCGAGGAAGACTGCACCTCCGGCCGCGCGATCCGGTCCGCCGGCTTCACCGATGCCGAGGGCGAGGCCTGCACCATCGACTATCTCATCCGCGACCCGCACACCGGCGGTTTCCGCCTGACCACGGTGTGCGGCGAGACGCGCGAAACCGCCGTCTGGATCGTCGAGGACGGGCAGCTGAAGATCGGTGACAGTGTCGCCGGCTATCCCACGGCCGCCTGGCGCTGCCATGCGGAGGGCGCGCATGAGTGAGGCGTCCGCCTCCGTCCTCACCGGCACGCGTGCCGGCCTTGTCGCCGCTCTCGCCGGCGGGGCCGGGCTCTATTTTGCCGGCCGCTTGTCGGCAACGGTCTGGGTTGGCGTGTCGGCGGCGCTCACCAGCCAGCCGCTCTGGCTGCCCGCGGTCTTTCCCGCCGCCCTGACCACCGTGTTTGCCGTGCTGATCGGCCTCTTGCTGGGCCATCGCCCCTACATCCTCGCCGCACTCGCCGGCGCCTGGGTGTTCAGCCTGGGGCTCAACCTCCTGCCGATCGCGCTGTCAGCCCTCACCGGCCTGGGCCCGTCCGAAGCCATGCTTGGCGCCCGCCTGACCGCCAGCGCCACCACCGCCATCGGCCTCATCGCCCCTTCGCTGGGCCTGCTGGCCACCCTGTTTTTCGTCCGCGGAGACCGCGCCTGATGTACACCCCGCCCGCCTACCGCATGGAAGACCAGTCGGAGATGCGCTCGCTGATGCGCACCTATGACTTTGCCTTGCTTCTGGTGCCGGGCATGCCGGACCTGGCGGCGACGCACATCCCGCTGAAACTGGCGGATGAGCGCCTGGTGCTGATCGGCCATGTCGCCCAGGCCAATCCGATGGCCGAGGCGATCCGCGCCGGCAAGGAGGCCATCGCCATCTTCTCCGGCCCGCACGCCTATGTCTCGCCGACCTGGTATTCCGATCCCACCATCCATGTGCCGACCTGGAATTATGTCGCCGTGCACGCCTTCGGCCCGCTGGTGCCGCTGGAAGGCGAGGAGGCCGAGCGCGCCCTGTCCTCGCAGATCGCCGATTTCGAGGCCGAATGGCGCATCACCGACATCGAGCTGAAGCGCCGGGTCAAGCTGGAAGCCGCCATCCAGTGTTTCGAGATGGAAATCCAGCGCCTGGAGGGCAAGGCCAAGCTGTCGCAGAACCATTCCGTCGAGGAACGCCTGCGCATCGCCCACGCCCTCAACGAACGCGGCGAACACGCCGTCGCCTTCCACATGGTCGAAGACCAGGAGGACGAGACGGATGAGTGAGCTTGTCTATCCGGAAGCCTCGGATTTCTGCCCCCGCTTGCGGGGGAAGTGGTTGAGCGTCAGCGAAACCGAAGGGGGAAGTCGCAAGGCGCGCCAACGCTCGATCAGGCTGCGCCAGTCGATGACCGATGCCGAACGCATCCTCTGGTCGCGGCTGCGCAAACGCCAGATGCTGGACCAGCATTTCCGCCGCCAGCATCCGATCGGACCGTTCATCGCTGACTTTGCCTGCGTGAAGCTCAAACTGGTTGTCGAGGTGGATGGCGATACGCACGGCACCGACGCCCAGCTGGCGTATGATGCCCGGCGGACCCGCTTCATGGAAACGCGCGGCTGGACGGTGGTCCGCTGCTACAATGTCGACGTCTATCGCAATCTCGATGGCGTTCTCACCCAGATCGGGGATGCGGTGCACGATCTGTGTCAGCGCTCAATGACTGACACGCCGCTGCGCGGCGCCCCCTTCGACCCTTCTTTGCCCGGGCAAAGAAGGGCCACTTCCCCCGCAAGCGGGGGCAGAAAGTCGATAAAGGAAACCAAACCCGCCAAAGGGGAAAGGAAGCCACAATGACCGAAGCCTATATCTTCGATGCCACGCGAACCCCGCGCGGCAAGAAAAAGAACGGAGCGCTGAACGAGATCACAGCGCTGCAGCTGGCCACCCAGCAGCTCGAAGCGATCCGGGACCGCAACAATCTGGACACCAGCCTGGTCGATGACGTGATCATGGGCGTGGTCTCGCCGGTGGGCGAGCAGGGCGCCAATATTGCGCGCTCGGCGGTGATCAATGCGAATTATGCCGAGACGGCGGCGGGCTATCAGATCAACCGTTTCTGCGCCTCCGGCCTGGAAGCGGTGAATGTGGCCGCGGCCAAGGTGATGTCCGGCGAGGCCGATTTCGCCATTGGCGGTGGTGTGGAAGCCATGAGCCGCGTGCCGATGGGCTCCGATGGCGGCGCCATGGGCTCCGACCCGGAGATCTCCTTCGACCATTACATCGTGCCGCAGGGCGTCTCTGCCGACCTGATCGCCACCAAGTACGGCTTTTCCCGCGATGATGTCGACGCCTACGCCGTGGAAAGCCAGAAGCGCGCGGCGCGCGCCTGGTCGGAAGGCCGCTTTGCCAAATCCGTGGTGCCGGTGAAGGACCAGCTGGGCCTGACCATCCTGGACCATGACGAGCACATGCGTCCGGACACCGACATGCAGGGCCTGGGCTCGCTGAAATCGGCCTTCAAGGACCTCTCCGACTTCGTCGGCTTCGAGGCGGTGGCGTTGCAGCGCTATCCCGAAGTCGAATATCTCAACTGGGTCCATACCGGTGGCAATTCCTCCGGTATCGTCGATGGTTCGGCCATGGTCCTGGTGGGCTCCAAAGAAGCCGGCGAGAAGGCGGGCCTGAAACCGCGCGCCCGCATCCGCGCCATGGCGTCTGTGGGTTCCGAACCGACCATCATGCTGACCGGCCCGGTCCCGGTGACCGAGAAAGTGCTGAAGAAGGCCGGCATGTCCGCCTCCGACATCGACCTCTGGGAACTCAACGAGGCTTTCGCCGCCGTCGTGCTGCGCCTGATGCAGGCCTATGAGATCGACCATTCCATCATGAATGTGAATGGCGGCGCCATCGCCATGGGCCACCCGCTGGGGGCCACCGGCGCGATGATCCTGGGCACCGTGCTGGACGAGCTGGAACGCTCCGGCAAGTCCACCGCATTGACGACGCTCTGCGTCGGCGGCGGCATGGGCACCGCAACGATCATCGAGCGGGTGTAGGTCCGATGAGCGACGATCTCCAGAAAAAGAAAGACGACACCGCCAACATCCTCGTCCTGGGCATGCCGCTGGGGCTCCCGCTGGGCGTGGCGGTCGGAATCTCTCTGGGCCTCGCGTTGGACAGCATCGCCGTGGGCCTCGCGATGGGGATCGGTATTGGAATGTCCTTTTCGGTCGCCATCGGCGCTGCCCGGCTGGCCGAGATCAAGAAGAAACAGGACGCCGCCGCAGACGGCGATGCGTCCGACGAGGAGAAATCCTGATGTCCCTGAAAAACTTCACACTCGAAATCGACACTGACGGCATTGCCCTGGTCACCTTTGACAGCCCGGGCAAGTCGATGAATGTCATCTCCGCTGGTGGCAGCATGAGCCACGCTACGCTCATCGAGCGGGTGTAGGCATGTCGTTCGACGTCGACGTTCAGGGCAATATGACCAAGAACTTCGCGATGATCGTCGCGACCCTCTTGGGAGCGCTGATCGGCGGGATCGCCGGGTCATTTTTCGGTTCTGCCAGGACCGGTGCCGCGGTCGGCGTCGGTATCGCGATTACGATCTCCCTGATCGTCCTGCTTCCACTGAAATTCGAATCCACCACGGACGCCGCCGCAGACGGCGATGCGTCTGACGAGGAGAAATCCTGATGTCCTTGAAAAACTTCACACTCGAAATCGACAATGACGGCATTGCCCTGGTCACCTTCGACAGCCCGGGCAAGTCGATGAATGTCATCTCCGCCGAGGTCATGGACGACTTCGACGCGCTGACGAAGACCATCATTGAAGATGACGCCATCAAGGGTGTCGTCATCACCTCCGGCAAGGACGCCTTCTGCGCCGGAGCTGACCTGTCCGAACTGGGCGGGTCCTCGGCCGAGCTGGCCAAGCTGCCGGAAGACGAGATGAAGGCGAAGCTGTTCGAGCAATGCTTCCGTCTCAACAAAACCTTCCGCGCCCTGGAAACCTGCGGCAAGCCGATTGCCGCCGCGGTCAACGGTCTCGCCCTGGGCGGCGGGTTCGAGATTGCGCTGGCCTGTCACTACCGCGTCATGCCGTCGGACAATCCCAAGGCCAAGCTGGGCCTGCCGGAAGCCATGGTCGGCGTGCTGCCCGGCGGTGGCGGCACCCAGCGCCTGCCGCGCCTCGTGGGTGTCATGAATGCTGCGCCGGTCCTGCTCCAGGGCCAGCAGCTGGACGCCGCCACGGCCCTGGCCCAGGGCATTGTCGATGCCACGGCGCCGCTGGCCGAACTGGTCGATCATGCCAAGGAACTGGTGCGCAATGATCCCAAGGGGGCGAAACAGCCCTGGGATGGCGACAAGTTCAAATTCCCGGGCGGTGGTCCCTACCACCCCGCCGGCGCCCAGATGTTCGGGGCCGCATCGCCGATGCTGCGCAAGAACACCTATGGCAATTATCCGGCCCAGCGCTACATCCTGTCCTGCGTCTATGAAGGCAGCCAGGTTTCCATGGACCAGGCGATCCGCATCGAGAGCCGGTATTTCACCAAGCTTCTTCTGCGTCCGGAAAGCCGCAACATGATCCGCTCGATCTTCCTGTCCAAGCAGGACCTGGACAAGGGCGGCCGCCGGCCGGCCAGTCAGTCCAAGGCGGACGTGAAGAAGATCGCCATCATCGGCGCCGGCTTCATGGGGGCGGGCATTGCCACGGTTTCCGCCCAGGCGGGCATCGAGATCGTGCTGATCGACGCCACCCAGGAAGGCGCCGAGAAGGGCAAGACGCATTGCACCGATCACTTCGCCAAGGGCGTCGCCCGCGGCAAGCTGAGCCAGGAGAAGGCCGACGCGCTGGCCGGACTGATCACGCCGACCACCGACTACACCCTGATCAAGGATGTCGACCTGGTCGTCGAGGCCGTGTTCGAGAATTCCGAACTCAAGGCCAAGATCACCAAGATGGCGGAAGAGCAGATCGGCGAGACCGCCGTCTTCGGCTCCAACACCTCCTCCATCCCGATCACCGACCTGGCCAAGGCTTCGGCCCGTCCGGAGAATTTCATCGGCATCCACTTCTTCTCGCCGGTCGAGAAGATGAACCTGGTCGAAATCATCATGGGCGGCAAGACGGGCGATTACGCCCTCTCGCGCGCCATCGATTTCGTCACCAAGATCAAGAAGACGCCGATCGTCGTGGCCGACACGCGCGGCTTCTACGCCAATCGCTGCGTCATGCGCTATGTCGGTGAAGGCCTGAAAATGCTGGGCGAGGGCGTCAAGCCGGCCCTGATCGAGAATGGTGCCAAGATGGCCGGCATGCCGGTCGGCCCGCTCTCCCTGCAGGACGAGGTGGCGCTGGATCTGGGTGTGAAGCTGATCAAGCAGACCCAGTCCGATCTCGGCGACAATTACAAACCCTCCGGCACCGAGCCGATCCTGTTCAAGATGGTCGAGGAGTATGACCGTTGCGGCCGCAAGAACGGCAAGGGCTTCTATGACTACCCGTCCGAGAAGGGCCAGCCGAAACGCCTCTGGCCGGAGCTGGAACAGTTCGCGCCGGGCGGCAAATACCTGGCCGACCAGCCGGACGTCACCGAGGTGAAGGACCGCATCCTCTACGCCCAGGCGCTGGAAGCGGCGCGCTGCATGGAGGAGAAGATCGTCTCCGATCCGCGTGAGGCCGATGTCGGCTCGATCCTGGGCTGGGGTTTTGCGCCCTATACCGGCGGCACGCTCTCCTTCATCGACACGATCGGTGCCAAGCCCTTCGTGAAACGGGCCCAGGAGCTGGAGGCCCAGTATGGTGACCAGTTCACCGTGCCGGCACTGCTGATTGAAATGGCCGAGAAGGGTGAAACCTTCTATGGACGCTTCGGCGCCAAACAGCTGGAAGCCGCCGAATAGGCGCGCCCGCCAGGCTGAAGACAAGACCGGCGCAGGGCCCCTGCGCCGGTTTTTCTTTGCCCGAATCCCCGAATTTCCGGCCTGTGGAAAGTTTTCCCCACGCTGTCCACAGTTTCGCGAAACTTGTCCACCGGGAGCGGCGACTTCTCCACCAAACGGCAATTTCCGTGCGTTGCGGGGGCGGATGTCCGGTGTTCTAATTTCCTCATCGACAGCGACCGAAGCGGGCCTAGAAACCCGGGGGTCGCCGGAAAGGACGGCTCCGGAAGAGCCCGGCCCGCAAGGGCAGGACCTCTCAGGAGCAGCCAAGGGAAAGGCCCTCGGGCCGGACTTGCGGCAGGTCCCCAGGCCAACAGCTCCCTCACCGGAGTATGAGACCTGGAGGGCTGGTCAGACCGGTGGCACCGCACCGACCGCAAGGGCGGGAACCAGGACGCAGCGATATCGGCGCCATCTCGGTGGTGCCGGCCACGGTTCCTCAAGAACCGGGGTAGGCGGACGGGGACAGCCTTCGGGCCCACCCGGAAGCCGGAGCAGACAGGCGGGGTCTTCGGATCACGCATGGATGCAGGCGCAGCGGGGCGGTCTTCGGACCAGAAACGCGACGCCGCGCGGACGGGAAAGGCCTTCGGGCCGGGAACGGACGCGTCGCCGGAAGGCCGGGTCCTCGGACCTGCCGGACGGTACCGCTGACGGGCCGGGTCTTCACGACCCGGACCCCGAAGCAAAAGCCGACGGGACCGGCTCTCGGGTCAGTCCCTGACGCATAGCCAAGGGACCGGTCTTCGGATCGAAACCTGCGGCAAGCGGATGGTGCGGACGCTCTCACGGGCACCCGGATCCTGAAGCAACACGGCCGCCCGCCTCCTCACCCGTCAGGGTCAGGGACGGGCGGTTGGTGCTTTTGGGCGCCGCTTTCACGGATTTGTCAGCCGATCTGATGTGACTTTGCGTCCGGATTACGCTGGGTTTACGCCAACCCTGCCTCGGACCACCCATGCCCCGACCCGATCTTGACCCTGCCCGGCCTGCGGCCTGGCGCCTGGCGCGCCTGACCCGACAGGGCCTGCCCTGGACCGTTCTGCTGCTGCTGATATTCGCCTTTCAGGCGATTTTTTGAGCCATGCATGATGAATTGCCCGTCACAAGCGTATTGAATCTTCACTGGAATTTCGGCTCGGCCCCAATGCTGAACAAGAGCTTAATCAAATATGAGCTGCGTTAACCAAATCCCGCGGCAAGATGCGCTTCGCAAACGTCACAAGTGCTGAGTGATTGAAACCAAATGCACAATCCGATCGACAATCGTTGGCCCGGCTATGTCCGCTCCGTCGCCTTCCTGTGCTGGAGCGTCGCCGTGGTCATGACCCTGGCCCTCGGCTGGTCCGCCTGGCGTGCCTATGACACAGCCGGCGATGCCGCCGCCTATGCCGCCCACCGTGATGCCGGCGTCGCCGCCAAGGCCGGCATTATCTCTGCTCGCCGCTAAGCACTTTTCATCATTACAAAATCGCCACTGGCACCGCTGCGCCGGAGGCGTTTAATCTGCCGGTCTCGCGAAGAGGGAGGCGGCGATGTCCGACGCGCGGCTGGACGATGACGACTACATCATAGGCACCGATGACATCGAGGTCCGGCGCCTCGGCCAGCAGCACGCCATCTGGCGCGAAGCCGCCCTGGCCGGCTGGAAACGTGCCGGCATCCGCCCCGGCATGACCGTCATGGATGTCGGCTCCGGCCCCGGCTATGCCAGTTTTGACCTCGCGCAGATGGTCGGACCGCAGGGCCGCGTCATCGCCGTCGACCAGTCCCCGCGCTTCCTCGACGCCCTGCGTCAGGGCGCAGCCCAGCGCGGGCTGGAGAATATCACCTGTATCGACAGTGACCTGGCCGAGATGGACTGGTCGCAACACGCCTGCGACGTGATCTGGTCGCGCTGGTGTTTGTGCTTTGTCCCCAACGTGCCGCAGGTGATGTCCGGCATAGATGAGGCGCTCAAGCCCGGTGGCCGTTTCATCGCCCAGGAATATGTCGACTATCGCAGTTTCCGCATCGAGCCCGCCGAGCCGGTCTTCGAGCGTTTCATCAAGGCCGTCCGCGACAGCTGGGTACATTTCGGCGGCGATCCGGACATCGCCCGCAAACTGCCGCAGATGATGGCCGGGCTCGGCTGGGCACCCGGTGAGATGACGCCCATCATCCACGCCACGCGGCCGGGTGAGTGGATGTGGACCTGGCCTACGGCCTGGCTCGACCAGTCCCCGTCGCGCCTGGTCGAGCTGGGTTTTCTCAAGCCCGGCGACGCCGAAGCCTTCCGCGCCTTCCTGGCCCGCCGCACTGCCGATCCGGCCACCCTGCTGATCACGCCCATGGTGCTCGAGGTGATCGGCCGGAAACCCGCCTGATGCAAAACTGAATTTCCGGTTTGCCCGCTGCGCTTTGTCGTTACTCTTGCTGACAAAGCGAGAGGACGCGATGAGCTATATCCTGATCGGCACGGCGGTATCCCTGTATACTGGCAAGGCGCGCGGTTATCTGCGCTGGAAGAATGTGCCGTTCCGCGAGCGTCTGTCGACGCGGGAGGTTTACAAGCAGGATATCCTGCCGCGGGTTGGCTGGCCGGTGATTCCGGTGCTGATCCACGCGGACGGTTCGGACACCGGCATCACGCTTCAGGACACCACCGACATCATCGACTATGTCGAACAGCACGAGCCCGGCCCGTCGGTCTATCCGGACGGGCCGCGCCAGCGCTTGGCGGCCCTGATCCTGGAGCTCTTCGGCGATGAATGGCTGGTGATCCCGGCCATGCACTATCGCTGGGCCTATAATCGCGACTTTGCCCAGCATGAATTCGGTGCGACGTCCTTTCCGGACCTGCCGCCAGAGGAGCGGTTTACGGCGGTGCAGAAATCCGTCGATTTCTTTTCCGGCAGCGTGACCGGTCTGGGTGTCAATCCGCAGAGCGTGCCGGCCATTGAACACGCCTATGAGGCGTTCCTGGCGGCCTTCGAGGCGCACCTGGCGGATCAGGCCTTCCTGTTCGGCTCACGTCCCTCGATCGGCGATTATGGGTTTTTGGGCCCGCTCTATGCGCATCTGCTGCGGGACCCGAAATCGGGCGAGCTGATGCGGCGGCTGGCCCCGCGCGTGGCCGCCTGGGCCGAACGCTGCCATGCGCCCCAGCACCCGCTGACCGGTGATTTCCTGCCCGATGATGCCGTGCCTGCCAGTCTGATGCCCCTGCTGGCGATGTTTGCGGATCAGCAATGGCCGGTCCTGCGCGCCACCGCCGAAGCGCTTGAAACCTGGGCGGAGGGACAGGATCCGGGGGCCGAAGTGCCGCGCATCCTGGGCTTCCACAAAGCCCGGATCGGCCATGGCGAAAGGGCGGTGGAAACCGATCGCGCGATCATCCCCTATCCGCTGTGGATGCTGCAGCGGGTGACCGATCACCTCGATCTTCTGCCTGACCGGGACCGTGCGGCGGCAGAGGATCTGTTGCGCGAAATCGGTGCGCCCGATCTGGCAGACTGGCGCCTGCCGGTCCGCCTCCAGCGCCGTCATTTCAAACTGCACCTGGCCGATTGATCGCGCCGCACTCACGCCGCGATCACGAAAATGTCTGACGTCCCGGCCCGGTCCCACGGCTAGCCTGTGGCCAGCTGAGGGAGGGAGTGATGCGAATTCTTGTTGCTGTGGTGGCGTTGGTGCTGGGCCTGTCGGGCCTAGCGAAAGCCCAGATCGACGAACCGGTGATGGAGGCCCTGCGGGCCGGTGATGCTGCGGCCCTGGCCGATGCCTTTGCCGCCGGCGCTGATCCCGAGGCGCGCTTTGCCGACGGTCTTGAGGCAACGACCCTGATGTATGCCGCCTCCAATCCCGATCCCGCCCTGGTCCGGGCGGTCCTGGCAGCCGGCGCGGCTGTGGACACGCCGGACGCGATGGGCGATCCGGCGATCAACTGGGCCGCCTATTACGGCCATGCGGCGGTGGTCGCCGTGCTGGTGGATGCCGGCGCATCCACCCAGCTGACCGGACACGGCAATGCACTGGAGATCGCCATGCGACGCGGCCACGCCCCGACGCTGGCTGTGCTGGTCGACGCTGCCGGTGCTGCCCCGGTCCGTGCGGCCCGTGAAAGCGCCCTGGAAGCGGCCATCCTGGCCGGCGATGAAGCGGCTTTTGCAACGCTGCTGGATCTGGTGGATGTGGCCTCGGCCCGCGACTGGGCCGGCCGACCCCTGCTTCAATCTGCTGCGCGGGCTGGAGAGGCCGACATGATCACCGCGCTGATTGCTGCCGGAGCCGCCGTGGATGCCACCGACGCCATCGGCTTCACCGCGCTCTTCGAGGCGGCCCGCGACGGTCAGTTGGAGGCGGTCGACGCCTTGCTGTCTGCCGGCGCTGACGTCGATCACCGCAGTCATGCCCGTGGTTTATCGCTGACGCCGCTGCATCTGGCTGCGATCGGCGGCGACGCGGCCATCGTCACCCGTCTGGCAGAGGCCGGAGCGGATCTCGATGTTCAGGGTGCAACCGGCGCCACGCCGCTCTACTGGGCCGCGTTCGAGAACCGGCGCGACGCGGTGGTGGCGTTGCTGGATGCCGGTGCAGACCCGACGGTCCAGCCCGAGGGCACGCCGGACTTCGCAGCCGTGGCCGACATGATGGACTGGCCCGACATCGCAGAGCGCCTGCGCAACTAGATCACGCGGCAAACCGCCAGATATCCATCGCCAGTGCGCTGCGGCTCCAGGAATGGTGCAGCAGTTCCGGCGCCTTGCCGCCGGCCACCAGGGCAAAGAAAAGCGGCCGGAGATGCTCCGGCGTCGGGTGGTTGATTGCGGCCATCGGCGCCTGCGTCCAGTCCTGGAGGCCGGACAGGTCTCCGCTTTCCAGGGCTGGCATCAGGGCCGACCGGAACGCCTCTGCCGCTGGATGCGCTGGCGCGTCTTCCGCGTTGCCCAGGGATAGCCGCAGGGAGTGGGTGAGGGCGCCTGATCCGATCAGTTGCACGCCTTGCGTCGCCAGCGGTGCCAGCGCCCGGCCCAGCGCGATGGTGGCGGCGTCACTGTCCGGCAGGCTGACCTGGACCACCGGAATGTCGGCCTGCGGCCGCATCAGCTTGAGCGGGATCCAGGCGCCATGATCCAGACCGCGCTGCGGATCGGAGATCGATGGGATGCCAGCCGCGTCCAGCATCCGGATCACGCGCGCGCCCAGCTCGGGATTACCGGGCACGGGATACTGCGCCGCCTCCAGCTCGGGGCCGAAGCCGCGAAAATCATGGATGGTCGCTGGCCAGGGCTGGGATTGCACCCGCACAGGTTCGCCCTCCCAGTGCGCGGAGACGACCAGGAAGGCCTGGATGCCGTCCGGCAGGGGCAAGGTCTTCAGGGCCTGATGCGCTGCCGATGGCGTGGTCAGCACATCCGGTGCGCCATGGGAAATGAACAGGGGAGCGAGCATGTCTTGGCCTTTGCAACGGCTTGGGCTCGCAAAATGGTTGTTTCTCAGGCAAAGCATAAGTCCGGGATATTGCGCAGCTCTTTTGCTTGTGAGGAATAAATGGATCGGATCGATGCCCTGCGCCTGTTCGGCGCTGTTGCCGAGCTGGGCAGTTTCACCAAGGCCGCCGAGCGCGAGGGCATGACCCCGGGCGCAGCGTCCAAGCAGATCACCGCCCTGGAACAGCATCTTCAGGCCCGCCTGTTCGAGCGCACCACGCGGTCCGTCCGCCTCACGGATGCCGGCAATGCACTGCTGGAGCGGGTGATGCCCTGGCTGGAAGAGTATGACGCGCTGGCGGAGGGTGTCACCGACGCCCGTTCCGCGCCGGCCGGTGTGCTGCGGGTGACAGCCCCGGTCGATTTTGGTGCGCGGCAGTTGATCCCCGTGATTGCGGACTTCATGAAGATCTGGCCCAAGGTCGATGTCCGTCTTTCCCTGGCCGACCGCATGGTCGATCTGGTCAATGAGGGGATCGATGTCGGCGTGCGGATCGGCAATCTCACCGACAGTGCCCTGATCGCCCGGCGCCTGGCCCCGGCTTGCCTGGTCACGGTCGCCTCGCCCCACTATGTCGCCCGCAAGGGTGCGCCGGAACATCCGTCCGACCTGTCCGGCCATGAATTCATCGTCGACCGCAACAAGCCGGCACCGCACGTGCTCAAGTTCGAGCGTGGCGACGAGACCGTCGAGGCCCGGGTCTCCGGACGCCTGGTGCTCAACGGGGCCGTGGCGGCGGTATCCGCGGCCGGTGCCGGCCTGGGCATTGCCTGCGCCCCGCACTGGGCGGCCAAGGATGCACTGGCGGACGGATCGGTGGTCGAGGTCATGCCCGACTGGGAGCCGGAACACCGCTTCCTCTGGGCGGTCTTCCCGTCCAACCGCTACATGACCCACCGCGTGCGCATGTTTGTCGATCATCTAGCCGAGAATTTCGGCGACCGGATCTGATCGGCAAGCGATTCGCGCCAAACAATGGGGCGCTCATGCGGCGTTCATGTGTTAATGTATAGGCACGACGGGCCGGGACGCACTCAGGGGCAATCAATGACGCGCATTCTTCTTCTCGCACTGGTCGGGCTGAGCCTGACCGCCTGCGCCACAACCTCGTCGGGCGGCGGCGAAGGCATGGCCATGGCCGCCTTCGACCATGTCCGCGCCGGGGAAGCCCGGATGGTGACGGGTTATGGCTACGAGCTCACCGGCCAGTCCGGCTGGACCGGGCGCATGGCCTATGTCGAGGAAGACCACCAGGCCCGGGTGACGATCCGCATCGTTTCCGCCGAAGGTGTCTCCGATTATGCCGATCTGGAGATTTCCCTGCCCTATCTGGAAGACGGTTTGCGCCGTTTCCATGGCCAGACCGATGGCGGCACGCCTGTTGTCGTCGAGCTGCAGGCAGGGCCCTGCATGAACGCGCCGGGCGATGGCTACACCTATTTCGCTGAGATCGCCTATGGCGCCGACCATCTTGCCGGATGCGGCAGCGAGGTCGCCCAGGATGACCGCTGGTCCAACTATCTGATGGACTACCTGCCGGCCATCGACACCTGCCTCGCCGAATTCCGGGATCCGGCCGTCCATGTCTCCGTGGCCTACACCCTGCCGGGCGGCAATACCGCGATCCGCGTCGTCGATGGCGACATGCAGACCTGGGAGTGCGCCACCCGGGATGGCGATGCGGCGATCAATTCCCTGCGTCCGCTGGATGCCGTGGATGCCGTCTATGGCGAGGGCGACCCCATTTTCATTCGCGGCCGGATGCCGGAATTCGGAGCCGGATGCTATGTCTATGAATCGGTCCGTCATGCCGATGGCCGGCTGATCGGGGCTTTCGGACACGACGCCTGCAACACCACTACGGTCTCAGCGCGAGACACCAGTGTTGGCTAGCCATTAACGCCGCCTTTACACGAACCGGATGAGGCGTAACCCATGCACTTGTCCCGTCTTGCCCTGCCGCTGGTTCTCGCCAGCCTGACCACCGCGCCGGCCGCCGCCGAACTGCGCGATGTCGCTGCCCAGCTCCGCGGCAGCGAAGGGCAGGTCTGGCTGGTCTTTGACGAACAACCCCGGGCGGTCACCGCCACCAGCTCGGTCGCCGGCCTCGAGCTGACGGTCGAGGGCGTCACCGCGCGCACCCGCCAGATCCAGCCGCATGACACCCGCCTGGTGCGCACAGTCACGCTTGCCGACGCCGGCCCGGACGCGGTGCGCATCACCCTGTCTGCCCAACAAGCCTGGGCCGGTGCCACCGCCCAGGTGTTCGAGAACAGCGTCTATATCAGCCTCTCAGTGCCTGCCGGCAGCCCGGCCCCGGCAACACGCGCCGATGCGGCGCCGCGCCAGCCGCCCGTCGCGCCATCCGACCCGGAGGCTACGGACGGCAGCGTGCGCCGCACCCAACCTGGCGGTGACTTCGCCCCGCGCACCCGTCGCGCCGAAACGGCCGAGCCGGACGCTGCCAGCAGCCCAGTACCTGCATCGCAGCCGGTCGCACCGGCCAGCACGACGCCAGCGCCCCAGTCACCATCACCCGCAGCCCCGGCCCCGGCGTCCAGCCGCCCGACCGGAGCCTGCGCCGCCGAGGCGGCCGCGGTCGAGGAGAGCCCGTGGGATGATGAACGCCTGTTCGCCCATGCCGCCTGCCTCTCCGGGAATAACGCCCTGCCGCGCGCCGCGGCGATCTACGAACAGATGCTGGCCTTCGATCCGGAGAATTTCCGTGCCCTTCTGGCTCTGGCCGAATTACGGGCCGCGCAGGGCCAGCGGGACACCGCCCGGGAGCTCTATTCCCGCGCCGCTTCCCACGCCATCAGCGATGCCGAAGCGGCACGCGCCCGCGCGCGCTTGCGCGAACTGCGCGATCAGTAAGACCTATCTCCCGACAGCCAGAAGAGTGACATGATGGAACTTCCCGAACCGTCCGGCCGCGTCCTGGTGATTGCCGGTTCCGACAGCGGCGGCGGTGCCGGCATTCAGGCCGACATCAAGGCGATCAGCGCCATGGGCGGCTATGCGGCCACCGCGATCACCGCCATCACGGTGCAGAACACATTGGGCGTTACGGCGATCCATCCGGTTCCCCTGGACATCATCGAAGGCCAGATCCGCGCCGTGCTGGACGATATCGGCGCTGACATCCTCAAGACCGGCATGCTCGCGACCCCCGAAGTCGTCGACTGCGTCGCCCGCGTGCTGGAACAGGCTGAAACCCCTTTGCCACTGGTCCTCGACCCGGTCATGGTCGCCACCTCCGGCGATGCGCTGGTTGATGAAGGCACAGAGGCGGCCATCCGCGACCGCCTGCTGCCGCAAGCCTTTCTCGTCACACCCAACATCCCCGAGGCCCAGCGGCTCACCGGCCTGACGGTCGAGGATCTGGGCGGTCAGATCGAGGCCGCGGAGAAGCTGATCGCCATGGGTGCCGGCGCCGCGCTGGTGAAGGGCGGCCATCTCAAGGGCTCCGTCGTCACCGATGTGCTGGTTTCAAATCGCGGCTTGGAACTCATGGAGCGCCCCCGGCTGAAGACCCGTCACACCCATGGCACCGGCTGCACGCTCGCATCGGCCATCGCAGCCAGGCTGGCCCAGGGCGAAGCCCTGCCGGATGCCGTGCGGACCGCCGGCGACTATCTGCATGAGGCGATCGCCCGAGCCCCCGGTTTCGGCGCCGGTCACGGCCCGGTTGACCACATGTGGGTGCTCAAGCCCTGACGTCCCGCAAGGGATGAAGCCGTCGTTACGCCAGGCGTCGGCGCCGACCCATTGAAGGCTTCGGTGGTGCAGCCACCGGCGTTGGGCACCTCAGCGCAATTCGCGTCGGGACGTCAAAACATACATCAACGCCAGGACCAGGAAGTACCGGATGAAGCCGAGAGGGCTCAGATATTCAGGCTCAGGGCCGCTCTGAAACGGGAAAAATATCCAGTCCACGCGCGCACAAGCACCTCCCACCAGAAACGCCCAGAAAGCGAGCTTGCGGCGGAGCAGCATGAGAACCACCGCTGCGGCGGAAAACAGGAAGCCGGCCCCGTAAATGAAATCCGCCCAGATCGGTGCGGTCGGTAGCACACCCTGCAAGTGATCCGGCAACGTGTCCTGCGACAGCTGGTTAAACCGGTATCTCAAAGTGTAAAGGGTGCCAGCAGCGTGCCGATATACGCTGTACAGCAGGACAAGAAACGTCAGCCAATACAAGGTCCGATTCAACATGACTCAACAAGGGCATGCGCTTGCGATTGTGGTCAAGGGGTGCGCGTCTTGTTGTTCTGTGCGTTTAAAGGAAACTGGATCGCACAAGGGGTGCGTGTCGGGATGAGCATCGTGTCCGGGGTCGAGACCCCGACCTGAGGCATCCTTTTTGGCGTCAGGGCGTCAGGGCGTCAGGGCGTCCGGGCATCGCGCTTGCGCGCCAGCCACACGCCCAGCAGGATCACCACCAGCGCTCCAACCGGTGCCCAGCCGATCGTCTCGCCGATGAACACGCCGGTGATCATGGCCGCGATCGGGGTCAGATAGTTGGCTATGGCCAGGAAGTTCGGCCCTGCCGATCGCGAGACCTGCATCAGCACGACCGAAGCCAGCGCCGTCGGGCCTGCCGCCAGCCAGATCACCGACATCCAGGCGCTCGCCGACACGCTGCTGGAATGCTGAACCAGGTCGATCACGCCGAAGGGCAAGGCGAAGAGCGCGCCGCAGATCAACATGCCCGCGCCGGACACCGAGGGCGGTGTGTCCGGGATCAGCCGGGCCAGGATCGCATTGATGCCATAGCAGACTGCCGCTGCGACAATGGCCAGCTGCGCCAGCGTGTCCGCCCCGCCCAGCTCGCTCAGCGCTGCTGGTCCCAGCAGCAGGACGACGCCCGCAAAGCCGATGATCACCCCGGACATCCGCCGCAACGTCAGCTGCTCGCCCGGCACGAAGACATGTGCCATCGCCACAGTCGCGAGAGGCATGGTGGCCACCAGAATGCCGGCCAGCGCACTGTCGATATGCTGCTGGCCCCAGCTGACCATGTAGAAGGGCAGGGTATTCCCGAAAAAGCCGAGCCCGGCGAGATAGATCCAGCGCTTGTCCCGAAGCCCCGGCAGCTTGCGGCCGCGCGCATAGGCCCAGATCGTCAGCAAGATGGCCGCACCGCCAATGCGCACGAAGATGAGTGCCGCCGGCGGCAGGGTCACAACCGTATGCTTGATGAAGGCAAAGGCCGACCCCCACAGCACGGTCAGCAGGATCAGCGCGGCCCAGTCGCGCGCCGTAGGCGCATGGGTTGAAGCCTGGCTCATGCCATCCTCCCCCTTGATGGGGGAGGTGGATCGCCGCGCAGCGGCGAGACGGAAGGGGTGAAAGCGCGAAGCGCTGCGAATCCCGGTGGAGGCAAGTCTGGAAGAACCTCGCTGTCACCCCTTCCACCACGGCTGCGCCGCGGTCCCCCTTCCCCATCAAGGGGAAGGATAAAAATGTCGGCCGCCATCACAACACCGCCCTCAGCCCGTCCACCAGGGCCGCTATATCGGCTTCGTCATTGTAGAGGTGCGGCGTTACCCGCAGCCGGTCACCACGCTGGGAGACATTGATGTTGCGTGCCGCAAGCCGGGCGACCAGATCTTTCGGCGTGCCGTCGGGCAGGGTGAGGGCGAGATAGTGCGGTGCGCGGTCCGGTGTATCGTCTGTCAGGCCCAGCGGGGCCGTGGCGGCTGCAATCTCGGCCGTTCGCGCCGCCAGGGTTTCGCAGATCGCGGCGACGCCCCAGTCCAGGATCTGTCCCAGCGCGGCCTGCGCTGCCGGCACCAGCTGGAAGCCCGAGCGCTCGCCCATGTCAAAGCGTTTCGCGCCCGGGGCATAGGCGTCGGCATAATCGACCAGGCGGGCAAAATCCTCGGCCCGGTCGCGCACGATCCAGTTCTCTTCCAGCGCCTCACCGTTCTGGTGATGGGGGGCGACATAGAGATATCCCAGTGAATAGGGTGCCAGCAGCCATTTATACCCGGCCGTCACGGCAAAATCGGGCTGGATCGCCTTCATGTCGAAGGGCAGGGCGCCCAGCGACTGGGTCAGGTCCAGCACCAGGGCCGCGCCCTGGCGCCGGGCTGCCTCGCTGATCGCCGGCAGGTCCAGCTGCCCGCCATCGGCCCAATGCACCTGCGGGCACGCGACGATCGAGGTCGCCGGACCGATCGCGCCCAGCATTGCCTCGCTCCAGGACTGGTTGGCCGACCGGCTCACCGTGCGGACGCGGCAGCCATAGTGTTCGGCCAGATTGCGCCAGACATAGACATTGGACGGGAACTGTTCGTCCAAGACCAGGATCTCGCTGCGCTTTTGCGGGGCAAGGTTCCGCGCTGCAGTTGCCAGCCCGTAGGACGCCGCCGGCACCAGCGCGATGTCCCTGTCTGCTGCACCATAGAGCTGTGCGGCCTGGGCCCGCACGGCGTCTGGCCGGTCGAAGAAGTCGTCCTGGATGTCATACGTCCAGGGCTGCCCCTTGCGGCGATAGCTGTCCTCGCCCGCGGCAATGGCGGTTTTGGGCATCGGACCCATATAGGCGGCGTTGAGATAGACCCGCTCGCGCGGCAGGTCGAACAGGTGGCGTTGCGACGGGATCATGACCCAGCCTCTTGCCCCGGCGCACGGAGGGCGTCAACGTGCAAAGCCTTGCACCCGACCGCCCCGCTGCCCGTTCTGGAGACCCTTGTGGCCGAGACGACAACCGCCCCCGAAACCACGAACAATCCCAAGCCCGTCCTGCGTCCCGCCGATCCGCGCTTTTCCTGCGGACCGGTGAAGAAATATCCCGGCTGGACCTGGGAGGCCCTGGCCGACGCGCCGCTCTCGCGTACCCACCGTGCCGGCACCGCCGTGGCCCGGATCAAGGAATCCATTGAACGCACCCACGCCATGCTGGAACTGCCCGCGGATTATCATGTCGCCTTGCTACCGGGCTCCGATACCGGGGCGATGGAAGCGGCGATGTGGAGCCTTCTGGGCCAACGTGGCACCGACGTCTTCTCCTGGGACGTGTTCGGCAATCGCTGGACCCATGATGCCCGCGACGAGCTGAAGCTGAAGGATCTGCGCATCTTCCAGACCCCGGCCGGCCAGTTGCCGGATCTGGCCCGGTATGATGGCAAGCGCGACGCGGTCTTCACCCTCAACGGTACGGCCGCCGGGGTCTGCATTCCCGATTTCGACTGGATCGATGCCGACCGCGAAGGCCTGACCATCTGCGATGCTACCTCGGCCGCTTTCGCCGTGGAGATCGACTGGTCCAAGATCGATGTCCTCACCTTCTCCTGGCAGAAATGCATGGGCGGGGAAGCCCAGCACGGCATGCTGGTGATGGGGCCGCGCGCGATCAAACGCCTGAATACCTGGCGGCCGAACTGGCCGATCCCGGCCCTGCTGCAGCTGCACAGCCAGGACGGCAAGGCCAATATGGCAGTCTATGAGGGCTCCACTCTCAACACCCCCTCCCTGATGGCGGTCGAGGATTATGTCGCAGCCCTGAAATGGGCCTCGCGCATCGGCGGCCTGCCAGAGCTCATCCGCCGCCGTGAAGCGAATTTCGCTGCGCTGGATGCCTGGGTGCAGTCCTGCGACTGGCTGGACTATCTGTGTGACGATCCGTCTGCCCGCTCCCAGCTCTCGGTCACCCTGAAATACACCCACCCGCGCGCCGCCGCGCTCGATGCCGAGGCGCAATGGGCCCTGACCAAGCGCATCTCCAACCTTCTGGAGCGCGAGAATGCGGCGCTGGACGTCAACATGCACCGCGCTTCGGTGCCCGGCATCCGCATCTGGTGCGGGCCGACGGTGGAGCGTGATGATTTGGCCGCACTCGGTCCTTGGCTCGACTGGGCCTTCCGGGAAGCTCTGGACGCAGTCTGAGACACGGGCTATCGCTGTTGCGACTCACGACTGACCCGCTCGGCGGGAGAGGGGAAAAGCATGTCACGTATGATGAAATCGGCCATTCTCGCGCTGTCCGGCGCTGCTCTGCTCGGTTCAGCCGCCCTGGCCGATGATGAGCGCGGCTATGAGTTCCGCCTGGGCGTCACCGCCCACGACCTCTCCGACCATGTCGAGGACGGCCCCAACATCACCGTAGACCTGCTGTTCGCCTCGCCGGACTTTCTCGATGTGATCTGGTCGCCGCGGCCCTATCTCTACGGTTCCTTCAACACCAATGGGCTTACCAATTTCGGCGGTTCCGGCCTGGCCTGGAACTGGGAGTTTGCCGAGAACTTCAATTTCGAGTTCCGCACCGGCCTGACCTACAATGACGGTGTGGTCGACATCGACCCCAATTCCCCGCCCGGTGACCCGACCCGTATCCGCCTGGCCACCACGCGTTCGCTGATGGGCAATGAGATCCTGTTCCACAACGCCATCGGCGTGGATTACGACCTCAATGACCATTGGTCGATCGGCGCCTATTACGAGCATATCTCGCACGGCCAGATCCTTGCCTCCGGCCGCAATCAGGCGCTGGACAATGCCGGCATCCGCCTCGGCTATCGCTGGGGACGGTAGGGCCTTGGCGTCGCAAGACGCTGGTCAGCAATCTGCGAAAACGAACGCTCCGACGAAGATTGTCATCCCGGCTGGATGCCCCGCGAAAGCGGGGCATAACGCCGGGACCCATCGTCGAGCGCCTCCCAGGTGCAGATCGGGGATGACAATCGACGTAGGCTGGGATGGGTCAAACGCGCGTCAGCCGCCCCGCGCAGCCTCGGCCTCTTCGGCGCGTGGATCGGTCTCGACCGGAACATAGATCCCGGTGAACACACCCTGCCAGTTTCCTTCGGCGTTCTGCTGCTCGAAGAACTGCCGCACGCGGCCATCGTCCAGCGGTGTCCAGGTGCCGCGGAAACCGGCGCGGCTCTGGGTCGTAATCGTGTAGGCCTCGCCGGTCAGCACCATTGAGCCTGCAGCATCCAGCCCGCCGGTATAGTCGATATACCAGCCATTGCTCATCCACACTTGGCGCCAGGCTCCGATCAGCGGGTCATGGATATTGATGCTGTCACCGACATTGCCGCCGGCACCCGTCCAGTGTTCCGTGATCAGGCAGCCGCCATTGATGCGTGCAATGACATTGTGGCCCAGATACCCGCCCGGGGCTTCTTCAGTGTCCGGTGCATAGACATTCCACTCGCCGACCCAGAAATCGAACTCATCCCAGGGATCGCCCTGGCAGGCCGGAACCGGTGCTTGCGCCGACACCATCGCCGTTGCGGACACGAATAGTGCGGCTCCGGCGGCAAGTTGAGCAAGCTTCATCAAATCCCTCCCTGGACAAGCAATCCCGATGCTCACGCTCGCACGCGGTCCCGAGGGCGGCAAGCGCGACACCACCCCGTTCATCTCACTTTCCCGGCTGCTCGTCGCACTGGGCCGGGACGAATGACACAGGTTTCATCATCCGATCATGCAGGCCCAGGCATCATGGGGGCAACAATCTGTTTATGGAGACGGCATGAAGCACAAACAGGCCCGGCTCGCCGATCATGACGGCATCCATGTCCGGCTGACCTGCTACGGCGCGGCCAGCGGTATGGACACCCACAGTCATGACTACAACCAGCTCTCCTTCCTGCTGGCCGGGGCGATCCGTGAACGCCATGGCCACCGCGAGATCGAGACCGCGCTTCCCAGTGTCGGCTTCAAGCCGGCGGGGCTGGATCATGCCAATGATTACGGTCGCGATGGCGCGGTGATCCTGTCGCTCAACATCACGCCCGAAGCGATGCCGCAATCGGGTCTGGGCGAGGACTGGCGCTGGAGCGCCCGCCGCCCCGACCGCGCCATCCGGGCGCTGCTGGGAACTCTGGACGGCGAAGGCGTCGGCGTTCCGGACACGGTGACCGATCTTCTGGCGGCGGCCAGCCGCGAGCATCCGCAAGCGGCCTCGCGGCCGGAACCGGACTGGCTCAGAGCGCTGCGCGACCGTCTTGATGACCCGCGCGATGAGGCCGAGTTTTCCGCCATGGCGCGCGAGGTGGGCGTGCATCGTGTCGTCGCCTCGCGGCGGTTTGCCGAGCACTACGCCCTGCCGCCCAGCCTCTACCGCCTGCGCCGGCGCCTTTCTCATGCGCTGGGCCTGATCGGGCGCGGTCATGCCCTGGCGGCCGCGGCCGCAGAGGCCGGTTTCGCCGACCAGGCCCATCTCAGCCGAACCATGCGCCGCGAACTGGGCAGTCCGCCCTCGGTGATCCGCGACATGCTGCGCGCCGGCTGAAGCGGTTACCTGCGTTCAAGACCCGGCCATCCGGCTCGACTAGAGCTGAGGGTCAGACCCGCCCCAATCCGGAGACCCTGTTCATGTCCCTTCGTTCCTGTCTCGCGGCCGCTGTCCTCCTGGGCACGGCCCCTGCCGCCATCGCCGAAACACCGGAGGGTGCCGCGGCCCGGCTGGACGCTTTCCTTGACCGTTTCGACGGCATCGACCCCGGCTATGCGGTCGTCGTGGTCACGGCCGACGAGATCCTGCTCGACCGCGCCGATGGCGTGCGCCAGCTATCGACCGGCGCGCCCATGACCGCTGCGACACCCATCTATGTCGCGTCCCAGACCAAGGCCTATATGGGCCTCGTCGCCGCCTGGCTGGACGAGAACGGCATCGTCGCCCTGGACAGCACGATCGCTGATCACTGGCCGGATATCGCACTGCCGGAAGGAGTCGACCCGGCAGACTGGACCCTGCGCCACCTGATCACCCACCAGGTGCCCATCTCGGTCGACCACATCACCTTTCTGGAGGCTTACGCCTTGCGCATCGAGCCGCAGGACTATCCCGCCATGATCGCGCGGCACGGCACGGCGCGCGAGCCGGGCTATGACTATGACAATCTGGGCTACAACATCTATGCCGCCATCGTGGAAAGCGCGACGGGCCGGACCTGGCAGGACTGGCTCGACCAGGTGATCTTCGACCCGCTGGGCATGGAGACCTCCTCGGCCCGCACCTCCGACTTTGCCCTGGACACCCTGTCCTGGAACCATGTCTGGGGCGGCGAGGATGCCGGCTGGACCGAGCTGCGCCCCAAGACGGACGGCATGATGCAATCGGCTGGTGGCCTCGTGGTCTCGCCGGGTGACATGGCCGCCTGGCTGCAGCTGCAGCTGCGCGGCGCGGGGCCCGCGGGCAGTGGCATCACCGCCTCGATGATGGAGACGGCCCACACATCCTTCGCCGACACGCATATGGAGGATGGCCGCAATGCCATCGAACTGCCCTGTTCCGGCTATGCGCTGGGGTGGAATATCTGCGACTATAACGGCCACACCCTCTATTTTCATGGCGGCGGCTATGTCGGCACCCGTACCATGATGGCCTTCTCGCCGGATCTCGGCGTCGGCATCGCAGCTTTCTCCAACGCCGACAGTATGACCGGCTGGCTGACCAGCCGCACGGCGATGATGTATTTCCAGTACCTCACCGAAGACGAGACCGCTGAGCGGATGGCCGATTTGCGGGTCGACATCTTTCCCGACCGCGTCGAGCGCCAGCTGCAGGCCCGCAACCAGCGCATCGACGGCGCGCGGGCCGAGCCGCAATGGGCCGGCTGGAACTGGCGGCCGGATGCCCGCGAACTGGCGGCCTATGCGGGGCGCTATACCAATGGCGACGGCTACACCACGATCGACATCGCCCTGCGCGACGGGGTGCTGCACGGTGCGCTGGGCGATTTCCACACCCGGCTGGAGCCCGCCACGCCGGACCTGTTCGGCGCCCACAGCTTTCCGATGACGCCGCCCGATCCCTGGCAGTTCGAACGCAATGCAGCCGGGGTCATTACCGCGCTGGTCGTGGATGGCGAGCGCCTTGTCCGCACCGACTAGCGGCTATGCGTGATCCCTCCCTTGTGAGTGTCATCAATCTGTTTTAAGCCTGCGGCCCGTTCGAACCGGCCGTATCAATCACGCGATGACTGACAGCGGCCGCGGTGCTTTTCCGGCATCGCGGCTTCCTGCTGGCGCGGCCGGAAACTTGGTTCGGGAGAGGCTTTGATGGCCAATGTGACCGTGGTCGGCGCCCAGTGGGGCGATGAAGGCAAGGGCAAGCTGGTCGACTGGCTGTCGCACCGGGCCGATGTGGTGGCGCGCTTCCAGGGCGGCCACAATGCGGGCCACACGCTGGTCGTCGGCGACAAGGTCTACAAGCTCTCTCTGCTGCCCTCCGGCGTGGTCCGCGGCAAGCTCTCGGTCATCGGCAATGGCGTTGTCGTCGACCCCTGGGCCTTCATCGCCGAGGTGGGCCGCATCGCCGAACAGGGCGTCGAGATCACGCCTGACGTGGTGAAGATCTCCGAGACGGCGGCCCTCATCCTGCCGATCCACCGCGAGCTGGATGCCCTGCGTGAAAACCGCGATGACGGCGAAGCCATCGGCACCACCCGTCGCGGCATCGGCCCGGCCTATGAGGACAAGGTCGGCCGCCGCGCCATCCGCGTCATCGACCTGGCCGATGAAAAGGCGCTGAAATCCCGCGTCACCGAAATCCTGCACCACCACAACGCCCTGCGCCGCGGCCTGGGTCACGAGGAGTATCCGGCCGACAAGCTGGTCGCCGAACTGCTCGAGATCGCCCCGCAGATCCTGCCCTATGCCGCTCCGGTCTGGCGCGTCCTGAAAGACGTGATCGACCAGGAAAAGCGTATCCTGTTCGAAGGCGCCCAGGGCGCGCTGCTGGATGTCGACCACGGCACCTATCCCTTCGTCACCTCCTCCAACACCGTCTCCGGCCAGGCCTCGGCCGGCACCGGCGTCGGGCCGAAGGATGTCGGTTATGTGCTGGGCATCGCCAAGGCCTACATGACCCGCGTCGGTTCGGGTCCTTTCCCGACCGAACTCTTCGACGCAGACGGCCAGCAGCTCGGCGAGCGCGGCCATGAGTTTGGTGTCGTCACCGGACGCAAGCGCCGCTGTGGCTGGTTCGATGCCGTCATCACCCGGCAGACCCTGCAGGTCGGCGGCGTGCACGGTGTCGCCCTGACCAAGCTGGATGTTCTGGACGGGTTCAAGACCATCAAGGTCTGCGTCGCCTACGATCTGGACGGCGAACGCCTCGACTACCTGCCCGCCGGCAAGGAAGCCCAGGCCCGCGTCAAGCCGATCTACGAGGAACACGAAGGCTGGCAAGGCTCCACCGCCGGCGCCCGCTCCTGGGCCGACCTGCCGGCCGAGGCGGTCAAATACGTCCGCCGCCTGGAAGAGCTGATCGAATGCCCCATCGCCCTGGTCTCCACGAGCCCGGAGCGCGAGGACGTGATCCTGATGCAGGATCCGTTCAGGAGCTGATTTCAGTCAAATCCCAACGCGATTGTCATCCCGGGCATCCATCCGGGATGACGATCAGAGCGCAGGCCTCTCCCCCGTCCACCATGTCTCCCGGCCCCCGAGCCGGGACCTCCCGCGCAACCGCTTCGCGCGCCTTGTCCAATGACAGACCCCGGATAGCGCTGGCGCGCTTCCGGGGGAAATGGCGTGGTGTTGTGATAAAGCGGCGGCACTCGGCTCAACGCGCCGCATACCGGTTCGTATCCCTGTTCTTCTGTAACGGCTTGAACCCACCCGATTGTCATCCCGGCCGAATGCCCCGCGAAAGCGGGGCGCAGCGCCGGGACCTATCGCCATGAGCCTCGCTGGTGCAGACATGGGTCCCGGACTTGCGCCCGGCTCAAGGCCGGGCATCCATCCGGGATGACAATCTCGGTGTGTTGCAGTCGTGCCTAAGCCAGGGCCCGCTTCATCCCGGCCGCCGCGATGCGCGGCGGGAACAACGCTGCCTTCAGTGCCAGGGCCGGGCTTTCCACCAGTACCCGCATCAGCCAGGCTGCGGGCATGACGGCTACCAGCATCGCCAGGGCCAGCAAGGTGGTATTCAGGCCGGGCAGGGACACCATCAGCATCTGGCCCAGCGGCCAATGCAGGATGTAGATGCCGTAGGACACGTCCTCGACATTGCGCACGGCCTCGCCGACGCGGCCGGGAATGTGGAGATGGCCCAGCCAGATGAAGAGGGCGGCCAGGAAGACATCCTTCATCACCCCGCCGATCGCCAGGTGCGAGGAGGCCAGGGCGGCGGCCAGGGTCAGCGCGATGAAGGCCGGGGAGAGGCGGATGTGCTCGCGCCCGGCATGAAAGGCCGCACCGATCATGAAGGCCGGGGCAAAGCGCGACAGCGTGTAGATCGTGGCATCACCCGGACCGGAATAGCCGAACTGGATCACCGCCACACCGCCGGCACAGGCGGCCAGGGCCCAGAACAGGACCAGCGCCTTTTGCCGGTAGAGTCCCATCGCCAGCAGCAAACCGACGCCCACATAGGCCAGCAGTTCGAAACGGATCGTCCACAGCGGCGCATTGGCGCGATGGGCGGTCGGCAGGCCTTCGAAGGCACCGGGCAGGGCGGCCATCGGGTCTGCCTGGGTCAGCAGCTTCACCGGGAAGAGCCAGGTCTGCAGGTTCGTCCAGTACTCCCCCGCCGGCAGGCTGGTGAAGAACATGGTCGCCACCATGACGAAGATCACCGAAGCGATCAGGCCCGGATAGATGCGGAAGAAACGAGAGGCGGCATAGCCGGTCAGGCTGGTCGCCTTCATCGCCGAGGCGGTGATCATGTAGCCGGACAGGATGAAGAAACCGTCCAGGGCGCAATTGACCAGGAAGTCCGCCGTGACCTGCCACGTGCCCACATAGGGCAATCCCTGCGGGATGAGGAGGGCATGGGCGTACAGGACCATCAACGCAAAGATGATGCGCATCGCGGTGAAATTGTTTGCCTTGTCTTCCAGCCGTCCCAGGCCGTCACGGAACAGGAAATGGGTCTGGCGCATCGGGTAAACTCCCTCTTTCACCCTCGGTAAGCGCAAGATCCGTGCGTTTTCGCGGAATTAACAAAACTCTAATGAAAACGGTAAGATCGCGATTGTTGTGTTGAGGCTTGCCCAAGGGTTTCCGGAATTGGGGCAGGGCAGGCGTTCCGGATCGGGACGCGTGTCGCGCGCTTGCCAGACAGGGATCGCCGCCTAGACTGCGCAGCGGAACTCACCCGGGGAAGTCTTCATGCGTCCTGTCTTGTCTGTCACGTCCGGCCTCGTCCTGGCCGCCATCCTGTCATCCTGTTCGCCGTCGGCCGAGGAGGCGGCGCCGGATGCCCGTGACATCCATTTCGCCACGCTGACGCTGGACACGCATGTCGATATCGGACCCGGCTATGGCACGCCGCAACTCGATCCGGGCGAGCACACCCACGCCCAGGTCGATCTGCCGAAAATGGTCGAGGGCGGGCTCGATGCGGCCTTCTTCATCGTCTATGTGCGCCAGGGCGAGCTTACCGAAGCGGGCTATGCCACGGCGCGCGAAGCGGCCGAGGAGAAATACCGCGGCATCTCCCGCATGCTGGAGGCTCATCCCGACCGCATCGCCCTGGCCACCACGGCGGATGAGGTCCTCGAGATCGCGGCCTCGGGCCGTCTGGTGGCCTTGATCGGCATGGAGAATGCCTACCCCCTGGGTGACAGCGTCGAGGATGTGGCGATGTGGGCCGAGCGCGGCGTGCGCTATGCTTCCATCACCCATTTCGGCAACAACCAGTTCGGCGGCTCGTCCAACCCGAACACCGAAGCGGGGGAACCGGTCGAGGATCCGGGCCTTTCCGATCTGGGCCGCGAACTTGTTGCTGCGCTCAATGACCATGGCATCGTCATCGACGTCTCCCATGTCGGCAAACGCACCATGCTGGAAGCCATCGCGCTGTCCCGGGCGCCGGTGATGGCCTCGCATTCGGGCGCCCGCGGCGTCTACGACAATGCGCGCAATCTGGATGATGAACAGCTGCGCGCGATCCGCGACAATGGCGGCGTCGCCCAGATGGTCGCCTTCCGGCGCTATATCGGCGAGGTGCCGCAAGCCGTCACCGACGGCCAGCGCGAGCTGGCGGCCCAGCTGGGCCTGGACACGCCGGAAGGTCGCGCCAATGCCACCGACGAGACCCGGGCCGCCTGGCAGGCCGGTCTGGCCGCCCTGCGCGCCGAACATGGCGATGTCGACATCACGGTGCTGGCGAATCACATCGATCACGCAGTCGCGGTGGCCGGGATCGAACATGTCGGCATTTCCTCCGACTTCGATGGCGGTGGTGGGGTCGGCGGCTGGGAAAATGCCAGCGAAACCCCGGCCGTCACGGCCGAACTGGTCCGGCGCGGCTATTCGGCCGAGGAGATCGAGATGCTGTGGTCCGGCAATGTCCTGCGCGTGATGCGCGCGGCTGCTGCCGCGGCTTCAGACTAGTCCGGGTCCGTCCGCAGGGCTGACAGTGCCGCCGCGGAACTGGTGAGGATGATCTCGGCAAGCTCCGGCGGCTTTGCGGTGATCTCGGAAAATACCCAAGCGCGGATGAGGCCCAACTGGCCCTCGGACAACTGTACCGAAGCCAGTGCCACGGGCAGGCCAGCCCGGGCGTCGGCGTCCAAGCGGTCACTGATCTGGCCGGCCAGAATTCGGCAGATCGCGCGGTATTGGGGTCCGCCGAATGTCGAGCGGGCGACCGCGCGATTTTCCCAGAAATGCTCCAGCAGCTGGGTCAGCGAGCCGGCGTTGCCGCGTCCGGTCACGGCGTCGGCCAGGTGGGCCAGCGGGTGCGCAATGGCATCGAGATGGATGGCATCGCGGCCGGCATAATGCTCGTAGAATGTTGATCGCCCGACCTGTGCCCGCTCGATGATGTCAGCCACGGATATCTCTTCATAGCGCCGGGACAGAACGAGACCGTTGAAGGCTTCCAGCAAGGCGCGGCGGGTCCGCAGTACCCGTCGGTCTGTGGTGGGCGTCGCTTCGTTTCCGGACAAATCAGTCTCCCCGTCCGGAACTGGAAGGCGCAGACTTGCCCGTGCCCCTCAATCCGGTGTCTCAATACAATGACGCATCTGGGCGCCAGATCCAAAACCGGGGGTAGCCAATGAGTACCGATAGCCAATCTTCGACTGAGCGGCGTGCGGCCGGCGCCTTGCTGCTCGGCTCGGCGTTCCTGGCCGTTCTAGCCATGCTTCACCATCCGTCCTCGGCTCATGGTGGCCCCTCGCTGGGAGGCGGGCTCAGCCTGGGCCAGCTGGTGCATGGCATCATGCTGGTCGTTCTCACGGCACAGGTCTGGGCCATGATTGTGTACAGCCGGACGCGAGGTCTTGGCGGTTGGGTCTTGCCCGCGCTTGTTGCCTACGGTGTGAATCTCGTGGCTCATCTGATCGCGGCAACGGTCAACGGTTTCGTCGTTCCTGCGCTGGCTGTGCGTCTGGATTCCGCCGCATCCCACGACATGTTCCAGCTGCTCTGGCACACCAATCAGAGCTTTGCCCAAATCGGTGTGCACGCCACCGGACTGGCTTTCGTCTTCTGGTCCGTCGATCTGCTTGCCCGTTCCCCGCGCGCGCCCCTTCTCGGCCTCGCGGGGCTGGCAGCCGGCCTTGTTCCGTCGATTGCGCTCCTGTCCGGCCATCTGGGCATGAATGTGTCCGGTGCCCTGATGGTTTACAGCGTCCACATGGTGTGGCTCGCAGCCATCGGTGTGCGGCTTGTTCAACCACGCCAGGGTTAACCGGTCCTTGCTATCGGCGGTCTATAACTAATTGTATTTGTGACAAAAATCAGATCGGCTCTTGATCTGGACTTAAATTGCTGCGGGCAGGGTCTCCTCGACGAACGAGGAGACAAGCCATGTTTCGCAGGCCCAAGAAACTGATCAGAAGCCTCACCCTGGCCGGAATGCTGGGCACGGCGCTGATCGGCGCCGCCTCGGCCCAATCGGCCGATTGCAGCCGTTACGAAACAGAGCGGGCCCGCTATGTCGGCTATGCCGTTGCCGGCATCATGCCGCATGTCGACGCGATGGCGAGCCAGCGTGGGGTCGCGCGCGAGGTGGCGACCTTCTACTGGGCCGGATCGCTGATAAGGGCCGGTGACACGGCCAGCGCCAACACCTTGGCCGATCTCACCCTGGCTTCCTCGACCTGGCCGGGCCAGGCTGCACGGGCCCGCGAGGCGCTGGAGCACATGTTTGCCGAGGACCGCAATCTGCGGGCCGGCTTCCTGGTCGGGCTGATGCTGTCGGGACCCGGTGAGGGGCAGGACCCCTATCGCGCCCGCGCCTATCTGGCCGATGTCGCCCGGGCCGGGCGCCCCACTGCCCAGGCCTTTCTCGACCTGTTCGACGCCTGTCATGGCCGCCGCCTGGCCATGCAGTAGGAGCGCTCAGTCGGGCAGGGCCAGTCAGGCAGGCAGGGCCGGTGTGCGGCTGACCGTCAGCTCGCGGATCGCGTCCGCCAGCTCGCGCACCTCGCCCAGCCAGCGGGCATAGGCGCGGGCCTTGCGCGAAATCTTCAACAGGCCCAGTCCGACCAGAACCCAGCCGCCCGCCATCACCCGCGCAATCTTGCGCACGGCCGCGATGAGTTCGCCGATCAGCGCACTCGCCCGCTGCAGCGCCTGGCTCGCCAGACGGATGAATTGCGCATCGTCCGCCAGTCCGGGTCCCGGGGCAGCCAGGGTACAGAAATCGAACCCGAAGCCGCGCACCAGATGCAGTGCGCCCGCAGGCGCGCGCAGCTGTGGTGACAGGAAAAGCTCAATCCCCGTGGTCACCACCAGGCAGGCATCGCGCACCGCATTGATGGCCTCGCCGGTGAAGGCGAACACCACCCGCACGATACGCCTTGCCAGCTCGACAATCGTGCCGACGATGCGTCTGACCAGCCGGGCCAGCCAGCCGATCGCCCGGCGGATGCCGTCGAACAGGCGCGAACGGCGCTTGTCTGTTTCCGCTTCCAGCGCCGCTTCCAGGGCCTCGCCCTCATCGGCCTGCGCGCGTTCCAGCGCCGCGTCCACCAGGGCCTCATTCACCGCCGCATCATCCCGGGCCCGCGCGATGATGGCCTGGACCGCGGCCAGCAATTGCGGGAAATGCGTCACCGGTTGCGCCGACATCGCCATCAGTGCAAATCGGTCATCCCCCAGCATGGCCATGGACCCGCGCTCGGTCTCGTCCGCCGTATCGGCCAGCGTCTCCAGAACCGAGCGGATCGCGGCCGACACCGCGGCGCGCTGATCGGCATCGCTGCGCCAGTCCCGCCGTGCCTCCATCGGCACGTCCTGGTCCAGCAGCCACATCTCGATGATCAGCACCCGGCCGGCCAGCGCCTCGCCCGCACTGCCGCTGACCAGGGCGGCCCCCCGGTCCGGATCCATCCCCGCCAGGGCCTCCAGCAGCGCGTCATGGCGGATCACCAGACGCACCAGCGCGGCATCGTCCTGCGCGGCCTGGGCCGCCAGTCCCAGATCCGCCAGGGCCCGGCGCAGGCGCTGCAGCGGCCGGACCAGCAGCCGGTCCAGATGCGCCCGCGCCGCGTCGGCATGGCCGCGCACCGGGCGCACTTCCCAGCGATGGCCGCGGCGCTTGAGCAGGCGAAAGCCCAGCCTCTGCCCGTCCAGCGCATCCAGCGGCGCCGCCCCGATCTCGTCCGTCACCAGACCCAGCGCATCCAGACGCAGCAGTGCCGCCCGTCTTTCCGCATCGCGCAGCGGCCCCGTCGCCGGTTCCACCTGGCGGCCCAGCGCACTGCGCGCACCTTCGAAACTGTAGAGCGCCTGCAATTGCGACCAGGTCTGCGGGCCCAGCCAGGCATCCTCCACGATCCCGGCCTCGCGCTGGAACAGGCGGATCGCGCCGCGCAGCTCGGCCGTATCCAGCCAGGTCTTCAACGGGGTGCGGTCCAGCGCTTTCGCCTGCGTGCGGTTGAGATAGCCCAGCCGCTCCAGCCGGTTACGCAGGGCCCGCAACAGCGCCCGCTGGCCGGTCTCGCTCTCCTGGCGCACCGGATCGTCCGGTGCCAGCGGGATCGCCGCTGTCGCCCGCGCGGCCTCGCGTGAGGTGAGGGCGGTTTCCAGTTCCAGCACGGCCGCGCCCGGCGGCAGCGCCGTGCGCGCGGCGGCCGTTCGGGCATAAAGGGCAGGATAGGCGTCGGCCATGCGGGCCTCTCAGCGTCCGGCTGTCAGGCCCGGCGTCTAGTCGTCCAGACCGACCAGATCCTTGAACAGGTCGATGATCGCCTGACGGCTCTGGATACCCGCCGTAACCGCCGCCTGGTGCGCCGCGTCCAGCTCGGCGGTCGCAATCGTTTCATCCTCGGCGCGAAACAGGATCGCATCGCCGGAAAAGTCCAGCACCGTGAGAAAGGCCAGCTTGATGTTGGCATCCGCCTTGGCCGCGTCCAGGATCGCCTTGAACCGGTTGCCATCGGCACCGACGGCGACCGCAGCGGCGGCGTGGATATTCTCCACCTTGCCGGAATAGGTCTGCACCTCGACGGTGGCGATGTCGTCGACGAACTGGCCGACCTTCTGCAAGGCTGATTTCAAGGACATGGCAGGCTCTCCCCTGGGTCTGGAGCGGCCGGCGCGCGGGTTGCCTCAGCGTGCGGGCGCACTTTGAGATAGCTCAGCAAGCGCTCGCTCAACCGTCAAGGGAAATCGGGTCAGTCCCGCGCTTCGGCATCGCCGCAACGGTCAAACACCCTGACTTCGCTGCCATCGGCCCGCCGCCCGTCCGTGATCACGGCGACCGCTTCGCTGCCGCGGAACGACGCCAGCTCCAGCGACAGGATGCGCAACCGGTCATCCGGGAGGACTTCCAGCTCGACCTCGAAACGGCCGGTCAATTGCCCGCTGGAAATACCATCCTCATACAGCCCCACCGTGTTGATCCGCCCGCCGCGCAGGCGCACGCGCCAGCTGCCATCCGCGCCTTCGATCCGTTCCGGCTGGCCGGCGACGGTGAAACCGTCGCGCTCGTAGTCCGCGCTGCCCAGCCAGTAGCTCATCTCGCCGATATTGGCCGAACGCGCATGCGGCGGAGCGCCCAGCACGCGGATTTCCAGGGAATGGGCAAAGGCCGCGCCGACACAGCCCGGACCACCATGGGCCGGCACTTCCTCATAGCGACCGGAAATCAGCGGCCCGACCGGGTCCTTCACCGGTTCGTCCATCCAGGCTTGAGCCAGCACGGCGGTCATCATCAGTGTCAGCATCTTGCACACGCTCCCTTTTTGCAGGCTTGCGCGGGGGCGATGAACCGCCAATGAATACCCTGAAACGGGGAGTGACGCTGCCGTCCGCCCGGCCGATACCCGGCCGTCAACAGGCGCCGCCGCACGGGCGTCACAAGGGGGAGACACCGCACATGGACACCCGGCTTCGCGCCATCATCCAGCCTGAACTGGTCGCCGGCGAACGCCTGGTCTGGGCCGGCCGGCCCAATCGCCTGCGCCTCGCCTGGCTGCGCGGCGGCAAGACGGCGCTCTTCGCCATTCCCTGGACGCTCTTTGCCTGTGTCTGGACCGGTCTGGCCGCCCTCTTCTCCAGCGGCAATCCGGATGGCGAGCTGTTCGGCAAGCTGGCCATGGTGATCGGACCGGTCTTCATCCTCTTCGGCCTCTGGCTGTTCGTGATGTCCGTGCGCCGGGCGCTGGCGGTGGGCGCCACCGTCTACGCCGTCACCGACCGGCGCGCCTTGATCCTGTCCGCCGGCGCCCGGGTGCGCAGTTTCGGACCGCAGGATCTGGGCTCGCTGCACCGCCGCGGCCTCAAGCACGGCGACATCATCTTCCGCGACGCCATCCCCCGCGGCGCCGGCGACAATGCCGAGCACACCGGCAGTTTCACCGATTACGGCTTCTTCGGCATCGCCGACCCGCGCAGCGTGGAACGGCTGATCCGCGAGCGCATCTCCCGGTCCTGACCCGCTTGCCAAATCAGCGCGGCCTCTCCATGCTCCCCCCAACAGTTCCAAGGGGTGTCCTGCCGGTGTTGTGGCAGGGCTGAGACGTCACCCTTAGGACCGGATCCGGGTCATGCCGGCGTCGGGATGGAACAGGTTTCTGCCATTGGCAGGAGCTGCTCGCCTGAACGCCGGTGCCCGCCAGTCATGCAGGAAGGCGCACCGCCATGAACAAGCCCACCACCCAGTCCGAATTCGCCACCCCCAAGGTCACCACCGGCCCGCTGCCGGGCTCGCGCCGCGTCTATACCTCGCCGGCCAGCGCGCCGGCGCTGAAAGTGCCGCATCGCGAGATCGACCTGCACCCCACCGCGAACGAGCCGCCGGTGCGCGTCTATGACACCTCCGGTCCCTACAGCGACCCCGACTACAAGCTGGACGTCGAGCACGGCCTGCCGCGCCATCGCCTCGCCTGGTATGCCGACCGCCAGACCGAGCAGTATGACGGCCGCCCCCTGAGCCCGCTCGACAATGGCGGGGCCACCGGCAAATACCTCGCCCGTGAATTCCCGGCCCAGCACAAGCCGCTGAAGGGCGTCGAGGGCCAGCCCATCACCCAGTATGAATTCGCGCGGGCCGGCATCATCACGCCGGAAATGGTCTATGTCGCCGAGCGCGAAAATCTCGGCCGCAAGGCCGCCGTCGAAGGCGCAGCCGCGCGCATCGCCGATGGCGAGAGCTTTGGCGCCTCGATCCCCGAACACGTCACCCCGGAATTCGTGCGCGACGAGATCGCCCGTGGCCGCGCCATCATCCCGGCCAACATCAACCACCCCGAGCTCGAGCCGATGATCATCGGCCGCAATTTCCTCACCAAGATCAACGCCAATATCGGCAATTCCGCCGTCGCCTCCTCAGTCGAGGAAGAGGTGGAAAAAATGGTCTGGGCGATCCGCTGGGGCGCCGACACGGTGATGGACCTCTCCACCGGCAAGAACATCCACAACACCCGCGAATGGATCCTGCGCAATTCCCCGGTGCCGATCGGCACCGTGCCGATCTACCAGGCGCTGGAGAAGGTCAATGGCATCGCCGAGGACCTCACTTGGGACGTGTTCCGCGACACGCTGATCGAGCAGGCCGAGCAAGGGGTGGACTATTTCACCATCCATGCCGGCGTGCGCCTGGCCTATGTCCCGCTCACCGCCGACCGCGTCACCGGCATTGTCAGCCGCGGCGGCTCGATCATGGCCAAATGGTGCCTGGCGCATCACAAGGAGAGCTTCCTCTACACCCATTTTGAGGAGATCTGCGACATCATGCGTGCCTATGATGTCTCCTTCTCCCTGGGTGACGGCCTGCGCCCCGGCTCCATCGCCGACGCAAACGACCGCGCCCAGTTCGCCGAGCTGGAAACCCTGGGCGAGCTCACCAGGATCGCCTGGGCCAAGGGCTGCCAGGTGATGATCGAGGGCCCCGGCCATGTCGCCATGCACAAGATCAAGGAGAATATGGACAAGCAGCTGAAGGAGTGCCACGAGGCTCCCTTCTACACGCTGGGCCCGCTCACCACCGACATCGCCCCGGGGTACGACCACATCACCTCAGGCATCGGCGCCGCCATGATCGGCTGGTTCGGCTGTGCCATGCTCTGCTATGTCACGCCCAAGGAACATTTGGGCCTGCCCGACCGCGATGACGTCAAGGTCGGCGTCGTCACCTACAAGATCGCCGCCCACGCCGGCGACCTCGCCAAGGGCCACCCCGCCGCCAAGATCCGCGACGACGCGCTCAGCCGCGCCAGGTTCGAATTCCGCTGGGAAGACCAGTTCAACCTGGCGCTCGATCCTGAGACGGCCCGCGATTTCCACGACCAGACCCTGCCCAAGGAGGCGCACAAGGTGGCGCACTTCTGCTCCATGTGCGGGCCGAAATTCTGCTCGATGCAGATCACGCAGGAGATCCGGGATGCGTTTGGGAGCGCGCGGGCGCCGAACGATGTGGCCGCTGGCATGGAAGAGAAGGCGGCGGAATTTCGGGAGAAGGGTGGAGAGATTTATTTGAGTGAGGATGGGAGTGTGCGGGAGCCAATTGATTGATGGGTGGCTGTTGGCAAATCGCCAATATTTGTTATCAATCTCAAGTCTCTATTCTGGGGGAAAGGTAATTTGTGATGGAAATTGAGGCCATTCAGGTTGAGCCTGGTCAGCTTCTGCTTGACCCCAATAATTATAGATTTCACGATCTTCAAGGATACCGGAAGGTTAGTCGGAACCGGTACGCAGAGACGGGCGTGCAAGAGCGAGCGCTCCGCTTCTTATCCGAAACCCCGGCCTTTGATCTCGGCTCCCTCCGAGACTCGATAATTTCGAATGGCTTTGTGCCTTTTGAGCAAATCGTGGTTGAGGATTTTGACGAAATTGACGGTCAAACTCGGTACGTTGTTGTTGAAGGAAATAGAAGAACCGCTGCGATAAAAACTCTTCTTCAAGACCACTCCGGAGGAGCGCTGGACCTTTCTCAGGAGATTCTCGATACGATTGGCAATTTTTCGGTCATCAAGATCGTGGGCACTGAAGAGGAAAGGTCCAATTATCAAAAGACGTTGATGGCGATTCGCCACGTCGCTGGCATTCGCGAGTGGGGCCCGTATCAGCAAGCCAAATTGGTCGTTGAGATGTACGAAGGGGCAGCGGGAGAGTTTGCGCCGATTGCTCAGAAAATAGGGATCAGCTCGCGGGAAGTTGCGAGACGATATCGAGCGTCAAAAGCTTTAGAGCAAATGGAAAGAGATGAGGAATTCGGCCCCAGCTCTAATCCAAAACTCTACGTCTTTTTCCATGAAGCAGTTTCTCAGCCAAAGGTCAGAGAGTGGTTGGGATTTTCTGATGAAACATATAGCGCCGAAAATGAAGACGCACGCCGAACTTTCTATGAACTACTGATCGATAGAGATTTGGATGGCGAAAAGTTACCGCCGAAACTTCAGAGTGCCAATCCACAGGTTCGACAACTTAAATCTATAGTTGATAAACCAGTTCCACTGAAAATACTTTCAGATCCCGAGAAGGCCTTTTCAGATGCTCTAAAGGCGGCTGAGTCTGAGACGCCTGATGACGAAACAGGTGCGCTTGAGCACGCGATCTCTGTGGCTGTTCATGCATTGAAGCAGCCAAGCATTGATGCTTGGCTCTCCCCAAATGAAGTCGCTGTGGCTCAATGGGCTGAACTCGCCGGGCTAGTGGATAAAATTCGAGCCATCATGAAGGCCTCTGCATGACGCCTAAACGTGTTGCGGACGCCATTGAAAGGAGGCTGGGTCTCGATGCTCCCCCTGTCCGCATCAGCGTTATAATACAGGAGGTCCTCCACCTAGAATTTAATAAGTCTAGGGCTGAGGCAGCAGACTTTGACCCGAAGCTTATTCAGCAGGTGGCAGAGGAAATCGCTGTTCGTGAGGTCGAACACTCTGACGGAGGTGGTTCACCGACTGTGCGGTTGGTTGGTGTCACCCAGGACTCGGTTGCAGGCTTTTGCCACCCTCTCGCTGGTGAAGATGCTGAGGTAATTCAAGCGAGAATTCAGCGATCCAATCTGGACGACCTATTGAATTCTATTCGGTCGCTTAGTTTTAATGATTTTGAGTTGTTTGGGGCTCGTTTTCTCAGGGAATTGGGAGCCGAGACGGCAACTGTTACGCGACAGGCTGGAGATCAGGGAATAGATTTTTTTGGTCTTTTCTCATTCGGACAGTTGCACCCGGCTCCCGAAAAATTTCGTGTCTTGGCGAAAGATGTGCACCTCTTATTTGTCGGTCAAGCCAAGCACTACCCGACGCGTTCCATCGGTCCTTCGACTGTCCGTGAGCTGATTGGTGCGGTCTCGCTTGCGAGGACAAAAACACAGTCAAACGATGGGGTGGATGTCTTCGGAGACCTGCCACTTCGACCGTTTTCGCCCGTCGTAGCGTTGCTGTTTACCACTGGAGAAATTACCGCGGGGGCGCGGAAATTGGCTGAGGCTGCGGGTATCGTTGCGAAAACAGGAGTACAACTCGCCGTTTTCTTAGCGGACCGAGGGGTTGGTCTCGCAGAGACGGATGCGGGAGCGATTTATTCACAGGGCGAGTTTGACCGCTGGTTAAGGATGTGAACCGTTTGGGGAAAACACGGACACACCATTTGCCTGTTCGTCACCCCACCCGTCCGCCAAAAAAACAAGGGACACACACCAATTTCCAGCGTCCCCGCACCTCCCCATAAACTCCATGCCGAGATCCCGCCGTATTGAATTCCCGCGGTCAAGGGCGGCGGAGCCGCCGCTTCGCGGTTCTCACCCTTGACCGCGGGAATTCAATACGGCCCCCTGGCCGGCAAGGGATTTGGGGAGGGAATGACATGATTGTCTCAGCCTGGGCGAATGGTCGGCATGCCCCGACCGGTGTAGGCTACGGTTTAAAGGTTAGCGCAGCTGACCGAGACCGCCATTTCAACCGCGATATCGAGAAAGTCAGTATTTTCTTGCCGGGGCTTTCTCAGCCGGTTGCAGTCAATACTGCCAAGAAGTCGTTCTGGAACGGGACTTGCCGCGAGCTGATCTCCAAGGACATTCGAGACTGGCTTTGGAGAAATGGCTATGCGCCATGGCCGGTCGGAGACCCTCCCAAATTCATTCTAACCCCACTGGGTGACAACGTATTCCGGCTCGAAGCGGAGGGCATGACGCCTTGAAAACCAAAGCTGAACGCGAGTGCCACCAGGCCATGATCGATATTCACCGCGCTGCCGGTGAAATCGGGTATCGGGCAACGGTCTTCATCGGCATGGTTCAGGACCGGGGCGGCTTGGCCACCGCGAAGGCCCTCATCAATGCCTCCACCCCGTCGGATGGCTATACGCGATTGTTCGAGCTGGGCCGGCTGGACCTGTCTGTCGAGGCGGTGGTGATGGACAATCCGTCGTGGCACCACCTGTTCCTGCCCGAGGAATTGGCACGCGCCCGCAAACGGCTGCGCGACTATGGATACTCGTCGGCAGATTGAAGTTGGCCCCCTGGCTGGCAAGGGGTTCAAGCCTCCACCGAGGGACATGTACCTTCGGTACGTGTCCCATCCAGAACCCGCCGCTTGTCCGGGACACGAACCGGAGGTTCATGTCCCCTTCCCCGGGGAAAGCACGGACGCACCAATTCCTTCGTTCGTGACCCCACCCGTCCGCCACCCTGGCACCGCCTTTCCTCCCCACAGCGTGGGGAGGGGGACCGGCCGAAGCCCGCAGGGCGAAGGCGGGTGGAGGGGCCGCGGCCGACAGGCCGCGGAATGTCCGCGACACGCTCAACGCCGCAACGCCGCCTGCGGCGGCGCCCCATCGACCCGTCGCTTCGCGCCGGCCCACTTCCCCAACTTGCGTTGGGGAAGAAAGGTGGTGGCGGCCGCCTTGTCCACGCCCAGCCGGAGGAAGTCCGGACACCGTCTTTCTGCCCCCGCAAAGCGGGGGAAGGGGTTTTGCCCTTGGGCAAAACCGAAGGGGGCCAGTCGGTTAAGTCCGGCGCTTCGAACCCCCGCCGCCGGCCTGCGGCCGGGGCCTCCCCCGCTCGCGGGGGCGGAAATCATTCTTGCTTATCCTCCCCCCTCCGGGTTCGGCCTATTCTCCTTGTGCCTCATCACCGCTCGAGGCCCGGTCTGGTCGGCCGGGGGTGGTGGGGGAGTGGAGCGTGTCCTGAGAGCCGGGTGACCGCCGGCTGGACGGGCACGGCGGTCAGGGAGCACGGCTGTCATGCTACTCATGCAGCATCCTCGCCTGATATAGGACACACCCGCCCCGGCGGGTGAAATCTCCAAGTGCGGGACGCCGGATGGTGTCACTCACTCATACCTAGCGAAGACGCCTGATGACGTCCCGCACCCTCACAGGCCCATACCGCCAGCGTGTCAGCGCGTGGCGCTTTCGGTGGTGGGAGGAAAGCTCGATGCATCACCAAACTCTCATCCACCACACTTCACCACCGTCATGGCCCGGCTTGTCCGGGCCACCTCAGCTAACCTGCCAACAGGATGGGAGAGGTCCCCCGGACCCCCGCCTTCGCGGGGGCAGGCAAGCCGGGGGATGACGGTGTTGGAAATGGGGGAAGAAAATGAAAGCAAGCGGAGCGCACCTTTCCTCCCCACACCGTGGGGAGGGGGACCGGCCGAAGCCCGAAGGGCGAAGGCGGGTGGAGGGGCCGCCGGGCGCCAGCCCGGCGGAATGTCCGCGACGCGCTCCGCCGCAACGCCGCCTGCGGCGTCGCCCCATCGGCCTTGCTCCGCTCGGCCACTTCCCCATTGCAGGGGGAAGAAAAAGCTGCGTTCTGGAACCCGCCGCGTCGCCCGCGCTGCAACGCGTCCCGTCACCCGGGATGCAGCTCCTCACCATCCCGCTGCCCAGGCCGCCGCTCTGCGCCTAGCTTCAGCCTCCCGACCCCAGCCCGGATATTCCCTCATGCGTCTTGCCCTCATCGCCCTTGCCGTCAGCCTCACCAGTCCCGCCCTGGCCCAGGAGGCGCCGCCGGATCTGCGGGCCGAGATCCTCGCCCTGGATGCGGCGATGTTCGAGGCGTTCAATTCGTGTGACGGGGAGGGGTTCGGGCGGTTCATCGCGGAGGATGTGGAATTCTACCACGACCTGGACGGGCTCATCACCGATCGCGACGGCTTGATCGAGGCGGTGAACACCTCGATCTGCAATAATTTCCGTCGTCAGGCCGAGGTGGAGAGTTTCGAGGTCTGGCCGGTGCCCGGCCATGGCGCCATCCACACCGGCACCCATCATTTCGTCAATTACGGCGCCGAGGCCCCGCATGGCTCCGGCCGCTTCCTGCATGTCTGGCACCAGGGCGAGCAGGGCTGGCAGATCACCCGGATCATGAGCTTTGATCACGGGCCGTACCAGGCGGAGTAGGGGCGTGCAGCGAACCGGTCCTTTCGCCCTGAAACGAGGGAAGGGGCAGACCTTCAGTCATCACGTTTGCGCCAGCGGTACGCCGGGCTGCACAGTCCCGGCTGACATTGCGGCTGCGGGCTACTAATTTATTCCCATCCTTCGCCGCTGATGCTGCCGGACCACACAGTGTGCAATGCGGCAGGCGCGGGGAGGGCTGTGACAGCTTGCAGAGGCGGGCCGCTGGTTGGAAACGGTGCGCATATGCAACATCCTGGAGCAGAGTCGCACACAGCGCCCTTATTTCGGCGCTTTTGTCTCGCATTGGGGTCACGTTTACGCGTTTAGTGTTGACTGTCCGGGTTGGCGCCCCACGTGAGCGGTGCGCCCCGCACCTTGGACAGGGGTTGGAGATGGTCACGGCGATGAATGAATCCCTGAATGGATGGGCACAGCGCAACGCGTTCGGTGCGGTCGTCGTGCTCGTCATCCGGGGCATCTGCATCGTTTTCGGCGTGTTGCTGATGGTGCTGTCCGTGCCGATCGGCATCCTGACACCCTTCATCCCGATCGGCCTGCCGATGGGTCTTCTGGGCCTGATCCTGGTCGCCGCAGCCTCGAAGACCGCGCACCGTTTCATCACCAACCAGCTGCGCCGGGTCCCATGGATCTGGAAGCATGTCCGCTTCGCCTTCGGCGAGAAGGAACCGGCGGAATAGCGCGCTTTCGTCAAACGGCCCCGCCGGGCCGGTGAGCGGTAGCTGCCCTTTCCCGATCCGGCTGATACCCCTGTTGCGACGTCCAGGCGGGCGTTCGCAAGGGAGACAATTTCATGAAACGACACCTGTTTTTTGCCGGCACCGCGCTGGCCAGCCTGGTTTGCGCCTGCGCGCCGATCGCCGCGGCCGAAGGCGATGACGCGCTGGATCGCAGCGCCCGCGAATGGATCGAGGCCCGCACCTTCAACGGGGTGATCATGGCCGGTCGCCAGGGCGAGCCGGTCCGGCACTGGGTGAGCGGCGTGGCGGACCCGGCAACAGGCCGGGCGCTGACGGACCGGACCCGGTTCCAGACCGGCTCGGTCGACAAGTATTTTGCCGCCCTGGCCGTCTTCGCCCTCGTCGAGGAAGGGCGGCTGGACCTGGATGTCCCGATCAGCAGCTATCTGCCCGAATTCCGTGCGGATACCGGCGAGCGGATCACCCTGCGCCATCTTCTGAGCAACCGGTCCGGCCTGCCCAATGACATTCTCCAGGCCTTCCGGGCCGATCGCGCCGAGGTGGATGCCCTCAGCCCGGCCGAGGCGGTGGCGCGCTATGCCTCGGGCGATCTGACGCAAGAGCCCGGCGAGGCCTTCGACTACGTGCTGACCAACTGGCTCGTCGTCCAGCACCTGCTGGCGAGCGTCACTGGCCAGTCCTATGGCGAAGTCCTGCAAACCCGGGTCTTCCAGCCCGCCGGCATGGACCAGAGCGGTGTCTTCACACACGACCTCACCGAGACCCGCCCGCACACCGATGATGTGGCCATCGGTCATGTCCCCGGTGATCCAGAGGCCCGCGGCGATTACTGGAGCCCGCGCTTTCTCACCGGCAGTTTCACCACTGCCGCAGACCTCCTGCGCCTCGAACAGGCGCTGGACCGCGGCCAGGTGCTGGGGCGCGACAGTCTAGAACGCTTCCGCACCATCCAGACGCCCCAGCAGCGCTATGCCTTCGGTGGACGCTATGATGTCTGGGAGATCTGCGGTGAGGCCCAGCATGTCTCGACCCAGTCCGGGTCCAATGGCGCGACCAATATCACCGTCGCCCATGTCATCGGCCGCGGTGAGGCGGTGGCCATGCTGACCAATGTCGATGAAAGCCAGGGCGCGATGTTTGCCCGCTCGGCCCGCATGCTGGCCCAGCTTCAGGGCTGTGACCCGGAGACGGGTGAGGAGTGGTGACCAAGAAAAAGGCCCGCAGCGCTGGCTGCGGGCCCTTTCATGTCTCAGGTGAAGCGGCGGTCTAGTTCAGCTTTTCGCCGACCAGCTTGATGTCCGCATCGACGATCTTGTTGAGATCGGTCTTCTTCATCTGCGTCTTCAGGATCTGCTCGGCAGCCTGGACAGCCAGCTCGGCCGCCGCAGCCTTCACCTCGGCAGCCGCCTGGGTCTCGGCCTGGGCGATGCGCTGCTCGGCCATGGCGGTGCGGCGTTCCAGACGTTCGGCCATATCCTTGCGGGCTTCCGCCTTCAGCGCCTTGGCCTCCGACTTGGCCTGGGCGATGATGGCCTCGGCCTCGGCTTCCGCCTCGCGCTGCTTGCGCTGGAAGGAGGCCAGCATTTCCTGGGCTTCCTCGCGCAGGCGCTTGGCTTCTTCCAGCTCCGACTTGATCGCGTCGGCGCGGTCATCCAGCGTCTTGGCGATGGTCTTGTGGACGCCGAAATAGGCCAGGATCGCGAAGAAGGCGATGAAGGCCAGGAAGGCGTAGAAGGTCGGGTCCGACGGCTGGGCCATGAACCATTCGGCCGAGAACAGGGCCGGGCCGTGGCTGGAACCGTGTGCAGCGTCTTCAGCAATCAGGATCATGACTTAAGCCCCTTTCGCCTTGGACAGGCCGTCGATCGCCTTGCCGGCATCGGCCTCGCTCAGCTCGACACCCGTCAGCGCCTCGACAACCGCCGACGTGGCAGAGGTCGCAATGCCGCGAACCTCGGCAAACGCCTTGTCCTTGGCCTTGCGGATCGCCGCTTCGGAGGCTTCCTGCTTGGCCGACAGTTCGGCTTCCACCTCGGCCGTTTCCTTGGCGATCTCGGCATCCAGTGCCTTGCGGGTATCCGCGGCAATGCCGTGCGCCTTGGTGCGGGCTTCTGCCAGCGCCTTTTCATAGGCCTCACCCGCGGCTTCGGCATCAGCCTTGGCCTGGGCAGCCGCATCGAGATCATCGGCGATACGGTCGCGACGGTCCTCGATGGTCGTCTTGATCTTCGGCAGGATGAAGCGATCCAGCGCGACGTAGAGAATCACGAAGAAGATCGCCAGCCAGAAGAGCTGGGACGCAAAATAGGTCGGGTCGAACGGCGGGAAGACGGCCTCGGCAGCGTAGTGCGCTGCGTCGTCCGTATGCTGTGCGACGTCAGTATGAGGTGCGTGCGTCATGGGACGCGGGCTCCCTTTTAAAAAAGGTGGAGCGAATACGGGAGCGGCCGGATCCGGATGACCCGGCCGCCTCCGGTAATACTTAGGCCACGAACAGCAGGATCAGGGCCACGAGCAGCGAGAAGATGCCCAGGGCTTCCGTCACGGCGAAGCCGAAGATCAGGTTGCCGAACTGGGACTGAGCCGCAGACGGGTTACGCATGGCGCCTTGCAGGAAGGAACCAAAGATGTTGCCCACGCCGACAGCAGCACCCAGCATGCCCAGGCAAGCGAGACCGGCGCCGATGTATTTGCCCATTTCTTCCATTTGAAAACTCCTTCGAGGATATGTCTGGCAGTTGGTTGGGTTGGTAGGAGACGCCTGCGGATCAGTGACCCGGGTGCAGAGCGTCGGAAAGATAGATGCAGGTCAGGATCGCAAACACGTAGGCTTGCAGGAAGGCGACCAGGAATTCCAGGGCCGTCAGGCCGAGGGTCATTGCGAACGGGGCGATGCCGAGGACATAGCCGCCGACACCGAGACCGGCGCCCAGCATGACGATGAAGCCGGCGAACACTTTCAGCAGGATGTGACCTGCCAGCATGTTCGCGAACAGACGCACCGAGTGGCTGATCGGACGCGACACGAACGAGATGATCTCGATCAGCGACACGAAGGGCAGGATGTAGGCCGGAACGCCGGACGGCACGAACAGCTTGAGGAATTTCGGGCCGTTCTTGAACACGCCGTAGATGATCACGGTCAGCCAGACCAGCATGGCCAGGGCCACGGTCACGATCAGATGGCTGGTGATGGTGAAGGAGTGCAGACCGGGGCCGGGGAAGTAGGGGAACATGCCCAGCATGTTGGCCACGAGAATGAAGATGAAGAGCGAGAAGACGAACGGGAAGAAGCGCAGCGCGTCATTGCCCGCCGTCGATCGCAGCATGTCGGCAACAAAGCCGTAAATGATCTCGGCGACCGACTGGGCCCGGTTCGGCACCAGGGCGCGGCTCGACATGGCCAGCGTGAACAGCACGATCGTCACGGCCGTCGTCAGCAGCATGAACAGGCTGGAATTGGTGAAGGCCAGATTCAGGCCAAAGAGTTCGAACGGAGCCAGCTCATGAATTTCGAACTGCTTGATCGGGTTGGTGTCTGCCACGCCCGGCCTCTCTTCACTTGTTATGGGCGGTGAAGCACCACCCCGTCATCCCGAGGAGCCGCCGGCTAACCGCCGTTCGACTCCGAACTGATTTCTTTTGCAGCCCTTACGACATTCAGCGTACCGGCTGCAAACCCAAACATCGTTCCGACGATCAATCCCCAGGGGGACCAGCCGGCTATATAGTCGAGCCCGAAACCGAGCGCGCCTCCAACCAGAACACCACCGAAGAACTCCGAGCCGTAGCGCATGCCCAGGCTCCAGGCGGAGGCGTGGGCTTTTCCCGCTGCCGGCTTGTACTTCTCGCGCCGCGCGTCGATGCGTAGCTGCAAGTCGTCCAGGTCGGCTTTGGATGGGTCGCGCTGGCTTTCGTTTTCGCGTGACATGATGGACCGGTCCGCCAACGGAAGAACAGCCCCCCGCAGGCGCGCGCACACTATCCACGGCCCCCCGGCAAGTCAAGCAAGCCCGCAGGTGCGGTAAGGCTCTGAAATAAATAGAAAAACGACTTATTCGGCGGCAATCAGCTGTTCCGCGCCGACGAGGTCGACCGAGACGAGCTGGGAAACGCCGCGTTCGGCCATGGTCACACCATAGAGCCGGTCCATGCGCGACATGGTCAGGGCATTGTGGGAGATGACCAGGAAACGCGTCTCGGTGAGACGGCGCATATGGTCCAGCATGCGGCAATAGCGGTCCACATTGGCATCATCCAGCGGTGCATCGACCTCATCCAGGACGCAGACCGGTGCCGGATTGGACAGGAAGACCGCGAAGATCAGGGCCGAGGCGGTGAGGGCCTGTTCGCCGCCGGACATCAGCGACATCCGCTCCATCTTCTTGCCGGGCGGGCAGGCCATGATTTCCAGGCCGGCTTCCAGCGGGTCATCGCTCTCGGTCAGGTGCAGCTCGGCGTGACCGCCCTCGAACAGGGTGGCGAACAGCTCGCGGAAATGGCCGTCGACAATGTCGAACGCTTCCAGCAACCGGGCCCGACCCTCGCGGGAGAGTTCATCAACGGCCTTGCGCAGGCGGGCGATGGCCTCGATGAGGTCATCGCGCTCCTTGGTCATTTCCTCCATGCGCTGGCCGAGTTCCTCGGCTTCCTCGTCGGCGCGAAGATTGACGGCACCCAGGCGGTCGCGGCCCTGGCGGGCCTCGTCCAGTCGCCGCTCCAACTCGGACGGCGTCAGTTCGGCAATCTCGTCGTCATCAACGCGCTTGGACAGCGTGCCCGGAGCCTCGCCCGTGGCGTCCTGCAGGCGTTCGGTGGTTTCATGCAGGCGTTCCCTGGCACCACTCAGCTTGGCTTCCGCAGCGGCCCGGCCTTCGCGTGCAGCCGATGCCGCGGCCTCTGCCGACCGTGCGGCACTGTCCGCCTGCTTCACGGCACCTTCGGTGTCCGCAGCGGCTTCGCGAGCCTCTTCGGCGACCCGTTCCGCGGTCTTGATGCGGCCGGCGAGCTCAAGGAGCTTCTCTTCGAACACTTCAGGCTTGGCGCGTGCGGCTTCTAGATTCTGCGAGGTTTCGGCCTGCTCGCGGTCGAGCGCCTCGATCCGGTCACGGGCATTCCGGGCCCGTTCGGCCCAGGCGTCATGGTCCCGCTTGAAGCCCATCTTGCGCTGGCGGCGCAATTCGCCTTCGCGACGGATGCTTTCCAGCGCGGCCCGGGCGTCGGCCGCGGCCCGGCGTGCGTCTTCGGCGGCCTCGCGCGCTTCGTCCAGTGCGTCGGTATCACCGTCGGCGGCCTCGGCCTCGTGCAGGAGCGACTGGGCGGCGTCCAGATGACCCGCGGTTTCAGCGCGTTCGGCGTCCAGCCGGACAAGGCGTTCCTCGAGCGCGGTCGCGCGGGCGGCGTCCTTGGCGGCCTTTTCCCGCAGGCTGGAAACCTGTGCCAGGGCCTCGCGCAAGGCACGGTCGGCCGGTCCCGTTGCTGCCCTGGCAGCCTGGTCGCGGGCGCGGGCCTTGTCCGCGGCCTCCCGAGCTGCGCTTTCGGCCGCGCGGGCCACCTCGAAAGCCGCCTGGCCGTCTTCCAGTTCGGTCCGGATCGAATCAAGCCGGTTGCGGTTTTCCAGCCGGGCGACGGATGCGGACGGGGCATCGGCCCGTGCCACCAGGCCGTCCCAGCGCCACAAATCCCCCTCGCGCGTGACCAGGCGCTGGCCCGGTTTCAGTTTTGCGGCTGCCTCGGCGGCCTGTTCCGGCTTGATGACGCCCACGGCGTCGAGTCTGGCTTTCAGGGCGGCAGGAGCCTGCACATGGTCGGACAGCGGCACGCATCCGCCAGGCAGGTAGTCTGCTTTTACCCCGGAGACCTGCCAGTGCCGGGACTGGCCCTCGTCCAGCGAGGCTTCCAGATCATCGCCCAGCGCCGCCGCGAGCGCCTTTTCATAGCCGGGACGCGCCTTGACGGCGTCGAGCGCCGGCGAGACGGCTTCCATGATCGAGGCGGCGAGCAGGCGTTCCAGCGCCTGGACTTCCCGTTCCAGCGCGTCGCGTTCGGAGGAGTGGGCGCGCCAGTCCTCCACCGCTGTCTCCAGCGCCGCGTCGCAGGTCTCGCGATCGGCCTGGGCCGCTTCCAGTTCCTGCTGTGCGGCCTGCAACCGGGCTTCTGCCTGCGTGACTGCTGCCTCGGCGCTTTCCAGCGCATTGAGGGCTTCGGAGCCCTTCAGGGCATCGCGCTCAAGGGTCGCGGCTTCGGCTTCCCGGCCGATCTGGGTCAGTCGGGCCTCGAAACGGGCGAGATCGCGCCGGGCGGCTTCGATGGCGGCCCGTTTGTCGGCGGCTTCGCGGGCGCGTTCGTCCAGCGTGGCTTCGCAGGCCTGGCGCTGGGCTTCGGTCTCTCGCGCTTTCGCGTCGGCACTTGCCAGTGTCGCGGCTTCGCGCTCGATTTCTCCGTCCAGACGGGACATGGCCTCGGCCGCCTGGTCACGGCTGGCCTCGGCGTCCTCGGCGATGTGCTGTTCGCGTTCCCGGGTCGAGCCGAGCTCGATCAGCCGCTGTTCCAGCGCGGCAATGGTGCGCTCGACCTCCGCTGCATCGCGCTCCAGCAGGTCGCGTTCGCGTTCCAGACGCCGCAGTGCCGCAGCCGCTTCGGCCTCGGCCTGGCGGGCCGGTTCGCGTCCCGCAGCCAGAATTTCTGCCTGGGTCCGGGCCTCGGCGGCCGCGCGGGTGGCGTTCTCGGCGGCGTCCCGCTTCTCCTCGAGATCCGCTTCAGCGGCCTCGACAGCGCTGGCCGCTTCGCGCCAGCGATTGAGCCAGACCGCGGCTTCCAGGGCGCGGATGGACGAGGACAGTTTGCGATAGCGGGAGGCCTGGCGGGCCTGGCGCTGCAGGGCGCCGTGGCGGACGGTGATGTCGTCGATCACGTCCTGCAGGCGGTCGAGATTGCTCTCGGCACCCTTCAGGCGCAGCTCGGCCTCGTGACGGCGCGCGCGCAGGCCGGACACGCCCGCGGCTTCCTCAAGGATGCGGCGGCGGTTCTGCGGCTTGGCAGCGATGAGTTCGGAAATCTGCCCCTGGCGCACGAGGGCGGGCGAGTTGGCTCCGGTGCCGGCATCCATGAAGAGGAGCTGCACATCCTTGGCCCGGACTTCCTCGCCATTGATCTTGTAGGCCGAACCGGCCCCGCGGGTGATGCGGCGGGTGACCTCCAGCGTGTGGGCGTCATTGAAACGGGCTGGGGCGAGCTTCTCCTCATTGGAGATGGTCAGCACGACTTCAGCATGGTTGCGCGCGGGGCGCCCGTCCGTGCCGGCAAAGATGACATCTTCCATGCCATCGCCGCGCAGTGACTTGGCCGAGGTTGCGCCCATCACCCAGCGCAGGGCTTCAAGCAGGTTGGATTTGCCGCAACCGTTGGGTCCGATCACGCCAGTAAGGCCCGGGTCGATCCGCAAATCCGTGGGATCAACGAATGATTTGAAACCGGCCAGCCTCAGCTGAGTGAACTTCACCCGACCTCCATCGCGCCGCTTGAACGGGGGTTATTGGCTAAAGCCTACCATCCAAATGCGGCGCTTTCCTGAATTGCGCTCTAGTTCTCCGAATCGGAGCTGTTCAGGAAGTGAAGGACGATTCGGCGGAAAGAGTCTCCGCTCAATTCGCCGGGAACCCTTTCCCCATTGATAATAAGAGGTTCGTCATTCCAGACCCAGGCGTGACCCTGGGCGGTGTGGGCGATCGTCAGCACATGTCCGTCGATGATGAAAGAGGGCGTGCCACCCACGCCATCCTCGCTGGCCTGGATCGCCGCCTGATTTACGGCCTCGTTCATCACCGGGTCGCGCAGGCATTCCATGAAGGCTTCCGGTGTCAGGCCGACAGCCGCACCGATGCGGTTGTAGACGCCCAGCACATCCCCGCCGGACTGGGCGGCCTCGAAAATGGCGGACTGCTCGGCATAGAGCAGGTCCGTGACCTCGAAGAAACGCTCCTCGGCGGCGCAATCCGCCATGATCATTCCGGCACCGGCGATCTGGACCGGATTGGTCAGCATGGGCCGATAGATCCAGCGCACCTGTCCCGTTTCAACGAATTCGGACCGCACGACCGGCCAGGCCGACTGCTGGAACTGGGCGCAGTGCGGGCAGGCATAGGAGGCGTATTCCACGATCAAAAGGGGCGCGTCTTCAGCCCCCATGACATGGTCATCCGGTCGCTCGGCCTGGGCAGGATTTGGCGTTGCGGCCTGCGCCAGCGCCGATCCGGCGACAGCCAAGCTCAGACCGGCCACGGTCAGAGCCTGCCTGAGAGTGCCGTCAAACGGCATCAGTCCGACGCCCCGGCGCTTTCGCCGGCCCCTCCGGCCTCGGCAATCAGGTGGTCAATGATGCGACGGAAGGTGTCGGCGTCGACGAGGCCGGGAACCGGCTCGCCGTCAATGATCAGCTGCTCGCCACCCAGGAAATAGGTGTATTCGCTGGCACCCGGCGCACGGCGCGATTCCAGCATTTCACCGTTGAAGATGAAGCGCGGCGTGCCGTCGATGCCGTCGGCCGTTGCCTGATCGTGATTGGCAATGATGGCGCGATTGACCTCCTCATTGCTGAGGCAGGCTGTAAATTCGCTCTCGCTCATGCCCATCGAACGGGCGATCGCCAGGTATTGCGCCCGTGCGCTGCCCTGGGTCTGGGCCGCCTGGAAGATGGCGCGCTGCTGCTGGAACAACAGGTCGACCATGTCGTAATAGCGGTCTTCCGGTACGCAATGAGCCAGCGAGAAGCCGGCAATGGCAAACTGGGCATTGCCCGTGATCATCTCACGCAGGACAAAGCGCAGCTGGCCGGCCTCGATATATTCTTCCAGCGTCGGGAAAACCTCTTCGTGGAAGAGGGCGCAATGACCACAGGCCACCGAGGCGTATTCGATCATCGTGACCGGAGCATCGGCGCTGCCCAGTCCGCGATCCCCGGCGCGTTCGTGACGCGTCTGGCCTTCGCCCGGAGTGCCACCATTGCCGCCGCATGCGCCGACCAGCAGGGCCGCCGTCACGGCAGCGGCCGAAAATACACGTCGCGAGAACTTCATCGAGAGCTTCCCCATGCCAAATCTAGTGTTCGTTCCGGGCCTTGATACCGCGACCCATGCGATCGAGCGCCGACAATAACCGCGCCTCGGCAGAAGTCTCTACCGTCTCGCTCACTTGTGAAGTGGATTGCTGCGTGTTCATCACCGGCGTCGGCTTTGACTTGTCCATCACGGCACTGCCCTGGATGACCCGCAGCCGGGTCGGTGCCCGTTGGCCCGAAAAAAGGGCCACCCGCTCCAGGATACGTTTCGATTCCGCTTGCAGGACCGCACCGGCCGGACCTCGGGCCCGGATGACGAGCGTGCTGACACCACCGGCGCGCTGGATGGTCTCCGCCTGGCTCCAGGCGGCAAGACGTTCGCCGACAATCTCACTCCAGTGTTCGCGCAACAATTCGACGCCAACGCCGAATTTCCGGGCCAGCGGGCGCAATACGCCTTCGGCCGCAATTCCGGCGGACGGTGCCGGGCGGATGGCTGCGCGTCCCCGGCGGGCGGCGATATACGCGCTCGCGGCAGATTCCAGAGTTGACGGAGGCGGTTTGCGCATCATGCTTTCAGTGTCGCTGCGTTGATCCGGTGTCGCAAGTCCTGTCCTGAATGTCCAACTCACTGCCCATCGACCGCCTGCAGCGCGAGCTTCTGTCCTGGTATGGCCGGGAAGGCCGACGCCTGCCCTGGCGTATCCGTCCTGAAGACCGGGAGCGGGGTGCAAGACCCGATGCCTATGCGATCTGGCTGTCGGAAATCATGCTGCAGCAGACGACCGTGCCGCATGCGACGCCTTACTGGTTTCGATTCCTGGACTTGTGGCCCAGCGTGGCCGATCTGGCGGCTGCACCGCGCGATGATGTCATGCGCGAGTGGGCCGGCCTGGGCTACTATGCCCGGGCGCGCAATCTCCACGCCTGCGCCTGCCATGTCGCCGAAGAACTGGGCGGGCGTTTTCCGGATACGCTGTCGGGTCTGAAGGCCCTGCCGGGCGTCGGCGAATACACGGCCAATGCCATCCTGGCGGCCGCGTTCGACAAGCCCGCCAGCGTGGTCGACGGCAATGTGGAACGCGTCATCACCCGCCTCTGCCGGGTGCAGCAGGCCTTGCCCAAGGCCAAGCCGGTGATCCGCGAGATCGCCGGTCGCATCGCGCCGGTTCACCGGTCGGGGGATTACGCCCAGGCCATCATGGATCTTGGCGCTACGGTCTGCATGCCCCGCAACCCGGATTGTGCCCGATGCCCCTGGGCATTTGCCTGCGATGCCAGGCGTGCCGGCGACATGTCCCGATATCCGCTCAAGGAGGCCAGAAAAACCAAGCCGGTCCGCCGTGGCACGGCCTGGCTGGTTCGGGGGGAGGCGGGGATCTGGCTGAGGCAACGCAGTGACAAGGGACTGCTGGGCGGGATGATGGAGGTTCCGTCAACCGAGTGGCAGGAAGACCCGCCGGAAGCGACGCCGCCCTTTGACGGTCCATGGCAGGATCGCGGCGAAATCCGGCATGTGTTCACGCATTTCGAGCTGCGGCTCAGCGTCCGAGAGGCCTCGCCGGTGTCGGGATGGTCGCCGGACACCGGCAGTTGGGTGAGTGATGAGGGCTTGGAGCAGGCAGCCTTGCCCAGCGTCATGCGAAAGGTCATCGCGGCGGGGCGCCGTCAGTCCTGACGCGACCGGGCCAGGGTCCAGGCCTGCAACATCGCTTCATACAGCGCCTGGGGGGTGAGCGGCTTTGCCGTGTAGGCATCCATGCCGGCCTCCCGGCAGGCCTTTTCATCCGCTTCCGCGGCGTTTGCCGTCAGAGCAACGATTGGCAAATCAGCGGCAGGGCCAGTCATGGCCCGTATCGCACGGGTCGCTTCCAGCCCGTCCATCACCGGCATGCGCACATCCATCAGCACGAGATCATAGGTGTTCTCGGACAGCGCTTGCAGGGCCTCGCGGCCGTTCTGAGCGGTGTCGATTTGGCTGTGCAGGGGGGCCAGGAATGCCGAGGCCACCTGGCGATTGATGAGATTGTCCTCGACAAGCAGCAGCTTGAGTCCCCGGACCGGTGAGAATACGGCCTGTGCGGCGAGTTCTGCGGGCGAAGACGCGCGTGGAGCCGATGCGGAACCTTCGACGCAGATCGCCTTGATGGTCAGGATGAATTCGGAGCCTTTCCCGGGCTGGGAGTTGGCTCTGATCCCGCCGCCCATCATCTCGGCCAGGCTGCGTGTGATCGCCAGGCCAAGTCCGGTGCCGCCATGGGTGCGGGCAATGTCGGCACTGGCCTGCGTGAAGGCCGAGAAGAGCCGATCCAGCGTGTCCGCCTCGATACCGATCCCGGTATCGACCACAGAGATTTCAATGGAAACGGACGAACCCGGCTGACAGCCATCCTCGGCTGAAGCCAGCCGGGCGGAAAGCCGGACGCTGCCGGCTGTCGTGAATTTCACGGCATTGGACAGGAGGTTGGTGACGCATTGCCGTACGCGCAGGGCATCAAAGCGCATGAGCGCCGGAATGGACGGATCGGTGTCGAGGGCGAGCGCAAGCCCCTTGGCTTCTGCCGGTGTGCGGAACAGGGCCTGCAAGTCGGCCAGCAGGGCTGCCAGATCCGTATCGGCTGCCGACAGTTCCAGCTTTCCCGCCTCGATCTTCGACATGTCCAGAATATCGTTCAGCAGACCGGTCAGCATTTCGCCGCTATTGTGGATCATCCGCGCCTGTTCCCGGATTTCCGGCGTCTCCGACTTCATCTGGATCACTTGCGCCAGGCCAAGAATGCCGTTCAGCGGCGTTCGGATTTCATGGCTCATATTGGCGAGAAACTCGCTTTTGGCCTGATTGGCCGCCTCCAGGGCCCGGGTCCGGTCGGCGACACGGTCCTCAAGCTCGTCGAGGGTCTCTTCATTGCGCTGTCGCTGGGCCTCCAGGCGCCGCGCCAAGGCTCCGAGTTCGTCGGGTTGCCTCATGGTGTCCGCGAGGATCGGATTGGTTCCCGCCGGTCGAGGCCGGGCATAGCCGAAATGCCGGGCCATGGCGGAAATTGGTCGGACGACCCGACGAAACAGGATGAAATAGGCTGCGAGCGTCTGAAGGGCGATACCTAACGCCCCGATGGCGACGACGATAAGGACCCGGCCGGCAAGGTCCCGCCTGAGGACATGCCGGTCCAGGCGCGAGATCGCATACCAGTCCGGGCCTTCCATCCAGCTGTAGCCGATAACCCACTGGCCATCGGCCGTGACCGTGACGCCGGTTCCGAAGGGGTCGTCCGTGGCCTGGATCGCATTCATGAATGCCTGGGTGTCGAAGCGTTGCGAAACCTCCGCTACGGCTTCGGGCGTGACTGTGTGTTGCAGCAGATCCGCATGCACGATCAGGTGCCCGCGCTGATCGACGATCATGTTTTCGCCGTGCGACGGGGGATTGGCCATCGCCGCAGAAAAATAGTCACGAAGTTCGACCGTCGTGCCGAATGCGCCCAGGTGTTCGCCATTGCGGCGGTAGGGTGTGAAACACCCGGTGGTGAGGGACTCGCCATCCTGGACATAGAGAACGGGCGAGAGTTCGTCGCAGACGAATTCTCCGGCCGGATTGTGCTGCGGACTGACCAGGTCGTGAAAGGATGCCTGGCGGAAATCAAAATCGGCCGGAGCGGTGTGCCGGTAGAACATCAGCCGGTCCTCACGCTCGGGCGCGAAGATGACGAGTTCATTGCGGGGCGAGTAGAAATAGATGTTGCGCAGCTCGCTCTGCAGCGCCTCCCCGAACCGGTCGATGACCTGGTAGGCCGTGACCATGAGGCGGCGGTCTTCGGCGGCCCAGCCATCATCCGGATTCAACAAGGCACCGACGCCGTAGTGCCACTCGCCAAAGGCGTCGGTGTATCCTTCAAACAGGGCGTCGGGACTGCGACGGGTGCCGTCGGGCCGGGCCGGGAACAGGCGTTCGAACTCGGCGTCGATCCAGTCGTCGCCATTCAGGTGCAGGCGGGTATCCAGTGCCGTGACAGCGTTCTGTTGTGCTGCCGCGATGCTCTCGAACAGGGTCGCGTTCAGCTGGCCTCGCTCGGCCACATATTCCTCGAGCTGGTTGAGCTGTGCCGCTTCCAGGTCACGCCAGAAACTGGCCGCTGAAATCACGACGGTGCTGCCGGAAACCACGAAGGACGTCAGCACGACGATCGCGAGAATGGTCCAAGCCATGGATCTCGGCCGCTTCAAGCGCGTCATCCTTCTTGATCGTCCCGTCCCGAAGCAATGGAGGCGGGCAAGCCGCAGCCGGTGCTAGCTGTCCAGTGTTGCGCGAACCTCCGCACGCAGAATGTCGATGGGGGCCAGCCCCTGCTTGGTGCGGACATGCCAGTAGGTCCAACCATTGCAGGATGGTGCACTCTGGATCTGGGCGCCGACCTGGTGGATCGAGCCCGCGCGTTCGCCGGCGATCAGGGTTCCGTCAGCTCTGACTCGAGCCGTGTAGCGGCCCTTGGGGCAGTACAGGGTGTCGCCCGGCTTAACGAGGCCGCGTTCGACAAGAGCGCCGAAGGGAATACGCGGCTGGGCGCGCTTGGACTGGGTCACATGCAGGGCTTCACCGGAAGCCGGCGTGATCGCATCGAGGCGCTCGCGCGCCACGGCCAGATAGTCCGGGTCGCGTTCGATGCCGATGAAATGCCGGCCCAGCCGCTTGGCGGCCGCGCCAGTCGTGCCGGTGCCGAAGAAAGGGTCCAGGACCAGGTCGCCGGGATTGGTGGTGGACAGCAGAACCCGGTGAAGCAGGGCCTCGGGTTTCTGGGTCGGGTGCGCCTTCTTGCCGTCAGCGCCCTTCAGGCGTTCACCGCCCGAGCAGATCGGCAAGGTCCAGTCCGATCGCATCTGGACGCCATCATTGAGCGCCTTCATCGCGGCATAGTTGAAGGTCGGGCGCGCGTCCTTGGACTTGGCCGCCCAGATCAGCGTCTCGTGGGCATTGGTGAACCGGGTGCCCTTGAAATTCGGCATCGGGTTGGACTTGCGCCAGATGATGTCGTTCAGCATCCAGAAGCCGGCATCCTGGAGGATGCCGCCGACGCGGAAGATATTGTGATAGCTGCCGATGACCCAGATGGCGCCATTGGGTTTCAGCACGCGCCGGGCCTGTTCCATCCAGCCCCAGGTGAAGAGGTCGTAGTCGTCGAAACCGCCGATCTGGTCCCAGTCATTGTCGACGGCTGATACCTTGGAATTGTCCGGCCGGTGCAGGTCGCCGCCCAGCTGGAGATTGTAGGGCGGGTCCGCGAAAACGAGGTCAACGCTTTCGTCGGGAAGCGATTTCATCACCTCCACGCATTCCCCCTCGAGGATCTGGTCGATCCGGGATTTCGCCATGACACGCCACTCCACTCGCTTTTCAGACGGGAAGTATGTCCAAACTTATGGCTAACGGGGCGTTAAGCTTCGATCAAGTTTTCCACAGGCACCCGCACCTGTGGATTACTCTGATTCGCGCGCCGCGCGGACCGGAGCAAAGCTGAGGCGGTGAATGGGGCAGGGGCCAAGCATGCGCAGGCGCTCTCGATGGACCGCGCTGGGATAACCCTTGTGCTGCTCGAAGCCATAGTCCGGATAGCGCAGAGCGGCGCCTTGCATCAGTTCGTCCCGGACGGTCTTGGCGATGATGGACGCGGCCGAGATCACCGGCTCGCGCGCATCGCCCTTGACCAGGGCCTCGGCCGGACAGGGCAGACTGTCGGGGACGCGGTTGCCGTCGACCAGCACCCGGTCGGGCCGCAAGGGCAGGCGCGAAACCGCGCGGGCCATCGCAGTCATGGTGGCATGCAGAATGTTCAGCCGGTCGATCTCGGCCGGTTCGGCTATTCCCAGGGCGATCCAGGCCTTTTGCCTGATCTCTTCGGCCAGCCGCTCACGACGCCTGGCCGTCAGGGCCTTGGAGTCGGCCAGGCCGATGATGGGACGTTGCGGATCCAGGATCACCGCGGCCGTCACGACCGGACCGGCGAGTGGGCCTCTTCCAGCCTCGTCAACTCCGGCAATTCGCGGCACGCCGAAAAAGTTCTCTGCGTTAAGGCTATCCTCGTTTTTGTGTGGAAGCTTGTGGGTCAAAGCGGATCCTTCGAGGGCAAGAGTGTATCGCGTTTTCTACTGTTTGACGGTCGAGCACGATTTGCGTCTGGTCGCTGTTGCTGCCTTGCTGTGCACCATGGCGGCAATCGCCGCTGTTGCAACAGTCCGGCGCGCGGCCTCGGCTTCAAGCGAGCGGCAGAAATTTTGGCTGCTGATGGCGGGATTCGTGACCGGCGTCGGCATCTGGGGTACGCATTTTGTATCCATGCTGGCCTATGAGTCCCCGGTTCCCATTCACTACGACCTGGTCGGCACCATTGGTTCCTTGCTGCTGGTTGTGTTCGTCACGTCTTGTGGCTGGGCCTATGTGGTTCGCGGCGATCGGGCCTATGCGCCGCCTCTGGGTGGTGCGGTCGTCGGCGCAGGGCTCGCCACGATGCATTTCATGGGGATCGACGCGATGGACGTCGGAGCCTCGATGCACTGGGATACCGGTCTTGTCATTGCCGCCATCGTCCTGGGCATGCAGTTTGCTGCGTTTTCAGCCTGGCTGGTGACGCGATTGCAGTCTCGGCGGGGCCTGTTCGCGGGTGCCATGACACTCGTGGCGGGCGTTGTCTGCCTGCACTTCATCGCCATGGGTGCGCTCTACCTGACCCCCGTGGCACCCGAAGTGATTGAGCAAGCCGGGGCATCGTCAAAGCTGCTGGCCGTTACCGTAGCGCTCGCCGTTATCCTGGTGCTGGGACTTGTGATCACGGCTGTGGGACTGGACTTCCACTTGGGTGCCCGCCGAGAAGCCGAAATCCGCCGTATGCGGACACTGGCGGATGCCACATTCGAGGGCATCGCCGTCGTGCGCGACGGGATCATGGAAGACATGAACACGCGCTTCTGCGAGCTGCTGCAGCTGTCCCGCGATGACCTGGTGGGCATGCCCATCAACAAGGTGCTCATGGATGTCAGCGCTCTGGAGGCGGAACTGGAGGGGGATACGTCCCGTCCGGTGACCTGTCGGCTTCGCGGGCGGGACGGATCGGCCCTGACGGTGCAGGTGCGGTGCCGCCGCACCGAACTGGATGATCAGCCGGTGGATGTTCTGGCATTCCGGGATGTTTCATCGGAAGAGCGGGCCCGGGCCCGCATGACGCACCTGGCGCATCATGACACGCTGACCGGACTGCCCAATCGCCTGAAGTTCCGGCAGAGTTTCGAGCAGGAGCTGGAGCGGGCCTGGCGAGACGACACCATGGTCGCGCTGATCTTTTTTGACCTGGACCGTTTCAAGGAAGTCAATGACGTGCACGGGCACTCAACGGGGGACGCGTTGCTGAAAGCCGTCTCGGAGCGGATGCTGGACGCCTTGCCCAATGATGCCATCGCCGCCCGCCTTTCGGGCGATGAGTTTGCCGTCCTGCTGCCAGATGTCGAAGGCCGGGAAGACGCCCTGGTTATCGCTCAGCGCGTTGTGAACAATGTCGGTTCACCGCTGTCGCTGGGGCCGCTGCATCTCAAGGTATCGGCTTCAGGGGGTGTAACCCTGTTTCCGCTGGATGGCGAAGATCCCGACCGTCTGATGAATCAAGCCGACCTTGCCCTCTATCGCGCCAAGGGGCAGGGCCGGAACCAGGTCTGCGATTTTGATCCCCAGCTCGGGCTGATGATGCAGGAACGGCGCATGCTCGAAGCCGATCTGGGCTTGGCCATCGAGGACGAGCTGCTGGAGCTGCACTTCCAGCCGCAGGCTCGGCTCGGGGACGGGGCCATCGTGGGCTATGAGGCCCTGCTTCGGTGGAATCACGACCGTCGCGGATACATTCCGCCGTCCGAATTTGTCCAGATTGCCGAGGAGACCGGTCTCATCCTGAAGATGGGGGCGTGGGTGATGCGAGCGGCGTGTCGCGAGGCGGTGAATTGGCCGGACAACCGTCGCATCGCGGTCAATGTCAGTCCGGCACAGTTCCGCCAAGGCAATCTGGTCTTCTCCGTGCAGCAAGCCTTGGATGCGTCCGGCCTGGCGCCGGAGCGGCTGGAAATCGAGATCACCGAGGGCGTGCTCATCGATGATGAGGATCGCGCCCTCAGCGTGTTGCGCGCCCTGAAGGACTTGGGTGTGGGTCTTGCCATCGACGATTTCGGGACGGGTTATTCGTCGCTGAGTTACTTGCGGGCCTTCCCGTTCGACAAGATCAAGATCGACCGCTCCTTCGTGACCGGAATTCACCGGGACCGTGAAGCGCAGATCATTGTCCAGGCGACGATCAACCTGGCGCGCGAACTGGGCATCCGGGTCGTGGTCGAAGGGGTCGAGGACTTTGATGAACTGGCTGCACTGGGCTGCCAGCCTGACCTGGTTCTGCAGGGTTATCTGCTCTCAAAGCCCTTCTCCCGCGGCAAGATCTCCGGCTTCGACGCGGAGTCCCAAGGCCTTCGCGACGAGATCGCCCGCGTCGTCGTCAATGGACCGCAGATGGGCCGCCGCTCGGCCTGATCCGGATGACCTGTGGGCGAAACCGGGCGACCGATCCGGTCATGGATCAGAACAGGCTTGGCTGTCCGGCACTGCCGAGTGGCCGTTCGAATTTCGCGTAGTCGAGTTCTGCACGCGGCTGCGTCAGCCCGTAGCGCTTGGCAGCCTGGCGAAAACGCGTGCTGATCAGTTGCGCCAGCGGGCCTTCACCGCGTCCCCGCGTCGACCATCGCGGATCATAGTCCCTGCCACCGCGCATCTGCCGGATCAGCGACATCACCCGTTCGGCTGACCGCGGCCGGTTGGCGGCCAACCATTCCCGGAACAGATCCTTGATCTCCAGCGGCAGGCGCAGAAGCACGTAGGCCGCGTTGGCGGCGCCGGCTTGCGCAGCGGCCTCAAGCAGGGGCTCGATCTCATGGTCGGTCAGGCCTGGAATGATCGGGGCCATCATCACCGTGGTCGGAATACCCGCCCGTGCCAGCGCCTGGACCGTCTGCAGCCGGCGGTGAGGCGCGGCGGCCCGCGGTTCAAGCTGGCGCGACAGGCCGCGGTCCAGCGTGGTGATGGATATCGCGCCCTTCGCCAGCCCGTCTGCAGCCATCGGGGCCAGAATGTCGAGATCGCGCTGGATGAGTGCGGACTTGGTGATGAAGATCACCGGGTGGCGATAGCGGGCAAAGACCTTGAGGATGTCGCGCGTGTGCTCCAGGCGTGATTCCAGGGGCTGCCAGGCGTCGGTATTGGCACCGATCACGACGGGTTCTGCTTTATAGCCGGGACGATTGAAATGCGCCTCCAGCAGGCGTGCTCCGTCCGGCTTCGTGAAAATGACGCTCTCGAAATCCAGGCCCGGCGAATAGCCCAGATAGGCATGGCTGGGTCGCGCATAGCAGTAGATGCACCCATGCTCGCAGCCGCGATAGGGATTGATCGACTGGTCGAACGAAATGTCCGGCGAAGTGTTCTTCGCAATGATGGTGCGGGAGGCGTCCTTCAGGACAGTCGTCGCCAGGCGGGGCGCTGCCGCATCGACTTCGGTCCAGCCATCGTCAAACGCTTCGCGGGCAAAGGCCTCGAACCGGCCGGAAGTGTTTGACCGAGCGCCCCGGCCCCGGGCTCCGACCCCCGGGGCGATGGGGGCTGCGGATGAAGGGGCCGCTTGGGGGGCGTTAAGGGCGAAGCCGCCAGGGCGCTCGGTCATGCAAGGAGTATGACTCAGGTCGGGAACAAAGCAAGAACATTTTTCTGGATATTCACACCTCTTGGGCGAGGCGAAACAGGACCGGCCCGGAACAGGGGGAGCCGAGCAGTCAGCCGCGAAGTCTCAAGCGATCTTCTGCTCGAGTTGCAGAAGATCTTGCCAGGCGTGCTGTTTGTCCGGTGATCGTTTGAGCAGGTAGGACGGGTGGTACATGGCGAGGGCAGGAATGGTGCGGCCGGCGTCTGATCCATCGGCGGCCTTGACGGCATAGTCGTGCCATTGTCCGCGCAAACGCATGATCCCGGCTGGATTGCGCAAAAGGGCCTGTGCGGCAATACCGCCTGCCAGAACGAGAATGTCGGGCGATTTGAGCGCGATATGGCGCTCGATGAAGGGCAGGCAGAGCTCTATTTCTTCCTGGGTCGGTGTCCGGTTTCCGGTCGGGCGCCAGTTCAGAATGTTGGAAATGTAGACCTGATCCGGACCCAGGCCGATCGTGGCGAGCATGCGATCCAGCAGATGGCCCGCTTGGCCGGCAAAGGGGTGGCCCTGTTCGTCCTCGTCCTTGCCTGGCGCTTCGCCGACGATCATCACCCGGGCGTCGCGAGATCCGCGTGAAAACACCGTGTTGCGGGCGGTGCGCTTCAGAGCGCAGCCCTCGAAGGCTTCGATCTGGGACTTGAGCGCATCCAGCGTGTCGGCCTTGGCGGCGAGTTCCGGTGCGGAAGGACCTTCAGACTGGACTTGCCCGAAGCCGGCCGCCCGGGCCGCGGCGGCTGTGGCCGGGGCGCTTGCCGCTTCGCGTTCGCCGCGTGCTGGTCTCGCCTGTGGCGTCGTTGTCTGACGCGCCGCCTGCGCCGGCGCGCTTGCGCGCGACGGCCTGGGACGCACGATCGGATCGTCCAGCGGAATGCCGGCTTCATCCCACCAGGCGATCAGCGCCTTCATGGCGCGTTCCTGGTGTGGCGTGAGGGGTGGGGGTGCGTCGGTCATGCTTGACGTGTACGTTAACGTAATAATTTTGATCCTGGGCGCGTGTCGCGCTAGATGGGTGTTCGATCCTACGGTATGACCGGACGCCTGCAAGCGCGCGAATGCTGTTGAGACAAGAAGAAGGGGAAAGCCATGACCGATGCATCAGTCGAACGCGAGTCGATGGAGTATGATGTTGTCATTGTCGGTGGCGGACCTTCGGGCCTGTCGGCCGCCATCCGGCTGAAACAGCTGGCGGCGGAAGCCGGTCAGGACATTTCGATTGCGCTGCTGGAAAAGGGCGCGGAAGTCGGGGCGCACATTCTGTCCGGCGCGGTGGTTGATCCCAAGGCGCTGAACGAGCTCTTCCCGGACTGGAAGGAACGCGGCGCTCCCCTGGACGAGGCCGTGACGCGCGACATTTTCGAAGTGCTCGGCGAAGCCGGTTCGATCAGCTTGCCGACGATCTTCTTCCCGCCGCTGATGAGCAACCATGGCTGCTATATCGTCTCGCTGGGCAATGTCTGCCGCTGGCTGGGCGAACAGGCCGAGGCGCTGGGCGTGGAAATCTATCCGGGCTTTCCGGCGGCAGATCTCGTCGAGGAGGACGGGGTCATCAAGGGTGTCGTCACCGGTGATTTCGGCCTGGCGCGCGATGGCGGCCACAAGGATGGCTACCAGCCCGGCATGGAGCTGCGCGGCAAGTACACGCTGATCGCCGAAGGCGCGCGCGGCTCGCTGTCCAAGCAGCTGATCGAGAAGTTCAACCTGTCCGAGGGCAAGGAGCCGCAGAAATTCGGCATCGGCCTGAAGGAAGTCTGGCGGGTGAAGCCGGAAAACCACGTGCCAGGCATGGTCAAGCACACAATGGGCTGGCCGCTGGACAATGCCACCGGCGGCGGTTCCTTCATGTATCACTACGGCGACAATCTGGTGTCGATCGGCTTCGTGGTGCACCTGAACTACAAGAATCCGTGGATCTCACCGTTTGAAGAATTCCAGCGGTTGAAGACCCACCCGAATATCCGCGCCATTCTGGAAGGTGGCGAGCGCATCTCCTACGGCGCGCGCGCGATCACCGAAGGCGGCTACCAGTCCGTGCCCAACCTGGCCTTCCCGGGCGGTGCGCTGATCGGCTGTTCGGCCGGCTTCGTCAACGTGCCGCGCATCAAGGGCAGCCACAACGCCATGAAGACCGGCATGCTGGCCGCAGAAAGCGTGTTCGAGGCGCTCGGCGCCGGGCGTTCGCACGACCAGCTGGATGCCTACCAGGCGGCCTATGAGACGTCCTGGGTCGCCAAGGATCTCAAACGGGTCCGTAACGCCAAGCCGCTGTGGTCGAAGTTCGGGACGGTGCTGGGCATTGCCCTGGGCGGTCTGGACATGTGGATCAACACGATCACCGGCGGGTGGTCGCCCTTCGGCACGATGTCGCATGGCAAGAGCGATGCGGAAACCCTGCAGCCGGCGGCCAAGTTCAAGAAGATCGACTATCCCAAGCCGGATGGTGTGCTGACCTTTGACAGGCTGTCATCGGTCTTCATCTCCAACACCAATCACGAAGAAGACCAGCCGGTTCACCTCAAACTGCTGGACGAGGCCCTGCAGAAGGCTTCCGAACTGGGCGAGTTTGCCGGTCCGTCGACTCGCTACTGCCCGGCGGGCGTGTATGAGTGGATCGAGGACGAGAACAGCGGCGAGCAGCGTTTCCAGATCAACGCCCAGAACTGCGTCCACTGCAAGACCTGCGATATCAAGGACCCCAACCAGAACATCAACTGGACCACGCCCGAGGGCGGTGGTGGTCCGATGTATGCGGGAATGTAACGCCTAGCGGCGATCTCTCCTTGCACCCAAACGCCGGCGGAGCGAGCATGAAGCCATGATGCGCTTCGACTTTCTCCTGCCGGTCTTGCTTGCCAGCTTGGCGCTGGCCTCCTGTGCCACCTCCTCCGCGACGAATGATGAGGATGTGTCGGCATATGGCGCCTTCCTGGCTGCGCGCTATGCCGGTGTGAACCGGGACGCGCAAGGCGCCGCCGACTACTATGCGGAAGCGCTGGACCGCTTGCCCGGCAATACGGTCCTGACGGACCGGGCCTTCATCACGGCCGTGATCGCCGGCGACCTGGACGAGGCGTCGCAGTTGGCGGTCGCCGCGTCGCAGGCCGGCGACCCCAGCCGACTGGCCACACTGTACCGCGTCGCCGACCTGATCGCCGATCGCCGGTATGGACAGGCGCTCTCGGTGCTGGATGCGAGACCGGAATACGGTCCCTACAACGCCTTTTTTGCTAACCTGTTGCGCCAGTGGGCCCTGATGGGGGCGGGCCTGCAGGACGAGGCCCTGCAACAGGCCACCCAGGCCCAGGCGCCGGGATTCCTGGCGTCCCATCTCTGGCTGCACAAGGCGATGCTGTTCGAGGCCGCCGGGCAGATGGAGGCGGCAGAGGCCGGCTACCGATCTGCCGTGTTCACATCGACTTTCCGGCGCCTTTCGACGGAAATGTATGGCGGCTTCCTGATGCGGCAGAACCGCCGGGCAGAAGCCGTCACGCTGTTTGAAACCTATCTGCGGGATGATCCGGGCGAAGCCAGCATTGAAGCCTTGCTGGAGCGCACGAATACAGGGCAGCGCGCGCCGCGCCTGCCCGGCATTCCGGCTTTGGCAGCCCGTGCGGTTCTGGGGCCTACATTAGATTTGGCTGCCCAGGCCGACATGGACCTTACCGTGATTTACATGCGTATGGTCCAGCGTATGGACCCCGGCCTCGCTCCCCTGCACGTAGGGCTGGCCGAAACGCTGGACCGCATCGGTCTGCACGATCTGGCACTGGCGGAATATGCGGCGGTGCCGGACGGGCCTTTCCGGCTGGGCGCCGAGATCGACCGGATCGTCCTGCTGGCCAGAATCGGTCGCATGAACGCCGCCTATGACGCGGCCCGGGCGCTCTCGCAATCATCCAGCGAGCCGGAAGCCCTTTTGCTGCATGCTGACATGGCCCGGATTTTCAGCAATTGCGCCGAGGCCAACGATCTCTATACCCGCGCCATTGCGATCAACCGCCAGCGCGGCCTGCCGGAAGACTGGCGCTATCAGTATTTCCTGGCGTCCTGCCATGTGGCCCTGGGTGACTGGCAATCGGCGGAAGCCGCCTATCTGGAGGCCCTCGACATCGCTCCGAACCAGCCGACGGTCCTGAATGATTTGGGATATCTGTGGATCGAGCGCGGCGAGCAGATCGAGCGGGCCTTTGAGATGGTCTCGACAGCGGCGCGCCTGGATCCCGACAATGGCAATGTCATCGACAGTCTGGGCTGGGCTCATTACCAGATGGGCAATTACGAACTGGCTGTGAACGAGCTGGAACGGGCGGCGGCCCTGAATCCGGGCAGCCCGACGGCCAATCTGCATCTGGGCGATGCCTACTGGCAGGTGGGGCGTCGGCTGGAGGCCGGATTCCAGTGGCGCCGCGCCGCAGACCTCAACCCGTCGCCGGCGCAGGTGCAAGAGATCGAGTACCGGCTGGAACACGGCCAGCCTCCCGTCCATACCCCGCAGATTGCATCCGTTGGCGGGGATGACGCGGTGGGCGAGCCGTGATTGCGGGTGAGCTTCGCGAGTTTGCGCCGGCGAAGGTCAATCTGACCTTGCGTGTCGGACGGCCTCGGCCGGACGGCTATCACCCGTTGGACAGTTTGGTGGTGTTTGCCGATTGGGGCGATGAAATCCGTGTGCGCCCCAGCCCGGCCTTCCTGCTGTCCATGTCCGGTGAACCGTCACGGGGCCTGTCGGCCGGTGGCGACAATCTCGTCCTGCGCGCCGCGATGGCGCTGCAGAAGGCGGCCGGCATAGCCGATTGCGCGGCGATACACCTGACCAAGCGCATCCCTCTTGAAGCCGGGCTGGGAGGGGGATCTGCTGACGCCGCGGCCACCTTGCGTGCGCTCAACCGCCTGTGGGGGCTGGACTGGCCACTCGACCGGCTGGCGCAACTGGGCCTCGACCTGGGCGCGGACGTGCCGGCCTGTGTCTATTCGGCTCCGCTCAGAATGCGCGGTATCGGAGAATGGATCGAATTGATCGACGGCGTGCCCGAGCTGACCGCCGTGATCGTCAATCCCGGTGTCGGCGTTCCGACCGGCCCTGTCTTCCGGGCGTTTGACGAGCAGAACCCCGCGCCCTTGCCGCAGGGCGGATGGTGGCAGGGCGATCTTGTCGACTGGCTGGCCGGTCAGCCCAATGACCTGGAAGCGGCAGCCATCCAGCGCGAGCCGATCATCGCGGACACGCTGGCCTGGCTGGACGCCCAACCCGGCGTGTTGCTCAGCCGCATGACCGGATCCGGCGCCAGCTGCTTTGCCTTGTTTGACGATCAGCGCGCTGCCCGCGAAGCCGCTGACTTGTTCCCGCAGTTTGCCCAGGCCGTAATTCTGGGCGGGCCGATGGCGGACCCGGTGTGATGGCAAGTCTTGGCCTGGCCTTTCTCTTGTCGGTCATCCTGGCCCGCCTGGTCATGGCCGCCGGAATTCTCGACCACCCCAATGCGCGCTCCAGCCATGCGGCGCCGACGCCACGCGGTGGCGGGCTGGGTGCAGTGGCTGCAATCGGTGTTGCCTGGTGTTTTCTGCCGCATGCGACGCCAGGCGACGGCGCGGCCCTGGCCGGCATTGTCCTGATTGGCGCTGGTGCTGCCGGGCTCGGACTGCTGGACGACCTGTTCACCCTGTCCGAGCGTTTGAAGTTTGTGGTGCTCAGTGCCCTGAGCCTGGCCCTGGCAGTGATGGCCGGACCCGTTGTCGATATCGGCCTGCCCCTGCCGGTGTGGCTGGGCGTGCTGGGGTCTGCGCTCTGGGTGTTCACGCTGGCGAATGCGATCAACTTCATGGACGGGTCGGACGGGTTGCTGGCGGCCTGCCTCATCCCGGCCTGCGTGGTTCTGGGCCTCATGCTGGAAGGGTCAGCCGGTCTGGCGGCCGGGTCGGTCGCCGCGGCGGTCGCCGGTTTCGCGGTCTGGAATGCACCCCTGCTCAGAGCCAGGGGCCGATTGTTCTGCGGGGATGCCGGGTCGCTGGGGCTGGCGGTGATCCTGGCTGGCCTGACGCTGTTGCTGGCCAGTCGCGGCGCGGCTTCTGAGGCCTGGCTGATGCCCTTGCTGGTCTTGCCGCTGCTGGGCGATGTCCTGCTGACCATGGCCGCCCGGGTCCGGGCGCGGCGTTCGCCCTTTCGGGCGCACCGGGCCCATGCCTATCAACTCATGATCCAACTCGGCCATTCCCACCGCCGGGTGGCAATGATCTGGGGGGGCATGAGCGTGGTCTGTGGCGTTCTGGTGCTTGTGGGCGCGCAGCTACCGGGTGGACTGAAGATCGCCCTCTTTGCGCTCAGCGTCTGTGCCTTCGCTTTTGTCCACCATCGCATCCGCCGACGGGCTGCCGCGGTCGGGCTGGACATCTATCAGTAGGCGCGCTCGACGACGAAGTCGGCCAGATCGCCCAGCGCGCGGCGCCAGGCATTGTCCGGGAAAATCTCCAGAGCCTCACGCGCCCGGCGGGCGTGGTCACGGGCCTGGTCGAGCGTGGCCCGCAATGATCCGTGGCGCGAGATATAGGCCAGCGCCTGCTCGAAATCGCCTTCACGCTGGTCGGTTTCGGCGATGGTGCGTTGCCAGAACGCGGCCTCGTCACCCGTGCGGCCTGCAGGCACAGCGCGACGGGCAGGGTGACCTTGCCTTCGCGGAAATCGTCACCGACCGACTTGCCAAGCTTCGACGCGGCACCGCCATAGTCCAGCGCGTCATCGACCAGCTGGAAGGCAAGGCCCAGTTCGCGGCCATAGGTGCGCAGCGCCTCTTCCTCGACCAGCGGGCGCCCGGCAACGATGCCGGCAACTTCGGCCGCGGCGGCAAACAGGGCGGCCGTCTTGGCGTCGATGATTTCCATGTAGGTCTCGACGGACACGCCCAGATCCTTCACGGCGGAAAGCTGTCTCACCTCGCCTTCGGCAATCGTCGAGGCCGCGGCCGAGAGCACGCCCAGTGCCTTCATCGATCCGGCCTCGACCATCAGCGAAAAGGACCGGGCAAACAGGAAATCGCCGACCAGGACGCTGGAGGCATTGCTCCACACAAGATTGGCGGCGACCTTGCCGCGTCGCATGCCGCTTTCATCCACGACATCGTCATGCAGCAGGGTGGCGGTGTGGATGAATTCCACCGCAGCGGCCAGCAGGACGGGCGGCTGCTCGCACGGGCCCAGCATGTTGGCGGCGGCGACGGTGATCATCGGGCGGACCCGCTTGCCACCGGCTTCGATCAGATAGCGCGACAGCTCCGGGATCAGGGCGACATGGCTGTCCAGACGCTCGAGGATGAGCGCGTCGACCCGGCGCATGTCGTCATAGGCGAGGGCGGCGAGCCGTTCGGCAGCATTCGGGTCGGCAGACGCGTCCCGTTGCGCCGCCGGTTCAACTCTCACCGTGCTGTCCACGCCAGCAGTCCTCTTGCAGCCTCGTGAATTCACCGAGACAATAGAAACCCCGCACCCCTGCCGCAAGCGGGCGAGGCGGTGACGAAACAGCACAGGTGCGTGTGACACACCGCCATGGCAGGGCCTGGAGGAAAACCGGCGTGAAGGATGTTCTCAAGACGGCCGATCCGGTGAAGCTGTCCTTTGCCCGTTCGGTGCTGGCGGAGGCCGGGATCGAGAGCTTCGTGCTCGATAGTGGCATGGCCTCTATGTATGGCGGCGGGATCGATTTCGTGCAGCAGCGCCTGTCGGTGGCCGACGAGGATGCCGGCGAGGCGGAAAAATTGCTGGCGAAAGCCCTGGCGGAGGCCGGGTGACCGAGGCGCCGCAAGCCAACGCCACCACGCTGGACCGGCTGCTGGACGGGCAGGTGCAATTGCGCCAGTCGGCCGGCGGCTATCGGGCCGGCATGGATGCGGTGCTGCTGGCGGCCAGCATCCAGGCGCCACCGCAGGCGCATCTGGTCGAGTTCGGCTGCGGGCCCGGGGCCGCGCTGCTGTGTGTGGCCCGGCGGCTGTCGCAAGCGCGCCTGACCGGGATCGAACTGGATCCGCAGGCGGCTGCGCTGGCGCGGGAAAACGTGACGCTCAATGCGGTTTCCGACCGGGTGGAGATCCTGGAAGCCGATATTGCCAGCCTGGGATCGGGGCACCGGGCCGACCAGGTCTTCTTCAATCCGCCCTTCTTCGATGACGAAACCCGGCTTCGCGCGCCCAAGGACGCCAAGCGCGCAGCCTGGCTGTCGGGACCGGCGCCGCTGGGGATCTGGGTGCAGGCGGCGGCGCGGACGCTGAAGGCCAAGGGTGTGCTCACCCTGATCCACCGGGCCGACAAGCTGGCCGACATCCTGCAGGCCCTGGACCGCAGTTTCGGCTCGGTCATCATCAAGCCGGTGCAGCCGCGCGAGGGGCAGCCGGCCAAGCGGGTCATCGTCCAGGCGCGCATTGGCGGGCGGGCGCCCTTGCAGCTGCTGGCCCCGCTGGTGCTGCATGACGGCGAGGGGCATTCGGCCGAGGCCGAGGCGATCCTGCGCGGGCGGGCGGCGCTGGCACTGGCTTAGGGGCCTTGCCCGCAGGCCGGGTCGCCCTCTATCCAGACGGGGCACAATCAGGAGCTGCCCATGTCCCGACCGATCGATGGTCCCCGCCTGGCCCCGCGTGACGGGTCGAAGCCGAAAAAACTGGTCATCTTCCTGCACGGCTATGGCTCGAACGGGGATGACCTGATCTCGCTGGGCCAGCACTGGGCGCGCGACCTGCCGCATGTGCAGTGGATCTCGCCGAACGCCCCGGACCCGGTCCCCGGCGCGCCGAACGGTTTCCAGTGGTTCCCGATCTCCAATCTCGACCCGCAGCGCATCGAGCAGGGCGCGGCAATGGCGGGGCCGGTGGTGGATGCCTTCATCGATCAGGAACTGCACCGCTACCAGCTCGCCGAGGAAGACCTGGTGCTGTGCGGCTTCTCCCAGGGCACGATGCTGTCGCTGCAGGCGGGCCTGCGCCGCAAGCGGCCGCTGGCCGGCATTCTGGGCTTCTCCGGCGCCTTGCCCGGCGGGGCGAAGCTGAAGGAGGAAATGGCCTCCAAACCGCCCATCCTGCTGGTGCATGGCGACCAGGACCCGGTCCTGCCGCCGGGCTTCATGTTCGACGCGCTGGAGCATATCGCGGCGGCCGGCCATGGCGCCCAGTGGCACATCTCCCAGGGTCTGCCGCACTCGATCGGCCAGGACGGGCTGGACCTGGGCGGCCGCTTCATCGGCAACGCCCTGGCCGGGCGTTACCGCTGAGCCACACCGTTTCCGTGACACGCAAGATTCGTCGCGACGTCATGGGCATGTCACGAGAACCGCGCTAACCTTCCTGCGAGTTCGAGGTTCGATCTGATTCGCCCCGGCGGATCCGGACCTTGAACGCGACAGGAGGTGCGCTTTCAGGACGCGGGTCCGGAATACCCACCCCCTTCCCGGCTGCCCCGGCAGCCCGTGCAAGGGAGGTCGCCATGCAGGTGCTTGAACGCGCGCCGCAGGGATGGCCCTGTCTGGTCCTGAATGCGGACTACCAGCCCCTGAGCTATTGGCCGCTCTCGACCTGGCCCTGGCAGGAAGCGATCAAGAATGTCTTCCTGGAACGCGTCGCCGTGATCTCGCACTATGACGAGGTCGTGCACTCGCCCAGTTTCGAGATGCATGTGCCTTCGGTGGTGGCGCTGCGCGAATACGTCACCCAGGACCGTGCCCCGGCCTTCACCCGATACAATGTCTGGCTCCGCGACGGGTTCAAGTGCGCCTATTGCGGCTCGGGCGGGGTCGACCAGCTGACCTTCGACCATGTCATCCCCCGCCGCGCCGGCGGCAGGACCTCGTGGGAGAACATCGTCGCCGCCTGCGGCCCGTGCAATCTGAAGAAGGGCGGCCGCACCCCGCGCGAAGCCAACATGCCCCTGCGCCGCCCCCCGCAACGCCCGAGCATGTACGAGCTGCAATCCCAGGGCCGAAAATTCCCACCGAAATTCCTCCACGAAAGCTGGCTGGACTATCTCTACTGGGACATCGAACTGGAACGGTGAGGGTGAAATGCGCCCCGCCGCCTCCGCCCCGCCGCCTCCGCCCACCCGCCTCCCCCTCTCCCTGGGGAGAGGGCCGGGGTGAGGGGGGACGGCGAGGTTGAGCCCGCCTTGGCACCACCGGGATTTCCCCCTCATCCGCCCTTCGGGCACCTTCTCCCCAAGGGAGAAGGGGTGTGCCGGTGCCGGATAACACTCGCATTCACGCCGGATCGACCGCATAGCGCCAGGCGTGGCGGGGCCATCGGGGCGCGGGGCGGGGTGGTTTGGGGGCGAGGCGGCGGCTTCGGCATGCATGCGGGCCGTCTCCTCGGCGGTGAAGTAGACCTCGGTATAGGGCGTCGGAGGGTCCGGCTCGGGCACATCCGGGTCGATGAAGCCGCGGGCCCAGCGCGCCCGCGCCCAGCCGGGCCCGGGATGCGGCGCATCGGGATCGACCGCCGTGCCGATGTGCGGGAAGGCCTCCAGCAGGTCCAGCTCCTGCCGCTCGATGGGGTCAGGGGTCTGCGGATGCGGCAGCGTGTCGGGCAGGGGCACACGCGCCAGATCGACCTGGCCGTCGACCACCAGGCCGACCAGCCCGCCGGGATGGTTCCAGCGCGCCATGTTGGGCTGGACGTGAACACGCGCCCATTGCCGGCGCAGCCGGTATCGCAGCAGGGCTTTCAGATCGGCCAGGCGATAGGAGTAGCCGGCATCGCCATCCGCATCCTCGGGATCGGCATGGCCGGTGTTGGCGGTCTTCGGTGAAGCGGTGGATCGGGTCGTCATGAGGGTCTTGCTCCTTGTGTCCGTGGCGGGATGTCGCCTGCGGGCACGCCGGAGCACGCCACGCGCTGACGCGCTGGCGTTATGGGAGAAGAGGGTGCGGGACGCCTTCGGGCGTCTTCGCTAGGTATGAGTGAGTGACACCGTCCGGCGTCCCGCACTTGGAGATTTCACCCGCCGGAGCGGGTGTGTCCTATATCAGGCGAGGATGCTGCATGAGTAGCATGACAGCCGTGCTCCCTGACCGCCGTGCCCGTCCAGCCGGCGGTCACCCGGCCCTCAGGACACGCTCCACTCCCCCACCACCCCCGGCCGACCAGACCGGGCCTCGAGTGGTGATGAGGCACAGGAAGAATAGCCCGAGCCCAGAGGGGGGAGGATAACCAAGACTGATTTCCGCCCCCGCGAGCGGGGGAGGCCCCGGCCGCAGGCCGGCGGCGGGGGTTCGCAGCACCGGACTTAACCGACTGGCCCCCTTCGGTTTTGCCTTTGGCAAAACCGCTTCCCCCGCGCAGCGGGGGCAGAAAGGCGGTGTCCGGATTTCCTCTGGCTGGGCGTGGACAAGGCGGCCGCCACCACCTTTCTTCCCCAACGCAAGTTGGGGAAGTGGCCGAGCGGAGCAAGGCCGATGGGGCGCCGCCGCAGGCGGCGTTGAGCGTGTCGCGGACATTCCGCGGCCTGACGGCCGCGGCCCCTCCACCCGCCTTCGCCCTGCGGGCTTCGGCCGGTCCCCCTCCCCATTGCATGGGGAGGAAAAGCGCGCCCCCTCTCCCCGACCGGTGAGAGGGCCGGGGTGAGGGGCGCGCGGCGCCAGCCGCGCCAGACAGGAGTCTCCTGATGGCCGCTCCCGCGACCGCCCCTCATCCGGCCTCTCGTTAGCCCGGAGAAAAGCACAGGCGTGCGCCCCCCATTTGTCTTCCCGGACATATGCCCGGCCTTGAGCCGGGCGGCGATCCGGGACCCATGCCCGCACAAGCGAGGTGCCCGACGATAGGTCCCGGCGCTGCGCCCCGCCTTCGCGGGGCATCCGGCCGGGATGACAATCGTAGAAGTGTTCACCGAAGCGAGCCCCAGGCTCGCCCCCAGCCATCAAGCGCATGCCCGCCAGCCCGCCGCATCCGCTTGTCCGCCTCAAGGGTCACGACCGCTCCGCGGCGGCTCCGCCGCCCTTGACCCGGACAAGCGGATACGGCCCCGTCTGGGCAAGCGATCGAGGGTGGGAAGTTGCTGAGAAGGAGGCGAAGGAGGCAGTTGCGTGTACAGAGTCAGCGGACAGCTACTTGCATGGCGATTTCAGCTTTTGCTGCTTTCCCCGGCGCCTACTTACAGTTGACGAGGGCGGCTTTCGAAGAGCGTTCTTTGATCATCTAGATTCTCCAATCTGTAGGTGGACTGGATGACCTTTAGAAAGTCGCTTTGCCCTCCATAACTCGGATGTCGAGCATCAACCACCGCAGCGCCATGGCTGATTTCACGAGCAGCAGCCTGCGCATTGCGGCCTATTGCAACAATCCGCTCGGGTTTCACTATGCGCACTAGTCTGGTCAGCAGGCCCAAGCCGACTCTGCGCTCTGCAGCTGTGTGAGCTCGGTTGGTGAAAGCGCGGTTCGCAATATGAGGATGAAAGGGAAATACGTTCCAAGTCAGGACTGGGCGCTCTAGTGCCTTGAGAGCACGCCAAATGACTGTTGCGGTTCTCTCTTGGCAGGTGGCGCTACGGGTTACCTTATCAAAATCCAGGCCCCAAACTGCTCGGAATTCCGGCAGGTGGTATTCATCGGTTAGAGCGATGCCCGTGCGGCGTCCCCCCAAGTAGCCCAAATCCCGCCCTATCCATAAATCGAAAACGCGATCCGATTGTGCAATTTTTAGCTGCGCTCTCAAATTGCAAAGGCGCCTTTCGGCTGCCTCTTCGCAATCAGTTTCGGCGCACGTTTCTCCAAACGGATTGAAAACGTTATTGCCTCGATACTGCTTTACCAATGAAAGAAAGCTCTTCGTATCTGACATGCGCAATCCAATGCGTTAGGTCGCTGGCTTCCCGATGCGCCAAAACGACTCATTGAAATTTTTTTGGTGCGAACACAAACTGTGAGCTAGCGATAAGGGATTCGAGAAATGGGTGCCTTAAGGGATTAACGTAATCTTTCCGCAATCGTCCCTTTGTGCTAGTTGGCGCGCCCAATTTTCGAAATGAGATGATCATGCTTGCGAAGGCGACACGACTGATTACTGTGCACCCCGAAGACCTATCAAATCTTTTTGATGGGTTGCAGCGTGAGCAGTTTGAACACGATGAAAAATTTCATCGTGAGATTGTGCGCCTAGATACTCATCGTCGTTTAGCGCATATCGCGCTTCATTTGGGCAAATATCTCTGTCACCTGCAAATGGAATGGGATCGCGTCGAGGCGCGCGAGAAGGCATTGATTGACACACTCATCATGTGTCTCTCAGGGCTAAATCTGCTCAATCAACGACTGTCAGAATTGTGGAAGAACGAAGTTGGTTCTTTGCAAGTAGATGCACTTGCAGATTGGGCTGGGTACTCCAGAGAAAAAGAAAACTTCCTAAAGTCTTTCTCTGGGTCTGTCCTGTTTGCAATGGAGAGCGCGGAAAAGCTTGACCATGTGGAAGAGTATCCGTTTCGAACAAAATTTGTGGGTGCATGCAGTAAGCTCGCTGCACTCGCATATTGCGAGCTCGGACCGAATGCCGGTCTTTCTGTTGAGCAAAGAGTTCGCGCGCGCCTTTTGGGCGTGAAAAAGAAATCAATCTTTTTTGAGAGCTAGTTTTGTTCTGGTCCGGTGAAACGTTATTGAGGCTTGGAGATTCGATTGTCTCTGGCTTTAGGCCGGACATGATCGATTGTGCTGCACTGGTCTTAAGCGTTGGACCAGAGTACTATGTTACGCCCAGTGTTGAAGATAAAGATCAAAAGTATTGGATGAAGCGCTTTCTCCACGCTTCATCAATTGAATCCGCCAAACCTTTGTATTCCTCGGTGTCAGCGGATCTGTCTCGGTGGGAAGATAGAAGCAGGGGTGATTCATTAACGATTCCCCCAAATCGATTTGCGTTCCTGATAACTGAGGAGCGAATTTCTGTTCCTACGAATGCGATCGGCTTTATATCTCTGAAGGCTGGGAAAAAGTTTGAGGGACTAATAAATGTCTCCGGATTTCATGTGGACCCAGGATATAGCGGGCGTCTTGTATACTCTGTTTATAATGCGGGTCCTTCAACTATACATGTGCAGCGTCACGAGAAAATTTTTCTGCTTTGGTTGGCGGGGTTGGATGTGGCAGATTCTAATCATGTTTATCGGGGTTCCGCTAAAAATCAAATTGATTCAAAGGTAATAACTTCGGTCAATCATGGGGTTCATTCATTGTTCTCGGTATCCGAAGAGCTCAAAGACCTTAGGAGAGAGGTTGTGTTGCATCGGTGGGTAGTAACGGCATTATTGGGATTTGCTGCTATTTCAGGTGCTGCGGCCGCAGTTTTTCAAGTGTTTAACGGCGGCTGAAGGGGCCAGCGCTTTCAATCCCCCCGCAACTTCAAAATCTCATTCCCCCTACTTGCCAACGTGCTTCGGAGGACAGGCCCGCTTTAGTCCGCCTTCAGCTTCAATATCTCATCCCTGAGCCTCGCCGCCGTCTCAAACTCCAGATCCGCAGCCGCCTCCCGCATCCGCTTCTCCAGATCCGCAATCACGGCAGTGATATTCTCCCCACCGAACGCCGCCTGACCGCCATCACGCACGCCGGACGGCTTGCCGCTCGCCTTCTTCCCGCGCCCCTTGCTCGCAACGCCGCGTCCCTTCGCCTGGCTTTCCATCACCTCTTCCAGGATGTCGCTGATCCCGCGTGTAATGGTCTTCGGGGTGATGCCGTGTTCTTCGTTGTAGGCGATCTGCTTGGTGCGGCGTCGTGTGGTCTCGTCCATGGCGCGTTGCATGGAGCCGGTGATGGTGTCGGCGTAGAGGATGACCTTCGAGTCAGCGTTTCTCGCGGCGCGGCCGATGGTCTGGACGAGGGAGGTTTCTGATCTCAGGAAGCCTTCCTTGTCGGCGTCGAGGATGGCGACGAGGCCGCATTCGGGGATGTCGAGGCCTTCGCGCAGGAGGTTGATGCCGACCAGCACGTCATAGACGCCCAGGCGCAGATCGCGGATCAGCTCGATGCGTTCCACCGTGTCGACATCGGAGTGCATGTAGCGGACCTTCAGGCCCTGCTCGTGCATGTATTCGGTGAGGTCCTCGGCCATGCGCTTGGTCAGTGTGGTGATCAGGGTGCGATAGCCGTTCCCGGCGGCGCGGCGGGCCTCGTCGATGACATCATCGACCTGGCTGGCGCCGTCCTTGGCAACGGGGCGGACCTCGACCGGCGGGTCGATCAGGCCGGTGGGGCGGATCACCTGTTCGGTGAAGACGCCGCCGGTCTGGTTCAGCTCCCAACTGCCGGGCGTGGCCGAGACCGAGATGGTCTGCGGGCGCATGGCGTCCCATTCCTCGAATTTGAGCGGCCGGTTGTCGAGGCAGGAGGGCAGGCGGAAGCCGTGATCGGCGAGGGTTTTCTTGCGGTTGTAGTCGCCCTTGTACATCGCCCCGAGCTGGGGGATGGAGACATGGCTCTCATCGGCAAAGACGAGGGCGTCTTCCGGCAGGTATTCGAACAGGGTGGGCGGCGGCTCGCCCGGCTTGCGGCCGGTGAGATAGCGCGAATAGTTCTCGATGCCGGCGCAGGAGCCGGTCGCCTCCATCATCTCCAGGTCGAACTCGGTACGCTGTTGCAGGCGCTGGGCTTCCAGGAGCTTGCCCTCGGCCTCCATCCAGGCGAGGCGTTCCTTGAGCTCCCGCTTGATCTGGACGATGGCCTGGTTGAGCGTCGGACGCGGCGTGACATAGTGCGAATTGGCGTAGAACTTGACGCTCTTGAGATCGGTGATGGCCTTGCCGGTCAGGGGATCGAACTCGGTGATCGCCTCGACCTCGTCGCCGAAGAAGGTGAGCCGCCAGGCGCGGTCGTCATAGTGGGCCGGGAAGACCTCCAGATTGTCGCCGCGCAGGCGGAAACTGCCGCGGATGAAGGCGGCGTCATTGCGGGTGTATTGCAGGTCGACCAGCTGGCGCATGACCTGGCGCGGATCGATCTCGTCGCCCGGCTTCACCTCGAAAGTCATCGCCGTATAGGTCTCCACCGAGCCGATGCCGTAGATGCAGGAGACCGAGGCGACGATGATGACGTCGTCCCGCTCGAGGATGGCGCGGGTGGCGGCGTGGCGCATCCGGTCGATGGCCTCGTTGATCGACGATTCCTTCTCGATATAGGTGTCGGTGCGCGGCACATAGGCCTCGGGCATGTAGTAGTCGTAATAGGAGACGAAATACTCCACCGCATTGGCCGGGAAGAAGCTCTTGAACTCGCCATAGAGCTGGGCGGCCAGGGTCTTGTTGGGGGCCAGGATCAGGGCCGGGCGCTGCACCGCCTCGATGATCTTGGCCATGGTGAAGGTCTTGCCGGTGCCGGTGGCGCCGAGCAGGACCTGGTCGCGCTCGGCGTTGTTGAGGCCCTCCACCAGTTCGGCGATGGCGGCGGGCTGGTCGCCCTTGGGCTCGTATTCGGAGACGCATTTGAAGCGCTGGCCGCCTTCGGACTTGTCCGGGCGGGCCGGGCGGTGCGGCGTCCAGTCGCCGGCCGGGGCCGGGACCAGCTGGTCCAGCACGAAGTCCTCCGGGGCGGTGAGCGTGTCGTCGACGGTGAGGCGGGTCATGCCGGCGAATATGCGGTCTCGCGTGCGCCGGGGCCAGAGGGGGCGCTGCGGGCGGGCCGGGGTCCTTGCCAGCATGGTGTCAGGAGAGGGCTGTATTTGGCGCGGGAAGGCGAGTCCGGGGTCCCGCAAAAATTGTCATACGGAATCACCGGCGACTCATCAGGCGTTAAACATGCTGTGCGTAGAGTGAGGATGACATTTGATGGAGGAGACCATGTCAGTCCTTGGTGATGCAGCAATCAATATTCTTCTGGTCGACGACAGCCGCCCGGTTCGAACCGTCCTGAAGACGCTGCTTTGCGGACTCGGCGTGACGCGGATCTACGAGGCGGAAAACCGCGAAGAGGCCTTCATCATGGCACGCGTCTGCCGCCCCGACCTGGCGATCATCGACTATGATCTGGGGTCGGAGACCGGTGTGGAACTGGTGAAAGCCTTCCGCGACGCGGCCAAGAGCCCGATGCCGGACCTGCCGCTGATCCTCCTGTCGCCCACCGGCCAGGACCATCTGGCGGCCGGCGCCCGCGAAGCCGGGGTCGATGCCGTCCTGCCCAAGCCGGTCACGGCGCGGATGCTGGGCGACAAGATCGCCGAGCTGACCGAAGGCGAAGCGGCGGAAGTCGACATCGTCGAACACAAGCGGGCCTGATCCGGCGCCTGCCGCCCACCCTGTCGGGGAGTTGTCGACCGTGCTCAACGGAATGCGGATACTCGTTGTCGAGGACCTGGAGTCGATCCGGGAGCTGGTCTCGCGCCTGCTCCTGGGTCTGGGCTGCAAGCAGGTCCACACGGCCGCCGACACGCGCAGTGCCAAGCACAAGATCGACCGGCTCGGCTTTGATGCGGTGCTGCTGGACTATGACCTGGCCGGCGAGAACGGGCTCGACCTGCTGCGCCGGCTGCGCCGCGACACCTGGCATTTCAACCGCGAAGTGCCGGTGATCATCCTGACCGGCAATAACGAGGCCGACACCATACGCGACTCCGTCGCGCTGGGCGCCAATGCCTTCCTGGTCAAGCCGGTGATGCCGGACCGCCTCGGACAGCGCATTCTCGACGTGACCGCCAAGACCGGCTGGCGCCGGCCGCCCGACCGCGGCACGGATCCCGATCCGGCCACCAAGCGCGAGGACGTCGAGCCCGAGGAAGACACGCACTGGCTCTAGCCGGATGGCCGCCGGCCGCCGGTTTTCCCGATTGCCGCGAACAAGCAGCCTAGCCAAGCCCACAGTTTCGGGGCAAGCATGGGGTCCGTTCCCTGTTGAGTCCGGAGACTGCCCTGGTGCTGGAAGGCCGACGCATCCTGATCGTTGAAGACATGGAGTCGATCCGCAAGCTGGTCTCGCGCCTGCTGAAGGCTCTGGGCTGCGAACAGGTGCATGTTGCCGCCAATATCGCCGGCGCCCGGACCAAGCTGGATCAGCTCGGTTTCGACGCGGTGCTGCTGGATTATGATCTGTCCGGCGAGAACGGCCTGTCCCTGCTGCAACACCTGCGGCGCGATACCTGGCAGCTCAACAAGGGCGTGCCGGTGATCCTGCTGACCGGCCATGGCGATCCGGAACTGATCCAGGACGCCGCCGCGATCGGTGCAGACGCTGTCATCGTCAAACCGGTCATGCCGGACCGGCTGGGCCAGCGCATCCTCAATGTCATCACCAAGTCCAGCTGGCAGCGCCCCGCCGACAAGGGCCCGGACCAGGATCCGGGTGATGAGGTGAAGGTGTGGCTGTAGGGGCCGGTTGGCCCGGCAGGTTCCCGCAAAGCCTCACTCGGCGACGCTTTCCTTGCCGTCCCGGTTCTCCCGGCCCAGCGGCATTTTGCTGACATCCTTGAACAGCAGGATGTCGATGACCCGTTTCGAGGCGCCGTCATAGAAGCCGGCCTCGCCGCGGAAATCGCGCGGGTTCTCGAAGGTGCCGAACAGGATGTCGAGGATGGCGAGCTCGCTGTAGTTCTTGGCGTGCACGCCGCGTTCATGGTGCACGCTGTGGCTCTCGGGGCGCTGGATGATGTAGCCGATCCAGCGCGGCGTGCGGATATTGGTGTGGGTGAAGATCGCCATCGCCGTGGTGGCCAGCAGGGTGACCGTGGCGGCCTGGGCATCGAGCCCGACCAGCAGGACCAGCGCCAGGCTGCCGAAGAAGGCAAAGCCGGCGGCGTCCAGCGGGCTGAAATAGAAGGCCCCGATGGTGTCCACGCGCTCGGCGCTGTGATGCATCTGGTGAAAGCCCAGCCAGAGCGGATCGAAGGTGTGCATCGCCCGGTGCCAGACATAGACGCCGGTCTCGAACACCAGGATGCCGATCGCCACGCCGGCCCAGACATTGAGGCCGGACAGGTCTATCAATTGATAGGGCGCCAACAGGGGATCCCAGATCATCGGCAGATAGGTGGCGAGAAAGAAATACACCACGAAGACGATGAAGCCCTTCAGGCGCCAGCCCGGCACGGCCGGCAGCTTGCGGGCCGGTGCGACAGCCTCCAGCAGGATGAAGCCGAAATAGATGGCAAAAATGGCAATGGAAATCGGATCCGCGAGGACCTCCAAAGGTGTTGGCAACATCGAGGGCCCCCTGAGATTGAGCGCCCAGCCTATTAGGGGCACCCCTGAGCGGCAAGTTTCGCGGACCCGGCGCCGCTCTATCCTCGTGAAGCGTTGTCATGAGCAGCACGCACAGGCTGCCCGGTTCGCCATCAAGGCTCTGAAATGCCGAGCATTTCCCTGCTTTGCTCCGAACGCGCGCCGCGAAACCTTATCCCCACCCCCGCCGGGCACCGTACAATCCTCCCACGTTCCCGCTGCCGCTGTGCACAGGCGTGACGGGACGGGTGGCGCTGACGCGGGTCTGGCCGGACCGTGTCTTAATCGGCTTCACCGGGTTGCAGACGGTCTGGACGGACAGTGACTACCCAAGCCTATACCGACATCCCGAAAGGATCGTCTGCAATGCCCCCACCGCCGGCGCGGAAGCGCCAGGCGCTGAGGGTGTTTCCCGAACCTCGAAAACCAATTCCCATTTCTGCCGGCCGCAGCCCGGCAACCGCCGGGCGGAGAGCCGGGACCTCCTGACCCACGGCCTCGCTCGCCGCATCCAATGAGAGGTCCCGGATAGCGCTGCGCGCTTCCGGGAAAAATGCGTGTGCGGTTTGAGGTCCAAGCGGATTGAAAGGTCGGCCGTGGAAACCCGACGCGCCCCGCGCGACACCACCCCCTCAAACCCAAGCCCGCACCGCAAACACCACCGTCATCACCCCACCCGTCACGATGATCCCCGCTCGCACTACCGCATCCGGCAGCCAGCGCGCCAGCGGGACGCCGGCATAGCCGCCGGCCAGCGCGGCGGCGGCCATCACCAGTCCGGCCTGCCAGACGATCAGCCCGCTAAAGGCAAACACGCTCACCGAGATCACCGCCAGCACCAGCGAGGCGAACATTTTCAGCGCGTTGGCCTGGTGGATGCCGGTGATGCCCCACAGGGCGAAGAGCGCCATCAGCGCGATTCCGACGCCGCCATTGAAATAGCCGCCATAGATGGAGACGGCGAACAGGCCGGCCGCCTGCAGGGGCGGGGAGGCCAGTCGCCAGCGTGCCGGGGTGCGGCTCAGCCGGCCCCCGAAGGCGAACAGGGCCGTTGCCAGCGCCATCAGGGCCGGTACCAGACCCAGGAAGACATCATTCGGTGTCACCCGCAGCAGCAACGCACCGCACAGACCGCCCGCCAGCACGCTGATGGCCCAGAAAGCGAGCTTGGCCGGGCTCACCTGTCGCAACTCGCGCGCATAGCCCGCCGTGCCGGAAACATAGCCCGGTGCGACGGCAAAACCGCTGGTCGCATTGGCGACAATCGGCGGATAACCGGCCGCCAATAGCGCGGGCAGGGTCAGGAAGGTTCCCCCGCCGGCCAGCGTGTTCAGCACGCCGGCCGCGAAGGCGGCCAGGACGAGAAGGACGAGCTCGCTCACACCGGCCGTCTCAGCGCTGGCGCAGGCGCTTGATCGTGCCGGAGAAGTTGAGGCAGGGCTCGCCGCCGGCCGTGATCACACCGCGCACGAAGATCAGCGATCCGCCTGCCCGCATCACCTCGCCGCGGGCCTCCACCAGATCGCCCACGACCGCACCGCGCAGGAATTCGGCGTTGAAGCCCACCGTCACCCCGTAGCCCGACGGGGCCAGGTCCTCATGGGCAATTCCGAACAGGGCAAAGTCGGCAAAGCTCATCAAACAGCCGCCATGCAGCGAGCCCATGCCGTTGACATGCTTCTCCTCGACCCGGAAAGCACACACGGCCTCGCCGTCCTTCTGGGTGAAATAGAAGGGACCGGCGGTCTGTTCGAACGGGTCATTGGGCCAGTATTGCCAGCCGGCGAACTCGCCGGACGGGGCGAAATGCTGTGTCATGGGAGGATCTTGCCTGTTTTTCTGTCTGGCCGTCAGGCTAGGCGTGACCGGCCATGAAGGACAAGTGTTCCGGTGTCACCCCGATCCGGTCCAGCGCGCCCTGCCACTTGGCCTCGTTGGCGGTGTCGAAGATCAGCGCCTCGTCCGGCTCGGTGACCAGCCAGGCATTGGCCGCCAGCTCGCTCTCCAGCTGACCCGCGCCCCAGCCGGCATAGCCCAGCGCCAGAAGGCTGCGCCGCGGCGGCGAGGCCGAGGCGATCGCTTCCAGCACATCCTTCGTGGCGGTCAGCGAGAGGCCGTCACAGACGGACAGGGTCGAGTCGGCCGTCGCATAATCGGTGGTGTGGATGACAAAGCCGCGGTCGCGGTCCACCGGTCCGCCCAGCAGCACGGCCCGGTCCGGCGCATCGTCGGGATGGGAAATGCCCAGCTGGGCGAACAATTCCGGCAGGCGCAGGCCGTCGACCGGCTTGTTGATCACGATTCCCATTGCATGCTCGGCAGAATGATCGCACATCAGGATCACCGTACGATCAAAACGGGGATCGCCAATGCTCGGCGTCGCCACCAGCAGTTTTCCGCCCAGGAAGCTGTCACTCACATCGGTTGGCGTGTCAGGCTGCATGACCGGCATGTTCGCCCCAAACAGGGGATGCGTCCAGCCATCTTCCCTCTATCCTGACGTGCGGCAAAGCGCCATTCTAAACCCCTAGGAGAATCAAGATGACCCTTGCTGTCGGAGACAAACTGCCCGAGGCGACCTTCATGACCATGACGGCCGACGGCCCGAACAAGCTGACCACGGCCGACGTGTTCGCCGGCAAGACGGTCGCGCTGTTCGCCGTGCCGGGCGCCTTCACCCCGACCTGTTCGGCCAAACACCTGCCGGGCTTTGTCGAGAAGGCCGATGCCATCAAGGCCAAGGGTGTCGACACCATCGCCTGCCTGTCCGTCAATGATGTCTTCGTCATGGACGCCTGGGGCAAGTCCCAGAATGCGGGCGACAAGGTTCTGATGCTGGCCGACGGCAATGGCGATTTTGCCAAGGCGACCGGTCTGGAAATGGACGGGACCGGTTTCGGCATGGGCACGCGCGCCAAGCGCTTCTCCATGCTGGTCAAGGACGGCGTCATCGCCGAGTTGAACATTGAAGGCCCGGGTGAGTTCAAGGTGTCGTCCGCCGATCACATCCTGGGTCAACTGGACGGGGTGTCCGCCTAGGCTCCGGCCCGGGCGCCCGACACCTGAATTTGGGAGGGTTCGCATGGATTTTGGTTTGATTGGTATCGGTGTCCTGTTCCTGTTGGCACTGTTCATCATCGCCTCGGTGATCAAGACCGTGCCGCAGGGCCGGGAATTCACCGTCGAGCGCTTTGGCCGCTTCACGCGAACCCTCAAGCCCGGGCTCCACTTCCTCGTGCCCTTCATCGACAATGTCGGGTACAAGATGAACATGCGCGAGCGCGTGCTCGACGTGCCCAACCAGGATGTCATCACCAAGGACAATGCGACCGTCTCGGTCGATGCCGTGGTGTTCATCCAGGTGCTGGACGCGCCGCGCGCCGCCTATGAAGTCGACAATCTGGACTTCGCCATCATCAATCTCGCCCTGACCAATGTGCGGACCGTGATCGGTGCCATGGACCTGGATGAAACCCTGTCCAAGCGCGACGAGATCAATGCCCGCCTGTTGTCGGTGATCGATGCGGCGACCAATCCCTGGGGCGTCAAGGTGACCCGGATCGAGATCCGCGACCTGTCGCCGCCGGTCGACATCACCGAGGCCATGGCCCGGCAGATGAAGGCCGAGCGTCTCAAGCGCGCCGAGATCCTGGAAGCGGAAGGCGCCAAGCAGTCGCAGATCCTGCGCGCAGAAGGCCTCAAGGAAGCCGCCATCCGCGAGGCCGAAGGCCGTCGGGAAAGCGCCTTTCTGGATGCCGAGGCCCGTGAACGCGAAGCCGAGGCCGAGGCCAAGGCGACCCAGCTGGTCTCCGACGCCATCGCCAAGGGTGATGTTTCGGCGATCAACTACTTCCTGGGCCAGAAATATGTCGAAGCCTTCGGCAAGCTGGCGACCAGCGAACAGCAGCGCACGGTGATCATCCCGGCCGAGTTCTCCAACATCATCGGCACCATCACCGGGGTCGGCGAGCTGGGCAAGGCGGCGCATTCCGCCGTCAGCGAAGCGACGCGCAAATCCACCTGATCAGACACGGAGGAGGAGGGAGATGATGGACATTCTGGCAAGCGTCTTTGACCGGATGAATCTGTGGGCCTGGTGGGCGATCGCCGGCGTGATCCTGATCGCCGAACTGCTCACCGGCACCACCTACCTCCTCTGGCCGGCCGCCGCCGCCTTCCTGACCGGCTTTGTCGCGATGGAGATGTTCGGTGTCAGCTGGCCGATTCAGCTGGCGGTGTTCGCCATCATGACCGTGCCGCTGCTGTGGGTCGGTGACCGCTATGTGCGCCCGGCCATGCGCCAGGGCGCGGACAGTGGCCTCAATGACCGGTCCGGCCGCATGATCGGCGAGCGCGTGGTCATCGTCGCCGACTTTTCCTCCGGCCGGGGGCGGGTGCGCTATGGCGATACCGAATGGGCCGCAGAGACCACGGACGGCTCCGATCCGAAGGCCGGCGAGACCTGGCTGGTGAATGCCGTGAAGGGTGTCGTGCTGGAAATCAGTTCACGCACGCAATGACCGCTGTGTTTGCTGTCATATCTAATGACAGTAATCGATCCAATTTTATCGTTTCAGGAAAACAGCTGGCAAGAGAGACGCTCTACATCCCGCCCTCGGTTTCGCACCCCCAGTTTTTCCGAGTGAGCAAAATGAAAAAGCAAATCCTCTCCGCCCTGGTCCTCTCTGCCATGATCGCCCCGGTCGCCCTGACCGCGCCGGCCGCCGCCAATAACGGTCCGTCCCGCGAAGCCGTCGAGCTGGTCGCCCCTGAATACCCGCGTGGCGCCGAGCGTCGCGGCATCGAAGGCACGGTGCGGGTCGAGTACTCGATCAGTGCCGCCGGTGAAGTCGTCAACGCCACCGTGGTTGCTGCCAATCCGGAAGGCGTGTTCGACCGCGCGGCCCTGGCCGCCATCGAGAACTGGCGCTACGCCCCGGCCGACGCGCAGACCGACGGCCACTCCCGCGAGCTGGAATTCCGCCTGGCCAACTAGGCGACAGGCATCCGTCGGGCTGAAGAGCCGCTCCCGGTCCGGGGGCGGCTCTTTACGTTTTGTTGCCCATTACACCGGCAGGTTCGCACGTCTACCCTGTGCGACCGAGAACCCCCAAGGATACATGCCCCCCACGAGTGAGGACAAACGCCTTCAGGCCCTGCAGGACCTGAACATCCTCGACACGGATGCCGAGGCTTCCTATGACGCGATCACCGATCTGGTGACGGCCGTCACCGGGGCGCACATGGCGGCCGTGTCACTGGTTGACCGTGATCGGCAGTGGTTCAAGTCTGCGGTCAACCTGCCGGCTCGCGAAACCCCGCGCTCCTGGGCCTTCTGTCACTACGCCATTCAGCAGGATGAGATATTCGAGGTTCCCAATGCCCTCGAGGATCCGCTGTTCGCGGAGAATCCGCTGGTCACCGGGGACCCTCATATCCGCGCCTATGCGGGCATTCCCATCCGCCTGCCGGGCGGCGAGCCGATCGGCACACTGTGTGCGATTCACAACGAACCCATGACGCTGGACGCGGCCCAGCGCCGGCATCTGGCGTCCCTTGGCCGCATGGTTGAAGAGCTTGTCGCTGAACGCGCAACATCCGAGGGGCACCGCCGCCTCGCGCTGCTGGCCAAGCACACGGACAATGCCGTGGTATTCACCGATCGTGCGGGCCGGATCGAGTGGGTCAATCCAGCCTTCGAGCGGCTCTCCGGATATGCGCTGGAGGAGGTGCTGGGCCGCAAGCCGGGTGACTTCCTGCAATGCGAGGACAGCGATCAGCGCGTGGTGGAAAGTCTTTCGCAGGCCGTGAGGGACGCGACGGCGTGTGATGTTGACATCGTCAATCGCAGCAAGTCCGGTCGCACCTACACCGTTCACATCGAGCTGATGCCCATCCGCGAGGCCGACAATGTCTGCACCGGATTCATGGCGATCCAGAGTGACATCACCGAACAGATCGCCACAGCGCAACGCCTGCAGCAGTCGCTGGAGGAACAGCGGGCGTTGATGGGCGTGATCCGTGAGCACACGATCTTCAGCCAGACCGACGTCAATGGTGTGATTTTTGATGTCAATGACGCGTTCTGCGCGCGCAGTGGCTATTCCGCTGACGAAATCATCGGCAAAACGCATTCCCAGCTGCAGAGTTCAGGGCTGCACGACCAGGCGTTCTGGGACGGACTCTGGGAAACGCTGCGGAAGGGTCAAGCCTGGCGGGGTGACATCTGCAACCGCGCGCGCGACGGCAGCCTGTTCTGGGTCGATACGATCGCAGCGCCGCTGTTCACGCCGGATGGACGGATCGAGAAATTCATCTTCATCCGCTTCGACATCACCCAGCGCAAGAAGACCGAGGATGGGCTGGTGGAAAGCCAGGCTCGCCTGGGGGTCTTGCTTGACCGCCTCTCTGCCGTGACCGAGCTCGGTGGTATCGGCAGCTGGGAAGTCGATCTGGAAAGCATGAGCCCGATCTGGGACTCCATCACCTGCCAGATCCATGAAGTACCGGAGGATTACCGGCCGGACATGGAAACGGCCATCAATTTCTACGCCCCGGAAGCGCGCGAAACGATCAGCCAGGCTGTGCAGACCTGTATTGAAACCGGCAAGCCCTGGGATCTGGAACTCCCCTTCATCACGGCCCGGGGGCGTCGGATCTGGGTCCGGGCTGTGGGACGCGGTGTCTTCGACAATGGGCAGGCCATCCGTCTGGTGGGCTCCTTTCAGGACATCACGGAAAGACGCGAGCGGGAGGAAGAGCTCCGGCTGCTCAAGACGCGCCTGGAAGTGGCTCTGGACAGTTCCGGGATCGGCGTCTGGGACGTGTGTCCGCCGACCGGCGACTATCTCTGGGACGAGGGCAGCCGGCGTCTGTTCGACGTGTCGCCGGATGCACCCAATCCGACGCCCGCGGAATGGCGGGAGAAGGTGCACCCTGAAGACCGGGACGGTGTTGACCGGGCCTTTGCCGAGGCCTTCCGGAACAAGGGACAGGTGATGCGGGAATACCGCTATCAGCGTCCGGACGGCAGCTACCGCCACATCCGTTCCTTCGGGGTCTATCGGGAACGCCTGGATGCGCCGCCGATCCTGACCGGTGTCCATATGGATGTCACCGCAGATATCGAACAGGCCGCCATCCTGGAAAAGGCGCTGGAGCGCGCTGAAAGCTCAAGCCGGGCCAAGTCCGAATTCCTTGCCAATATGAGTCACGAAATCCGCACGCCCCTGAACGGTGTGCTGGGCATGACACAAGTGCTTCAGCTGACGGACCTGTCGGACCAGCAGTCCCGCTATGTGGATACGATCCGCAATTCCGGGCAGGCGCTGGCGGATCTGATCGACGATATTCTCGATATCTCCAAGATCGAAGCCGGCCGGGTCGAATTGGAGCAGGCAAGCTTTGACCTGCACAGCCTGGTCGCTGTGGTCGCAGACATGATGGAATTGAGGGCGCGGGAAAAGCGGCTCGCCCTGACCGTCGACCTGTCCGACGAAGTCGACCGCTGGGTGGTCGGTGACGAAAAGCGGGTCCGCCAGATCCTGCTCAATATTCTCGGCAATGCGATCAAGTTCACCGAGCAGGGTGAAGTCGTTGTGCGTTGCCGGCGCCAGGCAGACGGGCGCATCGCCTTCTCCGTTCGTGATACAGGGCCGGGCATCGCGCCGGAAAAGACCGGGCAAATCTTTGATCGTTTCGCGCAGGCCGATACGTCGATCACCCGCAGATTTGGTGGAACAGGTCTGGGTCTCGCGATCTGCCGGGAGCTGGTTGAGCTGATGGGCGGTGAGATCGGTGTGCGCAGTGAACTCGGGGAAGGCGCGGAATTCTGGTTCCACTTGCCCTTGCCCAGCGCCGGTGAGGAAGCCGCCCAGGCCGATGCAGGGCCGATGGAGGAACCCGCAAGCTCGGGCAGCGGTCGGTCGGTCCTGGTGGTGGATGATGTTGAGGCCAACCTGATGGTGATCGCAGCGCTGCTGGGTCACAATGGCTATGACGTCCAGACGGCGCGAAATGGCCAGGAGGCCCTCGACCGGCTCGAGGTTGAGACCTTTGACGCCGTGCTGATGGATATCCAGATGCCGGTCATGTCCGGTGATGAAGCCATCCGCAAACTGCGCGCGTCCGGTGCCGCCTATGCCGAGATGCCCGTCTTCGCCCTGACGGCGGACGCGACCCGGGCCACGCGTGAGCTGTGCGAGAGCATTCGGGTAACCGGGTATTTCACCAAGCCGCTGAACCTGCCGGAAGTGTTGGAAGCCCTGAGCCGGGCGCTGCCTGCCCGCCACATGTCCCAGGCGGGGCGCAGCGCGTCCGCCTAACGCGCCTCGGCCAGACCCGCGCGCGCCAGCTCGTCCGCCCGCTCATTGCCGGGATCGCCGGCATGACCCTTCACCCAGCGCCACTCGATCGTGTGTTTCTGTGTCAGCGCGTCCAGACGCTGCCAGAGATCGACATTCTTCACCGGCTTCTTGTCCGCGGTTTTCCAGTCGCGCCGCTTCCAGCCATGGATCCATTTGGTGATCCCGTCGCGCAGATAGACGCTGTCGGTGATCAGGATGATGTCGCTGCCGGACCGTTTCACCGCCTCCAGCGCCTGGATCGCGGCCATCATCTCCATGCGGTTGTTGGTCGTGTCCCGCTCGCCGCCCTTGAGCTCCTTGCGGTGACCCTTCCATTCCAGAATCGCGCCCCAGCCGCCCGGACCCGGATTGCCCGAACAGGCCCCGTCGGTGTGAATGATGATCTGGCCCACGGGACTAGGCCGCGCCTTCGGGGTATTTCTGCGCCATGTCATCAAGGCCGGCCCGCACCAACTCTTCCAGAACGGTCAGGTCGATATCGTCCAGCTTGTTGATATAAAGGCAGGATTTACCCAGTTTGTGTTTCCCCAAACGTGCCAGGATGGGATCGAAATTGGTGTAGCCCGGCATGATATAGACCACCATGTTGGCCTTGCGCGGCGAGAAGCCGGTGCGCATGAAATCGCCTTCGCGGCCGCTGTCATACTTGTAGTGATACTCGCCGAAACCGATGATCGCCGGTCCCCACATGCGGGGTTCCCAGCCGGTGATCCGCTCGAACAGCTCCAGCAGGACTTCGGCATCCTTGCGGCGGACCGGGTGCTCCACCGTGGCGATGAAGTCGGCCGGCTTGATATTGGTGAGCTGGGTCTTGTTCTCGCTCATGACGCAGGCTCCTCAGGCAACGGCTCGGGGCAGCTTAAAGACCACATCCTCATCGGTCACCCGCACATCACGCAGCTCGACCTCGAACCGTTCCCGGAAGGCATCGATCAGGCCTTGCACCAGGTCTTCCGGCGCCGAGGCCCCGGCGGTGATGCCGATCGTGCGCACGTCGCCAATGCTGTTCCAGTCCACATCCGCGGCACAGGACACCAGCATGGCACGCTTGGCCCCGGCGCGCTGGGCGACTTCCACCAGTCGCACGGAATTGGATGAGTTCGGGGCGCCGATGACGAAGACGATATCGCTCTGGGGCGCCAGGGTCTTCACGGCACTCTGGCGGTTCGTGGTGGCGTAGCAGATATCTTCCTTGTGCGGCGCCTTGATGTCCGGGAAGCGCGCCTGCAGGGCCTCGACGATCGCGGACGTGTCATCAACCGACAGGGTGGTCTGGGTCACAAAGGACAGCCGGGCCGCGTCGCGCGGCTCGAAGGCGGTGACATCTTCGACGCTTTCGATCAGCGAGATCGCCCCGTCCGGCAGCTGGCCCATCGTGCCGACCACTTCGGGGTGTCCGGCATGGCCGATCAGCACCACCTCATCGCCATTGGCAAAATGCCGCTGCGCCTCGACATGCACCTTGGACACCAGCGGGCAGGTGGCGTCGACATAGATCATGCTGCGCTTCTTCGCCTCGGCCGGCACGCGCTTGGGTACGCCATGGGCGGAGAACACGACCGGGCGGTCATCCGGGCACTGGTCCAGCTCCTCCACAAAGACGGCACCCAGCGCTTCCAGCCGTTCGACGACATGGCGGTTGTGCACGATCTCGTGGCGCACATAGACCGGCGCACCGAAGCGCTCCAGCGCGCGTTCGACGATCTGGATGGCGCGGTCGACACCGGCGCAGAAACCCCGCGGCGCGGCCAGCAGAATGGTGAGGGGTGGGCGGGGCGTGCTCATGGGCTCGCAGTCTCCTTCAGCGATGCCGTTGCGGAAGCCGCACACGCATCGTATGACCGTCCTAACAAAGTGCCCGGCTGCTATCCAGTGGCGGGGTCCGTTCCCAGGACAGGTAGTACACAATGTATTTTAGTCTGGTGCGTTCTTTCGCCGCTCTCGCCACCGCCGCCGGCCTGCTTTCCGGCTGCCAGACGGTGTCCGACGCCCTGGCGTCGCCGCAGGAAAACGCGGGCCCGTGCCCGTCGGCCCTGTCCCTGTATGACGCCCACCGTATTGTCGAGCTCAACGGCGACACGGTGGCCTATCAGAATGTGGGCTTCACCGGCGAGATCCTCGCGGTGCGGTCGCTCTGCAGCTATTACGGCGAACGCCCGATCATCGCCAATCTCGAGCTGGACATGGGTTTTGGCCGTGGACCGGCCGCTGTGGGCACCGCGCATACCTATGAGTTTTTTGTTGCGGTGACCCGCCGCGACATGGCCGTGATCCACCGTGAAGTCTTCCCGATCACCGTCCGCTTCCGTCCCGGCGAGGACCGGGTCTACCTGACGGAAACCATCGACGCGATCTCCATTCCGCGCGCCAACGAAACCACCTCGGGTGTGAATTTCGAGATCATTGTCGGTTTCGAGCTCACGCCTGAGCAGCTTGCCTTCAACCGCTCCGGTCAGCGTTTCCGCGTGGCGGCCGGCCAGGACTAGACACATGCCTTCAATTGCCGAACAGCTCAGCGACCGGCTGGGCGACGCGTTTGCCTCGCTCGAGCTTCCGCGGGAGCTGGGCCGTGTCACCCCGTCCAAGCAGAATCCGGAAATCTTTCCCTTCCAGTGCAATGGCGCCATGCCGGCCGCCAAGCAGGCGAAGAAGAATCCGCGTGAACTGGCCCAGTCCATTCTGGAAGCGATTTCCGGCGATGCGCTGATCGAGGCCGCCGAGATCGCCGGCCCCGGCTTCATCAATCTGCGTCCGGCCCCGGCCGCCATCAATGCGCGCGCGGCCGAGATTGCCGCCGATGATCGCGCCGGTGCGCCGCTGACCCCGGCGCCGAAGACTATCATGATCGATTTCGGCGGCCCCAATGTCGCCAAGCCGATGCATGTCGGGCATCTGCGCTCCTCCGTGCTGGGTGACAGCCTGCAGCGTCTGTTCCGCTTTCGTGGCGACACGGTCGTCTCCGACATCCATCTCGGCGACTGGGGCCTGCAGATGGGGCACCTGATCACCGAATTGCAGGACGAACAGCCGGACCTGCCTTATTTCGATGCGGCGATCGAGGACGGTTATCCGTCCGAACCGCCGGTGACGATCGAGGACCTGGCCCGTCTCTACCCGCAGGCCTCGGCCCGCGCGAAGGCCGATCCCGAGCGTCTGGAACGCTCCCGGACCGCCACCGCCGAACTGCAGGCAGGCCGCCCCGGCTATCGCGCCCTGCTGCGCCATTTCATTGATGTCTCCGTCGCGGCGCTGAAGCGCGATTTCGGCGCTCTGGGCGTGCATTTCGACCTGTGGAAGGGCGAAAGCGATGTCGACCCCCTGATCCCGGCCATGGTCGAGGACTTCAAGACCCGTGGTGTCGCCGAGCAGAGCGAGGGCGCTTGGGTCGTCCGTGTGGCCCGTGAGGGCGACAAGAAGGAACTCGCGCCGCTGATCCTGGTCACATCGGGCGGTGCCTCGCTCTACGGCACCACCGATCTGGCCACCATTCTCGACCGCAAGCAGTCCGTCGGACCCGACCTCACGCTCTACGTTGTCGATCTCGCCCAGTCGGACCATTTCGAACAGGTCTTCCGGGCCGCCGAGATTGCCGGCCTGGCGCCGGAAGGATCGCTGGAACACGTCAAGTTCGGCACCGTCAACGGTCCCGACGGCAAACGCCTGCGCACCCGCGATGGCGGCACATTCCGCCTCGCCGACCTGATCTCCAGCGCCATCGAGCGTGCCGATGAACGGCTCAAGGAAGCCGGTCTCGCCGCCGATGTCGGAGCCGAGGAGCACGATCGTGTTGCCCGCATGGTCGGCCTCGCCGCCATCAAGTTCGCCGATCTGCAGAACTACCGGACGACCAACTACGTCTTCGATCTGGATCGCTTCACCTCGTTCGAGGGCAAGACCGGCCCCTATCTCCTCTACGCCGCCGTGCGGGTGAAATCCCTGATGCGCCGGGCCGGCGAGGCCGGTGTGTCGGCCGGTCCGATCCGCGCCGAAGCTGCCGAGGAACGCGATCTGGTCCTGGCGCTGGACGCTTTCGGGGCAGCGCTGGACCAGGCCTGTGAGAACCGGGCCCCCAATGCGATCTGCGACCACGCCTTCACGCTGGCCCAGGCCTTCTCGAAATTCTATTCGGCCTGTCCGATCCTGTCGGCCGAAGACGACATGGTGAAAGCCTCGCGCCTGGCACTGGCCCAGGCAACGCTGAAACAGCTGGAACTCTGCCTGTCCCTGCTGGGCCTGGAAGCGCCGGAGCGGATGTAGGCGAACCCGTTGTTGACACTTTTTGGCGATATGCTTATCTGATCCAACAGTTTCCGATACGCCCGTAGGCGGGCACGTATTCAAGCCCCTGCGCTCTGCGTGGGGGCTTTTTATTTGATCATGAGCGCGGTCTGTGCCTTTCTGATTGTGGAGGCGCTCAATGAAATCTGTGGTTTTGATTGATGGCGGGTACACACGGGTTCTAGCCCGGCGCGACGGGCACCAGTACAACCCGGATTTCATTGAAAAGATGGCGCACGAGGTCATTCACCCTGATGAGCATCTTCTGCGCGCAATGTATTACGACTGCGAACCCTACACCGGTACCGTCCAGCTTCCGGTCTCTGGCAATTCGCGCGAGTTTTCGAGTTCAGGCAGGTGGCTGGACGAACTCGCTCGCAGGGACTTGTTTGCAGTTCGCAAGGGCGTTTTGAAGTTTCGCGGGTTTAAGCCCAAATCAATCCCCGTTTCTGGAGCGGCATTGAAAGACGATGATTTCAAACCGGATTTCGAGCAGAAGGGCGTGGATATGCGCATTGGGCTCGATATGGCCACGCTGGCTGCGGGACCCATCGTTGACAGGATCATTCTGATTTCAAATGACACGGACTGCGTCCCGGCCATGAAGCATGTGCGCAAAGCCGGCCTGCAGGTGGTCATGGCCGTGCCGCCCAAACAACAGCCGGCGCAAGAACTGCTGATTCACTCCGATTTTCGCCGCGACTTCACCTGGCCCACATAAGGCTGCGACGGGTCTCCCCCATTCGGGGGAGGCGTCGCTCCATCGCATGCGCTAGGTTGTCCCCCTCAGCCGAGGAGACGTCCATGTTCGCCATCCTGCTGGCCAGCTTGAGCCTGACGACCGATTTTCCCGATGACCCGGAACAGTATTCCGCCTGGATGCAGCAGTCCTGTCGCATCCAGCAGATCCGGCGGTCAGGCGGTGAGACGGATGATCACGCGGCATTCTGCGCGTGCATGGATGACAGCCTGCGCGCCGGTTACAGTCCGGCAGCCTACCGGGCCATTGCCCTGGGGTCCCAGGGGGCCATCCAGGATGAGGCCATGGTCGATGACTGGGAAGCGGCGCGCGATGCCGCTCTGACCGAGGCGGCGGCCCTGCCGCAGGACGAGCAGGCTCAGCTTCAGCCGGTTCTGCAGGGGGCGCTCTCTTCCTGCCTCGGCCTGGCCTATCAGGGCGGTTGAATCCTTCCCGATTAACCGCCTTGCGACATTGACTCTGCGGGCCGGAATCATAAGAGTCCGCCGCAATCGCGAACCGGGCCTTTTTCCGGCTTCAAGAGAGTAACTCCCCGCGGGAGAGACCGGCGAATAAGCCGGCGCCGAAGGCGCAACCGCCCCGGAAACGCTCAGGCCGCAGGACCGCGGGGACGACAAAACGCTGGAAAGCGGATGAGGGTCACCTCATCCCACCGACGGAGCAAGTCCTCGGATCCCCGCGAAAGCGGGGACCTCGCTCAGGACGGAATCTCTCAGGTTATCGGGACAGCGGGGGCATGGCTTGCAAGCGCTCTTTTGGGCTTGCGGGTGTGCACCCAACGCAAGGACCCGATTGATGACGCAGACCCTCCTGAAAACCCCGCTCCACGCGCTCCATGTCGAGCTTGGCGGCAAGATGGTGCCCTTCGCCGGCTATGACATGCCGGTGCAATACCCGCTCGGCATCATGGGCGAGCACAATCACTGCCGCGCCAAGGCCGGCCTGTTCGACGTCTCCCACATGGGCCAGGCGCGCTATGAAGGCGATGAAGCTGCGCTCGAGGCATTGATCACCGCAGATCTCTCGGCCCTCAATTCCGGCGAACAGAAATACACGCTCCTGCTCAATTCCAAGGGCGGGATCATGGACGATTTGATGGTCTCACGGCCTTGGGGCGAACATCTTTTCCTGGTCGTCAATGCTGCCACCAAGGACAATGACTTCGCCCATATCGAGGCCGCTACGGCCGGCAAGGGCAGGCTGGTGAAGCTGGAAGACCGCGCGCTGCTGGCGCTGCAGGGCCCGGCCGCCAAGGACGTGATGGCGCGCCTCTGCCCGGCCGCTTGCGAGATGATCTTCATGCAGTGCGGTGTGTTCACGTTGGACGGTGTCGAGGTCTTCATCTCCCGCTCCGGCTATACCGGCGAGGACGGGTTCGAGATTTCCATTCCGGCCGCCAAGGCGGAACAGATCGCGCGTCTCCTGTTGTCCCAGGACGAGGTCGAGGCCATCGGCCTGGGCGCCCGCGACAGCCTGCGCCTGGAAGCCGGTCTGTGCCTCTATGGCCACGACATGGACGAGAACCGCACCCCGGTCGAAGCCGCGCTGATCTGGGCCCTGGCGCGCACCCGCCGCGACAAGGGTGATTTCCCGGGCGCCGATGTCATCGCCAAACAGATCGAGGACAAGACCTGCCAGAAGCGGGTCGGCCTCAAACTCACCGGCGCACCCGCCCGCGAAGGCGCCGAAATCGCTGCCAAGGATGGTACGATCATCGGCACCGTCACCTCCGGCGGTTTTGGACCCACCGTCAACGGTCCGGTCGCCATGGGCTATATCGATCGCGGCTATCTTGAACCGGGCACCGAGGTCGACGTCCTCGTGCGCGGCAAGGCGCGTGCCGCCACCATCACCAAATTGCCGTTCGTTCCGGCGAACTTCTATCGCGGCTAGTCCGCTCTATTTCCCTTGGGGCAGGAGTTGAAACCATGACCACGCGTTACACCGAAGACCATGAATGGATCACCGTCGACGGCGACATTGCCACCGTCGGCATCACCAATTACGCGGCTTGCCAGCTCGGCGATGTCGTTTTTGTCGAGCTGCCGGAAACCGGCAAGACCGTTTCAAAGGGCGACGAGTTCGCCGTTGTTGAATCGGTGAAGGCCGCTTCGGAGGTCTACGCTCCCGTCGATGGCGAGATCGTCGCCATCAATGACGCCCTCGAGGGCGAGCCGGCCAAGGTCAATGAAGACCCGTCCGGCGAAGGCTGGTTCGTCAAGATCAAGCTCTCCGACGCCTCCCAGCTCGACGGCCTGATGGACGAAGCCGCCTACACCGCACACACCGCTTAAGGCTGAAAACGCATGCGTTACCTCCCCCACACAGATGCCGACCGGAAGGCGATGCTCGACACGATCGGTGTCGCCTCCATCGACGATTTGTTCCAGGACGTGCCCGAAGCGGCGCGGCTGGACGGTCTGATTGATCTGCCGACCAAGCAGACCGAGCTGCAGGTCGAACGGGCGCTATCCAAACTGGCCGGCCAGAACATCGCTGCCAGCCAGGCGCCCTTCTTTGTGGGGGCCGGGGCCTACAAGCACCACATTCCCGCGACGGTGGACCATCTGATCCAGCGTTCCGAATTCCTGACGGCCTACACGCCCTACCAGCCGGAAATCTCGCAGGGCACGCTGCAGACCCTGTTCGAATTCCAGACCCAGGTCGCGCTTCTGACCGGCATGGATGTGGCCAATGCCTCCATGTATGACGGTTCCACGGCCTGCGCCGAGGCGGTCATGATGGCCGCCCGCGTCACCCGCCGGAACAAGGCCGTGATGGCCGGCGGCGTGCACCCGCACTATGTCGAGGCCTCCAAGACGCTGGCCAAGTATTCCGACGTCAAGATCACCGTCACCGATCCGGGCAAGGCCGATCTCTCCGACGTCATCGCTGCCATCGATGAGGACACATCTTGCGTTGTCGTGCAGACCCCGGACGTGTTCGGCCGCCTGCATGATCTGCGCGAGATCTCGAAGATCGCCCACGAGAAGGGCGCGCTGGTCATTGCCGCCTTCACCGAATGCGTCTCGCTGGGCCTGGTGGAAAGCCCGGGTGCCATGGGCGCCGACATCGCCGTGGGCGAGGGCCAGTCGATCGGCGTCGGCCTCAATTTCGGCGGACCCTATGTCGGCCTCTTCGCCTGCAAGGACGACCGCCGCTTCATCCGCCAGATGCCGGGCCGCCTGGCCGGCGAGACCGTCGATGCCGATGGCCGCCGCGGCTATGTGCTCACCCTGTCGACGCGCGAACAGCATATCCGCCGCGACAAGGCGACCTCGAACATCTGCACCAATTCCGGCCTGTGCTCGCTGGCCTGGACCATCCACATGACGCTGCTGGGCGAGAAGGGCATCACCACGCTGGCCCGCCTCAATCACGAGACCGCCTGCGATCTGGCCGACCTTCTGGCCACCGTCCCGGGCGTACGTGTGGTCAATCAGAGCTTCTTCAACGAGTTCACCATCGAACTGCCGAAAAATGCCGACGAGGTCGTCAACGACCTCGCCCGTGTCGGCGTGCTGGGCGGTGTGCCCGCCAGCCGCCTCTTCCCCGGCCAGTTCGAGAATTATCTGATCGTCGCCGCCACCGAGACCAACACGCCGGAAGATCTCGAAATCTTCGCCAAGGCGCTGGCAGGAGTGCTGTAAGATGGGCATGAACACACAAGGCCGTCCCACCCGCATGGCCGAGAACATCGCCACCGGCGGCTATGCCGACACGGTTTCCGGTTCGCGCGGTCTGGAACAGGCCGAACCGCTGATCTTCGAGCGGGGCAATCTGGAGCATTGCGGCGTCGACCTGCCGGAGCCCAAGGGGACCGCATCCCGCCTGGGCGGGCTGGAGCGGGCCGGCCAGATCGGCCTGCCGGGCCTCGCCGAGCCGGAGACGATGCGCCACTATGTGCGCCTGTCGCGGAAGAATTACGCCATCGATCTGGGTCTCTACCCGCTCGGCTCTTGCACGATGAAGCACAATCCGCGTCTCAACGAGAAGATCGCCCGCCTGCCGGGCTTTGCCGATGTGCACCCGCTGCAGCCGGCCTCCACCGTGCAGGGCGCTTATGCGCTGATCGGCGAGCTGGCCCACTGGCTGATGACGCTGACCGGCACCAATGCCGTGGCGATGTCGCCCAAGGCCGGCGCCCATGGCGAGTTCTGCGGCATGATGGCGATCCGCGCCAAGCTGGATGCTGACGGCCAGACCCACCGCCGCCGCGTCCTGGTGCCGGAAAGTGCCCACGGCACCAATCCGGCCACCGCCGTCCAGTGCGGCTTCGTCTGCGACGAGATCCCGGCCGACAAGACCGGCCGTGTCGACATGGAAGCCTTCAAGGCTAAGCTGGGCGATGATGTCGCCGGCATCATGCTGACCAACCCGAACACCTGCGGCCTGTTCGAGCGTGACATCCGCGAGATCGCCGACCTGATCCATGAGGCGGGCGGCTATTTCTACTGCGATGGCGCCAATTTCAACGCCATTGTCGGCCGCGTGCGTCCGGGCGATCTGGGCATCGATGCGATGCACATCAACCTGCACAAGACCTTCTCCACCCCGCATGGCGGTGGCGGCCCGGGCTCCGGCCCCACGGTCCTGTCCGAAGCGCTGGCCCCGTTCGCGCCGGTCCCCTTCGTCCAGCAGACCGAGAAGGGCAGCTGGGAGATGGTCGAGCATGCCGAACACGCCGAAGGCACGCCCTTTGGCCGCATGGCCGCCTTCCACGGCCAGATGGGCATGTTCACCCGTGCGCTCACCTACATGATGAGCCATGGTTCGGACGGGCTGCGCCAGGTGGCCGAGGACGCCGTCCTCAACGCCAACTACATCCTGGCCCGCCTCAAGCACGTCATGACCCCGGCCTTCGAAGGTACGTGCATGCACGAAGCCCTGTTTGACGACCGCTTCCTCAAGGACACCGGCGTCTCCACCCTCGATTTCGCCAAGGCGATGATCGATGAGGGCTATCACCCGATGACCATGTATTTCCCGCTGGTCGTCCACGGGGCCATGCTGATCGAGCCGACCGAGACGGAATCCAAGAGCGGCCTGGACCGTTTCACCGACGTGCTGGAAGCGCTCGCCATTGCGGCCAAGGCCGGCGAGAAAGACCGTTTCCTCGCCGCCCCGGTCCACGCCCCGACCAAACGCCTCGACGAAACCCGCGCCGCCCGCCAGCCCGTCCTGCGCTGGACCCCGCCGGCGGACGAACTGGAAGCCGCCGAGTAAGAGAACAGGGCACCTTTCCTCCCCAACAGCGTTGGGGAGGGGGGCCGGCCGAAGCCCGAAGGGCGAAGGCGGGTGGAGGGGCCGCCGGGCACAGCCCGGCGGACTGTCCGCGACAGGCTTCACCCATCCAAGCCGCCTTAGAACCGGTCCAGGAGCCGCTCGATATAGTCCAGCTCTTCCTGGGTCAGGCCGCTTTCGGCGGCGCGGTCGCGCAGGCGTTGCAGGATGTCGCGGGCCCGGGCGCGTGACATTTCCTCGGGAATCTCGACGCCGGAACCATCGGCGAAGGCCCCTTCGGCCGGGCGGCCCAGCGGGTCGCGATTGTCTTCGCCTTCGCCCATCCGGCCCTGGCCGTCCTGCATGCGTTCGAGCAGTTCACGGGCCAGTTCCTCGGCGCCGGCGCGCAGATCGGCCAGCGCCTGTTCCTGCGCAGCGAGGGCCGCATCCGTATCGCCTTCGCGCAGGGCCCGTTCGGCGTCGCGCATCGCCTGACCGGCCTGGCCCAGGCTTTCCTGACCGCCTTCGCCGGGCACGCTTTCGGCGCTTTCACCGAAACGCTCGGCCAGCGCACCCTGGGCGTCGGCCAGCTGCTGGGTGGAGGACGCGCCACCGCTCTGGTTTTCCGCCAGCGATTGGGGACCCTGACCCGGCTGGCTGCTTTGCGGTTGTCCGCCCTCGCCACCGGTCTGACCGCCCGATTGCTGCTGCTGGTTCATCCCGAAGGTCTGGTCCTGCAGGTCGCGCTGTTCGCCGATCATCTCACCCAGCTCTTCCAGCGCCTCGCGCATGGCCTGGGAAATGGGGTCGTCCTGTCCGCCTTCGCCACTGCCCTGGGTCAGTTGCATCTGCATGTTGCGCAGCAATTCGGTGAGCGCCGCGAGGGCCTGGCGCGCCTCGGCGGTATCACCCAGTTCGGCGGCCTCGCGCAGGGCTTCCAGCATTTCCTGCAGGGCCGCATTGTCGATCGAGGGACCATTGCCGCCCTCGGCCATATTGCCCTCTTCGGCGGCCTCTCGGGCCAGCGCGGCCATGTAATTGGCCATCGCCTCCTCATAGGCATCGAACAGGGCGGCGAGTTCGGTTTCGTCGGCGCCGCGCGCCAGGGCTTCGGCCAGCGCCCGTTCGGCGGCGCGCAGGGCAGCCTCGGCATCGGCCAGCGAGCCCAGCTCGGCGCGCAGGGCGATATTCCACAGATCGTCTTCCAGACCGGCCAGGTCGGCCTGGTCCCGCGCGCGGCGCAGCCGGTGCACGGTTTCGCGCAGGCCCAGATAGACGATGGGATCATCGAAGAAATGAACCGGGGCGTCGGAGATGGCATTCAGCGCCCGGGTCGCGTGCTGCAGCCCTTCCGGCGCACGCTCGATGCGGCGGGCCGGCTCGTCGGACAGATAGAGCGGTCCGGGCGGAATATCCTCGCGATACATCACCGGCCGGTCTTCCAACGGCGCATAGGCGGCATCGGCGGCCATCACGGCGCGGCGCTGCTCGGCCACGGCCCGCGCCAGCGCGTCCAGGAAGACCCGTTCCGGCAAGGTCACACCCAGCGACGGCGATACGCCTTCATTGCCGGCAGCGTCCATCGCCAGCATGCGAATGGTCACACGCGATCCGGCCAGCCGGTGTCGCGCCGTCTCCAGCCGGGTGCCAAAGCCTTCGCCCTCGGTCAGCGGCGTCACCGACAATTCGTCGATCTCCAGCCGCTCCCAGGGGGCTTCAGCATTGTCTTCCGGGCGCAGTTCCAGCGCGTAGCCGGTGGCGCCATAATCGTCGCGAACCGAGAATTGCAGGTCCAGTTCGCCGGCGGCCGTGGCATCGGGAACCGCCAGCAGGCGCACGATCGGGGCTTCGTCGGGCAGGGCGGCAATGGTCCAGGTCTCGCGCGTGCCCGGCGCGGACAGGCGCACCGTGGCATCGCTGCGGATCGGGGCGCGCACTTCCCACACCCCGTCGCCAATGGCGCTGGCCTCGGCACGGCGGCGTCCATCCGCGTCGCGGACGGTCAGATTGGGCATGCGGCGGCTGCCGGCAATGCGGGCAACAAAGTTGGCGCCCGCCGGCGCTTCGACATTGCGGTCTGTCTCGGTCAGGAAGACCGGTGCCCGGCCGGTATAGGCCGGCGGGTCGATCCAGGCGTCGATGTTGAGCGGTTCGCCACCGGCGATGATCGGCGCGAAACCGAAAGCCTCGTCCAGCCGGTCGCGCGCGGCGGGTCCGGCGATCAGCCAGGACGTCGCCAGCAGCACGGCCAGAACGCCCCGCAGGGCCCAGGCATCAAAGCGGGCCCAGGCCGCGCGGGGGCGGCGGGCGCGCGCCGTTGCCAGGCGCTGTTCCATGCGCCGGCGGTGTTCCTGCCAGACCGAGCGCGAAACCGGGTCACTGTCGGTCGGGGCATCGCTCAGGGCTTCATGCGGACGGGCCGGAATGCCGCTGTCTTCCTCGACCCGGCGGGCAATCTCGTCGTGGTCCGGCCAGCGGAATTTTCGCGTACCGCGCCCGGTCTGCCAGACGATGAAACCGATCGTCGCCGCGGCGAAAAGGACGCGCCAGGGATCGCCGACCATGTCCCACAGGCCCAGAAGGGCCAGAACCGCAAACACGGACAGGCCCGCCAGTACCGGCCACAGCACCGGTACGGCGCGTTCCCAGAGCAGGGCCAGGCCCGCCACGATCAAGGACACTCGACGCATGCGGAAAATCTAGCACGCTCGCGGCATTACACGAGGGCGCTGCGCATTACGATTTTGAGAGCCCAAGGGTCAGTTGCCCCCATTGTCCTCGTCGGCGTCGTCCGCGTCAGGCGTGTCGGACGTGTCATCCGTGTCCCCGGACGGTTGGCCGCGCTCGGCCTGGTAGTCGCCGGGATTGCCCCACATGGGCTCGGGACGTTCCAGACTGCCGCGCAGGCCGCAGCCGGACAGGGCCAGGGCGCCAAGCAGGAGGATCAGGGCGGAGGATTTGCGCGTCATCTCGGGTCTTCCCTTACTTGTCCAGGCGTTACTTGCCTAGGCGTTCGCCAGCCGGTCCTGCCAGATTGCCACCTGCTCGCGCACGCGCACCGGCGACGTGCCGCCATAGCTTGTCCGGCTTTCCATGGAGGCCCGCGCACTCAACACGGAAAACACCCGTGCGTCGATAGCCGGATCGACGGTCTGCATGTCAGCCAGCGACAGGCCGGCCAAGGGTACGTTCTTGCTCTCGGCGAGCTTCACGATCGAGCCGGCAATGTGGTGGGCGTCGCGGAAGGGCTTGCCCAGCTCGCGCACCACCCAGTCGGCCAGGTCCGTGGCGTCGGAATAGGCCTCACCGGCAGCCGCTTCCATCGCGGCGCCGTTGAACTTCAGGTCCGCCGCCATGCCCGCCATGGACAACAGGGCCAGTTCCAGATCATCGATCGCCTGGAAGACCGGTGCCTTGTCCTCCTGCAAGTCCTTGGAATAGGCCAGCGGCAGGCCCTTCACCACGGTCAGGAGGCCGGTCAGCGAACCGATGATCCGGCCCGGCTTGGCGCGGACCAGTTCGGCGGCATCGGGATTGCGTTTTTGCGGCATGATCGAGGAGCCGGTGGACCAGGCGTCCGACAGGGTGGCAAAGCCGAAGCGGCGCGTGCACCACAGCACGATCTCCTCGGCAAAGCGCGACAGGTTGACCGCACAGATCGAAGCTGCCGACAGGACTTCCAGCGCGAAATCCCGGGCTGCGACACCGTCCAGCGAATTGGCCATCGGCCGGTCAAAGCCCAGCGCCCGGGCGGTCATCTCGCGGTCGATGGGGAAGGCGGTGCCGGCCAGGGCCGCACAGCCCAGCGGGCTCTCATTGAGGCGTTTGCGCGCATCGGCAAACCGGCCCCGGTCGCGCTGGGCAACCTCGACATAGGACAGAAGATGGTGGGCCAGGGAGACCGGCTGGGCGGTCTGCAAATGGGTGAAGCCGGGCATGACCTGGTCGACATGCTGCGCGGCCTGGTCCAGGAGCGCCTTCTGATAGGCCGCCAGCATGGCGTCGATCCGGTCGCAGGCATCGCGCAGCCAGAGACGGAAATCGGTCGCCACCTGGTCATTGCGCGAACGGGCGGTGTGCAGGCGGCCGGCCGGTTCGCCGATGATCGCCTTCAGCCGCGCCTCGACATTCATGTGCACATCTTCCAGCGCCTTGGACCAGGCGAAGTCGCCGGCGTGGATTTCCGCACGCACCTGTTCCAGCCCGGCGCAGATGGCCGCAGCATCCTCGCTTGAAATGACGCCGGTTTCGCCCAACATCTGCGCATGTGCGAGGGAGCCGTCGATATCCTGGTCCGCCATCCGCTTGTCGATATCGATCGAGGCATTGATCGCTTCCATGACGGCAGACGGACCGGCTTCGAAGCGGCCGCCCCACATGGCACTGGATTTGGATTGGGACGCGGGTTTGTCGGACATGGGCTTCCTGCGGATAGGGAGATCAAGGAAATGAAGTCACCGCTTGGAATAGCCATTTTTGGCATGGCCGCAATCCTTGTGGTGGGTTTTATCGGCATTGCCGTTATCAGCGGCACCGGCAATTCCAATCCCGGCGCCATGGACAGCTATGCCCGCGGCGAGATGCGGCTGTTCACCACGCTCGATGAAGCGCCGCCCCAACCCGATGTCGTTTATGCCGATGCCGATGGCGGCGAAGTGCGCCTGTCGGACTATCGCGGGCAGGTCATCCTGGTGAATTTCTGGGCCACCTGGTGTGCGCCCTGCGTCGAGGAAATGCCGGCGCTCGACCGCCTGCAGACCGAGCTGGGCGGCGAGGATTTCCAGGTCGTGACCATCAGTCTGGATCGCACGATGGAGGATGTGCTCGGCTTCTTCGAACGCCACGAGCTGCAGGCCCTGCCGGTGATCCACGACACCCACCTGGCCAGCTTCTCCCGCATCCAGACGCCCGGTCTGCCCACCTCGATCCTGTATGATCGTCAGGGCCGGGAGATCGGCCGGCTGACGGCACCGGCGGAATGGGACAGTGAAGATGCCATCCGCCTGATCCGGGCGGCAATCAATCGCGGCATATAGCCATCAGGCGCCAAGAAAGAAGGGCCGCCCACGAACACGGGCGGCCCTGTTGAGTTTGGTTCCGTACCCGGAGGGATAAGCCGGTCGGGATACCCGTTCGGGGAGGAGCGGGTCGGCGCCGGTTTAGGCGCCCTGCGCGACAGGTTGATGACACCCAGACGACCGTTTCGCGGCAGGCGCAGGACCTGCAATTCACGCAAGCAAAAGAAAAAGCCCCGGACCGTCCGGCCCGGGGCTTTCTTGTATGCCTTGGCGCGAGACTTAGTAGGTCCAGCGCATGCCGAACACGGCCGACCAGCCGTATTCCTCGAACTGCTCGATACGGTCGACACCATCCGGGCGGGTGACCGCGCGGTAGGGTTCATCGGTAACATTCTTCAGATCGCCGAAGACCTGCAGATTGTCGCTCAGGTCGAGCCGGGCAGACAGGTCGAGCTGGGTGTGTTCCAGCACGAAGCGGTCCTCATCGGCACCGCCGCGGATCTCGTCGAGATATTCCGAGCGGGTCGACACCACGGCGCGCAGGTCCCAGGGACCGCGGTCATAGCCGAGCACCGCATTCCACACCGTGTCCGACTGGCCCGGCAGGGCGATCTCGCGGCCATCGGCCAGCACGGCCTCGCTCTCGGTCCAGGTGGCGTTGAAGCCGATGATGAAGCCTTCCACCGGCAGGAAGTCGAGTGCCTGCTGGTAGTTGAATTCAAAGCCCGATACCTCGCCTTCCGGCAGGTTGATGAAGGAGGCGGCTTCGTCGAACAGGCGACCGTTCAGCGTGATATTGGCGTACTCGACCGGAGCGATGATGTTCTCCAGGTCCTTGTAGAAATAGCCGACATACACAACGGCGTCGTTGTTCGGATACCATTCGATCGAGACGTCGAAATTCCGGGCTTCCAGGCGCTCCAGATCCGGATTGCCGAATTCGCCTTCCACTTCATCGTCATCATTCTGTTCGACCAGGATGCGCGGTGCGAACTGGCCCGGATTGGGGCGCTGGATCGAGGCGTAATAGCCGGCGCGGGCGATCACGTTCTCGGCCAGTTCGAAACGGCCCAGCACGGACGGCAGCACATCGGTGTATTCGTCCGCGACCGATTGCGGGGTCACGAACAGCGTGTCATCGCCCAGGACCACACCACCCACGGTGGCGTCTTCCTCGGCCAGGAAGACTTCATAGCCATAGCCGGACACATCGGTCTGCTCGACACGCAGGCCGCCGACGATGCGGACCGGACCATTGTCCCAGCCGCCCATCACATAGCCGGCCAGAATGTCCTCACCGATGCCGTAGGACGCGCCCTGGCTGTCGATGATGCTGTCGACGTCCTGGTAGTCCAGCTGGCTCAGATTGGAGAAGAAGAACTCACGCACCGGAGCCGGGTTTGGCACCGGGCCGAGACGCGACTGGCTGTAGTCCACGTCGTGGACCACATCGGCCAGGGTGATCAGGTCGGTGTCGTCATAAACGTCGAAATCCAGGGCGTATTTCTTGTCGCGAAGCCGGGTGCGGACGCCGTACTGCACGTAGGTCGCAGCACCGGAGAACTGGAAGTCGTGGCGGATGTTCAGGGCCGCCGCATATTCGCGGTCCTGGGACAGGCCATTGGTCAGCTCGAAGCCGGCATTCTCGTAGCGCGATGCGTCGAACACGTTCTGCGTGGTCAGCCCGCCCTGATACTGGATGGTCGGCATCAGCGGATTGGAGACATTGATGCCGAAGGTTTCGCCGTCCTCGAACTCGTGGGAGAAGTCGGTGTCCAGGCGGTTCGGTTCTTCTTCCTCGGAATGCACATAGGACACCGACCAGTCGATGGTGGTGTTGCCGCGCAGCCATTCGCCGCCGAAATCGGTGGCGAAGATCAGCTGGGTCTCGAGGCGATCCTTGATGTCGCGGTCGATTTCCATTTCCGACGCGGTCAGGACGGCCAGATCACCCGACGAATTGGCATCGTCATAGTCGGCGTCTTCCAGCTTGATCTCGACGCGGTTGCGATATTCCTGATCGGAGAAATCAGAATAGGTCGAGCGCAGATACAGGCTCAGCTCATTGCTGACGCGATAGTCGAAATTGAGCGCGGCCGTCGTGCGCTCGCGGGTGAGCTGGTAGTTGCGCAGCTCGATCTCGTTCGGGAAGGGCACCGACTCGCCGGTCTCCCAGCCGCCATCGACCTCAAAGCTTTCCGAGCCGAAGACGCGCTGCTGGTAGGACAGCGAGCCCGCGACGCCCAGACGACCGTCCAGGAAGTTGTTGGCGAAATTGATGCCGCCGCGCCAGCCGAAGTCTTCCTCGATGTCCGAGTAGAGCGTCGCGGCGCGGGCCCGCAGGTAGAGCTCGTCGACATCGAAGCCGGACATGGTCTCGATCTCGACATTGCCGCCCACGCTGTCGCCATCCATGTTCGGCAGCAGCGTCTTGTTGATCACCACGGACGACAGCACGTCGGCGTCGATCACATCCAGGCCGACCTGGCGGTCTTCGGCTTCCGGCGAGGTCAGGCGCACGCCATTGATGGAGGTGGAGACCAGGTTCGGCGACATGCCGCGGATCGAGACGAAGCGGCCTTCGCCCTGGTCGTTCAGCACGTTCACGCCAACGGCGCGACGGGCGGCCTCGGCGACATTCTCGTCGGGGAACTGGCCGATCGCGTCGGCGGTCAGGACGGCGATATTGCCGTCATTGGCGCGCTGGCGGGACAGGGCCGAGTTGAGCGCACCGCGCTGGCCGACCACCAGGATATTGTCGACGAAGGCGACATCATCACCCAGCGTGATCGTCGGGGCGGCCGTATCCGTGACGCTGGACAGGGTCACCGGAATTTCGCGGGTCTCGGCGCCGACATAGCTGACGCGCAGCGTGTACTGGCCGGCTTCCAGGCCGACAATGCGGAACGAACCGTCTGCCGCCACGGTGGCCGTCTGGCCGGTTTCAACGATCCGGACGGTCGCGCCTTCCAGACCGACGGTTTGCGAAGCGTCCGTGACGCGGCCGGCGATCGTACCGGCGTGAGCTGCGGCCGCAGCCGCAATGGCCAGCACCGAAGCGGTGCCGAGCATGGCAATCGTCTTGCGCATTGTTTCCCCCTTCAAGGATACCCGAAGTGCGATGCCCGGGCGGGCAAAGTCGGCGCCTCTATGAAGGGAGACCGGCGACAGGCTGATGACGCTCACGTCTCAGTGCGGTGTCGTTTTGGCTGAAGTTTTGTGACGGTGCGAAATTGCATCACTGTTTCAATGAATTGTCACAAATATCGGCATGGCGCGGTGCGGCCGGCATGGTAAGGCGCATGCCGATCACTCATCGGCTTCGGGGACATCATGAAACGCGTCATCGCTTCCAGCGCCTTGCTTCTTGGTCTCACCGCCTGCAGTGCGAACCTGCTCCCTGCGACCGAGATCGAGGCCGCGATCGAGACCGCCAGCGTCGCGGGAACCGGTGATGCTGCTGACGATCCGGCCGTCTGGGTTGCACCGGAACCGGCCGACAGCCTAGTGTTCGGCACGGACAAGGACAATGGCGTCTACGTCTACACGATGACCGGTGAGGAACACGCCTACCTGCCGGAAGGCCGCCTGAACAATGTCGATGTCCGCTACGGCTTTGATCTGGGCGATCGTGTCGTCGACATCGCCGCCGCTTCGGACCGCTCCAATATCGGCGTGGCGGTCTTCTTCATCGACCGCGCAACCCGCGCGGTGAGCTATGCCGGTGCAGTGCCGGTTGCCGACATCGTCGAGCCCTACGGCTTCTGCCTCTACCGGTCGCCGCGCAACGGCGCACTCTATGCCTTCATCTCCGACAAGGACCCGGGCACCTTCATCCAGCTTCTGCTCGGGTGGGATGGCGCGTCCGTCACGGCCGAGGAAGTGCGCCGCGTCACGCTCGGCACGATTGCGGAAGGCTGCGTCGCTGATGACCGCACCGGACGCGTCTACATGAATGAAGAGAATGTCGGCGTCTGGACCATGGGGGCAGAGCCGACCGATCCTGTCACGCCGGAGCTTGTGGCCGCTGTGGACGGCGTGACGCTGGTTGCGGATGTCGAAGGGGCTGCCCTGTTGCCGCGCGGTGAAACCGGCGGATGGCTGGTTGTCTCCGCCCAGAGCGACAATGCCTATGTCGCCTATGATCTGGAGACGCATGCCTATGCGGGCCGGGTCCGGATCGTTGATGGCGGCATTGACGGTGTCACCCATACGGATGGCCTGGACATTTCCGCGGCCGATCTCGGGCCTGGCTTTCCCCAGGGCATCCTGGTGGTCCAGGATGACGAGAACGATACAGGCGGCCAGAACTTCAAGTTTGTCGACCTGCGGGTCGTGACATCGGTTCTGGAAAACCCGCAGCCGGAGCAATAGAGACGGGGCCATGGCCCTGTTCCTGCCCCTGATCCTCGTCGGCGCCGTCATCACGCTGATCATTCTGCATCGCGCCCGTGATCGGGGTCTGGCGGGCTATCTGCGGACCGTTGAGGCTGACCTGGCTGCGGCACCGGGGAGCGGACCTGCCGGTGCGCCTGTGCCGCAGGATCCACCGGCCGATCTGCCGCATCATCTCCACGCGATCATTCACGAAGCCTACCGGGCGGGGCCGGCAGACCCCGAGGTCATCCGGCGGGCCCGCATCGCGGTGGCGGAATACCGCCAGTTCCGCGGCTGGAAAGACTAGGCAAGCGCGACCCGACCGCTAGTCTGCCGCCATGACGCTTTTACCGGTCAATCTGGTCCAGGTCGCCCTGGCGGCAATCGCCAGCTTGGGCTTCCTGCTCACCGTGTCGCGTCCGCGGCTGCGGGCGCTGGCTGCCATGATGGCAATGTCGGCCCTGTGGATGGTCTTCAACCTGCTCGAGGAAACAGCCGGCTTCCGCGAGATATGGCTGGTCTCGCCGGCCTTCCGCCTGGTCTATCCGCCGCTGGTCTTCCTCACGGCGCACGGCGTGATGATGTCGGGCCCGGCGCTGACATGGCGCGACTGGCCACATGCTGTTCCGGCCGTCCTGGCGCTCTGCCTGACCTCGCAGATCGCCTGGGTGGAACACGCCGCCCGCTTCAGCCTGGTTGCCTATTCGATCGCCACGATCTGGCTCATCCACCGTTTCCACCGGGCCACCCGGGAGACCCGCTCGGATGCACAGGCCATCCAGCTGAACTGGCTCTACGCCCTGATCGGCTTCTATCTGGTGGACGGGATATTCGACATCATCCGCATGGATGCGCACTGGCTTTATGACGACTGGCCCTGGCTGGCCTCCCAGTCGGCCTATGTCTTCCAGCTCAGCCTGTCGCTGGGCTTTGTCGTCGTGCTTATCATCCTCGCGGTTCGTCACACAGGCCTGTTTGACGGGCTGGCACCCGGCGCACTCGCGCCCCAGGCGGAGACTGCCCCGTCAGTGGCCCCGCCATCGGGAGACTTCGAGCGCATTGAGCAGGTGGTGCGCACCGACGCGCTTTATTCCGAACCGCGCCTCACCCGGCTGGAAGTGGCGCAGGCAGCGGGGCTGACAGAGCGGGCCGTGTCGCGGGCCATCAAGTCTGCCACGGGCCGCAATTTCAACGACTACATCAATTCCCTGCGCATCCAGGATGTCTGCGCCCTGATGGCGGCCGATGTGAAAGCGGGCACGGCGAGCCGGGTGATCGACATGGCCTTCACGGCCGGTTTCAGTTCCAAATCGGTCTTCAACGACGTGTTCAAGCGGGAAACCGGGCTCACCCCGTCAGCCTATCTGGTGGAGCTGCGGCAGAATCCGGGGCGCTGGGAAATTCCGGACGTCCGGAATCCGGATCCCGGACGACGAGCCTGAGGGCGGATGCTCTCGTCAGCCCACGCTGACAAGAGGTCCCCGATGCGAAACCTGTTTCTGATCTCCCTTCTGGTCCTGATCGGCCTGGCCGGTCTGGGCTGCGTCATGATCACCCGGCTGCCTGGCGCCATGATCCCCGACTCGCCGTCGCAACCGGCCCTGTTGATCGAACACGCCATCCTGCTCGACCCGAAAACCGGCCAGCTCGTGCGCAATGGCTCCGTCCTGATCCGCGACGGCCGCATCGCGCAGGTGGTGCAGGGCGAGATGCCCAATGTGCCGGCAGACATTTCTCGCCGGGACGCCAGCGGCCTGACGCTCCTGCCCGGTCTGATCGATGTCCATGTCCACGTGTTCGACGAGCCGGACCTGGCGGCCGGTCTGGCGCATGGGGTCACGACTGTGCGCAATATGGGCGGTATGCCCTTCCATCTCCCTCTGGCCCGGCGCATCGAGGCCGGGGAGGTGCTGGGGCCGCGCCTGATCACGACCGGCCCGATCCTCAACGAGACCGGCGGCCGCAATGGCAATGCCTTGCACGAATCCGTCCTGGGCGCCGAAGAGGCCCGGGCCGCCGTCCGGCGGCAATACGCGGCCGGCTTCCGCCACCTCAAGCTCTACTCAAACCTCTCGCGCGAGAGTTTCGAGGCGATCCGGGCCGAAGCCGAAATCCTGGGCATGAGCCTGAGCGGCCATCCAGTCGAAGGCACCGAGGCTGAGCCAATGGCCATCGACGCCACCCTGCAGGCCGGCTTCGCCACCATCGAACACACCGAGTCCATCGTCTGGCACGGGCTGAATGATGACACCGACGCGGATGGCGCCGCCCGCCTCGCCCGCCGGATAGCAGCCGCCGGCGCCGTGGTTGATCCGACACTCGTGGTGCACGAGAATCTGGCACGGATCGTCGAAACGCAGGGCGGTCACCTCTCGCGTCCGGAGATGGCCAGCTATAATCCGGTTGTCGCCGGGTTCGAGCGTGACTCCTTCGACTTCTGGAGCCGTTATGCCCACAGCGACCGCACTGACATGCAGGCTTTCTACACCCGCTTTACCGGGATGCTGCATCAGGCGGGGGTGCGTTTGACCGTGGGGTCCGACAGCGGCGTCATGGCGTCACCGCATGGCGTGTCGACCCTTCGCGAGATGGAACTGCTGGTGTCTGCCGGATTGAGCCCGCTGGAGGCGATCCGGGCGGCGACGCTGAACGGGGCCGATGTGCTCGGCCTGTCAGGCCAGGTGGGCTGTCTGGCGCCCGGCTGCGCCGCCGACCTCGTCCTCGTCAGCGGGGATCCGCTGCAGGATATCCGCCATCTCTACACACCGGAGGCCGTGGTCCGGAACGGCCAATGGCTCAACCGCGCAAAACTCGATGAACTGGAAACCGCCAGCCATCACCCATCTGAGTTGCGCACCTGGTGGCGTCTGGGGCGCCACCTTCTCGCAACGCATTGAGACCCGGATACAAAAACGCCCGGCAGGAAGGTCCGGCCGGGCGCTTTTTTGATGTCGAAGGCCGGATCAGCCCAGGGCTTCGTCCAGCTCCGGCAAGGCCTGGAAGAGGTCGGCAACCAGGCCGTAATCGGCAACCTGGAAGATCGGCGCTTCCTCATCCTTGTTGATCGCGACGATCACCTTGGAATCCTTCATGCCGGCCAGGTGCTGGATGGCACCGGAAATGCCCACGGCGATGTAGAGTTCCGGGGCGACCACTTTGCCGGTCTGGCCGACCTGGTAGTCGTTTGGCACGAAGCCGGCATCAACCGCCGCGCGCGAAGCACCGACGGCGGCGCCCAGCTTGTCGGCGATCTTGTCCAGCAGGTGGAAATTGTCGCCGGACTGCATGCCGCGGCCACCGGAGATGACGATCTTGGCAGCAGTCAGTTCCGGGCGGTCCGACTTGGAGAGTTCCTCGGAGACGAATTCCGACTTGAACGGGCCGGAGGCGGCGCCGAGGTCTTCGATGGAGGCCGAGCCACCATCGCCGGTCTTCTCGAACGTCGTCGGACGCACGGTGATGACCTTCTTCGCGTCGGACGACTTCACCGTCATCATCGCATTGCCGGCATAGACCGGGCGCACGAAGGTGTCGGCGCCTTCCACGGCGGTGATGTCGGAGATCTGCATCACGTCCAGCTTGGCGGCGACGCGGGGCATGAAGTTCTTGCCCATGGTCGTGGCCGCGGCCAGGACGGCGTCATAGCCATCCATCATCGGCGTGACCAGCGCGTCCATGGCTTCCGCCGTCGGCTTGGCGAAGGCATCGCTTTCCGCGTGCAGCACCTTGGCGACACCGTCCAGCTTGGCCGCCGCATCGGCGACAGCCTGGGCATCCTTGCCGGCGACCAGGACGTGGATATCCCCGCCCAGGCCCTTGGCAGCGGTCACAACGGCGCGGGTGGCGTCATTGAGGGCGGCATTGTCGTGTTCGGCAATAACGAGAACAGCCATGATCAGATCACTCCCGCTTCATTCTTCAGCTTGTCGACCAGCTGGGCGACATTCTCGACCTTCACGCCGGCTTCGCGCTTGGCCGGCTCGGCGACCTTGAGCACCTGCAGGCGGTTGGCGATGTCGACGCCGTAATCGGCCGGCGACTTGGTGTCGATCGGCTTGCGCTTGGCCTTCATGATGTTGGGCAGGGAGGCATAGCGCGGCTCGTTGAGACGCAGGTCGGTGGTGATGATGGCCGGCATCTGCAGCGCGATGGTCTGCAGGCCGCCATCGATCTCGCGGGTCACCGTGGCCTTGCCGTCGGCGATCTCGACCTTGGAGGCAAACGTGCCCTGCGGCCAGTCCAGCAGCGCGGCCAGCATCTGGCCGGTCTGGTTGGCGTCATCATCGATGGCCTGCTTGCCGAGCAGCACCAGCTCCGGGCTTTCCTCGTCGACGATGGCCTTGAGCAGCTTGGCAACCGCCAGCGGCTCCACCGTTTCGTCGGTCTGGACCAGGATGCCGCGGTCGGCGCCCATGGCCAGGGCGGTGCGGATCGTCTCCTGCGCCTGGGCCGGGCCCACGGACACGGCGATGATCTCGCTGGCCACACCCTTTTCTTTCAGCCGGATCGCCTCTTCCACAGCGATCTCGCAGAACGGGTTCATGGACATTTTGACATTGGCAAGGTCGACGCCCGTCTGATCGGGCTTCACACGGACCTTCACGTTGTAATCGACGACCCGTTTCACGGGCACGAGAATCTTCATGCTGGGGCTCCGGTTGGCCGCGCGCGGATAATCTGCGCACCTAGAGAAAACAGGCCGCGAAACTGCCTTCGCGGATGCGGTAAGTCAATGCGTCCATATGGCTTACGTGTGCGTCAATTCGCAGCTGCGGTATTGTGAGACGCTAACACGAGGGAAGGCGGTTTTCTGTGGCGCAGGCCCTTGCAAGGCCGACACGCTTCCCAACGCCATGCGGCCTGGCTTGCATTATTTGAGGTCTCGGTATGTTGGTGTGGTGGGTGTGCCATGGCGCATTTCCCGGGCAGGATCGCGGATGGCAGGCGCGTCCACCGGCCTCGCGCTCCCATCTCGTCCAGGCTTGCAGTGGGCGGTCTCATGGGCGCGGTTCGGAGCCGGCAGATGGTCGAATGCTCAGGAACGCATCCAGCGCGATATCGGTCCCGAAGGGCACAAGGCCAGTCGCCAGAGCCCGAAAAGACCACCGACGGCCAGCAATGACACGCTCAGGATTGCCGGAATGAACCAGCCGCCAAGCAGTTCACGGGCTCCCGCCTGGTTCTCGTAGGAAAGCGTGATCCCGGCATCGCCCGGATAGAGGTAGAGGCCGACCCCTGCGGGGTTGAAAACCTCCATCACGGCCATGTGCAGCAGGGCCAGAACGACCAGCCCCCCGGCTCCCATGACCATGATGGCGAGGTAGTGGAGCATGTGGGCGAGGGGTTTGCGCCAGAGCGGCGGCAGGGCCGGCGGAAGCCCGAACCGCGCCAGCGCCTTGCGCAGACGGTCTGCCTCGTCGTCGCCGGTCTCTTCGGCAAGCAGTTCGGCGATGTGGGCAATGGCCTCGGCCCGCGCCTCCTCGCGCTCCTGCTCGGACAGGGCGCGATTGGATCGGTCGAGCCGTCGCAGGAAGTCCTTCCAGATGCGCCGGGCTTCAGGCGTTTCCAGTTCCAGGTCCGGCTGCATCACGGCGTCTCCGCTTTTGATTGGGCGTCCAGCACGTCCCCCATGCGGTTCCAGACGGTCTTCATAGCGGTCAGGACTTTAGCGCCCAGGGGGGTGGTGGTGTAGTATTTGCGCGGCGGTCCGGTGTCCTCGGCCACCCATTCTGCCGTCACCAGGCCGTCATTCTTCATGCGCGTGAGCACCGGATACACCGTGCCCTCGGCGAGGTTTTCAAATCCCGGTGCCTGCTTCAGGGCCGCCACGATCTGGTAGCCATAGGCCCGTCCGGCCTGAAGGCGGGCGAGCATCAGCATCTCGAAATAGCCCTTGCGCGCCTGGGAACTCCAGCGCTCGAGAATGGTGTCAATGGCGGGCTGCTCGGGCATGGCTTCCGGTGAATCAGGTCTGCCTCGACCCTTAAGGCTTGCTCATCGGTATCGCAATATATATAGCAATGCATAGTAGTCAGCATTGGAAGGGTTTTTTGATGTCGGAGCGGCCGGAATGAAGCGCGTGAATGTCTTGCGATGGGCGGCGGCAGCCCTGGTTCTGCTGACGGCAACAGCCACCTTCCTGGGACAGCGGTCACTGGATCCGCTGCCGGAGGGCGCCTCTGCCGAGCAGGTATCCGAACATATGGATGCGGTTCTGGAGGCGGCGATGCAGCGCTATTCGATCGCCGGGGTTTCCGCCGGTGTCATCCGCGAGGGCGAGGTGATCTGGCGGGCGCGGGAGGGGCAGCGATCCGCCGATGGCCGCCCCGTGACCGACAATACCGCCTTCAATCTGGGCTCGATCTCCAAGCCCCTGGCTGTCTGGACGGTCCTCAGCCTGGCGCAACAAGGGCAGATCGACCTGGACGCCCCGGTCGCGGATTATCTGCGTCGCTATCAGCCAGCATACCGGGAGTACGCGCCATCGGGTGTCACGGTTCGCCGTTTGCTGCATCATACAGCGGGTACCAACATGGTCGGCTATGGCGGCTATGGTGCGCACGAGGCACAGCCTGTTGATGCCGTTGAGCTCAGCGAGAGCTTTGCGCCGATCGGCGTCATCCTCGAGCCCGGAACGGCGCGGATCTATTCGGGCGGCGGATATGTGTTGTTGCAGATCATGGTCGAGGACGTGACCGGTGAGGCCTTCGATGTGGTCGCCCGCCGGCAGGTTCTCGATCCGCTGGGGATGACCGACAGCGGATTTTCACCGGACGCGCTGGCGCAGGTGTCCGAGGCCTTCAACTATTACCGCCAGCCGATCGAAAGCCTGCGTGATGTTGCGCTGAGCGCTGCGGGTGGTTACGCCTCCGGTGCCGATATCGAGCGTTTCTTGCTGGCGCATCGGGATGGCGGTGGTGTTCTGGATCGGGCTTCACTGGAAGCCGCTTTTGCGCCCACCGGGCCAAATCCCGGCTTTGCGATGAGCTATACCCGCTGGGAAACGCCGAACGGTGTCCTGCTGGGCCATGGCGGCAACAACTCCACCTGGCATGGCCAGATCTATATCCGTCCGCAGACGGGGGACGGCTTCTACTTCCTGACCAATGCCACATCGGGCGCCCAATTGGACATCGAACTGAGCTGCGCCTGGCTGGCGAGCATGGCGACGGAAGAAGGGGCCGCCAAATGCGCGGAAAGCGTAGGGCTTGCGCGCAAGGTCGGCTGGTTTGCCTGGGGGTTTGGAGCGGTGAGCCTGCTGGGGCTCTACTGGCTGATGGCCGGGATCACGAAACGCCGCCGGGTCCTGTCCCTGCGTCCGCGCGGCCGCGGGCCGCTGCGCCTGGCCGGGCGGCTTCTGGCATGTGTGCTGGCGACGGCTGCCGGCCTGTTTTCGGCCTGGCTGTTCTGGACCAATTCGGTGATCTGGCGCACCCAGACCATCATGATCGACGAGATCCCGCTGGATGAGCTGGAAGGCTTGTCCGTAACGGTCACGGCCCTGTTCGTGGTCCTGGCCATCTGCCTGTGGTCCAGCCCGGCTGGATTGAAAAAGGAGCACGCCGACTAGGCGTGCTCCTTTCAGGCGCAATCGTGTGCAGGCCTATTCGGCTGCGGCGGTCAGCTCGGTCGAGATGAAGATTTCGATCTCGTCGGAGACGTAGGGAACGGCAAAGCCCATATCCCAGTCGGACCGCATCAGCGAGCCGGCGGCGGTAAAGCCCAGCTTGGTATCGCCGTCGCGGGTCTCGCCGACCCGATTGAGCGTGACATGGAGGCTGACCGGATGGGTCTGGCCGTTCATGGTCAGATCGCCGGTCATCACGCCGGTCTCGCCGTCCTCGGCCTCAAAGCTGGTCGCGACGAAGCGGGCGGTCGGGTGGGCTTCGACCTCGAAGAAGTCGGCCGAGGACAGGTGGCCGATGAAACGGTCCTGATTGGCTCCGGCCCACAGCCCGCCGACCAGGTTGAAGGTGATGTCGACGGTCGAATTGGACGGGGTTTCCAGGTCCAGTTCCAGCGTGCCGTCATAGTCGGTGAACTGGAGGCGCTGGGTGGAATAGCCCTGGTGATCCCAACTGGCTTCGATGAGCGTGTGGGACTTGTCGAATTCGAAGGCCACAGGTTCGGCGCTCGCGGCGCTGGCGGCAGTGAGAACGAGGGCGGATGCGGCAAGCAGCAGGCGGGTCATTCGGATCTCCGTGTGCGAAAAACTGTCGCACCACAGATAGGCGATCTGATCGGGATGTCGACCGGGCGCTCGGGAAATTGATCTTTCCTGCCAGGAAATAATCCCTCAGCGATCCTTGCCCGGCACCCACAGCACGTCTCCGGACGCATTCAGATTGGCTGTGCGGGCCATGACAAACAGCAGATCCGACAGCCGGTTCAGGTATTTGAGCGCTTCCGGATTGACCCGGGCCGGCGCGGCGATCAGCGCCGAGACCTTGCGCTCGGCGCGGCGGCAGACCGTGCGCGCCACATGCAGCCGTGCCGCGGTCTCGCTGCCGGCGGGCAGGATGAAGGAGTTCAGCGGCTCCAGGGCACTGTTGAGCCGGTCAATGACCTGCTCGAGCCAGGCGACCTGGGCTGGCGTAACGCGCAAAGGCTCGAATTCGGGCGGCGTATCGCTTTCCGGCACGCACAGATCGGCGCCCAGATCGAAAAGGTCATTCTGGATCCGGGCCAGCTCCGCATCCATCGGGGCGTTCGGGGCCAGCGTTGCCCGGGCTAGGCCGATCGTGCTGTTGGTCTCGTCGACATCCCCATAGGCCTCGACGCGCAGGTCATGCTTGACCGTCTGCGACATGTCGCCGAGTCGGGTCTGACCGGCATCGCCGGTCCGGGTGTAGATTTTCGTCAGTCGAACCATGTCGGGTCCTGCCGGCTCGCCGGGCGTCAGCCGCCCAGATTTTCCCGCACGAAGAAGATGATCACGATCAGGATCACGGCGGCGAACTGAACCACCACACGCAGGCGCATCAGCTTGTTCGAGCGCGAGCGGGCCTTGTCGTCGCCGCGATAGAGGTTGATCACCCCGGCGGCCAGGACGATCAGCACGCCCAGCATGGCGATGTAGAGCAGGCCGGTGAGAACGGTGTCGAGGGTCATCAGCTTCTCCAGCGCAGGCTTGCGGGTTTGACGGGATTCTTGAACGGTTCGCCGGTCTCGCGATGCTTGTCCCAGGCGCGCTTGAGGGCGAAATACCATTTCGCCTGCACATCGCTGTCATGGATCAGCATCAGCTTGGGATCATAGGCCAGACCGACCTGCTGGGCATTCACGGCGTCGCGGTCCTGGCCGACAAAGGTCTCGATGCCCAGCCTGATCAGCGGATTGGGCACGATCGTCGGCAGCCAGTGGTCCCAGTAAACCACGATGGTGATCGCGGTCGAGGTCTCGTTCGTCGGCGTGACGGCGGTGAAACCGGTGAAGTGCCTGCCGCCGGCCTTGACGTATTCGGTGCGCAGGCCGGGCAGCTGGAAGCGGATCTCGGTCTGCGGCTCGCCCATCAGGCGATAAAGATAGGAATTCTTCGACGGCACGTGCGGCAGCATGGAGAAGCCGCGCTCGACCGGGCCGAACTTCTTTTCCTTCGCGTGCACGGACTTGGCCGAGCGCCACCACCATTGGCGGTGGATATAGGGAATGTGGGCCGGGTCCATCAGCCCGATGACGGCGTGGTCGACATGACAGTTGAAGACGTCACGGACGACGAGTTTCGGCTTGTGCCCCTCCGGAATGTCCAGTCGCGGCGGATCGATGGCCGGGGCCGTGTCGGCATTGTCCTCGCTGGCGCAGAAGATCCAGATCAGGCCCTGGTCCTCGTGCACCGGATAGGACCGGGTGCGGATCTTGGTGAGATCCATGGCCTGGGCCTGGTCTGCGGTCAGGGACGGGATGGCGGCACAGGATCCGTCGGTGCGGAAACGCCAGCCATGATAGGGGCATTCCACCTGGGTCTCGCCATTGTGGTTCTGGGCCTCGCCGCCGGACAGCAGGATGCCGCGGTGCGGGCAGATGTCCCTGAGGGCGTAGGCGCGGCCCTGATGGTCGCGGCCGAACAGGACCGGCTGGCCCAGCAACTCGCGGTGCAGGTGCTGGCCGGGTTTGAGCTCGCTCGACAGGGCGCCGAAATACCAGAGATCATGCACAAACATGCTGGCGACATAGCCTGTCCCGCGCCTCCTGCCTAGCGTGGCAGGTGATGCCGGCCTGCGGCAAATGTTCCGGTGCTTGCGACGAGGGGGGCAATCCCGGCTTGCCGGGCCGGGCCGGCGACCGCTAGTCTGACCGGGCTCGGGGGCGCGTCATGGAAGAGCGCGCAAATGACATGGGTCCGGATTTTTTGTTGTGGCCTGGCCATGGTCTGGCTGGCCGCCTGTGCCGAGGAGGCCGGACCCGCCCTGCCGGACGAAGCCGGGCTTGACCCCGCAGCGCTGGCCGCCTTCCAGCGCCATCTCGACCGCATCAGTTCGGGCACGCTGGACTGTTCGCGTCGCTCCATCACGGCAGCGGCCACGGTGCGAGGACGGATCGATGCGGACGGGCTGGACGACATTTTTATCGACACCCGTTCCCTGCAATGCCGGTCGCGACGCGGTCAGGATGTGGCCCTGACCTATTTCTGCGGTGTGTCGGCCTGTGCCTATCTTCTCCTCCTGTCCGATGGGGGACGCTGGCAGGTGGTTCCGGGCCTGTCGGGCAACCGGTTGAGCCTGGTCGAGCATTATCGCGAGACCCGCATCGAGATCCGCGAGACCGCCCGTGGCGGCAGCGCCGGGCATGATGTCTGGGTGCGCGAATATGCCTGGCGCGACGGGGCGCTGGTGCGGGTGCGCGCCTGGGCGGAAATGGCCGAGCCCCGCGACAGCAGCCGCTAGCTGCGAAACTGCGCCAGCACGCTGTCGGCGCCGACCCCGCGCTCGCGCATGTCCTTGAGGGTCGCCGCACGATTGCGCTTGGCAAAGCGCTGACCAGTCTCATCGGTCAGCAGGCGGTGGTGGCGATAGACTGGTGTCGGCAGGTCCAGCAGGGTCTGCAGCAGCACGTGCAGGTGGGTCTGCTCGAACAGGTCCTCGCCGCGGATGACATGGGTGATGCCCTGCAATGCGTCATCATGCACAACGGCGATGTGATAGCTGGTGCCGACATCCTTACGCGCCAGCACGACATCGCCCAGCAGGTCCGGGTCGGCGGCGATCTCGCCGCGCCCGTCCTCGACAAAGCGCAGGCGGGCAAAGCGCTCGCCCAGCACGTCGCGGCAGCGCGCCAGCGACAGCCGCCAGGCGAAGGCTTCGCCGGTGGCCAGGCGTTCGGCCTCCTCGTCAGCGCCCATCGGCCGTTCCGGCCCACGATAGACATCGCCCCGACCGTGCGGTGCGCGGGCGATGTCGTTGAGGATTTCCGCCCGGGTCTTGAAACAGCGATAGACCACGCCCAGCGCCTGCAGCCGTTCGAGCACACGGGCATAATCGTCAAAATGCTCGGACTGCCGCCGCACCGGCCATTCCCAGTCCAGACCCAGCCAGATCAGGTCATCAAAGATCACCGGCTCGAATTCCCGCTTGCAGCGCGTGGTGTCGATATCCTCCAGCCGCAGGATGAACCGCCCCTCCGCCTCCATCGCCGCCCGCCACGCCGTCCAGGCCGAGAAGGCGTGACCGATGTGCAGGTGTCCGGTGGGCGAGGGGGCGAAACGGGTGGTGAAGGTCATGGTGTGTGTTTAGGCGGGTTTGCGGCCCTCGGGGAGTGGCTTTCAGGTTGAGCGGAGATGGGCGCTCGCTGCCCTGTCTCGGGGCCAGGGTCACGCCCGGCTGACATTCCGCCGGCCCTTGTCCGGTGGCCCCTCCACCGTTTCGCGGTCCCCCACCTCATCACATGGGAACGGCAGCGTCAGGAAATCCCCAGCTCCGCCCACATCGCATCCACGCGCGCCTTCGTCTCCGCGTCCATGTCCAGCTTTTCCCCCCATTCCCGGTCGGTCTCGCCATCGACCTTGTTCGTCGCGTCCAGGCCGATCTTGGAACCCAGGCCGGAGACGGGGGAGGCGAAGTCGAGATAGTCGATGGGGGTGTTCTCGACGGTGACGATGTCGCGGGCGGGGTCCATGCGGGTGGAGACGGCCCACATCACGTCTTTCCAGTCACGGGCATTGACGTCCGCGTCCACCACGATGATCCACTTGGTGTACATGAACTGTCTGAGATAGGACCAGGCGCCCATCATCACGCGCTTGGCATGGCCGGCATAGGCCTTCTTCATCGAGATCACGGCGATGCGGTAGGAACAGCCTTCCGGCGGCAGCCAGAAATCGACGATCTCGGGGAATTGCTGCTGGATCAGCGGGATGAAGACCTCGTTGAGGGCCTCGCCGAGCACCGAGGGCTCGTCCGGCGGCCGACCGGTATAGGTGGTCAGATAGATCGGGTTCTTCCGCATGGTGATGGCGGAAATCTGGAACACCGGGAAGTGCTCGACCGAATTGTAATAGCCGGTGTGGTCGCCATAGGGACCTTCCGGACCGTACTCATCCAGGAGGACATGGCCTTCCAGCACGATCTCGGCCTCGGCCGGGACCTGCAGCGGCACCGTCTTGCAGTCGACCAGCTCGGCTTTCTTGCCGCGCAAGAGGCCGGCGAACTGGTATTCCGACAGCGTGTCCGGCACCGGGGTGACGGCGGCCAGGATGGTGCCCGGATCGGCGCCCAGCACGGCGGCGGCGGGCAGGGGTTCCGGCTTTTCCTGTTTCCAGCGCTGATAGTGCTGGGCCCCGCCGCGATGCTTCAGCCAGCGCATCAGCGTGCGGTCCTTGCCCAGCTTCTGCATGCGGTAGATGCCGAGATTGAAATCATCGGTCCGGCCCTTGCCTGGCCCCTTGGTGACCACCAGCGGCCAGGTGATCAGCGGAGCCGGCTCGCCGGGCCAGCAGGTCTGGATCGGCAGGCGGTCGAGGTCGATATCGTTGCCGGTCAGGACGACCTCCTGGCAGGGCGCCGATTTCACGGTCTTGGGCCGCATCGACATCACCGTCTTGGCCAGCGGCAGCATGTCCAGCGCGTCCTTGACCCCGCGCGGCGGTTCCGGCTGGCGCAGGAAGGCGAGCAGTTCGCCAACCTCGCGCAATTCTTCGCCCGTGGTGCGCGCCTCGCCGCCCAGCGTGACCGCCTGGGCGACGCGTTTCACCGTGCCGAACAGGTTGACGAGACAGGGCATCTCGCTCTTCTCGCCCTTCTCGTTGATGACATTCTCGAACAACAGGGCCGGACCGCCGGCGTGCAGGGTGCGCTTGTGGATCTCGGTCATTTCCCGATCGGTGGAGACCGGCGTGGTGATGCGCACCAGATCGCCCTCGGCCTCCAGCTGGTCGATGAAATCACGCAGGGATTTGTAGGCCATGGCCGCACTCCGGTTCGAATTCCTCCTGACACTGCAATTCCGCGCCGCAAAGTCCAGCGCGCGTAACGTCGCGGCTGCAGTGATCGCGGCCTCCTGACAGCCCCGCATTTGAGACAAATTCGAGTCGAATTGCTCGCGTCGCCTTGGGCCGATCTTCAGGCCCGGTGCCTAGAAACACGCCCCACGCCGCGTTTTGAAAGTCGTGTCTCATGTTGCATCGCATGGTCTTGATGGCCCGGTCGCAGGTCGATCTGGGCAAGGGGTCGCTGAATGGCGATCTGGGGCTGATCCTGTCGCACTGCATGAAGACCAGTGTCGAACACGGCCTGACCGGCGCGCTGGTCTGGGACAGCGGTTATTTCTTTGAGGTGCTGGAGGGCGACCGGGACACGCTGCGCCGCTTTTACGAGCGTGTCGCAACGGACCCGCGCATCGGCGATGTGCAAGTGCTGGAATTCCTGCCGCTGGCACATCGCAGCTACCGGACTTGGGCGGTGGGAACGCGCGGGCGGGGTCAGCACGACCCCGCCCTGCAGCGCGACATCCTGGCCGGCCATGTGACCGCCGCACAGGTGCAAGCGCTGGTGCAGACGATTGTCGGCCTCGGCCCGCTGGCGGAGTCGCCGGACCTGGTCTGCGCCGCCTAGCCGGTCTGTTGCGGTCAGGGGCGCAGCGCCGCTGCGACCTGCGCCGCTAGCTCATAGGAGCGCGAGGAGGTGCGGTTGGTTGCGCCGAAACGCACCACCACCAGGTCCTGTTCCGGCATGATGAAGGCCCATTGTGACTGGAAACCGCTCATCATGAAGGTGCCTTCCGGCACGCCGTCATGTTCCGACGGCAGCCAGAAACCCATGCCGTAATCACCGCCCGATCCTTCGGTCGGGGCGGTGACGATGTCCAGCCAGCCCTCGGGCAGAAGCCGCTCGCCATCGATCACGCCGTCACTGGCATAGAGCCAGGCCAGGCGCGCCCAGTCATGCGCCGTGGCATACATGTAGGACGAGCCTTGCAGGGTTCCCGTCTCGTCGATCTCCAGGATCGGGGAGTACATGCCCAGCGGTTCGAACACCCTTTCGCGCAGGCCGCGGATCTGGGCGGTCACGTCCTCGCCCAGCTGTTGCTGCATCGCATGCGTGGCCAGGATGGTATTGCCGCTCATGTACTGCCAGTGCGCACCGGGCGCGTGCAGGCGCTCGCGTGTGGCCGCGAAATGCGCCATGTCGGTCTGGGTGAACAGCATCTGCGAATTGGGGTCGAAGCCGTTATTGAGTTCGGCAATGGCGAAGCCGCCGGCCATGCGCAACAGGTGCTCGATGGTGACATCCTCATAATCGGCGCTGACAGCGGAGAGGGCCGGCACCGCGCCCTCGGCCTCGATGTCGATCCGGCCTTCATGCTGCAGCCGACCGGCCAGGGTGGTCATCGTGCTCTTGGTCATCGACCAGCCATGAAAGCGGGTGTCACGGCTGGCGCCAGGCGCATAGCGCTCGGCCACCAGGCGCCCCTGGTACAGCACCGCGACGCCCAGAGTGTTGCGCAGATCATGCTCTCCATCCCCGAAGGCCGCGTCGACTGCGGCATCCAGGGCCGCAACATCGAACCGGCTCTCGCGCAATTCGCTATCCAGCTCCAGCGGCTGGAAGTCCTGTTCCACCGGCACGGTCAGGTCGGCGTCGAAACTGCGGGCGTCATGCACCAGTGTGCAGCCCAGCCCGTCGCGCCAGACGGCACGCTGCTGCCAGAACAGGCCAAACACGCCGGCGCTGACTTCGCGCGCCTCGGTGTCGACCTTGACGTGGATCAGGTCAGCCGCCCCGCCCAGCAGCGGGTCGATATAGATCGACTGGGCAAAATCGCTGTCCAGTCCCGACACGAAGGTCAGCGAGCAGACCTGTTTGGCCGCGATGCCGGTGCCCGAGGGCAGATAGACCCGCCCCAATGACGACAGGTTGAGGGCGGCGATACCGCCGACCAGGATGACAGCGGCCGCACCGGCCAGGACGCGTTTCAGCATGTTTTCCCCCTGATGGATGCCGTGACGATGCCGGTCAGGACACCTTGTCGAAATCGGGTGCCCGGCGCTCCATGAAGGCTGCGGCGGCTTCGGCAAATTCCGGCGATTGCAGCAATTGGGCGAACATCTCCCCCTCGCGCTGGATGCGGTCGGTGATGGCCTCGGGGGCCAGTCGCATCAGCGCCTTGGCCTCGGCCAGTGCGGCCGGCGGCTTGGCGGCCAGCGAGGCGGCCGCCTTGCGGGCCGCTTCGGGCAGTTCGTCGACACTGTAGGTGTGGGTGACCAGGCCGGCCGCAAGGGCGCGGTGACTGTCCCAGGTCGAGCCCAGCATCAACAGGTCGGCGGCGACCGGATGGCCAAAGGCACGGGTGAAGGTCTGCGAGGAGCCGTATTCCGGTGCCAGGGCGAGATCGACGAAGGGTGTCTTGAAGCTGGCGCGGTTGGAACAGTAGACGATGTCGCAATGCATCAGCATCGTCACGCCGATGCCGATGGCCAGGCCGTCCACGCTGGCGACCACCGGTTTTTTCACATTCAACAGGGCTTCCATGAAGCGCCGCACCGGCGGCACCTCGTCCTTCCCGAAGGAGGGCGGGCGCTGCATGAAGTCGACAATGTCATTGCCGGCGGTGAACACGCCTTCAGTGCCGGTGATGATGAAGGCGCGCACCTGCGGGTCGGCATCGCCGGTCTCCAGCGCTTCGGCAGCGGCCGAATACATCGCCTGGGTGAGGGCGTTCTTCTTTTCGGGGCGGTTGAAGGTGATCGTGCGGATGCGATCAGCGGTTTCGACCAGTACGAGTTCGCTCATGCGAGCCTCCCAGTTTTGATTTTGACGGGATGCTAGCGCGGATCGGGACGCGCGGAAACCCGGCGTCAGTTGACGTAAACGTAAGGTCTAGCGGATGGTTTCCGTCGCCAGCCGGGTCAGCACCCGGTGCAGCATGTCGCTATCATCCTCGCCCAGCCGGCTTTCCAGCTCATTGTTGAGATCGCGCAGGATGTGATCAGCAGCATCGCCCATGGCGCGGCCCTTTTCCGTCAGCGAGACGACCGCCGAACGCCGGTCCGTGCGCGAGGCCGATTTCACCACCAGGCCCAGGGCTTCCATGCGGCTGACCAGGCCGGTGACGGCGGGCGGGTTCAGCGACAGCGTATCGCCGATATCGCTCATCCGCCGCTCGCCGCGGCGGGCCAGCAGGAACAGGACCGCGGCCTGGGCCGTGGTCACGCCGGCGGTCTTTCGCAGGCGAGCATCCGCCTCCCGGTCGAGGCGCCGGGCAGCGATTTCCAGCAAAAGGAAGAGCCGCCGATCAACGGCGCGAGCGCGTGCCATGCGTGGCAAGCTGACGCGATTCTGTCAGCGGGGGGAGGGCTAGCCGGTCAGATCTTCGCGTGCGACCGATTGCAGGACCGCCAGACGCTTCGCATCCATATCAAGCAGTTTGCGCGCCTTGAGATCCATTGGCGCGGCCACACCTTCCATGGTCCACCAGGGCCGTCCCGTTGAGGGCTCCAGCACCCAGTGCACGATATTGCGCACTTTCGGTCCCGCCGATTTCAGACCGGAGCGCACGACATAGCCATCCCCCGTGCGCGGCCAGCGCTGGGGCCGGATCCGGCATTCCAGTAGCGCCGAGCCGACATCCTGGGATGTCTGGCCGGCATGCATCGCCCATTCTTCAGGGAAGGCGGCGGCAAAATTGGTGACGCTGTCGGAAATGCGACCGAGCAGGAATTCCATGCGCATCCAACCGAACGGGTCCATCTCCTGCGCTGCGAACCGGCCCCGGCCGATGGGCTCCAGCGCCAGCGCCTCGGCCCGCTGCAGGGACGCGGCGACAGGCGTGGTCGTCAACGCGATCCCACGCGGTGCGGCAAAATCGGGCAGGGTCACTTTCAGCGCTTCGGCGCGGGCAGCAAATCGTCCGGGCCAGGCAAAGTCCTGTCCGCTGTGTGGCGAGGTGTGGTGTAGCACGATGCGCAATGTGGCTGCCGGTTTGCCGGTTCCGGAATGGCGCATCACCAGGATCGCCGTGGCGCTGGTGGCGTCATGATCCAGCAGGCCACCCTCGATGAAGAGCGGGGCGCCGGGATGGGTTTCAGCCAGGAAGCGGATGTGCAGATCGCCGGGCACCAGCGTCGCCAGCGCATCCGGCCGGTGTACGGGATTGAGACCGGCGGCCTCGGCCAGGTTGGCAATCGCCTCGGAGGCCTTGGCGAGATAGAAGCGCACATTCATGTGACCCAACTCGTCACATTCCCAGGCGTTCACCACCCCGCGCCACAACTCGATCATCGCCCGGTCCCCGGCGGTTTCCTGGTCAGTGCTTGCAGCTGCCGCAATGGCCGAAATGCTCGACCACCGAGCGCTCGATAACGAAGCCGTCCGGCGTGTGCACCGGTTCCGGCGCGCCGTGGCGTTCTTCCACCGATCCGCAATCGGAACAGATGAACAGTTCGGCACCGCCTTCGTCATGCGCGTGCGAACAGCCGACAAAGGCGTTCAGCGCCTCCACCTTGTGCACCAGGCCGGCGGTCATCAGGAAGTCCAGCGCGCGATAGACGGTCGGCGGCTTGGCCGTGCCTTCGCCCGGCTTGATCGCGTCCAGCAGGTCATAGGCCTTCACGGGAGCCTCGGCCGTCAGCACGAGTTCCAGCACGCGCCGGCGCACCGGGGTCAGCTTTTCACCCCGTTCGGCGCAGTGCGCTTCGGCGGCCGCAAGGGCCCGGTTGAGAGAATCGGTTCGCATCTGACGGATATGTAATCCCAGATCGCGACAATTCACACCCATCGGGGATTGTTTCGCAGAGAATGTTATAATATCACCCCGGCAACTGTGTTGTTATACCATAGCGGGGAAGCTTATGCGTTCTGTCCTGATCTCCACCAGTGCCCTGGCCGGGCTGGGCCTGTTGCTGGCACCGGCTGCGCTGGCCCAGTCTGACGATGCCGCGGCATCGGACCAGGTCGATGTCATTCGTGTCACGTCAGCCCCCCTCGGCGTAGCTGCCGACGAGGTCACCGGGTCGGTTGAAGTCGTCGACCGGCGCCATATCGAGGACAATCTCGCCGGTTCGCTGGCCGACACGATCGCGCACGAGCCAGGTGTGTCGACCACCTATTTCGGCCCCGCCGCCAGCCGTCCCGTGATCCGAGGCCTGGGCGCCGACCGCGTGCGGGTGCTGAACAATGGTGTCGGCCTCATTGATGCCTCGACAAACTCGCCGGACCACGCCGTTGCCTCCGAAGCACTGGAAGCAGAGCAGGTCGAAATCCTGCGCGGCCCGGCAGCCATCGCCTACGGTGGCGGCGCCATTGGCGGCGTGGTCAATGTGATCGACGGCCGCATCCCCGAGGACCGCGCTGAAAACGGTTTCGAAGGACGCTTCTACGGGGCCCTGACTTCGGTGGATGACGGCGAGACCGCGGCCGGTCGCGTGCGCTTCAATGCCGGCGCGTTCGTTTTCAATGTCGAGGCGCTGACCCGCACCGCCGGCGACTACTCCATCCCGGGCTATGCCGAGTCCGACATCTTCCGCCTGTTTGAGGAAGCCGGGCACGAAGAGCATGACGAGGACGAGGATCACGAGGACGAGGAGGACCATCCGCGCGGCACGGTCGAGAATTCCGGTCTGACCTTCGACATGGTGTCCGGCGGCGTGTCCTGGGTCGGCGAGAACGGCTTCATCGGTTTGGGCGTGCGCCGCGCGACTTCGCTCTACGGTGTTCCGGGCGGCCACAACGAAGGCCATGGTGCGGAAGACGAGGACGAAGGTGACGACCATGCGGATGAGGAAGGTGGGCACGGCGAAGAATCTGTCCGCATTGATCTGGAACAGACCCGCTATGACCTGCGCGGCGAATGGCGCAATCTGGGTGAGCATATCGAGCGCATCCGCTTTTCCCTGGGCACCGGCAGCTATGAGCATGTCGAGCTGGAGGGCGACGAGATGGGAACGGTCTTCACCAATGAAGGCTGGGAAGGTCGGATCGAGGCCCGTCACGCACCGTCCGAATTTTGGGGCGGCAGCTGGGAAGGTGCCGCCGGTCTGCAAGCCTTCAGCCGCGACTTCTCGGCCGATGGCGAGGAGGCGTTTGTCCCCGCGTCGGAAACATCTGATTGGGGCCTGTTCATTGTCGAGCGCTGGGATGCCGGAAACTGGGGCCTTGAGGGCGGCCTGCGGCTTGAAACCCGTGAGCTGACAACGGCCGCCGCCAGCCGCGACTTCGATACGCAAAGCCTGTCCGGGTCGATCTTCTTCCGGCCGGTGCGCGGGACATTCCTGGCCGTGACGCTGTCGAGTGCCGAGCGGGCGCCGACCGATGTCGAGCTGTTCGCCGACGGTCCGCACGTCGCCACCCGCTCCTATGAGCGGGGCAATGCCGCCATGGGTGTCGAGCGCGCGAATTCCGCCGAGTTGACCCTGCGCACCGATATCGGATCGTGGGAGCTGGAAAGCTCGGTCTTTCACGCCGAATATGACGGCTTCATCGCCCCCTTCGCGACCGGGGCGGAAGAGGATGAATTGCCGGTCTATCAGTATCGCCAGGAAGATGCCTCCCTGTCCGGATTCGAGGCGCGACTGGAAGGCCCGCTGGGCCGGGTCGGTGCCTGGGACATTTCAGGTGAGATGACCGGCGAATACGTCACGGGCGAGCTGGACGACGGCTCCGACCTGCCGCGGCTGCCGCCGCTCTCGATCACGACGGGCCTGACCGCTTCGACGGATCGTCAGTCCGTGCATCTGGAGGCCGAGTGGGCGGATGTGCAGGACAATACGGCGGCGTCCGAGTTCAAGACCCAGAGCTATGTCCTGTTCAATGCGCGCTATTCGATTGAACCCTTTGAAGGACGTGGCATGCGCATCATCCTGGAAGGCCGGAACCTTACCGACCAGGAAGCGCGTCTGCATACCTCCTTCCTGAAGGACCAGCTGCCGCTGCCGGGACGAAATTTCCGCGCCGCCCTGGTGCTGGATTTCTGATCTGGGATACATCATTCCCGTTGAATTGCAGTGATGTGCCGGACCGGGCGACCGGTCCGGCACTTTTCTTGCGAGCCGACGAGTTGATCAGGCCTGCGCGGACGCGTTGCCGCAACCGGGCATATCCGCTATCTAGCGCCCAAAGGACTAAAAGGGGTTTCTATCATGGTCGACGCCGCCGCCGAGCCGCGCCTTACCGGATCCGTGCCGCTCTACAAGAATGTCGAGCCGCTCAATCGTCAAAAGCACAAGAATTACGGCGTGAAGACGGTCTCCAATCCGTTTTCATTCCTGAAGGACTGGCATTTCGTGCCGGCCATCAGCCCGGAATTCGCCCTGGCCTGTGGCAGCTTCCCGATCGTCTTCCTGGGCGAGAAGAAGATGCCGGTTCTGGTGATGGGCCTGCGTCAGGGCACCAACCTGTTCGTCGATGAGAACGGCCAGTTCGACAACGAACATTACATCCCGGCCTATGTGCGCCGCTATCCCTTCGTCAGCGCTTCGGCCCAGAACGACCAGCCGTCCACGGTCTGTGTTGACCTGGCGGCTGAATTCGTCGTCGCGGAGAATCCGGAACGTCCGTTCTTCAACGAGCAGGGCGAACCGACCGAATACACCCAGCAAGCCATCGACTTCGTCTCCGCGTTCGAGAATGACGCCAAGATTACCGAAGCTTTCGTTGAGCGCCTGGTTGCGCTGGACCTTCTGGAGAAGAAGGACATCAAGGTTGCCAATCCGCAGGACCCGGAAAACCCGGTGACGGTTGCCGAATACTGGGGCGTGTCGAACGAGAAGTTCTCGGCCCTGCCGGCTGCCAAGCTGAAAGAACTGCATGACAGCGGTGATCTGGTTGCCATCACGGCTCACCTGATCTCCCTGCAGCGCTGGGACCGCATCCTGCGCCGCACCTCGGCCAAGGCTGTCGCGGCTGGTCAGACCCAGGCCTGATTGCCCGGGTGACACACGCTATTGGCAACGGCCGCACCTGATCGGGTGCGGCCGTTTGTCTTTGGGCGATCACCTTTCAGCGAGCCCGGTTCGATGGAAACGAGTTTTCGCCTATATGGGCGTTTGAACACGAGCCGCCGCCGGCCACGCCACGAGGTTTCCTGAATGCGTCTTTTCCTGTCCTGCCTGCTCGCCCTTGCCGGTCTTGGCTCTGCCTGGGCCCAGCCCAGCTGGTCAACCGGCGAGCCGATCATCGATGCGCGCATCGTGGCGGATGTCAGCCAGGCTGCCCCCGGTGAGCAATTCAGCATCGGTATCCATCAGGTGATCCCGCAGGGCTGGCACACCTATTGGCGCAATCCGGGCGATAACGGCCTTCCCATCGAGCTCGACTGGACGCTGCCCGACGGTGTCGAAGTGGGCGAGATCGCCTGGCCGGCGCCGGAAGAATTGCCGCTCAGCGCCGACATCATGGATTATGGCTACAAGTCCGAGGTGACGCTGCCGCTGCCGGTCACCGTGTCGCCGGACTTTGCCGGTGACCGCATTGATTTCGTCGTCGATGCCACCTGGCTGGTCTGCGAGGACATCTGCATCCCCGAAGACCGCCGTCTGGAACTGAGCCTGCCTGTCGGTGATGCGACGGTGCGTGACGAGGATGGCTACTGGTATATCCGCGCAGCGCTGGACGCCGTGCCGCAGACCGACGAGACCCTCTCCGCGCAGATGGGCCTGAGCGGTGGCCGTCTGGTGCTGAGTCTGGAAGGCGGTGTCTTCAGCGACGCTGCAGCGCAGTGGCGGGATCTGCAATTCTACCCTTTCAAGGCCGGGCTGATGCGCCATTCTGCCGAGCCGGACGTGTTGCGCGAGGACGCGCGCGTGCTGTTCGTCAGCGAGCCGGGTTTTGCCGCTGCGGAAAAGATCAACTACGCCCGGGGCGGTGTGATCGCCTATGAAGTCAATTCCGGGGGACGCTGGCAGCGGCGCACGGCCGAGATTGCGCCGGACATGCTGACCGGGCCGGTCGACCTGGGCGAGGCAGCCCTGCCGGAACCGGCACCGTTCAACCTCGCCTGGATCGCGCTTCTGGCGCTGGGCGGCGGGCTTCTGCTCAATCTGATGCCCTGCGTCTTTCCGATCCTGTCGATCAAGGTGCTCAAATTCGTCCAGGTCGCCCATTCCGATGCCGGCAAGGTGCGCCAGCAGGGCCTGTTATTCCTGGCCGGCGTGCTGGTCAGCTTTGTCGGCCTGGCCGCGATCCTGGTCGGCCTGCGTGAATTCGGCCTGCCGGTCGGCTGGGGGTTCCAGCTGCAGCTGCCCATCGTGGTGGCCATCCTGGCGGTGCTGCTGTTCGCCATCGGCCTCAATCTTCTGGGCGCCTTCGAGATCGGCGGACGGCTGATGGGGCTGGGCTCCGGCCTGGCCGACACGCCGGGTTGGCGTGGCGCCTTCTTCACCGGCGTCCTGGCCGTCGTCGTCGCGGCCCCCTGTGTCGGACCGCTGGCTGCGGGCGCCCTGGGGCTGGCCCTGACCCAGCCGGTGGTCATCGTTCTGCTGGTCGCGGCAGCCATGGGGCTGGGCCTCGCCTTGCCGTTTGTTGTCCTGTGCTTTGCACCCGGCCTGCTGCGCCTGCTGCCGCGCCCGGGCGCGTGGATGGTCACTTTCCGCCAGTTCCTGGCCTTCCCGATGTTCGCTTCGGCGCTGTGGCTGTTGTGGGTAATCTCCTTCCAGTCCGGCTCCAATGGCGTCCTGTTCGTGGGCATTGCGATGATCGCGCTGGCCTTCGGTGTCTGGGCGCTGGGGCGCGAGGGCGTGATCTGGAAGATCGTCGCTGTCCTGGCCTTTATCGGCATGGTGGCGGCCACCGGCTGGGTTGCGCGCCTGCCGGCCGTGACGAGTACCCAGACCGTTTCCGCCCGCGAGGAGGTGTGGTCTCCGTCCCGTGTGGCCGAACTGCGCGCCGAGGGCCGGGCGATCTTTGTCGATGTCACGGCGGCCTGGTGCGTGACCTGCCAGGTCAACAAGATGCGGGTGCTCAACGATCGCGAGGTCCAGGACGCCTTCGACCGTTTCAACGTGGTGCAGATGCGCGCCGACTGGACCAATCGCAACGAGACCATCGCCGAATTGATCGCCAGCCACGGCCAGGCGGGGGTCCCGCTCTATCTGCTCTATCCGGAAGGTGGCGGGTCGGCGCGTGTCCTGCCGACCGTTTTGACACGGGATGGGCTGATCGAGGCGCTGGAGCGCGCGACGCGCGGCTAGCCCGGGCGCACCGCCGGACAGCTTGCCGGCAGCCGGGCCGGGTCCAGCTCGACATCACTGTCCACGGCCGGGGCAATCTCGGCCGCATCGCGCATCAGCTCGGCCAGACCGGCATAGAGATGCGCCTGCTGGGCGGCCGTTTCGGCATCATTGAGGGCGTTGAAGCGGCGCTCGGCGTCCTCGGACATGCCCCGGAAAATGCAGCGCAGGTCCACCGGTCCGCCGGCCGCGTCGATCTGGCGTGACAGCATCAGGGCTTCGACGGAGAATTGCTCCAGTTCGAAGGTGAAGGGATCCTCGATGTCCAGCGGTTCCGCCGGGGCGGCCGGGCGTTGCGCTGCATCGCGCGAGCGGGCCTGTGCCTCATGGCCAAGCCGCTGGGCAAACGCCGCGAATTCGCGTCCCGGACCCTCTTGGGCGAGGATCGGAGCCGAGGTCGCGAGACCGAGTGTCAGGGCCAGGCCGAAGGTCAGGCTGCGCAGCATGGGGCGGAACTCCTTTGGACGTTGCGGCCAGTATCGCTTTAACGCCTTGATTTCTCGTGAAGACGACGCAATTCCGGTGCCAGGCCTGCAATCCCGGGTTCACAGAGCCCGAAAGGTCATGGAAAACACCGCCTGAACCCTTCCAGACGGGGCCTGGTGCCCGTCTGACCCGGAGAGAGATGATGAGCGCCAAGAAGCCCTTCCGCCCCAAGGCCCGCCGTCCGCGCGGCTTTGAAGACCGCACCGGTTCGAGCCTGCGGATGGAGCGGCATCTGATCGAGCGCGCCAGCCGGGTCTATGACGACTGGGGTTTCGAGCCCCTGATGACGCCGGCCTTCGAGTATGCCGATGCGCTGGGCAAATTCCTGCCGGATGAGGAGCGTCCGAACGAGGGCGTGTTCGCGCTGGAGGATGATGACGGCCAGTGGCTGTCGCTGCGCTATGACCACACCGCCCCGCTGGCGCGTTTCGTGGCCGAGAACTTCCAGGACCTCAACAAGCCCTATCGCCGCTACCAGGCCGGCGATGTCTGGCGCAATGAGAAGCCGGGCCCGGGCCGCTTCCGCCAGTTCGTGCAGTGCGATGCCGACACGGTCGGTGCGGCCAGTGCCGCGGCCGATGCCGAGATGATCGCGCTGGCGGCCGAGGTGATGCGCTCGGTCGGGCTCAAGGACGGCCAGTATGTGGTGCGGGTCAATGACCGGCGCATCCTGGACGGCGTGCTGGAAACCATCGGCGCTGCCGAGCCGGAACGGCGCATGCGCGTGCTGCGCGCCGCCGACAAGCTGGACCGTCTGGGCCGCGATGGCGTGGCGCTCCTGCTGGGCGAGGGCCGCAAGGACGAGTCGGGTGATTTCACCGAGGGTGCCAAGCTGGACAGCAAGGGCATCGATACCGTTCTGGCCTTCCTCGATGCCACCGGCGGCAGCCGCACCGATGTCATCGCCCGCCTGGAGCCGCTGGTCGGCGGTTCGGCGACCGGTGAGGCCGGTCTCAAGGCGCTGGGCGAGATCCATGATGTGCTCAACGCCATCGGGATCGGCGAGGCGCGGGCGCTGTTCGATCCGTCCGTGGTGCGCGGGCTGGGCTATTACACCGGTCCTGTCTTCGAGGCCGAACTCCTGGCCCAGGCGACCTATGAGGACGGATCGCCGATCCAGTTCGGCTCGGTCGGCGGCGGTGGCCGCTATGACGATCTGGTCGCGCGTTTCACCGGCCAGGCCGTGCCGGCCACGGGCTTTTCCTTCGGCGTCAGCCGCTTTGCCGCAGCGCTGTCGGCGCTCGGCCTGACCGGCGAGGCGGACGAGAAGCCACTGGTGGTCGTGGTGGCCGGCGAGAAGGACCGGTCGGCGGATTATCTGTCGATGGCAGCCGAGCTGCGCGCTGCCGGCTTCCGGGCCGAGGCCTTTGTCGGCTCCGGCAACATGGGCAAGCAGATGAAATATGCCGATCGCCGCGGTGCGGTCGCGGCGGTCATTGTCGGCTCTGACGAGCGTGAACAGGGTCTGGTGACGGTGAAGGATCTCAAGCTGGGTGCCCGCCTGGCGGCGAACATCACCGACAACAAGCAATGGCGCGAGGAGCAACCGGCACAGGAAACCGTCGCACGCCAGGACTGGATTGCTGCAGTGCAGCGCATTTCTTCCCGCAATACAGCATCGTGAAAAAGCAGTTGCTGACGGGAGTTATCCTCAGTCTGCGGAATATTTGGGGTTGACGTAAGGGTAAGCCTACGTAAACGTACCTGCAGGACACGGGCCTGACCGTCCTGTCCTTTGGCGTTTCGGGGAGGAGACGCCCTTTATCGACCAACCGTTATCTGGGGGCTGGCCTTGTGCCAGCCTCTTTTTTGCGCGCATCCTGGGCTCTGCCCACGAAAAAGGGGTGCGCGAGACCTCGCACACCCCTCCATCAAGACACGCTTGAGAACGGTCAGTCGTCGTTCTCGTCCGGCGTTTCGTGGCGTTCAATGAAGATCACGCGGCGTCCGTCGCCGAATTCGATGACCCGCCGTTCGCCATCGGCACCGTCCAGCTCGATCACCTGGCGCTCGCCGTCTCGGCCCAGCAATTCCACCACCCGGTGGCCATCGCGCAGCTCGATCCGCCGGCGGTCGCCTTCGCGGCCGGTCAGCTCGACGCGCTCGACCCGGCGGTGGCGTTCACCGTCGGCGCGCGCGCCGGCCAGACGCTCTGACTCCAGCTGGTTGAGCCAGTTGGTCAGATCATTGCCGGTCTGCTCCTCGCCATTGATCCAGACCCGCCGGCGGCCATCTTCATCCTGTTCGATACGCACATCGCGTTCCTCGAACTGGACCTCGTGGTCGCCGTCGCGCTCGATCCAGACATTGGCGTGGCCTTCGGCATCATCCCCGTGCCGGCGGCGAATGACCTCGACGCGGCGGTTCTCGTGCCGCGCCAGGTCACGGTGGGCGCGGGCAATGTCACGCTCGGCGCGCGCCATTTCACGCTCGGCCTCGGCCATTTCTCGCGCGGCGCGGCGCATCTCGATTCGCACTTCACGGCGAACCTCATCCGCATCGCGCGCCTCGCGCATGGCTTCGCGCATTTCCTCGCGCGCCTCGCGCATGGCCTCCCGCATCTCCTCGCGGGCCTCGCGCAGCTCTTCACGGACTTCCTCGCGCTCTTCCTCGGACAGGTCGTCCCAGTCCCGGCCGTTGAATTCGGCGCCGTCCAGGTCTTCCAGGCTGCGCTCGATGGCGGCCAGGGCCTCCGCGTGCACGCTCTCGATGTCGAAGTCGAATTCCATGCCGTCACCGCCCACGAATGCGAACCGGTGCTGCATGTGGTCCTGCAGCCGGGCCATGTGATCGGCGCGCTCGGCCAAGCGCATCGCCCATTCCTGGCCAAAGCGGGCATCGACATTGTCGGTGACACGGATCTCGTCGCCTTCCAGGATGACCACGCTGTGCGGACCGGCCTCAACGGTCTCGCCATCGACCGTCACCCGGCCACCATCGATCTCGATGGTCTGGCCATTGACCGTGATCACGGTCTGGGCGCCATCGCGCTCCATATGCAGCGTGCGTTCACCGTCGGCGCCGCGGATCTCCACGATCGGCCCTTCGCCACCGACCATGACATGGCTGCCCGACATCACTTGCACGCGGGTCTGTTGCTTGTCGCCGTCAATAGCCCAGGCGGCCGTGCCCAGAGTGGCAATGGCGGCGCCTGCCAGAAGAATACGTTTCATCAGATGTCCCTCACGTTTCACGTTGGCATCACACTGGCGGCATCTCCATTACGACGCCAGTGCAGTCATCTGAATAATTCGTCACATTTTCTGGCCTGAATTCAAAGAAAAGACGCGGCGCGCGGGTATTCACCCGCCGCCGCGCAATAAGCAGTTGCATTCAGGGGTCGCAATCGTGAGCAAGGCGACCAACCCGACCCTGGCACGGGTGGTCCGACCCGACTTTTTCTGCCGAATGAAGAATTGGACAGGCATGCCCGCAGCCGATGCTTGCCCTGGCCGGGCTGAGTGCGCATGGTCAGGACGGGGCGGCGACCGGGCAGGGGAGAGCGTGCAGACATGTTGAACCGCAGAGACGTGCTGAAGGGCGGACTGGCCGGTGCCGGCTTGTGGGCCGCGGGCGGTCCCGCTTGGGCGGCGGCGCTGGCCGAGGCGGCCGAGCGGCCGCTGGCGGACAAGATCGCCGACATGCTGCTGATGGGTTTCATCGGCCGGGATGCCGATAGCGAAGGCGCTGGCATCATTGCCGAACATCTCGCCGAAAACCGGATCGGCGGGGTGCTTTTCCTGCGGCACAATGTGCGTTCGCGCGAGGGCGCGGAAGGCTCGGCGGCGCGCTTCCGCGAGGCCCGGTCGGATGCCTGGATGGCGATCGACCAGGAAGGCGGGCTGGTCCAGCGCCTCTCCCGCGATCTGGGCTATGCTCCGATGCCGCGCGCCATGCAGGTCGCCGAAGCCGGTACGGCCCAAGAGGCTGCCGCACTCTATCGCCTGTCGGCGGCGGAATTCCGCGAGGCCGGCTTCAACATGAATCTGGCGCCGGTTGCCGATGTGCATGATCCCGACAATGCGGTGATCGGGCGGCATGGCCGCGCCTATGGCACGGACGGGCAGACCATTGCCGACTATGCCGGCGCCTTCATCGAGGCCTTCGAAGCCGAAGGCGCGGTGTGTGCCATCAAGCATTTCCCCGGCCATGGCCGCTCGCGCGGTGACAGTCATGACGGCTTCGTCGATATCACCCCGACCTGGACCGAGGCCGAGCTGGAGCCCTTCCGTCACCTGATCGATCGCGGCCAGGCCCATCTGATCATGGGCGGCCATCTAACCTTGGAAAGCGTCGATCCCAGCGGCCTGCCGGTGACCTTCTCTGCGCCCGTCCTGGACGACCTGCTGCGCGGCAGCCTGGGCTTTGACGGTGTGGTGATGACCGACGATCTGGACATGGCGGCGATCCGCCAGAACTACAACCAGCGCGAAGCCGTGCTGCGCTCCATCTCGGCCGGCAACGACATCATCATGATGTCCAACTCCGCCGCCCCTGACCCGGAATTGCCGCAGCGGTTTCAAGCCTGGGTCATGGAAGCGATCGCCGAGGGGCGGCTCACCGAGGACCGCATCAACCTGTCCGCGGCACGCCTGGCCGTGCTGAAGGCACGGGCGGGGCTTTAGGTTTTTTGCTGGCGCGGCTTCGCCGCGCGCGCCTCACCCCGTGTCCTCCTCCCCGGTCGGGGAGAAGGGGAGCGTGACGCGGCTGAGGGGCGGCGGCGAAGCCGCCCACTCAAAACCCTATTCCGCCGCTTCGTCTCGCAAATACTCATCCAGAAAGCTGACAAAGGCCTCTGACGCCGTGATGCGGTTCTCGCGGCGGCGGAAACCGTGGCCTTCATCGGGGAAGAGCACGTACTCGACCGGCACCCCGTTGGCCTCGATGGCGGCGACCAGTTCGTCGCTTTCCACCTGCAGGACGCGCGGGTCATTGGCGCCCTGAACCACCAGCATCGGCCTTGTGATCTGATGGGCATGGAAGAGCGGGGAGATGGCGCGGTGGCGCTCGGCATCGGTCGCCGGATCGCCCATCTCGTCATAAAGCGCCTCGCGGAAGCTCTCCCACCAGGGCGGGATGGACGCCAGGGTGCGTTCCCAGTTGGTGACGCCGAAAATGTTGATCCCGACCTCGAAGGCGTCGGGATGGAAGGTGAGGGCGGCGGCGGTCATGAAGCCGCCATAGGAGCCGCCGATCACGCCCACCTGGTCGGCATTGACCCAGTCCTGCTGGCGCAGCCATTCGCCGGCCGAGACGATGTCCATCAGGTCTTCCTCGCCATGGCGGCGGTCATCCAGGTGGAAGAAGGTCTTTCCATAACCCGACGAGCCGCGATTGTTGGCGGCGTAGACGGCGTAGCCGTGATTGACCAGGTGCTGGATGGTGGCGGAATAGCCGATCCGGCTCTGCCCGCCCGGGCCGCCATGCACCCAGACCAGGGCCGGCACCGGATTGTCGGCGCTGGCGCCGTGCGGACGATAGAGAATGCCCGGGATTTCCAGCCCGTCGAAGCTTTCAAACCGAACCACTTGCGCATCCACCATCTCGGCTTCCGAGATGGCCGGGTTGAGCGCATTGGTCAGCTGGGCATGGGCCTGGCTGGCCAGATCGACGACATGCAGGTTGGACGGTGAGGTGGCGCTGTCGATCAGGAAGGCAATACGGCTCTCATCGCGCGAGAAGCGCACCGAGCCCAGATCCCCCGCCGGCAGTTCGGGCAGGGCCAGATCGCTGCCGGTCTGGGTGTCCAGGATGCTCACCTCGGTACGGGCATCGGCATTGATGCCGGAGACGCGATAACGGCCCGAGGGCGAATAGATGACGAACTGGACGTCCCAGTCGGCCTCGATCAGGGGTGCCGTCTCGCCGGTCGCCAGATCATAGGTCCAGGCCTGGTTGAACTCGCCATGCTCGTCAGTGGCATAGACCAGGGCTGAGCTGTCGGGTGTGAAGGTGTAGACGCCGTAGGCGATATTGCCCTCATGCTCGGTGATCAGCCGCGGCGTGGCATCGCCGGAGGCCAGGTCGACCAGCAGGATGTCGCTGTCTGCCGAGGTGCGGTTGCGCACCAGGGCCAGCCAGCGTCCGTCCGGGCTGACATCGCCGATCTGCAGCGCATCATCATTCTGGAACACCACGCCGCTCTCATAGCTCAGCGTGTCATAGGCATAGATATCCATGGCGCTCTGATCGCGCTCATTGGTCATCACCCACATGTCGCCGCCATCCGGCGACCAGCCCAGGAACTGCGCGCGGACGTTCTCGCCGGGGGTGATGTCGTTGAGGCGGCCGTCCAGTTCGCGGACATAGATATGGCTGATCTCATTGCCGCCGCTGTCGGCGGTGACCACGGCACGATCGTCACCGGGGAACCAGGACACGGCGAAGGTGGCGTTGGTATCCGAAGCCGTCAGCGCCTCGCGGTCACCCGTGGCCGGGTCCACAGCATAGGCGTTGAACACACCGGTCTCGTCCGAGGAGATCAGGATGCGGCTGTCATCCGCCGACCAGGCAAAACCGGCCGAAGAGGCCAGCCCGAAACTGGTGGTCTGGTGAAAGGTCGCGGCGTCGTATTGCGCGACGGTCGCGGCAGGCTCGTCGGCCGCCGGCTGGCACGCAGCCAGAAGCCCGGCCAGCACCAGGCCGGAGCCCGTGATCAGGTATTTCATGTCGATCCCCTCGAAATGCTTTGGCGCGACCTTAGCGTGAAAAGGGGACATGGCGGCAAGACAAAAAAGGCCCGCTCCATCGGAGCGGGCCTCTCTGTGTCTGAGCCAGGCTCAGGCGGATGATTACATCATGCCGCCCCCGCAGACCGGCTTGCCGGTCTGCTCACCTTTCGATGATGGGCGGCTTTATGATGTCTTACATCATGCCGCCCATGCCGCCCATGCCGCCCATGTCGGGCATGGCCGGGGCGTCTTCTTTCGGTGCTTCCGCGACGGCGGCTTCCGTGGTGATCAGCAGGGAGGCGACGGAGGCCGCATCCTGCAGAGCCGTACGGACAACCTTGGCCGGGTCGATCACGCCGAAGGCCAGCATGTCGCCGTATTCCTCGGTCTGGGCGTTGAAGCCGAAGGTGGCCGAGGTGTTTTCCAGCACCTTGCCAACCACGATCGAGCCTTCGACGCCGGAATTGGTGGCGATCTGACGGATCGGGGCCTGCAGGGCGCGGGCGACGATGGCGATACCCTGGGTCTGGTCGGCATTGTCGCCTTCCAGGCCGGAGAGCTTCAGCGTGGACTTCAGGAGCGCCACACCACCGCCCGGGACGATGCCTTCTTCCACCGCAGCGCGGGTGGCGTTCAGGGCGTCGTCGACGCGGTCCTTCTTCTCCTTCACTTCGATCTCGGTGGCACCGCCGACCTTGATCACGGCCACACCGCCGGCCAGCTTGGCCAGACGTTCCTGCAGCTTCTCGCGATCGTAATCGGACGTGGTGTCTTCGGCCTGCTTGCGGATCTGGTTCACGCGAGCTTCGATCTGGGCCTTGTCACCCACACCGTCGACGATCGTGGTGTCGTCCTTGGTGATGTTGACGCGCTTGGCCGAGCCCAGCATGTCGAGCGTGACGGTTTCCAGCTTGATGCCGAGATCTTCGGAGATCACCTGGCCACCGGTCAGGATGGCGATGTCTTCCAGCATGGCCTTGCGGCGGTCGCCGAAGCCCGGAGCCTTCACGGCGGCGATCTTCAGGCCACCGCGCAGCTTGTTGACCACCAGGGTGGCCAGCGCTTCGCCTTCCACGTCTTCTGCAATGATCAGCAGCGGACGGCCGGACTGAACGACGCTTTCCAGGATCGGCAGCATCGGCTGAAGCGAGGTCAGCTTCTTCTCGAACAGCAGGATGTAGGGCTCTTCCAGCTCGACCTGCATCTTGTCGGCATCGGTGATGAAGTAGGGCGACAGGTAGCCGCGGTCGAACTGCATGCCTTCCACGACTTCCAGCTCGGTTTCCAGCGACTTGGCCTCTTCGACCGTGATCACGCCTTCCTTGCCGACCTTGTCCATGGCCTTGGCGATCATTTCACCGATTTCGGAGGCGCCGTTGGCGGAGATGGTGCCGACCTGGGCGACTTCGCCCGAGTCCTTGACCGGGGTGGCGATCGCCTTGATCTCGTCGATGACGATGGCGACGGCCTTGTCGATGCCGCGCTTCAGGTCCATCGGGTTCATGCCGGCGGCAACCGACTTCATGCCTTCGCGCACGATGGCCTGGGCCAGGACCGTGGCGGTGGTGGTGCCGTCACCGGCGACGTCGTTCGTCTTCGACGCGACTTCGCGCAGCATCTGGGCGCCCATGTTTTCGAACTTGTCAGCCAGTTCGATTTCCTTGGCGACGGAAACGCCGTCCTTCGTGGTGCGCGGAGCGCCGAAGGATTTCTCGATCACGACGTTGCGGCCCTTCGGACCCAGCGTGACCTTCACAGCGTTGGCGAGGATGTCGACGCCGCGCATCATGCGCTCGCGGGCGTCGGAACCGAAATGTACGTCTTTGGCAGCCATGTGCGTAGATTCCTGTGATGGATTGTTTGAGACAGATCAGGCGGGCTGGCGCTTAGGCCGGCTCGGCCACCTTCTCCATGATGCCCAGGATGTCGGACTCTTTCATGATCAGGAGGTCTTCGCCGTTCAGGCGCACTTCCGTGCCCGACCATTTGCCGAACAGGATGCGGTCACCGGCCTTCACGTCGAGCGCGCGGACCGAACCATCTTCCTTGATGGCACCGCCGCCAACAGCGACGACTTCACCTTCCTGCGGCTTCTCCTTGGCGGTGTCGGGAATGATGATCCCGCCCTTGGTCGTGGACTCTTCTTCGACGCGCTTCACCAGCACGCGATCGTGCAGAGGACGAAAGGTCATCTTGTTTTCTCTCCAGCAAGAGGACTGTGGTTTTTCGCAGGCCGGAGAGGATTGGCACTCACCTCTGCCGACTGCTAACAGCGGCGGAGATAAGGAAGGGGGCAGGGGGCGTCAAGGGGCGCGCCATGCGATTTTCTGACTCTTTTTTCAGTCCCGTGACCCGTGCGGCGACGGACGGACGCTCATCTGGCGTTCATGTCGAAATCGCTAAATCGCCGTTGGAATGCCTGTCACATTTCGGGCTATGATCGAAGCGATGCGTAGCTGAGAAGGATTATCCATGAAACTCCGCACTGCACTTGTCACCTCCCTGTCCGCGCTGGCCCTGACCGCCTGCACGACGACGGACCCCTATACCGGTGAGACGCGCGCCAACAATACCGGTCGCGGCATCCTGATCGGTGCGGCGGCTGGCGCCGTCCTGGGCTATCTGACCAATACCAGCGACAGCGATGAGGGCCGGACCAATGCCCTGATCGGCGCCGGTATCGGTGCGCTGGCCGGTGGCGCGATCGGCAATTACATGGACCGCCAGGAAGCTGCGATGCGCGAAGCGCTGAGCGATACCGGCGTCGGCGTCCGCCGCGAGGGCAATGATCTGCGCCTGATCATGCCGGGCGATGTCACCTTCGCCACCAACTCCTCGGACATCCAGGGCCAGTTCTATTCCATCCTGAACGACGTCGCGACGGTGATGAACCGGTATCCGGCGACCTATCTGGACATCATCGGCCATGCCGACTCCACCGGTCCGGACGATTACAACCAGGCCCTGTCCGAACGCCGGGCCCTGTCGGTGGCGAACTATCTCATCGCCCAGGGCGTGCTGCGAGACCGCTTCTACGTTGCCGGCATGGGCGAGCGCTCGCCGATCGCCTCGAACGACACCCCGGCCGGCCGGGCCCAGAACCGCCGCGTGGAAATCCTCGTTCGTCCGCACACGACGTCGTAACGGACACGTTTTCAACAGTTTGATGCTGAAGCGGCCCGCCCTCAGGCGGGCCGCTTTAATTTATGCATATCCTTGAAATTCAATATGTTGGATAGAGTTCGCGCTTGCGGGGTTTACCTTCGTTAACCAAACGACAACCGGCTGCGACACAGTTTAGCCTTCAAGCATTCGTGACGATTCGCTGCATTGAAGGCCTGCCATGCCCCGCGCGCTCGATATTCTCATCCTCCTGACCTACGTCGCCATCGCGACGGTGGCTGCGATCGGTTTCGAGCGACTGGGTCTGATGCCGCCCATGACAGCCTGGATGATGGGCGCCATTGTCTTCATCGTCGCCGGCATGGCGCATTCGGCTGCCTCGCGCAGTCAGGAGCGCCGCGAGCTGGAGCGCGAGATCCACAATCTCAAGGCCGCCAATCTGGCGCTGGCGGAAGAGTTCGAGGCCGCGCAGAAGCGGCTCGACGAAATCACGGATGACCTGCGGGCTGAGGCTGTCGAGCGTGACAATGCCCTGGTGCACGAGGTGAAGGTGCTGGAAGACCTGATCCGCCGTGTGTCCGGTCCGGTCGATGTCTATGCCAAGGCGTCGCCCACTGAGACCGGCGGCAATGGCATCGACATCGATACGGTGCGCGACGCACTTCAGGCCAATCGTGTCGATCTCTACATCCAGCCCATCGTGACCCTGCCGCAGCGTCGCGTCGCCTTCTATGAGGGCTATACGCGTCTGCGCGATGCCACGGGCCGGATTCTCGCGCCGTCGGCCTTCATTGCCGCGGCTGAACAGGCCGGCATGATGACCGAGGTCGACAATCTCTTGCTGTTCCGTTGCGTCCAGATCGTCCGCCGCCTGACCGGACAGGATCGCAAGGTCGGCATCTTCTGCAATATCTCCCTGAACTCTCTGGCGGATGAGGACTTCTTCCCGGAATTCCTCGACTTCGTTCGCCAGAACAAGGACCTCGCCGGCTCCCTGATCTTCGAGATCTCCCAGCGCGCCTTCGAGGAGCGCGACGCCGTCGCCGCCCGCAACATGGCCCGCATGGCCGATTTCGGCTTCCGTTTCTCCATCGACCAGGTCAATCACGTCGATCTCGACCTGCACGAGATGGAGCGTGCCGGTGTGCGCTTTGTGAAGATCGGCGGCCGCCGCCTGCTGGACGCCATCGCCGATTATGAGCCCATTGCCGGTTATGAGGCCGGGTCCATCGCGAACGAGGACATGGCCGGCATGTTTGCCCGTCACGGAATCGAGCTGATTGTCGACAAGATCGAGACCGAAGCCACGGTGGTCGAGGTGCTCGAGCTGGATGTCGCCTATGGCGAAGGCCATCTGTTCGGCGAACCGCGACCGGTCCGCGACGACCTCCTGGACACCGCCACCACCACCACGCCGACCCCGCCGGTGCGCCTGGTCAGCTAGACCAGCCGGCCTCTCTCCGTTTCCATTTTTGCGCCGTCATCCCCCGGCTTGTCCGGGGGACCTCGACTATCCGGTTGACGATTTCGCTGCGCCGGCGGGGATACTCAAACTATGGGCAGGTTGGCTGAGGTCCCCCGGACAAGCCGGGGGATGACGTTGAGGAAGGGGGCACGGATCTGGGATCCTGTCGGCTGAAAACCCGTTCTTCGCGCATTGACGCACCGGCATGACCCTGCTTCAAGCGCAGGCATGATCCAGCCCGCCCGATTGTCCGACCTTCGTGCCCGCTATGACACGCTCTATTGCGATGTCTGGGGTGTCATCCGTGATGGACGGGCGCTGTTGCCCGAAGCCGTCGAGGCCCTGCAAGCCTTCCGGCAAGCGGGTGGGGCGGTTTGCCTGGTGTCGAATGCCCCCCGGCGCGGCCACAGTCTGCGGAACTTCCTGGCCCAGATGGGCCTGCCGGATGACGCCACCGACGCCATCGTAACGTCCGGGGATGCGATCCACGCCGAGCTGGCCGCTCGTGCGCCAGGCAGGGTCCTGCATATCGGTCTCGACCAGGATCGTGGCCTTTATGACGGGCTGGACCTGGAGTTCACGGATCTGGAACAGGCGGACTTCATCTCCTGCACCGGGCTCGACGATTACTGGAATGGCAAGCCGGAAGACTATCGCGCCGTGCTGGAACGGGCGCTGGAACGCAGGCTCGACCTGGTCTGTGCCAATCCCGACATCATCGTTCAGGCCGGGGACCAACTGGTCTACTGCGCGGGCGCCATTGCGCGGCTCTATCGCGAGATGGGGGGAAAGTCCGTGGTTGCCGGCAAACCGCACAAGCCAATCTACGCCCTGGCAGCAGCGGCGCTCGACGCCGTGGGCAAGCCGGCCACGCCCGGCCGTACCCTGGCCATTGGTGACGGTCCTGAAACCGACATCGCCGGCGCGATCCGCATCGGCATCGATGCGCTGTTCATTGCCGACGGCATCCTGGAAGCAGACGTGAAAAGCGACAGCTTCGATGGAGAAGCTGTCGCTCGCGCCCTTGAAGGGTATGGGGTTGCGGCGCGCTGGTTGGCGCCGAAACTTGTCTGGTGATCAATCGAACAGATTGTCGATCGAGGACTGATCGAGATCCGGAGCGCCACCGGCTTCGGCGAACATGGCGTCGATATCGTCCTGGCTCGTTTCCGGGCCGCCCAGGGCAGGACCGTTGAGCAGGTTTCTCTCGGCGCGTTCGCGTTCGGCCTTCTCGGCTTCGGATTCGAACCCGTCAGCGTCGCGGACACCCATCACCTCGGCAAAGCGGGCGACGCGGCTTTCCACGTGACGTAGCGAGTTGACGACTTTCGAAACACGCTGACCGGCCAGATCCTGGAAGGAGCAGGCTTCGATGATCGTCATCATGCGTGCTTCGACGTTCGCACGATACTCGTCATAGTCCTGGGCTTCCTCGCAGAGCACGGCTTCAGCCTCGCTCATGATCGTCTCGGTCGCCTTCTCGGTGTCACCGACAACGGCTTCCAGTTCGACCCCCGCAGAGGGAATGCGTTCGGACTTGATATCATTGGGGCGCAGAGCCGAGATTTCATCCCGGGTCCGCGAGATGTAATCCGCGATATAGTTGAATTCCTGGCAGATCGACTGGTCGAGGGAGCTGAAGAACAGCTTCATCGTGTCGGTCAGCTGGTGGGCCAGCTTCAGGACTTCCATGATCTGTGCGTCCTGCAGATCGCTGGCCTTCAGCGATGCCAGGGACGTACGGACTTGCGCGGCAACATTGGCGGCGGGCATGGGGCCCTCCTTCCTTTGCAGACTCTAACGACAGTTGGGATCGTTCACGTCGACTTCGCCTAGAAGTCGCCGAGGACGGCCGCCATCTTCGCTTTGAGGGTTCCAGCGTTGAAGGGCTTCACGATGTAATTGTTCACACCGGCGCGCTTCGCCGCGACCACGTTTTCCGTCTTGGACTCCGCGGTGACCATGATGAAGGGCGTGGCCTTCATGGACTCGTCCGCGCGCACTTTCTGCAGCAGCTCGTAGCCCGTCATCGGTTCCATGTTCCAGTCGGAAATCACCAGACCGTATTTGTTTTCCTGCATCTTGGCATAGGCTTCCTGCCCGTCTGCAGCTTCGTCCACGTTTTCAAACCCAATCTGCTTGAGCAGGTTGCGAATGATACGGATCATGGTTTTGTAGTCGTCCACAACCAGGATCGGCATCGTCATTTCGACAGCCATGCGTAGTCTCCATCCACTCGGCGCGTTTACACAAGGACGGCTTGTTTCGCCGTCTTCAGCACGGACCCTAGACATTCGCGGATAAAAATCGGTTAAAGCGGTGGCAAAGATGGAGTCGCTCATGGCGGAAGTGCGCGGTATCGCTCTGGAAGAAATGGAAATTGGCCAATCGGCTGAGGCAGTTAGAACGGTTACCGAGGAAGACCTCGAACTGTTCGCCAAGGTCTCTGGCGACTACAATCCTGTTCACATGGACGAGGAATTCGCTCGCGCGACCCCGTTTCGAGGCCGGATTGCCCATGGCGCCCTGGTCGCCTCCTTCATCTCCGGCGTGCTGGGCAACCAGCTGCCCGGGCCGGGCGCAATTTTCCTCGGTCTGAACATGCGCTTCTACCTGCCGACCCGGATTGGCGATGAAGTGCTGACCAAGGTCACGGTGAAGTCGATCGATCTGAAGTCCCGCAAGGTGGTGATGGATTGCGTCTGCACCGTTGGCGGCAAGGTCACGATGCAGGCTGAATCCGAAGTCATGGTGCGCAAGCGCCGCCGCAAAGCCGAAGACTGATCGCGCCATGCAGGTGTTCCACGGTTACAAGGCACTGCCGCAGGAGGCCCGGGGCTCGGTTGTTGCCCTGGGCAATTTCGACGGTGTGCACGCGGGCCACCGGCATGTGATCGCCTTGGCTGCGCAATTGGCGCGGCGCCTGGATGCGCCGCTGGGGGTCGCCCTGTTCGACCCGCATCCGCGCCGCTTCTTCGCGCCGGACGCGCCGGCTTTCCGGCTGATGAGCATCGAGGCCCGGAAGCGGACCCTGTCGGGCCTCGGCGTCGAACGCCTGCACGTCCTGCCGTTTACCGCCGATCTGGCCAAGATGACGCCGGAGGAATTCGTATCCGGCGTCCTGCATGACGGCTTGGGCATTCGCGGTGTCGCGACCGGGGCGGACTTCCGTTTCGGCGCCGGCCGGGCCGGTGCGCGCGGTGATCTGGAACGTCTGTGCACGGCGCAGGGGATCGAGACCGCCTTTGCCGAACTGCATGGCAATGGGGCCGACAAGGTCTCCTCGACCCGCATCCGCAAGGCCATCCTGGATGGCGACATGCAGGCGGCCGCCGAACTTCTGGGCGGCCCCTGGACGATCGAAGCGGTCGTCCGCAAGGGCGACCAGCGCGGCCGCACGATCGGTTTTCCCACCGCCAACCTGACCCTGGGCGACTATGCCCGCCCGGCCTATGGCGTCTACGCCGTGCGCGTGCGTATTGCGGGCGAGGAGGCCTGGCATGACGGGGTTGCCAATTTCGGCAAGCGTCCGACCGTGGACGGACTGACCGAATTGCTGGAAGTGCACCTGTTCGACTTTGCCGGCGATCTTTACGGCCAGGCGCTGGAAGTCAGCTTCCATGATTTCCTGCGGTCCGAACGCAAGTTTGACGGTCTGGACGCGCTGAAGGCGCAGATCGCCGTCGATGCGGACCGTGCCCGCACGCTCCTGGCCGGGCTGAACGGCCTGTCTGGACCGGCATGACGGGCTCTGTTACACGCCATTCCATGGTCTTATCCACGAAAGCCATAACCGCGGCAGCCCTGATCGCTGCGCCGATGACGGGTCGAATTACCGGCCCGGGCCGCTAGGGTATGGTACTCGAGCGGTTCCGGGAGACGTCCTGCCTTGAACCCTTCAAAAGACCCCATGACCGCAAGGACCTGATCCGATGACGGACACGACCGCCGCTCGCGACTACAAAGACACGCTCTTCCTGCCCCAGACCGATTTTCCGATGCGCGCCGGCCTGCCGCAGCGCGAGCCGGAATGGCTGGAGCGCTGGGCAAAGCTGGACCTCTACAAGCGCCTGCGCAAGGAGTCGCAGGGCCGCAAGCGCTTCGTGCTGCATGACGGTCCGCCCTATGCCAACGGCCACATCCATATCGGCACCGGTCAGAACAAGATCCTCAAGGACATCGTCGTGCGCTCGCACCAGATGATGGGCTTTGATGCGCCCTATCGTCCGGGCTGGGACTGTCACGGCCTGCCGATCGAGTGGAAGGTCGAGCAGAATTTCCGCGCCAAGGGGCGCAACAAGGATGACATCCCGGTCAAGGAATTCCGCGCCGAATGCCGCGCCTATGCCGATGAATGGGTCGGGGTCCAGTCCGGCGAGTTCCAGCGCCTGGGTGTCAATGGCGAGTGGGATGATCCCTATCTCACCATGTCCTACGACGCCGAGGCCGCGATCGTTGCGGAATTCCTGAAATTCGTCGAGGAAGGCCTGGTCTATTGCGGCTCGGCACCGGTGATGTGGTCGCCGGTCGAGCAGACCGCCCTGGCCGAGGCCGAGGTGGAGTATCACGACAAGATCTCCACCACGATCCACGTCACCTTCCCGGTGCGCGGCGTGCGCAAGGATGGCAGCGCCATCCCGAAATCCTGTGTCGGCGCGAATGTCGTGATCTGGACCACCACGCCCTGGACCATCCCCGGCAATCGCGCGATCTGCTTCTCGCCGGAGATCAGCTACGGCCTCTACAAGGTCACCGGCGTCGATGGGGGCGATTTCACCCCCTGGGCTGCACCGGGCGATCTGCTGATCGTCGCCGATGCGCTGTGGGATGAAACCGCCAAGGCCGCCAGGATCGTCAATGCCGAGCGCATCGAGACCGTCGACCCGTCCGGCTTTGTCTGCTCGCACCCGCTGGCCGAGGCGGACAAGTACTGGAGCTATCCGGTGCCGCTGCTGCCGGGCGAGCATGTCACTGACGAGGCCGGTACTGGTTTCGTGCACACCGCGCCCAGCCATGGTGCAGAAGACTATGCCGCCTGGATGATGTTCCCGGAATGGCATGACAAGCACGAGGCCGTGCCGCACATCGTCGGGGCCGACGGCGCCTATTACGACCACATCCCGCTGTTCGCCGGCCTGCACATCATCCGCCTGGACGGCAAGAAGCAGGGCCAGGAAGGTCCGGCCAACAAGGCCGTGATCGACAAGCTGGTCGAGCTGGGCCACCTGCTGGCGCGCGGCCGGCTGGAGCACTCCTATCCGCACTCCTGGCGCTCCAAGGCGCCGGTGATTTTCCGCAACACGCCGCAATGGTTCGTCGCCATCGACCGGCCGATGAAGTCCGGCGGCACGCTGCGCGAGAAGGCCCTGAAATCGATCAGCGAGACGGGCTGGACGCCGAAGGCGGCCGAAAACCGCATCCGCGCCATGGTCGAACAGCGTCCCGACTGGCTGGTCTCGCGCCAGCGCGCCTGGGGCGTGCCGCTGACCCTGTTCGTGGAGAAGGGCACCACCCGCGTACTCGACGACCGCAAGGTCAACCAGCGCATCATCAAGGCCGTCGCCGAGGATGGTGCCGACGCCTGGTTCGAGCGCCCGGCGGCCGAATTCCTCGGCGAGGACTATGACGCCGACGCCTATGAGAAGATCACCGACATCCTCGATGTCTGGTTCGACTCGGGCTGTACCCACGCCTTCGCGCTGGAGCCGCGGGCCGATCAGAAATGGCCGGCCGATCTCTATCTGGAAGGCTCCGACCAGCACCGCGGCTGGTTCCAGTCCTCCCTGCTGCAAAGCTGCGGCACGCGTGGCCGGGCGCCCTATGACAATGTGCTCACGCACGGTTTCGTCATGGCCGGCGATGGCCGCAAGATGTCGAAATCCCTCGGCAATACGCTGGCCCCGAACGAGATCGCCAAGAAGTACGGCATCGAGATCATGCGCCTGTGGGTGTCCGCCCAGGACTTCACCGACGATCTGCGCATCTCCGAGGAGATCCTGCAGACCTCGGTCGATGCCTATCGCAAGATGCGCAACACGATGCGCTATCTCCTGGGCGCGCTGCACGGCTATGACGAGCAGGTCGAACGCCTGCCGGCAGACCGCATGCCCTCGCTGGAGCGCTGGGTGCTGCACCGTCTGCACGAGCTGGATGGCGTCGTCCGCGCGGGCTACAAGGCCTATGATTTCAAGAAGGTCTATTCGGCGCTGTTCAATTTCTGCGTCGTCGACCTCTCGGCCTTCTATCTCGATGTGCGCAAGGACAGCCTCTATTGCGACCGTCCGGACAGTGACCGCCGCCGCGCCTGCCGCACGGTGATGCACGAGATCTTCATGCGCCTGACCGCCTGGCTGGCGCCGATCATGCCGTTCACGATGGAGGAGTGCTGGCTGTCACGCTTCCCGTCCGAGGATGACAGCGTGCACCTGCACACCTTCCCGAACACGCCGGCCGACTGGCACAATGGCGCCCTGGCCGAGAACTGGCGCACCATCCGCCGCCTGCGTCGCGTCGTCACCGGCGCGCTGGAAGTGGAGCGCCGCGAGAAGCGCATCGGGTCCTCGCTGGAAGCCGCGCCGCGCGTGCATGTCACCGATCCGGCCTTCCGGGCTGCCATGAAGGCCGAGGCGCCGGGCGGGGATGTCGACGCGTTCCTCGCCGAGATCGCCATCACCTCGCAGGCCTATCTGATCGACGGGCCGGCCGACAGCGATGCCTTCCGCATCGACGACATCGCCGATGTCGCCGTGGTTCCGGCCAAGGCGGAAGGCGCCAAATGTGCCCGCTCGTGGAAATATTCGCCGGACGTGGGGGCCGACAGCCGCTATCCCGAGCTGAGCCCGCGCGATGCCGATGCGGTGGCCTTCTGGGACGCACAGCATGGCTGACCTGATGGGCGATATCCGGCGCCGCGTCTCGGCGCCGGCCGCCCGAATCGGCCTCGGCCTGGCCGGCGGCATCCTGATGCTCGACCAGCTGACCAAATGGCTGGTGCTGGACCGGCTCAACTTCTCGCCGCCCGGCTGTCTGGATTTCCAGCGCGCCGACCCGGCCGAACGCATGGGCCTGGCCAATACCTGCGGCCATATCGAGGTATCGCCGGTCTTCGACCTGACCATGGTGTGGAACAAGGGCGTCAGCTTCGGCCTGTTTGCAGCGGATACCTGGGTCGGCCGGACGATCCTGGTCGGCTTTTCGGTGCTCGTCGCGGCCGGACTGATCGCCGGGCTGATGAATTGGGGGCCGATGCGGGCCGTGCGCCGGCTGCAGGCCGTGGCCTTCGGCTTCATCATCGGCGGCGCGCTGGGCAATGCGATCGACCGGACGCTCTATGGCGCCGTGGTCGATTTCCTCGACTTTTCAGATGCCTACTTCCCCTATGTCTTCAATGTTGCGGATGTCGGGATCAATCTCGGCGTCGCCGCCATCATCGCGGACATCTTCCTCAACGATCGCAAATCACCGCCCGCGCGTTAGGGTGGGATGCGGGGTAGAGAAGACCGCCGCACTTGGATTATACTGATCGCAACAATCTACGGAGCTCGACGAGATGCGTTTGCGTACTGCACTTCTGGCCCTTGCCGGTGCCAGCCTGGCCCTGGCGGGCTGTTCCAGCGTTCCCCAGGCTCTCGGCAATAACCGGGTCACACCGGACGAGTTCCGCACCGTCACCATCGCGCCCCTCACCGTGCCGCCGGAATACAATCTGCGTCCGCCGCGTCCGGGTGAGCCGCGCCCCGACGAAATCTACCCGGACCAGCAGGCCCGCGCCGCCCTTCTGGGCGAACAGGCCAATTTCGCCGGTTCCGACGGCGAAGCCCTGCTGGTCGCCCAGGCCGGCGGTGGCGCGGCCGACCCCTTCATCCGCTCCATCATCGACGGCGAGACGGCCGGTGTGGTGCGCAAGTCGCGTGGCTTTGCCGACATGATCATGTTCTGGCGCGATGGCGAGTATCGTCCGCCGGTCGATGCCACGCCGCTGGACGCCGAAGCGGAAGCCCAGGCCCAGGAGCGAATCCGTGGCGTGACGGGTGGCGGCCAGGTCGAGATCGAGCGCGACCGTAACCTGCTGCCCAAACTGCCGGGCCTCTGAGCCTCGCAGTTTGCCCTACCTGACTTGACCGACTCAGGGCCAGCCGAAAGGCTGGCCCTATGTCTTTGCCCGACAGCCCGACCATGAACGCACCCATCATCCGCCGCCTGCCGCCGGAAACCGTCAACCGGATCGCCGCCGGCGAGGTGGTCGAACGCCCGTCCTCGGTGATCAAGGAACTGGTCGAGAACGCGCTGGACGCCGGCTCGACGCGGATCGACATCACCGTCGAGGGCGGCGGCCTGGTACGCCTGGTGGTCGAGGACAATGGCAAGGGAATGAGCGCCGAGGAGCTGGCCCTGGCCATCGAGCGCCATGCCACCTCCAAGCTTCCCGTGGGCGAAGACGGACAGGACGACCTGCTCAACATCTCCACCATGGGCTTTCGCGGCGAGGCATTGCCCTCCATCGGCTCCATCGCCCGCCTGTCGATCACCAGCCAGCCACGCGGCGCGGGTGATGCCCACACCATCACGGTCGAGGGCGGCCAGACCCATGGCGTCGCCCCGGCGGCACCGCTGGGGCGGGGCGGCACGCGGATCGAGGTGCGCGACCTTTTCTACGCCACCCCGGCCCGCCTGAAATTCCTCAAGAGCGAGCGCAGCGAGAACACGGCGATGGCCGACATCGTCAAGCGCCTCGCCATGTCGCGGCCCGATGTCGGCTTCTTCCTTACCCTGGATGGCCGCAAGCGCCTGGCAGTCGCGGCAGAACGGGGCGAGGGCAGCGAGGCCCGCAAGGCGCGCATGTCCGCCATGCTGGGCGCGGATTTCGGCGACAATGCTCTGGAAGTCGACCAGGAGCGCGAGGGCATCCGCGTCTCCGGATTTGCCAGCCTGCCCACCTTCTCGCGCGGCAATGCGGCGCACCAGTTTCTCTTCGTCAATGGCCGCACCGTGCACGACAAGCTGCTGCACGGTGCTATTCGTGGGGCCTATCAGGACTTTCTCGCCCGTGACCGCCACCCGGTCGTGGCGCTGAATGTCGATCTGCCGACCCACATGGTCGATGTGAATGTCCACCCGGCCAAGGCCGAAGTGCGCTTTCGCGATGCCGGTCTGGTGCGCGGCCTGATCGTCGGCTCCCTGCGCCACGCCCTGGCGGCTGCTGGGCACCGGGCCTCGACCACGGTGGCCGGTTTCGCGCTGGGCCGGGTCCGTCCGGAAGGTGTCCAGCCGCAGCCGCACCAATACCAGTCCGCCGCCGGCCAGGTCGCCGGCTGGGGGCGTCCGTCACAACCCGTCCAGGACCGCGTCTTCGATCCCGGCATGTCCGCCCGGGTCGAGCCGGATGCGTCAGGCCCGCCGGAACCCGTCGGCTTCGGCGAGGCGCCGCAGCCCGGCCTGGCGCCGGATCCCGCTGCCGCTGCGCCGCCGCCCGACTGGCCCCTGGGCGTTGCCCGCGCGCAATTGCACGAGACCTATGTCATCGCCCAGACGGCCGACGGCATCGTCATCGTCGACCAGCACGCCGCCCACGAACGCCTCGTCTATGAGCGCATGAAGAAGATGATCGCCGAGACCGGCGTCCAGCGGCAGCAATTGCTGGTGCCCGAGATCGTCGATCTCGACGAGGCCGAAGCCCGCCGTCTCCTGGATCGCGCCGCAGAGCTGGAGGAAATGGGTCTCGTCATCGAGGCCTTCGGCCAGGGTGCCATCGCCGTGCGCGAAACCCCGGCGCTGCTGAAGAAACTCGACGTCCAGGGCCTGATCCGCGACCTCGCCGACGACCTGGCCGAATACGACCAGGCGCTGTCGCTGAAGGAAAAACTGGAAGACGTCGTCGGCACCATGGCCTGCCACGGCTCCGTCCGCTCCGGCCGCCGCCTCACCGGTGAAGAAATGAACGCCCTCCTGCGCGAAATGGAAGCCACACCCCATTCCGGCCAGTGCAATCACGGTCGCCCGACCTATGTGGAGTTGAAGCTTTCGGACATCGAGCGGCTGTTCGGGCGGCGGTAGGTCCTTGGTTGGCGCGGCGAAGCCGCCCAACAAAAATACCTAGCCCCGCGTCAGGAACAGCACTTTCGCCGCGCCGTATTCCTTCACCACCTGGCGCTCCCATCCCGGCGTCTGCGGGTCTTCATCCACACCCACTTCCAGCACCGCCACAGCGTCCTCGCTGACCCATTTGCCCTCGATCAGCTTGGCCAGCGTCTTCTCGCCCAGGCCGTGGCCATAGGGCGGGTCGAGGAAGGCCAGGTTGAAGGGGGCGCCGACATTGGCGGGTTTTTCGCCCAGTGCGGTGGCGTCGCGGCGGTGGATGCGGGTGATGCCGAAGAGTTGCAGCGTGTCGACATTGTCGCGGATCGCGCCGCGCGCCTCGGCGGCCATCTCCACGAACAGGCAGAAGGCGGCCCCGCGCGAGACGGCTTCCAGGCCCAGCGCGCCGGAGCCGGCATAAAGATCGATCACCCGGGCCCCCTCGACGGCCGGGCACCAGTCGGCGTGCTCGATCACATTGAACATGTTCTCCCGCGCCCGGTCCGAGGTCGGACGGGTGGAGCGGCCCTTGGGCGCGACAATGGCGCGATTGCGGAACCTGCCGCCGACAATGCGCATCGGATCAGTGCCCGCCGCGCGGCTTGCCGGGGCCGCCACGCGGACGATCGCCACCCGGGCGGCCGGAACCGCCGGACGGACGATTGCCACCGGACGGGCCACCGCGATTGGGGCCGCCGCGATTGGGGGCACCCCGGTTCGAACCCTCGCGGTTCGGGCCGTCACGACCCGGACCACCGCGGCTGGCTCCACCACCGGGGCCACCAGCAGGGCCACCTCGGCTCGGACCAGTCCGGTTCGGCCCATCGCCCCGTGCCGGACGATCGGAACGCAGTCCATCGCCACTGCGCGACGGACGATCCGGACGCTCACCCCGGTTGGGGCGCTCGCCGCGTCCAGCGCTTTCGCCACGCGCGGGCCCACCGGTGCGGTTGCCACGCTCCGTGCGGGCCGGACCGCCGGTTCGCGAGAGGGCATCACTGCGGGTCGAGCGCGGGGCGTTCGGTCGGCCGCGGGCACGCTTCAAGGGCTTGGCACCATCCTCGTCACCGGCTTCCTTGGGCAGGCCGGGCTGGCCCGGTCCGCCCATCTTGCGGCCCACCGGCCGCTTGCCGGGGCGCTGCGGGCGCTTCTTGGCCACGGCTTCACCCGTGGTCGCGGCCATTTCGACCAGGTGTCCGGCCTGGTCGCGCAGCACGCGTCCGGGCACGGCCTTGATCTCGCCGCGCGCCAGATCGCCCAGCTGGAAGGGGCCATAGGCGGTCCGGATCAGACGGTTCACCTTCAGGCCGACACTGTCCAGCGCCTTGCGGACCTCGCGATTCTTGCCTTCGCGGATGCCGATATCCAGCCAGATGTTCGAGCCGGTCTCGCGCTCGATCTCCACTTCCATCGGGCCGTATTTGATGCCTTCCACAGTGACACCGGCGCGCAGCTTGGCCACCGCCGCCTCGTCGATCGAACCGAAGGCGCGGGCGCGATAGCGGCGCATCCAGGCTGTCGAGGGCAGTTCCAGCGCGCGGGCGAGGGCGCCGTCATTGGTCAGCAGCAACAGGCCTTCCGAGGTCAGGTCAAGCCGGCCGACGGAGATAACACGGCCGATTTCCTTGGGGATGGCGTCGAACACCGTCTCGCGGCCTTCCGGATCGGCATGAGTGGTCACCAGACCGGCCGGCTTGTGATAGCGCCAAAGCCGCGTCGCCGCAGGCGGTTCAACGCGCTTGCCGTCGACCTCGATCGTGTCGCTGGACGAGACCTTGGTGGCCGGCGTGTCCAGCGTCTTGCCATTGACCTTCACGCGCCCGGCCTCGATCAGGCGCTCGACCTCGCGCCGCGAGGCCACCCCGGCCCGGGCGAGATATTTGGCGATGCGCTCGGAGGCTTCGGTATCGGACATGCTTGACCCTTGTGGCTGGTCGCTCTAACCCGCCGACGATGACGGACCCGCGCGATACACGTTTTATGACCCGAGCGCTAGAACTGGCGCATGCGGCGGCTGAGGCCGGCGAAGCGCCGATCGGTGCGCTCGTGGTTGATCCGGCGACGGATGAGATCATCGCCGAGGGCCATAATGGCCCGATTGCCGGTGATGACCCAACCGCCCATGCCGAAATCCTGGCCCTGCGCGCGGCCGCGGCCAAGCGGGGCAATTACCGTCTCACGGGTCTGGAACTCTATGTGACGCTGGAACCCTGTGCGATGTGTGCCGGCGCGATCAGCCATGCCCGCATCGGCCGCCTCGTCTATGGTGCCCCGGATGCCAAGGGCGGGGCGGTGGCGCACGGCCCTGCCTTTTTCTCCCAGCCGACCTGCCACTGGCGTCCCGAGGTGGTTTCGGGAATTCTGGCTGATGAGAGCGCGACCCTGCTGCGGGGGTTCTTCCGCGCCCGCCGCAAGGGATAGCGACATGGCCTTTGATCCGGACCTGGTCGACCGCATGGAAGCCGCGCTCGTCGCGCTGGGCGCGCAGCCGGTGCGTCGGCGCATGTTTGGCGGTGTCGCGCTGATGGTGAACGGGAATATGTGTTTCGGCACGTCGCGCGACGAGCTCCACGCCCGGGTCGGGCCGGACGCCTATGCCGACGCCCTGGCCCGGCCGGGGGCTCGCGAGATGGACGTCACCGGCCGGGTGATGAAGGGCTGGGTTACCGTTGATGGCCCGTCCGACCTCACCGAGGACGACCTCGCGGCCTGGGCCCGGCTGAGTTTCGACTTCGTGCGGACCCTGCCTGCGAAGTAGTCAGGAAGGCTTCGACCGCATTTCGGCGAAGCGCGAATAAACGAAGCTGTCACAAAACCTTATCTTGAAAGGAATCGGTACACGGACGAAGAGAAGCGCGTCCTTTTCGGAGCGCCCTGACGTGCGTGCACTGATCAAGTCTTTCGCCCTTGCCCTGACGGTGTCGGGCCTGACCGTCGCCGGTCTGTCCGCGGCCGCGCAGGCCACGGTCTGCGAACCGGCCCCGCTGCTGATCCGCGATGTCACCATTGTTGACGGTTCCGGCCGCTGGTCTGACCAGGACATCTATATCGAGCGCGGCGAAATCTCGGCCATCGGCGAGACGCTGGAACTGGAAAGCGGCATCGCGCCGATCATCATCGAGCGCCCGGGCGCCATTGTCCGCCCCGGCCAGCCGGCCGAAACCGCCGCCCTCTTCATCCGCACCTCCACCCGCTCCCCGTCGCGCGTCCAGCGTCCGGCCATCCTGATGCCGGGCGTCGCTGCTGATCTGGTGATCTACAGCACGGACATCGACGCCAGCGGCCTGGGCGATATTGATCTAGAAATCCGCGGCGGTGTCATCGTCGGCGACACGCCCGCCTGCCTGGGCTAGGCGAAGCGCGCTTCCAGCCCGGCCTTCACCGTCGGCCATTCATCCCGCAGTACCGAGAAGAACACCGTATCGCGCCACTCGCCGGTCCAGCACAATAAGTGCCGGCGCAACGTCCCCTCGCGCGTCGCGCCCATCTTGGTCATCGCCGCCTGGGACCGCAGATTGCGGTGATGTGTCTTCAACTCGACCCGCTCGGCTCCCGCTTCAAAGGCACCGCCCAGGAGAAGGTGCTTGGCCGCCGGATTGATCGCCGTCCCGCGCGCGCTGGATGTGTACCAGGTCCAGCCGATTTCCAGCCGCTTGTGTTCCGGCGTGATCGACAGCCACGCCGAGTGGCCGGCGGCCGTACCATCATCCTGACGACGGACGAGGTGGGAGATCTGGGTGCCGCTTTGGGTGCCCTTCAGCATCTGGTCGAACCAGGGATCGAAGTGCTCACCATCGCCTCTCAGCGAGGTCAGCGCCCACAATTCGCTTTCTTGCGCCAGGGGACGCAGGTCTTCACGGTGGTCTTCACACAGGGGTTCCAGTCGGACCACACTGTTTTCACGCATGCGTGCCGTGATTTTCACACGCTCCCCCCAAGCAGAAGCACCAGTCCTCGCACCACGTAGACCACGCCGATTGCGCTGACGATCCACTTCGTCCACTGCCGGAACTGGATGTCACTCATCATCGCCAAAAAGCGCGCGCCCAGCGTCGTTCCAAGGATCGCCAACGGTGCTGTGACCAGCAACCACTGGGCATTCGGCAGGCTGGCGGCGGCCAGCGCCGGCAGGATGTAATAGCCGATCTTGACCGCATGCGAGACCACCTGGGTCGCCGCCTTGGTCGCCACGATACAGCGCCGGTCCCGGTCGGTGTCGGCGAAGAACACGTCCAGCAAGGGCCCGGAAACGCCCGCCACCGTATTCAGCCCCGTCACCGCAAACCCGCACGCCACAGCATGCGCCGGCCTGGCCGCATCGAAATGAATCAATGACTTGGGCAGCCAGATCGTCGCGGGAACCAGGCCCAGAACGATGAACAGCCAGGCCTTGTCGAGCTCAAAGGCCGCGAACACCAAGAGCGCCGCCGCCGCCGCGGACCCGAAGAGGTAGATGCCCAGAATGCGCCAATCGATCCATTTGACATGCAGGATCGCCCGCCAGCCATTCGACACGCTCTGGATCACCCCGTGCACCACCATCGCCGAGGAGACCGGCAGCAGGAGCGCCAGCACCCCCATCAGGATCAGCCCGCCCGCCATGCCGAACACGCCGGAAATGAAGGCGGTCACAAAGGTCGCGAGCAGGATCAGCGGCAGGGTCATGCAAGAGCTTTAGGGCGCGTCGCCGCGTCGATGCAAGACTTGCGGAACGAAGAAAGAACACGTATTGATTGTGCTATGAGGAAATGGGCTTCATCGGTCGTGCGGCAGGCGCGGAAGCTATTGAAAAGACTACGCTCGCGCCTGCGCTTGAATGCATCTGTCTGGCGGAGCTGGGAGCAGTCAACCCGCGCTGCGGGATTGGGCGCAATCGGCATTTCCGTGTTTGCATCGGGTGAACATGTCAATCCGTGGAGCCTGGGATTTGGAGGGGTTCTGTTGGTGCTGAATGCCTATATCGCCTATCATGCCGGGCAATTGGAGCGTGGAGAGGGTTGATACATGGACGTGACGATTTGGCCTCTGGGTGTCTTCACTGTTCTCTTCGTCTTGGTCGTCGCCATAGCCGGCTGGGCCTCGCATGGCGAAAGCCATGAACAGGACGACAGCAAGCCCTAGGCCCCCGCGGCCTTCGCAAATCCCCAGGCGGCTTGCGCCAGGGGTTCCACTGCCTTGCCCATTTCCTGTGCTCTTGCGTTGGAGGCATTGCCCTGGAGCGAGCGGGCATAGACGCCCTGCACGATCGAGGCGAGGCGGAAGATGTTGTAGGCAAAGTAGAAATTGAGATCTGGAATGCTCGACCGGCCGGTGCGTTCGCAATAGGCCGCGACATAGGTCTCCATCGAGGGGATGCCGAGCGCCTCGATATCCACGCCGAGAAAACCGTTTCGGACTTCCGGCGGCATGACCCAGCCCATCAGCTGGTAGGTGAAGTCGGCCAGGGGGTCGCCCAGGGTCGACAACTCCCAGTCCAGAACGGCAATCACGCGCGGTTCGGTCGGGTGGAAGATCATGTTATCCAAGCGATAATCGCCATGGACGACGCTGGTGCGTTCCTGCTCCGGTGCGGCATCCGGCAGCCAGGCGATGAGCTTGTCCATGGCCTCGACCGTGCCTGTTTCCGCGGCGCGATACTGCTTGGACCAGCGGCCGATCTGGCGCTGGAAGTAGTTGCCGGGCTTGCCGTATTCGCCCAGGCCGGCGGCTTCGTGGTCGATGGAATGCAGGTGGGCCAGCGTGGCATTGGCCGCATCATAGATGGGCGCACGGTCGTTTTTGGCGAGATCCGGCAGGAGCGGGTCCCAGAAAATCCGGCCCGCAACGAAATCCATGACGTAAAATTCCGTACCGATGACGTCACGATCCATGCACAGGCCGTGCATGCGCGGTGCCGGGAACCCGGCCGCACCCAGCTTGCTCATGACCTCGAACTCGCGGTCCACGGCATGGGCCGAGGGCAGCAGCTTGCCCGGCGGCTTGCGGCGCAGGACATAGGCGTGGTCCGGCGTGTTCAGCTTGTAGGTCGGGTTCGACTGGCCGCCCTTGAACTGGCTGACAGTGAGGGGACCGGCAAAGCCGGTGATCTGGTCTTCCATCCAGGCCGCCAGTGCCGCCTCGTCAAAGGCGAGCGCGTCGGCGACCTGTTTGGTGCCGGAGAATTGTTCGTCGATCTGGCTCATTCGCTCAGGTAAACCTCGCCGCCCTTCATCACGAAATCGATGTCGCGAAGCTCCGAAATGCTCTCCAGCGGATTGCCGTCGACGGCGATGATATCGGCGAACTTGCCGGCCTCGATCGTGCCGATGTCTGCGTCCATCTGGACATGGCGGGAGGCGTTGATGGTGGCCGTGACGATGGCTTCCATCGGCGTCATGCCGGCTTCGACATAGAGTTCGAACTCGCGCGCATTGTCGCCATGCCGGGAGACGCCGCTGTCGGTGCCGAAGGCGATGGTGACACCGCCCTCATGAGCCCGACGGGCCATGTCGAGCATGGCCGGGCCGACGGCACGGGACTTGGCGCGCTGGTTATCCGTCATGAAATCAGCGGTTTCGGCCAGTTCAGCCACGGTGACACCGGCGAGCACGGTCGGTACCAGAACCGCATTATTCCGGCGCATCAGGCGGATCGACTGGGCGTCCAGATAGGTGCCGTGTTCGATGGAATCGCCGCCGGCTTCCAGAAAGGCATTGATGCCCGTGACCCCGTGCGCGTGGGCGGTGACCCGGCGACCCATCATGTGGGCGGCCTGGATGATGGAGGCCAGCTCGTCGTCGAAGAATTGCCGTTCGACACCGGCTGCGGTGTCGGACAGGACGCCGCCGGTGGCGGTGATCTTGATCACGTCGGCGCCGCCGCGCACCAGGGAGCGGACGGCCTCGCGGCACTGGGCCGGGCCGTTGCAGGCGGTTTCGCTGGCAAACATGTGCAGGACGTCGAGATTGAAGCCGTTGACGTCGCCATGGCCGCCGGTGGGGGTCACCGAGGAGCCGGCAATGCGCAGGCGCGGGCCCGGAACATCGCCGTCATTGATGGCGTCCCGCAAGGCGAGGCTGGCCTCGAAATCACCGCCAACATCCTGCACGGTGGTGAAACCGGCGAGCAGGGTTGTGCGGGCATTGACCGCACCATCGAAGGCAAAATCCGATGACGAGTGCGTAAATCCGTTGAAACGCCGGCCCGGCCCCAGCTCGGACTGAAGGTGAACATGGCTGTCGATGAAGCCGGGCATCACGTAATCATCGGACAGGTCGATGATGGTGGCCCCGTCCGGCGTGACGAAACCGGCCTCGACTGCCTCGATCCGCTCGCCGCGGACCAGGATGGACTGCTGGGTCAAGGGCGCCTCGCCCGGGACCGCCAGGAGCCATCCGGCGTGGATGACGGTCAGGGCGTCTTCGGTCGCATCCTGGGCCTGGGCAAGTCCGGCTGTGGCGGCAAGGGCCAGGGCGGTGATGGCGGATTTCAACATAGATCGTCTCCCCACAAATCAGCGTGCAGGAAGCTTGATCAAGCATACCGGGAAGTCAAATCTGCGCGGCGGTGGTGGGCGGCGTTAGGTGGGAGCAGGATTGGCGGAGAACGGGTGCGCGCTGGCTGTCCTGAGGGTTCGGGCGCGACTTCCGGCTCGAGATGGCGGCTTGCGCAGACGAAGTGGGGCGGTCTTGGGGACCGGGATAGAGCCTATATTGAGAAGATGAGAGAAATTGGTGTGTGCCCCCGTGCTTTATCTTCGTTTTTTATCTTGGCCTGACGAGTGTCAGCATAGTGGTGCTCAACGCCCTCGCTCATCATTTCCTCGTGCATGGCTCGGCATTCTCCCATCGTGAGCGCGTCAGATGCTGCACCATGGTCGTGACCAGGATGGTTATGGTCTTGCGCCAATGCGGGTCCTGCGGCCATTACCAACCTTGCGGCCCTCAAGCCGACAAGCATCATCTTCTTCATCGCACTCTGCCTAGGTCACCAGTCGCGTGATGGGACGTTATCAAAACCAGATGCGGATCCCGGCGACCACTGACGTATCCTGCGCTCGTGCGCCGGCTGCTCGGGCGTAGTCTTCCGTGACCCCGAAGGTCCGAGACCATTCCACCCCAAAGTATGGCGCAAACTCGCGCAAGACTTCGTAACGCAAGCGCAAGCCAGCGGTCGTCGACCCTATACCGCTGCCAATCTCAAGTTCGGGAATATCCTCTGCTGACCATGACAAGGCGACTCTCGGCTGAAGGTATAGCCGTTGAGACAAGCGCAACTCGTATTCAGATTCAAACTGACCAGTAAGCTCGCCTTGGTCGCTTAAGTAAAGAGCCCCGTTCAACTCGAACCAGTAGGGCGCCAACCCTTGAATTCCGACGACTGCGTGCGTACGCATCGGGTCGGGCTCGAAATCTTGCCGCAAGCCCACCTGCAGATCGAAATAAGGCGAAATCGCACGACTGTAGAGTGCTTGTAAGCTGGCGTCCGCAAACGCGCCCCGGTTGAGATCGTATTCAGCTTCGCTCTTCCACCAGATCCTATTTACTCGGCCGCCATACCAAGCATTGACGTCCCATGCCACCAGCTCGTTGCTATCTCGGCGTGCCTGGTATTCTAGGCGATTAGCCTGAAAATAGAACATTTGTACTCCGCCGGCCTCCTCCAGCAGCGTTTCTCTCGCCGCCGCCATCTCTTCCGGTGGGTAGTATGCGTCTGCCTGATTTTGCGCGGAGGCTGAAGTCGCTGCCGCGGTCATGAGGCCACCAGCGGTCGCCATTAAGAGGAGATTTCTCATTGAGGGTCTCCGTGCTGGCTATGTTCGCCATGCTGTTCGCCTCGGCCGGTCCCATCATCAGACCTGCCGTGCGGATTGTGGTCTTGATGTGGATTCATCGGATGATGCGTCTCACTGGGCGTTACCGAGACAACCTGAAACATCCCGGCGTGCATGTGATAGAGCAGGTGGCAGTGAAAGGCCCAATCGCCCACATCTTCCGGTGTGACATCCACTGAAAGTTTTTCGCCGGGCTTTACCGTGATTGTGTGTTTGCGCGGCTTGTGGTCGCTTTCGCCGTTCACGACTTCAAAGAACATGCCGTGCAGGTGAATGGGGTGGGGCATCATCGTGTCGTTGACCATAGTCAGCCGCACGCGCTCTCCTTGGTAGAACTGGATCGGATCAACGACCTCGCTCCAGCGACGCCCGTCAAAGGACCACATGTAGCGCTCCATGTTCGATGTGAGGTGGACTTCCACCTCACGCCCGGGCGGCCGAGTGTCCGGGTTTCGATCGAGACTCTTGAGATCTGTGTAAACCAGGACCCGGTGGCCGACATCCGCCAGACCGGCGCCAGGCTCGTGCAGGCGGGATGTCGGCTGCATCGCCATGTTGGCGACCCCCGGCCCACCCGGGTGATCGTGACGTTGCGGGCCGCCCGTTTCGGGCGAATTCATCATGGTGTGGCCCTCAGGGCCCGCGGCATTGTGGCCTCCGCGCTCATCGTGGGCAACCGGACTCGCTTGCGATGCCATCGCAGCAGTCCCCATGGCCGAATGATCCATGGATTGGGAGGCATGCCCCATCGCTCCATGGCCCATTCCCATGTCCTGCATGGTCGCTGTGGGACGAGGGCGCAGAGGCGGCACCGGTGCGGTCATTCCAATGCGAGGCGACAGGGTTGCCCGGGCGAAGCCGCTGCGGTCGATGGATTCGCACATCATCGTGTAGGCGCGAACCTCTCGCGGCTGAACAATGACGTCATAGGTTTCAGCGACACCGATCTGGAACTCATCCGTCTCAACGGGTTGGACGTTCAGACCATCCGATTGAACAATCGTCATCGGCAAATCCGGAAACCGGACATTGAAGATCGTCATTGCCGAGGCATTGATAAACCGCAATCGCACCCGTTCTCCCGGTGAAAACAGGCCGGTCCAATTGTCCTGCGGACCGTGGCCGTTCACGAGATATTCCAAGGTCGCGGCGGTAACGTCGGAGATATCCGTCGGGCTCATCCGCATCTGACCCCACATCGATCGGTCACGCAAAGCGGCGAGTAGCCCGTTTTGCCGAGATGCCTCGACAAAGTCTGACAGGGTTCTTTGCTGGAAGTTGTATGTATCGCTCACCTTCATGAGCTTCTCGAAGACCCTGTGGGGGCCTTCGAACGTATAATCGGAGAGCACGATCACGTATTCGCGGTCATAGGCCACGGGGTCCGTGCCCGCGGGCTCGATGATGATTGGCCCGTAATGACCCAATTGCTCCTGCAGGCCGGAGTGGCTGTGGTACCAATAGGTACCCGCCTGACGGATCGGGAAGCGGTAAGTGAATGTCTCGCCAGGCCTTATGCCAGGGAATGCCACGCCGGGCACACCGTCCATCTGGAATGGAAGCAATAGGCCGTGCCAGTGGATAGAGGTGTCCTCATCCAGGGTGTTGTGAACCCTCAGCGTGACCTCATCGCCCTCGCGCCAACGCAAAAGAGGAGCTGGCAGTTGATCATTGACCGTAATCGCATCTCCGGCGCGACCATCAATTAGCGCTCTCGCTCGACCAATCGAGAGGTCGAAAATTTGGCCCGACAACGGCTGCAACCCATTAAGATTTGCCGCGCCCGCAGTCTGCGCCCAAGCTGGCAGCAGGCCGGTGGTCGCGGCGCCGCCGATTGCTGCGGACGCGCTCAAAAACGATCGTCGTGATATGATTCGCATTCTCGATATCCCAACTTCAGACGTGGGGGCGTCTGTGCCCGGCAGCGCCGGATCTAGGGAATCCGCGGCGGGGACAAGTCGCACGTACTCCCGGGCACAAACCTCTTCATTGCAAGGGTTACGCACGCCGCGGGAAGGTCCCTCATGCGGTAAAGCGTTCTTTGAGCAGATTCTCGCGCTCGATGTATCCGAACTGACTCAGTCCCATGACTCGAGTCGTTCGTTAGTGAGGTCTGTTCGCCTTCATTTGGTGGAATGTCGATATTTTGTTTATTAGGTTGGGTACTTATCTCTCCAACCGCTCTCTTTAGCAGCCTTGATATACGTTAATGGCTGTCCCAATACATGGTAGAATTGCGTTAAATGATGAAAACTGATTTGGCGTACTTGGCATCATCGCTAACGCGTTGAGTTTGGATGTCCCGTTTCACTGACCGGGCATAAGTCGACCTTAGTAAGTCTATCCTTCGAAAAACTGGAACACACATCATAAATACCGTGTGCACCCAAGAAGCACCCGCAAGAATTCACGCACAGCTCCGTCGGGACGCTGCGCCGGCGTCGAAACAGAGTGTGTCTCTGACCCTTCGGACCTAATGCGTCTTCAGCGCCCGCCAGGCGATGTCGCGGCGGCAGAAGCCGTCGGGCCAGTTGATCTTGTCGACGGCGGCATAGGCGCGGTCGACGGCGTAGTGGAGGGTTTCGCCGGATGCGGTGACATTGAGGACGCGGCCGCCATTGGCGATACGCTCGCCCTTGGCATTGCGGGCGGTGCCGGCCTCGAAGACGTGCACGCCTTCCATCCGGTTGGCTTCGGTGACGCCCTTGATGATCGTGCCCTTCTTGTAGTCACCCGGATAGCCCTTGGCGGCCATGACCACGGTGATGGCCGGTTCGGGGGACCAGCGGATCGGTTCCATGTCCGACAGGGTGCCGTTGGCGACGGCGGCGAGGTAGGGCAGCAGGTCTGACTCGATGCGCATCATCAGGACCTGGCATTCCGGGTCGCCGAAGCGGATGTTGAACTCGACGACCTTGGGCCCGTCCTTGGTGACCATGAGGCCGGCAAACAGGACGCCCTGGAAGGGATGGCCTTCTGCGGCCTGGCCGCGGGCAACCGGCTCGATGATGGTCTTCATCGCTTCGTCGATGAGGGCCTGAGAGGCGACCGGAGCCGGGGAATAGGCGCCCATGCCGCCGGTATTCAGGCCGGTATCGCCTTCGCCGACGCGTTTGTGGTCCTGGGCCGCGCCGCAATAAAGGACGCTCTTGCCGTCGCACAGGGCGAAGATGGAGACTTCCTCGCCGGCCATGAATTCCTCGATGACCAGGGTCTTGGAGGCCTCGCCGAACTTGCCGGACAGGAAGGCATCGATCTCGGCCTCGGCTTCGGCGCGGTCGGTCAGGATGACGACGCCCTTGCCGGCGGCCAGACCGTCGGCCTTGAGCACGTAGGGCGGTTGGAACTGGTCGAGGAAGGCCTTGGCCTCGGCGGCATCCGAGAAGGTGCCGTAGCGGGCGCTGGGGACGTTGTGGCGGGCGTAGAAATCCTTGGCGAAGGCCTTGGAGGTCTCCAGCCGGGCAGCCAGCTTGGACGGGCCGAACACGGCAATGCCCAGGCGGCGCAGACGGTCGGCGAGACCGTCGCAAAGCGGGTTTTCCGGACCGACCACGACCAGCTCGATCGACAGCTCGCGCGCCAGGTCGACCAGACCGTCCAGATCCGACACGGCGATGTCATGGCAGCTGGCATGTTCGCCCATGGCTGCACTGCCGGGCGCGGCATGCAATTCGGTGAGCAGGGGGCTTTGCGCGATTTTCCAGGCCAGGGCGTGTTCACGGCCGCCGGAACCGATAATCAGGACCTTCATCTCACCCTCTTGCATCTGGCCTCAGACTGGAACGCGCACTGCCTAAACCAATTGCACGCAGATCGCGAGTCCGCCGGACCGTTGCGATGCCCGGCGATCCATCCTACCAGAGTCCCGATGCAACAGCCCGCCGGAAACCTGCACGAATTCTCCGTCTCCGAACTCGCCGGATCGCTCAAGCGGACGGTCGAGGACGCCTTCGGTCATGTCCGCGTGCGCGGCGAGCTGGGCCGGGTGGTGGTGGCCAAGTCCGGCCATGTCTATTTCGACATCAAGGACGACAAGGCCGTCATCGCCTCCATCGCCTGGAAAGGCACGGCCGCCCGCTTCCGCTTCAAGCCCGAGGAAGGGCTGGAGGTGATCATTGAAGGCCGCCTGTCGACCTATCCGGGCCGGTCGCAATACCAGCTGATCGTCGAGTCGATGGAACCGGCCGGTGCCGGTGCCCTGATGGCGCTGCTGGAAGAGCGCAAGCGCCAGTTCGCCGCCGAAGGCCTGTTCGATCCGGCCCGCAAGAAGGCGATCCCCTTCCTGCCGCGCACGATCGGTGTGGTGACTTCGCCGACCGGGGCGGTGATCCGCGACATCCTGCACCGGCTGCAGGACCGTTTTCCGCGCCATGTCCTGTTGTGGCCCGTCCTGGTGCAGGGCGAGCAGGCGGCCGAGCAGATCGCGGCGGCGATCCGCGGCTTCAATGCGCTGGAACCGGGCGGGCGTGTGCCGCGGCCGGACGTGCTGATCGTGGCGCGGGGCGGCGGCTCGATCGAGGATTTGTGGAGTTTCAACGAGGAAATCGTGGTCCGGGCTGCGGCGGAGAGCGAAATTCCGCTGATCTCGGCGGTCGGGCATGAAACCGACACCACGCTGATCGACCATGTCTCGGACCGGCGGGCGCCGACACCGACCGGTGCGGCAGAGATGGCGGTTCCCGTGCGGGCCGAGCTGAAAGCGGATATCGACGCTCTGGGCGGGCGGCTGGTTTCGGGCCTGTCGCGGCATATCGAGCGCCGCCGCACCGAATTGAGGGGCGTGTCGCGCGCCCTGCCGAAACCGGCGGCGCTGCTGGATCTGAAGCGTCAGCGCTTTGACATGATCGCGGACAAGCTGGATCCGGCCCTGCTGAACCATACGGCCGAAAAGCGCGGACGCCTGCTGGTGCTGGCCGCCGGACTGAAGCCGGAAGCGCTGCGCCGCGACATCCGGCAACGCCGGGAGCGTGTGGCGGATCGCGCGGCGCGCCTGTCGCCAGCCTTGCAGCGGGGGATGCGGGATCACCGGCGCCTGCTGGACAGTCTGGGCAGCCGGGTCGAGGCCTTCAACTATACCAAGATCCTGGCGCGTGGCTTTGCCGTGGTGCGCGATGCCAGCGGCCAGCGCGTCGCCAGCGGAGCCGGGCTGGTCGCGGGGCAGGCGGTAGAGCTGGAATTTGCGGATGCGCGTCGCCAGGCCGTGATTGACGGGGAGGTCGGTGCAACGGCCCCAAAGCCAGTGGCTGAGCCTGCAACGGCGACGAAGCCCAAACCCAAGCCGGCGCCCCGGGCCAAAGCCAAAAATCCGCCATCCGGGCAGGGCACCCTGTTCTGAACCCGGTTTTGACCAGCCACCCACTCCCGCTTTTCCGGCGGGCATGCTAGAGCGGCGATATGAGCGATTTCACATTCGACAAAGAGTTCCAGGGTGAAGCCATCCTCGAGTATGGCGACAGCGATTTCATCATCATGAAGGCGGGCGCCTATGTCAGCTGTGCCGTGACGGGAACGAAAATTCCCTTGGGCGAGCTGCGCTATTGGAATGTTGATGAGCAGGAAGCCTATCGTGACGCCCTGATTGCCAAGCAGCGCTGGCTGGAGCTGCATGCGGAGCCCGGCCGATGATCACGCTGGCACTGGTCCTGGCGCTGCAGACGGGTGCGGTTCAGGGCGATCCGATCGCGGATTTTCTCGAAGCGCAGGAAGACACGTCGGGTGTGGGCCGGTCCGAAGATTTCGGTCCGCGTGGACGGGCACTTGAGATCGCGGCGGACCCGCAATCGGCCTGCGTCGGATCCTTTCGCGAAGGCAGTGCGCTGGTCTGCCGCTTCCTGCCGGGCGCCGATGTCTCGCTGGGCGAGACACGGGTGACGGCGGACGCCGAGGGCTATGCTGTTCTGGGCATTCCGCGTCAGGCGCCTGAAACAATGACCCTGACGATCCGCTATTCCGGCGCGCTGGACGTTGAAGGCGAAGTCGTTGAGACGGTGGCGATCGCCCAGCGCGAATACGACCTGCAGCAGGTCAATGGTGTTCCCCAGGCGACGGTGACCCCGGATCCGTCCACCCTGCCACGCCGCCAGCGTGAATATGCCCAGAAGCAGGAAGCCTTCGCCTCGGTGTGGGAGGGTGCGGCCTTTCGTGGCGGCTTCATCCGGCCGGCTGAGGGTATTACCACCGGCGTCTATGGCTCGGCCCGTGTCTACAATAATGGTCATGAAGGCAGCCCGCACTGGGGGCTCGACTGGGCCAATGCGGTCGGCACGCCGATCCATGCGCCGGCCGGCGGTCTGGTGACCCTGGCCGAGCCGGACATGTATTATGAGGGCGGTCTGATCTTCATCGACCACGGCCAGGGGCTGACGTCCGCTTTCCTGCACCTGTCCGGCGTGGATGTGCAGGCCGGTGACATCGTCGAGCAGGGCCAGTTGATCGGACGCATGGGCGCCGGCGGACGGGCGACGGGCTCGCATCTGGACTGGCGCGTGAAGCTGCGCAACCAGTTCTATATCGACCCGCAATCGCTGCTGGACCTGGACCTCGCCAGCCTCGACTAGGCTGTCGTCGAACGGGCCTGCCTGTAGATCGACTTGTCCCAGCGGCGGTGGACCCAGAACCATTGCTCGGGGGCTTTGCGAATTTCGCCTTCCACCCACTGATTGATCCTGGCCACGGTCTCGACAATGGCGACGGACTTGTCCGGGTTGGTGGACAGCGCGATCGGCTCGTGCACTTCAACGCGGAAACGGGCACCGCCGATGCGCCGCACCGACAGGGGCACAAGCGGGCAGCCATAGCGCATGGCCAGGCGGGTCGGCCCCGGTGCGGTCATGGCCGGATGACCGAAGAAGGGCGCTTCCACCCCGTCATTCATCTTCTGGTCGTTCATCAGCGCGACGCTTTCGCCGGCCTTCAGGGCCTGCATCAGCTGCTTGGCACCGTCGCCGCCCTTGGCGGTCAGCGTCTTGATGCCATAACCCACGCGCATCCGTGAGATGCGCTGATCAATCAGTGCATTGTTGGCCGGGCGATAGGTGATGTGGCAGGGCAGGCCGGTCTGGCTGATCGCGGCACCTGCGATTTCCCAGTTGGCGTGGTGCATCGAGATGATGACCAGCGGCTGGCCGGCATCGCGGGCGGCCTCCAGGCGTTCGTGGCCGACAAATTCGACGCGTTCGTTGAAGGCGGGGCCTGCAAACACACCCAGATGCGGCATCTCGCCGGCGAGCCGGCCGAAATTCTCCCACATCCCGCCCAGGAGACGCTCGATCTCCGGCGCCTTCGCTTCAGGAAAACAGCGCTGCATGTTGATACGGGCGACCTGATGGGTCGACATCATCGGACCGAGCTTGCGCATCAGTTCGCCGGCCGCATCGGAGGCCCGGTCGATGCCCTTGGCCCTGTACCAGCCGGCATAGGCATCCCAGGCGGCGGCTTCGAACCGCCAGCCGATCCGGGTCAGCAGGGAGGCATTGCGCTGGGCTTCAATCATCACAAGGGTTTAGCCATCCTTGCCCGCGGCGTCCATGAGGTCACGCAACAGCCCGTCCAGGGCCGCCGGATTGGCAAAGCGGGCGGCGACCGGCCAGGCGTGGACCTGGTCGCGGGTTTCGGCGTCGAGGCGGACCCAGTCCTTCTCGGTCGTGATCAGGCGGGCCTCGTGGGCGGCTGCCAGGTCTTGCAGCTGCGCGACATCGCGCGGGGAATAGGGGTGGTGATCGGGAAAGTCGGCGACCTCCGACAGATTGGCGCCATGCGCCTGCAGGGCGTCGAAGAATTTCTGCGGCCGGCCGATCCCGGCAAAGGCCACCAGCGGGCCGTCCGGGGGCGGGGCGGCCGGTTCCAGCCAGGCGTGAAAGACGGGAATGGAGAGCGTGTCCAGACCCAGGGCGGCATAGTCCGGCGGGGTGTCGGCACCCGGCATCATGACGATGACGGCGTCGGCCCGGGACAGGCCGGTTGCGACGGGTTCGCGCAGCGGTCCGGCCGGGAACACGCTGCCGGGTCCCCAGCCGGTGACGCCATCGACGACGACGAGGGAGAGGTCCTTGTGCAGGCTGGGGTTCTGATGGCCGTCATCCATGATGATGACATCGGCACCGGCCGCAGCGATGGCGCGGGCGCCGGCCGGGCGGTCGCGGCTGATCCAGGTCGGAGCAAGGCGTGCGAGCAGGATCGGTTCGTCCCCGCTCTGCGCCGCGCTGTGCAGGGCCGGATCGACCTGGACGGGGCCGCTGAGGGTTCCGCCATAGCCGCGCGAGAGGGCGTGGGGCTGGTGACCGAGGGCGGTCAGCCGGGCGAGCAGGGCCTGGGTGATCGGGGTCTTGCCGGTCCCGCCCACGGTGAGATTGCCGACGCAGATCACCGGGATGGGCGCCCGGACCGGCTCTGTCTTGCGAATGCGGCGGGCCACGGACGCGGCATAGAGCGCGCCCAGCGGGCTCAGCAGAGCGCGGATGAGAGCTGCGGAACCGCGACCGCCATCGGTTCTCCAGAAGGCCGGTTCCCTCACGACGCGGCCTCCGCGGGCAGGAGGTGCAGCAGGGCGGTGCGGGTGGTGGCGAGCGCGCCGCCGGAGGCTTCGGCCAGGGCTGCGCGCGCGGCGTCCGGCCCGGGGCCATGGCCGGACCAGACCTGCATCACGGCTTCGGCCAGGGCCGGGGCATCGGCGGCGTCCAGCACCGCATTGTGGCGCCGATAGGTGGCGTAGAGATCGTCGAAACTGGGCACATGGGGGCCGGTGATGACGGCGGACCCGGCCTGGCTGGCTTCCACCGGATTGTGGCCGCCAATCCCGGGTTTCAGGCTGCCGGCAATCAATGAGGCCGGCGCCAGGGCGAACCACAGCCCCATCTCGCCGAGCGTGTCGGCCAGCCAGACCGGATGATCGCTGCCGGGTATGGCACCCGAGGACCGGCTGACATGCGAGAGACCGGCCTGTGCCACAAGCCTTGAAATCTGCTGAGCCCGGGCCGGATGCCGGGGGGCGAGGATCAGGAGGGCGCCGGGACTGCGCGCAAGCAGCTGCTTGTGGGCGTCCAGGACGATCTCCTCCTCGCCCGGATGCGTGGAGGCGGCGAGCCAGACGGGGCGACCGTTCAGTTGTTCCTGCAAGGCAGCCAGCTCGTCCGGATCGGCCGGTGCCGGTCGCGATTCCAGCTTCATATTGCCGGCCAGCACCACCGGATGGCCGGTGAGATCCTCCACGCCGTCGCGGGTGCGGGTGTCTGCGGCCCCGATCCAGGCGAACTTGCCCAGCAGACAGCGGGCCGTGTCGGGGCGGCGGCGCCAATTGCGGATCGATGCGTCGTTCATGCGGGCATTGATCAGGGCCAGTGGAATGTCGCGGGCCGAGGTTTCGACGATCAGATTGGGCCAGATCTCCGATTCCGCGAACACGGCGAGGTTTGGCTGCCAGTGGTCGAGAAAGCGGCGTACGGCTCTCGGGGTGTCGACGGGCACGAACTGGTGGATGGCTGCAGCGGGGAGCCGGCGGGCCAGCAATTGGGCCGAGGTGGTGGTGCCGGACGTGACCAGGAAGCGCAAGTCCGGGCGGGCTTCGGCGAGGGCGTCGACCAGTGTCGCCAGCACCAGGCTTTCGCCAACACTGGCGCCATGCAGCCAAACCAGAACGCCCTCCGGCCGGGGCTGGGAGGCGTGGCCCAGGCGCTCGCGGCGGCGTTCAGGGTGTTCCTTGCCCGCGCGGACGCGGCGTTCCAGCAGAAGCGGCAGGACAGGCGCTGCCAGGCGGGTCAGCCCGCGATACCATGACAGGCTGGGCGGCAGGCTCACGCCGGGGCCTCGTTCGCCGCCGATCCGGTCCCGGGGCGCAGCTTTTCATCCGGCTCGATCACCGGCCCACCCACGGCCTCGTCGGCCTCGCGGCTGATCGCGTTGAGGGCCGTTTCGAGCTGCAGGCGGGCGATCTCCAATTGAGCGGCGTCGGCATCGGCAGGCACGTAGATGGGATCGCCCCAGACGATCACGCCGCGCGTGAAGAAGTGCGGCAGGCAATGCCGGTCCCAGGCCTTTGACAACACGGTCTTGCGGCGGGTCGACCAGGTGAAGGGCAAGATCGGGACGCCCGTGTCCCGCGCCATCCGTATCGCTCCGAACCCGGCCCGCATGCGGGGACCGCGCGGTCCGTCCGGCGTGATGGCTCCGCAGCCACCGGAGCGCAGGTGATTGACCATGGCCCGATAGGCCACCTCGCCCCCCTTGGTGGCGCCCGGCTTGTTGGGATTGCGGGATGAACCGCGAACGACGCCGACCTTGTACCAGCGGGCCAGTCGACTGCCGATCTCGCCTTCGCGGGACCGCGAGGCGAGAGCGACCATGCGATCATAATGCCGGTGCCAGCCCTGCAGGGCCATCAGCACGCGGCCATGCCAGACGCAGCCGATGATGGGCAGGCCTTCGTCCCAGACTTTGCGGACGAATTCGTCATTGCGGACCTCCCAGCGAATGGACCGGCGGACGCTCTCCAGATAGAGGAGGGCGAGAAAGGCCACGACTTCCTGGGCCCAGGGCTGAGACAGCAGGCGTTTTAACATGGTGCATCAGTTCGCCTTGCCGGGGCGAAAGGTCAAGCATGGCGCGCGGTTGCCATGCGCGCCCAGTCCGACTAAATGCCCCCGAAACCTGAAGGCTGGACTATGCCCTACGACCTGAATGACCCGAAAGACCGCGAACGCGCCTGGCAGGACTATCTGTGGAAGGATCACGGAATCCTGCGCCAGCGCTTCCATAATTTCCACGAGGTGGGGGGCGGGATGTGGCGGTCGAACCAGCCGTCACCGGACCGGATTGCCGATCTGGCCGAGCAGGGTTTCAAGACCATCCTCAACATCCGCGGCACCCAGCCGGGGGTCTGCTATTACGATCTGGAGAAGGATGCCTGCGAGCGCCACGGCATCACCATGATCGACATGCCCTTCGGTTCGCGCGAGGCGCCCTATGTCGATCGCATGCAGCGGGCCGTGCGGATTTTCGACGAGATCGCCTATCCGGCCCTGATCCACTGCAAGTCCGGCGCGGACCGGGCCGGCATCATCTCGGTGCTCTTTGCCCTGACACGGCTGGGCCTGCCCTATGAGGAGGCGATCCAGCATCTGTCGCTGAAGTATCTGCACATGAAGGCGGGCAAGACCGGCGTGCTGGACCACTTCTTCGAGACCTATCGCGTGTACAATGAAACCACGCCGATCGGCTTCATGGATTGGGTCGAGACGGTCTATGACCGGGAGGCCGTCCAAGCGGCTTTCATGTCGAGCTGGTGGGGCAATTTCCTGACCGACCGGGTGCTTCGCCGCGAATAGCAAGGCGGGGATTCTTTATAACCTGTGGATTCATCAGATATGACACCGCTGTCCACAGGAATGCGGCAAATTAAGTCTTGTTAACCAAGTTTGACGACCGGCTCGTCCGGTCAAGAGCTGGAGGGGACTGATGCCGGACCTGGCAGTACGCGCAGACTACTCTCACGAGCGGCTGACCCGCTTGAACTTCCTGTTGTCGCGTGAATGTGGTGCCGGTTTTCTCCAGGCCTTCGTCAAGAACACGGCGGAAATCTTCGCGGCCGACTCAGTCTTCATCGGGCGCGTCGATGCCACCAATGCCCGCATGCGCACCTTGCGCGTCGCATCCAATGGCGAGCTTTCGGAAAACTACTGCTACGATCTCAAGGGCACGCCCTGTGGCGAGGCCATGGAAGCCGGCGCGACGCTGTATGAAAGCAATCTGGACGCCCACTTCCCCAAGGATTTCGTCATCGCCGAGACCGGCACCCAGGCCTATGTCGGCCTGCCCCTGTTCAAGGGCGCGATGACGGTCGGCATCGTCGCTGCAACCTTCAAGCGTCCAATCGACATGGGCGATGAATTGTTGGGCGTGTTCAATCATTACCGTCGGCGTCTGACTGGCGTGATCCTGTCCGAGGAGACCGGTGACCGGGCTGCGCTGGCCATTCAGGGCACGTCTGACGGTATTCTGGACTGGTGCCTGGAAACCGATCAGATCTACATCTCGCCGCGCGGTCGTGAATTGCTGGGCTATCAGGCGCGCGAGTACACGGCACCCTCTTCCCACTTCCTGGCGTTGCTGCACGGGGACGATCAGAGCCGGTTCAATTCCGCGCTGGCGGCCCACTACAAGAGCGGCCGTACATTTGATCTGACCGTGCGCGTGAAAGTGGTCGGCGGGCATCACCGCTGGTTCCGCATCCGGGGCACGGCGGTGCGTTCGCCTGATGGTGACCCGACCCGGATGGTCGGCGCCATGACAGACATTCACGACCTGGTTGAAGCGCGTCAGCAGGCAACCGAAGCCAGCCGCGCCAAGTCGAAATTCCTGGCCACGATGAGCCATGAGATCCGTACGCCGATGAATGGCGTGCTGGGCATGTCCAGCCTGCTGTCGGCGACGGAATTGTCGGCGTCGCAGAAGGAAATGGTCGAGCTGATCGAGGCGTCGGGCAAGGCTTTGCTGGATATCCTCAACGACATTCTCGACATTGCGAACATCGAATCCGGCCGTTTCGAAATCCAGCCCTCCGACTACAATCCGGCAGAACTGGTCCGCACGGTGTCGGGTCCCTATCGCATGAAGGGCATGGAGAAGGGCCTGAACTTCCTGGTGGAGGTGGACCCCTGCGCTGACATGATGGCCAAGGGTGATCCGGCACGGCTGCGCCAGATCCTGTCCAATCTCCTGTCCAATGCGGTCAAGTTCACCGATCGCGGCGAGGTGCGGGTGCGCTGCCTGGCGCGCCAGGGACCGGACGGTTCACACGAGCTGGTGCTGGAAGTGGCCGATACCGGCATTGGCATGGACTCCGACATGATCAGCCGCGTCTTCCTGCCCTTCAGCCAGGCGGAATCAGCCACCCAACGCAAGTTCGGCGGCACCGGCCTGGGCCTGGCGATCGCCAAGAAGCTGGCGGAACTGATGGATGGCGATATCAGCGTTGAGAGCTCGCTGGGGGCCGGGTCGAAATTCATGGTGACCCTGCCGGCCAGCTAGGCTCCGCTGTCACCAAACTGCATCTGGCAGAGTTTCGCGTAGAGTCCGTCTTGTGCGACCAGCGCGTCATGCTGGCCTTGTTCGCGCACTTCACCCTGATCCAGCACATAGATCAGATCGGCATTGCGCACCGTGGACAGGCGGTGGGCAATGACCAGGCAGGTGCGCCCTTGCGAGAGACGCTCGAGCGCGGCCTGGACGCGACGCTCGGATTCGGTGTCCAGTGCCGACGTGGCCTCGTCCAGAAGCAGGATCGGAGCGTCCTTGAGAATGGCGCGGGCGATGGACAGACGCTGGCGCTGACCGCCGGACAGATTGCCGCCTCGCGGCCCCACCGGCGCGTCATAGCCACCGGGCAGGGCCATGATGAAATCATGGGCGTCGGCCGCCTTGGCCGCTGCGATGATGGCCTCCTCGCTGGCGTCCAGATCACCGAAGGCGATGTTGGCGCGCACGCTGTCATCGAACAGGGTGACATCCTGACTGACCAGCGCCATGGAGCGGCGCAATGACGGGACCGAGACGCCGCGGATATCCTGGCCATCGATACGGATTTCGCCGGATTGGGGGTCGTGCAGGCGGGGCAGGAGGTTGAGAATGGTCGATTTGCCCGAGCCGGACGGTCCGACCAGGGCGATGGTCTGCCCGGGTCTGGCGGTCAGCGATATCCCGCGAAGGGCCTCCGTGCCGTCGGCATAGGCAAACCCGACATCGCGAAACTCGACCTGGCCCTGGCTGACCGCAAGGTCGGGGGCATTGCGCGCATTAGTGACCTGCTCCGGCTCATCCAGAACGCAGAAGACCCGCTCCAGAACGGCAAAGCCTTCCTGGACCACGGCGTTGAGCGTGCCGATGGCGCGGATCGGCGGGGCGATCAGGGCGACGCCCGTGAGCACGCCCATCAGGTCGCCGATCGAGGTGTCGCCGGACATCAGGCGCAGGCCGGCGACGCTGATCAGCACGGCCAGGGCGATGCCGCCCACGGCCTCCAGGATCGGATCGACGCGGGCCTTGTTCTCGGCCATGCGGAAGAGGAAACGGAACCGGTCGGCAAAGGCCTTGCGGGCGCGGCCCTTTTCAAAGTCCTCCAGCCCGTAGGTCTTGATCATCCGCGTGCCGGAGAAGCTTTCCTCCAGCTGGCTGGTCACTTCGCCCATTTGCGACTGGGCCCGGTTGGAGGTCTGGCGCAGACGCTGACCGATGCGGATGACCGGCCAGGCGGCGACGGGATAGACGACCAGGATCAGCAGGGTCAGCATCCAGTCCAGCCACAGCATCCAGCCAATGGTGGCGACGACCTGGAGGATGTCGCGCAGCAGATTGTTGGTCAGGCGGATGAGGGTTTCACGCAGAAGCGTGATGTCATTGGTGAAGCGCGAGACGAGCGAGCCGACCGGCTCGCCCTGCAGCCGGGCAAAGTCGGCATGGCTGAGCTTGGCGAACATGGCGTTCTGCAGATCCTGCATCACGCTGAGCGCCAGGCGATTGGTCTGGACGGTCTGGAGGTAGAGGGAGAGCGCCCGGACGCAGGCCAGGCCAATGATGGCCAGCGGCGCAAACCAGGAAAAGCCCTCCAGGCCGGCGCCCAGTTCGTCAAAGGTCTTGCCGACCACACCGACATAGGAGGCCGCCGCCCCTGCGGTCAGCGCGGAGAGGAGGATCGCCAGCGCGACCATCCCCTTGTGCGGCGACAGCCAGTCACGCCACAGCCTGAGGCCGAGCTTGAGCGTGGACGCGGAAGGCGGGGCGGTATCAGTCAGCGGCTTGGCCTATTTGGCGTCGTCGGCCGGATCCAGCAGCTTGTGTGCGTGGATGATGAAATAGCGCATGTGCGCATTGTCGACCGTGCGCTGGGCCGCTTCCTTCCAGGCCTTGCGGGCGTCTTCATAGCTGCCGAAGGCACCGACAAAATCGACGGCCTTGAGGTCCTTGAACTCGCAATTCTTGGGGTCGACGCACACCAGTTCGCCGCCGATGACGAGGTGGAGGAGCTGGTTGTTGATCTGGGTCGTGCTCATGGAATCTTCCTTGGAGGATCGGATGCAGGCTTAAAGCCCGCCAACGGACATGGCGTCAACGCATAGGCTGGGAGCGTTAACGGCGCCTCTAAACTCCAGATCGCTGGCCGGGACAAGTCTTGCAAAAATATCGATCAGATTGCCGGCCACGGTGACCTCGCTGACCGGATGATCGATCTTGCCGCCGGCGATGCGGTAGCCGGATACGCCGACCGACCAGTCGCCGGTATTGGCATTGAGCGAGGGGCCGAACATTTCCGTGACCAGAAGGCCGTTTTCGATGGCGATGATCAGGTCGGCGCGGCTGGCATTGCCCGGCTCCAGGTGAAGATTGGTCGGGCCGGCACCGGGCGGGCCGCCCATATTGCGGCGGGCATGGCCGGTCGGCTCCAGCTTGAGCTGGCGTGCGGCGGCGGAATTGAGGAACCAGGTCGTCAGACGCCCGTCCTCGATGATGCTCATGCGGCGATTGACCGTGCCCTCGCCATCGAAGGGCGCCGAGGCATGGCCCCAGTCGCGGTGCGGATCGTCGATGATGTTGATGCCGTCCGCGAAGATCTTCTCACCCATCTTCTCGCGCAGGAAGGAGACGCCGCGGGCGACGGAAGGGCCGCTGATCGCACCGCACAGGGCGCTGAGGAAGGCGGTGGAGACGCGGCGGTCGAACACGACCGGCATCTTGCCGCTGGGCAGTTTCTTCGGTCCGACCCGGCGGGCGGCGCGTTCGCCGGCCTCGGTGCCGATTTCGGTGATCGACTGCAGATCGGCGATGCGGCGGGCGCTGGTGGCGGCGTAATCGCGCTCCATCGCCCCGTCCGGACCGGTGGCGATGACGCTGGCGCCATAGCTGAACTGGCTCTTGCGCCAGCCGGAATTGAAGCCGGTCGAGGTGGCGTGGGCTGCGGCGCCTTGGCCGAAACCGGCAAAGGCGGTGTCGGTCATGCTGACGCCTTCGACGGCGCGGGCGATCTGCTCGACCTCGATGGCGCGGGCTTCCAGCTCTTCCGGCGTCCACTCGACGGCCTCGAAGAGATTGATCACCGGCGGGTTGGCACACAGGCGTTCGGCATCGGCGAGACCGGCAAACGGGTCTTCCGGGGCCGCCTTGGCCATGGCGACAGCGCGCTCGATGGTGAATTGCCGGCCCTGTTCGGAGAGGTCGGAAAAGGCGACCCCGGCCTGGCGCTGGCCGATGAAGACGCGCACACCGGCGTCCAGGCTTTCCGAACGCTCGATGTCCTCCAGCTTGCCGTCGCGCACCGACAGCTCGGTCTGGCGCGACTCGCCGACGGCGGCTTCGGCGTGGTCGGCACCAGCGGCGCGGGCACGCTTGACGAGGTCGCCGGCAATCTCCTGCAGGCGGGCGGGGTCGGGAGCGGAAATGGCGTGTGTCATGCTCTGGCTATAGCGCTGCCGGGGCGCGACGGGCAACGCCTCAGATGAAGGCTTTGGCGATCAGCAGCAGCGCGGACACCAGAAACACCAGCCAGGTGAGGGCGGTGCCGGAAATCCGTCCGATGCTGGGTCCCGCCTGGGTCAGCAGGCCGTAGGAGTAGATGCCGCGTCCCACCGTCAGGGCGAGACCCAGGCCGTGCACCCACAGTGCGGGATAGCCCAGGGCCGCAACCAGCCACAGGCCGATCAGGGCCAGCGGCACGCTCTCGGTGCCATTGCCATGGGCGCGGCAGGCCTGTTCCAGCCCGGCATCCTGGCCGGTGCCCAGGCTGACCTTGGCGCGGCGGCGATGGCGCGAGACATTGGCGGCCAACACTAGCAGAAGGAGCATGTTGAGGCCGGCGTAGAGGCCAACGGCTTGCAGTGCAGTCATGATCATCTCCCCGGTGATCGTGTGAAGGCAGGTCAGTCCGTCTCGGCGGGCTCGTTGACGGCCTGGCGTATGGCATCGGCCAGCACCACCGGCTCCTGGGCGCCGGAGACGGCAAACCGGCCGTTGAAGATGTAGGTCGGCACGCCGGTGACGCCGAGCTGGCGATAGAAGACTTCCTCGTCCCAGACCGCCTTGCGGTCGCGGTCCCCGGCGAGCAGGTCGCCGACGATGGCGCCATCCATGCCGGCGTCGACGGCGATGGCGGTGAGCACCTCGGCCGAGCCGATGTCGTGGCTGTCCTGGAAGAAGGCCTTGAACAGGCCTTCGGCGACGGCGTCGACGACACCCTGACCGGCGGCCCAGCGCATCAGGCGGTGGGCGTCCAGCGTGTTGGGACGGTGCGGGATGGCGTCGAAACGGAATTCGATCCCGGTGGCCGGACCGGCCTGCTCCAGGTGTTCGCGCATGGCCTTCCAGCGCCCGGCATCGGTTCCGGAGAACTTGGCCTGCATGTAGTCGCGATAGGGCTTGCCCTCGCGCGGCAGGGTCGGGTCGAGCTGGTAGGGGCGCCAGAGCGTTTCCACCTGCACATCCGGGACCAGCGCCCTGGCGGCGTCCCAGTGGCGTTTGCCCAGCCAGCACCAGGGGCAGACGAGGTCGGCGACGATATCGACGGAAATCTTTTGAGCCATGCGGCAAGGCTTAGGCGGTTTCGCGCCCGATGGCGAGATGCAAACACGGACGGAGCGTCATCCCTCGTGCCGGCAACACGCCAATGGAGACTTCGGCTGAGGGATGACGTCCACCGGCCATCCACCGACCGAGGGGACTGCTAGACGGTGATGTCCAGCAGGGTGTCCGTCATTTCGCTCGCGGTGCGAGCGACCGCGGCCGAGGCCGCGTGGCTTGCTTCGGCGCGCTTGATGGCCACGGCGGACTGGATGATGTCCTGCCCCTGGCTGGAATTGCGCACCATCTCGGCCCCCGCAGTGTGCAGCTGCGACTGGGCGGCGATCATGCCGCCGACGGCCGTGTTGAAAGCAATGTTCATGGCGGGAACTGTAGCGCGTCCGTCCGGTGGCGGGCAGCGATTTGCGTTCACAGGGTAAATACCCGGTAAGCGGCACACAGTGTCTGGCCATCCCGCGGGAACATATGCATCCTGATCCCGCTTTCGACGCGATGCCGCGTGTGGGACACAACGGACATCAATCAACGGCCAATGAAAGGTGCCTTGCTCATTATGACCACGTCTTCCAATCCGACCCTGAAGGTAGAGTTCGAGCTGAGCGACAGCGATCTCGATTTCTTCCGCCAGCGCCTCGACCAGGCGCGCGAATCCCTGGGTTCGGCCGATGAAAACCGCATCCTGGCGGGCGTGGCCGACATGATGGACAAGGCCCGCGCCTCCAATCCGCCCTCCTTCGTCACCAAGCGCCTGGACCAGCTCGGCCCGATGCTGGCCATGCTGGAAGACAAGGACTGGAAGCTGGAAGGCGATGACCGCAAGAATGTGATCGATGCGCTGGCCTATTTTGCCGACCCGGAAGACCTGATCCCGGACGCCACCCCGGTTCTGGGCTATGTCGATGACGCGATCATGATCGACCTGGTCGCCGCCAGCCTGTCGGCCGAACTGGAAGCCTATGCCGATTTCGTGGCGCACCGCGAAGACCTCAAGGCCGCGCCGGCTGCCGACCTGCCGTCGCTGGACGAGGCCCGCAATGTCATGCAATCGCGCATGCGCCGCCGCCGCCTGCGCTCCAAGGCCGGCGGCCGCTGGCCCCACACGACGACGATCCGGCATTATTTCTAGATCGCCGCAGACCCCGGACTGAAAAGCGCCTTCCCGATGGGGAGGCGCTTTTGCTTTGGGGGAGGAGCGTGTCGCCTTCCGCGGCCTGCCGGCCGCGGCCCCTCCACCCGCCTTCGCCCTTCGGGCTTCGGCCGGTCCCCCTCCCCACGGTGTGGGGAGGAAAGGCACATCTCCTCTCCCCGGCCGGGGAGAGGGCAGGGTGAGGGGCGCGCGGCGAAGCCGCGCAAAAAAAAGAGCTTCTTGATGGCCGCTTGCGCGGCCGCCCCTCATCCGACCCTTCGGGCCACCTTCTCCCCGAAAGGGGAGAAGGGATACGCCTCCGATTGTCATCCCGGATGGAGGCCCGGCCTTGAGCCGGGCGGAAGTCCGGGATCCATGCCTGCACCAGCGCGGTGTTCCGCGATGGGTCCCGGCGCTGCGCCCCCGATCAAGTCGGGGGCATCCGGCCGGGATGACAATCGGTGGGGTACGCATGGAATATTTCTCCTCCCACCACCGACAGCGCCACGCGCTTGCACGCTGGCGGTATGAGCAAGAGAGGGTGCGGGACGCCTTCGGGCGTCTTCGCTAGAGATAAGTGTGTGACACCGTCCGGCGTCCCGCACTTGGAGATTTCACCCGCCGGGGCGGGTGTGTCCTATATCAGGCGAGGATGCTGCATGAGTAGCATGACAGCCGTGCTCCCTGACCGCCGTGCCCGTCCAGCCGGCGGTCACCCGGCTCTCAGGACACGCTCCACTCCCCCACCACCCCCGGCCGACCAGACCGGGCCTCGAGCGGTGATGAGGCGGGGAGGATTATGCGGGCACGCCGAGGGGGTGGGGATATCTTCTTTTTATCCTCCCTCTTTGTCCTCCCTCTCCCTGGGGAGAGGGCCGGGGTGAGGGGGGATAGCGGGGGCCGCGCCCTTCCAGGCACCACCGGGATTCCCCCTCATCCGCCCCTGCGGGGCACCCTTCGTCGCGTCGGACAGTCCCCCGGACTGTCCTTTGGCTCCTCAGCCCCAAGGGAGAAGGGGAGGCACGTAGGCTTGGTTCCGCGGATGGGGCGGCCGCCTCGCATCCAACAAGACACCCCGCTTGTGGTCTGCTATCCAGCGGGGATGGAGATGACCCTGGTTTTGATCACGCTGGCCCTGGTGCTGTTCTTTGCCTTGCGCGGACGGCGGGTGAAGGCGCGGGATGCGGCGGCGGAGGCGGCGCGGCGGGCCGTGGAGGCGCGACTGGAATCGGGTGCTGCGGCGCAGCGAGATGACGACTCGCGTGCTTGATCAGACGGCGCCTGCCGCCTAGTGTCCGGCCGATTTCTGCCCTTGTTTATTTCCGCCGGGACATTTTCGATATGGCCGCCAAACCCGCGCCGTCCTTTCAGGACCTGATCCTGCGTCTGCAACACTATTGGGCCGAGCAGGGCTGCGCCATTCTCCAGCCCTATGACGTGGAAGTGGGGGCGGGGACGCTGCACCCGGCCACCACGCTGCGCTCGCTGGGCCCGCGCCCCTGGCGCGCCGCCTATGTCCAGCCCTCGCGCCGTCCGGGCGATGGCCGCTATGGCGAGAACCCGAACCGGCTGCAGCATTACTACCAGTTCCAGGTGCTGTTGAAGCCGTGCCCGGCGGACATCCAGGATCTTTATCTGGGTTCGCTGGACGCCATCGGCATCGACCGCGACCTGCATGATGTGCGCTTTGTCGAGGATGACTGGGAGAACCCCACCGTGGGTGCCTGGGGCCTGGGCTGGGAAGTCTGGTGCGACGGGATGGAGGTGAGCCAGTTCACCTATTTCCAGCAGGTCGGCGGCCTGGATGTGGATCTGGTCTCCGGCGAGCTGACCTACGGGCTGGAGCGTCTGGCGATGTATGTGCAGGGCGTGGAGAATGTCTACGACTTGGATTTCAACGGCGCCGGGTTGAAGTATGGCGATGTGTTCCAGGAAGCGGAGCGCCAGTATTCGGCCTTCAATTTCGAGCATGCCGATGTCGACATGCTGATCGAGTGGTTCAAGGGCGCGGAGAACCAGTGCAAGGCGCTGTTGTCGCTGGAAAAGCCGCTGCCGCTGCCGGCCTATGACTTCTGTTTGAAGGCCTCGCACCTGTTCAACCTGGTCGATGCGCGCGGGGCGATCTCGGTCGCCGAACGCGCCAGCTGGATCGCGCGGGTGCGCGAGCTGGCGAAGGGCTGTGCGGAAGCCTGGGTGAAGGCGGAGCGCGCGGCGCTGGAGGGGGCGTGATGGGCGCGTCTGAAGTCATCCTTCCCCTTGATGGGGAAGGTGGGCCGCGGCGAAGCCGCGGGTCGGAAGGGGTGAACCCCGGTGCCCGCCCAATGAAACACCTCGCCCCCACCCCCTCCACCACGGCTGCGCCGTGGTCCCCCTCCCCCATCAAGGGGGAGGATGGGTGCCTCGCGGAGGAAAGCCGATGAAACTTCCCCTTCGCGGCGGCTGCCAGTGTGGTGCGATCCGGTATGAGGTGAGCAAGCAGCCGTTGACGCTGTATTGCTGTCACTGCACGACCTGCCAGCAGCAATCCTCCTCGGCCTTTGGGCTGTCGATGCTGGTGGAACGGGACGGGTTCCGCTTTCTCAAAGGAGCGCCGACGGCGTTTTCCATTCCGACCGACAGCAAGTCGACCAAGGTGGGGCTGTTCTGCGACCAGTGCGGGACGCGGATCGCTAATGATACCCAGGGCCGGCCGGCACTGTCGCTGAAGGCCGGGTCGCTGGATGACCGGGCCCAGTTAAGGCCGGTGGGCCATATCTGGGTGAAGTCGGCGCAGGACTGGATGGCCTTCGAAGATGACACGCTGATCTATGAAGGCCCGCCGGACGACAGCTATTACGCGCTGATGGAACGCTGGACCGCCCAGGAATTGACCTCGTAACGGAACTCACAATGTCTGAATTGCTGTTTGAAATCTTCTGCGAGGAAATCCCGGCCCGGATGCAGCCGCGCGCCGAGGCGGACCTGGAAAAACTGCTGGGCGAGAAGCTGAAGGCGGCCGGACTGGCCTGGTCCTCGCTGACGACCTTTGCCGGACCGCGCCGTCTGGGCCTGGTGATCGACGGTCTGCCGGTGAAGACCGAGGATGTGCGCGAAGAGCGCAAGGGGCCGCGCGTGGATGCGCCGGAGAAGGCCATCGAGGGCTTCCTGCGCGGCGCCGGTGTGGCCTCGCTGGACCAGTGCGAACAGCGCGAGGACAAGAAGGGGACTTTCTGGGTCGCCATCATCGAAAAGCCCGGCCGCACCACGGCGGATGTGATCGCCGAGGCGATCCCCGAGGTGATGAAGGCCTTCCCCTGGCCCAAATCGATGAAGTTCGGCGAGGGGGAGATGACCCAGCGCTGGGTGCGTCCGCTGCAGCGCCTTTTGTGCCTGTTTGACGGTGAGGTGGTGGATTTCGAGGTATTCGGGATCCGTGCCGGCAATGTCACCGAAGGCCATCGCCGCATGGGCCGCGGGCCGTTCACGATCACCGATTACGCGCAATACACCAAAGTGCTGCGCGAAGAGGGTCATGTCATCCAGTCGCGCGCCGAGCGTGAGGCGATCATCCTGGAGGGCGCGCGCAAGGTGTGCAGCGACGCCGGTCTGGAACTGGTCGAGGATGCGGGGCTTTTGACCGAGGTCGCCGGACTGGTGGAATGGCCGGTGCCGCTGTTGGGCGAGATGGACCCGGACTTCCTGGACCTGCCGCCGGAAGTCATCACCCTGACGATGAAGACGCACCAGAAATACTTCGCCGTGAAAAAGCCGGGCGAGGCGGGGGTGACGTCGAAATTCGTCTGCGTGGCCAACCAGGTGGCCCCGGACGGCGGCAAGGCGATTGCTGCGGGCAATGCGCGCGTGCTCTCGGCGCGTCTCTCGGATGCGCGGCATTTCTGGGACAATGACAGGAAGACGCCGCTGAGCGAGATGGCCAAGGGGCTGTGCAAGGTCACCTTCCACGAGAAGCTGGGCACGGTGGCCGACAAGGTGGAGCGTGTGGCGGCGCTGGCGCGCGAGCTGGCGCCGGTGGTGGGCGCCGATCCGGACCTGGCCGAGAAGGCCGCGCGCCTGGCCAAGGCGGATCTTGTCTCTGAAATGGTCTATGAATTCCCTGAACTGCAGGGCGCGATGGGCCGCTATTACGCGCTGGACCAGGGCGAGGACGCCGCCGTCGCCGACGCGATCAAGGATCACTACAAGCCGCAAGGACCCTCGGATGAGGTGCCCACGGCGCCGGTCTCGGCGGCGGTGGCGCTGGCGGACAAGCTGGATACGCTGGTCGGCTTCTGGGCGATTGATGACTTGCCTACGGGCTCGAAGGACCCGTTTGCGCTCAGACGGGCTGCATTGGGAGTTATTCGCCTGGCACTGGAAAACAATATCCGGATGGAATTGGGTATCAATGAACTAAAGAGCGCCCAAACTTTCCTGAAACACTTCCCTCTAAGGCGGGTATTGAAGCAGCGTTATCCGGGTCAACTTCCCGCGGTTGTCCGAGATGGGAAACTCATTGCCGTTTGGCCATCGGATTATGACTCTGTCTTACCTGAGAAAAAGCTGCCGACATTTGAAGAGCTTTGGTCGACTTTCGAAAAATTCGTCGGTTTGAGTGAAGACATCTATCTGATGGATGCGAATTGGATTTCGGACATTCCAATTTTCGAAACGCCAAGCGCAATCGAGTTTGATTCACGCCCTTCTATCGCGACTGGTGTGGATATCGGTGGCGACCTCCTCGCCTTCTTCGCCGACCGTCTCAAAGTCCACCTCCGCGACGAGGGCATCCGCCACGACGTCATCGATGCCGTGTTTGCGCTGGGCGATGATGATCTCGTCCGGGTGACGGCGAAGGCGCGGGCGCTGCAGGGCTTTCTGGATACCGAGGATGGCGCGGCGCTGCTGGCCGGGTTCAACCGGGCGGCGAATATCCTCAAGGCGGAAGAAAAGAAGGATGGCGAAAGCTATGACGCCGATCCGGATGCGGACTATCTCGCAGAAGCACCGGAAGCGGCGGAGCGGGCCCTGATTGCTGCGCTTGCGAAGGCGGGACCGGAAGCGGAAAGCGCCCTGAAATCAGAGGATTTTACCGCCGCCATGGGGGCTTTGGCGCAATTGCGGGCGCCGATTGATGCATTTTTCGAGAGCGTGACCGTTAACACCGAATTGGTCCGGTTGCGCCGCAACAGACTTCTCTTATTGTCGCGCATTCGCGCGGCAGTGGGTGCCGTCGCCGATTTCGCGAAGATCACGGGCTAGCACGCATGCTCTCGATGGCCGGCAAGACCGGGATTTCCCCCTCATCCGCCCCTTCGGGGCACCTTCTCCCCGGGGAGAAGGGGGCTGTTTTGACAGCCCGCATACAGACAGACCTTATTTCGGGAGTTCGATAGCATGAGCGCACAGACGAAGTGGGTGTACGCCTTTGGCGGGGGTGATTCCGAGGGCGAAGCCGGGATGCGCGAGCTGCTGGGCGGCAAGGGCGCCAATCTGGCCGAGATGGCCAAGCTGGGCCTGCCGGTGCCGCCGGGCTTCACGCTGACGACCGAGGTCTGCACGGCGTTCTACGACAACAACAAGGCCTATCCGGCCGAGCTGAACGAGCAGGTCGAGGCGGCGCTGGCCAAGCTGGAGGCCACGGTTGGCAAGACGTTCGGCGATCCGGCCAATCCGCTGCTGGTCTCGGTGCGTTCGGGCGCGCGCGCCTCGATGCCGGGCATGATGGATACGGTGCTGAACCTGGGTCTCAATGACGAGACCGCCAAGGGTCTGGCCGAACTGTCCGGCGACAAGCGCTTTGCCTACGACAGCTATCGCCGCTTCATCCAGATGTATTCCGACGTGGTGCTGGGCGTGGACCATGCCGTGTTCGAGGACATCCTGGACGCGTTCAAGGACGATAACGACTATTCGCTGGACACCGAGCTGTCGGCCGATGACTGGGTGCAGATCGTCGGTGAGTACAAGCAGGCTGCAGCGCGCGAGCTGGGCCATCCCTTCCCGGCCGATCCGCGCGAGCAGTTGTGGGGCGCCATCGGCGCAGTGTTCGGCTCGTGGATGACCGAGCGGGCCAAGACCTATCGCCGCCTGCACGACATTCCGGCGAGCTGGGGCACGGCGGTGAATGTCCAGGCCATGGTGTTCGGAAACATGGGCGAGACCTCGGCGACGGGCGTGGCCTTCACGCGCGACCCTTCAACCGGTGATCCGGGTTATTACGGGGAATTCCTGGTCAATGCCCAGGGCGAGGACGTGGTCGCCGGCATCCGCACGCCGCAATGCCTGACCGAGGCGATGCGGATCAAGATGGGTGACGAGAACCCGTCGATGGAAACCGCGATGCCGGAGAGCTATGCCGAGCTGATCGAGGTGTTCGACAAGCTGGAGCGGCACTACCGCGACATGCAGGACATCGAGTTCACGGTGGAAGCCGGCCGTTTGTGGATGCTGCAGACCCGCAATGGCAAGCGCACCGCCAAGGCGGCGCTGAAGATCGCCGTCGACATGGCGACCGAAGGCCTGATCACCACCGACGAGGCGGTGATGCGGGTCGATCCGGCGCAGCTGGACCAGCTGTTGCACCCGACGCTCGATCCCGATGGCGCGCGCGACATTCTCACCACCGGCCTGCCGGCTTCGCCGGGCGCGGCCTGTGGCGCGGTGGTGTTTGACAGTGACGAGGCGGAAGAGCGCAAGAAGGCGGGCGACAAGGTCATCCTGGTGCGCATCGAAACCTCGCCGGAAGACATTCACGGCATGCATGCCGCGGAAGGCATCATCACCGCGCGCGGCGGCATGACCAGCCACGCGGCCGTTGTGGCGCGCGGCATGGGACGGCCCTGCGTCTCCGGTGCCGGTGCGATCAAGATCGATTATGCGCTGAAACAGTTCACCGTCGGCCGCCGGGTCATCAAGGATGGCGAGATCGTCACCATTGATGGCGCCTCCGGCCAGGTGCTGTACGGCGAAGCCAAGATGATCAAGCCGGAACTGACCGGCGATTTCGGCAAGCTGATGGCCTGGGCTGACACGCACCGGCGCATGAAGGTGCGCACGAATGCGGAGACGCCGGCCGACTGCCAGACAGCGGTTGATTTCGGCGCCGAGGGCATCGGCCTGTGCCGCACCGAGCACATGTTCTTCGAGGCCGACCGGATCGCCGCCGTGCGCGAGATGATCCTGTCGAACGACCAGGATGGCCGCGTCACGGCGCTGGACAAGATCCTTCCGATGCAGCGCGAGGACTTCAAGGAAATCTTCCGCATCATGGCGGACCGGTCCTGCACCATCCGCCTGCTGGATCCGCCGCTGCACGAATTCCTGCCGCATTCCGAAGAGGATGTGATCGACGTGGCCAAGGCGACCGGCCTGCCGGCCGACCAGCTGTTGGCGCGGGCGCGCGACCTGTCGGAAAGCAATCCGATGCTGGGTCATCGCGGCTGCCGCCTGGGCATCACTTATCCGGAAATCTACGAGATGCAGGCGCGGGCCATTTTCGAGGCCCAGGTGGCGGTCGAACAGGAAACCGGCTTCAAGCCGCTGGCCGAGGTGATGATCCCGCTGGTGGCGACGCCGGCGGAATTGTCGATCCTCAAGGCGCGCGTCGCCGGCGTGGCCAAGGCCGTGGCGGAGGAGACGGGCGGCGAGCCGGTCTATCTGATCGGCACCATGATCGAGCTGCCGCGCGCCGCGCTGATGGCCGGCAAGATCGCCGAGGACGCCGAATTCTTTTCCTTCGGCACCAATGATCTGACCCAGACCACCTTCGGCCTGTCGCGCGATGATGCCGGCAAGTTCCTGGGCGACTATCTGGAAGCCGGCATTTTCGAGAAGGATCCCTTCGTGTCGCTGGACAAGGAAGGCGTGGGCGATCTGGTGCGGATCGCGGCCGAGCGTGGCCGGGCCACCCGGACAAGTCTCAAGCTGGGCATTTGCGGCGAGCATGGCGGTGACCCGTCCTCGATCGATTTCTGTGAAGAAGTCGGTCTGGACTATGTCTCCTGCTCGCCCTACCGGGTGCCGATCGCGCGTCTGGCAGCGGCCCAGGCCCGCCTGCGGCGCGTCTCCTAAGTCACGGAAAATACAGTTCAAAGAATGGCTCTCCCCGGGCGCGGGGAGAGTCATTTCTTATTTGTAATTCGTTGCCCTGCTTGACCCTTTAAACGCGCTCCCATAGAGAGGCGCGCTCTTTGCATAGCGAATTCGTAAGAAGTTTTCGTGGTAACTTGAACTCACCACAGAGCGATTCGGCGACAGACCGGCGACCAAGAGACCCGATGAATCTGGAAGAAGCACGGAGTCAGCAAAAACAGGTAGCGACAGCCTTCCACGTGCTGGCGACGCTGCTGCTGTGGGCGTTTGCCATTCTGGTCCTCAACATGGCGTCCGACCGCGCCCGCGAGCAGGACGAGACGCTGGAATGGCGCCGTCTGGCCTATGCCTATCTGGAGCGCGGCGATGTCGATGAAAGCTGGGAGGCGCCGCAGGCCCTGCGCATTGCCTCGATCGCGCTGGAAGCCGACCGCGAGATGGGAGCCATCCTGTCGGCACGCTCCCTGGACGATTTGCGCACCTTCGATTCCAGCCACTTCAACACCGCGGCCGGCATCAATGGCGAGCTGAACTGCCTGGCCCTGGCCGTGTATTACGAAGCCCGTTCGGAACAGTTCATCGGCCAGCTGGCCGTGGCCCAGGTGGTGATGAACCGGGTGCGCCATCGCGACTATCCGGACACGATCTGCGGTGTGGTCTTTGAAGGATCCGATCGCAGCACCGGCTGCCAGTTCACCTTCACCTGTGACGGGTCGCTGATCCGCGAGCCGCGTGGCCGCTCCTGGCGCCGGTCGCAGCTGATCGCGCAACACGCCTTCATGGGCTTTGGCCGCGACGTGACGCGCCGCGCGACGCACTACCACACCGTGGCCGTCGATCCGTACTGGAATGACAGCCTGGTGCGGACCCGCCGCATCGGCACGCACATCTTCTACCGCTTCCCGACGATGCGCGAACGCGCCGCCGGGATCGTGCGCGAGCGCGACGCCTAGCCAGAGCCTGCCACGCGCTTCGGTGCAGCGGCGGATTGTTGGTCAAAGGGTGTTGTGGCATCGCACATTCATCTCGAATCTTCCTACTGAACGCAACTCACCTTGAGGGCGAATGCCAAAGCTGCGATACTACCTTACATTTCTTCTTAGGGAGGTTTTGTATGAGCAGTCCAAGGATTGATGGTGAGAAGGATCAAGCCCTTCCATTCATTGTGAATTTCATCGGTTCGCCCGATGTTTGTAAGTTCAAGGGTGCCGTCAGGAACTTGCATCAATTGTCTGCGGCTTACGATGAGCAAAACCAAGTGTCGGGGCATGTGACATCATCGGGAACTCAGCTGACCTATCGTCGAACCGGAATTTTCAACGATGACACGGAAGTGGATGATACCTAAGAGCTAAAGAAGGTTGATCCTCGTCGTTACGAACAAGGCGGATTCACATGCCGATGGTGTCATTAGGATTTTGAACCATCGTGGTGTTCCGGTTTTGCGTTTCAACACGGAAAATCTTCTGAATTCATACTCGGCGACGCTTGCGTGCACTACAGCGGAATGGGCCGGACACATTCGTGATCGATTAGGGAGGGTTGCCGATCTCGGTTCGCTTCGGACCGCATGGCTTCGCAAGCCGGTATTTGACCCAGAAATTCCTGGTGCAGGACGTGATCGCGGCGTCCGGAAATTTGTCGCCAAGGAGGCTAAGGCATTTGTCGAGGGCGTATATGCGCTGCCAGGACCTCGCTGGATAAATGACCCATTTTGCGCGGATCGTTCCAAAAACAAATTTCAGCAGCTTTTGCTTGCTAAAAAACTTGGAATTCATGTTCCGGACACAATTATTTCAATGCAGCCCAGTGAGATAGTGGGTTTTTCAAAAAGATACCCAAACGGGGTCATTGTAAAAAGCGTTTATACATCTAATATAGAATTAGATGGGATAAATGTTGGTATTTTATCAAGAAAGTTAACTCACTCGGACGTCAAAAAATTTTCCTCGGGAGTTAGATTCTCGCCAACGCTCTTACAGGAATATTGTGAGAAAGATTTTGAAGTAAGAGTTATTGTCGTTGATTCCAATATTATTTCTGTAAAAATATTCTCACAAGATCACGCAGATACACAGGTGGATTGGAGGTTCGACCCTTCATTATGTCGACATGAGCTCTTCGATTTGCCTGAGGAAATTAAGCGATTTTGCTTCGATTTTTTGTCGGCTCAAGGTTTGTCTTATGGAGCAATTGATCTCATCGTGTCGCCGGAGGGGCGGTATACTTTTCTAGAGAATAATCCGTATGGAAATTTTCAATGGCTCGATGATGAAGCCGGGGCGCGGACTATTGAGACTGTCGCGAATGTATTGATAAAGTGCCAGTCTCGCGACCTGCAAAGACCAGTGGAAACGAGTGCGCAATTTCTCTGAGATTTCTTCTAATTTTGATTGCGGTGCAATCAATTCCAGCTATCCCAAGAGGAAGCGCAGGCGTTCTTCGGAACGGCCCGGCTTGATCTCCAATATTTCCGCATAGACCACGCCTTCGCGCACGAAGGGATCCTGGGCTACGCGCGCCCGGATCTCATCATCCGTGGCATTGTGGGCGAGGACGGCACCGCCCGCCGCGGGCTGGAGGCTGCCGGTCATCAGGAAGACGCCGTCAGCGAAGCCCTGGTCGATCCAGGCATTGTGGGCGGCCATGTGGTCGGGTGCGGCGGCGCGGTTGGCGGCAAAGCGCAGGACAATCACAAACATCACTTATCCCCCCGGGTCGGCCCTCAGGCCGCCTCCATCTGCGGCAGGGTCCGGGCGAAGGCCTCCAGATTGCACATGCGGTCATACCAGGCGCGGACCGGACCCGTGGCCGGGCGCCAGCCGGCCAGTTCGAGCTGGGTGAAATTGCTGGCCAGGGTAAGGTCGGCGATGGTCGGTGTGGGCGTGCCGGCGATCCAGTCGCGTCCGTCCAGCTGGGCGGTGATCAGCGGCACCAGTTCGGCCAGGCGCGTCTTGCCGCGCTCGATGGCCGCGAGGTCGCGCTGGCCCTCGGGCAGGAAGACCGAGTTGAGCACGATATCCACCACGGCCTGGGCCATGCGGCTCTGGGTCCAGTCGGTCCACTGGTCGACCCCGGCGCGCACGGCGGGAGCCGACGGGTACCAGTCTTCCAGCCCGTGGCGCTGGCAGAGATAGCGCAGGATGGCGGTCGACTCATGGATCTTGAGATCGCCGTCGACGAGGGTGGGGACCTGGTGGTTGGGATTGATCTTCAGATAGGCCGGCGACATGTGCTCGCCCTCATTCATGGCGACATGGCGCAGTTCGAAGGGCAGCTGGGCGGCTTCCAGCAGCGCCGCCACGCGGCGGGCATGTTGGGAGAAGGGGAAATGGTAGAGCGTATACATCGGTTGATCCCGCCATTGGGAAGCACCCCGCGCGCTTCCTCGTTCGCGGCTTGTTCTACGCCCATGGTGCTGACAGCCTTGTGTCAGGAGTGACGCGAGGGGAGCAGCAAATTCGCCCGCAGCGCTCGATAGTCATTGTTAATGTCTTGTGTCGATACTCGCCCAAACGGATAAGCGTCGGAAATCACACGCTGCGGAGACCCCATGGCCGTCGCCGACATCGGCAAGACCCCGGATCGTATCTGGCTGTGCATGAGCGACAGCAACCGGACACGCGTGGTTTCGCGTGCCCTGGCCAAGGGTCTGGGCATGACGGTCTTTATGGGGCCGACGATGGACGAGGAGGGGCCGGTGGCCCTGGTCGTCGCCGATGACGCCCATGGCAAGAGGATTGCCGAGGCGGCCCACAATGCGGCGCCGATGCAACACTCGCTGTGGGTGACGGCCAATGCGCGCCGGTCGGGGGCGGATGCCTATCTCGATCATGATACCGATGCCGGCACGCTGACCAACGCGATCGAGGGCCTGCGCGCCTATCGCGAATACCGGATGGCGGTGCCCGATAACAGCGATATCGGAGGCGGTGCCATTGCGGCGGCCACGTCCGGAGAGTTCTCCATCCAGACGCTGGAGCAGGCGCGGGACGTCTCAGTCTTCCTCGGCCGGGCCTGTCCGGATCCTTGCCCGGTTTCGGTCGGACTCTACGTGCTGCTGGCCAATGCCATCGAGCACGGCAATCTGGGCTTTGACGCGACCGAGAAGGCCAAGGGGCTGGCCGACGGCTCCTGGTACCGCAAGCTGGCGGCGCGCATGGGCGAGCCGGAATTCACCAACCGTCGCGTCAGGCTGAGTTTCCACCGTGGCCTGCGCTCGCTGACCTTTGTCATTCAGGATGATGGCGAGGGCATTGATGCGGAAACCGCGGAAATGGCCAATCCCTCCCGCGCCGGCTATCGCGGCAAGGGCATCAAGCTGGCCAAGTCGATGGGCTTCACCCAGGTCAATTATCTCGGCGTGGGCAACACGGTGGAAGCCTCGATCATCCTGCCGCAGATCGAGACGCAGGAGCGTCCGGCGCGCGTCGCAGCCGGTTCCTGATGAACGGCGACTGAACCGGCCCGTCAGGCCCGGCTCATCGTGCCTGGGTTATCCCCGGAGTGAAGACCCCGAATGGTCTGAAGCCAAGGAGCCCATGTGATGCGCAAGACTTTCGCGAAATTTTCCTCTGCCGCCCTTGCCGTGGTTTTCGCAGCCAGTCTGGGCGCACCCGTACAGGCTCAGCAGCGCTCCATCGGCATTCCGCTGCAGAACGGCGCCAATTGCGGCATCCAGGTCTATCTGGGCAGTTCCAGCGGCATTGCCGTTCCCCGGACCCATCGCGCACTGAGCGGCAGCTACCGCTTCCAGCTTTATCAAGCGATGCCCAACAGTGACCTGGACCTGCGCCTGGACGGACACTTCTCCCGCAGCAGCACGGAAGACTCGGTGCTGGCCCAGAGCACATTCATGCTCGGCTATGTCGTCCCGGGTGGGTATCGTGGCATGGACGAGTTGCGCGATGCGGAACTGGGTCAGGACGCCATGCTGCGGGGCTCGCTGCAGGTTTATGACACGTCGGGTCGGCTGGTGTGCTCGACCAACCAGGTGACGATCCTGCCCTTCCAGCTGATCGACAGTCCGCGCGCTGCGCCGCGCCCTTCGCGCTATGTGTCGCCGTATGCGCCGACCGAGGCCTCGCAACGGGTTGTTGCCCGTCGGGCTCAGCAGTCGGCCACCCCGTCTCGCACGTCCTCGATCTCGCGAGAGGAGTGCCTCGCCATCCCGGGCATGATCGCAAGCCGATGCCCCAGAAACTGACCTCCGGACGGAGGCCCGCCCTGGAGGCCCGGACCGGAAACGGTCCGGGCCTGTTTGATTCATGAACAAACCGGCCGTTTCCGTTCATCTACCTGTTTCAACGATGAATATCGCACTCAGCATCCGCTCATCGCGACCGCGATAGAACTGATTTCAGGCTTCGATGCATTGGGCGTCGGCCAGACAGAGTGGAGTATCCATGATGAAAACCCGTCTTCTCATTGCCAGCGCTCTGGCAGCCGTTTCCGTCCTCGGCACCGTGGGCGCAGCTGAGGCTCAATCGCGCAACCGCGTCAGCGTGGCCCAGCAAGGCTATCAGAACGAAATCGCCGGCCGCCAGGACGGCTACCGCCAGCGCATGGTGATCAACCAGTACGGCGAGCGCCAGTACGTCACGGTCATCCAGGACGGCGCCCGCAACGGCACCACGGTGGGTCAGTACGGCCGCTACAATGAAGCGCATGTCGACCAGCTGGGCCGTCGCAATGACGCCGTGATCGGCCAGCAGGGCCGCAATAATTACGGCGCCTCGGTGCAGACCGGTGACCGCAATATCTCGGGCATCTCGCAGATCGGCTCGAACAACACGGCAGTGACCGACCAGGCCGGCTACAACAACGCCGCCGGCATCATCCAGGTCGGAAATGGCCAGAACGCCCGTGTCCGTCAAACGGGCAGTGGCAATGTGACCCTGGTGATCCAGGGCGAACACTGAGCCCGGGGGCATCTTGCCGGATGACGTGTCGTGTCATCCGGCAAGGCCCCGGACCGACAGCAAAAAGGAGGCTGTCATGAGTTTCAAACTGGCATCCCTGACCTCGCTTCTCGCTGCCAGCGGTGTGTGGTTCGCCGCGCAGGTCGATGAAGCCCCGCTGGACGCGCGCATGGCGCAGCTCGGCGCCGGCGAAGCCTGCGGCATCGATGTGGTCGCTGCCGACGAGGGTGTTGTCCTGACGGCCTGGAGCGAGCCGGGCGACGCGCGCAGCTGGCGCATGGTCGTGACCCAGTCGATGGGTGGCGGCGGTTTTGACCTGGTTCAGAGCGGCGATGTGACGAGTTTTGGCGAAGGCGCCGTGATCCTGTCCGACATGGAACTGGACATGGACGCTGCCTTCACCGCGCGGCTGACCACCTGGAATGCGGCCGGTGAAACCCTCTGCCGCATCGGTACGCAGGTCTGAGACGGCCGCGCCACAGATAAAAATGCATGCGGGTCATCCGCTTGTTTCCGGGGTCATGCTGATCCATCTCTTGCGCCACAAGCCCATGCAGGAGGAAAGCATGACCCTGACCTTGTCCGGCCTCATCAAGGCCCAGCTCGACCAAGCCTATCGCGCCTGCCAGATCATACTGGACAAGGGCGAAGCCCATGCCCGCGAGGCCGGGGTGGACGAGGCGGTCTATCTCAACTGGCGCCTGAGCGCCGACATGTATCCCTTCTCCAAGCAGATCCAGCTGGTCAGCGATTTCTCGGCCCGCGGCCTGGCGCGCCTGGCCGGAACCGATCCGGTTTCGACACCGGACACGGAAACCTCGTTCGAAGCCCTCAAGGCCCGTATCGAGCGGACACGCGAGATCGTCTGGGGGTTCGACGAGGCGGCGATTGACGCGAATCCGACGGCGCCGATCACTTTCCCGGCCGGCCGGGACCGTGAGCTGACCCTGCCGCGGCAGGCCTATGCCCAGAACTTCGTCATCGCCAACACATTGTTCCATACGGCAATGGCCTACGGCATCCTGCGCCAGATCGGCGTGCCGCTGGGCAAGGCCGACGCCATGGGCATGGTGCAGCGCTAGCGGTCCGAAAGTTGCGCGGCTAGACTGGGCGAACCACGGACAAGGAGTCCCGGATGATCGCCCCACTGGCCGCGTTTTTTCTGCCATTCTCGCGGCAGGACGTTCCGGCGCAGCCCGAAAGCCTTCGAGCCCTGATCAGGCTGGCCAGATGCTTTGGCAGGCCTATGTCCGTCGTATGACCGATGCGCTTTCCCTGCCGAACACGCTGCCGCTCTTCCCCCTGGGCGGTGCCATCCTCCTGCCCGGAGAAATCCTGCCGCTGAACGTGTTCGAGCCGCGCTATCTGAACATGCTGGACGATGTGCGGCGCGGTGAGGGCTTTATCGGCATCATCCAGACGCGCGAGGGCGGTACACCGGACCGACCGGCGCTGGCCCCGGTCGGGGGTGCCGGCCGGCTGGCGCAGTTTCAGGAGACCGATGACGGGCGCTATCTGATCACGCTGGCCGGGATCAGCCGGTTTCGACTGGCGGATGAGTTGGAGCAGGCGGTGCCCTACCGCGTGGCGCGGGCGGATTATTCGGACTTTGCCCGCGACCTGGAACCCCGGCGGCCGGTGGATGGAGATGAGGACCTCTTGATCCGCATGCTGCAGGCCTGGTTCCGCCAGGAGCATGTGGCAGCCGATTGGGACTCCGTGCGCGGGATGCCGCTCTACAGCCTGGTGGACCGGGTGGCGATGATGGCACCGTTTTCAGCCGCCGAGCGCCAGCATTTGCTGGAGGCTGGGGATACGGCCGAACGTTTCGGGCGCATGCGAGACGTATTGGCACAACGTCTGGCCGGAGATGCCGGCGGGCCGATGCAATAGGCGGGCTCAGGCGCGCGCGAGTTCCTGGCGCAGCCATGCGCGGGCCTGGGCGCGCGACCGGAAGGGGCGGCCGCGGCCGCCCATGCTTTCATGCAGTTCCAGGACGCGGGCGGAATGGCGCGACTGGTCTTCGCGGTCAATGATGGCGATGAGATAGTCCCGGCAGACGCGGGCCACGGTCCGGGCGCGTTCTTCCCACTCCGTGTCGCTCATGGCGTAGTCGGCCCCGCGCACATCGAAGATGACGGCGCGGACGGTGCGGGATCTGAGGAAATTCTCGAAGGCGCGGCCCGCATCGGGCCCGGTTTCCGAGGTGCGTTTGCCTTCCGTGCGCATTTCCAGGATGCCGTCATCTACGGTGATGTCGAATCCCTGCATTGAATAGGCTTGTGCCACGGCAGCCCCTTTGCACGCTACAGGCCGCAGGCCCCAGGAAGTGCGCCGTTGTAGGGGCAATCGTGCCGGGAATGTGGCAAACATGCAAATTCGGGCGGATTCGGCCCGCATGGCGGCCTTGCGCGAGCGGGTAGCTGGGCCGCGCGGGTTCAGTTTTCCGGGCGGGCCCGCAGGCAGGAACAGCCGCTCATGTCGCCCTCGCACAGGGCCTCCAGCCAGGCATCCAGCGCGTCGGAGAGAATGCGCTGCTGGGGCCAGTTCATCTGCACGGATACGGTGCGCAGTCGCCGCTTCTGTTCGGCCGTCAGGCGTACCTGGGCCCGCGCGGCGCGGTCGATCCCGGCATGCGGATCAGCGCCGAGGTCGAGTTGAGCGCCGCAGCAGGTCCCGATGGGCGAGGCCGGCTCCGAAGGGGGGGCGGAAACCGGTGCATCATCCCGCAGGGGAGCGGGCTTGCGGACCAGGAGCCGCTGCGGCGTTTCGGGCGGTTCGATGTCGCGGCGGTCGGTCGCGCGTCCGTCGAACCGGGTCTCGGAAAATGTCTCCGCCGCTGCCGGCCGTGCCGTGACCGCGGGCTGCGGAGCGTCGACATAGCTCGCACCGGCGAAGCTGGAGGGAAGGGCCGGCGAGGCCTCGCCCTTTCGGGCCAGAAGACCGGCATGAAGGCTGGCGTATTTGGCCATGGTCTTTGGGGCTCCTCGCTGATTGTCAGGCTGTGTGGCGGCGGCCAAAGGGCTGGTTCGCGCGACGACGATCGGTCTGGCCCTTGGGCGGGCCCTGGTCGGACTTGCGGCGGTCCACACCGTCCCAATTGCTGTTGGACGGTTCCACGACCGGCACGTGGGCGGCACCGAAGCGGGGCGCCTGGCCGGGCAGGGCATAGCCGGGCCGGTCCTGCAGCGGCGTTTCCGCCGCGTCCTCGTCCTCGTTGGCGCCCATGCCGGCGCTGGCGGGGGTGAGAATGTCCTGTTCGAAAGTCTGGCGGGGCGGGTGGGTCATCAACTCCATCGCGTCACCGCGCAGGCGCATCAGCCGGTCCTGGAAATAGCGCCAGAGGCTTTCCACCTCCTCGGCCGAGCGGCTGTCGGGATTGACCTCGCCGACCGTGCGGCCATCGATCATCGAGGCAGCAAAGTCGACGCGGTGGTGCAGGGTGACGGGCGCGACGGTGCCGTGCTGTGACAGGGCGACGGCGGTTTCGCCGGTGATCCGGGCCCGGGCGGTGGCGGAGTTGACGACGAAGACCAGCGGCTTGCCCTGCATCTGCACGATGTCGACCGTGGGGCCGACGGCACGCAGGTCGTGCGGGCTGGGCCGTGTCGGCAGCACGACGAGATCGGCATGGGTGATGACCTCGGCGATGGTCGAGGTGACGGCGGGCGGGGTGTCGATGATGATCAACCGGTAGCCGGCCTGTTCCAGCACGGCAATGTCACGGCCGAGATCCGGCACGGAAATCCGGGCAAAGGCCGGGGTCTCGATGGCGCGGGCATTCCACCATTTGGCCATTGAGCCTTGCGGGTCGGTGTCGATCAGCGCGACCGGACCGCAACCGGCGCGTTCGGCTTCAACCGCCATGTGGGCGGACACGGTCGTCTTCCCCGATCCGCCCTTTTGCGAGGCAAAGACCACGACCTGGCAGCGGCGGCGCTGGGTTTCCTCTTCGGACATTTCCACCTCTCCTGCCGGCCCCCGTCGGGCCGGTCCCCTGGTGCATCCGGGGATATTCAAGCAGGCATGTCTTGCGTGGCGGCTAAGCCGCGCATGAGGATTTGAGGTGATTTTGTACCCAATTTTATCCGCGTTTTAGGCGATCCGGCGGATCGCCCCGTGAAGGCGGCGGGACGATGACGGCGCCGCAATCCGGTCGCGGGGGCGTGGCGGAATGCGCGGCATTTCCAGAAACCTGAAATGCCCGCCCTAGCCAGGCGAGCGGTGACACCCCAGATTGGGCTGCCATGTGAAACCCGGAAAGGACAATCCAGCATGATGACCCCGGATCAGGCGCGACTGATGGCGCGCTACAATGCCTGGCAGAACCGGTCGATCTATACGGCCGCGTCCAGTCTGGACGACGCGGCGCGCCGACAGGAGCGGGGCGCCTTCTTCGGCTCGATCCACAACACGCTGTCGCACATTCTCTGGGCCGACCGGATCTGGATGTCGCGGCTGGCCGGAACGCCCTTGCCGCAGCAGGGCTCGATCCCGGATTCAGTGAAAGAGGGTGGGGAATGGGCATTGATGGCCGCCGCCCGGAGCGAGTTCGACGCCGTGATCGAGGCCTGGACGCAGGGGCTGGGGCCGGATGATCTGGCCGGTGATCTGACCTGGTATTCCGGTGCCGTGGGCGCTGAACTGACCCGGCCGCGCTGGGTCTGTGCGGCGCAATTGTTCAACCACCAGACCCATCATCGCGGCCAGGTTCACACCCTGCTGACCCAGGCCGGGGCCCGGCCTGAGGACACGGACATTCCCTTCATGCCCGGGATGGCCTGGTAGGCGGAAAGGGCAGGGCGGGTCGGCGTCAGGCGCCGACCTTGGCCTTCAGTTCGCCGACGAAGCGGTCGAAGACGCCGAAACTGTCCTGCGGGCCGGGCGAGGCTTCCGGGTGGTGCTGGACGGCCCAGACGGGCTTGTCGGTCAGCTTGAAGCCGGAATTGGAGCCGTCGAACAGGGAGACATGGGTTTCCACGGCATTGGCCGGCAGAGTCGAACCGTCGACGGCGAAACCGTGATTCATCGAGACGATCTCGACCTGTCCGGTCTCGTGGTTCTTCACCGGGTGATTGGCACCGTGATGGCCCTGGGGCATTTTCGCCGTCTTGGCGCCGATGGCGAGGGCCAGCATCTGGTGGCCCAGGCAGATGCCCAGGGACGGGATGCCGGCCTCGATGACGGCCTTGATGGTCGGCAGGGCGTATTTGCCGGTCTCCGCCGGGTCGCCCGGGCCGTTGGAGAAGACGACGCCATCGGGATTAAGCGCCTTGACCTGGTCGAAGGAGGCACTGCCCGGCAGCACGGCGACGCGGGCCCCGGCGCCGGTCAACAGGCGCAGGATGTTCGCCTTGACGCCGAAATCGAGGACGACGACGCGCGGACCGGTTTCCGGACCTTCGGCATAGCCCTGGCCCAGCGTCCAGTTGCCCTCATTCCATTCAGCCGGGTCGGTGCGGGTGACATCGGCGGCCAGTTCGCGGCCTTCCATGGTCGGGGCACCGGCGGCAGCCGCCTTCAGGGCCTCGATGTCGATATGGCCGTCGGGCGCGTGCGCGATGGCACACATCACCATGCCCTTTTCCCGGATGCGGCGGGTGAGGGCGCGGGTGTCGACACCGGTTAGGGCGACGATGCCGCGGGTGCGCAGCCATTCCTCGAACGTGGTTTCCGCCCGCCAATTGGCCGGCGGCGTGATCGTGGCGCGTGACACCATGCCGACGGCGGCCTTGCGGGCCGGCTCGGACGCGGCTTCCTCGTCCTCGGCATTGGCGCCGACATTGCCGACATGCGGGAAGGTGAAGCACACCACCTGGCCAGCATAGGACGGGTCGGCGAGGATTTCCTGATGCCCGGTCATCGCCGTGTTGAAGCAGATTTCACCGACTGCGATGCCCGCTGCGCCGGCGCCATAGCCAAACAGGACTTCACCGTCAGCGAGAGCGATCGCGCCGGTGGCTTGCGAGGTTGAGGCTTGGGTCATGGGGCACTCCAGAGGCTGGCCGGGGGCTGGACCGGCAGGGCCGGGTGATGGGCGCTGCCCGCACCCTTGGGCGCGCGCAGAATCGGTGCCGGACGACGTCCGGGTAAACGGGCGCTTCGCTAGTCCCTTCAACCCGCCGGGTCAATCCCTGCAGGAATGCATGCCCGCTTTTCGATCACGCTTTGTGACCGGAATATGTTTGGGGGTTGATTATTTTTTTACACCGGCATATTTCCCCGGCCCTCGTTTCGAGGGCACATTAGAGGTGCCGGCAATGACGTCAGGATCAGACCGAAGAAGCTCGAAACCCCGGCGCGATTTAAAGAACGCGCAAGGAATCCTCTGCAAACCGGACTTACCATGGCGGGCTGCCAGAGGCACCCAGAACGGACCCATAACCCATGTCACTTCGTGAACGTATTACTGAAGAAATGAAATCGGCCCTGAAAGCCGGGGACAAGGCGCGTCTGTCGACGCTTCGCCTGGTCTCTGCTGCCGTCAAGGACCGCGATATCGCTGCGCGCGCGGAAGACCGCTGCACCGGCTGTGAAGAAACCGAAATCATGTCCATCCTGCAGAAGCTGGTGAAACAGCGCGAGGACAGTGCCGACACCTATGAAAAGGCCGGCCGTCTGGATCTCGCCGAAGCCGAGCGCGCCGAAATCGAGGTGCTGCGCGAATTCCTGCCTGTGCCGATGGATGACGGCGAGATCGCCGAAGCCGCCAAGACGGTGGTGACCGAGCTGGAAGCCTCGGGCCTGAAGGATATGGGCCGGGTGATGGGCGAGCTGAAATCGCGCTATGCCGGCCGCATGGACTTCGGTCAGGCCGGCGCCAAGGTGAAGACGCTGCTGGCCGGCGCGGCCTAGGCGATCCCCGGGCGAACCACATTCGAGAATCCGGCTTGCGGAGCGCGAGCCGCTCTGCTCCATTTCCTCAAGACTTGTCCGGGGGATGGAGGATGGTTGTGCTGGTTTCCAGGCAGAGTGTTGAGACGTGGCTGAAGGCGGCCGCGCTGGGCTTCGGCCTGGCGTTCGTGACGGCTTGCGCGACGCCGGGTGCGCCGGGCGGCCAGCTGGCAGGGTTCGACAGCGAGGAAGAGCTCCTTGCTTTCCTGCGAGACGACCGGGCGGCTGATGATGCGTCTCCCGAAGTCGCGGCCGAGTACGAGCCGTCTGCGGTGCCTCCGCCCCCGCCGCCCCCTCCGCCACCACCTCCCCCGCCGCCGCCTTCACCCGGTGCGGCGACCGCGGACATGGACATGGCCGACCAGATCGTGGTCACGGGTTCGGCCATGCCGAACCGGTCCATCACCAACACCCAGGTCGTGGGTGTGGATGAGGGCGGGATCGTCAAGAATGCCGGCGATTTTCTGATCGTGCTGCGGCGCGGGCGGCTGTTCTCGCTGTCGACGGCGGATGATGGCCTGGCCGCGATCGACCATATCGACGTCTTCCCCCCGGGCCTGCAGGATGCCGGCGGCTGGTATGACGAGATGCTGATCCATGGCAGCACGATCATCGTCATCGGCTTTTCCTACGAGGTCGACGCCACCGAGATCAGCCGGTTCGAGATCGCCGAGGACGGCATGCTGAGCTATGTCGACACGCATTATCTGCGCTCGGATGACTACTACGGCAGCCGCAACTACGCCTCGCGCCTGATCGGCGACACGCTGATCTTCTATTCGCCGCTGCAATTGCGCTGGTGGGATCGCGACAATCCGCACGCGCTTCTGCCGGCTCTGGCCCGGCTGGGGTCCAAGCCGGACGGGGTGCATTTCGAACCGCTGGTGACGGCGCGTGACGTCTTCCTGCCGGAAGACCTCAAGGCGGCCGGTGCGGATGAGGTCGAGGCGCTGCACACGGTAACGCGCTGCGACCTGGCCGCCGAGGCGTTTGAATGCCGCTCCACCGTGGTGATGGGGCCGTCCGGCCGGACCTTCTATGTCGCGGCGGATGCGGTCTTTGTCTGGCTGGGCGAGCGCTGGCAGTCGGACGGGGATGGCATTGTCTATCGCCTGCCGCTGGACGGCTCGCGCCCGACGGCTGCCCAGGTGCGCGGCATGCCGGTGGACCAGTTTTCCTTCAATTACGACATCGCCAGCGCGACGCTGAACGTGCTGACCGTGCCGCGGGGCGGCGGCGACTGGATGTGGTCGGCGGAATGGGCATCGGGCCAGCCGGCCCTGTTGCGCCTGCCCGCCGCGCGTTTCGGCGGCGGCGCCGAACCGGCGCAGGAAGCGGACTACCGCCCCTTGCCCGGCGGCGGGGAGGGGCGCTGGACCAGCGTCGACCGCAGCCGGTTCGTCGGTGACTGGCTGTTCTATTCACTGGGGGATGCAGACGGGCAATTGTTCGCCGTGCCGGTCGAGGGCGGTGAGATCGCGTCATTCGAACTGGGCGGTGGGATCAGCCGCATCGAGGTGATGGGCCGTGATGCCGTGATTGTCGGTCAGGATGAGGGTCTGGTGTTCTCGACCATCGACCTGTCGGGGCCGGCGCCCAGCCTGTTCAGCCAGGTGACCTTGGCCGGGCTTGCCGAAGCGGAGAGCCGCAGCCAGGCCTTTTTCTATCGTCCCGATGCGACATCGCAGGATCTGCGCGAGGGGCTTTTGGGCCTGCCGGTGATGACTCAGGGCGAGGGCTGGGACCAGGGTGCCGACATGGTGTTCCTGCGGCGCACGGAGGGGGCGCTGGAGCGCTTTGGTCGCCTGCAGTCGCGTCTGCTGCGCAGCCGGTCGCAGGATGGCTGTCTGGTCTCCTGTGCGGACTGGTATGGCAATGCGCGGCCGATCTTCATGGAGGACCGGATCTTCGCGCTGCTGGGCTATGAGCTGATCGAGGGCGAGGAAGGCGACAAGCGGATCGAGGAGATCGGCCGGATCGATTTCACCCCGCCGGCACGTCCCGCCGTTCCTGCACGCGAACAGTGATACCGGTCTGCCCGTCCGCATCGACCGGACGGGCTTTCCGGTGCATCATGGAGGGCTGGATGCCGGGCCGGATCACGGATGGCCGGCACGGGGCAAACGGGCTGACGCTTTTCATGCGGCTGAATGACGATTTCATCGACGAGATCAAGGCGCGGGTCCGCCCGTCGGACTTGATCGGCCGCACCGTGCAGCTGAAACGCCAGGGCCGCGAATTCGTCGGCCTGTCACCGTTCAAGAAGGAACGCACGCCCTCCTTCTTCGTCAATGACGACAAGCGTTTCTACCACTGCTTTGCCTCGGGCAAGCATGGCGATGTCTTCACCTGGCTGGAAGAGATCGAGGGCCTGTCCTTCATGGAGGCGGCCGAGCGTCTGGCCGGGGAGGCGGGGCTGCGCCTGCCGGAGCCGGACCCGCAGGCCGCGGAAAAGCAGGTTCACCGCAAGTCGCTGGTGGAATGGATGGAGGCCGCGCAGGTGCATTTCCAGCGCGCCCTGTTCGGACCCCGGGGCGAGGCGGCCCGGACCTATCTGAAAAGCCGCGGTTTCAACGGCGAGGACTGCAAGCGCTTCGGCATCGGCTTTGCCCCGGACAGCCGAACCGGGCTGAAGGACGAGCTGGTCACGGCGGGGGCGCCGGTGGGCGATCTCATCGAATGCGGCCTGTTGATCCAGCCGGACAATGGTTCGCCCTATGACCGTTTCCGCGATCGCATCATGTTCCCCATCCATGATCCGCGCGGGCGGTTGGTGGCGTTTGGCGGACGGGCGCTGTCCAAAGAGGCGCGGGCGAAGTATCTCAACTCGCCGGAGACGCCGATATTTCACAAGGGCTCGGTGCTTTACCGCTATCCCGAGGCGCGCAAGGCGGCTTCCGATCCCAAGCAGGACATTCGCGGCCTGATCGTGGCGGAAGGCTATCTCGACGTCATCGCGCTGGCACGGGCCGGGCTGGAGCATGGCGTGGCCCCGCTGGGCACGGCGATTACCGAGGACCAGCTGCAGCTGTTGTGGCGCGCCGGCGGCGAGCCGGTGATGTGCCTGGACGGCGACAGTGCCGGCCAGGCCGCGGCCTTCAAGGCGGCGGACCGGGCCCTGCCGCTGCTGCAGCCGGGCAAGACGCTGCGCTTTGCCTTCATGCCGGAAGGCAAGGACCCTGACGACATGCTGCGCGAAGAAGGGGCGAACGCCCTGCGCAAGGTGTTTTCCGAGACCCGCTCGCTGGCCGACATGCTGTGGGAGCGCGAGGTCAATCTGGAACCGCTGGACGATCCGGATCGCCGCGCCGGATTCCGCCGCCGCATCCGGGGTCTTGTGCAGCAGATCGCGGATACCGACATACGCGAAGAGTACAAGCGCGAATTCGACACGCGCATGGAGGCCCTGTTCGGGGCGCGGCCCCGCCAGCCCTATCAGCGGCGCGGCGCGGGACGCCTGCCCAGGCTGGGCGCCACGCCGTCGCTGAAGCGCGCAGCGCGGCCTGCACCGGGCGCGGCAGACGCGCGGATCCTGCTTCTGGCGGCGATCGAATACCCCGATATTGCGCTCGATCAGGTGGAGACAATGGCGCTTTTGCCTCTCGGTCCGCTTGACACCCTGCGTGACGCCGTTCTAGACGCCTGCTCTTCTGGGCAGTCTGTGCAGACCGACACGCTAAGGGCCCGATTGGCCGAAGCCGGATATGCGGCGACATTGAAGCGATTGGACGGTGAGCGCGGCCCCATGCAGGCGGTGATGGGCGGCAATGAGACGTCCATGCAGACGAGGACAGAGGCTTGGACGCGTCTGGCCTCGGCCTATATGGAACGGAGCGAGGCACAGCGCCGGCGCGACGAGGTGCGCGCGCGGCTGGACGAGGAAATAGACAGGGCAGATTCGGAAAGCGTGCGGCGGCTGGTGGAACTCCGGCTGCGCGAGACATCGCGGTCCGAACCGTCCTGATATTGATGTTTAAATTCGAATTGTGCGCCAAGGGCAGCGCCACAAGGGACGAATAGATGAGCAAAAGCGCCGAAGCCAGCGACGCATCGGAAAACCAGGACGGTCCGCTGCTGGACCTGACGGACCAGTCGGTCAAGAACATGATCAAGACCGCGAAGAAACGCGGTTATGTGACGCATGACGAATTGAACGCGGTCCTGCCGAGCGAGGAGTTTTCCTCCGAGCAGATCGAGGACGTGCTCGCGCAGCTGTCCGAGATGGGCATCAATGTCGTCGACAGTGAGACCGATGTGGATGATGACGGTGACGGCAAGTCCTCGTCCTCCAGCTCGTCCTCCTCGTCCGATGATGATGACGACAGCGATGACAGCGATGATGATGACGGCTCCAGCCGCTCCGTCGCGGCATCCGGCAAGACGGCCGTCGTCGGTCAGAACACCGGTTCCAGCGCGGATCGCACCGATGATCCGGTGCGCATGTATCTGCGCGAGATGGGATCGGTGGAACTGCTCTCCCGCGAGGGCGAGATCGCGATTGCCAAGCGCATCGAGGCCGGCCGCAATGCGATGATCCGCGGCCTGTGCGAAAGCCCGCTGACCTTCGAAGCCATCATGGTCTGGCGCGACGAGCTGCAGGAAGGCCAGGTCCTGCTGCGCGACATCATCGACCTGGATGCCACCTATGGCGGCCAGCAGGGCGAGGGTGACGGCGAGGACGGTGAAGAGGGCGAAGAGGGTGCGGCCGCGGCTGCACCGGCTGGCGCCCCGGCCGCAGGCGATGCCAAACCGGAAGCCGAGACCAAGAAATCCTCGCGCGATGAGGATGACGACGAGTCGTCCGAGGGCGAGGACGGTGAAAGCTCGGATGATGACGAGGACGACGATGACGATGACGGCGCCTCGCTCTCGCTCTCCGCAATGGAGGCCGAGCTTCGCGAAGGCGTGATGGAGACGCTGGACTCCATCGCCACGGATTTCGCCGCCTTCCGCAAGCTGCAGGACAAGCTGGTTGCCGCCCGCATCGAGGGCAAGGACCTCACCAAGCAGAGCCGCGAGAAGTACGAGAACCTTCAGAACGCCATCGTGACCAATCTGAACACGATGCACCTGAACAATGCCCGTATCGAGGCGCTGGTCGAACAGCTCTATGCGATCAACAAGGAACGCATGTCGCTGGAAGGCAAGCTGTTGCGCATGGCCGATGCCCATGGCGTGCCGCGTGCCCAGTTCATGGACAGCTATTTCGGCAATGAGCTGAGCCCGGACTGGCCCGGCTCGATGGCCGGCACCTCCAAGGCCTGGGATCGCTTCATCGAGCGCGAGGCCGAGGATGCGGCCAAGATCCGTGACGAGCTGGCCGACCTGACCCAGCGTGCCGGCGTGCCGATTGAGGACCTGCGCCGCATCGTGCGCACGGTGCAGAAAGGCGAGCGCGAGGCCCGCGTGGCCAAGAAGGAAATGGTCGAGGCCAATCTGCGTCTCGTGATTTCCATCGCCAAGAAATACACCAATCGCGGTCTGCAATTCCTGGATCTGATCCAGGAGGGCAATATCGGCCTGATGAAGGCCGTCGACAAATTCGAATACCGCCGCGGCTACAAGTTCTCGACCTATGCCACCTGGTGGATCCGGCAGGCGATCACCCGCTCGATCGCCGACCAGGCCCGCACCATCCGCATCCCGGTGCACATGATCGAGACGATCAACAAGATCGTTCGCACCTCCCGCCAGATGCTGCACGAGATCGGCCGCGAACCGACCCCGGAAGAACTGGCTGAAAAGCTGGCCATGCCGCTGGAGAAGGTTCGCAAGGTGATGAAGATCGCAAAGGAACCGATCTCGCTGGAAACCCCGATCGGCGACGAGGAAGACAGCCATCTGGGCGACTTCATCGAGGACAAGAATGCCGTCCTGCCGATCGATGCCGCCATCCAGGCCAATCTGCGCGAGACCACGACCCGCGTGCTCGCCAGCCTGACCCCGCGTGAGGAACGCGTGCTGCGCATGCGTTTCGGCATCGGCATGAATACCGATCACACGCTGGAAGAAGTCGGCCAGCAATTCTCGGTCACCCGCGAACGCATCCGCCAGATCGAGGCGAAGGCCCTGCGCAAGCTGAAACATCCGAGCCGGTCGCGGAAGCTGCGGAGCTTCCTGGATAATTGATGTGGGGAAGGTGGGAAAGCTGGACGAGTTTGTCGCGATCACGCTCAGCGTGATCGCCAAACAGGGTGCTGAGGATTATCTGCCAGCGGCGGCTGATTTCACTACTCGACAGATCAGCGTTCTCGACGGCATTCCGGCTGGAACGCGTCCGGAAACAGTTCTCCAGGAATGGCTGGTCGCTCGAGGCTTGGTCAAAAGCGGGGTCTGCTTCGGCGTCAGGTCGTCCTGCGGCCAGTTTGTACTGGGCGAAATGTCGGCAACCGGGATCCAGTTTGCGGAACTGGATGTTGTAGGCCGAACCGCTTCACCGATCGCCGCGCCCGAATGGTGGACGCTGTCCTTGTCGGGCTGACGGGTGCCAACCTAATTCTTCGCTTGGTCTCAGCTTGCTGGCGCGCGTGTCCTCCACTGCGGTCGGCATGGGCGGTAGGGAAAGACGAACCCGACCCCTTCAATCGACTCGCCAGTCCGGGCGCGGTAGGTTTCTGGCATGACTGCCAAGTTCCGATCCATAGATGTCGACGAAGAAACGGCAGCGTTGCTGCAGGCCCGTGCGGCAGCGCGCAATTTGACGGTCGCCGAGCTGATCGCCGATCTGGCAGGTCAGGACGCCGGCTTGCCGGCAGGTCTGGCGGATCAGAAAGCGGCGGGTACGGGGCCTTGGGACCCTCGGGTTCTGGCCGAGGATGAGCAACGCCTGATGGCCTTCCGCGAAACGCGAGAGGGCGTGGACTGGGCGGAAACGCGTGACTGGTTGCAAGACTGGGGTGAGAACGACGCCAGTGCGCCGCCGTCTGTTCGCAAGCTTTGAAGCTCCGTCTGGCGCCAGCCGCGATCCGGGATCTGGAGCGGTTGCGGCAGTTTCTGGAAGACGCACATCCCGCTTCCGCCGCAGGCGCGGCAGGTCGGATAATTCAAGCTATTGAAAACGTGATTGAGTTTCCGGGAATCGGTCGAAACTTGCCGCGATCTGACACCCGAGAGGTCTTTGTACGTTTTGGACGGTCTGGTTACATCATCCGCTACGCCGTAGATGCCCCTGCAGGCGAAATCACGGTGATCCGGGTCTGGCATGGGCGGGAAGAGAAAGACTGACGTTCATGCCTCTCCACCGCATCCAGATCGCCACCACCGGCCCCGGCCTCTATGAGTTCACCCGTGCCGCCCAGGGCTTCGTGGCGGAGCAGGGGCCGGCGGAGGGTCTGCTCACCGTCTATGTGCGACACACCTCCTGCTCGCTGGTGATCCAGGAAAATGCTGATCCGGATGTCCAGCGCGACCTTCATGAATTTTTCCGGCGGCTGGTGCCGTCAGCGGATGATCCGTCGATGGGATGGCTGTGGCACACGACGGAGGGGCCGGATGACATGCCGGCGCATATCAAGGCGGCGCTGACGCAGACCTCCATCGGCATTCCCGTCGAGGCGGGCGCTCTGCTGCTGGGGACCTGGCAGGGCCTGTACCTGTTCGAGCATCGCGACCGGCCGCACCGGCGCGAAGTGGTGATGCACCTAGCCGGCTGACTTGCGCGAGGGCTGGGCGTCGCGGCGCAGTTGGTAGCCGGTGATGAGGCGGCGCATGGTGGCTTCCAGGGCTGCCGGGTCGATGGGTTTTTCGGTGTGAGCGTCGAAACCCAGGGCGGTATAGCGATTGACCTGGTCGGGCATGACATTGGCGGTCAGCGCCATCACCGGCTTGGACACACGCTTGTTCTCGCGTTCGAAGCGGCGGATTTCGGTCAGGGCGTCCTCGCCATTCATGACCGGCATCTGGATGTCCAGCAGCACGATGTCGTAATCGGTCTGCTTGAAGGCCTCCACCGCGGCGCGGCCGTCCTCGACCATGTCGACCTCGACATCCAGCTGGGCCAGATAGGCCTGCAGCACGAAACGGTTGATCTGGTTGTCCTCGGCCGCCAGCACGCGCGCCTTGCGTCCGTCCAGAACGAGCGGCCGGTCGGGCTGGAGCGTCGCTTCCGCCGGTGGCGTTGCCGCGGCCTGGCCCTCGGTCACGGGGATCGGCAGGACGACGGTGAATTGCGTGCCCTGGCCCGGGGTGCTGTCCACATCGATCGTGCCGCCCATGTGCTGGACCAGGCCCTTGCAGATCGCCAGACCCAGCCCGGTACCACCAAAGCGCCGCGTGGTAGAACTGTCGGCCTGAACGAATTTCTCGAAAATGCTGCGGCTTTGCTCCGGGGTCATGCCGACGCCGGTATCGCGCACGACCAGCCGGATGCCGCCTGTGTCCGCGTCCGGACCAGCGATCATCTCGATCTCGCCGGTCTCGGTGAATTTCACGGCGTTCGAGACCAGATTATTGGTGATCTGCGATATCCGCAGTGCATCACCGAAGCGCAGGACACGGTCACTCTCCCTGACCGAGACGCGGAAATTCAGACCCTTGCGCTCGGCAGCGGGTTCATAGAGCGTCTGGGCGCGCTGGGTCAGGGCGGAAAGGCAAAAGGGCGCCTCCTCCAGCTCGACCCGCCCCGCCTCGATCTTCGAGAGGTCGAGAATGTCGTCCAGAAGGTGCATCAATGCGTCGCCGGACTGGATGATGACTTCCAGCTTGCGGTGGGTGTCATCGGGCAAGTCCTGGCTGCCCAGGACGCGGGCCATGCCGAGTATGCCATTCATGGGCGTGCGGATTTCATGGCTCATATTGGCGAGGAATTCCGACTTGGCCCGATTGGCCGCATCGGCGCGCACGCTGGTTTCCACCAGGTCGGTGATGTCGGTGATCGAACCGGCCATGCGCACCGGTGTGCCGTCGTCGCGGCGCTGGGCCAGACCGCGGATGCGGAACCAGCGGTAGCTGCCATCCTCGCACCGGAACCGGGCCTGGGCGTTGTATTCAGATCCTGTGCGCAAGTGGGCACGCATCGACTCCATCGCGGCGACACGGTCGTCCGGGTGCAGGCGTTCGGCAAAGGAGGACGAGTCGGTGACCACGGATTCCTCCGGCCCGCCGAGCATCTGGCACAGGCGCGGGGAATGGTAGAGCTCGTCCCGCGCGATATCCCAGTCCCAGAAACCGTCGGAGGAGCCGCGTACGGCCAGGGCCATGCGCTCGCGGTTGCGCTGCAATTCGTCGACCGCAGCACTGTGCTCGAGGGAAAGCAGGAACGCATGCTCACGGCTGCTACGCAGAAACTGCAAGACCACGCCGATGGCGAGGGCGAGCACGACGCCCAGCCCAAAAACCAGTCCGGGAAAGCCGGAGTATTCCGCGGCCAGAAGCGCCCGGGAGGGCAAGAGGGTGATCCGCCAGACCGAACCGGGCAGGGCGACCGTGCGTTCGCTTGAAAACTGGGCGCTGGCCGCTTCGCCATGGGCGTGGATCAGACGGCCGCCTTCATGCACTTCCAGCACGGCAATCGACCGGTAGTCCGGCGGCAGGGAGGTATCGACGAGGGCGGGAATGTTGAAGACGCCAACGATCAGTCCGTCGAACCCGTTCTCGGTGTAGAGCGGGAAATAGGTCAGGAAACCCGACCCGCCCTGCAGGAGGTCGATCGCGGCACTGGTGTTCATGCGCCGGTTGTTGACGGCTTCCATCACGGCCTGGGCCCGGTACTCCTCGAACAGGATGTCCAGACCCAGGACGCGTTCATTGCCGGCTTCCGGTTCGACCCAGGCCAGGCGGTACTCAGGATTGGCCCACTGTATGGCCTGAAGTTCGGGTTGGTCCACGACATAGGCTCGGGCATCGCTGCGCCAAACTGTTTCTTCGGTGCGGCCTGCGGCAATCCAGCGACCGGCCATGCGCTCCAGAGCAGCCAGATCCGTGTTGACGCGGTCGGTGAGATTGAAGGCCGTATTGGTCGCCATCTCGTCCAGTCGAACGCGCACGGCATGGCGTTCCTGGGACCGGATCTGCAAGGCCAGGGCCGTGAAGGCGGACAGGCAGGCCAGGCCAGCCAACAAGGGGAGGATTGATCTAAGCCGGTCCATGGCTTCCCTTCCAGACAATCGGCCCATGGGAAGCGAACTGTATTAACGGGCGCTTACGCAACTACCCGCCTTCGGCGCCCGTGATCAGCCGTTCATAGCTGTCCACCAGGGCCAGATAGGGCGGTACCACGGTGTTCTGCAGGCCCTGATCGGTGGCAATGGCCATCTTGATCTCGAAATGCAGGTGGATGGTGGTGGCATTGCCGCCGAACTCGTTCGAGACAAAACCCAGGCGCTGACCGCGCGTGACGGTGTCGCCGGCTTCCACCAGCAAGGTGTTCTTGTCGAGGTGGAGATAGGTGTAGCGCACGCCTTCATCGCTCATCAGGCGCACCGAGTAGGAGCCGACCGAGGTGATCGTGCCGTCCTCGGCCGCCACCGCCCAGTGGGTGTCGTCATGGCAGCTGGCCGGACGGATGTCCTGGCCCTGGTGCCCGGTGCCGCTGGGGCACATGGGCGTGGCATAACCCCGCGTCTCGCAGAAATTGTCGCGCCAGGCATAGGCGTAGTTGTCGGCATGGCACTGGCCGCCACCCGGGCCGAGATAGCCGCCATATCCGTAGACCTGGGAATTGGCATAGGCCTGGCCCGCTTCCATCGGGAAACGCATGCCCGGTGCGTAGTTGATCTGAACCGTCTGGCCAGTGCCCGAATCGATGATCAGATCACCCGGCGGCATGTAGGAGAAGATGTCCCCCGAGGCGTCGACCGGATCGGCCGGAAGCTCCGGTTCGGCGGGCTCTTCGGGCAGCGTCTCGGGCGCCGCTTCCGGCGCCTCCTCCGAGGCGTCCTCGACGGGTTCCTCGGTGGTCTCGACTGGGGGCTGGACCGGAGCCGGGCCATCGGCGGGCCACCAGATCATGGCGGCGATGCCGGCGGCGGCGACGGCGGCAGCGAGAGTGAGTTCGGCCTGGCGTGACATCACTGACCTCCCGGCGTGCCACGCGAGCCCGGCAGCAGTTGCAGAGACTGGTAGAGGCCCTGGCCATAGGCCGGCGCGACGCAGCGCGGATCGGCGCCCGGCTGGTCGCATTCGATGGTGATGGAGTAGGCGACGCCATAGCGCGTGAAGGATATCTCGCGGCCGTATTCGGTCTGCTCGCTGCGATAGCCTTCCGGCCCGACGCCGCGGATGCGGCGGGCGGTCAGGGGATCAGAGGGCTGGGAATGGGCGATGCGGGTGCAGAAGACCTCGACCAGCACATCCTCGCCGGTGATCGACAGGGTGTAGAAATCCCCGCGCGGAAACAGCAGCACAACCGGCTCGCTGGAAAATCCGAGCGCGGCATAGGTCGGCACCAGGATCGGGACCTCGGTCTGGGCCAGGCGTTCACGGTCCAGATTGCGCGGGACCGGGAAGGTGCGCGTCTGGCGGACGGCGGCGAAATTCTGGTCGGCCGCGGCGCTGCGCCGGGCGTCATTGCGCGCCTGGTCCCAATTGACCTCGACGACAACCGGTTCGCCGGGGGTGGCCGTGCGCTGCTGGGCCTGGGCGGCCTGGAGCCGTTGCAGGTTGGCCGCGTTGAGCTGGGCCGGATTGATTTCCGGCCGGGCCGCCTGGGCCGGATCCGGCTGAGGTGTGCCGGCCGGGCCGGTGCGTTCCTGCGCCGGACTGGCGGACGTCACCAGCAGGAGCGCGGCCGCGGAAGCCATCCATCGTGAGCGTCGGGTCATGGTCACCTACCCCCCTTGAATACGGAGACTAGCGCATTTTCGCGCCGATTGCATGAACCCGCGATGAGCCGCCCAGGATGTGGCGCGCCAAAAACACCGGCTTGTGATCAAGTGGGCGCCGGGCGAAGCGGGACAGGGGCTTCGGTACCGGCCTTCATCGCCGTTGCCGACCTATTCGGTTACGCGGCGTTGAAATCGGAGCCTTATGGCTTTATGTGCAGCGCAATATGTAGTGTTCCGGAGGAGCGCGATGCGCCTCACCATGATGAAATGCAAGCTGCACCGGGCCGTCGTGACCCAGGCGGACCTGCATTACGAAGGCTCGATCTCGATCGACCGCGATTTTCTCGAAGCGGCCGGCATTCTGCCTTACGAGCAGGTCGATGTGCTGAACATCAATAACGGCCAGCGCTTCACCACCTATGCCATCGAGGCTCCGCGCGGCAGCCGGACCTTCGGCATCAATGGTGCCGCGGCCCGTCTGGCCCAGCCGGGCGACCGCATCATCGTGGTTGCCTATGCCGGCATGGACGCGGCGGAAGCGGAGCAGTACGAGCCGGTCGTCGTCCTGTTCGACGAGCACAACCAGGTTGTGAACAAGCCCAAGGCGGCCTGATCCGGACCGGGTCGGGAACCTTTCATCGCCTGATGCGTTGAACCTCGTCGGAAAGCTGACGGAGGACCGCATCATGCGTGCATCACGCTCGTCTTCGACTTTTCTCTACGGCCTGATCGCCGGCCTGGTGATCCTGACCGGCGTTCTGGGCTATGCGCTCTGGGATGCCCGCCAGACCGAGACGCTCACCTTCCAGTTCGGCGATGAACGCATCTCGGTCGAGGCCGAGGGTGGCTAGGGCCTATTGCGCGATGCAGAAGTCCGCATTGACCGTGGCCGACAGGGTCAGCTGACCGGCCGCGACCGGGGTGGGCGCGGCGTCGGCCATCATCATGCCTTCCATGCGGGCATAGACCGGCTGGGGCGAGAAGCTGTTCTCGCTCATCGAGCGGATGCCGCACAGCTCGAACCCGGCCGCGTCGGCGAAGAGTTCGGCCTTGGCCAGTAGCGCCGCGATGGCATTGCGGCGGGCTTCGTTCAATTCGTCCGCCGTGTCCTCGGCGCCGAAGCTGACGCTATTGATATTGTTGGCACCGGCTTCGACCATGGCGTCGATCACCTGGCCGACGCGTGTGGTGTCCATCACGCGGGCGGTGACGGTGTTGCGCACTTCATAGCCGATGATGTCGCGTTCGACCTGGTTGTTGGTGCGGCGTTCGGCATAGACCGGGCTGACCGAGAGGTTGGAGGTCTGCATGTGCTCGGCGGCGATGCCGGCGCGACGCAGGGCGCCGAACACGGCATTCATGGTCTGCGCATTCTGCCGGACCGCGGTCTGGGCTGTCTCACCGCGCGAAACCACCCCGGAACTCACCGTGGCAAATTCCGGCGCGAGCTGAACCTCGGCCGAGGCCGACAGGGACAGGGTGGGCAGCGGCTGGTGCATCTGGGCGGAGGCGGGCGCTGCGGCCAGGCCGGCCAGGGCAATGGTGGAAACAAGCAGGGTGCGAAGCATGGGTGCGCTCCTTCTGTTCAGCTGTGCCCGGCGCCAGGGCCGGAACGGGTGATGCGTTGTCCTAGACCAAACACATGACGCCTGTCTGCAGCCTGAACGCGCGCGCCCGATCTTCGCCACCATGATTGCAGGCCTGTAACGCGCCGCGTGCAATCGCGACTTGGCGCGTGCCGCTTCTGCCCGTATCTCTTGCCCCACGCGCCATCCGCGCGGGCCTGTAGCTCAATTGGTTAGAGCCGGCGGCTCATAACCGCTTGGTTGGGGGTTCGAGTCCCTCCGGGCCCACCATCCCCCTACTTACGTTATTGAATTTATTGAAGGTTAGTCACTGGAACCGGCCCGGTTAGTCAGTCGGGTGTATTCGGTTCGTTTCCGGGCTGCCTCTTTTGCCATGCGCTCCTGGTCGGCAGCGCGCGTGTAGCGCTCGACTTCCTTGAGCGACATGTGCCCCGTGACGGCTGCAATCTGGTTGGCCGAACACCCGGCTTCTGCGAGCTCTGAGGCGGCCGCCTTGCGTAGCCCGTGCGATGTGCACCGCGTGGGTAGTCCGGCCATGTTGCACCGTTCCCTGAACCAATTGCCGTACCCGTCGACCGAGAACGGTTTGCCGTATTCCGTCGTGAGCATCAGCACATGCTGGGCCGGGTGGCGCTCGATCTCTTCCCAGAGCGCCGACGGGATCGACAGGGACAGCTTGGCGCCGGTCTTGACCTGTTCGATCCGGATCAAGTCATCAGGCCGCCGGGGGCGCGCCATGCGCACCACGTCAGACCGCCGTTGTCCGGTGTGAAAATGAAGCATGTAGGCGAGCCGGGCCTTGGTGCCCGGCGCCCAGTGATCGAGGAAGAGCTTGTGCTCTTCGGCTGTCCAGGTGTGGATCTCGCCGATCGGGAAGAACTCGATGCCTTCGGTCGGATCCTCGTCGATCCAGTTCAGCCGTCTTGCGGCCTTGATCAGGGTGCGCAGCCTCTTCAACAGTTTGTTTGCCGCCGCCGGCCGGTCTGCCATCGAGCCGATGATGAAGCTTGCCTTCTCGTGCGTAAACCCTGCGACCGAACGATGCCCATGCGCCTCGCAGAACTGGTCGATGCTGGAGCGATAGGTGCGCTGGGTGGACGCCCGCAGTTTCTTGAAGCCTGGCGAGCTGTAGTAGTGGGCGGCCAGTGCGGCGAAGCTGTAGGCCCTGACCCGTTTGACGGCATTGGGACGGGTCTTGATATCGTCTTGTTCGCGTAGTCTCTGATAGGCCTTCAGGAAAGCCGGGCCGCCCACGGGCAGGGGGAGGGCCACACGCCGGCCGCCGCGCCTGTAGGTGGCGCGTTCCTTGCCATGTCGGTCGCGATAGATATTGACGTATTCAAGCGACACGGTCGCCACCCACGTCTCCCCAGTCATCTTCGTCAGGGGTCGCACTATCGGTAAGCCGGTTAAAAGCCGCAAGCAGTTCATCGCCCCTCCAGATGGAACAGCGATCAATCTTTCGCGCCCTGGGCATGCGCCCGTCCTGCACCATTTCGAAGAACTTCGACTGGGACACGCCGATGAAGTGCGCAGCTTCAGGCGCACGGTACCCGATCTTGGGGAGTATGATCGGGGCGGGTGTCATCCGTCGGTGCTTTCCTGAGAGGAAAGGCGGGCCGGCACGAGTTCGACCAGGTCAAGGTCATAGGGGATATACAGCGGGTGGCCCGGGTGCCCGTCTTTCGTCAGGCGCAGTGCGTACAGCGGCTTTCCGATGTTGGCGAAAAGCGCCTTCACCTTCTCGTCTCGTCCCGCGTGGGTGCCGTGAACGCCCCAACCCGCGATCATGGTTTCGCATTCCTCGGCATACGCGATGATGGCATTGTCGCCGAACATGCCAACGGGATCGGCTGCCCGCTTCATTTCAGCTGGGTCGGTGGCGCGATAGGCGAACAGGTTGACGACCGCGATGGCGCCATAACCGCGCCGCTGGGCTTGCCCGATGCACCGGCGGATTGTGGCGTCGTCCGTCTCGCCGTCTGCCGTCGATGGGTTCAGCATGATGAAGCCCAGGCACGGCAGCGCCGGGTCCCAGACGCGCCGCAGTGACCATCGGTATGTTCCGCAGTCGGAGATGTGTGCTGTTCGTTCCATCAAGCGTTCTCTCGAGACCGGAGGTGGGACGCGGCCCACTTCAGCCAATTGTAGGTCGACGCCCCTCGCACAGGTTGTTCGTGGCCAAGCGGGTAGCTACTGGCCCGTTGTTCCAGATCCTGCGCGCACTTCTCCCGTTCTTGAGCCCGTACAGTTTCCACTGTGGGGAGGGGGAGGCGGAGGGCGGCGCGGAGGCGATTGCGCACAGCCTCCATGGAGTTCATCGCGGTCTCGTCATTGACAAGGCACCCGTCAATCACGTCGGCTGCCGCCCGCACAGCATCTACCAGCTCGCTGGGTAGGGCATGGGAGGGGGTGGCTCCTTTGTGCTGCGACTGATGCGCCCTGCGGCACGCTTCGCACTGGTCGCCGCCCTCGCACATGAAGCAGCTGAACTGCGGCGAAGATGCGCCGCAGGGGGCCTTCAATATCCCGCGGACATCAGCGGCGCTGGGCAGGCGATTGTCCTGGTAGTGGGCTTCGATCCGGTCTTCCAGGGGCGTGTGATTGTCACAGGCGTATTTGCGCGGCACATCGTCGATCGCGCATTGGCCGTTGAAGGGATCGTCGGGGCGGCCGTCGCTGGCGCGGGTGGGGGACGTTTGCGCACTCATTTCACCATTCCTTCCAGTTCTTCGCGCCGTGCCTTGATGGCGGCGCGGATCCTGTCTTCCTCGTCGTGGGTGACGTGGAGGCGGGCTTCGCCCTGAATTCCGTTATCGGCCAGGGCCTGCAGGGCCATGACGCTGGGGGCATGCTTGATCGCGTCGAGATATCGGGCGATGGCGTCTTCCACGAACCAGGTGCGTCCGGTCATGCGTCACCGCCTTCCCATCGGCTGCAGGCCGGTGAGCTGACCAGCACGTCGCTGGCCCTGCCGTGCGTCCATCCGCCCTTGGCCATGCCGCATTTCGGATAGCGTTTGGCGCCGCCCTGGACCCGCACCAGGTGGCGGCAGGTCTTGCACGTCTCGCCCTTGGGGCCGGAGCCAGGCGGAGCGGCATGACCTGACGGCTTGACGTAGTGCTTGCCGCGTTTGGGCGGGAGGGCGATGGGCTCTCCGAAGATATTGCGCAACTGGGTCATGTTGAGGCGTCCTCCACGCACCCCGTCCCCCAAGGCCGCAGGGCCACCGGCAGACGTGCTGGATTAAGGGGGTGGTCGAGACGGTCCCGGGGAAAGGGGGAGACATTGGCTCGCGCCGTGGAGAGGGATTCCAAACGGGCGACGGCATCCGCACCTGCGGTGACCGCCTCGACCAACTCGGCAGAGGGAGAGAGGGCGCGCGTGCGGGTCACGACGGGAACGCCCCCATCATCACCAGCGCGCCCAGGCACATCAGTGCCACGCCAACCACGCCCGCAGCGCGGATGATGACGGCATGGGGCCCATCGACCGCGGGCACATCATCCCGGCAATCCCCTTCCGGCACATAGACCTGGCGCAGGGATTGCGGCATCAGCCCGTCCTGGGCGTCAAAGTCTTCGAGGGTGGGAAGGTGGGTCATTCGGCAGCCTCCGCTGGGGCGGGGCGTGGCCCCGCCCGCTGTTGATCCGTTGATCAGTCCTGCACCCGGCGAAAACCTTCCGCCGTGTGTTCGCGCTGGCGCCGGATCTCGTAGATGCCCGACTCCTTCGGCGCGATGGTCTCGTGGGTGTCGAAAGGGCGCTTGTGCGTGATCTCGATATCGCCGGCCTCGATGGCCTCGGCGCGAACGATCAGGAAAGCGCGCAGCGTGTCGTCCGGATCCTGCCGGAGCTCGACGCCCGGACGCTCCATGACGACGTGGTGATGCCCGGTTTCCGAGTGCGCGAGAATGAACTCGCCATTCTCGGCCTCTGACACCTCCATGCCGTCCGGCAGCGTGTCGACCCTGATCAGCATCAGGTCGCCCTGGGCGGCGTTGTTTTGGAAATACTTCATGTCCTTCTCCTTCAGGTGCGGACTTCGAGAGCTTTGATGATGTGAGGCGGCACGTTGTTGATCCACGACTGCGCCTCAAGAGCCGTGGTCATGTCTGGCGGGACGGGGATTGCGAACTCGCGGCCTGTGCCGCACACCACCCGCACGAAGCGCTCGCGGCCGATATCGGGGATATCCACCTCCACCAGGGTTCCGATCTGGGGATCGCCATCGCGGTCGATCTCGCGCGCCCCCAGCTTGTCGAGAACGGTGGCCCATCCGAGAATCTCGCAAGCGCAGCGGCGCTGTTCGATATTCTCCCAGGTGATGGCGGTCTCGGCCTTTAGTCCGGCCTTGTCCTCGATCCACTCGGCCGGCACCCGCGTGCCGTGCCAGGCATGCACCGTCCAGCCGTCGCGGTATTCGATAGCGGGCTTGTCTTCGCCGTGCAGCCGGCCTTCATCGTCAAACGCTATGCGCTGCGGCCGGTCAGTGAGGATGCAGAAGTCATCAAACGGGTACCACCAGCCGATGGACCGGGCGACGGTAAGGTGACGGTCTAGCGCCACGCCCGCCCCGGCCTCGTAGGCGGCACCGACACGGCGCCCACCTTCGAGATACATCCACCAATAGTCCTGTTGGCCCGCAAAGGTTGTACCTGTGAAGCGCAGCTGCTGGTCCCTGAGCTGGTCCCCGAGCTGGTCCCAGAGCTGGTCCCAGAGCTGGTCCCTGAGCTGGTCCCTGAGCTGGTCCCTGAGCTGGCCCCTGAGCTGGCCCCTGAGCTGGTCCCTGAGCTGGTCCCTGAGCTGGTCCCAGAGCTGGTCCCAGAGCTGGTCCCTGAGCTGGCCCCTGAGCTGGCCCCTGAGCTGGTCCCTGAGCTGGTCCCAGAGCTGGTCCCTGAGCTGGTCCCTGAGCTGGCCCCTGAGCTGGTCCCTGAGCTGGTCCCAGAGCTGGCCCCTGAGCTGGTCCCTGAGCTGGTCCCTGAGCTGGCCCCTGAGCTGGTCCCTGAGCTGGTCCCTGAGCTGGTCCCTGAGCTGGTCTGCCTTCGCCATTTCCGGCCATGTCTTGCAGAGCAGGTTGATATACAGCTCGGCACCGAGTGGTGACGACAGCCGCACGAAATAGGGCTTCGGCTTGCCGATGCTTTGATACATCGCCGTGATGCCAGTTTCTGCCGCGTCGAAGTCTGCCGGCTCGGTAGACAGGCCAACAGCTCGGTACTCCGCAAGCGTGTCGGAAATGATCTTCTGCCGTTCCGGCGTCAGTGCGAGTTTCGCCATTGCATCCTCCATTGGGAGGAGACAATACGGAAAACTCGTAATTCACGTCAACGAAAAAATCGTAATTAATGATGGTTCTCTTTTCCCCTTGAGATTGAAGGGGCCAAGAATGGTAATCGCAGGCGTTTTTATGCTGCTGGTGGGCGGTAGCATGATCTACATCGGCTTTTCGGCCGGAACAGATATTCAAATCGGCTTCGGGGTCTTGGCGGCTGGCCAAGGCTTTCTACTGCTAGGGCTCCACGAACTTCGCGGTGCTCTCAACAAGAGCCGGTCATGAAGTCGGGGGCCTGGGCGCTGTTGGTGGGCTGCGTTGCAGCAGTTGCCATCGTAGCCGCTGGCACCCGCGGACGCAGTCATCCCTTGTCGCGTGGTCCCATCGACATCAACGAAGGCGCATCGATAACCGCAGAAGACATATCGCGTTTAGAGAGTCAGTACATACACCAGCCGCCTTCCACTCCTTCCTCTCCACGGACGAATTGGAGAGTGTACGAGGGGGCAAGTGAAATGGACGATGCGCCAATCGTGCGGTTGTACGCGGACCCAATGATTCGTGTCCTGGATCGATACGGCCGCACGCGAGATGTCAGGCTATTCGTCAGGTGCCAGGACAACACAACGGCGTTGGTCTTGAGAGTGGATGACTATACGGGGATCCGAGACATCCAAGTGGAGATACGACTGGATGACTCTCCGTCGTTTGTGCGTCAATTTGGCGTCTCCACTGATCGGGAGAACATTGGGCTGTGGTCTGGGGCGCAATCCATTCCGGTTGTGCGGCAGATGGCTACTGCTAGCCGCATTCGCTTTCGCTACACGCTCCCTGGTGAGTCGCCCGAGGTCGTCCCGTTCAATCTAGAAGGCTTCGGGAGCCGGGTGAGGAGGGTGGCGGAAGTTTGCCATTGGACACTCTAAGGCGCCGGCGTCAGCAGATCCGTCACCACCGCCACGATCGACACTTCAACCGTGTCACCGTTTTCATTCAGGAGGATCGGCGCTTCGTTCTTCCAGCGTGGATGCAGGGATGCGGTGTGAAGGGCGGGGCCTTCGCCGTTGACGACCAGGCGCTTGCAGGTTCGCTGGAAGGTGCCGTCTGACCGGCGCCGTTCGGCCACCACCAGCTTGCCATTGGCGCGGCGGAACAGGTCTTCATCATCGCGGGCCCAATCCCAGACGGATGTGCAGAATATCTTGCCGCCATCTCCGACAAACTGACTGACACTGTCACCGACGATTTCAAACCAGAATTGTTGTGCGCCCTCTATAATTCGATCTGCAGGTACTGATAACTCGACCAACTCCATCTCCCCATCGAACGGTTCTTGCCAGACCCCTGCCTGGACTGTTCCGATCAGTGGCCGCGTCTGGATATCCTCTAAGATTTTGGGGGATTGGGGCGGTTGTGAGGCTTCCGATTCGCCCTTTCCGGTTTCAAGCCATTCCAGCGAAACGCGAAACTTCCGAGCGTACTGGATCGCGCTGGTCGATTTGAAGCCGGCGCTTCCATTCTCGTGCCCATAATAGGTTGTTCGGGTGATGCCCATGGCATCGGCCGCTTCGCGGGCTGTTGCATAGCCGGCGGCGATCCGCGCCTGGCGCAGTCGTTCCGCTCTCGCGTCGTTATGGGCTTGGTTGCTATTCATGATTCATTGCTAGCCGTAGGAATTACGAAAATATCGTTTGACACTGAATACGAGAAACTCGTACTTTTCGGGCATGGCAAATGTCCGCGAAATCCTCGCCCGCTGGGGCTCACGCCAGCACCTGGTCGACGACACAGGGGTGCCGTACTCGACGGTGTCCAGCTGGTATTCGAACAACCGCGTTCCCGCCTGGCACCATGCCAGCCTTCTGGCCAGCGCCAAGAAGCGCGGCATTGCCCTGACCCCTGAAGAATTGACCCGGGCGCATCAGCCGCCGTCCCGTGATGCAGGCGACGCCCTGCCGGAGGCGTGCTGATGGCTGGTCAATTTTCTTTTCCCGTGACGTTGCCAGGAGCGCGTTATGCCAGAGTACATTCCTTCCAAGGGCCTCGGCGGGCCTCGGCGCCAGCCCGATACGGAATTCAGCTTTCTCGAATCCCCGGAATCCGGCAGGGTCACGCTGGTGAACGACTACGAATGGAAACAGCTGGAGGGTCAGCGGATCATGCCCGTGCTGGGCGCGATGGCGGCTGTGCCCGGCGCGGCGATCATTGCGGCCAGTCCGGCTGGCGCACCGCTGTTCTGTGCGGCGTTGATGCTGATTGCGGCCGCGTACGTGTTCTGGCTGTTCACAGACGGGATTTATCATCTGACTGTGCACGCGCACAAACTTCCCGAATATCCCGCCCTGCTGAAGCGCTGGATGCCCCGCGGGCTTCACTATCAGCTGATGACTGTGCTGTACGGCGCCGGTTCGGTGATCTGCACCGTTGCGGGGTTCGCCGGGCAGTATTCGGCCCTTCGCACGCCGCTGTCGGTAGAGCAGGGCTTCCTGGCGTTGATCCCGCTGAGTGCGCTTATCCTTTCGCACGTCCTGTGGGGCATGTTGCGGTTGGGCCATGCGCGCCCCGCCCTGGCCCGCGCCCGTCATGGTCCGGGCCATCCCGCGACGCGCTGACAGGCCAAAGCCCAGCCTTCTCATTTCCCGTTTCCTCCCGTGAGCACCGTGCGACCTACCCCCGCGCGGTGACACCTGGCGCCTGTGCCCGGTCTTACGTCTCCCCCCCAGTGAGCGAGGACACAGGCGCCATTCTTTTTCCATCCACCGCAGACCATTGCCGCCCCTCCCATGCTGTCAGCATGTGCGCTGGGGGCGGGAATGTCAGCGACCGCATTGAAGTGGAACACTAGGTGAACAGCGATCAAGCGCGCGCCCTGGAGATTGATTTCGTCAACCAGTTTCGCGATGGCCGTGGCGGGCTGACGGGAGCTACATCCTATCTGGGTGCCCCGGTGGACGGGGACACGCTGTCGAAGGTGACGCGCAAGCTGCGCCGTCTGCCGCTGGGTGATGCGCTGTGGCTGTGCGCGGTGAATGACCGGGCGGACCTGTTGCGCAGCCTGGCCGATCTGATCGACGCCCAGAAGGGCCCGGGCGCGATCGCCCAGCTGGCGCATCTGGACGTTTACGACAGCGCCGACCTGGCGCGGGAAATCGACGAGGCGGAACAGGACGGGCGGTACACGCCGGCCGAGATCCGCAGCATCCAGCGCAAGGCCAATATCAACGCATCGAACGGGGCCGAATTGAAGGCGCGGGCGGATCGCCTGACGCCCGGCCCGATCGATCCGGAGGACTGAGAGATGGACGACTTGTTCACCCGCGTGAACGCGCAGCGGATCGAGAGGACCCGCGCCGAATACGCCAAGGCCATGTCTGCGCGGCGCAACCGCCGGCATGGCGAGGGGAACAAGTCGGCCGTTGTGCTTCATCGTGCGTGCACAGCCAAGCTGGCCGCAGAACTGGGGAAACCCGATCCCTACGGGGCGGAGCGCCAGAACACCGACGCGCTGCTGGAGCTCTATCTGGGCTGTGTGGAGGGCTAGGGGGATGGACTGGCTTTCCACCGTCCCTCTCTGGTTTTGGGTTCTGCAGGGTGTGCTGTACGTGCTGGCCGCTGTCGGCTGGGCGGTGCTGATGCTGGACCGGTTCCCCCGGGATATCTGGGCCTGCCGCTTTTACGGGGCGGTCTGGCCCTTCACCGCTGCTGCCTCCCTCGCCGGTACGGCCCTCCAGGCCCACACCCGCCGCGTCAACCGCCGCAAGGCCGGATGGAAGGGGTAGGGGATGACGCATCTTCGCGCCGGGGATGAAGTGGTTTGCATCAATGACGACCCGATGGGGGTCATGATTGGTGACGACTATTGGGAGCGGGAATCCGGCCTGGTTCGAGGGCGGGTCTATGTGGTTGCCGACGTGATCCCGCTGCCGTCGGCCATGATGAACCTGACCCGCCCGGCAACGGCCCTGTTGGTGATCCGGGGCGTGACCAGCCCGCTGGTGGAGTTTGGCGGGGAGAACGGGTTCCATCCCGCGCGCTTCCGCAAGGCAATCCGCACGGGCCGTTCGGCGGCGGTGGCGGACCTGATGAAGGCCTGCGGCGTTGCAGACCGAGCGGAAGAGGTGGCGGCATGATCTGGGCTCACCTTCCCCCATCCATTCGCCGCCTGTGGGCGGACGAACAGGACTTTCAGGAAACCGCGCGGGCGCTGGCCCGGCGCGGGGCAGGGCCGGGCGTGTGCGTGCCCGGGCCCGTCCGAACCGCTGTTGGCGGACAGGGCCAGATCCATTTTCAGAACCAGGACGAGGTGCGGTTATGAAGACCATCAGTTTCAACGAGTTCTTCCTGGGCCTGCGCGGTGGTGCGCTGGCCGGGGAATGCTCCGACCAGCTGGATAAGCTGCTCGAAGCCATCCACCAGACGGGCGAGGGCGGTGATCTGACGATCAAACTGCCGATGAAGCTCAACAAGGCCGGGCAGCTGGAATGCAAGCCGGTGGTCACCAGCAAGCTGCCGAAGCGCGCCCTGGGCACGGGCATCTTCTTCCTGACGGAAGAGGCCCGCCTGACCAAGACCGATCCGCGCCAGACCGACATCGAGGACGATCTGGCCGCCCGCCGGGAGAAAATTCTCGGCGAGACCCCGGCGCACTAGCGACCGGGGTTTTGCGTTTTCCCTTCAGTCAAAAGGACCTGACCCATGACAGACGAAACCCAGGCTGCCGAAACATCGGCAGCGTATCCGCGGCCCGCCGAAGCGCTGGCCGCTGCGATCGAGGCGGGCTTTTCGGCCCGACCGGTGCATGCGCTGGCGGATGGCCGCGCATTTGCGATGGTGCCGGAAGGCTATGAGTTCAAGGATGTGTCAGACCCGAACCGCCTGGCGCCACGGCCGCGTTCGACAATCGTGGTGGATGATCGGCAGAGCCTGATCGATTACCTGAACCGGTTCAAGGAAGGCGGATCCGTGCTGGTCGCCGATATCGACAAGGCGGTGATTCAAGGCCTGGTCGACTATCACCTGGCCTCGGACGATGCGACCTTTGAAACACCCGAGGACCTTGCTGTGCGGGTGCGTGCGCGTGAGCACCAGGCAGTGCTGGCCTTGCGGGTGTCCGAGGAGTTCAAGCGCTGGGATACATTCGAGGGCGAGCTGCACCAGCAGGACGAGTTCGCGCATTTCCTGGAAGAGAACGCGACGGATGTGCTGCATCCGGAAGCGGGATCCCTGATCGAGATCGCCCGCGATCTGGAAGCGGTGCAGGGGGTGAACTTCAAGTCGTCATTCCGCACCGAGAATGGCGACAGGGCCTTCCGCTATGAGGAAGAGACCCGCACCACGGGACAGGTTGTGGTGCCGCGCAAGTTCACCGTGGACATCCCCATTTATGCCGGCGAGGAGCCGATGCAGCTGGAGGCGCGCCTGACTTTCCGGGTGACGTCCGGCGGGCTGTTGCTGGGTTTCAACTGGCACCGCGTGGAGTACGCCCGGCAGGCCCTGTTCCGGCAGATTGCCTTCAAGGTTACCGAGGACACCGGCGTGCCGGTCTTCTTTGGACGGACCACCCGATAGGACGTGTCCTGCCCTGCGGGACATCCCGCGGGGCGGGCCTTTTTGAGGCCTGCCGCAATGATCGATCCTATCCCCGCCCTATCCATACGCCAGCCCTGGGCCTGGGCCATTCTGGCCGGGCACAAGCCGGTGGAGAATCGCACCTGGTCGACGCGCTATCGCGGGCCGCTGATCATTCATGCGGCTCGCATGGTGGATGAGGAGGCCCGCGCTGCCTTTGTGGCGCAGGGTTGGCCCTTGCCGTCCACGCTGCAGACCGGCGGCTTTGTCGGGATCGCGCGGCTGGTGGATGTGGTGTCGCATCACGAGAGCGCCTTCTTCACCGGTCCGCGTGCCTGGGTGCTGGCGGATCCGGTGCCCTTCCAGAAACCCATCGAAGGGCGCGGCAAGCTGGGCCTGTTCGTGCCGCCACCCGAACTGCGCGAGCGCATCCTGGCGGCCGCCCGCTGGGCCGCGTTCGACATGGGCGAAGCGGCAGGGGGTGCGGGATGAACGCGTTTCTTCTGCCTGATGGCCCGGTCCAGATCGCGTTCTCCGGCGGCCGCACGTCCGGTTACATGCTTTACCGGCTCTTGGAGGCGAACGGCGGACTGCCAGATCGTGTCGAGGTGACCTTTCAGAACACCGGCCGCGAAATGCCACAGACGTTGGACTTCGTGCGCGAGGTGGCCGAGCGGTGGGGAGTGAAGGTGATCTGGCTGGAGTACCGGCCCGGCCGTTCGGTCATGGATCGCTTCACCCCGGAAATGGATGCCCTGCTGTCCAGTCTTCCGCTATTGCGTGGCCTTCGCGCCTGGTGCGAGGAGCATGCGAGCGACGCGCTCTTCGAGGAGGTTTCACACAATTCGGCTAGCCGGGCGGGTGAGCCTCTGGCCGCTTTGGTTCTGCGGCGGCAGTATCTGCCAAATCAAGCCACCCGCTTCTGTACGATCGAATGCAAGGTCAGGACTGCCAAACGCTATTTGCGCAGCCTGGGCTGGGATCACTGGACAAACTGTGTCGGCCTGCGCGCCGACGAGCCGCACCGCCTGAACAAGCCCGCGCCGAAGGACCGATGGACGGTTTGGCACCCCTTGGCGGATGCGGGTGTCGGGCGCGCCGAGGTCGCAGCGTTTTGGGAGGCACAGCCTTTCGATCTGCAGTTGCCCAATGTGAGCGGGAATTGCTGGCTGGGTAACTGCGATGGCTGTTTCCTGAAGTCCGAAGCGAACATTGCGGCGCTGACCCGGGAGTATCCCCAAAGGGCGTCCTGGTGGGAGCAGGTCGAGGCGCTGGGCGCGTTCATCGCGAACCGGCCGACTGGCGGGCGCTTTTCCAAGCGGTACGGGCGCCGCGGCATTCGAGAGATGGTCGAGCGTCAGGGCGACTGGCTGTTCGATGATGAAGACCGGTTGTGTCAGGCCTCGCACGGGGAGTGTGTCGGATGACAAACGCCTTCCCGTCACCGGCTGCTGTGAAGCGCCTGAAGCGTATCGAGCAGGCCAACCGGGCGCGGGCCCGCCGCATGGGCTGCAAGGCGGTGCCTGTGGACTTCGTGCACAAGTGCCATCAGCAGGGCTGGGTCTGTGCGATCACGGGAGTGGCGCTGGATCCGGAACTGCCGCCCAGCGACACCCTGTCGATCAGCCTGGACCATCACAACCCGCTGTCGAATGGCGGCGCCCATGACTGGGACAATGTGAGAGCGACGACGCTGGGGGCCAATCTGGCGAAGGCGAAGGCGGAAGACACGCCGCGGGCCGCCAAGCGCAAGCGCCAGGCGAAGAAGCTGGGGCTGGACAGCGATGTGGCGCGCGCCGCCAAGGCGAAGACCCGGCAGAAGCTGCAGGGGCGCAGGCTGCAGTCCCGCGGATTTCAGACCAATCGCGACAGCGCGTTCAAGAAAACGTTGAACGGCAAGACCGTGAGGAGGGACGCATGACCGTCATGATGTGTCTTCTGGCTGCGCAGACCGCCCTGGTTGTGATCGCGTGGTGGTGGCTGCGGCAGGAGCGTCGCCGCTGGTCGATCGAGCGCAACGGCCTTCTGGACGGGTGGAATGCGACCAGCCGGTCACGCACCGAGCACATGGCCAGATCGTTCGCCCGTTTCATGGAAACGGTGCGCCTGACGCGCGCGCTGATGGCGATTGCGGACATGGAGACGCCGAATGCCAATGCCACGGTTCGGCGGATGGCCAAGGCGGCCCGGGAGGCTGTGGAGCCATGAACCAGACCCTTCCGCCATCCGTGCAGAGCCGCATCGAGCATGTGGAGGCCATGCTGAAGGACGTGAAGATGTCCGACACGAAGCGATGGCACCTGCACAACGCCCTGGTGAACCTGGCACGCGAGGCCGAGGGCCATCACCGCAGTGCCGGCCGCATCGAGGGTGCGGCGCGTGCCATGCGCTATCTGCTGGAGACGCTGGGGGGCATCAAGCCGCCGGCCGGTCTGGATGCCATGGGGCCGAATGAAGCCTTTGGCTGGGGCAAGGCGCTGGCGGAGTCGGCGCTGGTGCTGCTGGCCGCCCAGATCGAGGCGGGGCGGCTGTCCCTGGGCCCGGCGGCGGTGTCGCCGCAGAAGCTGGCCGATGTGCTGCCCGACTTTTCCGATTTGAGCGAGACCGAAGGGGAGCCGGCATGATGCCCGAAGACACCCTGCCTGTGCTGGACTGCAATCAGTGCCCGGTGGTGACGATCTATCGCCAGAAGATCGCGACGCTGGAAGAGCGCATGGACCAGCTGACTGCGATGCTGGATCCGGACCGGCCGCGCGGCCCGCATGAATGGCGCCTGTCACAGCAGGAGGCTGTGGTGTGCTGGGCCCTGGCCAATGGGCCCAAGACGGCGCGGGCCCTGCGTGCCCTGCTGGATCATCACCTGCCGTCTTCCGAGCCGCGTGATGCGAGCCATGTGTCGACCGTTCTGAGGCGGGCCCGCACCAAGCTTCAGGAATTTGGCTGGGGCATCACCTATTCGGCCCGCAAGGGCGGCCCGCACGCGATTGCCGGCGGGCATGCCGAGGCCTTCCGCGCCGCGATGAACGGCCAGGCCGAGCCGTATTTCCACCCCGATGTGAAACCGAAACGACAGGAGGCGACGTCATGAGCCTTGAGAAGTTCAACTGGACCCCGGCCAGCGAGGCCAAGCTGGAAGACCTGTGGTCGCGCGGGCTGTCGTTTTCCGAGATCGCCGCGCAGATGGGTGGCGGACTGTCCCGCAGTGCCGCGATCGGCAAGGCCCGCCGGATGGGTCTGGCCCGGGGGCAGGCATCGGTGGATGCGTCCCGTCGGCGTGGTGGCCAACTGACCGGCGGTTACAACGCCCCGCGCGAGTGGACCGCGGAAGAGGAAGCCACCCTGTCCCGACTGTGGGGTGAGGGTGTGTCGATGCAGCAGATCGCTGAAGCCATGGGTGTGCCCTATAACACGCTGAAGCGGAAGGTGCGGCGCATGGGCCTGCCGGCACGACCCAAGGCGCCGCCCAAGCCGCGTTCGGAACCCACGGACACCGCTGACCAGGCGAAGGCCCGCAAGGACCGTTTGATGCGCGCTCACCGCGCCCCGGATGCCGGTGAGCCTGTGGCCTTCGACGACCTGGAGCCCCGGCATTGCCGGTTTGAGGTGACGGGCGCGACGGATGCCGAGCGCATGCGGTTTTGCGGAGCGGAGAGGGACGGGCAGCGCGCCTATTGTGCCCACCATGCCGCGATCGCCTATGTGCCGTTCACGGGGAAGAAGGGCCGCGCGGATCCCGAGACGCAGCGGGCAGGCATTCTGGTGTTCGGGAAATGACGATGCCGGACGTTTTGCCGAAGCCGCGCAGTGTGGCGCCTTGCTGCCCCGCCCGGCGGATGATTCCTGCGGCTTGCTTTGAAGCGGCCGCCATCTACGGCGTGACTGCCCGGCAGATTTGCGGGCTCCAACGTCGCGACCGAGTGGTCCGCGCCCGGCATTGGGCAATGTACAACGCCTATTGCCGGTCCCGCAGTACCTTGTCGGACATTGCCGTTCGCATGGGCCAGCGTGATCACTTGGTCGTGCGATACGCCATCGCCCGCCATGCTGTTCGTCATGGACTGCCGATGCTGGTCAAGATTTCGCCTGACCACCCGGCTCTTGCTCACCCCTATGAAGGCCCGGAACCGACACTGGAACGGCCCTGGCGCGCTGGGGGGCGGGCATGACGGTGGCTCGCCGAATTGTTGACATTTCGCCGCTGGGCGAGCATTTTGACGGTGCTGGGTGCGTTCATGCACTCGGTGAGGCTCCGCCAAGGCCTCAATCGTCAAAGGCGCTCGACCGCGCCAGAAGCCTCGCTCTGCGCGGTGTTTCTTTTCTTATGGTCGGGCGGTTGGGTTTGCCCTTCGGGGCAAGCCGGTATCCTTTGGCCGGTTCTTGGCGGAGCCCTTCCGTCCGGCCGCCCATCCGCCAAGTGGGCGTGCTGGTCTTTGCCAAACAAAGGACCGCACACAATGACCCTCGAACACCAGAACCTTCTCTATGCCGTGGAAATGTATCTGCAGCGCGTGCAGGCCGTTTCCAGGTGCGTTGCGCTGATATCCCGGCAGAAGACCGCCGACAGCGAGGTGAGCGCCGCGCTGGGGCTGTTGTCGTCCGTTCTGGACGATGCTGTCGAAGACGCGCGCGAAACGCTGGCCGTGCACCGGGCGTAACCGCTTCTCCCAATTTTCGATCATTCCGTTCGTCGGGCTTTCGGCCCGGCGCACACCACCCGTGCGCGCACGCGGTGCCGCACATCATCTTGCGAGGAAAATCATGAGCATTAAGGCACTCAGCTGGGCATTTGCCCAAGACGTCGGTAGCGCCACCTATAAGGCCGTTCTGCTGGCGTTGGCCGACAGTTCGGGGATGCACGGCATCACCGTGGTGAGCCCTGAATCGTTGCAGCAAAAGGCAAACGCGACCGCTGAAGAGATCGGCGATGCCTTGGCGGCATTCGAGCTGACCGGCCTGATCTGGCGCGGCGGGCAAGGCAACAAGCGCGCCGTTCTGACCGGACTTCTGAAGGACGAATATCCCGCAGGCTACCCTGCCGCTCTGGTGATGGATTTCCATGACATCTTCGGCGGTGTGGCTCTTGAGATCCTGAAGAGGTAAGCCGTGAGCCACGACGCCACAAACTGGGCGATCAGCGTTGTCCGCGGGCGGCAGTTAAAGCCCGCGGCAAAGCTCGTGCTCTGGCACCTGGCGGACAGGTATCACCCGGACCATGGGTGTTTTCCGGCGCAGGACACGCTGGCGAATGACTGCGAGATGTCGCGATCGTCCCTGAACAATCAGCTGATCATTCTGGAGAAAGAGGGCCTGATTCGGCGCGTCCGGCGGCAAAGCCGGAGCACGAACCGCCAGATGTCAACACGCTATATATTGGGGTGTGAAGAAGAGTTCGCACAAGAGCCGTGTCCAAAATCTGGACACGGAATTTCCAATGATAACTCAGAAAGCCGTGTCCAAAATCTGGACACGGAGCCGTGTCCAAAAAATGCCGAAAGCCGTGTCCAAAATTTGGACACTAACCCTGTAAGGGAACCAGTAAATAATAACCCCCTTACCCCCGCAAGCGGGGGGATGGGTTCTGATCGATTGGAAGGGTTTGACCTGTTCCTGTCGGTGTGGCCCCGGAACTGGCCTGGGGTGGACGATGCGGCCAGCAAGCTGCGCAGCCTGTGGCGGCGTGCGGTGGACCAGCACGGGCCGGACGCCGTGCTGGCATCGGCTCGAAACTATCTGGCGAAGATGCAGGCCACGCCGACGGCCTCGAAATCCTCCGTTGGCTGGTTCCTGCAGAAGCGCAGCGGGATGCTGGCGAAGTTCATTCCGGCCGATACGCCGGCGGTGCCGCTGGGGCCGCTGGAGCTGGGCAACAGCCCGCAGCATGAATTCCTGAAGGCGGCCCGCAAGGCCGGGATGCCAGACGTGGCCCTGCGCCGCTGGGCGCGGGAGGATGCCTTTGTGGTGGTGCCCTGGGGCGAGATACCCGGCAGCGCCGCGAACAAGGCCATCGGCGTGGACGGCGACATCGAAGATTTCAAGACCGCGTTTCAGGACCTGGCCGACCAGCACCGCATGGTGATCTGGCCGATGACCTTCCTGCGCGCGCAGCAGAACAAGCAGCAGCAGAGGAGGGCGAGCGCGTGATCAACCGTCGCCGCGCCCAGAAACGCCCGCACCGGCTGTACACGCGATCGGTCGACCGCCTGGTGGCGGAGAGCCGGGAGAAGCCGGCCACCGCCACCGCGAAACCCCGCCGCACGCCGCGCAAGGTGAAACGGCGCGAGGTGACGAACCGGGGCCTGGAGCTGAACAGCCTGGAGACCTTGGCGGCGCTGCACTGGTTCCTGGTGCGCGTCCCGTCGGGCAAGGAGCTGGCCGCCGAGCGCATCCTGGATGATGACGGGCAGATCGTGTTCGTGCCGGTGGAAACACGGTTTCGCCGGGTAAACCGCTACGCCAAGAAAAAGCGGGAGCTGCGGTTCCCATTGGTTCCAGGCTATCTGTTGGTCGGTTTTCTGCCTGATCGTCATCGGTGGGCCGATCTGTTTCGCTTTCGGCTGGTGACCGGCGTCGTGGGACATGACGGCAATCCGCTACGCATCCCGTTTCGCGAGGTTCGTCGCCTGTTGCAGCGTCACTGTGCCGGCGAGTTTCTGGCGCCAAGCATGCAGCAGTTCATGCGTTCGGGAATGGAGTTTTCGGTCGGCGACAAGGTTGAGGTGCTGGACGGCCCGTTCGAAGGCCATATCGCCGAGGTGGCCAGTATCACAGGCAACGTCGCCGAAATGGTGTTGAATATTCTGGGCGGCCAGCGCCGGGTACAAGTCAAGGTGTCGGATATTGGCCGTGCCGCTTAACCTTTTTCTCGTTGACCTGTTTATCGAACCACCGAACAAAAGGTGTTCCAGTAAGCGCGATGAGCGCGCCACTTGGGTGATCCTGTCGGTAGGACGCATGACGTCACGGACCGCGGCCCAGCCTCAACCGGGATTTATCCCGGTGTCCGAAGGCTGCGCCAATGCATAGAAAGCCACACATCCTTCCATCCGACCCGCAGGCGGGGTCGGAGGCCTGTCGCCAGTATATTGGCGATGCGCTGTTTGTCAGACTGACAATCCGGTCGGGTCGGCGTCCGTACAAGGCGCTGGTCGACCGAGAAGACTTTGAACGCGTGACCAGCATCAGATGGTTCCCGTCATTCCAGTCCAGCGGGGTTTACGCCTGTGCGACGTCGGTTCGGCGGCTCGCATCACATCACCGGATGATGCATGCATTCATCCTGCGGCGCCTGCCGGGGCAGATCGTTGACCACATCAACGGCGACACCCTGGACAATCGGAAGCAGAACCTTCGCATTGTGGACGCGGCGGGGAACGCGCAGAACAGCCGTCCACCATCACTGAAGATCGTGACCAGCCACTTCAAGGGTGTTTCGTGGGACTGGCGCGCAGGAGCTTGGCGGGCGGGTGTTACGGCAAACGGTCATCGGCACGACCTGGGCCTCTTTGATAGCGAAGAGGCCGCTGCCCGAGCTTATGACAAAGCTGCGGAGAGGCTTCACGGGGAGTTTGCCCGCACGAACGCAACGATGAGGCTGTTCGAGGCAAAGGCCCCTTTTTTGCCGGATGTTTCTCGCGGTGTCAGGCGGTCCTCTCATCAGAAGCCCAAGCCGCGATATGAGCCGATACATGATGTCAACTCTTCCTCGCCAGAAGCGCGGAAGAGGGATCGGGAGAGCCGGGACCGTGCCTACATCGCGGCCCAGCTGGAGCGGATGGGGATCGACCGTGAGCCAGATCCTCAGCCGAGGAAGCTTCCCGATCCTCAGCCGAAGAGGGGCAGAGTGAACTACCTTCGTCGTAGGCGTCGGTAAGCGTGTCTCTGCAAACCTGAACCAGCGCCGCAAGGGCGCTTTTTCATGCCTGAAGGGAGGCCGGTATGGCCGTAACCGAGACCGCGGCACCCGTCTGTGAGGGGTGCAAGCACTGGCGCCTGTTCCGCCAAGGCACCAACAAGCGCGCCGGCCATTGTCGCCGGTATGCGCCCGCAGCCAGCACTTCCGGTGGGCCGATGGCCCCGGCACAGTGGCCGGTGACGCTGGAGGATGACAGCTGTGCGGACTACGCTGCAGCCGCGCCGTCCGAGGCGAAAGCTGAAGAGGGCCGCGTCGATGTCGGCGCAGTCGATGTTGCCACGACCGAGCATGCACCCGGCGCCGCCAAGCGCACCGCGCGTCGCACTCAGAAGGGCGGGGGCTCCCGCAAGACCCGGTGAGGGTACTTTCCGGCTTCGATATCCGGACAAACGTGCGCGAGTTTTCCCGCGCGCTTAACCGGACGGAGCAGCAGCAACTGCCCTTCGCGACGTTCCTCGCGATCAATGACACTGCGGCGGCTGGGCAGCGCCACAATGTGCGGGCCATGAGCCGCCATCTGGATCGGCCAAAGCCCTACACCAAGCGCGGCCTGTATGTCCGCAAGGCTCGATACCGTCGCGGGATGCGTCGACAGGGCCTGGCCAATGCGGTCACCGATGCAAGCCTGATGTGGCGGGAGTTCGCCGGGAAGGGCACGGCCGCGGGAACGTACCTTCGCCCGCAGGTGTTCGGCGGTGTGCGAAACCCCAAGCGGCACGAGCTGGCGCTTCGGCGTCGTGGTCTCATCGGCCGCAACTCTTATGTCGTGCCGGCGCCCGGGCAGCGCCTGAACATGTACGGCAACATGACGCGCAACACCTACATGCAGATGCTGTCAGCGCTGGGGGCTGCCGGTGATGGACAGAACCGGACAGCGCGATCACGGTCCAGGAACCCGCGTCAGCGGAACTTCTTCGTTCCCAAGCAGGGCGGGGCGCTGAAGCAGGGCGTGTACGAGCGAAAGCGGGACGGGAGCATCAAGCCGGTCCTGATCGAGGTTCGGCAGCCGCGCTATCGCCAGCGCTACGATTTCTTCAGCATTTCCAGAAACTTCACCGCCCGGCAGTTCCCCATCAGCATGCGCCTTGCGATGCAGCGGGCCATGCGGACGGCCCGATAAAAAACCTCAATGAATACAGAGGGGTACGCCCTATAGGTTCTTCCGAGGCACCCCCCAGGGTGGGTATGTTCGGGCCCCGACATTTCTCTAGTCATGAGTTTTTCGGGAAGGGTGTTTCTTGGCTTTCGGTCGAGAGCGATGGACGCGATGGCAGGAAGCGCAAAGAAGAACATCGTCAATCGCGCCAACTGCGCAAAAACATTCGGTGTTTCCGTGAAGACGGTTTCCGCCTGGGTCGATCGGGGTTGCCCGTTCGAGCAAAAGGGAACCAAGGGAACGGAATGGCTGTTCGACACGGCGACCGTTTTCCGCTGGCACATGCAGAATGTGTCGGGCCCGGGCGCCAGTGAGCTCGTCGACACGGACCAGAAGGTCGAGCCGGCCAACTACGAGCAGGCCCGAGCCCGCAAGATGCAGGCTGAAGCTGCCCTGGCAGAGATCGACCTGGAGCTGAAATCCGGATCTGTCGCGCCGCTGGACGTGATCCTGGACGTGATGGCCAGCGAGTACGCGACGGTGCGGACACGGTTGGGGTCACTGCCCGGTGTATTGGCGCCGCGGCTGGATCCTGTCCGCGCCACCCAGTTTCAACCGGTCATCGCGGATGTCGTCGACGACATACTGAAGGAATTGAGCGCGGATGAACGCATTGCCGCAAACGGCGCCGAAGCGTTCGGCGGTAGTGGCGGCGATGCAGGCGGTCCGCCGCCAGACCCTGAAGCCGGTTCCGCGCCTTGACCTGATCGAGTGGGCGGACACGTTCCGCCGGCTGTCCAACCGGGCCGCAGCCCAGCCCGGGCGGTGGCGAACGGCATACTCGCCGATGGCGCTGGGTCCGACCCGGGCCGTGACCGACCCTCGCGTGCGAACCGTGACGGCCATGGCCCCGACACAGGAGTTCAAGTCAGAACTGCTGCTGAACGCGGCAGGATACTTTGCGCATCAGGATCCCAGCCCGATCCTGTTCATCCAGCCGACCGACAAGCTGGCAGAGTCGTTTTCCAAGGACCGGCTGCAGCCGATGCTGGAAGTCTCGCCCGCCCTGGCAGAGATCAGCCCGGATCCGAAGAGCCGATCCAGCGATTCCACCCTGACCCGGAAAGCGTTCAGCACGGGTGCCGTGATCGACCTGGTGGGCGCGAACTCTCCGACCGATCTGGCCAGTCGTCCCAAGCGGATCGTTCTGGCCGACGAGGTCGACAAATACCCGCCATCGGCGGGCAATGAGGGTGATCCGCTGGCGCTGGGCGAAGAGCGCCAGTCAACCTTCTGGAACGCCAAGTCCATTCGGGCCTGTTCGCCGACGCGCCGCGGGTTCTCACGCATCGGCCGGGAATACGAGATGAGCGACCAACGCCGGCTGCATGTCCGCTGCCCGCACTGCGAGGATGCCCAGGTCATGACCTGGGACCGGGTGCGCTGGGACAAGGATGAGCATGGCAATCACCTGCCGGAGACGGCGGGATATTGCTGCCGGTCCTGCGGTGTCGTCTGGTCAGAGGAAGAGCGGCGCGAAGCGGTTCAGGCCGTGGTGACCGAGCCCGACTTCGGATACCGCCAGACGAAGCCGTTCCACTGCTGTGGCGCAGATCACAAGCCCCTGGAGTGGAAGGGCGACGAACACTGGACGCCGACCGGTGAGGCGAAATGTCCGGAATGCGGACGCGAAGCGATCCCGACCGACCATTACGGAGTGAATGCGTCCAAGCTGTATTCGATGACCCAGTCGCTGGCCAAGACGGTGGCCAAGTTCCTGCGGTCAAAGGACGACCCCAGCCTGCTGCAGGTGTTCACCAACACCCAACTTGCCGAGCTGTGGGAAGAGGGTGGGGTTTCGATCGATGCCGACAGCCTCCTGTCCCGCCGGGAGGCCTATGGCGAGGACAACATGCCAAAAGGCGTCCTGGTGCTGACCTGTGCGGTGGACACCCAGGACAACCGGCTGGAGCTGGAAATCATTGGATGGGGCGCCGGCCGGGAAAGCTGGGGCATAAAGCACGAAGTCCTGCATGGCGACCCGGCGCAGGCCAAGGTCTGGAACGCGCTGGAAGCCCGGCTCTTGCGGACCTATCACCGGGAAGACGGCAAGCCGATGCGCATCGAAGCCTGTTGCATCGACAGCGGCGGGCATCACACCGAAAAGGTCTATGAATTCACCACCCCGCGCTGGGGCCGGCGGGTCTATGCCATCAAGGGTGATGGTGGCCCTGCAAAGCCGATCTGGCCGAAGCGGGCTTCGCGTTCGCGCACCCGGCAGCCGCTGTTCATCGTTGGCACCAACGCCGCATCGGATCAGGTCTATTCGGATCTGCGCGTGAAGAAACCCGGCGCCGGCTACTGCCATTTCGCCGCCGACTACGACGCGCCCTTCTTCCAGCAGCTGCTGGCTGAACGCCGCATATCGCGCAAGATAAACGGCCAGATGGTCCGGGCCTATGAGTGCCCGAAGAATGTTCGCAACGAGGCGCACGACCTGCGCCGGTACAATCATGCCGCGCTGAAGGCTCTGCCTTGGCGGCTGCCGGGCGCACAGGAACCTGTCGAGCCGCAAGGCGACGAAGAAGCAGAAGCGACTGAGGCCACGACCGCTGCGTCGGCAGCATCACCACCGCCGGTCGCGGCCGTCTCGAAACCCCGCCGCCGCCGCAAGGGCCGTGGCTTCAACAACTCCGGAGGAAGCTGGCTGTGAGCACGCGATACACCCAGGCCGACCTGACTGCGATGAATGACGCCATCGCCACGGGTGCGCGCAAGGTCAGCTACAACGGCCAGACGGTCGAGTATCGCGACCTGGCCGAGATGACGCGGATCCGCGACGAGATGGAGCGGGAGCTGGGCGTGAACACAAAAAGACGGCGTTCCCGCGCCGTCTACAAGAGCGCCCTCTGATGCGCTGGCTGACCGACCTGCTGGGACAGGTTGCGCCCCGCGCGGCCCTTCGCCGCCTTCAGGCCCATAACGCCTATGCCGTTGCCCGGGCCAACGGGCAGCGCGGCTTCAATGCCGCTTCCCGCGGCCGGAGCCTGCAGAACTGGAACCCGTCGGCGTCGTCGGCCAACGCCGAGAACACGCCAGCCGCCCAGACCTTGCGGGCGCGCGCCCGCGACGCGGTGCGCAATGATGGCTGGGCCAAGCGGGCCGCAAACATCTGGACGGAATGCGCAGTCAGTTCAGGCATCGTTCCTGAACCTGCCACCGGCAATGACCGTCTTGACCGGCAAATCCGCGAGGCCCTGGAAGAGTTCCTGGAAAACTGTGATGCGACGGGCCAGGCGGACTTCTACGGACTGCAGGATCTGGCCAGCCAGACGATCTTCGAGAGCGGAGATGTCCTGGTTCGCCGGCGCTTTCGCCGGGCAGAAGACGGGCTGGCGATTCCGGTGCAGTTCGACCTGATGGAGCCGGATCACCTGGATGCCAGCCGCATCAAGAACGGTGTGAATGACATTGTCGGTGGCATCGAGCTGAACGCCTTGAATCAGCGCATGGCCTACTGGATGTTTCGCCATCACCCCGGCGAAATCCGGTTGATGCAAGGCATGTCCCTGACTTCGTCGCGCGTTCCGGCAGATCAGATCGCGCACGCTTATGTGAAGCGCCGGCCGGGTCAGCTGACCGGGGTGCCCATGCTGGCGACGGCGCTGGTCGATATGCGCGACCTGCAGGACTACGAACAAGCCGAAGCTACGCGCAAGAAAGTCGAAGCTTGTTTTGCCGCATTCGTGACCACACAGGATCCGGCTGATCCGCCCTTGATGGGCGAGGAAAGCACCGATGATGACGGCCGGCTGGAAACACTTGAGCCCGGCATGATCGAATACCTGGAGGCTGGTGAGGATGTGAAATTCGGTGCACCTGCGCCGACCGCCGGTTTCGAGGGATACACGCGCCAGCGCCTGCACCGGATCGCCAGCGCCTGCGACATGCCCTACATGCTGCTGACCGGTGATGTGAGCCAAGCGAACTGGTCCAGCTACAAGGCCGGCATTGTTCCGTTCAAGGCGGCCATTCGCCGGTATCAGCGCAACACGCTGATCCCGATGGCGTGCCGCCCGATGTGGCGGTGGTTCATCGATGCCGCTGTTCTGTCCGGCCGGGTGAGCGAAACGAATTATGCAGTGAACTGGACCCTGCCGGGATTTGAGCCGATCGACCGCCTGAAAGAGGCTATGGCGGATCAGGTGGAAACCCGGATCGGCAAGACGACCATGCAGGAGATCATTCGTGCACGCGGTGGCAATCCGGATCGCGTGCTGGATGATTTCGTGAAGTGGTTCGCCAAGGTCGACGAGGTCGAGCTGGTCTTCGACAGCGACCCGCGCAAGGTATCGAATGCTGGCCTGACCCAGGCCCGCCCCGCCGGCACGGTACTGCCGCCGGCAACGCCCGAGGCTTCGGCCTCCGACACCCCCGAGGAGTAAGACCCATGCCGAAGGCTTTGGAGACGCCGGCCCACAAGGGCGCGGCGGGCGAAACTGTGAGCATTGATCGTCTGGGCCGCAGCGCCCAGGTGCGCGCGGCTTCGGTCAATGAAGATGACCGCACCGTCGAAGTGACCTGGACAACTGGCGCGTCAGTCGCGCGATACATCCACGGCGTCGGCCGTGCCCAGGAAGAGCTGGAGGTTTCGAAGAAGGCCATCCGGCTGGATCGCCTGAACAATGGCGCGCCCTTCCTGAACACGCATTCCGACTGGTCGCTGCGCGACGTAATCGGCGTGGTCGAGAAGGCCTGGCTGGAAGGCACCGAGGGCCGCGCCCTGATCCGCTTTTCCGAGCGTGAAGATGTCGAGCCGATCTGGCGCGACGTGAAATCCGGGATCATCCGGAATGTGTCGGTGGGCTATCGCGTCCACCGCTACGAAGTGATCGAAGGCGAAGACGGCGCAGCGACGCGCGTCATCGCCCGGGATTGGGAACCGATGGAGATTTCCGCGGTGCCCATTGGTGCGGACGACCAGGCAGGGTTCCGCGCGGCCGATGGCCAAACCGAAAACCCCTGCATTCTTGAACGGGCGGAGCCCGGCAATCCCCAGAAGGAGACCCAGATGACCACGAAGGCCATCGAAGAGCAGGGCGCCGCCCCCAAGGACGACGCCCAAACCCGCGCCAACGAAAAACCGGCTGCTCCGGTCGTTGACGCGAAGGCGGAACGCGCTGCAGGCGCCGACGCCGAACGCCAGCGCATCAGTGCCATCCGCCTGATGGGCCGCAAGCACAAGATCGACGATGCGGCAGTCGACTCGCTGATCGACGACGGCAAGACGGTCGACCAGGCCCGTGCCGCCATCCTGGACATTCTCGCTGGCGAGGATGACAAGGCGGGCGAAATCGGTGCCCGCATGGGCGGCCGTGATGAAGTCGACACCCGCCGCGCGCTGGTGATCAACGCCATGGAACACCGCCTGGCACCCAAAACCGAGCTGGAGCAGGGTGCCCGCGAGTTCCGCGGCATGTCGCTGATGGAAATCGGCAAGGAACTGCTGTCGCTGCGCGGTGAGCGCGTGCGTGGCCTGTCGAAGTCGGAAGTGGCCCGCATGGTGCTGCGGTCCTCGCACACCACCAGCGATTTCCCCTACATCATGGCCAATGTCGCGTCCAAGCGGCTGCAGATGGCCTATGCCGCAGCGCCCCAGACCTTCCGTCCCATCGTGCATGAAACCACGCTGCCGGACTTCAAGACCACGAGCGTGGTGGCGATGTCCGACGCGCCGGCCTTCGTGCAGAAACTGGAAGGTGCGGAGTACAGCTATGGCACGGTCGGTGAGAGCCGGGAGCAATATGCCCTGGCGACCTATGGCCGCGCGATCCGCTTCACCGAGGAAATGCTGATCAATGACGATCTGCGTGCCTTCGACCGCATGGTGACGATGTTTGGCCGCTCTGCTGCCAACTTCGAGAGCGACCTGGTGTGGGGCATCATCACGGCGAATGCCGCGCTGGCCGACAGCATCGCGCTGTTCCACGCCAGCCACGGCAACCTGGCCACGGCCGGCCCCATCACGATTGCCAATCTGGGTGAAGCGAAAGCCCTGATGCGCAAGCAGAAGACGCTGGCTCCGTCCTCGACCGAGGCTGGCCAGCTGATGAATCTGGAACCGCGCTATCTGGCGGTGCCGGCGGAGCTGGAAACCGTTGCCCTGCAGTACACCCGCAGCACCACGATCGCCAACGATCCGGCGTATGACAACGTGCATGCTGGCCTGACGCCGATCATCGAGCCGCGCTTGGCCAGCCTGTCCGGCGGTTCGGCTGATGACTGGTATCTGTTCGCGGATCCGGGTGATGTCGACACGATCGATTTCGCGTCCCTGGAAGGCGAGGAAGCCGTTTCGATCTTCCAGACCGAGGACTTCGATACGGACGCGATCAAGCTGAAGGCCCGCCTGCGCCGCGCGGCCAAGGCCATCGACTATCGCGGCATGGTCAAGAACGCGGGTTCGTAACGCGCCTGCGAACCCGATCCCAGGAAGGGGGCAGCGGAAACGCTGCCCCCTTTTTTGTGTGAAGACCTGAAACGCCGGCGCCTGGCTGGCTATCCATCAAGCAAGGAAGGCTTTTTCCATGGCTACCAATTTTGTTCAGGAGGGCCGCCTCCTGACTGTCACCGCGCCGGCTGACGTTGTTTCCGGCGAGTTCGTGAAGGTGGGCAACATCTTCGGTGTCGCCCAATCGGACGCGCTGTCCGGTGCGTCTGTCGTGCTGGACACGCAGGGCGTCCACACCCTGCCCAAGGCTACGTCCCTGGCCATCTCCCAGGGCGACGCGGTCTATTGGGACGTTGCCGATGCGAACTTCAACAAGACCGCATTGGGCAACTGGTTCTGCGGTGTGGCGACGGCTGCGGCCGGTTCGTCGGACACGACCTTCAATGTCCGCCTGAACCCGACCCCGCCGCTGGCTGCAGGCGCGTAAGACATGGCGGGGCGTGTCTTCGCGGGCATGCCCCGCGTGTTCACCAAGGCGCTGAAGAACAGCGACCAGATCGACTACACGCCTGTCGACGGGGTCCCCGTCGAGGATGTGGCCGGGGTGTTCACGTCGGCTTATCAGGCAGTTCTGGCTGCCGGGATCGACGTCGAGAGCGCCCGGCCGATGGTCAGCCTGGCCGCCACGGACTGTCCGACCGCACAGCAAGGCGATCAATTCACCATCGGTGGTGTTGAATACCAGGCCGTTGAAGTCCAACCGGACAGTTTCGGCATGGTCGTCTTCATCCTGCACGAAGCCAGCGAGGCTTGATGCATGCCTGATCATGTTCGCATCCAGGCGCGCGACGCCGTGAAGACCCAGCTGACCGGTCTGACCACCACGGGAGTGCGGGCGTTTACCGATCGGGTTCTGAAGGTGCAGGCCAGTGAACTGCCATGCCTGTCCATTTCGGTCGGCGACGAAGCGATCGAGCCGGTCACCATGGGCAATCCGCGCCGACTGCAGCGCACCATCCAGATCAATATCGACCTCATTGCCCAGGACGCGGACGATCCGACCGACGAGCTGCACACGATGCTGTCAGAAGTCGAGACGGCGCTGGCACCGGGCGCGTGGTCGTCATCCCTTTTCTTCGAGCTCGTGCCCCGCGGGGTGTCGGTCGTCCTGGACGGCGAAGGCAAGCAGATCGCCGGCCGTCTGATGATCTTCTACGAGGCCGAAATCCACACCGCCGCGGGTGCCCCCGGCGTCGTTCTCTCATAGCCAGCAGGAGGTAGAGCCATGGCTACGCATCACGGTAAGGACGGGGTTGTGAAGGTAGGCGCGAACAGCGTCGCCGAAGTGACCCAGTTTTCCATCACGGAGACGGCGGAGACCGCCGACGACAGCGCGATGGGCGATGGCGCCCGGACACACAAGACCGGGCTGACCAGCGCCACCGGCAATATCACCTGTCACTGGGACCCGTCCGATACGAACGGCCAGCAGGCCCTGACTGTCGGCGCTTCGGTGACGTTGAACCTCTATCCCGGCGGGGCTGACAGTGGCGATGCCGAGATCAGCTGTACGGCGACGGTCACGAGTGTCAGCCCGTCAGCCCAGCTGGATGGCATCGTGTCCCGGTCGTTCGACTTCCAGGCGAACGGCGCGGTTACGCACGGCACTGTCGTCTAATGCGCCAGTCCCTTAAAGCCGAACTCGACGCCTACAAGCAGGCCGCGAAGGCATCGCGCGCGGAGCACACGACGCTCATTGACGTGGTCGAGTTCGGCACGGACGGCGAGCCCGTCCGGGTCTATGGCAAGAAACCGACGATCCAGGACAAATCCTGGATCATCAGTGAGTCTCGCACCGATCGGGGCCATGACGACATCGCCGAACAGGCGTTGCGGGCCGTGGTTCGCCTGGCCATGGACAGTGAGGGAAACAAGCTGTTCGACATCAGCCACCTGCAATTCCTGCGCACGCAGGTGGATGCGGAACTGATCGAGCAGCTGGCCGCGCGCCTGATGGTGGGGGCGTCGTTCGAGCTCGCTAAAAAAAACTCTCCGAAGACATCAACCGCCGGTACCTCTTCCGCCTCGCCGAACGGTTAGGCCGGACGGTGGCTGACCTCGAGGAAAACATGACCCTCGAGGAGCTTGCCGAATGGCAGGCCCATGACGCCCTGACAATCGAAGACCGTAAACAGCAGGACAGATCCTGATGGCCCTGGGCTTTGGCTCTGATTTTCGTTTCGACATCTTCGCGCGGGATCGCACCGGTCCGGCGTGGCGTGGCGTGGAAACGAGCATGCAACGGACGCAGCGCGCCGCGTCGGGCCTGTTGCGGACGCTGGGGCCGTTGATGGGTGTGGGCGTTGGCGCGGTTAGCGCAACGATGTTCGCGGACATGGCCCGGCGTTCCCTGGAATTCTCCGACGCTCTGGTCGCCGCTGCCGACCGGACCAGCTTTGCCGTCGACGAACTGGAACGCCTTCGCTTTGCGGGCTACCAGAACCGGGTCGAGCTGGGTCAGACCGACATGGCGATGCAACGGTTTTCGCGGCGACTGGCGGAAGCCGCGAATGGCTCCGGGGAACTTCGTGCTGACCTGCAGCGTCTGGGCATCCCGCTTCACGACACAGCCGGCAACATGCGGTCGAGCTATGATGTCCTGCTGGACTACGCGGATGCCGTGGCAGGCGCGCAGAGCGAACAGGAACAACTGCGCCTTGCCTTCAAGGCTTTCGATAGCGAGGGCGCCGCTCTGGTCAATGTCCTGCGTCATGGGCGCGAAGGACTGGAAGCCTATGGCCGTGCTGCCGAGGAAGCAGGCGCTGTCATGGGTGACGAGCTGGCCCGCAATGCTTCAGAGGCAAACCGCCGACTTCGCGAGATCCAGCAGTCGTTTCAGGGGCAGTTCAACACGGCGATCGCTGAAAACGCCGACGAGCTGGTGGCGCTTGCCGACGCCCTGGGTCAAGTTGCCGCCGCTGCGATCCGTGTCGCCGCGATATTCGGGTCGCTGTTCCAAGACCCCATCGCCGACACCCTGGCTGCCGCTGTCCAGCAAGCCAGTCTGGCACCGATCGACGAGGAAATCGAACGGTTGCGCGCCGAAATCGAGGCAGCCAGCCGTACCCAGTCCCGCGGCGCGATCGGCCGCATTCAGGAATACCAGCGCCAGATCCGCGAACTGATCCAGGAGCGGGAACGGCTGGAAGCATTGTTCGAACGTGGCGAGACACCGGATGGCGGATCCGGGTCGACCGGTCGCACCGGATCACCGACACCGGCGCCCGCAGCGGAATGGCCCAATGTTCCGACCCCTCGCTATGCTCCTCGATACGACTATCAGGCCCGCCGCCGCGAAGAGTTCGATGACTGGCTGGACGAGATTCAGGAAGTCGTGGACGAATTCGCGAGTGAGCAGGCAGAGGCCTACAAGGACGCGCTGCTGGATCGACGCGAGGAGTTCTCCCGGGCGTTCGGCTCAATTTTCGCCGATGGCGTGATGGCCGCCTTCGACGGCGACCTTGAAGATTTCCTGCGCGAGCGCCTGCGCCAGGCTGCCTATGAAGGTTTGTACGATGCTTTCACCCAGGCTGGGGAAGTGCTGTTCGACATCCTGCGCAACAGGCAAGGCGGCGGTGAAGGTGGGGGCTGGCTGTCGACTGTTGCCAATGCCCTGTCCTGGGGTGGTGGCAAGTCGTCCGGTCCTAAGTTCGGGGGCGGCAAGGCGGCCGGTGGGCCGACGGTGCCAGGCCTGGTCTACCGGTTCGGTGAGAAGGGCCCAGAGGATGCGATCATCGGCGCGCCTGCCCACGTTCTGACGAATGACCAGACGATGGGGCGGGGAACGACCATCGTGGAGCAGCGCTTCCATCTGCACGCCGAAGGCGCGGTAATGACCGACCAACTGCTGACCCAGATGGAGGACCGGGCCAATACGGCAGCGGGACGCGCGGTGGCGCCTGTCATGGCGGCCGCCGGCAAGCAAGCGAAACGCAGCACCTACAGGCTGGGCAAGAGATGACGATCGCACTGCCGACTTCCAGCGATATCCGCATGTGTGGCCACCGGCTGCTGTCGGCTCGTGCGGATCTGCGCCCGGCGTTTGGGGGCGGGGTTCAGCGCCTGACCCGTCTGGGATCGCGCTGGGCGATGACGTTCGAGCTGACCCTGCTGACGCACGCTGCGTCGCTGGCCTGGTCCGACCTGGAGGATGAAAGCGACACGGTTTCGCTGCGCATCCCGCAGCCGGGCATCAATACCGGATCGCCGGGCACGCCCGTGGTGGACGGTGCCGGGCAGACCGGTGGCACCCTGAACCTTCGCGGATTGTCGGCCAGCTATTCTGTCGCCAAGGGCCAGTGGCTGTCGGTGGCGACTGGAGGTCTGATGTATCTCTACCGGGCCAGGTCCGCCGCCACTACCACCGGAGCTGGCGTCATCGCCGTTCCGATACGCCCGATGATCCGCGCTGCCCATGCCGATGGTGACAGTGTGGAAATCGCGAACCCGCAGATCGAGGGCTTTGTTCGGGATCTGCCCGCCAATGCCTTCGACATCAATGTCGCCACCCACGTGGACGGGATCCGGTTCACTATCGAGGAGCGCGCCTGATGGATGCGCTACTGATCGCAGAGTTCCAGAAGGCGAACCCGTTCAGCTTCATTGCGATCCGCCTGGACCTGCCGGCCAAGACGCTGTGTCTGACATCCGGCGGCATCGTGTCCTTTACCTGCACGGACCATGCCGGCGGTACCGAGGCGAAGACCTTCGTCACGTTCGATGCGGACTATGGCTCGCTGGCCTATGTCGGCGAGATCGAGGAAGGGGCGGACGATACCAGCGCTGCGCCGGATCTGGGTTTTGAGGTGTTCACGGATGCGGCGGTGGAAGCCCTGTCCGCTGCAGCCGCGCAGGGTTCGCCCTGGACCCTGTATTGGGGTGCGGTGAACCCGGACAGCGGCGCCGTCGTCGGCGCGCCTGTGGAGTGGTTCACGGGGCGGTTGAATGTCGGCTCTCTGGAGGTTGCGGAGAACGGCCGCGCCCTGCAGTTCTCGAACTATACCGAAGAGCAATTCCAGCTGCTGGCCGATGCGGCGCAGCGGTTGTCGAATTCGTTTCACCAGAAGTGCTGGCCGGGGGAGATGGGGCTGTCCCATGTCACCGGCCTGACCCGCAAGATCTACTGGCGGCTGCAGAGCCCGCGGGGTTCCGTCACGTCAGGCGGGGTTGCCGGCGGGCAAGGCGGCACCAATTCCGGACCGGGCTGGTCCCGCAATCTCGTCTAGGGCTGATCGATGCCATCACCGCATGACCTGCTGCGCCGCAAGGCGGCAGCGGACGCCTGTGTGCGCCGCTTTGCCGGAAAACCCCTGCGCTGGGGCCAGACGGACTGCGTGAAGCTGGCCGCCCTGGCCATGCGCAAGCAGGGCGTGACGGTGCCGCTGTTGCGGGGCGTGCGGTATTCCAGCGAGGCGACAGCCCTGCGCCGCCTGCGCGAGCTGGGCTTTGACTGTCTCTCTGCCGCCATGGATGCCACTGGCCTGGTGCGGATCGCGCCGGCGCGTGCCCTGCCCGGCGATATCGTCGGGCTGCCTTCACTTCGACCTGACTGGGATGTCGCCCTCTGCGTCGCTGGCAACAATGGCACTGTGTTCGGCTTCCTCGGCGAGGATCGAAAAGGGCAGTCCGTACGCCCGTTGAAGACCGTCTGCGCTTGGAGAGTCGCCTAATGGCCGAGATTGCGGTGGGCGCTGCGGTGGCGATAAAGGCCGTGATTGGCGGGGCTCTGACATCTGTTGGTGTTGGTGCCACTACTGCCTACGGCATTGGCTCAGTCGTCGCAACCACGGTCACGTCAGCCGGGTTTCTGTTTTCTGTCGCGGCTGCAGCGGTCAGTGCGCTAACGCCAGAAGTCGGGGCCAGCGGATCCCCGACGGAATGGCGCAGCGATCCGGACGCCCCGATTCCCTTCGTCATCGGGGAGAATGCGAGCGCGGGTTTCATCGTCCATCGCGACGAATGGGGCAGTGACAACCGGTATCAGTCCATCGTCACGGTCTATTCCGGCGCGGGGCCGATCCAGGCGTTCGGCACCTACACGGCCGACGGCGCAGCACAGACCTTTGCCGGAGCCTATGGCCGTCAGAACACCGGCACCTGGAAGGACATCTTCTGGCGCGACACCAAGCTGGGCGCGCAGCCGGATACGGCGCTGCAGCCTCCGGACCAGAAGGGTGACCCGACGATCGGCGGGACGATGCCTGCCTGGTCTTCGTCCTACAAGCTGTCGGGCAAGGCCTGCGACATGGTCACGATGGCCATGGACAAGAACCGGGAGCGCTGGCCGACCGGTGAGCCCAAGCCGCTGCAAGTCATTCAGGGCCTGCTGGTCTGGGATCCACGCGAGGATGACACCTATCCGGGTGGGTCGGGAAGCTGCCGGCTGGATGACCCGTCGACCTGGGTCTATTCGGAAAACCCCTATCTGCACGCCCTGAAATGGTGCCTGGGCTATTACGAGAACGGCGTGCTGGTGGGTGGCATCGGCGCGTCGCAATCGGGCATTGACGTTGCGGCCTTCGTGGAAGGCGCGAACATTGCCGAGGCGAATGGCTGGCTGGTGTCCGGCCGGCCGACGACGGCGGACGACAAGCACCAGGTGCTGCAGGCGATGCTGCAGGCCGGTGGCGGGCGTTATGCGCGCAAGGGCGGCAAGATCAGCTGTCTGGTGCGCGCTCCACGCACTTCGGTGGCGACCGTCTCGGCCGCCGATACCGCAGGCCCGTTTTCGATCGACATCAACTCTGACCGGCTGGCGCGGCTGAACACGGTGACGCCGCGCTGTGTGATGGCGTCGCATGACTGGGAGATGGTGGCGCAGGACCCGGTGACGGTTCCGGCCTATGTGACCGCGGACGGCGGCGTGCGGGCCGACGGCTTCGACTATCCCTATGTCGCGATCAAGGCGAACAACGTCAATCAGCACCAGCCCGCCCAGCTGGCCGCCTATGACATTGTCGACAGTCGGGAGACGATCCGCGGCACGGTGCCGCTGAAGCCCTACATGGCGCAGATCGAGCCGGGCGATGTGTTTACCATCGACGAGCCCGGCTTCCTGCTGGACGGGGTTGAATGCCTGTGCGTGAAACGCACCTTCGACCCGGCGCAGGACATCGTGCAGGTGACCTTCGTTTCGGAGACGGCGGGCAAGCATGATTTCGCGTTGGGCCTGAACCCGACCCCGCCTTCGCCGCCGGGGCTGACGGCTCCGGATGTGTACACCGTGCCGGCACCGGGGGTTTCCGTGTGGGCGGGCGCGGCGAGCACGGGCAATAACCCTGCCGTTTCGGTGACCGGTGAGGCGGACAATGAGTCCATCCGTGCGGTCCGGATCGAAATCCGGCCTTATCTGGACCCGGCCGATGGGCTGCCCTGGGATGATGATGACAGTGGCTGGCGCGTGGTGGGTGAATACCAGCCCGGTACGGCGAAAGTGGACATCACCGGGTTGGAGCCCAGCACCCAATATCAGGTGGCCGTGTCATACATCTCCCAGTTCGGGGTTCTGGGTGATCGGCGCATACTGGACACGGTTACAACCGGCACGATGGTGGCCGACGACGCCACCGGCCCGACCGCGGCGATCGATGCCGCGCGTGATGCCATCAATGACGCGCAGGGCCGGGCGGATGCAACGCTGGCCGATGCGGCGGGCAAGCTGGCCGAGGCCGCCGAAACCGGTCTGCAGGACTCGCTGCTGAACTGGATCGAGGACCCGACCGGATCGGATGGCTGGGTAGCCGACGACGGCGGCTTCATCATCGGCAAGACGACCGGGTTCAAGGCCATGTGGCCGTCGCTGGTCGCTGGCCAGCAGACGACCAAGGTGCTGTGGTTCCCGCACGAGAAAGCGGTGAAGCCGGGCGTGCTGGTGCAAGCTGGCGTCGAGGTCGCCGTTGAGGGCGTGGCCAGCGAAGCGATCCTGGAAGCGGTCTGGTATGACGCTGCCGGTTCGGTGCTGGCGACCGAGGCGATGGATAATGCCGTCTCAGGCCGTTTGTCCGATGTGGTGCAGGCCCCGGCATTGGCCGCTACGGTGCGTTTCCGCCTGGTTCCAAATGCCTCGACCAGCGGGCAGGGCATCATTGCGGTCAGCGAGCCATTCGCTGCATTTGCGCGCCCCGGCCAGACCGTGGCGGACGCCTTCCAGGACCCGGCATCGGAGACCCGATCTCGTTTTTTGTCGATTGAGCGGTCGATGGGCGAGATGGCCGGGTCGGTTCGTCAGAGCCTGACCGAAAACCGCCGCGCCCGGGCCGTGATCACCCAGACGATGGCCACCCAGGTCGGCCAGGACAGCGCTATTGCGGCGGCGAAGACGGAAGTGCTCTCCACGGTATCCAGCACTTACCTGACGCAGGCTACCGCAGCGGATACCTATTACACCGAGGCGCAGGTCAACAACGCGATCGCGACCTATCAGATCACCGTCGGCGCGGTGACCGATACCATCTCGGCCCACGTCAATCTGAACGCGGGCGCCATCACGGAGATCGAGGGTGGTGCGGCCTATTTCTCGGTCGCCGTGGCCGCTGGCGGGGGGAACCCGGCCATCTATGAGATGATCGCCGGCAAGGATGGTTCTGCCATCTCGCTGGGCGGCGACGCGCTCTATTTCGTGAACACCGTCGGCGGCACTTCTATCAAGGCGATGGAGGTGGTTTCCGGCGATGTGCGAATTTCCAACGACCTCTACGTCGACAACGCCATCATCATGGCTGCCGGCGGCGCGATCCGCGGTGGCGCGTCCGGTTATCTGACCGGGACGGGCTTCTTCCTGGGCTATGACGGGTCGGCCTACAAGCTGTCGGTGGGGAACCCGGCTGGCCAGTACATGGCATGGGACGGGGCGACGCTGGCGATTACGGGTGATTTCACTCGTTCGTTCGGGGCGTCCGGCCTTCTGACGATGGGCGACCTTGGCGGTGGACGAACCGGATTTGAAATCCTGAATTCGGCGGGCGTCGAGGCCTTCTATGTGGACGATACGGGCGCGATGCGTCTGAACGGCGACGCCTTGCCGACTACGCGAGCACCCACCGCGCCACCCACGCCAGCCCCTGGCGAGTGGTGGTTCGACACTTCGTCCGATACGCAATATCGGTGGGGCGGCTCCGGCTGGGATGAATGGGGCACGATAGGCGCGATCTGGGACACCAATGTCACCGGGCGTCCGATTGAGTTGACGGACGGGCGGATTTCGGCGGGTCTGGATGCCAACGGCGACTTGAACCGCAACATCACGAACAGCCGCGCGACGGCCTCTGACCTTCTTCGGCGGACGGGGGGCGGACTGTTTAGTGGCGATCTCAATGCGACCCTGGGTGCGACCTGGGGCAATAATGTCGCCTCGATCCCGTCGAACCTGGCGTCGCTCACCGGCGCTGAAAGCATCCTCAATTCCGGCATCTCGATCGCGGCCAACGGCTCGCTGTCTGGCGGCGGTGGTGGTCAGGTGACGATTGCCGGGCTGGGATATACCGGCGCGCTGAACGCCAATTACATCACCAACACCAACGAGCTGACGGACGGGGCCGGGCTGGGCAATACCGCGGCCTGGGGCAGCGTGTCCGGGCGTCCGGCGAACCTTTCATCCCTGTCCGGCGGTGAGAGCATCCTGAATTCCGGCATCACCATCGGAGCGAATGGCGCCCTGACCGGCGGCGGCGGCGGCCAGGTGACGCTGGGCGGGCTGGGTGCCGGCACGCTGGCGACGAAGAGCAGCGTCAGCGATACCGAGTTGGCGGGCGGAAAGGCGCTGATCCAGACGCAATCCGGTGCGCCGACGCCGACCAGCGTCAGGCTCGTGCAGGACATCACCACCGGCGTTGTCTATGCGGACGATGGCACCAGCGCCCGGCGGGTCAGCCAGGATGTGTACACCAACACCGGCGGCACTCAGGCGATTAACTCCACGACGGCCGGTGTCTATGAGGTGGTCGCGAAAGTCGCGCTAGAGGACTGCGACGAGAACACGCTGGTCGGGTTCAACGGCTCGAGCATCGGCTATTCCAGCGCCACCGCGAATGCGAGTTCAGCAGCTGTGGAAGGCCAATGGGCGGTGATCGCCTCTGCCACCGAGACCGCCGAAGGTAGCACCATCAATACCAATGTGGTGGGCTCGTCACAGGTGCTGGCTGTCGGTGCGACGGCCGGGCTAAAATACTTTCAGGACGGGGCCGACATTCTGGAACAGTCGAGTGACTTCGTTTCCAACGTGTCGCCGAAATTCCTCGACGGCTCGATCACCGGCGGCACCGTCTACATCCACCTTGGCCTGCGCGTCTCCAGCGGCTCCGGCACGATCAATGCCGGAAGCTGCCTGCTGCGCGTTCCGCGTCTCTCGTAAGTCTCGTAAGGAGCCTGCCCGATGGCGGACGATATCTTCATTTTCATCCCGAAAGGGGCGCCGTTTATCGACACCGGGGTCAGCCCGTCGGTCACCTATCAGGACGGCCAGATCCACGCTTTCGATAGCTCGGACAGCGACGAGCTGGCAGCGGCGACCCGCATCCAGACGGCCGGCGCCGGGTTCGACGTCTCGACGTTGGTGGCTGCGGCGGTGGGTTTGAGCCTGGGCGGACAGACCAAGTTTGCGGCGGGCAGCGCGGCGGCACCGTCGATCACCACGACGGGTGACCTGGACACCGGGATGTTCTTCCCGGCGGCGAACGCGCTGGGTTGGGCGCTCGGCGGTGTGGGAAGCCTGTTCCTGACATCGGACGGGCTTGGCCTCGGCGTTGAGTTCCCGGAACGGAAACTACAAGTTAACGGCGCAGCCCGAATTGGTAACGCTGACAATGTCGCAGCAATCGAAATCTACGGGGCTGTAAGTCGCGGTCTGCTGTGGGCTGAGAGCGCGGGTGTTGGTCTGTTCGACGCGAGCTTCAACTCACGTATCTACGCTGTTTCCTCGGGCATCAAGCTTTGGGCGGGTGGTTCCGAGCGTGCGGGCCTCAATACCTCGGGCAATTTCGGCCTCGGCACGACTTTGCCCGGATACCGACTCCACGTCGTCGGCGATAACGTTGGCATCATGTCGGAAGGCGCGACCAGTTACGGCGCGTTTTATGCCAAGGGCGCGGGCACAAGCGACTCCTTCCTGTTCATGGGCAATGTCACCTCTGGCGAGCGTGCGCGCATTACGGCCACGAATGCTGCCGAGCTGTATCTCCAGACCAGTGCCAATGGCCCCATTATCCTGTCTCCCGGCGGGGTGGCGCGCGTGCGCGTAGGCACCGCCGGCCTGGGTGTTGGCACGTCCAGTTTTGGCGCCGGCGCCGCCAATGTCATCGCCATAGCCGACGGAACAGCCCCGACATCTTCCCCGGCCGGAGTCGGCCAGATCTACGTCGAGGGTGGGGCGCTGAAGTATCGCGGTTCCGCCGGCACAGTGACCCAGCTGGCCGCAGCATAGGAGGCTACTATGGCCATCACATTCAACTGGAAATTCGGCCCGCTGGAGGGCCGCAACAAGTCGGGCATGTCCGGCGTCGTCGAGACCGTGCATTGGCGAGTGGACGCCACGGATGAAGCCAGCGGGCTTACTGACTGGGCCATCGGCACGGTCTCGCTGCCCGAGCCTGACCCGGACACCTTCACGGCCCTGGACGCGGCCGACCAGACAGTGCGACGCGGCTGGGTGGAAGCGGCCGAACCCGAACTGATCGCGACCACTGAAGCCGCCCTGACAGGACGCCTGCAGGCATTGATCGAGGCAGCGGCGTCCGAGGCCTTCCACTGCGATTGACCGAACACCGGCGCCCGCCGCCGGTTCGCTCGCCCCGGCCGCCTGTGGAGATCGGTCGGGGCGGGCATCTCCACATCTCCACGATCTCCAAGGAAGAACCCATGAAGTATGATTTTGACCAAGCCCTGACGGGCCTCGACGGCAAGGAACTCCGCCTGATGACGTCCATGAAGCTGGACGAGAACGGCCAGCCGGAGACATCACCGCTGACGCTGGGCCTGGCCTGTACCGAGGCGTTGATGAACGCGGTGCCGGATGACGAGAAAGAGCTGACCAAAGAAGCGTTCATGAAGCGCTTCCGCCTGGCACAGCGGATCTCGGCCGGCGGCAAGCAGGAGCTCGATGCCGACGAGGTGTCCACGATCACCAAGCGTCTGCCCGTCCGCTGGAAAAACGCGCCGGTCATGGCCTGCGTGGCGATTGCCGCGCTGGACACCCCGCTGCCAGCCGGCAAGGCGAAATAGCCACACCGGCATCCCATTCACACCACACGCCAAGGAAAGGACTGAACCATGGCCAATGCACGCATGTCCGGCGCCCGCCGGGCCGAACTGATGGCGGAGACCGATGCCCACAACGCCGAGGTGGTGGCGGATATCGCCAAGGCTATCGAGGCTCTTGAAGCCGCCGTTGCGGACCTGTCACCGGTATCGGAGACGGGCCGGAAGGTGTTCGAGATCGCCCGGAACCTGACGCTGAACGCCCGCCATCATTATGATCATCAGATCAAACCGCTGATGGACCCGGCCGAATAGGGCCCGACGCCACTGTTATTTGAAAAGGCCCCGCTCCGGCGGGGCTTTTTCATGCCCGAAAGGAAGACCATGGACTTTCCGCAGACCTTTCTGGGCTGGGTGAACCTGTTTGCGTTCGCCTGGGCCGTGGCCGCTTATGCGACGGCCGCCATCGCGGGGGTGCGTGCGCTGACGCTCTCCTATCAGGGGCCGCCTGCCTCGCCCCTGTGTCTGATCGCTGATGCGACGCGCTGGGTGTTCGGCATCCGGATGAGTACGGCCGGCTGGCGGCCTTCGGATTTCATGGTTCTGGGCGTGGCCCTGGCCGTGCTCGCCTGCCTGATCGGTGTGGTTTCGACGACCGATTTTCTGGTCAGCTATGACTGGCGCAAGCTGGGGCGGGGAGAAAGCCTGGTTCTGGCTGGCGGCCACATCATCGCGGGATCCGCGCTGATCCTGCTTCACTGTAGCGCCGCGCTGCGGCTGAAAGCCGGGGGCGGAGCATGACGGGGTTCGATCGCCTGCGCGCACTGTTCAATGACGCGTCTGACCTGTTCCTGATAGCGATCTTCTTCGCCGCCTGCAGCCTGCCCTTCCTGCCGGGGCTTCAGCGCCGCTGGGTGTACGCCGCGGCCGGCATCGGCGCGGCCACGCTGCTGGGGCTGGCGGCCCGCCGCTTCGGAGTGCCGGACGGGGTCGACATCATCGCGGTGATGGTCGGGTTTGCGGCCGGCCCGGCGACGCTGGCCAAGCTTCAAGGCAAGACCGTGTTCGAGGTGGCGGAAGAGATACTGGCCGCGCGGCGGACCGGGCACCGGCCGGATGTGGGTGAGGGGGGCGATGATGCCTGATCTGATTCTGCAACGCTTGCGCCATGACGATCACGCTACGCTGGGGGAGCTGCTGCTGGACGGCAAGCACATCTGCCACACGCTGGAGAACCGGCCGTCGCGGGTGGCTGGTGTCAAGGAACCGGGCCTTTCGCGGATCCCGGCTGGTCGGCACGGGCTGTGCCTACGCCATCACGGCGGCTTCTATGAGAGCTATACCGGCCGCTGGGGCTGGCATGGCCCCATGATCGAGATCGATCTTCCGGGCTGGGATGCCGTGCTGTTCCACATCGGCAACTATCACACCAATACCCGGGGCTGTGTGCTGGTGGGCAGGGATGCTTTCGAACATGAAGGCGCCCTGGCTGTCAGCCGATCCACCGATACTTATGCGCTGGTCTATCCGACCCTGCTGTCGGTCGCGCAGATGGATGGTGCGCTTGTGATCGTCGACGAGGAGGGCGCCTGATGTGGAGGCTGGCAGGCCCGGCCGCAGTCGGTGCGGCCATTGGCATCCTGTGGCTGACCTTCCTGGGCGTGCCGTTCATCATCCCGTCCTATCTCTCCGTTCGTGCCGATCTGGGCCAAGCCCAGGCCGATCTGAAGGCGACAGGCGAGAGCTTCGACGACAGCGAGAATCTGCGTCGGCAGGAAGGTGGTCAGTGCCGCGACGCTGTGGAAGCAGAGCGGGATTACTGGCTGCGAGAAATCAGACGCAGGGACGCCCGGCAGGCGCACTTCGACGCCGCGGGGACACAGGAGACGGAGAATGAAGAAGCGCCTCTCAGCGGGCCTGATGCAGGCCTGTGCGATGGTTTTGATTTCGTGTCTGGCCGCGAGTTGCACCAGCCTGCCGCTGGGCCGGGCACCACAGCCGGAACCTCTGCGCATGAACCCGGCGGTCTGCGCCGCGATCCCTGACGAACCGAGCGTGCCGGATAGTGCCGGCATCATCCGACCGCCGAAAGGGCATCCGGCCTATGCCGGCGTGCTGGCCTATTTCGGATGGGTGGAGGATCAGGCGGCCTGGGGCCGGCGGGGCTGGGAGATCGTGGCGATCGCGCAGGAACGGTGCGAGGAGAGGGAATAGCGTTTCAGCATCGCGACATTATGCCAGGGCGGGGAAGCTAATGCGTCAGAGTTGAGACGTGGGGTGGCAGTGGCAATAAAAAACCCCGCTGACGAGCCCCAGGCAAATGCTCGAGGCTTTCTGTGTGTAGATGGCAGGCGGGTTAGATCGAGTGCGCTACGACGATGAGCGCTGCTAGGGCCGCGGCGACAGCGCTGGTCGTGAATATGTACGCCGCTTGACGCCACAATTCTCTTCTTCGATCAGCGGAGTCGTCGATGTAGGTGTGAAGTGGGAAAGCGGTCTTATCTAGTTTGACGCAATCTGCGGCGGCGTCGTCTGCAAAGCGGCCTGCAACGAGACCAAGAAGGGTAAAAATCAGCGACACCGAGAATAGCTTTACGAGTAGTGAGAGGATCACAGGGAGACTTTGCGCGCCAGAGATTGCATCGGTGAGTTGTGTCGTTCCTATCGCGGACACAATTACGGTGAGGCCTCCTCCATTCAGCAATACCAGCGAAGTGGCCAGAATGTTGTAGATGCGATTTCCGCTATCCGCAGCATGCCCGAGCGTTCGCCAAAACGTATCCAGTTCGATCGCGGTGATGCGCCAAGCCTCCTCATCACCCTGACTGCGATCGTATCCGGCCGGATCTCTACTCTGATCTACCAATTCTCTCTCCCGTCCATAAAGGACGGAGGCTGGCGTGCGCCAACACGCCAAGCTGCGGAAGCTCGCTCCGCAAGACGACGGCCCTAGAAACCGTCAATCCCTCCGCCGCCGGCCAACCGGCGCGTGTATTTGTCAGCGAGACTTCTCCTATGTCCAGAGTGCCTAATGTGCCCGATCTTCTGGGTGCACTTCATGTTGATGCCACGGAACCGGCCGCGCCCTATCTGGGCGGCAAGCGTAACCTGGCCAAGCGCATCGTGCGGATCCTCGACAGCCTGCCGCACGAGACCTATGCCGAGCCCTTCGTGGGCATGGGCGGCATCTTCCTGCGCCGGCGCATCGCCCGGCCGGCCGAGGTGATTAATGATTGGTCCCAGGATGTGGCGACCTTCTATCGCGTCGTCCAGCGGCACTACGCCGCCTTCCTGGACATGCTGCGCTTCCAGATCACCAGTCGGCGCGAGTTCGAGCGCCTGCAGGCCACCAATCCCGACACACTCACAGACATGGAACGCGCCGCGCGCTTTCTCTATCTGCAGACGCTGGCCTTTGGCGGCAAGGTGTCGGGTCGCGCTTTTGGCGTGGCGCCGGGCTATGCCGGCGGCTTTAACGTCTACTCGATCGCCACGCGGCTCGAAGCCCTGCACGAGCGCCTGGCGGCGGTGATCATCGAGCGCCTGCCCTATGCCGATTTCATCGAGCGCTATGACCGGCCGGCGACGCTGTTCTATCTCGACCCGCCCTATCACGGCGGCGAGAATGACTATGGCAAGGGCATGTTCGAGCGTGCCGACTTCCAGCGCCTGGCAGACCAGCTGGCCGGCATCAAGGGCCGCTTTGTGATGTCCATCAATGACGTGCCTGAGATCCGCGAGATCTTCGCCGCGTTCCGGATGGACGCCGTCGAGCTGAAATATGGCGTCGCCAAGGGGATCGCCACCGACGCGAAAGAGCTGATTATCCAGGGGCCGACTTAGGCGGGATGTCGTGTGTCGGGAAATCGCTGAGGCATTCCGCATCCCAGCGGCACTCCAGCTCGAGCCCGACCCGGCCGCAATCCGGGCACGTCTTTCCGGCTGCCCGATGCATCGCGCGCCTGACGACGTCGGGCTGCGGGTGCGTCTTCAGTGGATAGACGTCCCTCCATCCGCACCGGCAATCCAGCTGGAATGCGTGTATCCGCTTCTGTTCGAGATAGTGCGAGCCGTGCATGTCGGCTGTCTATATCAGCCAGCTTGCCGCTACCAGAGCCGCCGCGGCAACCGCCCATGCGAGCCAGACCCAGCGGGGCGGCTTGCGAGGATCGGTGTAATCAGGCGCATCGTTCCAGGACATGGACATGGTATGGCGCGAATGGTCAGCCGGAGTATGTGACGGGGATCACAAGGTTAGTCATTTTCCCTGCAACGTATTGAAATCGTTCGGGTGCCGGTTCGTCAGATGCATGCGCTAAGTGACTGATGTTTCGGGGTTGTGCCCGATCCTCCGGGCCCACCACTTTCCTGATCTGACGGCAGTCCGCTTCGCGGACGCCTCCGATGGGGCGGCCTGACCGGCCGGCGCGCGGTCGCGCTTGCGAACCCTGCGGGTTCGGGGCCCTCCGGGTCTGATACTTTCCTGATCTCACGGCAGTTCGCGGTGCCCGGTGTGGCGCAGGGTTCCAAGCGGCGTCCCGGCGTGGCGAAACTAGGCGCGACGTGCCCAGTTCAACCAACTGTGTGGCGCGTCCCCGGAACGGGGCATGGGCGTGGCTGAAGCCGTTGCATCTTCCAAACCCGTCAGCCAGTCGCGGGCCTCGGCCTTGCTGCTGAAAATTTTGGCCTGGCCGCCGGCACGGCGAATGTAGTCGACCGTCTGTTGCATGATGCGCAGCTGGCTGGTCAGGCATACCAGCGCGGTCGGAAAGGGTGCGAGAGCGGCACCGGTCGCGGCGGTGCGCTGTTTCTCTTCACTCTTGTCAAGAATGTAGGAGGCCAGCCGGACATCACACAACACCTGGCGGGTCTTGAACTGGCTGGAAAGGGTCTTGAACGCGGCGATGATCGGCGGGGCGTCTTCATGGAAGATTTCGCCCGAGGCATAAATCTCGATCGTGTCACCGACCGGGCGGAGTTCGAACCCGTCTTCGGTATACATGCTCACCCCATCAAACCGGCATCTTCGCTGCGACGCCTTCGACGTGGGCGCGCATTTGCAGCGAAGAGGGTGCGGAGGTAGCGTTTCACGCCTGTTAATAGCCTGCTCATAGAATATGCATACTCAAAGTCGTGCCGTGCCCGGCAACCGCGCCAGGCAGGTGAGAAACGAAGCCGGACAGGGGAATCGCACAAACCCGCCGGCCAATTGCTGTTGCAACTGAGAGATTGTATCGCAATTTTTTAACGCTCACGGGTTATGGGTCCGACGAGCGAAAGGGACCGAATTGATGCTTTGGCAATGGGCTGACAGGCTGACAGGCGCAGATCCGCGGATCGATCTTGATCACGCGGTACGCTGTCGAATTGCGCTGGCCTTCACTGCGGTCTTCAGCCTGATGGGTGTGGTCAACGCAGCGGTTCTGGCCCTGGTCGTCGAGGGCCGACCCGGCATGGCCGAGCTGGGCCTGGTATCGGCCGCCGTGGCCGCCGTGCTGGGCGGTGTCGGCCTGAAGCTGAAGCGGCCCAATTTCACCATCGCCCTGATGATCGGCCTGGCCACGCTGGTATTGTTCATGGCGGCGGTGGCCAATCGCGGCTCCTTCCCCCCGGCCTCGCTGTATCTGCCGGGGATCGTGCTGGGGGCCTATATCGCCTGGGGACCGCGCGCCATCCTGGTGGCGGCTCTGCCGGTCACCGCCTATTTCGGCTATGTGCTCTGGGCGGCGGGCCAGGCGAGTGGCAGTGAACTGGCCTTCAGCCCGCAGGAAGTCCTTCATATCCTGGTCGCAGCCTCGGCCTTTTCCTGCGTCTGGATCATTCTTTTCGGCAGCAGTTTCCGCTCGGCCGCCGAGGACGCCCAGGAAGGCATTCTGGAGACCAATCGCCAGCTGGAACGGGCGCTCGCGGCGGCCCATGCTGCCAGCCAGGCCAAGTCCGAATTCATCGCCAACATGAGCCATGAGGTGCGCACCCCGCTCAATGGTGTGCTGGGCATGACCAGCGTGATGCTGCAGGACAAGGGGCTGACGGCGGACCACAAGCACTCGCTGCGGCTGATCGATGCCTCCGGCAAGTCGCTTCTGGGCCTGCTCAATGACGTGCTTGACCTGTCCAAGATCGAGGCCGATGCGCTGGACCTGGAATTGCGCGATTTCGATCTGGTCGAGCTGGCCTGTTCGGTTGCCGATCACTGGCGGGCCCAAGCGCGCTCGAAAGGCATCGAGCTGACTGTTTCGCATGAGAGCGTTGGTGCACACCTTGCGGTGATCGGTGATCCCGTCCGCCTGCGCCAGGTGCTCAATAACCTGGTCTGCAATGCGGTGAAATTCACCCATCGCGGCTCGGTCCAGATCACGCTCAGCCGCCGGGGAGAGGCGCGCGATGGCGTGCAGCCGGTCCGCATCTCGGTGAAGGATACCGGCATCGGCATTCCGCGCGACAAGCAGGACAGCATTTTCGAAGCCTTCAGCCAGGTGGATACTTCAACCACCCGCAAGTATGGCGGCACCGGTCTGGGCCTGGCGATCTGCCGCCGTCTCGTCGGCATGATGGATGGGCAGATTACCCTGTCCAGCGAACCTGGCCGCGGATCGAATTTTGTCTGCGATCTCAGCTTTGAGCTTGGTCAGACCCCCGAGGTCGAGTCCGAGGTTCCGGAACTGGATGTGCTGACGGTGCAGGGGCCTGTGCGGATCCTGGTGGTCGATGACGTGATGACCAACCAGATGGTGTTGCGCGCCATGGTGCAGCAGATGTTGAGCACTACTGATCTGGTGATCGATTGCGCCTCCGGCGGCCGGGAGGCCGTCAACAAGGCCGCATCGGTCAGCTATGACTTGGTGCTGATGGATATCCAGATGCCGGAGATGGACGGTGTCAGCGCGATGCACTGCATCCACCAGACCCGCAAGTCCGCCGATGCGCGCATTGTGGCCGTGACGGCGCTGGCGTCCGATGATCACCGGCGCCAGTTCGAGGCAGAAGGGTTTGCCGCCTTCCTGCCAAAGCCCGTGGACATGGGCGCCCTGCGCGGCGTGCTCGGATCGATGCTGGACCCGAACGCCAGACCGGACGCGCCCTCGGCGAGCCAGGCCGCGGCTCCGGTGCGCCAGGGCAGCGAAGCCTAGATTTCCGCCACGATCAGCTGAGGGCCGCCCGCCTTGAGGGCGGCCTTGAGCGCGTCGTCGAATTCGCCGGCCGTAGCCGCACGGCGTGCCGGAACGCCGAAGCCTTCGGCCAGTTTCACCCAGTCCATCTTCGGATTCTCCAGCGACAGCATCTGCTGGGCCGCCGGGCCGGGATCACCGGCGCCGACCCGGGCCAGTTCGACATTCAGCACCAGATAGGAGTGGTTGGCGAAGACGACGTTGATGACGTTCTGTTTCTCGCGCGCCTGGGTCCACAGTGCCTGCAGTGTGTAGGCCGCCGCACCATCGCCGCACAGGGCGAAGACCTGGCGATCCGGGCAGGCCAGCGCGGCACCGACGGCTTGGGGCATGCCGGAGCCGATCGACCCGCCGGTCAGGCACAGCCAGTCATGGCGCGGGCCATGCTCGATCCAGGGAAAGACCCCCATGCCCGACGTGGTGGCATCGTCACAGATGACCGAGTCCTCGGGCATGTGACGCAGGAGCGAGATGCCGACATAGCCGGGATTGAGCTTCTCGCCCGGAAAGAGTTTCGGGGCCTGGCTGAGACCGGGCTGGGGTGACAGGGCCGTGGCGCCGAGACGGTCGGCCAGGGCGGCGAGGGCCGTGCCGATGTCGTCAGCCGGACCGCCCAGCGTCACCGTGCGCGCGCCCTGCGGCGTCAATTCGCCGGGCTGGCCGGGATAGGCGAAGAAGGCGACCGGCGGCTTGGATCCGGCGATGACCAGAAGGTCGGTTCCGGCCAGCTCCTCCAGCGCCTGTTCACCGAAATAGGCCAGGCGTTTGGGCGAGACCCGGCCATGACCGCGGGCGATGCGCGGGACGAATGTATCCATGAACAATTTGGCGCCGGTTGCCTCGGCAATCCGGCCGGCGGCCTCAAGGCCGGTGTCGAGGCAAGCGTCATTGCCCAGCAGGATGACCGGGTTCTCGGCAGTTCTCAGCGCGGCGGCGACCGCCTCGATGGTGTCGGCGGGCACGATGTGGAGACCAGGCATGTCCGCTGCCGGCAGCACGTCCGGTTCCTGGTCCGACCAGGCGCAGTCGGCGGGCAGGGTCAGCGAGGCGACACCGCGTTCCGGTCCATAGGCCTGGCGCACAGCCTCTACCGCCATGGCCGAAACCTCTGACGGGTCACTGACCCGGCCGACCCAGCGCGACATGGGCGCGCACACGGTATCGACATCGCTGGTCAGCGGGGCGTCCAGCGCGAGATGGTGGCGGGCATGGTCGCCGACGATGTTGACCACCGGCACATATCCCCGCCGGGCATTGTGCAGATTGGCCAGGCCATTGCCGGCGCCCGGACCGAGATGCAGCAGGGTGCAGGCGGGCTTTCCGGCCATGCGGGCATAGCCGTCGGCCGCGCCGGTCGCGACGCCCTCGAACAGGCACAGGACGGATTTCATGCCGTCGATGCGGTCCAGCGCCGCCACCATGTGCATTTCCGATGTGCCCGGATTGGTGAAACACACCTCGACGCCCTGATTGATCAGCGTCCTGACCAGGCTCTCTGCAGCAAACATCGACCTCTCCCCGTTTTTCGCTTTGTGTCTTGTTCTTCGTTCTAGCGCGGCATGCGAATGAAGTCCGGTGTCAGTTCGGACAGTTTCGTCACACCGGTCAGGGCCATGTCGCGCTCCAGAGCCGTCATCAGGATGTCCAGCGCGCGGCTGACCCCGGCCTCGCCGCCCGCGCCCAGACCGAAGAGATAGGGCCGCCCGACCGCGACGGCATCGGCACCCAGGGCGAGTGCCTTGATGATGTCGGTGCCGCGCCGGATGCCGCCATCCAGGATGATCTCGGCCTGGCCTTTCACCGCGGCGGCGATGTCCGGAAGCGTGTCGATCGTCGCCGGTGACGTGTCGAGCTGGCGTCCGCCATGATTGGAAATCCACACCGCATCGGCGCCCGCATCCACGCAGCGGCGGGCGTCATCGGCGCGGCAGATGCCCTTGATGGCGAAGGGCCCGCCCCAGGCCTCCTTCATCCATTGTGCGTCCTTCCAGGTGACGGTGCGGTCAAACTGGGAGTTGAGGAATTCGATGATCCCCATGCCGCCGGTATCCATGTCGGCCCAGTTGGCGGCGAGAATCTCCGGCGTGGTCGCCATGTCATAAAGATAGCCCGGGCGGCCGAGCACCTGGGTCACGGTCTTCGCGTTGATCTTCGGCGGGATGGTGAAGGCGTTGAGGTGGTCGCGCTCGCGATTGCCGGCGACCGGCACGTCCACGGTGAGGATGAGACCGGTGAAACCGGCCGCCCGGGCACGCTCCATCGCCTTTTCGACAATGGCCCGGTCCTTCCAGACATAGACCTGGAACCATTTGGGACCATCGGTCTCCTGCGCGATGTCCTCGATCGTGGTCGAGGCGAGGGTGGAGAGGCAGTAGACCAGCCCGGCCTTGCGGGCAGCCCGGGCGACGGCAGCCTCGCCGGCGCGCGGATTGAACAGGCGCTGGGCCGCGGTCGGCGTGACGATGATGGGGGCAGCCGACTTTGCACCCATCACTGTGGTGGTCATGTCGATGGCGGAGATGTCGACCAGAGACTTGAACAGGATCTCGTAGGCGCCATAGCGCCGGTCATTGGCGCCCAGGGTGATTTCGTCATCGCTGCCGCCATCGATGTAGTCGAACACCATGCGCGGCAAGCGGCGCCGCGCGAGATCGCGCAGCGCCGCAATATTGTGGGCGTTTTCAATCCGGTTCATGGCGGCGAGGCTTGCCCGCCGCCGCCCGCCGGTCAAGCGGCTTGCGGCCGTTTGATGCCGAAGAACAGGGCATAGAGCACCGGCACGGCCAGCATGGTGAGAAGGGTCGCAAAGGTGAGACCGCCGATGATGGTCACCGCCATGCCCTGGAAGAAGGCATCCACCAGCAGCGGTGTCATGCCCAGGATGGTGGTCGAGGCGGCCAGCAGCACCGGTCGCAGGCGGCTCACGGATCCGTCCCGGACGGCCTCGAACCGGTCGGCCCCGGCGGCAATGCGCTGGTCGATCTCGTCCACCAGGACAATCGCGTTCTTGATCAGCATGCCCGAGAGCGAGAGCAGGCCCAGCAGCGCCGTGAAGGAGAAGGCGACATTGGTGGCCAGGAGGCCGATCACCACCCCGTTCACCGACATCGGCACCACGGCCCAGATGATCAGCGGCTGACGCACTTTCGCAAACAGCAGGAAGGAGATCGTCAGCATCAGCACGAAGGTCAGTGGTAGCTGTCCGCCCAGCGAGGCATTGGCTTCCATCGAGGCTTCGTACTCGCCGCCCCATTGCAGGGCGTAGCCGGGCGGGAGCGTGAGACTCTCCATGATGGGCCGGAAGCGGGCGAAGGCCTGCGCTGCGGTCTCACCCGGCTGGGGATTGGCGCGCACGGAGATGGTGCGCACGCGGTCGCGCCGCTGGATCAGCGTGTCCTCGAAGGCGATGTCGAAATGGGAGACGACCTGGTTGATCGGCACATAGGCTTCCTGCGATGAGCTCCAGACCAGACGGTCGGAGAGGAAGGTGTCCGTGGACCGTTCGGCCGCCGGTGCGCGCGCGATCATCGGGATCAGTTCCTCGCCTTCGCGGTAGAGACCGACAGACGAGCCTTCGGTGGCGAAGTGCAGGGCATTGGCCAGGTTCTCGCGGCTCACCCCGATGGTCTGGGCCCGGCCTTCGATCATCACCGGACGCAGGATCGGCACGCGATTGCGCCAGTCGGTGCGCAGATCCACGACGTTCGCCTCGGCGTGCAGGCGGGACAGGGCCTGATCGGCCAGCTCGCGCAGGACATCGGCATCCGGACCGGAGATGCGGGCCTCCAGCTGTGCCCCGGAGGGCGGGCCGAAGACGATGCGGTCAATGCGGATGTCGACATCGGCGCGGCTGCTGCGTACGTGGGTGAGGATGCGGTCGGCCAGGGCGGGAATCTCGTCGCGACGGGCGGTCTGGACGATGATCTGGCCATAGGCCGAATTGGGCTGTTCGGCATTGTAGGTCAGCATGAAGCGCGTCGCACCGGCGCCGACGAAGGTGTCGTAGCTGACGGTCTCCGGCTGGTCGCCGATGAAGGCCCCGATCTCGCGCATCGTGGCGTCGGTGGTCAGGATGTCGGTGCCTTCGGCGTGTTCGACATTGACGTAGAACATCGGCGTGTTTGAGGCCGGGAAGAAGGCGTTTTTCACCGAACCGAAGCCGACATAGCAGGCGAAGGTGACGCCGATCAGTCCGGCCAGCACGATCCAGCGGTGCTGCAGGGCCCGTTCCAGCCCGCCGCGGTAAAAGCGGAACATCACGCCGGAATAGATATCGGCATCACCCTGGCGGGTTTCGTTGCGTTCCTGCGCCGCCTTGCGCTGGGCCGAGAAGAGGTGGAAGCCCACCATCGGCACCACGGTGACGGCGATGACCCAGCTCAGCAGAAGGGAGATCCCGATCACGGCAAAGAGCGAGAACAGGAATTCCCCGGTCGCATCCGGAGACAGGCCGATGCCGGCGAAGGCGAGAATGCCGATGACGGTGGCGCCCAGCAGCGGCCACTGGGTGGATTTCACCGCGTCCTCAGCGGCATTGAGGCGGGGCTTGCCCTGCATCACGCCGGTCAGCATGCCTTCGGCGACGACGATGGCATTGTCCACCAGCATGCCCATGGCGATGATCAGCGCGCCCAGCGAGATGCGTTCCATCTCGATGGCGAACATGTCCATGAAGAAGATCGTGCCAGCGACCGTCAGAAACAGGGCGGACCCGACCGTCAGGCCGGCGCGCCAGCCCATGAACACGCACAGCACCGCGACCACGATCGCGATCGACAGGGCGAGGGAGAACAGGAAACCGTTGATGGCTTCGTCGACGACCAGGTGCTGCTGATAGATCGGGTGCAACTCGATACCGACCGGCAGGTCGGCTTCCAGCTCGGCCAGGCGGGCTTCCACGGCGTGGCCGACATCCACGATATTGGCGGTTTCCAGACCGGCGACGCCCAGGGTGAAGGCGCGCTGGTTGTTGTGATAGATCAGCTGGTCGGGGCGTTCTTCCGGTGCCCGCGTCACCTGCGCGATGTCGGACAGGCGGATCGCCTCGTCGCTGTTGCGCGGTGTGATCAGCATGTTCGCGATGGTGTCGGCACCGGACAGGGTCTGGGGGATGTCGAGGCGGACATAGATGCCGTCCATCGGGGTGAAACCCGAGGACACCACGGTGTTTTCCCGGCCCAGCTCGGCCAGCAGACCGTCATAGGACAGGCCCAAGCGGGCCAGGTCTTCCTGGGCGATCTCGATATAGATGCGCTCTTCCGGCTCGCCCTCGACAGCGACCTTGGCGACATCCTCGACGGTCAGAAGTTCGCGCCGTAGCATGCGGGCGACGTCGCGGATGCGGCTGTCGGAATAACCCTCCGCGGTGACGGCGTAGAAAATGCCGTAGGTGTCGCCGAAATCATCGAGCACCACCGGATTGCCGGCGCCGGGAGGCAGGGAGGGCAGGGCGTCGCGGATCTTGGCGCGCAGCTCGGTCCAGATGTCCGGGATTTCGGTGCCGTCATAGGTGTCGAACAGTTCGACATGGATTTCCGACATGCCCGGCGAGCTTTCCGAGACGATCTCCTTGACCTGGCCCATCTGCTGGATGGCGATCTCAAGACGTTCGGTGACCTCCAGCTCCACTTCCTCGGCGGTGGCGCCGGGATAGGGGGTGAAGATGATGGCCTGCTTGATGGTGAAGGCCGGGTCTTCCAGGCGGCCGACATTGTTGAAGCCGACCCATCCGCCCAGCAGGCAGAACAGGATGATCAGCCAGGTCAGGACCGGTTTCTCGATGGACAGGCGCGCCAGGGAGCGCGCGCTGGACTGTTGCACGCTCATTGGCTGGATCCGAAGCGCTGGCTGTCTTCAAGCGGACGGACGGGCATGCCTTCATAGAGCGCCGAGACACCGGCCGTGACGATGCGCTCGCCCGGCTCGGCGCCGGAGGCCAGCACGACATGGCTGCCCTGCACGCCGTCAGTCTGCACGGTGCGGGCCGAGACGGTGCCGGTTTCAGCGTCATAGACCCAGACGATCTGGCTGCCGTCGGGCCGTTCGGTCAGGGCAGAGAGGGGAACGCGCACGCCGGTCGACGCGCCGCCGATCCGCTCGAACTCGGCGTACACGGTTGCGGTCATGCCGGGCAGGATATTGGCCGGGATGTCGCTGGGCAGGGCGGCAATGGCGCGATAGGTGCGCGAGGCCGTGTCGGGCTCGGAGACCAGTTCGCGCGGTTCCAGCGCAAAGGTCTGGCCCGGCAGGAAGGAGAAGGCGGCTTCCAGCGACAGGAGATTATTGCGGTCGAACGTGGCGACCATGTCCTCGGAGACGGGAATGGAGACGCGCAACTCGCCGACATCCTGGATGCGGGCGATCGGCTGGCCGGGCGAGACGATGGTGTAATTGTCGACCAGGCGGCGGCTCACCAGACCGTCGAACGGCGCGGTGAGCGTGGCATAGCCCAGATTGCGCTGGGCGGTCTCCAGCGCCACGGCGCGCAGGTCGTATTGGGTCTGCGCGCTGTCCAGCGCGGCCTGCGAGGCAATGCCGCGGTCGAACAGGGTTTGCTGGCGTTCCAGATCGGTGCGCGCCTGCTGCAGCTGGACACGGGCCTCGCGCAAAGCCCGTTCGAAATCCTCCAGATCCAGCCGGGCGACCAGATCACCCCGGCTGATGCGCTGGCCCTCGCTGAGCGGCAGTTCGGACACCTGGCCGCCGACCTGGAAGGCCACATCGACGGAGAGGCGCGCTTCCACGCGGCCGACGAATTCATGGTGGGTTTCCGGCGCCATGCCTTCAACGCGGCCCAGCTGGACCAGGCGCGGGGTTTCCACAACCGGTTCGGATTCGCCGGAACAGGCGGCGAGGGCCGTGGCTCCGGCCAGCAGGGCAAGGGCAATCAGGCGGGTCATGCATACATCTCCCGGGCCAGGCTGATCATGCGATGTTCAACCTGGTCGAGTTCGTGGTTTCGGATGTGGCTGAGGCCGAGAAGCTGGCTGAGCTTGAGGCCGTCGAGCGACAGGAAGAGGATCTGGGCGAGCACCGGATCGGGCGCCGCGTCCACCAGGCGCTGGAATTCCTCGCCGATGGCGGCACCGGCGGCGTCCAGCAGTTCCGGCTGGGCGGCAGATGCGGCCAGCACGGCGTTGGCCAGCGGATCCTCCTGCTTGAGCCGCTCGAACAGGACAGCAATGACGAAAGGCAGGACCGGTTCGCCCTGTGCCTTCGCCCGCGCTTCAGCGGAGGCGATGCCCGCGCGCACGCTGTCGACCATACGACCGATCATCGCCTGCAGCAGGGCCATCTTGTTGGGGTAGTGGTACAGCACGCCGCCCTTGGAGACGCCGCTTTCGGCGGCGACGGCGTCAATGGTGAGGCGTCCGGCGCCTTCGCGTGCGACCACGGCCTCGGCGGCATCCAGGATGGTGTCCTTGGTACTGGGTTTTTCAAGCATGTCGGGTGTCTTTCGTATTGTGCGGTGCACATAAACCGTCCGGACGGTACAGTCAATACCGTCCGGACGGTACAGTTCGATTTGCGCGCAGCTGGCCGGGCTTGTTTGTTTGCCACATCCAGAGGTAGCGCGAGCATCAAGCTCCCGTTTTGGCTAGTGGATTCGCTTCGGTCTGACGCCTAGAGAGCGAGTGGGCGGGCAAGGTAGACGCGGAGCGAACCATGACATTGTGGATGAAGGGCCTGGCCCTTGCCGGGCTGGCAGCCGGTCTGTTGCAGACGGCGCCGGTGGAAGCCTATGGCCGGGAAGGCCATCGCGCGGTTTGCGATCTGGCCTATCGCTACCTGTCCGATCCGGCGCGTGCGGAGATCGACCGTCTGGTGGCGCTGGACGCGCAGTTCACCCAGTTCGCTGACATCTGCTCGTGGGCGGACGAGGTGCGCGGCACCACCCACCGCCATACGGCACCCTGGCACTATATCAACCAGGACCGGGATGACCCGATCGTCGATCCGGAAGACTGCGCCGAAGACGGCTGCATCACCGAAGCCATCAGCCTGCATGCGACGCAGTTCGCGGATCGCAGCCTGGGCGATGCCGAGCGGCTGGAAGCGCTGAAATTCCTGTCGCACTGGCTTGGCGACATCCACCAGCCGCTGCATGTCTCCATCGAGGGGGATCTGGGCGGCAACCGGATCGACGTCCTGTGGCGGGGCGAGCGTCACACCAATCTCCACCGTGTCTGGGACAGCGAAATCATCCTCGACTACATGGAAGAAACCTGGCCGTTCGCCACGCGTGACCAGCGCGTCGCATTGTTCGCGGACGAGCTGGCGGCGGAAACGCCGCTGGCCGGTGTGGACATCTACACGCCGCTGGACCCGATCGCCTGGGCGCAGGAGAGCCATGACATCGTGCGCTCGCGCGAGTTTGCCTACTACTGGGCCCGTCCGGACCAGCCGATCGAGCCGGGCGATCATTATTACGAGGTCAATCTGCGCACCAGCCGTCAGCGGATCCAGCTGGCCGGCGTGCGGCTGGCCGGACTGCTGAACCAGCTGGTCGAGCAACGCTCGGTCTCTTCGCGCGCTGGCGCACAGACCGGATCCGGTGCCCTGAACTGATCGCCTGCCCCCGCGAACCGTCCTGGGATGCCCGGCAGCGCGCTTGTCGGCAGCCTTAGGATTTGGTTAATATTTGCCACAGACCTGCGCTGGCATGGACGGCGTGATTCCCGGGGGGAGAGGTGGTCGAAGGCGTGGACAATTCCGTCCTGATCTGGGCGGCGGTGGCACTCGTGCTCACCGCCCTGTTCGGTATTGGCCTGGCCGTGCAGATCTCCAGTCGCCGCCAGGAAACCGTTGACCGCAACCAGATCGTCAAGCTTCGCCGCAAGCGCTTTGCCGACTATGCCGCCGCCAAGGACGAGTATGAGCGGCTGCGCAAGAAGATCGAGACCGGCAATACGGTCCTGATCGATCTGATCCATGATCTGGGGGATGATTTCGTCGGTCGTGACAGCGCCCAGCAGCAGATCGCCTTCGACGAGGCCTTCGAGGCTGTCGCCTCGATCCGCCAGGCCAATGCCCGGGCGAATATCGTGGTCGTGCTGCATACGCTGGGTGGCTATGCCCGGCCGGCGCACATGATCGCGATGGCGCTGAAACGGCATCTCCAGAAGTCGAAACACCACCACAATCCGCGGCGCGAGCCACGGGTGATCGCCTTTATCCCCTATGTCGCCATGTCCGGCGGCACGATGATCGCGCTCGCCGCCGACAAGGTGGTGATGGATCCGACGGCCTCGCTGGGGCCGATCGACACCATCTATGGCGGCTTCCCCACCGATGCCTACAAGGCGCTGCTGGACCAGAAGGGCGTTCTGGCGACCCAGGACGTGCTGGTGATGCTGGCGCACGAGGCGGAGAAATACGACCAGTATGCGGTGAAGGTGGCGCGCGAGATCGTCAATATCGCCCACAAGCCGCCGGGCAAGGCGGGCGACAATACGCTGGCGGATCATCTCTCCTCCGGCGTTCTGTCGCACAGCCAGGCCATTTCGCCGAAGGAGGCGAAGGAGCTGGGCATGAATGTCTCGACCAAGATCCCGGAGACGATCTACGGCCTGGTCGATGCCCGCATCCGCATGATCAATACCCGGCTGGAATACGAAACCGCCGATGGCGAGACCGGTGGAGATCGGGACCGTCCGTCCGGCGGCAAGTCCGGCCGGTCCGGTGATCCGGGCGAAGAGGCCCAGCAGCGCCTGGAACATATGGTGCGCCAGTCGCTGCGGGGGATGATCCGGATCTGACGCGACTGCGGAGCGGGCTTGATCCTTTGCGGCCGCTCCCCAATTTGAGCCCGAACGAAGAAGGGCCCGTAATGTCTGCCAAATCCGAAACCTACCGTGATGTGCGCCAGCAGATCGCTTCCGTCATTGCCGGCGAGACCAGCCGTACGGCGCGCTTTGCCACGGCGTCCTGCCTGTTGCGCGAGGCGTTCGGCGAGCGCTTTTTCTGGTGCGGCTTCTATGAGGTTGACCCGGCCAAGAAGGACGAGCTGGTGGTGGGCCCGTATCAGGGCACGCTGGGCTGTCTGCGCATTCCCTTCGGTAAGGGCGTGTGCGGGGCCGCGGCAGCGAGCCTGAAGACCCAGCTGGTCGAGGATGTGCACCAGTTCCCGGGCCATATCGCCTGCGACAGCCGGTCCAATTCGGAAATCGTTGTTCCGGTACTGGACCGTGATGGCCGGCTGGCTGCGGTGCTGGATATCGACTCCACCGAATTCGGTGCCTTCGACGCCGAGGACCAGGCCGGGCTGGAAGCGATCTGCGCCGACCTTCTGACCGTCGACTGATGCCCTGGAAAAATGCGGGCGGCAGCGTCAGTGTTTGGTTTGGGCATGACGCTGCCGCCCTCAACCCGCCGCGTTGGGTCGCTGCCCTTGGGTGAGGCAGCAGGCGGGTTGTCCCCCTTGTGACGGTCTAGCGCGCCACGATCTCGACGCGCCGGTTGAGGGCGCGGCCGTCCTCGCCGGCATTGCTGGCGTCCGGAGCCAGCGGTCCGACGCCGCGCGCTTCCAGGCGGCCGGCTTCAATTCCGAAATCCTCCACCAGCGCCCGGCGCACCGCAGCGGCACGGCGCTGCGAGAGGTCGAGATTATAGGCCAGGCTGCCGGTCATGTCGGTGTGGCCGACGATGTAGAGCGACAGCTGCGGCCGCTCGTTCATCAGCTCGAAGACGGCCTGCAGGGCAGGCTCGGATTCGGCCAGGAGTTCGTCGCTGTCATGGGCGAACAACAGGCCGTCGACGCGCACATGGCCTTCGGCATCCAGCCCGCCGGCCAAGGCTTCGGCGGAGATGGTTGCCATGCCACGATCCATTTCATCGGTCTCGATGATGTCGATCGAGGTGCCGTGGCGCCCGACACCGATGGCGACATAGGCGATGCGCCCCTCAAAGCTCAGCGTGCCGGCGGCATAGTGCGAATTGGGACCGTTGATGGCGCGCATCCCGTTGGCGGCGTGGAAGGCATTGCGCGAGGAGGAGGTGGTGCACGAGCCGTCGCCGGCACACTCCCAGATCGGATCGAACCCGGCCTCGGCCAGCGCCTCGCGGTAATTGGTGAAAATCTCCAGCTCCGAGCGCTCGTCCGGATTGTCGTAGTAGAGCCGGGTGACGCGACCCTCGATGCGCTGGGTAAGGGCGCTGCGGGCCTCGAAATCAAAGCCGGTGATCAGCGCGTAAGCGTCATAGCGCCAGGTTTCGCCACCGCCTTGGGATCCCTGATAGGGCGTCACCAGCGGATGCCCGGAAACCTCTTCCTGGGCGAGGGCGACCGAGATGGTGCCGGCAATGATCAGGGACAGCGCGAGACAGGCGAAAAGCGTGCGCAGAAAAGTTCGGGGCATGGCGGTCATCCTTCACACTGGGCCGGGGCGGCAAAGCTGTTGGTCGGGGCGTGGTAGCAATGGGTGATACGGTTATCGCCCTCGGCGGTTTCGGCGATGCGGTTGGTGGCGTCGAGCGTGAGCTCGATCAGCACGTATTCATACGCCTGGTCCCACTCGCCCTCGAGGTCGTCGCCGGAACCGAGCAGGTTGGAGTCCCGCTCCAGATCCACCACGCCATTGGCCGGCAGGTCGGGGATGCGCAGCGTGTAGGGCGTTGACCAGCCGTCACCGGAACGCTCGCCCGGTCCTTCATTCAGGCGCAGATGCACTTCGACGGGACAGTGATGCAGGGCGCGATAATCCCGGCTGCCGGCATTCTCGACGCGGAAATGGCTGGTCAGGCGATTGAGGGTCATGGCGCCGCCGCCATTGGGCCGGGTTTCCACCCGCAAGTGCTGGTCGGCGGACAGCGGACCCGGCGTGGCGGGCATCTGGCCGAAACGGAACTCGATGCCCAGATCGACGGGCACGCGATAGACGTGGCAGGGGTCTTCCTCGAAGCTCGCGCCGGTCAGGTCGGGCGCCCCCTGTTCGTCGCCGGTGTCAGGGCCATCATGCGAAGCCGGCGGGTCGGCGGCCTCGATGACGGGGCCGGTATCTTCGTCGCCGGCGCTGCTCCAGGTGACCGGCGGGTCGCCGATGTTTTCCACGAAGATCACGCCATTGCCGCGATACTCACCGTCCAGCACCAGAAAGCCCAGCTCCACCTGATGCACCGGGGCCGGCGCGAAGAGACCGAGATGATCGGAATGTCCGGGCTTGGATTCGGTGTGCACGGTGCGCCACTGCATGCCGGTGTCGAAACTGCGGACCTGGACCCTGAATTCGCGGGCGGTCTGGCAGTCGGGATCAGCGAAGGCGATGGCGGAGGTGATGCTGGCAAAGCCGTCTGCGTCCGTGGTGGTGGCCGGCCAGTTGGCGGTGTTCCACCATCCGCCCGGCGTGCGGACCTGAAGGCGGGTCTGGAGATTGGCCAGCGGCCAGCTCTGGTCCGGGAAATTGCCGACGCCGGGCTGGACACCGACCAGACGCGTATTCGCCTGCCAGCGGCAATTGGCTTCGGCTGTTCCGGCTGTCAGGGCCGTGGCGGCCAAGCTTGCCATCAGTACCAGAATCCGCATCGCGTCCTCCCCAGTGTCTCCTGCTCCGTCCCATTGCATTCGCCACTTCGGGACAGCGGGAAGCAGGATACATTTGCTGAATGAATGTTCAATGAATATATTTTCAGTGAATCGATTCGCGTGTCTGGAGTTGGGATTTGGCCAAGCGCCGCAGCGAACAGAAGGATGAAACCCGCGCCCGGCTGGTCTCGGCGGGCGCGGCCGTGTTCGCGCGCAAGGGGCTGGACGGGACCCGGATCAGCGACATTGCGCGTGAGGCCGGTGTGGCCATGGGCACGCTCTACACCCATTTTCCCGACAAGGACGCGCTGTTCGTGGAAGTCATGCGGGCCGGCAAGGAAACCGTGCTCGCCGGGCTGGCGATGACCCAGGCGATGGAGGGCACACGGACCGAGAAGGACCGCGCCGCCATGGCCGGCGTGGTGGCCTTTGCCGGCTTGCACGGTCCCTTGTTCCGCCTTCTTCTGAGCCGGGGCGCCGGTGATGACCCGATCCAGCGCGAAGTGGTGGATGCGATCGCCGGATTGCGGATCACCGAGCTGAAACAGGGACAGAAGGATGGCTGGGCGCGCAAGGATCTGGACCCGGAAGCAGCGGCGCGCTGTGAAGTGGGCGCCGTATTTCACCTGTTGGACTGGTGGCTGGACGATCCCTCGCGGATGTCCGATGAAGCGCTCATCGAGCAACTCTGCCTGATCCGCCGGTTCGGCGTGGAAGGCCTGATCCCGAAGGCCGCCCCATGACCGAGCGCTCCATCGAACTGGACGGTCGCACCGTCGCTTTCACGCTGAAACGCTCGAGCCGGCGGACGATCGGCTTTTCAATCTCGCGCGACGGCCTGTCAGTCACGGCGCCGCGCCGGGTCAGCGAGCGCGAGATCGGGCGGGCGCTGGAAAGCAAGTCCGGCTGGATCCTGTCGAAGCTGGATGCCTGGGCCGCCAAGCCGGTGCGACCGCCGCTCGCGCTGGAAACCGGGGCACGGCTGCCCTGGCTGGGCGGCGAGCTGGAGCTGGACATCCGCGGCGAAGGCGTGCGCACCACCGTGCGGCGCGCGGGCGACCGGCTGGTGCTGAAGGCTGATCCCTCACTCACCGGCGAGCTGCGCAGCCGGACCCTCACCGGCGCCCTGCAGCGCTTCTACAAGCGCGAGGGCGAGGCGCTGATGGCACCCAAGGTGGAGGCTTATGCGACGGCTCTGGCCAAGCCGGTGCGCAAGGTGATCGTGCGCGACCAGAAACGCCGCTGGGGCTCGTGCGCGGCAGATGCGACGATCCGACTGAACTGGCGGTTGATGGGCTTTCCCGAAGACCTGATCGATTATGTCTGCGCCCACGAGGCGGCGCACCTGGTCGAGGCCAATCATTCGCCCGCCTATTGGCGGGTGGTGGAAAGCCTGATGCCCGACTGGCAGGTGCGGCGCGCCCGCATGCGCGACGAGGCGGACCGCTGGGTGGCATTCTAGGGGCCGGCGCGACCGCAGCCGCGCCGGATTGAGCCTAGTCCTCGCCGTCTTTCAGCTTCCGGTCGAAATAATCCAGGATCATTGTCCACAGGTGGACCGAGCGGTCTTCGCCGCGGACGCCGTGGCGCTGGCCGGGATAGGTCATCATTTCGAACTGGGCGCGCTGTTCCTGGAGTTCCGAATAGAGACGGACCGAGTTGGCGAAGATGACATTGTCGTCGGCCATGCCGTGGATCAGCAGCAGCGGGGTCTCGTAATTGTCCAGATGGGCAAAGACGGAGGAGGCCTCGTAGCCGTCGAAATTGGCGTCCGGATGGTCCATGTAGCGCTCGGTATAGGCGGTGTCGTAGAGCGCCCAGTCGGTGACCGGTGCACCGGAGACACCGGCGGCAAAGGCGCCGGGAGCCTGCAGCGTGGTCATCAGCGTCATGTAGCCGCCATAGGACCAGCCCCAGATGCCGACGCGGTCGGCATCGACGAAGTCCAGGCTCTTCAGATAGTCCAGACCGACCAGCTGGTCCTCGACCTCGACCGAACCCATGCGGCGCTGGATGTGGCTTTCAAAGTCCCGGCCGCGGTTTGAGGCGCCGCGATTGTCGATGGTGAAATAGACATAGCCGCGTTGGGCGAACAGCTGCGGCCGCACGCCCTGCCAACCACGATGCACCTGCTGGGAGTGCGGGCCGCCATAAAGATACTGGATCGCCGGATATTGCCGGTCCGGATCGAAATCGGCCGGCAGGTAGAGCTGGTAGTGCAGCTGCGTGCCATCGGCCGCCGTCAGCGTTCCGAACTGCGGCACGATGTGATCGCCCGCGAACTCGAAATAGGGATGACCCTCGACAACGGCGTTTTCCTCGATCCAGCGGATACGCGCGCCATCGGCGCTGTAGAGCGCGGTCTGGGCGGGAGTGTCGCTGTCGTTATAGCTGCCGATGAAGGCTGAGGCGTCGCGGTTGAAGGTCGCTGACCAGCGGCCCTCGCCCTGGGTGATCCGGGTCGGCTCGGCCGATCCGTCCAGTGGCACGACATAGAGATGCCGTTCCAGCGGCGTCTCCATCCAGCCGGAGAAATAGACCAGGCCGTTTTCGCGATCGACGGCGTCGATCTCGTTGACCAGCCACTCACCCGAAGTGACCTGGGTGATGAGCGAGCCATCTGCGGCCCGGTGCTGGATGTGGCGATAGCCGCCGGGCGTGTCCTCGCTGGTCCACAAGACGGTGCCATCGCCCAGGGCACGGAAATCATGGGTCAGGTTGATCCAGACATCGGTGGTTTCGACATGCCAGTCGGCCGCCTGGCCGGTGACCGGGTCGACAGCCAGGATGGTCAGCGCGTTCTGCATCCGGTTGAGCACCTGGACATAGGCAGTGGCGCTGTCGGCGGCCCAGTTCACGCGGGCGAGATAGATGTCATCGGTCTCGGCCAGGGTGACCGGCGCGAGGTTGCCGGTCTCGCGGTCGAGGATGAAGAGTTCGACCAGGGCATTGTCGGTGCCGGCACGGGGATAGCGCTGGTCGACCACTTGGGCCGAACCGTCGGCGGCGATCTCCATGCGCTGGATATTGTCGACCGGGCTTTCATCGACCCGGGCCAGGGCCACATAGCGTTCATCGGGTGACCACCAGTAGCCCGTGCGCCGGCCCAGCTCTTCCTGGGCCACGAACTCGGCCATGCCCCAGGAGATGAGGCCGCCGCCTTCGGTCGTCAGCGCGCGTTCCTCGCCGGTGGCCAGGTCGATCTCGAAGACATTCTGGTCGCGCACGAAGGAGACGAAATTGCCGCGCGGAGAAATCCGGGCGTCGGTCTCGTATTGCGGGGTTTCCATCAGCCGGCGGGCGCGGCCGCTTTCCACCTCGACATGGAAGACATCGCCATCCAGCGGCACCAGGATGGCTTCGCCCTGGCTGTCCCAGTCATAGGACACGATGCCGGACGCGGAGATGCGCGCGCGTTCGCGCAATTGCCGGGCGGCTTCGGAGAGTTCCTGTTCCTCGGGGGCCAGCACGCGGCTGTCGACCAGGCGATAGGGCTCGCCGCCATCGATATCCATGGCCCACAGGTCCAGCACATTTGCGTCTTCTTCCTTGGCCCGCAGGAAGGTGACGCGGTTGCCATCCGGCGAAAAGGTGAGGGCGCGCGGTGAGGGACCGTTCAGCGACGGGCTGGCAAAGGCACGCTCGATGGTCAGGGCCGGGCCAGCGGCTTCTTCGGCCGCAGCCGTCTCCTGCGGCGCCTCGGCAGCGGGCTGGCAGGCGGCGAGGGCAGAACTGGCGGCCAGGGCAAGACTGGCGGCGATGACGCGATACTTCATGGCAGGTCCCCGATCAGTTTTGCGGCACACTAGCGGGACGCCGCGGATTGGGGGAGAGGGGGACGTGCGATTGACGGGTGGTGGGTGACGCGCTTGTCTGGCCGGGATCGGGAGGATGCGCATGAGCGACACGGATGTGACGGCCTGGATTGATGCTGCGCCACGCTGGGGTGCGGAGATGTCAGCGCTGCACGCCGTGCTGTCGGATGCCGGGCTGGCCGCGGCGCTGAAGTGGCGCAAGCCCTGCTATCTCAAGGGCGATGACAATATCGCCATCCTGCAGCCGATGAAGGCGTTCCTGTCCCTGATGTTCTTCAAGGGCGCCCTGCTGGAGGATCCGGACGGGGTGCTGGAGCAACAGGGACCAAATTCGCGCTCGGCGATGCGGGTCTGCGTGCGCTCGGTTGCGGATGTCGACCGGCTGTCCGTGGCCATCAAGGCGCTGGTGCGTTCGGCCCTGGCGGTGGAGGCGGCCGGGCTGAAAGTGGAACCGCGCGGCGAACTGGAGCTGCCGGAGGAGCTGAGCGAGATACTGGCAGTCGATGCGGAACTGTCCGAAGCCTTCGATGCACTGACGCCCGGCCGTCAGCGCGGTTATGCCATCCATGTGTCAGGGGCGAAGCAGGCGGCGACGCGCATCAGCCGGATCGAGAAATGCCGGGAGAAAATCCTGGCAGGGAAAGGGTTTCAGGAGCGGTAGGTTTGGGTCGGGCTCGAGCTACACATTTTTCCCGGGCGAAGACCCGGGATCTCCTGATCCAGAAACATGCTGTCTGTTTGCAACGGGTGGTCCCGGATAGCGCTGCGCGCTTCTGGGAAAAATGAATTTTTGAGGAGGTTTAGCTCGCCGTCTCCAGCTCCGCCTTCAATTCCGCGATCGCCGCGTTCAGGTTCCGATAGCCCAGCACGACCCGACCGATCACATAGAGGATCGCGGCGAAGATCAGGCCGCAGATCAGGCGGTAGCCCAGGGTGAAGCTGGAGAAGAGGATATTGCCGGGATTGTTCTGGAAGGCCGAAAGCTGGAGGCCGAAGACCTCGAAAGCGTCGCTCAATCCGCCGCGCAGGGCCTGGTCGAGCACAAAGACGCCCAGCTCGGTGATCGACTGGTCGTGGGCCGAGGCGGGTTGGCCGTCGATCAGCAGGACGGCCTCGTCGGGGATGAACCAGGGCTGGTTCCAGGCGATGACGGCCAGGATCAGGCCGGGCAGGCCGATGCCGACCAAGAGAAGGCCCGTCGTGCGCAGGGCAATCGTGCGCACGGCGTGGCGGGCATAATCCTCGTACTTGCCGATATTGCGCCGGATCGTCTTGGCGCGGATGGCTCTGGGGCCGCGCTGCTGGCGGATGAGATGTGCCTCGTCGAAATCGCGCACGATGGACAGGAGCGCCCAGACCAGGGCGAGGACCACAAGCAGGGCGGCGACCACGCCGATCCAGCTCAGCCAGTACAGGGTTGCATGGCTGGTCGCCCAGCCGGCAAACGCATTCCACACACGCTCCAGCACGCGGCTCCCCCCCAAGCGATTGTGCCTTGTGCGGACACTCTAGCCGGGCGGCTGGAAAAGTTAACCCCGTCGAGCGCTCCGCAAACTCCCCATCCCGATTGCCCTTGTGGCCTGTCTCCGCTAGACGGTGCCGTTCAGATTACCCCCCAAGGACAAAGAGAGCCGAATACCATGGCCGCCTATAAATACGTCTATCACATGGACAAGCTGTCGAAGACCTATCCGGGCGCTGCCAAGCCGGTCTTCCAGGACATTTCCCTGCACTTCCTGCCGGACGCCAAGATCGGCGTCGTCGGCGTCAACGGTGCGGGTAAGTCCTCGCTGCTGAAGATCATGGCCGGCATGGATACCGACTTCACCGGCGAGGCCTGGGCCGAGAAGGGTGTGAAGGTCGGCTATCTGCCCCAGGAGCCGGTGCTGGATGAGAGCAAGACCGTCTGGGAGAATGTGATCGAGGGCTCGGCCCAGAAACAGCTTCTGGAAGAGTTCAATGCCGTGTCCATGCAGCTGGCCGAGGATTATTCCGACGAGCTGATGGAAAAGATGACCGCCCTGCAGGAGCGCATCGACGCCGAGAATGCCTGGGACATCGACAGCAAGATCGAGATGGCGATGACGGCCCTGCGCTGCCCGCCCTCTGACTGGGGCGTGACCGACCTGTCCGGCGGTGAGCGCCGCCGTGTGGCGCTGTGCCGCCTGCTGCTGTCGGAACCGCACATGCTGCTGCTCGACGAACCGACCAACCACCTGGACGCGGAAAGCGTGCAGTGGCTGCAGCATTATCTGGAAAAGTTCGAGGGCGCCGTGCTGGTCGTTACCCACGACCGCTACTTCCTTGACAGCATCACCACCTGGACGCTGGAGCTCGATCGCGGCCGCGGCGTGCCCTATGAGGGCGGCTATTCGGCCTGGCTGGAGCAGAAGGCCAAGCGCATGGCCCAGGAAGAGCGCGAAGCCTCGTCCAAGGACAAGGCGCTGGCGCGTGAACTGGAATGGATCCGCTCCTCGCCCAAGGCCCGCCAGGCCAAGTCCAAGGCGCGTATCAAATCCTATGAGGAACTGCGCGAGAGCGCCGAGAAGCGCGAGATCAACCACGCCCAGATCAACATTCCGCCGGGCCCGCGCCTGGGCGGTGTTGTCGTGGAAGTGGAGAATCTGAAGAAGGGCTTCGAGGACAAGCTGTTGATCGACGGCCTGTCCTTCAAGCTGCCGCCCGGCGGCGTGGTCGGCGTGATCGGTCCGAACGGGGCGGGCAAGTCCACCCTGTTCAAGATGATCACCGGCCAGGACAAGCCGGACGCCGGCTCGATCCGTCTCGGCGAGACGGTGAAACTGTCCTATGTCGACCAGTCGCGCGATGCGCTGGACCCGAACAAGACGGTCTGGGAAGAAATCTCCGGCGGCAATGACATGCTGGATCTGGGCGGCAAGGAAGTGCCGAGCCGGGCCTACGTCGGCGCCTTCAACTTCAAGGGCGGCAATCAGCAGAAGAAGGTCGGCCTCTTGTCCGGCGGTGAGCGCAACCGCGTCCACCTCGCCAAGACGCTGCAGACCGGCGGCAACCTCCTGCTGCTCGACGAACCGACCAACGACCTGGACGTGGAAACGCTCGCGGCGCTGGAACAGGCGCTGGAAGCCTATCCGGGCTGCGCCGTGGTCATCTCGCACGACCGCTTCTTCCTCGACCGCCTGGCCACCCACATCCTGGCCTTTGAAGGCGACAGCCATGTGGAATGGTTCGAAGGCAATTTCGCCGACTACATGGAAGACAAGAAGCGCCGCCTGGGCCCCGACGCCGACATGCCCAAGCGCATCAAGTTCCAGAAGTTCGCGCGGTAAGAACCGAAGTGCGGGTGAGGGACATGTACCTTTGGTACGTGTCCCGACCGGCTCAATCGTCACAGCATGTCAAAACGCATACTACTTATTGACGGTCAAACGCCCGAGACCCTTCTGTCGATGGCAGACCTTGATGCGTTCGTGCTGGTTGATGCGCCGATCGTCTTCACTGTCGGAAAGGCGGACGTTCTCGCTGAATTTGCTCTGGTCGATGCGACCCTTCACGTCACGATCGCGGTTGTCGAGAAGGGCGGAGAGGGCGTGCTGCCGCAGCTTGTCAGAGTCGTGGAACGAGCCGCCCTGGATCGGCGATTGGCTGCGATTGAATGGTCGATTCTGGCTCGTAATCGCGCAATTCCGAACCCCAAGCTTCAATCCGTGCTTGAGAGGCTGGGGTTTGAGGTTCGGTCCGACAGCGGCGGTTCCGAATACTATTGGCTCCGTGTCTCAACGAACAAGACGCTGAGCCACTCGCGCGGATAGGCTTTGCGGGACACGTACCGGAGGTACATGTCCCTCGCCGCTAAACCCGCGCCGCCGCAAATGCACTCGCATCAATCGCCGGCGTTTTCCCGCTCATCTGCGCGGCGAGCACATCGCCGGAGCCCATGGCCTGGGTCCAGCCGAGATGGCCGTGGCCGGTGGTGAGCCAGAGGCCCTTGGCGCGGGTTTCGCCGATGAAGGGGCGGCCGTCGGCGGACATGGGGCGGAAGCCGCACCAGGGGTTCTGTTCGCCGGCCAGCAGGGTCTCGGCGATGTCCGGATAGAGCCGGCGCAGGAGCTGGCGCAGATTGTCGACGCGTTCCTGGCGCAGGGTGCGGTCGGTGCCGGCGATCTCGGCGGTGCCGGCCACGCGCAGGCGGTCGCCCATGGGCGTGGCAATGGCGTGCAGCGCTTCGTCGACGACCGGCAGGGAGGGGCGTTCATTGAGGCCCGACATGTCCAGGCTGAGCGAATAGCCCTTCACCGGACGCACCGGCAGGTGCAGGCCCAGCGGTCTGAGCAGGCGCCAGGTGTCATGGCCGGTCGCCAGCACCACCGCCTCCACCTCGATTTCCTCGCGATGGGTGCGCACGCCGATGATGTGACCGGCGCGGTCCATCAGCTCCTTCACCGGCGTGTGCCATTCGAACCGGACCCCGGCGGCCTCGCAGGCCCGGGTCAGGCCGATCGTGAAGGCGCGCGCATCGCCGCTCTCGTCATCGGGATAGAAGATGGCACCGGCAATACGGTCGCGGATGGAGGCGAGCAGGGGCTCCTTCTCCAGCGTCTCCTCGACATCCAGCCATTGCAGGTTGAGCCCGAGATCGCGAAGCATCTGCGTGGTGCCATGCGGGTCATCCAGCGCCGAGCGGTCATGGCAGATTTTCAGCGTGCCGCGCCTGAGATTGTCGAATTCCAGCTTCAGCCCGTCGCGCGCGGCCTGGGTCAGCTGGAGCGAGTGGCGCGACAGGGCGAAATTGGCCCGGCAGGCCGTGGCAAAGCGCTTCGGCGAGGAATGGGCGAGAAAGCGCAGCCCCCAGGGAATGAGGCCCGGCAGGGGTTTCAGCCGCAGCTTCATCGCCGAATGCGGGTCGAACAGCGAGCCCAGCAGCTGCCAGTGCACGCCGGGCGCATTCCAGGGCTCCGGCTCGGACGGCGTCAGGGCGCCGGCATTGGCAAAACTGGTTTCCTCGGCCGGGCCGTCATGGGCATCCAGCACGGTGACGCGATGGCCGCGCTGGTTCAGCGCCCAGGCCGCAGCGATGCCGGCCAGACCGGCCCCGACAATCAGGACTTCCTTGTGAGACACGCAAATCTCCGGCGGTGCGGCTACACGGGCAGGTTTGAACTTCGTGACAATGCCGATAAAAGCAAGCGGTTAGTACGGCATTTTTGACCCGGATTTCATGGACGCTCTGGTTTCCCAGCTCAAGGCGCTTGCCGAACCGACCCGGTTGCGGATCGTGGCGCTGTTGTCGCGTGGCGAGCTGACCGTGTCGGAACTGGTGCAGATCCTGGGGCAGAGCCAGCCGCGCGTCTCGCGTCACCTCAAGCTGCTGACCGAGGCGGGTCTCGCCGAGCGCCTGCCGGAGGGGGCCTATGTCTTCTACCGGCTGACCGATGCCGGCGGCGGGCGGCGGCTGGCGCAGATGACGCATGATCTCCTGCCGGACAATGATGCGGTGATCACCCGCGACGCCTCGCGTCTGGACGCCATCAAGCAGGCCCGCGCCCAGGCCGCCCAGGCCTATTTCGAGAGCGTGGCCGAGGACTGGGACCGGATCCGTTCCTTCCACCTGGCCGATCACGAGGTCGAGGCCGCCATGCGCAAGCTGGTCGGGCCGGGCCCGTTCGATCTGATGATCGATGTCGGCGTCGGCACCGGCCGGGTGCTGGAACTGTTCTCCGATCGGGTCGGTCGCGGCATCGGCGTCGATATCAACCACTCCATGCTGAACATGGCGCGGCTGAACCTGGAACGGGCCGGTCTGCGGCATTGTTCGGTGCGCCATGCCGATGTCGGGGCGCTGCCCTTCGAGGAAGGCGCGGCCGATCTGGTGACCGTGCACCAGGTGCTGCACTATCTGGAGGATCCGGGCTTGGCCGTGCAGGAGTGCGCACGCGTGCTCAAGCCGGGCGGCAATCTGCTGATCGTCGATTTCGCCCCGCACCAGCTGGAGACCCTGCGGGAAGATTATTTCCACCGCCGGCTGGGCTTTTCGGACGAGGAGATGCGGGCGCTGATCGAAAGCTCGGGCCTGGAACTGGTCGAGCAGACCTCGCTGCACCCGGAAGAACCGGCCGGACAGCTGACGATGAAAATCTGGGTCGCCCGCCGCAGGGCCTGAATTCGCCTATCCGTTGATTTCGCTATTCGCTTCCCGGCTGCCCGTGTAATCTCACCGGCGTCTTGCAAGGGGGGCAGACATGCAAACTGCGTTGAACGTAATCAGTCTCGCTGTGCTCGGAACTCTGGGCGCTGGCATCTGGCTGACACAGGACTCGGTCGAGGCCGGGATGGATGGGGCGATGCCGGAAACGGCACCGGTCTCCGATACCGCCACCGATGCGGGTGACGACATGGCCGCTGACGAGGCCGCGTCGGCGGATGCCGGGGCCGAGGAGCCCAATGCTGAAGGGGCGGAAGGTGCGGCTGGCGAAGATGCCACGACCGATCCGGCTGCCGAACCTGACAGCGGCGGCTACACGCTCGAGGGCACGATCCCGGGCTACTTCATTGCCAATACCGATGTCCGTTTCGGCGACCTGGTGCTGGAAAACATCATGGCCGAGCCCGCCTATAACGGGTTTGAGGAACGGGTCCTGTTCACGCTGGAGGACACCAGTGAAGTCGCCGGTTCCAACGAATATGGCGACTATTACGAAGCCTATGTGATGAATGTGGAAAGCTATTCCATCTCGGCAGACGGCGTGTCCATCGTGGCATCCAATCCGGAAGTCGGCACCCTGACCCTGGAAGGGGTCTATGTCGCTGACGGTTTCGCGGCCTGGACGTCGGGTGCGGAATCCGTGCGCGAGCTCTTCACCGCGACGCTGACGCTGAACGATATCGTCGTGAACGATGCCAGCTTTGGTTTCTGGGTCGGCGACTGAGCCTGGCCGGGGCGGCTGGCCGGACGGTCGCCGCCCCGCACAGGGCTTTGGCGGGAATTGACTTTCCCGCTTGATTTCCGTCACATCCGGGTAATTGTGCGCCCCTGACCTGTCCGGAGCCGCCTTGACCCGTACCCGCAGCAAATCGAAGAGCAAGCGTCCGCAGGATGACGGCGCGCCGTCGATCATTGTCGGCTGGCGCGAATGGGTGGGTCTGCCCGATCTGGGAGATTTCCGGGTCAAGGCCAAGATTGACACCGGCGCGCGTACGTCTGCGATCCATGCCTGGAAGATCAAGCCTTTCGACAAGGACGGTCAGGCCTGGGTGCATTTCGAGCTGCATCCCAACCAGGATGACAACACCACGCGCGTGGCGTGCGAATTACCGGTATTGGAGAGCCGGGACATCCGCAGCTCGAATGGCCAGGTCCAGACGCGTTATGTGGTGCTGACCCGGCTGAAGATCGGACAGCATGACTGGCCGATCGAGTTGACTTTGACGCGGCGGGACGAGATGGGGTTCCGCATGCTGATCGGGCGAACGGCCCTGCGACCGGATGCTCTTGTAAACCCGTCGCGTTCCTTCCTTTGTTCGGCACCCCTTTAGTGCGACCGGACTGATTGCTAGTTTGCAGCGACAGTCACCGGCTCTGCGGAGATGAATATGCGCATTATCATGCTGGCCCGTAACGCCAAGCTGTACTCTCACCAACGCTTGGTCGAGGCAGCAGAAGCCCGCGGCCACGAAATCGATATCTACGATACGCTCAGGCTGTACATGGATATCACCTCCCACAAGCCGGAGCTGCGCTATCAGGGCCGCAGTGTGACCGGGGTCGATGCGGTGATCCCGCGGATCGGCGCCTCGATCACCAGCTACGGCATGGCCGTGGTGCGCCAGTTCGAGATGATGGGGGTGTGGGCGATGAACGAAAGCGTTGCCATCGGCCGCTCGCGCGACAAGCTGCGCTCACTGCAGCTGCTTTCCCGCGCCGGGCTGGGCCTGCCGGTGACCGCCTTTGCGCACGACACCGCGATGACCGACGACGTGCTGGATATTGTTGGCGGCGAGCCGGTGGTGATCAAGCTGCTGGAAGGGACCCAGGGCGTCGGCGTGGTGCTGGCGGAAACCCGGCGTTCGGCCAAATCCGTGATCGAGGCTTTCCGCGGCGCCAAGGTGGACATTCTGGTCCAGGAATTCATCAAGGAAGCTGGCGGTTCGGACATCCGCACCATCGTGGTCGGTGGCAAGGTGGTGGCGGCCATGAAGCGGCAGGGTGCCCAGGGCGAGTTCCGCTCCAATCTGCACCGCGGCGGCTCGGCCTCGAAGATCAAGCTGACGCCCGAAGAACGGTCCACCGCCGTGCGTGCGGCCAAGGTGATGGGACTCAACGTCGCCGGTGTCGACATGCTGCGCTCCAATCATGGTCCGGTGATCATGGAAGTGAATTCCTCGCCGGGCCTGGAGGGCATCGAGCACGCCACCGGCGTCGATGTTGCCGACACCATCATCGATTTCATCGAGAAAAATGCCGTGCCCGGCAAGACCAAGACCCGCGGCAAGGGATGAGCCGCGAACCGTTCGAGATCGCCGGGCGCAAGGTGGCGCCTGGCACACGGGCGATTGTCGAAGTCCCCGTCTCGGTCCTCTCTGATCACACGCCGATGTCGCTGTCGGTGCATGTCATCCACGGCCGCCGGCCGGGCCCGACCGTGTTTGTCTCGGCCGCCATTCATGGTGACGAGATCATCGGGGTGGAGATCATCCGCCGGCTGATCCGCACGCCGCAGCTGCGTTCGATCGCCGGCACGCTGATCTGTATTCCGGTGGTCAACACGTTCGGCTTCATCTCGCACTCGCGCTATCTGCCGGACCGGCGTGACCTCAACCGTTCCTTCCCGGGCGCGGCGAGCGGATCGCTGGCGGCGCGGCTGGCGAACATCTTCATGACCGAGGTGGTGGAACGCTGCGATGCGGGCATCGACCTGCATTCGGCCGCCCAGAACCGCACCAACCTGCCGCAGATCCGGGTCGATACCGGCGTGCCGGAAGCGCTGGACCTGGCGCGCGAATTTGCCAGTCCGGTGATCGTGCATTCGACGCTTCGCGACGGTTCGCTGCGCGGGGCGGCCCAGGCCAAGAACATTCCGGTGATCGTCTATGAAAGCGGCGAGGCGCTGCGCTTTGACGAGACGGCCTTGCGGATGGGCGTGAAGGGCGTTTTGCGGGTGTTGCGCAAGCTCGGCATGATCCGGGCGGACAAGGGGCTGAAATCCACGCTCGTCTCGGAGATGAGCAAGAAGTCGACCTGGCTGCGTGCGCCGATGGGCGGGGTTCTGCGCATGCATCGCGGCATTGGTGCTCATGTCGAGCAGGACGAGCTGATCGGGGTGTTGAGCGATCCGCTGGGGGAAAAGGATATCGAGATCCTCTCGCCGGTTGCCGGCCTGATCATCGGCCGGACCATGCTGCCCATCGTCAATGAGGGTGATGCGGTCTGCCATGTCGCCGAGATCGTCAAACGTCACAATGACGAGCCGATGGCACAGCTGGATGACGCCCTGGGCAGTGATCCCCTGTTCGACGAAGACGAAATCCTCTAGCCCAGACCACCGCCACCCGGCGTCTCGACTTCTACCGCATCGCCCGGCTCGACCTCGATCCTGAACAGGCCGGGCAGGTCTTCCGGCACACCCTGGCGCCAGACCCGCTGCAGGCCGGGCAGGGCATCGCCGCCACCCTGGAGGCCGAACGGGTTTTCCTTGCGGCGCGAGGAGAGGAGGGAAACCTCCATCGCTTCCAGGAATTCCAGCCGCCGCACCGAGCCGTCACCGCCGGGCCAGCGGCCCGTTCCGCCCGATCCGGTGCGGATGCGGTGGTGGATGACGCGGACCGGGTAGCGGCGTTCCAGCACTTCCGGGTCGGTCATGCGCGAATTGGTCATGTGCGTGTGGATCGCGCTTTCGCCGGCAAACCCGTCGCCATCGGCATCCAGACCGGCCCCGGCGCCGCCGCAGATCGTTTCGTAATACTGGTGGCGGTCATTGCCGAAGGTGAGATTGTTCATCGTGCCCTGGCAGGCCGCCAGGCGCCCGGTCGCCCCGAACAGGGCATCCACGACCAGCTGGCTGGTCTCCACATTGCCAGCCACCACCGCAGCCGGCGGGCGCGGATTGAGCAGCGAGCCTTCCGGGATCACCAGCGAGATCGGCTTGAGACAGCCCTCATTGAGCGGGATGGCATCGCCGACCAGGCAGCGGAAGACGTAGAGCGTCGCAGCGCGGGCCACCGAGGCCGGTGCGTTGAAATTGCTGTCGCGCTGCGGCGAGGTGCCGGTGAAGTCGACGATCGCGCTGCGGTTCTCGCGATCGACCGTGATGGCCACGCAGATCTGCGCGCCGTCGTCCAGCTTCACCGTGTGCGATCCGTCGCTCAGCGCATCGATCACCCGGCGGACCGCGCGTTCGGCATTGTCCTGGACATGGCCCATATAGGCCTTCACCACTGCCAGCCCGTTGTCGGCGACCAGTCGGTGCAGCTCGTCCGCACCGCGGGCACAGGCGGCGAGCTGGGCCTTGATGTCGGCGATATTCTGGTCCGGCTTGCGGGCCGGGTGCGGCCCCGACGCCAGGACCTCGCGCACGGCATTGTCGAGAAATTTGCCGCCGGCCATGACCTTCACATTGCGGAACTGCACGCCTTCCTCGTCGATCGTGCGCGAAAAGGGCGGCATGGAGCCGGGAGCAATGCCGCCGACATCGGCATGGTGACCGCGCGCGGCGACATAGAAGAGGCGCTCGCCGCTGTCGGGATCATGCACCGGTGTCACAAGGGTGATGTCGGGCAGGTGCGTGCCGCCATCATAGGGCGCATTGACGGCGACGGCGTCGCCGGGGCCCAGATCGGGATGCGCATCAGCGGCAGCGCGAACCGAGGCCGACATGGAGCCCAGATGCACCGGCATGTGGGGCGCATTGGCGACCAGCCCGCCTTCGGCATCAAAGACTGCGCAGGAAAAGTCGAGGCGTTCCTTGATGTTGACCGAATGGGCCGTGCGCTCCAGCGCGACGCCCATCTGTTCGGCCACCGACATGAAGCGCTTGTTGAAGAGCTCCAGCCGGATCGGGTCGAGGGCCGTGTCGCCCTGGATATCGGCGGCCGCCGCCTGGCGGGTCAGCGAGAGCGTGCCATCCTCCAGCCGGGTCGCCTGCCAGCCCGCATCAACGACGATGGTCGCATTGGGATCCATGATGAGGGCGGGACCGGACACGGCCGCGCCGGGACCGAATGTATCCAGCGTAAAGACGGGCACGTCCTTCCATGCCGCTTGGTCGAAGACCTTCGCTTGGCCGGCCGGTTGCGGGCTGTCAGCGCTGGCGGCAGGCATGTCGATGGACCAGTCGCTGCTGCCCGGCGGTGCGGCGACCGCCTCGACACTTACCGACTCGATCACCAGCTCACCTTCCGGAATGAAGCCGAACAGGCGTTTGTGCGCTGCCGAGAAGGCCGCGGTCATGGCGTCGGGGTCGTCCTGCGCAACTGGGATGGACGTGTCGGACCCGGAGACCTTGAGGCGCCATTCGCGCTGCAGGCGGACGCTGTCCGGTGCGAAACCCTGGTCGGTCAGGGCCTTTGCGGCTGTCTGGCCCAGTTGATCGGACAGGGTGCGGGCCTCACCAAGCGCCGACGCCAGCGGGGCCTCAACGGCGCCCATGCGGGTGTCGCGAATGTCCGCCAGACCGATGCCCAGGGCCGAAAGCAGACCGCCATAGGGATGGATCAGCACGGTCTTCATGCCCAGCGCATCGGCGACCTTGCAGGCGTGCTGTCCACCCGCTCCGCCAAAAGCGGCCAGGGCATAGCCGGACGGATTGACGCCCTGGGCGATGGAAATCTGCTTGATGGCCTGGGCCATGCTCTCCACGGCGACGGCCAGGAAGCCCTCGGCGGCCGCTTCCGGTGTGCCCAGATCCATGGCCTGTGCCAGCTCGGCCAGGGCCCGGCGCGAGGCCTGGACATCGAGCGGTTGGTCGGAGGTCTCGCCGAAGACCTTGGGGAACCAGTCCGGCTGGATGCGGCCGAGGACGATGTTCGCATCGGTTACCGCAGCCGGTCCGCCGCGGCCATAGCCGGCCGGGCCGGGCATGGCGCCGGCGCTGTCCGGTCCGACGCGGGCCCGTTCGCCATCGAAGCTGAGCACAGAACCGCCGCCGGCGGCCACGGTGTGCACGGCCATCATCGGTGCGCGCAGGCGATGGCCGGCGACCAGCGTCTCCTGGACCCGGTCATACTGGTCGCCATCAAAGCGCGACACGTCCGTCGAGGTGCCGCCCATGTCAAAGCCGATCACCTTGGCATGACCGGCGCGCCGCGCCGTCTTGGCCATGCCGACCACGCCGCCCGCCGGTCCGGACAGCACGGCGTCGCGGGCATGGAACCCGCTGGCCGGCGCAAGCCCGCCCGAGGACTGCATGAAATAGAGCGGGGTGCCTTCGAGGCCCTGGTCGACCCGGTCGACATAATTGCGCAGCACGGGCGTCAGATAGGCGTCCAATACCGTGGTCGAAGCGCGCGGGACGATCTTCACCAGCGGCGAGGCGATGGAGGAGCGGATGATGGTCCTGAACCCGGCCTCGCGGGCCAGCGTTTCCAGCGCCGCCTCGTGGTCGGGATTGGCGTAGGCGTGCATCAGGCAGATGGCGAGGGTGTCAAACCCGTCCTGCCGCGCCTGCGCGAGAACGCGCACCGCCGCTTCACTGTCCAGCGGTGTGACGACCTTGCCGTCGGCATCCAGGCGTTCCCGGATCTCCACCACGCGGTCATACAGCGGGTCGGGCCGTTTCAGGTCGAGCGCAAAAATGTCCGGACGGGTCTGGTCGCCGATGACCAGAAGGTCGCTGAAACCCTGGGTGACCAGAAACAGCGTCCGAGCGCCCTTGCGTTCCAGCAGCGCATTGGTGGCCACCGTGGTGCCCATTTTGACGGCCTTCACCGGCGCGCCGGCGGACAGGCGCTTCACGCCCTCGGTGGCGGCATCGGCATAATCCGGGCTTTCCGACAGGAGTTTGAGCGGATGCAGGCGGCCATCGGGGGCACGGCCGATCACATCGGTAAACGTCCCGCCGCGGTCGATCCAGAATTCCCACTCGGCCTGTATCTTCTCGCGCATCACGCCTTGCCTCGAACGGTTGGATTGCGGAGGGTAAGCAAGGCGTGCTGCAGTGCAACCGGCTTCAGCCTGTCTTGCACTGTCTTTTGCGGACAGGCAGGGCTCGCATGGGCGGGCCGGAGTTCCTAAATGACGCCGCGGAGGCGGAGAGAATGGGTTTCTGGCGGAATCTGGCAGACCGGATCCGGGGGCGTGAATGCTTCCTGGAGTGTGACGGATGCGATGAGCGCGCCGCCACACACCAGGTCAATGATGCCGATTTCGCCATGGCCCTGATCGGGTTGGGCGCCAAGATGGCCAAGGCCGACGGCCAAGTCTCGCGCTCGGAAATCCGCGCCTTCTACCAGGTCTTCAAACCGCCGCCGGAGGGCCGGGAGGCGCTGGACCGGGCGTTCGAGCTGGCGATGCAGACCACGCTGGGCTTTGACGGCTATGCGCGTCGCCTGGCCAAACGTTTCCGCTGTTACCCGGCCATTCTGGAGGATGTGCTGGACGGGCTGTTCCATGTCGCCAAGGCCGACGGCACGGTCACGCCGGACGAGATGGAATTCCTGTCGCGGGTCGCGGACATTTTCGGTTTCTCCGAAGCGGAGTTCCGCCGCATCCGCTCGGCCCATGTCGAGCCGGACGAGGATGATCCCTATGTCATCCTGGGCATTGATGCCGACATTTCCGATCTCGATCTCAAGCGCGCCTACCGGCGCATCGCCTCTCAGAATCACCCCGACCGGATGATTGCCCGCGGCGCGCCGCCGGAAATCCTGCGCATTGCGGATGAGAAAATGGCAACGATCAACGCAGCTTATGGCGCGATCCTGCACGAACGGGGGCTGGCCCTGCACGCCGCGAGCTGATCGTTTCCAGCCAGGGGGAGACGCGAGGCGTGCCAATCCCCCCAAGCCGCCCGAATTAAGAATTACCGAGTGGTTTCAAGTAAGGTGCCGCTTTTTCAATGGCTTGGCGCGTGCGCTCTCGAAAGTGTGCGCGTGCGTCGCAGGTCGGATGAATTGACCTTTGGCGCAACAATGCCAACATGAATTCCACGCCAAGGGGGCAAACGGACAGAGAGTGACATGACTGACGCCCAAACGGACAAAGCACCCTTCTTCGCAACCCGGCCCGGGCGCATCGTGCGCGATGTGCTGGCTGCGCTGATTGCCGTTGCCTTCCTGGGTCTTGTCATCTTCCTGGCGGCCATGCTGACGGCGGCCTTTCTGGTCCTGGCCGGGATCGGTCTTCTGGCCGGCGGTGCCTACTGGCTGTGGCGCAAGCTGCGCGGGGGGTCGCGCGGCGGCCGGGGCGAGGATGACATCCTGGTCGCGACCCGCGGTCCCGATGGCTGGACCGTGGACGGTCTGGGCCGCTGATCGCCGATTTCCGCAAATTGTGACTTTGTGCCTGTGACGGCCCGGCTAGTCTGGGGCGGATAGACCTGTCCTGACCGGAGCCGGCCGCGTGCATCGTTTCATTCCGCTCTTCCTCGTCGTTTTTCTGCCGTTGATGCTGGTGGGGTGCGTCTCGATGGTGCTGCCCAAAGTGCCCACGCGCACGCCGGACGCGGCGGCGCACCCGGCCCTTTCGCCGGCAAGTCTGGAGGAGTGGCAGGCCGGACAGGCCGATCTGCGCGCCGCCTTCGAGCGCGAGGTCTATGGCGTTTGGCCTCAGCGTTCCGACGTCGAGGTCACTGCCCATGACGTGCTGGACGACGCTGCCTATGACGGTGCCGGCCGGATCGAGCAGTATGCGCTGGAGATGGGCGGCTTTCGGACCCACATGGCGGTGGTCATGCCGGCCGACGTCGAAGGCCCGGTGCCGGTGGTGATGATGCAGATGTTCTGCGGCAATGTCCCGGCGCTGGGCTGGCGCGAGGATGTCGCCGGCCCGACCGATCCCGACGCCCAGGCATGCGGCGAAACCGGCTTTGCCAGTTTCATGGTGCGCCAGATCTTCGGCCGCCACATCATGGAGCCGCCGGTCGCCCAGGTGCTGGCACATGGCTATGCGCTGGCCTTCGTCTATCCGGGCGACATCGTGCCGGATCATCCGGTCCGCGGCCGCGCGGCGCTGGACCGGCTGTCGCCGGAGCAGGAGAGCGGCGCCATCATCGCCTGGGCCTGGGTCTATTCGCGCATGCTCGACATCCTCGAGGCCGATGGCCGGTTCGATCCCGACCGCATGGCGGCCTGGGGGCATTCGCGCAATGGCAAGTCGGCCCTGCTGGCTGCGGCCTTCGATCCGCGTATCGATCTGGTGATCGCCCACCAGGCGGGGACGGGCGGGACCACGCTGTCGCGCTCGGATGCAGGGGAAAGCGTCGCCCAGATCACCGACCGCTATCCGCACTGGTTCAACGCCCAATATGCCGCCCATGCCGGCCGCGAAGCCGAGCTGGACCTGGACCAGCATCAGCTGATCGCCCTGATGGCGCCGCGGCCATTGCTGATCGGCGGTGCCTGGCGGGACAACTGGTCAGACCCGAGCGGCAGTTTTCGTGCGGCCATGGGCGCCAACCCGGTCTATGCGCTGCATGGATCAGACGGTCTGGAACAGCGCTCGCTGGGCGAGTTCCGGCCGGACGCTGACATCGCCGTCTTCATGCGGCGCGGTCTGCACGGGGTGACGCGGGTCGACTGGAACCACTTCCTGGAATTCCTCGACGCCCACTGGCAGCCGGGCGGGGCGCCGGATTAGGCCTTGCTCGCCTGCGCGCAGCGGTCCATGAAGCCTTTCATGCGTTTGCGCGATTTTCTGGCCCTGTTTGCCGTTTGCGTTGTCTGGGGGATCAATTTCGTCGTCGCGAAATTCTCCGTCACCGGTGCGCCCGGCTGGGTGCCCGGTTTCGAAGGCGTGCCGCCCTTCTTCTTCGCCTTCATGCGCTTTGCCTTGCTCTACGCCGTTCTGGCGCCCTGGATCCGGCCCATCCCGGCCAAGCTGGGCACAATGGTCGCCATCGGCCTCACCATGGGCGCGCTGCAATACGCGCTGATGTTCCTGGGTCTGCGCTGGGCCACGCCGTCCGGCATGGCCATTGCGGTTCAGACCGGTGTGCCCTTTGCCACCATCCTGTCGGTCATGTTCCTGAAGGAGAAGGTCGGTCTGCCCCGAGTGGCCGGTATTGTCCTGTCCTTTGCCGGCGTGGCCCTGGTGATCGCCAATCCCGCCGAGCTGGACCTGTCGCTGGGGCTTCTGATCGGTATCGGCTCGGCCTTTGCCGCGGCCGTCGGCATGATCCTGGTCAAGCAGATGCCGCTGGACTCCATTCGCATGCAGGCCTGGATCGGACTGATTTCCGCGCCGCCGCTGCTGGCCCTCTCTCTGACCTTCGAGACCGGCCAGATGCAGGCCATCGTCTATGGCGGCTGGCCGATCTTCCTGGCCGTCGCCTTCACGGTCCTCTTGGTCAACGTGTTCGGGCATGGCGTCTTCTACAATCTGCTGCAGCGCTATGACGCGACCCTGATCGCGCCGCTGACCCTGCTGGCACCCCTGTTCGGCGTGATCGCCGGGCTGACGGTGACCGGGGATGCGTTCGGCTGGCGCCTGATGGCGGGCGGGGCATTGACCCTGATCGGCGTGGGCATCATCGCCCTGCGCCCGAACCGCAAACTGCCGACGGCGGCACTGGCGCGGGAGAAGACGCTGTGAAACTGGCCCTGATCGATGCCCCGTCGCCGAATTTCAACAAGCGCCAGCTGCCGGTCAGCCTGATCGTGCTGCACTATACCGGCATGAAGTCGGGGCAGGCGGCGCTGGACCGGCTGCGCGACAAGGAGGCCAATGTCTCCTCGCACTATCTGGTCGAGGAGGATGGGCGCCTGTTCCGCCTGGTCGACGAGGCAGACCGGGCCTGGCACGCCGGACGCAGCAGCTGGAAGGGCGAGCGCGACATCAATTCCGCCTCGATCGGCATCGAGATCGTCAATCCGGGTCATGAATACGGCCTGCCGGAGTTTCCGGACGCGCAGATCGATGCGGTGATCGTGCTGGTGCGCGACCTGTTGAACCGCTACCGCCTGCCGGTTGACGCCGTCATCGGGCATTCCGACGTCGCGCCGGATCGCAAGATCGATCCGGGCGAGAATTTCCCCTGGGACCGGCTGGCGCGGGAACATTGCGCGCTGGCACTGCCGGAGGCGCGGGCGAAGGGGGAGGCGGCCGCCCTGCTCAAGCAGATCGGCTATTCGCTGGAACCGGGCCTGAAACCGGTCGTCGAAGCCTTCCAGCGCCGCTGGCGCCAGGCCCGTGTCGATGGCCGGCTGGATGACGAGACGCTGGACCTCATCGCGCGGGTGGCGTCGGCCAGCTGACGTGCCCGGCAGGTCTTCCGGATCTTTGGTTTCCCGAAGCTGGGCGTCGTCGTCGGCCGGCACCGCTGCGAACCGAACACTCACCCGTCGCGGACGCCGAGGGCTCGTCTGCCGCTCAGGGTCATCCACGCTCATTGCCGAACTGGCCCGATGCATTCCTGGACGCCCGAGCACCCATCCACAAAACGATCCGGTCCACCGTCAGGGACGCATTGACCCACAGTCCCGTCTTCCCAATCCGCCTCTATTCCCGTAACTTCAAAAAATAAAGTACTTATGGAGCGTGAGATGGATATCATTCATTCCTGGTCGGGCGGGGTGCATGCAGTGGCGGCCATACTGGCGCTGGTCTGGGGCGGGCAGGTTCTGGCCCGGTCCAAGGGCGGGCAGGCGCACAGGCGGCTGGGCTATGCCTATGTGGCGGCGATGAGCGTGATGCTGCTGGCCGGTCTGCCGATGATGGAGAACGGGATCAGCCCGTTTCACGGCCTGTCTGTGGTGTCTGCCGTGACGCTGGCCGGCGGGGTGGTGATGGCGGTCCGGGCGCGGCGGGCAGCTACGCCGCAGATCCGCCAGGGACGGCTCTACGGGCATTTCAAGTTCATGGCCTGGTCCTATGCCGGACTGGTAGCGGCCGGTGTCGCGCAGCTGTCGACGCGGGTTGTGGTCGCGGTGGGCGGCATGGCGGGTTTCTGGTGGGCGGTGGTGCTGGCCAGTTTGGCCGTGTGTGCGGTGGCCGCGGTGTGGATGAAGCTGGCCGAGCCGGTTCTGGCGGCGCGCTACAAGGTCCGGCCCTGAGGCGGCGCGCGCTTGACCATGGGCGCCCGCCCGGTGCATGACAGCGCCCGATCAGGTGGCCGGACGGCCGCGGCAACAGGTCCGGAAACGGCGTTGTCGAGGAAAGTCCGGGCTCCACGGAGACAAGGTGCCGGATAACGTCCGGCGGGGGAAACCCCAGGGAAAGCGCAGCAGAGAGCAGACCGCCGGGGCCTCGGTTCCGGTAAGGGTGAAAGGGTGCGGTAAGAGCGCACCGCCCCGACCGCAAGGAAGGGGGCACGGCAAGCCCCACCTGGAGCAAGACCGAATAGGGACGAAAGAGGCAACTCACGGGCGTCTCCGCCTGTCGTCCGGGTAGGTCGCACCAGGCCGTCCGCAAGGCCGGTCGCAGATGAATGGTCGTCACCCTGGTCCGCCAGGGAACAGAACCCGGCTTACAGGCCACCTGATCTTTTTGCCTTGAGGCATTTTCCGATTGTCATCTCGTACGAATGCCCGGCCTTGAGCCGGGCCCCTGTTTCCACGGGGGTAAACTCCGATGCGGGACCCATGCCTGCGCCAGCGAGGTGTTCCGCGATGGGTCCCGGCTCTGCGCCCCCGATCAAGTCGGGGGCAGAAGCCTGCGCCCGCGAAGGCGGGTGGCCGGGATGACAATCTGTAAATCGAGTTGCCTTCGACGGCTCTTTCCATTTTCGCACAAATGGCACCTGAGGCGGCCGCGCCTCGCCCATCCGGTTCCGCGAAGCGACCGGTTTTGCTGATTTGGAAAAAATCCCCGGAACGGGTCCGATCCCACGCATTCCCATGGGCAGCCCCGTCGCACCCTGTGGATATTAACTTAATGTTCTCTTCCCGTTCCGTTTTTTCCGCCTCGCGAATACTTCGGGAGGCGCGTTAATCCATGAAAAACACTCCTTTCGTCATTGTTTCCCATACCATCCCATGTTATCCCATCATTAACCATGCGGGATGAGGGCATGGCTTCGGGGGTTCTGAGCGTGTTTCTGTCGACGACGATCAATGGTGTGGATGCCAAGGGACGTGTTTCAGTCCCGGCCGGCTTCCGCGCGGTCGTCAAGAACGATCCCGAGGAAAAGATCTATGTCTGGCCGTCCTTCGAGGGCGGTTACCTGGAGGGTGGCGGCCAGGCCCTGCTGGACCGCTATCTGGCACTCATGGAAGAGATGGATCCCTATGACGACGCCCGGGCGGCCTTCGAGCAGACCATCTTCGGTGATACCCGCGGTCTGGCCTTTGACGGCACCGGACGGGTCACCCTGCCGAAAGACCTGATCGAGCACGCCGGCCTTGAATCCAAGGCGGCTTTCGTGGGTCTGGGCGCGCGCTTTGAAATCTGGAATCCTGAACGCCTTGCCGAGCGCAAGGCCAGCGCTCGCAACTTCGCCCGCGACAACAAGAAGGCCCTCAAACTGCCGCCGCGTGCGGGGGGTGGGGCATGAGCGTGCAGCCGCACATCCCGGTGATGCTGGACGAGGTCCTGCACGCGCTCGAGCCGCGTGACGGGGCCCTGTATATTGACGGAACATTTGGTGCCGGCGGTTACTCGCGCGCCATCCTGTCGGCGGCCGAGTGCCGCCTGATCGGTATTGATCGCGACCCGTCCGTGCGGCCAGCCGCAGATCATCTCAGGCAGGCGTCCGGCGGGCGTTTCGTCTTTGTCGAGGCGCCCTTCTCGGCGATGGAGGAGGTGATCCTGGCCAATGGTGGTCAGGGTGTGGACGGGATCGTGCTGGATATCGGCGTGTCCTCGATGCAGATCGACCAGGCCGAGCGCGGTTTTTCCTTCCAGAAGGCTGGTCCGCTGGACATGCGCATGGCGGCGTCGGGGCCGACGGCGGCCGATGCGGTCAATCTTCTGAGCGAAAAAGAGCTGGCAGACATATTTTATGTCTACGGCGAAGAGCGCCGTTCGCGCCGCGTTGCCAAATTCATCATCGACGCCCGCGCCGAGGCGAAAATCGAGACGACAGACCGGCTCGCGGACATTGTTTCCCGCGCAGTGGGCGGAAAACATTCAAAGATTCACCCTGCGACCCGCGTCTTCCAGGCGCTGCGGATTTTCGTCAATGACGAGCTGGGCGAACTGGCCCGGGCGCTGGACGCGGCCGAGCGGCTGCTGTCGCCGCTCGGGCGCCTGGTTGTGGTTACCTTCCATTCACTGGAGGACCGCATGGTCAAGACCTTCCTACGGGCCCGGGCCGGGCTGGCAGGAGGCGGCGGTTCGCGTCACGAGCCGGCAGTCGCGGCGGGTCCCGAGCCCTCCTTCCGGCTGCTGCATCGCAAGGCGGTCGAGGCCAGTGCGCAGGAGGCAGAGGTCAATCCGCGCGCCCGGTCGGCCAAGCTGCGGGCCGCCATTCGGACTGAAGCTCCGGCCGTCGCCGACGGGCCGGAATTGTTCAGGAGTGTTGTTTCGCTTTCTCGTCTGGAGGCCGCGCTATGATCCGCACGCTCAATGCGATCGCGTTCGTCGTTGCCGCGACCCTGGCTGTGGCGCTCTACATCGCCAAGGCGGAAGCCAAGACATCCCAGGAGCGGCTGGAGGATATCCAGGCGCAGCTGGCTGAGGAACGTCGTCAGATCAATGTGCTCAATGTCGAGATTGCCCATCTGGAAGACCCGGAGCGCCTGCGCGCGCTGGCCCGGCGCTATCTGGGCTTTGAGCCGCTGGATCCGTCGCGGGAGGTTGAATTGAGCGATCTTCCCCTGCTGGCCGATGCCGATGTGCCGGCCGAGTCCGCCGGGCTGCGGTCCGACGGGCTGCTGGTTCGCGACGAGCGCATCGAGGAATTGGCGCTGGCAGACCCGCTGCCTGCCGGAGGGCCGAACTGATGCGTCTCTGGCCGTTCCGCAAACAGGTTTCGGCCAAGTCTCGCAGCGTGGCCCTGCCACCCCTGGCCGAGGCTGCTCCGGCCGACATGTCCCGACTCCTGCGGATCGAGAGCGACGAAACCAAGGCGCTGGACGCGGCGCGCTCGCGCCTTCGCATCATGGGTCTGTCCCTGGCGGTCGGCTTCCTGTTGCTCGGCGCCCGGGCCATCGACATCGCCGTGCTCGGTCCCGCGGATGCTTCTCCCACCGCGCGAAACCAAGTTCAGGCGCCGGTTCGCGGTGACCTGTTCGACCGGACCGGACAGGTGCTGGCCACCACGCTTGAGACCCATTCCCTTTATGCCGACCCGACCCTGGTCTGGGATCCGCGTGAGACGGCCGAGGCGCTGGCCTCGGTGCTGCCGGACATCAATGTCGACAGTCTGGCCGAAAGCCTGTCCGGCCGAGGCCGCTTTGTCTGGGTCCGGCGCAATCTGACCCCGCGTCAGCGCCAGGCCGTCTTTGCCCTCGGCCTGCCGGGTCTGGGCTTCCGCATGGAGCCGCGCCGGGTCTATCCGCGCGGCCGGCTGGCCTCGCATGTGGTGGGCTATACCGACCGTGACCTCAATGGTCTGGCCGGTGCCGAGCGGGCTTTCGATGGTGCCCTGGTGTCCGGCAATGGGCGCCCGGTTGCCCTGTCCATCGACATGGGGGTGCAATTCCATGTCGATGAGGTGCTGCGCGCCTCGATGGCGGAATTCCAGGCCGAGGCTGCGACCGGCATCGTGATGAATGTGCGCACCGGCGAGATCGTCTCCATGGTGTCGCTGCCGGACTATGACCCCAATCGTCCGATGGATGCCAGCACGGATGGCCGTCTCAATCGCGCCGCCCAGTCGGTCTATGAAATGGGCTCGACCTTCAAGGCCTTTACCGTCGCCATGGCGCTGAATCTGGGCACGGCGACGATGGAAAGCGGTTACGACGCCACCGGTTCGCTGCGCATCGGCGGGCATACGATCAACGACTTTCACGCCGAGAACCGTCACCTGACCCTGTCGGAAGTCTTCACCCATTCCTCCAATATCGGGTCCAGCCTGATTGCGCTGGAAGCGGGGGCAGAGGCCCAGAGGGGCTTCCTGGGCGATCTGCGCCTCTTGGAGCGGGCACCCATCGAACTCGTGGAAAGCGCCGACCCGCTGCTGCCGCGCAATTGGGGGCCGACCGAAACAGCCACCATTTCCTACGGGCACGGCATCGCCGTCAGCCCCATAGCGACGATCGCGGCCTTCGCGGCCATCGCCAATGACGGCGTCTATGTTCCGCCAACCCTTCTGCCGGTGGCCTCTGACGAAACCATTGTCGGAGAACGGGTCATGACGTCGGAGGCGGCGCAGTCCGTGCTCGACCTGATGCGCGAGAACGTCACCGACGGGACGGGCGGCTTTGCCGAAGCGCCGGGTTTCCGGGTCGCCGGCAAGACCGGAACCGCGGAAAAGCCGATGCGCGGCGGCTATGACCGCAACCGCCTGATCTCCTCCTTCTCGGCAGTCTTTCCACATGACGATCCGCAATATGCGGTTCTGGTGCTGCTGGACGAACCACACGGCAATGAATCGACCTATGGCTATGCCACGGGGGGATGGACGGCCGCACCGGCTGTTGGTCGTATCGTGTCGCGCATTGGCCCCATTCTGGGCGTAGAGCGAGCTGACAATGACCATGGCGAGCGCGCTGCCCTCGTGCGCGCTGCCCTGATGCCGGAGATGATCCCTTGAAACTGTCCGCGCTGATGCCTGACGATGAGTTCGCGCCGGAAGACGGGGACATCGAGGTGCGCGGCCTGACCCTGGACAGCCGGAAGGTTGAGCCGGGCTTCCTGTTCGCTGCGCTGCCGGGTGTGAAGACGCATGGCCGTGACTTCATTCCCCAGGCGGTCCGGCAGGGGGCCGCTGTAATCCTGACTGATATCCCGGTCGAAGGGCTGGATGTTCCGGTCCTGGTTGCGGACGATCCGGCGGCCGTCCTGGCCGAGCTGGCCGCGCAATTCTATCCGCAGCAGCCCGACCACATTGTCGCGATTACCGGCACCAATGGCAAAAGTTCGAGCGTGGAATTTCTGCGCCAGATCTGGGCCGCAGCCGGACTGGATGCGGCCTGTCTGGGCACGCTGGGCGTAACCCGCGGCGACACGATGGAAACCACCGGCTACACCACGCCGGATGCCGTGGCACTCCACCGCGCACTCGACGCGCTGGCACGCGATGGTGTCACGCACCTCGCGATGGAGGCGTCCAGCCATGGGCTGAAGCAGCGCCGCATGGACGGGGCCCGTTTGAGTGTCGGCGCCTTCACCAATCTGACCCAGGACCACCTGGATTATCATCCCGATTTCGCCGATTACTTCGCAAGCAAAGAATTGCTCTTCATCGAGCGTCTGCCGGATGGTGGCCGCGCGGTGATCAATGTCGACAGCGAGTGGGGTCGCAAGATGGCGGCCGCCGCGCAGGCGCGTGGTCTGGAGACCCTGACCGTGGGCTGGCGCGGCGAGGATCTGGCGATCCGGGAGATCACGCCCCGGCCGGCCAGTCAGGACGTGGTCTTCGCCTGGAAGGGCAAGGAATATCGCCTGGATGTGCCCCTGGTCGGCGAGTTCCAGATTCTCAACGCCCTGGGCGCTGCCGCCATCGCGCTGGCCGAGGGGATCGACACGCAGGTTGTGCTGGACACGTTGCAGGCCCTCAAGGGCGTGCCCGGGCGGTTGGAAAAGGTCGGCGAGACGGCGGACCTGTCACCGGTCCTGGTCGATTATGCCCACACGCCCGACGGGCTGGACAAACTGCTGCGCGCGGCGCGGCCGCACACACAAGGCCGGGTCATCGTGATTTTTGGTGCCGGCGGGGATCGGGACCCCTCCAAACGCCAGAAGATGGGCGCCATTGCCGCCAGCCAGGCCGACCACATCATTGTCACTGACGACAATCCGCGCTCCGAGGATCCGGCCCTGATCCGCGCCGCCATCCTGAAGGGGTGTCCGAACGCCGAGGAAATTGCCGACCGCGCCAGCGCAATCCGTCGCGGGGTCAGCCTGTTGAAGGCGGGAGACTGTCTGCTGATCGCGGGCAAGGGGCATGAGACCGGTCAGACGATCGGCGACACGGTTCTGCCCTTCGATGATCGCGAGGAAGCCCGCAAGGCGCTGGCCGAAAGGGAGAGGGCTCATGTCTGATCCGCTCTGGACCGGTCGCCAGGCTCTGGCGGCACTCGGTGGTGAGTTGCTGGGGGATACGGACTGGCAATGCTCGGGCATCTCGATCGACACCCGCTCGCTGGAGCCGGGTGATCTCTTCGTGGCGCTGAAGGATGTGCGCGACGGACATGAGTTCGCCCGCGCCGCGCTGGACAAGGGAGCGGCCGCCTGCCTGATCTCGCAGCGCAATCTCGACGCCGAACCCGCCCTCCTGGTGCCGGACGTGCTCGACGGTCTGCGCACGCTGGGCGAAGCCGCGCGCGACCGCTGTCAGGCCATCCGCGTGGCCGTGACGGGCAGTGTCGGCAAGACCTCGGTCAAGGACGCCCTGGCGACGGTGTTCCGCGCCGCGGGTCCGGCGCACTGGAGCGTCAAATCCTATAATAACCACTGGGGCGTGCCGCTGACGCTGGCGCGCATGCCGAAGGCCACCCAGCGCGCGGTCTTTGAAATGGGCATGAACCATGCCGGTGAAATCCGCGACCTCTCGGCGCTGGTGCGCCCGCATGTGGCGCTGATCACCCGCATCGCGCCGGCGCATCTGGAACATCTCGGCTCGATCGAAGCCATCGCCGACGCCAAGTCGGAGATCTTCGAGGGTCTGGAGACGGACGGCGTGGCGATCTACCCGTCCGACGATCCGCTGGCCGAGCGCATGGCCCGCCATGCCAAGCGGTCCTGTGCTGCCTTTCTCCTGGACTTCGGCCGCTCGACGGATGCCGCGATCCGGATCGAGGATTTTGAAACCGGGCTGGAAGGGTCCACCGGTCTCATCAATGTCCTGGGTGTCCGCGTGCGCTTTCACATCAAGGCATCCGGCGATCACTGGGCGTGGAATGCCGGGGCGATCTTTGCCGCGGCTGCCGGGGCTGGGCTGGATGCCCGCAATGTCGCCGAAGCCCTGTCGGATGTGCAGGCCGCCGCCGGTCGGGGGCGGGCCATCCGGGTGCCGCTGCCGGGCGGCGGGGATTTCACCCTGCTGGACGATGCATACAACGCCAATCCGGTGTCGATGGCCGCGGCCATCTCGGCGCTGGGCGCGGCCCAGCCCGGGCCGGGCGGGCGGCGGATTGCAGTTCTTGGCGACATGTTCGAATTGGGGCCTCGTGAAACCGAACTTCACGCAGCCCTGGCCGATCCGCTGGTCGCAGCGGATGTCAGCGCGGTCTTTGCGTGCGGTGAGCGGATGCGCCACCTGCATGATGCCTTGCCGGAAGCCCGGCGGGCAGGCTATGCGCGAGAGGCGGGCGAGGGGCTGGACTGGATCAAGTCGGCGATCCGGCCGGGGGATGTTCTGCTCCTGAAAGGGTCGAACGCTTCCGGGCTTCACAGGATCGCCGCAGTTCTTGCCGACGGTTCCGCGTTCGGACTGACGGAGGCCTGATCGGCTCATGCTCTACCTTCTCCTCGCGCCGCTGGCGGAAGACCTCCAGCTGGCCAACCTGTTTCGCTACATCACATTCCGCACCGGCATGGCGCTGTTCACGGGCATGGTCATCGCCTTTGCCTTCGGCAAGCCGATGATTTCCTGGCTGCGCAAGAAGCAGGGCAAGGGCCAGCCGATCCGCGCCGAAGGCATCGAGCGTCATGTGGTGGAGAAGGCCGGTACGCCGACCATGGGCGGTTTCCTGATCCTGATCGGGGTGATGGTGGGCACGCTGTTGTGGGCCGATCTGACCAATGCCTATGTCTGGATCGTGATCTTCGTCACCGCGGGTTTCGGCCTCATCGGTTTCATCGACGACTATCTCAAGGTCACCAAGCAATCGACCGCCGGTTTTGGCGGCAAGTTCAAGCTGGCCGGTGAATTCATCATCGCGCTCATTGCTGTGGTCTGGGCCTCGGCGACGGCGCGCAGCCTGGGTATCGAGCCGGGCATGGAAACCTCGATCGCCTTTCCCTTCTTCAAGGATCTGGTGATCAATCTGGGACCGCTCTTCTTCGTCTTCGGTTGCATCGTCGTCGTGGGTGCCGGCAATGCCGTGAACATGACCGACGGGCTGGACGGGCTGGCCATCGTGCCGGTGATGATCGCCGCCGCGACCTTCGGGGCCATCGCCTATGTCGTCGGCCGGGTCGACTTCGCCGAATACCTGCAGGTGCACTACACCGCCGGGACGGGCGAGCTGCTGGTCTTCTGCGGCGCGCTGCTGGGCGCCGGGCTGGGCTTTCTGTGGTGGAATGCGCCGCCGGCCATGATCTTCATGGGCGATACCGGCTCGCTGTCCCTGGGCGGGGCGCTGGGCGCGATTGCCGTGGCCGTGAAGCACGAGATCGTGCTGGCGATTGTCGGCGGTCTCTTCGTGCTGGAAATGGTTTCGGTGATGGTCCAGGTGACCAGTTTCAAACTGACCGGAAAGCGCGTCTTCAAGATGGCACCGATCCACCACCATTTCGAGAAACAGGGCTGGGCCGAGCCGACCATCGTCATCCGCTTCTGGATCATTGCGGTCATTCTCGCATTGATTGGACTTGCCACCCTGAAACTGAGATAACGGCCGTCCATGATCCCGATCCATCAATATGAAGGCCGCCGTGTGGCTGTGTTCGGATTGGGGCGCACAGGCATAGCCACGGCCAAGGCCCTCGCCGCAGGCGGCGCGCTCGTCTCCAGCTGGGACGACAACGAGGCCGCGCGCGAAAAGGCGCAGGCTGCCGGCCTGGTTCTGGATGACCTCAACCGTCGTGACTGGGGGGATGTGGCCGCGCTGGTGCTGTCGCCGGGCATCCCGCTGACCCATCCCAAGCCGCACCGCATGGTGGAACTGGCCCGCGCCGTCGGTGCGCCGGTGATCGGCGACATGGAACTCTTCGCCGGATTCATCAACGAGATCCCGGAAAAGCGCCGACCCAAGATCGTCGGTATCACCGGGACGAACGGCAAGTCGACCACGACCGCCCTGATCGGGCACATTCTGCGCGAGACCGGGCGCAATGTGGTGGTCGGCGGGAATATCGGCGATGCCATTCTGGGCCAGGCCATGCCGCGTGCGGGCACGATCTATGTGCTGGAGCTGTCCTCCTACCAGATCGATCTCACCCATTCGCTGGCCTGCGATGTGGCGGTGCTGCTGAACATCACCCCGGACCACATTGACCGGCATGGCGATTTCCAGGGCTATTTCCATGCGAAACAGCGCCTGTTCGAGATGCAGGGTCCGTCGGGTCATGCCGTGATCGGCATTGATGATGATGAAACATCCGGCTTCTTCACGCGCCTGCGCCGGACGCGGCGGGAAGACCAGGTGGTGCCGATCTCGGCCGGCCGGGTGTTTGCGCGCGGCATTTATGCCCTGGGCGACCGCGTCTATGACGCACTGGACAGTGCCTCGCACCCGGTCCTGGACCTGGCCAGGGCGCCGGCCCTGCCCGGGCGGCACAATGCCCAGAATGCGGCTGCCGCCCTGGCCGCCGTGCGCTTGCTGGGGGTTTCCGCCCGAGCGGCCGCCGAGGCGGCGCAGACCTTTCCCGGCCTGCCGCACCGTCAGGAGCGGGTTGCCGTGATCAACGGCGTCCCCTTCATCAATGACAGCAAGGCCACCAATGCCGAAGCCGCGGTGCAGGCCCTGCAATGCTATGAGAACATCCGCTGGATTGTCGGCGGCAAGGCCAAGGAGGGCGGTCTGAAGGCTGCGCTCACGGCAAGAAACCGGATTCTCAAGGCCTATCTGATCGGTGAAAGCCAGCAACGCTTCGCACGCGAACTAGATGGCGTCCTGCCGCATGAGCTGTGCGGCGATCTGGCCACGGCCACCGCTGCGGCCGCACGCGATGCCAAGGCCGATCCGCAACCGGGCGAGGTTGTCCTGCTGTCACCGGCGGCGGCGTCCTTCGACCAGTTCAACTCCTATGAACACCGCGGCGACTGTTTCCGCGAGATCGTTGCCGGTCTGATGCAGGTGGAAGCGCGCGTGGAGGGCGTGTCGTGATGCAGGATGTCTCCCGGGCGATGGCGGCCTGGTGGCGCGGTATCGACCGGACCCTCCTGCTCATCGTCCTCGCTCTCATCGCGATCGGACTGGTGCTGTCGATGGCAGCCAGCCCGGCCATGGCCGACAGGCTGAACATCGATGATCCGTTCTACTTCCTCTATCGCCAGAGCGTGTTTGCCGGCGTCGGTCTGGTCGGTATGCTGGGCGTCTCCGCGCTCAGCCCCAAAGGCGCGCGCCGGCTGGCCGTGCTGGCCATGCTGGGCTCGCTCTTCCTGATGATGCTGCTGCCCTTCATCGGCTATGAGGTGAAGGGGGCGACGCGCTGGATCCGCCTCGGCTCCTTCGGCCTGCAACCGTCCGAATTCCTCAAGCCGGCCCTGATCGTCACGGCGGCCTGGCTGTTCGCCGAGGAACAACGCGGCGCCCCGATCCCGGGCCGGATCATCGCCTTCCTGCTCTACGGGGCCTCGATCGCCCTGTTGATGATCCAGCCCGACTTCGGCCAGTCGGTGCTTTTGACCCTGTGCTTTGGCGGTGTCTTCTTTGCCTCGGGCCTGTCCTGGATCTGGGTGGCGGTGCTGGGCGGGCTGGCCGTGTCCGGCTCGACGCTGGCCTATTTCACCTTCCCGCACGTTGCCAGCCGGGTGCAGCGTTTCATTGATCCGGAGAGCGGTGACACCTACCAGATCGACCGCGCCATGGAGGCTATCTCCTCGGGCGGCATTGCCGGCACCGGACCGGGGGAGGGCGAGGTGAAGAACTTCCTGCCCGACGCCCATACCGATTTCATCTTCGCCGTTGCCGCCGAGGAATTCGGCCTGATGGCCTCGCTCGCCATCATCGGTCTCTTTGCCATCCTGGTCGCGCGCGCCTGGACCCAGGCCATGCGGCTGCAGGACAGTTTCTCCCAGCTGGCCGTGACCGGTCTGGCGCTGCAATTTGCACTGCAATCGCTGGTCAACATCGGTGTGAACTTGAACCTCATCCCGCCCAAGGGCATGACATTGCCCTTCGTGTCCTACGGAGGGTCCTCCATGCTTGCGCTCGCCTTCGCTGCCGGCCTGCTTCTGGCCTTCACGCGCCGTCGCCCCGGCGCCTATGCCCTGCGGCATGTCGCATGACGCCGCGCCGCTGCCTGATCGCCGCCGGGGGCACCGGCGGACACATGTTTCCTGCGCGCGCCGCCGCCGAGGCCCTGATCGCGCGCGGCTGGCAGGTGCGCCTGGTCACCGATGCGCGCGGACTGAAGCATGCGGCGGATTTTCCGGCCGTGGCCGTGGATGAGATCCACGCCGCCAGCCCGTCGACGAAAAACCCGCTGAAACTGGCGAAAGCCGCGATCGAGCTGACCCAGGGCTTTGCCCAGACCCGGGCGATCGCCAAGCGGTGGAAGCCCGATGTGGTCGCGGGCTTTGGCGGTTATCCCGCCTTTCCGGCCCTCGCCGTGGCGCAGTCCCTGCGCATCCCCTTTGCGATCCACGAACAGAATGCCGTGCTGGGGCGGGTCAACCGGGTGTTCGCGGCCAGGGCCGGATTCGTGGCCTCCGGCTTCGAGCGTCTCGACCGCCTGCCCGAGAAGGCCCGCAAGCGCCACATCCTGACCGGCAATCCCCTGCGCAGCCCGATCATCGCGGCGCGCAAGGCCGGCTATCCGGCGCTGGAGGCGGATGGACGGATCAATCTGCTCGTGCTCGGCGGATCGCTGGGCGCGCGCATCCTGTCGGAGACCGTGCCCCAGGCGGTGGCAAAACTCCCGGAAATGCTGCGATCTCGCCTTGATGTCGTCCAACAGACCCGTGAGGAATCCCTCCCCATGGCCCGCGAGACCTATCAAGCTGCCGGCGTCCACGCGACGTGCGAGCCTTTCTTCGACGATGTCGGAGCGCTCTATGCCGCCAGCCATCTGGTGATCGGCCGCGCCGGGGCGTCGACCGTGTCGGAAGTGGCCGGGGTCGGCCGTCCGGCGATCTTCTGCCCGCTGGGCATTGCCGCGGACGACCACCAGACCGCCAATGTCGACGGCCTGGTCAATGCGCTCGCCGCCGACCGGGTCGCCGAGGCCGACTTCACCGTCGACGCGCTCGCCCAACTGCTCGAAACCCGCCTGTCCAACCCCCAAGACCTTGCCGAACGCGCCGCTGCCGCGCGTTCGCTGGGCCGTCCGGATGCCGCCGATGCGCTGGCCCGCTCCGTCGACGGCCTGGTCACCGGAGCCCTCGAATGAAGTTTTCAGCCCTGCCTTTCCCGGTCGGACCGGTCCATTTCGTCGGTATCGGCGGCATTGGCATGAGTGGCATTGCCGAAGTGATGCTGAACCTGGGCTATCAGGTCCAGGGCTCGGACATCCGCGCCAATCCGAATGTGGAACGCCTGGAAGGCCTGGGCGCAAAGATCGCCATCGGTCATGCCGCCGAGAATGTCGAGGGCGCCGGTGCGATCGTCGTCTCCTCGGCGATCAAGCCGAACAATCCCGAACTGGTCGCCGCGCGTTCCAAGAAGATCCCGGTGGTGCGCCGGGCGGAAATGCTGGCCGAGCTGATGCGTTTGAAGTTCGCCGTCGCCGTCGGCGGCACGCACGGCAAGACCACGACAACCTCGCTGGTCTCGGTGCTGATGGACGCCGCCGGCGTCGACCCGACCGTGATCAATGGCGGCATCATCTCGGCCTATGGCTCGAACGCGAAAGTGGGTCTGGGCGACTGGATGGCCGTCGAGGCGGATGAAAGCGACGGCTCCTTCCTGAAACTGCGCTCCACCGTGGCCATCGTCACCAATATCGACCCGGAGCACATGGAGCATTACGGCGATTTCGACACGCTGCGGAAAGCCTTCGTACAATTCGTCGAGAACCTGCCGTTTTACGGGTTTGCCGTCCTGTGTACGGATCATCCGGAAGTCCAGTCGCTGGCCAGCCGGATCGAGGATCGCCGGGTGATCACCTATGGTGCCAATCCCCAGGCCGATGCGCGCCTGTCCAACGTGCGCATGGAACCGTCCGGTACGACCTTTGATGTCACCTTCCGCCTGCGCGGCCAGAAGCCGGAAAGCTGGACCGACATCGTCCTGCCGATGATGGGCGAGCACAATGTGCTCAATGCCGTTGCCGCCCTGGCCACCGCCCGCGAACTGGGCCTCACCGAGCATGCCGCCAAGAAAGCGCTGGCCGGCTTTGGCGGCGTGAAGCGCCGCTTCACCAAGACCGGCGAGTGGAGGGGCGCCGTCATCATCGATGATTACGGCCACCACCCGGTGGAGATCGCGGCCGTGCTGAAAGCCGCCCGCCAGGCCTCGACCGGCAAGGTGATCGCGGTGATGCAGCCGCACCGCTACTCCCGCCTGCATGATCTGTTCGAGGATTTCTCGACCTGTTTCAACGACGCCGACAGCGTGCTGGTCGCCCCGGTCTACACCGCCGGCGAAGACCCGATCGAAGGCGCCGACCGCGACCACCTGGTCGCCAGCCTGACCGCCCACGGCCACCGCGATGCCGGTCCGGTGTCACGCTCGTCCGTGGCCACGGAAGTGGCCAAGCGGGCCGAGGCCGGGGATGTGGTGGTCTGCCTGGGTGCCGGGGATATCACGCAGTGGGCCTATGCGCTGCCGGGTGAGCTTGCGGAGCTGCAGGATTGAGCGGGTTTGGCTCAGCAATCATCCTTCCCCTTGATGGGGACGGAGGCGCCAAAGGGCAGTCCGCGGGACTGTCCGACGCTTTGACGGGCTCGCCGCGCAGCGGCGAGACGGAAGGGGTGAAAGCGCGAAGCGCTTCGAAACACGGTGCTGATCTGGTCAGTCACCTCGCCCCCACCCGCTCCACCGCGAAGCCTGTCCTCGGGTTGGCCTGCGGCCAAGCCCGGGGGCGGTCCCGTTCGTTGCTCGCCCTTGTCCCCCGGACAAGGACGCCCGATTCGCGGAACACACCTCACCCCATCAAGGGCGAGGATGGGAGCGTGTGATGTCGGTCCTGGCCCAACTCCCCCCCGTCCGCGGCAAATACATCGAATCCGCGCCTCTAAAGGACATCACCTGGTTGCGTGTGGGTGGGCCGGCGGATGTGCTTTTCATCCCGGCGGACGAGGCGGACCTGGCGCGGTTCCTGGCGGAGACGCCGGACGAGATTCCGGTCCACGTGCTGGGTGCCGGGTCGAACACGCTGGTGCGTGATGGCGGGGTGCCGGGCGTGGTGATCCGGCTGGGGCCGGGCTTTGCGAAGACACAGGTGCTGGAGGGCAACCGGCTGCGGGCCGGGGCCGGGGCGCTGGACAAGATGGTCGCCAAGGCGGCCGCGAAGGCGGGGCTTGCCGGACTGGAATATCTGGTCGGCGTGCCGGGCACGATCGGCGGGGCGCTGCGCATGAATGCCGGCTGCTATGACCAGGAAACCTCGGACGTGATCGTTGAGGCCATCGCGCTGGATCGTTCGGGCCGGCGCATCATCGCGACCCCGCAAGAGCTGGCCTACTCCTATCGTCATTGCGCGGCACCGGAGGACTGGATCTTCACCGAGGCGGTCTTCCAGGGCACGCCGGATGACCCCGCCGCGATCACGCAGCGCATGGATGCCATCACCGCGCGGCGCGAGACGACGCAGCCGATCCGCGAGAAGACCTCCGGCTCGACCTTTGCCAATCCCGACCCGCCGGGAACGCCGAACCAGCGCAAGTCCTGGGAGCTGATCGACAGTGTCGGCGGCCGCGGCTACAGGGTCGGCGGGGCCTATTTTTCCGAGCAGCACTGTAATTTCCTGATCAATGACGGCACGGCACGGGCTGCGGATCTGGAGCAAGTGGGCGAAGATGTGCGGGCGCGGGTTCGCGAGAAGCACGCAATTGACCTGCGCTGGGAAGTGCGGCGCATCGGTAGAGCGGAGGAATAGGCATGTCGGACGCATTCAAGGCGATGATCACGCGGGTGCGTGACGACTATGTCCGCGGCTATGCGGCCTGGCTGGCCGAGCAGATCAAGGCGCACCCGAACGGATCCGGCGAGCACCTGTATGAAATCCAGGGGCAGACGAATTTTGCGCGCAAGCTGGCACGCGTCGATTTCGCCTTGAGCGATGGTGACAATGCCCAGCGGCTCACCTTCGCCTCCAAGCGGCTGGTGGGTTTCGCGCCGACCGAAGGCGAGGTGGACAGGTTGATGGTGCGGCTGAGCCCCTTTCGCTGGGAAGACGCGGTGGTGGAGATCCCCGGGGCGATCTGGGACATCGCGAAGACAACAAACTGGTTCAACAAATGGTTCGGTTTTGTCGGCCCGACGCCGGCCGTGTCGCCGCGGGGACGCCCTGGCGAGCACATCCATATTTGTGCGTGGACCGAGCCGGGCCAGTTGCGGATCGATTTCGGGTCGGCTCCGGTTCTGGCCGTTCTGGAATTGATCGCGCTGGCCAAGGAATGTGGCGCGCAGTCGGTGGAAATCCGCGATGTCAGCTTCGTGCCGCCATCGGGTGAGGGGCAATAGGTCAGCGGATGAGCAAGCGTATTGCAGTGCTTCTGGGCGGTCTGTCGCCTGAACGCGATGTCTCCCTGGTATCGGGCCGGGCCTGTGCCAAGGGACTGCGCGAGAAGGGGCATGAGGTCATCGAGATCGATGCCGGCCGTGATCTCTACAACCAGCTGGTCGAGGCCGATCCGGACATCGTTTTCAACGCGCTGCACGGCGAGTGGGGCGAGGACGGGCTGGTCCAGGGCGTGCTGGAGCATTTCGGCAAGCCCTACACGCATTCCGGCGTGCTGGCCTCGGCGCTGGCCATGAACAAGCATGTCGCCAAGTCGATCCTTCGCGAGGCGGGCATTCCCTGTCCGGAGGGTCTGATCGCCAACCGTTTCGAGGCGGCCAAGGTACATGCGATGGATCCGCCCTATGTGGCCAAGCCGAACGACCAGGGCTCGTCCGTGGGCGTGCACATCGTGCTGGAAGGGGCCAACCGGCCGCCGGCCGAGCTGGGCTCCACGGCCTGGGCGCTGGGCGATGAAGTGCTGATCGAGCGCTACATTCCCGGTCGAGAGCTGACCGTGGCGGTGATGGAAGACCGTCCGCTGTGTGTCACCGAGATCGTGCCGAAGACGACTTTCTACGATTACGAGGCGAAATACGCGGCCGGCGGATCCGATCATATTTTACCGGCGCAGATTCCCGCCGACATAGAAAAACTGGCCATGGAACTCGCCGTAAAGGCGCACCAGGCCTTGGGATGCCGGGGGCTGACGCGGTCTGACTTCCGCTATGATTCGGCCGCCTCTACACCGTTATGGTTACTCGAAATTAACACCCAACCGGGCATGACTCCGACATCACTGGCGCCGGAACAGGCGCAGTACTGCGGGATCAGCTTTGCTGACCTCGTGGATTGGATGGCGGAGAATGCGTCGTGTCGAAGGTGAGGCGCGGCGGGTCGCGTAAAGCGCCCCGACGCAAGTCCCAACCCCGATCCGCCGCGGTGTCCGCACCGCGGCGTTTGCGTAACTGGGCCGAGGCCCAGGTCCGGGGTGTCAGATACCGTATGGCGAATGCCGCCCGGCTGGGTGGCGGGCTCGTTCTGGGTCTCGCGGCCGTGTGCGTGGGCGGTCTCGCCCTGTTCGGCCAGCTCGATGACGTCACCCTGGAAGTCCGCGACATGGCCCATCATCGTCTCGCCGAGGCCGGCTTTGCCGTGCGTGCTGTCGATGTGACCGGTGCCTGGGGCGAGGAGGCGCGGACGATCATCCAGGCCACCCAATTGCGCCGCGGCGAGCCGATCTTTGCCGTCGACCCGGATCAGGTCCGGGCCCGCGTCGAAGCCCTGCCGGGCGTGCGCACCGCCCGGGTGGCGCGCCTGCTGCCGAACCGTGTCGCCGTCGTCGTGGAGACCCGCGAAGCCTATGCGCTCTGGCAGGTGGAAGGCAGCCTGCACATTATCGATCGCCACGGCGTCATCCTGGCCGATGCCGACCCGATGGACCCGCCGGCCCTGCCGCTGGTGGTGGCCGATGGCGCCAATGAGGCTGTGGTCGAGATTGTCGAGGCGCTGGATCATTATCCGCTGGTCGGCCAGCGCGTGGTCGGTGCCGTGCGCGTGGGCGGGCGGCGCTGGAATCTGCGACTGGATTCAGGGGCCGATGTGAAATTGCCGGAAGGTGATGTCGTGGCCTCGATCGCCATCCTGGCGCGTTTGCAGGCCGAGCGCGGTGTGCTGCGCCTGGCGGCGGAAAGTTTTGATCTGCGAGGGTCGGATGGTGACCTGATCGTGCGCGCCCTGCCGGACCGGGCAGCGGCGGCAGGACTGCGGGAGCGTGAAGCGTGAGTGTGTTTGATTTTCTGCGTCCGCGCCGGTCGAGCAGTGTGACCGGCTCCAAGGCCCAGGGCGGTGTGTGTGCTGCACTGGATGTCGGTTCGTCGAAAGTTGCCTGTTTCATTGCCAAAACCGATCAGACGATTTCCGGCCCGCGTCCGCGCGTGGTCGGCGTGGGCCACCAATCCTCGCGCGGGGTTCGCGCCGGGGCCGTGGTCGACATGGACAGTGCCGCCGATGCCATCCGTACCGCGGTGGAACAGGCCGAGCGCATGGCCGGCCTGGCGGTCAATTCTGTCACCGTCACCCTGTCTGCCGGCCAGCCCACCTCGACCCGCCTGGCAGCCGAGATCGACCTGCCGCAGCGCGAGGTCACCGAACGCGAACTGCGCCGCCTCCTGAATGGTGCACTGGCCGAGTTCGACGCCGAGGATCGTGTCGTGCTGCATGCCATCCCGCTGTCCTGGTCGGTCGATGACCATCGCGGCATCCGGGATCCGCGCGGCATGTTCGGCCGCACGCTGGGCGTGGAAGTCCACGTCATCACGGCGACGACCGGTCCGCTGCGCAATCTTCTGACCTGTGTCGAGCGCTGCCATTTCGATCTCAAGGGCGTGGTCGCCACCCCCTATGCCTCCGGCCTGTCGGCGCTCGCCGATGACGAGGTGCAGCTGGGCGCGACCCTCATCGACATGGGGGCCGGGGCAACCACGGCGGCCGTGTTCGCCGAAGGCGCACTCCTGCACATCGATGCCGTGCCGGTGGGCGGATCCCATGTCACCTCCGACGTGGCGCGGGGGCTCTCGACACCGCTGGCTGCGGCGGAACGGCTGAAGACGCTGTACGGCTCTGCGCTGGACAGTCCGGAGGATGATCAGCAGATGATCGAAGTGCCCTCCGTGTCCGGCGATGGCAGCGCCCACTATGACAGCGCCCCGCGCTCGCTGCTGAATTCGATCATCCGGCCCCGCCTGGAAGAGACCTTTGAACTGATCCGCGACCGGCTCGATGCCGCCGGCGTGGAAAAAAGCTCCGGCCGCCGGCTGGTGCTGACCGGTGGCGGGGCACAATTGCCCGGCGCCGCTGAGCTGGCCTCGCGTGTGTTCGGCAAGCAGGTTCGCATCGCCGGACCGTCCGGCGTGACCGGCCTGGGCGATGCCGTGTCCGGTCCGGCTTTCTCGGCGGTCGCCGGGATCGTGCGCCGGGAAACCCGTGGCGCGGCCGAGGCCATTGCCGGCCCGCCGCGTCTGGGCGGTTTCTCGGCCAGCGCCCGGCGCACCCGCCAGGAACCGCAGAGCGGGCCCGGCGCGATGTGGCGCTGGTTCGCGGAGAGTTTCTGATCCCGCTCTCGGACCGCTGTAGCGGGTGAACCGGGTCTTGCTGAATATCCGATGAGTTTAACGCCTGATTAAGCGTCTTCAGGTGAAACTTCAGGGTGAATCAGTGTTAACCCCAGTTCCCCTCAGAGGTCTGTCATGACGCTCAATCTCTCCATCCCTGAAACCACCGAATTGCGGCCGCGCATCGTGGTTTTCGGCGTCGGTGGCGCCGGAGGGAATGCGGTCAACAACATGATCGAGTCGCAGTTGGAAGGCGTCGACTTCGTGGTCGCCAATACCGATGCGCAGGCGCTGCAGCGCTCGTCCTCTGAAAAGCGGGTACAGATGGGTGCCGCGATCACCGAAGGTCTGGGTGCTGGGGCCCGTCCGGAAGTGGGCGAGCAGTCTGCCGAGGATTCGATCGATGAAATCCGTGAGCACCTGGCCGGTGCCCACATGGTGTTCATCACCGCCGGCATGGGCGGTGGCACGGGTACGGGCGCTGCGCCGGTTGTGGCGCGCGCGGCCCGCGAAATGGGCATCCTCACCGTCGGCGTCGTCACCAAACCCTTCCATTTCGAGGGTTCGCGCCGGATGAAGCTGGCCGACAGCGGCATCGAACAGCTGCAGGATCATGTCGACACGCTGATCGTGATCCCGAACCAGAACCTGTTCCGCATCGCCACGGAAAAGACCACCTTCGCCGAAGCCTTCTCCATGGCCGACCAGGTGCTGCATTCCGGCGTGCGCGGGATCACCGACCTGATGGTCATGCCCGGCCTGATCAATCTCGATTTTGCCGATGTGCGTGCGGTGATGAATGAGATGGGCAAGGCCATGATGGGCACGGGCGAAGCCTCCGGCGAGAAACGCGCCGTGGAGGCCGCCCAGGCCGCCATTTCCAATCCGCTGCTGGACGATGTCTCGATGAAGGGCGCCACCGGCGTGCTGATCAACATCACCGGCGGCTATGACATGACCCTCTATGAGGTCGATGAAGCCGCGAACGAGATCCGCGCCGAAGTCGATCCGGATGCCAATATCATCGTCGGCTCCACCTTCGACGAGAAGATGGAAGGCTCGATGCGCGTTTCCGTGGTTGCCACCGGGATCGATGCCGAAGCCCATGTCCAGGCCGATCCGCGGGCCCGTCAGCGCACCACGACGGCCACGGCCGCGGAGCGTCCGTCCAGCCCGAACGACGCCATCCTGCCCTGGAAGCGCACCAATTCGGATCGCCCGGGACGGGTGATGGCCGAACAGCGCAGCCAGACCCGCAGCGAACCCCTGGTCCGCCGTGCCGAGCACGACACCCCGGAACCGGAAGTCCAGGCCGAGCCGATGAAGCGCGCCGTGGGCGCCGAGGATCTGTCTGACGCCGTTTCCACGACCCGTATCGAGGACACGCCGGACCCCTATGTGTCCGAAGTGCGCGCCGAAATTCAGCATCCGCAGGCCCAGACCCCGCAAGTGGTCCAGGACCAGGCCCGCCTGGCCCAGGAGGCCGCGGCTCTCAATGCCCGCTACGAACAGCGCCGCGCCGAGGTGACACCGACGCCCGCCGCGCAGGAAGACGACAGTCGCAAGGGCGGTTTCTCGCTCTTCGGTCGCCGCCGCAAGCCGGCCGAGCCGGCCCCCAAGGCGGCTCCGGTGACCAAGACCGCGCCGGTCCAGACCTCCACCCAGCGGCCGCATTCCGGCGACCTGTTCGGTGACAGCCTGGAAGAGGGCGATCTGGAAATCCCCGCCTTCCTGCGCCGGCAAGCGAACTAGACTATCTGACCATCGAAATCACTGCGGCCCTTCGGGAAACCTCCCGGAGGGCCGTCGTCGTTCCAGGGCCTTGCTGCAAACGCGTAACAAACCGCAACAATGCTTTAATTGAAGCGCGACAGGGCCTGGTGTTCTGTGCAGGCGAGGGGCGGCGTTCGTGTCGTCAACAGTGTTCAGAGTTCAATAGAGCAGACGGCGCGTAACAGTGATTAACCGGCACACATTGGCGGCCCCCGTGGTCTGCGCAGGCATCGGCCTTCATTCCGGCGAGCGGGTCCGCATGGTCCTGCAACCGGCCAGTGCAGGGGCGGGCATCCACTTTGTCCGGTCCGATGTTTCCGACGCCGACAATCGCATCGCCGCCCGCGCTCACGGCGTCAGCGAGCTGCGTCTGGGTACGACGATCGCCAATGAGGCGGGCACATCCATCGCCACGATCGAACACCTGATGGCGGCCTTGGCCGGCCTGGGTGTCGATGATGTGACGGTCGAAGTCGATGGACCGGAAATCCCGGTCATGGACGGCTCGTCCGAGCCCTTCGTCAAGCTGATCCGCCAGGTGGGCCTCAAGCCGCACGCCGTGCCGCGCCGGGCCATCCAGGTGCTCAAGCCCGTCGTCGTCGAGATGGACGAGCGCCGCGCCAGCTTCCTGCCGGCGATCAAGCCGATGATCGAGGTCGAGATCGCCTTCGAACACCAGGCCGTTGGTCGCCAGTCCTGTGTCTTCGATGTGACGCCCGAAATTTTCTCCGCCGACATCGCCGGCGCCCGCACTTTCGGTTTCCGCAAGGACTATGACGCCCTTCTGGCCGCGGGTCTGGCCCGTGGCGGGTCGATGGACAATGCGGTGGTTCTGGATGAAGACGGCATCGCCAATCCCGAGGGCCTGCGCTTCAAGGACGAGTTCGTGCGTCACAAGGCGCTGGATGCGCTGGGCGATCTCTATCTGGCCGGTGCCCCGATCATCGGCCGCTACTCGGCCGAACGCCCGGGCCATGCGATCAACAATCTTGCGGTCCGCGCCCTGCTGGACGATCCGACCAGCTGGAAATGGGTCAATATGCGCGATGGCGTGCAGCAATCCGTGGCGATGGCGCACTCCTGATCGCCTGCGAAGGCACGCGAAACCGGCTTGCTGCTGACGCGGCACTTTTGCCCCGGCAAATCATCCGCTACAAACGCTTACGAACGGGTGGCCGCCAGGGCCGCCACAGCTGTTGAGCCCCGTGTCCATGACCCTTTCGTCGCGTTTCCTGATTCCGCTTGTTCTCGGTGCCGCAGTCCTGGCCGGGTGTTCCTCCAACCGAGCCGACCAGGCCATTGCCTATGTCGAGCGCCCGGCGGAGACCATTTACGGGACGGCCATCGAGCGCATGGATCGCCGTGATTACCGGGCGGCCGCTCAGATTTTCGACGAGGTCGAGCGTCAGCACCCCTATTCGGAATGGGCTCGTCGCTCGATGCTGATGGCGGCCTTCGCCAACTACCAGGCCCGCAATTACGATGAGGCGATCTCGGACGCCCAACGCTTCATCTCCTTGCATCCGGGCAATCGCAATGCCGCCTACGCCTATTATCTCGTGGCGATCTGCTATTTCGAGCAGATCATGGATGTCGGTCGCGACCAGGGCGCAACCCAGCAGGCGCTGGACGCGCTGCAGCAGGTCGTGCGCCGCTATCCGGACAGCCGCTATGCCTCCGATGCGCGCCTGAAGATCGACATGACGCGTGACCATCTGGCCGGCAAGGAAATGAGTGTGGGCCGCTGGTATCTGCGCCGCGACTTCCACCTGGCCGCGATCAACCGGTTCCAGAACGTGGTGTCCGAGTACGGCACGACGTCGCACGTGCCGGAAGCCCTTCACCGCCTGGTTGAAGCCTATGTGGCTCTGGGCGTTGACGAAGAGGCCCGCCAGATCGCCGCCGTGCTGGGGTATAACTTCCCGGGCAGCGAATGGTATGAAGCCAGCTACAACCTGCTCACACGCGAAGGAATCGCGATGGATGAGGCGGTTGATCACGGCGATCCGTCCTATTTCGAACGCGCCTGGCGGCGGCTGTTCGGCTAAGCGGGCGGAGGCGCGACCGTCTGGATGCTGCTCTCCCTCTCCATTCGCAATGTTGTCCTGATCGACACGCTGGATGCGGTTTTCGAGAGCGGGCTCTGTGCCCTGACCGGTGAGACCGGTGCTGGCAAATCCATCCTGTTGGGGGCGCTCGGCCTGGCTGCAGGCGAACGCGCCGAACGGGCCCAGGTGCGCGCAGGCAGCGACGAGGCCCAGGCCATTGCGGAATTCGAGCTGCCGGATGACCATCCCGCCCGGGCTCTCCTGGACGAGGCCGGCATCGCGGTTGAGCCGGGTGAGCCCCTGATCCTGCGCCGCCGCCTCAGCGAGGACGGCCGCTCGCGCGCCCATGTCAACGACCAGCCGGCCAGTATCGGCCTCCTGCGAAGCCTCGGCGATGTGCTGGTGGAAGTGCATGGCCAGCATGATGGTCGCGGCCTGATGGATCCGCGCACCCATCGCGGCTATCTGGATGCTTTCGCCGGGCATGATGAGCTTCTGGCGGCCTGTCGACAGACCTGGAAGGCGCTCAGCGAGGCCCGGCGCAAGCTGGATGAGCTGGTGAAGGCGAACCGGGCGTCGGACGAGGAAAAATCCTACCTGGCTGATGCGCTGGCGGCGCTGGAAGAGCTGGCCCCGAAAGCCGGCGAGGAAGCCGAACTGGCCGAGGAGCGCCAGTTTCTGCAGGGCGCCGAGCGGGCGCTGGGCGATCTGCAGGAAGCCCAGGAAGCCCTGGCCGGTGATGGCGGCGGGCTGGAAGGTCGGCTCAATGCCGCCCTTCGCGGCCTGGAACGCGTGCGCGGCCATATCGGCGAAGGTGGCGGTGCCGCGGGCGAGGCACTGGATCGGGCGGCCGGCGCCATCGACCGCGCCCTCATTGAATTTGCCGAGGCCGAGGATGCGCTCGCCGATGCCGCCCAGGCCTTTGATGTCGAGCCGGGCCGGCTCGACGCCGTCGAGGAACGCCTCTTTGCCCTGCGGGGCCAGGCCCGCAAGCATGGTGTCGATGTCGACGATTTGCCGGGTCTTCTGGGGCGCCTGGCTGAACAGCTGGACGCCATCGAGAATGCTTCCGGCCGCATCGCCGAGGCCGAAAAGGCCGTCAGTGCAGCCCTTGCGCGCTACCAGGACGCCGCCCATGCCCTGACCCGCAGCCGGGAAAAGGCTGCCGAAGCGCTTGCTGCCGCCGTGGCCGCCGAGCTGCCGCCGCTGAAAATGGACAAGGCCCGCTTCCGCGTCGCCATTGCGTCCGATGACGATCGCGCCGGCCCGGAGGGCCGCGACCAGGTCGCCTTTGAGGTCGCCACCAATCCCGGCACGCCCTTTGGCGCGCTGGACAAGATCGCTTCGGGCGGTGAGCTGTCCCGCTTCGGCCTGGCCCTGAAAGTGGCGCTGGCCGGCGAGGAGGATGGTCTGGTCCTGGTCTTCGACGAGGTGGACCAGGGTGTCGGTGGTGCCGTGGCTGACGCTGTCGGCCGCCGCCTGAAACGCCTCGCCGCCAAGGGCCAGACCCTGGTCGTCACCCACTCGCCGCAGGTCGCGGCCGTTGCCGATCATCACTGGAAGATCGTCAAGGACGAGGACGGGCAGGGCGGTGTCCGCACCACGCTGATCCGCCTGGAAGGCGCTGAACGCCGCGAGGAGATTGCCCGCATGCTCTCTGGCGCCGAAGTCACCGAAGCCGCCCGCGCCCAGGCCGATGCCCTGATGGCGGTGGATGCCTGATCGGGCTCTTTCATCCTTCCCCTTGATGGGGACTGAGGAGCCCAAGGACATGCCGGGGGCATGTCTGACGCGACGAAGGGATCGCCACGCAGTGGCGAGACGGAAGGGGTGAAAGCGCGAAGCGCTTCGAATCCCGGTGCTCAACTTGCAAGCACCTCGCCCCCGCCCACTCCACCGCTTCGCGGTCCCCCTCGCCCATCAAGGGCGAGGATGCTCAAGCCGGGTGGCATTCCGTCTCGTGCTTGGCGATATCAATCTGGCATACTCGAATCGCGCCGGCCGGCGCCTTGTCCCTGAACTGCCCGAGAGAGCCGCGCTGCCATGAGTGCCCTGAAAGATGTCGACGCGTTGACCGAGACCGAAGCCCGGACCGAGCACGCCCGTCTCGCCAAGGAAATCGGCAAGCATGACAAGGCCTACTACCAGGACGATGCGCCGAAGATTTCCGATGCCGCCTATGACACGCTGCGCCAGCGTCTCGAAGCCATCGAAGCCCGTTTCCCGGCGCTGGTGGACCTGTTCTCGCCCACCCAGCGGGTCGGTGCGGCCCCGTCCGGCAAGTTCGGCGAGATCACCCATGCCGTGCCGATGCTGTCGCTGGGCAATGCCTTCAAGGACGAGGATGTGGCGGATTTCGAAGCCCGCATCCGGCGCTTTCTCGGGCTTTCCGACGACGAGGCTGTGGCGATCACGGCCGAACCCAAGATCGACGGGCTGTCGGCCTCGCTGCGCTATGAGAAGGGCCGGCTGAAGCATGGCGCCACCCGCGGTGACGGGCAGACGGGCGAGGATGTCACCCGCAATCTTCTGACCCTCGACGACATCCCGGAAACCCTGCCAGACGAGGGCTGGCCGGACGTGCTGGAAGTGCGCGGCGAGGTCTACATGTCCCACGCCGATTTTGCCGCTCTCAATCAGCGCCAGGAAGCCGCCGGCAAGCCGCTCTACAAGAACCCGCGCAATGCGGCGGCCGGTTCGCTGCGCCAGATCGATCCGGCGATGACCGCACAGCGGCCGCTGAAATTCTTCGCCTACGCCTGGGGCGAGGTCTCCGAACCCCTGGCGGCGACGCAGTATGAGGCGGTGCAGCGCTTTGCGGCCTTGGGCTTTCCGGTCAATCCGCTGATGAAGCGCTGTGACAGCGTGGAGGACCTGCTGGCCGTCTATCGCGATATCGAGGCGAAGCGGGCCTCTCTGGGCTATGACATTGATGGTGTGGTCTACAAGGTCGACCGGCTGGACTGGCAGGAGCGGCTGGGATTTGTCGCCCGCGCACCGCGCTGGGCCATCGCACACAAATTCCCGGCGGAACAGGCGACCACCGTACTGGAAGCCATCGACATCCAGGTCGGACGCACCGGCGCACTGACGCCGGTGGCGCGGCTGATGCCGGTGACCGTGGGCGGTGTGGTCGTCACCAACGCCACCCTGCACAATCAGGACGAGATCGAGCGCAAGGATATCCGCGTCGGCGACACGGTGGTGATCCAGCGCGCCGGTGATGTGATCCCGCAAGTGGTGCGCGTGGTCGATCCGGACCGGGCCGGGCGATCCGACCCTTTCGACTTTCCCACCGAATGCCCGGTCTGCGGCAGCCAGGCCGTGCGCGAGCATGACGAGAAGACCGGCAAGCTGGACGCCGTGCGCCGCTGTACCGGCGGTCTCGTCTGCGGTGCGCAGCTGAAGGAAAGGCTCAAGCATTTCGTCTCGCGCAAGGCCTTCGATATCGAGGGTCTGGGCACCCGCCAGATCGAGGCCTTCCACGAGGAAGGGCTGATCCGCGAACCGGCCGACATCTTCACCCTGAAGGCGCGCAATGAGGCCGGCGAGATCAGCCCGCCGCTGCAGGAGCGCGAGGGATTTGGCGAGACCAGTATCGCCAATCTCTTCGGGGCCATCGAGGGGCGGCGTACGATCGCCTTTGCCCGCTATCTCAACGCCTTGGGCATCCGCCATGTCGGTGAGAACACCGCCGCCCTGATGGCGCGCACCTTTGGCAGCTGGTCCGTCTTCCGCCAGGCAGCGGAGAATCTGGCCGACGAGACGGTGCGGGCCGAGATGCTGGGCATTGACGGTATCGGCAATGCCGCCGTCGAAGCGCTGGAGCAGTATTTCTCCGAAGATCATAACCGTCAGGTCCTTGACCGGCTGGAAGCCCAGCTGACCATCGAGGATGCCGAGGCGGTGAAGACCGACAGTCCGGTCGCCGGCAAGACAGTGGTCTTCACCGGCACGCTGGAGCGCATGACCCGCGACGAGGCCAAGGCCAAGGCCCAGAGCCTGGGTGCCAAGGTCGCCGGCTCGGTGTCGGCCAAGACGGACTATCTGGTGGCCGGTCCGGGGGCAGGGTCGAAGGCCAAGAAGGCCGCCGAGCTGGGCGTGGAAACGCTGAGCGAGGATGACTGGTTCGCGCTGATCGGGGAATAGGTCCGCCGGTTAAAAAAAAGGCCGTCACGCGAGGTGACGGCCCAAGTGAACCCGATGGTGGCGGGGTAAGCTGGTCCTAGAACGGCATCAGGAGGTCGTAGAGCTCCTGGCCGTAGCGCGGGCGCTGGACGTCGGAGATGTGTCCGCGGCCGCCATAGGAAATCCGGGCTTCGGCGATCTGCGTATGGGCGATCGTATTGTCCGAGCCGATGTCTTGCGGGCGTGCGATGCCGGTGATCAGAAGCTCGCGCACTTCATTGTTCACGCGCACTTCCTGGCGGCCGGCGATCACCAGATTGCCATTCGGCAGCACCTGGGTGACCAGGGCGGCGACCGTCAGGGAGATGCTCTCGGTGCGGTTCACCGAACCGGTGCCGGACAGCGAGGACGAGGATCCGAAATCGGTCAGATTGTCCGGGTCGATGCTGTCATTGAAGAAGCCGGTCAGATCGGCACCGAAGAAGTTGGACAGGTTCGAGCCTTCGCTGGAAGCCCGCGAGCGGGCGGTGGTGTTCTGCAGCTGGGCGCGGTCGGAAATGTCGATATTGACCGTCAGGATGTCACCGACACGGGCGGCACGCGGATCACCGAAGAAGGTCGGCGAGTTGGCATTCCACAGCGAGTTGGAGGTGGAAACCGGGCGCTGCGGGGCGGCATAGGTCGGCATCGGGATCTGCGACGGGCCGGTACCGGCCAGCCGGGCCGGGTTCTCGATCGGCGTCATCGGCGGCGTCTGGCCGACATAGGACAGGCGGTCGGTGGCAGCACAGGCCTGCAGGGTTGCCGCGCCGATGATGAGGATTGCGAGTTTGCGGATCATGGGGGTCTCCTGAGGCTCTAGAAGCTGGCTGCGGGCGAGAAGCCGACGCGGGCGCGGCCGGGGCCGTCCACCAGAGCTTCCACCGTGCGGTTGGATTGCAGATTGACGAAGCGGGCGAGCTCGCCGTCGGCGGCGTTTTCCATGGCGCGGGCGCGCACGGAGAGCTGGATGCCCGGGGCTTCGAAGATGAGGGTGACCAGCTCGCCGCGCTCGACCATCAGCGGACGCTGCAGGTCATAGCCGCGGACCGGCTCGCCGGCGCGCAGCATGCGGCGGGTCTCGAAGCCGATCAGGGCTTCCGGGTCCAGCACCGCATCGGGACGGACGCGATCGGCGCGGACAGACACCCATTCGATGTCACTCGCGGTGATTTCGGTTCCCGCGGCCACCGCCCGGCCCAGCACCGGCACGTCCAGCGTGGCATAGGCCCGGCCGGTGACGCGCACCGGCTCGGCGCCGGCATGGGTGGCAATCTCGGCTGTCAGCAGGCCGGAGCGGACGTCGTAATTCATCGCCGAGATCATCAGCCCGGCCGGGCTGTCGACCGGGGCGTGCAGCACCAGTGCCGAATTGGACAGCTGGACATCATGCACCCGGCCTTCGGAGGCAAAGAGCTCGCCTTCCAGCATGTCGGCGATCATCGCGCCGTCGATCTGGCGGCTGGCGCGGGCCACGGTGACGCGGCGGACGCCGGCAGCATTGGCCCAGTCCAGATCATGCCGGGCGGCGACACGCTGGACATAGGCCACGTCCAGCGAGGTGCGGGCACCGGGCTCCGGTGCGCGCGCCACGACGGCGGCGGCCGCCTCGGCATCGACCGTGTCGAACAGATCGCCCAAGGTGACATGCGGTCCGTTGACGGTGAGCGTCTCGCGCAGAACGACGGGTTCGCCGGCGAGCGCGGGAGCCGTGACCAGAGCCGTGGTGAGGCAGGCCAGGGAAAGGATGGACTTCAACGTCATCGTCTAGCTCCCGGTTAGCGCAGGTTGGACGAGGCGGCGAGCATCTCGTCGGAGGCGGTGATCACGCGGGCATTCATTTCATAGGCCCGCTGGGCCTGGATCAGCGCGGTGATCTCGGAGACGGCGTTGACATTGGCGCTCTCCACGAAACCCTGGCGGATGGCGCCAAAGCCCGGGCTGTCCGGCGTGCCGACATTGGCGGCACCGGAAGCCGCGCTTTCCAGGTAGAGGTTGTCGCCCGTGGCCTCGAGGCCGGCTTCATTGAAGAAGGTGACCAGTTCCAGCTGGCCCACGGTCTGCGGCTCGGTCTGGCCGTCGATCAGCGCCTGGACCTGGCCCTGGGCATTGATCGCCACTTCGCGGGCATCCTGCGGGATGGCAATGCCCGGGGCGACCGTATAGCCGTCGGCGGTGACGATCTGGCCTTCCGGGCTGATCGCGAAATTGCCGGCGCGGGTATAGGCGTCCGAACCGTCCGGCATGTTGATGCGGAAATAGCCGCGACCGGAAATCGCCAGGTCGAACGGGTTGCCGGTATTGTTCAGCGCGCCCTGTTCGGTGATGCGGTAGATCGAGGCGGCCTGGACACCCAGACCCACCTGGACACCTGTCGGCACGATGGTGCCGGCATCGGACGAGTCCATGCCCATGGCCTGGACGTTCTGGTAGAGGAGGTCCTGGAACTCGGCCCGCTGGCGCTTGAACCCCGTGGTGTTCATGTTGGCCAGGTTGTTCGAGATCACTTCGACATTGAGCTGCTGGGCCTGCATGCCCGTGGCGGCGGTGTTGAGTGCGCGCATGGTGCTCTCCTTGTCCTTAAGAGACGCGGCCCAGGCGCTCGATCGAGCGCTTGTTCAGGTCTTCGGCGTCTGACAGGAATTTCGAGACAGACTGGTAGGACCGCATGATGGTCATCATGTCGGTCAGCTCGAGGATGGACTGGACGTTGGACCGCTCGACAAAGCCCTGGCGAACCGACGGGTCGAGCATCGCCTGGGGCTGGTCATCCGGATTGTCCGAGGCGGGCACCGTGTAGCGGCCATTGCCTTCTTTCGACATCACCGAGCGGTTGGGCATTTCGAACACGCCGACGCGGCCGACCTGGATGCCGTCCTGCATGATCACACCGCCATCAACAATGGTGGTGGTCTCGGCATTCGGGTTGAGCAGGATCGGGGCGCGGGTGTCGGCGTCCAGCACGGGTGCGCCGTCGGCAGCCACCAGCTGGCCCTCGGCGTCAGTGCGGAAACGGCCGTCACGCGTATATTGTTCGGTGCCGTTGGCATCGACCGCGAAGAAGCCTTCGCCCTCGATGGCGAGGTCAAAGGTGCGGCCGGTGAATTCCAGCTCGCCCTGGCCGAAATCGCGGCCCATGCCCCAGGTATTCACATACTGGAGCTCGGACGGGCCGTCAGAGTGTTCGGCCGTCTGCGCCGGAGCGTTTTCCAGCAGCAGCGATTCCACCTTGAAGCCGGCGGTATTGGCGTTGGCGATGTTGTTGGCGACCACGTCCATCGACCGACGAAGGGTCATCTGGCGCGTGAGGCCGATCATGATTGCGTTGTCCATCGGGGCGGTCTCCTTTCTGGATACCTGTCGTTTCCGCCGTCATGTCGCAGCGGTTGCCCGACAGGTTGCACGCAGCGTGCCAAGGTTAATTTTGATGGTTATCAAGGACTTGACCGCCCGGCCCCGGTGGGCGGGACTTGCCCTTGCGGCAAAGGCAACCGGGTGGGTGGGAAATATCTGCCGGGTTCCGGGCGATCACTACGAAACGTTAACCGCGCTGGCCGTTAATGGTTTCAGACGCTGATTCCCTTGGAGTGCTCCGGCATGGCCGACGAGAACGACGACATCGAAGACGAGAATGAAGGCGAGGAAAAGCCGAAGAAGAACCCGCTAAAGCTGGCTCTTTTCATTGGCTTGCCGGTCCTGATCCTGCTGCTGGCGGGTGTCGGTGGCTTCCTGCTGTTTGCCGGCGGCGGCGATGACGCCGAGGAACATGCCGATTCTGCCTACGGTGACGAACACGGCGGCGAGGACGGTCACGCGGTGGCCACGGCAGCCGACACGCATGGCGGCGAGGTCTTTTATTATGACCTGACCGAAGGCGAGGGCGAGGCCGAGACGATCATCACCAGCATCCGTTCTGTCGACGGCCGCTCGGTCGTGCTGCAGCTGGAAGTGTCCTTTGAATCGTCCAATCCCGAGCTCGGTTCCATTCTCGAGGCGAATGTCGACTCGATCATGGACCATTTCATCATGTTCCTGCGCGAGCTGCGTGAGGACGATCTTTATGGCTCGGCCGGCATGCACCGGGTTCGCCTGGAATTGCTGCGCCGTGTGAACCTGGCCATCGAGCCGGCCCAGGTGGATGCCGTGCTGATCCAGCAGTTTATGATTGTCGACTAACCCCTAACCGATCGAGCACACGATGTCCGACGATTTGGATCAAGATGCCCTTGCCGCCGAATGGGAGGCCATGGCCGAGGACGGTGACGACCTTGACCTGGCGTCCGAATGGGAGGCGATGGTCGGCGGCGGCGACGACGACGACCAGGAATTGCCCACCGTTGGCGGTGGCCCCGAGCGCATCCTCAACCAGGACGAAATCGACAGCCTGCTCGGCTTCTCGCTGAGCGATGACGATGCCGGCGACAAGTCGGGCATCCGAGCGATCATCAATTCCGCGCTGGTCTCCTACGAGCGCCTGCCGATGCTGGAAATCGTCTTCGACCGCCTGGTGCGGCTGATGACGACCTCGCTGCGCAATTTCACCTCGGACAATGTCGAGGTCTCCCTCGACAATATCTCCTCGATCCGTTTCGGGGACTATCTCAATTCGATTCCGCTGCCGGCGATCCTGGCCGTGTTCCGGGCCCAGCAGCTGGACAATTACGGCCTGCTGACGGTCGATTCCAATCTGATCTACTCGATCGTGGACGTGCTGCTGGGCGGGCGCCGCGGCACGTCAGCCATGCGGATCGAGGGCCGTCCCTACACCACGATCGAGCGCATGCTGGTGCAGCGCATGATCGAGGTCGTTCTGGGCGATGCCAAACAGGCCTTTGCGCCGCTGACGAGCGTTGATTTCGACCTCGAGCGCGTCGAGACCAATCCGCGCTTTGCCGCCATTGCCCGTCCGGCCAATGCCGCCATCCTGGTCAAGCTGCGCATCGACATGGAGGACCGCGGCGGCCGCATCGAGCTGTTGCTGCCCTATGCGACGCTGGAACCGATCCGGAAGATGCTGCTGCAGCAGTTCATGGGTGAGAAGTTCGGCCGCGACAATATCTGGGAAGGGCACCTGGCGACCGAGCTGTGGTCCACGAACATGGAAGTGCATGCCGTGCTGGACGAACAGCGTCTGCCGCTGGGCCGGGTCGCGGACCTCAAGGTCGGCGACACGCTGTTCCTCGATGCCACGCCGATGAGTGAAGTTGAATTGCGCTGCGGCTCCGTGCCGCTGACGCGCGGCCGTATGGGCCGCATTGGACACAATGTTGCCCTGCGCCTGAGCGGACCGCTCTCGCCGGGCGCCAAGAAAGCAATGATGAGGTTCGCATGACGCTCGCAGCTCTGGTTTTCGAAGGCCTCGTGGCAGCCCTCCTTGTGGTGGCCGTCGTCATGTGCCTGCGCGTGGATCGCCGCCTGTCGGCCCTGAAGAAGGGGCAGGATGGCGTGCAGTCCTCGGTGATTGCTCTCAATGAGGCGACCGATCGTGCCCGCGCGGCCCTGGCCGCACTTGAGCGCGCGACGAAGCAGTCCGGCAAGGCGCTGGAAGCGCAGGTCGCCGATGCTCGCAAGCTGTCCGACGAGCTGCGTTTGGTCACCGGCAAGGCCGACCGCCACATTGACGAAATGGCGAACCGTGCCGGAGCCCGCCCCGCCCGCCGCCGCGCCAGCGACTATTTCCCCGAAGGCGCAGGGTCCCGCGTCATCAATGATCTCAAGGACGTCCGTTAGAGCCATGCGTGAACCTCTTCGCCTTCTCACGGTTCTGGCTGTCCTGATGGGTGGCCTGTTCGGGCTCAAGGCCCTCGCGGTCGCCAATGGTGCGGCTGACTGGTGGGAGGCGCATGCCGCCACGCTGACCGTGACGGAGGAAACCCAGGACGCCGCTGCAGATGCAGCCGCAGATGCGCACGCCGACGAAGCGGCGCCGGATGCCGAGACGCAGGCCCCCGCTGCAACCCGTCCGGCGCCACCGCCGGCCGGCGAGGTTTCCGCCGCCTTTGCCGAACGCATCGCCAGTGGTGTGCGCACGGCGGAGGAAGAGCGCGTCATCTACCGCCTTCGCGAACGGTCTGCCGAGCTGGACCAGCGTGAAGCCGAGCTGGAAACCCGCGAAGCCCTGATGCTGGCCATGGAGCAGCGTGTTGATGGCAAGATCGAGGAACTCAACGTGCTGCGCCAGCAGATCGTCGATCTGACCAACACGCTGGACGACCAAGAGAATGAGGACATGCAGGTCATCGTGGCCTGGTACGCCGCGATGGATGCCGGCGATGCGGCCGAACGCATTGCCTCGCTCGAGCCTGACACGCAGATCCAGATCGCTTCGCGCATGTCCCAGCGCCAGTTCGGTCCGATCCTGGCCGAGATGACCCCGCAGGACGCCGCCCGCCTGACCCAGCGCATGGCCGCGCGCAGCGATCTGCCCGAGACCGTGGCGGAGCTGGAGGCTCGTCTTGCCGAAGGCGGCTAGACATATTCTTGCATCCACAGGCAGTGCGGTCGCGCTTGCCCTGCTCGGATCGGCAGCCCTGGCCCAGACGGCCGGGGTGTTTGCCGTTGAGCGGAGCAATGCCGGCGCGCGCATCCTGATCGATTATGATGACCGGGTGGCTGACAGCCGCCCGACGGCCGAAGTTTCGGTCGAGCATACGGTTCTGATCGCCCGCCTCAGCGAACCGCTGGACGCGGATGTCGATGGTTTGGTGGAGCAGTTGGGAAATCTGGCCGCGCGTGCCCGGCTCGATCCGGATGGCTTGACCCTGCGCGTTGCGCTGAACCGGGCTGCCGACGCGCACGTATCTGCGAGCTATGACCAGATCGCCATTGATCTGGTGCCGGTCGGTGCAGCGGCACCGGCGCCGGTTGTTTCTCCTCGCGAAGCGCAAGAGCGCGAAGCCGCCCGCAGCGCTGCGGAACGGGCTGCCCTGCCGCCACCGCCGCCGCCACCGGCTGACCCGCTTCCAGTGCGATATCGCACCGGCCAGGCGACCGAATACACGCGGATCGAGTTTCTCTGGCCACGCGCCGTGGGCTATCAGCTCAGCCAGTCGGGCAATGTGGCCGAGGTGCGGTTCGACCAGCCCGCCGAAATCGATCTGAGCCGGCTGCGCGGTTCGCCGCCGCGCTTTCTCGACAGCCTCAGCGCGACCCGAGAGGGCGATGAGTGGGTGTTGCGCCTGACTGTCGATCCGGGTGTGCAGGTCCGGGCCTGGGATGATGGCTCCCGCATCGTTGTCGACCTGCCGGATCCGGCCTTCGCCGACGCCGCCTCACTGCTCGCCCAGCTGGGCGGCCTGACCGATGAGGCACCGGCCTCTGAAGGTGCTGGCCCGGAAACCACCGGACCACAGGACACCGGTCCACAAGATACTGGCTCACAAGACCCGGGCGCGGCGGAAGCAACCGAAATCGCCGAAGCGCCGGCGCGCAGCGGCCCCGCCGATCTGCAGCCACCGACCCTCGAGACCCCGGAAAGGGTGGTTGAGGCTCCCGCGGTCGACCCGGTTCCTGCCGGCGGCACGGTGCGCGCCAACATGTCGGAATTCAATGGCGATCTGCGCGTCGAGTTCGACTGGGCCGCGCCCGTGGGCGCGGCGGTGTTCCGCCGCGGTGAGGCGATCTGGATCGTGTTCGATGCCGGTGCCACGCTGGACCTGCGCGAACTGGACACGACCAATCGCCGCCATGTGCGGAATTTCCGCGCCATCGAAGGTGAAGACTGGGCCGCGGCCCGCATTGTCGTGCCGGATGCCTCCCAGGCCGAGGCGCGTTCCGAGGGCAATCGCTGGACCATCATCTTCTCCGAACGGATAGAAAGTCCGCCGCGACCGATCCAGGTCCGGCGGGACGCCCGCCGTGCCCGGCCCGGACGGATCCTGTTGGACATGGCGGAACCGCGCGCCATCCGCTGGATCGGCGACCCGGTGGTCGGCGATCAGATCGGCGTCATCACCGCTGCGGCTCCGGTTCAGGGGGTCACGGCTCGAAGCGAGTTTGTCGGTGGCGCGCTGCTGCCCAGCGCCCAGGGGGCGGCGGTCGAAATGCTGGCCGACGACATCGAGATCGAGTTGATCGGCTCCGGCGCCGTGATCGGCCGCCCGGGCGGGTTGGACCTGACCCCGGATGGCGGTGCCGCTGGCCAGCCGGATGACAGCGTGCTGGCGAATATTTCTTCGCCTGCGCTGATGTATTTCGATGCCTGGGACGGGGACAGCTACTTTCCGGAGGAATGGCGGGCTCGCCTGCGCCGCGCTGCCCTGGAAGACGGGACTGACGGCAAGGTGGCCCTGGCCCGCTTTCTCTTGGCCAATGAGCTTGCCGGAGAGGCGCTGGGCATGATCAGCCTCGCCGTCGATTCCGATCCGGCGCTGGCCAATGACCCTCACATCCGCGCGATGCAAGGCGTGGCCAGTTACATGATGAACCGGCTGACAGACGCCAACACCTATCTCTCCCACGCATCCCTGTCGATGGATCCTGCGGCCGATCTCTGGCGGGCGATGACAGCAGTGGGTGAGGAGCGCTGGCAGGACGCCCGGCGCCGTTTCTCCAACGGCGCGCCGACCATCTACCATTATCCGCCGGCCTGGCAGGCCCGTTTCTTTGTCGGCCAGGCCCGCGCTGCGCTGGAGCTGGGGGATCTGGCCGCCGCGCAGGACTATCTCTATCGGATGGCGACGGCCGAGCCCGATGCCCACACCCAGTTGCAGGCGCAGTATATCGAAGCCCGTCTGGCCGAGGCGGAAGGGGATACCGAGCGCGCCATGGCGTGGTTCCAGACCCTGTCGCGCTCGCGCGATGCGCCGATGGAGGCCCAGTCCCTGTTCGATCTGTATCGGCTGCAACTGGCCACCGGGCAGATCAGTCGCGACCAGGCGATCGAAAATCTCGAGAATCTGCGTTTCCGCTGGCGGGGCGACACGATCGAGCTGGAAACCGTGCGCATGCTGGGTGAGCTCTATGTGTCGTCGGGACAGTTCGCCCGGGGTCTGGAAACCATGGTTACCGCCCAGGCGCGCTTCCCCAATACCGAAGCCAGCCGTCGCATCGCCGAGGACATGTCGACAATCTTCCGTCGCCTCTTCCTGGAAGGGGAGGCGGATCGCATGGATCCGGTCGAGGCCGTGGCCATCTTCTACCAGTATCAGCACCTGGCGCCCCGGGGCACGGACGGGGACCGAATGATCCGTCGTCTCGCAGACCGGCTAATTGCTTTCGACCTGTTGGATCCGGCAGCTGAGCTGCTGCAGCACCAGGTCGACTCCCGTCTGCGCGAGCCGTTGGCCCGGGCCCGCGTCGCCACCGATCTGGCCATCGTCTACCTGATGGATCGGCGCTATGAGGCCGCGCTTAACACCATTCGCTCGACCCGTGTCGCCGGCCTGCCGGAGGCGGTCGTGGACGAGCGCTATCTGCTCGAGGCGCGGGCGCTCTCGGAACTGGGCCGTCACGACCAGGCGCTGGAGCTGATTTCCTCCGACCAGTCCGAAGCGGCCAACCGGCTGCGGGCCGATGTCGCCTGGACCCGGCGCGACTGGCCGATGGCCGGCCGCCGGCTGGAGACACTGCTGGGCAACCGCTATGCCAGCACGCAGGCGCTGGACCTGTCCGAACAGGCCGATGTCATGCGCGCCGCCATCGCCTATTCGCTCGCACGCGACACGGCCGGCTCGGCCCGCCTGGGCGAACGTTACGGGCCTGCCATGGCGCGCACCGACCAGGCCGCCGCATTCCGTCTTTTGACCGACTCCGACCTGCCACAAGGCAATGCCCGCTTCTCCGACATGGCCTCGCGCATTGCCAGCATCGACACGCTGGAAGCCTTCATGGAACCCTTCCGCGACCGCTTCAACAATGGCGGCGGCCCGAGCTAGGGGCTTGGTCTCGCTTGTTCTCAAATCAGATTGTCATCCCTGACGGATGCCCTGCGAACGCAGGGCGCAGATCAGGGACCCATGCCCGCACCAGCGAGGTGTTCGATGATGGGTCCCGGCGCTCCGCCCCCGATCAAGTCGGGGGCAGAAGCCTGCGCCCGCGAAGGCGGGTGGCCGGGATGACAATCTGTCTAGGTGATGTTCGCCATGATCAGGCGAAAGACTGTGTAGGCCAGTAGCCAGACTGCGACACCTGCGGTCGGCAAGCCAAAGGCTAGACCATTCAAAAGCAATGCCGCGGCGATAGCTGCGGCTCCAGCGATAATCATGGCCAGGTTCGCATGGCAGTAGGATCCGGGTCTTCCGCGTGGCAGGAGTTCCACGCCGCCCGCACTCAGCGATATGAACAGCAGGCTGAGGATCGGGACGGCCAGCCAAGGACGGTCATCCCAGAACGCCGCCATCCCGATGCCAGCGCAAAGGCCCGTGTGTATGCCGATCGTGATGAGCCAGAATGTCGGGCCAAATCCGTCATCATTGCGCTCCATGTGCCCCGTCACCCCGACCCGATCGTCCCGAAGCTCTGCATCAGGGAGCCCGTCACCAGTCGCCAGCCGTCGATCAGGACGAAGAAGATCAGCTTGAAGGGCAGGGAGATCACGATCGGGGGCAGCATCATCATGCCCATCGACATGAGGATGGAGGCCACCACCAGGTCGATGATCAGGAAGGGGATGAACAACAGGAAGCCGATCTCGAAGGCGCGGCGCAGTTCGGAGATCATGAAGGCCGGGGCGACGATCCAGAAGGAGGTGGCTTCCGGGCTTTCCGGCAGGGGCTGTTCGGACATCTCGATGAACAGCGCCAGGTCATCCTCGCGGGTGTGGGCGAGCATGAAGGTCTTCAGCGGCGCGGTGGAGAGATCGAAGGCCTCGACCAGTTCGATCTCCTCATTCATCAGGGGCTCGATGCCGTCATTGTAGGACTGGGTGAAGACCGGCGCCATGATGAAGCCGGTCAGGAAGATCGCCAGCGAGACCAGGACCGCATTGGGCGGGCTTTGCTGCAGGCCCAGCCCGGTGCGCAGCAGCGACAGCACCACCACGATGCGCACGAAACTCGTCGTCATGATGACGATCGAGGGCGCCAGCGACAGGACGGTCAGAAGGGCGACCAGCTGCAGGATGCGCTCGGTCAGCGCGCCTTCCGTGCCGGTGTCGATGGTGATCGACTGCGCCTCGGCACTGGTCCCGGCCAGGGTCAGAAGACCCAGGATGAACAGGATGATGCAGGCCCAGCGGCCGCGCTTCAGCGTCACATTCATGATGCCGCCTCCGCCGTGGCCGGCACGGCGACCGGTCGGGCCGGCGCCGTCTGGCTGGCCAGCACGGTTTCGGCCTCGGCACCCAGCAACACGATATGCTCCATCTCGTCGGCTTGCAGGATCACCACCCGGCGGCGCGGATCGATCACCAGCGTCTCCTTCAGCTGCAGCCGGCGCCGCTGCGGTCCGGAGATCGCCATCAGCCCGGTCATGTTCTGCAGGATCCAGCCCTTGCGCACCGCATAGCCGAACAGGCCCAGCGCCCCGACCAGCACGGCCAGCACGGAAACGGCGTAGAAATAATGGGTCCAGTCGACGATGTCGCTCATGGCGAAGCGGCCTTGCTCATAAGAGATAACCGCTGTGTGGGCTGATGCGGTTAAGCCGCCGTTAACTGTGCGCGCGCAGGTTCGTTAACAGGTCAAAAAGGGGATTCGCGCATGCGGCCCGATGACGTCCCGGTTCTGGGACTGCTTCAACAATCGATGAGCTTCAATGCCGAGCGCCAGCGCGTTCTCGCCGAGAACGTCGCCAACGCCAACACGCCCGGCTATGCGGCACGCGATCTCGATGTCGCCGATTTCCACAGCGCGTTGCAGCGTCAGATCCGCGGTCAGGGTCTGGGCAGCCAGTCGCGCAATGTCTCCATGATCGCGACCGAGGACGGGCATCTGGGCGGGACGCGCCAGGCGGGCGCCTCGCGCACCTGGGAAGTCCAGGAAAGCCCCGACTCCGAAACCACGATCAACGGGAATTCCGTCGTTCTGGAAGAACAGATGGTCCGCGCCCAGGATACGCGCATGCAGTACGAGACCGCCCTGACGCTCTATCAGAAGAGCCTGGGCCTCCTGCGCACCGCGATCCGGCCGGTCGCCCGATAGGAAGGAATTGAGCCATGGGAAGCGCTTCTGACGCAATGTCCATATCCGCCGCCGGCATGCGGGCGCAATCGGCGCGCATGCGGATCATTTCGGAGAACATTGCCAATGCCGACTCCACCGCGCGCGAGCCGGGCGGGGATCCCTATCGCCGCCAGATCCCGGTCTTCGAGGCCGAGCTGGACCGCGTCACCGGACTCAACATGGTGCGCCTGTCGGATGTCGCGCCGGACGAGAGCGAGTTCACGCTGGAATATGATCCGGGCCATCCGGCCGCCAATGCCGAAGGCTATGTCAGCACATCGAACGTGCAGATGCTGGTCGAGATGATGGACATGCGCGAAGCGATGCGCACCTACGAAGCCAATCTCAACATGATCGAAAACTCGCGCCGCATGGAGCAGCGCACACTGGACCTGCTGCGCCGCTAGAATGCGCGCGCCGCCCTTGAGAACGAGGACTGAGTAAATGGCTGATCTTGCTGCCGTCCAGGCATACCAGGCCGCCGTCCGTGCGGCCCAGCAATCGGTCTCCCAGAGACAGGAGCCGGACGAGGCCACAGCGCTGAATTTCGGCGCCCTGGTCTCCAATGCGGTCACCGAAGCCTCCGGCTCGGTCGCCCATGCCGAACAGCTCACCGCTGCCGCCGCCGCTGGCGAGGCGGAACTTCTCGACGTGGTAACGGCCGTCTCCGCCGCCGAAATCTCGCTGGAAACCGTCGTCGCCGTCCGCGACGAGGTGGTCCGCGCCTATCAGGAAATCCTGCGCATGCCGATCTGATCCACCGGTATCGGCAGACAGCAAAAAAGGCCGCCCCATGGGGCGGCCTTTTTCGTGTCGGTCGGGCTTGGCCAGCCTATTGGGCGGCTTGCGTATCCGCGATCCAGGCCTCGACGCGCTCTTCCAGCACCGCCAGAGGCATCGCGCCCTGGGTCAGCACCACGTCGTGGAAGTCGCGGATGTCATAGGCCGCGCCCAGTTCTTCCTCTGCCACCGTGCGCAGTCGCAGGATCTCCAGCATGCCGATCTTGTAGGCCGTTGCCTGGCCCGGATAGACGATATAGCGGTCGATCGCGGCGCGGCTGTCGCCTTCCGGGTTGGGCGTGTTCTCCAGCAGGTACTGCACCGCCCGTTCGCGGTCCCACTGGTGATAGTGCAGGCCGGTATCGACCACCAGCCGACAGGCCCGCCACAGCTCCATCGCCAGACGGCCGAAATTGGAATAGGGGTCGGAATAATAGCCGAACTCCAGCGGCAGATACTCCGAATACAGCCCCCAGCCCTCGGTATAGGCCGTATAGCCGCCAAAGCGGCGGAAGGCCGGCACGTCCTGCAATTCCTGCATGATCGCCAGCTGCATGTGGTGACCCGGAATGCCCTCGTGATAGGCGAGGGCTTCCATCTGGTAGGTCGGCATGTCGGCCATGTCGCGCAGATTGGCATAATAGACGCCCGGGCGCGTGCCATTCGGCGCCGGACGCTGGTAGAAGGCCTTGCCGGCCGAGGCTTCGCGGAATGCCTCTACCCGGCGCACTTCCAGATCGGCTTGCGGGAAGGTGTGGAACATCTGCGGCAGCGTCTCGCGCATGGTGTCGATCAGCGCGGTGGCTTCCGACAGATAGCGTTCGCGGCCTTCATCCGTGTTCTCGTAGTAGAACTGGCTGTCGGTGCGCATGAAGTCGAAGAAGTCCTGCAGCGAGCCTTCAAAACCCACCTCGGCCATGATCGCGCGCATTTCGCCATGGATGCGGTCGACCTCCTGCAGGCCCAGCTGGTGGATCTCCTCGGCGGAGAGATCCATCGTCGTGTAGCCGTTGAGCAGGTGGTTGTAGTACTCGCCGCCATCGGGGTGTTTCCAGACGCCGTCATCCTCGGTCGCGGCCGCGGCCTGTTCCTCGAACAGGGCGATGACACGCTGGTAGGCCGGTCCCACCACCTCGACCAGCGCAGCCTCCGCTTCGGATAGCAGGCGGCTGCTCTCGGCCTCGTCCAGCTCCAGCGCGGCAATCTTGCCGCGAATGTCCGCCATCAGCGGGCTGTCCGCGCCGCTGTCATCGAACGGTGCGCCGGTGATGATGTTGCGCGCCGTCTCGATCATCGGCTCATAGGTCCACAAAGGTGTGAACGCGCCCAGATCGAAGGAGCGGCGGGAGGCCGCGATATTCTGGTCGAGATATTCGCCCATGCCGTTCAGGCGCTGGATATAGGCCTGTGCATCCTCGGCGGTGTCGATGCGGTGATTGTTGATCAGGAAGGTCGGCGCATTCATGTGCGGACCCGAGCGCGGCGTGAACGTGTAGCCGTGATCGCGCCAGCGCCAGCTCAGCTCTTCGCGCTCGGCATCATATTCGAACAGGCGCCAGGACAGCTGGGCATTCTCGTCCAGGGCGTCGAAGTCGAAATTCGACCGCATGTATTCCAGATTGGCGCGGCCGATCCGGTAGGTCTCCTCGGCATACTCCGCTGAGGCATCATTCCATTCGCCGTAATTGGTCTTGCGGCCCAGATAGGTCTGGAATTGCGGATAGCGGTTGAGACCATCCTCGAACACCTGTTCGAACCAGGCATTGAGGCGGTCGCTTTCCGTTTCCATGGCCTCATCGCCGGAGGTCGGGGTCGGCGTTTCGGCCGCGGCGGTCTCGCCGGCCATTGCCGCGTCGACCGCACTGTCATCGGCCGGCTGTGAACAGGCGGCCAGCAGCGCCAGCGCGGAAACGCCGGCCAGCCAGGGCTTGAACGTCTTGGTCATGAGAATTCCCTCTTAGTCTTCAGTCGTTTGCGGCCGGTTGGCAGCGACATAGTCATTGACCAGCTCGGTCAGGACCGGCAGCGGCAGCGAGCCATTGGTCAGAACCACATCGTGGAACTCGCCCCAGTCGAAATTCTCGCCCAGTTCCTCGCGGGCATAGTCGCGCAGGTCGCGAATGCGGATCTGGCCGATCTTGTAGGAGGTCGCCTGGCCGGGCCAGACGATGTAGCGCTCGACCTCGCGGGTCACTTCCTCCTCGGTGAAGGAGGTGTTGGCCAGGAGATAGTCGATGGCGTCCTGGCGTGACCAGCGCAGATAGTGGATGCCGGTATCGACGACCAGCCGGCCGGCGCGCCAGAGCTCATAGGCAAGGCGGCCGAAATCCTGGTAGGGATCGGTGAACAGGCCCATATCCTTGCCCAGACTTTCCGCATACAGCGCCCAGCCTTCCCCGAAGGCGGAGAGGTAGAGCTGGCGCTGGAACATCGGCCGCTCGGTCTGTTCCTGAGCAAGGGCCAGCTGGAAATGGTGTCCCGGAATCCCCTCGTGATAGGCCAGCGTCTCCATCTGGTAGACGGGCAGGTTCCGCATGTTCAGCGTGTTGGCGTAGTAGATGCCGGGGCGCGAACCATCCAGGGCCGGTGAATTGTAGAAGGCCGTGGGCGAGCCGGCGGCGCGGAAGGCCTCCACCTCGCGCACTTCCATCGGCGCTTGCGGCGTGACCCCGAAATAGTCCGGGATCACCGCATCGATGCGCTCAAACACTTCATTGACCTCGGACAGGTAGCGCTGCCGGCCTTCATCGGTGTTGGGATAATAGAACTGCTCGTCGGTGCGCATGAATTCGAAGAATTCGTCCAGCGTTCCATCAAAGCCGACATCGATCATGATCGCCTGCATCTCGCCATGGATGCGCTCGATCTCGGCCAGGCCGATATCGTGGATTTCCTGCGGCGACAGGTCGGGCAGGGTGGTGAAGCTGGCGAGCTGGCTTTCATAAAAGGCCGCGCCGCGCGGCAACTTCCACGCCCCGTCACGATTGTCCGCCATCGCCTGGTGGCGCTCCAGGGCTTCGATCAGGCGCTGGTAGGCCGGGCCGACATGCTCGTTCAGTGCCGCCGTGGCGCGGGCGAGCAGGTCATCCTTCTCTGCCTGGTCGATCTCCAGTGCGGTGATCTTGCCGCGGATGTCGGCCATCAGCGGGCTGTCGGTACCGCTGTCGTCAAACGGGGCACCGGTAACGATCGCGCGGGTATTGCCGATCAGGTAGTCGAAGGCAAAGCGCGGCGGGATGACCCCGGCCTCGGCGCGTGCGTCGGCGCGGCGGACCAGCGTGTCCATGACATCGCCCAGGCCTTCCAGGCGCGAGATATAGGCTTCGGCGTGATCCGCATTGGCTACACGGTGCTGGCTGATCAGGAAGGTCGGCAGGCCGGTATGCGGGCCGAACATCTGGGTGAAGACGTAGTTCTGGTCGGCGAACCCGTACTCCCGGATGCCGGTTTCCTGCAGGTATTCAAAGACACGGAAGGAGACGCGGCCGTCATTGTCCAGCGCGGCCGGATCGAAATTGGCGCGCAGATAGTCCAGCCGGTCGACACGGCGCTGCTGGGCGGCGGCCTGGGCCGCATCGGAATTGTCGTCCCAGCGGCCATAGGCTTCCAGATTGTCAATCCGGCCCAGGGAGGTCTGCCATTGTGGCGACCGGGCCAGATCTTCCTCGAACAGGGTCTCGAACCAGGCGTAGAGACGCGCGGTTTCCGCTGCCGCGTCGGTTTCGGTGGCCTCTGCCATTGCGGCGGGCGCCTCGGTGGCGGCTTGCGGACCCGTGGCGTCCGGTTGTGAGCACGCGGCGACCAGGGCCAGCAGTGAAACGGCAAGCGGTGAACGGATGGATCGGAACATGTCGGTCTCCCCAAGCCGGCGTCGGTGGTGAAGGGGCGACGCCGAAACTCCCTCTGGATCCGTCAACAGACTGTCCAGAACCCCAGAATGCAGTACCCTGAAGGCCAGCAGCCGCCGCCTCCCCGGCAGCGGCTGTCGCCCGAACTTGAATTGGCGCGCAGGATAGCCCCGGCCAGGGCCAGCCTGTCAAACGCAGGGCGCGGTTAACGCGCCGCCAGCGTCGCGGCGATCCAGTCGTCGACCTGCTGTTCCAGCAGGGTCAGCGGAACCGAACCATTGGTCAGCACGACATCATGGAAGGCGCCGTAGGAAAAATCCTCTCCCAGCGCGTCCATGGCCCGCTGGCGCAGCTCCAGGATGGTCAGCATGCCGACCTTGTAGGAGACGGCCTGGCCGGGCCACACCATGTAGCGGCGCACTTCATTGCGGATATCGCCTTCCGGGAAGGGCGTGTTCTCCATCATGTAGTCGATGGCGTCCTGTTCGGACCATTGCAGGTGGTGGATGCCGGTATCGACGACCAGGCGCGCGGCCCGGAACACTTCATAAGAGAGGCGGCCGAAATTCTGGTAGGGATCGGTGAAACCGCCCATGTCCAGGCCGAGATTTTCCGCATACAGCGCCCAGCCTTCGCCATAGGCGGAGTACCAGGTCAGGCGCTGGAACATCGGCGCGCCTTCCAGCTCCTGCGCCAGCGCGCTCTGGAAATGGTGGCCCGGCGCACCCTCGTGATAGGACAGGGTCTCGATCAGGTAGGTCGGGTTGTCCCGCATGTGCGCCAGATTGACGTAGTAGGCGCCCGGACGCGTCCCATCCAGCGAGCCGGACTCGTAGAAGGCGCCGGTGGCGGTCTCGATCCGGTATTCCTCGACAGCGCGGACTTCCAGATCGGCCCGTGGCAGGGTGTCGAAATACTGCGGCGCGATCTCCATGATGCGATCGACATAGGCCGTGGCCTGGTCGAGATAGGCCTGCCGCCCGGCATCGCTGTCCTCGAGATAGAACTGGTCGTCGGTGCGGGTGAACTCGAAGAAGTCCTGCAGCGAGCCTTCAAAGCCCACCTCGGCCATGATCGCGCGCATCTCGCCATGGATGCGGGCGACCTCGTCCAGACCGGTCTGGTGGATCTCGTCGGCGCTCATGTCATAGCGCGTGGTGTAGTTGTTCAGCTGGGTCCGGTAGAAGGCCTCGCCTTCCGGCAGGGCCCAGGCACCCTGATTGCGGCCATCCGCCATTTCGGCGTGGCTTTCCATCGTGGTTATGAGATTGGCGTAGGCCGGGCCGACACTCGTCTCCAGCGCTGCGGTGGCGCGGGCGATCAGGTCGTCACGGACGCTGTCCTCAATGTCCAGGGCATTCACCTTGCCGCGGAAATCGCCCAGCAGCGGGCTGTCCTCGCCGCTGTCGTCGAACGGGGCGCCGGTGATGAAGCGGCGCGCCGCGTCCATCACGATCGGATAGGCAAAGGCCGGCGCCAGCACGCCTTCGCGGGCGCGCGCGTCGGCCTGGGCCGTTTGGGTGTTGAGCACCTCGCCCAGACCGTTCAGGCGCGAGATATAGGCCTCGGCATGGTCGACATTGTCGATGCGGTGATAGCCGATCAATGTCGTCGGCAGATTGGTGTGCGGGCCGAAGAACTGGGTGAAGATATAGCCGTGATCCCAGAACTCGCCCTGTTCGGCGGTATTGGTTTCGATGAATTCGGCAAAGCGGTAGGAGACCTGGGCTTCCGGGGTCAGCGCGTCGAAGTCGAAAGTCTCGCGCATGTAGCGCAGGCGTTCGGCGCTGCGGGCCAGGCTGTCACGGAAAGCCTGTTCGGAAGCGTCATCCCACTGACCATAGGCGTCCAGGTCGTCCAGCATGCCCAGATAGGTCTTGCTGACCGGAGAGCGGTCGATCTCGGCCTGGAATTGCTCGTCGAACCAGGCGTAGAGCCGCTCGCTCTCGGTCTGTTCGGAGGAGGTTTCCGGCATTGCATCGGCAGCGGCAGATGCGGCATTCTCGACCGGTTCGATGTTGGCGGTGTCGTCTGCGGCCGGTGTGCAGGCGGCGGCCAGAACAAGCAGGCTCGAGCCGATCAGAAGGCTGCGGATGCGCATAACGGATAACTCCCCACGTTTACCAGAATTGACTCTTTCTTAACGTGGAACGCGCATCCGTAAACATAATTAACCGTAAGCCCGATTCTCCCCGCAGAAGGTGAGGCGAGAGACGTGACAGGACCCGAAGTCCTCGATTTTGCCCGTGAAGCGATCTGGCTCATGTTGGCCATGTCGGCCCCGATCATGCTGGTCGGGCTGGCCGTCGGCGTGACCATTGCCCTGTTCCAGGCGTTGACCCAGGTGCAGGAGATGACGCTGGTCTTCGTGCCCAAGATCATCGCCATCTTTATCGCGATCCTGATCTTCCTGCCGCTGATGGGCGCGCTCATGTCCGGCTTCATGACGGTGATCTTCGACCGGATCGCCACGCCATGATCCCGCAGGCGCCGGAGATCATCTTTGCCGCCGGGCTCGTCTTCGCCCGCATCGGCGCGATCCTGATGCTGATGCCGGGTTTTGCCGAACCCGCCATCCCGATGCGCATCCGGCTCTCCTTCGCGCTCCTGGTCTGTCTCATCCTGGGTCCGGTCATCGCCCCCAACCTGCCGCCGATGCCGCAGGCGCCCCTGGCACTCGCCGGCCTGGTCATGGGCGAGGTGATCATCGGCCTGATGATCGGCGCCGTCGGCCGCATCTTCATGTCCGCCGCCGCCGTCGCCGGCCAGGTCATCGGCCTGCAGACCAGCCTCGCCATGGCCCAGAGCTTCGACCCGTCCCAGGGTCAGCAGGGCGCGATCATTGCCACCTTCCTGAACCTGACCTTCCTGCTGCTCCTGTTTGCCGCGAACATTCACCACCTCTTGCTGGAGATGATGGTCAATTCCTACGCGGTGTTTCAGGCGGGGAGCATGCCGGACATGGGTGATGCTGCGATGTGGGCCCTCAATGCCTTCATCGATGCGTTCCGGATTGGCGTTCAGCTTGCGGCGCCGCTCATTGTTTTTGGACTTGTCTTCTACCTGGCGCTGGGGGTTCTTTCCCGTCTGATGCCCCAGGCGCAGATCTTTTTCATCGCCATGCCGTCCAACATCATGGTCGGGCTTTTCCTTCTCACCATTGCCCTGGGCACGATGAGTGCCGTCTGGCTGGAGCGCATGGAACGCTTCGCCCTGGACATGAACTAGGGAGGCTGGCGTGGCAGAAGGCGAAGACGACAGCCAGAAAACCGAAGAACCGACCCAGCGGCGACTGGATGACGCACGCGAGAAAGGCGATGTCGCCAAGTCCCAGGAAATCCCGGGCTGGTTCATCCTCGCCACGGGCCTGGCGCTCTTGTCCTTCATTTTCCCGGCCATGGCCCGCACCATGATGGCCGACCTGCAGGTCTTCTTCGCCGAGCCGCACAATTTTGCCGTTGATCCCCATGCGATGATGGGCGTGCTGCAGTCGACCGCCTGGGAAGTCGCGGCCGTCGTCGGCCTGCCGGTCCTGTTTCTCGCCGTGGCCGGTTTTGCCGGTCACTACGTGCAGCAGGGCATGCTGTTCACCACCGAGAAGATCAAGCCGAAACTCTCCAAGCTGAACCCGATCGACGGGTTCAAGCGCAATTTCGGCCCCCAGGGGCTGGCGAATTTCCTCAAGGGTGTCGGCAAGATGGCGCTGGTCGCCATGGCCGCCTTTGTCGTGCTCTATCCCAAGCGGGAAATGCTGGCCGGCCTGCCTGCCCTGGACATTTCTGCCGTGCTCGGCATTGTCCGCCAGGCCGCGATCGAGCTTTTGCTGGCTGCCCTCGTCGTCTACGCCATCATCGCCGGGCTGGACTATCTCTTCCAGCGCCAGAGCTTCATGAAGCGCAATCGCATGTCCCGGCGCGAGATCAAGGACGAGCTGAAACAGTCCGAGGGCGACCCCTTGGTGCGCGCCAAGCTGCGTCAGATCCGCCAGGAACGTGCCCAGCGCCGGATGATGACCAAGGTGCCCGACGCCACCGTGGTGGTGACCAACCCGACCCACTACGCCATCGCGCTCTATTACGAGCAGGGCGAGACGCCGGCCCCGATCTGTGTCGCCAAGGGCGTCGACGCCGTCGCGCTGCGTATCCGTGAAGTGGCCGGCGAACACTCGGTTCCGATCGTCGAAGACCCGCCTCTGGCCCGCGCCCTGTTCGCCACGGCCGAGCTGGACGAGGAAATCCCGACCGAACACTTCCAGGCCGTCGCCAAGGTGATCGGCTATGTTCTCTCCCTCGCGCAGGGGCGGCGCGCACGATACCGTCCGAGCGAGTAGACTGCCTGCCTGACTGATTGATTCGCGCCGGAGCATCCCATGGCCGAGACCACCGCGACTGAAACCAAGACCCGCAAGCCGATCTGGTCGAGGCCCATAGCCAAGGTGGCCATCTGGGTGTGCGGTGCGATCGCCGTCGTGGCCTTTGGCGCTGCGGTGATCGCGGCGGGCGAGGATGGCTGGCAGGGCTTTGTCTATCTGTCCGGCCTTGCTGCGGTCGGCTTTCTGGTGCTCTACGCCGTCGCCGCCGGTGAAACGGCAGGCCGCAATATGCGCCGCAAGATCGAGAAGAACCGCGCGCCGACTCCGGAGCAACTGGCCTTCTCGGCCATCGACAGTTTTTCCGAGCCGACCCTGATCACCGATCAGCGCGGTGCCACCCGCTGGGCCAATCAGGCCTATCATGCCCTGGCCAAGGAAGCGGGCGGTTTCGGCCAGAGCTTCGGTCTGCCGACCATCGACCGCATCTGGGCCGGATCCGGGGGCGGTGATGGCGTGGTCTATCGCCTGGCCCGCGCCGCGGCGCGCGGCGAAGGGGCCTGCGAATTGCTGCCGCCGCTCGATCTGGGCGAGGGGCGCATCGAGCGTTTCCACCTGGAAGCACGTCCACAACCGGGGGGCTTGGTGCTGTGGCGCCTCATGCCTGCCGGTGACCGCGACCAGGGCGCCGGGCTGAGCCTGTCGGACTGGTGCCTGCATGCCCCGGTGGCGCTGTTCAGCCTGCGGGCCAATGGCGAGATCGCAGCCGGCAATGCCACCTTCCGCGACTGGCTGGGCCTGGCCGAGGGGGCGCATTTCCCGCCGCTGAAGGATGTCCTGACGGGCGATGGCGCCAATGCCGTCATGCTGACGCGCGGCGGTTCCGGCGTGGCGCGGATCGATGCGCGGATGAAGGCGCGGGATGGTATCGAAAGCCCGGTCGCGCTGGCGGTCGACTGGACGCCAGGTGACAGCGGCACGGCCCGGGTTGTGATGTACGGCCTGTCGGCGACCGGCGCCCCGCCGGGCGTGGCCCAGGCGATGGCCGAGACCGGCCAGACAACCGGCCGGACGCTGGACGACATGTTTGCCAACGCTCCCTTCGGCGTGGTGCGCCTGGACGGGGCCAACCCGGAAAGCGCCATCATCGAGGATGTGAACCCGTCCCTGGTCCAGATGACCGGCGGCAAGGCGATTCCGGGCATCAAGTTCTGCGATCTGTTCAACTGGGATGATGGCCGCTCGCCGGTCGACGCCTTTGCCTCCGCCATGGCCGGCAGCGGCGAGCCCGCCGAGGCGCGCCTCGAAGTCGAGGATCGCACGGTCTACGTCCATCTGGCCTTTGCCCCGGCGCGGGGCGGCAAGCGTGTCGCCTATGTCATCGAAGTGACCGCCTGGAAGGAGATGGAGCGCCAATTCTCCCAGGCCAACAAGATGCAGGCCGTTGGCCAGCTCGCCGGTGGCGTGGCGCACGACTTCAACAATCTGCTGACGGCCATCCGTCTCAATTGCGACGAGCTCTTGAACCGTCACCCGGTCGGCGACCCGGACTATTCCGAACTGCAGGCCATCAACCAGACCGTCGCCCGGGCGGCCGGCCTGGTGCGCAAACTGCTCGCCTTCTCGCGCAAGCAGACCTTCCGCATGGAAACGCTGGATATCGGTGATGTGCTGTCCGACGTCTCGGTCCTGCTGCGCCAGATCGTGGAAGAGACTGTGCGGCTGGACATCCTGCATGGCCGCGACCTGCCGATGATCAAGGCCGACAAGGGCCAGCTGGAAACGGCGATCATCAACCTTGCCGCCAATGCCCGCGACGCCATGCGTGACCAGGGTGGCGGCTCGCTGGTCATCAAGACCTCGCTGGTGTCATCCGAACAGGTCCGCAATGCCGGCGCGCCCAACCCGCGCGAGGGTGATTGGCTGTCGATCGCGGTGACCGATGAAGGTCACGGCATGGATGCGGCGACGTTGGAGAAGATCTTCGAACCCTTCTTCACCACCAAGGAAGCGGGCAAAGGCACCGGCCTGGGCCTGGCGACGGTCTACGGCATCGTCAAACAGTCCGGCGGTTTCCTCTTTGCCGACAGTGAATTGGGCCAGGGCACGACCTTCACCATCTACCTGCCCGGCCACCAGCCGAGTGCAGAAGAAGCGGTCGAGCTGAAGCAGGCCGAGGTGGAAAAGACCGTCGAAAAGGCCCCGGAAGACCTGTCCGGCCGTGGCCGCATCCTGCTGGTCGAGGACGAGGACGCGGTGCGGGCCATTGCCGCCAAGACCCTGGTCAAGCGCGGCTATGACGTGGTTGAGGCCTGTGATGGCGAGGAAGCCTATGAAATCCTCGAGGACGAGGAAGAAGGTTTCGATCTGCTGATCTCCGACGTGGTGATGCCGGGACTGGACGGGCCGGGTCTGCTGGAAAAGGCGCGCGACCTGCTGGAAGGCACGCGCATCGTCTTCATCTCCGGCTATGCCGCCGAACAATTTTCCGACACCCTGTCCAAGGAGCAGGAGATCTCCTTCCTGCCCAAGCCATTCACGCTGACCCAGCTCGCCGAGAAGGTGAAGGAAGAACTCAGCGCGAAAGAGGGCTGACGCGCCGGAAAACGGTCGTGCAGTGCAACAAGGAAGTTGCTGGAAACGCTGACCTTATTACCGTTATACTGATCTCCGGGGAGGAGTGCCGAGTTGTCGGAACGCGTCGTTTCTTCGCTGTTCACGACGGCTGCACTGGCTCCTGAAGAGAGAATGGCGGTCTGGCGGGACAGCATCAATGTGATGTTTGATGCCCGCCCGCCGGATGATCTCGATCCGGCGCGCTTCAACGCGCGTGTGCAGTCGGTCCTGCTCGACGGGGTGATGCTGGCGCGCTGCGAAACTTCAGCCCACAAGTTTGACCGTCCGGTCTCGCGCATCCTGGCTGACGGGCTGGATCACTACATGTTCCAGTTGTTCGAGTGCGGGCAGGTGGAAATGCAGGTCGGGCGCCGCAGCCTGTCGGGACAATGCGGCGCGATCGTCGGCTTCGATCTGGGTGAAGTGCTGGACTCCGTGAATGATGATTTCGATGTCCTGTCCATCATCGTGCCTCGGACCCGGTTGGCCGATCGTCTGCTGGCGCCTGACAGCGTCCAGGGCGTGGTGATCGATCCGACCATCGGCGCCGGGCGCCTCTTGGCCGACTACATCCGTACCCTGTTCGCCATCGGCGCCAACATGATGCAGCACGAGGCCGTGGCAGCGGTGAACGCGTTGGTCGAGTTGCTCGCCGCCGCATGCAACCAGGTACCGGTCAGCCTGGCGGAGCCGCCCGACTGGGCTGATCATGCCCTGAGCTTGCGAGCCCGCCGGATCATGGCTGAACACGCCGGAAATGCAGATCTGGACGCTGCGCTCATCGCCGGACTTCTGGGCATCTCGCGAACGCGCTTGTACGCCTTGTTTCGCGATGCCGGAGGCGTGATGGAGGCCGTGCGGGAACTGCGTCTGCGTCGGGCGCTGGCGCAGCTGACATCCATTGGCCACCAGCGCGACCAGATCGGCCAGATTGCCTATCGCTGGGGGTTTCGCAGCGTGCCCCATTTCAATCGGGCTTTTCGCAACCGCTTCGGCTTCGCACCCGGCGAAATCCGGGCCCTCGGCCTCGCGCATGTCGCACGGCGTCAGGCTGCTGGTCACCAGGACCTCGATCGACGCTATGAGACCTGGATCGAGACGCTCGGCTAAGCGCCTCCGGGACGAGTGGCAAAGCATTCCGGACGCTGGGCAAAGCCTGCGCGCCTGACAGGGTTAGTCCCCTTCGGCAATTTCCTGACCTTCAGGAATCCGGGGGGAATACATGAATCGGAAAAAATCCCAGTGGCTTGCCCAGGCATCGTCGGTTGCGTTCGCGACCCTGGCGGTGACGGTCATGGCCGGATCGGCCCAGGCCCAGCAAACAGCGATCGACGTGCAGGTTCCGCCCCCGCCCGGGCACACGCCGGTATATTCCACCTGGGATGAAGGTGACCGGATCTGGCGCGACTACTATTGGTATATCCCCGAGGGCGGCGGCGATATTCACGGCTACTGCCTGTCCCAGAGCTTCTCGACCTACAATCCGGAAGGCACGCCGCAGGCCCGCGGTTCCGCCCGCACGGCGCCGAACGGGCTGTGCAATCGCAATGAATTCGGTGTTTTCACGCCGGGACGTGCGCCCTGGGACCGAGAGACAACCGTGACCGTGCAGGCGGACCACACGGCGAGCCGCGCCGTCTCCGGGCCGGGCTTGTCCGAGGACAGCCAGATCGGAGCCATCCTGGATGGTCGGCCCGGTGACGAAGGCGAAAGCGGCGGCGACGCCATTGGCGATGCGCTGGAATGGTTCTTTTGCGGCCTGCTACACGGGCCGTTCTGTTCGCAAAGTGGAGGATCGCGCGCCGCGACCTTTGACAGCCGCCCATCCGCGATGTCGCAGTCCGCTCTGCCCGGTATCCTTTCGCGGGCTCGACACGCCCCGAACGACGTTCCGGCCATGGTCGGCGGCTCGACCTTCGTGAACATTCTGGTGCAGGAAGTGGGCGGCGGCAGTTTCTACTGCACCGGCACGCTGGTGAATCGGCGCCAGGTGCTGACGTCTGCCGTCTGCTTTGAAGGCGTGTCGGTCCAGAGCATTTCCGTGCTGCTGGATGACAGCGATCCGGACATCTATTTTCCGGCGATGTCGGTGACCATCCATGCCGGCTATGACCCGATCACCTTTGAAAACAATGACGCCCTGATCACTCTGGCAACCAGCCAGTTGTGGACCGAAGTGGATGACGACACGTCCTGGCTCGACCCGGACCTAGCTGCCTGGGTCGATGGCCTCGATCCGTTCGTCGAACGTCACGCGGTGGCGGGCGATGGCTATTGGCATGATGCGTCGCATTGGGAGCTGGGCGACATTCCGGAGAATGACGAAGCCGATGGCAGCGTCGTGGTCACCGATCTCTATGTCGCGCCCGAACTCTATGAAGTGCATCTCGATGCCGCAGGCCGCACGATCATCCAGCAGGATGAAAGCGCCGATGCGGTCTACGTCTTCAGCGGTGCGACCCTGGAGATCGAGGAGAGCGGCAGCCTGTTCCTCGACACCGGCCTTGGCCTGCAGGGCGGAGAGGTTCTGCTGGACGGTCTCATGATCGGCCAGACGCTCCGCCTGGATTCGGGCCGGTTCATCGTCGGCGAGACCGGATTTTACTATGATTTCTCGCCCTATTTCAGCGACGGCACCCACCAGAACGGGGCCTGGCTGGAGATCCATGGCGATTTCCTTACCGACTGGCTGCACCAGACCGATGGCGTGACATACGTCGGCGAGAACGGCGTGTACTTTGACTGGCTGGGTTCGCTGATCGAAGGCGGTGAGCTGGTCATTGACGGGGTCTACGACACGGGCAGTTTCATGCAGTCCGGTGGCCTAACCTATGTCGGCGAAACCGGCCTGCTCTATGACGAGGAAGGCGAGACATATATCGGCGGCGGCCAACTCCTGGTCGATGGTGTCCTGGACACTCTGGCGCTGGAGTTTGCCGGTGCCATGGTCGGCGGCAATGGCCTGATATCGGCACCACTGGGCGTCTACCAGATCGGCGGCGTGCTCGCGCCGGGATGGAGCTCTCCGGGACGCGCCCCGCGTCCGGATGGCGTGCTGAGCATCGATGGCAATTTCGAGCAGTTTGACGGCCAGCTGGCGCTGATCTCGGATGGTCAGTCGATGAGCCGGCTCCATGTCGCCGGTTCCGCGCATCTGGACGGCATCATCACGGTCAGCTGGGGTGACCGGCCCCTGCGAGGTGCTCAATTCACGTTCCTGCAGGCCGATGGCGGTCTCTTGGGACTTGATGTCGACCTGATCCAAGCCGAGCTGTCGCCGGTCCTTTCCCTGCAACTGGGATCCAGCAGCCACGCAGCCTGGCTGGATGTCGTGGCGGCAGACTATGCCGGCTTCGCGCAGACCGATCAGCAGCGTGCTGTCGGTGCCGCCCTGGATGCGGCGATGGGGACGTCCTCGCCCAGCGGTGACCTCGCGGATGTTGCCATGATGCTGGACTACCTGCCCAGTACTGGCGATCTGCAGACAGCGCTGCAATCACTCAACCCCAGCGACCTCTATGGCATGGACCGCATGTCCGAAGGCCTAAGCCGATCGCTGGGCGATGTCGTGTCCGGACGGCTGGGCCATTTCCGTTCCGGCCGACATGGCGGCGCGTCGTCGGTATCACCGGCGGCCAGCCAGCTCGCCTCCAGCGATCCGGATGCCGGCATGCTGATGGCGGCGCTGCGCGCCAGCACTGCCGTTCATGGCCAGACCGGCCAGGACGGGCTGAATGACGAGACGGCGGTCTATGTGGTCAGCGAAATGGGCCGCGGCGAGACCGACCTGCCCAATGGCATTATGGATATCGACCAGTCCCGGATTGTGCTGGGCGTTGACCATGAATTCGCGCCGGGCTGGCTGCTGGGCGGCAATGTCGCGCTCAGCGAATACACGGCGGAACGCACCGGCGCCCGTGTCCAGGGCGAGGCCGTCTCGGTCACCGGCTATGCCGGGTTCGCCAAAGGCCCATGGTACGGCTCGGCCTATGCGGGCTTCAGCCGCACCGATCTGGAGTTTCGCCGGACCGCGACGGTGGGCACGTTCAGCGCGGTCGCGCTGGGCGACACCGAGGCCGACCAGTGGCATGGCGGGTTCGATCTGGGCGCAGGCTTTGATCTGGGCGGTCTGACGGCCGGACCGGTTCTGACGCTGCGTCACGGCGAGAGCGAGATCGAGGCCTATCAGGAAACCGGGCTGGGCAGTTTCAATGCCAGCATCGCCGCGCGCGGCGATGATCGCACCGTGCTGGGCACCGGCGTCCGGGCCTTCCTGGATGCGCAGACCGGCCTGGGCACATGGAGCGTCGATGGCGAGGTGAGCTGGCTGCAGGACATCTCGGCCGGCGATGATCCCGCCCGCGCCAGCCTCGCCGTTGCGTCGGGCCAGGTGTTCGACGTGATCGGACCGGATGCCGACGAGCGCTTTGTCAGCCTGTCCCTGGGGGTCAGCCTGCAAGCCAGCGACCGTCTCGCCCTCGGCGTGCGCCTGCGCAGCGATCTGGATCGTGCCGATGGCGACAGTCATGCGGCCAGCGTGGCTGCCAGCTGGCGCTTCTAGGATCAGGAAAGGACAATCCGATGAGACACTGGAAAACACTGAGCGCCATCGTGATGGGGGCAGGCCTGGTTTCGGCCTGTTCCGTCATCGCACCGGAGCAGACGGTCGTGGTGACCACGCCGGAACCGGGCGCCGAGGTCTTTCTGGCCCTGCACGGACGGACGTCGTTGGGGATCAACAGCCAGGAGTTCATGGGCCACATCCCGACCGGCGAGGACAATACGGGCTTCACCTTTGTGGGCACGACACCGCTGACCCACACCTTCCGGACCACGCGCCATGTCGGCGGTGTCGGATCGCCCGGTGAGTTCTCGACGGCCCAGAACACCATCTATTCGGAAGCCACCGTTCGGGTGGTCCATGCCGATGGCTATCGCGAGGAACGGCGCATCCGCATTGACAACGCGGTGATCCAGCTGTCGTTCGACCGTCGCGGCGCCCACCCGTGACGGGCCGGGCTGGCGGCGTCAGGGTGTCAGTTCCTGCGCCGCCAGCATGGCCCGGTATTCGCGGATCTTCTCGACATAGCGGACGGGTTCAAGGCCGCGCGCATAGCCGTATCGCAGGGTTTCGTAGTAGGTCGGATCCGACAGAAGTGGCAGCGTGGCGGCCAGGTCGTCCCAGGACGACTTGTCGCGTCCGAGGCGTTCGGCCAGCGCCCGGGCGTCATACATGTGGCCCATGCCGACATTGTAGGCGGCCAGCGTGAACCAGATGCGGTCCTCGCCGGTGACGTCGGCCGGAACCCGGTCATAGAGATCGGCCAGATAGGTTGCGCCACCCTCGATCGACTGGAACGGGTCGGTGCGGTCCTCGATGCCCACCCGCTGCGCTGTGGACAGGGTCAGCATCATCAGCCCGCGCACACCCGTCGCGGAAACCGCATCCGGGTCCCAGTGGGATTCCTGGTAGGACTGCGCCGCCAGCAACTCCCAATCGAAGGGCAGATCCTCGGCGGCGTCCTCGAACGCGGCCCGGTAGTCGGGCAGGCGTGCCTGGACCCGATCCACAAAGGCAGAAACATCGACATAGTCGAACTCGCCGAACCGCCCGAACCAGGTCTCGTCCAGCGTCTCCAGAAAACCGTCGCCGTGGGCCTGGGCGAACCAGGTGGCCAGGGCGGGCCCCAGCCCCTCGATACGGCCTGAATGGGCCCAGGCGAGGGGTTGCTCGCCGGTCAGGTTCATCGCCACGATGAGGTCGGGATGGCGTCGCCTGGCAAAGTCCACGAGATGGGAATCTGCCAGCGTGCAGTCGAAGCGGCGCTCGGCCACCCCATCCAAGAGCGGCATGGCGGAACCCGCCGTGCGCGCCTGCCAGCGAAGCTCCGGCAGCAGGCGCACCAGGGTTTCCAGTGTTTCCACATAACTCGAGCCGGCCAGAACCCGGATCGAGGCCTCAGGGATCTCGCTGTGATCGGTCGGGACACGCCCGTCCGGATGGCAGACCAGCTGTTCCGTGACGGCCTTGTAGGCCGGCCCGAACACGATGCGGCCACGGCGCTCCGGCGTGATGGTGAGGTTGGCTGCCGCCAGATCGGCCTCGCCGCGTTCCAGCGACAGGATCAGGCTTTCGATATCGCGACGGGTCTCGAACCGCGCCCGGACGCCCAGATGCGCCGCGAAGGCGCTGGCGAGATCCGCCTCATAGCCGGTGCCGGTATCCGGATCATATGTCGTGGGGCCGTCGAGGGTCAGCACAACGATCTCGCCCGCTTCGCGAATCGCGTCGAGGGAGGTCTGCTCGACCGCAGGGGACGATGGCGCACAGGCGGACAGGGCGGCGGCCAAAAGGGCAGCCCTCAGGCCGGAGGCTGAAGAAAGCGTGCAGCGGATCATTGCAGAAACTCTAGACCGTTTCTGCGCCGGATCAATCACTTGCCCAAAGCCCCGGAATCCGCATTTGTTCCGTTTTGTTAACCATAAAATGTTCCGCTTGTGTTCCCAGAACAAAACTGGTACGTCTGACCTTGGTTGCCCGCACCCCGGGGGCGTGAAATAAGGGATGAAGGCTATGAGCAAGGGCGCGATTCGACTCGTGAAAAATGACGTGAACACGGACAAGCAGAAGGCCATCGAGGCCGCGTTGAGCCAGATCGACAAGGCCTTCGGCAAGGGCTCGGTGATGAAGCTGGGTCAGCGTCCCAATATCGATATCGAAGCCATTTCGACCGGCTCGCTCGGGCTGGACATCGCTCTGGGCATTGGTGGTCTTCCAAAGGGCCGGATCGTCGAGATCTACGGGCCGGAAAGTTCGGGCAAGACGACGCTCGCCCTGCACACCGTGGCCGAGGCCCAGAAGGCCGGCGGTGTCGCCGCCTTCGTCGATGCCGAACACGCGCTCGATCCGGTCTATGCCGGCAAGCTGGGTGTGGATGTCGGCGAGCTCCTGGTGTCCCAACCGGATGCCGGTGAGCAGGCGCTCGAGATTGCCGACACGCTGGTCCGCTCCGGTGCCGTCGACGTGCTGGTGATCGACTCCGTAGCGGCCCTGACCCCGCGCGCCGAACTGGAGGGCGAGATGGGCGACAGCCTGCCGGGCCTGCAGGCACGCCTGATGAGCCAGGCGCTGCGCAAGCTGACGGCCTCGATTTCCAAGTCGAACTGCCTGGTGATCTTCATCAACCAGATCCGCATGAAGATCGGCGTGATGTTCGGTTCGCCCGAGACCACGACCGGCGGCAATGCGCTCAAATTCTATGCCTCTGTCCGTCTGGATATCCGCCGGATCGGGGCGATCAAGAACCGTGACGAGGTCATCGGCAACCAGACCCGCGTCAAGGTCGTTAAGAACAAGGTGGCGCCGCCCTTCCGGGAAGTCGAATTCGACATTCTCTACGGTGAGGGCATCTCCAAGATGGGCGAGCTCATCGATCTGGGCGTCAAGGGTGATGTGATCGAGAAATCCGGGTCCTGGTATTCCTACAATTCCGAGCGTATCGGCCAGGGTCGGGAGAATGCGCGCCAGTTCCTGCTGGACAATCCGGACATCTCGCACGAGATCGAAACCAAGGTCCGCGCCAATGCCGGCCTGATCGCCGAGGAAATGCTCACCGGTCCGGATGCTGGTGACGAGGAAGCCGCGGCGGGCTAGTTGCGCCACGATCGGCGCGCCGACCAGGCCTTGGGGCTGTTCCAGCCCCTGTGGCCCCACCGCTTCGCGTTTCCGGCAATCGCAGCTTGATTGCAAACGGGTGCTTGGCTAGGCCGGGCACCCGTTTCTATATGATAAACCCGATTTACCGTGTGCCTGACGACCGGGCACCAGCAGCAACCCGACGGACCCGCCCCATGGCCAGCCTGCGCGACATTCGTGCCACCTTCCTCGACTATTTCGCCAGCCACCAGCACGAAGTGGTCCAGTCGGGCCCGCTGGTGCCTCAGGACGATCCGACCCTGTTATTCGTCAATGCCGGCATGGTGCCTTTCAAGAACGTCTTCACCGGCAAGGAACAGCGGGCCATTCCGCGTGCCGCCTCGTCGCAGAAATGCGTGCGCGCTGGCGGCAAGCACAATGATCTGGACAATGTCGGTTATACGGCCCGTCACCACACCTTCTTTGAAATGCTGGGGAATTTCTCCTTCGGCGACTATTTCAAGGAACAGGCGATCGAACATGCCTGGAAGCTGGTCACCGGCGAATTCGGCCTTGCCAAGGACAAGCTTCTGGTCACTGTCTTCTCCGAGGATGACGAGGCGCGCGCCCTGTGGCGCAAGATTGCCGGCCTCAGCGATGACCGGATCATCGGCATATCCACCTCGGACAATTTCTGGTCCATGGGCGATACCGGCCCCTGCGGCCCCTGTTCGGAAATCTTCTTTGATCACGGCCCGGACATTCCCGGTGGTCCGCCCGGTTCCCCGGACGAGGATGGCGACCGCTTTATCGAGATCTGGAACCTGGTCTTCATGCAGTTCGAGCAGATCGATGCCGATACCCGCATCAATCTGCCCAAACCGTCAATCGATACCGGCATGGGGCTCGAGCGGATCGCGGCCATCCTGCAGGGCAAGCACAATAACTACGATGTCGATCTGTTCGCCAACCTGATCCGCGCCGGCGAGGATGTCCTGGGCGTGAAGGCGCAGGGCGATGCCCTGGCCAGTCACCGCGTGATTGCCGACCATCTGCGTTCCACCTGTTTCATGATGGCCGATGGTGTCTCGCCGTCCAATGAAGGCCGCGGCTATGTGCTGCGACGGATCATGCGCCGGGCGATGCGGCATGCCCACCTTCTGGGCGCCACGGAACCGGTGATGTGGAAGCTGGTGCCGGCGCTGAAACAGGAGATGGGCGAGGCCTATCCCGAACTGGTCCGCGCACAGGCCCTGCTGGAGGACACGCTGAAGGTGGAAGAGGAGCGTTTCCAGCGCACGCTGGGCCGCGGCCTGTCTCTCCTGGAAGAGGCCACCGCGGATCTCAAGGAAGGCGATGCCCTGTCCGGCGAAACCGCCTTCAAGCTCTATGACACCTATGGCTTCCCGCTCGACCTGACCCAGGATGCGCTGCGCGCCAAGGGCATGACGGTCGACGAAGCCGGCTTCAACACCGCGATGGACAAGCAGCGCAGCGATGCGCGGGCCCAGAAGTTCAGCTCCGGTGATGCGGCGCCGGATGCCGTCTGGTTCGCGGTCCGCGACAGGGTCGGGGCGACCGAATTCCTCGGCTATGACGGCACCGAAGGCGAAGGCAAGCTGGCCGCGATCATCTCGGGCGGCACCCAGACCCAGGCGCTGGGCGAGGGTCAGACGGGCGAACTCGTCTTCGACCGCACGCCTTTCTATGGCGAAAGCGGTGGTCAGTGCGGTGATACCGGCGTCATCCACTTTGCCAATGGGGCGGTGTTCCGTGTCGAGGACACCCAGAAGCGCGGTGGTGACGTCCACACCCATATCGGCGTGCTGGAAAAGGGCGAGATCGGCCCGGGTGATGCGGCCCGGTTGAGTGTGGATGCCAGCCGGCGCCTCGCCACCAAGGCCAACCACTCGGCCACCCACCTGGTGCACGCCGCCCTGCGCGACGTCTTGGGACCGCATGTGACCCAGAAGGGCTCTTATGTCGGGCCGGACCGGCTGCGCTTTGACTTCAGCCACAACAAGGCCGTCAGCCCCGAGGAAATCGCCGCCATCGAGGCGCAGGTGAACGCCGTCATCCGTCAGAATGCGGCCGTGTCCACGCGTGAGATGAGCCCGGATGCCGCTATCGAAGCTGGTGCCCTGGCCCTGTTCGGCGAGAAATACGGCGATCGCGTCCGCGTGCTGGCCATGGGCCGGGACCTGGCCGAGGCTGACAAGACCTATTCGGTCGAGCTGTGCGGCGGCACCCATGTCGACCGCACCGGGGATATCGCCCTGTTCAAGATCGTCTCGGAAAGTGCCGTCTCGTCCGGTGTCCGCCGGATCGAGGCGCAGACCGGCGAGGGCGCCCGGCGCTATGTCGACGAGCAAATGGGCTATGGCCGAGCCGCGGCGGACGTCCTCAAGGTGACGACCTCCGATCTTCCGGCGCGCGTTGCCGCCCTGCTGGACGAGCGCAAGAAGCTGGAGCGTCAGCTGGCTGAAGCCAAGAAGCAGCTGGCCATGGGCGGGGGCGGCGGTGCTGCACCGGCGGGTCCGGAAGACGTCAACGGTATCAAGTTCATCGGCCGCGTGGTCGAGGGGGTCGGCGGCAAGGATCTGCGCGGTCTGATCGACGAGGCCAAGCAGCAGATGGGTTCCGGCGTGGCGGCCTTCATCGGCGTCAATGATGGCAAGGCCGCCCTCGCCGTCGGCGTCACCGAGGATTTGGCCGGCCAGCTGAGCGCGGTCGAGCTGGTGCGGGCGGGCGCAGCGCCGGTGGGCGGCAAGGGCGGCGGCGGCCGTCCGGACTTTGCCCAGGCCGGCGGCCCCGATGGCAGCCAGGCCGAGGCCGGTCTGGCCGCGATCAAGGCCGTGCTGGCGGGCTGATCATGGCCCGCAAGGCACGCGCTGCGTCAGTCGATATCCAGATGCTGGGTGACAAGCCGGCCTGCCGGGCGGTCGCCGCAGAGCGCGAGCGCTTCAATGCCGCGCTAGCCGCGCGCGATCTGGCGGCCATCGAAGCCTGCTTGCACGAGGATGCGGTGCTGATACCCGGCGACGAGGCCCAGCTGATCAATGGGCGCGCCGCCCAGCTGGAGGCCTGGCAGTCGATCTTTTCCGCCATGCCGGACGTCAGCTATGTGCGCACGCCGGCCCGGATCGAGGCGGGCGATGATGCCCAGCTGGTCGCCGAGACCGGACGCTGGCGCGGCCGCTGGTCCTCGGAAGGCTTTGCGGTGGAGTATTCCGGCCGCTATTTCGCCAAATGGCGCTTTGACGGCCTGAACTGGCGCATCGAGGCGGAGACTTTTGTCACGCTGAAACGGTCGGGCCAGGCTCTCTAGCCGGCGTCTTCAGGCCAGGCGTGCGGTCCAACCCGTTCGATCCGGTTGGTGAAAATGCCACCGGAGAAGTCTGCGGGCACAGCGTCCAACAGATCGCGACTGTCGATGCCTGAAGCGTTCGGGGAGGCAGGATCCATGGGGCCGATGAGCCAGACCTCGCTTCCGGCCTCTCGCAAGCGCTGCTCCAGCCGGCGCGGCCAGCCCCAGGCCCAAGGGGCATAGTTCACAGGCAGGACCAGCACGGTGTCCCGGCAGGCATCAGGCACGATCCCGCTCCAGCCGATCGCCATGTATTGCGTCGCGCAGGCCTTGACCGTACCGCGTCCGATCACCCGCAGCGACGGGTCGAGGGCGGCCAGGCGGTGGCGGGGGCTTTCGGCGGCGAAAATTGTCAGGCGGTTGCGGTTGGCGTTGTGGCGGGTGAGATAGGCGTCGAGCCAGGCGGCTTCCTCCGGATTATTGCTCTTGATGTTGATCACGAACTCCCCGTCGGGGAAGCGTGACAGCACCTCGGCCAGGCTGGGGATCCGGCCGTCTTCGAGACCGCGCAGAGGCCAGGTTTCACCACCATCAGCCGTGTAGCCATGGCCCGCATCCAGACGGCGCAGCTGCGCCATGCTGTGCCGGCGCGTCACGCCCTGACCATCGGTCCGGCAATCCAGGGTCCAGTCGTGGAAGACGGCGAATTCGCCATCCGTGGTGGGGTGGATGTCGATCTCCACCCTGCGGGCACCGGCAGTGAAAGCCGCCTCGATGGCAGGCAGGGTGTTCTCGATGAATGTGTGCTCTACCGGCCGGATTCGCGTGGCTGTGCAGTCGTCAGGACCGACGCCGGTGACATCGAATGTCTGGTGGACGCCGCGGTGGGCGATGAAGTGGGCGGGTTCGCCCTGGGGCGCGAGCCAGGAGGCATTGGCCAGATAAAGCGTGGCAAAGCCTGCGCCGGCAACTGACAGAAATATGGTGCGTTTCTTCATGTGTATCCCCCCGATCCGGGCAGCATCAAGAGGGTTTGCGGCGTGAACAGGGCGCTCGCGCGCGCATTTCGCGGCGAACGGCGAGACCGACTCTAGCGTGAATTTCCGGTCGGCAGCCGTAACGCCTGGCCGGGTTCCACGGGGCTGGAAAGCCATTCACGGGCTTCGGCCTCGGTGGTGAAATGTCGTTCGATCGAGCGCCGCCGGGGTTTCGAACGGACTTCGTAGACGGTCATGATGGCTTCCGCCAAAGCGTCGGAGCAGACGATGGCGCCACGCTTGCGGTGCCCATCCTCTGAGGGCGTGTCGAGTTCGGACAGGGCCGCAACGAGTTCGGCGACGTCCGCGTCGGAAATCGCGGAAATGTCGGCATCGGTGAAGATCGACAGGAAGTCATGGTCATTCGACCAGGCATCGTCTGCCCGGGCCTGCCGGACGCTGGCCATGATCTGCGCGGCGGTCACCTGTCCCGACATGGTCCAGATGCACAAGCCTGCGTCCCCATCAAAGCGGTATGATACCGGCATGTCTGGCTCCTCTAGCTGACCCGGAAAACTAGAGCTCAATCGGCACGGGGCAAGTCATGGAATTGCATGATCGCAGACTTTTAGCCTGGATCAGTCGCCTTGCCGGGCCAGCCACCGGCGCGCCTGGCTTTCCGAGCCGAACACTTTTTGCTCCACCTTGCCGCGGCCGGCGAAACTGAACTCGAAGGATTTCAGCAAGGCGTATTGCTGGGCCTGGCGAAACACGATGGCCGACCGGTTGGACGTGTCGGGGCGCGTTTCGTTTTGCGCGGTCTCCATACGGTCGCTGAAGGATTGCAGGCTGTCGAAGGTGACATTGCTCATGTCCGTGTCCTGCTCGACGATGGTGAGCTGGTCATAGGTCTCGTTCCAGTCGGGATGGGTCAGCAGGTCGGCATAGGCGGCCTTGATCTCGCTGAGCCGGAAACGCCCGTGAATGCGCCAGACAATCAGTCGTGACGCGGCATCGATCTCGATCTCGAATCGCATGCGGGGACTGTTGTCGTCCTGGCCCTGAACCATGTCACCCCATTGAAACCGTCCCCGGACCGATCCTTTTGGCCTGTCCCATCAAGCCGGAGCGGACGCGTCCCGCCACGCCCACTATTGCAAATCGTGGCGGACTTGCCAGCCCCGCCCGTATTCGGTGGCGAAAAGCGGCGACGTGCAAGGGGCAGGACTTCAGGTCTGGGAAGCCGTCGACAGCGTCGCGGACGGGGTGCCGGCCGCGCTGAGCCAAAGGCGCGCTTCCTGCTCGGTGTCGAACACCCGTTCCTCCGTGTTGAGCCGACCCATGGACGCCGTGGCCCAGAAGACCAGCAGGCCGCGCGACATCGGACTGTCGCATACGATGGCGGCGCGACGGGTCTTCGGCTTGTTCTTCACATGCAGCCCCATCACCTGCATCAGGCGCTCGATGGCGTGCGTGTCCATCATGGAGAGGGACGCCCCTTTCAGCACGGTGAGGAAGTCCCATTCGGTGTCGAAGTCAGGATCACTCGTGGCCCGGCCAAACAGGTCGAGAAGCGCATCGGTCGTGACGCTTCCGCTGATGCGGTAGACGCACAGCCGGTTCTCGGGTTCGAATTCATAAGCCGCTTTCATGGCGTTCCCCTGCTCGAAAACGCTTGCCCTCGCCCAAGCGAAGTAATGCAGCCCACACGTCCTGATACCCAAGGCAGGCCTTGAACTCAAGTGGTCGTTTTAAAAAACATGACGCGGAGGCGGTCGCGGCCGGCCCCCGGGTTCATCTGCGCAAGAAAAAAGGGCAGGTCCGAGGACCTGCCCTTTCCAATTCGGTTCTGCGGCGAAGATCAGCCCCAGTTGGCCATCGCCTTCTGGAAATTCTCGTCGACCTTGTCCAGGAAGCCTTCCGTGGACAGCCAGCCCTGCTGGTCGCCGACCAGAAGCGCCAGGTCCTTGGTCATGTAGCCGGCTTCCACCGTCTCGATGATGGTGTTTTCCAGGGTCTTGGCGAACTTCTGCAGGTCTTCATTGCCATCCATGCGGCCGCGATGGGTCAGGCCCTGCGTCCAGGCGAAGATGGAGGCGATGGAGTTGGTCGAGGTCTGCTCGCCGCGCTGGTGCTGGCGGTAGTGACGGGTGACCGTGCCGTGGGCGGCTTCGGCTTCCACCGTCTTGCCGTCCGGGGACATCAGCACCGAGGTCATCAGGCCGAGCGAGCCGAAGCCCTGGGCCACGGTGTCGGACTGCACGTCGCCATCATAGTTCTTGCAGGCCCAGACAAAGCCGCCGGACCATTTCATGGCCGCAGCGACCATATCGTCGATCAGGCGGTGCTCGTAGGAGATGCCCTTGGAGGCAAAGGCGTCCTTGAACTCGGCGTCGAACACTTCCTGGAACAGGTCCTTGAAGCGGCCGTCATAGGCCTTGAGGATCGTGTTCTTGGTCGACAGGTAGACCGGCCAGCCGCGCTGCAGGCCGTAATTGAACGAGGCGCGCGCGAAGTCGCGGATCGACTCGTCCAGATTGTACATGCCCATGGCCACGCCGGCGCTCGGGAATTTGAAGATCTCGTACTCGACCTCGTCACCGCCGTCTTCCGGGGTGAATTTCATGGTCAGCGTGCCCTTGCCCGGGACCAAGAAATCGGTGGCGCGGTACTGGTCGCCGAAGGCGTGACGGCCGATCACCATCGGCTGCTGCCAGCCGGGCACCAGACGCGGAATGTTGGAGATCACGATCGGCTCGCGGAACACAACGCCGCCCAGGATGTTGCGGATGGTACCGTTCGGCGAACGCCACATCTTTTTCAGGCCGAACTCTTCCACACGGGCTTCGTCCGGCGTGATCGTGGCGCATTTCACGCCGACGCCATACTGCTTGATCGCGTTGGCGGCATCGATGGTGATCTGGTCGTCCGTCTCGTCGCGCTTGGTGACCGAGAGGTCGTAATACTTCAGATCAATGTCGAGATAGGGCAGGATCAGCTTGTCCTTGATCATCTGCCAGATGATGCGGGTCATCTCATCGCCGTCGAGCTCGACGACCGGGGTATCGACTTTGATCTTCGCCATGGGTGCTTCTACTTTCTTTTGGAGTTCTTTTCGGACGGACGGGGCGCATCGGAGCAATGCGCGCAGGAATTCGCGCGCTCTCTAGCATCGGTCGCCGCAGCACGGAAGTCCCGGCCTGAGAATCCTTCGCGCCGGGTGCTAGGCCTTGCGGCATCACCGGTGTTAACTGCGCGCCATCCGGCTTTTCTGGGAGATCCTGCTTGCTCAGCCGTTCCTGTGTTCCTGCACTCCTGATCGCGACCGCGCTGGCCGGCTGCCAGAACCCGGCAAACGCCCCCGGCGCGGCCCGTGCCGAGACGGTGAGTGCGCGCCCGGCAGACCTGATCGCGGACAGTTCGGTCAGCACGCATGTCACCGATCTGGGCGGTGGTGAATTTGACGTGCGCTATGTGTTCGAGACGCCGCAGAACGTGATGTTCTTCTCGCGCTCGGAGACCGACTACCGGCGTGAAGCCTGGCATCCGACCAGCGAGGGCGTGCGGCTGGAGCGGATTGCGGGCTTTGACACCCTGGTGTTCGACATGCCGACCCAGGAAGCGCGCTTTCGCGTCACGGCCCGGCCGGACCTGCGCTATGAAGGCTATTCCGACTACATCCGGTTTTCCGACGGCAGCCTGATGCTGTTCACCGGCCAGTTCGAGCTTTTGCCCGGCGGGTCGGTCGAGGCGGTGGCGGCCCTGGAAGGCGATATCAACCGGTTCGAGGGCGACCAGCCGGTGCTGGGCGTACGTGTCCTCTCGCCGACGCCGATGATCGTGCGGGGGGAAAGGGTGGAGGGCGAGGCCGTCGAGATTTCCCGCGGCGGTGGCGGCTTCATCTATATCGGCGATGGCGAGATTTCGGCCTCGGACAATTATGTCGGCCTGATCGACCCGGCGACCCCGGACTGGATCCGTGCGCGCTTCCCGGAGGACCTGGCCAGCCTGTTTTCCGAACTGGAGCGCGGCTGGGGCTATGGGCTGGACGACAAGGCGACGCTGTTGTTCGCCTTCGAGGGCTATGACAATCCGGGCTTTTCCAACAAGGGCGGCGTGCTGGGCCGGCAATTGGTGATCCAGTCGAGCGGCGAAAGGCTGCGCGATCCGGATGATTTCGTGCACGACTACCTGTTGTGGTTCTTCGCGCATGAGAGTGTCCACCTGTTCCAGAATGTCCGGGGTCCGCATCTGGACAGTCCGCAGGACAGCTGGATCCATGAGGGGGCAGCCAATGCGATGGCCAACCGGATCATGGCCGGGCTGGACCGTCCTGCCATCGCCTATCTGCGCTACAGTTTTGCCAATGCCTATTCCACCTGCACAGAGGCCTTGGCTGCCGGGCCCTTGCGCACGGCGACCCAGCGCGGCCAGATGCGGGCGCATTATGCCTGCGGTGAATTCATCGCGCTGATGACCGATGCGGCCCTGCCGGACCACACCCTGTTCGACTTCTGGAATGCCATGCTGGAGCGGGCCGAGGCCGGGGATGGGGCCTATAATCTGGAGACCTATATGGCGACCGCGCGGGCGCTGGGCATGCGCGAGGCGGATGCGGCCCGGATCGAGGCCTTCGTGACGCAGGGTTTCGACCAGCCGGACCGCGAACTGACATCGGCGCTTGAGGATTTCGGCCTCAACCCGCAATTCGACGACAATCTTCAGCTCATCGGACTGACCTACCCAACGGAATGACCCAGACACCCGCCTTCATCCTGCACACGCCCCAGCTGGGCGAGAATATCGGTGCCGCCGCCCGCGTGATGGGTAATTTCGGCTTGCCGGAACTCATCGTCGTCGATCCGCGCGACGGCTGGCCCAATGACAAGGCGATCACCATGTCGGCGGGCTCGCCGGTGCTGGACAATGCCCGGGTGGAATACCGGCTGGGCGACGCCATCCATGACGTCAACCGCATCTATGCCACAACGGCGCGGCCGCGGGGCATGGAGAAGCCCGTCCTGACAGCGCGCCAGGCCGTGGCGGAGATGCGCGCGGCGATTGCGGCGGGTGAACGCGTGGCGGTGATGTTCGGGGGCGAGAAGGCGGGCCTGCCGAACGAGGCCGTGACCCTGGCGGACGCGATCATCACCCTGCCGGTCGACCGGACTTTTTCCTCGCTGAACCTGGCCCAGGCGATCGCCGTGATCGCCTATGAATGGAAGGCCGAAGAGGCGGCGCCGCCAGAGTTTGAACCGGTCTCCGACATTGCCCGCCGCGAAGACCTGGAAGGCATGTTCGAGCATTTCGAATACGAGCTGGACCGGGCCGGGTATTTCTACCCGCCGTCCAAGACGCCGCTGATGTCGCAGAACCTGCGCAATGCCTTCATCCGCGGCCGCTGGACCGAGCAGGAGGTGCGCACCTTCCGCGGCGCCATCAAGGCGCTGGCCCTTGGGCGTGGCAAGGCAAGGGTGAAGCGCGAGGACTGAGGGGCGGAACACGTCCTCGGAAGGGCGTCCCGGGCAGTTTGGGCGTGTTCCTGGCGTTCTACCCTTCACCCCCACCACCGTCATGGCCCGGCTTGTCCGGGCCACCTCAGCTAACCTTTTGGCAGGATGGACGAGGTCCCCCGGACCCCCGCCTTCGCGGGGGCAGGCAAGCCGGGGGATGACGGTGCGAATTGAGGGAGAGAATCCGGGTGATTCCGGAAAAACCGGTCGAAGGGGCATCAGCCTCTACTGCGCCAGCTCCTGCCAGAGTTCATAGTTGAAATCCGGCGCCTCGAATTCCTTGTAATTGGCCTGCGTCGCCAGGGTGATGCCGCTGGCGCTGTCGTGCAGGACGGCGGAGCGGTAGCCGCCGAAATCGCCGCCATGGGAGATGCGGTAGTGGCCGTTGCCCGTGTCGCGGACGAACAGGCCCAGCCCGTAGCCGGCCGGGCCGCCGGGTTCGAACGCGTTGTAGTCCGCGCGCATGATCCGGCCCTCGTCCGCAAAGCGTCCGTCTTCGCCCAGGGACCGATAGAGGGTGACCAGATCCTGCGGGGTGGTGACCCAGCCACCGGCGGCCCACTCATGGTCGAGGGTTTCGTTGAGGCGTCCGTTTTGGACTTTGGCGCGGGAACCGAAGAGACCACTGACATGCCCGGCGGCGAGGTCCTCGAAGGTTCGACCCCGTAACGGTTCGGTGGCCCGCATGCCCAGGGGGGCGATGATGCGCGTCCGGGCAAGGTCGTAGAACTCTTCTCCCGTGACGGTTTCGATGATCAGGCCGACCAGGATGAAATGGGTATCGGAATAGGCGTAGTGCGCACCCGGTTCGCCCTCCGGCGAGTCCGTTGCGACAAACCGGACCAGATCCCGCGGCGTGAAGGCCCGATTGCCGCGGCCGAAGCGGGCCAGGAAGAAATTGGCATCCTCCAGATAGTCCGGCACGCCGGCGGAATGATTGAGCAGCATGCGCAGGGTGATGCGGTCATGATTGCGCAGCCCGGTCCACCAGTCCTGGTCCGGAAGCTGATCATCCAGTGGTGCGTCGAGGTCGAGCACGCCCTCGCGGGCCAGTTGGACGGCGAGGAGGGCGGTGATCGTCTTGCCGGTGCTGCCGGACAGGAAACGGGTCTGGCCGGAGACCGGCTCACCGGTCCGGCGGTCGGCGGCACCGGCCTGCAGCGACAGGACGCCGTTTTCGCCCCACCGGGCATGGACGGACAGGCCGGGACTGTCGTCCCGGGCAATGCTGCCACGGACGGTCTCACCGACCTGTTCGATGGCCTGAGGGGAAGGCTGGGCGAGGACGGGCGGGGACGCCAGCAGCGTCAGGGCGATCAGGATACAGCGCATGGCTCTGGCTAGCGCGTGACAGCGCCGACGGCAACCGGGCTGCGGTGAATGCTGTGGGCATGAGGCACAAGCATTGACTTTCCCTGCTGTGCCTGTAGAAACCCCGCTTCTCGCGGAACAGGTGCGCCTGAGCCGGGGGAGTTATTACGGGTGATGCGAGCACCGCCGTTGCAATTGCAATTCCGATCCTGGGGTTGCCGGTCCGCGTCGAGCATATGAGAGACTGAGATGTCGAAGCGTCATTCGCAGAAGTACAAGATTGACCGCCGCATGGGTGAAAACCTGTGGGGCCGTCCGAAATCCCCGATCAACTCGCGCGCCTACGGCCCGGGCCAGCACGGTCAGCGCCGCAAGGGCAAGATGTCGGACTTCGGTCTGCAGCTGATGGCCAAGCAGAAGCTGAAAGGCTACTACGGCAACATCACCGAGAAGCAGTTCCGCCGCATCTATGACGAAGCTTCCCGCCGCAAGGGCAACACCACGGAGAACCTGATCGGTCTCCTGGAATGCCGCCTGGACGCGCTCGTCTACCGCGCCAAATTCGTGCCGACCGTGTTCGCTGCCCGCCAGTTCGTGAACCACGGCCACGTCAAGGTGAACGGCAAGAAGGTCAACATCCCGTCCTACCGCGTGAAGCCGGGCGATGTGATCGAAGTGCGTGAGCGTTCGCGCTCGATGGCCCTGGTGCTGGAAGCGCTGGAAAGCCCGGAACGCGACATCCCGGATTACATCGACCTCGACCCGAAAGCCATGAAGGCCACCTTCGTGCGCATTCCCGAGTTCGCCGAAGTGCCGTACCCGGTGCAAATGGAACCGAACCTCGTGGTCGAATTCTACTCCTCGTAAGTTCTCGAGGACATCCGAGTTCAAAGAAGCCCGCTCCGGTCAGCCGGGGCGGGCTTTTTGCTGTCTCAGTCAGCAGTCGGCGACGCGCCTGCCTGATTCCAGGGCAGCGACGTGGTGAAATTCCCCTCTCACGAGTCTGCCCTTGCGGCAGTGTTAATATCTGATTTCATCCCGGCTTCCGCTGCCGTCCCAGGGGCTTTTCAAGGGGGTGGGAGCGGGTTTATCGGGGCTGTCTTGGGGGGCAGAAGTGAAAGCTGTTTGGGGCGCTTTCGCATGTGCGGCACTGATGGTGTCCGCGTGTTCGACAACGGATGGGACGCAGGCGCGGCTGGGGGAGCCGCGCGGGGGACTGATGGCGGCCTTGCCGCCCATGCCCGACATGCCGTCGCTTCCGATCATCCGCATTTCCGACATCCGCGTGCCGGGCACCAACCGGCAGGCACCGCAGGTCGATCCGGACCTGGAACCGGTGATCTACTGGCGGGTGATCGAGGATGACATCCTGATCGTCCACGCGGACACGCAGGGCTGTACGGCCCGGTCCGACTTCACCGTTCATGTCCAGCAGTATCATGAAGACATCTACACGGTGCGTCTGGAGCGGGCGACGCCGGACCGGTGCGGCCAGGTGGTGCCCTGGGGCGCGCAGCTGGGCTTCGGCTTCGAGGAGATGGGCGTGCCCCGGGGCGGGCAGGTGGTGCTGTTGAACCCGGTCGATGATGACCGGCCCTGGGACTGGTATGAGGACCGCACCCTGGTGGCGTCGAGCCGCCGCTAGAGCATTTTCAGCAAAAGTGGGAACCGGTTTTGCGGTCCGAAAATGCGGAACATGAATAGGTGAGAGCCAGTTCATTGACCTTGATTTCAATGAAATGGCTCTAGACCATCTCGTCCCAGTTCACGCTGAGCCGTGCTGCTGCGTTGATAATGCCGACCATGGAATAGGTCTGGGGGAAATTGCCCCAGAGCTCGCCGGTGGCGGTGTCGATGTCTTCCGACAGCAGACCCAGCCGGGTGCGATGGGCGAGCACGTCCTCGAACATGGCCCGGGCCTCGTCCAGCCGGCCGACACGGGCCAGCGCGTCGATATGCCAGAAGGTACAGGCGGTAAACGCGGTCTTCGGTCTGCCGAAATCATCGGCCTCGCGATAGCGGAAGACGTGATAGCCATCGCGCAGCTCGGCATCGATGCGGTCCACCGTGGCGACAAAGCGCGGATCGTCCGGGGCGATGAAGCCGATCTCGGCCATCAGCAGCACCGAGGCATCCAGCGCCTCACCGCCGAAGGCGCCGGTGAAGGCCTGTCTCGCCTCGTTCCAGGCTTCGCGCAGAACGGTCTCGCGGATGGTGTCGGCGCGCTCGCGCCAGTAGGCGATGCGGGCGTCCAGGCCCAGCCGGGTGGCGATGCGGGCCAGCCGGTCACAGGCGGCCCAGCACATGATGGCCGAGGAGGTGTGGACATGGGCGCGGCCGCGATACTCCCAGATCCCGGCATCCGGCGTGTTGTAGACGGCAGAGGCGCGCTCGCCCACGACTTCGAAATGCTCGAACTCCAGCCGGCCGGCGCGGGTCTGCAGACGGTCGTCGAAGAAGGCCTGGGACGCGCCCAGGATGACATGGCCGTAGACGTCGTGCTGGATATGCTCGGCGGCCTGGTTGCCGAAGCGCACAGGCCCCATGCCGCGATAGCCGGGCAGGTCCGGGGCCGTGGTCTCGGTGAGGTCGTTTTCCAGCGCGATGCCGTAGACCGGCTGGATATGCCCGCCGCGGGTATGGGCGACCGTATTGCGCAGGAAGGCCATGTAGGTCTCCAGCGTGCCGACGGCAGAGAGGCGGTTGAGCGCCGTGACGGTGAAATAGGCATCGCGCAGCCAGCAGAAGCGGTAGTCCCAATTGCGTTCGGAGCCGGCATGTTCCGGGATCGAGGTGGTGAGTGCGGCGACGATGCCGCCGGTTTCCTCGTAGACGCAGAGTTTCAGCGTGATGGCGGCCCGGATCACCGCCTCCTGCCATTCCGGCGGCGTGGCGAGGCGGCGCGACCAGTCCTGCCAGTGTTCGCAGGTGCGCTCGCCCCAATCGCTGGCCATGGCGCCGACGGCGTCGGACAGGCTTTCATCCGGGCCCAGAAGGAAGGCGATCTCGCGGTCCAGCACGAATTCGCGCTGGTCCATGACGAGGGACAAAGGCGCGTCGGTGGTGACGCGAAAGCCGGCCTGCTCGTCCAGGAAGCTGACATGGGAGACGCCGCGCCGGGCCGGCATCTGCGCCCGGCCCTTGCCGGTCGTGGCCGCCAGCCTGATCGACACGCGTGGCATGCCGCGCAGCGGGCGGATGCGGCGCACGGTCGAGGCCGGGCGGAACATGCGGCCCTTGTCCATGAAGCGCGGCGCGAAATCGGTGATCAGGATGGCCGAGCCGTCTTCGGCCTCCAGCTCGGTCTCCAGCACGGCGGTATTGCGGACATAGCGCTGGCGCGAGGCGGCCAGCCCGGTCAGGGAGACGGCAAATTGACCGGTGCCGCCCAGCAGCGTGTTGAAGACCGGTTCGCCGTCCAGGCGCGGCAGGCAGAGCCAGCTCATCTCGCCCTGTTCGCTGATCAGGGCAGCGACCGTGCCATTGCCGATGATGCCGAGTTCCAGGGAGGTCATGACAGGCTCTCCTCCAGCCAGCGCCAGAGTGCATCCGGGTCTGCCAGGCGGTAGCCGGCCAGCGTGTCGCCGGGACCGATCTTGATGCCGCTGCCGCCGCGATCGACCGCCTCGCGCATGCCGTCCTCGTCGGTGGTGTCATCGCCCACCATCACGGGGCGGCGGCCGCGGAAGGGCGGCATCTGCATCAGGCGGGCGATGGCGCGGGCCTTGGAGGCGGTCTCGGGCTTGGCCTCGAACACCATCTTGCCGGCCTGCAGGCTGTAGCCGGGCTGCTGGGCGACGATGCCGGAGAGCCGGTCGTGCAGGGCCCGGGCGACATCCGGTGCGGCGCGATAGTGCACGGCCAGCACCGGCCCCTTGGTCTCGATCCGCACGCCGGGAAACGCGCGGGCGGTCCGGTGCAGACCGTGCTGCAGGGCATCCGGCGCGCTGGGGGCAAAGGCCCGCGGCCGCTGACCGGGGGCGCAGATGTCCGAGCCATGACCGCCGGCCCGCCACAGCTCGCCCGGCGTGCGGCGATCGAGATCGCGCACATCGCGGCCGGAAATGATCGCCAGCGCACCGCCCATGTGCCGCGACAGGCGGCAGAGCCGGTCCAGCTGTCCTTCGCTCAGGAAGACATGATCGGGATGGTCCTGGATCGGCGCCAGCGTGCCGTCAAAATCGAGGAAGAGGGCGTGGCGGTCCGGATCCAGATCGAGGGGGGCGACCTCGAAGACCGTGCCGGAGGCAAATCTGTCGGGTGTCTGCTTGTTCATGGATCAGGCCACGGGCTCCAGGTCTTCCAGAAAGCGTTTGCGCCACCAGGCGATGTCCTGTGCCTCGACCACCGCGCGCAGCTTGCACCAGCGCTCCTGGCGCTCGTCCAGCGACATGGTGAGGGCCTGGTGGATCGCCTCGGCGACCTTGTAGCGGTCGTGCGGATTGACGATCAGCGCGTCCTTCAACTGTTCCGCGGCGCCGGCGAATTCGGACAGGACCAGAACGCCGGGATCCTCGTCCGGCTGGGCCATGATGAATTCCTTGGCCACCAGGTTCATGCCGTCGCGCAGCGGCGTGACGAGGCCGACGCGGGCGATGCGGAAGAGGCCGGCCAGCTCCTCCCGGGAATAGGAGCGGGCCAGATAGCGCAGCGGAATCCAGTCCAGATCGCCATGATCCCCATTGATGCGTCCGGCCAGCTGGTCGAGTTCGCTGCGCAGCTCCTGGTATTCCTCGACCTTGGAGCGCGAGGGCGGGGCGATTTGGGTGACCGAGACCTGGCCGTCCATTTCCGGATGGTCGTCGAAGAACTGGCCCACGGCAGCAAAGCGCTGGGGCAGGCCCTTGGAATAGTCCATCCGGTCCACACCGATGACCAGGTGGCGGTCACCGAGAAAGCGGCTGATGCGTTCAGCGGCGCGGTCGGCCGTGGGGGTGCGGGCAGCATCGGCAAAGCCGGCCGGATCGATGCCGATCGGATAGGCGGCGATGCGGGTCACCGAGCCGAAGACGCGCACACTGCCGTTCGTGGTCTCCTCGCCGCCGCAATGATCGACGAGGTAGCGCACGAAGTTCGAGCGGTCATGCGAGGACTGGAAGCCGATGACGTCATAGGCGCACAGGGCGCGGGCCAGCCAGTGGTGTTCCGGGATGGCGCGGAAGATTTCCGGTGGCGGGAAGGGGATGTGCAGGAAGAAGCCCGTTGCACCGCCCCAGCCGGCATGGCGCAGGGCCTCACCCATCAGGAGGAAGTGGTAGTCGTGGACCCATACCGTGTCGGCGGGTTTGAGCCGGGCGGCGACGAGGTCGGCCAGGCGCTGGTTGACGGCGGAATAGGTCTTGAACGCCGCGCTGTTGAAAGAAGCCAGGTCGAGTCGGTAGTGGAAGACCGGCCAGATCACCCGGTTGGCGTAGTTGAGATAGAAGCCCTCATGCTCGTCATGGGTGAGGTCGGTGAGGACGAATTCCACACCCTCGTCGCGAAACACATTGGCGCCGCGCGGTGTCTCCTCGACCAGGCCGCCACTCCAGCCAAACCAGCTGCCGCCGGTCTTCTGCAGGGATTCCCAGACCGCGACCGCGAGCCCGCCGGCGCGGGCCTTGGGGTCTGCGGCCGTGCGATTTGAAATGGCGATGAGCCGACCCATCCTGTCTCCTTGGATATCCGTGGTTTTTCACAACCAGCAGGATCGACCAAGGGATGACAGGGCCGGAACGGCGCAGGCGCGGGCCCGCGCCGCGGCAACGGGCTCGTTTGCCCGGATTTGATCAATTGCAGGGGCGTTCCGGCGAATCCGGGCGTGCCGCTTGACGGCGCCCCGAACCGGCCGGACTGCGGCGTCAGGCGGCCTGGATCAGGCCCTTGTCCTTGAGATAGGTCTGCAACTCGCCGGTTTCGAACATCTCCTTGACGATGTCGCATCCGCCCAGGAATTCGCCCTGGACGTACAGCTGGGGAATCGTCGGCCAGTTGGAGAAGTCCTTGATGCCCTGACGGATTTCCGGGTCTTCGAGGACGTTCACGCTTTCATACTGGACCTGGAGGTGATCCAGCACGCGGGCGACGACCGAGGAGAAGCCGCATTGCGGAAAGACCGGCGTGCCCTTCATGAACAGAACGACGGCGTTGTTTTCGATCGTGGACTTGATGGTGTCCTGTGCGGTGGACATGCGGAACTCTCCTGTCGGTGCAGGCCTGATAGCTAGGACGCCTGCGGTCCGGATTCAAGCTTTGCCAGCCGCGCATTGGCGGTGAGGTTGGCGGCGCGGGTGGTCAGAAGGACGAGGCTGTCGGCGAGGTCCTGTTCGAGGGCCCAGGCGAGGGATTTGACGGCGGGCAGCCCCCCCGTGGCCGGGCGGGGCCCGGTCAGGCCCTGCTTGATCCGGCGGGCCAGATACCACAGATCGCTGCGCGAACGGGGCAGGGAGAGCCGGGCCGGGGCTCCGGCCATGACCTCGATGCCGATGATGCTGTGGCCGGACTGGCGTGCCTGGCGCAGGCGGTCGAGATCGGGCGCGGGCAGGGCCGGGTTCACCGGCGCCATGATGGCGTCAAATGCGCCGCTCGCGATGGCTATATCCAGCTCCGGGCCGCGGCCGCAGACCCCGACATGGCGCAACAGGCCGCGGGACTTGAAGGCCTCGAGATGGCGCAGCAGGCGGGGGGAAAGATCCTCCGGCCCCGGGCCGTGCAGCAGCAAGAGGTCGATATGATCGGTGCGCAGGCGTTTCAGCGAGGCCTTGAAGGACATCTCCACGGCACCGGGCGAGAAATCGCGCTTGCGGCCGGGATGAATGCCGGCCTTGGTCATGAGGAAGACCTTGTCGCGCGGCAGACCGGTCAGCGCCTCGCCAAGCCGGCGCTCCGCCTCGCCATGGCCATAGGCCGGGCCGGTGTCGAAAGCGGTGACACCGTCCCCGACAGCCTGGCGGATCAGCCGCCGGGTAGTGCTCCGCGCGCAGCCGAGCCCGGCATGCGGGCCGGTGACGCCGAAGCCGATGCGGGAAAGCGCCGGGCTGTCGATCACCTCAGGCGTCCGGCGTGCGGGTTTCCAGGGCGAGGGCGTGCAGCTCGCCACCCATCTTGTCGCCCAGGGCGGCATAGACCAGCTGGTGTTGTTTCACGCGCAGGAGGCCCTTGAAGCTGGGCGAAGTGACGACGGCCTTCCAGTGGTCATTGTCGCCGGCCAGGTCGGTCATCTCGACCTCGGCATCGGGAATGCCGGCCTTGATCAGGGCGATGATATCCTCGGCGGGCATGGGCATGGCGGCTCTCCGGTGGTTCAAGTGAGCGTGAGTGGGCGTGTCCAATCGTGGGTTTCCCCGCTGGGGGGCCTGCCCCCATAACAGCGCCAAGCTAGTCATCCGGACCGACAAGGGAAAGAGCATGTCCCCTCTCTTCGCAGCCAAAGTCGCACTTCGCCTGGGCCTGGGCGCCATCAACCTGGCCCTGGCGGTCGCCTTCTTCGCGGCGGTGGCCGATGCGGGCGAGCAATATGTCGACGCCGAGGGGCGGCCGGTGGGCGGACATGATGTGGTGAGCTATTTCACCGAACCGGCGCCCCTGCCGGGTTCGGCGGAGTTCACCGCCCCATACAATGGCGTCACCTGGTATTTCGCGACCGCGCAGAACCGCGACCTGTTTGCCGCCGACCCGCAGCGCTATGCGCCGGCCTATGACGGCCATTGCGCCTATGCCGTGGCACGCGAGGACAAGGTGCGCAGCGACCCGCTGGCCTATCGTGTGGTGGACGGCGTTCTGTACATGAATTTCTCGCCGCGCATCCAGCAGCGCTGGGAGCGCGACATTCCCGGCTATCTGGAACGTTCGCAGGCGAACTGGCCGGCGCTGGAGCCGGAACCGGCAGCGCGGCCGCGCGGCGGCTGGTTTTGAACCGGGACACAACTGCGCAAGTGACGGAAATTTCATTGGGTCCCGGCACGCAACATGGCAGTCTGCCCGAAACCTAGAATTCGGGAGTGAACATGCGGTCTCTGGTCCTGTCTCTTGTCCTGGCGGCATCCCTGCCGACGGCAGCCTGTGCGTTTTCCAACCAGCCGGAAGCGGCAGTGGATCGGGAACAGGCGCTGGAAGACCTGCGCATCCTGGCCGCCGATGACATGCAGGGCCGTCAGGTCGGCACACCCGGCAATGCCCGCGCCCGCGCTTACATCATCGAGCGCCTGGAAGGCCTGGGCGTCGCACCGGTCGGTGACAGCTATGAGCATGGCTTCACCTATTCCCGTCGTGACGGCACGGACGTGACCGGCGTGAATATCCTGGCCCGTATCGAGGGCACGACCGACAGCGAGCGGACCATGGTCGTCTCGGCCCATTTCGACCATGAGGGCATGCGCGGTGACCAGATCTGGAACGGGGCCGACGACAATGCGTCCGGCGTTGCCGGGGCGCTGGCCGTGGCCGAGGCCTTCCTGGACCATCCGCCGGAGCATGATGTGATCATCGCCCTGCTGGATGCCGAGGAAGAGGGGCTGCAGGGGGCCCGCGCCTTCGTCGCCAACCCGCCGATCCCGCAGGACAACATCACCTTCAATCTGAACCTCGACATGATCGCCATGTCGACGGACCGGCTGCTGTGGGTGGTCGGGACCTATCACTATCCGTCCCTGCTGCCGATCGCCGAAGAGGTGGCGTCGCGGGCGTCGGTGTCGATGCCGACGGGCTTTGACGAGCCGACTGATGTGCCCGGCGGCGACTGGACCATGCTGACCGACAGCGGCGCCTTCCACCGGGCCGGCATCCCCTTCATCTATCTGGGCGTCGACTTCCACCCGCACTATCACCAGCCGACCGACACCTATGAGAACATGACGCTGGACTTCTTCCAGGACGCGGTCGAGGCCGTGGTGGATTTCGCCGTGACGGCGGACCGGGAACTGGACGCGATCGGTGAGGCCTCGGGCCGGTAGCAACTCAAGCTGCTGAGGGACATGGACCTTTGGTCCGTGTCCCGGCCAGAGCGGTCTTGTCTCAGGGACACGTACCGGAGGTACATGTCCCTCTTTTTTTGTTCCCAAACACCTTCAGCGCCGGACGCTTTCGCGCTGGCGTTGCGGGCATCGCAGACGATCCTTTCGGGATAGTCGGTGTATGCGGGGGTCTGCATTGTCCGTCCGGACCGTCTGCAACCCGGTGAAGCCGATTAAGACACGGTCCGGCCAGACCCGCGTCAGCGCCACCCGTCTCCTGATGGCCCGTGCACGGCCGTCCGGAAACGTGGGCAAAGGATAGGGTGAGAATTCCCGGTGGGGACAAGTTTTGTTGCGGCGGGCCGGGGCTTTCACCGGACTGCCCGAATTTGTCTTGTCAGCTCAGACGCTTGTCACTGGCCTGCCGCGCCTTCCCCGGGCTGTTCGGTCCGGTCAGGGCGAGGATAAGGGGAAGCGCGGACGGGCCGCGCTTCCGTGTCCTATTCCGCCGCTTCGGCCAGCTTGTCCATCAGGCCGGGCATCCAGCCTTCCCATGCGGTGCGCAGGCGGTCGAGTTCCAGCGGGTGGGCGCCGTTGACGGTGATCGCGGTACCGCCAGCCAGGCCGACGACCTGGACCGGGATCTCATCCGCCTTGGCATCCTGCAGGATGGCGATGGCGTCTTCCTTCTTCGCCGCGATCAGGTAGCGGGCCTGGTCCTCGCCGAACAGGAAGCCGTGCATGGGCGGGGTCTTGCCCTCATGGGCCAGCTTGATGCCGCAATCGGAGGCCAGCGCCATGTCGGCGGCGGCACAGGCGAGACCGCCATCGGAAATGTCGTGGCAGGCGGTCAGGCGACCGGCGCGGATCTGGCCGCGGACGAAATCGCCATTGGCTTTTTCCACCGCCAGATCGACCAGCGGCGCGCCGCCATCCTCGCGGTCCTCGATGACCTTGAGATAGACCGAGGCGCCCATCATTCCCGTCGTCTCGCCGACGACCAGCAGGATGTCGCCTTCGGTGAGGCCGCCGAAACCGGCGCGCTGATCCATGTCGGGGATGAGGCCGACACCGCCGACCGCCGGGGTCGGCGGAATGGCGACGCCATTGGTCTCATTGTAGAGGCTGACATTGCCGGAGACGACCGGGAAATCGAGCGCGCGGCAGGCCTCGGCCATGCCTTCGACGCAGCCGACGAACTGGCCCATGATCTCCTCGCGCTCCGGATTGCCGAAATTGAGGCAGTCGGTGATGGCGATCGGATCGGCGCCGGTGGCGGTCAGATTGCGCCAGGCTTCCGCCACGGCCTGCTTGCCGCCTTCATAGGGGTCGGCAAAGCAGTAGCGCGGTGTGCAGTCGGTGGTGATGGCCAGCGCCTTGTTGGTGCCGTGCACGCGCACGATGGCGGCGTCCGACGGGTCCTCGGAGGAGGCGGCGGTGTCGGCCATGACGTGGCGGTCATACTGTTTCCAGATCCAGGCCTTGGACGCCATGTCCGGGCTGGACATCAGCTTCAGGAGGATCTCGCCCATATGGTCGGGCTGGGCGATGTCGGCGGCGGACAGCTGGGCGCGCGCTTCCGGCGGGAAATAGGGGCGCTCATACTTGGGCGCATCATCGGCCAGCGGGGCGACCGGGATGTCGCAGACGGTCTCGCCCTTGTGGGTGAGGACCATGCGGCCGGTATCGGTGGTCTCGCCGATAACGGCGACGTCCAGTTCCCACTTCTCGAAGATCGCCTTGGCGACGTCCTCGCGGCCGGGCTTCATGATGACCAGCATGCGTTCCTGGCTTTCCGAGAGCATCATCTCGTAGGCCGTCATGTTGGCTTCGCGCTGGGGCACCTTGTCCATGTCCAGATGGATGCCGATCCCGCCCTTGTCGGCCATCTCGACCGAGGAGGAGGTGAGGCCGGCGGCGCCCATGTCCTGGATGGCGGCGATGGCGTCGGTGGCCATCAGTTCCAGGCAGGCCTCGATCAGCTTCTTCTCGACGAAGGGGTCGCCGACCTGGACGGTGGGACGCTTTTCTTCCGACTGGTCGTCGAACTCGGCCGACGCCATGGTGGCGCCGTGGATGCCGTCGCGGCCGGTCTTGGAGCCGACATAGACGATCGGCTGGCCCGGCTCGGCACCGCGGGCGTAGAAGATCTTGTCCTGGTCGGCCAGGCCCACGGCCATGGCATTGACGAGGATGTTGCCATTATAGCCGGCGTGGAAATTCGTCTCGCCGCCCACGGTGGGCACGCCGACGCAATTGCCATAGCCGCCGATCCCGGCGACGACGCCGGAGACCAGGTGCGTGGTCTTGGGATGGTCCGGCGCGCCGAAGCGCAGCGCATTCATCAGCGCCACCGGGCGCGCGCCCATGGTGAAGACATCACGCAGGATGCCGCCCACACCGGTCGCCGCGCCCTGATAGGGCTCGATGTATGAGGGGTGGTTGTGGCTCTCCATCTTGAAGATGGCGGCCTGGCCGTCGCCGATATCGATGACACCGGCATTCTCGCCCGGCCCCTGGATCACCTTCTCGCCGGTGACCGGAAACTTGCCCAGATGCGCGCGCGAGGACTTGTAGGAACAGTGCTCGGACCACATGACCGAGAAAATGCCCAGCTCCACCAGGTTCGGCGCCCGGCCCAGACGGTCCAGGATGACCTGGTATTCGGCGTCGATGATGCCGTGTTCCTTGACGATCTCGGCGGTGATGCCTTCGGCGTATTGGGTCATGGCGGTTACGCGCTCCCGAGGAGGGATTCAAACAGTTTCAGCCCGTCCGTGCCGCCGTGCTTTTCGTCCACGGCGCGTTCCGGGTGGGGCATCATGCCCATGACATTGCCCTGCTCATTGGTGATGCCGGCGATATCGCGGGCCGAGCCATTGGGGTTGTTGCCATAGCGGAAGACGACCTGGCCCTCGCCTTCGATACGGTCGAGCGTGTCGGCATCGGCGAAGTAATTGCCGTCATGGTGGGCGATCGGGACGATCAGCTCGGCGCCGCCCTCATAATGTGAAGTGAAGCGGGTATTGGCGTTGTCGACCTTGAGCTTCGCCTTCTCGCAGACGAATTTCAGGCCGGCATTGCGCATCAGCGCGCCGGGCAGCAGACCGCTCTCGGTGAGGATCTGGAAGCCGTTGCACACGCCCAGCACCGGTGCGCCGGTGGCGGCATGGGCGACGATGGCCGGCATGATCGCCGAGCGCGAGGCCATGGCGCCGCAGCGCAGATAGTCGCCATAGGAAAAGCCGCCGGGCACCATGACGAATTCGGTGCCTTCCGGCAGCTCGCTTTCCTGGTGCCAGACCATGGCCGGCTTGTGGCCCGTGACCTTCTCGATCGCGTCGTGGGCATCACGGTCGCAATTGGAGCCGGGGAAGACGATGACGGCGGATTTCATCTCGGCCGATCCCCGCTCTATTCCAGTTCGATCGAGTAGCTCTCGATCACCGGGTTGGAGAGGAGTTTGGCGCACATCTCGTCGACGCGCTTGCGGGCAGCTTCAAGGTCGTCGCCGGTGAGATCCAGCTCGATCAGCTTGCCCTGGCGGGCCGCGGTGACCTCGTCATAGCCCATATTGTGCAGCGCGCCGGCGACGGCGGCACCCTGGGGATCAAGGACACCGGGTTTCAGATAGACGTGGATCTTGGCTTTCACGGGCTCGACTCGCTGTCTGGCATCAGATTTCGGCCCTGCATAAAGCGAAGGGGCCTCGCGCGCAATTGACCGGGCGCGGAGATTCAGCAGGGCGGGGTTGCGTGGTGGGATTTGGGGCGCGGCTTTGGGTCGCTCTGTCGCACGTCTGGGGGAAATGAGTCTGGGCTATTGAAATTGACCAGGTGGAACTCCGTCTCCCTGGGGAGAGGGCTGGGGAGCGGGGGGACGGCTGAGACCGAGGCTATCCTGACACCACCGGGATTCGCAGCGCTGCGCGCTTTCACCCCTTCCGTCTCGCTGCTGCGCAGCGATCCACCTTCCCCATCAAGGGGAAGGATGGGCAGCTTTGATGCCCTTCCAACCATAGTTTGCTTGCCGAGAGGGGGCCGTATCCGGTTTTCCAGGTCAAGGGCACCGCAGGCGCCGCTTCGCGGTTCCACCCTTGAGCTGGAAAACCGGATACGGCTTGCTGGCTGACAAGCGAATTATGGATGGCTGCGAGCCGAGGGCTCGCTGCGTTGACGCATGCCTAGCGGTCATCCCAGCGTTTGCCGGGATGCCGTCGATGGGGGCGGGGCTGGGTGTCTAGTCTTCCGCGTCCGGCCGGCCGCGCTTGACCGGCTCGGGGGCGGGGGCCTTGTGGGTGACGCGGGTCTGGAAGGCGTCGATATCGCCGGCGGCGAGGAGGTCGAGACTGCCGGCGATGGCGTCCAGGAGGTCGATCAGCCAGGTTTCCTCGGCCTTGGCGAAGTCGGAGAGGACGTAGCCGGTGACCTTGTTGCGGTCGCCGGGATGGCCGACGCCGATGCGGGCGCGGCGGAAGTCGGGACCGATCTGGGAGGTGATCGACTTGATACCGTTATTGCCGGCCGCGCCGCCGCCCAGCTTCATGCGGAACTTGCCGGGTGCCAGGTCCAGCTCGTCGTGGAAGACGACGACGTTTTTGGGATCGACCTTGTAGAAATTCGCTGCCTCGCCGACGGCATGGCCGGCATTGTTGTAGAAGGTCTGCGGCTTGAGGAGGAGCAGCTTGGTCGAGCCGATGGCCATTTCGCAGGCCAGTGACTGGAAGCGCTTGCGCCAGGGACCGGCCTGCCAGGCCTGGGCGATGACGTCCATCGCCATGAAGCCGACATTGTGGCGGTTCTTCAGGTATTTGGGCTCGTAATTGCCAAGCCCGGCCAGGATCATCATCGCGGAGAACTCCCTTGACGGTGTCCGGATACAAAATCAGCGAAGCCGGTTCCGGCTTCGCTGACAATGCGGTTCGAACCAGAAGAGGGCGAGGGTTTAGTCCTCGTCTTCGCTCTTCTGCTTGATCACTTCGGTTTCCGGCGCTTCTTCCACTTCCTCGGATTCCGGCGTCAGGACGGCGCGCGAACCCTGCAGCGTCGCGATGGTGAAGTCGCGGTCGGCGATGGTCGGCGTCACACCCTTGGGCAGGGCAATGGCGGAGATGTGGATGGAGTCACCGATGTCCAGGCCGGTCAGGTCGGCTTCGATGGCTTCCGGAATGGCGCCGGCCGGGCAGTTCAGCTCGACCGTGTGACGCACGATGTTCAGGACGCCGCCGCGCTTCATGCCCGGGGACTTCTCTTCATTGACGAAGTGGACGGTCACTTCCACGTCGATCTTGGTGTCTTCGTCGACGCGGAACAGGTCGATGTGCATCGGCGCGTCGGAGACCGGGTGGAACTGGATGTCACGGGCGATCACCTTCTGGTGCTTGCCTTCGTGGTTCAGTTCCATCATGTGCGAGACGAACTTGCCGGTCAGCAGCGCCTTGCGGACTTCATTGCCGCGCAGGTTGATGGAGACCGGACCCAGCTTGCCGCCGTACAGGACGCCCGGGACCAGGTCTTCACGGCGGGCAGCGCGGGCCGCGCCCTTGCCGGTGCCTTCACGAACGTCGACGGTGAGAACGATGTTGGAGCTCATCGGTCCAGATCCTTAAATGCAAACGCCGCCTCCAGCCGGTTTGGCCCCGGCGGGCGGCGATCTGTCATGGTCAAAAGCCACAGTGATATTTCGAGCGGCGGGCTATAGCCGATCCCAGGGACCTGCGCAACCGCGCAAACAGGGAAGAGTCAGCGCGCTATTCACCTGCAGGCCTTGCGATCGCGCTATTGGGCAGACTCGCCCTGCGGGAACTGTGGCCGCATCATGAAATCGAAACGGGTGATGCATTCTCGGGCGTATTGCGGTCCGGCGGCATCCGGCTCCGAATCCGTCCATCGATAGGTCCAATCGGCTATCGCGCGCGCCGCCGGCAGAACCGCATCGCGCGTCGCTCCGCGCTCCAGATCGGATGCCGGACCGGCATAGCGGATATTCCGGGTCCGGCCATCGGGTCCGACATCGAAGTGCATGAGAATGCGGCGCTGATCGGTGTTCTGGTTCATGAAAAAGTAAAGAGCGAGATCCCGGGGGAAACGCGGGCCTCGCTGTTCAACCACTTCGAGACGGCCCGTCAGCCCCTCGCAGGAGACATGAGCTTCGGGCACCTCACCGGGGTTGAGCACACCGCCGAAATGAACCAGCTGATTGCTTGCACAGGCCGAGACAATGATGGCCGACAGGCCGGCCACGATCACACGCTTCATGATACACCCCCCTCATAGCGGGGAATGTGACCATGCACCGGACGGGCCGTCAATCAGGGCGTGTCTTTTCTAGTCGAACAGCTTGGACACCGACTCGTCATTGGCGATGCGGCGGATGGCTTCGCCCAGGAGGGGCGCGACGGAGAGGCGGCGCACCTTGTCGGTCTGGGTGGAGTTGGGCGGTTCGGTGATGGAATCGGTGACCACCAGTTCGCGCAGCTGCGACTTGGCGACCCGGCCCTGGGCATCGCGCGAGAGCACGCCGTGGGTGACATAGGCGGAGACTTCCACCGCGCCTTTTTCCAACAGCGCGTCGGCTGCATTCACCAGCGTGCCGCCACTGTCGCACATGTCGTCGAACAGGATGCAGCGGCGGCCTTCCACCTCACCGATGATGTTCATCACCTCGGCCACGCCGGCCTTGGGGCGGCGCTTGTCGACGATGGCGATCTCGGCATCGAGCAGCTTGGCCAGCGCCCGGGCACGGACCACGCCGCCAACGTCCGGCGAGACGATCAGCAGGTTTTCGGTCTCGTAGCGGCGGCGGATATCGTCTTCCATCACCTTGGTGGCGAAGAGATTGTCGGTCGGGATGTCGAAGAAGCCCTGGATCTGGCCGGCGTGCAGGTCGACGGTGAGGACGCGGTCGGCGCCGGCCTTGGCGATCAGGTTGGCGACCAGCTTGGCGGAGATCGGGGTGCGGCCGCCGGTCTTCCGGTCCTGGCGGGCATAGCCGAAATAGGGGATGACGGCGGTGATCCGGCGGGCCGAGGCGCGGACCAGCGCGTCGATGCAGATCAGCAGTTCCATCAAATGGTCGTTTGCCGGGGAGGAGGTCGACTGGATGATGAAGACATCCTCGCCGCGCACGTTTTCGTCGATCCGGACAAAGATCTCGCCATCGGCGAAGCGCTCGATCTCGGTGGCGCACAAGGGCGCATCCAGATAATCGGCGATCGCTCTGGCCAGCTCGCGGTTGGCCGTTCCCGACATCAGTTTCATGGCTTGCGGTCCCCGACAGTCCAAAGTCGCGGGCTGATTAACAGAGCCCCGCCGCAGATTGAAGCTGAAATGATCAGCGTGCGGCGAAACCCGGGGGCAAGGGCAGGTCCCGGCTGTCCAGGCAGACCAGTTTGAACAGGGTGCCCATCTGCTCCGGATCGGTCAGCCGCCAGAGCTGCCGGGCGATCTTGGCGCGCTGGTCCGGGGCGCGCTGGCTGAGGGCGGCGGCACGCGCTTCGATACCGAGACTCAACAGGAATTTGCCTTGGGCGACCGGTCCGTAGCCGACCAGGTCCTGCTCGGCCGCGGCCGCCAGGAAGCTGGCGAAGTCGACCCGGGCGGTGAGGTCCGCCGTGCCCGGCTCGGCCAGGGGCGGTACTTTCTTATGAGCCCGCACGGCCTGCAGCGTGTCGCCGGTCTCGCTGGCGGCAGGGCCGTAATCGATGAAGAGGGCGCGGCCGGGATGCTCCGCGAATCGCGCACCCAGCTGTGCGGCGACCTGGCGGTCACCGGGGCGCAGTTCGACGAGGCTGCCCTCGGGTGCCGCGCGCAGGACCGGCGGCACGAGATCCGCATCGACGCCCAGCGGCGGTCCCATGACGAAGACGAAGGCCTCATCGTCAGCATCCAGTCCGACCATGCGTTCGCACCACTGGTCCTTGTGGCGGATAGCCTGGCGTACGGGCAGGCAGTCCAGGAATTCGTTCGCCAGCACGATGGTCGGGCCGGCGGGCACCGCCTCGAGCCGGTCGACCCAGCGGATCTGGGCGCCGGTCGGACCCAGCGACTGGGCCTGTACGGCCTTCAGCGCGGCGCTGGCCTCTATGAGATTGATCCGGGCGGCATCCATGAAGCCGGGCACGGTGCGCGCGGCGCGCAGGGCATCGGCCAGCATGGTGCCGCGTCCGGGGCCCATCTCCACCAGCTGGACCGTGGCGGGCGAGCCCATGTCGAGCCAGGTCTGGGCTGCGAACAGGCCCATCAGCTCGCCGAACATCTGGCTGATCTCCGGCGCGGTGATGAAATCTGCCCCGGCCCCGATCGGGTCCTTGGTGGCGTAGAAGCCCTCGGTCGGATCGAACAGGGCTTCCATCATGAAGGTGGCGATCGAGACCGGACCCGTCTGGCGGATCCGGTCGCGCAGGCGCTCGGCAATCATCGGCGTCAGGCTTTCGGCGTTTGGGCTTTCAGCGTGCGGTAGACCAGCCAGCCGCCCAGCGCAATCATCGGCAGCGACAGGAGCAGGCCCATGGTGACGTAGCCGCGCAGGGCTTCGGGCATGTGCGCATCCGGTTCGCGCACGGTCTCCAGGAGGGCGCGGAACAGGCCGTAGCAGACCAGGAAGAGGCCGGCATTGAGGCCGGGTTTCTCCAACGAGCGGAACTTCCAGGTGGCGACATTGATGATGGCGAACAGGGCGAGGCCTTCCAGCGCCGCTTCATAGAGCTGGCTGGGGTGGCGCGGCACGCACAGCGGATCCATCGCGAAGGTCATGCCCCAGGGCGCGTCGGTCGGCCGGCCCCACAGCTCGCCATTGATGAAATTGGCCATGCGGCCGAAGAACAGGCCGATCGGGGTGACGACCGCGGCGGCATCAGCGATGCGCCAGAGATCGAGCTTGTGCCGGTGGGCATAGACGATGAGGGTCAGGGAGACACCGATCAGCCCGCCATGGAAGGCCATGCCGCCATCGGTGATGCCGATGACGATGTCCAGCGGCCGCGTCCAGATCATGTCCGGCATGTAGAAGATCACATAACCCAGCCGGCCACCGACGATGACGCCCAGCGTCGCCCAGATCAGAAGATCGTCGACCTGGGCCTCGTTGAAGGGGGCTTGCGGCTTCTTGGTGCCGGCCGGATGCCAGACGTGCGGGCGGCGCGACAGCGCGACCATGTAGCGCCAGCCGATCAGGAGGCCGGCGATATAGGCCAGCGCGTACCAGCGCAGGGCAAACCACCCGATCCGGAAGATTTCCGGCTGCAGGAGGTCGAAGCTGGGCGTGCAAATATCCATGGATCACTCAATGTATTAAGGACGCGACCTGCAGATGTGACGGATGCGCACATTGCGCTTTTCCCGCATGGGCCGCATATAGGCGGTGTTGAACATGTAATGGCTTTCTTTGATGCAAACGCGCAACCCGCTTCTGAATGATTTTGCGGAACTCATGACCGACGCTTTCGGCGCCGCACAGGCCATGGGCGAGGAAGCCCGCGCTGTGTTCCGCGCCCGCGCCGACCGCATGGTCGCCGAGATGGATCTGGTGACGCGCGAGGAATTCGATGCGGTAAAGGCCGCCCTCGATGCGTCGCAGGATGAAGTCGCGGCCCTGAGCGCCCGGATCGAGGCGCTGGAAGCGGCCGCCAAACCCAAGCCGGCTGCCAAGCCGCGGGCCCGCAAGAGCGCGGCCAGGACCGCGAGCAAATCCGCCAACTGACACAAGCGCTGAACGCGCTTTTTATTGCGCCTGTCGCGGCGCGGTCATACCGTCGAGGCACGGTGTGAGTCGCCGCGCAGACGAAGGAGACTACTCCATGGACCTGATGTCCGACGAATTCGCCCCGTCCGCGACCGACCCGCTCGACGCCGTCGAACAGGCGGTGATCGCCGAGCAATTCGCCTATGACCGCGACGAGACCGGCGAGCTGCACATGAGCGTGCCCGGTGCCTGGCGCGATCACACGATCTGGTTTGCCTGGCGCCCGGAGCTGGAAGCGCTGCACATCTGCGCCAGCCTGGACCTGAAAGTGCCGAACAACCGTTTCCGCGATGTCTGCGAACTGGTCGCCCGGCTGAACGAGAAGCTCTGGCTGGGCCATTTCGACGTCTGGTTCGAGGACGGATCGATTGTCTATCGCCACGCCCTGGCCCTGCCGGGCGGCGAAACCGTGTCGCCGGCCCAGGCCGCCGGCATGATCGCTGCTGCACGTGAGGCCGGTGAGCGCTTCTATCCGGCATTCCACTTCCTCGTCTGGGGCGGTAAAGGTGTGGAAGAAGCCGTGGCTGCTGCGATGTTCGAGACGGCCGGCGAGGCCTGACACACACATGAGCAAAGATCTGAAGATTGCACTGGTTGGGGGCGGCCATATGGGTGGCGCCCTGGCCGCGGGCTGGCTGCGCACCAAGCGCTCCGGCGTGTCCGCCGACAATCTGACCATCATCGACCCGGCGCCGGGCGATGTGATCCAGGACCTGGGCGAAAGCCAGGGGATCACCTGCCTGCCCGAACTGACGCCGGATGTGGCGGCGGATCTCGACCTCTTGCTGCTGGCGGTGAAGCCGCAATCGCTGGAGCAGGTCGCGGCCTCGATCGTGCCGATGCTGCCGGAAAAGACGGCGCTGATCTCGATCATGGCCGGCGCGACGCTGAATCGTCTGGCGCTGGCTTTCGGGGATCGCGCGATCATCCGGGTGATGCCGAACACGCCGGCCTCGGTCGGGGCAGGCGTCAGCGTCTGCGTCGCCAATGAGGCGGGCGAGGCCTTCAAGGCGGTGGTGACCAAGCTGTTCAAGCCGGCCGGTTCGGTGGAATGGCTGAAGGATGAGCGCTTGATCGGGGCGGTGACGGCGGTGTCCGGCTCTGGCCCGGCCTATGTCTTCCTTCTGGCCGAAGCGCTGGCCGGTGCCGGCACGGCGGAAGGCCTGCCGCGGGAGCTGGCGGAAAAACTGGCGCGCGAGACGATCATCGGCGCCGGCGCGCTGCTGGCGGCGTCCGACAAATCGCCGCAGGAGCTGCGCCGCGCGGTGACCTCGCCGGGCGGAACCACCCAGGCGGCGCTGGATGCGCTGATGGGATCGGGTGTCGGACTGCCGGAGCTTGTGCGCAATGCGGTGACCGCCGCAGAACGCCGCTCGCGCCAGATGAGCAATGGCAACGGGCGCTAGATCGGGCGTGTTCGCCTGTTACGCCTGAATTCGCTTGTTCTGATTGTCATCCCGGATGGATGCCCGGCCTTGAGCCGGGCGGAAGTCCGGGACCCATGTCTGCAGCGGCGAGGCTCTCGGCAATGGGGTGACAATCGCAGGCGCTTTTTGACTTGCCCCAGGCTTCCCGGGACACGGGCCGGAGGTCCATGTCCCTCACACCTCCCTCAGGCCTGACGCGTCAGGCCCGCGCGAACCAGGTTCAGCAGGCCGAAATTCAGCGCATAACCCAGCGTGATCAGCAGATAGCTCTGCACGATCCAGTCGCGGTTAAGCAGGGCATTCATCGCCGTGCCGGCCAGTACCAGCAGGGTGCCGGTGCGCGAGGCGTTCCAGTAGGACAGGCTGGGCAGGGCGAGGCCGGCACCGAACACATAATTCGGGCCGATGACGATGAAGGCCTGCCAGATTGACGGCTCCTTGCTCAGCTGCAGGAAGAGCCGATATTCGATATCTCCGCCGGGCAGGCTCCAGAAGACAAAGTCGATCAGGCACATGCCGATGATGGCCGCGATGCCGGCGATCAGCAGGGGCTGGGTCAGCCAGTGGATATTGCGCCGCGGCAGCTGGCCGGCAAAGGGCAGCATCAGGAGCGCGCCGATCAGAAGGCTCCAATGGGCAAAGTCGATCGGCCGCTGACGGTCGACAAAGTCCTGACCGAAATTCAACAGGACCTGGCCCAGCATGTAGACCAGGAGGCCGGTGACGAAGAGGACCCGGTCGCCGCGCGGCGGGAAGGGGGCTTGGCTGGATTGCAGGATCATCGGCAGGGAACTCGCGCTGGGACGCCCCACGGGGGCGTGCGGTGAAGACTGGCCGCGGTCTTCGCGATCCGGCAGACTTGGCTCAAGCCCTTTGACGTGAAAGCCGTTGCTGGCGTCGCCGATTGCACCCGGGTGCAGTTCGCGTGACGTGAACCGAGCCGATGATGAAACCCGCCCGCCTTGCCCGCATCGCAATTGCCTTGGCCGTCTGGCTGGGAACAGGCTCTGTCCTGGCCTTTCTGGCACCCTACGGGACGCGTTATCTGGGCTGGCCGGGGCTGTGGCTTTACTGGATGGGGATGACGGGTGTCGGCTGGGTCGCGGGGCTGATGGTGGAGGCCCTGCTGGAGCGCTATAGGCCCCAGGGCAGGCTGTGGCCGCGCATGCTTGCGGCAGGGCTTGCGGCCAGCCTGGCGGTGATCCTTGCCAGCATCTCTTTCCTGGTCTGGCGCGGCGAGCATCTGGGGCCGGGCTCCTATGTGAGCATCGTCTTGCAGGTGAGCGTTCTGGTCGGCGTGATCACGGCCGTCTATGGCGGTTGGAAAGCAAGCCGTCCGGGAGTGGAGGCGGCGCGACCGTCCGGGATCGGACCGGCGCTGCTGGACCGTCTGCCGCCGGCGCACCGGCAGGCCGAGCTCTACGCCCTGATGGCCGAGGATCACTATCTGCGGGTCTACAGCTCGGCGGGCGAGGCGTTGATCCGGATGCGGCTGGGCGATGCGTTGCTGGCGCTCGAGGCCGTTGAAGGCGCCCGTACGCACCGCTCCTGGTGGGTGGCACGGCCGGCCGTGCGCGAGGTGCGCCGGGTGAAAGGCCGGATCGAGCTGGTCCTGGTCAATGACGCGGTGGCACCGGTGAGCCGGACCTATGCCGCAGCGCTGCGCGAGGCGGGGTGGCTTTAGGCTGAGTGGAGTTTTTCCTCCCCATGCAATGGGGAGGGGGACCACCCGAAGCCCGCAGGGCGAAGGGTGGTGGAGGGGCCGCCGGAGCGTAGCGAAGGCGGGATGCCCGCGACACGCTCCGGCCTCACGCCGCCTGCGGCGGCGCCCCATCGACCCGTTGCTTCGCGCCGGCCCACTTCCCCAACTTTGTTGGGGAAGAAAGTTCTGGGTGCACCCGCCTTTTTCCTAGCCCGGCAGGCTCAGCGTCGCCTTCAGGCCGCCGAGGTCTGACTTGCCCAGGCGCAGGTCGCCGCCATGGCTTCTTGCGACGTCGCGGGCGATGGCGAGGCCGAGGCCGACGCCCTTGCGGTTCTGGTTGCGGCTTTCATCGAGGCGGTTGAAGGGTTTCATCGCCTCCTCGTACTGGTCTTCGGGAATGCCGGGACCATTGTCCTCGACCACGATCTCGACGCGGGCGCCGGTGCGGCGGACGATGATGCGGGCCTTGTCGCCATAGGCGAGGGCATTGCCGACCAGGTTGGACAGGGCCCGGCGCACCGGGCCCGGGCGGATATCGGTCTCGATCGGACCGTCGGAGACGAAATCGACCTGGCCGTCCTGGCGGGTGGCATTGTCGGCGATCTCGCGGGCGAGCGCTTCCAGGTCGCTGCGCGCAGTCTCGTCGCTGGCCTGGCCGCGGGCAAAGTCGAGATACTCGTCGAGCATCTCCTCCATCTCGTTGAGGTCCTTCTTGGCATCCTCGCGTTCGGGACTTTCCGGCATCAGGGCGAGCTGGAGTTTCAGCCGCGTCAGCGGGGTGCGCAGGTCGTGGCTGACACCGGCCAGAAGCGCCGTGCGCTGTTCCATGTGGCGGCGGATGCGGGCGCGCATTTCCAGGAAGGCGTGGGCGGCCTGGCGGACCTCGGTGGCCCCGGCCGGGCGGAAATGGGCGACGTCCTGGCCGCGGCCGAATTGTTCGGCGGCATCGGCGAGGCGGCGGATCGGTTTGACCTGGTTGCGGATGAAGACGATGGAGACGGCGGTCAGCAGGGTCGTGGCGCCGATGATCCACAAAAGGAAGATGTGGCCGGTGGTGGCGAAGACCCGGTCACGCGGGGTGATGAAGCGCAGCACGCCGCCATCGACCTGGACGCGGACGTCGACATAGTTGGGATAGCGCGTGGTGTCGAACCAGACCGCATTGTCCATCTGCTGGGCGAGGGCTTCGCGCAGGGTGACGTCCAGCGTGCGGAAGAAGGAGGAGCGCCGGGCAGTGGGCAGGGTGTCGTCGGGGCGGAAGTCGATCGACAGCCGGGTGGTGCCCAGCGCGGTCTCGATATGGCGCTGGAAGGCGCGGGTTTCGCCGCCCTCCTCCTCGAACAGGCGGGTCGCCATGGCGATCTCGCCGGCGACCCCCTCGGACAGGCGGGAGGTGACCGTCTCCCAGTGTTCCTCGAAGAAGGACCAGGCCACGGCGACCTGCATCAGCGCCACCGGCAGGACGATGATCAACAGCGTGCGGGCAAACAGGCCCTTGGGGAGGTAGCGGCGCAGAAGGGCCATGGCGGACCGTCAGTCCTCGAACACGGGATCGGCGACGAGGCGGTAGCCTTCCCCGCGCACGGTCTGCAGGTGAAGCGGTTCCTTGGGGTCTTCCTCGATCTTGCGGCGCAGGCGGGTGACCTGGACGTCGACGGCGCGTTCGCCGCCGCCGGTGCGCTCGGACAGGGAGAGGCGCGACACGGTCTGGCCGGTGGACGCGGCCAGGGCCGCCAGCAGGGCGGCCTCGCCGCCGGTCAGCCGCACCGGATCGCCGGAGCGGGTGAGAATCTCGCGCTCGACATCAAAGCTCCACTCGCCGAACTCGACGCGCCGGATGGCGGCAACGGCCGGACGGGCGCGGCGCAGGATGGCGTTGATGCGCAGCACCAGCTCCTCCGGCTCGAAGGGCTTGGCGAGATAATCGTCCGCGCCCAGGGACAGGCCCTTGATGCGGTCTTCGGCTTCGCCGCGGGCGGTGAGCAGCAGGATCGGCGTGTCGCCGCGCTTGCGGACGGCTTCGGTGAGCTCGAACCCGTTCATGCCGGGCATCATCACATCGAGGACGAGGAGGTCGAAGGCGAGCGAATTGAGGGTCGACAGGGCCTTGGCGGCATTGGGGGCCGTGGAGACACGATAGCCGCGCTCCTGCAGAAAGCGTTTGAGCAGGCCGCGGATACGGTCGTCATCATCGACGACAAGAATGTGGGCATCATCACCGGCGAGGTCCGCCATGCCATCTCCCCAAAAACGGATGTCCGCAGCATGGCGTGCTGCGGCCAAAGGCTCAAGCGTGCGTGGACGGCTTGCGCCGCAGATAGCCCAGCCCGGTCGCCAGGCTCAGCGCGGCGGTGATCCACAGCGCGACAATCCAGGCGGTGAGCAGCCAGCCGGCATTGCCCAGTCCCAGCGGGAAGGCGACCAGCGGCACGGCGGTGACGAGAAAGGCGATGGCCGTCTTCAGCTTGGCCGAGGCCGAGACCGGCAGGGCTTCATGGCCCGGCTTGTTGGAGGTCATGCGCGCCAGCGTCATCACCACATCGCGCAGGATGATCGCCAGCACAGGCACGAAAATATAGGGCGAGAGGCCGGACGCGCTGCCATGGTTGAGGATCAAGAGGTAGGCCAGGAGATAGGCGTCGACCAGGATCTTGTCGGCGATCGGGTCGAACAGGGCGCCGAAGGCGGACTGGGCCTGCAGCCGGCGGGCGAGCCAGCCGTCCAGCCAGTCGGTGATGGCGGCGATGAAGAAGGCGGCGACGGCAAAGGCCGCGATGCCGCGCGCGGCGGTCGCCGGATCGCCCATCCACACCGGCACGAGGCCGCTTGTCGACCAGGCATAGGACTGCCAGAGCGCGTAGGCGCCGGTCAGCGCGAGGACGATGCGCAGGACCGTCAGAATGTTCGGCAGGGCCTTCAGCACGGGAACAGTCTCAGCTCTGGAACCAGTCGTGGATCTTTTTGGCCATGGCTTTGGATACCCCGTCAACTGCTTCCAGGTCTGCAAGCGCAGCATTTCGGACCGCCTTGGCCGATCCGAAATGGGCCAGGAGGGCCTTCTTGCGGGTCGGTCCGATGCCGGGAATCCCGTCCAGCGGATTGTCGGTCATCTGCTTCTTGCGCTTGGCCCGGTGACCGCCAATGGCGAAGCGGTGGGCCTCGTCGCGCAGGCGCTGGAGATAGTAGAGGACCGGATCCTTCTGCGGCAGTTTGAACGGGGTCTGGCCCGGCAGGTAGAAGGCCTCGCGGCCGGCATCGCGTTCGGGGCCCTTGGCGATGGCGGCGATCGGGATGTCGGTGATGCCCAGTTCCTCGGCGACCTCGAGCACGGCGGAGAGCTGGCCCTTGCCGCCGTCGATGAGGACGAGATCAGGCACCGGCGCGCCTTCGTCACGCTCCTTCTGGAGGCGCGAGAAGCGGCGCCGCAGCATGGCTTTCATCATGCCGAAATCATCATCGGTGGCGGCGTCATCGCCCTTCATGTTGAAGCGGCGGTAGTGGTTTTTCTCGAAGCCTTCCGGCCCGGCCACGATCATCGCGCCCAGCGCATTGGTGCCCTGGATGTGGGAGTTGTCATAGACCTCGATGCGCTGGGGGATGTCGTCCAGCTTGAAGATGCGCTGCACGCCCTTGAGCAATTGGGTCTGGGTGGCGCTTTCCGACAGGCGGCGGGCCAGGGCTTCGCGGGCATTGGTGGCGGTGCGCTCGACCAGCTTGCGCTTCTCGCCGCGCCGGGGCGTGAGGAGCTGGACCTTGCGGTCGGCCTTCAGCGACAGCGCCTCGCCCAGGAGTTCGGCTTCCTCCAGCTCGTGCGAGAGCAGGATGAGGCCGGGCGCCGGCTTGTCGTCGTAGAACTGGGCGAGGAAGGCGGCGAGGACCTCGTCCGGCTCGGCCTCGGTTTCGTGGCGCGGGAAGAAGGATTGGTTGCCCCAGTTCTGGCCGGCGCGGAAGAAGAAGACCTGGACGCAGGACTTGCCGCCATCCTGGGCGATGGCGATGACATCGGCCTCCTCGACCCCGTCCGGATTGATGCCCTGGTCGGTGGTTACCGCGGCGATGGCGCGGATGCGGTCGCGCAGCTTGGCGGCGGTCTCGAAATCCATCGCCTCGGACGCCTCGGCCATGCGCGCCTGCAGCTCCTGGCGCAGGGCGTTGGAGCGGCCGCGCAGGAAGTCGGTGGCCTCCTTGACCAGCTCGTCATAGGCGGCGGGCTTCACCAGATCGACGCAGGGGCCGGCACAGCGCTTGATCTGGTAGAGCATGCAGGGCCTGGACCGGCCCTCATAGACGCTGTCCGAACAGGTGCGGATCAGGAACGCTTTCTGCAGTGTGTTGAGCGTCTGGTTGACCGCACCGACCGAGGCGAAGGGCCCGAAATAATCGCCCTTGGTCTTGCGCGATCCGCGATGTTTGAGGAGCTGGGGCGCCGGGTGATCCTTGCGGATGAGGATGTAGGGGAAGCTCTTGTCGTCGCGCAGCAGGATGTTGAAGCGCGGCTTCAGCCGCTTGATCAGATTGGCTTCCAGCAGCAGGGCTTCGGTCTCGGTCTGGGTGACGACGAATTCCATCGTGTGCGTCAGCGCGATCATCAGCGCGATGCGGTTGGAATGGCCGCGCCCGGCGGCATAGTTGGAGACCCGGTTCTTCAGATTGCGGGCCTTGCCGACATAGAGAACCGTCCCGTCTTCCCCGATCATCCGGTAGACGCCCGGCTTGCCCGGCAGGTTCCGGACGTATTCGGCAATGCGTTTGGGACCCGTCAGCGATTGCGCTGCGGGCTGGGAGGCGTCATCTATCGGTCCGGATTGAGGATTTGAGGTGACCATGGCTGACAAGATCGCGCTCGTGACCGGCGGCGGCAAGCGCCTGGGTGCCAAAATTGCCAGCGCGCTGGGGGCGGATGGCTGGCATGTGGTGATCCACTACAATGCTTCGGATGCCGACGCACGCGCTGTTGCCGCTTCGATCCGGGACGCGGGTGGTTCGGCCGAGACGGTGCCGTTCGACATGGCCGATACTGGCGGGATCCGTGCCTTCATGGACCGGGTGGGACGGGTCGACGCGCTGATCAACTCGGCCTCGATCTTCGAGATGGACCGGCCGGAGGATGTCGATGCCGCCACGCTGGAACGCACGCTGGGCATCAATCTGGTGGCGCCGGTGGTGCTGGCCTCGGCGATGGCGGCGCAGCATGAGGCGCGCGCCTCGGGATGTATCATCAACATCCTCGACCAGAAGCTCTTCAACCTGAACCCGGACTTCTTCTCCTACACGCTGGCCAAGGCAGGCCTGTTGTCGGCGACGACGACGATGGCGATGGCCTTTGCGCCGCGGGTGCGGGTCAACGGGATTGCGCCGGGCATCACCCTGCCGTCGGGTGGTCAGAGCCAGGCCGAGTTCGAGCGGGCGCACCGGATGAACCCGATGCAGGGCGGTTCGACGCCGGAAGATATCATCCGCACGGTGCGCTTCATCCTTGCGACCCCGTCGATGACGGGCGAGACGATCATCGTCGATGGCGGCCAGCATCTCGACGCCCGCGATGGCGATGTGATGTATGCGGCCGGTGTGCCGGAGGATGGGACGAAGTGAGACTGGATCAGGTGATCGAGAACGCGCTGGTCAATGCGACAGGCGAGGATGTCTTCGTCTACCGGCTGGAAGGCGTGAAGCTGGATGTCGAGATCGGCATCCACGACTATGAGCGCGGCGTGAAACAGCGCGTGCTGGTGGATGTCGTCACCGTCGTGTCCAAGGCCTGGTGCGGCTCGGACGATATCTCCACCGTGGTCGATTACGACTACATCCTGCACGGCATCAAGGCGCTGGAAGCCAAACAGTTCGACCTGCAGGAAACCCTGTGCGGCACGATCCTGGACATCGCCCTGGAACCGGCCGCCGTGGCCGCCGCCCAGGTGACCACCCGCAAGGTTGACGCCTACGCCGACGCCGAGGCGGTGGGGCTGACGCGGTTCCGGATGAAACGCTAGTCAGTCCTCGTAGACGTCATCCCCCGGGGTTGCCGAGGGATGACGACGAGGGCGGCCGGGTGGAACCGGTCAGGCTTGCCCGATCAGGCGGCTTCGGCGGGCTTGCCCTTCAACAGCGGCTGGGCCTTGCCGTAGGTCAGCGAGCGCCAGGCCCATTCCATCGGACCGAAGCGGAACAGGCTGAGCCAGATCGGCGACCAGGCCAGTTGCAGCGCCCAGACCAGCAGGACCAGCTTGGCCTGATCGACGCGGTCGACCGTGCCGTAAAGACCCAGCCCCGGAGCCCCCACGAAAATGAAGGTCATGATCACGGTCTGGCTGAGATAGTTGGTGAAGGCCATGCGGCCCGTTGCGGCGAAGAGTTTGATGACCAGGCTGAAGGCGCCGATCTTCGCCAGCAGCATCACCGCGGAGGCATAGCCAAAGGACATGATCAGGCTGCCCGGATACATGTAGGCATTGCCGTTCGCCAGCGCCTGCGGGCTGAACTCGCCTGCCAGAAGTTCTTGGGTCGACGCGTTGCAGAGATAATAGCCGGCGCCGAGGCCGACCACCGCCAGCACGCCGTAGCGGGCATAGCTCCAGCTGGCCGACAGGAAGCCGCTCTTGTAGAGCGCCATGCCCAGCAGCATCAGCGCGGCGGTGCGCGGGCCGATCATCAGGAAGCTCATGATCTGGCCGATGAGGGCAAAGCCGGCATTCCACAGGATGTGGTCGACGAAACCGGCCCGGAAGGCTTCGGTCATGCCGGCCATGATGCCGGCCATCATTTCCTCGTTCTGGGCGGTGCTTTCCGGCGTGGCGAAGGCCGCGCCGGCAAACTTTCCACCGACCCACAACAGGGCGCCCACGGCCAGGAGCGGGAGGGCGGTCCAGACCAGCCTGGACACCGACCAGCGTCGCGCGCCGACCACGATCAGCCCGAGCAGGGCGTAGTGGACCAGGATATCGCCCCACCAGAAGATGTAGGCATGCACGGCGCCGATCAGGAGCAGCCACAGCATGCGCTGCGTGTGGGGGCCCTTTTCCGGGCCGTCGCCCGCCATCAGCACGATTCCGGCCCCGAACAGGGTGGAGAAGATGGTGATGAACTTGTAGGCGAAGAAGGTGTGGGCGATCGCCCAGACCGAGACACTGGCCGCGGCGCCCGCTTCGAGGTCGGCGCTGGCATTGTCATAGCCCATGGGCGGACCTGAAAAGCCCTGCACGTTCATCATCAGGATGCCGAGCACGGCAATGCCCCGCAGGGCATCGATCGAGATCAATCGATCGGTTCTGGGTGTAGCCATCTGTCTCCCCTCTGGCTTTTCGCGGGCACCATAGGGCGGGCAGGCGGTTTTGTCTTGGGGACAGGCGCGCGTCCGGTCCCCCGTTGTGACACCGGCTTGCCTCTCACCGGGCCTGTGCCACAGTTCGCAATGGAAATCGGAGATCCCCGGATGAAGCGTCGTGACGTGATGATCGGTCTGGCCGCGACGGCCCTGATGGCTGTGCCGAAGGCGCAGGCGCTGCAGTTTCGCCTGTCCGAACGCCAGGCGGGTGAGGGCGTGCGGGCCGCCCTGAGCCAGGCGGCGCGGCTGGCCACCAACCGGCTGGGGGCGCGCGACGGTTTCTTTGGCGACCCGGCCGTGCGCATCCCGCTGCCTTCGCGCGTTCGGGACCTGCAGTCCATGCTGCGCCGGGTGGGGCTGTCGCAGCAGCTGGATGAGCTGGAATTGTCGATCAATCGCGCCGCGGAGGCGGCCATGCCGGCGGTGCAGACGATCTTCGTCAATGCGGTGCGCTCGATCACGCTGGAGGATGCGCTGGGGATTGTGCGCGGTGGCGACCGCGCGGCAACGGACTTCCTGCAACGACAGACCTCGGACCAACTCTATGCCCTGGTGCGGCCGCGCATGGAGCAGACTTTGGAAGCGTCCGGAGCGTATCGCGCCCTGCAGCCGATCGAACAGCGCATCAACAGTCAGGGCGGTTTCCTGGGCGGGCTGATGCGCCGTCGCAATGGCGGCCGCTCGCTGAGCGAACAGCTGACCGATGACGCCTCGCAACGCACCCTGGCGGGCGTGTTCCATTATGTCGGCGAGGAGGAGCGGGCGATCCGGCGCGATCCGGTGAACCGGACCAGCGATATCCTGCGCCGGGTCTTCGGCTAGCCCGACGGCACCGTCACACGCAACTGACGAGAAGGTGACTGGCTTCCCCGGGGGCCGGGCGCGCAAAATGTGCGGACGGACGGGGAGGTGGTGATGCCGGGATGGCAGAAACTGGCCGGACTGGCTTGGGCGCTGCTGACAGCGCCGCTGGCGCAGGCCCAGGGTTTCGAGATCGATTGCGAGGCGGGCAGCGCCTATCACGCCCGGGCGCGCGGCGTGGCCTTCCTGGTCATCCTGCGCGGCGAGCTGGTGTGCGAGGATTATGACCGCAATGTCTCGCCGGACGAGGCCTGGTTCCTGGCCAGCGGGACCAAGAGTTTTGCGCCCGTGATGGTGGCTTTGGCGGTGCAGGACGGGCTGCTGGAGCTGGACCAGCCGGCGGCAGAGATCCTCACCGAATGGCAGGGCGATGCACGCCGCGAGGCGATCCGTATCCGCGACCTGCTGGATCAGTCCAGCGGGCTGGCGGTCAATCTGCGCAGCAACCGTCTGCCGAGCTATCAGCGCGCCGTCGAGACGCGGCAGGAATTCGATGCAGGCACGCGCTTTCGCTATGGCGCGGTGCATTTCGAGGTTCTGGGTGAGGTGCTGCGGCGCCGGCTGGAGGCGGAAGGGCTGGACCGCTCGCCGGCGGATTATCTGGTACGCCGTTTCCTGCGTCCGCTGGGCATCGAGATCCCCGCCTGGCGCAGTGTGGACGGTCTGCCGGTGATGTCGGAGGGCACACAGATCACGCCGCTGGATTGGGGCCGGTTCGGGCATGCGGTGCTGCAACAGGGCCGGTTCGATGAGGTGCAGCTGGGTGATCCGGCCGTGCTGGCAGCCCTGTTCGAGCCGAGCGCGGCCAATCCGAATTACGGGCTGGGCTGGTGGCTGATCAATCCGCCCTCGGGGGCGACGATCCGCAATGACTACATGGATCTGGGCCTGTCAGACCCGGACTTTCCCATGGTCGCGATGGCGGCCGGCGCCGGCGGGCAGAGGCTGTATGTCGTGCCGCAGCTGGAGCTGGTGGTGGTGCGGATGACGCGCGGTGTCTTCGACGACCGTTTCGTGCGGACAACCGCCTGGTCGGACACGGATTTCCTGCGCCGGCTGATCGTCGCCCATGCGCCTGACTAGGCCAGGATGCCGCGGGCGAGGAAGGCGATATAGCCGACATAGGCGCCCGTCAGCAGCAGGCCGTAGAGCCGGTTGATCGGCTGGCGCGCCAGGATGATGGCCGCCACGACCATCGTTGCACCGAGCATGACCCAGAAGTCCAGGGCGAAAAAGCCTTCCGGCACGGGCAGGTCGCGCCCGCTGAGCGAGGCCGCGATACCGGTCGCGCCGCCGACGGCGAAGACGTTGAAAATGTTCGAGCCCAGCACATTGCCGATGGCCAGCTCGGCCTGACGGCGAACGGAGGCCATGACCACGGTGGCCAGTTCCGGCAGCGAGGTGCCGAAGGCGACCGCGGTAAGGCCGATGATGGCTTCGTCGATGCCGAAGGCGCTGGCCGCCTCGGTGCCGCCGACGACGATCATCTGGGCCCCGACGGGCAGGGCGACGAGGCCGATGAGCACGGCCAGAACGCTCTGGCCCAGACCCTTGGTCAGGCCTTCCATGTGATCCAGATCGGTCAGTTCGGCCAGGGTCGGATCATCCTTGGCATTGCGCGACAGGACGCCCAGCAGGGCGATGTAGCCGATGATCAGGGCGAACAGGATGTAGCTTTCCACTGCCGTGATGGCGTGATCACCCCAGCTGAAGGCGATCAGGACGAGTGCGGCCACGAGGGCGAAAATCGCGTTGCGGCGCACGCCGGGCGTGGTGGTGGCGATGGCGCCGAAAATCGCCGGCAGGCCGAGAATCAGCAGGAAGTTGGCAATGTTCGATCCGACGATATTGCCGAGCGCCAGGCCGGGCGCACCGGACAGGGCCGACTGGATGGAGACCACCAATTCCGGCGCCGAGGTGCCGAAGGCGATGATGGTCAGACCGACCAGAAGCGGTGGCAGTTTCCAGATTCGCGCCAGGCCGGCACCGCCCCGCACGAGGAGGTCACCGCCAAACAGCAGCACGACAAGACCCCCGAGAATGAGGGCAAGGAACACTGGAGCAGCCATGTTGGATTCCTGCCGTGGCCGGACTAGTCGAGACGGCGGTATTCGATAAGGTTGAGCAGGCCGAAGACCAGGGCGACACCGCCGAGAGCAATCAGTGCGAACATGAGAGAATTCCCTACAATGGCGTTACATTGGCCCGTACATAGCGCGCTCGATCCGCACTGGCTAGCGATGGGTGCGGCATGAGCTGGAAGCGACGGGCCGAGCCGCTTGTCCGGCCGTTGATGCAATTCTGGTGGCGCCGCACGCGAGGCATGACCTTGGGCGTGCGCGGTATCGCGGTGCGCGAGGATGGCTGCGTGGCGCTGGTGCGTCACACCTATGTGCCAGGCTGGCATCTGCCGGGCGGCGGTGTGGAGGCCGGGGAGAGCGCGCAGCTGTCGATCACGCGGGAGCTGGCCGAGGAAGCCGGCATCGCGCTGAAGTCTCCAGCGCGGCTGTTCGGGATTTATGCCAACCATGCCCGTTTTCGCGGCGATCATGTCCTGGTCTTTGTGGCGGAGGACTGGCAGGCCTGCCAGAGCGACAGCGACGGTGAGATCGAGGCGGTGTGCTGGGTCCGGCCCGATGCGCCGCCGGAGGGCACGACCGCCGCGACGCGGCGTCGCCTGGCTGAGTTCCTGGGCATGGAACCGGTCCGGGAAAGCTGGTGATTGCGGGGGAGTGCGGCGCGAAGGTGCGGTGTACCGGCCGGTTTCCAGACAAAGCGAGGGTTGTCGCCTGAGGCCCGACCGGCACACCGCGGGGCGCACGCTGTCGAACCTAGTGGGGGCGGCATGAACCGGCGCTGACCGGCTCTGGCGTTTTTTTGCCTCCAATGTGGCTAGATTGCGAGACATTCGGCACAAAATGGCTACGATTGGAATGAGTTGAGGCGACAGGTTCGATCGAATGAACGCTCAGCCCGAGGGGGAGTCCTATCTGAAGACCGAAGCCGACGCGGCCGAGACCCGATCTCCCTTTTCGCGTCTGGCGGATCATGATGGCTGGATCGGACAGGTCCTGCCGGGACTGGTCGCGGTCTTCTTCATCATAATCGTGGCCCTGGCCGTCATGGCCGGGGAAGGGGCGCTGATGGCATCGGCGCGTTCGACCAATCTGTCGACGCTGCAGACGGTATTGCGCAACACGATCCAACGCTTCGAGGACTGGGCCCAGGACCGCGAGAGTGATGTCCGCGTCTGGGCCGAGAACGAGATCGTGATTTCGTCTCTGGAGGAGCTGGCCCGCTCGCCGGTCCGCTCCAGCCTCGAATCAGCACCAGCACAGGAGCGCTTGCGCGAAACGCTCGGCCCGTGGCTGACCGAGTACGGATATCGGGGTTACCTGCTTATCTCGGCCAATGGCACCACGCTGGCCTCGGTCCGCGACGCCGAGCTGGCCGAACCGGCCTTGATGCTGGACCTGGTCAATCTGGATCGGCTGGCCACATCCGGCTCGCTGCTGACGCGGCCGCACATCGTGGATGTCATCTCTGCTCCCGCCGGCGACGTACTGGGCGATGTCGGCGAGGAAATCCTGATGTATGCGGTGGCCGAGGTCCGCCGTGACGGCAATCGAATCGGCTACCTGGCCCTGCGCATTGATCCGCTGGCAGAGTATTCCGCCACGTTCCGGGTCGGTCGCACGGGCGTCTCCGGCGAGACCTTTGCCATCGACCGGACCGGCCGGCTGCTGACGGAAACACGTTATAGCGAGGAGTTTGTCGAGGCCGGGCTTCTGGCCGAGGGGCATCCTTCCATGCTGCATATCGAGGTGCGCGATCCGGGCGTGGATGTCACCCGGGGGGCGATCCCGTCGCGGCCCTATGCCGACTGGCCGCTGACCGTAGCGGCACGCAGCGTGATTGAGGAGGGCCGGGGGCAGAATCTGCAGGGCTATCGGGATGCGCGCGGCGTTCTGGTGATGGGGGCCTGGGTCTGGGATGATGTCCGCGACATTGGAGTGATCACCGAAATCGAGGTGATCGATGCCCTGGCCGGGGCCAACCAGGCTCGCGCCGTGCTGCGCGTTTTTGCCGTGGCCATGGCGCTGTCCTTCATCCTTCTGGCCGTGCTGTTCTCGGCCCACCGCACGATCACGCGCCGGAGGGCACGCGCGACGGCTGCCGCGAACCAGCGCCTGTCACAGATCCTGATGACAGCGGCGGAGGGCATTTACGGTATTGATGGCAATGGGATTGTCACCTTCATCAATCCGCGGGCCTGCGAGATGCTGGGCTATGAGGAGCACGAGCTGATTGGCCGCGACATGCACGCCACGGTGCACCATTCGCGCCGCGACGGTTCGATCTATCCGCGCGAGGAATGCGGCCTCCACCATGCCGGCATTCCGGGCGAATCGGCGGAGGGCGATGTGTTCTGGACCAAGGCGGGCCAGCCGATCCCGATCGAAAGCTCAAGTTCTCCGCTGGACATGACCGACAAGTCCAAGGGCGCGGTGATCACCTTTCGTGACATTACCAACCGCAAGCGCGACGAGCTGGCCCTGCGGCGATATGCGCAGGAACTGAAGCGCTCGAACTCAGAACTGCAGGAGTTTGCCTATGCCGCTTCGCACGACCTGCAGGAGCCATTGCGCAAGATCCAGGCCTTTGGCGAGCGCTTGAACAACAAGTGCTATGACGCGCTGGACGAGACCGGGCGGCATTATCTGGAGCGCATGGTCGACGCCTCGACGCGGATGCGACGCCTGATCGACGACCTTTTGAGCTATTCGCGGGTGAACTCGAAGACCACGTCATTCTTGCCGGTGGAGTTGTCGGCCGTCGTGGCCGATGTTCTGTCCGACCTGGAGCCGCGCATCGTCGCCGAGGATGCAAAGATCCGGGTGGGCGACCTGCCGGCGATCGAGGCCGATCCGGGCCAGATGCACCAGCTGTTTTTGAACCTGATCGCCAACTCGCTCAAATTCCGCCGTCCCGGTGTAACCCCCTCGATCTCCATCGAAGGCAATATCGAGGTCGGCGAGAGTGGCGCCATGGTGCGCATCGCTGTGACCGACAATGGCGTGGGGTTCGAGCCGCGGCACGCCGAGCGGATCTTCGGCATGTTCGAGCGCCTGCACGGGCGTGACGAATTCGACGGAACCGGTGTGGGACTGGCGACCTGCCGCAAGATTGCCGAGCGCCATTCCGGTGAACTGACCGCCTGGGGCGAGCCCGATGCCGGCGCCGTCTTCACCCTGCTTCTGCCTGTCCGTCAGGGCAGTCTGAGCTGACAGGAGCGCGGCCCGACAACCGGCCGTGAGATCGCTGATGAACTTGCGCCGAATCAGGCCCGGCATGCTGCGCCAGCACGGCACCGCCATGGCGTGCGTGCTGGCGCTGGCGGGCGTGCTCCTGTTCTGGTTGCCGCAAGTCTGGGCGCAGGGCTGGGCGGTTCTGCCCGCGGCCGTCGTTGCGGGATTGCTGCTCGCGATCCTGGTGCGGCAGGTCGGGATGGGCCGAAACCCCGCGTCCGACCGTGCACAGGAGGTTCAGGCGCTCAGGGCTGAACGCGATGACTTGCGGGCGGTCGTCTCGATCACGGCGCACGATCTTCACGAGCCCTTGCGCAAGATCCAGTCCTTCGGTGAGCGGCTGGAGGAAGAATTGGGCCTGACGGCAGATCCCAAGGCGCGCCAATATCTCGAGCGCATGACGACCGGCGCCACCCGCTTGCGGGACCTGCTGGACGCGCTCAGCGAGTATGTCCGGATCGAGGATGCGCACACCCATTATCAGCGCGTTTCACTGGATGTTCTGGTCGCGCAGATCATTGCGGGTCTGGATGCGGCAGACCAGGCTGCCATTTGCGCCAAGGGGCTACCGGAGATTGAGGCCGATCCGGCTCAAATGACGATTCTTTTTACCCATTTGCTCGATAATGCCTTGAAATATCGGCGTCCGGACGCGAATGTGGATATTCAGATATCGGCCCGGATCGAGACCGGGCCCGGGGGTGAGCACGCGGTCATTGACGTCACCGACAATGGTATCGGTTTCGACAATCGCCACAGCGAACGCATTTTCGGTCTCACGGGCCGTCTGCACGCACGTGATGCCTATCCCGGGGCCGGAGTCGGACTGGCGACCTGCCGCAAGATCGCCACACGGCACGGAGGTTCCATCCATGCCCGCGGCACGGCCGGACAAGGTGCCTGCTTCACCTTGATCTTGCCCTTGCGACGGGCGTATCTGTCTAGGTAACGGACCGCTTTTGCGGACCACAGGCGACAGGGGCTTCAACATGAGCCAGGACAACCGGCTTTTCACTATCCTGATGGTCGATGACGACCCTGATGACCGGCTTCTGTTCAAGGAGGCTTGTGAAGAGGTCCGCCTGCGCAACCCCATCGAGTTTCTCGAGAATGGCGAGCAACTTGTCGATTACCTCAAGCGGCAGGGGGCGTACGCCAACCTGCAGGGCGCGCCCTATCCGGGGATCATCCTGCTGGACTTGAACATGCCGCTGAAGGATGGCCGCGAGGCGCTGGAAGAGATCAAGAATGATGCCGAGCTGCGGCATATTCCGATCATCGTCCTGACGACTTCCAAGGATGAGGATGACATCCTGTCCAGCTATGGTCTTGGGGCCTCGTCCTACATCGTCAAACCGATCTCGCTGGACCGGCTGATGCGTGTCGTCAACTCGATCGGCGAATACTGGGTCCAGATCGTCGAAGTGCCGCAGAGCGACAAGGGCGACGACGACACCTGACACCATTTCCCCTGCCACGGGAATGGGCTAGTCTGGCTTCGCGCGAGGGGGCGCAAGGCCGGAGACGGCCAATCTTGCGGGGAGAAACCCATGAAAAAACTGATTCTGGCGGGCGCCGGTGCCTGCGCGCTTGCACTGTCTGCTGTCGCTCCGGTGCTGGCCGAAGGCATGGACAATGCCGTCGGCAACACGGTGCGGGTGACCTTCGGCGACCAGAGCTTTGATGCCTGGTTCGGCGCTGATGGCAGCTATTCCGACAGCCGCGGCATTTCCGGCACCTGGAGCCATGACGCCGAGCTGTGCATCCATGTCCAGACCGAGAACGGGCCCTCGTCCGAGTGCGGGCCTTGGAATCCGGACCTGTCGGTGGGGGACAGCTGGTCAACCACGGGCTGGTCGCCGGACGGCAGCGCGATCACGATCCAGATCGTCGCGCCCTGACCCGGAATCGGTGTGAGCCGGCGGGCTGATACCCGCCCGGCTCGCCCGTCGCGCGAACCGCCGCGACAATGTCTCAATTGGCAGATAGGTTCCACCCTGCACGCGTGTGTGAGGGGGAGTGGGAATGATTTTCGCCAGGCTGTCGAAGATATCGGTGACGCTGTTCGTCTCCATGGTGATGGCCATGGCGATGCTGGTCCTGTTGTGGTTCTACCTGCCGGAATGGCTGGGCTGGGTGCAGGATGGTGCCGACCTGGTCGAGGATGGCGTGGCCCGCCTGCCGGTCCCCGAGCAATACAATAATCTGGTGCGCATCTATGCCAGCGATGACAAGATCGTGCTGCTGATCTTCACCATCCTTGCCCGCATCATGCTGGGCCTGGTCGGTACCGGTTTCAGCGCGGCGATGAATGCCGGCAAGATCCGGGTGTCCGAACCGCCTTTCGTCAGCCGCATCTCCTCGATGATCGCAACCCTGTTCCTGTCCTTCGTGCTGGCCATCCTGATGCTGGCCATGATCGCGCTGACGGCGGAACACCTGCTTCACACCATGCTGGACATGGCGGACTGGGTGGAAGACCAGCTGGCGCACCTGCCGCTGACGGGGCGTTGGCGTTCCGGCGTGCGACTGGCGGTGTCGGATGACAAGATCCTGCTGCTCTTCTTCACCATCATCGCCCGCATCCTGATCGCCATCGTGGCGACCGGCTTCACGGCAAGCTGGCGTTCGATGACCGGCGGCAAGACGGAAACGATCAAGGTGCCGGCCTGATCAGCCGAGCCGGCCACTGACGGTGAGGTCGTCCAGGGCTGGCGATACAGGGTTGTCATGAACCATCGCTATCTCTAGCCCTGTGCGGACAGGGGGTGTCATGTTTCGATTTGTGGTTCTGGCTGTTCTGGCCTTGGCTGTCCGGCCCGAGGCGCTGGCGCGGCAAGCTGAACCAACTCGCAGCGATGTCATTGTGCAACGCTCCATGGATATGGGCGGGGCGCCACTGCTTCCCGAATGGATTGTCATGGATGTGTGCGGCTCCGGAGCCGTCGGTCGCCGCGGGTTTCTGAACTCTGTTGCCGATTATCGTGACCGGCGTTCGCTGAATGTTGAACTGGTGCCAACCGTTCGCCTCGCCCTGCATCACGCGTACAACGCCGACCCGGTCGAGCACCTGCTGGGATATCGCATTCTGGTCTATGGATCGGCCCGTCAGGTCCGGATCAACCTCCTGTCGCAAGGGGAGCCGGTCGGAAAATTCTATTTCCAGACCCAGTTACGCCTGGCCGCCCCGGACCATATCCGGCTGATGACCGAGAATGGCGAACCGGTCCTGGCCCAGTGCGAGGAGCCGGTGGCCTAGCAATGGCCTGATCAGCTGAGCCGGTCGGCCAGGAAGGGCAGGGAGGTGTCCATGCGGTGATCGATCGATGAGTGGGTTCCGTGGAACTCCTCATAGACATGATCGACACCCAGGGCCGCGAGTTTCTTGTTCATGCGGCGGGCACCATAGACCAGGTTGTACTGGTCGATATCGCCGCAATCGATGAACAGGCCCTTCAGCGTCTTCAGGCCCTCGCCATGCGTGTCGGCGATGACCAGCGGATCCCACTTCATCCACTGCGCCCAGCGTTCCGGAATGATCTCGCAGGTATCGGGGGTTACCGGCAGGCGGATGCCCAGGAAGGCATCCGGATCGGGATCATAGCTGGCTCCCATGGCCAGGATCATCAGGGCGTGCAGATCGTCGCCATTGACCTTGATCCGGCTTTCCGCCTCCCAGGCGGCGATGAAGTCCTCCACCGAGCCGCCATGCCGGGCCATGCGGCGCAGCGTGTGGGCGAAATCGGCGGCGAACATCAGCTCGAACCCCATATCGCCGGAATGGCAGGCCGCGGCGGACCAGAAGTCCGGATGCAGAAGGGCGTGGACCATCGAGCCATAGCCGCCCGAGCTCTTGCCGAAACAGCCGCGCTTGCCGAAACCGCCACAGCCGAATTTCGCCTCGACGGCCGGGATCGCTTCGAGGCGCAGGAAATCATCCCAATTCCCGAGCGCGATCGAGTTGATGTACTGGTTTCCGCCCAGCCGGGTGAAACAGTCCGGGAAGGCGATGACGCAGGGCTTCATCCGGCCCTCATGGATCAGCCGGTCGGCGCGCTCGGGCACATTCTCCCCGAAATTGCGCCAGTTTGTGTGGCCCGGCCCGCCCGAGGTGAAGCCGACCAGATCGACCAGCAGCGGCAGGTCCTGGCCGTCATGGCCGTGCGGCACATAGACGTCGATGCGACGGCGCGTCGGGTCGCCCAGCATGTTGTTGGCCACGGCCTGACTGTCGACGAACAGGGTGTGGAGGGTCCCGGAGGGAATATCGCTCTGTCTCATGGCCGGAAGACTAGGCGGGATTGCTGTCAGCCGCCAATCCCGGATTCGCCCGGCAGTGCCGTCACTTGCAGCCCCATGCCCGGTGCGCGAGACTGGCGCGATGAGCATCGAGAAAACCTTCATCACCGCCGACCATCTGCTGGCTCATTCCTTCCGGCTGGCCCGGCAGGTCTTGGAGAGCGGCTTCGAGCCGACCTATATCGTGGGCGTGTGGCGCGGCGGGGCCCCGGTGGGCATTGCCGTGCAGGAATATCTCGCCTGGAAAGGCATCCAGACCGATCATATCGCCCTGCGAACCTCGGCCTATACCGGCATTGACGAGATGGCGCGCGATGTCCGGGTGCACGGTGAAAGCTATCTGGTTGACCAGCTGAACGCGGAAGACCGCCTGCTGATCGTCGACGACGTGTTCGACAGTGGCCGGTCGATCGAGGCGATCCTGCGGGTGCTGCGGGCGAAATGCCGGCGCAATTTCCCGGGCGAGGCGCGCGTGGCGACGGTCTATTACAAGCCGGCGCGCAATCGAACGGCGATCACGCCGGACTATTTCGTCGAGGAAACCGAGGACTGGCTGGTCTTCCCGCACGAGCTGTGCGGCCTTAATGAGGCCGAGATCCGGGCCAAGGGCGAGACCGGTCCGGTGGTTCTGGATGACTAGGTTGGAGCGGGATTTCTGAATGGTCCAGTCATGGCGTGACATCATCTCCCGCGGCGCGTGGATGTACGGGGTGACTTTCCTGATGATGCTGATGGAGATGCTGTATTCGCTCTACTGGGCGTTCAGCGATATCCTGATCCGCGTCCTGCCGGCCAGTCACGCCCTTCTCGGGCCGGACATGGTCGACTTCGTGCTGAACGCGCCGCTGTGGCAGGAAGCGATTTATTTCACCGGTGTCGGCCTGATCGTGGCGAGCTTCGTGCTGATGTCCATGCGGCGCACGCTGGTGATCCTGACCTATCCGCTGGCCATGCTGTGCTTCAGCATCGACTGGGTGGTGGCCGCCGCAACCGGGGCCGATTTCCTCACGGCACCGGGCTATATCAGCCTGGTCTATCAGGGGGTGGTGATCACCCTGCTGTTCCTGCTGCTCAACCGGCGGGATCTGAGCTGAGGCTCAGGCCTCGTCCAGGCCGATATCGAAATTGGGCGCGGAATGCGTCAGGGCGCCGATGGAAATGATATCGACGCCGGTCTCGGCGATGGCGCGCACCGTCTCCAGATTGACCCCGCCGGAGGCTTCCAGCGTCACCTGGCCCTTGGCCTGCGCCACCGCGGCGCGCAGATCATCCAGCGAGAAATTGTCGAGCAGCACGCTTTCAGCGCCGGCTTCGATGGCGGCAGCGAGCTGGTCCAGCCGGTCGACCTCGACAGCGATGCGGGTCATGTGTCCGGCATGGCTGCGGGCGGCCCGGACGGCCTCGGCCACACCGCCGCAGACGGCAACGTGATTGTCCTTGATCAGGATGGCGTCATCCAGGCCGAAACGGTGCAGCGATCCGCCGCCGGCCTGTACGGCCTGCAGTTCGAAGGCACGAAAGCCCGGCGTGGTCTTGCGGGTGTGGGCGATGCGCGCACCGGTGCCGGCGACAGCCTCGACATAGCGGGCGGTAAAAGTGGCAATGCCGCTCATCCGGCCGAGGAAGTTGAGGGCGATGCGCTCGGCGGCCAGGAGGCCGCGGGCGCGGCCGGTGACGGAGATCAGCACATCGCCGGGCTTCACCCGGTCACCATCCTGCATCTGCGGGCTGACCAGGGCTTCCGGATCGCACTGCCAGATCGCTTCCAGCGCCGGCTGGAAACCACAGACCACGCCGGTCTCGCGCGCATTGACGTAGAATTTGGCGTCCGCATTGGCCGGAATGCAGGCCAGCGAGGTGACATCGCCGCGGCCGCCCTGGTCCTCGGCGATGGCACGGGCCACAGCCTCGGACACGACATGGCGGGGCAGGGGCATGACGGGCATGGGCGGTCCTATTCGGCAGGGGTCTGGTAGCGGCGCTCGACGGGGTCTTGCCGCACCAGATCGTCGAGGACAAGGCGCGTGTGCGCCGGCCGGGCCTCGGTCTGCGGGCAGTCGGTGCGGAAATGCCCGCCGCGGCTCTCGGCGCGCCGGAGCGCGCCGGTGACGATGAAGCGGGCTGCGACCAGCGCATCGGCCTCGCCATGCTCGGCGCGCAGGTCATCGATCAGGCAGAGGAGGGCGGTGAGCCCGGTCTCCGACCGCTCGACGCCGCAATGCTGTGACATGGCCTGGCGCAGGCGGGTGAGGGCGTGGGGCGGGAGAGACACGGGCTCGGCCGTCATCCCCCGGCTTGTCCGGGGGATCACTTCCAACCTCTTGGCGGCTTCAGTGCTTTCGCCGACGCCATGTCCTTCTCTCAGACCGGTGAGCTGAGGTCCCCCGGACAAGCCGGGGGATGACGGAGGGTAGGATGCGGGTGAGGACAAGACGGCCGCCACCCGCGCTGCACTCACCAGGCCTTCGGCCAGGGAGTTGGAGGCCAGGCGGTTGGCGCCGTGCAGGCCGGAGGAGGCGCATTCGCCGATGGCGAAGAGGCCGGGCACTGAGGTGCGGCCGTCGATATCGGTCATCACCCCGCCCATGTGGTAGTGCGCGGTGGGCGCCACCGGGATGGGCTGGTGACGCGGATCGATCCCGGCTTGCAGGCAGGCGGCAAAGACGGCGGGGAAGCGATCGGGGAATTCGGCACCGATGGCGCTGCGGCAATCGAGGAACGCCCCCTTGCCGGCGGTGTTCTGGCGGTGCACGGCGCGGGCGACGACATCGCGCGGGGCCAGTTCGGCATCGGCATGGACCGCCTTCATGAAGCGCAGGCCCGTTCGGTCGATCAGGGTTGCGCCCTCTCCGCGCAGGGCTTCGGTGCACAGCGGTGCCGGGTCGAGACCGGCATTGAGGGCGGTGGGGTGGAACTGGACGAATTCGGGGTCCTGGATCACCGCGCCCAGACGGGCCGCCATGGCCATGGCCTGGCCCTGCGCTCCGGCCGGCGTGGTGGTCAGCGCGAAGAGGCCGCCCGTCCCGCCCATGGCGAGGATGGTGGCTTGGGCCTCGATCGCTTCGGTGCGGCCGTCCGGTGCTTTTGCCAGCGCGCCGGTGCAGTGGGTTTCGTCGCCCAGTAGGGTGACCGCCTTCCAGCCGTCGCGGATTTCGATGTGGCCGGCGGTGCGAACGGTGCGGATCAGCGTCGCCATGATCGCCGCGCCGGCGCCATCGCCCTTCACCCGGGCAACCCGGTGGCGTGAATGGGCGGCCTCGCGAGACAGAGACCAGGCCTTCCCCTCGCGCTCGAAAGGCGCACCCAGGGCTGCCAGCGCCTCGACTTCCGCCGCCGCGCCTTCGGCCAGGGCACGCGCTGCTTCCGCGTTCACCAGTCCGGCCCCAGCGGTGATCGTGTCGGCCGTGTGCAGCGCAGCCGTATCATCTTCGGAGAGGGCAGCGGCCACCCCGCCCTGCGCCCAGCCCGACGCTGCGCCTTCACCCAGCGGGGCGCCGGTGAGCAGGATGACGGGATGCGGGGCAAGCCGGAGCGCTGCCCACAGCCCGGCGATGCCGGCACCGCAGATGAGGACAGGGCGGGTCATCGCCCCTAGACCGCGACCAGATCCACGGGCTTTTCCGGCTTCGTCGGGTCAAAGCTCGCGGGCTTTGCCGGCTTGGGCAGGTCGAGCATGGCCTGGACAGAGCGGCGGGCGCCTTCGATGACGGCGTCGGGGACGGTCACCTCGTGCTGCTCCAGGCGCAGGCAGTCATAGATGTTTTCCAGCGTGATCCGCTTCATGTGCGGGCACAGATTGCACGGGCGGATGAACTCGATCTCCGGCACGTCGGCGGCGACATTGTCGCTCATCGAGCATTCGGTGAGGAGGACGGCCTTCTTGGCACCCGAATGCCGGGCCCAGTCGGCCATGGCGGCGGTCGAACCGGCATAGTCGGCGGCCTGGACCACTTCCAGCGGGCTTTCCGGGTGGGTGATGATGACGACACCGGGATGGGCGTCGCGCAGGTCCTGGATGTCCTGCGCCGTGAATTGCTCGTGCACCTCGCAGCTGCCGGCCCAGGTGAGGATGCGCACATCGGTCTGGGCGGCGACATTCTTGGCCAGATACTGGTCGGGCAGGACGATGACGGTGTCCGAGCCGAGGCTTTCGACGACCTGGACGGCGTTCGACGAGGTGCAGCAGATATCGCACTCGGCCTTCACATCGGCCGAGGTGTTGACATAGGTCGCCACCGGAATGCCGGGATAGGCGGCCTTGATGCGGCGCACATCCTCGCCGGTGATCGAGGAGGCCAGCGAACATCCGGCGCGGGTGTCGGGGATGAGGACCTTCTTTTCCGGGGCCAGCACCTTGGCAGTCTCGGCCATGAAGTGGACGCCGGCCTGGACGATGATGTCGGCCTCGCTCTCGGCGGCCATCCGGGCCAGCGCCAGGCTGTCGCCCATCAGGTCGCCGACGCAGTGGAAAATGTCCGCTGTCATGTAGTTGTGGGCGAGGATGACCGCGTTTTTTTCTTTTTTAAGCTGGTTGATGGCGTGGATCAGCGGCGCCTTGGCCGGCCACTCCATCGGGGTGACGACATGCTTCACCTTCTCGTAGAGATGATCCGTCGCCGCCTTGACCTCATCGGTATAGGCCAGTTCCGGCCGATCCTGATCTAAGGCTTTCGGCGTGCCGTCCCAATTCATTCGGTCCACTTTCCCCTCCCTTTTGCTCAATATGAGCATTTATAGGGTCTGAAAATGGGCGGCGCGTTGAACGGCCACCCTTATGCTCGATGTGAGCAGTATGCGTGCAGAAGATATATGCTCACTGTGAGCACAGCGCAAGGGCTGTCGCGGAATGAATGGACTTGCGCGGGGCGCTAGTTCTGGCTGACCGGACGCTTGTGGGCGAGCAGGGCCATGATGGCGAACCCGCCCCCGGTCAGCGCGGCACCGGCCAGAAGGGCGGCAGCGAAGCCGAGACCTGCGAACATCAGGCCCTGGACCAGGCCAAGCGTGACAACAGATCCGGCGATTGTGGCACGCATCGTGATGTGCTCGCGGGGAAACAGGCTCAGGGCCAGCACAACCAGAACGGCGAGGATCAAACCTGCGGCATAGTTTTCCAGGCTGATGAAATGGAGCGCGGACACGGGCGACAGACACACGATCAGCGCGACAACAATGTCCGCCAGAAGACTTCCCCGCATAACTGCCCCCAGTTTCACGCAACAACTAACTATAGATTGAACAACGTTTTCAGGAATATCACAAGGCCTTATGTGCGGTGCAATATGAATGACCTCAAACCTGCTCGCGTAGCTTCGGTGTTGAAAGCCCCAGAGAGGGCAATCCGGCCATGGCTTCGCGGCGATAGCGGAACAGCTCTGCCGGGCGGCCACCCGTGCGACTTTCCATTCGTCCTGTGCCTTCCACGAAACCGGTCCGGTCGAGGGCGCGGCGGAAGTTCTGCTTGTGCAGGCGATAGCCGACAATCGCCTCCACCACCTGCTGCAGCGCGGAAAGCGTGAACAGCTCCGGCATCAGTTCGAACACGACCGGGCGGTATTTGATCTTGCCGCGCAGGCGCGAGATGGCCGTGGCCAGGATGCGACGATGGTCCGAGGCCATGGACAGGCCCAGGGCCGGGCACTGGGAGGGATTGTCGCTCTGACCATCGCGCGCCGCCTCGGCGACCAGCCCGGCCTCGTAGAGCAGCTCGTAGCGGTCCAGCATGCGCTCTTCATTCCAGCCGGCCCCGCCGATTCCGAACGTCGACTTCAGCCGGTCATGCCGCGACGCACGCCGGCCGGGCACACCGGCCTCGTCGGCCCAGGCCGACAGGCGCGGGACGATCTCGGCATCGATGATGTCCGGCCTGCCCTCGCGCCAGTCCTCCCAGGGGAAGAAATCATACCAGCCGCGCCAGCGTCCGCCGCCTTCGGGCGGGGTCGAGGTGTCGGCGGTGAGGGCGAGATAGCCGACCGAGATGATGCGCGCATCCTCGGAACCGGTCATCGCCGCGATCGGTGCTTCGCGGCCGCGATCACCGAATGTGTAGAGCTGTTCGACATAGCCCAGCTGGAAGCGCGCCTGTTCGGCGACCCAGCGGCGCAGGCCGATCTCGAACGTGCGGTGGCGGTCCGGGTCGAAGGGACCGAAGGGCAGGGCAACGCCGCCACCGTCCTGCGGCACGATGAGGACGCGCGGGGTGTCGGCGTCCACCGACAGGATGACCGCGTTGAGGCCGACAGACAGGGACTGACCGGCCAGATCCATCACGCGGCCTCGGCCTGTTTCAGGGTTTCCGCGAAGACGTCCAGGAACAGGGTCTGGGCGTGCTTGACCGGTTTCGGCTCGATCGAGACCTCAAGGTCGGCCGGCGGGTGGCCGAAGAATTTCTTTGATTCCTCCACCGAGAAACCGGCGATCTGGGTGGCCTCGAAATAGGCGCAGATCACATCCGCGCGCTTGATCTTGCGCTTGACCTCGACCGGCAGTTTCGGCGGCAAGCCGAAGCGCAGGTGGATGGCGCGTTCCAGACGGTCCTCGAACTCGCGGTAATTGACGCCGAGTGCTGCCTTGAAAGGGCTGATCATGTCGCCGATCACGTATTCGGACGCGTCATGCAGGATCGCCGCGAGCCGCCATTTCGGCTCCAGCTTGGGATACAAGTGATCGAGGATGCGCAGCACCACGACGGAGTGCTCGGCGACCGAGAAGGCGTGATCGCCATGGGTCTGGCCGTTCCAGCGCGCCACGCGGGCCAGGCCGTGGGCGATATCCTCGATCTCGACATCGAAGGGTGACGGATCCAGCAGGTCCAGCCGGCGGCCGGATATCATGCGCTGCCAGGCGCGCGGAGCTTGGTCTTTCTTGCGGGCGGCAGCGGGCATGGGCGCATCGATCCTTCTGTTCGCGGGAGGGGGGAGATAGCACTCTTGCCCCGCGGGCTCCACCATTGCCGCCCAGTCGTCCACATCCTCTTGCGGTCACCGGGCGTGCGCAGATGCCGCACGCCGGAGCAATTGACCCGACAGGGGCGGCGCGATGAAGTACATCCAGAAAAACTAGGGAGACTGTCATGAGCCTGAAACGTGTCGTCCTGCGGCTGGGCCGCAATCCCGAAGCCGGCTTTCCTGAAGGCGATGATGCGCACGGTTATGTCATCATCGCGCCACTGGACACGGACGGGCATCTGGATGTCGCTGAGTGGCGCTCAAGCAAGGCGAAATGCACGGTCGACCGTTTCTCGCCGGACCCGGAAGACACGGCCGATGGCTGGCTGAGCCATCGCGGATCGCACTGGTTCTTCCGCTATGATGAAGAGGAAGAGGGGCCCGACGAGCCGGTCTTCCGTCTGGGGGACCATTCGATGCGGGTGGGCGAGTATCTGACCATCCATGAGGCCGATGGCGATGACCTGACCTACAAGATCACCGAGGTTCAGCCGGTGTGATCCGCCGGATCAGCCCCTTGCCGGCCTGCAATAGCGGGCGCTCCAGCAGGATATGGGTGAGCCAGCCGAAGACCAGGCAGGCGGCCAGCGCGACGGCGTAGAAGCCGAGGCTGGAAAGCGGCATGTCGCCAATGAAGCGCGGCATCAGCCGGGCCAGGACACCGATGACCAGGATGTGCGACAGGTAGATGGCGTAGGACGCGTCGCCAATCCTTGCGAGCCAGCCGGGCAGGCGGGGACGCCAGGCCAGCACCGCCCAGCTGAAACCGATCGCGAAGGGGGCCAGGACCGCCACGCGCAGCGGTCCGGAGGCGAGCCCGTCCAGGCCGTGGGTGTGGCACCAATAAAGTCCCAGGGCCAATCCCAGACCCGCCAGAACCAGGCCGGGCCATTTCAGCGCGGTGAGGCGCTCGCGGAATTCCGCCATCAGGGCGCCGGCCAGAAAAAGACCGTTGAACGGGCTGAAGACGAGATCGAGCCAGGGCGTGTGAAGGCCGTGCGGAAAGGCGTTGAAGGCGAGGGTCGCGGCGGCCCAGGCCAGCACCGCCCAGCGCCGCGCGCCGCGCGGCAGGAGCAGCATCAGCCCGTAGGCAAAGTAGAAATACAGCTCGTGCGTCAGCGTCCAGCCAACCATCAGCACCGGCGGCTGGCCGGTGGGGATGAGCGTGAGGGAGGCAAGCAGGTTCAACTCGCCTTGGTCGCGGGTCAGCGTGTCGCCGATCAGGACATAGCCGGCCACCGCCAGGGCGGTGAAGATCCAGTAGAGCGGCAGGATGCGGTTCAGCCGGTTGAGGAAGTAGCGCAGGTCGAAGCCGGTCTGGTCGCGATAGAGCCAGTGGATGATGAAGCCGGAGAGGACGAAAAAGACGTCGACCCCGGAAAAGCCGAAAAAGGCGGTCTGATCCAGAAGCGGCGCCGGGAAGAAGCGGGCATCGTGCTGGTGGATATGGGCGAAGACGACCAGAAGAACCGCCAGCGCCCGCAGGTGCTGGAGCTCGACAATGGTGGAATGCCGCCCGTGCTCGCCCATGCCGCGCGGGTCTATGGCCCGGCCGGATCGTCGGCGACGATGGCGATATGGGCCAGATCCGGGCTGACCGCCATGCGGGTCACATTGGCCAGGCCTTCACGTCCCAGATCGGCGATGGACTGCCACGGCCGGACCCGGTCGCGCAGCATCAGTACGCCTTCATCCACGGCAAAGAAGCCTTCCTCGCCCGAGGGCAGCAGGAAGACGGCATAGTCCTGGGTCTCGCCGGGCAGATCGAACAGGGCGACGGGGGCGCTGCCGGCAAAATCTGTGGCGTGGACGGTAAAGCCGCCATTCTCGCGCGGCAGGGTGAAGTAGATGCGCTGATGGTCGGGCGAGGCATAGAGCGCACGGCCGATGCCCTCGGCGACCGAGATGACGCCGTCATCCTCGAAGCGGCCGAAGACCTGGAGGTGAAATTGCTCGGTGAGGGCGAAGACACCCAGCCGGGTCATGTCGGCATTGAAGGCGTAATACCCGTTGGGCCCGACACTGGAGGCCGAGCGGGCATTGCCGCCATCCAGGCTGTCCAGCCAGACCTCGCCGCCATAACCACCGGGCGGCTGGTAGATGTAGGAGAGGGCTTCACCGGCCGGGGTCGGACGGGGCGAGTATTCGCTGCTGTCCGGCGTGTCGGTGATCTGTTCGCGCGTCGCGCAGTCCAGGCTGCAGCGCCAGATATCGGTCTGCTCGCCGGCCATGGAGGAAAAGTAGAAGGCCCGTCCATCCGCCGTGAAGGCCGGCTGGTTGTCATAACCGGCGCGGGCGGTCGCGTTGCGGACCGGACCGAGCGCCGGAATGTCGCCGACCCAGCTCAGGGGGGCGATGTAGATGTCACCGGTCGGCAGGGCTGCGGCGGCGTCTTCGCTGGTCTCGTCAGACGTCTCGTCAGCCGCGGGCGCGGTGTCTGCCGGCAGGGTGTCGGCATCCTCCGGCGGTGCGTCGGGCGCGGAACAGGCGATGAGGGCGAGCGGCAGGGTGAGGCCGGCCAGGCGGCGCGCAAACCGGGTCATCCGCGTTTCCTCACAGCGGCGGCACCGACGCCATAGCCGGCGCCGAAAGCGCACATCACGCCGGTCTCGCCAGCGGCCATGTCGTCGGAATGCATTTCGAAATTCATCACCACCGAGGACGAGGAGGTGTTGCCGTATTCGTGCAGGATGGCCGGAGCGTTCTCTTCGGTGCGGTCGCGGCCGAGGATGCGTTTGGCGATCATGTCGACCATGCGGATATTGGCCTGGTGCAGCCAGGTCCGGCGCACGCCGTCCGGCTCGAGGCCGATCTTGTCCATCAGGTTGCGCGCCACGACGGGGGCGAAACCGACCACGTCCTTGAAGACGCGGTGGCCGTCCTGGTCGAGATGCGGTTCGAAGTCCGGATCGACCTGGCGTTCGGCAATGTTGAGGAAGCCGTAGTCCGAGCGCAGGGCCGAGGACCACTTGTTCTCGGCATGCGTGCCCAGCACGTCCCAGCCGCCGGGACGGCCATCATCGGCCTCGACGATCATGGCGGCGGCGGCGTCACCGAAGATGAAATGCACCTCGCGGCGCGAATGGACATTGATGCAGGTCATGATCTCCGGCGAGCAGACCAGGATGCGCTTGGCCTCGCCGGACCTGATGAAGCCATTGGCGATGTGCAGGCCGTAGAGCGCCGAGGCGCAGGCCATGGTCAGGTCGAAGGAGAAGCCGGACGCGCCGATGGCGTTCTGGATCTCGCAGGACACGCCGGGGAAATTGCGCTGCTGGGCCGAGGAGGCAACGATCACGCCGTCGATCTCGGAACCGTCATAGCCGGCCTTTTCCAGCGCCGGCTTCACCGCCTTCAAGGCAAACTCCGCCTGGGTCGACATCTCGTCGATCGAGCGCGGCGGGATGATCGGCACCATGCGGTCGATATCCAGGATGCCGTCCTTCTCGAAGACGTGGCGACGCTGGATGCCGGAGGCTTGGTAGATGAAGTCCGCACTCGAGAGCGGCCATTCCGCCAGCTCGCCGGCCGCGATGGCGGCGGCGTTCTGCGCATTGTAGCGCTCAGCATAGGCATTGTAGCTGGCGACGAGTTCGTCATTGTCGATGACGCTGGGGGGAACCCAGTATCCGGTGGACCGGATGAGGCTGTTGGGCACGGCTCTCGACTCTTTTTCCATCCCTGATGCGGGCAGGGTAAACCATGCACCCGTCCGATCAATGCATTGCCGCACGCTTGGCCGGTCGCGGGCCTGAAAACACGCTTCGTGCACGCCCGCCGCAAAAGCGTGCAAGCGTGCACAATTGTGTAGCGCCAATCCGCCAAATGCAGGAATTGCGGTGCGCAAAGTCGACTCTTTCCGCGTCGCGATCCTAGCTCGTCTCCAGATCGCAACAATCACAAAAACCGTTCGCGGAGGCCTTCATGGACAGCGGAAACAACGCCTGGATCCTGACTTCGACTGCCCTGGTGCTGCTGATGACGCTGCCCGGGCTGGCGTTGTTCTATGGCGGCATGGTGCGGCGCAAGAATGTGCTGTCCACGCTGATGCAGAGCCTGGGGGCGGCGGCCGTGGTGACGGTGATGTGGGCGCTGATCGCCTATTCCCTGGCCTTTACCGATGGCGGCGGGCTGAATGCCTTTGTCGGCGGTCTGGCCAGCCTGGGCCTGTCCGGCATCACGCCGGAGTCGATGTCCGGCGACCTGCCGGAAAACCTCTTCCTGATGTTCCAGTTGACCTTTGCCATCATCACCGTGGCGATCATCGCCGGTGCGGCGGTCGAGCGGATCCGTTTCTCGGCCTTCATCCTCTTCGCAGCCGTCTGGGTGGTGCTGGTCTACGCGCCGATCTGCCACTGGGTGTGGGGCGGCGGCTTCCTGGGCGAGGCGGGCGTGCTGGACTTTGCCGGCGGGGCCGTGGTGCACATCAATGCCGGTGTGGCCGGTCTGGTGCTGGCCAAATTCCTGGGTCCGCGCAAGGGCTATCCCGGTTCCAACCTGGCGCCTGACAATCTGGTGCTGACCGTGGCTGGCGCCGGCTTTCTGTGGGTGGGCTGGTTCGGGTTCAATGGCGGTTCCGCGCTGGCCGCCGATGGCGCTGCGGCGCATGCCTTCGTGACGACGCAGATCGCAGCGGCCACGGCGGTTCTGGTCTGGATCGGCCTGGAATGGGTGCTGCGCGGCAAGGCGAGCGTGCTGGGCGCGGCGTCCGGTGCAGTGGCCGGCCTGGTGGCGATCACTCCGGCGGCCGGCTTCGTGCCGTCCTGGGCGGCCTTCCTGATCGGTGCCGGCGGCTCGTTCGGCGCCTATTGGGGCGTGACCGCCCTGAAGAAGACACTGAAGATCGACGACACGCTGGACGCGTTCGGCCTGCACGGTGTGGGTGGTCTGGTGGGCGCGATCCTCACCGGCGTGTTCGCCAGCGAGGCGATCGGCGGCGCGCCGGGTCTGATCGAAGGAAACTGGATGCAGGTGTGGACCCAGACCTGGGGTGCGCTGGTCGCTGCAATTTATTGCGGTGCAGCAACATTTGTCATACTATTTGTGCAATCCAAGCTTATGACCCTGCGTGTCGATGACGAGTCGGAAGTGACGGGTCTGGACACCAGCCTCCACGGGGAGTCCGTCGGCGGCTAGCGGTTTGCACGAACAGCTTCGGCCGGTTGGGGGCCGGAGAGCGGGAGCAGGTATTGTAAGGGGTTGCGATACCTGCTCCCGACCCGATTTGAGTTTCGCCCTTCCAGGGCAGGCCTGCACAGGCCAGAGTATGAGAGTTTCGCCCCGTCCCGGGGCCGCCCTGCGGAGCAGGGTGAGCGCGTTTTTCGCACGTCCAGGCCTGTCCTCCCCGGCTTGAGACGCATACTGGACCCGATCCCTGCAGCGCGTTGTGTTCGCAGGGATCGGGTCTCTTTTTGTGATAGCGCTATCAAAAATGTTGATGCTGTATTCAGATTTGTTGTGCGGCGCACAATAAAAAGCGCGCCGGCCGGAGGCGGGCGCGCTTTTCTGTTAGTTGTGTGAGGCGTCAGAGCTTCTCGACAAACACCGTGCCGGCCGAATAGCCCGCGCCGAAGGAGCAGATCAGACCCTTTTCGCCGGCGGCGAAGCCGTCATTGTGGCGGTGGAAGGCGACCAGCGAACCGGCACCGGCCGTGTTGGCGAATTCGTCGAGGATGACCGGGGCCTCCTCGACCTCGAACTCGCGACCGAAGACCTTCTTCGCCACCATCATGTTCATGTTGATATTGGCCTGGTGCAACCACAGCCGCTTCATGTCATCGGATTTGAGCCCGAAAGTGGCGAGGTCGTTGAGGATCATGTCGGCCACCATGGGGCAGACTTCCTTGAACACCTTGCGACCTTCCTGGACGAAATAGCGGTCCTCGAATTTCGGCTCGGGTTCCTCGGAGGCGTTCAGGAAGCCGAAGTTCGAGCGGATATTGTTGGAAAACTTGGTCATCATGTTGCGGCCGAGCACTTTCCAGCCCTGGCCGCCGGCCACGCTTTCGTGCTCGAGAAGCATCGCCACGGCAACATCGCCGAAGATGAAATGGCTGTCGCGGTCGCGGAAATTGAGCTGCGGCGTGGTGATTTCCGGCACGATGACCAGAACCGACTTGGCCATGCCGGTCTCGATCATGTTGATCGCATTGATCATGCCGAACGTGCCGGAGGAACAGGCCACTGTCATGTCAAAGCCGAAGCCCTCGATACCCAGCGCGTCCTGCATCTCGATCGCCATGCACGGATAGGTCCGCTGCATGGAGGTGGCCGAGCAGATCACGGCGTCGACATCCTTGGGGTCGCGGCCGGCGGCCTTGAGCGCTTCGCGGGCCGCGGCGACACCGGCTTCCGCGGTGAAGGCCAGCTCGTCATTGCTGCGCGCCGGCACGCGCGGACGCATGCGGTCGACATCCAGCACGCCGTCCTTGTCGACCGTGTAGCGCGACTGGATGCCGGAGGCCTTCTCGATGAAGGCGGAGGAGGAGGGGTTCTTGGGCTCGACAGCCCCGCGCGCAATGGCGTCGGCGTTCTCGGCGTTGAACTTCTCCACATAGGCATTGAAGCAGGCGACGAGCTCGTCGTTCGAGACCGTTTCCTCGGGGGTCCAAAGACCGGTCGACCGGATCACCACGCTCATGAAACTCACTCCTCGGCGTGCCCAACAGGCCGCGCAACTTAGTGGCATGCGGGGCTATCGTCACCTCGCGAACTGCGCAAGGCTTGCCCCGACTTGATGCCGGGTCCTGTTTGGGCCCAGGATCGCCGCCACCAGCCACTGGGAGAAGCAGGATGAAAACGCGCGCCGCCGTCGCCTTCGAAGCCGGAAAACCGCTGGAGATCGTCGAGGTCGACCTGGAGGGGCCCAAGGCCGGTGAGGTGCTGGTCGAGATCAAGGCCACGGGCATCTGCCATACCGACGAGTTCACCCTGTCCGGTGCCGACCCGGAAGGCGCCTTTCCCGCAATCCTGGGCCATGAGGGCGCCGGCGTGGTGGTGGAGTGCGGGCCGGGCGTGACCTCGCTGAAGCCCGGCGACCACGTCATCCCGCTCTACACGCCGGAATGCCGGGAGTGCGAATACTGTCTCAATCCCAAGACCAATCTGTGCCAGTCGATCCGCTCGACCCAGGGCCAGGGCGTGATGCCGGACGGCACCTCGCGCTTCTCCTACAAGGGCGAGAAAATCCTGCATTACATGGGCTGTTCGACCTTCTCCAATTACACCGTCCTGCCGGAGATCGCGCTGGCCAAGGTGCGCAAGGACGCGCCCTTCGACAAGATCTGCTATATCGGCTGCGGTGTGACCACGGGGCTGGGCGCGGTGATGTTCACCGCCAAGGTGGAGCCCAACTCCACCGCGGTGGTGTTCGGCCTCGGCGGGATCGGGCTCAATGTCATCCAGGGGCTGAAACTGGTCGGCGCGCGCCAGATCGTCGGCGTCGATCTCAATCCGGACAAGGCGGTGATGGCGCGCCAGTTCGGCATGACCGATTTCGTCAATCCCAAGGATGTGAAGGGCGATCTCGTCGGCCATCTGGTCGAACTGACTGGCGGCGGCGCTGACTACACATTCGAATGCATCGGCAATGTCGATGTGATGCGAACGGCGCTGGAATGCAGCCACAAGGGCTGGGGCACCAGCGTGATCATCGGCGTCGCCCCGGCCGGCGCGGAAATCCAGACCCGCCCCTTCCAGCTGGTCACCGGCCGCAACTGGCGCGGCTCGGCTTTCGGCGGCGCGCGGGGCCGCACCGACGTGCCGAAGATCGTCGACATGTACATGGAAGGCCGGGTGAATATCGACGACCTGATCACCCACAAGCTCAAGCTGGAAGAGATCAACAAGGGCTTTGATCTCATGCATGCCGGAGAGAGCATCCGGAGTGTGGTGGAGTTTTGAGGCCGAGCCTTCTGATAGCGCCAGGCCGAGCAAGGTGATATCATCATGATATCAGGAGGTGCGCATGGGTCAGGTGATCATTCGCAATCTGGACGATGCGGTCGTGGCCAATCTCAAGCGGATGGCGGCGCGTGAAGAGAAATCGCTGGAGCAATTCCTGCGGGAGGTGCTGCAGGAGCGGGCCTCTCGTGAGCGGGAGAGCTTTGTTGCGTTTGCGCGGAGCGTCGCGGAGCGCTGCCGGCCGAGCGATATCGATCCGACGGACCTGATCCGGCAGGACCGGGACCGGTGATCCCCGCGGTCTTCGATGCCAGTGTCGCGGTAAAGGCCTGCCTGCCGGTGCCAGGGCATGAACAGGCGCTGGCGGCGATCCGTCGCTATGCGATGGTGGCACCGGCTTTCATCGTGACCGAGGTGGCCAATGCGATCTGGAAATATCACCGCAACGGCGATATCGACCGAGCGACGAGCTTGGAGATCATTCGCAATTTCGCCGGCTATCCGGACATTCGGCCAGACCTGACCCTGCAGGCTGAAGCCCTGCAGATGGCGTGCGAACTGGATCATCCGGTCTATGATTGCCTTTACATGACCCTGGCCCGGCGAGACGGTCTGCCCCTGATCAGTGCCGACAAACGGATGGTGCGGATCGCGGATGACCAGTTGGGGATTCACACCATCCCCCTCTCCACCATACCCATCGAGGACGACACGTCATGACATTCCCGCCCGACTGGTTTGAAATGCAGGAAGCCCAGGCGATCGGCTTCGAGGACGAGCTGCGGCGCGAATGTGTGCCGGGGCATGTGCTGCACGGGCTGGAAGTGCGGGCCGTGGCGACGGCGGACTGGTCGGATGATGCGCTGTTCGAGCTGGAGGATGGCCGCTGGGCGCTGGTGCACCTGACCTGGAAGACCGAGACCGACCCGAAATGGCCGGCAACCGTGATCTATCCGGACTTTGACAGCGTGCTGAAGCAGTTGCATGCCGAGTTCGAGGCGCGAACCGGGGCGTGATTTGCCACACAAAGACTGTCCCCGCGTCCTGCCTGCGCCATATTTGACCGCAAGCTTGGCCGCAGCGAGGGAGGATCATCCATGAAATTCATGCTTCTGGCCGCGGCGCTGGTGATGAGCCAGGCCGACGGGACACCGCAGATTGATATCGAGCCGGTCACCGAGGGTGTCTGGCGCCATGTGAGCTATCGGGATCTGGGCGGCGCCCAGCTGACACCGTCGAACGGGCTGGTGGTCGAGACGCCGGTCGGGCTGGTCCTGGTCGACACGGCCTGGGGCGAGGCGGAGACGGCGCATTTGCTGACTGTTCTCGAGCGGCAATTCGGCCAGCGGGTGATCGCGGCGATCGTCACCCACGCCCATCCCGACCGGATCGGCGGGGCGGATGTGCTGGCCGCGGCCGACATCCCGGTTTATGCCACGCCGCAGATCAATGCCGCCGCGCGCGAGCGGGGCTTCCCCGTGGCCGCACACACGCTGGGCGAGGGCCTGCCGCCGGCGCTGATGGTGGCCGGTCTGAGCTGGTTTGCCGCCGAGGGCGGGCATGCGCGCGAGAATATCGTCGTTTATCACGCGCCCAGCGGGACCCTGTTCGGCGGCTGCTTCATCCGGCCTTTGGCGTATCGCGGCGTGGGCTATGTCGAGGATGGTGATGTGCCGGCCTGGCCGGCAGCCCTGGAACGGGTGCGCGCTGCCTTTCCCGAGGCCGTGCATGTGGTGCCCGGACATGGTGAAGTGGGCGGACCGGAGTTGATCACGCATACGATCGAGCAGGTGGAAGCCGCCCTGGAGGAGAATTGACCTGATGCAAACCATCTCATCCTGGAGCGCGTTCGGCGGCACGCTGTCCGTCCATGACCATGACAGCGAGGCCTGTGGTGTGCCGATGCGGTTTGCGGTCTTTTCCCCGCCACAGGCCCAGGACGGGCAGGTGCCGGTCTTGTGGTATCTCTCCGGCCTGACCTGCAACTGGTCGAATGTGATGGAGAAATCCGGCCTGCAGCGCATGGCGGCCGAGCTGGGCCTGATGGTGGTGGCGCCGGATACCTCGCCGCGCGGCGAGGGTGTCGCGGATGATGAGGCTTATGATCTGGGCCAGGGGGCAGGCTTTTACGTCAATGCCACCGAGCGGCCCTGGTTCCCGCATTTCCAGATGGAGACCTATGTCACCGAGGAATTGCCGGCCCTGGTCGGCGCGTCCTTTCCGGCCGACATGGAGCGGCAGGGCGTGTTCGGGCATTCCATGGGCGGGCATGGCGCGCTGACGCTGCATCTCAAACAGCCCTTGCGCTATCGTTCGGTCTCGGCCTTCGCGCCCATCGTGGCGCCGACCAAGGTGCCCTGGGGCCAGAAGGCCTTTTCGGCCTATCTGGGCGATGAATGCCCGGCCTGGGGCGAGCATGATGCCTGCGAGCTGGTCAAGCGCCAGCCGACATCGGCGCACATCCTGGTTGATCAGGGCGAGGCGGATCAATTCCTGGCCGAACAGCTCAAACCGGAGCTGTTCGAGGCGGCCTGCCGGGAGGCAGGGCAGTCACTGACCCTGCGCCGCCATCCCGGCTATGACCATTCCTACTGGTTCATCGCCACCTTCATGGAAGACCATTTGCGGCACCATGCCAAGGCGTTGAACGCGGTTGGCTAGGCCTGGCGCCTAGTTGCGGCCGAGTTCGGAAATGGCCAGCGTGGCCTGGGCATATTCGCCCTGGCGGTAGGACCCGACCCAGACCGAATAGGCGCCCGATTGCGGCCGGCCGATGGTGATGGTCGGGTTGAGGCCGGGGCCTGAATCATCATCGCAGTAGAACTGGCCGTTCGGCGCCCGCACGATCAGCGTGGTGTCGGCATTCGAGGTCGCCGAGATGGTCAGGTTGAAGCTGCCGGCGGTGTAGTAGACGGCAAAGTCGACCGCATCCGCGACCCAGCCCGTGCAATTGGTGAACAGGTTGGAAGCCCGGATCGAACCGCCCGAGGTGATGTTGGTACGGTAGGGGTCCGGCGTGAAACCGGCGCGCAGGTTCACCGAACCGAAGGTCTGGGCGCTGGCCGTGCCGGCCAGGATGAGGGCGGCCAGGAGGCCGAGTGCAAATTGACGTTTCATGGCGGTGTCTCCCCTGCCGTTGGTCAAAGGGACAAGACCCGCCGTGCGTCCCGAGTGTGCCGGGCCGGTCCCACCCCGAAACCGTAGGCGCGGCGCGACCGGCGAGGCATCCCCCGTTCCGGGGAGCCCGAGCAGAATTCTGACGATCAGCGGTTCTCGACGCGGTGGCGTGGCTGCATCCGTTCACGGCCATCGCCGCGGTCACAGATCCACTCGCCCGGCGCTGCCGGATCCTGCGGCCCGGCCTGGCGGCACTCGCCGGCGCCCATCTCGGCTGCCGAGGGAAGGTTGGGATCCCGGCCTTCAGCCAGCCAGGCGCAGCCGGTGAGGGTGATCGGGAGAACGAGGGTGAGGGGCAGGGCCAGACGGCCCGCGGTCAGACGACGCGACATCGACAACTCCAGCAGTTCCCCAACCGCGAAGCAAAAGCTAGCGCTGGCGGGCCGGACGCGCCAGCGCTTTCACCGCCTCATGCCGGAAACACCCGGTCTCGTGGTCATTCACCATGCCGACGGCTTGCATGAAGGCATAGACGATCACCGGGCCGACGAATTTGAAGCCGCGCTTTTTCAGGTCCTTCGACAGGGCCTGGCTTTCGGCGGTCTGGGTGGGGGTGTCCTTCAGGGAGGGCCAGGTGTTCTGGATCGGGGCGCCGCCGACAAAGCTCCAGAGATGGTCGGAGAAGTCGAGGCCGGCCTCGCGCATGTCGAGGTAAGCCTGCGCATTGCCGATGGCGGCCTCGATCTTGGACTTCGAGCGGATGATGCCGGGATCGGCCAGGAGGCGTTCGCGATCCGCATCGGTATAGCGGGCGATGATCTCCGGGTCGAAACCATGGAAGACCTGCCGCATGTGCTCGCGCTTGCGCAGGATGGTGATCCAGGCGAGGCCGGCCTGGAAGCCGTCCAGCATCAGCTTTTCCCACAGCGCCCGGCTGTCATACTCGGGCACACCCCATTCGGTGTCGTGATACTCGGCATAGATCGGGTCGGGCGTGTTCACCCATTGGCAGCGCTGTGTCATGGACGCGTTTTACTCCATCCATGCTGACACCGTCATGGCAGGAATTCATTCAATCACATCCGTCATCCCCCGGCTTGTCCGGGGGATCCCAGCTAACCCGCTGGCTGGATGGGCGAGGTCCCCCGGACAAGCCGGGGGATGACGTGCGAAGAGCGGAGCAGGATCATACCGCTTCCGGCGGCGCGTCGGGGACCAGAGCGGCGTCGACCGTCAGATGCGCTTCCTGGCCGTCCGCTTCGGCATAGCGGGTGGCGGTGCCCAGCTTGTCGAGGCGGGCCAGCACGATGGCGCGGTGGCCGAGCGCAGAGCTGATCGCGCCGATGCGGGCATCGCCGGCCATCACCGCGGTTCCGCGCTCGGGTGCATCGCCGGCGAAGGCGGCCGGGATGGAGCGCTTGCGGATGGTGCCACGGCGCTTCATGCGCGAGACGACTTCCTGGCCGATGAAACAGCCCTTCTTCCAGCCAATGCCGCCATAGACGTCCAGATTGACGTCTGTGGGAAAGACCTCGGCCTCGCCGTAATCGCGTCCGAAGGCGGGGACGCCGGCCTCGATCTCGATCGTGTCGAGGGCGCGGATCTCGCCACCCTCGGCGGCGATGCCGCGATGGACACGGCCATCGAGACGCGGGTCCGGGGCCGAGCCGGGGAAGGGTGCGGTCGACCACACGGCGCGCAGGTCGTTGTTGAACAGGATCTCGGCCTTGGCGCGCAGCTTGAACAGGGTGAGGCGCTTGACCAGGCCCTCGCTGGCCTCGGCCGGCACGTCCAGCCAGACGGTATCGCCCTCGGCGAAAATCAGGAAGTCCACCAGGATCTTGCCTTGCGGCGTCAACAGCGCGCCGGGTCGGCACTGGCCGGGCTGGAGCGAGGTGATGTCGGTGGTGATCACCCGCTGCAACAGGGCGCGGGCCTCGGTTCCCGCGACCGATACGATCTGGCGGGCCGGCAGGATGAAAGGAGGGGTGTCAGGCAGGCTCATGTCCGGGATATGGCATTGTGTTCGCGTCTGGCCAAGGGCGTTCATGCGCGCTATTGGCGGCTCTCATGGAACGCGTGCTTTTCATCACCTCGACCCGGATCGGTGACGCCATCATCAATTCGGGCGTCCTGGCCCATCTCATCGAAACGCGGCCCGAGGCCCGGTTCACGATTGCCTGCGGCCCGCTGGCGGCCTCGCTGTTCCGCGAGGTTCCGCGGCTGGAGCGCATCATCGAGATGCGCAAGAAGCCGATGGGCCGCCACTGGATCGATCTGTGGCGCGAAACGGTGGGCACGTCCTGGGACCTGGTGGTGGATCTGCGCTGTTCGGCCACGGCCTGGATGCTGCGCGCGAGGGAACGCCGCATCCTGCGCCAGTCGTCCACGCCGATCGCCAAGGTGATCGAGGCGGCGAGCGTGCTGAAACGGCAGGACACGCCGCCCGCGCCGCGCCTGTGGCTGTCCGACGCGCATCGCGCCGAAGCGGTCGCGCGCCTGCCGGACCTGCCGGCGGGTGAGCAGTATCTGGCGATCTGTCCCTCGGCCTCGTGGATCTTCAAGGTCTGGCCGGCGGAGAAGTTTGCCGAATTCATCCTGCGCTTTACCGGACCGGACGGCGTGATGCCGCACGCCACAGTGGTGATGCTGGGCGGGCCGGGTGACGAGATGTATGCCCAGCCGATCCGTGACGCCCTGCCGGAAGTGGATTTCGTCGATCTTCTGGGTCTGGGCCTGCCGGAGACGGCCGCCTGCCTGGAGCGCACGCGCCTCTATGTCGGCAATGACAGCGGGCTGATGCACATGTCGGCCGCGGCCGGTGTGCCGACCCTGGGACTGTTCGGCCCGTCCGATGATCGTTGCTATGGCCCCTGGGGGGCGCATTGTGATCTGGTGCGCGGACCGGCCTCGTTCGAAGAGATCGACGCCGCGCATGACGACCGTCGCAAGGCCTCGCAGAGCCTGCTGGCCGACCTCTCGGTCGAGACCGTGTATGATGCCGCCAAACGCCTTTATGAAAGGACCGCATGATGAGCCAGACCTTCGACTTGATCCTCAAGGGTGGCGAGGTGGTGAACCATGATGGCCGCGGGATTGCGGACATCGGTGTGATCGATGGCAAGACGGCACAGATCGGCGACCTGTCGCAGGCCTCGGCCGGCGAGGTGATCGATTGTGCGGGCCTGACCGTGGTGCCGGGCGTGATCGACACCCAGGTGCATTTCCGCGAACCGGGCATGGAGTGGAAGGAAGACCTGCAATCGGGCTCGCTGTGCGCCGTGCTGGGCGGGGTGACGGCGGTCTTCGAGATGCCGAATACCAATCCGACCACGACCTCGCCGGACATGCATCTGGACAAGCTGGCCCGCGCCAAGGGCCGCATGCATTGCGACCACGCCTTCTATGCCGGCGCCACCAACGAGAATGTCGACGTGCTGCCCGAGATGGAGCGCATGCTGGGCTGCTGCGGCGTGAAAGTGTTCATGGGCGCCTCCACCGGCACGCTTCTGGTCAAGGATGATGAAGGCGTCGAGCGCGTGCTGAACGCGATCAACCGTCGCGCTGCCTTCCATTCCGAGGATGAATACCGGCTGGAGGAACGCCGCAGCCTGGCCGTCGACGGCGACTGGACCAGCCATCCGGTGGTGCGCGATGCCGAGGCGGCGATCCTGTCGACCAAACGCCTGGTGCGCCTGGCGCGCAAGACCGGCAAGCGCATCCATGTGCTGCACATCTCCACCGCCGAGGAAATGGAATTCCTGGCGCATCACCGCGATGTCGCCTCGGTCGAGGCGACGCCCCAGCACCTGACGCTGGAAGGTCCGGAAATCTACGAGCGCATCAAGGGCCGGGCGCAGATGAACCCGCCGGTGCGCGACGCCTATCATCGTGCCGGCCTGTGGCGCGGCCTGCAGCGCGGCATTGTCGACGTGATCGGATCCGACCATGCCCCGCACACGCTGGAGGAAAAGGCCAAACCCTATCCCCAGAGCCCGTCCGGCATGCCGGGCGTGCAGACGCTGGTGCCGATCATGCTGGACCATGTGAATGCCGGCCGGCTGACCATTGAGCGCTTTGTCGACCTGACCTCGCACGGGGCCCAGCGCATTTTCGGGATTGCCGGCAAGGGTCGCATGGCGGCCGGCTGGGATGCCGACTTCACCCTGATCGACATGAAACGCCGGGTCGAGATCACCGATGACTGGTCGGCGACCAAGTCCGGCTGGACGCCCTTTGCCGGCATGACCGTCACCGGTTGGCCGGTGGGCACGATCATCCGCGGCCAGAGCGTGATGCGCGACGGCGATCTGGTGACCCAGGGCGCCGGTGCCCCGGTGACCTTCATGGAAGGCCTGCCCAAGCGCGCCTAATCGCGCTAAGGCTCTAGAACATTCACCCAACCGAGGATTTCTCGTGACGACGACCATCATGACTGCCATCGCCCCGGGCGAGCTGATCGACAAGATCACCATCCTGCGCATCAAGTCCGAACGGATCAGCGATGAAGCCAAGCTGAAGAATATCCGCACCGAGCTGGACATCCTGCAGAAGACGCAGGCGGAGGAAGTGCCGCAAAGCGCGGAGATGGCCCGTCTGGAAGGCGAGCTGAAAACCGTCAACGAGGCCCTGTGGGATATCGAGGATGACATCCGCGACTGCGAGCGCGCCAAGGATTTCGGCGAGGAATTCATCCGTCTGGCGCGTGCGGTCTACATCACCAATGACAAGCGGGCGGCGCTGAAAAAGGAGATCAATCTCCTGCTCGGCTCGACCATCGTGGAAGAAAAATCCTACGCCAAGTATTGAACACGCCGCCCTGACTTTGTAAGCGGGCGGCAAACACACCGCCCTGCAGCGCAAGGACAGGCCCCGTGGACCGGCAAAGCTTCTACTTCTTCGACATCGACGAGAACATTCTTCACCTGCCGACGCGGATCCATCTGCTCAACACGGTGACCGGTGAGGAACAGGCGCTGCGCCAGCACGAATACGAGGACATCAAGGCCTATCTGGGCGTGCCCGGCCTGTGGGAGGACTGGGCCGATCCGCCGCAGCGCGCCTATCGCGAATTTGCCGACGGCAAGGATCGCAATGGCGAGGAATACCTGCTGCGTGATGTCCGCCGGGCCCTGGACACGGCCAGCTGGCGCGGCCCGTCCTGGGAAATCTTCAAATATGCGGTGCTCAAGCGCCGCCCGGTGGCCGTGATCACCGCACGCCAGCACTCGCGCGAGACCATCCGCGCGGGTCTCAAACTGTTGGTCGATGCGGGGCATCTGCCGGAAGAACCGAACTATCTGGCGATCTATCCCTGTTCCCATCCGGAAATCCGCGACGAGCTGGGCCCGCACCTGACGACGGCCGGCCTGAAGCGCCCGGCTAGCGGCGCAGCGGCCTAGTCGAAATAGGCGGAGCGCATCATTTCCGACAGGTCGCGGCCGCGATGGGCGAGGGCGCGGCGTTCGCTTCCGCTTCGGCGCCGCAGCGGGCGCGATAGCGTTGCTGGGCGCGATAGCCCTCGTTGAAACTGTCGATCAGCCGATCGCGGAAACGGCCATTATCGGCGGCTTCCATCCCCAGCAATTCCACCATCCGGTCACGCCAGGTCTGGTCATCCGGGCCTTCGCAGGCAAAGGCCAGATAGTGCAGTTCGCCCAGCGTATAGGCGAGGTAGGGCAGGGTGCGCTCGCGGTCGACCTGGTCCTCGACCGGGGCTTCGGTCAGGATGGACGGGTCCGGTTGTGTCGGGACGCGCGGTTTCTGTGCCAGCGCAGGGCTGGCGAAGGCGAAACACAGACAGGCAAGGACAAGCAGGCGCATGTCGCGCATCATGCGCCCGATTGTGGCGCAGTAAAGGCCTGCACGATGTCACGCGCCCGGCCGATCACATCGCGGGTCTTGTCCCACTCGGTCAGGGCGATGGCTTCGTCATAGGGGAAGAAGGCCCGCCTCGGTGACATCGTCATCGGCGATGGGGTCGCCACCGGTCCAGATGGCGGCGAAGTCGGTCAGCACGAAATGCCAGTCGCCCGGCTGTCCCGGTTCACGCAGGCCGATACTGTCGATGACATCGATCAGGCCGAGAATGCGGGCCGAGGTGCCGGTCTCTTCGGCCAGTTCGCGCAGGGCGGCTCGGCGGCGGTTTCACCGTATTCGATCTTGCCGCCGGGCAGGGACCATTGGCCGCGATAGGGCGGTTTGCCCCGCTTGATCAGCAGGACCTCATCCTCGCGGAAGACGACAATCCCCGCGCCGGCAATGGGACGCAGCGGCTCAGTCGTCATGCGCAATCGTGTGAAATTCGTCACTTCGCCGTCCATCCGCCGTCCACCGTGATCTGCGTACCATTCATATTGGCACCGGCGTCGGAGACAAGATAGAGCAGCGCACCGGCGAGCTGTTCAAAGGTGACGAATTGCTTGGTCGGCTGGGCCGCCAGCATGACGTCGCGCACCACTTCCTCCTCGGAAATCCCGCGCGCCTTGGCGGTGTCGGCGATCTGGTTCTCCACCAGCGGCGTCTTCACATAGCCCGGGCAGATGGCGTTGCAGGTGATGCCGGTCTCGGCGATCTCCAGGGCCAGCGTCTTGGTGAAGCCGATCACGCCATGCTTGGCTGCGACATAGGCCGACTTGAAAGGCGAGGCGACGAGGCCGTGCACGGAGGCCAGGTTCACGATCCGGCCCTTGCCCTGCTTCTTCATCACCGGCACCGCCGCCTTGCAGGCATGGAAAACGGAGGAGAGGTTGATGGCGATGATCGCATCCCATTTCTCGTTCGGGAATTCATCCACCGGGGCGACATTCTGGATGCCGGCATTGTTCATCAGGATGTCCAGACGGCCGAATTCGCGCTCGGCATAGGCCACCATGTCGGCGATCTCGTCGGGCTTCATCATGTTGGCCGGGTGGTAGCGGACCTCGACGCCATGATCGGCGGCGATCTTCGCACGCAGCGCCTCGATCTCGCCGGCATCGCCCAGCCCGTTGAGGACCACATGCGCGCCGTTTTCCGCCAGCGCCTCGGCCATCGCCGCGCCAATCCCGCTCGTCGAGCCGGTGACAACCGCCACCTGTCCCGTCAGATCCGTACGAATTCCAGACATGAATGACCCTTCAAGTTTGAGTTGGCGCCAAGAAAGGGGAAGCCGGAGAAGGGGTCAAGTGCGGCCCGGCATTTCATAGCATCGCATGCAACCGTGGCGTGCATTTGTGGTATAACGCAATGCGCCGGCACTGAGGCCGGCGCAAAACCAAGGAGGTGGCGATGTTTCGGTTTCCGAAATGCTGCCTCGTCCTTTCGGTGACGAGACGACGGATCGGCGGTTGGACCCTGTTGATCCGTGTCTCTATCGCCTGAAGGGCGGCCAAAGGAGGTGGGTGACGCCACCTCCTGCGGCCCTTGGACATTAGCACAGTCCGGCTCGCGTTGGAATTGTGGATCAGGCCGCTTTCGCTGGAGCCGGCTGAGGCCGCGTGAACAAGAGGCTGTCGCCCTTCGACCCTTCCGGCTCGAACCGGTAGCCGCCGGCATCGAACTTCACCAGATCGGCCGGGTCGGAGATGCGGTTCTCGATTGCCCAGCGGGCCATCATGCCGCGAGCCTTCTTGGCGTAGACCATGAGGGCGCGCAGCTGGCCGTCCTTCTCTTCCTTGAAGACCGGCGTGATGACGCGGGCTTTCAGCGTCTTCTTGTCGACCGACTTGAAATACTCGTTGGAGGCCAGGTTGAGGACGACGGGCTCGGCCTCGCCCTCCATCAGCCCGTTGAGTTCCTGGGCGATCTTCTTGCCCCAGAAATCATACAGGTTCTCGCCGCGGCGCGTGTGCAGCTTGCGGCCCATTTCCAGGCGGTAGGGGTGGATGCCGTCCAGCGGACGAAGGGCGCCGTACAGGCCGGACAGGATGCGCAGATGATCCTGGGCCCAGGTCAGGTCATCCTCGGACATCGTCGCCGCATCGAGACCGCGATAGACCTCGCCATTGAAGGCCAGCGCCGCCTGTTTCTCGCCCGGCTGATCGGCATCAAAGGCCTGGAAGCGCTCACGGTTGAGCTTCGCCAGATCCTCATTGATCCCCATCATGGATTTCAGCTTGGAGACGGTCAGCTGACGGGTCGTCTTGGACAGGATGCGCGTCTCATCAATCAGCGACGGGGTCGTGGACGGCAGGGACCGTTCGACCGGGTCGAAATTCATGTTTTTCGCAGGCGACAACAGAATCAGCATGGACATTCTCCTTGGCCCCAAAGGATAAGGATCACGCCCCCGGGTTTCCAGTCGCCCAGCCGCTGAAATGATTTATGGCGGGGATAGAGTGAGGCTATGCCTCAGCCCAAAAGCACCCGCGGATTCATGATGCCCTTGGGGTCGAGCGCGGTCTTGATGGCGCGCATGACGGCGACATCGATCGGTTTGCGGCCGGAGAGTTCTTCGCGCTTCAAAATCCCGATCCCGTGCTCGGCGGAGATGGAGCCGCCATAGCTGTCGACCAGATCGTAGACGCGGGTGGAGATGGCCTTGGCCTGGCCCAGGATATCGGCGCCGTCGGCGTCGCGGGTGGCAACGTTGAAGTGGACATTGCCGTCGCCGACATGGCCGAAGGCGATGACGAGCGTGTTGTCGAATTCCGCTTCCACGGCTTCGGTCGCCTGCGCCATGAAGGCAGGCATTTTGGAGACCGGGATCGAGATGTCGTGCTTGACCGCCTTGCCCTGGGCGCGTTCGGCTTCGGCGATGGTTTCGCGCAGGCGCCAGAAATCATGCATCTGGCTGTCATTTTCCGCGAGGGCGGCGTCCTGGACGAGCCCGGCCTCGAACCCGGCTTCCAAGGCGGCTTCCATCGTCTCACGGGCGCCTTCCGGTCGCCCGAAACTCATCTCGCACACGACATACCAGGGATGCGCCCCGCCCAGCGGATCGCGCGTATTGGGGACATGCTCGAGCACGAGTTCGAGCGCCATGCGCGGCATCAGCTCGAAGGCGGTGACGGCGCCGCCGGAGACCTTCTTGGCCAGGCCGAGGAATTTCACCGCCTCGTCGGCGGAGTTGAGGCCGATGAAGGCCAGTTCCATCCGGCCCGGACGCGGGAAGAGTTTCAGCGTGGCCGCCGTGATGATGCCCAGCGTGCCTTCGGCGCCAATCAGCAATTGCTTGAGATCATAACCGGTATTGTCCTTGCGAAGGCCGGTCAGACCGGTCCAGATCGTGCCGTCCGGCAGCACCGCTTCCAGGCCCAGGACGAGTTCGCGCGTCATGCCATAGCGCAGTACATGCACGCCGCCGGCATTGGTGGAGATCAGCCCGCCGATCATCGCCGAGCCCTGGGAGCCCAGGGATAGCGGGAAGAGGCGGTCGACCTCTTCGGCCGTCTTCTGCAGGTTTTCCAGCACGCAGCCGGCCTCGACCGTCATCGAGTCATTGTCGACATCGATCTCACGAACGCCCGTCATGCGCTTGAGCGTGATAAGGACTTCGCCCTGCGGGGTGGCGGCGCCACACAGGGAGGTATTGCCGCCCTGCGGTGTGATCGCCACGCCGGCTTCGGCGCAGATCTTCACCGCCGCCGCGACCTCCTGGGTATTGGCCGGTTTCAGCAGGATGGGCGTGGCGCCCTGATAGCGGCCGCGCCAGTCGGCGACATGCGGTTCCAGTTCGTGCGGATCCTGGCTCCAGCCTTTCGGGCCGAGCGCATCCTTGAGGCGGTCGAGCAGATCGGCGGGCAGGGAAACGGGCACGGTCATGGCGTCTTAGTCCTTCGGGGCGGCGGCGCGTTGCAGCCGGTCATTGATGGCTTCACCCAAACCCCGTTCCGGGATGGGCGCAACCGCGATTGCGTCGGGATGGCGGGAATCGATCTCGCGCAGGGCGGCAAACAGGCGCGTGGCCGCTTCGGCCAGATCACCGGTTTCGGACAGGTTGAGATCGCCGCCGATATCGCCAAACCCGATCAGGAGTTCGCCGGGGCGTTTTTCCGTCGCGTTGAGGCGGACACGGGCGTCCGGGGCGTAATGGCTTTTCAGCATGCCCGGACTGGCCAGCGGTGCTTCGGCATCGGGCCGGGCCAGCGGTCCGGTGATCGGTTCGATCTGGACGCGGTCCAGCCCGCCCGGGCGCAGCAGGATGGCGGTTTCGCCATCAATGGCCACCACGGTAGATTCCACCCCGACCGGGCAGGCGCCGCCATCCAGGATCAGATCGACCTTATCGCCCAGGCCGTCCGCGACATGGCGGGCCGTGGTCGGACTGATGGAACCGGACGGGTTGGCGCTGGGGGCGACCAGGGGCTTGCCGAATTCAGCC
>CBDETA010000002.1:0-379502 GCA_965242785.1 uncultured Maricaulis sp.
GCTGATCCGGCCGGTGATCTCGGCGGAGACCGTCGCCTGGCGGCGCGCAACGACATAGCCGGAGGCGACCAGGCCGGAGGTTCGCGGCGCCGGCGTCGAGGCCGGTTGCTGGGCGGTGGCAGGCGTTTCGGCGGGGGCGGGCGCCGGCGTGGCCGGTGCCTCGCGGGCCGGGGCGGGGGCGGGCGTCTGGCCGCGCATGACATACCAGGTGCCCCCGGCGGCCGCTCCGGCGGCGATCAGGGCAATCACGGCCGTCGCGCCGACAGACAGGCCCGAGCGCGTGCTCTCGCTGTCCCGGTCAATGCTCAGGCTTTCCAGTTGGGCGCGGCGATCGTTCATCAGTCCCCCTCAAGACCTCAAGATCGCCAGATAAGCAGGTCTTGCTGCCAAATAAAACGGGACTGACGCCAACTTTGTCCCGCTCGATGCTCAAGGGTGTGGAAGACCGGCGATCCGGTTCAGTCGAAATAGGCCGAACGCATCATTTCCGACAGGTCGCGGCCGCGATGGGCCAGGGCGCGGCGTTCGGCATCGGCCTCCAGGCCGCAACGCGCGCGATAGCGTTGCTGGGCGCGATAGCCTTCATTGAAACTGTCGATCAGCCGGTCGCGGAAGCGGCCATTGTCGGCGGCCTCCATGGCCAAAAGCTCGACCATGCGTTCGCGCCAGGTCTGTGTGTCGGGGCCGTCGCAGGCATAGGCCAGATAGTGCAGCTCACCCAGCGTGTAGGCGAGATAGGGCAGGGTGCGGTCACGGTCGATCATGTCCTCGACGGCGTCGGGCTGGATCTCGCTCGCGGCCATCGGCGTCTGCGCACGCGGCTTCTGCGCCAGCACCGGGCTGGCGAGGCAAAGACAGACACAGGCAAGGGCGATCATGCGCATGGCGCGCATCATGCGCCGGAATGTGGCACTGTAAAGGCTTGCACGATGGCGCGGGCGCGGCCGATCACATCGCGGGTCTTGTCCCAGCGGGTCATCGCCACGGCCTGGTCATAGGGAAAGAAACCGGCCTCGGAGACATCATCATCCGGCACCGGTTCACCGCCGGTCCATACTGCCGCGAAATCGACCAGCACATAATGCCAGTCGCCCGGTGCGCCGGGTTCACGCTGGCCGATACTGTCGATGACGTCGATCAGGCCGACAATGCGGGCGGTGGTGGCGGTCTCCTCGGCCAGCTCGCGCAGGGCCGCTTCGGCGGCCGTCTCGCCATACTCGATCTTGCCGCCGGGCAGCGACCATTGCCCCTCATAGGGCGGCTTGCCGCGGCGGATCAAAAGCACCTCGTCGCCGCGAAACACCACCAGGCCCGCGCCGGCAACCGGGCGGGCCCTATCTGTCATCATCCTGCCGGGAGGCTGGGCTTATTTGGCCGTCCATCCACCGTCCACCGTGATCTGCGTGCCGTTCATATTGGCACCCGCATCGGAGACAAGATAGAGCAGCGCCCCGGCCAGCTGTTCAAAGGTGACGAACTGTTTGGTGGGCTGGGCCGCCAGCATCACATCGCGCACCACTTCCTCTTCGGAGATGCCGCGAGCCTTGGCGGTGTCGGCGATCTGGTTTTCCACCAGCGGCGTCTTCACATAGCCCGGGCAGATCGCGTTGCAGGTGATGCCGGTCTCGGCAATCTCCAGCGCCAGCGTCTTGGTGAAGCCGATAACGCCATGCTTGGCGGCGACATAGGCCGACTTGAAGGGCGAGGCGACGAGGCCGTGCACCGAGGCCAGGTTGACGATCCGGCCCTTGCCCTGGCGCTTCATCACCGGCACCGCCGCCTTGCAGGCATGGAAGACGGAAGAGAGGTTGATGGCGATGATGGCATCCCACTTTTCTGCCGGAAACTCATCGACCGGGGCGACATTCTGGATGCCGGCATTGTTTATCAGGATGTCCAGCCGCCCAAACTCCCGCTCGGCGAAAGCGACCATGTCGGCGATCTCGTCCGGCTTCATCATGTTGGCCGGGTGATAGCGCGCCTCGACCCCGTGATCGGCAGCGATCTTCGCCCGCAGCGCTTCGATCTCGCCGGCATCGCCCAGCCCATTGAGAACGACATGGGCACCATTGGCCGTCAGCGCTTCGGCCATGGCCGCGCCAATCCCGCTGGTCGAGCCGGTGACAAGCGCCACCTGGCCGCTCAGATCCGTACGAATTCCAGACATGAATGACCTTTCAACTTTGTGCTGCGCGCAAGAAAGGCGAAGCCGGGGGCGGGGTCAAGGGCAACGGTCGGTTACTGCTTCCGCCAGGGCTCCAGCTTCAGATCAGGGCGGGCCGGAACTGACCAAAGCTCCTGCCATAGATCTTCCCAGTTGGGGTTATGGGCTTCTACCAGATTGATCTTCCATTGGCGCGGCCACTTCTTGATCCGCTTCTCTCGCCGGATCGCATCGACGATCAGGCCGTGTGGTTCCCACCAGACCAGGCTGGTCGCCCTGTATTTGCTCGTGAACCGGGAGGCCGCGCTGTCCTTGTGCTGCTGGATGCGCCATAGGAGGTGGGCGGTTACGCCCGTATAGATCACGCCGTCAAACCGGTTCGCCATCATGTAGACAGCAATGATTTCCTCACGATCTTTCATGCACGCAAAAATTGCACAAAATGGGCAGGCTCTCAATCCGCCGTCATCCCCCGGTTTATCCGGGGGACCTCAGCCAACAAGGTGCAGGCGCATACTCAATGGCGGCGAGCGCCCGCCGGCAGGCTAGCCGAGGTCCCCCGGACAAGCCGGGGGATGACGGTGTTTTCGATTAGATATCAGTTTCTGAGGGCATAAATCAGCTGGGTGAAGAGACGGCGGATCGGCGGGTGGAGCCTGTTGATCCGCATCTCTATCGCCTGAAGGGCGGACAAAGGAGACGGCTGAGACCCGTCTCCCGCGGCCCTTGGAAGATAACACACCTCAGGCGTGCAGGGAATATTCCTTAGGCCGCTTTCGCCGCCTCCGGCTGGGGCCGCGTGAACAGCAGATCATCCCCCTGCGATCCCTCCGGCTCGAAGCGGTAGCCGCCCAGGTCGAACTTCACCAGATCGGCCGGGTCAGAGATGCGGTTCTGGATCGCCCAGCGGGCCATCATGCCGCGGGCCTTCTTGGCGAAGACCATCAGGGCACGCAGCTGGCCGTCCTTTTCCTCCTTGAAGGTCGGAGTGATGATCCGGGCCTTCAGCGTCTTCCTGTCGACGGACTTGAAATATTCATTGGAGGCGAGGTTGAGGACGACTTTCTCGTCGTCCGTCTCCATCAGGCCATTGAGTTCCTGGGCAATCTTCTTGCCCCAGAAATCATAGAGCGTTTCGCCCCGGCGGGTGTGCAGCTTGCGGCCCATCTCCAGCCGGTAGGGGTGGATGCCGTCCAGCGGGCGCAGGGCACCGTAAAGGCCTGACAGGATGCGCAGGTGATCCTGAGCATAGGCGAGGTCATCCTCGCTGAGGCTGGCCGCGTCGAGGCCACGATAGACCTCGCCATTGAAGGCGAAGGCAGCCTGTTTCTCGCCCGGCTGGTCGGCATCGAAGGCCTGGAAGCGCTCGCGGTTCAGCCGGGCCAGGTCGTCATTGATGCCCATCATCGCCTTGATCTTGGTGATCGTCAGCTGGCGCGTGGTCCTGGAGAGAATGCGGGTATCGTCCAGCAGGGCCGGCGTGGTGGACGGCAGCGCGCGTCCGACCGGATCGAAATTCATGTTCTTGGCGGGCGACAGCAGAATCAGCATGGGCACTCTCCTTTGTCTTCAAGGATAGGGATCGCACCGCCGGCTTTCCACCCGAAGCCGCCGCCGGGAAGGCTGAAATGATTTATGGCTGGGATAGACAGAGCTGATGGATCAGCCCAGCAGGACCCGCGGGTTCATGATGCCCTTGGGGTCGATGGCCTGCTTGATGGCGCGCATCACGGCGACATCGACCGGCTTGCGATCGGCCAGGTCCTGGCGTTTCAGGATGCCGATCCCGTGTTCCGCCGAGATCGACCCGCCATAGCGGTCGACCAGGTCGTATACCCGTTTGGAAATCGCCCCCGCCCTTGCGATGACATCGTCTCCGGAGGCTTCGCGGGCGGCGACGTTGAAGTGGACATTGCCGTCGCCGACATGGCCGAAGGCGATGACCAGCGTGTTGGCGAACTCGCTTTCCACGGCCTGGGTCGCCTCGGCCATGAAGGCCGGCATTTTCGAAACCGGAATGGAAACATCGTGCTTGACCGCCTTGCCGTGGGCCCGTTCGGCCTCGGCAATCGTTTCGCGAAGTTGCCAGAAATCATGCATCTGGCTGTCGTTTTCGGCCAGGGCCGCATCCTCGACCAAGCCGGCCTCAAATCCCTGTTCTAGCGCCGCTTCCATCGTCTCGCGCGCGCCCTCGGCGCGGCCGAAGCTCATTTCGCAGACCACATACCAGCCATGCTGGCCGGTGAGCGGGTCACGGGTGTTGGGGACATGCTCCAGCACCATGTCCAGCGCCATGCGGGGCATGAGTTCGAAGGCCGTCACGGCCCCGCCGGAGACCTTCTTGGCCAGGCCCAGGAATTTCACCGCATCCTTGGCCGAGTTGAGGCCGATGAAGGCGACTTCCATGCGCGCCGGGCGCGGGAAGAGTTTCAGTGTGGCGGCGGTGATGATGCCCAGCGTGCCCTCGGCACCGATCAGCAATTGCTTGAGATCATAACCGGTATTGTCCTTGCGCAAGCCGGTGAGCCCGCTCCAGACGGTGCCGTCCGGCAGCACGGCTTCCAGACCCAGAACCAGTTCACGCGTCATGCCATAGCGCAGCACATGCACCCCGCCGGCATTGGTCGAGATCAGCCCGCCGATCATCGCCGAGCCCTGCGAACCCAGCGACAGCGGAAAGAGGCGGTCGGCCTCGGCGGCGGTGCGCTGCAGGTTTTCCAGCACGCAGCCGGCCTCGACGGTCATCGAGTCGTTGTCGACATCGATCTCGCGCACCCGGGTCATGCGCTTCAGGGTGATGAGGACTTCGCCCTGAGGCGTGGCCGCGCCGCACAGCGAGGTATTGCCGCCTTGCGGTGTCACGGCGATGCCGGCCTCGGCGCAGATTGTCACAGCGGCGGCAACCTCGGCCGTGGTGGCCGGCTTCAGCAGGATGGGCGTGGCGCCCTCATAGCGGCCGCGCCAGTCCTTCACATGCGGTTCCAGCTCGTGCGGATCCTGGCTCCAGCCCTTGTCTCCGACAGCGGCCTTGAGGCGGTCGATCAGATCGGCAGGCAGGGAGACAGGGGCAGTCATGGTGTCAGGCGTCCTTCGGAGCGGCGGCACGGCGCAGGCGGTCATTGATGGCTTCACCCAAGCCCTGTTCCGGAATGGGTGCAACCGCAATTCGGGCCGGATGCCGGGAATCCAGCTCGCGAAGTGCAGAAAACAGGCGGGTTGCCGCTTCGGCGAGATCGCCGGCCTCGGACAGGTTGAGATCGCCGGGCCTGTCGCCAAAGCCCAGCATCAGCTCGCCGGGCTCGCGGGAGGTGGCGTTGAGGCGGACGGCGGCATCCGGCGCGTAATGGCTCTTCAGCATGCCCGGACTGGCCAGCGGCGCACCGTCCTGCGGCGCGGCGAGCGGGCCGGTGATCGGTTCGATATGGGCGCGGGCCAGGCCGCCGGGGCGCAGCAGGATGGCGGTGTCGCCATCAATGGCGATGACGGTGGACTCAAGGCCCACCGTGCAGGTGCCGCCATCCAGGATCAGGTCGACCTTGTGGCCCAGCCCCTCGGCGACGTGCTGCGCCGTTGTGGGCGAAATGGCGCCGGACGGATTGGCGCTGGGGGCGACAAGCGGCGCGCCGAAGGTGGCGAGGAGGGTGCGCGCGGCCGGATGAGCCGGGGCCCGCAGCGCGATACTGTCCAGACCGGCATTGGCGATGTCGGCGATGGCCGCGTCAGGCTTTTTCGGCAGGACCAGGGTCAGAGGTCCCGGCCAATAGGTGCCCGCCAGCTTCGCGCCCAGTTCCGGCCATTCCGCGACTGTCTGCGCCATCTTCGGACCGGTGACATGGGCAATCAGCGGATTGAAGCGCGGCCGCCCCTTGGCGGCATAGAGGCGGGCGACCGCGTCCGGGTTCGCGGCATCGGCGGCGAGGCCGTAGACCGTCTCGGTCGGCATGGCGACCAGCCCGCCGGCCCGCAGGATGGCAGCGGCTTCGGCGATGGTCTCGGCATTGGCAGGCTTGATCGGCGCGGTCATGGGGCGTGAGCTAGCGTTTCCCACGCCCCGTTCGCAAGCCTATTCGGCGGCATCGGCCTCGATATGCAGTACCAGCGTCACCTCTGCGGCAGCAGAGCCCCAGCTGGAGGACCCGACGCCATAGTCGGTGCGGGCGAGGGTGTAGCGGCTGTCGGCGACAGCGCGGCCGTCATTGATGTCGAGCGTGAAGGGCAGGACGATCTCCTGCGGCGTGCCGGCAATTGTCAGCGTGCCGTGGGCCGCATAGCCATCCTCCGTGGCGCGGATGTCCTCGGACAGGAAGGTCGCAGCCGCGTGACCGACCGGGTCGAGGCCGGAATTGGACAACATGGTCTGGTCCATCTGCACATTGCCGGTCGTGCCGGACGCAGTCATCACGCGGGCCTCGATGCGGGCGGTCTCCAGATTGTCCGGATCCAGGTGGATGTCGGCACTCCAGTCCGGGAAGCTGCCGGACACGGTGCCGCCGGACACCGTCGTCTCGAAGGCCACGGAACTGGTCGCGGCATCGACAATCCAGTCCTGGGCCAAGGCCGGTGCCGCGGCCAGAAGCGGCGCGAGCAGCAGGGCAGAACGCAACATCAAACTCATCCTTTCAGGAATTTCAGCGGGATCATGCGGCCGATCAGGCCGTCCTTGTTGATAAACTGGTGTTTCAGGGCCGCCCCGACATGCAGGCCGACCAGGGCCAGAATGGCCCAGCCCCCCGCGCCGTGGGCGCTGCCCATCGCGCTTTCGAACGCCTCATTCTGCGGGACCGGCAATTTGATCAGCTCCAGCCCGGGCTCGTTGAACAACAGCGTCGGATAGGGTGAGGCCGAGGCGGCAATCCAGCCGCCGATCGGCATGCCGATCATCAGGGCATAGAACAGCCAGTGCGTTGCCGTCGCGGCAAACCGTTCCCAGGCCATCATGCCGTCGGGCAGGGGCGGGGTCTTGTGCGTCAGCCGCCAATAGAGGCGGAACAATGAGAAGCCGAGCACGAAGAGACCGATGGTCTTGTGCGTGTTGTAGACGGCCTGGACCCGTTCCAGAGAGACATTGCCGCCGGCAAAGGCCAGATCGCGCAAATCCTCCATGTACCAGCCCAGAAACACCATGCCGATCATCAACAGGGCGATGACCCAGTGCAGGGTGATGGCGACGGCTGCGTAGCGGGGCGTATCGGTCATGATGCGTTGTCCTCGAGCAGGAATTCCACTTCGATTGAAACCCGAACGGTATCGCCGACGATTTCCCGCGGCAAAGCGCCGATCCCGAACGCGGTGCGATCCAGCGTGGTGGACGCACTGAAGCCGATCGCGGAGCGCCCTTCCAGAAAATTGTCCAGGCCACCATTGAAAGTGACGTCCAGAACAAGGTCCGAAGTGCGGCCATTGAGGCTCAGCTGGCCGGTCACGGTGCCGGTCTGCGGTCCGGTTGGCCGGACCCGGTCGCTGGTGAACACGATCTGGGGATGCCGGCCAGCGTGGAACCAGTCCTCGGCCAGCACCGTGTCGAAATCCGGGTCTCCGGTCGAGATGGAGCGCGGGTCGATGATGGCGGTGAGGCGGGCGGTTTCGGGCTCGGCCGGATCGAAATCCAGGCGTGCTTCGATGCGATCGAAGCGGCCGGTATACCAGGACAGCCCCATGTGCCGGACCTGCCAGGTCACGCTGGCATGGTGCGGATCGAGCGACCATTGACCCGCCGGCAGTTCCTGCGGGTCAATGGTCGGTGTCGCGCAGGCCGCCAGGAACAGCGGCAAAAGGAGAAGAGTGAGGCCGAAGCGAAGCATGGCCCAGATATGGACTGTGCAAGCGCGTCCGAAAAGTCACAGCTTGGACCGGGATGGACAAATCACTGTTTCCGGATTCGCATCAACCTGCCGACACGCTATGTTCCGGCCGGACTAATCAAAAGTACAAACCAGGCATCGGAGGTCGGGCATGACGTATCGCGCACCCGTGGACGAATTGCGGTTCACACTGGAAGAGGTTGCTGCCGTCGAGGGGCTGAAGGCGACCGGCGCGTTCCCCGATTTCTCCGCCGACCTCACCGCGGCGATCCTGGAGGAAGCTGCCAAGCTGGCCGAGAACGTGCTCGCCCCGCTCAACCGTGTGGGCGATGCCGAGCACTGCAAGCTCGAGGGCGAGGTTGTCACCACGCCGACCGGGTTCAAGGACGCCTATGCCCAGTTCGTCGAAGGCGGCTGGCAGGGACTGCAATTCCCGGCCGAGCTGGGCGGAATGGGGCTGCCGCGGGCGCTGGGCGTGGCCATCCTGGAAATGGTCCAGGGCGCCAACCTGGCCTTCGGCCTCGGCCCGATGCTGACCTATGGCGGTATCGAGGCGCTGATCGCGCACGGAACCGACGAACAGCGCGAGATGTATCTGGGCAAGCTGCTGACCGGTGAATGGTCGGCGACGATGAACCTCACCGAACCGCAGGCCGGTTCCGATGTCGGCGCGCTGCGCACCAAGGCCGAGCCCAATGGCGATGGCAGCTGGGCGGTGTCCGGCCAGAAGATCTTCATCACCTGGGGCGAGCATGATTGTGCGGAAAACATCATCCACCTGGTGCTGGCGCGCACGCCGGGCTCACCGGACGGCACCAAGGGCATCTCGCTCTTCCTGGTGCCGAAAATCCTGCCGGATGGCAGCCGCAATGACCTGCGGGCCATCGGCCTGGAGCACAAGCTGGGCATTCACGGATCGCCGACCTGCACGATGGAATACACCGGCGCAAAGGGCTGGCTGATCGGTGAGGAAAATGCCGGCATGCGCTGCATGTTCACGATGATGAACTCGGCGCGCCTGAATGTCGGGGTGCAGGGGGTCGGCATTGCCGAACGTGCCTATCAGCAGGCGCTTGCCTATGCCCAGGAACGCAAGCAGGGCCGGGCGATCGATGCCGAGGGCCCGGCGCCGCATGCCATCATCCATCATCCCGACATCAAACGGACGCTGGCGACCATGCGCGCCAAGATCGCCGCGGCCCGGGCGATCTGCATCTCCTGCGCTGTTGCCGCCGACATGGCCCATCATGCCGAGGATGCCGACGAGAAGGCCGTGGCGCGCCGCCGCGAGGAATTGCTGACCCCGATCGCCAAGGCCTGGTCGACGGATGTCGGTGTCGAGGTCGCGTCCCTGGGCGTCCAGGTGCATGGCGGCATGGGCTATATCGAGGAAACCGGTGCGGCCCAGCACCTTCGCGATGCGCGCATCACCCCGATTTATGAGGGCACCAATGCGATCCAGGCCATCGATCTGGTCGGCCGCAAGCTGAACATGGATGGCGGGGCGGCCTTCCATGAACTCTTTGCCGACATCGAGCAGACCATCGAGGCCTGCAAGACGTCCGGCCATCCCGACCTGCCGCCGCTGGGCGAGCGCCTGGAAGACAGTCTGGATGCCCTGCGCGAAGCCGTGGAATGGCTTGAGACCGCCGACATGAAGGACCGCCTCGCCGGAGCCACCCCCTTCCAGACCCTGGCCGGTGAGACGGTCGGCGGCTGGCTCTTGTGCGTTGGCGCGGTCGCGGCCCGTCGCCGCCAGAAGGAAAACATCGGCGACCCGGCCTTCGCCGCCCAACACATCGCCCTGGCAAATTTCTATGCCGAGGCCGTGATGACCCTGGCCCCGTCCCGCGTGGACGACGTGACCATGGGCGCGGAAATGGTCGAAGAGGTGGGGTTTTAGGATTTTTCTTCCCCAACGCTGTTGGGGAAGTGGGCCGGTGCGCAGCACCGGGTCGATGGGGCGCCTGCCGCAGGCGGCGTGAGGGCGGAGCTTGTTGCGGACATTCCGCGGCCTGTCGGCCGCGGCCCCTCCACCGCGAAGCCTGTCCTCGGGTTGGCCCGTGGCCAAGCCCGGGGGCGGTCCCCCTCCCCAACGCGGTTGGGGAGGAAAAAACTCGTCTATACCCAGAAACCGTGGGGGTCGGGGTGTCCGCGGCCGTCGACCAGGCGGATCAGGCCCATGACCGAGCGGATCGCCATCCAGGCCCAGATCAGCAGGAAACCGAGCAGGCCGATCGGGGACAGGACCACTGTCACCACCATCAGCGTGCAGGCGACCAGGCCGACAAAGGCACCCCAGAAGCTCTTGACCTGATAGGTGTAGTGCGACTGCAGCCAGTGCGGCGCGTGATCGCGACGGGCATAGGCAATGACCACGGCGACCAGGCTGGTCACGCCGATGATATTGCCCAGCAGGAACAGGACATAGTTCAGGCCGACCAGAAACTTGTCGTCGCGGTCCGCGGCTGAACGGTCATTGGGTTCGTAAATCGTGTCACTCATCATGGCACCGGTTGTCCCATGCGATGATGGCAAAAGGAGGACAAAAAGAGCGGGACTGCTGCGCAATCGGTCCCCTGCTGCGAGGATGTCACGCTGACCTGAAAATGCTGTCATGAAGGCGCGGCGCGCTTGGTTGCGTCGCCGTTTCGACGTATGCCGGGTTGAGGAATGCGGAATTTTCCGCACAAGTCAGGAGGCGTTCAGGTGTCGTTAGCCAGGCTGGCCGATCTTGCAGGACCGCTGGCCATCGGCCTGGGGCTGCTCGGGCTGGTGACTGTCCTGGCCTTGGGATTGCTGGCGGGCTGGACGCTCACCTACCCCTGGAACCTGACGATCCTGCTATCGTCCGGTTTGGCCGGGGCCGGGCTGGCATGGATGTTTCTGCAGGCGCATGACCACCGGGTCCGCTTTGCAGACGGGGAGGAAGAATGAGTCTGATTGTCACCATGGCCGACGAGGTTCCCGGCCGCGAGATCGACAGCGTGGTGGGCATCGCCCGAGGCAATGTCGTCCGTGCACGCTTCTTCGGCCGCGATTTCATCGCCGGCCTGCGCAATATCGTCGGCGGGGAAGTGCCGGAATACACCGATCTCCTGTCGGAATGCCGCGAGACCGCGCTGGACCGCATGTGCAAGCATGCCGAGGAGCTGGGCGCTGATGCCGTGGTCACCGTGCGCATGACCACCTCATCTGTGATGGAAGGTGCGGCGGAAATTCTGGCCTATGGAACGGCGGTGAAACTGAAATGAGTCCGATGATGAAGCGCCTGGCTGGCCGAGCCGCCGACGAGATCATGGAAACCGTACGCTTTGTCGCCGGCGTGGCAGCCGTGTGGCTGGGACTGGTGACCTTCGGCTTTGCAGCCTTCCACATCCCGTCCGAAAGCATGCAGCCGTCGCTGGAAGTCGGTGACCGGGTTCTGGTGTCCAAATGGGCCTATGGTTTTTCGGTCCACTCCCTGCCGCTGGGCCTGGGCTATGCCCTGCCTGACAGCTGGGATGGCCGTTTGGCCTGGCACAATCCGCGGCGCGGCGATGTGGTCGTCTTCCGCGACGAGCGCCAGTCGCCGCCGCGCAATCTGATCAAGCGTGTGGTCGGCATCGAAGGCGATGTGATCGAGGTGCGCGAAGGCCGTCTCTACATCAATGGCGAAGCCGTTCCGCGCGTGTTTGACGAGATCCGCTCCTACCGGGAGCACCCGTCCCAGATGGTGGTGACGGCAACGCACTATACCGAAGTCCTGCCCGGTGATCGCGAGCACGCGATCTACGAGCAGCGCGACAATGCCCAGCTGGACAATTACGGACCGGTGACGGTGCGTCCGGGAACCGTGTTCGTGATGGGCGACAATCGCGACGCCTCCCGCGACAGCCGGGCGCCGGACGGTCCGGGCCTGGTGCCGCTGGAGAATGTTGTCGGCCGGGCCGAGACGGTGCTGTTCACCTTTGAGCGCTGCCGCCGCGAAGAAGGCCTGTACTGTCCGCGCGGTCGGGTCTGGCAAGGTCTGTAAGCACGCTCTAACCTCTCCCCAAACGAAAACCTCCAGGGGAGAACGGTCATGAGTCTCAAGGGCAAAACTATTTTCATCACCGGCGCCAGCCGCGGTATCGGTCTGGCGATCGGGGAACGTTGCGCGCGGGATGGGGCCAATATCGTCATCGCAGCCAAGTCGGACCAGCCGGACCCGCGTCTGGAAGGCACGATTCACACGGCGGCCGAAGCCATTGAAAAGGCGGGCGGTCAGGCGCTGGCGGTGAAATGCGACATCCGTGACGAGGCTGCGGTGGAAGCGGCTGTGGAAGCCGCGGTCGACCGGTTTGGCGGCATCGATGCGGTGGTCAACAATGCCTCGGCGATCTTCCCGCGCGGCACGGCCGATGTGCCGATGAAACGCTATGACCTTATGCATGCCGTCAATGGTCGCGGCACTTTCCTGACGACGCAGAAATGCCTGCCGCACCTGATGAAGGCGGAGAACCCGCACATCATCGCCCTGGCCCCGCCATTGGACATGCGCGGCCTTTGGTTCGGGCCGCACGTGGCCTACACCTCGGCCAAATACCAGATGAGCCTGTGCATCCTGGGCTGGGGTGAGGAGTTCAAGGGGAAGATCGCCGCCAATGCGATCTGGCCGCGCACCGCGGTAGCGACGGCTGCGATTTCCAATGTCCTGGCCAATGACGAGGCGATGAAGAATTGCCGCAAGCCGGAAATCCTGGCGGATACGGCCTACAAGGTACTGAACAAGCCGGCTGCAGACTTCACCGGCAATTTCATCATCGACGACACCTTCCTGTGGGAGGAGGGCGAGCGCGATCTCGACCAGTATTCCTATGACCCGTCGCTGGAACTCCTGCCCGACTTCTTCGTGCCGGAAGACGTGCCGGCCCCGCCGGGGGTGAAGATCATGAATGTGTCGCTGGGGCACTGAGCCGGACGGGGCATCGACAAGGCGCGGTTAACCGAAAATGCAACCACACGTTCGCGGCGTGACCGTCGTCACAGCCTGATTTCCGCCGATGCATGAAGGTGGCGCCAAAGCCGAATTCATGGGGGAAATTGTGAAATCGCGTTCGGGATCAGCTTGGATAAGCGCTTTTGTCATCGCAGGAATTCTGACCGCATTCGCGGCGCTCTGGCATTGGGGCGGATCACCCTACGGGTTCTGAAGGGCCCGCCCCGTTTCGACTGGAAGGTCGCGTCCGCGAATTTTCTGGCCTGAGCGTGATCGCCGTCACAGCATGAATTGGATTCACACCTAGTTTCCCGCAACGAAACGACAGCCAGTGGGGAGACGGTGATGAGATCGCGGTCGGGTTCAGGGTGGTTCAGCGTGATTGTGATTGCCGGCATCGCCGTCGCCTTTGCGGTGGCGTGGATTCGCGGCGGCTCGCCTTACGGATTCTGAGCCTGTGGCGCGGCAGCCCGCCAGGCGGCCCGGCCGGGCGCAAGAATCCCGCTTGCGCTTTTTGAAATTCCCCCAATATGGGCATTGGAGCGTCGCACTCTGCGCCGGATTTGTCCGCCGCCTGATCAATGCCGGCCGTCGACGCGGCTGGTTGGAGTGTCCGGCCCATGTTCCTGGTCGATACCTATCTGTCTCCCAGCCCGCTGGAGGGCCTGGGCGTTTTTGCGTCGCAATTCATTCCCGCCGGCCAGCTGATCTGGGTCCTCGATCCGGCGGTCGACCTGGTTCTCAGCCCGGCCCAGATCGCTGAGCGGCCGGCCGTGTATCAGCGCTTCATCCAGCGCTACGCCTATTTCGACACCTCCCTGGGCGCCTATCTCCTGGACGGGGACCATGCCCGCTTCCTCAATCATTCCGGCGTGCCCAATCTGGATTTTTCCGCCCATGACGGTTCCGGCTATGCCGCGCGGGACATTCAGCCTGGCGAGGAAATCCTGTGTGACTACAGCCAGTTCATGCAGGACGTGGTGCTGCTCCCGCCGCGGGCAATCATCGAGCCGCACCCCGCTGCGCAGGCCTGAAACCGTCAAATCCGGCTGGGCAAGCGGCGCCGTTCGCGCCAGACTGTCCTCATGAAGACGACCGTCATCGACAGCCCCGCCAGCCTGGATCACCGCATGCCCGAGGGGCATCCAGAATTCGTCGGCCGCTACACGGCCGTGCGTGAGGCCCTGCAGGGGCTGGACGGGGTGGAATGGGACCAGGCGCAGCAGGCCACGGTCGAGGATCTGGCGCGATTTCACGATGTCGCCGCAGTGGACCGCGTGTTCACCGCCTGCGCCGAAGCCGGTGCGGACGGCTGGGTGGCGCTGGACCAGGATACGCTGGTGTGCGGTGCCTCCGCCCGCGCCGCCCTGTCAGCCGTCGGCGGCGTTCTGGCCGGCGTTGACCGGGTGGTCGAGGACGGCAATGGCGCGGTCTTTGTCCTGGCCCGCCCGCCGGGCCATCATGCCGAGCCGGACAGGCCGATGGGCTTCTGCCTGTTCAACCAGGTCGCGATCGCCGCACGCCATGCGCTGGACGTGCACGGCCTGTCCAGCGTCGCCATCATCGATATCGACGTGCATCACGGCAATGGCACCCAGTGCCTGGCCGAGCGCGATGAACGCGTGATGTTCGCCTCGCTGCACCAGGCGCCGCTCTATCCGGGCACCGGCAGCGCCGGTGAGACCGGGCTCAAGGGCAATGTCGTCAATGTGCCGCTGCCCGCCGGAACCGACGGGGCTGCCTGGCGCCAGGCCTTCGAGAACGCGGTGCGCCCGGCGCTGGAACGCTTCCAGCCGGCCCTGATCCTGGTTTCGGCCGGATTCGATGCGCATGCGGAAGATCCGCTGGGCGGAATGCGGCTTGTCGATGAGGACTATGCCTGGGCCGGCGAGCAGCTGGCTGGCATTGCCGGGGAATTTGCGCTCTCGCGGCTTGTTTCCGTGCTGGAGGGCGGATACGACTGCCCGGCCATGGGGCGCGCCGCGGCGGCTTTCGTTCGCGCGCTGACCCGGGCCTGATGAAACTCGTGTGGTGGGACGCGGCGGGGCGCGACCGCCGGACCCAACTCCCCCGCGCGACTGCCGGATGACCCTGCCGATTATGACCCAAGCTGATCGCCGGCCCGGCTCCATCTTCATCGCTCGGCATGGCCGCCCCGATGCCAATCGCGAAGCCTGGCTCGACTGGCGCGGTTATGAGGACTGGTGGGACAATCTCTACCAGCCCGCCAGCCTGGTCGCCGGCCAGACTCCGCCGCCGGATCTGGTCGAGGCCGCACGCACGGCCCATACCGTCTTTGCTTCGACCCTGCGCCGCGCGATCGAGACTGCCGAGGCGATCGCACCCGAGCGTGAACTGGTCATCGACCCGGTCTTTGTCGAGGCCGAACTGCCGCCGCCGGCCTTGCCGGGCCGCTTCATGGCCAAGACCTGGGGCGTGTTCGCGCGCTGCTCCTGGTGGCTGGGTCATGCCCGCGGGCGCGAGAGCCGGCCGGACGCGGAAGTGCGTGCCGGCCAGGCCGTGGAGCGCCTGACACAGGCTGCCGCTGACGGGCCGGTTGTGTTGTGTGCCCATGGCTGGTTCAACCGCATGATGCGGCCGCATCTCAAGGCACGGGACTGGCGTTGCGTGCGCGATGGCGGCGACACCTACTGGTCCTGGCGCCAGTATGAATACGACCCGCGCGACCCGGCTGCCTGACCCATTGCCCGGCGGCAGACCGCTTCTGTATGCTGCCCCCAGTCCGAGGAGACCCGACATGCCCGAAACGCCCCATGCCGATCTCGAAAACATGAGCTTTGAGCAGGCCTTGGCCGAGCTAGAGCGGATCGTGCAGCAGCTGGAATCGGGTGAGGTCGAGCTGGAGCGTTCGATCGAGATCTATGAACGCGGCGCGGCGCTGCGCGCGCATTGCGACGCCAAGCTCAAGCATGCCGAGCTGAAGGTCGAGAAGATCGTGCGCGGCGAGGACGGTCAGCCCGCCACCGAACCGGCCGGGCTCGACTGAACCATGGCCGACGAGACCGCGAAGGCCAGCATTGAGGACTTCCTGAAACTGGACATCCGGGTGGGCACGGTCGTGCGCGCGGAACCCTTTCCGGAAGCCCGCAAGCCGGCGATCAAACTGTGGGTCGATATGGGCGCGGAACTGGGCGAGAAGAAAAGCTCGGCTCAGATCACGGCGCACTACACACCGGAAGAACTGGTCGGCCGGCAGGTGATGGCGGTGGTCAATTTCCCGCCGCGGCAGATCGGTCCGATCAGGTCTGAAATCCTGGTCCTGGGTGTTTCCGACGCCGAAGGGCAGATCATTCTCCTGGCTCCGGATCAACCGGCGCCCAATGGCGCACGCATGCACTAGGCGGACACTCCATGGATCCTTTCGAAACCCGCCTCAATGAAGCCGCCGACCGCGTCACGGTCGCGCTGGATGCCCTGCTGCCGCGTGCGGAAGGGCCCGAGGCCCATCTCAATTCGGCGATGCGCTATGCCGCGCTGGGTCCGGGCAAGCGGCTGCGACCCTTCCTGGCGCTGGAGACCGGCAAGCTGGTCGGAGCCGATGACCGCGGCATGCTGCGGTCGGCCTGCGCGCTGGAATGCATCCACGCCTATTCGCTGATCCATGATGACCTGCCCTGCATGGATGATGACGACATGCGCCGCGGCCGGGCCACGGTGCACAAGGCCTATGACGAGGCCACCGCGGTGCTCGCCGGGGACGGCCTGCAGTCGGTCGCCTTCGAGATCCTGGCCCATCCCGACACCCATCATCGCGGCAGTGTGCGCTCGCGTCTGGTGGAGAAGCTGGCGCGGGCCTCGGGCCCCTATGGCATGGTCGGCGGCCAGATGATCGACATCCGTGCCGAGACCGAACAGTTCGACATTTCCGTGGTCACCCGCATGCACCGGATGAAGACCGGGGCGCTGATCAGCTATGCGGTGGAGATCTGCACCATCCTGAAAGAGGTGGAGGATCATGTCCGCCGGGCGCTTGAAGGATTTGCGCACGATCTCGGTCTGGCCTATCAGATCACGGACGATCTCCTGGACGCCACCGGCAATCAGGACGAGATGGGCAAGGCGGCCGGCAAGGATGCCGGTCAAGGAAAAGCCACCTTTGTCACCATTCTCGGGATCGAGGGCGCGAAGGAACGCTCGCGGCATTTGGCCGCGCAAGCCAAGGAACACCTTGATCCTTTCGGCGCCCGGGCAGATGTTTTGCGTGAGGCCGTCGACTTCATCGTCGCGCGGCGCTCCTGATAAAGGCGGTAGAGGATGACGTCTCCGACCCCCCATCTTGACCGGATCCACACCCCGCAAGACCTGCGTCAGCTGGGTCTGAAGGAGTTGCGAGCGGTCGCTGACGAGCTGCGGGCCGAGACCATTGATGCCGTCTCCGAAACCGGCGGCCATCTGGGTGCCGGTCTGGGTGTGGTCGAGCTGACCACGGCGCTGCACCATGTCTTCAACACGCCGACCGACACGCTGATCTGGGATGTCGGCCACCAGTGCTATCCGCACAAGATCCTCACCGGGCGCCGTGACCGCATCCGCACCCTTCGCCAGGGCGGCGGGCTGAGCGGTTTTACCAAGCGGGCCGAGAGCGAATACGATCCCTTCGGCGCGGCCCATGCCTCGACCTCGATTTCCGCAGCGCTCGGCTTTGCCGTTTCGCGCGACATGAAGGACGAGGCCGACCGCAATGTCATCGCCGTGATCGGCGATGGGTCGATGTCGGCCGGCATGGCCTATGAGGCGATGAACAATGCCGGTCATATCGGCGGCCGGCTGATTGTCATCCTCAACGACAATGACATGTCCATCGCCCCGCCCGTGGGCGCGATGAGCCATTATTTCGCCCGCCTGGTCTCCAGCCAGAGCTATCGGAATCTGCGCAAGCTGGGCAAGGGTGTGGCCAAGGCAATCGGCGTCGAGGAAGCCGCGCGCCGGGCCGAGGAATACATGCGCGGCATGGCCATGGGCGGCACGCTGTTCGAGGAAATGGGCTTTCGCTATGTCGGCCCGATCGACGGCCATGATCTGGACCAGCTGGTGCCGGTGCTGAAGAATGTCCGCGATAGCGACAATGGTCCGGTGCTGATCCATGTCGTCACGCAGAAGGGCAAGGGCTATGCCCCCGCCGAGGCCGCCGAGGACAAGTATCACGGCGTCGCCAAGTTCAATGTCGTTACCGGCGAGCAGCAGAAGTCCAAGGGCGGACCGCCCTCCTATACCAAGGTCTTCGCCCAGCAGCTGATCCGCGAGGCGGAAAAGGACGACACCATTGTCGGCATCACCGCGGCGATGCCGGGCGGTACGGGCATGGACCTGTTCGGAGAGCGCTTCCCGGACCGCATGTTCGATGTCGGCATTGCCGAACAGCATGCCGTCACCTTTGCGGCCGGCCTGGCGGCAGACGGGATGAAGCCCTTTGCGGCGATCTATTCCACCTTCCTGCAGCGCGGCTATGACCAGGTCGTCCACGACGTTGCGATCCAGAACCTGCCGGTACGTTTCGCCATCGACCGGGCCGGGCTGGTCGGTGCCGACGGCTGCACCCATGCCGGCTCCTTCGATATCGGCTATCTGGGCCAGCTGCCGGGCATGGTGCTGATGGCGGCGGCTGACGAGGTCGAGCTGTCGCGCATGGTGGCCACCTCGGTGGCGATTGATGACCGCCCCTCGGCCTTCCGCTATCCGCGCGGCAATGCGTTGGGTCTGGACATGCCGGCCGAGATCACCCCGCTGGAGATCGGCAAGGGCCGCATCGTCCGCGAAGGCTCGCGCATCGCCATCCTGTCACTGGGCACGCGCCTGGAGGAAAGCCTCAAGGCCGCCGACGTGCTGGCCGCGCAGGGCTTCTCCACCACGGTGGCCGATGCCCGCTTTGCCAAACCGCTGGATGCCGACCTGGTGCTGCGCTTGGCGCGTGAGCATGAGGTGCTGATCACGGTGGAAGAAGGCGCAGTGGGCGGTTTCGGCGCCTTCGTGCTGCACCTTCTGGCGGACAAGGGCGCGCTGGATCGCGGCCTGAAAATCCGCACCATGACGCTGCCGGACATTTTCCAGGACCAGGACACGCCGTTCAAAATGTACGACGAGGCCGGCCTCAACGCCCGCCACATCGCCGCCAAGGCACTGGAAGCCATGGGCCAGGACGAGGCGACGGCGGCCGAACGCGTCGCGGCTGTGCTGGCGGCGGGTTAATCCGCAGCGTCCATGCGTGCAGATCTCTTCCTCGTCGAACACGGGCATTTCGAGACCCGCGCGCGGGCACAGGCGGCGATTGCGGCGGGGAAGGTGCGGGTCAACGGGCAGGTTCTGGCCAAGGCGTCGCAGAAGATTCCCGAGGGCGCGGAAATCGAGGCCGAGGAGGCCTTTCCCTGGGTGTCGCGGGCGGCGCTGAAACTGGTGGCCGGCCTGGAGGCGTTCGGGATCGATCCGGCGGATCGGGTGTGCCTGGATGTCGGGGCGTCGACGGGCGGGTTTACCGAAGTGCTGCTGTCACGCGGAGCACGGCAGGTCTATGCGGTGGATGTCGGGCGGGACCAGTTGCACCCCAAGCTTCAGGCCGATACCCGCGTGGTGTCGATGGAGGGCACGGATGCACGGTCATTGGCTGCGTCGATGTTCTGCGAGCCGCCGTCGCTGGTGGTCTGTGATGCCAGTTTCATCGGGCTGACCAAGGTGCTCTTGCCGGTCATCCCGCTGATGGCGCCCCGCAGCGACCTGATCGCGCTGATCAAGCCCCAGTTCGAGGTCGGCAGGGCCGCGATCGGCAAGGGTGGTCTGGTGAAAAGCGACAGTGATCGCGAACGGGCCGTCGCGGACGTGCGCGAAGCATTCGAGGGGCTCGAGGGCGTCTCGGTACGGGCAATCATCGACAGTCCGATAGAAGGAGGTGACGGCAACAGGGAATACCTTATGGCCGCCACCCGATCCTGCCAATCCTAGATTCCGAATCAGGCTGAACTATTCGCCGTACGTGTCGGCAGGACGCCAGATGCCATCCGTGCCCTGGCACATGTACATCTGTTCCAGGCCCCCATTCATCCAGCGGCACTGACCGGTGGTATAGGCCGAGGACGAGGCCGTGTAGACGCGGGCATCCGGGCCCGGCCGGGCTGCCCCGAGCAGCTCGCCGGAAGAGCCGTAATCCTCTTCATAGTAATAGCCGTCATCATAGCCGTACTGGCTGTCCTGATAATAGCTGTCCTCGTAATAGCTTGGCTGGTCATAGCCGCGGGGCTTGCCGGCATAGGGATCATGATGGCGCTGGCTGCCGCACTCCTCGCCGCCGGCAATACCGGCCCCGATCAGGGCGCCGACGCCGGCCCCGGCGATGGTGCCGACTTCCTCGGCATTGCCGCGGTCGCGGTGGACATAGCGGTCGTGACGGCCGCGATGGCCATGACCCCAGCTCCCGCCATGTCCGCGTCCGTAGTGGTCGCGTCCGCGGCGATTGTTATTGCTGTCATCGGCCAGTTCATTGCCGATCACGGCACCGAGAATGCCACCGATCAGGGCCCCGGCAACCTGCCGGTTCTGGCGCGCCGACTGGCAGTCCTGCGCGCCTTGGGCGCGATAGGTCTGGGCCTGGGCGAGGGAGGGCGCTGTCATCGCCAGCGCCGATGCCGCGAGCAGGGCGGGGGTCAGCAGTTTCATCATCTAGCTCCAGTGCAATCGGGACAGGCTTGTCCTGTCGTGTTGCCGGCAATCTCGCACGGGCCGGATGAGCCCAGCATGAACAGCAAGATGAACAGTTCGCAAGATCGGTGCCGCTGCCCGCGTGCGCCGCAAAAGAAAAGGGCCGGCGTTGGAACCGGCCCTGAACAGTCAATGCAAGGCGTGGGTGGCCTACTGGTACCGGGCGACCTGCCAGTCGCCGTAGCCGTCGCGGCACATGCGCACGCGGTCGTAATTATAGGTACCGTCGGGCATGTAGATTTCCGCATCACCCCAGCGGCATTCAACGCCGGAGGTGTAGTAGGTCTCGCGGATCACGATCGCGCCGCGCACGCCGGAATAGGGGTTGGCCCAGTAGTAGGGCTGGCCGTACTCGAAGGCATAATTCATGGCGTAGTGGTATTGCGCCCGGTCGCAGGTATCAAAGCGTGACAGGCTGGAGCCCAGCACGGCCCCGAAACCGGCCCCCACCAGGATGCCCGCACCGACATTGTCCTCGGCTGCATAGCCGCCGATCAGCGCGCCCAGCAGGGCGCCGACCACCGCCCCGTCGCCATTCGAGCGGTAGGTGCACAGCCCGTCATAATAGGCGAACTGGCGACGGTCATAGCCGTGATTGTAGTAGGTGGTGTGATAGCGCCAGCGGCTGGACGGACCCCAATGGCCGTAATAGCGCGAGGAGTTCCAGCCATGATTCATGTGCCGGATCCAGCGCAGCTGGGCCTGGCGGCGGGCGCGATCATGGTAGAAGTCATGGCGGCGCTGGGCGTATTCCCATCGACGGCGGTCATGGTGCGCTCCGGGACGGCGGCCGGGGCCGCGGTCGAAGCGATGGTCCCGGTGTCCCCGGCGGTCGAAGCGGTTATCGCGATGGTCGCGGCGGTCCCAGCGATCATCCCGGCGCGAGGGGCCGCGATAGCCGCCGCGGTGATCGTCACGGTCGAACCGTGTGTCATGCCGCACCGGGCGGCGAACATCCGGGCGCCGGTCGGGCCGGTCCCAACGATCGTCGCGCCGCGGCGGATGGCCGGTCGGACGGGTGTCACGGTCACGGCGCCCGGAGTCCGGGCGCCGGGAATCATGGCGGACCGGCGGCTGCATGCCCGGATCGATCCGGCGCATGATCGGCGCGTCGCCACGGCCGTTCTGTTCGCGTGGAGCCGTGCTGCGATCCGTGTCGCGCGGATTGCGGGCGCCGCCATTCCAGCCACCGGGCGAGCCGGCGAGGTCACGGCGCGGATGGTCGCCGCGCGAGCCGCGATTGCCTCGGTCGCCCCGGTCGCCCCGGTCACCCCGATCGCTCCGGTTTGCACCGCGGTCTCCGCGATTGCTGCTCCGGCTGGCGTCCTGGTCTGCGCGGCGCTGGCCGCGATTGAAGTCCGGACGCTGTCCGCCGCGGTCCGCGCGGCTGCCACGATCACCCCGGTCGCCGCGATCACCGCGGTCCGGCCAATCCTGTCTTTGCGCCTCGACGGGCGCGACATCCAGCAGGGCTGGTGTGACCAGGAGCACGGCAGCAGCGGCACCAAGCAGGCGAAGTTTTCGGACTGTCATCGGACACGCCTCCGGGGGTCTGCACCGGGCAGGTCCCGGCAGGATTGCCCCAAGGCTAGTCAGGCCCTGATGAGCCCAGCATGAACGAAGCCTTCATCTTTCCCCGCCGAAAAGATGTCAGAATGCGGATTGTCCCGCGTGGCGCAGCTTGTGGTCGGCCAGCACCAGGGCGGCCATGGCTTCCCCGACCGGCACCGCGCGGATGCCGACGCAGGGGTCATGGCGGCCGCGGGTCTCGATCGTGGTCTCCTCAAAATCGCGGTTCAGCGTGCGCCGCTCGATGCGGATTGAGGAGGTGGGCTTGACCGCAAAACGGATGGCCAGGTCCTGACCCGTCGAAATGCCGCCCAGAACGCCGCCATTGAAGTTTGAGGCAAAGACCGGTCCGTCCTGGCTCATGCGCATTTCGTCGGCGGCATCCTCGCCGCGCATGGCGGCGGCGTTGAAACCGGCGCCGATCTCGACGCCCTTGACCGCATTGATGGTCATCATCGCCATGGCCAGGTCGCTGTCCAGCTTGCCATAGACCGGAGCGCCCCAGCCGGCCGGCACGCCGGACACCACGACTTCCACCACGGCGCCGGTCGAGGAGCCGTCGCGCCGCAGTGCGTCCATGTCAGCCTCCCACAGGGCGGCGGTTTCGGCATCCGGGCAGAAGAACGCGTTGTTGGCGACTTCGTCCCAGTCCCAGCGCGACCGGTCAATCTTGCGCTCGCCGACCTGGACCAGGGCGGCGCGAATGATGATGCCGTCACCCAGGACCTTGCGCGCAATGCCGCCGGCGGCCACGCGCATGGCGGTTTCGCGCGCTGAGGAGCGACCGCCGCCGCGGTAATCGCGCAGCCCGTATTTCATGTCATAGGTGTAGTCGGCATGGCCCGGCCGCCACTTGTCGCGGATATCGCCATAATCCTTCGAGCGCGCGTCGACATTCTCGATCATCAGCGAGATCGGGGTGCCGGTGGTCACCGGGCCGCCCGTGCGGTCATCCTCGAACACGCCGGACAGGATGCGCACCTGGTCGGGCTCCTGACGCGGGGTCACATGCCGGCTGGTGCCCGGGCGGCGCAGGTCCAGCCAGGGCTGGAGATCGGCTTCGCTGAGGGGGATGCCGGCCGGGCAGCCGTCGACGACGGCGCCAATGGCAGGCCCATGACTTTCGCCCCAGGTGGTGACCCGGAACAGGTGTCCGAACGAGTTGTGAGACATGATCGATCCGCGCGCTTTTGGCCAGACTAGACGCGGTTTTCGCGAAGGTTAAGCGGCCGACTGCGCTTTGCGGATCCAGCGTGCCAGCCGGGCATGGGCGGAAGGACGCGAATAGGTGTGGATGAAGGCTTCCAGATCGGCACTTTCGGCCAGATCCGGTTCGCCGTCATCAGAAACGCAATCCGCCTGGCCGGTTTCGACATGAACCGTGATCCAGATATCCGGTTCGCCCACGGCCGCCACGCGTTCCCCGTCGCGGGTTCCCGCAGGGATGCGGACCAGGATCGGCCGGCTGCCGGCGCGCAGGGTGCGGGTCACGCCCGTGGCTGCGCGGGCCCGGTCGATGGTCAGCTCAAGCTGGCAGGGGCCGGTCGCCTTGATCAGCTCCATCGCCGCCACAATCTGCGCCAGCCGCGACAGGGTTTCATGGGTCGGCGGGGTGACATCGGGATGCAGGGTTTTTACCAACGAACGAAAGGCCGATTTGGCCGCATCGGGGCCGTCGCCCGGCACCAGGCCGAACGCCGCATAGGCTTCCCGAACACTCGTAACACGCGATGTCATAGCGCGTTATTAGCGCAAGAAGATTCCCGAAAGGTTGACGAAAGCGGGCAGGCGCTTAACTAGGCGATCAGGCCGTCCATTTCTTTCCTCAGGAGACAGATCATCATGTCCAGCAAGGACCTCATTCCGCCGTCTCCCAGTGCGCAGGACTATGAAAAGACGGTCCAGGCCAATGCCGCGGAGATCTTCGACCGCGAGGACCCCATCGCCCTGTTCGGCGAATGGCTGAACGATGCCAAGCGCAAGGAACCCAATGATGCCAATGCGATGGCCCTGGCGACTGTCGATGCCGACGGGCTGCCGGACGTGCGCATGGTGCTTTTGAAGGACGTCGATGCGGCGGGCTTTGCTTTCTACACCAATCTGGAAAGCGCCAAGGGTCTGCAGCTGGACGCCACCGGCAAGGCGGCCCTGTGCTTCCACTGGAAATCCCTGCGCCGGCAGGTGCGGGTGCGCGGCCCGGTCGAGCCGGTCAGTGCCGAAGAAGCTGATGCCTATTTCGCCTCGCGGGCCCGGGACAGCCGGATCGGCGCCTGGGCCTCCAAACAGTCACGCGAGCTGGAAAGCCGGTTCGCCCTGGAAAAGGCCGTGGCGCGTGAAGCCGCCCGTTTCGGATTGGGCGAGGTGCCGCGGCCGGACCACTGGTCCGGTTTTCGGGTGAAGCCATTGTCGATCGAATTCTGGCGGGACCGGCCCTTCCGGCTGCACGACAGAATGTCGTTTTTGCGACCGGATTTGTCCTCGCCTTGGACCATCCGCCGGTTGTATCCTTAAGCGACCGAGCCGAGCGGGGGCGCTGTAATGTCGAAATTTCTGGGTTTGCTGCGGGCGATCATTCTTCCGCTCGGGTGGATCTGCGCACTTTTGGCTCTCGCCACTCCGGTCTGGTTCCTGGTCGCGGCGTTGGGCACCAAGTGGGGATTTTTCGAGATCGGTTTCGGCCTCGACTGGATGACGCACACGGCCGGGTTCAAACTCTTGCTGGCCTGCCTGGTGGCCGGCGCTCTGGCCGGCCTTCTGATGCTGGTGCACCGGGCGCTGGGCCGCGAGGCCTTCGGCGTGGTGACTTCGCCGCTGCTGGCGCTGGCCGTTGCGGCCGTGGGGCTGGGCTGGACCTGGCATATCAATGAGGCGCGGGCTGCCACCCCCCTATTGCTGGACGTCAGCTCGGACACGCAGGACCCGCCTTATTTCACGCCGGCCTTCGTTGCCCGGCGCAGCGTGCAGGATGAAAGCCTGGACTATGCCGCCAAGGACCTGGCCGAGCGTCAGGCGGCGTTCTACCCGGACCTGCGCACGGCAGGGGTCAGCCGTCCGCCGGACGAGGTGTTCCGCCTGGCGCTGGACTATGCCCATGAACAGCACTGGCGCGTGGGCACGGCCTCGGCGTCGGCCGGCATGTTCGAGGCCGCGGCGGAGAGTTTCTGGTTCGGCCTGCGCGACGATATTGTCGTGCGGGTGCGCGATGACGGCGCCGGCGGCAGCCTGGTCGATATCCGCTCGCTGGCCCGCCGGCCGGTGCATGATCTGGGTCGCAATGCGCGCCGGGTGCGCGATTTCCTGGCGGCTGTCTCAGCCGCCGGCTGAGGCGGATTCCCGGGCCGGCAATGTGTAGAGGCTATCCAGCTGCGGTGTTTGCGCATTGCAGGCAACCCGCCCGGTTTTCACCATGTGGATGAGGTGCGCCAGCACCGAGTGGGCGGCGGCGGGATGCAGGCGCTTGTCGATGTCGGCATACATGCCCTCGACCATGTCGCGCACACCGGTTCGGCCGGACGCGATCTGTTCCAGGATCTGCACCTCGCGCTGCAGGCGGTGGTCCAGATAGGCCTGGATGAAGGGGCGCGGTTCGTCGATCGAAGGGCCGTGCGTGGGCCACAGCCGGTCGAAATCACGGTCGCGGATGCGCGCCAGCTGTTCCAGATAATCGCCCATGTCGCCGTCCGGCGGGCTGATGACGCTGGTCGACCAGCCCATCACATGGTCGCCGGAGAACAGCGTGTTCTCTTCGGTCAGCGCGTAGCAGACATGGTTGGATGTGTGGCCGGGCGTGTGCAGGGCCTCGATGGTCCAGCCCTGGCCGGAGAAGACCTGGCCATCTTCGATTTCAACATCCGGTTGGAAACCGACATCATCGCCCGCCTCGAGGCGCACTTCGCCGCCTGCGGGTGCGGTGTTCTGCGGGCCGAAGCCATAGACTTTCGCGCCATGCTTCTCTGCCAGCGGGTGCGCCATCGGGGAATGGTCGGCATGGTGGTGGGTGACGAAGACATGGGTCACGCGCTCGCCGTCCAGTGCCGCGTCCAGGGCTTCGATGTGTCGGGGATCGACCGGGCCGGGATCCAGAACCGCGACCTCGCCTTGTCCGATGATGTAGACGCCCGTGCCGGTATAGGTGAAGGGGCCCGGATTGGGCGCCACCACCCGCCGGATCAGCGGCGACAGCGTGTCACAGCGGCCATACTCGAAATCGAAATCGCGGACAAAGGGAATGGCGGTCATGGTCAGGGCAGGGCCGGGCTGGGAGCTTGCTGGCGCAGGAAGTCGAGGAAGGCGTCGGCGAGGCGCCGGGTCACCTCTATCTTGTCGTTCAGGCGCATCGCCACCGGCGGGCCCATATCGGTCTTGTTGACGTCGACCACATACAGTCGGCCATCCTGCCGATCCCGCAGCACGTCCAGTCCGCCCCAGTCCAGCTTCATCGCCTCGGTGAAGCGGGCGAGCTGGTCCAGCTCATCGGGCGTGAAAACATCGCGGGTCTCGGCCAGTTCGACCTCGTCATTGGAATTGAGGAAGCGGTTGTCCACGCTGCGCCGCTTGCGCAGTACCAGCGGGATGCGGCCGGCCATGGTCGGACAGCGCAGGTCCTCGACCAGTCCCGTGCCTGTCGTGTTGTCGATCACGCGCTGGTAGACATGCCCCGGCTTGGCCGGGATCGGGCCTTCCACGATGCGGCCGTCATGGGCGCCGTTGATCTCGGACTTCTCAACCATCGGGCCGGTCCATTGTGCCGGGTCGACGGCGAGGGAATAGCCGAAGCATTCCTCGAACACCCGGGCAACATGGCTCTTGGCAATCGACTGGCAGTCCCGGTTGATGACGCGGGCACCGGGCGGAACGGGAATCGGAGAACAGGTGGTGCAGTCATCGAACACGAACACGGCGTCGGCTTCGGCGGGGGTCTCTGCGATGCGGGCGCCGGCGGCGTGCAGCACGGACCAGATCAGATACCAGGGGCGGGGCCGGTCCGGCGTGAACCAGATCTTCGGGCCCTGTCGGGAGGCGGCTTTCATGCGCCAGCCCTCGGCCACGAAATAGAAGGGAAACCAGGCCAGGACTTCGCCGACCAGTCCGGGTTCCAGGGGGAGACGCGCACCGGTCTTCTTGACGGTGACAACGCCGTCCTGGAACTCGAAATCTCGCCACCACAGCGCACTGTGCATGGATCGGCCTTTCCTGTTCGAACCGGGCCGCATCCTAGGCATCTGCAGAACACATGCAATTCACGCTGGATCACACGCGGCGCGGTTTTTGCGTGACCGGACGTGCGACCGATCAAGGGGAGGCGAATGTGAACGCCGGGCAATTCCTAAGCAAGCGCCTGTTGCGGCTGGGCTGGCTCTTCCTGCTGCTGCTTTTGGTGCAGTTTTTTGTCAGTTCCGCGACAAGCGAGACAGGACTGTCCCGCACGGCTCACATCCCGCCTGCGGTAGCGGTATCGGACGGCCGCTAGCGGCAGAGGCTTCATTGACATCCGAGGTCCTGCATTGAAACTGCGCCAAACCTCGCAATTGCCGGTTCATTCATGTTTGGTTTCGTTCTTCGGCGCATCGGCGTCGCCATCCCGACGATCTTGGTGATCATCACGGTCGCCTTTTTCATGATGCGCGTCGCCCCGGGCGGTCCGTTCGACCTCGAACGTCCGATGCCGGAAGAGACCCGCCAGGCCATTCTGGCCAATTACGGTCTCGATCAACCGCTTTGGCGCCAATATCTTGATTACATGGGAGATCTTGCCCAAGGCGATCTGGGTCCCTCGCTCAAGCTGCGCGACAAGCGGGTGTCCGAGATCATCGCCGAGGGATTCCCGGTCAGCGCCACCATCGGTGTCTTGTCCATGGGGCTCGCCATTGTCCTGGGCACGCTGTTGGGGGCGTTCGCGGCCTTGCGGCAGAACACGTCCGGTGACTTCACTATCATGACCTTCGCCATGGTGGGCATATCCATTCCGCCCTTCGTGATGGGGCCGATCCTGGCCCTGGTCTTCGGTCTCTATCTGGGACTCGTGCCGACCGGCGGGCTGGATCCGCGTTTCGGAATGACACCGGACCGGTTGATTCTGCCGGTGATCACGCTGGCCCTGCCGCAGATCGCCATTATTGCGCGCCTGATGCGGGCCTCGATGATCGAGGTCATCCGGTCCAACTATATCCGCACCGCCCGCGCCAAGGGCCTGTCCGCCTCCGCGGTGATCCTGCGCCATGCCATGCGATCCGCCGTATTGCCGCTGGTCAGCTATCTCGGCCCGGCCTCGGCCGCCGTGCTGTCCGGCTCGCTGGTGATCGAGCGCGTCTTTCAGCTGCCGGGCATCGGCCGCAATTTCGTCGAGGCGGCGCTGAACCGCGATTACACCGTGGTGATGGGCGTGGTGATCATCTATGCCGCGCTGATCATCCTGCTCAACCTGCTGGCAGACCTGCTGTACGGCGTGCTCAACCCGAAAGTGAAGTACGAGTAATGAGCCTCACCCAGACCCCGCAGGAAAAGACCGAACTGCTGGAAAAGGCCGCCGCCGTCAGCGGCCGCTCGCTGTGGGATGATGCCCTGGCCCGCCTGCTGCGCAACCGCGCTGCGGTGACCTCGATGGTGATCCTGGGCATCCTGATCCTGCTGGCCACTTTCGGCCAGCTGTTGTGGGTGCATGAGTTCGACACCTTGTACCGGGATCGCGTCTCGATTCCGCCGACCTGGGATCATCTGCACCTGCTGGGCACCGACGCCCAGGGCCGCGACATGGTCGCGCGCATCCTGGTGGGCCTGCGCATCTCGCTGATCGTCGGCGTGGTGGCGACCATTGTCTCGCTGGTGATCGGTGTGACCTGGGGCGCGATCGCCGGCTTTGTCGGCGGCAAGCTGGACCAGGCCATGATGCGCTTCGTCGACATCATGTACTCGCTGCCCTTCATCTTCTTCGTCATCATCCTGATGGTGGTGTTCGAGCGGAACATCCTCCTGATCTTCGTCGCCATCGGTGCGGTGGAGTGGCTGACCATGGCGCGTATCGTGCGCGGCCAGACGCTGGCCCTGAAGAACATGGAATTCGTCGAGGCTGCCCATGCCGCCGGTGTGTCGCGCTTCAAGATCATCCAGCGCCACATCATCCCCAACGTGCTGGGCCCGGTGGTGGTCTATGTCACGCTGATGATCCCGGTGGTGATCCTGGCCGAGAGCTTCCTGTCCTTCCTGGGGCTGGGCGTGCAGGAACCGCTGACCTCGCTGGGCCGCCTGATTTCTGCCGGTGCGCAGGACATGGAGCCGGCGCCCTGGACGCTGATCGGCCCGGCCGTGGTGATGATGGTGACGCTGTTCTGCCTCAACTTCATCGGCGACGGGCTGCGCGACGCCATCGATCCCAAGGACCGCTGACCGGTTCCCGGGCACGCACAACAAAAAAGGCCGCCCGTCCGGGCGGCCTTTCTTTTGTGTGGCCGGACGGGCCGGGCTATTCGCGGCGGGCGACGCGGATGGCGCGGCCCTGGCCATTGACGCGCAGAAGATAGCTGCTCATCGCACCGCGCCGGATCTCGGCATAGTGCGGGCCATCCCCCCAGATGCGGACGGCGCCGTCATCGATCTGGCGCCAGACCTGGCCATTGGTCATGTAGAAGATGGTGGTGTTGTAGCCGACGGTGCGCGTGCGCTCGATGCGCATGGTGACCGTGTCGACATTGCCGTCATCATCGCGGGCCGTGACACGAACCTCCTCCTGCGCCAGCTCCTCGGCGTCGTCCGGCTCAGGCAGCACATCGGTGACCGGGCGCGCGGCGGGGGTCGGCGCAGGCGCTGCGGCGCCGGCATCGGCCATGACGGTGGGCGCCGTCGCCGCCGCCGGTGCGGTGCCGGCATCCGGCTCGACTCCGGCCAGGGCGTCATGCGGCGAGTTCCGGCGGTTGCCGAAGCTCGGCATGGTGATCTGCGGCAGGCTGGGCAGGTTGAAGCCGAAACTGTCGCGCTCGACGGCCTGAACGCTTTCGCGCGTTACAACGACAATCTCGCCTTGCTCGCGAGCCGCTGCCAGAGTGCCGGAAGTTTCGTCGAAACAGGCCAGGCGCTGTTCGACATCGGCGATTGAACGGCAGGCCAGCACGCCGTCCACCGGATCGGCTGTCTGGGCCTGGGCGGCCGGAATGAGGAGGGCGCCAAGCGCGGCGGATACGAGAAGGCGGGAAGTCAGGGACATGGGGTTACCTTGCGAGGTCATGACTATTGGATTCGTTCGGCGCGGAACCAGCGGCCGCCATTGTTCAGCCGCATGAAGTAGGAGCCCAGCGCACCGCCGCGAATGTTCGCGGTCAGGCCCGGGCGCGCACCGCTGCGCACACCCTGGACCATGGTGCCGTCGGTCTGTCGCCATATCTGGCCATTGGCCAGTGTCACCTCGACCCGGCCGGCCCGATTGATCGTCACCTCGGTGACGGCCAGACCCTCGATGCGCTCAATATCGCCGTCATCATTGCGGGTCACGACCCGGTCGGGCGAATGCGCCTCGGCATCCCCGGCCTCGGCGAGGGCGGCATTGTCACCGCGCAGGCGGGGCAGGGAGAAATTGGGAATCGACAGGCCGAAGGTGGATTCTTCCGCCGCCTCGATCTGCTGCCTGTCGACGGCCACCACATCCCCTGATTCGGATGCCGCCTGCAGTTCGGCGACGGCAGCGTCGAGACAGGCGAGGCGGGCCGCATCCTCGGTGATGGCGCGGCAGGCGAACAGGGGCTGCAATGCCTGACCTCCAGCCTGTCCATATGCCAGTGGAGCAAAGACAAGCGGCGGTAAAGCAAATAGTAATCGGACGTTCATACGAAACCTGACATGCTTGGAATTTCGCAGACTATGCGATACCCGCTAGCCACTGTCGACCGGCTCGGCTTGTTCGGCTAGAACAGGAAGCAAGTTTCGTCAGTTACGCGTCGGAGGGGAGACCGATACCGTGATCCGCAAATCCATCCTCAACACCCTGCTCGTTGCCGCTTCGGCCCTGGCCCTGGCCAGCTGCGGAGGGGGCGGGCAGGCGCCGACCGATTCGGTCACCCTGCACCGCGGCAACTCGTCCGAGCCCTTGTCACTCGATCCGCACAAGGCCAGCGGGTCCTGGGAAAACAACATCATCGGTGACATGTTCATCGGCCTGTTCACCGAAGACGCCAACGGCCAGCCGGTGCCGGGCATGGCCGAAAGCTGGGATGTCAGTGAAGACGGCCTGACCTGGACGTTCACGCTGCGTGAAGCCAGTTGGTCGGACGGCACGCCGGTTACCGCGGGTGACTTTGTCTACGCCTGGCGGCGCATCGCGTCTCCGGCGACCGGTGCGCAGTACGTCTCGATCCTTTACCCGATCGCCGGGATGGAAGCGGCCACGCGCGGCGAGATCCCGCCTGAAGAGATCGGTGTTCGCGCGATCGACGATCGCACGCTGGAAGTCAGCCTGGTCAATCCGGCGCCTTACCTGCAGGGCCTCCTGACCCACTACACCAGCTTTCCTGTGCCGCGGCACGTGGTGGAGCAATACGGTGATGAATGGGTCCGCCCGGCCAATATCCAGGTCAATGGCGCCTACCGGCTGGAAGACTGGCGCACGAACAATTTTGTTCACCTGACGCGCAATGAAGGCTTTTTCGACAACGAGAATGTCTGCATCGACGACGTCTACTATTACCCGACCGTCGACAATTCCGCGGCCGGCCGCCGGGTCCGCAATGGCGAGCTGCACATCAACAACGACTTCCCGGGCCAGCAGCTGGACTTCCTGCGCCGCGAAATCCCGGACTACGTCCGTATCGCGCCTTACATGGGCACGATCTATTTCTCGGTGAACACGACCCTGGACCAGTTCGCCGACCCCAATGTGCGCAACGCATTGGGCATGGCGATCGACCGTCACTTCATCGCCGACGAGATCCTGCGGGCAGGCTTCCAGCCGGCCTATTCGCTGGTGCCGCCGGGTGTGGCCAATTATCCGGGCGGCGTGCGCGCAGCCTGGGCCGACACGCCGGTGGAACAGCGCCGCGCCGAGGCCCGTGCCCTGCTCGAGGCTGCCGGCTATGGTCCGGACAATCCGCTGCAGTTCGAATACACCTACCGGGCGACGCGGGATAATCCGCGGGTGGCGCCGGTGGTGCAGAATGACTGGTCGGCGATCGCCGAATGGGTGCAGCCGGAACTGATCGTCAACGACACCCAGATCCACTACGACAACCTGCGCGCCCAGGACTTCGAGGTCGCCGATGGCGGCTGGATCGCCGACTACAACGATCCCTACAACTTCCTGTTCCTCGGCGAGTACCGCTCGATCCCGATGAATTATTCGCGCTACAACAACCCGGAATTCGACGCCATGCAGACGGCGGCGAACATGGAGCTGGATCCGGAAGCGCGCGGTCGCATGCTGGCCCAGGCCGAACAGATGCTGATCGACGACATGCCGATCATCCCGATCGTCTATTACGTCTCCAAGAACCTGGTGAACCCGGAAGTCACCGGCTGGGAAGACAATATCGTCGACATCCACCGCACCCGCTACATGTGCCTGGCGAGTGTGCAGGAGACCGCCGAGGAATAGGCCATCCCGCGCCTTTTGGCGCGTGATTGCTTGCCAGATCAGGCCCCGCCGCCCTAGCTTGAGCGAATCAGGTGCAGGCGGCGGGGCTTTTTCATGTCAGGCGGGGACACGATTTCCGATGCAGTGGTCGCGGGATCGGGAGCCGGCGAGGTCGGCGACGCGATCCAGGCGTCCAAGCGAAAGAAGACCGAACGCTTCTCGATCTTCACGTCACCCACCGCGGACGGGCTGTGCTCGAATTGCGGCACCCAGCTGTCCGGCCCGGTCTGCCACAGTTGTGGCCAGACCTCCGACACCTTCCACCGTCCGGTCTGGGACCTGTTCATGGACGTGGTCGACGGGCTGCTGGGCCTGGAAGGCCGGCTGTGGCGGACCCTGCCGCCGCTGATGTTCCAGCCGGGCAAGCTGACCCAGCAATACCTGTCCGGCGTGCGGGCGCGGTTCGTGATGCCCTTCCGGCTCTATCTGACCGCCAGCGTGCTGTTTTTCCTGGCCTTCTCCCTGGTCAACAGCGGCGGCTCGTCGGACGGCGAAATCGCGCCGGACGATATCGAGGGCCAGGTGGCGGGGCTGGAAGAGGCCCGTGAAGATCTGGAAGGTCTGCCACCGGGCATCCGCGAGCAGGCCTTGCGCGGCATCGAGATGGCGGAGGAAAGCGTGGAACGCTCTGCCGAGGCGGCGGCCCAGATTCCCCCCGAAGTGCGTGAACAGCAGCGGCTGGAGGAACGCAACCGGATCAAGTTGGAAGTGCGCCAGGGCCTGTTGCCGGAAGATTATCCGGACATCGAGCGCGACCCCGACGAGGACGCTGTCGTGCGGGGCGGAGAGTGGAATGCCTCATTCGGCGACATGACCGGCATTCCCTACTGGTTCCGGGAGCGGCTGGCGAACGGGGCGGATCGGATCATCGATACGGAGGGCGAGTCTCTGTGGACGGCGATGAAGACCTGGGCACCACGCCTGCTGTTCGCCCTGCTGCCGATCTATGCATTGCTGCTGGCGGCGACCCATTTCTACAAGAAGGGGCTGTTCTTCTACGACCACCTTGTGGTGTCGCTGCACTTCCACGCCTTCCTGTTCTTCCAGTTCATCATCCTGGGTCTGGTCAGTCTTGCGATCGGTCCGGGCTGGGCGATCCTGGTCTTCTTCCTGTGGTCGAACTACTATCTCTATCGCCTGCATCGCACGGTCTATGCGCACGGACGAATATCCTCCTTCCTGCGCACGGCCTTCATGGATTTTGTCTACATGATCATTCTCAGCTTCGGCTTCCTGGCGCTGATGCTGATCGGTGTGCTGGCCAACGCCTGACGGGCCGCAAGAAAGCCCGACACAAAAAAGGGCCCGCCGGAGCGGGCCCTTTCGTGTGCGTTGACGGATCGGTCTATTGCGGTACGGAGACCGGCGCGCGCATTTGCGTACCGGTCTGGTTGGCCATCTGGCGGGCCTGCAGCGCGGCACGCACTTCCGGCAGTTCCATCAGTGCATTGAGACGCGCAGCGGTTTCCGCCGATTCAGCGGAGACACCGAACATCTCCTGGAAGGCTTCCAGCGGGGTCTTCTCGCGCGGGAAGCGGCGCAGGCGGACCCGGGTTTCCGGCGCAATGCCGGCCAGCTGCTGCGCCACGGCGACGGCATCGCGGAAGCCGCCGATCTCGTCGACCAGGCCCAGTTCCAGGGCCTGCTGTCCGGTCCACACCCGGCCGCGCGCAATTTCCAGCACGCGCTCCAGAGGCAGGTCACGACCGTCGGCCACGCGCTGGGTGAAGTCCTCATAGATGTCTTCCATCTGGCCGCGGAAGGCCGAGCGTTGACTGTCCGTCCAGGCCTGGGCGCCGGAATAGGCGGTGGCATACTCGCCGCCAACGGCGACCGTTTCCACGTTCAGCCCGACCATGTCGAACGTGCCGTCCAGCACGACCTTGCCGCCCAGCACGCCGATCGAGCCGGTCAGCGTGGTGGCGTGGGCGAGGATGTAATCGGCCGGTGCCGCCAGATAGTATCCGCCGGAAGCGGCCAGCGAAGCCATGGACACCACGACCGGCTTTCCGGCTTCGCGGGCCCGATTGACCGCATGCCAGATCTGGTCCGAGGCGATGGCCGAACCACCGGGCGAATCGACGCGGATCACGATGGCGCGAACGTTCGGATCGTCAGCCGCGGCCAGAATGGCCTCTGACATGAAATCACCGCCGATCATTTCCTCGCCGCCGAACGGGCTGGACGAGGGTTCGCCGGTCACGATGGCACCCTGGCCCTCGATGAGGGCAATCATCGGGGCATTGCTCCAGGCCGCGCTGGCCTGTTCGCGATAGACGGCCAGCTCAACGGTCTCGTCACCGCCGCCAGCCAGGGACAGCGCATGCTCGCGCGCTTCCACGACATGGCCGAGGCGATCGACCAATCCCAGCTCGGCGGCGCGCTCGGCCGAGTGTGGCGCGCTTTCGAACAGGCCGCGCACGGTCTGGACATCGTCGAAGCCGCGGTCGGCTGCGATGGCCGCGACGGCGGTGTCGAAGATCGACCCCATATAGCTTTCGGTCGCTTCCCGGTGGGCTTCGGTGAAACCTGTCTGGGTGTAGGTGTTGGCCGCGTTCTTGTACTCGTGGAACTGCTCGAATTGCGGTTGCGCGCCGAAATGCTCGAACAGGCCGCCCAGGAACATGACTTCCGAGGCCAGGCCGGCCGGGGTGAAGCTGGCCGTGTCCTGCAGCCAGATCTCGCTGGAGCCGGATACCGCGAAATAGCTGGTGACCGTCGTGCCTTCGAAGCCCTGGGCATGGGTGGTCACCGTTTTGCCGGCGGCGCGGAAGTCGGCGATCGCCTGGCGCAACTCTTCGGCCATGCCCGGGGCCATGCCGAACTCGTTGGCGCGAATGAAAAGGCCGTGCACGCGTTCATCCGTCTCGGCCATTTCCAGCGTGCGCACCACATCGACCACGGACAGGGAATCGCTGAACGCAAAAGGCGATCGCGAAGGGGTGTCCAGCCGGCCTCCGCGCAGGTCCAGTTCCAGTACGATGCCGTCACGGGGCAGGGCGGCATTTTCGCGCGCGCCCTCCATCGCTCCCGAGATCATGCTGGAGATCAGCACGCCGAGAACGATGAAAAAGAGCACTCCGGCCAGGACCGAGCCGACGATGACGCCGACGATCGAGCCGAAGAAAGTAATCCAGAACTGTTTCATGAGAGCCCCTTTTGACCCATGCGTGCTGACCCACACGCGCACACTTTCGGGACCGTCGTGCAAGATGCGGTCCCGTTTCTTGGCCATAATGTAGTGCCCGGGCCAGAAAGGGTCGAGGGATTGTGGCGGTACCTGTCCCGATGCCGCACGCAAGCGCATCGGGTCTCGCTCGAGGCGGCGATTGCGCGACCGGCGAACGGGCTAAAGCCGTGTGCTGAGACAGGGGCGGGAAAGAATGGTCGGAGTAGCAAGATTCGAACTTGCGACCCCCGCCTCCCGAAGACGGTGCTCTACCAGGCTGAGCTATACTCCGAACCGAGGCGCGGTTTATAGCCAACTCTCTGGCCGGGTGCAACGCGTGAAACGCAGGCGTTTGCAGGCCGATTTCAGCGCGCGTGCATTCGGCCTCCGCTGTCTGCAATCGGTTGTATAATATGAGGCGGATTTTGTGCAGTTGGCGCTGCACTCGACCGCATTGTGGCGTTGCATCCTTTCCGCGGGTTATGTATCTACCGCGCTCCGTCCTCGCTGACGGGCCCGGTTGGGGCGTCGCCAAGTGGTAAGGCAGCGGTTTTTGGTACCGCCATTCCCAGGTTCGAATCCTGGCGCCCCAGCCAACACCTTCTCCCGATATCCTGTCACGACAGGCCTTTTCTCGTTGCGCTGCAGCGACGTCTTCGCGTCTGCGGCGGGATCACAACTGCGTGTTTTGAAGTGCAACCGACACGGCATTCAAATACCATCCACGCGCGAGCTGCGCCTGGGTCGTGATCCTGTCACGCGAATCCCTGCAATTTGTGCGCAGTTCTGGCCGCATTCCGGCCACAAAGATGTATTGATCGTGGCGTAACGCTGGTGTTAGCGTTCCAACGAATTTTTCAAGCGGCGTTCGCGCCTATAAGATGATGGATCAACCATCACGGGGTATCGGGTGATCCGCAGCTGCGGTAACCACTCGGCTAGACTTGATCGCTAAGCCGCCAGTCGGCGACAGCCATCTGCAGGCCGCTTGAACTAGGGTAGGGGGCCAGCCCGGCAGGCACATGCCGGGTCAGCATCGAAGTTTAATTGGGGCGGGAAGCTGCTAGGGCGACCCGCATTGACCATTGTGAGGCGAGAAATGGTGAACTTGAAGAATTTGGTTCGCGCGTCGCTTATGGCGACGGTTGCGGCGGGCGCCTTTGGGGGGGCCGCCGTTGCGCAGCTGGACCAAACCCTCAGCGTTGCACGCACCAATACGGATGAAGGCGCGCAGACCCAGCGCCGTATCGATCAGCTGGACGACCAGCGCACCGACATCGAACTGGAATACCGGGCCCTGCTCGAGCAGATCGAGTCGCAGCGCCTGTTCGTCGAGCAGCAGGAAGTCTTCATTCGTTCCCAGGAGAACGAAGTGGAATCGCTGCAGGCTCAGATCGAGCGCGTCGACGGCATCCAGACCGATCTCGCTCCGATGATGCGCGAGATGGTTCAGAACCTCGAGAATTTCGTGAACCTGGACCTGCCCTTCCGTCTGGAAGGTGAAGGCGGCCGTCTGGCCCGTATCGAACACCTCTACGAGCTGGTGGACGATCCGAACGTGACCCCGGCCGAGCGCTATCGCGTCATCCTGAACGCCTATGAGATCGAAGCCTCCTACGGCCGTTCGACCACCGCCTATGACGAGGAAATCCTCGACGGCGGCGTGCCGGTCCAGGTGACCGTGCTGCAGATCGGCCGCGTGGCCATGATCCGCCAGTACGCCGATGGCCGCATGACGATCCTGCACAATGGCATCGACGATTGGCAGCCGCTGCCGAGCAGCTATGAAGCCAACGTGACCCGCGCCATTCGTATCGCCCAGGAAGTGACGACCCCGTCCATCTTCCTGATCCCGCTGCCTGGCCCGACGGTCGCACAGTAACGGCTTGGATCGGAGAGTAAGATTATGAAAACGACCATGAAGATGCTCGCTGCCGCCGTTTCTCTTGGCGTCGCGCTCACCGCCGGTGCTGTGGCCCAGACCCAGCCGGCTTCCTCTCTCAACGAACTCCTGAACCGCGTGCGCTCCGACGCCCGCGAGGCGTCGGCCGAAAACCAGGCCCGCCTGCGTGAGTTCCAGCAGAGCACCAACCAGCAGCAGGCGCTGCTCAACCAGGCCCGCAGTCAGCTGGCCTCCTTGCAGAACCGCGCCACGCAGCTGACCCAGCAGTTTGAAAACAACCAGGTCCGCATCGACCAACTCGACCAGGAACTGCGTCAGCGCCAGGGTGCCTTCGGTGAACTGTTCGGCCAGGCCCGTCAGACCGCCGGTGAATTTGCCGCCCTGATCGATGCCTCCATCGTGTCCGCCCAGTTCCCGGGCCGTGCCGATGCGCTCGACACGCTGGCCGACAGCCGCACGCTGCCGACCCGCGCGGAACTCGACTATATCTGGCGCCGCATGACCGAAGAGATGATCCAGCAACAGCAGATCGTCACCTTCAACCGTCGCGTGACGGGCATCGGCAATGGTGAAGCCGTTCCGACCACCCGGATCGGTCCGTTCGCCATCTTCACCAGCTATAACAACAACCAGCGTTTCGCCTCCTGGGCCCAGAACGACACCACCCGCGAGTGGAACCTCGTTGACCTGGCGGCCCAGCCGCCGGCCAACTTCGTTGGCGGTGCGTCCAGCCTCTACAATGCGGATCCGGGCGAGATCGTGATGGGCGTTGTCGACCCGTCCCGTGGCGGCCTGATGGCCATCTACAAGGACGTGCCGGACCTCAACGAGCGCATCCAGCAGTCGGGCAATGTCGGCCTGGTCATCATCGGCCTGCTGATCATCTCCGCTGCCTTCGGTCTGTTCCGTCTGGTGATGCTGCTGATGACCCAGGCTGCGGTCTCCGGTCAGAAGCGCAAGTCCAAGGGCTCCAAGTCCAACCCGCTGGGCCGCGTGATGCTGGCCTATGAAGCGGCCAAGGACAAAGACGTCGAGACGATGGAACTGAAGCTCGACGAAGCCATCCTGCAGGAATCGCCGAAGCTGGAATTCGGTCTGAACTTCCTGAAGCTGGCGGCCGGTATCGCTCCGCTGCTGGGTCTTCTGGGTACCGTGACCGGTATGATCAAGACCTTCACCCAGATCACCCTGTTCGGTACGGGTGACCCGCGCATCATGGCCGGCGGTATCTCCGAGGCCCTGATGACCACGGTTCTGGGTCTGGTGGCGTCGATCCCGCTGCTCTTCATCCACTCGTTCGCTCAGTCCTTCGCGCGCGGCGTCCAGCAGGTGCTCGAAGAACAAGCGGCTGGCATGGTTGCCCGTCACGCTGAAGAACGTCACGGCTAACCCGGAGGAACCGCTATGGATTTCCAGGCCGTAAGTACCGGCCTTCAGGAGTTCCTCGAGCGGGGAGGCCCCGTCCTCGTTGTCATCATGGTGACGACATTCGTGATGTGGGCCTTCATCCTCGAGCGCTTCGCCTTCTTCTTCTTTGCCCAAGCGGGCATTGCGAAGCAGGCGCAGCGGGAGTGGAATGCGCGGGCAGACAGGTCTTCCTGGTATGCCCACGCGATCCGCGACCAACTCATCTCGGAGGTCAAACTGCGTTGTGACCAGAATGTCGAGCTGGTGAAAACCCTCGTCGCGGTCGCGCCGCTTTTCGGACTGCTCGGTACGGTGACCGGGATGGTCTCTGTGTTCGACGTCATGGCGATTTCCGGCTCGTCCGATGCCCAGGCCATGTCGGCCGGTGTGTCGCGGGCCACGATCCCGACCATGGCCGGCATGGTGGCTTCGATCTCGGGTCTCATCTTTGCCAACCAGATCGAGCGTCTGGCCAAGTCGCGCACGGCGAAGCTGGCTGACTCGCTCGAAATCGGCGAAGGAGCTGTCTGATGCGTCGTCGTCAAAAGCACCAGGATGACCAGGCCGAAGTGAACATGACGCCGATGCTCGACATCGTGTTCATCCTGCTCATCTTCTTCATCGTCACGGCCACCTTCCTCTCGGAAGAGGGTCTGGACATGCGCCCGCCACCGGACAGCGACACGCCGCCGGACGCCAACGCACCGCCGCCGATCGTGGTGCAGGTGGATGACGAGAACCAGATTTTCGTCAACCAGGTCCGGACCGATGTGGACCGGGTTTTGTCCGCCGTGAACCGTTTCCGGTCAGAGGCGCCCAACAGCGCCGTTCTGCTGGAAGTCCGGGACGAGGCTGACCATGGTATCATCGTGCAGATCTGGGATGAGATGGGCGCCAATGGCGTGCCGATCTCGATCCAGCGCTCGCGCGGTGAGGCTCAGTAGGACGGGAGGACACTATGGCTAGACGTGCAAGTCGCGTAAGCACCGGTGACGAGGATGTGGAACTGAACATGACGCCCATGCTGGACGTCGTCTTCATCCTGCTCATCTTCTTCATCGTGACCTCGGTCTTCATCAAGGAGCCCGGCGTGGACGTGTTCCGCCCCGATGCCCAGACCGAAGAACGCCTGAACCCGTCCATGCTGATTGCCGTGACCTCGGAAAACGAGATCTGGGTCAATCGGCGGGTTTATGAAATGAGCCAAATGCGCGGGGTTATCGAGCAGTTGCTGCAAGAGAACCCCAAGGGTCGAGCCGCCATCCAGGGCGACCGGGAAGCCGATATCGGCATCATCCTGGACGTTCAGGAGCTGCTCATGGAACTGGGTGTCGAAGTGCATATTTCGACGCTCGAGACCTAGGGAGGTGACTGATGGGTAACTTCATCAGGCTTGCGATTGGTATCCCGGTCGCCGCTGTCATCACCGTTGCGCTCTTCTTCATCATGACCCGCCTTATCCTGGTGGATGCGGTGGAACAGGAAGAAGCCGGCGATGAACTCCGCATCACCATCAATGATGAGGTGCAGGAGGTCGAAGCCCGCCGTCGTGACACCACGATCGAGGACGTCCAGCAGGTCGATCCGCCACCCCCGCCGCCGCAGATCGAACGTCAGCGGGCCGAACAGCCCTCTGAAGGTCTGGCCACGGTGATGGGTGAAATCCCGGCCTTCGAAGCACCGCAGCTCAACGGCGACAGCGTCAATTTCTCGGTTTCCGACCGTGACGCCCAGCCGCTGGTCCGCATCGAACCGCAATATCCGATGCGTGCCGCCGAGCGCGGGGTTGAGGGCAGCTGCTGGGTCCGTTTTGACGTGACCCCGGATGGTACGCCGACCAATATCGTTTCTTACCGCTGTGACAGCTCGCTTTTCGAGCGGGCCTCGATCCGGGCGGTGGAGCGTTGGCGCTACAATCCGAAAGTCGAGAACGGTGTGCCGGTGGCGCGCCGTGGCGTGGAAACGCGCTTCGACTTCCGACTGGCCGAGTAATGCGAACGGGCCGGGCGGGGATGTCCCCGCCCGTGCCTGCCGCCGCGCCGGTGCCAGGGCTTTCGGGTCCGCAGCATCGCGCGAAACATTGTCAAAGCCGGTCCGGGGAGTTGGACCGGTATGAAGGAGCCATCGATGATCCGTTTCAAGGGTTTCGATACCTCGGGCCTGCTGCGCTCCGTCGCGACGCTTGCCCTTGCCGCCTCGCTGGCCGGGGTGATGGTTGTGGATGCCGAGGCCCAGCGCCGGAACCGCAATCAGGAAGAAGAGAATGACGGTTCCGAACGGACCTTCTCGGCACGCATTGGCGAGATCGTGCTGGAAGCGCAGGAATTCCAGAACAATGACCAGTTCCAGCAGTCGATCACGGCGCTGGACCGGGCCCTGGGCATGGGAGACATCAATCCCTACGAACGCGCTGTTTCGCTGCAGCTGCGGGGCCGGGCCTATTATGAACTCGAGCAGGTAGGCCGGGCCATCCAGGACTGGCAGGCCGCGATCCAGACCGGGGCCATGATCACGCCGGAGATCGTCAACCTGCGCATCAATATCGGTCAGCTTCTGATCGCCGAAGGCCGCTATAATGAAGGCATTCGCGAGCTGGAGCAGGCGGTCAGCGTCGGCGGCGTGGAATCCGTGAACGTCGGGGTGGCCCGCATGCTGGCCCAGGCCTATGGCCAGGCCGAGCGTTTCCGTGAAGGCCTGCCTTGGGCCGAGCGTTTCTGGAACCTGCGGCCGGCTGCAGAGCGGACCCGCGGCGATTTCTCCCTGATGCTGTTCTACTATCAGCAGCTGAACGATATTCCGGCCCAGTTCCGCATCATCGAGGGCATGGTTGCCCGCTGGCCCACAGAGAAGAGCAATTGGCGGTCCTATGCGTCCCTGCTTGCTCAGACGGGGCGCGAGCAGGATGCGTTCGAGGCCAACAAGATCATGTACATCAATGGCATGTTCGACGAGAGCCGTGAGATCGTGGCGCTGGCGCAATACTACTCCTATTACGAGTATCCCTATCGCGGTGCCATCATTCTCGAGCGCGAACTCAATGCCGGTGCCGTCGAGCGCAACCAGAACAATCTGCAACTGCTCGCCAACATGTGGCGGCAGGCGCGGGAATGGGAACGCGCCATTCCGGTTCTGCGCCAGCTGGCCCAGATCACCGGGTCCGGCGACGATTATCTGAAACTGGCCGAGGCCCTGTACCAGGAACGTCAGCTGGCCGAGGCCGAGGATGCCTTCCAGGAAGCCCTGAACCGTGGCGGTCTGGATCGTCCCGGTACCGCCTGGACGCTGCTGGGCAATGTGCGCCAGGAGCTGGGCCGGACGGACAGCGCCCTGGCAGCCTTCCGCGAAGGCGCGCGCTATCCCTATTCGCGTACGACGGCGAATGGCTGGATCACCTTCATCACCAACCAGCGGGCGGCAGCCGCCGACCGGGTCCGCATTCGCGAACGCGTCCGTCAGGATGAGTGCCGCTTTGCCATCGAAGACCTGCGCCAGACAGCTGTGCTGCTGGGCGATGTCGACGAGAGCGGACGCCTGGTGCTGGATGTGCCGGAGAATTGTTCCGACCTTTACAACCGCTATGGCGAATCCATCCAGGAAGTCGCCGAAGGCGAGGGTGAGGGCGAGACCGACGCCGGTTGATCCTTTATCCCACCTTGAAATTGGAAACGCCCCGGCCGCCTGGCCGGGGCGTTTTCTTTTCGGCCCTTCTGGAAACGGCGCGTTCGCGCCCGCAGCGACGAAAGCCCGCTCTGCAACCTGACCGCGCCGCAATCTCGCCCGATTGTGGAGGGAAGCTTTCCAACACATGACGTCTTGCACCGGGGCTGGGGAGTTCAGCGTCATGCCTGGGGAGGTGCATATGAGGGATGCAACACGCACGCGCCGCGTGACGGGCTGGTTGTCCGCCGTGCTGGCAGGGATCGCTTTGGCCGGACTGTTGCCGGTAAGTGCCAGGGCACAATCGGACGACAGCGAACAAGCGCGTGAGGCCCAATCCATATCCGGCCGGATCGGTACGCGCATTCTTGAACTGATAGAGCGCGAAGCCGTCGACGACTGGAACGGCGCCTCGGCCGGCTATGCCGAACTGCTCGACCGGTCCGACCTGACCGGGTTTGAACGGGCCACCCTGCTCAAGCTCTTCGGGCGCGCCCGCTACGAGCTCGACGACACCACCGGCACGATCGAGGCGTGGCGCAGTGCGATCGCGCTTGGTGTTCTGCCGGAAGAGGATGCCAACATCCTGCGCGTCAATACCGGACAGATCCTGCTGGCGCAGGGCGAGTTGAGGCCCGGCATCACGCTCATAGAGGCCGCCCTGTCCCGCGGGCTCGTGCTGAACTCCGACATCGCCATGCGCCTGGCCCAGGGCTATGGCCAGCTGAACGACGACCGGGCCGGCCTGCGCTATGCCCAACGGGCCTTTGACCTGGCCGAGGATCCGGGCCGGTCGCACTATTCCATCCTGCTCTACTTCTTCCAGCAGCTGGACCTGGTGCCGCAACAGACCGAGCTGATGGCGCAGATGGTGGCGCGCTGGCCCGACGACAAGGCAAACTGGTCCAGCTATGCCTCGCTGCTGGCACGGTCAGGCCGTGAACAGGACGCCTTCGAGATCAATCGCATCATGTATCTCAACGGCATGCTGACCACGAGCGCCGAGCTGGTGCGTCTGGCCCAGTATTATTCCTACTATGAATACCCCTATGGTGGCGCAGGCATGCTCGAGCGGGAGATGAATGCTGGCCGGGTCGATCCGACGCCGGAGAATTTCCAGCAGCTGGCCAATCTCTGGCGCCAGGCGCGTGAGTGGGACCGGGCCTTGCCGGTGCTGCGTCGGGTGGCCACGTTGACCGGTGCCGGACCGGATTATGAAAAGCTCGGCGAGGCGCTCTACCAGTCAGGCGATTTCTCCGAGGCCGAGGCGATGTTCGTCCAGGCGCTCAATCGCGGCGGATTGGACCGGCCCGGCGATACCTGGAGTCTGGTCGGCACGACCCGGGTCGAGATGGACGATCTGGAAGGCGCGATCGACGCCTTCGAGCGGGCCCTGGCCTGGGAATACTCCCGCGCTGGCGCGCAAGGCTGGATCGATTTCGTCGAGCGCAAGATCGCCATCATCAACGATCAGAGGCGGTTCGAGCAGATGACCGCGATCGAGACCTGCCAGCTGCAGATCGAGCGGGACCGCCGGGCTCCCGCGCTGGGTCCGGAATGGTTCGACAGTGCAGGGCAGCGGATCTTCGATCTGGGGCCGGACTGTCTGGAATATTTCACGCCCTACGGCGTGCTGCGGCCGGAATACGAACGGGTCTGAGTTTCACTGAAAACTGGCCGCCTGGTTCATGGGGCGAGGGCACAGCTCTCGCCCCTTTTTTATCCGCCCAGCTCCCGGCCCCAACAACACCCCCACTTGGCCCCAATTCATCCCGGTTTTGCCCCGGTTTCGCCGGTCAGCGGGGCGATGTTGAAAGCGTGGCGGTTGCCGTGTTGTGGCGCCGCCGCTCCGGCCGGCCCGGTGTGCGGTTGTCGCCACCGGGGGCTCCGGCCGGATCTGGGGAACTGTCCGGGGCCATGCAGGACCCATCCCGAGGGGAGCCTGTAAACATGACAATTGCACTTTCACCCATCAGGACGCCGGTCGTCCTGCCCGTCGCCGCCGCGGTCACGGTCGGCCTGTTTGTTCTCATGAACAATCTGATCGATATCGGTCCCGTTGCACCGGACCCGGTGCGCGAATTGCCGCCGATCGAAATCAACTTCGATATCAAGCCGGAAGAACCCCGCGAGCGCATGACGATCGAGGAGCTCGACCCGGTTGCGCCGCCGCCGCCCTTGCAGCGGCTGGATGTCGACATCGCTCCGGTTGATGCCGTCACCAGCGAGGTGTCCTGGCAATTGCCGCCGGTCGAGGTCGCCGCGCTGAACCATTCCGGCGGTCTGGTGAATATCGACCGCAACCCGGTGCCGAGCGTGCGCGTACCCCCGGTCTATCCGCCGGCCGCGCTGAGCCGCGGTCTGGAGGGCCAGTGTTCGATGCTGTTCGACATCACGCCGCAGGGCACGACGACGAATGTGCGGGCGCTGGACTGCACCTCCAGCCTGTTTGAACGGGCCGCCATCAATTCGGTCAGCCGCTGGCGCTACAATCCGCAGATGCAGGATGGCCAGCCGACCCTGTTCCGCGGGGCCACGACCCAGATCGTGTTCTCCGTGAGCGAGTAGTACCCCCAACTGAAACGGGCGCCCTCGGGCGCCCGTTTTTTCTTTGTGCCTTGAGAGCGGTTCTACTCCGCCGCGATGGCCTCGACCTCGTCATCGGCAAGCCCCACCACCATCAGCGCGAAGGCCCAGTTCAGGGCGGTCTCGCGCAGGCTGTCAAAGCGTCCGGATGCGCCGCCATGGCCGGCGCCCATATTCATCTGCAGCAGGGTGAGGCCGTTATCCGTGCGCCGATCGCGCAGGCGGGCAACGAATTTGGTCGGCTCCCAATAGGTCACGCGCGGATCGGTCAGACCGCCCGTCGCCAGCACGTGCGGATAGTTCATCGCCGTGATCTGGTCATAGGGGCTGTAGGCCTCGATGGTCTGGTAGTCGGCGGTGCTCTCGATCGGATTGCCCCATTCCGGCCATTCCGGCGGGGTCAGCGGCAGTTCGGCGTCCGACATGGTGTTGAGCACGTCCACGAAGGGCACCGCTGCGATGGCCCCGGCAAACAGGTCCGGCGCCAGGTTGATCGCCGCCCCGACCAGGAGGCCGCCGGCCGATCCGCCATAGGCGACAATGTCACCGCGCGAGGTGTAACCCTGCGCGGCCAGCGCTTCGCCGGCGGAGACGAAATCGCGGAAGGTGTTCTCCTTCTGCTCCAGCTTGCCGTCCAGATACCATTGATAGCCATTGGCCATGCCGCCGCGGATATGCGCCACGGCATAGACCATGCCGCGATCCACCAGCGAGAGCGGGGTGACCCGGAAGGCCGCCGGAATGGTGATCCCGTAGGAGCCATAGCCATACAGCAGCAGCGGCGCCGAACCGTCGATCGGTGTGTCGCGGTGATGGAGGATCGTCACCGGGATCTGCGCCCCGTCATGCGCCGGCGCCATGATGCGGCGGACGACATAGTCGTGCGGGTCATGACCGGAGGGAATTTCCTGGCGCTTGCGCAGCACACGCTCGCGGCTGGCCAGGTTGAAGTCATAGGTCTCTTCCGGCGTCGACGGGCTCTCATAGGAGAAGCGCAGCGTGTCGGTCTCGAACTCGTAACCGGCGGAAATGCCCAGCGAATACGCCTCTTCCTCGAAGGCGATATTGTATTCCTCGCCGCTGGCATAATTGTGCACGACAATGCGCGGCAGGGCGTTTTCGCGCTCCATGCGCACCTGCCAGTCGGCAAAGCCGATCACCGAGAGCACCAGCGTGCCCGGGCGGTGCGGCACCACATCGGTCCAGTTCTCCCGGCCCGGATTGTCCAGCGGGGCGGAGACGATCTTGAAGTCCACCGCGCCGTCCGCATTGGTGCGGAAGTAGAAACGGTCGCGCGCCTCGGTGAGATAGTATTCCACACCCTCCTCACGCGCCGCGATCAGCTGCGGCTGGGCGGCCGGATCGTTGGCGTCCAGGATGCGGACCTCGTTGGACGTATGGCCGCCGGCCGAGATGACGACGTGGTTTTCCGCGTCCGACAGGCCGACCGAGACGAAGAAGCCGTCATCGGGCTCCTCATAGATCAGCTCGCTCGCTCCGCCGGTACGCGACTGGCGATAGACCCGCTTGGAGCGGCCGTTCTCGTCGCGCCATACCCAGTACAGGGTCTCGCTGTCATTGGCCCAGACAAAATCGCCCGAGCTCTCATCCGTCAGCGTCGCGACGATCGCACCCGTGGCGATCTCCTTGATCCGGATCTCATAGTATTCCGAGCCGCGCACATCGATGCCGAAGGCGACATACTGATGGTCCGGCGAATGCTCCATGGTGGAGAAGTCGAGATAGTCGAAATCGGCCGCCTCGGCGTCGCCATCGACCAGCACTTCCTCGTCCCCGGCCGGTTCACCGGTCTCCGGGTCCAACGGGCGGCGGGCATAGATCGGATACTGACCGCCTTCGCGGAAGCGGGTGTAGTATTCGAAGTCCCCATCGCGTTCGGGAACGGAGCTGTCGTCTTCCTTGATGCGGCCCCGGATCTCCTGGAAGATCCGCTCCTGCAGGTCCTCGGTCGGCTCCATCACCGCGCTGAGATAGGCGTTCTCCGCATCCAGCAGCGCGCGCACATCCGGGTCCAGAACGGACGGGTCGCGCATCACCTGCTGCCAGTTGTCATCCTTGATCCACTGGTATTCATCCACCCGGGTAAAGCCGAGTTGTTCGATCTCCACCGGACGCTGTTCCGCACGCGGCGCTTCCAGGGTCTGGGCGCGCGTGATGAGCTGCGAAGTCGCAGTGGCCGTGGCCGGATTGTGCGAAGTCATGCTGGTCTCCTGACTGCAGGCCGTCAGCGCCAGGGCGGCCAGCCCTGCGCCGAAGCGCGTGGCAAACGCGTACATTGTCATAGTCCCCTCCGAGGATTCCGGTCTAGCCGTTCTCGTCATCCGGCTTGAAGTCGAGCACAGTTCCATTGGTGCAATACCGCTGGCCCGTGGGCCGCGGACCGTCCGGGAACACATGGCCCAGATGAGCGCCGCAATTGGCGCAGTGAATCTCCGTCCGCGGCAGGCGCAGGCGGAAATCGGTCTTGGTCTCCACCGCATCACTGTCCATCACATCATAGAAGGACGGCCAGCCGGAGCCGGACTCATACTTGTGCGCGGCGGAAAACAGCGGCGCCTCGCAGACGGCGCAGTGATAGCTGCCGTCGCGCTTTTCCGCATTGAGCGGATGGGTGAAGGCGCGCTCGGTGCCTTCCTCGAAGGCGATGGCATAGGTCTGCGGGTCCAGCCGGGCCTTCAGCGCGGCAATCTCGTCCTCACTCAGTCGGGGCATCAGAGCTCTCCTGGGTCGCGGGCAGGGCGGTCGGGAAGGTCGTGCCCCGGCGCACCGACAATATGGGCGTGGTCAGGGAAATGACCAGCAGCACCACGCCCAGGCCGATCATTGGCACCAGGGCGGACCATTGCGGCCCGAGGCCGCCGATCATGAAGCCCATCAGCACGGCTCCGGCCGGCATGCCGCCGAACAGGCCCAGCTGGTAGACCGACATCACCCGCGCCAGCTTGTCCGGCGGGGCCTGTTCCTGCACCACCGAGCGCGAAAGCGAAATGGCCACGCCGGCACCCAGGCCCCAGACGAAGACCAGCAGATAGAGCGACCAGAAAGGCAGGGGCAGGGCAAAAGCCCCGGTTGCCAGTACGGTGATGCACTGGGCCAGGATCAGGGCCCGGCCGGGCTTTTCGATCTGCGGGAAGACGGCCAGCGCCACATTGGCCAGGAAGGCCCCGACCCAGAAACTCACCATCAGGCTGGCGATCTCCTGGAAGCCGCCGCCATAGGTCTCCCGGATCAAGAGCGGGATCAGCACCAGGAAGGCGCCGCCCACAACCAGAAGGCCGATGGCGATCATGATCAGCGTCATCGGCATCAGCACCGGCGAATGCACCACGGCCTTCACGCCCTCGGCGAGGTCGTGCATGGGATGCGCGCTCGACTTGTTCCGCTTCGACCCAAGGCGCGGCAGAAAGGCAGCCGAAAGTCCGCCGATCAACAGGCCGCCGCCCTGGACCAGGAACAGGGCGCCCGGGCCGGTGAAGGCGGCAATATAGCCCAGCGCCATGCCGGCGATCTGGGCGCCGAACTGTACGGCCGAGGCCATCACCACGGCGCGCTGCAGGTCGATCCCGCCATGCCGGGTTCGCGCAGAGATCCGCACGATCGGATTGATGGCACTGTCGCGTGCCGGCATCACGAAACCACCGGCGACCCCGATCAGCAGCGCAAAGGACACCATGATCCAGTAGGACAGGCGGTCCGACATCAACAACCCGCCCAGCGTCATCGCGGCGAGGCCGGCGAAAATGTAGAAATAGAAGATGATGCCGCGCCGGTCCTTGCGCTCGGCCAGGACGCCGGCGAAGGGCAAAAGCATCATCATGGGTGCCGTCAGCGCCGCTTGCGCGATCCCCAGCCGCTCCGGTGTCTCGCCCAGTGTGAAGGTGATCACACCGGGAAACAGCGTGGTCTGCAGGCCGAAACCGAAGAACCAGCCGGCAACAAGGACAAGATAGGCCCCGAAGGGCGGAAGACGAAGATTGCGATTGCCGGCAAGGGGACGAAAGACGGGCAAGTTCGGCGCTCTGCGGCAAAAGTTCTCGATATCGCGCATCCGTGACTTCGGGCGCGTTTTGACTTGGTCTATCTCTAGCAAGTGGGCGCTGGTAAGCAAGCCGGGGTCGCAAGATGGAGGCGTGGCATGCATTGGCTGAAAACCGGACTGACCCTGCTCCTGGGTCTCTTCATGATCTTCATGGGCCTGCAGAAATTCGGTCCCGCCAATCCGGTCTTCCAGTTCATCGCCGAACAGTCCGGCATGGCCCTGTTCGAACCGGCCGTGCGCATTGCCACCGGCGTGCTGGAAATGCTGGCCGGGCTGATGCTGCTGGGCAGCCTGTCGATCAAGCGCTTGCGGATCTATGGCGCGGGACTGAGCCTGGCGGTGATTGCCGGCGCGGTGATCTTCCACCTCTCGCCCTGGCTGGGCATTTCCGCGCCGGTCGCCTTCGCTCCGGACGGCAGCTATCAGCATTCTCCCATGCTATTCGTGATGGCGTTGGTCTTCGGGGCTGCGGCTGCGGTGCTGGCCTGGCTGGAACGGGAAAACCTGCCAATTGTGGGCAAGCGCCCGGGCGATTGACCGCACGATTCATTAACGCCCCCGCGGCATGCTGCTGGCTGACCTGAACCCCGGGACCCGTTTGCATGGCCGAAACCCAGCCGCTGGATCTGACCGAAACCGTTGCGACGCCAAAGACACGCGCCGTGCTGGCACGGCGCCTGGCGGATATTGTCGGCCTGCCGTCCAGCCGCATCACCCCGCGTGAACGCTGGATCGTTGGAGATCTGCTCTTCGACGTCATCCGAGCCAGTGATATCGAGCTGCGCCGTCGCTGCGCCCTGCGCCTGGCAGGGCTAAGCGATGCGCCCCACCGGCTCCTGCGCACCTTGGCGTGTGACGATTACTCGGTGGCTGAACCGATCCTGGAAACCTGCACGGCGCTCACCGATTTCGACATGCTGGAAGTCGTCAGCGCCGGCACGCTGCAGCACCGCCTGGCCGTCGCCAAGCGGGAAAACCTGTCCGAGACGGTGTCTGCGGCGCTCGCCGCCTATGGCGAGCCACCGGTCGTCCAGCGGCTGCTGCGCAACAAGACCGCCACGCTGGCGACGCCGACCCTGGACCACCTGGTCGGCGCAGCGGTGGAGGAGAACAGCTATGCCCAGCTGCTGATCCGCCGGGACGAGCTGCGCCCGACCCAGGCCTTCCGCCTGTTCTGGAGCTGCGAGCACATCGACCGGTTCCAGATTCTCGAACGCTTTGCGGTCGACCGCACCATTCTGCTGGAAGCCTCCGAGGATATTTTCCCGATGGCGGCAAAGGAGGCCTGGTCCGATCCTATGGTGTCGCGCGTGTTGCGCTATATCGATCGGCGGCAACGCAATCGCGAGGCGGCGCATGCCAGCCCCTACGGCTCGCTGGAAGGTGTCTGCGAAACCATGGCGGTGGAGGGGCCCCGTCCCGAAATCGTTTCTGAGCTGGCAACGCTGGCGGCGGTGGACCGTCGCCTTGTGGTGCAGATGGTCGACGACATGGCAGGCGAACCGCTGGCCGTGCTGTGCAAGGCGACCGGTCTGAAATGGCCGTCCTACCAGAATATCTGGCGCGGGCTGGGGCGGTCCGAGACCAGCGACCCCTATGTCCAGGCCCGCAAGGTCTATGACAGCCTGTCCGTGGAAAAGGCGCAGACCGTCCTGCGATACTGGAACCTGTCGATGGACAGCAAGTCCTGATCGCCATAGTGCGGCTCTATCGCAGCGATCAAAACGATTTAATTGAAAATTATTCGCAAGTAGATTTGGCTGAGGGTGTCCGGATGATCGGGTCCGGGCGCTGAACAGGAACCCTGTCATGTCCCGGATTGCCCGGTTCTGCTTGGCCGCGCTTTGCCGCGGCGAAACACCCCGCCAGGCCATCAAGACCGCCAGCTATGCCGCCATGCATCTGGGTGTCGCGATGCTGGTGGCCTTTGCCCTGACGCGCAGCTGGCAGGCGGCGCTGGCGATCGGCCTGATCGAGCCTTTCGTCCAGACTTTCGCCTATGCCCTGCACGAGCGGGCCTGGGCGCGCCTCCCCCTGTCAGGGCCTGATCGCAAAGCCCCCACACCGAATGGGTGCATCTGACCGTCCGGTTCATCTGGCCAAGGCTCGCCTCTGCCGCTAAATACCGTGCTTCAAGCGTTATCGCGCGGGGAGTTTCCATGTTCTACGGCGTCAGCCTCACCGCCATTCTGGTGGCGCTCTGGCTCACCCTGTCAGGGCCGTTCACCTTGTCTGGTGACTATCCGATCGTCATGGGTCTGGGGGTGATCTCCATCATCCTGGCCGTGGCCTTGGCCTATCGAATGCGAATCATGGACCGCGAGACGGTTCCGGTGGCCGAGAGCCTGCCGCTGTTCGCCTACTGGTCCTGGCTGGGTGGCGAGATCTTCAAGTCGAACATCGCCGTCACCAAGCTGATCATGAAGCCCGACCTGGATGTCGAGCCGCGCCTGGTGCGCGTGCCCGCCGACCAGCAGTCCGACCTGGGACGCTGTGTCTTTGCCAATTCGATCACGCTGACGCCGGGCACGGTGACAGTGGATGTCGAGGAGGACGGCTTCCTCGTCCACGCCCTGGATACCTCCTTCACCGACCCCGCCGGGTTCGCGGAGATGGGGGCACGGTCCGACCGCGCGTCTGACGGCAAGCCGGAGGTCAAATAATGGATCTGGTGACCTTTCTCGTCGCCCTGGGACTGACCGTGGCCATGGCGATCATGCTGGCGCGACTGTTCGCCGGCCCGACGCTCTATGACCGTGTCCTGGCGGCCAATTCCTTCGGGACCAAGACGGTGCTCTTCCTGCTGGTGTTTGCCGCCATCGTCGACCGGCAGGACGCCATCGACATTGCGCTGCTCTACGCGCTGATCAATTTCGTGGCGACCATCGCCATCCTGAAATTCTTCCGCTACCGCTCGCTGGAAATCTCCCTGGCCCAGATGTCCCTGCGCAAGGCGCTCGACGGGGAGTACGAGAAATGAGCTGGGGCGAGATCCTTCAACACGCGCTTGACGCCGCGTCCATCGCCGCCATGACGGTGGGCCTGATCTTCGTGCTGGGCGGCGCCATTGGCGTCATGCGCCTGCCGGACTTCTACACCCGCATGCATGCAGCCGGCGTGACCGACACGCTGGGCGCCGAGCTGATCGTGCTGGGCCTGATGCTGCAGGCCGGCGACTGGCAGACCCTGGCCAAGCTGGCCCTGGTCGGCCTGCTCTTGTTTCTGACCAGCCCGACCGCCACCCATGCCGTGGCCAATGCCGCCCACCGGGCCGGACACAAACCCGCGCTGTCGCGCTTCAAGCCGGCGCATCCCAAGGATGCCGCCAAGCCGGCCGGGAAGGGGTGATCCTGATGCAAGCCGATCTGACCCAGTTTCTCGACTACGCCCTGATCGCCATGCTGCTGGCGGTGGGCTTTGCCATCGTCCGCCTGCGCAACCTGTTCGCGGTGGTCATGCTGACCGGCGTCTACTCGCTGCTGTCGGCGGCCTGGTTTGTCTCGCTCGATGCGGTCGACGTGGCCTTCACCGAAGCCGCGGTCGGCGCCGGCATCTCCACCGTGCTGATGCTGGGCGCCATGCTGCTGACCGCGCGCGAGAGCGAGCCGGCCGGCAAGCGGCGTCACTGGATGGCACTGGTGGTGGTCGCCGTCGCCGGGGCGGCCCTGTTCTTCGCCATTCCGGACATGCCGGTCTATGGCGCGGCAGACTCGCCGGCCAACAGCTATGTCGGCATGGACTACATGTCGCGCACGCCGAACGAGATCTCCGTCCCGAACGTCGTCACCGCCGTTCTGGCCTCCTACCGGGGCTATGACACGATGGGCGAGACCGTGGTGATCTTCTCGGCGGCCCTGGGCGTCATGCTGTTGCTGGGCTTCGGCACCGGCCGCCGCCGTGAGGACGAGGAGGACGAGGCATGAGCCCGCACCTGATCCTGCGCGTTGTTTCCAAACTGCTGATCCCGCTCATCGTGGTCTTCGGCTTCTACGTCCAGTTCCACGGCGATTTCGGTCCGGGCGGCGGCTTCCAGGCTGGCGTCATCATCGCGGTGGCCGTCATCCTCTACGCCCTGATCTTCGGCATGGATGCCGCCCGCCAGGCGATCCCGCCGGTCGCGGCCCGCTATGGCGCGGCGCTGGGTGTGCTGCTCTATATCGGCGTCGGCATCGCGACCCTGTTCATGAACGGGGCCGGTGAGCCGCTGAATTTCCTGGACTATGACGCCCTTCACCCCGACCAGGGCCACCATACCGGCCAGCACTACGGCATCCTGCTGGTGGAGCTGGGTGTGCTGATCACGGTCGCCTCGGTGATGCTGGCGATTTTCTATGCCTTTGCCGGCCGTGTGCCGGACATCAAGGACGAGGATTGGTGATCATGGTGGAAATGCTGCTCGAGCGCTTCAACTACATCCCGATCATCATCCTGATGATGACGGGCCTGTATGTCGTGATCGCGACCGGAAACCTGGTGAAACGCCTGGTCGGCCTGTCGCTGTTCCAGACCTCCGTCTTCCTGCTCTACATCACCGTGGGCAAGGTGTTCGGTGGCCAGCCGCCCATCGTGGCCGGCGGCCATCATGGCGAAGAGGGTGATCATGGTGCGGCGGCCGGATACGGCGCCGAGGCCGCTGCGGCCCATGGCGCCGACACGGCAGAACACGCCCCCGATGATCATGGCGCTGAGGGCCATGCCGTCGATGGCGACGGCACCGACGACCACGCTGCGGCTGATCATGCCGACACGGCCGCGGGTGACGCCTACACCGCCGACGTCTACCCGGCGGACGCTGCCGGTCATGGCAGCGAGGCTGCGGCCGGTCATGGCGCCGATCACGCGGCTCCGGCGGCCGATCACGCCGCTGATGCCGCCCATCATGCGGCCGAGATCCTCTACTCGAACCCGCTGCCGCACGTGCTGATCCTGACGGCGATCGTGGTCGGCGTGGCGACCCTGGCCGTTGGCCTGGCGCTGGTCGTCCGCATCCGCGAAGCCTATGGCACGATCGAGGATGATGACCTCAATGCGGCCGATTATTCCCTTGAGACCGGGAGCGCCGAATAAATGGACATGCTGGCCTCACTCCTGCCGGCGGGCCTGGCGTATCACGCCCCCGTCCTGATCGTCGTCGTGCCGCTGATCGCGGCCGCTGTCGCCGCCTTCATGCCCAAGGGCCTGTGGGCCTGGGCGATCACCCTGATCACCGCCATCATCGTGGCCGTCTTCGCCGTCAATCTCCTGGGCCAGGCCTGGGACAATGACCCGATCTCCTACGCGGTCGGCGGCTGGCTGCCGCCGCACGGGATCGAAGTGCGCATCGACATGCTCAACGTGCCGCTGCTGCTGCTTTTGGGCGTGGTCGGCTTCCTGTGCGTGATCTTTGCCCTGCCGAGCGTCGCCGACGAGATCGCCAAGAAACAGCAGGCGCTGTTCTACTCGGCCTTCCTGGTGTGTTTCGCCGGCCTCATCGGCGTGACCATCACCGGCGATGCCTTCAACGTCTTCGTGTTCCTGGAGATCTCCTCGATCGCCACCTACACGATCATCGCCATGGGTGCCGGCAAGGACCGCCGCGCCCTGACGGCCAGCTACAACTACCTCATCCTCGGTACGATCGGCGCCACCTTCTTCGTCATCGGCGTCGGCTTCCTCTACATGGCCACCGGCACGCTCAACATGGCGGACATGGCGGCCATCCTGCAGGAGAACGGGCACAACCGGGTCACTCAGGCGGCCTTCGCCTTCATCGTGGTCGGCCTCGGACTGAAGGCGGCGATGTTCCCGCTGCATGTCTGGCTGCCGAACGCCTACGCCTTTGCACCGAACTTCGTCACGGCTTTCCTGGCCTCTACGGCGACGAAGGTGGCTTTTTACGCACTGGTTCGCTTCGTCTTCTCGGTTTTTCACCCCGAGGTCGCGTTTGTTTCGATGTCCTTCACCTGGCTTTTCGCTGTGGTGGGCGTCATCGCCATGATGGTCGGGTCGATGCAGGCCGTGTTCCAGACCGACGCGCGTCGCCTGCTGGCCTACTCCTCGGTTGCCCAGGTGGGCTACATGATGCTGGGTCTGGGCATGGGCACCGCGGCCGGTCTCTCGGCGGGGCTTTTGCACCTGATGAATCATGCCCTTATGAAGGGCGCGCTGTTCATGGCCCTGGGCGCTTTCGCGCTCAATTTCGGGGTCCGCCGGATCAAGGATCTTGCCGGCATGGGCAAGATCATGCCGGCCTCCTCGATGGCCTTCACCGTCGCCGGCCTGTCCCTGATCGGGGTCCCGCTGACCATCGGTTTCACCTCGAAGTGGTATCTGGTCACCGCCGCCCTCGAACGCGGCTGGTGGTGGGCTGTCGCCGCCCTGATGATCTCCTCCCTCTTGGCCCTGGCCTATGTCGCCCGCCTGCTGGCGGCGATCTGGATGGAGAACCCGCCCAGCCATGACGGCATGGCGGCCCAGCGCCGCCTGGCGCCCTGGATGGTGCTGGTGCCCATGGGGCTTCTGGCTGCGGCGAATGTCTATTTCTTCTTCCACGCCGACCCCTTGGTCGGTCTGGCCCGCGCGGCCGCCGATGCCGTGATGGGAGGACACTAAGCGATGTGGACGCCTGAACTTTCCCTCGCCCTGGCCTTGGCCATCCCGGCCCTGGGCGGTGTCGCGGTCGCCCTTCTGGGCCGACACCCCAATCTGCGCGAAGCCGCCACCCTGATCTCGGCCGTGCTGCTGGCTTGCAATGTGGCCTATCTGGTGGAGGCTGCGCAGGGTCATCCAACCCTGGAACTGGCGACCCTTGCGCCCGGTCTGCACCTGGTCTTCCGGCTGGAACCGCTGGGCGCGATCTTCGCCGCTGTGGCGTCGGGCCTCTGGATCGTCAATTCGCTCTATTCCATCGGCTACATGCGCGGCAATGGCGAGAAGAACCAGACCCGCTTCTACGTCTGCTTCTGCATCGCCATCGGTGCGGCGATGGGTGTGGCGCTGTCCGGCAACTTGTTGACGATGTTCCTGTTCTACGAGGTGCTGACGCTGTCGACCTATCCGCTGGTCACGCACAAGGGTGATGACAATGCCAAGCGGGGCGGGGCGATCTACCTGTCCATCCTGCTGGGCACCTCGATCGGCCTCTTGCTGCCGGCGGTGATCGCCACGCACTATCTGGCGGGCTCGACGGACTTCGTGATGGGTGGCCTGCTGGCCGTGAACGACGTCACCCCCGCCATTGCCGGTGTGCTGCTGGTCATGTTCGCCTTCGGGATCGGCAAGGCGGCGCTGATGCCGGTCCACCCCTGGCTGCCCAATGCCATGGTCGCGCCGACGCCGGTCTCGGCCCTGCTGCACGCCGTGGCCGTTGTGAAAGCCGGCGTGTTCGCCATGCTCAAGGTCGGTGTCTACATTTTCGGCACTGATCTGATCGCCGCCACGCCAGCCTCGGACGCGCTGGCCTGGATTGCCGGCATCTCCATCGTGCTGGCCTCGGTCGTGGCGATGACCAAGGACAATCTGAAGGCCCGGCTGGCCTTCTCAACCGTCTCCCAGCTCTCCTATGTCACGCTGGGCGTGATGCTGGCCTCGCCGCTGGCGATGCTGGGCGGGGCGCTGCAGATCGTCATGCACGCCTGGGGCAAGATCACCCTCTTCATGAGCGCCGGTGCCATCTATACCGCGACCAAGAAGACCGAGATTTCGCAGATGGCCGGTCTGGGGCGCTACATGCCCTGGCTGTTCATCGCCTACACGGTCGGTGCACTGTCGATCATCGGTCTGCCGCCGCTGGGCGGAACCTGGCCCAAACTGTTCCTGATGCGGGGCGCCTGGGATGCCGGACACGGCCTGCTGATCGTGGCCCTGATCGCCTCGTCGATCCTGAATGTGGCCTATCTCCTGCCGCTTTCGGCCAAGGGCTTCTTCGCTGCGCCTGAAGAGGCGGGGCTGAAGAAAAAACCGCCCATGCTGGTCATCCTGCCGCCGGTGATCACTGCGGCGGGCGTGATCGTGCTCTTCTTCCTGATCGGACCGCTGCGCGATTATCTCGCGCCGGTCTTCTTCTCGTCGTCCCTTGCTGCGGAGGCCGCCTCGTGAGCGATCAATCCGGCAAACATGATGAACTGGTCCATCCGGCAGCCCGGCCCTTCCTGTGGCTGGATGCCAAATGGCTGAAATCCTCGATGATCTGGGTGCTGCTGGTGCTCACCATCGCCCTGGCGGCGGTGGACGTGTTCCACCACCGGCATGAATACGTGCACCTGGCTGAGACCACCGGCTTCTACGCGCTCTGGGGCTTTGGCTCCTTCGTCGTCGCGGTGATGATCGGCTGGTTCGTGATCCGCGGCCTGCTCGGTCGTGCCGAAAACTACTGGGACGGGGAGGATGAGCAATGATCGAAGCGCTCTACGACGTTTCCCCGGCCTGGCCGGTGATCATCGGCGGCCTCATCGCGGCCGCCGTGCCGAACCATTATGTGCGCAAGGGCCTGGCCATCCTGGCCCCGCTGCTGGCGGGCTTCTTGTGGTTCAACGTGCCCAGCGGTGTCCACACCGGCGGCATTATCGAGATTGCCGGTTTCACGCTGGAAACCTTCCGCTATGACGGCCTGTCCCGCATCTGGGGCCTGATCTTCATCATCGCCGGCTTCATCAATGCGATCTACGGCCTGCACGAGAAGGACCGGGTCGCCGATGCCGCCGGACTGATCTATGCCGGTGCGGGCCTGGGGGCCGTCTTCTCCGGCGATCTCCTGTCGCTCTTCTTCTTCTGGGAGCTGACGGCGATTTCCTCGGTCTTCCTGATCTGGGGCGCCCGCAATTCGGCCGCCTACAAGGCGGGCCTGCGCTATCTGGCGATCCACGTCCTGTCGGGCGTGATGCTGCTGGCCGGTGCGGTCATCCATGCCGCCGACACGGGCAGCTGGGCCTTCGATGACAGCCTCTCGATCGAGACGCTGGGCGGGATGTTGATCTTCCTGGCCTTCGGCATCAAATGCGCCTTCCCCTTCATGCACAACTGGCTGCAGGACGCCTATCCCAAGGCCACCGTGACGGGGGCCGTGGTGCTGTCGGCCTTCACCACCAAGCTGGCTGTCTACGCCCTGGCGCGTGGCTATGCCGGGACGGAAGTGCTGATCTGGATCGGTGCGGTGATGACGGCCTTCCCGGTCTTCTTCGCCGTGGTGGAGAATGACCTGCGCAAGGTGCTGTCCTACTCGCTGAACAACCAGCTGGGCTTCATGGTCGTGGGCGTCGGTGTCGGTACTGAACTGGCCATCAATGGCGCGGCGGCGCACGCCTTCGTGCACATCATCTACAAGGCGCTCCTGTTCATGAGCATGGGCGCTGTGCTGCACCGGGTGGGTACGGTGAAGGCGTCCGAGCTGGGCGGTCTGTTCAAGTCCATGCCGGCCACGGCGATCTTCTGTATCATCGGGGCCGCCTCGATCTCGGCCTTCCCGCTCTTCTCAGGCTTTGTCGCCAAGGCGATGACCCTGGCCGCGGTGGCGCACGAGCACCACTACGTGGTCTGGTTCATCCTGCTCTTTGCCTCGGCCGGTGTGCTGGAGCATTCGGGCATCAAGATCCCGTATTTCGCCTTCTTCAGCCATGACCGTGGCCATCGCGTCCGCGAAGCGCCGGTGAACATGCTGATGGCGATGGGTGTGGCAGCGCTGATCTGCCTCTATCTGGGCTGGCCGGACATGTTCGGCATCCCGGGCGGTTATCGCGCACTGTACAACCTCACGCCCTTCCCGGAGGTGGCGAACGAGTATCCCATGTGGACCTTCGACCATGTCGTCGGCCAGATGCAGCTCTTGATGGCGGCCCTGTTTGCCTTCGCCTTCCTGGTCCGGATGAAATGGTATCCGGACGAGAAGCGCTCGGTGAACCTGGACACGGACTGGGTCTATCGCCGCTTCCTTGATGGGGCCGTGCGTTGGGGCCATGCCATGTTCGGGCGTCTGTGGGCGTCCATCGGCAATGTCCTGGACGCCGCACGCGGACGGATGGGCACGCGGCTGTTTGCGGCTTTCAGTCCTATGGGGGCTCTGAGCCGAGATATCCCGAGTGGATTGCTGGCCATCTGGACCAGTGCGCTCCTGGCGATTGTCTTGCTGATCGCCTATCTCGCCCCTTAAGCATCAGAGATTTGGTAGCAATGAGAACGCGCCACACGCATAGGTGGCGCGTTCTTCTTTTGTGGGTATAATAGGAAAATTGTCCCCACCCGCTGAAGCGTCATTAGCATGACCGGACGCGGTGGCCATGGTGAAGGAGCCGCGGTCAAGGAGAATGTCATGCCGATGCCGACCCAGACCCTGACGGAGGATATTGCCAGAGCACGCCTGGCCCAGAGTGCTGCGGCCTACATGTTCGGTGTGCCCCAGAGCGAAGTGGAAGCGCCGACCCGCCGCTCGCGCGATGCCTGTCTGGCCCGCCAGGTTGCGATGTATCTCACCCATGTCGCGTTCGAGCTTCCATTGGGCCGCGTGGCCCTGGCCTTCGGCCGAGACCGCTCGACGGCGGCGCATGCCTGTCATCTCATCGAGGACCGCCGCGATGATGCGCGTTTCGACGCCTGCCTGGAGGCCCTGGAAGAAAGTCTGCGGACCGCACCGCGCCTGTGCGACGGAGCGGGTCGGTGACGCCGCCCCGCTGGATCCGCATGCTGGCGCGACCCCAGTCCCGCCTCTTCGAGCTGGAGGGTGAGCGCGGCGCGGCGGTTTACCCTCGCGGGGACCGTCGCAGGCGTCCGCTGGCGCGATTGGGCGCGCAGCAGTTTGAAGCGGCGCGCCGGGAAGGGCTTCTGGTTGCGGGCGATGCCGGCTGGATACTGTCCTCCAAAGCGCGCGACATCCTGGCGGATGGTGGCGACCGCTGGCAGGCGCAGCACCGGGAGATGGAAAGCCGAACCGTGATCGAGGCGGATGGCGCATTCTTCCAGGCCAAGGCCAATCGGCGTGAAGGGCCCTTGGGGCGCTGGGTAGGAGAGATCTCTGCGTCGGAGCGCATGGCAGGCGAGCGCTTCCTGGCGGACTATCACCGATCGACCCTGACGCGCCCGGTCACGCGCAACTGGTCACCGAGCGCTCCGCGACGGGGCGAGGGCAGGATGTCCGGGCCGGAGGAGGCCACTGTTGCGGCGCTCGCGGCCAAGGACCGGGTGCTGGACGCTCTCGAACGACTGGGACCCGGCATGGCACGGATCGTCGAGGCCGTGCTGGTGCGCGAGGAAAGCCTGGCCGGCATGGAGCGCCGCTTCGGCTGGGCGCAGCGGTCGGGCAGGACGGCCGTGCGCCTTGCCCTCGCCAGGCTGGCAGAAATCTACGGAATTCCGGCGTCGCCGGACTAGGCTGCTCCGGCCGCCGCGCGGATACGGCCGATCATGGAGGCCAGACCGTTGGATCGTTGCGGGGAAAGGTGTTCACTGAGCCCGATCGTCTGGAGCACCTCGCGGGCGTCGACGGACAGGATTTCATCGGCAGTACGGCCCGAATAGAGCCGGAGCAGCAATGCGGCGAGCCCCCGCACGATGTGAGCATCGCTGTCCGCTCGGAAACGCAATGTGTCGCCGTCGCGCTCGGTCACCAACCACACCTGGCTGACGCAGCCCTTGACCTTGTTCAGATCGGTCCGCTCTTGCTCGGGCATGTCAGGCAAGGCCTTGCCCATGTCGATGAGGTAGCGGTAGCGCTCCTCCCAGTCTCCCAGGAGGTCGAATTCCTCGACGATGTCGTCGATCTCGGATTGGATTTGTGTGGCCGTCATATCAGGGCCGACCTAGTGCGGCCCGAACGGCAAGGCAAGCCCTGTCATGGGCTCGCTGTCAGTCTGTGCAGTCGTCGCGATCAGGACTTGCGCGGCTGATTCTGTTCCTGGATCGCGGTTTCGATGCGCGAAGCGGCCATGTCCGTCAGGAATCCGCCCAAGCGCGCGGCTTCGCGGCCGGCATCGCAGATGGCTGCGTTCTGGGAACACCAGTCATTCACCGGCTTGCCGGCATCGATCCGGGTCTCGGCGATATTGATGGGAAGATCGAGACTCTCCCCGGCGAAGTCACGCGGCACGAAGACACTGACGACGGCGAGCCAGAATCCTGCGCGAATGAGAAACATCATGACCAAGCCTCCTTTTCTTATTGGCGCCGACGGTCACGCAAGTGACGTCTTTGCAGGATTGAGGCTAGGCAGAAATCCTCGCAATTGCACGCGATTCCGGGTTCTACGGCGAATAGCGTGCAAAATTGGATCAGGGTTTTTTCGTAAAATTTACGCGCAATTTTACTCAGTCCCATGGCGGGACACTTTTTGTTAAGAAATTGGTTTCCCTAACGCTCAAATGCCCCCGATCAGGGCCGCGGCCACCTATTGGCCGGCAGACTCTGTTGCCAGGCAGCGCGACACGTCCAAGAGGGCGTGTTCGGCGATGCAGAAGCTGTCCTCATACTTGTAATGTCCGGCAGCCACGCATTGCTGAAGGTCAAGGCGGACCCAGGCGAGGCAGCGTTCGACCGTGGGATCGGACAGCAAATAGTCGATGGCCGCGTCGGTGTCGGTCTGGTCTCCCAGACCCTGCAGCGCGGCGATGGAAAGAATTCGGCCGATCCGGGTGCGGTCGGGCGTGGTCTGGGGGGCTCCCACCGTCAGGCTGAGCTGTGGGCTCAGGCTGTCATCGATCGGCGGCGTTGTGCTTTCGGCAAACAGGGCCGAGGCCGGCATGCCGGAGGCAAACCCCTCAGCAAGAGACACCCGGATGTCATCCGGCAGGTCGATGGGGGAGGGGTCGATCGTGGAGATGCGGGCCAGTCGGGTGCCGCGATCGCCGTAGACCCGGTTGGCCCAGCGCTCTGACTGCAGATCATAGGCCGCCGCCCGGTAGCGTTCGGATACTTCCGTGATCTGGGCATTGTCCTGCTGGACGGCGTCGACCACGGAGGTCTCGGCGTCGCCGGCGGAAGAGAAGCTGGTCGCAAATGCCGGATCATGCATCAGGCCGGACAGGGCCGCCTGCGGTCCGTAATAATCGGCCAGCTCGCGCACTTCATCGATATACTCGGGGTGACGGGCGGCGACGATGGCAGCATAGGCAATCCAGGCCCGCACCAGCCGGTCCTCACCATAGAAGCGGTTGAGCCGGTCCATCGCCATGTCGAGATCCTCCGCCGAGCCGATCGGAGCCTGGCGCAAGTCAGCGATGGTCATGTGGTAGGCGGCATAGTCGCTGGCAGAGTCGCGCACGACGTCCGAGGCGGAAGGGGCTGGTTGCAACTGGAGCTGGGGCGCGGGAGCCCCGGTCTCAGATGGCGCCTCGACGGGAGGATCGGCCGGAACCTCAGCGGACTGGGCCGATGCAAGTGCGAGTGCCAAAAGCCAAGACGTGAACATGGGGAAGACTCCTAAGCCGAGGCTTCCATATTGCCCCGGCGCGCGAACAGCTCCAAGTACTCAGATCGGCTGAATCATGGCAAGGCTTTACCGTCCGAGTCTGTAAATAAACAAAGTTTAAGATTCAGCATTTGTTAACGCCGTGGGCGAAGATTCCCACTAGGAAAATGACCGAGTCGCAGCGACCACGATGAGCCCGAAAAAGCGAGACATAACGGCCTCCCTGGCCCGTCGCGGCGGTCCGCTGGTCAACCTTGTGTGGATCGGAACCCTGCTCGCTGCGGCCCCGCAGATCTGGCCGTTTCTTGACGGAGCCGATTGGCAGCGCCTGTTGAGTCTGGCCGCAGTGGCTTTTCCAGCGCTGGCCGGTTTCGTCCTGATGCCGCGCATGGACCGTCCCTTCGAGCGCTTCATCCTCGCCATGATCTGGACCGGCTTTGCTGCGGTCGTGACGATCACGGGCGGGGGCATCACCGGTATCGGCGTTCTGGCTTTCCTGCTGGCCCCGGCCGTCGCAGCGGCCAGTGGCGAGCGGGATGCGGTGATCAAGGCCGCCGCGCTTTCCGGGTTTGCCGCCATTCTGGTCGCCGTGCTGCAGGCCGCCGGTTTCATCGATCCCGCCCCGATGGCGGTCGAGATGTATCTGCCCTTCGTGACCGGTTGCGCGCTGATGATGGCGGCCGGTTTCGGTTTTGGCGCTTTGCGTGCCATGCGCGAGAGCGATGAGATGCGCCGCGAAGCCGAGCGGGGCCGGGTTCGCGCGCGGGCCTTTGATGCCGCTCCGGTTGCGCTTTTGGCCTGCGACAGTGATGGCGACATCCTGGCCGCCTCTCAGGGTTTGCGCAGCCTGTCGCCTGGGCTGCCGCGCGAGCTGGCTGGCCTGCCGGTCGCGGATCTGGGTTTTGACGAGAATGACCGTGCCGATCTGGCGGCGGCCGTCCGCCGTTCGGCCATTCGACCTCTGAGCCAGTCTCTGACCCTGCGCGGAGAACGTGGTCGTGAAGCGGATATCCGCTTCCAGGCGCATCCGATGCATGGCGGATCAGTCGCTGTTCTGGCGCCGGACACGGGGCCGGCACTGGAAGTCCGGCTGCGTGAAGCCGAAGCGGCGCGGGAGCATGCGGAGGAAGAATCGCGTGCCAAGTCGCAATTCCTGGCTTCGGTCAGTCATGAGCTGCGGACGCCGCTGAATGCCATTATCGGCTTTTCCGATGTCATGAAGGCGCGGCTGTTCGGGCCGATGCCGGCCCGTTATGCCGAGTATGCCGATCTGATCCATGAAAGCGGTCAGCACCTTATGGAGCTGATCGGTGATGTCCTGGACATGTCCAAGATCGAGGCGGACCGTTACGAGCTGGTGCGCGAACGCTTCGACATCGACGAAGTGGTCGGTCTGGCAGTGAAAATGATGCGCCTGCAGGCTGAAGAAGCTGGCATCACACTGTCGGTCAAACGTAATGACCCGCCGGTTCCGGTGGTGGGTGACCGTAAGGCGCTGCGGCAGATCCTGTTGAATCTGCTGTCCAATGCCGTGAAATTCACGCCCAAGGGCGGAGCCATCGTCGTCATGGCTCGTCCGTCCGGTGGTCAGCTTGTCCTGGCCGTCGGCGACAGCGGCGTCGGGATCGATCCGGAGGACGCGCGCCGTCTCGGTCAACCCTATCAGCAGGCGCCCAATGCCCGGGATATCGAGAAGCGTGGTACGGGTCTCGGCCTGTCGCTGGTTCGGGCCTTGGCGCACCTGCATGGCGGTCAGATGAATATCGCGTCCAGCAAGGGGGTCGGCACGACGGTGACGGTGACCCTGCCGATCCTGGATCGCGAGCGTGGCGGTGTGGAACCGCATCCGACCAACAGCGCGCCGCTCAATGTGCGTGAACAGATCCAGCGGGCCCAGGAAGCCTCGGAAGACCTGACCCTGGCGCGCAGCGACGTGGCCTAGCTTCGCGGCTGGCTCAGGGAGCCGTCGTGGACGAACGTCCGGGCTGCTGCGAAGTCACCGATCTCGAAATAGTGGACGGCCAGGGGCTCGCCATTGCGGTCGAGCACTTCGATGCGGGCCGCTTCGCGCGGATCGAGGGCGGCCAGCGTGTCGGCGGCGCGGCGGGTGAAATGGAAGACCAGGCCGTCGCCATCGCTCGTGAGGCCGACCCGGTCCTGACGGTCTCCCATACCGGCAGCCCAGGTCACTGTGCGGGCATAGACCGGCGGGGTCCATTTGGCCCATTCGGCACCGGCGGGTGCCGGGAACTGGCCGTTCATCGTGGCGTCGTAGAGATCCGGAGCGCGGCGGGTGTCGCGGGTCACCAGGACTGCGCTGGCCGCGCCCGGCACATTCGGGACAGCGGCACTCAGGCGCAGGTCGTGACCTTCACGGCTGTAGCCGATGCGCAGGTTGCCGGTGTCCTGCAGCAAGGCCCATTGGACCTTGTCCTGCTCGAAGGAGCGGGTGGCCGTCCAGGCAAAGGTCTCGCCGGGGAAATTCATGTCACGCAGGCGTAGCCAGGCGATATAGGCCTCACCGACGCGCCAGCGCAGATCCGCAACTTCCGGAATGTCACAAGGCGTGCTGGCGGCCTGGGCCCGAAGCTCGCGGGAGTAATCGTCCAGTGCCGCCACAGAGATGCCATCGCGCAGGAGCGAACCGCGAGCCTGCAGGCGGCCGGCATCGAGGGCCGCGCGTTCGCCATCGGTGAACAGGCCGCAGCGGTCATCCATCGCCAGGGCCAGGGCGCGCTCGCCGAACACTTCGCCGGTATTGTTGGCCAGCGCCGTCCCGGTCAGGCCGAACAGGGCCACGGCCAGGCTGGCGGCGCGTGTGATATGTGGCGAGAAGTGCTGCATGTGATGTCCCGATCCCATGGAGCGAGGACTATCACGTGCGGTTTTTATGGGCCGTGAAGAAGAACGGTTAATCTTGCCCTAAGGCGTTGATTAAAATCACGCACGAGCGCCGCGACGACGACGGGCAAACCCCCGGATCAGCATCAGCAGCGCTGCGCCGAACAGCAGGAAGGCCGCATCACGGGTGTGATCGATGGCGAACTCGCGGGCGCGATCGGCAAGGCTCGGTGCCGCAACGGTGAAATCGAGCGGTGTTACCCCTCGCGTGCTCCACACGGCGGCGCGGCCTTCCAGCGCATCCCACAGGTTTGAACGGGCCAGGCTGCGGCCGGCATCCGCAAAGGACGCGACATCCGGCGTGGTCAGCGTGCCGATCCAGCGGGCATTGTGATCGCGGTCGCGGAACAGCGAGGCGACGCCAACCACCGTGTCGGCGACGGCTTCGCCCGGTGCAGCCGCGGCATGGTCGCCAGCGTCGGCATAGGCGGCTGCAGCCAGGCGCATGAGGCCGCGCTGGCCGCGCGAGCGCTCGGCATGGCGCAGGGCCGCGCGCAGCTCTTCCGGTGCATTGCGGTCGACGGCCGTGATCTCGGTCGAGTTCGGGCCGATGATCAGCAAATTGTGGTCTGTCGGTGCGGTTTCGGTGAGGTCGCCGTACCAGGCGTAGAGCCAGGCCTGCTCGCCGATCAGCGCGGCGCGGGCCAGGACGGACAGGGCACCATAGCGGTCGGCATCATAACGGGTGGAAAACTGGACAGCCGTGCGAGCACCCTGATCGGCGCTGAAGGGCAGGCCGGACGCGGCGAAGGTGCGCAAATCCGCATTCTGACCGAACTGTCGCACATCCCGTACACGCTCCCGGCCCAGACGACGGGCGCTGATGGCGTCTGCGGCCAGGAAATGACGGCCATAGCCGGCAAAGGAGCGGGCGCCCATCAGGCGGGCCGCAGCGGTGGCCTCGTCGATATTGCGACCGGTCACCACAAGATGGGGAACACCATCATTATAGAAGGCGATCTGAGGACCCTGTGCTGCGCCCTGGCGAAGGGCCGCGCGCTCGGTGTCGCTGAGGCGGGCCGTTTCGGCAATGCGCACGACCAGATCGGCATGCTCGGCATTGCCGCTGAACAGCGGAACCTCACCAGCGCGCAGGGCGAGGCCCTGGGCGACGAGGGCTTCCAGCGTGACGCGTTCGCGACTCTGATCCGTGATGAGGGCGATGCGCAAGGGTGCCGCAAAATCCGAACCCAGAGCGTTCTCGAGCTGGCCCAGCGTTTCGATCGGGCTCACCGGCTCCAGCGTCAGGCGGAGCTGGGAACGGCGGGCGTCGACGATCCAGCCGGCAGCCGGCGTCTCGGTGGAATAGGCGATTTCCAGCACGTTCTCGCCAGCCCGGACGTCGGCGGAAAACAGGGCAAAACGGGCTTCCATGGCGCGCGGCTGCGGGCGGATGACGATCGGGTCACCGCCATTCACGCTGACGGTGATGCGTCCGTCCGTGCCATCGCTGGCCGGGCGGGCAGCCAGGCGAAGCCAGGCTTCGGTCGTGGCGACATTCGGGGGCAGGGAGAAGCGGATTCGCGTCGTGGGCTGTGATGTGGAGAGCACGAAGGCATCGCCGCTGCCGTCCAGATCGGCCAGGGCGCGTTCCTGGGTATTGATCCCCGTTACCGCTTCCGGCGCATCCTGATAAGATGCCTGAGCCTGCGAACCGACAAGGCCCGACACCACTACACACCAAGCCGCAATAGCAGCCAATACGACACGTACGAACATGGAACGCTCCCTCACCCGTTTACAGATTATTAAGCAATTGGCCTGCCATCAACGGGAATGATTGAGCTCAAGGCAAAATTCTGGGTCGATGCCCTTGTCAGACGGGCTGAAACGGGTTTCGCGTCCGCGTACGTGATTCGCCGGGGAGACGAAGATGCGGGCACGGTTCTCGTAAAAGTAGTGGCGGCTGACCGTCTGGCACGGCTCTTTGTGCCGGCTCGGGACCAAAATGGGACACGGGTCTGGCAGCTCTACCGCAAGACGCCGATTCCGGAACCGGAGGCCGATGACTATTGCCGGCGCCGCATGGAAAACGATCCGGATGTGTGGATCATTGAAATCGAGGACCGGCAGGGGCGCCACTTCCTGACCGAGCCGGTAGAAGAAACTTAACCCGGTGATGGCAAGATGATCAGGTTCAAACTGCTCAATTGAATCTGATTGACCGATGTTGTTTCTGTTCAACGATGTCGTGATTGACCTGGGTGATTTGAAAAGCGTGCTGCGCAGCAGCGACATGCCGCTCTCTGATGCCCAGATCGACGCCCTGACGCCGGCCCAGCTGAACACGCTGATCCGCGAGGCGGTCTTTGCCGACCCCAATATCCAGCACAACAAGCCCAAGCACATCAAGCATTTGGCGGCACTCTTCAGCTATGTCGTACCGGGTGTGAACGCGATTCTGGCGGTGCGCCCGTCCGAGGCCCGGGTCTGGCAGGACGTCGGAATGCGCTGTGCCCAGGTTCCCATCGAGACCCTGGCCTATCTTTGGCGGCAGCAGTGCCAGCGGCGTCTCCCGGCGAGTGAAGTCAATTCGGCCGTCTGGACCCGGAGCACCGGGGCCTTGCCTCAGGCCACGGGAACGGGTTAACCCCGCGGCTCGCACTGACTGTGAGCCCTTTATGACCGCCAACTCGCCTGATGCGCCGGAATGGGCGCGCCGCCGTTCCTTCGCCATCGTCTCGCACCCGGACGCCGGTAAGACGACCCTGACCGAGACCTTGCTATTGTCAGCGGGGGCCATTCGCCTGGCCGGACAGGTCAAGGCGCGCGGGGAAAGCCGCCGCACCCAGTCGGACTGGATGAAGATCGAACAGGAGCGCGGGATTTCCGTCTCGGCCTCCGTCATGACGTTCGAGCACCGCGGCCTCCTGTTCAACCTGCTCGATACGCCGGGCCACGAGGACTTCTCCGAGGATACCTATCGCACGCTCACGGCAGCCGACAGTGCCATCATGGTGCTGGACGCGGCCAAGGGCGTGGAGCCGCGGACCCTGAAACTGATCGAGGTCTGCCGTCTGCGCGACATCCCGATTGTCACCTTCATCAACAAGATGGACCGCGAGGCGCTGGACCCGGTCGACCTGCTGGAGGACATCCAGGACAAGCTGGCGCTGGACGCCGTGCCGATGCAGTGGCCGAGCGGGTCGGGCAACCGGTTCAAGGGCGTGCTGGATATCGCCTCGGGCGATTTCCTGCGTTTCCGCAAACCGGGTGAGGCGGAGCCCGACGAGCCGACCGAGCGCGTGGCGCTGGACGGCAATGCCATCGCCGGCATCCTGAGCCCGGAAGAAGTCGATGAACTGCGCGAAGGCGCCGAAGTGGCGCAGGAGCTGTGCCCGGCCTTTAACATGCAGAGCTTCCTGGAAGGCCATATGACACCGGTCTTCTTCGGTTCGGCGCTGCGCCAGTTCGGCGTTCGCGAACTGCTGGACGGGCTGGCCGACAAGATCCCCGGTCCCAAGCCGGTGCCGGCCGTCAATGGCCAGACCGCGGTCGAGATCGAGCCGGGCGGCAAGGAGGTCGCCGGTTTCGTGTTCAAGGTGCAGGCGAACATGGACCCCAATCACCGCGACCGGGTGGCCTTCGTGCGCCTGTGTTCGGGCAAGTTCCGTCGCGGCATGAAGCTGAAGACCGAGGCGGGAAAGCAGCTGACCGTGTCCTCGCCGATCCTGTTCTTTGCCCAGGACCGCGAGATCGCGGACGAAGCCTTTGCCGGCGACGTCATGGGCGTGCCCAACCACGGCACGCTGCGGGTGGGCGACAGCCTGTCGGAGAGCGGAAAACTGCGCTTCTCGGGCATTCCCAACTTCGCCCCGGAAATCCTGCGCCGGGCCCGTCTGGCCGACCCGCTGAAGGCCAAACACCTCAAGAAGGCCCTGGAAAGCCTGGCCGAGGAGGGTGTCACTCAGCTCTTCCGCCCGACCATTGGTGGCGACTTTATCGTGGGCGCTGTTGGCGCGCTGCAGATCGACGTGATGCGCGAACGGGTCGCGGCGGAGTACGGTCTGGAGGTCGATTTCGAACCGGCACCCTACGAGACCGCCCGCTGGATCACCGGGGAGCGCGCCAAGCTGGAAGCCTTTGCCGACCGCCACAAGTCGGCCATGGCCGAGGACATCAATGGTGACCCGGTCTTCCTGGCCAAGAGCAGCTGGGAAGTGTCGTATTCGGAAGAGAAATTCCCCGACGTGAAGTTCCACCGCGCCAAGGAGCGTTCCGCATGAGTTCTGCCGCCGAAACCAGCCATGGCTTTGTCGCTCAGGTCCAGGACCTCTGGTCGATCGTGATGGACGTCTGGCAGACCTCCTTTCTGGGGGTCAGCGTCGGGCATGGCATGGCGGCACTCTGCGTGCTGCTGCTGGGCATCCTGATCCGTGGCCTGGTTGCACACTGGCTCCTGGCCTTCCTGCGCCGCATGTCCGAAAAGACGGAGACCAAAATCGATGACGCGGTCGTCTCGGCGCTTGAAGGTCCGGCCAAGCTGGTGCCGGTTATCGTCTCGCTGTTCTTCGCCATCAACATCCTGCAACTGGGCGGCGACGGCGCGCTGCGCGGGCATCAATTTGTCCAGTCGCTGGTGGTGATTGCCCTGTTCTGGGCGCTGCACAATGCAGTCGGTCCGCTGTCCCACGCGCTGGAGAGCAGCCGGACCTCGCTGACGCCCGTGATGGTCGACTGGATGACCAAGGCGCTGCGGATCGTCTTCCTGATCGTGGGCGCCGCTGCCGTGCTGCAGGTCTGGGACATTCCGGTGGCTGGCATTGTCGCCGGTTTCGGCCTGTTCGGCGTGGCCATCGGGCTGGGGGCGCAGGACCTGTTCAAGAACCTGATTTCCGGCATCCTGATCCTGACCGAGAAGCGCTTCCTGCCCGGTGACTGGATTCTGGTGGAAGGCGTGGTGGAAGGCACCGTGGAGGAGATCAATTTCCGCTCCACCGTGGTGCGCCGCTTCGACAAGGGCCCGGTCTACGTGCCGAACTCGAAACTGTCGGACAATGCCGTTACCAATTTTTCCCGCATGACCCACCGCCGCATCAAATGGGCGATCGGGGTGCGCTATGACACCACGTCCGAACAGCTGCGCGAGATCCGCGACAAGGTTCTGGCCTATCTGGCCGAAAATCCGGCCTTTGCCGCGCCGCCGGAAGTGGCGACCTTCATGCGCGTCGATGCCTTCGGCCCGTCCTCGATCGACTTCCTGCTGTACTGCTTCACCAAAACAACGAACTGGGGTGAATGGCTGGAACGCAAGGAGGAACTCGCCATCTTCCTGAAGGAGACGGTCGAAGCGGCCGGAACTGAATTCGCCTTCCCCTCGACCTCGGTTTACCTGGAGAGCGGCGCCGAGGTGTTTCAACCGCCGCAGGCGCAGACACAGGCCGCCTGATCGCGCCGGACACGGGGCAGAACCGGTTCAGGGCTGATTGGCGTGGTGTAGGGTCGTCATCGGATCCAGGCATTGAGACAGGGCATCCCGCAGGCGCTTGGGGTCCAGGGGTTTGGGCAGGAAGGCGTCAAAACCCGAATCCAGGAAATGCCGCTCATTGGCAGCGGACGTCATTGCCGAGACGGCGACGAAGGCGGTGTCACGGCAGGTGGTGTATTCGCGCATGCAGCGCATGGCGGTCAAACCATCCAGGTCGGGCATCTGGATGTCGATGAAGGCTGCATCAAAGCGCTCGCGAGCGGCCAGGTTGACCGCTTCCCGGCCGCTGGATGCCAGGACGATCCGCAAGCTGCGGCCGCGGGTGACCATGTCCAGCATGGCTTCCATGACCAACCGGTTGGTCTGGACGTCATCCACGATCATAACGCTGGCGGGTGCAACAAGGGTGATGTGGGGCAAGGCACCGGTATCTTCTGACGGCGCGGCCTCTCCGGCTATGGGCAGAGGAAGTGCGACGGAGAAGCACGTGCCCTTGCCCGGAGTGCTGGACACGCTGATCTCGCCGCCCATCGCTTCGGCCAGACGCTTGCAGATCGCCAGCCCGAGACCCGAGCCGCCATGGCGCCTGGCCGTCGACGCTTCCTCCTGGACGAAGGGATCGAAGATCGTGTCCAGCTTGTCGGCGGCAACGCCGCTGCCAGTGTCGGCAACCTCGATGACCGTCACGCCGCGACCGGCCTCGCCGGCCGGCAGTTGGCGGACTTCGATCCGGACTTCGCCGCTGGTGGTGAACTTGACGGCATTGGAGGCCAGATTGGTCAGGATCTGTCGAACGCGAAGCGGGTCGCCGATGATGTGGGCGCCGGCGGGCAGGTCCATCTCCAGCTTGACGTCATAGCCCTTTTCCCGGGCGAGGACGCGCCAGGGCGCGATGCTGCGCTTGACCAGGTCTGCGAGGTCGAACTCCACGTGTTCGAGCTCCAGCCGGTCCGCCTCGATCTTGGAGAAATCCAGCACCTCATTGAGCACTTCCACCAGATTCCGGCCGGACTCGCTGATCATCGCAATCTTGTGGGTGGCGTCGGGTGGCAAGCGGGTATCGCGGTGCAGGATATCCGACATGCCCAGAATGCCGTTCAGGGGCGTACGCAGCTCATGGCCCATGGAGGCGAGGAAGCCGGTCCGGGCTTTGCTGGCCGACTGGGCGGCCTGGAGGGCGTGCTCCAGCTCGGCATTGCGTTGGGCCAGCACCCGGGCGTTCTCGTGATTGGCCGAGCGGAAAATGGCGCTCAGAAAAATCAGCCAGAGCGTACAGAATGCCAGTGCCAGCGCAGAAGCGTACAGGGGATAGCTGACTGGAGACAGCGTTCCTCCCGCGAGCCAGACGACCGCGGCTATGTAAAGCCCGAGCAGCGGCAAGGTCCAAGCCAGGCTGCGCGGTCCCCAGAAATTGTAGAATCCAAAGACAACGCCGGGCAGGTAGATCGTGGACGGGGGAAACATGCCGCGATTGCCGACAGCGGACGCTGCAAACACCCCGACCGCGATGACGGCGACCAGGGCCATGGTGATTTTGGGAGAACGCCTGAGGATGCCCGCCACGCCGCTGCCCAGAATGAGCAGGCCGGAGACCACGCCCAATTCGGCCATGCCGGCCCGGCCGTCGCCGGTGACGGCGAGGATCAGCGCGTTGGTCCAGCTGACCAGCACCAGAAGCACCGAAAACGAGAAGGCGATGCGGGCGCGAATGGCGGCCTGGCTGCCGGCTTCGGCCTCAACGCCGAACAGTCTGTCGATGCGGGTCCAGATGTCCATATTGCTCCCTCAGCGCCACGCTATGGGAACTGGAGATCCGATCAAGCCGCAATCACCGTCAGGCAGCCATATCGCGGCGCATGCGCCAGAACCGCATGGCCCGGTCGGCATCGGCTTTGGTGATGGCATCATAAAGCTGGCCGAGCTCCTTGGCATCGCGGAAGGCTTCGGCATTGGCTGTGCCGCGCAATACGGCAAGCGTGACGAAAAGGGCTTTTTCAAATCCCGCAGCCTTGCAGACAAGAGCGAGGGGGTCGATGCAGTCCTGCTCGATGGCGCGCTTGGCGGTGGCATAGTCCACACCGGTCAGCTCGGCGAAGGCAACGTTGAAGCGGACAAATTCGCGCTCGCGCAACAGGCGGGCCAGAAGGCTGCCATCCAGCTTCTTGCGGACGGCCATGGCGCTGACGAATTTCTGGGCCTCTGCGACGGCCTGATCCTCGGCAAGGCGTTGCGCCAGACGGGCACGCGAGACGGCCATGGCCTGCTCGACGAGCTCCGGATCGACGCTCTCAAACTTGGCCAGGATGCGATCGCGCAGGTGATTGCCGACGGTCATCATCATGTCCGCCAGGAGGTCGTTCGGTGTGTCCTGGCGATTGACGACCGGGGCCTGCAGCGTGGCTGAGGTCTCGGCCCGCTCCACCACGGTCTCGAAGGTTTCGCGCGAAAGTTTGGCACCGTCATTGCCGATCAGGCTGGCAACCGTGTCATCATCCCCGCGCTCGACAATCTTGCCGGACACGCGTTCGGACACTTCGGTGCGGCGGCTGATCGCGCGCAGATGGCTTTGTTCGCCCTTCTCGGCAATCGAAACCAGGTCATCTTCCGACAGTACGCTGGAGCGGCTGAGAATGGGGGCGGCGACCTCTATGGCATCCTGGGCCAGCTGCAGGACCAGGCCGGAAGGCGCCATCGGACTGTCGGCGAAGCGCTCGGCCAATTCCTGGCGCGCTTCCTTTGCGGTCTGGGTGGCAAGCGAGGAGAGCAGGTCGTCGAACTTTTGCGATACCGTGGAGTCGCGGGCTGGCGGTTCCTCGAAGAACAGGTCGGTTACTTCGCGCAGGAGCGTGCGCCGGCGTTCAGAGGATTTCTCGCGTGCCAGATCGACCAGATTGTTCAGTTTACTGATGACGGCCATTGCCCACTCCGCATCGTGGTGTGCGTCCCACTTTGGCGTAAACGCGTAAAGAAACCGTGCCTCCGCCGGTTCAACTTTTAGCTGTCAGGGAAAACGTCCGGACCGGGCTCCAGCGCGCGCATGGCGCGGATCTCCCGCTCTGACGGTGCCCGGTCCATAGCCTGATCCAGCGACCGGGACAGTTGACCTGAAAGGCCGGTGGTCCGGCCAGGCGAGCGAAATGGTGTCGGTGTTGCGCTGAGCAGCTCGCAGCGTGCATCCGGCCCGTTCAGTCCGGGTCGGGTCCAGACCCAGGACTGGCAGTTGTCATCGGCCGTGCATAGTGCGTGACAGGCCTGCGTCGTTCCCTGATCCATGTCGACCCGGTGATAGACTGCGCCCCGGCGGGCCCATCCGTCCAGCAGGTCATCTGCCAGGGCGGGGCCATTTGCCAGCAGTGCTGCCAACCCGCCCAGGCACAGTGTGGCGCGCATCACGCGGCTCCTTTTTGCAGGGGTGCCGGGGTCTGCAGGGCGCGGGGGGAGGTGTCAATGCTTTGCTCGAGATAGCCGGGTATGTCCGCTGCGGGCATCGGCCTGCCGATCAGATACCCCTGGACCAGCCTGGCCCCCATGGTCTTGAGGATTTGCAGCTGGGCCGGAGTTTCAACGCCCTCGACGACACAATTCAGTCCGAGCGTCTGGGCGAGCGACAGCAGGGTCCGGACGATCTTGAAGGATGATGAATCCTCCAGGATGTTTCGGACGAAAGAGTGGTCGATTTTCAGCTTGTTGACGGGCAGTTGCTGAAGATAGCGCAGTGAGGAATAACCGATGCCGAAGTCGTCCAGCGCCACTGGATGGCCCGCGTCATGGATGCGCCCAATCGCCAGCCGGGCCTGACCGAAATCGCTCATCATGGCCGTTTCGGTGATCTCGAACTCGATGCGCTCGGGAGCGATCCCGCTCTTTGCGACCCTGTCCAGAATGGTGTCGATGGCATTCGGCGACATCAGGTCGAGCGTCGACAGGTTGAAGGACAGTTTCAGGTCCGCAGGCCATTCGCCCATGGCCTCCAGTGCCTTGCCGAGGAAGATGCGTGTCAGGGGCCGGATGAGACCCGCCCGTTCGGCAGCCGGAATGAACACATCCGGTGTGACGGCACCCAACTCGGGAGAATTCCAGCGGGCCAGGGCCTCGAATCCGACAAGGCGAGACCGGGACAGGTCCAGCTGGGGCTGGAAATAGACCTCGAATTCGCGCGCATGATCAGCCCTGCGCAGGGCCTTGTCGACCTCGACGGTGGCGGACATTTCCTGCTCAAGCGCGTTGTCGAACAGAACCGTCTTGCCTTGCAGGGCTCGCTTTGCGCAATAAAGCGCATGATCGGCCCGCTCCATCATGGCGCTGGCTTCAAGCTCGGGATCGTCACAAAGAAGGACCCCCACCGAGGCCGACCCCTTGCAGGTATAATCGCCCAGCTTGTAAGGCTCGGACAGTCGGGCTTCTATGGCCTGTCCCAGCGACAAAGCCGGGTCGGACGATCCGGGACCGCAAGGTGCCAACACGGCAAACTCGTCACCGCCCAGCCTGGCTGCCAGGGCTTCCGGCCCGAGGCCGGCGATCAGCCGGTCTGCAACGACTTTCAGCATTTCGTCACCGGCGGCGTGGCCATAGGTGTCGTTGACCGGCTTGAACCCGTCCAGATCCACCAGACCCAGGATGAAGGGCGCACCGGACTCGCGCAGACGCCGGACATGCTGGTTGAGCGCCAGAAAGAAGCTGCGGCGGTTCGGCAACTGGGTCAGCGCGTCGCACTCGGCCAGATGACGGGCCTCACGGGCCAGACGCTCGGCCGTTTCACGGTCCCGCACGGCCTCCAGTCGCGCCTTCACGGCGTTCAGCACCGCGGTCCGAATGATCAGAGAAATGGCGATACCGGCGGCAATGCCGGAAAATCCGATCCACATGTAGTCGGAGAACTGGTGCGGCAAATTCCAGGCGACCAGCCCCAGCAGGCTGGTCAGGCACAGGACCGTGGATATGGCGATCGAGCGCCGGCGCGGCAGCATGGCAGCGAACAGCGGAATCATCAGCACCGAGTAGATCAGGTTCTCGACTTGGAAATAGAGCACCTGCTGCAAGTTGGAGTTCAGGTACATCAGCGCACAGAGAAGACCGCCAGACGCTTCCAGCTGAAGGGCCGATCGAGGTGACATGAGATAGCGGCGAATGCCGAGGCTGACGAGCGTGGCGATGCCGACCGAAGTGACCATGACGCCATGGTATTCCGCGTCCGGCCAGATCAGACGTGTCGCCAAGTCGAACATGAAATAGCAAAGCGAGGCGATGGCCGCCCCCCGCAGGATCGGCTGGTAGGCGATGGTGATTTCATCATCCCGCACCGGTTCGCCGGACCGCTGGTCGCGATCCTTCAACGGAGATGGGCGGAGCAGATTCAAGCGCATGTAAAGACCCGTTCAATTGCGCGCCTTATGCATGAACCCCTCTTAAATGCCCGATAAGTGTTCGCCTAAAATTTGAACCAACAGCAATTTTCCGGAAATGAGGTGAAGCCGCTTCATTGAAATCATGTCGCAGCAGCGCTAGGAGCGGTGCGCAACGTGTAGTCAGGGCAGGCTTTGGTCGCCCGCCAGGGGGATATGAGTTGAGCGCGATCGTCGAAGCGGCCTGGTTCCGAAACTTCATCATGACGCTGATCGTCATCAATGCGATCACGCTGGGGCTGGAGACCTACCCCTATGAGGGCGAGTGGTTCACCGAATGGATGCCGATGCTGGACCGGGTGATCGTCTCGGTTTTTGTCATCGAGATCGTGATGAAGCTGATCGCCTATCGTCACCGCTTTTTCTTCAATGGCTGGAACTGGTTTGACCTGGCGGTCATCGCCATTTCCGTCATGCCGTCGGCGGGAGGCTTCTCCGTGCTGCGGGCGCTGCGCATCGTTCGAGCCTTCCGCCTGTTCTCGGTCATGCCGGACCTGCGCAAGGTCGTGGAAGCCCTGTTGCGGGCGATCCCGGGCATGGGGGCTGTGATCGCCGTTCTGGGCCTGATGTTCTACGTCTCCGCGGTGATGGCGACCAAGCTGTTCGGCGACGCCGTGCCCGAGCGTTTCGGCTCGCTGGGTGAAAGCGCCTTTGCCCTGTTCCAAGTGATGACGCTGGAGGGCTGGGCCAGCGATGTCGCGATCCCGGTGATGAATGTTCACCCCTGGGCCTGGGTCTTCTTCGTCATCTTCATCGTGCTGACCAGTTTTGCCGTGCTGAACCTGTTCATCGCCATCATCGTGGACAGCCTGCAGGCCAAGCATTTCGACGAGGAAGAGGCGCGGGATGCCGAAGCCGATGCCGACCGTGACCTGCTTCACGCGGAAGTCGCCGGCATGCGGGCCGAGATCAGCGAGTTGAAAGCCCTGCTTCAGCGTTCGCTGGGCGAAAGTTCCAGCAAGACCGAGAACGCTTCGGACAGGTCGGAATAGAAGGCCGCCAGGCGTTCCTCGCGTTCCGAGCGGGACCGCGGTGCTGTGGCCGAAAGGTCTCGCGCCGGCAGGCCTTCGTGCGCGCGCACCATGAAGTCGCGCCAGATCGCTGCCGGCAGACCGCCGCCGGTGACATCGCTCATCGGGCTGTCATCATCATTGCCGACCCAGACCCCGGCCGTGTAGTCGGCGGTGAAGCCGACAAACCAGGCATCGCGGAAGGACTGGCTGGTTCCGGTCTTGCCGGCGGAACGGCGCCCCGGCAGGGTGGCGCCGCGACCGGTGCCGGTCAGCACGACATCCTGCAGCATGGTCGACATCGCCTGTGCGTGTTCTGCACTCATCGCCCGGCGCGCGCCGGCGGGCTGGCGCTCGTAGAGCACTTCGCCGCGTGAATTGGTGATCGCGGTGATGAAATAGGGCTGGCGATAGGCGCCGTCATTGTTGAACACGGAATAGGCGGCCGTGAGTTCGAGCAGATTCACCTCCGCGGCGCCCAAGGCGATGGCCGGCAGCTCGGGCAGGTTCGAGGCAATGCCGAGCCGATGACCCATTTCCACGATCCGGCTGATCCCGACCTGGTTGGCGACCTGGGCAGCGACCGTGTTGATCGAACGCTTGAGGGCTTCCTGCAGGGTGACAAGACCGCGATAATTGCCGCCGAAATTCTCCGGCGTCCAGCCTTCCAGGTCGACGGGCTCGTCCCACACGGCCGAGGACGGGTCATAGCCCGCTTCCAGTGCGGCGGCGAACACGATCGGCTTGAAGGCCGAGCCCGGCTGGCGCTGGGCCTGGATGGCCCGATTGAACTGGCTGGTCTGATAGTCACGGCCACCGGCGAAGGCCCGGATCGCGCCATCCGGTGCCAGCAGCATGATGGCGGCTTCCGACGCGTTCAGGCTTTGCCCGTCCGCGTCCAGCCGGGTCTCGATGACCTGTTGTGCCGCGCGCGTCAGCCGCGGGTCCAGCGAGGTGCGGATCACCAGGTCGGGCGCCATGTCGGGCAGCAGGCGTTCGGCTTCCGACAGGGCGTAGTCGAAAGCATGGCCCCAATTGGATGTGGCATTGGGGTCCGACGTATCGGCGACCGGAACGGCCGGGTTTTCCAGCGCCTGGGCGTGCTGCTCGGCGGTGATGAAGCCGGCCTCTTCCATGGCCGCGAGCACCTGCGCCGCGCGGGCCTGGGCGGCAGCGAGGTTGGTTGTCGGTGACAGGCGTGACGGGGCCTTGGGCAGGGCGGCCAGCATGGCGGCCTCGGCCAGGGTGAGCTCGGTCGCGGACTTGCCGAAATAGCGCCGGGCCGCGGCTTCGATGCCATAGGCCCGCGCGCCCAGATAGATGCGGTTGAGATAAAGCTCGAGGATTTCGTCCTTGGTGAGATGGCGTTCCAGCGCGCGGGCGAGGCGCATTTCCTGCAGCTTGCGGCGCAGATGCCGGTCCGGGGTGAGGATGAGGTTCTTGACCAGCTGCATGGTGATGGTCGAGCCGCCCTGGACCAGTTCACCGGCCGTGACATTGCGCCAGACCGCCCGCGCCAGGCCCCGGAAATCGACGCCTGAGTGCTGGTAGTAGCGCTGGTCCTCAATGGCCAGGAAGGCCTGGGGCACGTGGGCGGGAAGTTGTTCCAGGGCAACGGCCTGGGCGTAGAGCGGGCCGCGCACGGCCAGGGTATTGCCATTGCGGTCCTGCAGCACGACGGCGGGTTCCCGGCGCACCGACCACAGCTCGGCAGCACTCTGCGGCGCCTCGGGCATGTCGTGAAAGGCCCAGTGCCAGACAGCGAGAACACTGATCAGTGCCAGAAGGACAACAAGTCCGGCACCCGAGCCGAACAGGATCCGGTTGCGGCGATCGCGACGTTCGCGTTCCATCATGTGATCCGCGCGAAACGGCTCCTGATACATGCTATAGCCACCCCCACTGGCCCTTCTGGGTGAAGCTTCAGTCTAAAGCCTCTTAATAACGGCGGAATTCAGGCGACCATCATGCCGCAGCCTTTCTGGAAAATGAAAACTCTGGCCGAGATGTCGGTCCTGGAATGGGAGTCGCTGTGTGACGACTGCGGAAAGTGCTGTCTGATCAAGCTGGAAGACGAGGATACCGGCCTGCGGCTGGAAACCGATATCGCCTGCAAGCTCTATGATTGCGACGGCGGGCGTTGCAGCAACTACATCGCCCGCAAACGCCATGTGCCCGACTGCGTGGTGCTGACGCCGAAGAGCGTGCGCGAGCTGGACTGGATCCCGAAGACCTGCGCCTACCGGCTCCTGGCCGAGGGCAAGGATCTGCCGGCCTGGCATCCTCTGGTCACGGGCGATCCGGAGAGCACGCACAAGGCGGGGATGAGCGTGCGGGGGCAGGTGATCTCGGAGGAGAAGGTGGGGCCGCTGGACTGGGAAAACCACATCGTGGAATGGCCCGGCGAAGGCGAAGGCGAAGGCGACGGCGAGGACGAGGCCTAGCGCCGTCCGCCGGCGAGCTTGAGCGCTTCCGGTCTGGCGCGCAGGCGGGCCATGGCCCAGACGCCGATGAAGGGGCCGATGGCCAGCGGGGCGAAGGCCCAGCTCCAGCCGACCCGGTCGATCCAGAGCGGCAAGAGCTGGACCATGACCGCGGTGAGGGCAAAGCCCAGGGCGGTCTGCAGGGTCAAGAGCGTTCCGGTCCATTGCGGCGGGCTGAGCTCGGTGATGGCGGCGGAGAATTGCGCGCTGTCGGCGATGACCGACAGGCCCCAGAGCAGGAGCAGCGGGATCATCAGCCCGGGCGGAGCCTGGAAGAAGAGGCCGGCGAAGAGGGCGCAGCTTCCGGAAATGCCCATGGAAATCATGGTGATGGTGGTGCGGCCATGGCGGTCGGCGGCGCGGCCGGCAACAAGACAGCCCACCGCCCCGATGGCAACGACGGCGAAGGCGGTGAGGCTGGCGGCGGAGGCCGGGCCCTGCCGGGAAAGCCAGTAGGCATGGGCGAAGGGGCCGATCCAGGCCCACATCGCATAGAGTTCCCACATGTGTCCCAGATAGCCCAGATTGGCCAGGCGCAGCGCCGGATCGCGCCAGGCGAGAGCCATCGCGGAGGCCTTCAGGGCGGGTGAGGGACGTAAACCCGGCCCACCCCGGGCGAAACAGATCAGGAGCGCGGCCGTAAAGGCGGCGAAGGTCGAGGCCCAAAACGGGGTCTGCCAGGCCAATCCGATGTCAAAGGCGCTGAAGGCGAAGGGCAGGGCCGAGCCCAGGGTGAGGGCACCGACCAGAAGGCCGACGAGAAAACCCGCATCGCCGCGCGCCCAGCTCGCCGCCAGCTTCATCCCGACCGGATAGACCGCCGCCAGCGACGCCCCGGCCAGGAGCCGGGTGACGATCATGGCACCACTGCCCGGTTCGCAGACGAGCGCCAGGAGATTGGCGGCCCCGGCGCCGATGGCACCGGCGGCAAACAGGTGTTTGGGCTCGATGCGGTCGGCGAGACCGAAGACGGCGCTGGCCAGGGCTCCGGCGACGAAGCCGATCTGGACCGCGCTGGTCAGTGCGGCCTGGCGCAGCGGCGAAAGGGCGCCGGCGGCGATGAGGTCGGGCAGGGCGGCGGCGGCAGAGAACCAGACCGACAGGGCGGCGACCTGGGCGAGGGCGATGAAGGCCAGCGCCCTGGTCTTGCCGGCAAAGGCGGTATCGCCGCTCATCAGCGCGGGGCGGGTTTGACCCGGCGGACCTGGCAGGTGGCGCTGGACTTGGCGGCGATCTCGCCGTCCGGTGTCCAGATCGTGCCCTCCATGAAGGCGACCCGTCCGCCAATGCGCATGGCCTGGCCGCGAGCCCGGCAGGGCTGCAGCGGCAGCGGATTATAGAAGCTGGTCTTGATTTCCAGCGTCGGCACGCCGCAGGTGAAGCGTTCGGCGACCAGAACGGCCAGTGACATCACCTCGTCCAGCATGGCGGTGACGATCCCGCCCTGGACGCTGCCGCGCAGATTGGCGAGCTGTTGGGTGGGATTGAACTCGGCCTCCAGCCAGCGCTCCTCGATGGAGAAATCCAGCAGGCGAAAGCCCAGGAGGCGGGAGGCGTGCGGATGTTCGGCGCGTTCGCCCAGCCGGTCGCGGATCTGCTGTGCGCTCAGCGGTTCAGGCGGCGGTCCGCCGGCCAGATCGGGTGCAACGAGGCCCTGATCCTTCATTACTTCTTGCGGAAACTGTCCAGCGACACGACCTGGGCGCCGTCACCGGACTTGGCCGGCTTGGACTTGGACGGGGACGACTTGCCGCCGGCGGCCGCCTTGGGCTGGTCATCATCACCGCCGGTGAGATCGGCCTCGTCCTCGCCGGTGTCCTGCTCGAACTGGAGATGGAAACCGACCGAGGGGTCGTGGAAGCGCGAGATCGCCGAATAGGGCATTTTCAGATATTTCGGCACACCGGAGAATTTCAGCGTCACCTCGAACCCGCTTTCGGTGACATTGAGGTCCCAGAACTGGTGTTCCAGCACGATCGTCATTTCCTGCGGGTATTTCTCCAGCAGGGTCGGGTCGATATCGACGCCCGGTGCGGTGGTGCGGAAGGTGATGTAGAAATGGTGCTGTCCGGGCAGGCCTTCCGGTCCGCCGGCCTTGCGCAGAGCCTGCCGGACCACTCCGCGAAGAGCGTCCTGCGCCATCAGATCGTAGCGCATCAGGTCCTTGGCCATTTGCATTCCCCCGAAAACTCCCGAAACGAGGGTACTCCATGCCCAAGAGGGGTCAACGCTTATCGGCGGTTTGACTGCACAAGACCGATCCTGGCGTGAATCAAGGGTTTCGCCTGCCCGTGAAAGGCGAATCAACCTGATCGGGCCTGGTTCTGCGGCTGCGTTTCCGGCCTCGAGCGGGCCAGCCGCCGGACCGGCCTCAGCGAGCGCTGGGCCCGCACGCTGGGGCAGTCCGGGCTGAGGGCATCCGGACAGGCGCAATTGCACTGGCGGTTGCGCTGGGCGCACAGGGTGGGGGCGATCTCCAGCCAGCTGACAGCGGTGTCACGACGGATGAAATGACCGACCTGATAACCCGCGGCGGCCAGGCGCGTGTAGAAGGCAACCTCGCAGGCCTGCGGCGCCGGGGAGGCCGGCCGGACCAGGGCAAGGGCGGTGCGGGCGGGAATGAAGTCGAGGAAGAAGTCGGCCAGATTGTCGCCATCGGGTCCGCAGGCGAAGGACACCGGCCCCGACAGCTGCAGGAGGTAATTCACCGGCCGCCCGGCCAGATTGGCTTCGGACAGTTGCTCGAAAGCGTTCAGGCATTCGGTCCAGCTGGCCCCGGCGCTGAGTGTCAGGGCGGCGATGTCCGGGCTGATCCAATCCAGGGTGTGACGCGAGCGGGACATGACAGATCGGGTTGCGGGCCGCGGAAGGGACGGCTCGCAAGAACCCTAACGCAACCAGGTGGTTCGTTTGAAGGGCGCATTGCCGGGTAAATTATGCGGCCCGGCATTAAGGGAAATGGAAAGGAATCGGCTGAAACGGCGCAGGACGGTACCGGACTGCCGACGCGGGGCTTCAGGCCTGGTGGGCAAATGCGATGCGCGCTGGAGAAAGTGGAGGCTTCTGTTGCCAGGCGCCTCCGAGCCCCGCCTGGACCGGCTAAAGGGTCCAGGACTTTAAAGGCGAGATATCCCGCACTGCATTACGCAGCGAGGGCGACCTCTTCAGCAAAGTTGTCGTTGGCAACTTTCAAAACGAGCCTGTAACGGGCCTCACCCGGGCGAAAGCAAATCCCCTTTACCCGTCCGTCGATCCTGTTTCGGCCCCAAACTCAAACCCGCAACGAGCAACGAACGGGTGTCCTGCCGGACGCCGTCAAGGCGGGTGGCAGGAAGATTGGTGGAGCCGCCGGGTACTGCCCCCGGGTCCGGTCCGGTTATTACGAGCGCGTTTATCGCCATAGCTGGCAAGCCAGCAGGATTAATATAGGGGATCGGCGGGCGGATATGAAGGGGCGGGCTCAGGTGGGGGCTGGGGTGTTCATTGCTTGACGCCGCTGGAATGCCGAGGCGAAATCGAGGCGGGGGTGAAGGGGCGGCGGGCGAGACGGTCTAAGAAATGGTGTGTGTCCCTGTTTTGCCGCGGCCCATTCTTCTCAATTATTTCTACCAATAATGAAAATGTAACGGGATGTATGTATTCACAATATAGATACTCGACTGTAGACGAATCTGAGCTTATTTAAAAACGGCATGCTTATATAATGGGTGAAATGGTGCGAGCGACTTCAATTTATTTGATCTTAGCAATTGCGTGTGCCCTGGCATATAGTTTCATTCTTGGCGCAAGTCTTTATCGTGGATTCGTGGTGTCGTCGATTGTGTTTGGGTTCTGGGGGCTGGCGTATCTCTGCGTTGTGTTGGCAAAGAAATCCGAGCGTTAAGCACTGGGACAAACCGGGACAGACTCAGTTTCCCGCAGGAGCAGGCACCGTGCCTAACCGGAGGGACGCTCCGGTTGATTGTGTCTGTCGCGGTTTTTTGTCGGCTAGCGCCGGGCTGCGTCCGGGAGAAATGCGGAGGAATGACTGGGAGGAGTTGTGGACTAACGCTCAGGGGGCTTGGCAGAAAAGGGTGTGAGTCCCTGATTTTCTTGGCTCGCCATGGAAATGATCTGCTCAGTATCCAATGTGCATCCAGCCTCCTATGGCATCGCCGCCGCGACCTTGGCGGTCACGTCCTGGACACTAGGCACATCCCACACATCATCGCGCAGGATGAACTTGTGGCTGTTCGTATGGGCGACGTAGGTTGAACGCTCCTTCACGACGCCGCGCGGGATGAGTGCCGCGCGAACCACACGGTAGTCATCGTCAAAGATTACGCCCGCCAGCACGTCGAAGTGCCCGCCCGCGAGGTCCCGGATTGCCGAGAGCTGACGAGAGGGGTTCCGCCGATGAACCCGCCGTCCCTTGATCTGGTAGCGCACCCCTCTTGGCCCAGTAGCGTCAAAGCCCCGCTCAGAGTTCGGCGCCTGCGTCCAGCCGAACGCCGCGCAGAACAGGTGCTCGGCAAGGTCACCGGTCGGGTTATTCGCGCTCCGCACGACACCACGCGTCCGAAGCTCTTCACCTATTTGGGAATGTAGGGCCAGAAGCTCAGTTGCGGTCATCTTGGTGAGGTCAGACAATATGGGTCTCCGGCGGTGCTGTATCGCTGCCCCCAGTATCAATAACACAACATGCAGGTTGCTAAGGAAAATAGGGACACACACCATTTCTCGACCTGCCGCGCCCCGCGCGACACGCCGCCATTGATCCCTTGCCGGGATTTCGCCTCGGGGGTTCAGCCGCGTCAAGGGCCGCGCAGCGGCCGCTTCGCGGTTTCACCCTTGACGCGGCTGAACCCCCGAGGCCTGCTGGCTGACAAGGGATTTATGGGGGAGGCTGCGCCGGGGCGCGCGAGGTTCGAAGGATGTGTGGGGCGGCGTTTTGCCATTCGCGCCAGTTTTTCCCGGATGCGCTTCAGCGCAATCCGGGATCAACGAGAGACTCATCGCTTGCAATGACGCGCGGTAGGTCCCGGATCTCCGCCCGGCTTTCGCCGGGCTGCGTCCGGGCGAAATGGGAGAGAGGCGTTCTGCAGGTGCGGCCCGGGCGTTGGACGTGAGCGGCGGCTGGATACTTCGCCCAAAATGGTGTGTGTCCCTGTTTTCCCCAAAATGGTGTGTGTCCCTGTTTTCCGTGCTTTCCAGGCAAGGCTGCGGTTCAGGGCGGCGAAGCCAACGCGATAGAGGCCACATACACGAATGAGATCTTTGCAATCCGACCTCGGCCATCTTGCGCTTCTCCGGACAGACGGCTTTGAAATGACGGAGGTGCGCACGCCGTTTCGAAGCTGCGAGCCTTGGCGCCTTCGCTCAGATTCCATGGGGTCGAGTCGAGTGGGATGCGCTTTGTGATTTCCGATCGGTGCCGGGAACAAAAGACCGAGGCCCGCGCAACGGGGTTCTCGACGGTCAGCAACGAGTTCATTCTGCATGCAGATGAAGGCATCGAACGTGCCTTCGAGATATTGAACTACCTCGTCTATTTTCATCTGACCCTGCGCTTTGTGAACTACGACCAATTGCTTGATCTGGGGCGCAGTTTGAAGAGCGAGGGGAAGTACCAGTATGTTTATACCTCCCTTCCATTCTTTCTGACGGAAGATTATTCGCGTTATTCATGCGACCGCGACTTGTGTCAGCTTGTATGGGGCCAGGGCGTGCTACCGGCCGAGGCGGACTACATTCGCAAATTCGGAGGCGATACGTTCGCAAGGAAATTCCATTCGGGCAATGCATACATCTTCCGGAACCGGGACAACGCCGATTACCTCCTGGATTGAGTGAATGGGGACACGCGCCAATCTCCGACCTGTCGCACCGGGGCGTGAGGTTTGAAGACTGCGCGCATCCTTTTTTCCATTCGCGTCATCTCTTCCGGAAGCGCGTGGCGCTATCTGGAATACCCCATTGCAGATGTGGGGCTTGATTGCGGTGCGGTGGGTCCCGGATCTTCGCCCTCCCGGCCTTGAGCCGGGATCAGCCGGGTCGCGTCCGGGAGAAATGGGGGAGCGCGTACCTGGCGCCGCTACAGCACCGGCAGCACGATCAGCAGGGCGGCGGCGAGGGCGAGGCCGGTGACGTAGCCGATGTACAGGACGGGCAGGCGCAGGCTGGTACCGCACCAGCTGGAGCCGCAGAAGGCGGAAACACAGGGACACCCACCATTTTCCCGTCCCGCAGGACCGGCAGAGGCTGTAAAGACCGCGGGCTTGGACGGTGTGCGTCCCTGTCTTGCGAGTCTGGACCTAGTCGGGGGTCTCCACCCGATTGATGAAGATCGGGCCGAATTGGATGGTCTGGCGGCCATAGCCCATATTCGCCCCGAACACGACATCGTCGGCGGCGAAATCCGCCTCGGCCACGCCGCGGACCGTGTAGTAGCGGCCCTCCTCGGTCGGACGCACATTCTCGCTGAAGATGTTGTCGTAGGGCTCGCTCGTTCGCACGATCTGGAGATCGATATTGCCGGTCTCAAGCCCGTTGATGGGCGACTCGGCGCGGATCCAGACCCGCAGCTCGACCGTGTCGCCGGCTTGGATGTCATTGACGATCGGAACGGTCACCCGTGACCGCCAGACTTCGTTGAGGCGGCGGCGCATGCTGACTTCCAGGGCGGCCCCGCCCGGGGCCGTGGGTGATTCCACGATGCGGCGGCGCAACCCGCTGCCTTCCGTGTCCCAGCGCACCGAGACCTGGTCATTCAGTGGCTCGAGCGCCGCGGTCGTGGACATGCCGGCCAGGGCGCCGGTCGCTCCGATCAGCATGGCGACCAGTCCGGCCATTGCGGCTTTCATGCCGGATCGTCTGATGGTCCCCATGGCTTGCCTCCCCGCGTGCAAGTGGAACTGATAGCGCTATCATTCTGCCTTGCAGGGGGAGGCGAGGCAAGGCCCGTCGCGACAGGATGGCGTCACCGACTCCGCCCGATCAGCTGGAAACAGGTGGAAGTGCTGGTCTCGAGACAAGCGGGGACGCACGCTACCAGCAGGAGCGAGCCGGGATATGCATTTCTCGTCAAAGACCGCGCACGCCCGACGCGGCTTCCTTATTCATCCCTGGGCAGCCTGCCGGCCTCGGGGTGGCTCGCCGCGTTGATGGACGAATTGTGCGGTGTCGCGTCAGGCGCGGCTGGTCGGACATTGGTGAGTGTCTTTATGGATTTGGAAACTGGTGTGCGTCCCTGATTATGCAGGGAGGCTGTTCCTTGGCTGAGCCTGAATCGATCAAGACGGATGGCGAGACCGGACTTCGCCGTGCCACGATGTCTGACATGTGGACCGTTCGTGACTGGCGCAATCAGCCGCATGTCCGGGCTGGTATGTACACCAATCAGGTGATCGGCCGGGGCGAGCATCGGGACTGGTATGAACTGCATTTGGCGGACCCAAGCCGACAGATGTGGATCATCGTCAGCAGAGGGCGCGACGTTGGTGTTGTCACCCTCAGCGAGATCGATCTGGATCAACGGTCCTGCACTTGGGCCTTTTACATTGGCGAGGCAAATCTGACCGGGCGTGGTCTGGGAAGCGCGGTCGAGCGCCTCGTCCTCGCGCATGTCTTCGGCACGCTGGGCCTGGACACGCTCTGTTGTGAAGTGCTCGAGTTCAACACGCCGGTGATCGGACTACATCAGAAATTCGGGTTCGAACCGACAGGCCGGCTTGAAAACAGGATCCACCGTGACGGGCGGCCTGTTGCCGCCATCTGCTTCGAATTGACGCGGGCTCGTTGGGCCGCCACTTCGCAATCAAAATCCGGACCCTCCTCATGACCGGCTGCGGTTCGACACTGCCGGATGCCGTGCGGGACCGAGCCGTTCACCCCTAGAAAACCTGTGACACACACCGCTTTTCCCGGAAGCAGCCAGCGCTCTCCGGGCTCTTCCATTGCAGCGGTGTGGCATGTTCCGGTTCTGGTGGGTCTCGGCCCCTCTCTCTCCCGGCATTGAGCCGGGACCGGCCGGGGCTGTGCCCGGAAGCTCGCGACAGTCCTTACAGCACCGGCAGCAAGATCAGCAGGGTGGCAGCCAGGACGAGGCCGGTGACGTAGCCGATATACAGGACGGGCAGGCGCAGGCTGGCGCCGTACCAGCTGGAGCCATAGAAGGCGCGGTCGGCCCGCCAGGCCTGCACCAGGGTCGCCAGGTTGGCCAGTACCGCGATGGCAATGGTCGAGCCGGGCAGGGCGTTGAGCAGGTGGGCGCCCAGGAGGGCGGCGGCCACGACCGGCAGCAGGGCGGCGTGAAAGTACAGCGCGTAGATGATGTGCTCGATGATGCGGGTGCGCGGATGCAGGATGAGGTTGAAGAGCGCGAAGACCGCCAGCATCAGGATCAGCGCCTGACCCGCCGCGGCCGAGGCCCGCGATTCAAAACTCTGCGGGTCGGTGAGCGCGGCGCGATCCAGTTCGGCCGGGAGGCCGACCGAGCGCATCAGCGCATTCAGGCATTGGGCGTCGGCATCGGATAAGTGCCGCCCTTCCGGGGTGGGTGTGAACTGGAACAGAGTGATCATGACACTCGTGTCCTGGGCCAGGCGCAAGGCGCCGTCCTCGGCCAGCTCGTCCGGACCGGGTGTGACGCCACACAGTTGCGGCGGTGGGTTGCCGGCCCGGGTGGCCTCGGCGATCGCCTGGTCGAGCCGGTCGCGCCGTTGCTGCACGACCGCGGTATCCTGGGCGCGCACGGTCTGGGCATCCGGTGTGATGTTGACCGCCAGCACGCGCACGCCTGCCAGCGCCATCAGGGAGAAGAAGGCCAGGCTGACCACCAGGTAGAGCCGGATCGGCTGGGTCCAGCGGGCGCGCTGGCCATTGGCATAGGCGCGGGCGAGGGCGCCGGGATTGGCGAAAAGGCGGCGCAGCGTTCGCCAGATCCGCCCGTCCCAGACAAAGGCGTCGCCGATGAAATCGGTGAACAGGGTACGCACCGGCTGGCGGATATCCTTCACCGACTGGCCGCAGGCGGCACAGAAGGGTCCGGTCAGCGACGCACCGCAATCGGCACACGTGGATTGGGACGGCGCGTCCGTCATGAAGCCCCCCGGGAATCGATGCCTCACTATAGGCGAGAATGGCGGGACGGGCAGGCGGGGCAGGCAGGCGGGGCAGGCAGGCGGGGGAAGCAAGCGGGGCATCTCGGGACCGGCGGGACGAAGAGCCCGCGCGCCGCGGCATTGCCGGGGGCTGTTGCCAACCGTGTGAGAGCAGGGGCCGCCGCGGGCACACCGTGGGCAGGCCGCGGCCCCTCCACCGCGAAGCCTGTCCTCGGGTTGGCCAGCGGCCAAGCCCGGGGGCGGTTCCCCTCCCCATTGCTTGGGGAGGAAAGACATCATGCGGCTTTGTCCAGACCGGGTCCGGGCGTGCTCGGCCTCAGGTCATGCAGAACACATTGGGCTTTGCGCCCTTTTTCCCGGTTGCGGGAAAAAGGTTTGAAATTCCCCACCCAGATGTCGCAGTGCTGCCACAGAGCGGGCTGCCGAGGCTGCTCCGCGAAGCCCGGTTGGGCGCAGGGCTAACCAAGCGTGAGGCCGCAAAACGGCTTGGCGTTTGTGTCGATGTGGTCGGTCAGTGGGAGCGAGGCGAGCATGCGCCGCGCATCCACTACTACCCCATACTCATCGAGTTTCTTGGCAATGATGATTGGCTCGAAGATCGAACCCTTGCTGACCGCATCCGAAAATGTCGTGCGAGAAATGGTTGGTCCCAAGCAATGCTTGGGCATCAAATCGGCGTCTCCGAGACAACCATAGCTCGGTGGGAAAAGGGACACGGAATTTCGACATCAACAATTGACCGCGTCCAGCGACTTCTGGCCAATTCAGTACTGGAACAAGCGCAGCCTCATCCAACCAAGTGCAGCCACTCATGCCTAGAATAGGCGGCTTAAAGAACCAAATTATCGAAACAAATGTGGGATCGGAGGGCGCAGTCTACTTGGTATTCTCCGAATTGACAGCGGTTATTCGAAAGTATGACGGAAAGTTCAGAAGGTTTTGAGTAAATTTCTCGAAGCGTGAAAAAAAACAAAAATCCCATGCTGCTACTTGGTCGCTGTATCGAGCGGAGACGGTACACTCAGGTGCTCAACGACAGACTGATCGACCACCCGAACTACGCGATCTGCTCGCCCGATCAATGCTGGCCGGTGCGCCACCACGATCCGCGTGATAGGCAATCGAGCAACGAGGTCTGCGATCTGTGCCTCGGTCTCAGTATCTAGATTCGCCGTGCCCTCATCAAGGATCAGTATTTTCGGGTTTCGGTACAGTGCCCGCGCTAGCAGCACGCGCTGCCTCTGGCCGCCAGACAATGTCGACCCCATATCACCGACTAATGAGAGATATTGCATCGGCATTCGAGCGATGTCGTCATGAACGTGCGCCGCAACTGCCGCGTCGACGACCCGTTGCATATCCAAGTCGGGGTTAAAAAAAGCGATATTGTCGGCGAGCGTTCCTGACAACAACTGGTCATCCTGCGCGACAAGTCCGATATGCGTGCGCCAGGCCCGCCACTGGCCAGCTGTCGCCCGATGACCATCTAACTCGATCACACCGTAATCAGGCTGATAAAGCCCAAGAAGTAGTTTCAGAAACGTGGTTTTGCCACCACCTGAAGGGCCAGTGATGGCAAGAAACTCCCCGGATTTGATATCAAGAGACACGTCGTCCAGCACGAGCGGGTCAGAGGCGCCATAACGAAATCCAATCCCCTTGATGGAGATTTCGCCTTGGAAATCGTGCACGGCCTCAGACTCTGTGTCGTTCACATCAGGCTCGGCGTGAATCAAGTCGCCAATCCGCTCTAGGTGCAGATTGAGTAGGCGGAATTCGAACGCCTGATTGATGAGAGCGAGGGCGCGGTCGCTGAAGGTTTGGCGAAAACTCAGGAAAGCGAACAACATGCCTACAGAGAATCCCTCTGCAGCAAGGATCATTCGGCCGGCGACGTATATAATGACAATGGTCTGCAGTCCGGTAATGCCGGACTGCAGTGCGTTTTGCGTAATTTGAAACTTGCCCAGGGAGAAGCCAGCATTGGTTACTTCAGCAAACAGGTTGCGCCACTGGCTTTCGCGTTCAGTTTCCCGGCCCATGAGTTTAATCGTCTTGGCGGCGCGAACACTCTCTATCAGGTGACTCTGCTCCTTGGCCGTCGCCATGATGCGCTCCTCAGACCTCCGTCGCATAATCGGATAGAAAGAGAATGTAACAATGAGGCTCAGTATGACCGCCGCCAAAACGATCGCCGCAAGTTGCGCTGAGTACCAGAATAGGACGATTAGCGCGAGCATCGCCATAGCCCCGTCAATCAGCGATGCGACTACGCCTTGTGTGATGGCCTGCTGAATTGGCTGGGAGGATTGGATGCGCGAAAGAATGTCACCGATATGGCGCTTCTCGAAAAATTCCGCTTTCAAACGCAGTAAGTGCCGGACGAGATTGCCGATCATCTGGAAGCTCAAAAGTTGACCGAGAACTTGGAGTGCGTAACCCCGTAGTGCCTCGATGAACGTTCGGAGAACCACCAAAGCGCCGAATCCGATTGCCAGTACCGTCAATAATTCCCCATCCCCCCTTGCGAGCGCCTCATCAACGACGAGTTGAAGCTGGAAAGGTGCCGCGAACACGGTAAGTTGCAGTCCGATTGAAAGAGTTAGTATTTGGAAAAAGGCTCCCCAGAAGCCGGTCATCCCAGCCCACAGAGCGGTCAGTCTGGTTGGCAATTTCGCCGTGATAGGCTTGAAGTCGCTACTCGGCTGAACTTCCAGCACAACGCCAGTGAAATGCTTGGATGCCTCCTCGATGCTTAGGGCCCGGCGGCCGACCGCCGGATCATGGATCACAATCCGCGTGCTGGAGGCCTTCGCCAAAACTACGAAGTGGTTGAGATCCCAGTGTAAAATACAAGGTGTCCTGACCTTGACCAACGCTTCGAGTTCAACCCGTAAAGCGCGTGTCGTAAATCCTATTTGGTCGGCAAAGCCCATTAGTGCACGTAGGCTAGCGCCAGCGATCGACAAGCTGAAACGCTGCCGCATCCCGTTGAGATCAACCTCATGACCAAAATAGCGCGCCACCATAGTCATGGATACAAGGCCGCATTCTGCCGCTTCAGCGCCCAGCAAGACAGGCAGCCGCTTTCGTCGAAACAAGTTTAACTCACTTGGAATTCCGATCATCGCCGCCCTGCAGCAAACAGAGGGTCAAACAACCATTCAAGCAACGTCCGCCGGTCGATGATGATCTCGGCGCTGAGTAGCATCCCAGGCTGAAGTGGAACGGTCTCGCCATAAGCCTCGACTGATTGCCTCGAAAGAACAGCCTTCACACGGAAAACCGGCTCAGCTACAGGCGTGCCCGGAAGGGAAACCTCGCTTGGTGCCAATACTGTACTGGAAATTTGGACAATCTCGCCAAATCCTACCCCGAAGCGCTGGTGGGGGAATGCTTGGTAAAGCAGCCGAACTTCCTGTCCTTCCCGAATGAAGCCGGACGCTCGTGATGGGATGTACAACTCGGCAGTAAGGTCCTCGCCCTCCGGAACGAGGATGGCAACGGCAGCACCCGCGTTGAGTGTCTGCCCGCGCATTATTGGTAAAGCAGCAACGCGTGCATCCGTCGGACTTGTCACCTGATAAGACGACTGCGCTTCGATAGACGTTGTGCGCTCTGACAATATAGCGAGGGCTGAATCGGATTCAGCCTCCGCGGCGGCGATCTGAACTGGTATCATTGACAATTGGAAGCGAGAGTCGCGCAACTGACGCCTAAGGCTCGCGCTCGAGCGCTGCAAGCTCGCCGCCTCCTCCCGCACAAGTAGCAGCGCGTTTTGCCGAGCTTGTACGTCGCGGGCGGACATAAAGCCTCGTGAGGAAATTGTTTCTGCGCGTTCGACTTCAGCTTCGGCCAACCGCACGCGTTCCTGCTGAAGAGAAATTTGAATAGACAACTGAATTGCTTCGTCAGAGAGAGCCTCGATCAGGCCGGTCAACCGCGCCTGTTCGCCGTTCAAGCGTTCGATCCGGGTATCGGCTACCCGAGCAGCTGCGTCGGCCTGCCGGTTGAGCGAATCCAACAAGACGCGGCCGGAATTTCCGCCGGAAATATGTGTGGCTAGCCGCACTTGCACTAGAGGGGCCCCTTCTATGACATTCTGACCTTCTTCGACGAAAACGGATTCCACCACCCCGCCGCGTAGGGCCGTCGCACGGACCATTCCGCTCTGCGGTGTCAGCCAGCCCGAGACAGTTTCTTTGCGGGCATATGACGCCGTGGAAACAAAAGCTACCGCTATGACCAGGATGAGGAGCACCAACCCGGCCAGCATGCTTGTTGACAAAGGAACTGCAAGCACGACGTTGCCACGCAACCTCTGCGTTGCATGCTCAACCGACTTCTTTCGAAACAGTTCGGACACCGTTGTTCCCTCCATCTACTAGATCACAACGCCGTGAACTCGAGAAAGATGCCACGCTGAGCGAGCCCCCCGGACATCCCGAAAGCTTTGGTTTGATGGGAAGATCTGTCACCAGTTTCAACCAAAATCGAAAGCCTTCAAGGTTGCATCTCAACTCGGCAAGCTACCCTGTTTGACGCACACGGTTGCACTGCCACCTAGAATAATGCAACCTTGTGATTGCATCTACATCTAGCTAAACAAGCAAGTGAAAAGGGGACCAACCATGGCAACATTCCAAGATGCCGCTTCAGTTAAACCGTTTCTGTTTTCCAAGAATGAAATTCGCGACTACGCGGCCGAGCTCTCTGAAGAGGAGACTTGGCTTGTGTCAGGCGGCCCTGGAGGCCAGCAGTCCATACACCCGGACCCTGACTGCGAAAATGGCACAACAAACTGCAATCTTAGCACCGGGTGCTCGTCGTCGGTAGGGTGCTGCGAACTCGATGATCCAACTTGCGACGCTGGCTAGTTCGATCAGAAGCCTCTGTGTTGTAGTTAGCGCCACGCGGCCCAAGTTTCCGGCGGCCGTGTGGCGCCTTATTATATTAGAGTACATTCAATGAAGCAGCTTACTGTCTACGGCGGTATGAATGATCCGCATACGCTAAGGGTCTCAGCATTATTGTCCGAAATGGGAGTTGATGTGCAATACATTGATCCCATTGGTGGCGCCGCCAAGTCTATTGGATTTGATCCGAGTTTTCCTGAAGTAATTTCCACAGTATGTTTTAAAGATCGGTCCTTGGGTTGTTTGTCGACTGACAATTCCTTAATCTGGCTCAGATCAAAACGTGTCTTGCACTACATAAGAGATGAGGCTGATCAAGCGCATTATTTTGCTAAGAGCGAAAACAGCACATTTATCATCGGGTTAATAAAGACATTCAATATACCGTCCTTCAATCAATACCTCTCTACGTTATCTCATGAAAACAAAATCGTTCAAATAACAAGCGCCAAGAATGTTGGATTTGACGTTCCAAGAACGATTGTAACATCCAATAAAGATTCAGTGCTTGACTTTATTGACTCGGTCGAAAGTGCTATTGTCAAGCCGCTAAAAATGAATCTTGTCCCGCCTCCATTGAGTAACCCTGACTCTCTTATGAGTATTCTGGTCAATGTCGTTGACAGAGACGAAATTATGAACGCATCGCACGAGGAAATAGGTGCGGCGCCAGCCATATATCAGGAGTATATTGAAAAGAAATACGAGCTACGAGTTATATGCTTCGGTGAAGACGTCTTAGCATATAAGATTGATTCTCAGAATAGTAAGTTCGGCCATATTGATTGGCGGCGCGCGCAATTTGAAAAAATTTATTCCATACATAATATTCCCCCACAAGTCGCCCAATTGTGTGTGAACTACCTAAAGGAAAACGGCTTGCATTATGGAGTTTTCGATTTGGTTGTTCGGCCAGATGGGAGTTTTGTTTTCCTAGAATGCAATTCTGACGGACAGTGGGCGTGGCTGGAGGGGGAAAGTGACATAGGACCAATTTCACAGATGTTTGCCGAAAACATAACAAGGTTGTTACAATGATCGCGACTTCATTGTTAGCCGTAGTGCTTCTGGTAGGTGCGGAGGCTTCTGAAAATCCCCTCTGGTCCCAAGACGACGTCTTCGAGATGATCGATGCCGCTGCAAATGATGCAGCGACGGTTCTTCTCGATTTTGAAGGCACTTCATTGACAACAATTGACTTGCCTGAAGAGCCCACTTGGGGGACGCCGCGTTGCCACTTGCATACTCAAGATTTTTTCAGACTTCCTCACCTAGATTTCGGCAACGTCACATTGGAAGCACTACGAGCATCGCAAGCCACAGTAGAAGGGCGAGTTACTGAAGCGCTTTCAAGCGCTTCCCCGCCAGGAATGGCGTTTCATGCCCCCGGCTCGAGGCTGCCATTGGAGTCTAGCGAACTTGGAGAAGCCCTTGCCTCTCGCGCCGATGCTGACCAGATAGTTTTTTCACTCTACTGGCAAGCCCGCAGGGTCTATGAAGCAGAAGAAGGGTTGGATAATTACCTAAACATGACTCTAATCAATCGGGTATTATGCGATCTACAAGTGCAAAATGCAACGTTCTTATACGAGCACGTGCTTAACTATGGATTTCCGACGACTGAAGATGTAGATGGGATTGGTGTGGCATCTGCTATATTACTAGCGAAGCATACCGATGATTTAGTTCAGCTAAACTTAGTGACAATAGAAGCTGCGCGAGCAGCAGGTTCTGGCTCAATTTCTTCAACAGCTTATGGTTATTTGCTTGATACTTGGTCGGTAAAGACCCTTGGCAGACAAGCAATTGGTACGCATATTCGGTGTGTTGGTGATCAGCCTGAGTTTCATCCCCAAATTATCGACGAAAATGCGTCAAGTCGCTTACGACAAGATTTGGGAATTCCGTCTGCCGAAGAATTACTCGAGCAATTACGGAGGAGTTGCGTTTTTAACGCAGGTCAGTAAGCCTTGTTGCGATTGCTATGAACGCGGGTTTGGTACAGTTCAGCAGCTTACAATTTTCATCATCTGGGCCCGCTTCACTTTAACGACAGAGTCTATCGGTAGGCTACGGATTTGTCCTCTTCTGCTTCCTCGTCAATTTCCAGAGTCTGTACCACTCCATAAGTCCATAGTTTGCGATCTACTGAACGTGCCCAGAGTGGTTCGCTCGCATTGCTCGACCGACCGGGATGCGGCGGGCGTCAGGCCGCCCAGGGATGGATAGGGCCTGTCGTGATGGTACTGGTGCCGCCATCTTTGACCATCACGCACAGAATAGCCAAGCCGATCCGCATGGCCTTTCGGACAGAAGCTGATCTAGTGCGGTGATAAGTGCTCAGGGACGCTGATTGGCTCAAACCGCCGCGCGTAAACGCACACGGATCTGGCTGATCGGTACGGCCCAAAGCATGCCGCGCCATGAGGCTGCGTGGTACACGAACGACTTTGAACCCAGCATCGAGAACGTCTTGCCGTATGGCTCGCAAAAAGGCCTGCATCCGCTTCGAGCGCCGACAATCGGGCTGGTCAACATCTTCCAGGCCGATGATGGCGGGGGATAGTCTATGAACGAGCTGCCGACATACACGCCGCTGGGATGCCCCTGGTCTGGCCCGCACGTCAAAACTGCCCCAATCAACTAAATCTCCCCCTTCCGCGAACAAGGCATAGGCCAGTCCATTTGCGTGGGGCTCAAGCGCCAAAACAGCGATTGAAAGCTCCGTCATACCTGCGGTTTCTCAAGTCGACCGCAAATAGTCTGAAGGAAGATTGCCTTTTGGCGAATGGCTTCAGATCGCGAAGTTCTGCATCTCTCGAGAGCCTGCAATGCGCGCGCATGAACTTGGCGGGATAAGAGGATGCGCGTGTCGGGCAGAACGTTCGCGGCAGGCACCTCAAAGATAAGTTCATAGCGAATAAGTAACTCGGCGCTTGGGGTGGCGAGGCCCCGCTCAAGCCGGGAAACGGCGTGGCGGCTAATACCCAGGAGATGGGCAAGGTCGGCTTGATCAAGCCCGCCGCGTCTGCGACAGGCGCGAAGCCGAATGGCGTTGGCGTTGATCATAGGGGATGGGCCCGTGCTGTTAGCGGCAAAGGCCTATTCATTGTGCCACAGGATCACTATCCACACGGCCTTGTTCAAGCGCGCTATGCGCGCATGCTACCGACCCCACTCTTCATCGCACTGGCCGCCTGGCTAGCAATCGCCTGCTACTCCGCGCCGCCAGGCTCCCAGGGGCATGCGCCGACCTCGCTAGGGGAAACTCCGTCGACAAAAGAGTTATTGACGCGCGTGTATGCGGCGATGCGGCGCTCTCGCTCGCTCTCCCATGGCGAGACAGGGTCGCTCATCGACCAACGCTCAAACATGGCGCGCTCTTCCGCGGTGATTTCAACACCATGCAGGAGGTTCATGTAAAACCAGACACGCGCTACATCACCACGCGCGCAGGCGGGCGGCTCAAATATCCGGTTGGCATCCTCAATCTCACACTGCCCAAAATCGCTCGCATCATCGGGCAACTCGCCATAGCGGTGATTGGAGCGACGGCCGTTTACCGAGCCGATTGATGGAGCGAGATTGTGGAGGTCAAACATCATCGCCTGGGCGCGCGGGTCATGGCGTTCACAATTGTCCCGGCCGGCATCTTCGCCGACATTCCAGCAATCAAACTCGCGTGCGGGCATCAATGATGCGGGCACGATATGCTCCCACTCAACACGCATGGACCGGCTTGAGGTCGCTGCGAACCCACAAACCGACGCCCCTTCCTCGTCTTCATAAACAATGTCGCCACTACCATCGCGATCTTCATGAGAGACGAATGGGCAGCCGCAATAGAGCGTTGCGTTTTGACCATCATAAATGAGGTCATCGGCTATATTTTTGGTGCGTTCCCAGCCTTGCCCGAATGCCGAGCCGGCCAGAACAACGGCAGCAAACGCGCCTAAGATTGAGGTTTTCAACATCCTTCAGCCTCCCATACCGAAGCCGCAGCTTAACAGATGCGGGTGGGTCGCGATGTGATCTTGGCCACATCTGCCCAGACCCTCGGAATGATACGCTCCGAACTTCAAGCCGCTGACTACGTGGAGGTATGCATGAACGGGTATGAAAAGCATTCATCCGATTATGGCGGACCGCCGGTACGATGGGCAGCGTTAGTGCTTTCGGTTGCCTTGCTAGCTGGCATTGTGCTTGGGCTGGTCTGGTTGGGAACGAGGTCGTAGCGACAATATCCCCACGAACAATGAGCTTCGCGACAGGGACGCTATTCAACCTCGTTAGTGGCAGCGCTGTCGATCGTTGCGTACGACCGCCAAGGTCCGCCGTGCAAGCTCTCGCGCCATGTCTGGAGCGCGTTCTTTTGCTCGGACGCCAGTGCGCTGAACTGATCAGAGATCGAGGAAAAGCGTTGGCGTACTTCCGCCTCGCGAATCTGCGGCGATAGATGTGCATAAGTTCGCATGACCGTAACGGGGTTTGAATGGCCAAGTTGTTCAGACACCACAATGTACGGAGCGCCCGATTGCACCAACTGGCTGGCATAGGTATGGCGCAAAGCATGCCAACAGATATCGTCCGGCAGGTCGGCGCTCTTGGCCGCATCTTTCAAAGCCGCCGTATATGTGAATTTTGACCATGGACGAGGGCCAGAATTCCAAAACAACGCCTCGTCAGGCTCGCGCACACTCGCGATATCCCGAAAAAAGGCCATGCCCTCGTCCGCTAGAAAAACAAAGCGCGCCTTAAATGTCTTGGCAGGGCGAACATAGATGCCATAGCCGTCTCGGCCGACGTCCGCAGCAGTCAGTGCGAGGAGCTCTCCAATCCGGCATCCGGTATAGAGTGCGCCCAACAACAGCTCAGTGAGTTGAGGCCCGGCCGCAGCAAGCAACGCGCGAACTTCTGGCCGTGAAAGATGAAATATCCTCGGGCGGTACACGTTGCGAATGCGCCGAAAAACACGCCAAGCTCGTTCGTTATCCGTTTTTCCGTCTTCCCATGCCATCAAGAAGGCTTGGCGCAAGATCGTGATAATGGTGTTGGCGGTGTTGCGTTGTTTCCGCCGGGTTTCGTCATCCATGTCTTCGACTGGCCAATGATAGCCGATCTTGCCATTTCCTCCGTAGGGCGGAGTTTCCAGGACCAATTGAATAAATGCGCGTGCGTGCTGCCCCGAGATTTCATCGACAGGCATTATGCCAATTCGATCAAGGATATGATGATTGATGAGCACATAGAGTATCTCGAGGTGGCTTTGCGAGCAGGATAGCTTCTTCCATTTCATGAGATCATCGAGCGCGTGAGCGACTGTGAAGGTGCTCCCGACTGGAGAGTATCGCAGGTGCCGGGCCCTACCGAGCGGTGCTGGATCGATCGCGCCCACTTTGCCCGCTATATGGCGGAACCACTTTTCCGCAGCATCGAGCGCTTGCGGATAGGACAGAACCGTATCGCCATCGGCGACACTCGTATCGTCGCATCGACCTAGCGTTTGTTGTTTGAAACGACACCCTCCCAGGGTGACGCGCGCAATCCATGTGGTTGCGGCGCCTGGCCGCTTGAGATAACCCAGATGTCGGCCGCGCCGGATAATCTCGAAATGGGGATAAGCCTTAAAAGGCGACGCCATCCGCCTAGCCGGGTCACTCAAGTCGTATCGCTGAGCGTTTTGAAACCAAGGCCGTGCGCCCTGTCCTGGCAATGACATGCAGCTGCCCCATATCGTTCGGGAAACAGTAGCGAGAGTACACGACAGTTTTTTGCTGCGCGGCGCGAGTCTTGGGGAAGTCGTAGTTGTACGACACGGGCTTTGACGGATCTTCGCTGGATGAAGCACCAGCGCTCACAGGTTGATCAACTACGTCAATCCGCCGGCCCGTTTCTCATAGTGGAGATTATGCGCGAAGTGTCGCGCTAGCATTTCATCCGCTAAGGCCTGCCTGATCAAGGGAAAGGACCGAACGCGAATAGATGCTGCTAACGAACGGCCCGGATCACGGCGCTGAGTCGAAAACTAGAACCTCAGAGGCCAGCTCAGCGAGATGAACGCTTGGCCGGCGTCGCAGGCGTTTGGGAATGCTGTAGATGCTCGGAGAGTCTGACCGGTTAGCCCCAGACATTTGCGCTTGCGGCATCATAGAAAGCCACATCAAGAGGATTGCGTTCGTTTCGTAGCTCTACCAAAGCTGAAGTGCGCTGACGTATGTCACGGTTTTCCTTGCTGTCGGGATCCCCATACAGCCCGACATATATCTTCCGACACTTGCCGCGCCCAATGCGCTTAAGAACGTGGTTGTCATTCTCAGCGAGTGAATGCCCAAAAATAAAAAAGCAGTGTGTTCCTGTTTTGGCGTTCGCGGTCAGGACCTTAAGCCCCTGATAAAGGTAGGCGTTGTGACGAATTTTGTTTTTCTTCTGATCGCTTGACCCTTCAGCGACGAAAACGGGGAAATAGCCCAGAGCCATCGCCGCACGAGCCTGGTCTATCAACCGCGTTCCCGTTCGGACCCAGGTATATTTTTTTAACTCCGCCCCGGAGTCGAAAAGGTGCAAAGCCCCATGAAGGAAATGTACACCCGCGCTATGCGCTCCGGTTTCCCCTTGCCACACGACGTATTCAGCGTCGGGGTCGTCCTCGTCGTTGCTAAACCCGTCGGAATGGTTGAGGAACACCGGTTCTTCTCCGTCGGCTTCCCTATGCATCAGTGCCCAATAGAGCAGCAGGTCATAGTTCAATGAGAACACGTGCCCAGCCTTGTCGCCCGCCAGAAAGTTCGAGAGGAAGCGCCGACAAGCGGCAAATCTTTCATCGGCGATCTGTCCCGGTACATCCGGGTGCTTGGCAGCGATCGTATTCAGGAGAATTTCCTTTAGGGCCTCAGCGTGCCCAAGCATTCTGCCCGGAAGTTCCTCGCTGCCACCTCCATACACCGCCATCAGCGCTGCTGCCTTCTGCAGCGCGTTGATGACCGATTCGAAGTCTTGCGTCCCAAGCGCATCGAATGCCGCGCGTGCTTCTGGGCAGCTGGAAAAATCGGCCTCAGCGAAAAGTGAGCCGTAGTGAAAAATGTCGGCACGGCAGGCAATACTGAAACCGTTCCCTAGAAGAAGATGGCGCTTTCTGAATTGCTCTGAATCTTGGAGCGCCTGATCGAAAGTATGCGTCATTCTATCCTCGAACATGAGGCCAAATCCGGTACCAACCGATCACGTTGTTGGTCGTGCACCTTCCAATGGTGGTGCCGGAAGAAAAAAAAGCACAAGTGATCCCTTGGCTAGGGTGAACGGGTTTCTGATCGAACAAAACGGAAACAAAACGAAGTCAAAACGTGAGCGTTAAGCTATTGATAATTCAATCACTTAAAGACGCGATAGCATACTTTGGGATTTGATTCGGGGTGCATAATGAACGTTCTGGCGAAACAATCAGCCTGGGGTCGATGCGGTTCAGATTTTATCTCGGTTGATATGCCTTGCCCAGAGTCTTCCGTGATGCGCGGAGTTCGGTGGGGAAGTGCGGACGAATTGCTGACCGCTGCATTTTGGAAGTATCAGTCTTACATGCGGCGAAACCGCGTCCATCCCAACGATTTTTGTATTGGACGCAACTTGATGGAGGAGGTGGCTGTCTGCCTTCTTGGCGGTTACGGCATGCCTGCAGAGATTGGCCTTGCAGCATTCGAACGCCTCCAGGAAGAAAACCTACTCGACGGCCACGCGCCTCCAGGAACCATCGAGGCTCGTCTAGCCGCTCCGTTTAAGCTGAGCGGCCGAGAACGCCGGTACCGGTTTCCCAGGCAAAAGGCTCGCTACCTCTCTGCTTCGCTTAAAGCGTTGAGAGAGCCAGGGATTCCAACGCAAGATGTCGAACTTAGGGATTTTCTCACCTCTCTGCCCGGCATTGGACCGAAGACTGCGTCTTGGGTAGTCCGAAACCACTTGGGATCTGACAACGTTGCGATCTTGGACGTTCACATAGTACGGGCAGGATTCCATATCGGACTCTATCCGATGGATGCTGATCCAACGAAAAAGTACCGAGAAATGGAAGCGCGCTTCATAGAATTTTGCAACGCAATAGGCGAGCCGGCGAGCTTGGTTGACGCGATTATGTGGGATTTCATGCGACGCCTTGGTCCGATCGCGAGAACTCAATCGCCATTTGCTCCCGTCCAGTAGCCTAGCTTTTTCCGATAATAGCCATTCCCAACGCCGCTCGTTCAGGCGGCACGCTCGCGATAGCGCCAAGCACGTCTTCACCCAGAAATCCGAGAGGGCAAAAGTCGTACCCATAGGCGAAGGACGCCATCGAACACGCCTGAAGAGCAGCGCCCGCATCCCGCCAAAGCAGCGAAATTGGATTAGAATAATGCGCGGAGACACGGCTTACATCTCCGACAAAAACCAACAGATGGCCATTGGATTCAGGTAGGATTGAATACGCTCTAGAGGTAGCTTTTTTTAGCGCATCGCCGTCACGTACTGGCAGACTCAGGAATTTGCTCGCTTGATCATCAAAGACGATTGGCTCTGTAACTTCAGGACCGGCAACAATGACGACATCAATCGGATGCAGCGCACCCGCAGAAACCATTGATTTTCTGACGCGATTCGCTTGAGAGCCAGTGCCTGTCATCTGGACTCCGAATACGCGTCTGATGACGCCACATGTGTCTTCCAATGATGCCGAGGAAGACGCGCGGTTGCTACGCCGTTCAAACTGAACCTGATCGAACGACAATTCGCTTTTCGGCTCACTACCTACACAATCGAGGACAGATACCGCTACCCACCGGTCTTTCTCAGTCGCAACGCCGCACCCGGCCTTGGGGGATGGGTCAATATTGGAGACCATCAAGCGCCTTCATCGTTTCGAAGTGCTTTCTGCACCCTCGACAAAAACCACACGCGAACTCAGAAGTATGACACGAATGCGCCCAAGACAGGATACTCATTGGAATTCCTGATACTTGAACAAGTTCGACAGCATCTAGCTCAATCGCCGGCGCCCCCACCAGCATCTCACCTTCTTGCATTCCGAAAAGGTGATTGATTTGTTGAACGAACTCCATGGTCCCATCGACATGGAAGCCATCCGTGCGCAGGGCACCAATCATCAATTTGGCGATACCCTGTTTGAAGCAGGCCATGCCGGCAAGCGTTAGCAGCAACTGGTTTCGATAAGGCCACCACTCACTGGCAGGCGCAGCGTCAGACGGTGCGGTGCCGACCAAGTCTCCGCTTCCAAGTTCCGAGACATTAACGGTCAGCACTGCGTGTTCTATATCAAGCTCCGCACATACGGCGGCCGCTGCGCGGATTTCTCCCGGCGCTGGCGTCTGCCCATAATCGATCGTGATCGCGAAGTCCGGTCGCTTCCAGTAAGCGATAGATACGGAATCCATTCCACCGGACAGGAGAAGTGCCGATTTCATTTTCGCCAAGCCAAATGGTGCAGTGCGGTTACGAAATCAGGAAAGACATTGCAGCCGGAACCGTATGGAAGCTTGAGGTCGACCTCTCGCATATTCTGAGCCACACAGTAAACGGGTTGCTCCCCACGCACACTGTATCCGACTTCAAAAAGCGTACCAGGGCTACTGCCGTTCAAGATTGCGAAGAGCGCGTCACAATTGCGGATCGCCTCCAAATCTTTCGCAACAACTTCCTCCGCTGGACCGTGCCCTATGTCATGGACTGGGCTGAATACCGTCATGCGTAGCTGCTGCATTATGGTTCGCGCTTCATCAATCAGGGCGCGTTGGCCAAGCTCTCTGAATGGTCCGGCGAGATAAACTGTGCCGCCCTTCAAATACACAGGCTGACGCCCACTCTTCGCAGCGGCATCAGCTGGTATTATGGGTAGTGCGGCGGTCTCTATGTAAGTTGCTGCCGCTTGCGAAGCATACTCCGCCGCTTCGAGCGGAGAACGGTTCTGGATACCCCAGGCTAGTGTGAACGCGGCGACAAAAACATCGCCGGAGCCGATCGTAAAGACCGAACTGGTCTCATATGCGGGAACTTGTCCGATAACCCCGTTTTGCCCAACAACCAGAGCGCCGTCGAGGCCCTGCTTGACCAGCACAAGTTCGGCGGCTTCCCGTTCTAGCAACAGCTGTGCACCAGCCGCGCCGCCCTGACCGACTAAGCGCTTCAACTCGCCGGAGTTTGCAACAAAAGCAAGGCGTTCCGCCGCGCCCCCCGTTTCGCGAAATCCCTTCGGATTACTTGGGGACTGAGGGTCGTAGACACACACCCGTGCTGAAACTCGCGGAGAACACTCCATCATGCCGAAGAGAACAGCTACGTCGGCTTCGACCTCGAAATCGGGCGATTTCTCTATAGCCGCTGGACTTGGGTAAACCGTTGGAGTGGAAAGGCAGTGCAGGTACTCAAATCCGACCAGCCTCTTGCTTTGGTGGTGGCTCACGTCAACGCCAAAGCTTTCGAAGATCGGGCGAATTCGACTTACGTCCTTATCCGGCAACACAGTGTGGAGTTTGATCTCCCCAACATGACCAGATAACGCCGCAGCTGCCCGGCCGGCTGAGCCGTAGATTTCATCCCAGTGGGGGAAAGCGCATCGTTCCCCGTACACTCCCCCGATTACGTCTACTGAGGTCATGCCGGACGGATTTCAATTTCAATACGCCCGCCAGAGATTGATTTCACCTCCGCCTCATAGGCGTAGCCGCCGTGAATGCACTCAATCAAGTCAACAAGGCGTGGGGAGGTAATTGCGCCAGCGATCCCCCCTGTTTTGGCATCTCGGACCACGATCCGATTGCGTGGGCTGGTCTCCAACTCGACATGGAGAATATCGCCTATGCTCAGTCCGCTGACCACAGCAGCGACAGGTGAATTCAACGCGGTAAGTTCGACTATAGCGCATTTGTCTTTCCCGCTGAGCCCGCCACCTACTTCTGACCGCCATTCGTCGCTGCTGCCGCCTCCTCCGCCACCACCAGACATCAGCTCACCTCCTTGGAATCACTCAACCAATGAACCTTACATGTCTTTTCAGCGCCCGCAAGTTGAGTCAATTGCACCCTTGTGCGATGGGCGCGCCGAGAACTGCGAGGCGATGTGAATAACCCGTCGTTTTCTGTCCTCCGCCGTAGATATTGTGGGCAGCGGATCGGGACACGCAGCATCGCCCGCGCTGCGCGCGTGCCAAAAATTTTCGTAACTACTGAAAAGAAATGGCGCACTCAAGGGGACTCGAACCTCTGAGCTCTGCCTTCGGAGGACAGCACTCATTCTCTCTCGCCCCGCTATCGATCACCACGACAACTAAACAGCCTTAAACGGGACAGACCCTGGTACGAACCCCACCTTGGGCCAGTAGGCGATAGCACCGTTCAATTCAGTCCGCTCTTGCGCCGAAGCAGACATCAGTTTGTTGCTGGTCATGACATCAGCGCGACCACGTTCAACAAGCCAATAGGCATACCGACAACCGCTATTTCGCCATCCAACGCGGTCTCCCGCTAGCAGTGTGCACGCATGGTATAATTCCGGCGTATGAACGCCATCATTATCGCTCGGGTTTCGACGGAGGATCAAAAATCCGGGCCCGCGCAGCTTGAGCGCCTTAGGCGTTATTGTGGGCAAAAGGGCTTCCAAGTCATCCGGGAGTTCGACTACGACGAAAGCGCCTACAAACAGCGACGCTCAGAGTTTGATGCCATTTTGCGCCAGATTGAGGCCAGCAAAAGCGTAATCGCTGTGTGCTTTGACAAGGTGGACCGCCTATCGAGGAATACTTTCGACGTGCGCGTCGCCAAGCTCTATGAGCGCGCGGTGGCCAATGAGATCGAGCTACATTTTGCGTCGGACGGACAGGTCATCAATGGGTCGATTTCCGCGGTCGAAAAATTCCAATTCGGCATGAGCTTGGGTCTGGCTAAGTACTATTCCGATGCCATCAGCGACAATGTGCGGCGGCGTTTCGAGCACAAGCGTGCGCAAGGCGAGATCGTTGGGCCGGCACCTTTCGGCTATCAAAGCCTGCACATCGACCGGGAACGGCGATTGAGATCTGATGTCGTTATTGACCCCGCGCGGGCGCCTTATGTCGCTGAGATGTTCGAGCGCTATGCGATTGGCGATACCTCTATAGCGAAGTTGACCCAGGACATGAACGCGCGCGGCGTGACAACGGTGCGAGGCGGAAAGCTATGGCCCAGCTTTGTTCAAGGTGTCCTGCGAAACCCGTTTTATTGCGGGGTCGCAATTTCAAAGAAATACAAGCTGCGCTACCGGCACCGATACTCAACTCTTGTGTCGCGAGACCTATGGGACCGTGTGCAAGCGCGTATGGACGGGCGAAATCTCAATCCTACGCACAGCATCCGCACGCGAGAGTTTTTGTTTCGTACAATTCTCAAGCCTTGCCCAAGGTGTGGGTGCTCGATTACCGCGCAGAAGAAGCGGGAAAAGCATGTCTATTACAGCTGTTCGAACTCCAAGGGCACCTGCAAGAGGCTCTACGTCAACGAACAGGTCCTGCTTGAAGCGGTTCAAAAGGTGCTGGCGAAAATCAAATTCGAGAACGCTGAGATTGAACGGATTGAAAGTTTCCTCGCCGACCGCTTCCGAGACAACGCGCGCTACCACCGTGAGCGGTTATGCAAGGCTCAAGCGGAAATGCGGGCGCTCCAGGCGGCTGGGCATCGATTGCTGGACTTGCTGCTCAATCAGACCATCGACGAGAACGTCTTTGATGAAAAACATGCCGATATCGAGGCTAAGAAAACCAAGCTGCAGGCCGAAATCGCCACACTATCAGACGCCGATAGAGGCTATGTCGATTACGCCAAGATCGTGTTGCTCATTCTGCGAGATGCGGCGAGCCACTTCGAGTGTTCTAACATTGCCGAAAAGCGGGCGATTATTCGCATAATTTTTGAGAACATGTCGCTGGACGGCAAAACGTTGAACTACAGCCTTCGTTCGCCATTCGACGTGCTTTTTGGAACCGAACGTTCCAGTTTGCTCCGCCGACTGGATGAACTTAGAACATCGGACTGGGCGGACCTTGTTGGTCAGTTTGAACGAGAGGGCGATGCTCTCGGCCCTTCGTCCACATTGGGCGGGATTATCCGTCATCGCCTTGGTCAGCTTCGCGTTCACGCTCCAGGCGCAACGCTACTTCCGCCAGCACGCCAATAAGCTCGAAATAGTTTGCTTCAGCGGCTCGTTTGTCTTTTTCCGGCATGTCGGCAGGCAGGTGACGACGGACGTGATCAGAGCGCGGAACATTTGGATATGGGTCATGCATTACCCTCAAGCCTACTGACCCACGACTATCCGTCGAGGCTTGGAGAGGCGCGCAATTCGCGCGCCAGCAAGCCTGAGGGGATAGAGGCATAGCCGGTAGGCTGAAACTCTATGACACAAAACCATCAAGACGCTCCAGGAGGGTCGGAGCGCAACAGGCAAAACAAGACCCTTGTCCCGGTCGTATCCGCAATCGGCCCGTCAGGCGAAATCATCGAGACGGTGTTTGACAGCAAGGACGACAAGCCTCGCCTGGCGATCTGGCGGCACGGCAAGGCGGCTGTCCTTGATAGCTATTGTCCGGACACGGCCACGCGTTATGTGCCGATGCGCAATATCGCAGCCTTGGTCGAGCATAATGTGGTGCGCTTGCCCCAGGCACCGATGGATTATGGCGAGGTGGCGGATCTGGTCGAAGCGATCCGCGCCTATATCCATAAATATGTCGATGTGCCGGACGCCTTTGAACGTCTGGCGGCGAACTATGTTTTGCTAAGCTGGGTGCATGACCGGTTCAACGAGCTGCCGTATCTGCGTCGCCGCGGCGATTATGGAACGGGCAAGACGCGCTTTCTCACCGTCATCGGTTCGATTTGTTACAAGCCGATCTTTGCCGGGGGTGCGTCTACGACCTCGCCGATCTTTCATCTGCTCGATCAGATCGGCGGCACGCTGATCATTGATGAGGCGGATTTTCGGTTTTCTGATGAGAGCGCGCTGATCGCCAAAATTCTCAATGCCGGCAATGTCAAAGGCTATCCGGTGCTGCGCAGCGAGACCAGCAATGGCAAGGATTTCGTGCCGCGCGCCTTCAAGGTGTTCGGACCCAAGATCATCGGCATGCGCGGTCGCTATGATGATCCGGCTTTGGAGAGCCGGTTTTTAACCGAGACCAGCTCGAACCCATCCTTGCGCGCCGATGTGCCCATCAGCCTGCCCAGCCAGCAGGAGGCCGATGCCTCGATCCTGCGCAACAAGCTCTTGATGTATCGCTTCAGCCAGTTCGCGTGCTTTGGTGACCCCAAACCCTTGGACGTTGACCAGCACGCCATTGAACCGCGCATGCATCAAATCCTGGCACCGCTTTTATCCGTCACAGAGGCACAAGAGGACCGCGAGGCGATTTTGGCCCATGCGGTCGCCGCTCAGGCGGCATTGGCAGATGCGCGTGGGCAATCGCTGGAAGCGGAAGTGCTCACCGTCATCAAAAAGCGCATGCAGGCGGAGACAGGACCGGGCGTGAGTGTGCAATCGATTGCGACAGATCATGCCCGCGCGTTTCAGGATCGGTCGGTCAAACCGGTTGGCGCCCGCGCCATGGGACATGTCGTGCGTACCCGGCTCAATGTGAAGACCACCAAGAGCCATGGCGTTTTCATCGTGCCAAAGCTGCAGAGCGATACGTTGGAACGGCTTTATCGACGCTATGGCGTGAGCGATGAGGATGTCGCCCTTCTGGCTGAGAAACTCGGTGAGGTCACGCGGGTGGAGACTGGGGATGTCGGGGAGGATGGCCGGTAGGCCGAGACGGCTTAGCCGTCCACCACTGATATGCGCCGTTCGCCCTGGCCTCGCGCCGTCGCGCCTTCGGGGATGTCCCTAACATCCCCGAAGGCGCGCGCACGCGCGAAAACCGCGCATGACCCAGCCTGTGGGGATAACGCCGCCTATGCGACCATGAGGGCTGTGCGGGACCTGCCGCCCGCACAAACAAGCGTTCAGTTTGGAAGACACCGTTTTGCTCGGTGTCGTCCGCCGGCACCGATCCTCGATGCCGGCGACGCGATAAGGAGCAAAATCATGTCGACGACTGATGACGATTGTCGAACCTGCGGGATCCGCGATCTCAATGATGCCTTGCGCATCAAGGGAGAGGGCGGACAAATCCTGATCACCCCGGGCGTCGTCCACCGCGGCGATGCCTTCATCGCTCAAGCGGTGGCGGCCATGCAGGCCCAAAGTGAGTTTTCCGAAGAAAACGACCCTTATGGCGAGCATGATTTTGGCCGGGTCGTGATCGATGACGAGCCGGTCCTGTGGAAGATCGATTATTATGATCCGACGCTGAAATATGGCTCGGATGATCCCACTGATCCGGAAAAAACGACGCGGGTTTTGACGCTTTTCTTGGCAGAGGAGTATTAGGTCCTTTAAGTCCCACGCGATGGGCAAAAAAAGAGCGGGCGCAAGCCCGCTCTTGATTGTGTGATGGGAGCTTATGCCGCGTCCGGCACCGGCTCGGGCGCCTTGGCTTCGGCGTCCTCTTGGGCGGCGCTGAGGGCAGTGATGAGATCGGTGAAGGCAGCCAGCTGACCGCCGGTTTTTTCCGTATAGGTCGAGAAGGGAAAGCCCAGATAGCGCGGTGCCCAGGGTGTATCGCGCTCGGTGAGGCCGGTCTTGAGGGCTTCGATCTGCTGGGAGCGGGTTTGGTCCTGATTGGCTTTGGCAATCGCCTCGCCGCGTGTCTCGGCCAACATGGCGTTGATTGCGGGTTTGTCGCGGACCAGTTCGAAAAATCCATCATCGCTGGACCAGTGCACGCTCGGATCGATCTTCATGGCCTGCCCGGCCAGTTCAACGCCGATGGAACCGGCCTCAAGGCTTTCTGCCATGAGAAAGGTGATCACACGCATCAGCTCAGCGTGGGGGAGCGCAGTGAGCTTGTCGAAGAGGACCGCGAAGGCATCCGGCTTGGCGCTGGAAGTGACCAGTGGGCTGGCGTCAAAGGGCATGTCGAGGAGGCAGCAGACCGCCGCTCGTTCTTTCTCGAAGGCGGCTTGTGCCGGAGCGTTTTCAAGGCTTGAAGCGGTTGATCCGCACAGGCAGCGTTGCGGGTCAGCTTTCACCGACCAAAGGTCTGATCCCACCAGCAGATGCGCCGCGATGAGCGGCAGTGCCAGATCAGGCGTTTCAACAAGCTTGGCGCGTACCATCGCGTGACGATGAAGCGCGATATAATTTTCCAGCTTCTTGGTGAGTTCCGGCTTGTGTGGTTTCTCGCTTGCCGCTTGTGGGTTGGTAGCAGCTTCCAGCTGACGGATGGCGCGGTAGGAGAGATAGCCTTCATGCACGCTGACAGCGCCATCGGACGCGATATCGAGGATGATATGACCGCCTTGGGTCTTTGAGCGCTTTTCATAGTCCCACGTTTCAAAATAGCGCTCGACCGGGATAATCTCGACATCGCTCCATCCAGCCGCAAGATAGTCCTCACGCATCTGATCGATGGCGGCCATCTGGAGGGTCCAGAACGCCTCGCTGTCGTCGAAATAGGCGGTGTCACCAAAAAGGTCTGTGATGATCTGGCCGGGATAGTCGTTCAGATCAAAAAGAGCCGTCTCGGTCTGGATCGATTGGCCGCCCATCAGCCATTGCTTCAAGCGCAAGCCGGTGGGGGCGTATTCGGCCTTGTCGGTCAGGCGTCGCATCCATTCGCGTTGTTGGTCCTTGCTGGCAAGGGTGAGTGTTTGCAGCGTGGCGGCATCAATCTCGTCCTTGCGGAAGGCTGTTTTGATCGGCGTGATCAGCTTGCCCAGAGCGAGGCGCTGTTTGATGTGGCGCGGTGTCTTGGCGAACAGGACCGCGACCTCTTCGACGCTGCGGCCCTTGGCGACGAGTTTGGCGAAGGCTTCGCATTCACTCATCGGGTCCGGCTCGAGCCGGGCGAGGTTTTCGATCAGCGAGATTTCCAAAGCATCGGCTTCGCTTTGAGTGTCCAAGACCATGCAGGGCAGCTCAGCGAGGGTCTCTGCCGCCTTGGCGGCAAAATAGCGGCGCCGACCTGCGACAATCTCGAAACGGCCTGATTGCTCGGTTGGCACCACGATCAAGGGATTGAGGATGCCTTTTTCTGTGATGCTGGGAAGCAGATCATCGATGCCCGGAGCCTTTCGGCCATGGCGCATATTGAGCTTGGAAATGGAAAGCTGCTCAATTGGGAGGGTGACTATATTCATCGGGGTTTCTCCGCTGGTTTGAAGGCCCGCCTGGATGCGGGCGACACGAAGAGACCCAGCGCTGTGATCAAGCCGCAGAGCGCATCCAATGGACCGTAGCGAAGCGAAGGACCCGGCTTGCCGGGTTGCGATCGGCGGCGCACAGCGCTAGGCGCGATGAGGAGCCCTGACAGGCGGTGCACACGCGAAGCCTCTGGTAAATTCGATCTCTGTCTGGTTGGTCAGAACAAAGGCGCGCAAAGCGCGCCGCACCCAGTCTGCGGGGATAGCCCATCTGGGCGCACACTGAAGGCATGTCAGATCCTCACCCCAATGTCCGCCGATTTGCCCGTGTCCGATTTCGTATCGACACGCGACTGTTCGGGATCAAGACCGAGGATCGCTTCTCTCACGTCTACATCATTGGCAAGACCGGAACGGGCAAGACGACCTTGCTGGAGACGTTGATTGCCGGCGATGTGATGGATGAGGCCGGCTGCGCAGTGCTTGATCCACATGGGGACCTGGCCGAACGCTGCCTAGCTCACGCGAAAGCTCTGGGCCGGGAGGACATCGTCTATCTCGACCCGGCCGATCCAGACTGCGCCTTGGCCTACAATCCCTTTGCGCGGGTTCCCAGTGTGTTGCGGCCATTGGTGGCAGCCAGCCTCCTGGATGTGTTTCGCATGATGTGGGCGGATGCTTGGGGATCGCGTATGGAGCATGTCTTGCGTAATGCGATCATGGCCCTGCTTGACCAGCCATCCGCCCATTTGCCGGACTTGCTCAAATTGCTCACGAGCGCGGACTACCGCCGATCCATCCTGCCGCATATTGAAAACCCGACCATCAAACGCTTCTGGCAGGTTGAGTTTCCCAAATACTCCTATCGCTATCAGGCTGACGCCATCGCGCCGGTGCAATCCAAAGTCGGGGCGTTATTGGCGGACCCACGGCTTTTGCGTTTCTTCACCGATGATGAGGGGCAAATCCGGCTTCGCAAGATCATGGATGAGGGACATGTCTTGATCGTCAATCTCGCAAAGGGGCGTTTGGGGGCGGACAGCACGCGCCTGGTTGGCGGTGTCCTGACCACCATGCTAGCCGTTGCCGCGTTTTCCCGGGCCAGTATTGCCGAAGCCGACCGACGGGATTTCTTTGTTTATGTCGATGAGTTTCAGAACTTCACGACCCTGGCGATCGCTCAGATGCTTTCAGAAATGCGCAAATACCGGCTCGGCCTGACGATGGCGCATCAATATCTCCATCAGATCGATCCGGATATTCGCCGTGCCGCGCTAGGCAATGCCGGCACGCTCATCGCCTTTCGGGTTAGCGCGGAGGATGCAGGGTATCTGGCCAAGGAGTATGACCCCAAGTTTGCGCGGCTCGATATGATCAATCTGGCCAATCAGCAGATTTACTTGCGCTTGCTGATCGATGGGAACCCGTCCAAGCCCTTTAGTGCCTGCACCGTGTTGCCGGATGTGGTGTTGAAATCCATGGCAAAACTATAGATCGCCAGATTTATCTCGACTCTTTTAAGTTGTCTTGCTTTGATCAGTTCGCGCTTGACGCGAATAACAGGGGAGGCAGACATGCAACTCAAACTACGCCGGAGCCAGAAATCTGGTCTGACCGGGACACCGATCTTCATTCTCGATGTGATGGCTGAGTTAACCAGCGAGGAGGCCGAACTGGTCAAAAAATACAAGCTCAAGGGCCAACTTGTTTATACATCCGAAGCGGCTGACCAAAACCTCGCCAAGTTGGACGGTGGAAGCTGGGCTGGCCTGGGCGGCGCAATCATGGACCGTGTAACCAAGCGCTCTTTTTCTCTGGGCGATCTGGTGAGTGGCCAGCACTTGGAATGCAAGGATCTGGGCGAGGTTGTCGCCACGGAAAACCAAGTTCACCAAGCTTGCCAGAATATCCGCGGCTATATCGATGTCGCGCGGCAATATGACGGGTCCGAGCAGATCGTCGAGATCGAGCCGGCCTGACCGAGATGGCGGGGGATTTTTTCTCCGAAATTGCCAAGGCCTGGCAAGAAGGCTGGAACAGTTCTGCCAATATGCCCTCGCTCGGCCCCAAGGTCGGGCGGGGCCTTTTTTCCAGCTGGGGATTGAGCGAGCGCGACCGTGAGCTGGCGGAGCTGGTCGACCTGCATGCTCGGCTGGAGGCGCGACAGGACGCGCTGCTGGAGGGCCCACTTGAGGACCGGTTTGATCTGATCACCGAAATTGTAGGCGGTGCCTGGCGGGCCAGCGATGCTGGTTACTCAAGAGCGCTCGCAGAGGCACTTTACGACCTGATCGATCATGTCCTCATCGAAGAATGCTACTGGTATCCGCGCTATGACGATCCAGCGGCCGAGATCGCGGCTTTGCCGATGCGTACGCGGGTGGAACTGCGTAGCTATTTGCTGCGGCGCGAGCGCTTCTTTGACCTCTTCGACAAGCGCCTGGCGCTTTTAAAGGGATTGCTGCTGCACATGTGTGCCCGCGTTCTGGACGCGGTCGCGGAGCGGTCCGCCATTGATGATGATCATGCCGCCGATGCGGTGGCGCTTGAAGTGCCGGTCGCGGGCATGATCGAAAATCCGGCCGACGTGATGGATGACTGGGTGCGGGAAGTCTGCAGTGAGAGCGGCAGCGCCTTTGCGAACGAGCTCTTTGTCGATTGTCGCACACAGCTGATGGCCAATCTGGCGCGGGCCTCCAACATCAGCCCGCAAGACCCCGCACCGACCCGGCCTTACATCTTGCCTGCAGACGCCCGCTTCGATAGTCCAACTGAGCTGGCGGACACCTATTTGCGTCATACGCCCTTTCAGGACCTGCTTGAGGCGCCCGTCCCGGTTTTTCTGCCCGATGAGCTTCGCTGCGAGCATGCGCTCATCGTTGGTGGGTCCGGACATGGCAAGACCCAGCTTCTGCTCAAGCTGATCCATCATGACCTGGTTCGCGAGGAGGACGGCGCACCGGGCGTTGTCGTGATTGATAGCCAGGGCGATCTCATCCAGACGGTCTCGCGGCTCGCACTCTTTGATCCGGAGCTGGCGGAGGGACTGGCCGACCGGCTGGTCTTGATTGATCCGAGCGATGTGGAGTTTCCCGTCGCGCTCAATCTGTTTGCCTTCGATCATGACCGGCTTGAGGGCTATAGCCGGGCCGATAGGGAGCGCGTCCTAAACTCGGTCATTGATCTTTATGAGTATTTCTTCGCGGCGCTTTTGGGCGCCGAACTCACGCAAAAGCAAGGCGTCGTCTTTCGCTATTTGGCCCGGCTGATGATGGTCATTCCCGACGCGACGGTTCAAACGCTGCGTGCCCTGATGGAGGATGGCAAACCCTTCAAGCCCTATATGCAAAAGCTGGACGGATCAGCCAAGCGCTTCTTCCAGACCGAGTTCTTTGCGCCGAGCTTTTCGGCGACAAAAAAACAGATCCTGAGACGGCTTTGGGGCGTGCTCGCCAATCCGGTGTTTGAGCGTATGTTCTCACACCCACAAAACAAGCTCGACGTTTTCGAGGCGATGAATGCCGGTAAGATCATTCTGATCAATACGGCCAAGGATCTCCTCAAGGCCGATGGGTGTTCTATTTTCGGGCGCTTCTTCATTGCCAAGATCGCCCAGGCCTCCCTTGAGCGGGCGACCTTGGATGAAGACGCGCGCCGGCGCGTGCATGTCTATATCGATGAAGCCCACGACTATTTCGATGAGACGCTTGAACAGCTGTTCAATCAGGCCCGAAAATACCGGGTGGGCCTTCACATCGCGGCTCAACACCTCGACCAGATGCCAACGCGTCTACGCTCGACGGTCATAGCCTCGACCTCCATCAAGTTCGCTGGTGGCGTGTCGGCCAAGGATGGGCGGGCGATGGCGGATGACATGCGCGTTGACGCCGACATGATCCAGGCCATGCGCAAGCGCCGCGATCGCACCGAATTTGCGGTTTACGCCAAGGGCGTGACCGAACAGGCCCTGCGCATGGATGTCCAGCTTGGTCTGGTCAACACACAAGCCTCGCTCGATGACGACGCCTATTGCCGCCTTCTTGACCAAAACCGCGAGCTCTATTGCAGCACGTTGGATGAGATTGAGGCGCTGATCGAAGCGGCCGATGCGCCCGAGGGTCAACCCACGCCTGAGCCGACAGAGCCGACACGCACTACGCGGCATACCGAGAAACAGGCACCTCCGCCCACCAAGCGGGCAGAAGACGCGCCGTCCGCGCCAGATCACACCGCCAGCCCGAAAAAAGTCGATGCACCAGAAGACGAGGTTAGATCCGATCCGGCGAAGACGGATGCGGCCCTCAAGGAGGATGTGAGAGAGACCCGCAAAGCGGAGATAGATGCCTACGCGGCTGGCGTGGGTGGGCGCCAACACAAACGGTTGCAGCAATGGGTGCGAGAACTGGCCCAGGCGCGCGGCTTCAAGGCGACGGTCGAGCAAACCGTCCTGGACGGCAGCGGGAGCGTCGATGTCGGGCTCGATCACGAAATGCTTTCAATCGCGGTTGAGATATCCGTCTCAAACACTGCAGACGCTGAGCTGCGCAATGTTGAAAAATGCTTCAAGGCTGGCTTCGATGAGGTCGTCCTGATTGTCCCGGATATTGGCCGCCGTACGCGATATCGCGCCCACATCCAGGAACACTTGGATAGAGCCCACAGCCCGTCCTGTTCAATCATCGGCCCAGACGAGCTGACCGACTTACTCAATGCGCGGGCTGCCAAGCTCACAATCGACGAGACCGTCGTGCGAGGTTGGAAAGTGACCACCCGCTACACGCCGGTTTCAGAAGAAGAGGCTAAGTTCCGCCGGGAAACTGTGGCGAAAATTATTGCCGCTGGGCCAGCCAAGCCAGATCGAGAACCCGGCTGAAATCTAGGCTGGTCTACTAGGTCGGCAACAGCTCATGAAGTTATCGCCAGATATGTTGCTCGTCGTACAAAGAGCTTGATCGCATTGTGGTGCTGTTCGGCGCCGCATCATCCAGCAGCTGCTCGACTAGGCGGTGCTTTAGCCTGAGCTTCTCGCTCCCAGCGTCCACAGCCGGCGGGCGTTCGACATGCCATACTAGCGGCATTGCTCCTACGCGTCCTATCATGCTTCCGGTTCGCGGCGCATGCGAATGATCTGCTCCCTTGAACTTCGGTCCTTGCGTTACACCCATCCTCGTCTGGATGGACTTAACTATCTCATCGCTCGAGCCTACGAGGCTGGGTCATCGACTTACTAACGTGCGGCATTGAAAGCCTTGTTCGTGTAGAAGTTCATGCATTGCCTTTATGGCCCCTTCCGCGTTCTCCGCTGTTAGCTCGTCGATGCCTTCACTTAGGATAAGCGCGCGCGAGGTGCTTGTTGTCAGGGAAGTCGATTGAGCATCCCGATGATTGATAGCCCAGCACAGAACATGTGTTCCCTGTGCATATACAGCTATGTCCTTCGTCAATGGAAACTTGTCTGGTGATCCGCCAATAGGGTCGAATTGATCCTTCTCAGAGTCACAAAGGCGAAGAGAAATGGGGTGTTCCTTCAAACGGTCAACATCGTAGGCGCCCATTGGCGCCAAGTGCGCTATCGAGACTTGATTGTAAACATCCGCCAGCGGGATGCCGATTCGATCTAGCGCGCCATTGGCAGCTCGCCTCATTAACTGCTCTACGCTGGACCGATACTTGGCCGGCTTTAGGCCCATACTGCGATAAGCTCCGCGCCAAGCAGATATGATGGGGTGCTGGGCGAGTGTCGCGATATCAATACGTGTAAGCGTTCTATTTGCACTGGTTTTCGCATTTGCCAAGGCTGCATCTAGGCCATCGGATCGATTGGAAAGGTCTACCACAAGCCCATGGATCACTGCGTTGGGGAAGCGATTCCTTGCTTCGGCAGATACGCCGACTGATACACTACTGTTCACATTAAGCATTTCCGTTCCCCTTTCCGTCGTTACCATACGCCCCGACATCGCAGTATCGTTTCGGTTCACCGAGCACGGTGCCGCGATACTGCATATAGGCTCCAAGCCCCCGCCCAAGCAGAAGTCGGTTTAGTTTGTCGAGATGATATTGGGGGACGTGAGGGTAGAGGTGATGTTCGACGTGATGTTTATCGCCGAACAGATGGAGAATGCGGTTTAGTGGCCCTTCGTGATTGAAGGTGCGCAACAGAATTTCCAGCTTACCGGCGGGCATTTTTGTCTCCTTCTGTTTTGAAATTTCTATAATCGTGCTCGCCCATCTCAGCGAGACACCGGACGATAGGAAGTGTCGCAGAGAACAACGGGCCGAAAATCAGTACCCATGCCCCAAAGCTATGGGTTGCGCTCCCTGAGAGCATGATGAGCGGACTGACGTAGAGCGCGACGTGCCATAGCAGCCCTTTCATCAAGGTGGCGATGTTGGAGCCAGTCACGCGATAGAAGGCAATGGCATCCCGCGGGACAGCAGCCAGGGTCTTCCAGAGAGAGGGAAGCTCTCCTGACAGCACGTCAGGATGTTCGGCGTGCCGTTTCTTGCAGGGGTCTTTGTCACCATTAAAATCGCTATGATGCTTCTTCAGGTGAGGTTCGCGAAACTCAGACACTGTCTGGAAAACCGGTAGCGCGGCGACTAAGTCTCCAACGAAATCGTTGAGCTTCGCGCGGCGGTTCCCGGCAATGTCAAAATGTGATGCGCCATGAACCAAGTTCTCCAGACCACGGTACAACGGCGCCAGGACAATAGCTCCGCCTGCGCCAACGACCGTGGCAAAGACCGGCCTTTCTGGCAGCAAATCGACGACCACCAACAGCAACGCCATCGCGAAGCTGTGCACAAACAAGCCACTGAGTACGGGCTTCCACCAAAGAATATGCCGCCAATCAGGTGGTAGGGTTCCACTCGGGGGGAGCAACTGTTTGAGCTGGTTTGATGCCGGCTTTCGGCTGAGCTGATTATTTCGGTGTTCAGGCATTTCGATCTCCGTGACGCCTGGCTTGCGTCACGAGGAAGGCGCGGGTACAACCTCGCCGTTCCCGTTCGCTAGCGCGGACGAGCTTGCGTTGAAGGCGGGCGGTTGTGGAAAGGCGGCCCGCCTTTAGATTTCTGAAAAAAGAAACGGAACACCGCGGCCGGATTCGGCGCATTAAGGCGCAATGCGAAAGCGCCAGTGAACTCGCATAAGTTGATAGAGAAGCCTCCCTTTATTCTACTTTGATCGCTCATTCGTCAGTACGCGCTGTCTTTCATCGGGAGTGACTAGCTCCGCCGACATGTCGTACTGGTTGCACGGTAACCATGTCACATGCTCTATGTCAATTGGCGCAGGGCCAAAAAAAAAGCGCCCCGGCAAACAGCCAGGGCGCTTCAGACGAATGGGCTCCCGTAGAATAAAGGAGTCCTATAACCGATGGGTAGTCAGCCCATCGCATCTGTCCAGCGAATCTACGCCGAACGATTCCATGAGGCGGTCAGAATTCGACCCCTCCTAAACATAATGCTCTCACGACAAAAGAAAGCTGTCAATCGTTCACAGGATGCCTCGGTGGACAAGTCAGTGGCTCAGTGGGTAACCGGTTGACCGACTCATTCGATCATTGTAGAGAGTAAAATCTGATTGAAGATGGTTAAAATGTTCGGAAATTGCGCACGCGAAGAGGTGGTTGATTACATCGACAATTTGCCGAAAGATTCGTTTCTCTCGGTTAGCGAAATTGCGAGAGGAATCTGTGTGCCCAAGGGCACTGTCAGCGGTTGGCTTAGAGACTCTGCTGATTTTCCGGTGGCGCGTCGAGGTCCGAGAGCCAGCCGTATGTATTCTAGGGATACCGTGGCTAAGCTCGTACTTGCATACTTTGCCGTAAGGAACGAGAGCTCGTCCGCTTCCGCTGAGAGGGCTGTGACTAAGCTTGATGAACATGGCGTTGAAGTTGTCTTTACCGCACTAAAGACAAGCGTAGCGGATTTTTTTGCGCTTTTAGCAGCTGAGTAGTCCTGTGTGATCGATGCAAGCCGCTCGTTGTTAGAGACTGGCATTTTTATGCATTCCGCGTCAGAGCTGACATAAATTGCGTTAGGCGATTCCCAACCCCAAGGGCGATTTGGGTTCTCAGAGACGGGTCATACGAACCCTCGAATTGCGTCCGGACACGGTCCTGAGTTTGGGCACTGGGTCATAGCAAAGTAAGTAAAGGTACTGCGCAAAACAGGCGACCCGGGCGCTGTCCAATTTATTCAAAAACGTGCGTCATGAACCTTGAGGTCGGCTGCCAAACGTACTGCTCATAGTCACACTATGAAAATTGCGCCTAAATGGATAGAATGCTTGTGAACACTTTGGGGTAGAGTGTTTCCAGTTGTATTCCCCGCGTCAAGAAAGAATTTGGGGCTGAGGCCCTCGCTCGGCGCGGATAGCATGTATGATTTTCGATATTCACGGTAAGCGGAAATACCTTACGCCGATCGAGCGTGAGCGGTTTATTCGTGCCGCCCTTGTGCTGCCGCCAGCGTATCAGACATTTTGCCTGACAATCGCATTTTCGGGATGTCGAATTTCGGAAGCGCTGGAATGCTCCGGCAGGCAGATCGATTTTGAAATGCAAGCCGTCGTATTTCGGTCCTTGAAAAAGCGCCAAGAGCATCCGGTCTATCGGGCGGTTCCGCTGCCAATCTGGTTGATTGAAAAGCTTCGGCGTGAGGTTGAAGGCATAGACGCAGACCAGCGATTATGGCCATGGAGCCGAACCTATGGCTGGAGGGTCATCAAGCGCGTCCTGGCTACCGCAGGTGTCAGTGGCATGCATGCCTGTCCAAAAGGGCTCCGGCACGGGTTTGGTGTCGCTGCGGTGCAAAGTGGTGTGCCGCTAAACTTGGTGCAGCGCTGGTTGGGTCACGCGAAGCTCGAAACGACAGCGATTTATACGAATGCGATTGGAGACGAAGAGCGCGCGATTGCAGAGCGGCTATGGGGCGGTACTGAGCCGCGTAAGGCGGCCTGACTGTGAACAGTTTACCCCAAAGTGTTCACAGCAGGAGATAGCGATGAAAAAGCAGAGTTGGTGTCGTCAGGCCGTGCGTGGTTGCAGCTTGGCAGCGGGAGTTCTCAGCCTGGCCGGATGTGCCACGCCCGTTGAAACCTCCATCATCGATGCGCGAGCGAGCGACGTAGCCGGGTGTGAGGAGCTTGGCAGCGTGTCCGGGTCCAATGCGGTCTTCGTGGGCTTGAGCGCCTCGGTGGGCCGGACACACGCGCAAAACGCCGCCCTCAATCAAGCCGCTCACCTTCGAGCCACTCACGTGGTCTGGCGCGAGCGCGGGACCAGCCTCACGAACGAATGGGTCGGAACTGCCTACGCGTGCCGATAGCGCGCTCGCAAACTCATAGGGGACATTCAAAATGAACAAGCAAGCAGCTGCCGGCCTTGCGATCGCCGGCTTCGTCATCCTTCTCATCTCTTTGATCATCCCGATCTATGGCCTTTATGTCGGCGGGCTCGCGCTCGGCCTGGTCGCGGTTGGCGCCTTTTTCGGAGAGCGACTGTTCACGATCATCACCGTGGTCTTGTCCGGCGTGAAAGTGTTGTTCCTCAGCCCGACATTCCGGCTGATGACGCATGAGTTCACAGAAGGGGAGCGTGGTCCGACCATGGTCTGGCTCATCTTCATCGTTGCGCATGCCATTCCGATTGCGGCTCTGGTCTGGTCGGCCCGTGGTGGAAGTGACGCTGAGGCGTCCACAGGCAAGCCATAGCGTTGCCGGGGGCAGACGTGCAGGACGCGATTGACACGAGAATTGGCGGGCAGGTGCGTCTCTGGCGATGCCTCAAGGGAATACGCACCAATGATCTCGCTCGAGAGATTGGCCTTACTCCCGCGCACCTGGCGTTGATCGAAGATGGCCGAGGGCGCCTGGGTGCATCCCGCCTGTTCGCCGCGGCGCGAACGATGGGGGTCTCGGTATCAACTTTGATCGACGGGGCGAGCCACAACTGGCTCTAAACACGTAATTCGAGTATCGGTGAGGATATGCACCAACAGGATGTCAGATCGGTCGGCGTTTGGATTCGGGTATCGACGGAAGACCAAGCCAAGGGCGACAGCCCAGCCACTCACAAGGCGCGCGCCGAGCAGTATGCGCAGTTCAAGGGTTGGTCGGTCGCCGAGATCTATGACCTCTCTGGGGTGTCCGGCAAAGCGGTTATGGACCATCCCGAAGCCAAGCGGATGCTGGACGACGTTCGAACCGGCCGCATCTCGGCATTGGTCTTCTCCAAGCTGGCGCGCCTGGCTCGTAGCACCAAAGGTCTGCTGGAAGTCTCCGAGTTCTTTCGCGAGCACAATGCCGACCTCATCTCCTTGCAAGAGAGCATCGACACCACCACGCCGTCAGGCCGGCTCTTCTACACGATGATTGCCGGGCTGGCGGAGTGGGAGCGCGAAGAGATTGTTGATCGCGTCAAGGCAGCCGTCGTCACGCGTGCCAAGATGGGCAAGAAAGTCGCCGGTGCGGCGCCCTATGGCTTCCACTGGGTCGGGGATGAATTTCAACCTCATCCAGACGAAGCGCCGGTGCGCGCACTCGTCTACGAGCTCTTCGCGCAATACCAGAGGAAGGGAACCGTCGCCCGCATCTTGAATGAGCGAGGCTTTCGCACACGGCGCGGGAACAAGTTCTCCATCCACTCCATTCAGATCTTGCTTGTCGACCCGGCAGCAAAGGGATTGCGCCGCTGCAACTACACGACGGCCGATCAGCGCGGTGGAAAGGTCTCGATCAAACCGGAAGAAGAATGGGAATGGCATCCTTGTGAGGCGATCGTCGCTCCAGAGCTCTGGGAGCGCTGCAACGCGATCCTCAAGAAACAGCGCGAAGGGCGATCGCCAGGCCCACGGGGCAACTACCTTTTTTCTGGGAAGGTGAAGTGTGAGGCGGAAGGTCAGACGATGTACGTCCTCAACGAGTCACCGAAATTCGTTTGCCCGAAATGCCGCCGCAAAATCCCTCAGGATGATCTCGAGGCGATTTTCCGTGATCGGCTTCGCGCTTTCTTTGCGTCACCTGAGGAGCTGGCGGAGTTTCTCAAAACGACCCTCGATGAAGTCGATTCAAAAGAAGCTCAGATCCAAGCGCTAGAGAAAGAACGGTCACAGCTCATGCGCGACAGGGAAAAGCTGCTTCGCGGATATCTGGATGAAGAGGTGGAAGCCACACGCTTTAAGCCGCTCGACAAAGAGATGGGGGAGCGGATCGATGAACTCGCCCTCGGCATAGCTGCCATCGAGGGCGAAGTTGCAGCGCTCCGCGTGACCTCAGACTCCAGTGAGGAGATCATCTCAGGCGCTAGAACCCTCTATGACCGTTGGGACGAACTAACCTTCGAACAAAAAAGGTCGGTGATCGAAGCGATCACCGACCAAATTGTAATAGGGGAAAGGGACATAGCGATTCACCTTCACTATGTCCCTTCCCAACAAGACGACGGGAATTACATGCAAAATACGTTCAGCTTGTTGCCGTCCGGATCACGGAAATAGCCGGCGTAGAAATTGTCGCCGCGGGGGCCGGCGGGGCCTTCATCCTGGGCGCCCAGCTCGATGGCGAGCTTGTAGACCTTGTCGACCTGGGCGGTGTCCTTGGCCTGGAAGGCGGCCATGACACCATTGCCGACCGTGGCCGGCTTGCCGTCGAAGGGCTTGGTCAGGCCGATGCCGCAACCGCCGCCGGGCTTGCCCCAGGCGATGAATGTGTCGAATTCCATCATCCGGCCGACACCGAATTCGGCACAGATCTTGTCGTAGAATTCGCCGGCCTTTTTCAGGTCATTGGTCCCCAGGGTCACATATCCGAGCATGATTTTCCTCCATCGCACGGTTCATTGCTGATATGTTCTTGATACGTTCCGTCCGGTACGGTATCGGAACCGGCGACAAAGGCAACCGGATTTTTCGCGACTTCACCTGACCGGCTGAGGGCGCGGAAGATCGCGCGCAGGCTGACGCGGTAGACCAGGCTGTCGCGGTAGACGGTGCGCAGGCCGACGCGGAAGACGGGGTGGAGGAGAAGACGGGATGGGGGCGCAGGGCGGCGGCCTCGGCAACTGTTTCCGGGATTATCGCCGAACCCCTTGTGGCGATTGGGACTTGGCGACTCGCTCACACGTCGCGGCAGGCCACCCCCTCCGCAAATGGGGACGGCGCGCTAGGATGGGCGATTGAAGAATCAGCCGCGCCCTGTCCGAATGCGGCTGACGGGAAGGGATAACCGCATGGCCGACGCCGCACTCACTGCCTTCGCTGATCCGCACACCTCAGAATGTCGGCCGGACGCCGCTGCCGGGACAGCGGGTTCGGCGGTGGAACGCGCCTATCTGGACCTGCTGCGCGACATTCTGGAGACCGGCGCGGAACAGCATGACCGCACGGGCGTGGGCACGCGGGCGGTGTTCGGGCGGCAATTGCGCTGCGACCTGTCGGAAGGCTTCCCGCTGCTGACCACCAAGAAGGTGCATTTCAAGTCGATCGCCATCGAGCTGCTCTGGTTCCTGCGCGGCGAGACCAATGTGCGCTGGCTGCAGGAGCGCGGCGTGACGATCTGGGACGAGTGGGCCGACGAGAACGGCGATCTCGGCCCGGTCTATGGCAAGCAGTGGCGGCGCTGGGAGGGGCCGGACGGCACCGAGATCGACCAGCTGTCCAACATCCTCGAACAGATCCGCACCAATCCGTCCTCGCGGCGGCTGATCGTGTCGGGCTGGAACCCGGCGGACGTGCCGAACATGGCGCTGCCGCCCTGTCACACGCTCTATCAGTTCAACGTGGCGAACGGGAAACTCTCCTGCCAGCTCTACCAGCGCTCGGCCGACATGTTCCTGGGCGTGCCGTTCAACATCGCTTCCTATGCATTGCTGACGGCGATGGTGGCGCAGGTCTGCGGGCTGGAGCCGGGCGAGTACATCCACACTTTTGGCGATGCACACATCTATTCCAACCACATGGACCAGGTGCGCGAGCAATTGTCGCGCACGCCGCGGGCCCTGCCGCGCCTGAAGCTCAATCCGCAGGCCAAGGACCTGTTCGCCTTCGAGTATGAGGACATCACCCTGGAGGGCTATGACCCGCATCCGCGGATCGCGGCCCCGGTCGCGGTCTAGCGCGCCATGGCGGATACGGCCGCCAGCGTACTGACCCGGATGGGCGTCTCGGCCCGCATCGAAGACGGCGAGGCGGGCCGGTTCCGGCTGATCTTCCAGCGTGCAACGCTGAAGGCAGACCTGCCCTGTCGCGGACCGCGGCCGGCGGGCGACGCGCCCGGCCTGCTCCTGCAGGCGGCCCTGCGCGAGCTGAGTTTTTTCGATGAATGCGATGATGTGCTTGAATGGTCGGACGCGCTGGACCTGGATCCCGGTGCCGCGGGCCTTGTCGACGAATTTCGCGCCGTCGACAGGGCGCGCACGGCACTGATCGGCCTGGTCGGCGAGGCGAATTTCGAGGCACTGAAGATGGAGATCGCCATCGGTCAGGCGATATCCCACGCTGCCGCCGGATTCGCGAAGAGCCGGGACGAGACCTGATGCCGACCACCATTCCCAAACTCTGCCTGATCGCTGCGCGCGGACGCAATGGTGTCATCGGGGCCGAGGGCGATCTGCCCTGGCGGCTGTCCTCGGACCTGAAACGTTTCAAGGCACTGACAGGCGGCAAGCCGGTGATCATGGGCCGAAAGACCTGGGAGAGCCTGCCGCGGCGACCCTTGCCGGGCCGGCTGAACATTGTGGTGACGCGCCAGGACGGCTATCGCGCCGAGGGCGGACATGTCGCCGGCGATCTGGGCGAAGCGATGGACACCGCCTTCATGGCGGCAGACCGGGACAGTCTGGACGAGGTCTTCGTGATCGGCGGCGCGCAGATCTATGCTGCGACGCTGGTGCGGGCCGACCGGCTCTATCTGACCGAGGTGGATGCGGAACCGGCCGGCGATGCGTGCTTTCCCGCTTTTGACGAGTTGGGCTGGCAGGAAACCGCGCGCGAGGTCTTTCCGGCCGGCGAGGGCGATGACCATGCCTTTGTCCTGCGTCGGCTGGACCGGCGGTGAATCAGGGCGTGAAGTGGCTAGCGGGATGCGCCATCTGCCTGTCCCCCTTGTCTCGCCCTTGAACCTTTAAGCGCTTACGTTCATTTAGGGCGTCGCAATAGCAAGAGGATCGATCCGACCCATGCCGTGGAACGACAATCAGGGTGGTGGCGGCGGAGGCCCGTGGGGCTCCGGCGGAGGCAATAACCAGAACCCCTGGGGCCAGCGCCCCAATGGCGGTGGCGGCGGCGGTGACCAGGGCCCCGATCTGGACGAGGTTGTCCGCGACCTGCAGCGCAAGCTGGGCGGCATGTTCGGCGGCGGCAAGGGTGGTTCCGGCGGCAAGAAGGGCGGCGGCGCCTCGGCCTTCGGCTTCGGCTTCATTGTCGCGATCATTGCCGTGGTCTGGTTCATCATGCCGGGCTCGGGCTGGTACCAGGTCGGCCCCAACCAGGCCGGTGTGGTGCTGCGCTTTGGCGAGTATTCGCGCACGACATTGCCGGGCTTCCACTTCAAATTCCCGACTCCGATCGAGACGGTGATGCTGCCGGAAGTGACGACGACAAACGAGATGACGATCGGCCAAGGCTCTGAAGGCCAGATGCTGACCCGCGACGAGAATATCGTCGACATCGACTTTGCCGTTCAGTGGCGCGTGGACCTGTCCTATGAGGACGGCGTGCGCGACTTCCTGTTCAATGTGCGCGACCCGCAGGGCACCGTGCGTGCCGTGGCGGAAAGCGCCATGCGCGAAGTGGTCGGCACGTCGGACCTGCAATTCATCATCACCGAGGGCCGGGCCGAGGTCTCGCGCCGCACGCGTGAACTGTTGCAGGAGACGCTGAACGAATATGCCGCGGGCATCGAGATCCTGCAGGTCAACCTGCGCAACGCCCAGCCGCCGGAGCGCGTGATCGACGCGTTCCGCGGCGTGGACGTCGCCCAGCAGGAAGCCGAACGGGCGCAGCTGAACGCGACCGCCCACGCCAACTCGGTGATCCCGGCCGCCCGCGGTGAAGCCGCGCAGCTGACCCAGGCCGCCCAGGCCTACCGGGACTCGGTGATCGCCCAGGCCCAGGGTGACGCGGACCGCTTCATCTCGATCTACAACGAGTATGTCCAGGCGCCCGACGTGACGCGCCGCCGGATGTATCTGGAAACCCTGGAACAGGTGATCGGCCGGTCCGACATGATTGTTCTGGATGGCGAGGCCGGTGCCTTGCCCTATCTGCCGCTCGACCAGCTCGGCCGCAATCGCGTGCGCAACCCGGTTCGCAATGCGCAAGGAGGCAACCAATGATCCGCACTCTGGGAATCGTCATCCTCGTCGGCGCACTCTTCGTCGGACTGCAGAGCGTCTACACCGTCTCGGAAACCGAACAGGCGCTGATCCTGCGCCTCGGCGATCCGGTTGATGTGGTCAATGAAGCGGCGGAGCCCGATCCGGGCCTGCACTTCAAAATGCCTTTTGTCATGGACGTGCTGATCTTCGACAAGCGCAATCTGGAACTGGATCTGGATGCCGAGGAAATCCTCGCCTCCGACCAGGAGCGCCTGATCGTGGACGCCTTCCTGCGCTACCGGATCACCGACCCGCTGCGCTTCTACCAGGCCTTCACCGAAGAGCGCCGGGCCCAGATCCGCCTGCAGCAGATCATGGAAGACAGCCTGCGCGGCGTGATCGCCTCGATCCCGTCCTCCGACGTCATTTCCGGCCAGCGCGCCGAACTGATGGACCGGGTGCAGGCGGCGGTGGAAGCCCAGGTCCGAACCGGCAATTTCGGCATCCAGGTGATCGATGTGCGCATCCTGCGCGCCGACCTGCCGCAGCAGATCGCCGACAATGTGTTCCAGCGCATGCGCTCGGAACGTGACCAGGAAGCCGCCCGCATCCGCGCCGAAGGCGAACAGCGGGCCACGGAAATCCGCGCCAATGCCGATCGTCAGGCGACGATCATCCGGGCCGAGGCGCGCGCCGAGGCGGAACGCATTCGCGGTGAGGGCGATGCCCGCCGGAATGCGATCTATGCCGAAGCCTATGGCCGCGATCCGGAATTCTTCGGCTTCTACCGCTCCATGCAGGCCTATGAGCAGGCCTTCGTGGAGGGCACGCCGATCGTGATCCAGCCGGACTCGGAATTCTTCCGCTACTTCCAGTCCCAGACCGGTCAGCAATAAGTGCTGACAATCCTGCTCGCCGGGATCGGGGTGGCGATTGCGCTGGAAGGCGCAGCCTACGCCCTGGCTCCCGGCGGCATGAAGCGCCTGATCGCCCAGCTGGGCGAGATGAGCCCGGACCAGCTTCGCCTGGCCGGGCTCACTGCTTTGTGTCTGGGTGTCGCGATTGTCTGGGCGGTATTAGGATAGGCTCCGTGCAGGCAGGCGGTTGCCGCCGACCCCTGCGAGGCGGTATTCACGTTAACGATTTTCCGTCCTCCTGTTTCGAACGGCTTTGGCACATGCGGCGTATCCTGGCTTTCCTCGTCCTTTTCCTGGTCTCTCCGGCGGTGCTGGCGCACCCGGCTCCGGACGGGTTTGCCGATCTGGCCGAACGCCTGTCGCCGGCGGTGGTCAACATCTCCGCCGCCCAGCGCCTCGACTCGGGCGACGGCCTGCCGGAGTTTCCTGAAGGCTCCCCGCTGGAGCGGTTCAACGACATTTTCGGAAATGCCCCGCGCATCGCCAATTCGCTGGGCTCGGGCTTCATCATTGACCCGTCGGGCATTGTGGTGACCAACAACCACGTCATCGACGGCGCGGACGAGGTGGAGGTTTCCTTGCCGGATGGCCGTGTCTTCCCGGCCGAGGTGGTTGGCATCGACCCGGTGACGGACCTGGCGGTGCTGCGCATGCAGGTGCGCGAACGCCTGCCTTCGGTCTCTTTCGGTGACAGCGACACGGCCCGCGTGGGTGATTGGGTGATCGCGATCGGCAATCCCTTCGGCCTGGGCGGCACGCTGACCGCCGGCGTCGTCTCGGCGCGCGGCCGTGAGGCGGGCGGGCGCTATGACGACTACATCCAGACCGATGTGGCCATCAATACCGGCAATTCCGGCGGTCCCCTGTTCAACATGGATGGCGATGTGATCGGCGTGAACACGCTGATCCTGTCGCCGACCGGCGCCAGCGTCGGCATCTCCCTGTCCATCCCGGCCAATATCGCCGAGCGCGTGGTCGCCCAGCTGATCGAGTTCGGGGAGACCCGCCGTGGCTGGCTGGGCGTGTCGGTGCACCGGGTGACGCCGGAACTGGCCGAGAGTTTCGAACTGGACACGCCCTATGGCGCGATCGTCTCGCGCGTCGAAGACGGCGGACCGGGCAATGCGGGTGGCCTGCGCCAGGGCGATCTGGTGCTGCGTTTTGACGGCCGCCGGGTGCGCGACAGCCAGTCCTTCCCGCGCATGGTGGCCGAGAGCGAAATCGGCCGCGAAGTCGAGATCGAGATCATCCGCCGTGATCGTCCGATGACCCTGACGGTCACGGTGGGCGAACTGCAGGAAGAAGGCGGCTCGGCGTCCGCGTCGAGCCGGTCGGATCCGGTGATCAATCCTGTTCCCGGTCAGTCCAACCTCCTGTTGGGCATGACGCTGTCGGCCCTGGATCCGGCCCTGCGCCGCCGTTTCCGCGTCGATGCGGATGCCGAGGGCGTGCTGGTGACGGACGTGGATGCGGCTTCCGATGCCGCCGGCAAGATCCGCCCTGGCGATGTGATCGAGGAGGTGGAGTTCACCCGGGTGAGCACGATTGCCGACATCCGCGCCATCGTGCTGGAGCATTCCGGCGGCCCGATCCGCTTCCAGGTCAATCGCGGCGGCCAGTACGTGCTGCAGTCGATCCGGCCGTGAGCGAGGCCCCGCGTCCGGCCTGGCTGATCGCCGGCCCGACCGCGGCGGGCAAGACAGCGCTGGCCATCGCCGCCGCCCGGCTGCTGGATGGCGAAATCATCAATGCCGACTCCATGCAGATCTATGCCGGCCTGCATCTGATCACCGCGCGCCCGTCGGACGAGGAAGAGGCAGTGGTGCCGCACCATCTCTTCGGTGTCGCCGATCCGGCGCAGCGCTGGTCGGTCGGGCGCTGGAGCGAGGAGGCCCTGGCCGTCATCGCGGCGGTGCGTGCACGCGGCCGGACGCCGATCCTGGTCGGTGGTACGGGGCTGTATTTCAATGCCCTGACCGTTGGTCTCGCGCCGGTGCCGGAGATTGGCGACGCGGCGCGGGCCCGTGCGCAGGCGCTGCTGGATGAAGGCGGGCTGGCGGCGCTGAATGCCGAGGCCCGGCGCGTGGACCCGGCAGCCTGCGCGAAGATCGAGCCTGCCGACCGTCAGCGCCTGCAGCGGGTGGTGGAGGTTTTCTTCGAGACCGGCGAGCCGCTGTCGGGCTTTCAGGCCGAAACCACGCCGCTTCTGCCGCATGACAGCTGGCACGGTCTGGTGATCGAGCCGGATCGCGAGGCGCTTTATGCCCGGATCGACCGGCGCTTTGACGCGATGATGGCGGCCGGGGCGCTGGAAGAAGTTCGGGCCTTTGGCGAGCGCGGGCTGGATGCCGACCTGCCGGCGATGAAGGCGCTGGGCGTGCCGCCCCTGCTGGCGCATCTGGCTGGCGAGATGACGCTGGAGGCGGCAATCGGACAGGCCAAGCGCGACAGCCGCCGCTATGCCAAGCGCCAGCTGACCTGGTTCCGCAACCAGACACCATACTGGGCGCGGGTGAACACACTGGAGCCGGACGCGGCCCGGGCCCGACTGGCGCAAATCCTCACTTCTGCCGGGTTGGCGGCTGGACAGGGACCGGATTGATCCGTCCTATCGGGCTCCGCCCTTTTTTCGCCGAGTCGCCGAGTGCCATGACTGAACCGCTTTACACGCCGGATATTGATCTGGATCCGATCCGCAGCTGTCGCCTTGCCATCATCGGCTATGGCAATCATGGCCGCAGCCATGCGCTGTGCCTGCGCGACAGCGGCGTGAAGGAGATCCGGATTGCGCTGCGCGACGGTTCACCTTCACGCACCAAGGCCGAGGCGGACGGGTTCAAGGTGGTGAGCCTGCCCGAAGCGGCCGCCTGGGCGGATGCGATCGCGCTGCTGGCAGCAGACGAGGCGCACCGGCAGATCTGGGACGCGGCCATCGCGCCGCATCGCAAGCCCGGCCAGGCGCTGATCCTGTGCCATGGCTTTTCCATCCATTATGGCCTGATCACGCCGCCGGCCGATTGTGATGTCATCCTGGCAGCGGCCAAGGGGCCGGGCGGGGCGGTGCGCCAGGAATTTGAAAAGGGCAGCGGGCTGATCGGCTTCTGGGCCGTGCACCAGGATGCCAGCGGCCAGGCGCAAGCGCTGGCGCTGGCCTATCTGGCCGGGATCGGTTCGGGCAATGTCGGGATCTTCCCGACCAGTTTCCGCGAAGAGACGGTGTCGGACCTGTTCGGCGAACAGGTGGTGCTGGTGGGCGGGCTGGTTGCGTTGGCCCGGGCCAGTTTTGACCGGCTGGTCGCGGCGGGCGTGTCTCCGCGCATGGCCTATATCGATTGTGTGCATGAAATCAAATACCTGGCCGATCTCGTCCAGGCGCGTGGCATTGCCGGCATGTATGAGGCGATTTCCGATACGGCCGAGTTCGGTGCGCGCGAGATCGAGGACGCAATTGCGGGGCCGCAATTGCGGGCCGTGTTCGACCAGGCCATGGCGGCGATCGAGGATGGTTCGTTCGCCAGGAAATGGGTGGAGACCTACGAAGCCGGTGACGCGATGAAGGCGGACCGGGCCCGCGACCGGTCGCTGCCGATCGAGGCGGCGGGGGCGGAATTGCGCAGCCGCATCTACCGCGCCACGAAATAGCCAACAACATCATCACGCTGTATGACAGGTTCAAAGAGTCGCACGCGTGGGGGCACAGGATGTCATTCAACCCGGTCAAGGTGCGCCGTTATGGCGAACCCAAGGAAGTCGTCGCACGGGTTTTCGAGGAAGTCGGCGGCATTCCCAAAGTCATGGAATTGCTCGATCTCAGCCGCACCCGCGTCTATGCGCTGGCTGATCCTGATTCGACCAATGAAATCTCCTATACCCGCGTTGCGACCCTGACCGAGAATGGCGCGACCGCAGCAGCCCAGCACCTGGCGGCGCTGGCCGGCGGCATCTTCCTGCCGATCGACAAGGCGGATGATGCCAACTGGCTGGCCCTGGCGGGCGACGCCAGCCGATCGAGCGCCCGCAACATCTCCGCGCTGATGGAGAGCCTGAGCGAGACCGAGCGCTCACCGGGCCGGGTCGACCAGGAAGAGGCCCGCAACATCCTCAAGGTCCTGGACGAACAATTGGCCATCCTGGCCGTGCAGCGCGCCAAGCTGGTCGCCATTGCCTCGGGAGAGGCAGTCGACATGGCCGGCGAATTGCCGGACGGTGCGTAGGATGGACTGCCGGACCGGGTGCGCCTGACGGCACCTTGAAGGCAGGCCTGACGAACGGCGGACCCGATGCAAGCAATCCTGGACTTCATCCTGCGCATGGATGCCCGCGCCGCTCGCGCGATCGGGGTCTCCCTTGCGCTGTTTGCCGTGGTGGGAACCGTGTTCCTGGTCGGACGGCTGGTGCTGGATGTCGAGCCGGGCGCGGCGGGCGACTGGTTCGCCGACATGGCCGGGCGCTGGTATGCGCTGCCAGTGACCATCCTGGTCTTCATTGCGCTGTCCTTTCTGGGCGCGCCGCAATTCGGCCTGATGGCGGCGGCGATTGTTGCTTTCGGTCCGGTCCTGGGCTCTGCCTATGCCTGGATCGCGACGCTGGCGGCGGCGTCGGTGAATTTCTTCATTGGGCGGATGTTCGGGGCCCGCGTGCTCAAGCGCTATGGCGGTGACTGGGCGAACCGGATTTCCAGCTTCATCGGCCGCAATGGCCTGGTCGCGGCGATGGTGGTGCGCTGGGTGCCGTCCGGACCCTTCATCGTGGTCAATATGGGCTTTGGCGTCGCCCGCACGCCCTTCTGGGCCTTCCTGACCGGGACCGCGCTGGGAACCGCGCCGAAAATTATTATCGTCGGACTGGCCGGCCAGAGCATCCTGGCGATGCTGAGTGAGGGCAAGCTGCTGTTGGGCGTGGCCTTGCTGGTGGCGGTTGTCGGCTGGATCGGGATCATGCTGCTGGCCCGCAAATGGCTGCGCCGGCACCGCGACGGCCAGGCGGCTGCGCCGGGTGATGCGGTCGCTGACAAGGACGCTGAAACGGGTGAGGGCCCGGCCTGATTCCGGCCACATAGGCGGCCTAAGTGTCGCTAATTCATATGACACCGCGCGGCTTGCACCCCTTGCAATCTCGGGCGGAGCATCGCACAAGAAAAACATGTTGCACCGCGGCTTTGCCGCCACACGTCTGAATTCTGCCCGCCCATGCTGAACAGTCTTTTCGGTCTGCTGTCCGCAGACATCGCCATCGACCTGGGAACCGCCAACACGCTGGTTTACGTGAAGGGGCGCGGCGTCGTCCTGAACGAACCGTCCGTTGTGGCCTACAAGGTCGAGAAAGGGCGAAAACACGTCCAGGCCGTGGGCGCGGAAGCCAAGCTGATGCTGGGCAAGACGCCGGGCAATGTGGAAGCCATCCGGCCGATGCGCGATGGCGTCATCGCCGACTTCGACGTCGCCGAGGAAATGATCAAGCACTTCATCCAGAAAGTGCACAATCGCCGCGCCATGGTCTCGCCGCAGGTGGTGATCTGCGTGCCGTCGGGCGCAACCGCCGTTGAACGCCGCGCGATCCATGAGTCTGCGCTGGGTGCCGGTGCCCGCAAGGTTTACCTGATCGACGAACCGATGGCGGCTGCCGTCGGCGCGGGCCTGCCGATCGACGAGCCGACCGGTTCGATGATCGTGGATATTGGTGGCGGCACCACCGAGGTGGCCGTGATGTCGCTGTCCGGCATCGTCTATTCGCGCTCGGTGCGCGTCGGCGGCGACAAGATGGACGAGGCGATCATCAACTATATCCGCCGCTCCGCGAACCTCTTGATCGGCGAGACTTCCGCCGAACGCATCAAGAAGGAAATCGGCTCTGCCATGCCGCCGGTGAAGGGCGAGGGCCTGTCGCTGGACATCAAGGGCCGTGACCTGATGAATGGCGTGCCGCGCGAGATCGCCGTCACCGAAGCCATGATCGCCGACTCGCTGTCCGAGCCGGTCGAGCAGATCGTCGAAGCGGTGAAGCAGGCGCTGGAAGCCACGCCGCCGGAGCTGGCCGCTGACATTGTCGACAAGGGCATTGTGCTGACCGGCGGTGGCGCGCTTTTGCGCAATCTGGACACCGAGCTGCGCGAGCGCACCGGCCTGCCGGTGAGCCTGGCCGACGAGGCGCTGTCCTGCGTTGTGCTGGGTTGCGGCAAGGCGGTGGAAGACTTGCGGGTCTGGCGCCCCATTCTTTCCGAAGCCGTGTAAACTCCGGCCATTGGGGGCAGAAGGAGTGAGTCGGTGGCGTCCAGGCGCACGACACGTCATGACGGTGAGCAGGGTGTACGCTTTTCGCGGCCGCTCTTCATTGCGCTTCTGGTCCTGTCCGGTGCGCTGATCGCCTTTGACCGTCCAGCCTCGCGCTCGCAGGCCTTTGCCGGCTTCCGGGCCGGCTTCACCGACATTGCTGCACCGCTGCTGGAACTGGGCGCCCAACCGCTGCGCGCCGTGAAGAATATCGGCCCCTATTTCCGCCGCCAGGGCGAGCTGGCCGAAGAGAATGCCGAGCTGCGCCGGCAACTGGTCGAGGCGCGCTACTGGGAAGACCTGGCCTATCGCCAGCGCGACCGGATCGAGATCTATGAGGAAGCCCTCAACCTGGAGACCGCGGCGGTTGAGGACCGGATCGGCGCCTGGACGGTCGCGGATCCGCGCGGACCCTTCGTGCGGGCGCGGCTGATCGGACGCGGGTCGGAAGCCGGCGTGCGCGACGGTTATCCCGTGATCAATCTTTATGGCCTGGTGGGCCGGGTCTATGAGACCGGCCGCCGCTCGGCGCGGGTGCTGCTGCTGACCGACCTGAACAGCCGCGTGCCCGTGATGGCCGACCGGTCGAACGCCCGTGCCATCCTGATCGGCGATAATTCACCCTATCCGCGCCTGGAATATGTCGGCCGGGCTCCGGACCTGGAAGAGGGGGACCGTATCGTCTCCTCGGGCGATGGCGGTGTGCTGCCGCGCGGATTGCCGGTGGGCGAGGCGATCCGCACGCGCGAGGGCGAATGGCGGGTGCGGCTCTATTCGGATCAGGCACCGGTCGATTTCGTCTGGGTCTGGCCCTATCAGCGCGTGGTCCCGCCGGATCGTGAACCTGACAGACCGGACGTGCTGGATGCGAGCGGGGACGCGACGCCGGCGGAGGTGCCCGCCGCGGTCGAACAGGTGGCTGACCAGCCGGTCCAGCCGCAGCCTGATGGCGCCGCAAGCCCGCAAGGGGAGGAGACGCCGTGAGAAAGCCGACCGAGCGCAATTCGCCCTGGCTGGCCGCCTTCGGCTGTGTCGTCACGGTGCTGCTGGCGCTGATTGTCCAGGCCGCGCCGACGCGCCTTCTGGACAGTGTCACCATCATGCCGACCTGGACGCTGATGGCGATTTTCCTGTGGTCCGGCGTGCGGCCGCACTTCATGCCGCCGATTGCGGTGTTTGCCATCGGTCTGACGCTGGACCTTCTGACCGGAGCACCAATGGGCGTGTGGGCGCTGTCCTACCTGGTCTCGATCGCCGTTTTCCGTTTCCGCGGCGAGGACGGCATGCCGCGCGACCTGCCGCCGGTGATCGCCCGTTTTGCCGCCACCCTGCTGCTGGCGCACGGGATCGCCTTTGCTGCCGGCAGTGTGGCGCTGGAGGAGATGGCTGACCTTCAGCCCTTGATCATCGAGCTTCTGGCCTCGATCCTGATGTTTCCGCTGGTGGCCTATCTTGTGCTCAGCCGGCGGCGCAGCCGGGGTTCCGGCTTCATCGGGGGGTGATCGCGAGGTCTCATGCGTGCCGATCGCCAGGAACAGGATCTGAAATTCACCCGCCGGGCCCTGATCATGTCCGGTCTGGGCGGCATGGCCTTTGTGGGCCTGGCCGGTCGGCTCTATGCCGTGCAGGTGCTGGAGAATGAGCGCTACCGGCTGTTGTCCGAGGACAACCAGTTCAACTTCTATCTCCTGCCGCCTTCGCGCGGGCGCATCCTGGACCGGTTCGGCGTGGTGGTGGCGGAAAACCGTGACAGCTATCGCGCGCTCCTGGTGCCGGAACAGGCCGGCGATGTGGAGGCGGCGCTGGACCGGCTGGGCCAGTACATGGACGTGTCCGATCATGCCCGCGAACGCATCCTGCGCACGGCGCGGCAACAGGAACGCTTCCGCGCCATCACCGTCGCCGAGGACCTGGACTGGCAGACCTTCTCGGCCATCAATCTGAACTCGCCCGACCTGGCCGGCATCACGCCGGATGTCGGCGAGGTGCGGGCCTATCCCTATGGCGGTGCCTTTGCCCATGTGGTGGGCTATGTGCAGGCGCCCAACGAGGATGACATTCTGGACAATCCGCGCGAGGCGGAGCGTCTGTTGCGCCATCCCGGCTTCCGCATCGGCAAGACCGGTGTCGAGGCGGCCCGCGAAGCGGATCTGCGTGGCACCGCCGGGGCGCTGAAGACCGAGGTCAATGCCCGGGGTCGGGTGATCCGCGAACTGCCCGACCAGTCCACGCCGCCGCAGGCCGGGCGTGATGTGGTGATGACGCTGGATGCGGATATCCAGCGGTTTGCCCATGAGCGGCTGGGCCAGGAATCGGCGTCGGCCGTGGTGATCGACGTCAATACGGGCGAGCTGATCGCGCTCGCCTCGACCCCGAGTTTCGACCCCAATCTCTTTGTCGGCGGCATCTCGGTGCAGGACTATGCGGCGCTGCGGGAGAATGATCACAATCCGCTGTTCCACAAATCGATCCAGGGCACTTATCCGCCCGGCTCGACCTTCAAGGCGGTGGTGGCCGCGGCCGCGCTGGAACACGGACTGGTCCGGCCCAACGAAACCATCCACTGCAGCGGCTCGACGCGGCTGGGATCGCGGGAATTCCACTGCTGGCGCCGGCGCGGACATGGAGCGGTCAACCTGCACGAGGCGGTGAAGACCTCTTGCGACATCTTCTTCTATGAAATGGCGAACCGGCTCGGTATTTCGCGCTTGCACGAAATGGCTGTGCGGTTCGGGGTCGGTCAGCAATTCGACATCGGCATCACGGGGGTGCGGTCGGGCCTGATGCCGGATCCGGCCTGGCTGCGCGCCCGCGCCAACGAGCCCTGGACGACGGGCCACACCTACAATGTCGGGATCGGGCAGGGCGCCGTCTCGATGTCGCCGCTGCAGCTGGCGGTGATGACCGCGCGCGTGGCCTCGGGTCGGGCCGTTCAGCCGACACTCTATCGCAATGCCCTGGCCCCGCCGGCCCCGCATATCGGCGTCAGTGACGAGGTGCTCGCCCGCGTGCGCAGCGGTCTGCGCGCCGTGGTGCACGAGCCGGGCGGGACGTCCTATTCGCTGGGCGGGCTGGGCATTGACGGGGTCGAGATGGCGGGCAAGACCGGCACGGCCCAAGTCTATTCCATCACCGCGGCGGAACGCGCCTCGGGCGTGCGCGAGCAGGCGGACCTGCCCTGGCGACTGCGCGATCACGGCCTCTTCATGTGCTATGCGCCCGCCGACCGGCCGAAATACGCCTGTGTCGTCGTGGTCGAACACGGCGGCGGGTCCAGCGCGGCGACGCGTCCGGCGCGGGACATCCTGCGCCGTGTGGTGGCCCGTGATCCGTCCAGCCGTCCCGGCGTCTTCGCTGATCTGGGCACCAGCCGGCGGGGTGGGGCCTGATGGCGGTTTTCCGCGAGACCGTGCCGCGCGACCTGCGCGGCAAGCTGATGGAGCTGAACTGGACGCTGGTTCTGCTCCTGGCACTGTTGGGCCTGGCCGGCGTGGGCATGCTCTATTCGGTCGGCGGCGGCAGCTGGTCGCCCTGGGCGTTCAATCATGCCACCCGTCTGGGCGTCGGTCTGGTCGCCATGGTCGTCATCGCCATGTTCCCGCCGCGCTTCTGGATGGGCGTGTCCTATCCGGTCTATGTGGTGGCGCTGATCCTGCTGGTGCTGGTGGAAGTGATGGGGGTGTCGATCAATGGCGCCCAGCGCTGGGTGGATCTGGGGCCCATCCGGCTGCAACCCTCTGAAATCATGAAGCTGGCCCTCGTTTTCGCCCTGGCCCGCTATTATCACGACCTGCCGGTGGAAAAGGTCACGACCATTTCCGGCCTGCTGCCGCCACTGATGATCATCGGGGCGCCTGCGGTGCTGATCCTGGGCCAGCCCGACCTGGGCACAACACTGCTGTTGGGCGTGACCGGGGTGGCGGTGATCTTCATGGCCGGGCTGAGCTGGTGGTTCATCCTCACGGTCGCCGGACTGGGCCTGTTGGGCATGATCGGTGTTGGTATCTACGGGCTGGAGAATATCCTGGCGGAATACCAGATGGATCGGGTGCGGGCCTTCCTCAATCCGGACTTCGACCCGCTGGGAATCAATTACCACCCCAACCAGGCGGTGATCACGCTGGGATCCGGCGGCATGACCGGCAAGGGTTTCCTGGAAGGCACCCAGTCCAAGCTGGGCTTCCTGCCGGAGATGCAGACCGACTACATCTTCACCGCCCTGAGCGAGGAATTCGGTTTTGTCGGCGGCATTTCGATCCTGGCGATCAATGCGCTGGTCATGGCCCAGGCGGTGATGATCGCGGTCTCGTGCAAGAGCCCGTTCCTGCGCCTGATGACGATCGGCATCATCACGACCTATGCCTCCTATGTGCTGATCAATATCGGCATGGTGTCACGGCTCTTGCCGGTGGTCGGCGTGCCATTGCCGCTGATTTCCTATGGCGGAACCGTGGTGCTGGCCGTGCTGGCCGGTTTCGGGCTGATCCTGGGCGCGCACATCCATCGCCATGCCGAACCGCCGCGAGGCGCGGGCCTGTTCGGCTGAGACGCGAAATGCGCTTACTGCGCTGGCGAACCCAGCTTGACCCGGCGGCGGGCTTGGGGAAGGGTGCGCGACAATTTTGTTAAGGGGTCGGCGCCCGTTTGCGGCGCCAACAGTCACAAGGGGAGACACACCATGGCGGCAACTCCGGCCGGTCAGCACGCGCACTGGTCCTCGCGCTTTGCATTCATCCTCGCTGCGGTCGGCTCCGCAGTGGGTCTCGGCAATCTCTGGCGCTTCCCGTTCATGACGGGCCAGAATGGCGGTTCGGCTTTCGTGCTGATCTATATCGGCTGTGTGATCCTGTTCGCGATCCCGGTCCTGATGGCCGAGATCGCCATTGGTCGCCATGCCCAGCAATCGGCGATTTCCTCGACCCGCAAGATGGCACAGGAAGCGGGCAAGTCCGCCAACTGGGCCATTGTCGGCTGGGTGTGTACCGCCGGCGGCTTCCTGATCCTGACCACCTATTCGGTGATCGCCGGCCAGGTCATGGCCTACTCGGCGGCCGGTTTCGCCGGCGGCTTCGCCCAGCCGGACGGCGCCAACATGTTCTACACGGGCCAGGGCACGCAGCTGATCTGGCACGCCGTCTTCATGGTCATCACCGTGCTGATCGTGGCGCGCGGCCTGAAGGGCGGGATCGAGCAGGTTGCCACCATCCTGATGCCGCTCTTCTTCATCGTGCTGGCCGGCCTGACGGTCTATTCGCTGGCAACCGGCAATGCCGCCGCCGCCATTGAATACCTGTTCACGCCCGACTTCTCGGTCATCACCGGCAGCACTTTCGTGGCGGCGCTGGGCCAGGCCTTCTTCTCGGTCTCGGTCGCCTCGGCCATCATGATCACCTATGGCTCCTACCTGTCCAAGGACACCAATATCGGCTCGTCCTCGGTGATGATCGCCTCGGCTGACACGCTGGTGGCGCTGGTCGCCGGCCTGATGATCTTCCCGATCGTGTTCATGGTGGGCATGGACCCGGCCGAAGGCCTGGGCCTGATCTTCACCGCGCTGCCGGCCGTCTTCGCCGACATGCCGGCGGGCAATGTCATCGGTGGCGCCTTCTTCGCGCTGGCCTTCATTGCCGCAATCACCTCGTCGATCTCGCTGCTGGAAGGCACCACGGCCTTCATCGAGGAAAATTCCAGCTTCTCGCGTCCGACGGCCGCCATCCTGATGGGCTTCTTCGCCTTCATGATCGGTGCTGGTGCGGTCTACTCGTCCGATTTCGGCGGCCAGTTCGTCGACTGGATGGCCGGTTCCTTCCTGCTGCCGCTGGGCGGTCTGCTGGTGGCGGTGTTTGCCGGATGGGTGATCCCCAAATCGCTGATGCGCCAGGAGCTCAGCCATGCCTCGAACGGTCTGTTCGGCTTCTTCCACTTCTGTGTGAAGTACATCGTGCCGCCGGCCATCGGCTTCATCCTGGTGCTGGGCCTGGACGCCAAATTCTTCGGCGGCACGCTGGGCGCGCTGCTGGGTCTGGGCTAGGCCAGCTGTTCGGCGAAGGCGTCGGTGGCGCGCACCAGCGCGTCCACCACGCCCGGTTCGCCGGCCGCATGGCCGGCATCGCCGATCATCTGCAGCCGCGCCTTCGGCCATTCGCGGGCCAGGGCCCAGGCCGAGCGCGGCGGCGTCACCACATCATAACGGCCCTGCACGATCACGCCGGGCAGATGATTGAAGCGGGCGGCATCCTCCAAGAGGATGCCGTCTTTTTCAAAGAAACCCTTGTGCAGGAAGTAATGCGTTTCCAGCCGGGCCAGCGCATCGGCGCGGATCGGGTCGGCGAGCGGCGCTGAGGGGTCCCCGGTCATCGAGATCAGGGCGCTTTCCCAGCGCGACCAGGCCAGCGCATCCGGGCGTCGGCGGACAATGTCGGTCTCGGCCAGGCGCTCGTAATAGGCGCGGATGACATCCTCGCGTTCTTCCGGGGCCAGGGGCTCGACCAGGCGTTCCCAGGCATCGGGGAACAGCATGTTGGCACCGTGCCGGTAGAACCAGTCCAGCTCGATCTGGGTGCACAGGAACACCCCGCGCAGGACGAGGCCGAGACAGCGGTCGGGATGTGCGCGCGCATAGGCCAGGGACAGGGTTGCGCCCCAGGAGCCGCCGAAGACCAGCCACTGGTCGACACCCATGCGCTCGCGGATGCGCTCGATGTCCTCGATCAGGTGGCGTGTGGTGTTGGCTTCCAGCCCGCCATGCGGTGTGGAACGGCCGCAGCCGCGCTGGTCGAACAGGATGATGCGGTATTTGCGCGGGTCGAAGAAACGCCGCAGGGCCGGCGACACGCCGCCGCCGGGACCGCCATGCAGGGTGATGACCGGAATGCCATCCGGGCGGCCGCACTCCTCGACACACAGCTGGTGCCCGTCGCCAACCGGCATGTGAAAGCTCTGCAATGGCCGGATCGGCGGGTAGAGCAGGCGGCGGGTGTAGGAGGCATCCATGGCGGCACTGTGATGTTAGGGCGTCGTAAACGCAATAAACGATAGCCTATGCTTTCATGTCCCGGTATCGTCGTGGTGGGCGTTGGGCATTCTTATACAAGCATTGGGGCAGACCTTACATGACCGCTATTCGGTGCGTTTTTGTGGCCTTGGCCGTGTCTGTCACAGTCGCGGCCTGTGCGAGTGCCCCGATTTCCGTGTCCGCCCGGTCGAATGCCCTGTCGCAACCCGCCACGCCCGAACATGCCGGCATCCGCCTGGCCGTACGGGCTCTGGAAGCGACCTGCCGCGAACGTGGCTGGATCGCCGACGAAGATTCCATGCAGACCGCGATGCGCTGGGTCGGCCGCCTGGCTGGCCAGAATGATGGCGCCGAGGCCGATGAAGGCCCGGTCGCGCGTTATCTGCGGGCCAATGAACTCAGCCTGGATGATGCCGAACTGGGTGACCGGATCGGTGCGGATATCCGCGAGGCTTTCCGGCTGGCCGGTGCCGTGGACACGGCGGCCCTGCGCCTGATCGATGTGCAGGGTGGCGAGTCCCGCTCGGCGCTGAGCCGCAGCCTTGGTGACGTCGAAACCGCGCTGGCCCAATCGCGTGACGCGCTGGCCACGTTCGACCAGCTGATTACGGCGCTGCCCGAAGCCGTGCCGTCGGACACGTTCGAGGCATTGCGCGTGGAGCGCGACCTTCTGGCCGGCCGCACGGACAGCCTGCGTGACCGAGCCGACCGCCTGGCCGAGCTGCGCCGCGGTTTCTCGGCTTTGCCCAGCCTGTCCTGATGCTGGATCCCGATAGCGTCAAAGGCTTCCTCGCACCGGAGGAAGGCGAGGAGCTGGCACGTCTGGCCCGTGAAGCCGGCCGTCTGGGACCCGTGCTGGAGATCGGCTCCTATTGCGGAAAGTCGGCCTTGTATCTCGGCCCGGCCGCGCGTGAGGCCGGGACCGTGCTCTACACGCTGGACCATCACCGAGGGTCCGAAGAGCACCAGCCGGGCGAGGAATACCACGATCCGGAACTGTTCAACGCGGCACTGGGCGTGTTCGACACCCTGCCGGCATTGCGCGAGACGCTGTTCAGGGCGCAGCTGGAAGACTGCGTCATCCCGGTGGTGGGCCGTTCAGCCGTGATTGCCGCGAACTGGCAGACCCCGCTGGGCCTCTTGTTCATTGATGGCGGACATTCCATGCCGGCGGCGCTGGATGACTATCGCGGCTGGGCCGGACGTGTGGTCGCCGGCGGCATTCTGGCGATCCATGATGTCTTCCCCAATCCGGAAGATGGCGGCCGCCCGCCCTATGAGATCTGGAAACTGGCCGTAGCGTCGGGCCTGTTCGAGCCGGTCAGGCGGACAGGAACGCTGGAAGTGCTTCGGCGGCTGCCTTAGCCGGGGTTTCCGCCACCCAGTTTCGGATCAGGAGATCAGAACCGGGCGAAGTGCGATTGAGCGCATCGCTGGCCATGATCAGCGCGCCGGAGGTCCAGCTGGGCCGTTCCAGGGGCCAGATGACCTCTTCCTCGAACTGCCAGCCCATCCAATAGCCACCCTTGGCCGCCTTGAGCGGGGCGAGATCCTTCAGCAGGCTGGCGGCCTGGTCACGCTTGCCCGCCGCCAGGCAGGCGAGGGCGAGTTCAGCGGTTTCCGCTGCGGTGACCCAGGGCTCGTCCGAGACGCAACGGCAGCCCAGGCCGGGGGCCACGAAATCGGTCCAGCGGGCATAGAGCCGCGCCTTGCCGGCCTCGGGCGGGATCACCCCGGCCAGCACCGGATAATACCAGTCCATCGCATAGCGCCGCCGGTCGGTGCCGAAACGGTCGAAACGGGCGTCGTTCTCGCGCAGGGTGGCACCGATCTTTCGGCGCGCCTCGATCCACTCACCGACCGGCAGATCGAGCAGGCGTCCCATCAGGATGGCGCATTCCAGCGATTTGTAGAGGCTGGCATTGCCGGCCCGCAGGGAGTCGATCGCTTCCAGCTGTTCGCCAGCCTCGCGGGCACGCCAGACAATGTCACCGGCGCGGGTCTGGTGGGCGAGGATGAAGTCCATGGCCCGGCGCACCATCGGCCAGTAGCGCGGCAATTCGCTGAGTGCGCCCAGCGCCAGCAGGCTGCGCAACACGGTGACGGCGGCATAGCCGGAGAAATTGGTGTCTCGGGCCGTGACGGGCGTGCCGGGCACCAGGCGCTTGTTGGCATCGTCCAGCGGCACCGAGGCGCCCAGATCGCCGGTCCAGCCGCCATCGGCCTCCTGGCGATCCATCAGGTGTTCCAGGCCGGCGCGGGCAGAGGTTTCATGGCCGGCGATGGCCAGGCCCATCACCGCCTCGCCGTGATTCCAGGCGTCCCAGATGCCCGCCTCGATCCAGGGAATGGAGCCGTCGGCGCGCTGCAGCGTCTCGATGTGGCGGGCGCAGGCCTGGATATCGACGGCTCGGCTCATCAGGCGGTCTTCCGGAAATACATGACGACGGACTTGCCCATCACCGGGTTGAGGAGGGTTTCCAGCGTGCGGGTCAGCCAGGGGCGCTGCAGGAGGTCCCATTCGAGGAATTTGCGGTAGAGCGCCACCAGCCGGCTGGTCGAGCGGCTGTCCCACAGCGCGCATTGCAGCCACCAATAGGGGCTGTGCAGGCCGTGCGCCCAGTGGCGCAGATAACGGCGGAAGCCCTGTTTCTCGACGGCGGCCCTGAGCGCGGCGGAGCGGAAGATGCGCACATGCCCGCCCGGCTCGCGCGGATAGGCGGGAGCGAGGAACCAGCAGATCTTCTCCGGCCAGTAGCGCGGCACCGAGGCCACGAAGATGCCGTCCGGCTTGAGGATGCGCCGGATCTCGGCCAGCACGGCCTCCGGGTCCGGCACGTGTTCGAGCACTTCGGAACAGACGATGCGGTCGAACGTGTTGTCGTCGAACGGCAATTGCGCGGCATCGCCGGCCGAGAGAACGGCGCTGCGCAGGTCCGAGGCGGGCTCGGGCGGCGGCAGTTCAAAGAACTTGTCCAGCGCAATGGCGCAATTGGCATGGTCGAGATCGACCCCGACCGCTGTCACCGGCGTCTGCGACCAGTAGAGCGCATGCAGGTGGCGGCCATGGCCGCAGCCCAGGTCGAGGACACGCTGGCCCGGTTCAAGTGCCATCGGTTCGAGGCGGATGGTCATCATGGGCGGGGCGTCCGTTCGGCAAGAGCCTCGGCATAGAGGCGCGAGGCGGCAAGAGCGTGGCTGGACCAGTTGAAGGCCTGGCTGGCCCGGATGGCGGCGGCCTGGCCCAGGCGCGCGGCGGCCTCGGGATCGTCCAGCAGGCGGGCGAGATTGCCGGCCATGGCTCCGGCATCGGCGACCGGCGAGACCAGGCCGGCATCGCCGACCACTTCGGGCAGGGCACCGCCGGCACTGGCGACGACCGCAGCGCCGCAGGCCATGGCTTCGGCCGCAGGAAAGCCGAAGCCTTCGAACCGGGCCGGGCAGGCGACGATGTGGGCGCGGCGATAGAGGCCGGCCACCTCCTGGCGGGTGAGGTCGTGACTGGTGGTGATGCGGCCGGCCACGCCCTTGGCCTCGATCTGGCGCCGGGTCGGACCATCGCGCAGCTGGCCGACGATATACAGTCGGGCTTGCGGCCGGGCGGCAGCGATGCGGGCAAAGGCATCGATCAGCACGTCCAGCCCCTTGATCGGCACGTCGGCACTGGCGGTGGTGACGATGAGGCCGGTTTCGCGGGCCACTGACGCGTCCGGACAGAAGATCTCGTGATCCAGGCCGTTGAAGGCGACGCGGACCTTGTCCGGATCGACGCCATAATGCGCGGCATGGGTGTCGCGAGCGGCCTCGGAGACGGCCAGCATGCGCGGTAGCCGGCGGGCGGTGCGCGCCTGCATGCCGACGAAACGGTACCAGCGGCGGGTGAGCAGGCGTTTCCACCAGACGTCGGCGGCGGCAACGGCGTAGTCGCGATCAATCGCGATGGGGTGGTGCAGCGTGGTGATCACCGGAATGCGGCGATTGATGCGCTCGAACGGGGTCGACAGGGTCTGGTTGTCATGGATGACGTCGAAGCGGTCGGCGTTCCTGGCCAGGAAGGCATCAAGCCGGCGGCCGAAGGCGTAGAGCTCGCCGAAGGCACCGGAATTGTGCGCCAGCCATTCCGACAGGTCGGCCCAGGAGGTGAGGTGTCTGGGCCGAAGGGCGAGAAAGGCGTTCTGTTCGGCGAAAAGGTCCAGCGAGGGCAGGCGGATCAGCTCGATCCCGTCTGCCAGTTCAGGCCAGGGCGGGCCGGAGGCGACACTGACCTTGTGACCCAGTGCTGCAAGGGCGCTGGTGAGCTCGCGGATATAGACACCCTGGCCGCCGACATGGGGGTGCGAGCGATAGCCCGTCACCAGGACACGCAGCGGCCGGACACGGGCCGGTTCGGCTTGCTCTTCCGGCCTTGTGGAAACAAGGGTATCTGGGCCCATGACGCGTGATTCCGGCAGTGTCTTTTCGCCGGGGAACCTATAGAAGTGAACATTGTTCGCCAAGCGCATGAACGCATCATGCCGATGCGAAACCGATGAGGGGCCTCAAGCGGGAGCCAGCATGATCCGAACGCCTGCCTTCCGCTTCGCCGGCTATTACGGCGCCTTCTATCTGCTGTTGGGCTGTTTCCTGCCTTATTTTCCACAATGGCTGGACGGGCAGGGCCTGTCGCCGGAATGGATCGGCTGGATCGTGGCTGCCGGCATGGTCGGGCGAACCGTCGTGTCGCCGCTGGGCGCGCGCTGGTCGGACCGGGCGGTCCGACGCCGCGATCCGATCCTGGTCTTCGCCATCGGTTGCGTCGTGGTGTTCGGGCTGCACGGTGCCTCCAGCCTGCCCTGGGTGCTGGTCTTGCTGTCCTTCCTCTCGGGCGCGCTGGTGTTCGGGCAGATCCCCGTGATCGACGCCTTCGCCATCCGTGCCGCCAAGGACGGCGCCTTTTCATTCGGCCCGGTGCGGGCCTTCGGCTCGGCCGCTTTCATCGTCGCCAATTTCGCGGCCGGCTTCCTGATCGACCGGCTGGGCCATCAAAGCATCCTGGCCTGGCTGATTCTGGGCGCCGGTCTGCTGGCCCTGGCGGCCGCCTGGCTGCCGGAAGGGCGCCGCGAGACACCTGTCGGCTCCGGCCGCGGTGATCTGGGGCATCTCCTGGTATTGCTGGCCGGTCCGCTGGGGCTGGCGCTGCTGGCTTCGGCCCTGGTTCAGGCCGGACACGGTTTCTATTACGCCTTCTCGGCCACGGCCTGGAGCCAGCAGGGCCTGTCGGGCACGGCCATCGGGGCGTTGTGGGCCGCGGGCGTGGGCGTCGAGATCGCTTTCCTGTGGCTGTCGGGCAAGGGTTTGCTGGGGCGTGCCAGCCCGGCCATGCTGCTGGGTGCGGGTGCGATCGGTTCGATCCTGCGCTGGGGGCTCACCGCGCTGTCACCGCCCCTGTGGGCACTCTTTGCGCTGCAGTCGCTGCATGCGCTGACCTTCGCGGCGACCTATGTCGGCTTTCTTCGCTTTGCGGCCGATCATGTACCCGAGGAACATGCCGCCCTGGCGCAGGCCCTCAACTCGGCGCTTTCCGGTGGGATCATCATGGCGGCGGCCTCGGCCGCATCGGGCTATTTCTTTGCCAGGATTGGAGCGGGCGGGTTTGCGGTCATGATCATTCCGGCGGTGTGTGGCCTGGTTGCCGCAGTTTTTCTTCACCGGCTTCAGGGCCTCCCCGGCCCTGGCAAATTCGACTAGGCTGGGTGCAATGAGGGGACAACACGTCAATCGGGCCGAGCCGGCGGAACTGGTCATCCACGAGGAAGACGGGATGACGGTCCTTGAGCCGCACGGTGACTGGCTGGTCGATACGATCGGCCGGCAGGATGCGGCTTTGCGCAAGGTTGAAGAGCACACGCGTGCGGACCGGATCGTGATCGATTTCACGCATCTTGGGCGTGTCGACACCGCCGGCGCCTATTTGTTGGGACGGGTGACCCGTCGCTGCAATGAGCCGGATGCTGATCTGCACTATCGCGGATCGCACCGAACCGCCCGGCGTCTGATTGAAGAGGTGCGGGAACGCACCACGGCCTGCCCGCCGATCGCCGAACCCAGTTTCGGTTTCCTGGGCGCGATGGCGCGAATCGGCGCCGGCCTGGAGGCGGCCTATCTGGAACTGGTCGCGACGCTGGCCTTCTTCGGCAAGACGGTCACTACGGGCCTCTCGACCATTGCCCAACCCTGGCGCTTCCGCATCGTGCCGACCGTATGGGCCATGGAGGAAGTGGGGGTCAATGCGCTTCCGATCGTGGCGATCCTGTCCTTCTTCATTGGCGCAGTGGTTGCCTTCATGGGCGCCAACCTGCTGGGTCAGCTGGGCTTTTCGGTGTTCACCGTTGAGCTGGTGGGGATCGCGGTGCTGCGCGAATTCGGGGTCCTGATCACCGCCATCATGCTGGCTGGCCGTTCCGACAGCGCCTTCACCGCCTCGATCGGGGCGATGAAGATGCAGCAGGAAGTCGACGCCATGCGGGTGCTGGGCCTGGACCCGTTCGAGGCGCTGGTCCTGCCGCGCGTGGTCGCCTGTGTGCTGATGGCACCGCTTTTGACCTTTGGCGCCATGATCTCGGGCATTTTCGGCGGCATGCTGGTGGCCTGGACGGCGCAGGACATTTCCCCGGCCCTGTTCTTCACCCGTTTTCATGCCGAGCTGGACTGGAGCCATTTCTGGGTCGGCATGTCCAAGGCACCGGTCTTCGGCATGGTGGTCGCGATTGTCGGCTGTCGCCAGGGCATGGAGGTGAAGGGCGATGTGGAATCGCTGGGCCGACGCGTCACCGCCTCGGTGGTGCAGTCGATCTTTGCCGTGATCGTACTCGAGGCGCTGTTCGCGATGATGTATCTGGAGCTGGGGATATGAGCGACGTCCTCATCTCGGTCCGCGGTCTGAAGACCGCCTTCGGTTCCCACGTGGTGCACGAGAATCTCGATCTGGACATCCGGCGCGGCGAGATCCTGGGCATTGTCGGCGGATCGGGCACCGGCAAGACGGTGTTGTTGAACACCATTCTGGGCCTCAAGGATGCCGATGGAGGCGAAATCCTGCTCAATGGCCGCCGGTTCTCGGACATGAGCACGGCGGAACGCCGGCATGTGAATGCGCGCTGGGGGGTATTGTTCCAGAACGGCGCCCTGTTCACCTCGCTCAACGTGCTGGAGAACGTCATGGCACCGCTGCGCGAGCATGTCGACATGCCGGTCTCGCTGATGGAGGAGATCGCCGGCATGAAGATCGGCCTGGCCGGCCTCGATCCGTCGGCCGGCAGCCGCTTCCCGTCCGAACTGTCCGGCGGCATGCGCAAGCGGGCCGCGCTGGCCCGGGCGCTGGCGCTGGATCCGGAAATCCTGTTCCTGGACGAACCGACTGCCGGTCTCGACCCGATCGGGGCGGCGGCGTTCGACAGCCTGATCCTGGAATTGTCGCGGGCGCTGGGTCTGACGGTGATGATGATCACCCACGACCTGGACAGCCTGTATGAAATCTGTGATCGCGTGGCGGTGCTGGCCGACAAGAAGGTTGAGGCTGTCGCACCGATCCGCGAATTGTTACATCACCCCCATCCGTGGATCCGCGAATACTTCCACGGACCGCGCGGGCGCGCGGCGCTCGCCGGCAAGGAGAGTTAGGCATGGAAACCAAAGCCCACCACGCCCTGGTCGGCCTGTTCACCGTCCTTCTGGCAGCCGCCATGGGGTTCTTCGCCCTGTGGCTGTCCAAGACCTCCTTCGACAATGAGTATGCGCTGTACGACATCGTCTTTGACGGCCCGGTGCGCGGCCTGCGCGAGAGTGGCGAGGTGCGCTTCAACGGCATCCAGGTGGGTGAGGTGACCGACCTGGAGCTGGACGACCAGAGCCGGGTGATCGCGCGGGTGCGGGTGCTGGTGCAGACCCCGGTCCGGGTCGACAGTTTCGCCCAGCTGGAACCGCAGGGCCTGACCGGCCTGTCCTATATCCTGATCTCCGGCGGGTCTCCGGAAGCCCAGCGGCTCTATTCGCCCGCTGGCCGTCAGCCGCCGAAGATCTTTGCCCGCCGCGCCCAGCTGGAAGGCCTGTTCGAAGGCTCCGAGGACGTGCTGGATGCGGCGCAGACGGCGCTGTTCCGACTGTCGGCCTTGCTGAGCGAGCAGAATGTGACGGAAGTGTCCGAAACGCTGAGCAATATCCGCGAACTGACCGAGCGGCTGAGCGCGGAAGAAGCGCTGATCGACGAGATGCGCGGTGCGGTGACCCAGATCAATACCGCAGCCGGCGACATTTCCGAGGCAGCCGGAGCGATGCAATCCTTCGCGGTGACGGCTGAGGCCTTCCTGAACAATGAGATGACGGTCGCGGTCAACAATACCAGTGCCGCGGCCATTTCCACAGATCTGGCGGCGCAGAACACCAACCAGCTGATGCTGACCCTGCAGCCGGCCATCGAGGACTTTGCCAATGGCGGCATCCAGGACCTCAACCGCGCGGCCTCCGACCTGCGCACCTTGATCGCGACGCTGGAACGGATCGCGACGGAAATCGAACAGAACCCCGGGGCTTTCGTGGCCGGATCACCCCGTGAAACCGTGGAGGTGCCGCAATGAGCGGAGCCCGTCTCTTCAAAGCCGCCCTTGCCGGAGCCTGCCTTGTCGGCCTGAGCGGTTGTGTCTCGCTTCTGCCTGAGCCGACGCCGGTCTCGGTCTACCGTCTGTCCTCGCCGGAACCGCTGGAGTGGAGCGGGCAGGACTGGACCATCGTGTTGATCGAGCAACCGCGCGCGCCGCGCGGCTTGTCGGGCGACGAGATCGCCGTGCTGCGCAATGGCCAGAGCCTGGCCTATGTCAGCGGTGCACGCTGGATATCGCCGGTGCCGGGCCTGCTGCAGAACCAGGTGATTGATACCTTCAACGCCGCCAGCTCCGGTCTCGCACCGGCGCGGCCCGAAGACGGGGTTCGGGCGGATTACGAGCTGCGCCTGGATCTGCGTGAATACGAGGCGGACTATGATCGCGGCGCTGAAGGCGCCCGCTGGTGCGGGTCCGTCTGGCTGCGCGGCTGGTGTCCGAGCGCGGCCGGAACTTCATCGGTGCGCGCGTGTTCACAGCCGAGGTTCGAGCCAGTGCCAACAGGACCGGGGCCATCGTCAATGCCTTCGACGCGGCAACCGGCACGGTGACGCACGACCTGTCTCGCTGGACGGCGGCCCAGATCGCGGCGCAGGACAGCGCCGACTAGCTTTCTTCGGAACCTTCATCCTTGGGCGCCGGGCGGCGACGCTGCGGGCGTGGCTGCTCGCCGTCTTCCTCCGGCATGGAGGACAGGAGGTCCTTCCAGCGCCAGCCGGGTTCGCCCCCGCCGCGGCGTCCGCCGCGTTCGGGGAATCCGACCGAGTGCTCGGCGCGGGGCTGAGGCTGGACATCGGGACCTTGCAGCGCCGCATTACCGGTCTCGGCCGCTGCCCCGTCTGCCGGATGGTCTTCGGCCGCAGGTCGGCCGCGGCGGCGGCTGGTCAGCGGATCCGGCAGTTCATTGGCGCCCAGTTCCGGTGCCCGGCGGCCACCGGCGACGGTCCCCATGCGCAGCATGAAATCGCTCAGCAGTTCGTAGTTCTGGCGGATGCGCGACTGGAAGGCGGCGTCGATTTCCTGCGCTTCCTCGGCCGCGGCCATGGCGGCAGCATTGAGCCCGTCCAGACCCCGGCGCAGCGCATCGGCGGCTTCCTGGGCCCGGTCGCGTGCCAGGCCCGGCATTTCCGACAGGCGTTCGGTCATCGCTTCGATGTGGCGCTCGACCGTGGCCGTCTCTGCCTTGGCCGAGGCGAGCACGGCTTCCAGGCGCCGTTTGACATTGTCGGCGGCGTCGTCAGCGGCCTGCGAGGCGCGCCGGGTCAGTTTCTCGGCTTCTGCCAGACGTTGCTCGAAGGCCTCGTCGGAGCGGCGGGCGGCTTCATAGGCGGCTTCATTGGTCTTCTCCACCTTGGCGGAGACGATGTCGGCCTGGGCCTCGATGGCCTGGATGGCGGCATCGGAGACAGCCTTGGCTTCCTGGGCCGCGGCGACCAGGCGGGCCAGGGCAGCCTCGTGCTCGCTGGCGGCATTGTCGGTCTCGGTGCGCACGCGCCCGGCCAGCTCGTCGGCCTGGGCAAGCGCCCGGTCGACGGCATCACGGAAGGCGGCAGCGCCGGCGGAGGCGGCTTCGTTCAGGGCCGAAGCGCCATCGCCGGCGGTCTTGGCCATGACGTCCAGCTCGGCGCGGTGGAAGTCGAGCGCAGCGGCAATCTTTTCCTGTTCCTGGCGCAGCGCCTCGCTGGCATCGGCCAGGCGCTGGCGGTGTTTGACATAGGCGGCGTCGAGATTTTCCGAGCGCTCCTTGAGCACCACGGAGAGTTCGCGCAAATGGCTGGTGCGCTCACCGAGGATGGCGGCGGCCTTGTCGCTGCGCTCGACGACGGCGGTTCCGGCCTCGTCCAGGTCCTGCAGGCTGGCGCGAATGCGACGTTCGCTGTCGCTGGCCTGGGAAGCGGCGAGTTCGGCCGCAGCGGCGACCATCTTGGACTGGTCGGAAATGGCTGCGGCGATCAGGGCGGCCTTGTCGTCGAGCGATTCCGAGACCTCGCCCAGACGCAGGCGCTCGGTGCGCAGGCCCTTCAGGAGGCTTTCGGTGCGGTCGCGGGCATCCGTGGCGGACTGTTCCAGCGTCTCGGCATGGTGGGCGATCACCTCTTCCATGGCGGCGAGGCGGGCGAGGGCGCTTTCCAGGGCCGAATTGATCCGCTCGACCTCGGAGGAGATGGCGCTGGAGAGGGACTGGACCTCGTGCTGGGCGTAGAGTGAGGGCTCGGTCAGTTTGCGCAGGGCAATCTCGACGCGGCGGGTATTGTGGCCATTGCGCAGAACCTCGCGCGCCATCAGGCCGCACATCGAGAACAGCAGGGCCGGCGCGATGGCGAAGACCGACAGGCCGGTCAGCTGGCCGAAGCCGAAGCGCGACAGCTCCTCGAAGGACTGGATGCCCAGATAACCCCAGATGAAGGCACCGGCGCCGCCGATCCACAACAGGGCAAAGATATTGCCCAGCCAGACCAGGCCATTGCCGCCCGGCTTGCCCGCAGGCGCCTCGTCCTGCGGCGGGATGGCGGGGGCGGTCAGGGCCTGGCTGGAAGCGGTCGCGACCGGGGTCTCGGTGTGCCGGTCCTCGGTCTCCATCTCTGCGAGTTCGATGGTGGGGTCGTTCTGGGTCTTTTTCATAACGTGCCTGATCGGCTGCCGAAATTGCGCCTGTCGGACCGCTGCCAAGCCGGCCCGGTCGCGGATTATGACAGAGAATAGGCGCGAATGCCCGCTACGCACACAGATAATCTATGCAATTTCGATATTTGCACGGAAAAGGTGATGCTGGCCGGGGCCGCCGTCCGCTCAGCTGTCGTAGCTTGCGGGAAGTTTCACCAGCAGGCGCGGCGTGTCGTCGATCGGTACAAAGCCGGACGGCAGGTCCGGACAGCCGCTGGCGGTCTCGCTGGCCCAGCCCAGGGCTGCGCCCTCGGACGACCAGTCCAACGTGCGATACTCGGCCGGATTGAAGGCGGCGCACGCGACCGGCTCGACATCAATGCCGATGGAGGACAGTGTTGCCACCGCCAGCCATTCGATCAGGGATGAGAGCAGCTGGATCATTTGAAATGTGCGCCTTACGATCCGGTTTCGAGTGTTGTCAGCTATGATATCGTTTAGCGATAAAGGCAATTCACGAAGCGCTGAGTTTTCGTGAATTCTTTGTAAGAAGACGGCGAAATTGGGGCACGGACGGCGAGGCGGGATGACCCAGTGGCCTGTTTCCAACTCACGCAGGGGATTTGAGACGCTGGCCGGGCTGAGCGTGGCCGGGCTGGTGATCGCCTCCGTGCAATCCTTCGGCCTGGTCTGGCCGGCGGCGGCGGTGCCAACCCTCGCGCCGGGGTTCGAGGCCGGTCTCAACGCGTTTTCCTGGTGGCTGACCGAGACCCTGTTCGCCCCGGTGTTCGCCATCCTCCTGTGCTTTGCGCTGGGTGCCTGGCTGGCCGCGCTGGACGAGGCGCCGTCGCCGGCCGGTCCGCAGCATTGGGGACATCTGGGCTGGCTGATGCTGATCGGGCTGGTGCATGCCTATCTGGTCTGGTTCGGCGATCTTCTGGTGCCTTTCGCGGTCATGGGGCTGATCACGGCAGCCGGCGCCCGGCTGCGCTTGTGGACCCAGATCGGGCTGGGTGGCGGGCTGGTTGTGTTCACGCTGCTGGTTCTGCTGGGCGCCACGGCGCTGGGCGGACTGTTCGGCAGCGAGATGCCGGCGGCCACGGCGCTGGGCTTTCCGCCGGAGCGGGTGGCCGAGATCAATGCCGCCTACCAGCGCGGCGTCCTGGCGCGGCTGCCGGCAAACATGAGCTTTGCCCTGATGAACCAGCTGATGCTGATCGTCTTTCTGGGTGCCGGCCTGTCCGGCGTCATGCTGCTGGGCATGGCAGCGCTGCGGGCCGGGTTTTTCGATCTGCGCTGGCCGGCGATGCAGTACGGGTTGAGCGGTGCGGTGGCGATCGGAATTGGCGGTCCCCTGTGCGGCTGGGCCAATCTGGTGGCGCTGCAGTCGGATTTTGCCTTGGCCGAGATGGTGCCGGCCAGTGCGGCCGGGCTGATCGGTGCCCCGCTTCTGGCCTACGGCTTTGCTGCCCTGTTGATGCTGGCCTGCCAGACCCCGGCGCTGGAACGTGGCCTGGCCGTGCTGGAGCGGTTCGGCCAGGTCTGGCTGAGCGCCTATCTCCTGGCCAGCCTGGTGCTGGTGCTGGTGTTCTCCGGCGTGCCCGGCCTGTCCCTGTTTGCCCGTGTGCCGCATGGCGGCCTGCTGCTGATCGCCCTGGTGCTGGATGCCGCGCTGATCACGGGGGCCTGGTTCTGGACCGCGCGCTTCCGGCTGGGACCCGCCGAGTGGCTGTGGGCGGTTCTGGTGACGCGAAAGCGCCAGATCCTGCGCCGCCGCATGATCACGTCCCGCTGACCGTCAGGCCTCCGCGTCCGGCTGGGCCTCCGGCGCTGCTTCGGCGAAGGCCGGCAGTGCCCGGGCGGCTTCGTCCGCCGCCACCAGGGTCGGGCAGTTGGAAAGATCGGCGCCCCAGCGGCGGGCATTGTACATCTGCGGCACCAGATAGACCTCGCTCATGCCCGGGCGGTCGGCGTAGAGGAAAGGCGTGTCGCGTTCGACCGTGGTGACCATGCGTTCCAGCGATTCCAGGCCGGAGCGGATCCAGCGCTGGGCCCAGGCCTTCATGCCGTCCGGGCCCTGGCCGAGATCGCCGGACACGGCTTTCAAGACGCGCAGGTTCTGCAGGGGATGGGTGTCGCAGGCGATCACCGAGGTCCAGCCGCGCACCTTGCAGCGTCCGGCCGCATCCGCCGGCAGCAGGGCCGGGTCTGGCCAGGTTTCCTCAATCCACTCCAGGATGGCGGGGGATTGCAGGAATTGCCGTCCGCCATGCTCGAGCACCGGCACCAGGCCCTGGGGCTGTTTCGCCAGCCAGGCCTCACCGTTTTGCTCGCCCTCCTTCAGATTGATCGAGACCTGGTCATAGCCGACGCCCTTGAGATTGAGGGCGATGCGCAGACGGTAGGCCGCGCTGGACCGCCAATAGCCGTAAAGCGTGGTCATGGCTCACTCCTTGTCGAAGCTGAATTGCAGATCGGGCAGGCCTTCGATCCGGGCCGTCACCGTGTCGCCAGGCAGCAGCGGGCCGACCCCGGCGGGCGTGCCCGTGAAGACCAGATCGCCGGGCCCCAGCACGAAATAACGTCCCAGAGCGGCCAGCAAGACGTCCGGCGGCAGGATCATCCGGGCCAGGTCGCCGGACTGGCGGCGGGTGCCGTTGACATCCAGGCTGATCGCACCGCTGGCGGGCGGCGGGCCGGCGCGCAGCGTGCCGGTCGGCGCCGACTGGTGGAAGGCCTTGGCGATGTCCCAGGGGGCGGATTTTTCCTTCAGCCGGGCCTGAAGGTCGCGGCGGGTGAGATCGACCCCGACGCCGCAGGCGACAATCGCGCCGCTCTCGCCCAGGGCGAGAACCAGTTCCACCTCGTGGTGGAGGTCCTGCGTTTCCTGCGGGAAGGGCAGGTGTGTCGCGGTGGTCACCGCATCGGCATGCTTGGAAAAGAAGATCGGTTCGGCGGCAGCGCCCATCTCCTTGGCATGGTCGGCATAATTGCGGCCGATACAGAAGACGCGGGCGACCGGAAAGCTCTGGTCGCTGCCATCGATCGGCAGGCGCGGCGGTGCGGGCAGGGTGACAAGATCGCTCATGCGCCTGAGATAGCGCGCCGGGCCCGGCCTCGTCGAGCCAACAATCGGCTTGCCGCTGCGCAGCGATTGCGGCAGGACAGACCGATGACCACGCCGACCGACAAATCCCTGCGCCTGCAGGATTTTCTGCCCTACCGCCTGGCCGTGACCTCGAACCTGGTCAGCCGCCGGATCGCCGAGGCCTACCAGTCACGCTTCGGCATTTCGATCTGGGAGTGGCGTGTCATTGCCATCCTGGGCGAGGGCGAGGGCATGACGGCGCAGGAACTGGCCGACAGCGCCGCCATGGACAAGGTCTCGGTCAGCCGGGCCGTGAAAAACCTGGTCGGGCGCGGCTTGGTGGCGCGCGCGGCCCATGCCTCGGACGGGCGTTCGCGCCTGCTGACGCTGACGGAGGCCGGGCGCACGACCTATCAGGACATCGCGCCGGTCGCGCTGGCAGAAGAGGCGGCGATGCTGGCCGGGCTCTCGGAAACCGAGGTCACACAGCTGGCCGACCTGCTGGACCGGGTGCGCCGCGCGGCGGGAACCTAGAGGCGGCTCATGTGGTCTCCGGCTGAGCGCGCAACGCTCTCAGCTGCGTCACGATCCGTCCCGAGGCCAGCATGGCCAGCAGGGTCGAGGCCGCGAAGACGAAAATGCCCGGCAGGGGTTCGGCGTCCAGCAGCAGGCTGCCGCGCAGGCTGAAAATCATCAGTGCGACCACCAGTACATCCGCCATCGACCATTTGCCCAGCCGTTCCAGCCAGTCCAGATGGGCCGGGTGGGTGAGATCCTGGCGGCGAAACTGCAGTCGCCACATCCACACCAGCTTGGTCAGGGGAAAGGCCATCGAGAACAGCACGATCGTGGCCGCCAGCAGGGGTGCATCCTGGCGGGCCAGGCTGGCGGCAAGGCCGGCGATGGAATGGGTGTCAGTGAGGAAGCCGAGCTGTTGGAGTTGCAGTGCCGGCAGGAAGATCCCTGGCAGGAACAGGATGCTGGCAAGCAGCAGGAGTGCGGTTGTCATTTGCCCTTCGCCGCGATCGGCCAGGCAAGAAAACTGTGGTGTCTTGTGCGCACGCCTCATGCGCGAACTCTAGCCGGAACAATCCGGCCGTTTCGTGGCGGGTGGCGCGAAGAGCGTGACATGTCAGGAACACTGCTTTGCGTGGAAGAAACGTGCGCGAAAACATCAGGGCGAGGCATGGTCATACGATATTACTGGGATTTGTAATACGCTATTACCCGGAAGAAATTGATGGTTAATGATCTCGCCCTAAGCCCGACGCCTACGTGACACCCCCAGCGTCACAAGCACAGGGCAGGGAAATCCATGCGTAAATACATTCTGCCGGCACTCGCCGGTGCCATTCTGTCTTCCCCCGCTTTCGCAGAGACCACGCAGCGCGATCTGGAAGTGATCGGCCGCGCGCTGAGCTTTGTCGAAGGCACCAGCGGTTCCGACCGGACCGTTGCCATCGTCTACGACCCTGCCAGTGAAGGCGAGGCCCAGGCCCTGGCCAGTACGATGGCGGGCGGCCTGTCGGCCGGTCGCGTGACGCTGAATGCGCGTCTGGTTCCGATGTCGGAGGCGTCCAGCCTGGGCGGTGCCCATGCAGCGGTTCTGCTGGGATCCGCCTCCGGCGATGCCGGTGTGTTCTCGGCTGCCAGCTCGGCCGGCGTGATGACGGTCTCCACTGACATGGCCTGCGTTCAAAGCGGCCAGTGCGTGATGGGCGTCCAGTCGGCGCCGTCGGTTCGCATCGTCGTCAATCGCGGCGCGGCCGGGGCTTCCTCGGTCTCCTTCGCTGCGGCCTTCGCCATGATGATTGAAGAAATCTAGGCGGAAACAAGGATTTAATGAGAAGCACCATGAAAAAGATTTTCCTGACGACCTCTGTCTCCGTCCTTGCTGCCGGTCTCGTCCTGCAGGCAGGCGCCTCGGCCCAGACCCTGGACTACACGATGATGAGCGAGCTGTTCGGCGAGCCGGTGACCGCCGGCGCCACCGGCGCGCCGCAGCGGGCCTCCGACGTTCCGGCAACGATGATCATCATCACCCAGGCCGATATCGAACGTTTCCCCGAATATGACGTGCCGGGCATTCTGCGCCACTATGCTGGCATCAATTTCAATCGCTATGGCTATGGCGACGGCCAGATCTCGATCCGCGGTGCCGCTACACCGTATTCGCCGCGCCTGCTGGTGCTGGTGAACGGCCGCGAGGTTTATCTGGACAGCTATGGCTATACGGCCTGGTCGACCCTGCCGGTGCAGCTGGAAGAGATCCAGCAGATCGAAGTGGTCAAGGGCGCCCAGTCGGCGCTGTACGGCTTCAACGCCGTTTCCGGCGTGGTCAACATCATCACCCGCAATCCGCAGCTGGAAGAATACGGCACGATGCGCGTGAATGTGGACGACAATGGCGGCTATGATGCGGCCTTTGTCGCCGGCCACCAGTTTGGTGACCGCGCCGCCGTGCGGGTCAGCTACGGGCATGCAGAGACCAGCGAGCTGCCGCCTTATGCCGGCGGTATTGATGTTCAATCCCGTGCCATTCCGGACTATCAGCGCGAAACCGGTGCCATCGAGGGCCGCTTCCGGATCACCGACAAGATCAATCTGATCGGTGAAGCCAGCTTTACCAATGTCGACGAGCTGGGCATGACCTCGGTCTACACCGCCGCGCGCGCCGTCTATGAACTGTCCTCCTATCTCGGCTCGATCGAGGCTGACACGGATTTCGGCTTCATCACCGCGACCGTCTACCGCAATGAGAGCGAGATCGAATATTCTTTCGGCCCGCTGAGCTCCTCGCTGACGACCTGGCGCATCCAGGACCTGTTCAAGATCGGCGCGAACGACACGTTCCGCATCAGCGCCGAGTTCCGCGAGGGCGAGACTGCCTCCTTCCCGGATCCGGGCAATGGCGATTTCGGCTATGAGTCCGCGGCCGTCTCGGTGATGTGGAACCACAAATTCTCCAACACGCTCGATCTGACCCTGGCCGGCCGCTATGACAGCGTCGACTGGAGCCGGGACGGTGCCCCCGCAGCGACCTACATCTTCACCCAGGATGACTATTCGGTCTCCTTCGAGGAGTTCTCCTACAACGCCGCCCTGGTCTGGCGTCCGTCCTTCGGCGGCTCGGTCCGCGTGATGGCCGGCCGCGGCATCCAGGCGCCGACCTCTTTTGATATCGGCTTCGGCCTGCAGACCGTTGTCGGGACCATGCCGCTGATCCTGTCGGGCAATCCGGACATGGTGCCGTCCATCGTCGACAGCTATGAAATCGCCTATGACCGTGCGCTGAACCCGTCGGTCAACATGCGCGCCGCCGTGTTCCTGCAGGATACCTCGGATGTGCGCGGCCTGTTCGGCGTCTTCCCGGACGTGCTGCCGCCGGCCGCCGTCATCCCGACCCTGCTGTTCGACAATCGCGGCGACACCCAGACCAGCGGCGTCGAGCTGGGTCTGGAAAGCAATGCCTCCGGCCCCTGGAACTGGGATGTGAACTACACCTTCCAGCAGGTCGAGGATGAGCTGGAAGGCGTGTTCGGTCTGAACCACGTCCAGAGCTTTGAGGGCGCGACGCCGGAACACCTGTTCAATGCCCATCTGGGCTGGACCGGAGGCCGGGTCACGCTTGATGGCTATCTCAACTATGTCTCCGAAACGACCAGCCCGTTCCAGGCCACTTTCGGTCTGCCCGCACAGGTCGATATCGGCAGCTACATGGCGATGTCCTTCCGCGGCGCCTATGCGCTGAGTGACCGGGTGTCGGTGTCGATGAGTGCCCAGAACGCCAATTTTGGCAGCGGTGAGGTCACCAATGTGAACACCGAAACCGAGCAGCGGGTCTGGTTCGGCCTGACCGGCCGCTTCTAGAACGGGATGACGGCCCGGCAAGCACAGGCGATGCCGGGCCGTTAACCCTGATTTCAGCGATTCGGGCGGACGCTGGTCGGTGAGAAATTCCGGTTCGAAAAGCCGGCAGGAGAGATCAAATGGGCAAGTCGCTTTTCCGCATCAACCTGACGATCGCGCAGTCCTTCGCTGTCGCGCCGATCGCGGCCATCATCGCCCTCATCGCGGTGGCGGGACTGGGCGCGTGGTCGCTGGAAGAAGGGTCTCACAACGGAGAGCGGGCGATCGAGGATCTCAACGCGGCGGTCGCCCTGACCGGGTTCAAGGCTCAGCTGGAAGTGATCAATGGTGACGTGCTTGGCGTGGTCACGCAGCAGGCGGCGGGCATGGATGTCGATGTGGCCGCGGAATTCGAGGCTGTGGCGGGGCGCGTGGATGCGCTTTCGGCCGACCTTTCGACAATGCTGGAATCCGGCGCGACAGATCTGGCTGATCCGGAAATCATCAATGATCTGGTCGAGCAATTGGGGCTCTACAAGGATGCGCTGGACTTCGTCGGTCAGATGCTGGAACTGGACTTCGCCAGCTCTGTGGCTTTCCTGCAACCCTTCGACGCGGTATTCGACGAGATCAGCGGAGACCTTGAAGCCTTGGCCGAAGAGGGCGCTGCCCTGGCCCGCATGGATGCGGCTGCCACGCGCGAAGCGGCCCGCAACTCCGTCATTTTCTTTGTCGGCCTGACGCTGGTTGTGGGCCTGGCCCTGGCAGCCTTGGCCGTATTCTTCGGCCGCCGCACCGCCAAGTCGGTGCGCACGATTGCCCAGGCCACCGAAGTTCTCGCGACCGGTGACTACAGCCTCGACATCGAGGCGCTGGCCCGCAAGGACGAACTCGGTGCCGTGGTGGAAAGCCTCAAGCGCTTCCGCGACAATGGTATCAAGGCGGAGCAACTGGAAACGGAAACCCGCCAGCAGGCGGAGGCCAATGAGCGCCGTGCCGCCAAGCTGAACGAGCTGGCACGGTCCTTCGACGCTGATGTCACCGCGATGCTGAATGAAGTGAACGAAGCCTGCTCCGGCATGGCCGCCATCGCCGAGCAACTCTCCCAGTCTGCCACGGAAGGCTCGGCCCAGAGCGACATGATGGCAACGGCCGCATCAGAAGCGACCGCGAATGTCGAATCCGTCGCAGCAGCCTCCGAACAACTGACCGCGTCCATCGCCGAGGTGACCGAGCAGATCCAGGGCTCCTCCAACATGGCGGCCCAGGCCGATGAGCGCGCCAAGTCGGTGCGCGCCGTGGTCGACAATCTGGGCGCCGCGGCCCAGGAAATCGGCCATGTCGTGCAGCTGATCAATGACATCTCCGAACAGACCAACCTCTTGGCCCTGAACGCGACCATCGAGGCCGCGCGCGCCGGTGAAGCCGGCAAGGGCTTTGCGGTTGTCGCGTCGGAAGTGAAATCGCTGGCAGCCCAGACCGCCAAGGCCACGGATGATATTCGCGACCAGATCAATGCGATCCAGGAAGCCGCTGCGTCGTCTTCCGCTTCGATCGAGGATGTCACCCGCGCCGTCGGCGAAATCAGCCGCTCCGCTTCCGCCATCGCCGCGGCTGCGGAAGAGCAGAGCGCCTCGACCCGCGAAATCTCCTCCTCGGTTTCCCACGCCGCCTCCAGCGCGCGTTCGGTGTCGGACAATGTCGGCCTGGTGTCGCGTTCGGCCCGGCAGACCGGCGAGGCCTCACAGGACGTGCTCTCCGCGGTGCGCACCGTGTCCGAGCGTGCCGAACGGCTCAATTCCACTGTCACCAACTTCCTCAATGAGGTTCGCGAGGCCGGCTGATCTCTCCCCCCTTGATGTCGCCTTGCAACGAAGAAGGCCCGGACCGCTCTCCCCCTCAGGTCCGGGCCTTCATTTTATTGGAGGAATAGCGCGGCCTCAGCGCGGCTCCGAGCCTTCGCCCAGGATGGCCTGGCTGAGCACGCCGGTCTGGGCCATGCGCTGCAGGGTGGGCGAGGCGGCAAAGGCGGTGTGGTTGGTGAAGCCGCCATCGGTCAGCTCTGTCAGGTCGATAACGGTGATCCCCATCGCCTCGAGCACATCCTGCTGTGCGCCAATGCCCAGCAGTGTGCGGCGGCCGCCGCGCAGCTGGTCGGACAGGCGAAGGGCCAGGTCGCGCTGTGAGGTGAAGATCACGAAATGCTCGGGCGGCTGGCTCAGGCTTTCGAACTGTGCGCGAAACACATCCAGATCGATGTCCGGCGAGGCCAGGACCACGGTGTCGATATGGTCCAGCACATCATGGCGGCCGGTCTGCGAGAGCTGGCGCAGGGCCTCCATCGTCACCAGCGAGCCCATGGAATGCGCCAGAAGGATGATCGACCGGCTTTCGCGCTGCGACAGCAGGGTCAGCGTTTCCACCAGACCGTCGCGCGCGAACAGGGCGCTGTCGCGGTCGTAGAGATAGGCCGGGATCTGGCCCGCCGACGGCCAGGAATAGTGCACGGCCGCATTCAGCACGCCGAAATCATTGAGGATCTGGGCATTGAGATAGAGACCGTCGGAAAACGGTGTGTTGAAGCCGTGCACGAACAGGAAGACCTCCCGCTCGGGAAAGGCGATGGCGGCCAGCCGGGCGTCCAGCGAGCGGGTGAAGTCCGCGGCAGTGGGCAGGTCTTCCCAGCTTGCCAGACCAAATTCGTGCCGCGGGTCCGGGCGGCGGCCGGGAGTTTCGATCCGGCCGGGCAGGCGGTCATGCGGCACCCAAACCTCGGCCAGGGCAAAGCTGAGTGTCGCGGCTCGACCGGGCCCGAACCGGTCCTCGGTTCGCATGGCGGGCGCGCGCGATGTCACGACATGGATCGCATGCCGCTGCCCGGACGCGTGACCCGGCTCGATCAGGGGCAGAAGCGCCGGTTGGCTGGCACATGCGGACAGCATCAGCGCGGCAGACAGCGCTGGGACCAGAAAACGGCAAAAGGGAAGGGGCATGCACGGCCTCCGCAGCGAGCCTTGATCCTTGGCCTGTTCGACTGGCCGGTTCAAGACCAGCGGGGCTGCGACACGCGCATGGCGCAGATTTTTTCTTTCCTGCTCCATCAACGGGGTTTGCGTGGCAGGGCAAGAAAAGGCGCGTGAAGCCTGTGGGGCGCTGCCCGTTTTGCACGACGTTGTCAGACTTGTTGCATCTGAAACCAAATGCTACCGAACGGAAAAGCTCGAAATGTCGAGTTCATTTTTAAACTTAGAGTTTCAAAGGCTTGCGTAGCCGCCCTTGGGGCGGCCCTGGGGGGGATATGCGCACTGAATCGTCTCGTTCGACCGTGTCTGCGGTCGGGGCATCCGGCTTGGTTTCCAAGGATTTTCGGCACGCGTTCGGACTGCTGCTGTTGACGTCGACAGCGCTGACCTTGCCCACTGTTGCCTGGGCCGACGACCTGCCGGTTCCGGAACGCCAGACCGTCGTCGACGGCAATCGGGGCGGGGTGGAAAACACGCATCAGGCCGCGGACGGCCACTCTCCTGGCTGTGGTTGGACCTGCTATGGCCGCGATGGCGGACCCGGCGCCAATTCTGCTTCTGTCGGCTTCCGCTTGAACGCGAATGCGCAAATCCGACCGGATTATGGGTTTGGCGTGCACGCCTTCACGGCCGGCGGCAATGGCGGCAACGGCAATGACGGTGACGGGGATGGCGGCGAAGGCGGTCATGGCGGCTATGTCGTCATCGACGACCATGCTTCGGTCGTCGCGGCCGGTTCGACGCTGAAGTTTTTGGGCATCCCGCTTGTCGTCGGCGGCGTGGGTATCCATGCCGAAAGCCGGGGCGGCCATGGCGGTCGCGGAGACTATCACGGCGCCACGCAGGATGGCGGTCGGGGTGGCGATGGTGGCCATGCCGGCAATGTGTTCATCGAGTCGCACAGCACCATCACGCTGAATGGTGATCGCGGGGGCGATTTCGATTCACGCGACGGTTATGCGGACATGTTCGCCAATGTGGGCATCCAGGGCGTAGCCGCGGGCGGAAACGGCGGTTATGGGCGCCGCGAGGAGCGTGGTGGTCACGGCGGTCACGGCGCCAATATCTACATCACGACCGGACAGTCTTCGCGCATCTTTGCATCCACGGCGGGCGTGTTCGCATTCAGCCAGGGCGGAAATGGAAATGATGCCGAAGGATGGGGGCATCAGGCCAAACCGGGCGGAAACGGCGGTGAGGGGCGCTCTATCTTCATCACCCAGAATGGCGAATCGCTGGGACTTGGACACGCCTATGGTGCCGGGACCCAGCGCGTCGTCCGTTTCGCACCCGCCGGAGGCGGTTTCTTTTACCTGACCGGACCAAGCGGCATTTTTGCCCAGAGTCAGGGTGGACGCGGCGGTCGCGGCGGCGAGGCGGCTTTCGACTCCGGTCGCGGCGGCCAGGGCGGCCGAGCCGGCCAGGTCGGGATCACGCTGAATGGCAAGATTGAAGGATTCCACACCGGCATCACGGCGCGGAGTTTCGGGGGTGACGGGGGCAATGCCGGTCAGATCACCTTCGGCACGGCTGCGCAAGGTGGCGCCGCTGGCAATGGTGGCCACGTCAATGTGACGGTCAATGGCAGCATTCTCGATTCCGGCCTTGGCGTGGTGGCCTGGAGCAAGGGGGGCGCGGCAGGTGCGTCGGGCGAAACCACCTTTATCGGTGCCGGGCGCTCGGCCCGGGTGGGCGGCAATGGCGGCTATGTCGTGGTCGAGGTTGGCGCCGAAGGTCTGGTCTCGGCGCAGTCGGTGGGCATTCTGGCGCTCAGCGAAGGTGGCCGCGGTGGTCATGGTGGCGAAGGCGCGACCATCGGCGGCGGCGGTGACGGGGGTCTGGGCGGCAATGCCGGCGATGTCACCGTGCACAATCGCGGACGCATCACCGATGCGCGCGATGCCGGGATCCTGGCCGTGTCCCGGGGCGGCGGCGGTGGCCATGGTGCCAGCGGCGGCTGGATCGGCGGCGGCGCCGGCGATGGCGGCGCGGGCGGCAATGGCGGTGGGACCGTCACGGTCAGCAATTCCGGCCTCATCGTGGGCGGCGGCATTCGCGCCCAATCGATCGGTGGTGATGGTGGCGACGGCGCCGGGGCCTTCGGCCTTGTCTTCGCGCTGGGCGGGACGGGCGGCAAGGGCGGCGATGGTGGCCGGGTTCGCGTCGACACCGCGGCCGGCTCGCTGATCTCGACCCAGTTTAATGAACGTCACGGGATTGTGGCCCAGTCGATTGGCGGTGGCGGCGGCAATGGTGGCCATGCGGTCGCCGCAGGCGGGTCATTTCAGGTTGCTGTAGGCGGGCGCGGCGGTGGCGGCGGCGACGGGGATGATGTCCGCGTCGAACACCGCGGCCGCATTCATGTCCGCGGACAGGACAGCCGTGGGATCTATGCCCAGTCTGTCGGTGGTGGCGGCGGTAATGGCGGTTTCGCCGTGGCCGTACAGGTGGGCGGTGCCGGATCCCTGGCGATCGGCGGGGCCGGCGGCCGGGGCGGTGACGGGCAGGCGGTCGATGTCGTCACCCATGCCGGCTCGACGATCCGCACGGATGGCCTGCGCAGTGCGGGTATTCACGCCCAATCGATCGGCGGCGGTGGCGGCAATGGTGCCCTGGCGGTCAGTGCGGGCCTCGGCGGCCCCCTGAGCCTGGCCTTCGGCGGCGCTGGCGGTGATGGCGGCGATGGCGGACGGGTTGCCGTCGCGTCAGCCGGCGACATCCTGACCCATGGTGCCGACTCCGGCGCGATCTTCGCCCAGTCCGTGGGCGGCGGTGGTGGCAGCGGGGGTCTCGCCGTGGCCGTCAATGTGCCCTTGACCCCGGGCATTCCCTTCAGTGCGGCGCTGGCCTTCGGCGGGTCAGGTGGATCTGGGGGCAATGGTGGCCTGGTTTCGGCGGCCTCGAGCGGGAATGTCTGGACGCTTGGTGACCGATCGGACGCCCTGTTCGCGCAGTCCATCGGGGGTGGTGGCGGCGCCGGCAACGGTGCCATCGGCGTCAGCGGCGCGCTCAGCCTGTCCTTCGGGGGCAGCGGCGGCGGTGGCGGCGCCGGCGGAGAGGTTCGGGTCAACCAGGACCGCGAGCTGGTCACCTTCGGGGCCCGTTCGCGCGGGCTGGTTGCCCAATCCGTTGGCGGCGGCGGCGGCGATGGCGGTTATGCCTTCACCTGGGCCGGCATGGGCGCGGATACAGCGCTGGCCTTCAGCCTGGGCGGCCGCGGTGGCACGGGCGGACGCGGCGGCAATGTCAGCGTCAACGTGGGTCAGGGCAGTTCGGAAACCGTTCCGGGTTTGAGATCCACCATCTTCACAGCGGGCAGCCAGTCCAATGCTGTTCTGGTCCAGTCGGTGGGCGGCGGTGGTGGCTCCGGCGGCCGCTCGATCGCGATCAGTGCCAGCAGTGGCGGATATTCCGGCGCGGTCAGCATCGGTGGCAGTGGCGGCAGCGGCGGCCATGGGGGCCAGGTCAGCCTGACAGCGGACGGGCATATCGAAACCCAGGGGACGCGGTCGGACGCCTTCCTGATCCAGTCGATCGGCGGCGGTGGCGGTGTGGCCGGTGACGCGCTGGGGATTGCCGGCGGTACCGGGGTGTCGCTGGGCTTCAGCATTGGCGGCTCCGGTGGATCGGCCAGTCATGGCGGTGCCGTGTCCTTCCGCGGCGGTGACCTGCTCTTCACCCTGACGCGCGGGCAAAACGCGCGCGGGATCGTGACGCAGTCCATCGGCGGTGGCGGTGGCGCCGGCGGCAATGCGGTCAGCGTGGCCGGCTCGGTTTCACCGGTTCCAGTGACCGGATCCTTTGCGCTGGGCGGCAGCGGCGGAGGCGGCGGCAATGGCGGTCGCGTGGACCTCGACCTCGGCCGCAGCCATGTGGAAACCCACGGTGCTGGTTCATTGGGTGTGGTGGCCCAGTCGATTGGCGGCGGTGGCGGCGCTGGAGGCAACGCGACTGCCGGAGCGATCTCGATCGGCATTCCGGTGGACACGCAAGGCAATAGCGCTGCGCTGGCGGTCTCCCTGGCACTGGGCGGTGCCGGTGGTCAGGGCGGCCAGGGCGGCGTGGTCGATGTGAACTCGGATGCCCGGCTCCTGACCTATGGAGCCAGAGCGTCGGCCCTGGTGGCCCAGTCCATCGGTGGTGGCGGCGGAGAAGGCGGGAACACCTATGGCCTGTCCGGTGCGGTTGGCCGGGGCAGCCTGGCCATCGCAACCAGTGTCGGTGGTACCGGCGGACGCGGCGGCGATGGCGGAGCCGTGACGCTTCATTCCCTCGGCAACTCCATGATCACCACAGTGGGCGACCTGGCGAGCGGTGTGATCCTGCAATCGATCGGCGGCGGGGGCGGCATCGGCGGCAATGCGTTCAGCGGTGCCGGGTCGGTCGGAACCGGAGGCGCCAGCAAGGGTGGTCTTGCGATCAGCCTGACTACGGCCGTTGGTGGTCGCGGCGGGGTCGGTGGCGTTGGCGGCAATGTCGTCTACGACATGGCCGGGCTGATCGATACCCACGGAACGCGTGCACATGGCGTGCTGGCCCAGTCCATCGGTGGCGGCGGGGGCGCCGGCGGTGCATCCACCAGCATGGCGCTGTCCGGCGCTATCGGCAGCAGTGGCCAGGGATCCCCGGCCAATGACGGCCTCGCCTATTCGGTGAGTCTCTCCATCGGCGGCTCTGGGGGGGCAGGCAATCGCGGTGGCGATGTGACTTTCACCGGCCGGGCGGGGAGCGGTATTCTCACGCGTGGCGACCAGTCCTATGGCGTCTCGCTGCAATCCATTGGCGGCGGTGGCGGCGAAGGCGGAGATGCCCGCGCCATCACGTTCAGCGGCAGCCTCAATCCGGGCAATCCGGGCGATCCGCCCGCCGGTGGCAGCGACCCGGACACGCCTCCGGGTGTGGACGAACAGCCGCGCATTCCCTGCACCAATCCTGAAGACGGCAAGGTTGTACCGACAAGCTGCAGCCTGGCCATTTCGATCGGGGGATCGGGTGGCAGCGGAGGCGTGGGCGGAACCGTTACCGGCCGCTTCTCCGGTGGCATCGAAACCCGGGGCGACCTGGCGTATGCTGTGGTCGCACAATCGATCGGCGGCGGTGGCGGCGCAGGCGGTGCGTCTGCCAGCCGGACGATCAATGGCCCGAATGCGGACGGCATGGCGATCAGCATCGGCGGACGCGGCGGGTCGGGCAATCATGGCGGCACCGTCGATCTCAGCTTTGCCGGTAGCAGCCGGGTGCTGACGACGGGCCACGGCTCGCACGGTGTCTTCGCCCAGTCCGTCGGCGGAGGTGGTGGCATTGGCGGCGCCTCGGGCGCCACCAGCAATGCCGACATCGTCAATCTGGACGATGACATCGCACCGAATCCGGCGATTCCGCAGGGCGGTCCGGGCGGCGGTCTGACCGTCGGGGGCTTCGGCGGATCCGCCGGGGATGGCGGACGTGTTTCCGTGTCCATCGATGCCATCAGCGGAACCGGCTTCAGCGTGAGCACCCTGGGGAACTCTGCCCACGGCGTGTTCGCGCAATCGATTGGCGGTGGCGGCGGCACCGGCGGTGTGGCCGAATCCGATGCCGACATGCAGTTTGCCATCGGCGGCTTTGGTGGCGCCGCGGGTGATGGGGGCGTCATCGACATCACCCATGCCGGCTGGATCCACACCAGTGGTGAGGGTTCGCACGGCCTGTTCGCCCAATCCGTCGGCGGCGGCGGTGGCAGTGGCGGCGATGCCTCTGGTGATGACCCGGCATTGACCGAAGTCCTGCTGGAGCCGACAGCCTTCCGGGCCAAGCTGCAGATCGGCGGCTGGGGCGGTGCACGCGGCGATGGCGGGGACATTACCGTGCGTCAGACAGGCGGCATCTTCACCCTCGGCGACCGGGCCTTCGGTATCCTGGCCCAGTCGATTGGCGGCGGTGGCGGCCAAATGGGCGCGGGCGACCTGACCGAAGTCGTCGGCCATATCGAAAACAGTCTGGCGGTCGACCTGACCAGCGCAGCCGGCAATGGGGGTGACATCGACATCACCCTGTCCGATGGCGCGCAGATCCGGACCCAGGGGCGCGGGGCGCACGGGATTGTCGCCCAGTCCATTGGCGGCGGCGGCGGCCTGATCGACACAACGGATCAGTCACGCGTGACGATCAACCGGGATGTCCGGGCGGGTCGTTCGCCACTGGGCCTCGGCGAAGCACTGAGCCTGCGCGGCGGAGATGTGAGTGTCAGGATCGGCGCGGGTTCGTTGGTCCTGACCCGGGGAGCCGGAGCCTATGGCGTTTTCGCTCAGAGTCTGGCCAGCAGCCTGACTGTGGTCTCGGAGACGGGTACCCGCAGCGAGCAGATCCTGCCTGGTCGTCATCGCGGCGGCAGCGTCGATGTCGTTGTGGAAGGCCATATCCGCACCTATGGCGAAGGGGCGCACGGGGTCTATGTCGAAGCGGATACGGCCACCGGGGAAACGGCGAGCGTGACGGTCGCGGATTCCGGCACCGTCATTGCCAACGGGGCTGGCAGCTGGGGCATTTACATCGTCAATCACGGAACGGTGGCGGACCGTCGCCGGATGTCGAGCGAGCATTGTGTCGAGGATCCGCAGTGCGATTCCGGTCCGGACGGTGAAACCGCCGGTTCCGCCGGGTCCACGCGCATCCACATTGCCGAAGGTGCGTTTGTGTCGGCGGCCGGCGAAGCGGAAGGCGGTATCTTCATCGACAGCCGGGCGGCCAGCGCCGACATCGAGATCGATGGCGCCGTTCTGGTTTCGGCCCAGAATGCGTCCGGCCTGTCCCTGGCCGGGGGCAGCGGAGCCGGCGCCGGACCACTGAACCTGACCCTGCGCAATCACATGCGCGGCGGCGGTGGCAGCGCGGCCGGAATCTCCATCGATGGCGGCAGTGACAATCTGTTCCGCTTCTCCGGATCGGTTTCGGCGCTCTCAGGGGTCGCGATCCGGACGGGGGCAGGCAATGACCATGTCCAGAATAGCGGTCTGGTCGTGGGGGATATCCTGCTGGGCAGTGGTCAGAACCGGTTCGAGAACCTTGCCGGCGGCACCTTCATGGCCTTCGGCACGATCGACCTGGGCGGCAGCCTGGCGGCCGAAGGCGCCGCACCGCAATCCGGTGGCAAGCCGCGACCTGTTCAGACCCATCTGCCGGACACTGTCCTGCAGGCCGCATCCTTGCCGCCGGTGAGCGACACCGGGGCCGGTGATCTGGCGTGGGGTTTCGGGATCGAGTGGCCGGCAATGGCTGGCGAGGACGGCCGGTCGTCGGGACTGCGCCTGCTGGGCGAAGCGCCCGATGCGGAAAGCCTGGTCTTCCGGGCCGCCACGCCGGTGGCTCGAGCCCCCATCGCCGCAGGCACATTTGTCAATGCCGGGACCTTCCTGATGGGATTGTCGGCACCGCGCTACCCGCTGGACCTGTTGGCCGGCGACAGCTTTGGCAATCGTGATCATGTCGGTAATCCGCTGACCAACCTCTATTACGGGGCGCGGGTCATCAACACGGTGGCGCTCGACGGGCATTTCGAACAGACCGCCAGTGGTCACATGCTGTTTGATGTGGCCTTCGGCCCCTACGCGTCCGACCGGGTCAATCTGACCGGGGCGGCCAGCGTGGCCGGAACGGGTGAAGTGACCCTGACCTGGCTGGAAAATGCGGCGCCGGTGACGCTGTTTGCGGCCCAGGGCGGCGGAACGGATCTGGGACTGGACATCACCGACACCCTGGCGGTGGACTATTCCATTGCCGCGGATGCGGCCGGCATCCATCTGCAGATCGACACCGCATTCGGGCTGGATACGCTGACCCGGAATGGCCAGGCGCTGGGTGGCCACATGGATTCGGCGCTTCGGGCTGGCGACTCCTCCGGTATCGGCCGCCTGGCGGCCTTTCTGGGCAATATGAAGTCGGACCAGCGCGGGCTGTATCATGCCGTCATGGACCAGCTGGACCCGCAGCCTCATGTTGCAGCCATGCACACCCAGCTGCGCGTGGCCAACAGCCTGGCCGACGACTTGCGCGCCTGCGCGCCGGCCGCCGTTGCACAAGCCGATGCGGCCTGTGTCTGGAGCCGGCTGGAAATGGTCTCCGCCGACCGGGACGGATCGGCTGAGGCATACAGCGTCGAAGCGACCTCCATGCGGTTTTCCGGCGGCTTCGAACAGGCCCTGGGCCAGGACTGGTCGCTGGCTGCGGGAGTGAGCTATGAACAGTCCTCGCCGTCGCGCATCGACGGGTTGCGGGCGCGTTCCGAGCACCACGGCTTCGGCTTCGGTGCCGGGCTGCGCCACAGGGGCTCGGGCGGGCTGACCGCTGGGGCAACCCTGTCGGGCGGCTGGACCTGGCATGAGACCGAACGCGCGGTATCGGTGTTCACCAGCGGTATCGGACGGTCTGCACCGCAGACCCGTTTTGCCCGCCTGGAGGCCCAACTCGGTCAGGTGCACCGGACTGGTGATGTGATCCTGGCTCCGGAGGTCACGGCTTCGGTGACGGCGCTCTACCATCAAGGGGCGACGGAAAGCGGCCTGGGCGGTCTGGGCGTGGAGGTGCTGGCCTCGGATCAGCTGGTCGCCGACCTCAATCCGCGCCTGACCCTGGGCCGGGTGTTCCACGAGACCGAGCGGGCGCTGGGCACGGTGGAAGTGACGGCCGGCCTGCGCTTGAGCACCGAGGACCGTCTGGCCCTGCCGATCCGTTTCCTTGGCGCCAACCCGTCGGCGGACCCGGCGCAGATCGGCACCGCTCTGGACCCGCTTGTCTACCAGCTGGGTGCCCGGGTGCGGATGATCGGATCCGAACGGGCAGGCCTGGCCATCAGCTATCAGGGCGAGTTTGGCGACGAGACCGAAAGCCAGCGCGCCGGCATCGATTTCCGCTGGCGCTTCTGATTGCGCGCCCACCGGCCTGTCCGCCATCCGGCGGACAGGCCGGTGGGCGAATGGCCAGGTCACACGTGTGACGTCTAATTCGGGCAAGAAAAGTCACACGCGGCGAAATGCTCCGCTTGTGCTCCGAAGGTGAAATCTGAGATTTCGTTTCGATTTCAACGAGAGAAGTGTTGGTGCGCCCACAAGGATTCGAACCTTGGACCCGCTGATTAAGAGTCAGCTGCTCTACCAACTGAGCTATAGGCGCGCCGGAGAGCCGCGGAAAATACGCGGCAATGCGACAAAATCAAGACAAAGTTTGCGGGGTCCTGCACATGTCTGCCATGCGGATGCGCAAGACCCCGAACGTGCGGTTTACTCGACCCGGGCGCGGCCGATCGTGCCCATGTCCGAGCCGAACCAGATCTCGCCGTTCTGCGGCAGGTATTGCATGTGCCGCACCACGCCGCCGGTCGAGGGAATTCCGGTGATCGAGAAGAAGGTCTCGCTGGCCGGGTCGAAGCCGACGAAGTAATTCGGGTCGACACCGGTTTCGACGAACCAGACGCGGTCCTGGCTATCCACCGCCATCGCATAGGGGCGGGCATTCTCGCCCGAGGGCATCGGCCATTCGCGCACCGAACCGTCGGCCGGGTCGAAGACACCGAGATAGCCGGCGGCATAATCGCCATACCAGACACGCCCGTCCGAGGTGATGCCGATGCGGCGCGGGCGGGTCTCCTCGCGCGGCAGCACGTGTTCGGTCAGCTCCATGGTCGCCGGATCGATGGAGACCAGCTTGTTGGAGCCGAACAGGCAGACCCAGATCGTGCCGTCCGGCGCGATCTTGATGCCATAGGGGCGGGAATTGGGCGTCGGCACCGGCAGGATCTGCACGGCGCGTTCGGAGACGTCCAGGAAGCCGATGGAATTGGCGCCCTGGCTGGAGAACCAGATGTCACCGGTCTCGTCCCAGATCAGCGTGTGCGGGTCGCGGGCGGTTTCCGGCGGGGTGTCGATGATCTCGAACTCGCCCGTGGCCACGTCATAGCGGCCGATATGGGCATCGCGATTGCCCGCATACCAGACGTCGCCATTGGGCGCGACGATGAGATTGTGCGGGCCGGCGCCCTCGCGCAGATCGATCCGCTCCATCTCGCCGGAGGCGACATCGAGGCGGGCGATGTAGGAATTCTGCTGGCCGACAAACCACACGGTCTCGCCGTCCAGCGTGTAGGGGTCGCGCGGACGGCCTTCCCACGGCACCGGCCATTCCTGGATGTCGATGGTGGACACGGCCGCCGGGCTGGCTTCCGGGGTTTCAGCCCCGACGTCCGTGGTGGTCTCAGCCGATACATCTTCGCTGGCCGCTTCCGGCATCGCGGCAGCACTTTCGTCAGCCGGGGCGTCGTCAGCGGCGGGCGAACAGGCGGCGAGGGCGGTGCCGGCCAGGAGGGCCAGCCAGAAGGATTGGCGTTGCATCACTACTCTCCCTTGATCCGCGCGGGAAAATAGTGCGCCAATCCTTATGGGGCAAGCGAATCCGGGCTGGTTCTGCGAGGCTACCAGCGGCGCTGGTGGCGGCTGACATAATAGATCAGCTGGCGCGAACGGTGGTCGACATAATGGCGGCCATAGCGGTCGCGGCAGATGCGCAGGGAGACCACGGCCGGGCGGCCGCGATAATAGTCATGGCGGCGTTCGCGCCAGCAGCGCTGGGCGGCATGGTAGTGGTGGTCATAGCGCCGGTCGCGATGGCGGTCGCGATAGCCATGACGGTGGCCGTGACGGCGGTCCCGGTAGTCGCGGCCCCTGTAGTCACGGCCCCTGTAGTCTCGGCGGTGATGCCGGCGCTGCAGGCGCTTCTCGCCGCTGGACTGTTCCAGCCGGGTGGTGTCGGCGGCCGCACGGGCCGGTTCGGCCGCAGCCATGGCGCCCAGCGAGAGCGAGGCCGCGACGGCGCAGGTGAGGGTTGCCATCCATCGGGTCATGGTGATCCTCCTGTTTTGGGTGAGCAGACAGGATGCGTTTTCGCGTCTGAAGCGAAACTGAACGCTGTATTCACCTTGTTGAACGAAAGCCGGGGCGGGCGGGGCCGCTTAAGCGCGCTGTTAATCTCGCTGCGCTATCAGGCGAGCATGGTTGCTGACACCCGATCCTGCGAACATCCGCTCTTCGACGCCACTCACCTGCGGCGCTACACGGATGGTGATGCGGCACTGACGCGCGAACTGCTCGAGCTGATGTGCGAGCAGGCGCGCCGCTGTATCGGCCTGATGGCCGAAGCCCGCGATGTCAGCCAATGGCGCACCGCCACCCACACTCTCAAGGGCGCGGCCCGCGGTGTCGGGGCCTTCGCCCTGGCGGAAGTTTGCGATCTGGCAGAAGAGCAGCCGCAACTGGCCTGGGACGGCGCGCGGCTGGAGATCCAACGCTGCTTCCGCGAGACCGAAGCGGCGTTCTCAGGCGCGCTTTAGATTTTCCTCAGTTGATACAAGGCGGTGAAGCGCTGCGCGCTTCGGGTTATTTTTTAGTGGTCACCCACTCCACCGCTGCTAGCGCAGCGGTCCCCCTCGCCCATCAAGGGCGAGGATATTCGGAGCTTGGCTCAATCATCCTTCCCCTTGATGGGGACTGAGGAGCCCAAGGACATGCCGGGGGCATGTTCGACGCGACGAAGGGGCCGGCGCGCAGCGCCGGGTCGGAAGGGGTGAAAGCGCGGAGCGCTGCGAATCCCGGTGTCGCCTGCCTCGTCAGCGCGTCTTGTCCCAGACCTCGAACTCATACGCGATCGAGCGTTCGATCAGTTCGCGCCAGACCGGTTCGGCCAGCGAGCGGGCGAGGCCGAGGCGGTCGGCTTCGGCGCAGACCTTGCTGACCACGTCCTCGATCCGCCACTCATCGCGCACCACCTCGCGGTTCGGCTTGATGCGCGCGGCGGCTTCCATGTAGCGGGTGCGGCGGGCGATCAGGGCGACTAGTTCGCGATCGACGGCGTCCACGCCCCGGCGCACCTCCTCCATGGTCTGGCAGGCCTCGGCAGGCAGGATGGCGGCTTGGGTTTTTTCGGACATTCCGGAGCCTTGTCTCAAGATCGGCCCCTTATAGGCGCAGCCGCGACGAGGCCCAAGCGACGAGCTGTCACAGGCCTGTGGGAATGTCATCAAAGCAGGCTCGCCATCGCCGCTGGTGGCGTTATGGTGCGGACGAGCAAAGGGAGTCGCGCCATGACCCGTCCCGTCCGCATCTATGGTGACCGCCTCAGCGGCAATTGCCTGAAGGTCAAATGGACCGCCGATCATCTCGGCATCGACTACGAATGGCATGATGTCGATGTGGTGAAGGGCGAGACCCGTACCGAGGACTTCCTGGCCATCAATCCGGCCGGGCAGGTGCCCTGTCTGGAACGCGAGGACGGCCGCATCCTGGCCCAGTCCAATGCCATCATCCACCATCTCGCCCGCGGGTCGGACCTGATCCCGGAAGACGCGTTCGACCACGCCAAGATGCTGGAATGGATGTTCTGGGAGCAGTACAGCCACGAGCCCTATGTCGCCGTGCGCCGCTTCCGCAAGGCTTTCCAGAACCTCTCCGACGAGGAGATCGAGCCGGACCTGATGGCCAAGGGCCGCCGGGCGCTGGGGGTGATGGAGATGCGGCTGTTGTCCCGCGACTTCATCGTCGGCGAGCGGCTAACCCTCGCGGACATTGCCCTGGTGGCCTATACGCGCGTGGCCGATGAGGGCGGGTTCGATCTGGACGAGTTCCTGGGCGTCCGGGCCTGGGTGGCGCGGGTCGAACAGGAGCTGGGCCTGGACCCGGACGAGGGCCGGGTCTTTCCGCTCGGCTAGGCCATGCAGGACGTCACCGATACCCGCACCGGTCCGCTTTTCGGCCTGCCGCAGCCGGGCATCGCCTATGTCGACCGGCCGGCGGTCTATGGCATTGCGGCGCGCGAGGACGGGCGGATTGCCTGTGTGCGCATCATCAGCCCCAACCGGGTGAGCTGGGATCTTCCCGGCGGCATGATCGATCCGGGCGAGGAGCCGGAGGCAGCGCTGCAGCGCGAATTCCTTGAGGAGACCGGCTGGGCCGTGCGTCCGGGCCGGCTGATCACACGGGCGCGGCAATATACCTGCACCTCACGCGGCGAGCACCGGTTCAACCAGGCCCTGTTCCTGGCCTGCACGCTGGTGGAGGACCGCGAGGCCGCCACGGAACATGATCATGAACTGGCCTGGGTGGAGCCGCTGGCCGCGCTGGAACGCCTGCGCCACGAAGCCGCCGCCTGGGCCGTCACGGCCTGGCTGCGCCAGCGCCCGGCCGACTGAGCGCTCAGCCGGCCTGCCAGGCGACCCAGCTGATCTCGTAGAGCTCGCTTGCTTTCAGCGTGTCTGTGTCCGGCAGGATGCCGCCGGTCGTGTCCAGGCCGGTGCGGAACCAGTAGGTCGGTGCACGCAGATTTCCCGGCTCGCGCCAGAACACATCGCCCTCGCGGCCCGGCACATCTTGGGCGGTGAAACAGTCCTGCGGCTTGATCAGCGTCTGCGCCATCGTGCTGCCGATGATCCAGGCATTGGGCACGCGCCCGGCCTCGCGAATGCGCACGCCGGTGAGCGTGGCCTGGTCGACATGGCCGAGGAGAATGAGGCCGGGATCATTGTCGCCGGGCGCGATGGCCTCGATCTGGCGGAAGGCGGGGCCGTCGGGGGAGGGCGTTTCGGTCAGCGTGTAGCCCGGCAGAAGCGGTGCGAGCGTGTCGAGGCTGAACAGCGTGTCGGCGGTCAGCGGGCCGAGATTGTCGGGACCGAGGGGCCAGGGGGTGTGATTGTGAGGCATCGTGAGCGGGGGAAATCGAGCGTAGCACTTGGGAACGGGACAGAGCCGCATTCAGGGGCAAAACGTCACGCGCCACAAGCCCGCCTTGAGTTTCGACATAGCCGTATCCGACACCGTCTTCCCCCGGCTTGTCCGGGGGACCTCACCCATCCTGTCGGCAGGTTAGCTGAGGTGGCCCGGACAAGCCGGGCCATGACGCTCGTCAAAAGGGCATGGAAGGCAGAACGGGGTTCGAGTTCCTTTTCTCAATGGGCGAAAAGGAAAATGCGTCATGCCTACCGCGCCAGTTCCCGCATCGCCGCGTCGACGCCTTCCAGGGTCAATGGGAACATGCGGTCGGGGCCGATGATGTCCTGGACGAGGCGGGTGGAGTAGGAGTGCTGCCACCATTTCTCCGGCGTCGGATTGATCCAGATCAGGTGCGGCCAGGTATCGACGAGGCGCTGCAGCCAGACCGCGCCGGCCTCTTCATTCCAGTGCTCCACAGAGCCGCCCTCGTGGGTGATCTCATAAGGCGCCATGGCGGCGTCGCCGACCAGGATGACTTTCCAGTCGTGCGGATATTTGTGCATCAGGTCCATCGTCGGCACGGTCTCGGCCCGGCGCCGCAGATTGGACCGCCACACGCCCTCATAGGGACAGTTGTGGAAGTAGAAGTATTCCAGGTTCTTGAAAGTTGAGCGGGCAGCCGAGAACAGCTCCTCGCACAGCTTGATGTGCGGATCCATCGAGCCGCCGACATCGAACAGGGCCAGCACCTTGATGGCATTGCGCCGTTCCGGGCGCATGATCACGTCCAGCCAGCCCTGCCGGGCGGTGGCGCTGATCGTGTTGTCCAGGTCCAGCTCCTCGTGTGCGCCGTCGCGGGCAAATTTGCGCAGGCGCCGCAGCGCGACCTTGAGATTGCGGGTGCCCAGCTCGCGGTCGCCGTCCAGGTCCTTGTAGCGCCGCTGTTCCCAGACTTTCACGGCGCGCTTGTTGCGGCTCTCCCCGCCAATGCGCACGCCGGCCGGATTGTAGCCGGAATGGCCATAGGGCGAGGTGCCGCCGGTGCCGATCCACTTATTGCCGCCCTCGTGGCGCTTTTCCTGCTCCTCGAGCCGCTTTTTCAGCGTCTCCATCAGCTCGTCGAAGGGCATTTCCTTGATCGCGGCCATCTCCTCCTCGGTGAGATGGCGTTGCATCAGGGCTTCCAGCCACTCGGCGGGAATCTCCTTGTCGCCGAACAGCTGGCCCAGCGTCTCCACACCCTTGAAGACATGGGCGAAGACCATGTCGAACTTGTCGAAATCCTTCTCGTCCTTCACCAGCGCGGCGCGGCTGACCGAGTAGAAATGGCCGATCTCGGGCTCGATCACGCCCTTGTCGAGCGCTTCCAGGAGCGTGAGGTATTCCCGTGTGGTGACGGGGATGCGCGCGGCGCGCAGTTCGGTGAAGAAGTGATGCAGCATGCCCGCCAATCTAGACGGTTTCGCGCCGGGCTAAAGGGCGCTGTGCTGAATATGACGGCCGGTCCGTGCCCAAACCGGACCGGCCGTCACACAAGCGCCGGCGTGGTCTAGAAGTCGTAGCCGACTTCCAGCCCCCAGACGCGCGGCGTGGAAATGCTGGCGAAGGGCGTGCCGAGCGTGTCGGCCGTAATGTTGTTCACCCCTTCGACATACTGGTTGTCGAACGCATTGTTGACGAAGGCGCTGACGCTCAGGCTCTCGTCCGGCGAGATCCAGCGGACGCGCAGATCGGTGCGGTTGCGGGCCTCGCCGGTGGCAAAGGCCGCATAACCGCCGCACGTGCCCTGGAAGACCGACTGGCTGTTGCAGCGGCTCTCGCCGCGATAGGCGTGATTGGCCTGCAGCACGATCTCGCCATGGTTGGCCCAGTCGATCGTGTAGGCGCCGCCGAAGGCGATATTCCAGTAGGGTTCACCCGTCGGCTCGCCGGACAGGTCGGCGCCATTACTGTCGACGCGGCGGCGATAGGTGGAGTCCAGCCATTGCGCATTGGCATGCAGCTGCAGGCTCTCGGTGACACCCCAGTCGAGCTCGAAATCGACGCCGATGGCTTCATCATCCGAGGTCTGGACCAGGTATTGCGGCACGCCGCCGCCGGTCGGGGCGACGAGGCGGATCGACTGCTTGTCCTCGTAAACATAGGAGAAGGCTGACATGTTGAGGATCAGGTCGGGATTGAGGAAGTCCGACTTGAAGCCGACTTCCCAGCTGGTGACGGTCTCGTTGTCGAAGCGCGAGCCGACTTCGACGGAATTGTAGCCGCCGGCCTTGTAGCCTTCCGAGAAGGAGGCATAGACCAGAACATTGTCGGTCAGCTGGTAGTCGACCACGACGCGCGGGCTGAGATTGTTCCAGCTGTCCTGCATGACGCAGGCGACGCCCTCGGCAACATTGACGCCATTGTCGCAGGCCACGCCGGCCAGGGCGGAAAGGTCAAAGACGAAATCGAACTGGAAATCGGCCGGAGACGCACCGGCGAGGCCCAGCAGACCCGCACCGTCCAGCAGGGCCAGCGTCTGGTCGAGGCTGTCGGCGACGCGCGGCCCGTTGAGCCAGCGGAAGGACTTCTCGTCCTCGGTATAGCGCAGGCCCACAGTAAGGTTCAGCCGGTCGGTGACCGACCAGATGGCGTCGGCATAGACGGCGCGAGCGGTGAACTCACCCTGGTTGTACATGCTCTCCTGCCAGCCATGACCCAGCATGGAGGCGGGCACCCCGAAGGGCACCAGCAGCCCGTATTCCAGATCCGTGAAAGGCGTGCCGAAACCGATATTGCCCAGCACCGTGTTCACCGTGTCGGTGAAGGTGAAGGTGTGCGAGATCTGGTCTGCGGTCTCGTCATAGTAGGACGCGCCGACCAGCCAGTCGACCGGACCGGTCGTGCCGGCGAGCCGGAATTCCTGGTAGAATGACTCGTTCTCCTCGACATTGTTGGTGTCGAAATAGGTGTCGATCCGGTTGGTGCCGTCCTCGTCCTCGCGGTTCATGGTCTCGAACTCGCGGAAGGCGGTGATCGAGGTGAGGACCATGTCGCCGATGTCCTGGGTCACCGTCAGCGAGGTTTCCGAAAGCTCGCGGGCCTCGCGGTTGAACACGACATCATTGCGGATGTCGGCTCCGAACGGGCTGAAGAAGGTGCGGGTATCCACCGGCAGGGACGGGGTGGCCGGCGCGGCGGGCAGCGGCACGATGCCGATGGCCGGACGGGCGTCCTGGTCGATGCTGTCACGGCTGTGGCGCAACAGGATCTGCGTCGACGGCGTGGCATCCCAGCGGATCGCCAGACGGCTGGCGGAGGCATCCTCGCGCCGGTAGTCCTCGCCGGTCGCGGCGTCGGTCAGCCAACCATCGGCCTGGTTCATCAGCACATTGGCGCGGATCGCCAGCGTGTCGGTGAGCGGCAGGTTGATCATGCCCTCGGTGCGCACGCGATCGTTCGACCCGATCCGCAGACCCATATGGGCCTCGAACTCGTCGGAAGGCGCGCGGGTGATGATGGCCACGGCACCGGCGGCCGAGTTGCGGCCGAACAGCGTGCCCTGTGGCCCCTTCAGTACTTCCACGCGCTCGATATCGTTGAAGGCCAGCAGCGAGGCGCCCGAGCGCGCGGCATAGATGCCGTCGACATAGATGCCGACTGCCGGATCGGTGCCGACCCCGAAATCGCTGGTGGAGATGCCGCGGATGGAATAGCGCGGCTGGGTCGGGCTGCCATTGGACACTTCCAGACCCGGCACGAAGGCGTCCAGATCGCCCATATCGTCGGCGGCGAGGGCATCGATGAACTCGGCGTCCAGCACTTGCAGCGAGATCGGCACATCCTGGGAGGACTGGGCGCGCTGCTGGGCGGTGACGACGATGACGTCTTCCGGCGTGTCCGCGTCCTGGGCGAAGGCCGGGGCCATGGCCAGGCCGGCAACCGTGCTGGTGAGCAGGGCGCGCAGGCCCGTGCGCGCGATCGATTTGGTGATGGTCAATCTTTCCTCCGTTGGGCGCAGCGCCCGTTTCCGGCTCGTCCGGTGCGTCCCGGCTTCCGTCCGGCTCCCCCTTGGAATCCCGTCCCGGAATCCCAAATAAACGAAACTGAATTATTTTCTGTTTTTCAAGGGGGCAGTGGGGCGAAACGGCGATATGATGGTGCACGACGCAAATGGGTCACACTTGCCCCGGCGGCGATTTGTGCCAGATTGCCTTGCAGATTCAACGAGGCGACGCGTGAACGAAAGAGCTCCGGCAGAACAGATCGATCTCGAGCGACGGGCCGCCCCGCGGCAGAAGCGCTCGCAGGAGCGGATCACGGCGATTGTCGAGGCCACCAAGCGTCTGCTGGAGCGCGGTGAAACCGATGCGGTGACGACCTCCACCGTGGCTGCCGAGGCAGGCGTGCCGGTGAGTTCGGTCTATCGCTACTTCCCCAATATCTACTCCATCCACGGCACCATCCTGGACGAGTACAAGAGCCAGACCGACAAGGTGATCCAGCACTATCTGGCGGATCCGGACGATGAGGACTGGCGGGTCAGCCTGGCCGGAATGGTCATGGCCCTGCGCCAGCTGGTCGAGGAGAACCCATCCTACGGCGCCGTCTTCCGCCTGACCCTGACCACGCACGAGCTGCGCTCGGTGCGCGAGGCGTGGAATCTGCGTTTGGCCAGTGTGCTGGCCGAACGCTGGCGGCGCGGGGCGGACGGTTTCCACGGCGGCGATCCGGACCGGGTCGCGCGGATGGTTGTGGAGATCTACTGCGCCTCGGAAATCCTGATCTTCGAGAGCCGTGACAAACCGGACCAGGCCGAGGCCTATTTCACCGAAGCCCTGGTCGCCCTGCAGCGCTATCTGGAAGCCTATCTGGACTGACCCTCAGCCACAGCTGCCCGGCAGGCTCTCGATCCATTCGCGGATCAGGGCGACGCCTTCCGTGTGGATGGTGGAGCGGCCGATTTCAGGCATCATCTCGTCCGGTTCCACATTATCCAGACGGTAGAGCATGATCGACTGGTCCGGCTCGCCCGGCACGATGTCGAAGCGGCGATTGCCGGTGCCCGAGCCCGCAGCGATCGGCAGTTTGCACAGGCCCAGCGCCGGACCGTGCGGCAGGTCCGGTTCCAGGTTGAGACCGGACGTGTCGGCCGGGCCCACCGGGCTGTGGCAGTGCGAGCAGTTGGCGTCCAGATAGGCGCGGGCGCGGGCTTCCAGCGGTGCGGAGAGGTCCTGCCAGTCGGCATTGCGCGGCGCGGCCGCGACATCGGGCAGGCCGGTCAGGTAGCCGACCGCGGCCAGGCGTTCCAACTGGTTCTGCGGACCGTGCGGATAGTCGAAGTCGCGGTTGAGATGGCGCGGTTTCGGCCCGATCGGGGCGATCGCGCGGGTGTTGGAGTCCGGTGCGTGGCAGCTGGCGCACTGGTTGACGTCCGGCATCACATAATTGAACGCCGTTACCGCGCCGCCGGCGTCTTCCAGCTGCAGCGGAATGACTTCGCCGACCCGGTGGAGCAGGGCGGTGTCCTGGTCCTCGGTCCAGCGATAGGGCACGGCCTGCCAGCCTGCCTCGCGATGCACCAGGATGCGCGTCTCGATCAGCCGCACCCGCGACAGGTCGAGCCGGCCCTCACCGTCGAGAAAGGCATGCCCGTCGCCGCGCGCCAGCACCCCCGGCGTGTCGGCCAGAGGATAGAAGAAGGTCTTGGTGATCACCGTGCCGACGGGAAAGTCCAGCGTGTCGCCTTCCCGGTAGGTTGCCGACAGGCCGGCCGGCATCCAGATCGTGCGCAGTTTCAGCGCATAGTCGGTGAAGAGCGGCGTATTGAGATCATAGACCTCGACCGCTTCGCCCAGCTCCAGATGGCCGCCGCGCACCTGTACCTGACCCCAGTCGGAGAGCTGGCGCGGATTGGCGTCGGCGTGGAATTGCGGCGGCGTCGCGGGGGCCGAACAGGCGGTCGCCCCCGCGATCACCAACGCGATCAGGCAGGTCAGTCTCAGCACGGTGTCGGTCCCTAGTCGGCGAAGGCCAGCTCGACGGGCGCCAGGCCTTCATGCTCGCAGGCATAGGCCTCGGTCTCCACGCGCGGCGAGGCATAGCCGTTCGGCCCGTCCGCATTGAGCACCTCGACATCATCGCGCACGCAGATGCGCAGCGCATCCGGCAGCACGCCATCGACCATCTTGGCGCTGTCGACATAGCCGTCGAACAGCACGTCGGGCAGGGCACCATTGAGACCGAACATGGCCACTTTCAGCGCCGTCAGCTCCAGCCCGTCCGGCGAGCGGCCGCCACCGGTATAGCTGTTGTCATGGATCCAGATGGTCTCCGGATAGGGATCGAAATCGGCCTGCGCCGAGCCGCCGGAGTAGCCGGTCGAATGCAGCGAGGAGATGATGATGTTGGCGGTATTGTTGTCGGCGATCCGGTTGTTGAAGATCTCGACCTGGTCATTGGAATTGATGACGATGCCCGAACCGGCCGGGACGCTGGCCACCGGCGTGCCGGCATGGCCGAAATTCTCGGTATTGTTCTCGTAGACGTCATTGTCATAGACGCGCGTGCCATAGCCCGGCTGGGGCAGGTTGGGCATGTTGAAGACCAGGATGCCGCCGGTATTGTTGGTCGCCACATTGCCGTAGACATCGGCGCCGATGCAGTTCTCGATCTCGATGCCGGCGACATTGTATTCGGCGCGGTTGTTGCGCACGATCACATTGCGCGACTGGCCGACATAGATGCCGGCGTCGGACGCCCCGATGGCCACCGTGTTCTCGACCAGCACATTCGTGGTCTGAACCGGATAGATGCCGTAGGCGCCATTGTCGGTGGAATAGCCATTCGTCCATTCCACGCGCACGCCGCGAATGATGATGTTCTCGCCGCCATTGACCTTGAGCCCGTCGCCGATCGTGTCCTCGATGGCCAGGTCTTCCAGGGTGAAGTCATTGGCCGTGACAATCAGGCCCTCGGCGCCGGCCACCTGGTTCTGGAAGTTCAGGATGGTCTGGTCCATGCCCGCCCCGCGGATGGTGACCCCGTCGACATTGAGGCTCAGCGAACGGTCGAAACTGTAGACCCCGGCCGGAATCTCGATGACATCGCCCGGCTGGGCGTCGATCAGCTGTTCCAGCAGCACGGTCTGGTATTCCCGGTCGGCACCGGACACATCCCGCCCGCTGTCGCCATTGCCACAGGCACCGAGTACCAGGGCCAGCGCCCCCACCATTACAAGCCGCATCTGAAACATCCTGCTCTCCCGTCCAAGGCCGTTTTCGGCCCGTCATTGTGCCGCAAGTTTTCACATTCCGGCACCCGATACAATCCAAAACAGAAACTGTTTCCGGTTTTGCTGCAGCCCGGGCGGTGAAGGGGGGATGGGGGAGGTAGGTTGGCACCGGTGCGTCTGCCCCTTGAGCTCGCTTTTTCGGACAAGCCACCCTTGTCCACGCGCCGTCCGTGGAAATCCGGACACCGCCTTTCTGCCCCCGCTGCGCGGGGGAAGTGGTTTTGCCCTAGGGCAAAACCGAAGGGGGCCAGTCCCATCCGCGAAATTCAGCCCGCCTGGCACCCCCTTCTCCCTTGGGGCTGAGGAGCCAAAGGACAGTCCGGGGGACTGTCCGGCGCGACGAAGGGTTCCCCGCAGGGGCGGATGAGGGGGAAATCCCGGTGATAGCCAAGCTAACCACCAGCCTCGCCATCCCCCCTCACCCCGGCCCTCTCCCCAGGGAGAGGGAGGACAAAGAGGGAGGATAAAAAGAAGATATCCCCACCCTCTCGGGGTGCCCGCATAATCCTCCTCGCCTCATCACCGCTCGAGGCCCGGTCTGGTCGGCCGGGGGTGGTGGGGGAGTGGAGCGTGTCCTGAGAGCCGGGTGACCGCCGGCTGGACGGGCACGGCGGTCAGGGAGCACGGCTGTCATGCTACTCATGCAGCATCCTCGCCTGATATAGGACACACTCGCCCCGGCGGGTGAAATCTCCAAGTGCGGGACGCCGGATGGTGTCACTCACTCATACCTAGCGAAGACGCCCGAAGGCGTCCCGCACCCTCACAGGCCCATACCGCCAGCGTGCAAGCGCGTGGCGCTGTTGGTGGTGGGAGGAAAGCTCGATGCATCACCAAACTCTCATCCACCCCCAAATCACCGTCATGGCCCGGCTTGTCCGGGCCACCTCAGCTAACCTGTTGGCAGGATGGGAGAGGTCCCCCGGACAAGCCGGGGGATGACGGTGTTGGAAATGGGGGAAGAAAATGAGAGCAGGCGGAGCGCGCCTTTCCTCCCCATGCAATGGGGAGGGGGACCGGCCGAAGCCCGAAGGGCGAAGGCGGGTGGAGGGGCCGCGGCCGTCAGGCCGCGGAAGGCGACACGCTCCACGCCGCCTGCGGCGGCGCCCCATCGACCTTCGCTCCGCTCGGCCACTTCCCCAACTGGCGTTGGGGAAGAAAAACGCTGCCCTGACACGCCCTACCGCGTGCCGAAACCGTAGTGCTCGGAAACCGGGGCTGTGATCGCAAACGAAGCCGCGGGTTCGGCGTTTTCGAAATCCACCGTGACCAGGGCCTGGCGAAAGCTGGCCAGGTCGGGCTGATGGTCGAATGTGCCGAAGACGTCGATTACGCCGCTGGCATAGCGGGCGAGGATGAAGCGATCGCCCAGGCGGGTGGCAGTGAGGGTGTTTCCGGTATCGGTCCAGTCGGTGCCGAAGGCGCTCCAGCGCACGAACCGGCCGTCGGCATCGATCTCGGCGAAGGGACGGGTGCCCAGTTCCGGCTCGTAAGGAGCGGCGCATTCGCGGGTGGTGAAGGCGAAAAGGTCGGCAAAGGCGGCCTGCAGCTCGGCCGCGCTCACGGCGGCAGCGCCGGTCGGATCCAGGCTGGCGGCCTGGCCGGGCGACAGGGCCGCGGCGCAGGCTGTCTGGTGTTCGGCGACATGGCGGACCTGCCGGTCGAACTCCGCCAGGAGGGCGGTCTCGTCAGCTCGGTCTGCACCGTCCGGCGTGAACAGGCGCAAGGCCATCGAGGTGTCGCCCAGCAGCACGACATGGTCGCGATTGCGGGCATCACGGCCGGTGATCACGGCATAGGGCCGGCTTTCCCGTTCGCCGGTCTCGATCTGCGAGCCGTCACCCGGGCTGCGATAGCGGTCAAAGCCCGACGCGGCCTGACCCAGCCAGTCGCCCTGCGGGGCCCGCACTTCCAGACTGGCCTGGACAGCCGTGCCGGCCCGCTCATAGGCGCAGCTGGGCGTGTCATAGAGCCCGACCAGGTCCAGACCCGGCTGGTCGCGGCATTCCAGCCCGGTTTCGCGGTGACGATAGTGCCGGTCCGCCAGGGGCTGCCAGATCGCAATATGGGTTTCGGCACGATTGCGGATGGCCGCAGCCTGCTGGCGCCGCGCTTCCGGGCCATCGCCGAGCGCACGGGCCCGCTGGAGACGGGCGTCGATCGCGTCGTGCCTGACGGTGTAGGCGGCGAGCCGGTCCAGCCCGTGCAGCGCATCCATGCGCGCGGTGACGGCTTCGACAGCGGCCCAGTCCTCTCCACTGAGCGCGACGGACAAGGCCACGCGCAGCGCCTGCGCCTGTTGCAGGGGGTCCGGCGCACTCGCCTCGGCAATCCGGGCCAGCTGCGCCGCAAGGTGCAGCAGGCCGGGCTCGTTGTGGAACTGGCGCGCTTCCGACAGGCGGGTCTGGGCCGCGTCCAGCGCGCGGGCGGAGAGCTCGGCATCGGGACCGGCGGGCTCATGGCCGGCAATCAGGCTCTCGGTGAGCGCCGAGAGGGTGCGATGGATGGCGGCAGCGGCCTGGTCGTCGGGCTCGTGTTCCGGTTCGGCAATGAAGATGAAGGCGGCGTCCCCGATCCGGCCATGCCAGACCGTCTGGTGGGCATCATGGATCGGGTGATCATAACGGGCCCGGATCGTGGGCAGGCCCCAGACACGGATCTCGACAGGGGCCTCGACCGGCTCACCCTCGACACGGTAGCGCAGCAAGTCGGCCGCGGCATTCGCATCGGGGGGATCGGGAATGAAGGCCTCGATGCGGAAGACGGTATTGTCGTCCATGCGCAGCTGGCAGCTGGCCCAGTTGGGAAACACGGTTTCCAGCGACACCAGCCGCGCCGGCGCCGGTGGACGGCAATTCAGCCCGGTCTGGCGGTGCAGCACGCTTTCGCCGATCGTCTGCCAGCTGTCCGGATGGGCGCGGGCCGACGACATCAGCGCCTGTTCGGACGCGGCCTGCGCGCCGGCGCTATCGCCTTCGCCCTGCCGGATGAAGCTGAGGCCGACGTAGAATTGCTGGCGCAGCCGCTCGGCCTCCGGCGAGCCGTCCGTGGTCAGGGCAAAGCCCTCGTCGACCACGGCCTCCAGCGCCGACCAGTCATCGCTGCGCATAACCAGCATCATGCGCTGCTGGACGGCCGCAGCGCGCTCCACATCGGTCTCGGCGAGGTCATGGGCCGCCTGGATCAGGCATTCCAGCGCGGTGCGATCCGGCTCGTCGGAATGGGACTGCAGCTTGGCCGATGCCTGCGAAACGGCCTCGAGGGCGGCAGAATGGGACTGAAGTGGACTGACCAGCTCTGCGCAGCTGACGGCCTGCGCTGCGACCAACAATCCGAACAGCATCATGGGACTCCAAGCCGAATTGAACCTGAATTCTGGATCACAGGCCGGGGTGGAGCGCTAGCGGGATTTTATGGGCGCGGCGCAGATCGATCCTCAGCCTGGGGCCAGGCGTTCCAGCGCATCCACATCCGCCTTCATCAGCGCGTCGGACGCCGCCCGGATCGCTTCGACCGGCCAGTCCCACCAGGCCAGGGCCAGCAGGCGCTCGATATCCGCCTCTGGCAGGCGCTTGCGGATCGGCTTGGCCGGATTGCCGCCGACGATGGTGTAGGGGGCAACATCGGAGGTGACGACAGCCTTGGCGGCGATGATGGCACCATGGCCGATGGTGACACCGGGCAGGATCGTCGCGTCCCAGCCGATCCAGACATCATGACCAATGCTGATGCCGCCCTTGTTGGGCCAGGGACCGGGATCGGGCTCGCCCCAGGCCCCGAAGATCGGGAAGGGGTAGCTGGACAGCCGGTCGGCAAAGTGGTTGCCGCCATTGAGTACAAAGCTGGCGCCATGCGCGATGGAGCAGAACTTGCCGATGACCAGCCGGTCGTCGATGAAGTCGAAGGCGTATTTCACCTGTTCGGGAAAGCGCGCCGGATCGTCGAAGGAATGGATATAGGTGAAATCGTCAGCCTCGATCTTGGGATGATCCGCGACCAGTGGTTTGAGATAGGCCATGCCCGGCGCGTGCGGCATGGGCGCGGGGTTCATCGGGTCGAGTGCGGGGTGTTGAGGAGCTTACATGAACGGACCTCGGGTGTGGGGTGGTTTCGGAAGGGTCGAAACGCGCCACCGGTTCCCCGGGTGGGCGCGGGCCTAGCCGCGGATGTTCATTGGCGTGCTCTCCTTAAAGGGTGTCGAAAGACTGGTAGGCGAGAATTGCGTCGTCGTCCAGACAGGCCGGGTTCGCAGGCGCGTGCGGGCTCAGCCTTCCGGATTGCCCTCGGCGGAGGTCGCAACAGCGACATCTTCAGGCCGGTCGAACTGGGCACCGTCGGCCAGACGGATATTCACACTCACCAGCGGGATGCGGCCTGCGACCGGCGGCCCGGCGATTGCGCCGCTGCAATGCTCAATGGGAATGGAAGCGCTGGAGCGGTCCGGGACGGACGGCGCGCCCAGCTGCAGCGCCACAGGCCGGGGGCGCGGTCCGCGCGGTGTTTCGACGACAAGCGTGACGCGACCGCGATAGGCCCCCGGCGTGCCGGCGGGGTGGACGTCGCCCGTGCAGGTAAAGCTGCGCTCGGCTGGAGCCGCCTGCAGGGCCATGGCCAGGATCAGCGGTGTCATCAGCATGGCGCGACCTCCTCCTTTCCCCTCGGGGTACACTGGCGCGGGCGTAAGGAACCTAGACTGAACCTAAGCCGCGCCCGGCCCCCTGGGGCCACCACCCGGCGCGCCCGGACCACCTTGCCGCCGGGCCATGAAGGCCAGTTTTTCGAACAGCATGACGTCCTGTTCGTTCTTCAGGAGGGCGCCGTGGAGCGGCGGGATCAGCTTGCGTGGGTCGCGTTCGGTCAGAAGGGCCGGATCGATATCCTCGACGAGGAGGAGTTTGAGCCAGTCCAGGAGTTCCGAGGTCGAGGGTTTCTTCTTCACGCCGGGCACGTCGCGGATGTCGTAGAAGAGTTTCAGCGCCTCGGTGAGGAGGCGGCCCTTGAGACCGGGGAAGTGGACCTCGACGATCTGTTTCATCGTGTCCGCGTCGGGGAAGGCGATGAAGTGGAAGAAACAGCGGCGCAGGAAGGCGTCGGGCAGTTCCTTCTCATTGTTCGAGGTGATGATGACGACGGGGCGGTTCTCCGCCTTCACCGTCTCGCCGGTCTCGTAGACATGGAATTCCATCCGGTCGAGCTCCTGCAGGAGGTCGTTGGGGAATTCGATATCGGCCTTGTCGATCTCGTCGATCAGAAGCACCGAGCGCTCAGGCGCGACGAAAGCCTCCCACAGCTTGCCGCGGCGGATGTAGTTGGCGATGTCGTGCACCTTGTCGTCGCCCAGCTGGCTGTCGCGCAGGCGGGCCACGGCATCGTATTCGTAAAGACCCTGGCGGGCCTTGGTGGTCGACTTGATGTGCCATTCGATCAGCGGCATGCCCATGGCACGCGCGACCTGTTTGGCCAGCTCGGTCTTGCCCGTGCCCGGCTCGCCCTTCACGAGCAGCGGGCGCTCCAGAGCCACCGCAGCGTTGACCGCGGCGCTCAACTCGTCGTCAGCGACGTACTGATCTGTACCTTCAAAGCGCATGATTGGGACTTAGCGCGATTGGGCGCGAAGGGAAATGCGCCGGTTTCAGCGCGGGGTCTTGGCATCGCGCCAGTCGAACATGTCCAGACTGGCCGGCTCCCCGCGACGCAGGCGGCGTGCGGCCGGTCTGTCGAGGATCTGCGGCAGCCATTTCGGCGCGAGGCCGTGCCCGGGCCGGATGGAGCGAATATGTTCTGTGGTCAGGCGCTCACCCGCTTCGACATCTGCGGTGATGTAGAGCGAACGGCGAAAAGTCACTGAACCGACCTCGCTGCCAGCAAGGTCGTAGCGCACCCGGCCGAGCGCGTGGAATGCATTGTGGCAGTCGGCCACCAGGCGGCTCATTTCGTCGGGTTCCAGTGAAAAGGCACTGTCCGGCCCGCCATCCGCCCGCGAAAGGGTGAAGTGTTTCTCGATCACCCGGGCGCCCAGGGCCACGGCGGCTACGGCACAGGCCGTGCCGGGGGTGTGGTCGCTGAGTCCGGAGATGACACCGAAGCTTTCCCCCAGATGCGGGATGGTGCGCAAGTCTGACTGGTCGATCGGGGCCGGATAGGCCGACAGGCAATGCAGAAGGGCCAACGGGCAGTCGCGGGTCTCGCGCACCGTCCGAACGGCCTCATGGATCTCCGCCAGATTGGCCATCCCAGTCGACATGATGATGGGCTTGCCCGTCGCGGCGACGCGGGCGATGAGCGGCAGGTCGGTGATCTCGAAAGAGGCGATCTTGTAAGCCGGTGCGTCCAGGGACTCCAGAAGATCGACGGCCGTATGGTCAAACGGGGTCGAGAACAGCGGGACTCCATGCCGAGCGGCGCGTTCGAACAGGGCCGGGTGCCATTCAAAGGGGGTGTGAGCCTCCTGGTAGAGCTCATACAAGGACCGGCCGTCCCATAGCCCGCCCTGGATGGTGAAACCGGGACCGTCATGATCAAGCGTGATGGTGTCTGCGGTATAGGACTGGATCTTGATGGCGTCAGCGCCGCATGCCGCTGCAGCATCGATTGTCTCGAAGGCACGGTCGATCGAGCCAAGATGGTTGGCCGATACCTCGGCAATGATCAGTGGAGGGTGGTCAGGACCGACCAGGCGGTCGGCGATCCGGAAGTCATGCGGCGGGGGTTGGGTCATGGATGGGGTCCGTCCAGTTGATCGGGGGTCAGGGCGGGACGTCTGCCTGATAGGATAATGCGGGCCGCCTCGTCAGGAGCGTGATGCGCCAGCAGGTCGATGATGCCCATGAAGGGCAGGAATTCACCATCGCCTTGGGCATAATGGGGATGATGAAAGGACTGGTAGCGCAGGGCAATGCCGGAATCGGTGAATGCGCCTTCGGGTTGTTCTGCGCTGATATAACCCGCCGACCCGGGAGGGGACAGGTAGAGTGAAGCGCCTACGCTCTGGCAGATGCCAAGCAACCGAATATCCCGGCTGCCCGAAACATCCAGCTCGGACGCGCGTCTGAAACTCGGGCGGAAGCCCAGCACCCCGGAGACCTCGCGGATAAAGCCCATATGCATATCGGCGAGCGCCGCGGGTGCGGCCAGGTAATGGCGTTTCCAGATATCGATCGCCCTGTGTCTGTGTGGTGCCCGGGCGTAGGACTGCTCCAGCGTCCGCAAATGCCTGTGCCGCCAGTTTTCGGCGTCCTGCGGCAGTGCATCGCAGATCCGCAAATCGTCGCGGTGTGCACTTTTGCAGACCGGGATGGACAGCATTCTCTCGCAATCCTGCGATGTCCGGATGCGGTTCCGCACCTGCCAGCTACGACGCACCAGCTGCGCATCATCGAGGAATATGAAGATGTCCACCCGACTGATGAGGTCGAAATACCCGATCCATGGCAGATAGGTCGGCTGCATGATGGCACAGGCGAGCGGATGCGCGCTGTCGGGCCGGACCGCGGTCATGGTCAGGGCGCCTCCTGGCGTGCGGCCATCAACAGGCACCGGCCGAAACCGGCTTCGCCCAGGGCATGATAAAGGCGGCGGCGCAGGTCGGGCGGCAAGTATTCCTCCAGCCGGACACGCGCCTCGTGGGCCTGCTTGCCTGTGGCCGGGTCGGCGAGGAAGTCCATGCCCAGAAGAGGCATCAACTCCATCGGAAAATCGCCCTGCCTGTACACGGTAGTCAGGCCCAGGCTGGTGAAGAGCCGGGCAAGACTGTCAAAATCGAAATAGTACAAATGATCCGGAACGACCCAATAGTCACCGTGACCCAATTCCCTGGCGATGATCTGTTGCATGGGATTGAAGTCATTCCCGGCGCGAACCACCAGCAACCCACCCGGTGTCAAAAGCGACCGGGCTGTCGCCAGAACCGTTTCGACATCCGGAATCTGTTCAAGGACGTTGATGAACATGACCGCGTCATATCGAGCCTCCCGGAGGTCGCCGCTGGCAAGGTCGCCGAATGCCCCCAAGTGAACATCCAGACCCCGCGCCTGCGCGTGCCGGGCCGCCGGTTCGGCGATCTCCACGCCCGAGACATCAAAGCCGCGGTTTGACAGGTCCTCCAGCAGGTCGCCCAAGCCACAGCCGACTTCCAGTACGCGGCGTCCAGGGGCCAGGGAATCGAGAATGTGGGCGATGTCTGCGTAGAGGGTATTGGCCATCCATGCGGCTTGACGCCGGGCCTCGGGGCCGCCCTCCATTGAACGCTTGATGTCGACCGATTTCTCGCCGCGCAGGATCGCACCGTAATACTCTTCTCGGAAATAGCGTTCGACTTGGTCGTTGGCCGGTTGTTCGGCCAGGCGTCTGAAGCCGAAGCGCGGGTCTGCCCGGGTTTCCAGATCTGGGCGGTCGGTCAAAGGGCACTCTCCATCGTGCGCTCGACCAGGGCCTGAATCCGCTGCGACTGAGCGGATTTGGCAAAGGGGAGCGGGTGGGCGCTGACTATGCGCGGTGTTTGGGCCAGTGTTTCCTCCAGCTCTGCCAAGGCTTCCCGCAAGCCGACACGCGGAAAGCTGTAGCTGACTGGAGTTTTGAGGCTGTGCCAAGCTGAGGGTTGCGAGCCCTGGACCATGCCCAGCTCACAGGCCTCCTGCCAGATGCGCGCCAGGTGGGACTGGGGAGAGTTCCATACCGGGCTGCCGATCTCCGTGGGAATCTCACACGCGATGTAGGCCGAGCCGGGGGGAGAAACATCCGGCGCCCATCGGGTGGGACTGGAAACCCGGTAGACCAGCCGGTCCGGCGCAAAGCAGGTCGCATAGTCAAGACAGGGCGTGGGCGTGTGGCTGCCGGGCTCTACCTCGAAGTAGACCACGACCATGGGAATTTTCATCACGGCATTGTCGAGCCGCTCTGCAAGCGCGTGAGCTTGCAAGTGATTGGCCAGGGTCCCGGGAGCTGCGGTCCAGATCAGGGCCTGACCGGTCAGGATGTCGTCGTCGCTTAGCTTGACTTCGACGCCGTCCCGCGAAGCCCGAAGCGACTGGACCTGCGCCCCAAGCCTGATGTCCACGGCCTGTTCCTGCAGCCAGTCCCGGACCTGTCGGGTGAAGGCCCCCATGCCGCCGCCCTTGGGATAGAATGTGCGGAAAGGGACGGCTTGCGTGCCGGATGGCGCAAATCGAAGCGGGTCGGCGCCTGATACTTCAAGCAAGCAGTCATCAAGTTGTGGCAGTTGTTTGAGCAGTCTTGCGAGGGGCTGATCGCAAACCATCATGCGGCGAGCCGGAAGCGCCGGGTCCGCATCCGCGGACAATGCGTCGGCCTGATCTCGCACCAAGGCACAAAGCGCGCGCTCCAGCGCCTGCGCCCCTGGGGCTCCGAACCGATGGATCCAGAGAGACTTCAGGCTCGCCTCTGGCGGTAGCGGGTGTTTTTTCCGCGCCGCGTTATCGAGCAGGCTTGAGAAAATGTCGCATCGGAGCGGGTGCTGCGAGAAATCAGGGTATTCCAGATCCAGGCTGAGCCGGCCAGCGGTCCAGCTGGCCAAGCGGGCGTTGACGCCATGAACGCCTGCCGGCATCAGCTCCATGAGCATTTGGGTTGTTTGGGCATCATTGTTGGCAAACAGGTGGCAGCCCAGGTCCAGCGCATGGCCCTTCCAGGGAATGGAATTGTTCACACCACCCAGCCGGGGCGAAGCCTCGACAAGCCGCACGCTGTGCCCCAGACGGCAGGCTGAGATGGCGGCCATCAGACCTGCGAAGCCCCCCCCGATGATCAAGACGTCCGAGAATGGATTGGTGTCGGAGTTCATGCAGCAGCCTGTCGTTGTTTGCGGGAGGCTATTCTTGCGCGCTTACTCAATGATTACTCCGAATTGCCTGAAGGCAAAGCCGGATCAGAGCCTCCGCGACGCGCTCGGCGCCTCGTCCGTCTGTCACGCCTCGAGCCTTGCGCGCCATGTCGGCGAGACGGGGCGGTGTCAGCTTTCCCAGCAGCGCCGACAAGGCTGGGAACGAGATGTCTGTCTGCTCCAGCGTGAATGCAGCGCCTGCCCGGGCGAGCGCGCCCGCCAGCTCGCGCTGATTGTCCGCGAGAATAATGATGATGCTTGGCAGTCCGACTGCACAGCGTTCCAGAGCCGTGCCGCCGCCTGCACCGATCGCCAGGTCTGCCCTGGCCATCCGGTCCGCCATGTTGTCGACGTCTTGGGCGAGCTCGACCCGGGCGTTGCCTGCGGCCAGCGAGCGGAGCCGGGGAAGGCTGGGCGCCTGCCGTCCGATGACCACGTCGATTCGGGCGGTCGGATGGGCCAGCAAGAGCGCGTCGACGATCCGAGCAGAGACACCACCAACATCGGTCAATCCCATGCTCACGAGGATGCGCGGGACGGACCGATCCTCTCCTGCTTCTGGGGGCCGGCTGTGCGATGCGGCAAACTCGGGGCGCAGCAATGCATAGCGGGGGCCGGTGAGGCAAAGGCAGTGATCCGGTACACGCCCCGCATAGGCGGCCGGCGTCATCGCGAGACCAGCGTCCAGCAGTATGTCGCAATCATGCTCCCGGTGCGGCAGGTCTTCCACGACCATCACGTGTCGGGCGATCGCGCGCAAAGCCTGCTCATCCGCGATCGTGCTGGTGTAGTCGTCGAGGACCACGGCATCCGCACCGTCCGTCCAGTCGGTCGGCAATCGGGCGCGGCCGCTGGCACTGGGCGGAATGACCTGCCAACCATCCCGGCCCAGTCGCGGGGCGAATGACACGGAATCTTCCGAGCTGCAGAACGCGATCCGGGCTCCCTTGGCAGACAGGGCCGAGGCAAGGGCCAGGCAGCGCATGACATGACCACCGCCTGTTGCGGCGGACGCGTCGGCCCGGATCAGAATTCGAGGGTTCGGGGGCGTCAGGACTTTTCCTTTCGATATCGCATCTTGTCATGTGCGTGATGGCGATGAAGTCTGTCACCGTCCCGGCAGGCTGACCCCAACTGCCCTGATAACCGAAGGAGAACGGACGGTCATGAAACGAGCGATCATAGTTCAGGCGAGAATGGGGTCATCCCGCCTTCCAGGCAAGATTCTCGAACCTCTGGGCAGTCAGCCAGCCTTGTCGAGGGTTCTCGCGCGCTGCAAGAAAATTGACCCGGCGGCTGTGGTCGTCTGCGCCGTTCCCGAAGAGGCGAGGGACGATCCCGTTGCTGCGTTGGCGGAACAATCGGGTGTCATCGTTGTGCGAGGTTCCGAAAAGGATGTCTTGTCACGCTATGCCAAGGCAGCGCGAGAAGTCGATGCCGATGAGATCATGCGGGTGACCAGCGATTGCCCATTTCTTGACCCGCAGGTCTGCCGGCAGGTGCTGGAATTGCGGTTGAAGACAGGAACAGCCTATGCCTGCAACACCATGCCTGCGGGATTCCCGCACGGGCTTGATTGTGAAGCCTTCTCTGCCGAGCAATTGCACGCGGCGGACCGGTTTGCCGAGACGGACTATGAACGCGAACATGTCACCGTCTGGATGCGCCGTCGCGCGGAGCCGTCTGCGACTGCGAGCCTGGTCGGGCCTGGAGGAGACGCGGCGCAGCTGAGATGGACTCTGGACTATGCAGAAGACCTGGCTTTCTGCCAGGCCGTGTTCGACCGGCTAGGAGAGCAGGCCGCATCGATCGATTGGGAGAGCCTGGCGCGCATCGTACTGGCCGCGCCGACATTGCGCGATATCAACGCCTCTCGCGTCGACCCGGCACGCTCGGGCTCTGCGGAGACGGCAGGACACACGGTTGCGTACCCGCTCGATTCGTGAACCGGTCAGGCCGCGCGTCCTGAAGCAAGTTCTGACAGGTTCCGCGCAATCTCGGGCATGATCACATCCCAGTTCGCAAAGCCAGGCGCCGTGAAGGAGCGGCAGTGCGGATACCAGGGTTGCCGGTTATCCAGCCCGAACAGGGTCCAGGCGGACCGGCTTGAGTGCATGAACCACACCCGGGTGCCGCAGGCGGCGGCGAGATTTGTTGTGGCATTCATCGGTCCGATAACGAGGTCACATGCGCTCGACAGGGCGGCAACCCGGTCGAGCTCCATCTTCAAATCGATGTCCGTCGGTTGATGGATGCGAACACCGAACCGCTCTTCGGCCAAGGCCAGTTCTGTGTCGACATCCCCATACTGTAAGTTCACGAAATCAACGCCTTTGACTTGGAGAATGTCCTGCCAGGCGTCGAAGGCTGAAAAGAATTTGGAGCGATGGGCATCCATCCGCAGCGACTTCCACAGGACGCCGACCTTCAGCCCGTCGCCGAAACCGGCGATCTGGTCGCGGAACTGCTGCACATAGTCAGGGTCTGGCCTCAGGAAGCCCTTGCGATCCGGAAAATTTTCAAGCGAAGGACGGAAGGCGCGCAGGGGCGAGGCCATTGGCGTCCAGAAATCTGCGCCCTCGGCCAGTTTGGCGGTGCGGATTTCGCGGCCCTCCAGCGTCGCAGACAGATGGTTGGAGACGACGGCGTCCGGGAAAGAGCGTTTGACCAGCGGCATCAGGCGGTATTCGCAGGCGATGCGTAACTCGCCGTCTGGGCCGACCGCGTCCTGGATGTCCTGGATGATGCTCATGAACAGGACCTCGTCGCCCAGGCCCTGCTCGCCGACCACAAGGAGTTTCTTGCCGCGGATCTGGGCCGGATCTGCTCCGTCCCACATCGGGCATTGCATGGAGAACAGGGTGGCGCCGGCGCGATTGGGGTCTAGGCGCGCCGCATTGGCTTCCCAGCCTTCGGCAATTTTCCCGGCGGCCAGCAGCACCATTGAGCGGCTGTGCCGCATGGTCGCTTCCTCAGTCTCGTCGGCCGGGTCCTTCAGTGCCTCGACATAGTGCGGCAGGGCCTTTTCCGGCTCGCCCAGCAATTCATAGACATTGGCCATGTTGTTGTGGGCGCGACCATAGCTGGGCTTCAGCCGAAGGGCCTCGAGATAGAAGGTCTGGGCTTCCTGGGGATTGCCACTGTCATTGACGACCGTTCCCATGGAATTCCAGAGTTCATGGTTTTCCGGATGGGCATAGATCGCGGTGCGCAGGATCTCGATGGCCTCGGCAAATTTGGACTGGTCGCGCAGGACGCCGGCAAGGTTGATCAGCGCATTGGCATTATTGGGGGCCAGCTGGCACTCGATGCGGTAGAATTTCTCGGCCGCTTCCAGCATGTCCAGCTTCCAGGCAACCAGGCCCAGCTTCTGGTAGATCTCGGCGTCCTTGGGGTCGATTTCCCAGGCCTTCTGGAAGAAGTCGAGCGAGCGCGACAAGCGGCCCAGGCGGTAGAGCATCAAACCCATCACGTGATTGGTCAGGGCCAGTTCGGGGGCGAGATTCACGGCCTTCCAGGCGACACGGGCCGCTTCACTGTGCTGGTTTTCGGCAGAGAGCTTGAGCGCCCGCTTGGCCTGGGCGACGACCTTCGTGTACTGGCGGCGCTGTTTTGCATTGATCCGCTCGACCTGGCTCTCGATCCGCATGGGTGTCCGGCCGAGGCCAACAGCATCGCGCGCTTCATTCTTTACAAGTTCGGCGTCTGCGGTGAGTTCGGCGTCCAAGTCGAGCGCCGGTGCGTTCTGGGTCATGAGCCTGCCTGTTTCAATTGTCGCGTCACAGGCATGGGATTCGCTTTAAGAACTCGCTAACGTGTCAATCAGGGCAGGGAATTGCGGCGGAAACGATTTCTTCACTCAGCATTGCCACCCTGCTGCCAACTTGACCGTCGTGGCGAAATTGCCGCCTTGCGTGCTACGGAGCTTGCAGATGCCGCTTAAAATCTCGCTCAAACCCGGCGAGAGGTTCGTTCTGAACGGTGCCGTCATCGAGAATGGCGACCGCCGGGCCAATCTGGTGCTCAAGAACAAGGCTGCCGTGCTGCGCGAGAAGGACATTCTCCAGGAGCAGGATGTCACGACCCCGGTCCGCCGTATCTATTTCCCGATCATGATGATGTACCTGTCCGACAAGGCTGACGACACGCTCTATGACGAGTTTGTTCTTCGGATGAACGAGTTCATGGGGGTCGTCTCCAATCCGGAAGTCCTGTCGGTCTGTGTTTCGGTGAGCCGTGATGTGATGGCGGGCGAGCACTACAAGGCGCTGATGGGGTGCCGGAAACTGATGACGTACGAAGCGGAGAGGCTGGGCTGATGTCGCTTCAGGCTTACCAGGCTGCCAGCCAGCGCAGCGAAGATCCCCGGGCGACGGAATACCGTCTGTTCGCGCAGGTGACCCGGGCATTGATGTCGGCGAAGTCCTTGCCCTTCGAGGATGTGCGCGGGCGCGCCGATGCGATCGACTGGAATCGCAGGATGTGGAGCAATCTTGCCGTGGACTGCGCCAGCCAGGACAACAAGCTGCCCGAGAGCCTGCGGGCGGCGATCATCTCGCTTTCGATTTTCGTGTCCAAGCATGGCAGCTTCGCGATGCGCAATCCGGAAGCGATCGACGATCTTGTTGATATCAATCGGACCGTCATGCAGGGGCTGATGCCCCAAGCGAGCACCGGCGCGGCGGAGGCAGTGGCGGGGTAGGAATTGCCGCCCCGGCAAAATCGGACAGGCAGGAACAGGCGCTCCCTCGGGGGCGCCTTTTTTTATTGGCCTAAATATCTGAAAAAGCTCAATAAATCGGCTTGCCGTTTCGGCATGCTGTTTGCGAAGTCGTGCGCAGGGCAAAACGTCCGCAGCCGCAGAAGTCGGCTTTGACTGCTTCCAGAATGGAGGACTTACAAATGGCACTTTCTGTCAACACCAACGCTGGCGCCATGATGGCGCTGCAGAACCTCAACAAGACGAACATGGATCTGACCCGGGTTCAAAACCGCATCAATACCGGTCTGGAAGTGGCAGGTGCCAAGGACAATGGCGGTATTTACGCCATCGCCCAGCGCATGCGCTCCCAGGTGAACGGCTATGGTGTGGTCCAGAACTCTCTGGACCTGGCGACGTCCGTCACCGATGTGGCCCTAGCTGCCGGTGAAGCGATTTCCGATCTGCTGATCGAAATGAAGGAAAAGGCTCTGGCTGCGTCCGATTCATCGCTGGATACGGCGTCGCGCACTGCCCTGAACGAAGATTTCAAGGCGCTCCGCGACCAGATCACAACGATTGCGTCGAACGCTGAATTCAACGGGACGAACCTGATCAATGGTACCGTCACGTCGATCACTGCCCTGGCCAACGCCGATGGCTCCAACACGATCACCATCTCTGACGCCAACCTGACGCTCGGTGGTGGTGTGGTGACGGTGGCTGCGACGGCTTCCTTCGCGACGGCAGGTGACGCGTCTACGCTCGTCACCACGATCGAGACTTCGCTGAATAACCTGAACCAGTCACTGGCGAAACTCGGCACGGCTTCCAAGTCACTCGAAGTTCACAAGAACTTTGTGACCAAGCTGTCCGATGCACTGGAAGCTGGTATCGGCAATCTGGTCGACGCCGACCTGGCAAAAGAGAGCGCAAGGCTCCAGTCGCTGCAAGTCAAGCAGCAGCTGGGCGTCCAAGCGCTGTCGATCGCCAATCAGGCGCCGAGCACGATCATGTCGTTCTTCGGGTAAGTTCGTTTTTGGGTCGGGACCGCGGTTTCGCGGTCCCGACTATTTTTTTCTGCAATCTCGGCGCTGGCGTCTCGGCGTGCCTGAAATCCGCAATTAACCTATTTTTAAGCGTAACTTTTTGCCGATCGGCAAATTTTTCCCAGCAAATCGGGGTGGTGACCCGGCAAATTTTTCCGGGTTGAAGTGGGGCCGTTAACCGTAGTGATCCGCGCCGGCCCCAACGAATCAGGGGCGTCCGGTTCAACCGGGCCAGTCAATCGTAAACTGGCACCACCCTTGCTCTTTCCGTTGTGGGTCAGAAGACCTGGCGAGCAAAACGCTCGTGACAACACTAGAATAGGAAAGGGCCAAGAAATGGCTACTATCAACACGAATGCTGGCGCCATGATGGCGCTGCAGAACCTCAATCAGACCAATCGCGACCTGCAGACTGTCCAGAACCGCATCAACACCGGCCTGGCTGTCTCTTCCGCCCGAGACAATGGCGGTATCTACGCGATCGCTCAGAAGATGCGTTCGGACGTGAATGGCTACGCCGCAGTCGGCAATTCGCTCGACCTGGCCCAGTCCACGACCGACGTTGCACTGGCAGCCGGTGAGGCGATCTCTGACCTGTTGATCGAAATGAAGGAAAAGGCCCTGGCGGCCGCTGATACTTCGCTCGACACGGCTTCGCGTACTGCCCTGAATGAAGACTTCAAGGCCCTGCGTGACCAGATCACGACCATCGCCTCCAATGCCGAATTCAACGGCACGAACCTGATCAATGGCTCTGTGACCTCGATCTCGGCTCTGGCCAATGCCGACGGCTCCAACACGATCACCATCTCCGACGCAAACATGACGCTCGGCGGCGGTACCGTGACGGTCAGCGCAACGGCTTCGTTTGCAACGGCTGGCGATGCGTCCACCTTGGTTTCCACGATCGAAACCTCGCTGGACAATCTGGGCTCTGCTCTGGCCAAGCTCGGTACGGCTTCAAAGTCGCTGGAAGTCCACAAGGGCTTCGTTGGCAAGCTGTCTGATGCCCTGGAAAAGGGTATCGGCAATCTGGTCGACGCCGACCTGGCCAAGGAAAGCGCCCGCCTTCAGTCGCTGCAGGTCAAGCAGCAGCTGGGTGTGCAGGCTCTCTCGATCGCCAACTCGGCGCCGAGCACGATCCTGGGCTACTTCCGTTAATCGCGGGACTGGATGGCGGAGTATCGCTCCGCCATCCGCCTTCGCGGCCTGACGGATTTTCTGATTAGGCTCTGGCGGACAAAACCGCCACTGATGAAACAATGGCAGAAACGGGGTTCAATACCAGCAGACCTGTTCCGGTGGCCAACTACACCGAAAACAGAGAGCTTTCTTCAGACCGCCCGCGGGAGACTGCGGCGCGGGTCGATCCCGTTGAAAAAGCCGACAAGCCGGCGACTGACACGCCGCAATCGCGCGAAGATCGCGCCGCTGAGATCGAACGGCTGGCGCTTGAGGCGCTGGCGAATTCCCGCCTGAAAATCATGCAGGACGAGAGCTCCGGCGATTACATCTATCTGATGATCGACCAGGATACGGGCGAACAGGTCCGACGCTGGCCGCCGGAAAAGCATGGCGACCTGATGGAGTATCTGCGCACCCGGACGGCCGGACTGCTGGACGCCAAGGCGTAGGCGGGTCCGACCGGCTAAAAACAAAGACGCTCGCGCTCATGCCGCGGGCTTTTTTGTTGTCCGGACTTCGGTGTCGGGCGCGCGCAACCCGGCAAAATCCTCCCACCAGGGCGGCAGATTCCGGCCGACGCGTCGCTCTCAGGCGGGTCCTCTGAATCCGGAGGGTTGGGTAACCCAATGAATTGAAGCGTATTTTCCCGTTAACCAAAACTGGCACGCCTGTTGCGCAGGAGTTGGCGAACCCGCCGCGGAATAGGCGGCCATGACTTCGCGGGAGAATGTCGCATGACTTTGAGCGTTCACACCAATACCGGCGCGATGATTGCGCTGCAGAACCTGAACAAGACCAATGACGAGATGCAGGGCGTCCAGAACCGCATCAATACGGGTCTGAAGATTTCCGGTGCCAAGGACAATGCCGCGATCTACGCCGTGGCCCAGGGCATGCGATCGGACATCCGCGCGCTGGAAGCGGTGGAGACGGGCCTGAACCGTGCTGCCACGATTGGTGATGTGGCGCTCGCGGCCGGCGAAAGCATCTCCGATCTGCTTATCCAAATGCGTGAGAAGGCGACGGCGGCGATGGATCCGTCTCTCGATAGCTTCTCCCGCTCCGCCTATGATGCCGATTTCAAGGCGCTTCTCGATCAGGTCGGCGTGATCCTGCAGAATGCCGAGTTTGATGGCGCCAATATTCTGAACGGAAGCATCACCACTGGCATCGAGTTTCTGGCCGATGCTGATGCCGCTCGAACGGTCACCTTGAAGTCTCAGGACATGTCGATTGGTGGTTCCATCATCACCTTGGCAGCCACGGCGTCCCTGGGCTCTGTCACCTTGGCGACGGCCGCGGTTACGGCGATCAAGACCAGCCTGGAAAACGTCAACCAGGCGCTGGCCAATCTCGGCTCTGATGTGAAGAAGCTGGAAGCCCACGGTAATTTCGTCGGCAAGCTGATGGACAGTCTGACCAAGGGTGTCGGTGATCTGGTCGATGCCGACCTCGCGGTCGAGAGTGCGCGACTGCAATCCTTGCAGGTCAAGCAGCAACTGGGCGTGCAGGCCCTGTCGATAGCCAACGGCCAGCCGCAGACCATTCTCTCCCTGTTCCAGGGCTAATCGGGTTCCCCGGGGCGTTCTCCCGGCGCCCCGGACACCACCTCCACCACCACGGAGCGGCCCCCGGAAAATCCGGGGGCCGTTTTCGTCTGGCGCTGACTCACCTCATGCTGCGCCCGTGAGATCCTTGCGGAGAGCCGAACATGCCGACCCCGTTCCTGCCCTATGGACGTCAGGCCCTGGATGACAGCGATATCGAGGCTGTGGTCGAGGTGCTGCGCGGTGACTGGCTGACCACCGGCCCGACCGTGGATGCCTTTGACACCGCTTTTGCGGCAGCTTGCGGGGCGGAATTTGCCGTCTCCTGTTCGAATGGCACGACGGCGCTTCACCTGGCGCTGGCGGCGCTGGATACCGGTCCTGGCGATGTCTGCATCGTGCCGGCGGTTACGTTCATGGCGACGGCTAATGCGGCGCTTTATTGCGGCGCGGGCGTCGTCTTTGCTGATGTCGATTCCGAAACCGGGCTGATGACGCCGGAAACGCTGGCGGTGGCTGTGGAAAAGGCTGGCGGTCGGGCCAAGGCGGTATTGCCGGTGCATCTGGCCGGGCAGTGCGAGGACTTGACCGGTATGTCAGCACAGGCCCGAGCCGCCGGAGCGGTGATGGTCGAGGATGCCTGTCACGCTGTGGGCACGCGCTATCGCGGTGAACCGGTCGGCAATTGCGCCGTTTCGGCGATGGCCTGCTTCTCGTTTCATCCGGTCAAGACCATCGCGGCGGGCGAGGGCGGGGCGATCACGACGAATGACCCGAAGCTGGCGGACAGGCTGAAGCGTTTGCGCAGCCATGGCATCGAGCGCGATGCGGCCCGGCATCGGCGCCGCGAGGGCGAACCCTGGTGGCATGAGATGCAGGCGCTGGGCTGGAATTTCCGGCTCAGTGATATCCAGGCGGCGCTGGCCCTGTCACAGCTGAAGCGCCTCGACCAGTTTGCCGCCCGGCGCCGGGCGCTGGCGGCGATCTATGACCAGGCCCTCGCCGATATGTCGCCCTTGGTTCAGCCCTTGGCGCGGACGCCGGACTGTGAGCCCTGCCTGCATCTCTACCCGATGCGGATCGATTTCGCGGCGGCCGGCACGAGCCGGACCGAGGTGATGAACCGACTGCGCGAGCGCGGCATCGGCACGCAGGTGCATTACATCCCGGTGCCGGATCAGCCCTACTATGTCGAGCGCTACGGCACGCAGGACCTGCCGGGTGCCCGGCGTTACTACGAACGCACACTGTCGCTTCCCTTGTTTGTGGGCATGACGGATGAGGATCCGTTGCGGGTGGTGGCGGCGGTTGCGGAGGTTTTGGGTTAGCAAAGCGGTGAAGCGCGTCGCGCTTCGAGCTCTTGGTGGTCACCCACTCCACTGCTGCTTCGCAGCAGTCCTTCCCGCCCATCAAGGGCGAGGATGAACAAAGCTTGTCTCGAACATCCTTCCCCTTGATGGGGACTTAGGAGCCCAAGGACATGCCGGGGGCATGTCCGACGCGACAAAGGGATCGCCGCGCAGCGGCGAGACGGAAGGGGTGAAAGCGCGAAGCGCTTCGAAGCCCGGTATTCGCTAGGCCGCTTCGGTCAGGCCGATCAGGCTGCGCAAGGCCGGGCCGTCGAGTTGTTCCGGGTTGGTGTTGGAAGCGTAGTGGAAACCGTCCGGGACCAGATTGGCTCCCGTGGCGAGGTAGCGGTCCATCAGCTTGGCGGCGTGGGCCGGCAGGATGGCGTAGCGGTCGTCCAGCTCCACCGTGGTGCGGCTGTCGTCTTCCGGAACCATGACCTCGTGCAGCTTTTCGCCCGGGCGGATGCCGACGATCTTGTGCGGCAGGTTTGGAGCCATGGTGCGAGCCAGTTCGGCGGTCGACATGGACGGGATCTTGGGCACGAAGATCTCGCCGCCCTTGGCCATGGCCAGGCTGGAGAGGACGAAATTGACGCCCTGTTCCAGCGTGATCCAGAAACGCGTCATGCGCGCATCGGTGATTGGCAGTTCCTTGGCGCCCTTGGCGATCAGCTGGCGGAAATAGGGAATCACGGATCCGCGTGAGCCGACGACATTGCCGTAGCGCACGACGGAGAAGACCGGGCCGCCTTCACCGCCCATGTGCTGGGCGGCCGTGAATATTTTATCCGCGGCGAGTTTGGACGCGCCGTAGAGATTGATCGGATTGGCGGCCTTGTCCGTCGACAAGGCGCAGACGTGCTTGACGCCGCGCTTGATGGCGGCACGGACCACATTCTCGGCCCCCATGACATTGGTCTTGATGCATTCGAACGGATTGTATTCGGCGATCGGGACGTGTTTCAGCGCCGCGGCGTGAATGACGATATCGACGTCGCGCATGGCCTGGTCGAGCCGGGACTCATCGCGGACATCGCCGATGAAATAGCGCAGGAACGGGTGGTCGTTAGGCGAGAAATCCTGAGCCATTTCATACTGCTTCAGCTCGTCTCTCGAAAAGATGATCAGCTTCTTCGGCTTGAATTCGGCGCAGATCGTCTCAGTCAACTTGCGGCCGAACGAGCCGGTTCCTCCGGTCACCAGAATGGTCTTGCCGTCGAGCGGCATGCGCGGTTCGAGGAAGGAGCGTTGGGCCATCATTTCTTCGAACGGGGTTGTGGGCGCTGTCTTGTCCGGCATGCGGAGCCTCGCGATTCGTGTCCTTTGACCGACGCTGCGCCGCAGGGGTTAACGGCGCGTTAGGCCTGCTCGGATGCCGCGAGGAAAGCAGAATTGTCACGGACCAGGCACGGGCCTGCGAAAAGCGTCGGAAAAACACCGAAAAGCGGGCCGTTTACCGTCTTTGGAAACGCTTTGTTTGCTTCCCGCATCGACACTCGGCATCCAGGATAAAAGGGTTCGCAGCCGTGAACATCATCGGCATCAATCAGGGGCTTCTGACCAGCTGGTACAGCGCGCGGGTCACCACCGCGACGATCGGCTCGTCGAACTTTGCCCAGGCGGCATCCTCCCGCTCGAAGGCCGAAGACGTTCCGGCTCCCTGGGAAGTGGGTTCCGACCAGCTGCAGACGCTGGAGGAGATGCGGCGCAAGGTGCTGGCCTCCGGCGACTTCTTCCTCAATCCCGACAAGGAGTTTTCCGGCCTGAAGGCACCGGAGGACCACAAGAAGCTGTTCTCATTGCACCAGGGACTGAAGCGTCTGGCGGCTCTGGCTGACGAGGCCAAGGACAAGTCGACGAACGACATCCGCCGAGGCTTTCTGGAAAAGGCTTTCATCAAGGGGTTGTCCCAGCTGGATGATTACTTCGATGGCCTGGACCTGGAAGAGCTGAGCCTGCTCAAGGGTGAAAAGCTGACCAAGATGGAAAGCGAAGTCGCCATTTCGCGGGGGCTGTCGCAATTCCAGACCGGCACGATCCACAAGGGTGATTTCGATGCAGAGGTCGCCAGCCTGACGGGCGATGTCCAGTTCACCATCTCGGTGAAGAAGAGCGGCGTGACGACCGATGTCGCGATTGATCTCAATGATATGGGGGCGCAGACGCGCAACCTCGACAACATCGTCGCCCATATCAATGCCGAGCTGGAAGCTGCGGGCATGGTGACCCGCTTCGAGCGCACCAAGATCGGTGAAAAGAATGATGTCGGGGTCATCCCCGGCAATGATTTTGGTTTCCTGATCAAGGGCGTGTCGACGGAACAGCTGAGCTTTTCCGCGCCCGCAGCGCAGCCGGCGGTGTATTTTGCCGGCGTTTCGGGCATCAACGCCACGGCCGGGGGACAGATTGTCAAACTGACGGATCTGGCCAGCGGCGATCCCGCCACAGGCTATTCCACGCGTTTCAGCGCCGATCCCACGGCGACCGAGGTCAAGGTGGTCGGCGGCGAAGAGGGCGAGACCCGCACCAAGCTGGAAGACAATCCGCTGGAGATTGCCGACACGGCCGCCGCGGCCGATGGCGGCATCTATGTGGTTGGAAAGACGACATCCTCGACTGACGGCCAGGTGCTCAAAGGCGCGCAGGATCTGGTGCTGGCCAAGTATGACTCGAACGGCAACCGGCTGTGGAGCCGGGTGTTGGGTGCGGCGGAAACCGCTGAGGGGGCCAGTGTCGCTGTGGACAATGACGGCAATGTCGTCGTTACCGGTCAAGTGAAGGGCGGGCTGGGAGATACGACCCAGATTGGCGGCACTGACAGCATTGCCGTGAAGTACAATTCCGCCGGTGTGGAGCAATGGACCCGGCGCTTCGGCGGCACCGGTGATGACAAGGCGACGGACGTCGCGGTCGGCACGGACGGCACCATCTATGTGGCCGGCAAGGCTGCGTCTGCCTTCGGCGGGCAAGCGCATCAGGGCGGGACCAGTGACGGCTACATCCGGGCCATCGGCGCGGATGGAACGACCCTCTGGACGCGTCGTGTCGGCAGCACAGGCGACGAAACCATCTCGGCGATCGAGATCGCTGATGACGGTAATCTTCTGGTTGCCTCGAACGAGGGTGGCACGGCCGTGCTGCGCAAATTCGATGTCTCGGACAATACCTCCGCCGCGATCTGGGAACAGTCGCTGGGCAGCCTCGATGACGGATCGATCGGCGGTATCGCCGTTGATGGGAACAATATCTATCTGACCGGCGCGGCCGGCGATGCCTTCGCACCAAGCGCCGCCTTGAATGCGCATGCCGGCGGCGTGCGGGATGCCTTCCTGATCAAGTTCACCGATGGCGCCTCGGCCACGATCGACTACAGCACCTTCCTGGGCTCGAGCGATGATGACAGCGCCACGGCGATCCAGGTGCATGGCGGCAAGGTTTATCTGGCGGGCAAGACGCTGGGCTCGATCAATGGTGAGACCCTGAACGGGGAACGCGACGCCTTTGCCGCCCAGTTCGACGGCGCGACGGGCGCGGTGGAGTGGACGCATCAGATTTCCGGCCGGGGTGGTCTGGCAGAAGCCAAGGGCCTGGCCATCGGCGCCCAGGATGACAGCATCCTGAGTGCGCTGGGACTGCCAACGGGCACGGTGACCTATGCCGACAGCCGCGTCATTGCCGACCGCAGTTCGGCGCGCGAGGACGATCATTTCTACATCTCGGTCAATGGCGGTCGCCGCAAGAAGATCACGCTGGACGCCGATGACACGATCCGCTCGCTGACCTTCAAGATCAATGCAGCGCTGGTGCTCAACGGAACGGCGGATGTGCGCCGTGGCGCCAAGGGTGACCAGTTGCGGATCAAGGCCGCGGAAGGCTCGACGATTGAGCTCTATGCCGGTGCTGAGGGACGCGACCTGCTCAAATCCATGGGCGTGCAGGCCGGGGCCATCGTCAATACCGGGTCCCTGCTGGACAAGGACACCAAGACCTCCGACGCCCCGCCGCTGCATGCGCTGGAACTGCCGGCCAGCATGGCGATCAGCTCGCTGGAGGATGCCGAGAAGGCCTATGAATCGCTGTCGGATGCGATGAGCAAGCTGCAGCGCGCCTATCGCGACATCACGATGGATCCGGCGCTGAAAGCGCTCCTTGAGGGGCCTCAGGCGGGCAAGAAGGGCGGCAAGGTGCCTGCGCACGTCTCGGCTCAGCTGGCGAACTATCAGGCAGGCCTGGCACGCTTGAGCAGCGGCGGTTTCAACGCGACGGTGTATTTTTAGACGATCTGAGCAGCTTGACTGGTTGGTGCGGGGGTGGTGACGACTGGGCCGCCGCCTCAGCTCGAACGGCCCCCTCTCCCTGGGGAGAGGGCTGGGGAGCGGGGGGACGGTTGAGACCGAGGCTGCCCTGGCAACACCGGGATTTCCCCCTCATCCGCCCCTTCGGGACACCTTGTATGTGAGTGAGCTGCTAGATTGGGCTGTCTTCCGGGACAGCCTGTCTGGCGCACCACCGCCAGACAGGCTTGGCGTCGGACGGGTCGTGGGCACCTTGGGCTTTTGAGCCCGCGGGGAAGCTGGACCACCGTCGCCGTTTCACTGACCCGGATAGTTGCAGGGACTTTGAGGTCCGCAAGCACAAGGAGGGGTCGATGAGACAGCTGGAAGATAGCACATTTCGTGCCCTTTCACACCATTGTTCGCTTGCCGAGAGGGGGACGTATCCGGTTTTCCAGGTCAAGGGCGCCGAAGGCGCCGTATCCGGTTTCACCCTTGAGCTGGAAAACCGGATACGGCTTGCTGGCTGACAAGCAAACTATGGATGAGTGCGAGCGCGAGCTCGCCTTCCTCACACCTGGGCAGGCTGCTTCACGAAGGTCAGCGCCAAGAGGCGAGGCGGTGTGTCCTCGCTGACGTCGGCGCCGGCTTCGATGGCCTCATTGATCCCGGTCAGGGTCAGGCCGGCGGTCTCGGCCTGGGTGACGTATTCGGAGACGGTGTGGACATAGGCCTCGACAAGGGCGGCCTCGCCGTTTTTCTCGAACTGGGCCTGGCTGCCGCGGGCCTGACGTTCCGGGTGGAGCTCGCTGAGAAAGACCGTGCCGCCGGGTTTCAGCACGCGGGCGATCTCGGCAAAGACCGGGGCGAGATCCTCGATGTGTTCCAGCACCAGATTGCCGATGACGAGGTCGGTTCCGCCATTTTCGGCCGGCCAGGGTGTGGTGATGTCGTGTTCGGCAAAGCGGACATGATCGGCCTCGAGCCGGGCCCGCGCCTTGTCCAGCATGGCTGAAGACAGGTCGAGCGCCAGCACGCGGCCGGCGCGTTCGGCGAGATAGGTGGTGTTCTTGCCGGTTCCTGCACCGATCTCGATGACTTGGGCGCCATCCAGCGGCAGCTCGGCCGAGCGCAGAACCAGCGCGTCCAGGTCCCGCGTGCGATTCGCATTGCTGTCATAGATCTCGGCCCAGTCCTGGTAGGCCTGCCGGGTCGGAATGATCTTGCGCATGCCAACGCCCTCCTGTCGGCAGGGGTGCCGGGTTCGGGGGGCGCTGTAAAGCCTTGTCAGAATGAGAGGTGGATTACGCCGTCCGGTTGACCGCGACGGCGAAGCCCTGGGGCTGGGCCTGGCGGTTGGTGGCGCCGGGGCCGTAGCCGGCGCCGGCGGAGCGTTGGCGGGCGGCTTCGTCGGCGATGGCCTTGACCACGCCTTCGGTGACGACCTTGAGTGCGTTCACGACATGACCGTTTTCCGCGAGGGCTTCGTGAAAGACCGTGGTGGCGTCGCGCAGCATGGCCTTGAGCTGGGCCGGGGCGTTGGCGAAGCGGTTGGGCTCCTGGCGGGCGCGGGCCACTTCGGCGCGGTAGATGTTGGCAAGCTTGGACTTCTCGTCCTGCAGGCCCAGGGCCTCATGCGGGCGGCGGGCCTGGAACAGGCGGGTCTCCTCGCGGATCAGCTGGGTCAGGCGCTCGGTCAGCTTCAGCAGGGCCTGGGCGCGCTCGGTCGGATTGGCAGCAGCAAGTTCACTCATGAGGTCACATCTCCCCCTCTTCCTGGTAACGCAGGATTTCCGTTGTCAGGCGATCGGCCAGCCCCAGACCACCGGCCTGGGACATGACTTTCGCGTATTCCTCGTGCAGCAGGCCGCGGAAGGCGTTCTCACCGGGGCCGCCACCGAAGGGATTGTCCTGGCCGACCTGGGAAAACATCTGCTCGATCATCTGCGAGAGGAAGAAGCCTTCGAATTCCTCGGCAACGCGCCGGGCGTCTTCCTCGGTGCGGACCTGGGTGATGTCCGGGCCGGAACGGGCCCGGGCCTCGCCCGTCGCATTCATCATCTGGAGTTCGAGGAAACCGTCCATGTTACAGAACCTCGATCTCGGCCTGCAGGGCACCGGCGGCCTTGATGGCCTGGAGAATGGTGATCATGTCGCGCGGGGTGACACCCATCGCGTTGAGACCATCAACCAGCTCGCGCAGGGATACGCCGCCCTGGTCGAGCACGCCCAGCTGCATATTGTCTTCCTCGGCCGTGACCTGGGTGCGCGGCAGCACTTCCGTCTGGCCATTGCCGAACGGGTTGGGCTGGGCGGCGATCGGGGTCTCGGTGACGGTGATGGTCAGATTGCCCTGGGCGATGGCGACGGTGGAAACGCGCACATTCTCGCCCATGACGATGGTGCCGGTGTTCTCGTCGATGATGATACGGGCCGGCTGGTCCGCCTCGACGCGCAGCTGCTCGATCTCGGAAATCAGGTCGATCATGTCACCGCGGAAACCAGCCGGACGGGTCAGGCGCACCGTGGACGGGTTCTCGGCGCGGGCGGTGCCGGAGCCGACATAAGCATTGATAGCGCTGGCCATGCGGCGCGCGGTGGTGAAATCCGGATTGCGCAGGGACAAGGCCAGGCTGTCGCGATTGGCGATCTCGGCCCACGGATCGATGCCAGTGCCGGCAAACGGGTTTTCGACAATGCCGCCATTGGCGATACGACCGGAGGTGGGCACGCCGCGAGTGATCGAGGCGGCATCGCCCTGGGCCTGGAAGCCGCCCACGGTCAGCGAGCCCTGGGCGACGGACCAAGCGCGGCCATGGCTGTCGAACAGCGGCGTGGCGATCAGCGTGCCACCCTGCAGGCTGGCGGCATCGCCGATGGCCGAGACGGTGACATCGATGCGGCTGCCCTGGCTGGCAAAGGCCGGCAGGGAGGCGGTGACCATCACGGCGGCGACATTGCGGGTGTTCAGATTGGCGTCCCGGGTATTGACGTTGAACCGCTCCAGCATCGCGTTCAGCGACTGGTTGGTGAAGGCCGAGTTGCGCAGGCTGTCACCGGTTCCGTCCAGACCGACCACCAGGCCGTAGCCGACAATCTGGTTGTCGCGGACGTCCTCGATGTCCACCATGTCCTTGATCCGCGAATTCGCCTCGGCCGGCAGGGTCAGGGCGAGGGCGGCGATAAGGGCGGTGATGATGCGCATTTTGCGGTCTCCGGGGTCGTTTCGCCCCACGCCCTTGCGAGGACCGTGCCAGAATGTCGGTTTTGGTTAATAAAATAAGACGCGAAATATCAATGGCTTGAGGTGGTATTGAGAACCGGACAGGGGGGTAAACATGACCGGGCGGCGGATGAGGCGGGCAGATTTTGCCGGTCGGATGCCGTAAGTTAAGCCTCTATTAAGCGGCCCAGCTCATGCATTAACGCAGGTTGATAGGCAGGTTCTCGTGATGAAGATCCAAGGTCCCAGTTCGACATCGCAGGTCACGTCCAAGCGCAAGACGGCGTCGTCTTCGGCGTCGGGCGGATTCTCGGTCGATACGGGCAGCGCAGCCAGCCAGGCCGGTGCCGCGACTTCCGCCTCGGCGGCGTCTTCGGTCCAGTCGGTCGATGCGATTCTGGCGCTGCAGGGAGTCGAGGATGCGACCCAGGCAAAGAAGCGCGCCACCGAACGCGCCATGAACCTGCTGGACGTGCTGGACGAGCTGAAGATCGCGCTCCTGGAAGGCGGGCTTCCGCGCGCCAAGCTGATCGCGCTGATGAACCTGCTGCAAACCCGCCGCGACCAGACGCATGACGCCAAGCTGGAGGCCGCCCTGAACGAGGTGGAAACCCGCGCGGCGGTGGAATTGGCCAAGTTCAGCTGATCCGATCAGTCCGGAGCCGGTTTTCGCGCCTGCATCATGCGCTTAATCTGACACGTTTTCGTAAAGCTTATCGGGTATTTGGCCTGTGTCCGGCCGATGCCAACAGCGCCTGCGCGTTGACTCGAACCGGTCGATGCATATTCTCCGGCCCGCTTTCTGGGGGAGAGCGCGCAACGGCGTAGAGTTGAGTGAAAGCGATGAGCGAAGCTGAACCTATTGAACTGCCCAAGGACTACGTCCCTTCCGAGGACGAGGAGTTCATGAATGACCGGCAGAAGGAATACTTCCGCCGCAAGCTGATGGCCTGGAAGGACGAAATCCTTCGCGAGAGCCGCTCAACGATTTCCAATCTCCAGGAAGACCTGGGTGCGCTTCCGGACCTGGCCGACCGCGCCTCGACGGAAACCGACCGCTCACTGGAACTGCGGGCCCGCGACCGCCAGCGCAAGCTGATTTCCAAGATCGAAAGCGCCCTGCGCCGGATCGAGGACGACGAATACGGCTATTGCGAAGAGACCGGCGAACCGATCGCGCTTGCCCGCCTCGACGCTCGCCCGGTCGCCACGCTGAGCCTCGAGGCGCAGGAGCGCCACGAGCGCAAGGAGCGCGTGCACCGCGACGATTGAGGCGGCTTTCGTCTGAGTTCTGAACGCATTTTCCCGGAAGCGCGGTAGCGCTATCCGGGACCTCTCAGTGGAGAGGATTCGCGGGGTTCGGGATCAGGAGGTCCCGGATTTCCGCCCGGCGTTGCCGGGCTGCGTCCGGGAAAAATGCGCTGTTTGCTTTGAACGCCCAGTCTCAATCCAGGCGCCGATACACCCCGTCCACCGGGACATCACCATCCAGCCCGTTGATATAGCTCAGCAAAGCGCCCTCCAGCCGGTCCCAGTCGGAGACCTGGCAGGCGCCCTGTTCGGTTTCGTGCTCGACGAGTTCGTAGGTGGTCTTGGCGGCCTCGGCGAGGCGGGCGCATTGGGGTTGGTGGTAGGTGGCGACGCGGCCGTTCTGGTAGACGTAGAGAAGGCCGTAGAGGAAGACGTCGTCGCTCTCGCGCATGGCGGCATAGATGCCGGGGGCAAGCTCGCGCAGGCGGGCGCCCTGGTGCGGGAAGTTTTCGCTGTCTGAGACATAGCGGCCGCCGCGATGCTCGATCTCGCCGGTCCACATAGGCCGTTCGAAGGGGCGACCATCCGGATGGTAGGGGGTGTGGCTGTAGACCCCCTCGGCGAGCGGGAATTGCGCCGAAAGCCGGCCGATCAGCGGACGGTCGGAATAAAAGCAGCCGCCCAGAAGGGCGGCTGCAAGCAACACAAACGCGGCACGGATCACGGCGTGGTGCCGGCGAGGGGTTCGGTGGCGCGCATCAGCCAGTCGGCGACCTCGCCCTCGACCCGCGGCAGGACGCGTTCGCGCACCATGCGGTGATAGCTGTCCAGCCAGCGAACCTCGTCGGCGGTGAGCAGGGAGGTGTCGATGAGACCCTTGTGGATCGGCGCGACGGTGAGGGTCTCAAAGCCCAGCATCGGCCGCTCGCCGCCCTGGATGGGCTCGGCCGGAGTGACGACCTGCAGGTTCTCGATGCGGATGCCGTAGCCGTCTTCCTTGTAATAGCCCGGCTCGTTGGAGACGATCATGCCCGGTTCCAGCGGCACGGCATTGGGCGCCTTGGCGATGCGCTGCGGGCCCTCGTGCACACCCAGGAAGCTGCCCACGCCATGGCCGGTGCCATGGTCATAGTCAAACCCGGCCTGCCAGAGCGGGAAACGGGCGAGAATGTCCAGCTGCGTACCGGTCGTGCCCTTGGGAAAGCGTACCATGGACAGCGCGATATGGCCCTTGAGGACGCGTGTGAACTGGGTGCGCATCTCGGCGGTCGGCTGGCCGATCGGCACGGTGCGGGTGATGTCGGTGGTGCCGTCGGGATACTGGCCGCCGCTGTCAACGAGGTAGAGCGAGCCCTTGGCCAGCTTCAGATTGGTTGCCTCGGAGACACGGTAGTGGGCGAAGGCACCATTGCCTTGCGCGCCGGAAATGGTGTCGAAGGACAGATCGCGCAGTTCCGGCAATTGCTTGCGGAAGCTTTCCAGCTTCTGGGCTGCCTGGATCTCGTCGATCTCACCGGACTGGGCTTCGGTATCCAGCCAGTGCAGGAATTGCACAATGGCGCCGCCATCGCGGATGTGGGCCTGGCGCGAGCCTTCGATTTCGGCGGGGTTTTTCTGCGCCTTGGGACGCATCACCGGATCTTCCAGCTTCTGCACGGTGGCACCGCCAGCGTGGAGGGTTTCCAGCACCCAGGCCGACGCCGTGGTGGGATCGACGCGCACCGTCTTGCCGGCATAGTCCTTCAGGCCCTCGCCGAATTCGCTCTCCGGGCGCAGGGCAATCTCATTGCCCAGATGCGCGCGGGTGGCGTCGGAGATCTTGTCGGGGTCGACAAAGAAGGTGGCCGTGCCGTCCTTGTCCAGGATGGCCGCGGACAGCGGCAGGGGCGAGCGCGAGACATCGCCACCGCGCACATTGAACAGCCAGGCAATCGAGGGCGGGGCGGTGATCACGGCGGCGTCGGCGCCGCCCTTCTTGATGGCGATGCCGATGCGTTCACGCTTGGAGGCATGTTCCTCGCCGGCAAACTCGATCGGATGCGGGACAACCGGTGCCTTGGGTGGGGCGGGACGGTCGGTCCAGGCCTGGTCGACCGGGTTGGTGTCCACAGAGACAAGGGTCACGCCGGCGCGCTGGGCCGCAGTCTTGAGGAGGTCCAGTGCGGCCGGCGAGTGGAGGCGGGCGTCATAGCCGATCTTTTCGCCTTCGCGGCCATTCTCTTCGATCCAGCCATGCAGGCCCTGGCCCACCAGATCGGCGTACTCGAAAATCTTGCCGTCGACCTGGCCCTTGACCTGGAGCGTATAGCGGCCATCGACGAAGACGGCGGCGCGGTCGCGCATCACCAGGGCGGCCCCGGCCGAGCCGGAAAAGCCCGTCGCCCACAACAGGCGCTCATTGCAGTCGGGCAGGTACTCGTTGTCGTACTCGTCCTCATGCGGGATCAGGAAACCGTCCAGGCCGAGATCGGCCAGCGCGGCGCGGATCTTGGGAACATTCTCGCGGCCATAATGCGGGCCGCCCTTAACGTCGAAAGTCTGGGAAATCATCTGGGTCATGGGGCGGACACTAGGCCTGCGGGCAGCTGCGTTCAATGGGCCAGATTCAGGCCATGCAAAAGCGCAAGCGGGACCTGCGCTTGCGGTGATTGTGCGGCGCAGCAAAGGTGGGCATCACGCGGCCCGACACAGGAGTTTGCCATGCTGTACGGCATTGATGACTGGCGCTACATGAACGCCAACGCAATGATCAACCGCGCCCTCGACCGCTCGCGCGAACGCGCCGGCGTGAAGGCCAAGCCGCGCACCACGGACGTGGATGCCTTCCTGGCGAATAGCGGGCTGAGCGCGAAACGGCGCTAGGGCGGCGGGGCTCGCCGCCGGGCGAATTGAATTTCGCGGATTGAGACCAACACAGGAAGAACTCCCTCTCCTTGGGGAGAGGGCTGGGGAGCGGGGGAACGGCTGCGACCGAGGCTTCCTGGCACCACCGGGATTCGCAGCGCTTCGCGCTTTCACCCCTTCCGTCTCGCCGCTGCGCGGCGATCCCTTCGTCGCGTCGGACATGCCCCCGGCATGTCCTTGGGTTCCTCAGTCCCTATCAAGGGGAAGGATGGGCAGCTTAGATGCCCTTCCCCACCATTGTTCGCTTGCCGAGATGGGGGCGTATCCGGTTTTCCAGGTCAAGGGCCGCAAAGCGGCCGCTTCGCGGTTACACCCTTGAGCTGGAAAACCGGATACGGCTTGCTGGCTGACAACCGAATTATGGATGATTGCGAGCCGGTGGCTCGCTGACCGGCACGTCGCTCATCGTCATCTCAGCGAACGCAGGGACCCAATGTCGACGGTCTGGGTCCAGACCTTCGTCAGGATGACTGTGAACGCGGCTGAGGCTTCGAGGGCGTCCCGTCAGCCCTTGGTCGCGACCAGGGTTTCCCAGTTTTCCAGCGGCGGCTGGCGGTGGACTGTGAGGCCGGCACCTTCATAAGCCGCGCGAACCTTGGCTTCCTGTTCGGTCAGCAGGCCGGACAGGATCACCTTGCCGCCGGGCGCGAGCGCTTTGGCGATGTCGTCGGCCAGTTCGATCAGGGCGACGGCGAGGATGTTGGCGAAGATCAGTTCGAACTGGCGGCCGGCCAGCTTGGGATGATCGAGGCCTTCGGCGACGAAACAGTCAATCTCCGGCGTCGCGTTCTTGCGACAGTTTTCGCCGCTTTCAGCAACGGCTTCCGGGTCGATGTCCGAGGCAAGAATCTCGGCGTCGGGCAGGGCTTTGGCCGCCGCGATGGCCAGGACGGCCGTGCCGCAGCCCAGGTCGAGGATGGTCTTCGGCGCCGCGCCCGCATCCAGCATCTGGGAGAAGGCGATCAGGCAGCCGCGCGTGGTGCCGTGATGGCCGGTGCCAAAGGCGGGGCCGGCCTCGATCTCGATGCCGATCTGACCCGGCTGGACGGCATCGCGGTCGTGTGCGCCATAGAGGGTGAAGCGACCGCCATCGACCGGTTTCAGACCGGCCAGCGACAGGCGGACCCAGTCTTCCTCGGGCATTTTCTCGCAGGTGAGATCCATGCTGTCGGGGAAGTTGGCGAATTTGCGCACGTCCGCCAGATTCGGTTCGACATCGAAGATGAGGTCGAGCCGGGCGATATCGCCTTCATCGAACAACGACCAGGAGGACATGGTCTCCGGCGCCACCGCGTCGAGATGTTCGACAATGTTTCCGAGCAGGGCGAAGTCGGCATGCGTCGTGACGCGCCAGAACTGGGTCATGGGCTCTCCTTTGGCGCGTGGGTGTGGCGGGTTTGGGTGGGGAATGCAAGCGTGGTGTGTGCTTTCGGGGCGGGTGGGTTCTGGAGGAGGGGCGCGAGCGGCAATGGGCTCCGGGCGAGGCTCATTGCCCTTTTGCTCGACCGGGAAGAATTGCGTTCAGGCTGACAAGGTCAGCGCAGATGGAACTCCCTCTGCCTGGGGAGAGGGCTGGGGAGCGGGGGAACGGCTGAGACCGAGGCTATCTTGGCACCACCGGGATTCCCCCTCATCCGCCGCTTCGCGTCCTCTTCACCCCGGGGGGAAGGGGAGATCCGAGCGAGATGGGCACGTCTCGTGCCTCTCCCTACCATTGTTCGCTTGCCGAGAGGGGGCCGTATCCGGTTTTCCAGCTCAAGGGCGCCGCGGGCGTCGCTTCGCGGATTCACCCTTGAGCTGGAAAACCGGATACGGCTTGCTGGCTGACAAGCAAACTATGGATGTGTCTCAATGCGCATTGGATGTTAAACGCGAGGCGGAACGCAAGTTATCGCACCCGGCATCTCTGCCTTGAATCCAAAGCGCGGAATTCCTGCAGCTAACAAGATCTCCGCAACGTCTGGAGAGGATCGCATCAAAACAAAAAGACGCCCGGTTTTGGTGCGTCGGTCGATGCCGACTTCGATGAGGTCGCGATGACGCCAAGTCTGCAAGTTAGTGTAGGCGCGATCCAGATGGATAAGAGAGCCGTCGAGCTCGAGTCGCCAACAGTCTGTCTTCACGGCAAATCCCGCAAAAAGTTCTCCACCACCTTCTTCTCGCCGGCCTTGTCGAAGCGGACGGTGTATTTGCTGCCATCGGCCTTCTTCACCGTGCCGTAGCCGAACTTGTCGTGGAAGACGCGGTCGCCGGATTTCCAGCGGCCGGTTTCGTCGCCGCTTTCGATGAGGGTGGCCTTGGCGTTGATGGTGGGCGGGGCGGAGCGGCGGCCTTCGGCTTGGGCGGCCTGATAGCGTTTCCAGCCGGGGCTGGAATAGCTGGACGCGCTGGCGTCTGCGGTCTGGCGCACGCTTTCAAAGCCGGGGCCGCCATCATAATAGCCGGTCTCCGACTTGGCCTCGACATGGTCGACGGGCAGTTCGTCGATGAAGCGGCTGGGAATGACGGTTTGCCAGCGACCATAGATCATGCGGTTGGCCGTGAAGGTGATGACGGCGCGCTCGCGGGCGCGGGTGATGCCGACATAGGCCAGGCGGCGTTCTTCCTCGAGCGAGCGGGTGCCGCCCTCGTCCAGCGAACGCTGGGAGGGGAAGACGGTCTCTTCCCAGCCCGGCAGGAAGACGAGCGGGAATTCCAAGCCTTTCGCGCCGTGCAGCGTCATCAGGGAGACCTCGTCCTCGTCCGGCGCGCGGTCGGCATCGGTCAAGAGGGCGACGTGTTCCAGATAGGCTTCGAGCGTGTCGTACTCGCCCATGGAGCGGACGAGTTCCTTGAGGTTTTCCAGCCGGCCGGCGGCCTGCGGTGTCTTGTCCTCGCGCCACATGGCGGTGTAGCCGCTTTCGTCCAGCACGATCTCGGCCAGTTCGTCCAGGCGTGACTGTTCGGCCTGTTCGCGCCAGCGGTCCATGTCGCGCAGGAAGACGGTGAGGGCGGTGCGGGCCTTGCCGCGGATCTCGTCCGTGCCGGTCATGACGCGGGCGGCCTCGCTCATGGAGACCTGCATCTGACGGGCCGTCATGGCGATTTTCTGCACCGTGGTGTCGCCGATGCCGCGCTTGGGCGTGTTGATGATGCGCTCGAAGGCGAGATCATCCTCGGGCGAGCGGACCAGGCGCAGATAGGCGTGGGCGTCGCGGATCTCGGCGCGCTCGAAGAAGCGCGGGCCGCCGATCACCTTGTAGGGCAGGCCCAGCATGATGAAACGGTCTTCAAAGGCGCGCATTTGCCAGGCGGCGCGGACCAGCACGGCGCTGTCGGAATAGGCGCGGCCGGAGGAGGTCCAGTTCTCGATTTCCTCGGCGATGTAGCGGGCTTCCGCCTCGCCGTCCCAGATGCCGCGGACCTGGACCTTCTCGCCCGGATCATCCTCGGTCCACAGCGTCTTGCCGAGGCGCGAGCGGTTGGCCGCGATAAGGCCGGAGGCGGCGCCCAGGATGTGGCCGGTGGAGCGGTAATTGCGCTCCAGGCGGATCACTTCGGCGCCGGGAAAATCCTTTTCAAAGCGCAGGATGTTGTCGACCTCGGCGCCGCGCCAGCCATAGATCGACTGGTCGTCATCGCCGACGCAGCAGATATTCCCGGTGCCCTGGGCCAGAAGCCGCAGCCAGAGATACTGGGCGATATTGGTGTCCTGGTACTCGTCGACCAGCAGGTAGCGGAACTTGGCGTGGTAGGTTTTGAGGACGTCCGGATTGTCCTTGAAGATGTGCAGGGTGTGCAGGAGGAGGTCGCCGAAATCGCAGCAATTGAGCTGTTTCAGGCGCTCCTGGTAGATCGTGTAGAGGCCCTGGCCGCGCCCTTCCGCAAAGGACCACTTGTCCTCTTCGGTCAGCTGGTCAGGCAGGAGGCCGCGATTCTTCCAGCCATCGATGAGGGAGGCGAACAAGCGCGGCGTCCAGCGCTTCTCGTCGATATTCTCCGCCTGGATGATCTGTTTCAACAGGCGCAGCTGGTCGTCGGTATCCAGGATGGTGAAGGAGGATTTCAGGTCCACCAGCTCGGCATGGCGACGCAGGATCTGGGCCGAGACCGAGTGGAAAGTGCCCAGCCAGGGCACGCCCTCGACGGCTTCGCCGATGATGTGGCCGACCCGCTCCTTCATCTCGCGGGCGGCCTTGTTGGTGAAGGTGACCGCGAGGATTTCCCATGGCCGGGCGCGGCCGGTGGCGAGGATGTGGGCGAGGCGAGTGGTCAGCACGCGCGTCTTTCCGGTGCCGGCCCCGGCCAGCACCAGGACAGGCCCCTCGACCGCCTTGACCGCAGCGCGCTGCTGTTCGTTCAGGCCTTGAAGATAGGGCGTCGGCGGCGCCGGGCGCGCCATGTCTGAAATGGAAAGACCGGACATCTCGATCCAAGCTGTAGGCAAACTGATTCAATCCGCCATAGTGGACTGATTGGCGCCCGAGCCCAAGGGAGGCATGTGTGATTGTTCGAGTTTTGTTCGCCGGGGTTGTGGCGCTGCTGGTTGTGTCCGGTGTTCGGGGCTTGCCAGCCCGGCGTGCGCTTGCTCGCTGGTAGGAGCGACCCCACTGCCTGATGTCACCCTGCATTGATTTGCCCGAGCGCCGCAGGTCGCATTGTGGGTGCCTTAGATCGCTCGCCCCCTATGCTGCCTGTGCCTGGTCGGTGGGCAGGGCTTCGATCAGGGCAAAGAAGCGGTCATCCAGTTCGCCATTGCGGGCGCGGATGCGTTCGGCTTGTCGGGTCAGTTCCGCGATGAAGCGTGCGGCTTCCGGGCAGCAGACCGATTGCGGCAGGCCATTCTCGTCACAGCGATAATTGAGAATGTCCTCGGCCATGCAGGCGAGTTCATTGACGAGCTGCAGGACCTGCGGGCCGCAGGCCAGTTCGGCGCGGGCGGTGTGAAGGTCTTCGACAATCCGGCGATAATCGCGGGCACGATAGGCTGTGAAGTCTTCGATATCGGCGGGAGACGGGTTCGGGGCAGTCATGGGACACCAATTGTCTACGCAAACGCGATGCTCGGCCCGGCCGGAAGAGGCGGGAGGGGCGCCGCTCCAGACACGGTAATAATATATTATGACCCAGTCTGTGAGCGCGGTCACGCCCGCGTCGCTGTGTGGCGAATTTTTTGAAAAGACCCGCGAAATACGGCGGGAGGGCTATCGCCTTTTAGCCGAACAGCGCGTCGATATCGGCCTGGGCGGTCTCGTCGGCGAAGCTGTCCTCGCCATCAACACGGCCATGAATGGCACCGGAGGCGGCGGCAATGAGCGGCTTGATCTCTTCGGTGGCAAGCCGGGCCACGCGGGCGCAGGTCTCGGCCGTGGTGTCCTCGCGCAACACGTCCTGGGCCGAGAGAACCTCGCTGTCGATCTGCAAGATCAGGGTTTCCAGATGCGCACGAACGGCCTGGGGTGCTGCGGCATAGGCCAGCACCGCGAGTTCCTTGTCCTTGAAGGCAGAATTCTCGAAATGGGTGCAGTAATCGGCCGGAGCCCAGTCGAGCACGTCCTCGGCGCAATCGGGCATGTCGGGCAGCATTTCCATCAGCATCACCACCTCGTTGAAGTGGTTGAGATAGTCGGTGGCCAGCCCGGTTTCCGGATTGATGTTGGCCGCCACAAGGGCATCGGCGCTCAAGGCGCCCTGTCCGAGAACAGGCATGTCCCCGTAATCCCTCTGCAAACCGGCCGGTGTCATGCTGCCACCTTATCGGCCAGATTATTGCCAGAGCGCTAACCTTGCTGAGATGGGAGCGGCAGGGGAGTGATGGCTGGTACCACCGGGATTTCCCTTCATCCGCCGCTCGCGACATTTTCCCCAGGGGGGAAGGGTGATTTGAGCGAGATGGGCACGTCTCGTGCCTTTCCCCACCATTGTTCGCTTGCCGAGAGGGGGCCGCATCCGGTTTTCCAGGTCAAGGGCGCCGCAGGCGCCGCTTCGCGGTTTCACCCTTGAGCTGGAAAACCGGATACGGCTTGCTGGCTGACAAGCGATCCATGGATGATTGCGAGCCGGGGCTCGCGCTTCGACAGCCCTTCTTCCGATTGTCATCCCGGATGGATGCCCGGCCTTGAGCCCGGCGTAAGTCCGGGGCCCATGTCTGCCTGGCGAGGTGTTCCACGAAGGGCCCCGGCGCTGCACCCCGCTTTTGCGGGGCATTCGACCGGGATGACAATCTGTCGGAGTCTTTGAGGGGAATCCTCGCCCCACCCTAGCGATGCTCTTCCTCGCTGATTTCTGCGAGGCGGCGGGCGTAGGCGGCCTGGGCGTCGGCTTTGGTGATGATGCCGATGATGTCCTGTTCGCCGGATCGTGAGCGGACGCTGGCCTGGTCGACCTGTTCGGCGTCGAGCACGCCCAGGGCCCGGCCCAGCGTGTCGTCCTCGAAGACGCAGGTATTGTCGGCGATCTCGCCCTTGCCCCAGTCGTCCAGCGGGATCAGGGCGTCGCGGACGCGCAGGGTCTGCAGGACGAGGCGGCTGGAGCCGCCGGCGATGTCATAGCCGCGGCGGTGCACCTGGAGCTGGAAGAGCGAGCCGCCCAGGGCTGACTGGGCAAGCACGGTGGCGAGCGAAACCGACAGCAGGACGGCGACGGAGGCCTCGTAGCTGGAGGTGAGCTCGAACACGATCAGCGTGGTGGAGAGCGGCGCGCCCAGCACGGCACCGGAGACGGCCCCCATACCGATGACCGCGAAAAAATTCGCTCCGGCCGTGTGATCCCCGAACAGGAAAGCGGCCGTCATGCCGAAGGCCGAGCCCAACATGGCCCCCAGATAGATGGATGGCGAGAACACGCCGCCGGCAAACCGGAAGGCAAGCGAGACCAGGGTGGCGACGGTTTTCAGGACCAGGAACAGCAAGAGGAGGTGAAAGGGGTAGGACCCGTTCAGCGCGTTCGAGGTGGCTTCATAACCCACCCCGAGAATCTCCGGTGCCAGGAGGGCGAGAAGGCCGATGAGAAGGCCGCCGGGTATCGGCAGGAGCCAGAGCGGAAACTTCATCCGGTCGCACCAGCGGCCCAGCCGGGCGGGCAGGGCGAGGGCGCCGCGATTGAAGACGATGGCCAGTCCGGCGGCGGCGACGCCGAGCAGGGCGGCGGCGGGAAAATCCCAGACCGTGGCGGCCGCGAGTTCGGGCATGGCGAAGGCCGCGTCCTGGCCGAGATGATGGCGGACGATCAGGGCACCGACGATGGAGGAGGCGGCGACCGGGGCGATCGAGCGCAGGGCGTAGTGGCCGAGCACGACCTCGAAGGCGAAGAGGGCACCGGCGACCGGGGCGTTGAAACTGGCCGAGACGGCAGCAGCCGCCCCGCAGGCCAGGAGGATGCGGGCGCCGCGGGCGTTGATGTCGAGACGGTGGGAGATCATCGCCGCCAGGCTGGCGCCGAGATGGACGGCCGGACCCTCGCGGCCCGCACTGGCCCCGCCGCCCAGGGAGATGGCGGACATCAGGGCGGAATAGAGCCCGGCGCGCAGCGGGATGCGACCGGCCTTGACGGCGCGCGCCTCCAGCACGTCGGCGACGGCGAGACCGCGCGTGTCCGGTGCCAGACCAAAGCGTTTTCCAGCCCATAGCATAAGGGCGATGACGCAGCCGGTGGCGATCGGGATCAGCACCAGCCGCCAGGCCGGCAGGTCGGAGGCGGCCGAGGCGAGTTGGATTTCGGTGACGCCGAAAGCGGTGCGCTCGACCAGGGCGATCGCCAGCCTCAGCGCCAGCGTGCCATAGCCCGCGACAATGCCGACCAGAATGCCCAGCAGCCACAGCGCCGGACCGCGTCCGTTGCTGAAGGCGGAGAGCAGGCGGCCGGGCCAGTCCTTGAACAGTTCGGAACGGGTCATGTCCCCGGTTTCACTGCGGAATGGCGGGCGGGTCAAGCCGTGTCAGGGGTGCGGCTTGACATGAAACCATTTGGTTCCATATAAACGAAACCAGAAGGTTTCATATTGGAGTTCGTCATGGACCGACCGGATGTTTTCAGAGCCATCGCCGACCCGACCCGCAGGGCCATTCTGGGCCTGCTGGCCGAAGGGGAGCGCAGCGTGGGGGATGTGGCCGAGCGGTTCGACATGACCCGCCCGGCCGTCGCCAAGCATCTCAAGGTCCTGTCCGATGGCGGTCTGATCGAAGTGGAGGTGCGCGGACGCAGCCGGGTCAACCGGTTGCGGGCCGCCCCGCTGCGCGAGATCGCCGCCTGGGTCTCCCGGTTCGACGCCTTCTGGGACGACAAGCTCAACGCACTCAAGGATGAAGTGGAGAAAGACCATGGCTGAGGCCAGAATTGAGAAGACGATTTTCCTGAAGGCTGACCCGTCGCGGGTGTGGGCCTTCCTGACCGACCCGGAGATGCTGGCCCGCTGGTTCCATCCGGCCGACCGCTCGCTGGCGCAGAAGGGGCCCTACCAGTTCTGGCGCAATGCCGAGAGCGTGGGCGAGGAGTTCTGCTGGGGCGAGGTGGTGGATGTCGAGGCCGATGTGCGCCTGGTCTATACCTTCGCCCACAAATGGCTGGGCCGGCACGAGACGCGGGTGAGCTGGCGGCTGAGCCCGGTGGATGGCGGCACCCGGCTGCAGCTGGTCCATGAGGGCTTCCAAGATGCACCGGTCGATGTGTTCGATTGCCTGTGTGACCATGATGCAGGCTGGGACGAACACTTCACCAAGCTGCGGGAACGGGTGCAGGAGCCGCAGGCCGAGGCCGTCGCGTAAAACCCGGTCCTGTCTTGCCCTTCGGAGCTGGGCCGCTAGGCTGGCCGTTTGTTGGCTCCGGGGGGTGAGACATGACGATCTGGATGAAAATGCTGGCGGCGGCGAGCCTGGTGGTGGCGGTGGGCCGGGCTGGTGCACCGGCCGAAGCACAGGCGCCGGACAGTGCCTATTCCCGCATCGATGAGGGCTGTGTGCAGCGTCAGCTGCCCGATGATCCGGTCTGGGAGACCACCTGTCCGGGACAAGGCGGCTGGAATGTCTTCATCATCGCCGGCGAACATGGCGCTGCCGAGGCTTTCGGCCCCACCGGCGAGGTGGCTTCGGACTACATCAATCCGCCGATGCGCGGCCTGTTCGGCTATTTCCATGATGTCATCGAATGGCGCCTGTCCGGCGACCGGCCCTTCGCCGTCATCCACCGCTATGTCAGCGATACACCGGACCCGGAGACCGGCGCCGACGGCACGCGTCTCCAGACCTTGATCGTCACCGCTCTGAAGCCGGGCACGGCGGAAGTGGCGTGCGCGATGGCCTTCGTCGACGCTTCGGCCCTGGCCGATGCCAATGCCGTGGCCCGCGAAGCGGCGGACCGGCTGGCGGGCGACTGGGACTGTGCGCGGGAGCCGGTTTGGTTTGATGCGGGCATGCCCAGTGTGGGGGACTATCTGGCGCGGATGGGGGATTAGGTTTGGGCGCGCCGTGCGCGACACCCGACCTTGAAACCCTGGCCAGAAATCGCCGCCGCTAGCGCCCCGCCCGCAACCGGTTCACCACCCAGACCCGCAGGGACGAAGCCAGCGGTTCCTCGCCCCGTGTCTCGTCGATGCTGCCGATCAAGCCGGCCAGCGAGATGGCGTCCGCGCTGACGGCGCGGTCGATCTCGGCCCAGAATTCCGGTTCCAGCGAGACGCTGGTGCGGTGGCCGGCCAGGGAGACAGAGCGTTTGATGAGGGGCATGGCCGGCAAGGTCGCGCAGCGATGACCGGCTGGCAAGGCGGTGCTTGCATGTTCGCATGCGGCGCCCCAATTGTTCGGGACAGGCGGGCGGGGAGAGGCCATGACACGCTTTGAGACCATCGAGGACCAGGCCCGGGGGCATCACCCGGATCTGGACGAACGCCTGGCCGCGCACGGGCCTGGCAAGACGCCGGTCGAGCTGGCGGCGGTGCCGGATGACCGTTTCCTGTCGATGATGACACGCTGTGTCTTCCAGGCCGGCTTTGTGTGGAAGGTGATCGAGGCCAAGTGGGACGGGTTCGAGGCAGCCTTTGACGGTTTCGATCCGGGCCGGGTGAGCCTTTATGACGATGATGATGTGGCCCGGCTGGTCTCGGACACGCGGATCGTGCGCAATGGCCAGAAGATCATCTCCACGATCGAAAATGCGCAGTTCGTCCAGGCGGTTGCAGCCGAGCATGGCAGTTTCGGCCGCTTTCTGGCCGACTGGCCGGTGAGTGACCAGGCCGGGCTGATGGAAGTGCTCAAGCGCCGCGGTTCACGCCTGGCCGGCATGTCGGGCCAGTATTTCCTGCGCTTTTCCGGCTGGGATGCCTTCATCCTGTCGCGCGATGTGTCGACGGCCCTGGTGCGGGCCGGGGTGGTGGACAAACCGCCGACCTCCAAAACGGCCCTGGCCAAGGTGCAGGCGGCGATGACGGACTGGGTCGCGCAAAGCGGGCGCAGCCAGGCCGAGGTGAGCCGGATCCTGGCGATGAGCGTGGGGTGAAACTGGGGCGTTTCGCTGTGAACAGCGGGCGACTCATCATCCATGCATCGGCGTTAATCCATCTGTTACCGTGCCGGGTGGAATGTCCGCGAAGACGCGCTGGTTGCAAGTCGTGGAGCCTTTCTTCCCATGCTGGAACGCCGTTGGCACAAACCTGTCCTGCTCAAGCCGCTGCGCGCCGACCAGGTGCCGGACGTGCCGGGCGTGCACGTCCTGCTGGCCGATCCGGCCCGGCTCAACACGGTGCTGAAAATCGGCCCTTCGCGCTCGCTGCGACGGGTGTTCGAGCGCGAGTGCGCGCTGGACTATTCAAGCGAGCCCGTACGTCCCACGGCCATGATGTGGTTTGAAAGCTGGGCCGACGCGGAGGAAGCGCAACGCCTGATCGCCGAATACCGCCGCCGCAACGGGCGCGCACCGGCGCTGAACTCGCCGTACTAAGCCTCTTCCAGCGTCCTTACCTGGGCCATGGGGCGGGCGGTCACGCTGATGCGGGGGCGGTCGCCTTCGGTTTTGGTGACGAGGAGGCGTTCGACCTGGCTGTCGTCGTGGAAGACGACGCCGGTGAGGGCGTCGAGCACGGCCTTGGCGACATTGTCGACATCATGGGTCGGGCTGTCAGGGGTGCGGGAGATCTCGATGGTGACCTCGTAGGGGCCCCATTTCGGGCGCGCGCGCTTGAATTCCAGACGGAAGAATTCCCCGATTAGCGACTTGAAGCGCCGGGTCTGTGTCGTCACTGCGTCGACACGCAAATTGAGCTCGTCGCCAGACATCAGGGCCTGAACCTTCCCGCGTCCTGTCCACATTTGCGCCGGTGTCCCCCGGTCGCGCCGATGGCGGCGATGCACATCGCCTGCTTGATCGTTCATGCGCGAGTGATACACGTTCGAATCGATCATCACCAATCTTCTTCCCCCAACTCACCCCCTGCTGCAAGGAGCCTCCCCTGATGAGCGAGATGCGCACCGAGACCGACAGCTTTGGCCCGCTTCAGGTTCCCGCCGACAAACTCTTCGGCGCCCAGACGGCGCGCTCGCTGATCAATTTCCCGATCGGCACGGAAACCATGCCCAAACCGCTGATCCGCGCGCTGGGGATCGTCAAGCGCTCGGCCGCTCTGGCCAATATCCGGCTGGACAATATCGAGCCGCGCCTGGGCCAGGCGATCGCCGATGCGGCGCTGGAAGTCGCCGAGGGCAAGCTGGACGATCATTTCCCGCTCTCGGTCTGGCAGACGGGTTCGGGCACGCAGTCGAACATGAACACCAATGAGGTGATCTCCAACCGGGCGATCCAGATGCTCGGCGGCGTGGTGGGCTCGAAGGATCCCATCCACCCCAATGACCACGTCAACCGCTCGCAATCCTCCAACGACACCTTCCCGACGGCGATGCATATCGCGGCGGCCGAGGAGATCGTGCATGCCCTCGTGCCGGCGCTGCAGACGCTGCACAATGCGCTCAACGACAAGTCGGCGGAATTCAAGGATATCATCAAGATCGGCCGGACCCACACCCAGGACGCCACACCGCTGACCCTGGGCCAGGAATTCTCCGGCTATGTGGCGATGGTGAAGAATGCGATCCGTCGCATCGAGGCAACGCTGCCGGCCCTGCTGGAGCTTGCGCAGGGCGGGACCGCTGTGGGCACGGGGCTGAACACCAAGCCGGGCTTTGCCGAGGCCTTTGCCGAGGAAGTCGCGGCCTTTACCAAGCTGGGCTTTGTCACCGCGCCGAACAAGTTCGAGGCGCTGGCGACCAAGGATGCCCTGGTGGAGGCGCATGGCGCGCTGAATTCGGCGGCGGTGTCTTTGTTCAAGATCGCCAATGACATCCGCTTCCTGGGCTCCGGTCCGCGGTCCGGCCTGGGCGAGCTCGCCCTGCCGGAGAACGAGCCGGGCTCGTCGATCATGCCGGGCAAGGTGAACCCGACCCAGTGCGAGGCGATGACGATGGTGTGCGCCCAGGTGATGGGCAACAACACCGCCGTCAGCTTTGCCGGCAGCCAGGGCCATTTCGAGCTCAACGTGTTCAAGCCGGTGATCATCTTCAACGTGCTGCAGTCGATCCGCCTCTTGGCCGACGCTGCCAACACCTTCACCGAGAAGTGCGTGGTCGGCATCGAGGCGCGCGAGGACAATATCCGCCTCCTGATGGAACGCTCGCTGATGCTGGTGACGGCGCTGAACTCGACCATCGGCTATGACAACGCCACCATCGTCGCCAAGACCGCCCACAAGAACGGCACCACGCTGAAGGAAGAGGCGGTGAAGCTGGGCTTTGTCACCGCCGAACAGTTCGACGCCATCGTGCGGCCGGAGAACATGCTCGGGCCGAAGGGGTAGGATTGCTGGACCGGGATGGGTTCCAGGCCAGCGGCGCCCTTCTTGTGAAAGGCGCCGTTTCGGCGGAGGTGGCCGACGCGTTGATCGACGCATGTGGCTGTCTCGATGCCCGACCGGGACCGGGCCAGAGGCTGAACACGCCCGATGCCCGGCTCCTTAATGTCGTCGCGCATGCCGGCCTCACGCGGCTGGCGAGTGAGCTGGAAGGCGAAACGCTTCGCCCTGTCCGGTTCCTGCTGTTCGACAAGACCGGAATGGCGAACTGGGCCGTCGATTGGCATCAGGACCGGGTCCTGCCATTGGCGGAAAAGCACGTCCTTCCGGGGTTCGAGAACTGGACCGTGAAGGAAGGTGTTCCACATGTGGAGCCACCTGTCTGGCTGTCGGAACGGATGGTCACGCTTCGCCTGCATCTGGACGATGTGGACGCGGAGAATGCGCCGCTTGAAACCTTGCCAGGCTCGCATCGGCTGGGCCGCGTTCCGACAAAGTCCGTTGGCTCGATGCCCAAGGACGATGCTGTCGTTCATACCGCCCGAAAAGGGGATGTGCTCGCGGTCAAGACATTGATTGTGCACGCATCAAGGCGCGCTGTTCGGGTCGGAAGGCGACGGGTGCTTCATGTCGATTTCGCACCGGAGGATGTGTTGCCGCAGCCTCTGCGATGGGCTTTCCCGGTGTGAGTCTGTCCTGCAGGAAAGTGGTTTCAAATGCTGCCCCTTATACGCCTTATAAGGGGCGTCCAAAATCGCACGTTAATACAATAGGTTGCGACTTCAGTGCGAGTGGGGGGATCCTTCGGTCCCATGGTCTGGTTTTTGTTGGCGCCCGTGACGCGGAGCTCACCTGTCTTCCCTTGTCAGCCAGCGGGCCTCAGGGCTTCAGCCGGGTCAAGGGCGCCGCAGGCGCCGCTTCGCGGGTGAACCCCTTGACCCGGCTGAAGCCCTGAGGCGGGATCCCGGCAAGGGATGAATGGGGTGGTGTCGCGCGGGGGCGCGGCTGATTTCTGCGCGCTCGCTGTGAGTTTCTCCGCGGGCTTGTCCGGTTCCCTTGAGACGCACACCGGCTTGGAATCCTGTGCTTGATCTAGGCCGTTGAAACCCGATCCTCAAAGCAGCCGTTCCACAATGTGAGTGCGGGTTTCAAGACCCTCGGCGGCGGGCTTTTCTTACAAGCCCTGTAAGAAAGCTGCGAAGAACGGCGTGGAGTGAGCATTCTGGGGCTGGGGAGACGTATCGTGGGCGGACACGTTTGCTGCGTGTCCGATCTTGCTGGCAGCAGGGGCCGGCTGGGTGTCGAAACGGAGGGCGGCGGCATGGCGAGGTTCAGCCGCCTTTTGCCGTCAAGGCGCGCCGGTGCGGCGCGTTCTTCCCGCTTAACCCACCAGAGATTGACACAATGGCAGGCCGCAGGAGACGGACTGTTGACCGCTGCGAACTCACTTTTGGAAGGAGGCGGGCGGACGCGGGAGAAGCAGGCGCGCTACTTCGCTTTTGCAGCCTGCCTGGCCTTGAAAGCCGCGATCTTCTGCGGATCTGCCTCGGCCTGGTATCTCGCCTTCCAGTCGGCATAGGGCATGCCGTAGATGCGGGCGCGACCGTCTTCCTTGGAGATATCGAGGCCCTGTTCGGCGCCGGCTTCGGCCCACCAGTCACCCAGGCAGTTGCGGCAGAAATCGGCCAGCAGCATCAGGTCGATATTCTGCACCTCCTTGTGCGCATCGAGATGCGCCACCAGGCGGCGGAAGGCGGCGGCGTCCAGGGCAGTGCGCTGGTCTTCGCTGAGGCTGTCGGGCTGGGTCATGGTGGCGATCCTTCAGGGCGGTCCGGGATTGCATAGCTAGCATGAGCCGGGCGCGGCTTGCCAAGGGGCGGGCAGGCTTCTATCTCGCGGGCACAGCCGCGTTGGAGTTTGCATGTCCGCCCCATTGAAACTTGCCGTCTGGGATGTCGACGGAACCCTGGTCGACAGCCGCAAGGTGATCCAGAAGGCCATGGAGCGGGCCTTTGTCCGCGCCGGTCTGCCGCCGATCGATTATGACCGTACGCGCACCATTGTCGGGCTGGAACTGTCCGAGGCGATCGCGCGGCTGGCGCCGGAGGATTATTCCGCCGCGCAGGTGGCGCGTCTGGCCGGCTTCTACAAGGAAGCTTTCGTGGAACAGCGGGCCGAGGCCGATTTCGAGGAGCCGTTGTACCAGGGCGCGCGCGAAACCGTCGAGCGCCTGGCCGCGGAAGGCTGGCTGATGGGCGTGGCCACCGGCAAGGCGCGGCGGGGCCTGGACATCGTGTTCGGGCATCATGACCTGCATCGCTATTTCGACACGCTGCAGACGGTGGATGGCGGTCCGGGCAAGCCGCATCCGCGCATGGTGCTGGATGCGATGCGCGAGACCGGCACGGATGCGCACCAGGTGGTGATGATCGGCGATACGCGCTTTGACATGGAGATGGGCCGCAATGCCGGGGTGCACACGCTGGGCGTCAGCTGGGGCTTTCACACGGAGGACGAGATCCGCGAAGGCGGGGCACATTCGGTGCATCACGACTATGACGCGCTGAACGCGGCACTGGACGCCTTTGCCGCCGGCGTGGAAGAGAGCGCGGCATGACGGACAAGTTCGAGACCAAGCCCGGCGTACGCCTGCCCAAGCCGGAGGACACCCGGCCCAAGCGCTTCTACGAGACCGTGACCGTGGAGGCGGGCGCCACCGGCTTTGCCGTGAGGCTGGACGGGCGCGGTGTGAAGACACCGGCCAAGACCACGCTGGAAGTGCCGACCGAAGCGCTGGCCCGACAGGTCGCCGCGGAATGGCAGGCCCAGGGCGAGCGGATCGATGCGCCCTCCATGCCCGCCACGCGGCTGTGCTTTGTCGCGCTGGACCGGATGGATGCGGCCTTTGATGCGACGGTGGCGGAAGTGACCCGCTATGCCACCACAGACCTGTTGTGCTTTCGCGCACCGGAGCCGGCGGATCTGGTCGCCGCACAGGCTGCGGCCTGGGATCCGCTGCTGGCCTGGGCGGAACGCGCGCTCGACGCGCATTTCGTTCCGGCGACCGGTCTCATGCCCATTGACCAGGACCCGGTGGCGCTGCAGCGCGTGATGGCGAAGGCCGGCGAGCAGGACAAGTGGCGGCTGACGGCACTGGCGCATGCGACGGCGGTGTGCGGTTCCGCCATCCTGGGCCTGGCCCTGCTCGAAGGCGAGATTTCCGGCGAGCAGGCCTTTGCGCTGTCCAGCGTGGACGAGGCTTACCAGGCCAGCCATTGGGGCGAGGACGCGGAAGCCGCCGAACGCCTGGCCCTGCTCAAGGCCGAACTGGTCGCGGTGGATGCGTTCCTGCGCGCATTGGACGCGGCGCCGGCGGCTTGATGCGGCGTTGGCTTGCTTTACCCTGCAGGCACGAGATCTGACCGGAGAGGCAAGATGGCCGAGACCGTTGCTAAGGACATGGCTGGCAAGACCGGGCCGGGCGGGCTGTTGAATTTCGACGCCCTGCGCCAGGCCGGTCTGCGCACCGAACCCTATAACTATTTCGTCGCCGAAGGCGCGCTGAGCGCGGACGAGGCTGCGGATGTGCGCCGTGATTATCCGGCCATCAACAAGCCGGGCTATCTGCCGCTGTCCAAGCTGGAAGCCTCGGGCGAGTTCAAGCGTCTGATGGACGACCTCAACTCGGCCGAGCTTGCGCAGGTGCTGAGCGACAAGTTCGGGGTCGATTTCACCCAGAAGCCGCGCATGATCACCGTGCGCCGCCTGTCGCAGCTCTCCGATGGCCCGATCCACAATGATTCCAAGGCCAAGATCCTGACCATGCTGACCTATCTCAATGCCGAGTGGGACGGTACGGGGGCCGGCTGTATTCGGGTACTGAACGGTCCGAAGGATTTTGATGACTTCACCGAGGAAGTGCCGCCGCTGGCGGGCTATGTCTTTGCCTTCCTGCGGGATGACAAATCCTGGCACGGGCATCTGCCCTTTGAGGGCGAGCGCTATGTGGTGCAGACCACGTTCCTGACCTCCCAGGAAGAGCTGGACCGCAAGGAAAACCGTGGCGGGCTGCAGTATTTTCTCAAGAAGCTGAACCCGTTCCAGTAGGGGCGGACATGACCGCGAACGGGACAGAGGCGGTATCCCTCGAGATCTGCGCCTATGACGCGGACTGGCCGGTCCGCTTCGAGGCCGAGCGCGCGCGACTGGAGCAGGCGCTGGGGCCGGCGGCGGTCTCGATCGAGCATATCGGCTCCACTTCAGTGCCCGGGCTGGCAGCCAAGCCGGTGATCGACATTCTGGTCGGCACCCAGGATCTGGCGGCGATCGATGCCTGCAATGACGCCATGCAGGCGGCGGGCTATGAAGTTCGCGGTGAGAGCGGGTTTGCCGGACGGCGCTATTTCCGCCGGATCACGCCGGAGCGGGTGCGCCTGGCGCATGTTCACGCCTATCGCCTGGCCTCTCAGGCCTATGACCGCCACCTGGCGGTGCGAGACTATTTGCGCGCGCATCCGGACATGGTGGCGGCCTATGCCCGGTTGAAGCGGGAAATCGTCGCGCTGCGCGGTATCACACGCCAGGCCTATGCGGCACGCAAGGCCGAGTTCGTCGACGAACTGGAAGCTCTGGCCCTGGCCTGGCGAGGCGGGGTGACGAACTCGCCCCGGAGTTGACGTTTTGCAATCCCTGCACTTGCGCTAGTCTGATTGCCATTCAAGGGGAGGGGATCCATGCGGTTTTTCGTGACCATGCTCGCCCTGTTCGGGCTTTCCACGGCCGCGGCCTTCGGCCAGGCGAGCCAGACAGGCATCTTTGACGGCCGGAATATTCCCGGCTGGACCTATTCGGACGAGGGTACGGCCGCTGCCGGCCTGCCAACCTGGTATCCGTCGGATGGCTCGGCGGCGCAGGACGGCGCGAACTGCAATATCGGCGTGACCGAGGTCAATGGGTCGCGGTCGGAATGGATGGAGTATTTCAACGGGGTCACCCCGGCGGGTTTCGTCCAGCAGCTGCGCCAGAACGGCACCAATGCCACCCGCGGCTATCTGTCGGAAGTCTTTCAGCTCAGCGGCCGTCCGGCGATGCGCAATCTTTTGGCTGCCGAGGCGAGCGGACAGAATCTGGAATTCATGATCGTGTCGATCAGCGGTTCGGACCGGCTCGTAACCGTGACCTGCACGGTCCTGTCCGGTCAGCTGCTGAACCGGCTCGATCCGTTCTACAGATTTACCGAGGACCTGGTGCTCTACACCGCAGCAGCGCGCTAGATCCGGGCCAAGGATCGCGCCCAGGCAGGGCGCAGTTCCAGCTGTCCAGCCTCGAGCCGCGACCACAGGATCACACCGGTGGCGATCACGGCCAGTTCGGCAAGTTCCTGGAAGATGTGGTGGCTCATCAGAACGGCACACAACAGGATCAGGACGCGCAGACCCAGCAAGTCTTCGCCCGCAGCCGTGCGAACCAGCCGTGGCATGGCAAGGGCAAAGCCGAACAGGACGGCCGCGGCCGCCAGATAGAGCATCTCCATCGTGTCCGGCGTGATGTAGTTGTGCAGGTTGATCTCGCCCTGAAGATTGGTCTGCGCGATCTGCGGCGGCGGGGTCAGGCCGAACCAGTGCTGGCCCCAGCTGACCTCTTCACCGAAGGCGATCAGCAGTAAAAGGCTGGCCGCACCCAGACAGATCGGGCCGAACACTTGCGAGCGTCGGCGCCGGGCGAGGCGCAGGACCAGGGCGGCTGGCAGGATGAGCATGGCCAGGATGGTCAGGTTCTCTACCCAGCCGCCATCGCCGACCTCGGGCCGGAACACACCGGTCAGTGGCATGACGGCGTGGTGGACGAGGTTGAGCGCGGTCAGGGCAAGCAGGGCTGCGATGGTCAGGCTGGGCGTACGCACGAGGGCACGGGCGCAGCGGGCCAGGCCGTGGCGACTGGCGAGGCCGCTCACGAGACACAGGCTGACGAACACAGCCAGGAAAAGGGTGATGAGAAAGGCAGCAGCCTGGAGCGGGGCGCCGATTTCACCATCGGGAGAGAGAAAGCTCAGCATGGGCATCTCCTGTCCCTAGAAGGCGTGCACCGCCGCCCACTTGTCGAGGCGGCGGATCGCCTTGCCGGGCCAATGGGCGGCCCGGCCCAGCGGCAGGGATTGCGCCAGCCGGTCCAGACCGCGACCGGCCGCCACCATGGTGCGGGTCAGCGAGGCCTGCTGGATCTGGCCGGACACGATGGCAAAACCGGCATTGCCCAGCCGGCGTTTGAAGTCGTATTCGCCCGGTCCCATGTGGATCTGCGTGATGCCGTCATCGGCCAGGTTGCGGGCCATTTCGCAATAGAGCGACAGGCCGGGGCCGAGATGGGCGTGCTCGGGCCAGAAAACCGGGAACCAGTAGTGCAGCACGCTGGCCGAGCGCATGCCGAAATGCGCGGCCGCCAGCTCGCCATTGATCTCCAGCGTCGACAGGAGGCCGGAGAGGTGCGGGCCGCGCTGCTCGAACAGCGACTGGATGGCGCGGTTGACCCAGGGCGCGACGAATACGTCCAGCGCGCGGGTGCGGCGGTATTGTTCGCGCTTGGCGGCGATCAGCCGGGCGAGGGCGTCGGGTCGCCGGTCGTCAATGCGGAACACCACCTCGGCATCCAGATTGTCCAGCTTGCGAAGGCGGGCGCGGATATTGCGCATGGCCTTGGCGTCGGCGGCGGCACAATCGGCCATGAAGGCGTCATAACCGGCAGAGAGGTCCGAGAGCCAGGAGATCTGGGGCGGGCCGTCGCAATGCTTCAGGAATGTGGTCTGGTCGGCCAGGGCGCCATGATAGGAAAAGATACCGAAACCGGCCTGTTTGAGGGCCGCCACGAGGTCCAGTTCCGGCTGCGTCGTGATGAAGCCGTGATGGTCACCCAGCGGGCCGCCGATCGGGCGGGCGACGCCGGATCGGGACAGGTGCAATGGCAGGAAACCCGCCGGCGTTCCGTTCCGGGACACCGCCAGCACATGCGTGTCGGCACGATGGGCGGCGAGGATTTCGGCGAATTCCGCCGTGAAGTAGGGGGAGGCCAGCGAGGGATTCTCGTCCCGCATCGCCTGCCAGGCCGCGCGCAGGCGCGCCGGCAAGGCGTCGACCCGCATCAATTCAGCGCTGACCAATGGCGTTGCCATGAGTGAATTCCCCAAAATTGCTGTCATGCGACCTGCAAGAGCCGCGCCGTGCCCGGCAGCGCAAATCCGGCTCTTGCGCACCCGCTTGATTGCCTCTCTTGGCCGGGCTCTGCTATCGAGCAGAAAACACGGCAACATCCGGGGAAGGACTGGCCCTCATGAAAGACGTGATCGAGCAGCTGGAAGCCAAGCGCTCTGCGGCGCGGCTGGGTGGCGGAGACGCGCGGATCGCGGCGCAGCACGCCAAGGGCAAGCTGACGGCGCGCGAGCGGATCGAGCTTCTGCTGGACGATGGCTCCTTCGAGGAATGGGACATGTTCGTGGAGCATCGCTGCACGGATTTCGGAATGGCCGACAAGAAGATCCCCGGCGATGGCGTGGTCACGGGGCATGGCACGGTCAATGGCCGTCTGGTCTATGTCTTCTCCAAGGATTTCACCGTGTTCGGCGGCTCGCTGTCGGAGACCCACGCCCAGAAGATCGTCAAGATCCAGAAGGCCGCGATCCAGAACGGTGCCCCCGTGGTCGGCATTTTCGATGCCGGCGGTGCGCGCATCCAGGAAGGCGTCGCCTCGCTGGGCGGTTATGCTGACATCTTCCTGCAGAACACCCTGGCCTCCGGCGTGGTGCCGCAGATCTCGATGATCATGGGCCCGTGCGCGGGCGGGGATGTCTATTCGCCCGCCATCACCGATTTCATCTTCATGGTGAAGGACACGTCTTACATGTATGTGACGGGTCCGGACGTGGTGAAGACGGTGACCAATGAGACCGTCACCCATGAGGAGCTGGGCGGGGCCTCTGTCCACGCCAAGAAATCCGGTGTCGCCGACGGGGCGTTCGAGAATGATATCGAGGCGCTGGTCCAGTTGCGCCGCCTGATCGATTTCCTGCCCTTGTCCAACCGCGAAACCCCGCCCAAACGCCCGACCTATGACAGTCCGGACCGGTCCGAGAAGAGCCTCGATACCCTGGTCCCGTCCAATCCGAACAAGCCCTATGACATCAAGGAGCTGATCGAAAAGGTGGCGGACGAGGGCGATTTCTTCGAGATCGCCCCGGATTATGGCGCCAATATCGTCACCGGTTTCGGCCGCATGGATGGTCAGCCAGTAGGCTTTGTCGCCAACCAGCCGATGAGCCTGGCCGGGGTGCTGGATATTGATGCCTCCCGCAAGGCCGGCCGTTTCGTGCGCTTCTGTGATGCCTTCAACATCCCGATCATCACCTTTGTCGATGTGCCGGGCTTCCTGCCGGGCACCAAGCAGGAATATGGCGGCCTGATCAAGCACGGCGCCAAACTGCTGTTCGCCTATGCCGAGGCGACGGTGCCCAAGCTGACCGTGATCACCCGCAAGGCCTATGGCGGTGCCTATGACGTGATGTCGTCGAAGCATCTGCGCGGCGATGTGAACTATGCCTGGCCGACCGCCGAGATCGCGGTGATGGGCGCCAAGGGCGCAGCCGAGATCATCCACCGCAAGGATCTGGGCGATGCCGAAAAGATGGCCGCCCACACCAAGGAGTACGAAGACCGCTTCGCCAACCCCTTCGTGGCGGCCGGCCGGGGCTATATCGACGATGTGATCATGCCCCGCAGCACCCGCAAACGCCTGATCACCGCCCTGCGCACGCTGAAGAACAAGAAGGCGGAAAACCCCTGGAAGAAGCACGATAACATTCCGCTTTAGGGGCGGTTTTCTTCCCCAACGCGAGTTGGGGAAGTGGCCGAGCGGAGCAAGGCCGATGGGGCGCCGCCGCAGGTGGCGTGAGCGTGTCGCCTTCCGCGGCCTGCCGGCCGCGGCCCCTCCACCCGCCTTCGCCCTTCGGGCTTCGGCCGGTCCCCCTCCCCACGGTGTGGGGAGGAAAGGTGCTCCTTCGCCGCCGCTCACGTGTTCCCGTCTCATTCTTTCCCCACCACACACCGTCATCCCCCGGCTTGTCCGGGGGACCTCTCCCATCCTGTTGGCAGGTTAGCTGAGGTGGCCCGGACAAGCCGGGCCATGACGGTGGTGAAGTGTGGTGGATGAGAGTTTGGTGATGCATCGAGCTTTCCTCCCACCACCAATAGCGCCACGCGCTTGCACGCTGGCGGTATGAGGGCAATGAGGGTGCGGGACGCCTTCGGGCGTCTTCGCTAGGTATGAGTGAGTGACACCGTCCGGCGTCCCGCACTTGGAGATTTCACCCGCCGGAGCGGGTGTGTCCTATATCAGGCGAGGATGCTGCATGAGTAGCATGACAGCCGTGCTCCCTGACCGCCGTGCCCGTCCAGCCGGCGGTCACCCGGCTCTCAGGACACGCTCCACTCCCCCACCACCCCCGGCCGACCAGACCGGGCCTCGAGCGGTGATGAGGCGGGGAGGAGTATGCGGGCGGCTGGAAGGGGTGGGGATATCTTCTTTCTATCCTCCCTTTTTTGTCCTCCCTCTCCCTGGGGAGAGGGCCGGGGTGAGGGGGGACGGCGGGGTCGAGCCTTTCTAGGCACCACCGGGATTTCCCCCTCATCCGCCGCTGCGGGGCACCCTTCGTCGCGCCCGGTCTTATGTATCAACGGCACCAAGTTGGCTGCTGCGTGTTTGGCGCGGTGCTGGCATGCTTGAGGCATGCGAGAGTTGATATCGAAACGGGACGAGTTGCGGGCCACGATCAAGGCTGCTCGGCGTGATCTACGGTTGGTCGAGGGTGCTATTGCGGTGCTTGGTGGCGAGCGTGTCGCACCTCAGGAGTTTGGGCGCGGCGAGCTGATGCGTCTGGTCTGCGATGCGTGGCGCGCTGGGTTCACTGGCAATATTGCCGTGGCTCGCGAGATATGCCGTCAGCAGGGCTGGGAGCCAGACGAGGAGCGCATGCGTTCGCTGCGTCTCAAGGTCAAGGACGTGTCAAAGCGGATACGCCGACGAGAGCGCGAAGACGCGGTGCGTTTCGAGGAATGAGCGGAGGTTCGAGCCTCAGCTAATGACCTTTGCTTTCGCGCTGATCCCCGATGATGACGGCAAGTTCCTGCCTGCGCTGTCCATCGATCTGTTCGCCTCGCATCTCGAAGTCTCTTCGGATATCCGCTGCGGTAAGGATGACCTTTTGGATGACATATCCTTGTTGCTCGAAAGCATTAAGCGTCTCAACCGCGCGGGCATTCCACTCACTGTAGGAATGCGGCAAGCCGACGGACATGGACTGAATCTCGTCCCACTCGTCCTCGCGGAACCAAGCGGCATAGATGGCGGCAATCGCTGATTCTTTCATGCAGAAAGCTTACCCTGCTCGCTGCCAGTAACCAGCCCAATTCCGGCTGACCGGCGAGGCCAGTGCGAGGCTTAGCGTGCGATGCGCTAGCGATCCGTTGGCCAGTCTGCGGTGATCTTCCTTGAATGCCGCCTCTGTGGCGTACTGGTGCAGGTATTTGTGGCTGACGAAATGGTGCTGGCCACGGACCATACGGCGCAGGCGAGAGAAGTAGCTTTCGACGTTGTTCGTATGCTTGCCGTGCAGGCTGTAGGCTTGGCTGTGATTGATGCGCCCCATGGGGAATGAGCGGTGCAGGTCATCCCAATGCGCTGCCTCGTCCGCATAGAGCGTGCTGGAAGGCGGTACAGCGCGTCTGGCGATATCCACGCCCTCGGCTTCGGTGCGGCGTACGAACGTGAGCGTGCGGCCTCCACGTTGGCGCAGAGCGATGACGACACGGCGCGTGCCGGTCTGGTGCTCAGCCTTGCGACGGTCAACACGGTGCTCTTTCAGGTTCGAAGGTCTGATGTGGCCGCCGAAGTAAGCGCCGTCTATTTCGACCTCTCCTGAGAGCTGTGCGCCCTTTGTCTCGGCCGCCATGGCCTCGCGCAGCTTATGGGCCAGGACGAAGGCGGTTTTGTACTGGCAGTCCAGATCCCGGCTTAGCTGTAGAGCGCTGATGCCTTTGACCGCGTTGGCGAAGATGCAGATTGCGGCCAGCAGGTCGGTGAAATCCATCTTGCGTGCTGCGAAGATCGTGCCTGAGGTGACGCTGAATTGGTGGTAACAGGCGCGGCACTTGAACTTGCGGCGCGTCGTGATGTTGTAGGGCTCAAGACAGCCGCAGCGCGGGCATACGGGCCCACCGTCTGTCGCTTCCCACCTCAGAGCGCAGAACGCCTTGTACGCAGCGTCTTCGCCGTTCCGGTAGATATCCCGGAGCGACAGTGTTCGCGCTTGCGCAGAGAGAAGAAAGTGCTGTGTCATTCGTCATCATTTCCGATACGTTGGTATCAGATATGATGGCGTTATGTGTCGTTGTCAATGGCAATTGTATCGCGTATGATGGCATTTCACATCAAGGGCGATACCTATGTCTGATCTTGCGAAGTGGGAAACCGAAGCAAAGGGCCTGCTCAAGGCCGAGCTGAAGCGCAAAGGCGTGACATACGCCCAGCTGGTCGAGCGGTTGGCGTCTGTTGGGATCGTCGAGACCGAGCCGAACCTTCGCAACAAGCTAAGCCGGGGCAAGTTCACCGCCGCGTTCATGCTGGCTTGTCTTGAGGCTATTGGGGCTCAGACGGTTCGATTGGATTAATCGACGAACCGATATGCGCGTGGTCGTTTGCTATCAGACTTTCGACTTGCTCACGCGAGAAACGAACATCGAACCATGTTGAACGCTGTGTCCGATGATCGAACAGCAGCGCACTGTCCCCCATGAAAGTGACATAATTGCGCGTCCACTCGGCACAATCCAACGCCTCTAAAGGGCTGCTTGTGGCGCGCGAATTTCTTGCCCATGTCTGCGCTTCACCCAACGCCGCCGCATCGGCCAGCGCACGGCTGCCGGTGTGCTCATTCCCCCCCTTAGCCGCGACCATGAGCGCCAATGCCTCGCGATAGTGCAGGTCTGGCTTGGCAGAGGGGCGCGCCTTTTCTTCACCTGTCTTCTTTCCGCCGCGTAATAGTGGGCGCACGTCCATCCAGAAAATGTACGCAATAAGAAGGACGCAAAGGCCTACAAGCAGGTCGAACCGGTCAAGCATGGTAAGCGCCCTCCCGACCCACGGGTACGTGTCCGATAGACCGAATAGGTCGGCGGGCAAGTACAGGATGCCAACCAAAGCACCGGTACCAACGACCAAATCCCAGAATCGACGAACTAGCGCTTTCATCCCCGCACCATCGCACCGCACGCCCAGAGTGTGGAGTCCTACTCATCGCGGACTCCTTGGTGCGGCTGATACATAAGGCCGGTCGCGCCGGACAGTCCCCCGGACTGTCCTTTGGCTCCTCAGCCCCAAGGGAGAAGGGGGTGCCAAGCAGGCTGAATTTCGCGGATGGGACGCGCCCCCTTCGGTTTTGCCTTTGGCAAAACCACTTCCCCCGCACAGCGGGGGCAGAAAGACGGTGTCCGGGTTTCCACGGTCGGCGCGTGGGGAAGTCTTTTGGGGCTGCTTTGTCTGGCCGCCCCCTACAGCTGCGACACCCCACCACATGCCCGACTTCTCAAATTTCTGTCATGACAGAAACAAGCAAGAGGAGAGCGTGATGACCCAGCTTGAACACACCCGGACACCGATCCGCCTGGTCCGGCCCGTGCTGGCCTGGGTGGCGGCCTGTGGGGCTAGCGGGTTGACGCTGTTTGCCAGCTTCGGGCTGCTGGGGGCGCTGGAAGATGCGCCGACGGCGCGGGACATGGCGGAGTTTGTCGGGGCGACGATCCCGGCGACGCTGCTTCTGGGCCTCTACATCGCCCTGTTCACGGCCCTGCCGACCCTGGCGGCGGCCTGGTTGATGCACTGGCGCGGATGGCAGGGGCTGACCGCCAGCGGGTTGCTGGGCTTTCTGGCCGGTGCGGCGCTGGTGCAGGTGCTCGGCTTTCCGCTGGGCGAGGGCGTGGACGGCCTGAAGATGACGCTCTGGTTTGCCGCTGTGGGCGCGGTCGGCGGGCTGGTCTATCGCGGTGTGGCCGGACGGCCCCGTCCGCCATACTGAAGCCCCGCTTGCCCGCAAAGCCTGACGGCGCTAAGCCCTGCGGCTCTGAATTGAGCCAAGGCCTGCCGAAAATGACCAAAGTCCGTTTTGCGCCCAGCCCGACCGGGAAACTCCATGTCGGCAATGTTCGCACCGCGATCTTCAACTATCTGTTCGCGCGCAAGGCGGGCGGGCAGTTCCTGTTGCGGATCGATGATACGGACACCGAGCGCTCGACCAAGGCGTATGAGGAGGGGATCCGCACGGATCTCACCTGGCTGGGCATCCACTGGGATGACACTTTCCGCCAGTCCGAGCGCTTTGATGTTTATGCCAAGGCGGCGGAGACGCTGAAGGCCAAGGGTCTGCTCTATGCCTGCTACGAGACCGGTGAGGAGCTGGAGCGCAAGCGGCGGCTGCAAATGGCCAATGGCCGGCCGCCGGTCTATGACCGCGCCGCGCTTGAGCTGACCGAGGCACAGAAGGCGGCCTATGAGGCCGAAGGGCGTCAGCCGCACTGGCGTTTCAAGCTGTCGGGCAATCCCGTCAGCTGGACCGACATGGTGCGCGGCGAAGTGACAATCGAGACGTCCTCGCTGTCCGACCCGATCCTGATCCGCGAGGACGGGTCCTATCTCTACACCCTGCCCAGCGTGGTCGATGATATCGAGGCGGGCATCACCCACATCATCCGCGGCGAGGACCACACCACCAATTCCGGCGCCCAGATCGAGATTTTCGAGGCGTTGGGCGGCGCGGCGCCGATGTTCGGCCACCAGGCGCTGCTGGTCGGGGCCGATGGCGGCAAGCTGTCCAAGCGGACCGGCTCGCTGGGCATCCAGGAACTGCGCGACGAGGAGGGCCTGGAACCGATGGCGATCATGTCGCTCCTGTCGCGGATCGGCACCTCCGATCCGGTGGAGGCCTTTGGCGAGCTGGACGGGATCCTGGCCGGGTTCGATCTGGGCAAGCTGTCGCGGTCGCCGGCGCGCTTTGATCCGGAAGAGCTGAAACGCGTGAACGCCAAGCTGCTGCACGCCATGAGCTATGCCGAGGCGCAGCCGCGGCTGGCGGCGATGGGCGCCGATGGCGGCGAGGCGTTCTGGAAGGCCGTGCGTCCGAACCTGGAACGCCTGGCCGATGCCAAGGCCTGGACGCAGCTGGTCGAGGGACCGGTGACGCCGGTGATCGAGGATGCCGACTATGCTGCTGCGGCCGCCGAACACCTGCCGGCCGGGGAATTGACCGAGGCCAGTTGGGGCGAGTGGACGAATGCGCTGAAAGCCGCCACCGGCCGCAAGGGCAAGGAGCTTTTCATGCCGCTGCGCCTGATGCTGACCGGCGAGCCCCGGGGGCCGGAAATGGCGGTGCTGCTGCCGCTGCTGGGCCGGGAAACGGTGCTGAAGCGGCTGGCGGGTGAGACGGCCTGATCCGTCCGTATTCCTGAAAACCCATGCTGAGGCGGCGTCCGGCGGGCGCCGCCTTTTGTCTTGCCTGGCTGGCATATTGGTAAGCTATCCCGACAATATGTCAGGTTATATTGACAAACATGCTGCAAAGTGTCAGGTTGTCACGACATTATGTCATGGATGGTTGATGGAGACCCCGATGTTCAAGTTCAAACAGGTCAGCCCGATGGTGGGGGCGATCATTGCCTTGTCGACAGCGCTGGCGGCGGTGCTGCCCGGGTTGGCGCAGGGCCAGGAGAGCCTGTCGGTGGAACGGGCCGGAACGCCGGGCGCGGCGCCGGTGGTGCTGATCCCGGGCCTGGCGACGCCGGGCGCAGTGTGGGCCGGTACGGTGGAGGCCCTGGCACCCCAGATGGACGCGCATGTCGTCACCCTTGCCGGGTTTGGCGGCAGCGATGCAGCAGCGCGTGAGGGCGGCGTCATCGACGGCGCGGTGGCGGATCTGGTGGCTTATCTTGAGGCTGCGGACCTGCGCGACAGCGCGCTGGTCGGACACTCGATGGGTGCGCAGATCGCCTTGCAGGTCGCCGCAAGCGCGCCGGACCGGGTGGGCCATGTCGTGGTGGTCGATAGCGCGCCCTTCTTCGCGCGCCTGTTCAATCCGGCGATCACGGCGGACCAGGCGCGGGCCTATGGCACGATGATGGCGGCGCAGATGGGGTCCGCTCCGCGCGAGCAATTCCTGGCCGTGAGCCGGCAGGGACTGGCGGTGCAGTCGATCACGCCGGACGGCCAGGCGCAGGTGATGGCCTGGATGGAGGCGTCCGACCAGGCCACCGTCGCGACCGCGCTGGGTGAGGTGATGTCAGCGGACTTCTCGCCGGTGCTGGACGATGTTGATGTGCCGGTGAGCGTCCTGTTTGCCTGGAGCGAGGGCATGCCGATGTCCGCGGAGGCGCTCGAATCCGTCTATCAGGGACAATATGCGCCGCTGGACCGGGTGGCGTTCCATCGTATCGACGGGTCCCGGCATTTCATCATGCTGGACCGGGCCGAGGCTTTTCGGGCCGTGTTGTCGGGCGTGATTGCGGGGGAGGAAGACTGATGACCAATCGCCGCTATGTGATCTCTTTCGGCCTGGCGATGGCGGGCTATGTGCTGGTGCTGTTCGGGTCGATCTTCGCCATTGAGGCTGGTGAGCTGACAGGCTGGCCGGCGGGACTGGCCTCGCTGACACCGCTGGTTCCGGCCTTCTTTGCGCTGCAGGTCTTCATCGCCCGCTTCAAGAGCATGGACGAGTTCCAGCGCCGGATCGTCGCCGAGGCGATCCTGTGGGGGGCGGGCATTGTCGGCTTTGCCTGCTTTGGCTACGGCTTTCTGGAAGGGGCGGTGGCCGTGCCGCAGATCAGCCTGATCTGGGTGTTTCCGGCGCTGATCGCCACCTATGGCGTGGCCCAGTGCATCCTGTTCTGGCGGGCCGGGTCATGAGGAACCGGCTGCGGGTGCTGCGCGCGGAGAAGCGCTGGAGCCAGGCCGAGCTGGGTGAACGGGTCGGCGTGTCGCGCCAGGCGATCAATGCGGTGGAGACCGGCAAGCACGACCCTTCGCTGACCCTGGCCTTCGCTCTGGCCGGCGCGTTCGATCTGAGGATCGAGGAGGTGTTCGACCCGCACGGCGAGGAGGAAGGGTAGGGCATTGTGAGGCCCACCCGGTTCCTTTTCCGGTTCTCAATTTTCCCCGGAAGCGCGACAGCGCTATCCGGAGCCTTCCATTGCAGCCGGTGAGCGAGGCATTGGATCAGGCGGTCCCGGGTCTTCGCCCGGGAAAAACGGGATTTGCGGTAGAGAACGAAGCCTACGCTGCCGGCGCGCCCATCTGCGCCACCAGCCGCTCTACGGCGGCTTCCGGCGCGTCGACCAGATCGAGATGGTCGGCCAGGCTTTGCGGGGTGAAGCCCTCGCGCACGGTGTGCTCGATAAGCTGGATGATCGGGGCCCAGAAACCGGCCGTGTTGAGGAAGACGATGGGCTTGTTGTGCAGGCCCAGCTGCTGGCGCGAGACGACGTCGAAGACTTCTTCCAGCGTGCCGGTGCCGCCGGGCAGGATGATGTAGGCGTCGGATTCCTCGATCAGCTGTTTCTTGCGGGTGCTCATCGTGTCAACGATGCGGATATCGACGCCGTCGAGATGGCCCTCGCGGGCGATGAGGAATTCCGGGATGATTCCCAGCACCGCGCCGCCGTGTGCCGCTGCGGCCGAAGCGGCGGTTCCCATCAGGCCGACATCGCCGCCGCCATAGACCAGGCGGCAGCCGGACGCGGCAATGGCCCGGCCAACCCGGGCGGCTGATTCTCGATATTCCGGACGCTCACCCATGCGTGAACCGCAAAAGACACCGATCGACCTTACTTTTGCCATCTGACATCGCCCATATTTGCTTTATCGGGACAGAATGCTATTCGCCGATGGTCATCGGCGCGAGGCTTGCATTCACATCAGGTGAAGGCGGCCGGCATGTCCCGCTCTGGCCGAAGGATGACAGGAGGCCTGCCATGACCGCAACGCGGTCGTTCATCATTGCTGCTGCCCTGGCCGTGCTGGCAATCGCTGCCGCGCTGGCATTCATCATGTACCGGCCCTCCGGAACCGAAACCGCGCAACCTGCACCGGCGCCGGCACCGAATCCGGAGTCCCAGATCGAGGCGCCCGTGGCGATGATCGCGCCGCCGGTGTTCGATATCGTGCGCGTGGCGCCGGTCGGATCGGCGGTCACTGCCGGCCGCGGCGAGCCGGGTGCGACGATCCAGCTGCTGGCCGATGGCACGCCGCTGCATTTCCTCAACGAGGGTGGCCAGCGGGTCGATACCCAGCTGATCAATGAGCGCGGCGAATGGGTGATCATTCCGGACGAGCCGCTGCCTTCGGGCGCGATCGAACTGTCGCTGCGTATGGTGGCGCCGGATGGCCGGGAAATGCTGTCCGAACAGGTTGTTGTGGTGTCGATCCCGGAACAGCGCGGTCCGACGCCGCTGGTCGTGGTGGGACGTCCCGGTGAAGCCAGCCGCGTCTGGCAATGCCCGTCCTGCCTGGATGCGGAAATGGGCTCACTGGTGCTGGAGACTGTCGACTATGACGCGACCGGTGCCGTGATCTTCTCCGGCCGGGCTGATACCGGCACCCAGGTGCGTGTCTTCGCCAATGGGGCCCTGGTGGGCGAGACCAGTGTGGGTCGTGATGGTCGCTGGACGCTGCAAGCCGGCTCGCTGCTGGCACCAGGCGTTTATGACCTGCAACTCGACCAGGTCGATCCGGACGGCAATGTCTCGGCCGTGATCGTGCTGCCCTTCGAACGTGTGGCGCCGGAAGCACTGAACCTGGGTCCGGATGCCGTCGTGGTGCAGCCGGGCAATTCGCTGTGGCGCCTGGCTCGCCGTCTTTATGGCGAGGGCGTGCAGTACACGGTGATCTATGAAGCCAATCGCGACCAGATCCGCGATCCCGACCTGATCTATCCGGGCCAGGTGCTGCAAGCGCCCGCCGAACCGGACGGGGACGGCTAGGGCTGAACTCCGGACGGGCGATCCCTGCATGGGATCGCCCGCCTGATTCCGGGGCATTGTTCTTCTGCGACAAACAAGCCTGAACCGACGCCGAAACGATCCCGATTGACTACTGTGTGACTCACAGTACAGTACGGCACATGGTAGAGACAGAAGACGCCTTCCCGAAACTCGAGCTCGAACTGCGCCGCGGTGCGATCGTGCTGGCCGCCCTGTCGCAGCTGAAGCAGACGCAATACGGCTATTCGCTGCGCCAGGCGCTGGCGGCGCGGGGCATGGAGATCGAGGAGGGCACGCTGTATCCGCTGCTGCGGCGGCTGGAGGCGCAGGGCGTGCTGGCCAGCGAGTGGCGCACCGGCGACGGCCCGCCGCGCCGCTATTACCGGCTGAGCGAGACCGGTCTGGAACTCTACGGGAAGCTGGCAAAATCCTGGCACGCGCTGGGCGTGGTCATGGACGGATTGGTGAAGGACGGATCAGGACAATGACGCCGCAAGACATGATTGCCCGCTATGTGCAGGCCGTGACCCGCCGCCTGCCGCAGGCCCAGAGGGCCGATATCGCCGCCGAACTGACCGACCTTCTGGGCGAGATGCTGGCGGACCGCGCGCAGGACGGCGAACCGGACGCAGACATGGTCGAACAGATGCTGAAGGCCTTCGGGCATCCCGACACGGTGGCGCTGCGCTATCACACGCCGGCGGCGGTGATCGAGGCGCGCGATGTGCGGTTGTTCCGGACGATGGCGCTGAGCTTTTTGGGGGCCTTGGCGGTTCTGGCGACGGGCGTGGCCCTGTCGGACCCGGCCGCGCAGGTCGAGGCGGATTTTGCAGCGCGGATCACCGATGAGGCCGTCGCCGTGGGACTGCAGGGGCTGGGCCTGCTGCTGGTCGTGTTCTGGATTGTCGGCATTGTCCGCCGCAATGGGAGACGGGGTGGCTGGTCGCCCCGGACGCTGGCGCCCGTGCGGGACCCCGATGCGGTCAGCCGGCCAGTGGCGGCGGTGTCCGTCCTGTTCTGGAGCTTGGGCCTGGGCGTTTTGGTGGCCGGTCCGGCTGCCGTGATGGACATGCTGTGGGGCGGGGCAGCGCCGGCAGCGCTGCTGGCAGGCTTTCGCTATGATCCGGCCTTTGCCGCCGGTCCGGCGCTGGTGCTGTGGGGCTTGCTGGGATTGTCGATCCTGCAGGTGGCCTGGCAGGGCGTTGCCGGGCGGATCACCCCCTTGATGCGGCGCATCGAGACGGCGTCCACCCTGTTGCTGAGCGCGGTGCTGTTCAGGATCGTGCTGGCGGGGGATGTGTTCGCCGCCGAGCCGGCAAATGAATACATGAAGCTGGCCATGGCGGTGTTTGCCGGCTGGGGCGTGATCTCCGGTCTGGGTGCACTTCACCGCGACTGGCAGCAGCGTCGCGGCGTGCCGATCACCGGGGCCGATTGAGCCACGCACAGCCAATGACTGCGCGCGCACTGGCGCCGGGCCGGGCAAGGCCCTATCTCTCAGCGCGATGAGACCCTTGCCCGCCGATAGCGAAGCCGAAGCCAAACAGGCCCCCCAGGGCTCGCTGGGCATCACGATGTGGCGCCTGTTCGCGCTCCTGGCCTCGCCGGAGATGGCGAAGTGGCGGATGCGCATGGGGGTAGCCCTGGCGCTGACCGTTCTGGCCAAGCTGTTTGCGGTCTATGCGCCGGTCTTCTTTGGCGATGGCATCAATCTGATATCCGAACAGGTGGGGTCACAGTCTGCCGCGGCGCCGGAGCGCGATGGCTTGCTGTCGGGTGTCTTGACCACTTTCACGCTGGCTTTCATCGCCTATGCCGTCGCGCGCTTCCTGTCGGTCGGGGCACCGCAATTGCGCGATGCGCTGTTTGCCCCGGTGAGCCAGGATGCCCAGCGCCTGACCGCGGTGCGCGCCTTTGCGCACGTCCAGACGCTGTCCATCGGCTATCACCAGACCAAGCGCACGGGCGCGCTCAACCGCATCATCGAGCGCGGTGCGCGGGCGGTCGACTTCCTGATGCGCTTCTTGATCTTCAACATTGCGCCGACCCTGCTGGAACTGGGGCTCGCCGCTCTGGTGCTGAGCAGCAATTACGGCTGGGAATTTGCGATGATCGCCGTGATCACAGTGGTCATCTACATGGCGCTGACCTGGTCGGTGACCGAGTGGCGGGTGAAGATTCGCCGGGTGATGAATGAGGCCGACAATGAGGCCTCGGCCCGGGCGGTCGACAGCCTGATCAATTTCGAGACGGTGAAGGCCTTTGCCGCCGAGCGCCGTGAGGCGGAGGCGTTTGACGCCTCGATGACGCGCTATGCCGATGCCGCAGCGAAATCCCAGTCCTCGCTGGCGCTGTTGAACGGCACCCAGGCGATGATCATGAATGGCGGGCTGCTGGCGATGGCGCTGATGGCCGGCTGGAAGGCCTGGAACGGGCAGCTGCAGGCGGGTGATGTGGCGGCGGTGACGCTGATCCTGATGAATATCTACCAGCCGCTGAACATTCTGGGCTGGGCCTATCGCGAGATCAAACAGGGCGCGGTGGACATGGAACGCGTGTTCGAGACCCTGGCCCTGAAACCTGATGTCGCCGATGCCGCGGATGCGGTGCCGCTGGCGCTGAAGGGCGGCGCGGTGCGTTTCGAGGGCGTGGGCTTTACCCATGACGGGCGGTCGCGCTCGGTCGAGGGGGTCGATTTCGACATTCCGGCCGGCAGTTTCGTCGGCATTTGCGGACCGTCCGGAGCCGGCAAGTCGACCGTGCTGCGTCTTCTCTTCCGTTTCTATGATCCGGAAAGCGGACGGGTGCTGATCGACGGTCAGGACCTGCGCGGTGTGACCCAGGAGAGCCTGCGTGAGGCGCTGGCCCTGGTGCCGCAGGACGTGGTGCTGTTCAACGACACGCTGCGCGCCAACATCATCTATGGCCGACCCGGCGCCAGCGAGGCGGAGATCCGCGATGTGCTGAAACGGGCGCGGCTGGACGCTTTCGTCGACAGTCTGCCGGACGGGCTGGAAACCGTGGTCGGCGAGCGCGGGCTGAAGCTCTCGGGCGGTGAGAAACAGCGTGTCGGCGTGGCGCGAGCGATCCTGAAAAACCCGGCTGTTCTGGTGCTGGATGAAGCAACATCTGCGCTGGACAGCCAGACCGAGCGCGATGTCCAGATTGCCCTGGCCGAAGCCGCGAAGGGTCGCACCACGATTGCCGTCGCCCACCGCCTGTCGACGATTGCCGGGGCGGACCGGATCATCGTGCTGGATGACGGCCATGTCGCCGAGACCGGCACGCATGCCGAACTCCTGGCTCGTGACGGGATTTATGCCGGCATGTGGAAACGCCAGAGCGAGGCGGGCGAGGGGGCGGCTGAAGCTTCTGGCGACGGCCTCGGCCTGGCTGCTGATGCGCATCTGGCGCGCTGATCCGCTGCATGCATTAATGCCGGACACCATCCGAACCTGGAGTGTCCATGCGTTGCGCCTCAATGTCCGGCCCGAATCCGTACGGTCTCGTCCTGCCTGTCTGTGCCGGGCACGCAGCGCTGGCCGGGTGACGTGATGGCCGCGGAACCTTCAACGATCGGACTTGTCGGCCTGGGCGCGTTTGGACGGCTGGCAGCCGGGCATCTGGCGCCGCATTTCGATCTGGTAGTGCATGACCCGCAGGTGCGCGATGTCGGCGCCGGGCGCTGGACGGATCTGGCCGAGGCGGCGGCACAGCCGGTGGTGATCCTGGCCGTGCCGGTCCAGGCCATCGCGGCGGTGGCGAGCGGGATTGCTCCGCATCTGGCGCCCGGTGCGCTGGTGATCGATGTGGCTTCGGTGAAGCTGGAGCCGATGCGCATCCTGCGCGAAACGCTGCCGGCAGGCACGCGCATCCTGGGCACGCACCCGCTGTTCGGACCGCAATCGGCCGCCAAGGGCGTGGCGGGCCAGTCCATCGTGCTGTGTCCGGAACCGGGTGTGGACCCGGAATGCGTGGCGGATTTCCTGCGCGGGACGCTGGCGCTGGACGTGCACATCTCGGACGCCGACACGCATGACCGCACCATGGCCAGCGTGCAGGCGCTGACCCATCTGGTCTCCAAGGTGATCACCGATCTGGGGCTCACAGAAGCGCCCTACACCACACGCTCCTATGAGCTCCTGGCCGAGGCCGCGCGTCTGGTCTCCGAGGACAGCGACGAACTCTTCCGCGCCATCGAACGCCACAATCCGCACGCGGCGGACCTGCGCCGGCGTTTCTTTGAAGCCGCGCGCAAGCTGGATGCCCGGCTGACGGATTGATCGATCCGGCCCGTTTGCCCGGCTTGTTTGCGCTGCAATGTCAGGGATTTCGCGAGAGTGGCTCCCCGGGACGGGCTCGAACCGCCGACCCGGTGATTAACAGTCACCTGCTCTACCAACTGAGCTACCGGGGAACACTCTTCTCGCAAGCGAGGCGTGGCTTGTATCAGAGCTTTGACGCGCCGCGCAAGCACTCTGTCCCGCCCAATTGCAGAGGTTTCTGCAAAAAAAATCGGGAGCCAAGAAGGCTCCCGAAAAGGCATTGGGTGGATGGTGGGGTGTCTTCACGGGAAGACGTGTGAAGAATTGGGTCAGAAGCCTTAAAGACGCGTTAACGCGGTCAATCGAATTCGGGAATTGGTTTATCGTCCTTGCCCAAACCCTAATGGAATCATCGAAATACCGCATGTCAGCGGGATGTTTGATTTACCATGGCGATCCCGGCTTTTCTGGCCACGGGCAAGCTGTGCTACTGATTCGCCTGCGCGAATCACGTGGGGAGACCGTCATGCGCGAACACACGAGCTTTGCATCCTTCTGGCCCTATTATCTGCGCGAACACGCACGGCCGGCCACGCGTCACTGGCATTATGTGGGCTCGACGCTGGCGATCCTGGTGCTTGTGGCGGCGCTGGTGACCCAGACCTGGTGGGCGCTGCTGGCGGTGCCTGTGGCCGGGTATTTCTTCGCCTGGGTCAGCCATGCCTTCGTCGAGCGCAACAAGCCGGCGACCTTCACCTATCCGCTGTGGTCGCTGATCGGGGATTATCGCATGTACGGCCTGTTCCTGATGGGGCGTCTGGATGGCGAACTGGAAAAGGCCGGGATCAATCCGGACGGCACGCTGAAAACCGGGCACGCCTGATCTTTTCTGGACCGGGTGCCGGACTATGTCCGGTGCCATGAGCCGTCATTCGTCCAGACATCCCAAGCCCGAGAAGCCCTGCTTCGCCTGTGGCCGTCCATTCCAGTGGCGGCGCAAATGGGCGCAGGTGTGGGAAGAAGTGAAGTTTTGCTCGGACCGGTGCCGGCGGTCGCGGCGTCAGAGTGAGGCGAGCACGTCGGCGGCGCGGTCGCGATAGGCCTGGCGCTTGTCCTCGCTCATGCGTTCCCAGTTGCGATAGACCGGGCCGAGGCGGGGATTGTTGCGCAGGATCGGCGCATTGCGATCGAGGAAGTCCCAGTAGAGGCTGTTGAACGGGCAACTGTTCGGACCGGTCTTGTCCTTCACGTCATAGCGACATCCTGAGCAGTAGTCCGACATGCGGTCGATGTAGGCGCCGCTGGCCGCATAGGGTTTGGAGCCCAAAAGCCCGCCATCGGCGAATTGCGACATGCCGACCGTGTTGGGCGCCTCGACCCATTCGAAGGCGTCGATATAGACCGCCAGATACCATTCATGCAGGGCGTGCGGATCGATGCCGGCGATGAGGGCAAAGGTGCCGGTGACCATCAGGCGCTGGATGTGGTGGGCATAGGCTTCGCGCTTGGTCTGGCCGATGGCATCGGCCAGGCAGGCCATGTCGGTGTCGCCGCTCCAGTAGAAACCGGGCAGGGGGCGCCGGGCGTCCAGTGCGTTGCGGCGGACATAGTCCTCACCCTCGCGCCAGTAGATGCCGCGGACATATTCGCGCCAGCCGATGATCTGGCGGATATAGCCCTCGGCTGCATTGAGCGGGGCGTGGCCCTGCCGGTAGGCGGCCTCGACGGTGCGGCAGACTTCCAGCGGGTCGAGCAGGCCGACATTGAGACCGGCGGACAGGAGGGAATGGTAGAGGAAGGGCTCGCCCGCGAGCATGGCGTCCTGATAGGTGCCGAAACCGGGCAGGGCGTGCCGGATGAAATGGTCGAGCGCTTCCAGCGCGCCGGCCCGGGTGACGGGGAATCGGAAGGGGCGCAGATCGCCGAACCCGTCAGGGAAGCGCGCCTCGACAAGGTCGAGCACGGCCTCGGTGATTGGGTCCGGCTCGGCGCTGAAGGGTTTGGGCATGAAGAGATCGCCGGCGGCCGGCTGGCGGTTCTCCGCGTCATAGTTCCAGCGGCTGCCTTCCGGCTTGTCTCCGTCCATCAACAGGCCGGTCTTGCGGCGCATCTCGCGGTAGAAATACTCCATGCGCAGCTGTTTGCGGCCCTCGGCCCACCGCGCGAAATCGTCATGGGAACAGATGAACCGGTCATCCTCCAGGATGACGACGTCGATGCCGAAACGCGCCTGCCAGGTCTCGATCTCGCGCTTGAGCCGCCATTCGCCCGGTTCGGTGAGGATGAGGCGTTTGTAGGCGCGCTGGGCCAGGGCGTCGGCGACAGCCTGGGCGAGGTCGGCGCAGGGCGGGTCCTCGTCGAAGGCGCGGTAGATCACCGTGCGGCCGTCCTGGCGCAGCGCATCGGCGAAGTGGCGCATGGCGGAGAAGATGAAGGCGATCTTCTTGCGGTGGTGCCAGACATAGGTGGTCTCGGCAGCGACCTCGGCCATCAGGATGTCCGCCGCGTCCGGGCGCTGGCGCAGGCTGGGCAGGTCGGGCGTCAACTGGTCGCCGAGCAGGAGAACAAGGTCGGTCATGCACACATCCGTTTTGAAAGAGGATACGTAGACCGGGCAGAAGCAGACCAGTGGTCGGGTGCGATGGAGTGGATGGACAAGGCGCACGCCGTGGTGATCGGCGCCTCGGGCGGGATCGGTGCGGCGCTGGCGACGGCTTTGGAAGCGGACGGTGTGTCTGTGGTGCGGCTGTCACGCCGCTCCGATCCGCCGCTGGACCTGCTGGACGAGGCCAGTATAGCCGCCGCGGCGGCGGTCGTGGACGCGAATCAGGGCGCGGTGCGGCTGGTGATCGATGCTACCGGCTTCCTGCATGATGCCGATTTCCGGCCCGAACGCGGGCTGAAGGAACTGGATCCGGCGTATTTGGCGCAGGCCTTCGCCCTCAATGGCACGGGACCGGCGCTGGTGATGAAGCATTTCCTGCCGCTGCTGCCGCGCGAGGGCCGGTCAGTGTTTGCCACCCTGTCGGCGCGGGTCGGGTCGATCGGCGACAACCGGCTGGGCGGTTGGCATGCCTATCGGGCGTCCAAGGCGGCGTTGAACCAGCTGGTCAGGACGGCCGCGATCGAGCTGGCCCGGCGCAAGCGCGAGGCGGTCTGCGTGGCGCTGCATCCGGGCACGGTGGCCACGCGCCTGTCGGAGCCCTTTTCCAAGTCCGGTCTGGATGTGCGGACGCCTGAGGTCGCGGCAGAGGATATCCTGCAGGTGATCGCAGGGCTGAAGCCGGCACAGACAGGCGGATTCCTGGATCACAAGGGGAAAGTGATTCCGTATTGAGGCTGGTTGGCTTCGCCGGTCCTCCTTCGCCAAGGCTTCGGAGGACACCTCTTCGCCCACTCGCTGCGCTCGCATGCGCGCTGCGGGTGGGCGAAGGGTGGAGGCACCGCCCGGAATCGAACCGGGGTACAAGGATTTGCAGTCCTCTGCGTAACCACTCCGCCACGGTGCCGTCGGAATGCGAGCGGGGAGCTATAACCGGAGTGCGCGCGGCCCGCAATGCGCCAGTTCACCGTCTTGTGTAGCGCGATTGCAGCGGGCAGGCTGCGCCGTGTTCATTCCGCGTGAGGCAGGTGGTTGCCGTTTCTTGCGCCAGCAGGATATATCACCGCCTTCCGGGACCCCTGCAGGGAGCAAGAGAGCCGTGAGCGAATTCGAACAGGCCCGCAAGCACATGGTCGACAGCCAGATCCGTCCGGCTGACGTCACGGACCGCCGACTGATCGGGGCCTTCCTGGACATCCCGCGACATCTCTTCGTGCCGCGTTCGCGCCGCGCCGCCGCCTATGCCGACAGCCAGGTGGTGACCAGCGACAATCGCACGCTGATGCGTCCGCGCGATCTGGCGAAGCTGATCCATGCGGCCGATGTGCAGCCGCACGAGCTGGTGCTGGATGTGGCCGGTGGCCGGGGCTATTCCACCGCCATCCTGGCCCGCATGGCCGAGACCGTGGTGGGCGTGGAGAATGATGAGGACGGGCTGTCGCGCTCGTCTGCGCTGCTGTCTGAAATCGGCGCCGACAATGCCGTTGTCGTTGAAGGGGATCCCAAGGCCGGCGTGCCCAATCAGGGCCCGTTCGACGTGATCTTCGTCAATGGCTCTGTCGATGTGGTGCCGCAGGCCTGGTTCGACCAGCTGGCCGAGGGTGGCCGTCTGGCCGTGGTGGTCCGCAAGGGACCGGTCGGCAAGGCGACGGTCTTCACCAAGTCCGCTGCCGGGATCGGCGAGCGGGTGGTGTTTGATGCCCACGCCGCCGTCCTGCCCGGTTTCGAGGCCGAAGCCGGCTTTGCCTTCTAGGCTTTGCCCCGGCGGGACAGGGCGACGGATTTTCCCGATTTCCGCGTATCAGCCAAAATGCCTAAATCTTGATCGGGCTTGCCAATAATTCAGGTGAACGTTGTTCACTTGTAACATGGCGCTCCCTATATGAAGCGGCATGATGTCACTGGCCTACCGGTCGGTGGCCGTTATTATGGTGACGAGACAGGGACGGGCCGCCATCCGGCCATCCGGTGCGAGGGACATAAATGACGCGGTACAAGATGTGGACGGCGGCTCTGGTCGGCGGCGTGTCGCTGCTGGCCATGGCGGGCATGGCCCAGGCGCAATCGCTCGATGAGGCGATGATCCAGGCCTACAACACCAACCCGACCCTGCAGGCCGAACGCGCCCGCTTGCGCGCGACCGACGAACAGCGCGTCCAGGCCCAGGCCGGGCGCCTGCCGACGGTGTCGGCCTCGGCGTCGATCTCGCGTCAGCACACCGAATCGTCCAGCACCTTCGTGCTGGGGGGGCAGAACCTTACCTCGCAAAGCACCAGTGACGCGACGCCGAAGAACTACTCGCTGACCGCAACCCAGACGCTCTATCAGGGCGGCCGGATCGACGGCGCCATCGACCAGGCGACGGCGGTGATCATGGCCAGCCGGGAAAACCTGCGCTCGGTCGAGCAGACCGTGCTGGTGGACGCCGTGACGGCCTTCATGGATGTGCGCCGCGATGCCCAGGTGGTCGAGATCCGGCGCAATAATGTCGACGTGCTCGCCCAGCATTTGCAGGCCGCCCGCGACCGGTTCGAAGTGGGTGAGATCACCCGTACCGATGTGGCCCAGTCCGAGGCGCGCCTGTCCGGTGCCCAGGCCCAGCTGGCGGCCGCCCAGGCCCAGCTGTCGGTCAGCCGTGCGGCCTATGAGCGGGTCACGGGCCAGCCGCCGGCGACGCTGGACAATCCGCCGGAACTGACCGGCCTGCCCGACAATCTCGCCGATGCTGCGGAATTTGCCTTTGCCAACAGCCCGCAATTGCGTGCCGCCCAGTTCAACGAGGAAGCCTCCCAGCACGCGATTCGCATCGCGCGCGGGGCGTTGCGCCCGGAAGTCTCGTTGCAAGCCAGTGCTTCGGCCGCCCGAGACAGCAATTTCACCGGTGATGAACGTGATTCGGTTTCGGTGATGGGCCGCGTTTCGGTGCCGATTCTCACCGGCGGACTGAACCGTTCGCGGGTCCGTGCCGCGGTCGCCCAGGAAGAACAGGCCCGTTTCCAGGTGCGTGAAGCGCGTCGTCTGGTGACCGAGGGCGTGACCAATGCCTGGAGCGGATATGTCGCCTCGCTGGCCGTGATCGAGAGCTCGCGCCAGGCCGTGCGCGCCAATGAGATCGCCCTCGACGGGGTCGAGCAGGAGGCCTATGTCGGCATCCGTACGACACTGGATGTTCTTGATGCGGAACAGGAATTGCTGGAATCCCGGTTGACCCTGGTGACAGCCGAGCGCGATGCCTATGTGGCCGGCTTCCGCCTGCTGCAGGCGATGGGCGCAGTGTCGGCAGAGCAGCTGGATCTGGCTGTGGATTACTATGACCCGGCTGCACAAGGTGAACAGGGAATGCGCTTTCCTAACCTTGACTTAACGCCCTGGGACTAGGCTTCCTCACAGAAACGCACACTGGACAGGCAACGTCCGGCCCGGTTTATTCGCGTAACAAGAGAAAAGCCCGCATATCGCAAGGACAGGCGCATGGCTGAGCAAACCGCCGATAACGAACCGTCGATGGAAGAAATCCTCTCCTCGATCCGACGGATCATTAACGAGGATGATGACGACGCCCCGGCAGCCGAGGCGGAACCGGCCGAGGAGGAGTCCAACTCCCAGGGCGATGTCGACGCCATGTTTGACAATATCGGCGAGGACGAGGGCGATGACGTGCTCGAGCTCACCGAGAAGGTCGATGAGGGCGATGGCGGCACCGATCCCCTGGCGGTGGATGATGATCTGATGATCGTCGACCGTGAGGAAGAGGAAGAAGAGCCGGTCGCCTTTGACGCCCCGGAACCTGAGCCGGAGCCTGAGCCCGAAATCGATTTCGATGCCCTGGAAGACGAGGTCTCCGACGGCATCATGTCCGAACCGGCCGCCAGTGCCGCCATGGGCTCCTTCCACACCCTGGCCGAGAATATCCGCATTTCCGAGGAGGAAGGCCGCACCCTGGAGGGCGTCGTCCGCGCCCTGCTGCGTCCGATGCTGAAGGAATGGCTGGATGCCAACCTGCCGTCCATCGTGGACGAGAAGGTCCAGGCCGAAATCGACCGCGTGGCCCGCCGCCGGCGGTAGAGGGTACAGTCCCCGGATCCAGAACAAGGGCGTGCCTTCGGGTGCGCCTTTTTTCTTTGGGCGCTGTGCTGGGCGCCGAACATCCTCGCCCTTGATGGGCGAGGGGGACCGCGAAGCGGTGGAGTGGGTGGGGGCGAGGTTTATCCAGTCGTGCCGCCACCGGGATTCGCAGCGCTTCGCGCTTTCACCCCTTCCGTCTCGCCACTTCGTGGCGATCCCTTCGTCGCGTCGGACATGCCCCCGGCATGTCCTTGGGCTCCTCAGTCCCCATCAAGGGGAAGGATGGTCAGAAACCTGACCCACAAAACGCCCCCATCAGCAGCTTGCGGGCTGACTTTCCCGGCCAGATTGCCATAACAGTGCGAGCGCGCGTGTGCGCGGCCCAAACAGACGCGGATCCCCATGATGGACAAGACATTCAACCCCCAGGACGCCGAAACCCCGATCTATGAGGCGTGGGAGCAGTCCGGTGCGTTCCAGCCGATTGATGATGACAATGCGGAAGCCTTCTCCATCGTCATTCCGCCGCCCAACGTCACGGGGCGTCTGCATATCGGTCACGCGCTGAACAACACGCTGCAGGACGTGCTGGTGCGCTACAAGCGCATGCTGGGCTGTTCGGTACTGTGGCAGCCGGGCACCGACCATGCGGGTATCGCCACGCAGATGGTGGTCGAGCGCCAGCTGGCCCAGGAAGGCAATATCTCGCGCCGGGACATGGGCCGCGAGGCTTTCATCGAGCGGGTCTGGAAGTGGAAAGAGGAAAGCGGCGGGGCGATCCTGCAGCAATTGCGCCGGCTGGGCGCCAGCTGTGACTGGTCGCGTGAACGCTTCACCCTGGACGAGGGCCTGTCCAAGGCGGTGCTGAAGGTGTTTGTGGAACTGCACAGGCAGGGCCTCATTTATCGCGACAAGCGGCTGGTGAACTGGGACCCGCATTTCCAGACCGCGATCTCGGATCTGGAAGTGGAGAACCGCGAGACCCAGGGGCATTTCTGGCATTTCGCCTATCCGCTGGCCGATGGCTCCGGTGAGCTGGTGGTGGCCACCACGCGCCCGGAAACCGTGCTGGGCGACAGTGCGGTGGCGGTGCACCCGGAGGATGAGCGCTACAAGCACCTGATCGGCAAGATGATCCGCCTGCCGATCGCGGATGTCGAGATCCCGATCGTCGCCGACGAGCATGCCGATCCGGAACAGGGCACGGGCTGCGTGAAGATCACGCCGGCGCACGACTTCAACGACTTCGAAGTCGGCCAGCGTCACGACCTGCCCAAGGTCAATATCCTGGACCGTGAAGCGCGCCTCCTGACCGAGGATGACGGCACGGGCGGTCTTGAGCGCATTCCGGCGGAGTGGCGCGGTCTGGACCGTTTCGAGGCCCGCAAGAAGCTGGTCGCGAAAATGGACGAGCTCGGCCTGCTTCGCGCGGTCGAGGACAAGGTGATCCAGCAGCCCTATGGCGACCGCTCCGGCGTGGTGATCGAGCCCTGGCTGACGGACCAGTGGTTCGTGAAGGCGGATGTGCTGGCCAAGGAGGCAATTGCCGCCGTCGAGGATGGCCGCACCACCTTCCACCCGAAAACCTGGGAAAAGACCTATTTTGAATGGATGCGCAACATCCAGCCCTGGTGCATCTCGCGCCAGCTGTGGTGGGGGCATCGGGTTCCGGCGTGGTATGATGAGAATGGCGATTTCTACGTCGCGGAAACCGAAGACGCTGCGCGGGAACAGGCGCGTGCCAAGCATGGCAAGGATGTGCCGCTGACGCAGGACGAAGACGTCCTCGACACCTGGTTCTCCTCCGCGCTCTGGCCCTTCTCCACGCTGGGCTGGCCGGATGACACGCCGGAAATCGTCAACCGGTTCTACCCGACCTCGGTGCTGATCACCGCCTTCGACATCATTTTCTTCTGGGTCGCCCGGATGATGATGCAGGGCCTGCACTTCATGAAAGATGCGGACGGCAATCCCCAGATTCCCTTCAAGGATGTCTATATCCACGCCCTCGTCCGGGACGAGAAGGGCCAGAAGATGTCGAAGGCGAAGGGCAATGTCACAGACCCCATTGAGCTGATCGACGAATACGGCGCGGACGCGGTTCGGTTCACGCTCTTGGCCCAGGCCGGGCAAGGGCGCGATATCCGCATGTCCAAGGAACGCGTTGAAGGCTATCGCAATTTCGGCACCAAGCTGTGGAATGCGGCGCGCTTCTGCGAGATGAATGAGTGCGTGACGCCGGCCGGTTTCGATCCGAAATCCGTCACCAACACCGTCAACCAGTGGATCCTCTCCGAAGCGGCCGCGACGGTGAAGGCGATCAATGCCGGACTGGATGGCTATCGCTTCAATGATGCGGCGGCTGCGGCCTACCGCTTCGTCTGGAACGTGTTCTGCGACTGGCATCTGGAGCTCGCCAAACCCTTGCTGCAGGGCGAGGACGAGGCGGCCAAGGCCGAGACCCGGGCGACGACCGCCTATGTGCTCGACCAGGCGCTGAAAATGCTCCACCCCTTCATGCCCTTCGTCACCGAGGCGCTGTGGGGCCAGACCGGCACGCGCGAGACCCAGCTGATCACGGCGTCCTGGCCGCAGCTGGACGGGCTGGAGAATGCCGACGCCACCGCCGAGATGGGCTGGCTGATCGATCTCATCACCGATATCCGCCGCCTGCGCGCCGAGATGAACGTGCCCGCCGGCGCGCAGATCCCGCTGATTGCCGTGGGGGCCAATGCCGAGACCGTTGCGCGGCTGGAACGCCACCAGGCGCTGATCCAGCGCATGGCGCGCCTGGCCGATATCGGCGTCGCCGACAGCGTGCCGCCGGCTTCGGCCCAGACGGTTCTGGGTGAGGCCACACTGGCCCTGCCGCTGGAAGGCGTCATCGATTTTGCTGCCGAACGCAGCCGGATCGAAAAGGAGCTGGCCAAGCTGGACGGCGAGATCACCCGGCTGGAGAAAAAGCTCGGCAACGAGAAATTCGTCGCCAATGCGCCCGCCGAAGTGGTTGCGGAGCAGCGCGAAAAACTGGCGGACTATGCCCAGCAGAAAGCCAAGATGGGCGAGGCGCTCGAGCGGTTGCAGGGGATGTGATGGGGAAGGCCGGGGGAAGGCTGGACTGGGACGCGGTCTGGAACGAGACGCTGGGTCCGTGGCTGGAAGGGCTGGAGGCCGAGCGCCAGAGCGCGGTGCGCCAGCGCCTCTACTGGGTGATCGCCGGCGTGGTGGTGGCCGCCGCACTGGCTGTGGTCTTCCTCTGGTTCACGCCGGTCCCGCAAGTGGCCCTGTTCGGGGGCGGACTGGCGCTGTTCGGTGGGGCGGCGATCGGGCACCAGCCGGTCAGCCGTCTGCAGAAGCGGGTCAAGCAAAAGCTCAATACGGCCATCGCCGAGGCCCTGTCGCTGCGCTATGCGGAAAAACCGGCCGAGCCGGCGCGTTTCCAGACCTTTCGCGATTACGGTCTTTTGCCCGGTTATTCCCGGCGCAAGTTCGAGGATCATTTCTCCGGCGAGCGGCAGGGCTGTGACTTCGAGCTCTACGAGGCGCATCTGGAGCAGAAGCGCCGTTCGAACAAGCGCACCTATTACGTCACCGTCTTCCGCGGCGCGCTGATCCGCATCACCTTCCCGCGCAAGGTCGCCGGGGTCACCGTCATCACGCGCGACAATGGCTGGTTCAACGGGCTGAGCGCGCTGGGCATGTCCTGGGGCGGCAAGGGGCTGGAACGGATCGGCCTGGTGGATCCGAAATTCGAGAAGATTTTCGAGGTCTATGGCGATGACCAGGTGATGGCGCGCTACATGCTGACCCCGTCCTTCATGGAACGCCTTCTGGCGCTGGAAACGGCGCTGCACGGCAAGAAGGTCCGCGCTATGTTCGACGAGGCTTCCGGCCAGGGCGAGCTGTTGATCGCGGCCGAGACCGGCAACCGGTTCGAACCGGGATCGATGTCCAGACCGCTGGCCGACAAGGCGCGGGTGCACACCATGGTGCGCGAGCTGGAAGAGATCCTGGCCGTGATCGATCTGCTGGTTGAGCCGGCGCAGTTCGGGGATCACGCGGCGCCGGGAGCCTGAGTGGCGCGGCTGACGCCGCGCCCCCCAAAAAGCTACTCCACCACCGCCAGCAGATCCTTCGCGTCCACCTGCGTGCCGGCCTTCACCGCCAGGCGTTTCACCGTCCCGGCCTGGGGCGCGGTGATCGAGGTTTCCATTTTCATCGCTTCCAGCGTCATCAGGATGTCGCCGGCCTTCACGCTCTGGCCCTCGGCGGCCACCAGGGTGGCGATGAGGCCGGGCATGGGGGCCGGGACGTGGGCGGGATTGGCCATGTCGGCCTTTTCATTGGCTTCCACGGAGGAGGCGACGGAGCGGTCGTCGACGCGGATGACGCGGGGCTGGCCGTTGAGTTCGAAGAAGACCTCGCGATGGCCGTGATCATCGGCCTCGCCGATGGCCATCAGGCGGATGTTCAGCGTCTTGCCCTTGTCGATATCGACGCTGATCTCCTCGCCCGGCTCCATGCCGTAGAAGAAGACCGGGGTGGGCAGTTTGTCGACGCGGCCGAACTGGGCGCGGTGCTGTTCGTAGTCCGCAAAGACCTTGGGATACATCACCGCGGAGGCGACGTCGTTCTCGTTCACCGGGCGCTCGCCATGACCCTTGATGGTGGCGCGCACGGCGTCGAAATCGACCGGGGCAAGGTGTTTGCCCGGACGGTCGGTGGAGGCCTTTTCGCCCTTCAGCGCCTTGGCCTGCAGGGCTTTCGGCCAGCCGCCCGGCGGTTGTCCCAGATCGCCGCGCAGAAGGCCGATGACACTGTCCGGGAAGGTGATCTCGGTGTCCGGTGACATCACGTCCTCGACCGTCAGGCCGGAGGAGACCATGTAGAGCGCCATGTCGCCGACGACCTTGGAGGAGGGCGTCACCTTGACGATGTCGCCGAACATCCGGTTGACGTCGGCATACATCTTGGCGACCTCGTGCCAGCGTTCGGCCAGGCCGACGGCGCGGGCCTGTTCCTTCAGATTGGTGAACTGGCCGCCGGGCATTTCGTGCAGATAAACCTCCGATGCGCCCGAACGCAGGTCTGACTCGAAGGCGGCGTACTGCGTGCGCACGTCTTCCCAATAGTCCGAGAAGCGGCGGATCGTGGCCGGGTCGAGCCCGCTGTCGCGGTCGGTATCGCCCAGGGCCGTGACAATGGAGCCGAGATTGGCCTGGGAGGTGAGGCCGGAGAAACTGTCCATCGCCGCGTCGACCGCATCGGCTCCGGCTTCACAGGCGGCCAGCACGGTGGCGGCCGCAATGCCCGAAGTGTCGTGCGTGTGGTAGTGGATCGGCAGGCCGGTTTCGTCCTTGAGCGCCTTGACCAGCGTGCGGATCTGGGCCGGACGCGCCAGGCCCGCCATGTCCTTGATGCCGAGGATGTGGGCGCCGGCGGATTTCAGCTCGCGGCCGAGATCGAGATAATAGTCCAGCTGGTATTTCGGCCGGTTCGGATTGCCCAGATCGCCGGTATAGCAGATCGCCGCTTCGCAGACCTTGCCGGTCTTGAGCACCGACTCCATGGCGACCTTCATGTTCTCGGCCCAGTTCAGGCTGTCGAAGACACGGAAGACGTCGATGCCGGTCTCTGCTGCCTGTCGCACGAAATGGTCGACGGCATTGTCGGGATAATTGGTGTAGCCAACGGCGTTGGAGGCCCGCAGCAGCATTTGCAGCATCACATTGGGGATGCGCTCGCGCAGTTCTTCCAGACGGTCCCAGCTGTCCTCTTTCAAGAAACGCAGGGCGACGTCGAAGGTGGCTCCGCCCCAGCACTCGATCGAGAACAGGTCCGGCAGGTGTTCGGCATAGGCATCGGCCACTGCCACCATGTCATAGGAGCGCATGCGGGTGGCCAGCAGGGACTGGTGCGCATCGCGCATGGTGGTGTCGGTGATTAATGCCTGTTTCTGGGCCAGCATCCAGTCGCGCAGGCCTTCCGGGCCCTGCCGGTCGAGGATCTGCTTGGTGCCGTCCTTCAGCGGCGCGCCGGTCAGCGCGGGCGGCACCGGCGTACGGGCATGGGCCGGAGGCAGGGGACGGCCCTTTACTTCCGGATTTCCGTTCACCGACACGTCGGCGATGAAGGTCAAAAGCCGGGTCGCGCGGTCGCGGCGCTTGGGGAAGTCGAACAGGGCCGGCGTGGTGTCGATGAAGCGGGTGGTGATGTTGCCGGACACGAAATCCGGGTGGTTGATGACGTTTTCCAGGAAGGCGATATTGGTCGACACGCCCCGGATCCGGAACTCGCGCAGGGCCCGGTCCATCCGCCGCACGGCTTCTTCCGGTGTCGCGGCCCAGGCGGTGACCTTTTCCAGAAGGCTGTCGAAATAGCGCGTGATCACGGCGCCGGAATAGGCCGTGCCGCCATCCAGGCGGATGCCGAAGCCGGTGGCACCGCGATAGGCGGTGATGCGGCCGTAATCGGGGGTGAAATTGTTCTGCGGGTCTTCGGTGGTGACCCGGCATTGCAGGGCGTGACCGTGCAGGATGATGTCGGCCTGTTCGGGCACGCCGGTCTCGGCCGTGTTGCCGATATGGCCGCCGCGGGCGATCTGGATCTGGGCGCGGACAATGTCGATCCCGGTCACTTCCTCGGTGACGGTGTGCTCGACCTGGACGCGCGGATTGACCTCGATGAAGTAGAATTGGCTGGTGTCGGCATCCAGCAGGAATTCCACCGTGCCGGCGCCGCAATAGCCGGCATGGCGCGTGAGGCGCAGGGCGGCTTCGCAGATGGCGTTGCGGGTTGCGTCATCCATGTCCGGGGCGGGCGCGCGCTCGACGACTTTCTGGTTGCGGCGCTGGACGGTGCAGTCGCGCTCCCAGAGATGGACGAGATTGCCGTGGCTGTCGCCGAGGATCTGGACCTCGATATGGCGGGCGCGGCGGATCAGTTTTTCCAGATAGACCTCGCCATTGCCGAAAGCGCTTTCCGCCTCGCGCCGGCCGGCTTCGACCTGGGTCTTGAGCTCGTCCTCATTCTCGACCACGCGCATGCCGCGGCCACCGCCGCCCCAGCTGGCCTTGAGCATCAGGGGATAGCCGACTTCGCCGGCCAGTTTCGCCCAGTCTTCGGAGTTGTCCGGCAAAGGCCCGGTGGCGGGCACCACGGGAACATCGGCCTCAACCGCCATGTTGCGGGCGGCGACCTTGTTGCCCAGGGCGCGCATCACATCGGGGGAGGGGCCGACAAAGGTCAGTCCGGCCGCGGCACAGGCTTCGGCGAAATCGGGGTTTTCCGACAGGAAGCCATAGCCGGGATGGACCAGGGTGGCGCCCGACTTCTTGGCGATGGCGATGATGCCCTCAATGTCCAGATAGGCTTTCACCGGCCCCAGACCGGCCCCGACCCGGTAGCTTTCATCTGCCTTGAACCTGTGGAGGGCGAGCTTGTCCTCCTCGGCATAGATGGCCACGGTCTTCAGGCCCAGCTCGGTCGCCGCACGCATGATGCGGATGGCGATTTCGGACCGGTTGGCGACAAGCAGCTTTTCAGGCGTCTGGCGGTGGGGCAACGGGGTCAACTCCTCCTCGGCGGCACCGGATCATTGCAAATGGTACCGATACCATGAAACGCGTTTCGGAGCCGTTTGGGAAGAAGAATGTTGCGGATGCGAACAGTTGTGCGGCGCCATTCCTGGACCGGACTTGCGCCGGCGGGCCGTCTCCAACAGGACTTCGGCGGGTCTTGGGCAGTCCGCTTTCCACCACATCTTGTGGCTCCCGGATCCCGGCCTTGTGCGCGGGTGAGAGCCAAGGGGTAAAGGGAAATCCGTCCGGCGTCCATGGGGGAGAACGCGGTCGTTGGAACCGGGCCGACATCGGCTCAGAGAGCTCTGACAGCTGGAAGAATGTTGGCGCTAACAACCAGGTGTGAGAGGGTTCGTGCCAAAGCAATGAAACGGGGGGCGTGATGCGCTGGATAGCAGGCTTTGCGGCGCTGGTATTGGTGGGGTGTGCGGAGGAAAACCGCGCGGGCCTGGCCGACGCGGGACAGACATTGAAGATCGAGGCGGTGGCCGAGGCCCTGCAGCCGCTGATCGATGCGGGCGAGTTGGCCGGTGTGGCGGTCCTGGCCTGGCATGATGAAGGGGTGGCCGGGCGCTGGGGGCAGGGCGTTCGCGACCTGGACAGCGGCGCGCCGATGCAGCCGGACACGATCGTGCGGATCTACTCCATGACCAAGCCGGTGACGGCTGTGGCGATGATGCAGTTGCATGAGGCCGGGCTGTGGCAGCCGGAAGATCCGGTCTCCCTGCACCTGCCCGAACTGGCAGGGCTGCAAGTGTTCCAGGGCCTGGATGCGCAGGGCGAGCCCATTCTGACCCCGCCATTGCATGAGCCGACGCTGGGCCAGTTGATGACCCATACGGCGGGCTTTTCCTATGGGTTCCAGGACGGTTGGGTGGATGACCGATATCGCGCGGCTGATCTGTGGTCGTCACAGACATCGGAGGTGTTTCTGGATCGTCTGTCCACGCTGCCGCTGCACTATGAGCCCGGAACGCAATGGCGCTATTCCCTGGCCATGGACCTGCAGGGGATCATCATTGAAAGACTGAGTGGGCAGAGCCTGCCAGACTATATGCGCACGCATGTATTCGAGCCGCTGGGCATGCCGGATACCGGCTTCTCGGTCGATCCGGCGCAAGCGGACCGGCTGGCCGTGAACTATGACTGGCGCGATGGCCGGCTGCAGCCGGAAAGCCCGTCCGATCCGCTCTATCTGTGCCCGTTCACGACACCGGACTTTGCCTGGGGCGGCGGCGGGCTGTTTTCCACGGGCGATGACTATCTGCGCTTTGCCCGCATGTTGCTGGAAGGCGGCGTGCTGGACGGGGTGCGGGTGCTGGAAGCGGCCTCGGTAGCGACGATCATGTCCAATCACATCACCGACGCGATCGCCCGGGGGGGGCATGGCATCGGTTTCCAGCAGATCCGGCCGGGCTATCAGCAGGGCTATAACGGCGTTGTTGTGACCGATCCCGAACGCGGCGGCGTGGCGCTGGGTGAGGGAAGCTATCTGTGGGACGGGCGGGCAATGACCTGGTTCTGGGTCGACCCGGAACATGACATCGCCTTTGTCGGCATCGTCCAGCGCAATGCCGGTGCCGGCATGCCGGAGCTCCAGCCGCTGACCCAGCGGGCGATGCAGTCTGTCTTCTATCCGCCCGACTAGGCTGCGGCCGGTCGAACCGCCTTGCTCAGCATGTCGGCATAGCCTGCCGAGACGCAGCGATAGCCCTGGTAATAGCCCCGCGAGGCCAGAAGCCTGTGCAGGCGCGGCAGGTTGTAGGGCGGCACGGCGGCGAACATGTGGTGTTCGAGGTGAAAATTGACGTTGTTGGGCGCGACCAGCAGGCGCTCGATCCCGTTGGCCAGCGTGGTGTGGGTGTTGAGCCGGGGTTCGGTGTCATAGCGGTTGGTGGCAGCCCCATGCTCGCCGATATTCCGCAGCCGCATGATGAAGGGGTAGAGGAAGATCCGCGCAGCCCACCAGAGCGCCAAGGCCCAGGGCGCACCCGCCAGGGTGAGCGCGGCCAGCAACACGGCCTGGAACACCAGGAAGGGCGTCTTTGCGGCCCAGTCCGGCTTCTTCCAGGCCATCACCAGCTCCTTGAAAGCAGTCTGGCCGGTCAGGTCGCGGATGAATTTGCGGCGCAGGCTGTCGCGCGTGACCGGGTAGGCTTTCACCAGACCCTGGTCGGGGTCCTTGTCGGTGCCGGCATGGCGGTGATGGTCGAGATGGTAGTCGCGGTAGAGCTGCAACGGCACGTCCACCGCGGCACCGCCGATCCAGCGGCCGACGAATTCATTGAGCTTCGGCGAGCGGAACAGGGATTTGTGGGCGCAGTCGTGCAGCACGATCGCCAGTGACAGCTGGCGACCGGCGATGAGGGCAATGGCGGCCAGAATGGTCAACGGATTGGGCCAGATGATCGCCATCGCGAAGGCGCCAGCGAGCAGCAGCAAATCGCCGCCGAGCATCACAGCGCCCTGCCAATTGGTCGTGCGCGAGAGTTCACGCAGCTCGTCACGGCTGAGGCAGTCCTTCAGGGCCTTGTCATTGCCGGAAACGGTCTGGGTCATGCGCGCACCTCCGATGGAGAGTATGTCAAAGAACAATGTTCATTAAAAGAGCTGGCGAAGCCTGCGCGCCGGCCCGCCTTTCCCATCAAGGGGAAGGATGGTGATATGTCTGTACGGCATTGCAGAAAGGGGGCGCACGTGTTCCAGGCCATTCTTCTGTCCGGGGTGATGACGGTGGTGACGACGGCGATCCACCTGACCGGTCTCACCGTGCTGATGATGTGGGTGCGCCAGCATCGCGCCGACGTCGAAACGCCGGGCAAATGGTTGTCGCTTTTCCTGTTCATCCTGTTCGTGGTGATTGGCGTGGTGCTGGTGCATGTCGTGGAGATTTTCGCCTTTGCGCTGGTCTACATGGCGATCGGGGAGATCGGCTCGCTGGAAACGGCGGTCTATTTCTCCGCCTCAAACTTCACCACGCTGGGCATGGGCGACATCGTGCTGGACAGTCACTGGCGTCTGGTGGTGGCGATGGAGGGGCTGGTCGGCTTCCTGATGATCGGCTGGTCGACGGCCTTCCTGGTCTCGCTGGTCGGCAAGCTGCGGGCGCTGGAGGAGATCTGGTTCGACCGCGAGCGCGAGGGCGAATGAAGTCAGTTGCAGCGCTTGCCGCCGCACCGGCGCACACGCTAAACCGTTGACCCAACCGGGGCGTTCGCCCGTTTTGATATTGGGGCCTTGATGTTCAAGAAGATCCTGATCGCCAATCGCGGCGAGATTGCTGTCCGTGTCATCAAGACGTGCAAGCGTCTGGGGATTGCCACGGTTGCAGTTTACTCCGAAGCCGATGCGGACAGTCTGGCGGTGGAGATGGCGGATGAGGCGGTCTTCATCGGGCCGCCGGCGCCGGGCGAGAGCTATCTGGTGCTCGACAAGATCCTTGATGCCATCAAGCAGACCGGTGCGGATGCGGTGCATCCGGGTTTCGGCTTTCTGTCGGAAAATGCGGCCTTCCCCAAGGCTCTGGAAGAGATCGGCGTGGCCTGGATCGGGCCGAATGTGAACGCCATTGACGCGATGGGCGATAAGATCCGCTCGAAACAGCTGGCCGCCAAGGCCGGCGTCTCGACCATCCCCGGTGCCGATGGCGAAATCAGCGATGCCGATACAGCCTTGGCTGCGGCCAAGGCGATCGGCTATCCGGTGATGCTCAAGGCCTCGGCCGGCGGTGGCGGCAAGGGGATGCGGATCGCGCGTTCCGATGCCGAGGTGAAGGAAGGCTTCAAGGCGGCGCGCAATGAGGCGAAATCCTCCTTCGGTGATGACCGCATCCTGATCGAGAAGTTCATCGAACAGCCCCGCCATATCGAAATCCAGGTGCTGGGCGACAAGCATGGCACGGTGGTGCATCTGAACGAGCGTGAATGTTCGATCCAGCGCCGTAACCAGAAGGTCCTAGAAGAGGCGCCGTCGCCCTTCCTGGACAAGAAGACACGCGAAGCGATGGGCGCCCAGGCCGTCGCTCTGGCCGCGGCCGTGGACTATGACAGCGCCGGCACGGTCGAGTTCATCGTCGACAAGGACAAGAATTTCTACTTCCTGGAGATGAACACCCGTCTGCAGGTGGAGCATCCGGTGACCGAGCTGACGACGGGGCTGGACTTGGTCGAACAGATGATCCGCGTCGCCGCCGGTGAGCCGCTGGACTTTGCCCAGCGCGATGTGAAGATCGATGGCTGGGCTGTTGAAGCGCGGCTGTATGCCGAAGACCCCTACCGCAATTTCCTGCCCTCGATCGGGCGATTGAAGCGCTTCATCGAGCCGGCGGAAGGCAAGCTGGGCGCGGGCAAGCTGCGGATCGATTCCGGCGTGCGTGAAGGCGACGAGATCTCGCTGTTCTATGATCCGATGATCGCCAAGGTGATCGGCTACGGAAAGACCCGCGAGATCGCCATGGACACGCTGGCCGCCGCGCTGGACCGGCTGCATGTGGAGGGCCTTCAGTCCAACGCCCCCTTCCTGTCTGCCGTGCTGGATGAGGCCGATTTCCGCGCCGGGCGCATCCATACCGGCTATATCGGCGAGCATTTCCCCGAGGGCTTCCACGGGACCGCGCCGCGCGAGGACCAGCTGATCGCGATGACCTGTGCGGCCGCCTATGTGCACGAGATTTTCGTGCGCCGGGCGGCGAAGGTGGAAGGCCGCATCCGGCCGGAGGAAAGCGTGACAGCGCGCGACTGGGTGGTGTTCCTGGACAAGCGCCGCATCCCGGTGGAAATCGAGCTGACCGGTGAGGGTGAGGCCCGGATCTGGGCGCCATCCCTGCAGGCCGAGAAAATAAGCTTGAAGACCGGCTGGCGTCCGGGACGCCATCTCTTTGTCGCCGAGATCGACGGCACCGAAGTGGCGCTGGAATTTGCTGACCGCACCGAGGGTTATCTGCTGCGTCACCGCGGCTTCAAGGCCGTGGGGCTGGTGTGCACGCCGCGGTCCGCAGACCTGCATGAACGCCTGCCGGAAAAGGAAAAGCCGGACATGGCCAAGCTGGTTGTCTCGCCGATGCCGGGCCTGGTGGTCGCGGTCGAGGTGAGCGAAGGCCAGGAGGTCAAGACAGGCGAGCCGCTGGTCATCGTGGAAGCGATGAAGATGGAAAACGTGCTGCGCGCGGAAACCGATGGCATCATCAAGTCGGTCAAGGTGGCTGCGGGTTCGTCCGTTGCCGCGGATGAGCTGATGATCGAGTTCGAATAGGCGGACCAAGCGCCGGGGGATGGGCAATGCAAGTGGACTGGCAATACCTGCTGATGAACCCCAATGGCCGGATCAGCCAGCGGGACTATTGGATCGGCGTCCTGGTGCTGGTGGTCGGCAATGTCCTTGCGGGCATGATCCCGCTGCTGGGCGGCCTGTTGTGGCTGTTTCTGATCTGGGTCGGGCTGTGCGTCTATGGCAAGCGCCTGCACGATTTCGGCCGCTCGGCCTGGGTGCATGCCATTCCCTGGGCGCTGCGACTGATTGCCTGGTTCATTGGCGTCATCGTGTTTGGTGGGGCGCTTCTGGCCATGGCCCTGTCCGGCGGCGAGATGAGCCCGTGGGCGATGTTGTCGGCAGGAGGCAGCATGGCGGCCCTGTTCGGCCTGATCGAACTGGTGTGGATCGGCTATACGGTCTGGGTGGGCGTCACGGCCGGACAGTCCGGTGCCAACATGTATGGTCCGGCGCCGGTGCGGGTCCTGGACGCCGCGCCGCCGTCTGCAGACTGACCAGGGGCGGTTGTGCCGGTGTGCGCAGCCGTCATGATCTGACTTGAAACCGGGATGACGGGCCGCGATGGTGCCGGTCATCCTTTGCTGATGCTGGGGAGTGTCCATGAATCCGCTTGTTCTGTTCCTGCCGGTCTACCGGGCCTCGACAACAGCCTTTCTCGCCGGGCTGGGCGTTCTGGCGCTGCTCGATTTTGCACGCATCGAGTTTGGCCTGCTGGGTGGCCTTTCCTGGATTGGCATGCTGGCGATCTGGTTCTTCACCCTGTCGCTGCACATCAATCGCCGGCGTCATGCCGAGCGCGGTGTCGGGCTGGCCTTCCTGCCGCTGGTGCTGGCGGTCATCGTGAAGGGTATCGCCGCCTTCTTCGCCATGGTGGCGTCGCTTTATCCCGCCATGCTGCGCTTTGCCGAGGACAATGGCGTGGATACCGATGATCCGGTCGCGCTGAACGAGGCCCTGTCCGAGCCGGGTTTCCAGCAGGAGTTCTCGCGCCAGCTGCAGGAAAATCCGGAAATGGTCGCGCAGATGCTGGAATCGTCCGGGATCAGCTCCTTCATCGGCTTCTGGCTGGTCATCGCGATCTTCGCGATCTGGTTTGCCCGCATGGTGCGCACGGGCGGCTGATCCGGTCCCCGCAAACGTGTTTTGACGAACGGGCTCGGCTGCAAGGCCGGGCCCGCTGTGTTTTTGTTTGAGAATCTTTCGCAAGAAACTTGACCCCAAGCATCAGATCTAGTTTATGCGACGCATTCGCATTTATGAGTTTGAGGGGTCGTCCATCATGCGTCGTCTTTTTGGTTCCACCGCCCTTGCGGGCGGTCTGGTCGTGCTCGGCCTGAATTCTGCCATCCTGGCGCAGTCGGGGGGCGAGGCCCTGGCGCAACAAGCGAGCGAGACCGAGGATGTGGTAACTGTCACCGGGCGGGCTCAGGCGCTGTACCGGACCGGGGAGATCAGCTCCGGAAAGCTGCCGGTGGAGCCGCTGCTGTCGACCCAGACGGTCCAGGTGATCAACGCCCAGCTGATCGCGGATCAGGGCGCCCGGGATGCCCAGGATCTCTACCGCAACTTCTCCGGGGTTTCGGTGTTCTCCTATGCCGGCGTGACGGCGCGCGGTTTCCGCCAGGAAGAGAATTTCTTCGACGGGCTGCGTGGCGATCCCTATGCCGGCTTCTCGGTGCCGCAATTGTTCAATGTCGAGCGTGTGGAATACCTCAAGGGTCCGGCCGGCATGCTGTACGGGCCGGGGGCTCCGGGCGGCCTGTTCAACTACATCACCAAGCGGCCGGGCGAGGCGTTTGCCGCCGAAACCGGGCTGGTGATCGGCACGGAGGGCCGGCATGGCCTGTCCGGCGAGATCGAGGGCGGGCTGGCCGATGGCTGGGCGGGCCGCGCCGGCGTCTTCTACGAGGCGATGAACACGCCGCGCCGCAATGCCGACAGCACGTCGTTGATCCTGGATGCGGGCGTGAGCCTGGACCTGGGGCGCGGCGCGCTGGTTCTCCAGGCGACGCGCTATGACCAGGATCTGGGTGGCAACCGCCTGCGGGGCGTGCCGACGGATGATGCCGGTCAATTCCTCACCGACCGGCGCTGGAACCATAATGAGGCGAGCGATTTCCTGCGGCTGGAGTCCAGCGTGTTGCAGGCGCGGCTTGATTATGAACTGACCTCCGAGCTGGTGATCGATGCCGGCATCCGCTGGAATCAGGGCGAGGAGACGCAGCAATATCACGAGCCGCGGGGTCTGTTCGACAGCGATGCCGACGGCGTGATCGATGCCTCGATCCGAGAATTCCGTGATCAGGAACGCGGCACCGAAAGCTGGTCCCTGGGCGCCAATGCGATCTGGTCCAAGCGCTTCGGTTCGATCGACAATCGCCTTCTGGTCGGCGGCGACTGGTTCACCCAACAGTCCGATTTCCTGGGCTTCAGCCTGCGCGGCACGACCACGACGGTGGCGGGTCTGCCGACGCCCCTGAGCCTGTTCACGCCGGAATACGGCATCACCGATCCGGCCACCTATGCCCTGCCGCCGCGCTCGGGTTATCGCCTGACACAGAGCGAGCAGGAACGGGCCGGCGTCTATGTGCTCAATGAGGCGACGTTCGGTGATTTCGTCGGTGTCGTGGGTGTGCGCCGGGACCGGTTCAAGGATACCGACCTGATCTCCGGCAACGGGTTTGAGGACGAGGCGACGACCTGGCGGGCCGGCCTGGTCTATCGCCTGCGCGAAGATGTCTCGCTGTTTGCCCAATGGGCCGAGAGCTTCGAGCCGCAATCCATCGGCAGCCAGAACCCGCTGGCCGGCGGGCCCTTTGATCCCAGTGCCGGCGAAATCCATGAGGCGGGCGTGCGCACGGAGCTGATGGGCGGGCATGTCCAGTCCTCCGCCTCGATCTACCGCATTGTGCGTTCCAACGTGCTGCAGGCGGATCCGCGCGGCGATGTCGCCGGTGATGGCGTCGATGATCTGGTGGCGCTGGGCGAGGTGACGTCGGAAGGCTTCGAATTCGATGTCACGGCCGACCTCAATGACAACTGGGTCGCCACTTTCTCCTATGGCTATAACGACACGCGGATTACGGGCGATGCCGGCACCACGAACCTGTCCAATCAGGTCGGTGACCGGTTTGCCAATGCACCGCGTCACATGGCCGGTTTCTGGACCCGCTACCAGTTTCCGCAATGGAATGCGGCGGTGGCCCTGGGCGGCGATTACGTCGATGTGCGCCAGTCGATCTCGGGGCAGAAAGTGCGCCCCTATGTCGTCTTCGATGCCTCTCTGATCTACGAGCTGGAAGACTGGCGGGCCCTGCTGCGCGTCGACAATCTGCTGGGCGAGACCTATGCGGCCTCCGGCTTTATCGAGCGGACCGGGCATTTCCCGGGTGATCCGCGCTCGGTCTTCCTCGAGATCACGCGCCGATGGTAGCCAGCCTGTCCAGGCCAGGCACACAGACTGCTGCAAGCGGGCGCGCCAGGAAGGCGCGCTCGCTGTGGTGGCGTGTGCACCAGTGGGCCGGTCTGCAGCTGTCGCTGTTTCTCACCTTTGTCTTCCTGACGGGGACGCTGGCGGTGTTTTCCTACGAGATCGACTGGGCGCTGCGCCCGGCGATGTGGGCCGCGCCGACGCCGGTGGAGGAGCGGGCGAGCTGGGGACAGCTGGCCGAGACTGTTGCAGCCGGCGAGGCCGAGGATGCCGGCTTCATCCTCTATGCGCCGGTGCATGGTGCCGCAGCCTTTGACGCCGTGGTGCGGCGCGAGGACGGGCCGCGGCATGTCTATCTGCACCCGCGCACGGGCGAGATCTCGGGCGAGGGCAGCTGGGCCGGGGTGCAGCGTTTTTTGCGCAATACGCACCGCCATCTGATGCTTCCGGTGAAGTATGGCGTGCCGATCGTCGCTCTGGCGGCGGTATTCCTGGCGGCATCGCTGGTGACGTCCTTCTGGGTCTACAAGAAATGGTGGCGCGGCTTCCTGCGCTGGCCGCAGGGGCGTACGGCGCGCGCCTGGATCGGTGATGCGCACCGGATCATGGGTGTGTGGTCGATCTGGTTTGTCGTGCTGATGATCCTCACCGGGCTCTGGTATCTGGTCGAAGTGCTGGGCGGCGGCGCGCCGGCGGCGAATGGTGACAGGCCGGACGCCGTGGAACAGATTGCCGGGATGAGCCGCGGTGCGGCCCTGGATCGCGGCATTGAAGAGCTTTTGGCCCGGCATCCCGATTTTCGCATCCACTCGGTCAGCTGGACGCCGCCGGGAGCACCTCTGCAGGTGCAGGGACAGACCGGGCGGGCGATCCTGGTGCGGCCGCGGGCCAATACGGCCTGGATCGATCCGTCGACGGGCGCTCTGCTGGGTGTGGTGGACCCGTCCCGGCTGAGCCCGCACCAGCGCATCGCCGAAGCGGCCGACCCGCTGCACTTCGGCACGTTCGGCGGCTACTGGACCAAGACCTTGTGGTTCCTGTTCGGGGCGGGGCTGACGGCCCTGTCTGCGACCGGCGTCGCGGTCTATGCGATTCGCACCTTCAAGCAGGAGCGCCAGCCGTCGCGCTTCCGGGCCGGGCTGGTTCGCGGCTGGCTGGCGATGGGGCATGGGCGCTGGCTGGCGGCCGGCCTGGTCCTGCTGCCGCTGGTGCTGGCGCCGGTGGTTCTTTGAAAATCCTCGCCCTTGATGGGCGAGGGGGACCGCCCCCCCCGGGCTTGGCCGCAGGCCAACCCGAGGACAGGCTTCGCGGTGGAGTGGGTGGGGGCGAGGTGACTGATTGGGTCAGCACCGGGATTTGAAGCGCTTCGCGCTTTCACCCCTTCTGACCCGAAGCTGCGCTTCGGCCCACCTTCCCCATCAAGGGGAAGGATGATTCAGCTGTGAATTTCCACCACAGGTGCCTCGGCGCGTCGGGTTTGGCCGAACACGTCGTGGAAGGCCAGGTGCAGGGCGGCGTCGAAATCGGCCATCGAGGCGTCGTGGCCGAGATCCTTCAGGCTGGTGACGCCATAGCGCGGATCGGAAATGCCGCACGGCGTGATGCCGCCGAAATGGCTGAGGTCCGGGTGGACGTTGAAGGCGATGCCGTGGAAGGACACCCAGCGGCGCAGGCGTACGCCGATGGCGGCGATCTTGTCTTCGCGCTGGTCGCCACGATCGACCCAGACGCCGACCCGGCCTTCACGCGGGCCGGCAACGACACCGAACTGGGCGGCCGCGCCGATCAGCCAGGCCTCCAGGTTCTGGATGAAGGCGCGAACATCGCGGCCACGCCGGGTGAGGTCGAGCATCACATAGGCGACCCGCTGGCCGGGCCCGTGATAGGTGTATTCGCCGCCCCGGCCGGTTTCGAACACCGGAAAACGGTCCGGCGCCAGCAGGTCCTGCGGCTTGGCGCTGGTGCCGGCGGTGTAGAGCGGCGCGTGTTCCAGGAGCCAGACCAGCTCTGAGGCTTCGCCATCGGCGATGGCGGCAGCGCGTCTTTCCATGAAGGCCACGGCTTCGGGATAGGGGATGAACCCGTCCGAAACGGCCCAGTCGACCGGATGTGATGTCATATCCGTCCTTCTTAACGCGGCGGAAACCGTACCGCGCCAACATCGGCAGCGAATCCAAGGTTCGCAAGTGCGAGGAGACCCTTCGTGAGTCAGGTCGGTTCTGTCGATGTCGAGATATCGGTCCTTCTGGGCCGGTCCAAGATGCCGATTCAGCAATTCCTGCGCATGGGCCGTGGCGCCGTCATCCCGCTCGACAGCGGTGAGGACGACCAGGTGTGGATTCTCGCCAACAATCATCCCATCGCGCGTGGTGATGTTGTCATCCAGGGCGACCGCATTGCCGTGTCCATCACCGGACCGGCCGATGCGAACGAGTTCTTCGCCGCTGCATAAAGGGTTGCACTTCATACTTCACAAGGCGCAGGGATGTTGCTATCTCCCGCGCCTCCATGACGTGCGGTCGTGGCGGAATTGGTAGACGCGCAGCGTTGAGGTCGCTGTGGGGTAAAACCCGTGGAAGTTCGAGTCTTCTCGACCGCACCATTTTCTTGATTGTTCCCGCTCCGCTCGACCCGAGTTCTGGCACTCGCCGACAGTGTCGGGGTCGATGCTCACATGGAACGCGGCTCAGGGCTGCGGGTGGCGAGCCGGGAAAGTCTGGCTTTTTTGATCTCACGACAATTTGCTTCGCAAATGTCTCCGATGGGGCGGCCCATCAGGGGCCGACGCGCGGTCGCGCTTGCGGGCCTGCGGCCCGTAGAATGTTCCCGCTCCGCTCGACCCGAGTCTTGGCACTGACTGACGGTGTCGGGGGCGATGCTCACATGGAACGTGGCTCAGGACTTTGGACGGCGAACCAGGACTGTCGTTCGATTGATCTCTCGACAATTTTCTACGTGAACGCATCCGATGGGGCGGCCCATCGGGGACCGACGCGCCGTCGGGCTTGCGGGCTGGTGGCCCGAAAACGCCGTGATGTCTCGCCGTTGGGACGTTTCGTCGGCGTTGCGACGGGAGTAAGCCGTTCAAGCCCGGCTTTCAACGCCAGTACGCCCTGATTTTCCCTGAAATTTGTCGCATTTGCGCGGGATAGAGGTCTCGATTTTGTGGGGGGCGCGGCCTAGTGTGGGGCCGTTCAGCCAGCCGGGGAGGGAGAGATGGGCGAAACCGCGTTCGAAGAAGACCTCCTGGTGGATTCTCCGGCCCGCGCCGATACCGATCCGGAATTCGTCGCCGAGCTGCGTCAGGCGATTACTGACGAGGATGCCGACCTGATCCGGCGCCTGCTGGCGCCGCTGCACGAAGCCGACATTGCCGACGTGCTGGAACAGCTATCCGCCTCGCTCCAGGAGACGCTGGCGACCATCACGCCGGACATCTTCACCGGTGAGGTGCTGGCCGAGCTGGAGCCGAGCGCGCGCGAAGTGGTCATGGCGTGCCTGGACCCGTCGCACCTCGCCGCCGCCATCCAGGAACTCGACTCGGACGATGCCACCGAAGTGGTCGAGGAGCTGGACGAGGAGATCCGGGCCGCGGTGCTGGCCGAGATTTCCGAGATCGACCGGGAAGCCGTCGAGCAAAGCCTGGCCTTTGATGATGAGACAGCCGGCCGTCTCATGCAGCGCGAATTCGTGGCGGCGCCGGAGTTCTGGACGGTCGGTCATGCGCTGGACCATATGCGGGCGACCGACGAGGAACTGCCCGACATGTTCCACGACCTGTTTGTCATCGATACCGGCTTCCGGCCTGTCGGCGAGATCCCGGTCTGTCGCCTGTTGTCGGCCAAGCGCGATGTGCCGCTGACCGAGCTGATGGAAACGCCGCGTATTCTGGTCGACCCGGAAACCGACCAGGAAGAGGTCGCCTACCTGTTCCAGAAATACCACCTGGTCTCGGCTCCGGTGGTCGACAGTGCGGGCCGTCTGACCGGCATGCTGACGCTGGACGATATCGTTCACGTCATCCAGGACGAGAACAAGGAAGACCTTCTGGCCCTGGCCGGCGTGAATGACGCGGCGCTGGCCGATACCGTGATCCGGTCCGTTCGTTCGCGCGCGCCCTGGCTGCTGGTCAATCTGGCCACCGCCATTCTGGCCTCCGGCGTGATCGCGCTGTTCGAGGGCGCGATTGCCCAGGTCGTGGCACTGGCGGTGCTGATGCCGATCGTCGCTTCGATGGGCGGCAATGCGGGCACCCAGTCGCTGGCCGTGGCGGTGCGCTCGATCGCCGAGCGTGACCTGACCGCGGCCAACGCGATGCGCGTGATCTGGCGCGAACTGGCCACGGGTACCGTGAACGGGCTGATCTTTGCCATCGTGATGGGGGTGGTGACCTTGGCCTGGTTCCAGGACGTGCAGCTGGCCGCCGTGATCGCGATCGCGATGGTCGTGAACCTGGCCTGTGCCGGCCTGTCCGGCATCCTGGTGCCGCTGGGACTGGTGCGCGCCGGAGCCGACCCGGCCGTGGCGTCCTCGGTGTTTGTGACCACGGTGACCGATGTGGTGGGCTTCCTCGCCTTTCTGGGGCTGGCGAGCTGGGTGTTGTTGTGATGAAATGAAGCCTGGCAAGGCATGGCGGGCTGTCGGCGAGACCGGAACAATCCGGGCGGATATGGCAGACGAATGGGTGGTATCGTGCGAATTCTGATCCTGTTGCTGGTGGCGACCTTCTCGAGCCTGGCCCCGGCTGCGGCCCAGGGGCGCTGGGAAACCGCGGCGCGGCTGGATGCGCCGCGCGCCGGACTGGCGGTGGTCGAGCATGACGGACGGCTGTTTGCCGCTGGCGGCTCCGGCCTGACCACCCCGCGCGCCGAGTTCGAGAGCTATGACCCGGCCTATGACCGCTGGTTCCCGGAAACTCCGCTGCCGCGCGGTCTGGAACAGTTCGGCATGGCCAGTCTGAACGGTCGCATCTATGCCGCCGGTGGTTATGCCCCGGACGAGACCGGCATGGTGGGGCCGAGCGCGGCGATGTGGTCCTGGTCGGCCGATGGCAATGTCTGGCAGAGCGAAGTGGCGATGCCGGCGCCGAAGGCCGACTTCGCCCTGATCGCGCTGGACGACCGGCTTTACGCCATTGGCGGCGTGCGCGACGATGCCGCTGTCCATGTGTTCGACCCGGAGGCGCGGGAGTGGGAGACGCTTGATATCCCGGCCGGCGTGACCCGCCGGGGGGCCTCGACCTTGCTGGTGGACGGCGAGATCCATGTGATCGGCGGCGTGATCGATGGGGCTGCGAGCCGGCGCCATGACGTGTTCGATCCGCAGTCCGGCAGCTGGCGCGAGGCTACGCCGTTGGCCGAGGCGCGTTCGGGTGCGGCGGCGGCCCTGATGGGGGGGCGGGTTCACCTGTTCGGCGGACGTGCCGCGGATGGACGGACCACGCTGCAGAGCCATGTGTCCTGGGCGCCCGGTGAAACAGAATGGCGTGCGGAAGCCGAACTGCCGGCACCGCGCACCGGTGCCGAGGCGGTCGTGCTGTCCGGCGGGATTTATCTGGTGGGCGGCGGCAGTGGTGGCGGCTTCTTCGCTCCTTTCACGGCGATCGATTCCACGGATGTCTTCCAGGTCGATGCCAGCTGACCAGACCGTCTGACGGGGTCGGCCAGCGGGACGGCGTCGGGATTGCAGGTAAGACCTTGAACCCTGTGTGCGATGTCCCGAAACGGAACACGATGAAACCGCGATTGAAATCCTCTCCTGCCGCGCGCGAGCTGATCAAACGGTTCGAACCTCTCCGCAAGACTGCCGAGCGGGGGCCGGACGGGCGCTGGGTGGTTGGCTATGGCCACCGGGCCGCAGCCCGGGGCGGCATCGCGGTGGGCGAGGAGGAAGCCTCGCTGCTGCTGATCTATGATGTGATGCAGGCCGAACAGGCCATCGATGACATGACGTCGGCCCCGCTCTCGCGCGGTCAGCGTGATGCCCTGATCTCCTTCGTGCACGATATCGGCCTGGATGCGTTTCGCAGTTCCGACGTGGCGCGCTACCTGTTCGAGGGGCGCATGGAGGCTGCGGGTGAAGCGCTGGCCGCGCATGGAGACGGGCTGAGCGAACGCCGCGAGGCGGAAAGCCGCCTTTTCCTCGACTCGCTGCTGCCGGCAAAGGTGAAGTCGCGCCCCATCGAGCTGGTGATCAAGGTCGAGCATCCGGCCGAGGAACGCGTGCTGGAAGGTGCCATTGCCGGCGGTCCGCCGCCGGCGCCCGCCGAGGATTTCCCGCCGCCGCCCCCGCCCATGCCGGACCGCGCCATCACCTCGCGCCGCGAGGCGGAGGCCGAAATTGCCCGCATTCTGGCTACAGTCGAGGCCATGCCGCTGGAAGAGCGTGAGAGCCTGGCCGCCGAGGATGCTGTGAGCTCGATCGAGACCGCTGTCTCGGAACGGCGCAATGATCCCATCGAGGGCCAGTACAGCGCGGTCGAGGATGCGCCGGCCGTCGCTGATGACGCGTCCGAAACCGGTGCTGTTGCGCAAGGCAGCGCCGAAGATACGCCGGCGGAACAGGTCATGGCGCGCATGGCCCAGGAACTGGAGCCGGACGCCGATGCAGACGACGCGCCGGCGACCGCAGCCGAGCCTGAAACACGCGCGCGTGGAGTGTCCGCAGCAGACCTCACGCCGCCGATGGCCGAGGATGCCGATGCGGCGGAGCCGCGTCGGGTGTCGGCTTTTGACGTGCCTGCCGGGATGGGGCTCGGCTTTGTGCTGACGCGCGCCGAGCCGACGGTTGCGGCCGAACCGGTTGTCGACACGCAAGAGTCCGGTGCCGATGCGCAGACGGCACCGGTTATCGATGCCGTCGAAACCGCACCGGTTGCGACCGCCGCTGAGGCGCAGGAATACGCGCTGGAACTGCCCGAGGGAACCGGGCTGGGTTATGCTTTCACCACAGTGATGGCCGGCCGTTTCCGACCGGACCCGGCGACCGACGCTCAGCAGCCGCTACAGACCGGGACGGACCCGCAGGTCGAGCCGGTTGCCGAAGCGCCGATTGAGGAAACCGCAGGCGCGGTCGAGGCGCGGGCGGAAGACGACTTGCCGGAAGATGAGCCGGCTGACACTGACCCGGTCGCTGAGGTGGTCGAGGATTATGCGGAGCCGGCCGCCGACGAGACCGCCGACGAGACCTCCGACGAGGCCGTGACCGAAATCGTCGAGCGTGCTGTGGCCGTCGCCGGCGATGGCACGCCGCCGCCGCATCCGGCCGAGCGCCCGGCTGAAGCCCCGGGTGCCGTGGGCGAAGTGGCCGGCGAGCCTGTCGATGCTCAGGACGAGACGACAGATCCGGTTGACGATCCTGACGACCCGATGATGGCGGGCACCGATCCGCTGACCGAGGACGAATTCTCTCCCCGGGACCTGGCTGCGGATGTCCATCCCAGCGAGGACAAGCCTGTGCGCCAGAGCGATGACGGCATCTGGGGTTTCCTGTCGATCTTCATCGCCGGCGGTGTGGTGACAGGCTATGGCGCCGCGGTGACCCAAAATGATTGGGGGCGCATGCTGTCACAGCGGGATCTGTCCATTGATGCCTGGGCAACGATCGGCGGGGTCTTCCTCATGCTGGCGTCTGCGTGGCCGATGGTCTCGGCTATTGTCGGAAGGTTGAAAGGAAACCGCCGCAAATCGGCCTGAGGCGGTAAAGTATTTCAATCATTTCACCGGTTCGGCTTGACCGTTTTTGCGCGCGTGATACATCGCGCAGCATGATTTCGAACCAATACCCCACGCTGGATTTCAACCTCGGTGATACTGCGGACATGATCCGCGACACCGTTCGTTCCTTTGCTGCCGACGAGATCGCGCCGCGTGCCGCGGAGATCGACCGGAGCGACGTCTTTCCGCCGGATCTCTGGCAGAAGATGGGCGAGCTCGGCCTGCTGGGCATCACCGTCGAGGAAGAGCAGGGCGGCGCCGGACTGGGCTATCTGGAACACGTCGTGGCGATGGAAGAGATTTCTCGCGCCTCGGCCTCCGTCGGCCTGAGCTATGGCGCGCACTCCAATTTGTGCGTCAACCAGCTGCGCCGCTGGGGCAATGAGGCCCAGAAGGCCCGCTATCTGCCCAAGCTGATTTCCGGTGAGCATGTCGGGGCCCTGGCCATGTCCGAGCCGGGTGCCGGGTCGGATGTCGTCTCGATGCGCCTGAAGGCGGAAAAGCGCGGCGACCGCTACGTGCTCAACGGCTCGAAGATGTGGATTACCAATGCCCCGGCGGCCGACACGCTGGTGGTGTATGCCAAGACCGAGCCGGATGCGGGGTCGCGGGGCATCACGGCCTTCCTGATCGAGCGTGATTTCAAGGGTTTCTCCGTCGCCCAGAAGCTGGACAAGCTGGGCATGCGCGGCTCGGAAACCGGCGAGCTGGTGTTTGAAGACTGCGAAGTGCCCGAAGAGAATGTGATGGGGCCGCTCAATGGCGGTGTCGAGGTTCTGATGTCGGGCCTGGACTATGAGCGTGCCGTGCTCGCCTCCGGTCCGGTCGGGATCATGCAGGCCTGCATGGACGTGGTGATGCCCTATGTTCGCGAGCGCAAGCAGTTCGGCCGCTCGATAGGCGATTTCCAACTGGTTCAGGGCAAGCTGGCTGACATGTATGTGCGCATGAATGCCACGCGGGCCTATGTCTATGCCGTGGCCCAAGCCTGTGACCGGGGCCAGACCACGCGCAAGGACGCCGCGGGCGCCATCCTCTATGCCGCTGAAAACGCAACGCAGATGGCGCTGGACGCGATCCAGCTGCTGGGCGGGAATGGTTATATCAATGAATACCCGACGGGCCGCCTCTTGCGCGATGCCAAGCTGTATGAGATCGGTGCCGGGACCAGCGAGATCCGCCGCTGGCTGATCGGCCGCGAATTGTTCGGGGAAACCGCCTGATCCAGGCGTGACGCCGCCCGATCGCATTGCTAGACTCGCCGGCAAATCCCGGAGATGAGCTGCATGCTGTGTTCAAGAGTCATGACTGTGCTGGGTGCAGGCTGTGCCGCGGTCAGTCTGGCGTGTGTGTCGGTTCCGGCATCAGCCCTGGGGCCGGCATCCGCAGATGTCGGCCAAGGCATGCCGCGCCTGTCCGCAGCCGACACGCTGGCGCTTTGCTTTCACCGGGAATCTGCTGACCGGACGCTCTGCATCGGAGAGTTCACCGACGCCTGCACGCGCCTGTCGCCGGATGGCGATACGAATGCCGGGATGATTTCCTGCACGGCAGAAGAACACCTGGCTTGGGATTCGATCCTGAACGCTGAATACACCGAACTGATGGGCGGGCTGGAGGCGGGGCCCTCCGAGGCCCTGCAATCGGCGCAGCGTGCCTGGATCGCCGTACGCGATGCTGATTGCGCCTTCGCTGCGTCCCTGTTCGCGGGAGGCTCCCACGCCGCATTGGAGCATGTCAGCTGCCTGCGCGACGAGACGGCGATGCGGACCTTGCGATTGCAGCGATGGCAGTCGGTCTATACGCCGCATTGAGCCGTCGAGATCAAAGCCCCGAGATCGGCAGGCCCAGTTGCTGGCGCAGTTCCGGGGTGATGCCGGCGAGCATGCCTTGGGCAGCCTCGTAGCCGGCCTCGACGGTCTGGTCGAACTTGTCCCAGTCGCGGATATCGATGGGTGTGTCGGGCAGGATCAGGAGATCGGCGGCTTCGCGGCCGATATCGCGATGGTCGGCGACGCCGACCGTGGCGGCGCGCATCAGCAGCGAGGCGATCGGCGGCGGAGATTTCAGCCCGTAGCGGCGTACCCAGCCCAGGAAGTTGGGCGGATCCACGAAGTCTTCCGGATTGAGGCCCTGGGCCCGGGTGACGTCGATGCCGACCACCGAGCCGCGATGGAAGGCGCGCATCTCGCGGGCGGGAAAGTTGGTGAAAACGGCGCCATCGACCAGGATCTGGCCTTGGTGCACGACCGGTGGCAACAGGCCCGGAATGGCGATCGAGGCGCGCAGCGCGTCGCGCAGGCGGCCGGAGCGGTGCACGTGTGGGCGGCCGGAGGCGAGGTTGGAGGAGAGGCAGAAGAAGGGCCGGCGCATTTCCGCGATCTCGACATCGCCGAAATGCTCTTTCAGGCGCTGGTCGACCTTCTCGCCGCGGGTCAGCGAGACCACCGGAAGGATCCAGTCATTCAGCGGATTGCTGTCGACGAAAGCCTTGCGGATGCGCTGTTCCAGTTCGTCATCGCTCCAGTCCAGCGCGATACCGGCGGCGACGATGGCGCCCATCGAGGCCCCGCCGACGAAATCGATGGCAAGCCCGGCCTCGCGCAGGGCGCGGATGGCACCCAGATGCGCATAGGCGCGGGCGCCGCCGCCGGAGACGACGAGGCCGACGGAGCGGCCCGACAGGGTTCGGGCCAGGCGGGCGGTGTCGGCCTTGTGGTGTTTCTGCCGCCAGTGGAAGACGCGTGCGGCGTCTGAGGCATCAGCCCATTCCTGCGGCCGCGACGCGGCGGTCACACCGCCGGGATGAAGCAGAACGACGTCCAGTAGCTTCAAGCGCATGGCCGGCGAGGGATCGTCGGGCAGGAGCGGCGTGGATGGCCGGGCGTCGGCGCGGGCGAACAGCCAGAGACGGTCGGCTCGGCCCATTGCCCGGCGGGCCCAGCCCGGATCGGAGAAGCGGGCGGTCAGCAGCACGATGTCGTGCTCGCGCTCCAGCTTGTCCAATTGCTGGCCGGACCAGTCGGCATGGGTTTCATCGGCAATGGCGCACGTGGAGCCCATGGCTTCCAGGGCGGCCTTTAGCTCGGCCGCGCGGTAGTCGAGATCGATGGTGGGCGAGGTGGAGATGAGCGCGAACACGCGCGGCTCGGACCCGGCCGAGCGGCCATGGCCACGCAGCCGTGTCAGCATCATCTTGGAGAGCTCGCGCATCAGCCCGGCATGCTTGGACGTCAGGGTCTCGAAACTCGCCTTGGGCAGGCGGACCAGCTCACTGTCGCGCAGGGCGTAGACGGAGGCAGAATGCGGCGTCTCGTCCAAGAGCGACATCTCGCCGACCGGCTCGCCGGCGCGGATATAGCCCAGCAGATCGGGCCGCCCGAGTGCCCCGGCCCGAAAGGCCGCCAGCGCCCCGGAGCGCACCAGGTAGAAGGCATCCGCATCATCGCCCTCGCGGAACAGCATCTGTCCGGCCGGCAGGCAGAACCACTCCACCTCATGTTCGACCGCATCGAGCACGGATTTCTCGACCCGGTTGAGAAAGGGCAGGAAGGAGAGGTTGAGGGCCATGGAGGGTGTCAGCCTGTTGAATCGGAAGGCAGTCTAGGCGCGTCTCGAGCGGTTATGAAGGGGGATGGGGCAGGGGGGGTGTGCCGGGAGTGTAGAGGCGGTGAAGCGCTTTGCGCTTGGTGTTGTTGGTGAGTCACCCACTCCACCGCTGCTCACGCAGCGGTCGCCCTCGCCCATCAGGGGCGAGGATGGTGGGGGCCTGTCATGCCAGACCACTCCAGGCCTTCGCCATCGCTCAGCCTTGGGCGCAAATCGGCACTGGCATCGCGCAAACGACGCGTGGAACGTGACCGGCACGGCGCAGGACTAGAGCCCGAGGGACAAGGGCTAGCCGCGACCGGAGGGCTTCATCCGGGCCGGTTTACTGGACATGGCCTTGCCGGCAGAGGGCTTTTTCGGGCCTGTCTTCCTGGGGACCGGACGCGGCGCTGACTTCTTGGCCTCGCTGCCCGAACCGCCGCGGTCGCCTTCGGCATAGGGGTTCTTGCCCGACTTGACGATCAGACGGATCGGCACGCCGGGCAGGTCGAAGGCTTCGCGCAGGCCGTTGACCAGATAGCGCTTGTAGCTTTCCGGCAGTTCCGAGGCGCGCGAGCACATCATGACGAAGGTCGGCGGGCGGCCCTTGGTCTGGGTGATGTAGCGCGGCTTGACGCGGCGGCCATTGACCGAGGGCGGCGGGTGGCGCTCGATCATCTCGTGCAGCCAGTCATTGAGATCGCGCGTCTTCACCTTGGCATCCCAGTCGGCATGCAGCTTGGCGAGGGTCGGCATGATCTTGTCCAGCCCCTTGTTCTTCACCGCCGAGATCGGAAGGATCGGCGCGCCGCTCATCTGCGGCAGAAGACGCTGGAACTCGATCTGGATCTCCTTGATGAAGGCCTCGCGATTGTCCACCAGGTCCATCTTGGAGACGGCAATGGCGACGGCCCGGCCTTCCTTGTAGGCCATGTCGGCCAGGTGCAGGTCCTGCTTCTCCAGCGGATGCCCGGCATCCATCATCAACAACACCACCTCGGCGAATTTCACCGCGCGCAGCGTGTCGGCGGCGCTCATCCGTTCCAGGCGATCATTCACCTTGCCGCGCCGGCGCAGGCCGGCGGTGTCGTGCAGGCGCACGCGGTGGCCGTCCCACATCCAATCCACGGCGATCGCATCACGGGTGATGCCGGCCTCGGGACCGGTGATCAGGCGCTCCTCGCCGATCAGCGCATTGATCAGCGTCGACTTGCCGGCATTGGGACGTCCGATCACGGCGATGCGCAGCGGCGGCTCGTCATCGGCCTTGGACCGCTTGCGCGCCAGCTTGGCCAGGTCGCCCAGCCCGGCTTCCACCGCGTCATAAAGCTCGCCGATACCGCCGCCATGGGCGGCCGAGACCGGCACCGGATCACCCAGGCCCAGCGCATAGGCGTCCATCAGGCCGCCCTCGCCGAACCGGCCCTCGCACTTGTTGGCCACCAGCACGACCGGTTTTCCGGAGCGGCGGATGACTTCGGCGAAGGCGCGGTCGATCGGCGTCACGCCGGCACGGGCATCGATCAGGAACAGGCACAGATCGGCATGACCCAGCGCCATCTCCGTCTGGGTGCGCATCTCCGCATCCAGACCGTCCGTCTCGGCATCGTCATAGCCGGCGGTATCGATCAGCAGGAGATTCATGTCGCCCAGACGCCCGCGCGCTTCGCGGCGATCGCGGGTCACCCCCGGCCGGTCATCGACAATGGCCAGCGGCTTTCCGGCCAAGCGGTTGAAAAGCGTGGATTTACCCACATTCGGCCGTCCCACGACAGCGATGCGGGGCAGATGTGAAGTCATGTGTCTGCGCCTTGGAGTCCAGCCCGCGTGATTAGCAAATCACACGCCGGTCTCAAACCTTGTGTTTGCCAGGCGCGACGGGCGCGGCCTAGCGGAGCGCGATCAGCCGCGCCTCATCGGTGAGCACATACACGGTTTCATTGGCAATGACAGGCCCCACGAACACATCATCGCGCAAATCCATGTCCCGGATGACCGTGCCGTCGAAGGCGTTCAGTACCCGCGCCTGGCCATCGCTGGAGGCCACGAAGACGCGCCCGCCGGCCAGGACCGGACCGGTCCAGGCGATGCGATTGCGGCGCTTGTTGGGATTCTCGAACAGGTCGAGCTGGGTGATCCAGAGCACCCGACCGTCATGCCGGTTGAGGCAGACGATCTCGGCCTCGCGCGTAGTGATGAAGAGATAGTCCCCGGCGACCCAGGGCGCATGCGCGCCGCCGGCCGGCTGGGTCCACAGGCGCTCGCCCGTACGCAGGGAGATCGCGGCCAGCAGGCCGGAATGGCTCATCGCATAGACGGTATTGTCCATGATCACCGGGCTGCCCGCGACATCATTGATGTCGGACAGCGCCGTCAGACCGCTGGCACCGGTCAGGCTGTCGGACCAGATCGGATTGCCGTTCTGCACGCGCAGCGCAATCAGCTCGCCGGAGGCAAAGGGCGCCACCACCAGATCGCCCAGCACGGCCGGACTCGGGGCGGTCAGAAGGCGCGCTGACTCGACAATGCCCTGATAGGTCCACATCACATTGCCGGTCTCGGCCTCGATGGCGAGCAGCTCATTATCATCCGAGGTCACGAAGATGCGGCCGTCGGCCACCGTCGGCGCACCATGGAAGGGCACCAGGGTTTCCGACCGCCAGATCTCACGGCCGCTTTCGGCGTCCAGGGCAACAAAATAATTGAAGCCGGAATGGGCATAGACGCGGCCATTGTCATAGGCGACCGCGCCGCCGAACGACATGCGATCGCGGCGGTTGGGGCCTTCCAGGCGGCGCGACCACAGGCGCGAACCATTGTCGGCACTGTGAGCGAAGACCGTGCCATTGGCGTCAATCGAATAGATCCGGTCATCGGCGATCACCGGGCGGGCGATCAGGCGGCGATTATTGTTCGAGCCTTCACCAAAGCTCTGCCGCCAGGCGACGTTCAACGGTCCGGACGCCTGCGTGTGCTGCATGGCGTGCGTGGGATAGCCGCCCGGCTGCGACCAGATCACATTGACATAGGCCGTCGGCAGATCGACCGGATCCGCTGCGCCATCCAGCTGCAAGCCCTGCTCGAAGCTCATGATCGAGATGCGGCCATCATCGGGCGACGTACCGTTCAGCGCATCGTCATCACCGCCGAAGCCCGGGATCACATTGAGCGGATTGGGAACAGAGGAGCAGGCCGCCAGGGGCGCGATCAGCGCGACCAGAAAAAGGGATCGAAAACGCGTTACATCAATCATTGCCATCTTCCCCGGCAGGCTGGTCGTCGCTGTTGTCATCAGGGCTGTTGTCTTCAGGCGCCGCTTCGCCGGCCGCTGGCGCCGGCTCGGCCGGCACATCGTCCACGGGGGCTTCTTCGATCACGGCGCTTTCCGGCGCTGCAAGGGCGCGTTCGCGTTCGATGATCGCCAGCGCCTCCTGGGCCCGGCGGCGCACGCCTTCCGGTGCGTCGAAAGCGAAGCTGATGAACTGGTAGGCGTCCTCGGCACGGTCCAGCTGGCCGTCGCGCAGAGCGGCCGCACCGATGGTCTCACGTGCCAGGAAGCGGTAGGGCGCCGTATCGCTGGCCAAGGACTGCAGGCGAATTTCCACATCCGCAAAGGACAGGCTGTCCCACAGCGCCCAGACGGCGCGAATCTCGGCGAGGTCGCGGATCACCGGTTCAGAGGTGGCGCGGGTGACCTGTTCGAAATAATTCGCCGCGGCGGCATTATCGCCCTCTTCCAGGGCAATCGCGGCGCGCTGCATCAGGGCCAGGGCCGGATAACCGGCAACGCCCTCTTCGGCCAGGGTTTCAAACCCGGCAGCGGCAACCGCCAGCTGGTCCTGCTCGGCCGCACGAATGGCGGAAATGAAGGCCTCGGACGAGGCTTCACGCTGCGACTGGGTCCAGGCCTGGAAGCCCTGATATCCGGCGGTGCCGCCGATAATGACCAGGGCGCCCCCGATAACCCAGGGTCCGTAGGACTTCAGCCATCCCTGGAATCTGTCGCTGCGAAGTCCTTCTTCGACTTCTTCGAAAATATCGACCACGTCGAGGCGGCTCCGTGAATCTGACGCTATTGCCCAATGAGTGTGCGCGGGACCCTAGCGCCAGAGCGACGCAGCGGCAACAGAGCTCAACCGTCCACACGCCGCAGCGTGTACACCTCGCTGCCGGAGGGGAAGCTGCGGGCCTTCACCTCCTGTGCATAACGCGCCACGGCCTCGGCCGTGCGCTCGGCCATGTTGTCGTAACGCTTGACGAATTTCGGCGTCCACTCGAACACGCCCAGCATGTCCTGGGTGACCAGGATTTGCCCGTCGCAGGCCGCCGAGGCACCGATTCCGATGGTCGGAACATTGACCTGGGCGGTGATCTCGCGCGCCAGGTCCTCGGCCACGCCCTCGATGACGATGGCAAAGGCGCCGGCATCGGCGGTGGCCCGGGCTTCCTGGAGCACGCGCTGGCGCTCGATATCATTGCGGCCCTTGGCCTTGAACCCGCCATCGGCAAGCGCCGCCTGCGGGCGCAGGCCGATATGGCCGATCACCGGGATCGAGCGCTGGGCCATGAAATCGATCGTGTCGGCGGCATAGGTGCCGCTCTCGATCTTGATCGCCTGGCAGCCGGTCTCCGACATGATGCGCGCGGCATTCTCGAACGCCTGCTGCGGTGATTTCTCATAGCTGCCGAAGGGCATGTCGACGGCCACCATCGCCCGCTTGGCGCCGCGCATCACCGCCTGGCCGTGCAGGATCATCATGTCCAGCGTCACGCCGATGGTCGATTCCAGCCCGTGCACCACCATGCCGACACTGTCGCCGACCAGCAGCAGGTCACAGTGCGGATCGAGGATCCGCGCCATGGGCGCGTCATAGGCGGTGAGACAGACCAGCGGCTCGCCGCCCTTGCGGGCGCGGATGTCGGGGGCGGTGATGCGGCGGGTCTGGGTCTGGGCAGACATGAAAAAGGCTCCGGTTGGGTGACCGGAGCCTAGCTCAGCATGCTGCGGCGCAAAAGCCCATTGGTGCGCCGCGTTAAACGGGTCTGGCTCAGGCCAGCCGGCGCGGCAGCACGGCAGCCACGACGCCGACCGCAATCGCCATCGCCCCGGCCGCCATCACTTCCGGCGACATCAGGAAGGCGACATTGGCCAGAAGGCCGTCAGTTGCTGGCGCTGCGACCTGGTTGAACAGGCCTTCCAGCTGGGTGCCGGCAATTGCCGACCCGGTCGAGCCGGCCCCGCCCAGGATCAGCACCCGCTTGCGGTCCGGACTGGACAGCCGGTTGACCACCTTCTGCATGAAGGCGTCAGCCTCGCTTTCGCGCTGCATCGGCGCGGCGGCGTCGGCAAAGGCCGCCTTGAGCCTCTGGTCGAATGCATCATCCATCGTCATGACGCCATTACCTCCGCCTCGTGGAAGTAGGCCTGCAATTTGGCCCGCCCCCGGTTCACATGCGATTTCACCGTTCCCAGCGGCATGCCCGTGGCATCCGCTGCTTCGGAGTGCGACAGGCCACAGGAATAGCACATCACCACCAGTGTGCGCTCTTCTTCCTTGAGCGTGGCCAAGGCCCGGTCGAGATCGACCACATTACCCATATCGCGCGGGGCCTCGCGATCTTCAACCCCGCTCTGGAAGCGCTCCATCACCCGTTCCGTCGATTTGCGCTTGCGCGCAGACTTCAGGAACTCGGTATAGGCGATCGAGCACAGCCAGGATTTGAAAGAGCCCGTGCCCTTGAAACTGTTGATCTTTTCATAGGCCCGGATGAAGGCATCCTGGGCCAGATCATCCGCCAAGGCGTGGTTGCGGCACATGCGCTGAAGCATCGCCCGCACCAGGCCCTGATGGCGCCGGACCAGTTCCCCGAAGGCCGCCGCGTTTTTGGTCGCGACGACCAGGGCAACAAGCTCTTCATCCGGCGCCTTCATTGGCACGTCTCCCCCGACCGGATAACCGGCCTAGTCCTTGTTTTTGTTGCCCAGCAGGCCAAAGCCCAGCAGGACAGCACCGATGAAGCCCGGGAAGGAGGACATGCCCAGGAAGACATGGAAGACACCGTCTTCATCCGAGACGGCCTGCATCGTCCATCCGAACACCAGCATCGCCAGGGCAACGGCGATCAGGATGCCACCCCATTTCAAATCGCCATTGCTGTCCTTGCGCGGCATGCCCAGGGCGCGGATCGTTTCCGGGGTCATCTGCTGACCGGCGCGAATCGCCTCCTGCACGGTGGCCAGCGCCGCCTTGCGTTTTTGGGTCCCGCCATTGACCGCGATGAAAACGATCAGCACGACCATCGCGAACAGACCTGTCGGGACGAGAACTTCAACTCCCATATCAACCTCCGTTGCAGGCAGCACCATGCCGCCTTTACCCCCTAGATGCACCGGGGATCAGATTTGGATGCAGACGAATTATCCGATGATCGCGACACCGAACAAATACATGTGAACATTGATCAAAATCAGCGAGATCAGAAAGCCCAGAACGATGGCCGTCAGATCCCCGCCCCAGCCCTTGACCACCGGCGGTGGAGTTTCGCGCAGACAGGCGGACACAAAGGTGATCAGCGACCAGGCCAGAAAGCTGCAGAACAGGACCAGCGAAGCCAGCTCGCCATTGGCCAGCGCGTGACCGGCCGACCACAGCACCACACCCGCCAGCATCGGGTGACGCACCCAGCGGCGGATATGACCCGGCGCATAGGCCGACACGATCAGGATCAGCCCCAGCGGTACCAGGGTAAACGCCACCGGTCGCGACCAGTGCGGCGGCTGCCAGATGATCTCGCTGGGATGGGCGATCATCTTGCCATAGATGATCAGTCCGAAGCCGATCAGCGAAAGGGCCGTATAGGCCAGCTTGTAGGGCCCGGCACCCAACCGGTCATGCAGCCCGTCGCGAACGCCGGGAACGACCCGCAACAGGTGGACACCCAGAAACAGAACAAGCCCCACGATCATCAGTAGCATCGGCCGCCTTCCCCTCAGTTTCCCCGACTATAGGCGATTCATCCGCCCGTCGGCGAGCCACTGGCCCAGCCTTGGACGTGGAAGGGGGAACAAGCGCGCTGCGCCTCGAATTCCGGTGAAGCAGAGTTCGCATCGGCGGCATCCACGACCCAGACGCCTTGATCGGCCACCAAGCTCTGCCGCCAGAATCGAGGTGCACAGGCAACACGGCTCGTGATTCAAACGCCTCGGAAGCGCCGGGCAATGGCCGGTTGATTGGAATGAAGCGGAGAGGGGGATCATCGTCATGCTTGTGCCGGATGAGTGGCATCGGGTGTCGCACTCGGACGATCGCCGAATTCTCAACGGTCCTTCTCATTTCCTGAGGACGAATCCGAGTCGGTACCAGGGTTGTGTTTTGAGGGCCCGGTCCAAGCAGTCGCCTCAACCCGCTTTCGGATCAGGCGTGTTGAGCTCGGGAGTCAAAACCGCCGCCGCAGCACCAGGTGTCCCACCGGGCGCACCGTCCGCGACTGGCTTTCGCCGATGGCTTCGGCGTCGACGCGGTCGAGATCTTCCAGGAGGCGCATGTGTTCGCCGGTTTCCGGGTCGAACATCACCAGCTGGTCCTGGGCGCGGTCTTGGAAATAGGCACCGCCTTCCACCGTGACGCTCCAGTCATCAATGGTGCGAACGGTGACGCCGGCACCGAAATAGCGGGTCAGACTGTCCAGGCGGTTCTGGTCGAGGTCCTCGGTGAGCTCGGCATGGGGAAAGGTACTGACGGCATCCGACGTGTTTTCCGCGGTCCAGATCGAGGGCAGGCCGCGCTCGCGGCCGCTGACCGTGCCGGCAGAGAGATAGAAGTCCCGGCCGAAGGGGTAAAAGTCGAACTGGCTGGCGATGGCGGTGATGTCACGATCCTCGTTGAGGCCATTCGACAGGATCACCGGCGCGGGCGTTGCCGTCTCCGTCGTCAGGCGCCAGCGCACCGACGTTCCGCCGTCTTCGCTGGCCGGCGCGGTGAGCCAGGCCTGCGAATCAATCGACGTCTGGGACAGGGCCGGTGCGGCGCACGCGGCCATTAGTCCTATGGAAACAACAATGTAACTACGCATCGTTACCTCCCAATACCGACCCGCCCATGCAGCATAGCGTGGTTTGATCGATTACCCCATCAGCCTGTGAGGGAGGGCTGAATCACTCGTAAACCGGCTCGAATTTGTCTTTCCCGGACGGATCGGAACCCGGTTCCGATCGTGCCGGGTCCCAGTCATCCCGGGCCGGTCTCACTTCACAACCATACGAGAGGAGTGTGACCAATCCAAGGCTGTGACCATCCGATCCTCGAGCATATTTTTTTACTGGCCGGCCCGTGACTCGCCAACCGATTGACCCTCCAGCAGATAATCCAGCGGATCGACCCATTGGATATTCGGGGCGCCTTGGAAAAATTCGTCCAGCAGGCGTTTGTGGCCCGCACCATAGATAACGAGGACGCGCTCATTTGGTTCCGCAAGGCGGGCGGCATTCGCGAAGATTTCCAGATTTCGGCCCCACCAGCGGGTCATTTCACGGGCGCCGGAGGGATTGCCCGTATCGCCCATCTGGGCCAGCAGTAAATAGAGATCGTGATAGGCGGCCGTGCGGTCGGTGTTCTGCTGGATGAGCCGATCGAGGATCGTACGGTCGAGACTGTCGATCTCCCCCATATATTCGGACACCTCGGCGATATAGCGCTCCCAGCCGGCCATCAGTGTGTCCTGGCCGGCGGCTCCGGCCGCCGCGAACATGGCGTCGAAATTCATGCCGCCCTGCGCATCGACGGCGTAGAGCCGTTCATGGCCCAGGCGGGCTGCCAGCCGCATGCCGATCTGTTGGCGCTCATTGACGCCCAGTTCCAGTTCGCCGGCGCGGAATTGCGCATAGCGTTCATTGAAGCCGGCCTCGTGCTCGGGCATCAGCTCGACGGCGATGCGGGTGGGGGCAAAGGCTTCCAGGCGATCCAGCACGGCTGCGATCTCGGCCTGGCGATGCGGGGCGAGAAAGTCGTCCACTTCCGGATTGATCATGTCCTGGCCGCCGCCGGTGAAGTGGAATGTGCCCAGCACCATGACCTGGCCCGGCCGCTCTTCCACAGACGCCGCAGCGTCCTGGGCCTGGGCCATGGCGGAGGTGGTGAGCGCGAAGCCCAGAAGCATGATGGCGGTCTGTTTGAGCATGATTTTTCCCCTTTGCTGTCAGCCCTTGGATGCCTGTGCCGCGTTCTTTGGATGCAGCAGCAATTGCCCTTGGGGGGCGTGGCGGGTTAAGCAGCGCCAAGGATTGATCAATTCGGGCCCCAACCATGACCAAGATCGTTTCCGCCATCGATACCCAATCGGCGAGCTTTTCCGACAATGCTGCGGCCATGGACGCGCTGGTCGCGGACCTGCAGGCTCGCACCGCCGAGGCCGCGCTGGGCGGCTCGGAACGCTCGCGTGAGCGCCATGTCGGTCGCGGCAAGCTGTTGCCGCGCGAGCGGGTGGAGCGTCTGCTGGATCCGGGCTCGCCCTTCCTGGAGATCGGCGCGCTGGCGGCCAATGGCATGTATGAAGGCAATGTGCATGGTGCCGGCATGATCGCCGGTATCGGGCGCGTCTCGGGTCGTGAAGTGATGGTGGTCTGCAACGACCCGACCATCAAGGGCGGCGCCTACTACCCGATGACGGTGAAAAAGCATCTGCGGGCGCAGGAAATCGCCATGCAGAACCGGCTGCCCTGCGTCTATCTGGTCGACAGTGGCGGGGCCAACCTGCCGCACCAGGCCGAGGTCTTCCCGGACCGCGACCATTTCGGTCGCATCTTCTTCAATCAGGCCAACATGTCGGCCGAGGGCATTCCCCAGATCGCCGTGGTGATGGGCTCGTGCACGGCGGGTGGGGCCTATGTGCCGGCGATGTCGGACGAGACGGTGATCGTGCGCAAGCAGGGCACGATCTTCCTGGGCGGACCGCCGCTGGTGAAGGCGGCAACAGGCGAGGTGATCTCGGCGGAGGATCTGGGCGGTGCCGACGTGCACGCCCGTGTCTCCGGCGTGGCCGACCATTATGCCGCCAATGACGAGCACGCCCTGCACACGGCGCGGCGCATTGTCGGCACGCTCAACTCGGTCAAGCGCATAGATCTGGACGTCACCGAACCGCGCGAGCCGGCCTACAGCCCGGACGAGCTGGGCGGGATCATTCCGAGTGATGTGCGCGCGCCCTTCGATGTGCGCGAAGTGATCGCCCGGATCGTCGACGGCTCCGAGTTCGACGAGTTCAAGAAACTCTATGGCGAGACTCTGGTGACCGGCTTTGCCCGGCTCTACGGCATGCCGGTTGGGATCATCGCCAATAACGGCATCCTGTTCTCCGAAAGCGCCCAGAAGGGCGCCCACTTCATCGAACTGTGTGCCCAGCGCGGCATTCCGCTGGTCTTCCTGCAGAATATCACCGGCTTCATGGTCGGCTCGAAATACGAGGCCGGCGGCATTGCCAAGGACGGCGCCAAGCTGGTCACCGCCGTTTCGACCTTCAAGGGCCCGAAATTCACCGTCATCATCGGCGGCTCCTACGGCGCCGGCAATTACGGCATGTGCGGCCGGGCCTATTCGCCGCGCTTGCTGTTCATGTGGCCCAATGCCCGCATCTCAGTGATGGGCGGCGAACAGGCGGCCTCGGTGCTGGCCACGGTCAAGCGCGACGCGCTGGAAGCCCAGGGCGGGGAATGGTCCGCTGAGGAGGAGGCCGCGTTCAAGGCACCGATCCGCGAACGCTATGAGGAAGAGGGCAATCCCTATTTCTCCACCGCCCGGATGTGGGATGACGGCATCATCGCCCCGGCCGATACCCGCCGCGTGCTGGGCCTGTCGCTGTCGGCGGCGCTGAATGCGCCGATCGAGAAGACGAAGTTTGGTGTGTTCCGGATGTAGTCTCGGAATAACCACAAAAACTCAAAGCGTTGCCATAGAACACTGTTCGTCATTTCGCGTGACAAATGGTTACAGCGTGTTAAGACTCCCTCTGTCTAGGCCCGGCGTAGACGGGCGGGGAGTGTGTTTTTTAATGCTGGAACAGGTGTTGAGTTTTGCCCGCGAGGGCTTTGCAGAAGTCAATGCGGTGCTGGGCCTTCTGGTGGCCCTGGTATCCGTCCTGCTGATGCGAGGCTGGGTGCGTCTGCCGCTGATTGCGGCCGGCGCGGTCATGGCGCACCTGGTTCTGGAGATCCTCGCCCCGGTGATTGCCGAGGTCGGCGGCTTTGCCCTGCCGTCGGTGCTGGAACCGCATTTCTGGCACGATGTCGGATTGCTGTTCGTCGGCTATCTGATCGTCATCGGGATTTTATACGCGATCAAACGGGTTGTGGTAAAAAGTTAAGGAAATTCGCCTGAGGGGAGAACCCGCTTTCCTCCTGCGAATTTTCGAAAGATCGTTAACCTAGCGGGCCTCACATGGGGTAAAGTGGGGGCCGGTTAGTAGCGGAAGGGGACCGCGCAATGGAATTTCTTGACCAGATCATGGGCTATATCCAGCCCGCTATTAACTTCTTCATGCCGGGTCTGTTGGCCTATGCCGGTGACGGCGCGGTTGTGGACTGGATGAAACTGGGTATTCAGCTTGGCGTGATTGCGCTGGTGCTGGCCCTGCTGATGCGGGAGTTCGGGGCCATCCTGATCTTCACCGTTGTTGGTGTGATCATCCACATGATCGTCGACGTGGTGATGCCGATGGTACGCGGCGGTGGTGCTGGCGGCTTCGACTTCAACGCCTTCCTGGAACAGCTGATGGCGCCGACCTACTGGCTCTATCTCGGCGCGATTGCGATCGGCTACCTGATCGTGATCACGGTCCTGTCGATCCTCAAGGGACTGGTGTTCCGCGGCGACTGACCCGCACGACATCTGGGGGAGAAAAAGGGCTGGCAGCGATGTCGGCCCTTTTTTGTTGCGGGTGCCGATCATCCTCGCCCCTCAAGGCGAGGGATATTGTGTGGCGTTGCCATTGTTGATCCCGTCCCTTGGCGCTAATCCTGAAATGAAACCAACCCCATCAGGAGAAGCCCCATGTCCCAGGATGCGCCCGTCAAGCTGGATGTCAGCCCGGCCGGAGTGGCGGTGGTCACGCTCAACCGTCCCGACAAGCACAATGCCTTCAATGCCGAGGTGATCGCCGGATTGTCCGACATCTTCGAGACACTGCGGGCCAACGAGGACGGCGTGCGGATCGTTTTCCTGCGCGGGGCGGGCAAGAGCTTTTCTGCCGGCGCGGACCTGGACTGGATGAAGTCCGCCGCGCACTACACCGAAGCCGACAATGAAGAGGATGCCATGGCGCTGGCGACCATGCTGAAGCGGCTCTACGAGCTGCCGCAGCTGACGGTGGCGCTGGTTCACGGGGCCGCGATGGGCGGTGGCGCCGGCCTGCTGGCGGCCTGCGATGTCGGCGTGGTGATGAAGAATGCCTCGATCCGGTTTTCCGAGGTCAAGCTGGGCCTGACCCCGGCGACGATCTCGCCCTTCGTGGTGCGCGCCATCGGCCCGAAATGGGCGCGGGCCCTGTTTGCTTCGGGTGAGGGGTTTGATGGGGCCTTCGCCTACCATATCGGCCTGGCGCAATACGTGGTCGAGGACATGGAAGAACTCACCGCGATGGAAGAGCACCTCGCCCAGCTCGCCTTCGCCGCTGCGCCGGGCGCGGTCGCCGATGCCAAACAGCTGGTCGATGATGTCTATGGCCGCGAGATCGATCACGGCCTCTCGGTTCACACCGCCAAGGCCATCGCCAAGCGCCGATCCTCGGTTGAGGGCAAGGAGGGTCTGGCGGCCTTCCTGGAACGCCGCAAGCCGGACTGGGCGGAATAGGGCGAAAGGGGCAGGCGCGGTGTGGTATGTGAATGAGAGCCATGATCCGGATCTGCCCGGCGACGTCATGGCGTTCGCCTCCATCGAAGACGCGCTTGGCCAATTTGAGCTCTGGTATGCTGAAGAGCCGCACACCGTCTTTGATGCGGTAGGCCGGACTTTTGTGTTCTTACGGGATGGAGAACGACTGCGACTGAGCGAACCGCGCGGCCAACTACGCGAAGATGTTTTGTCCAAACTGGTTTCAGCCGCCTATCCCCATCAAACTGCTGCAGTCCAGAGTCCGACCCGCCGCGACCCCCGCGCCTTTCTCCATGCGCGCCGCGAGGCGCTGCGGGCCTGGTTCGTGCGCGGGCCGTGGACGCTGGGTGTGTTCGAATTCGTGTCCTTCGGGATCAAGCAGGCCTGGGCCTGCCTGTTCGGCGGGCTGATGCTGGCGCTGCTGCTGGGGACGTTTCTCCTCTACCCGGAAGACGCGGCCCTGGCGCGCTATGACTTTCTCACCCTGGCGGCGCTGGCAATCCAGATCGGCCTGATCGCGACCCGGCTGGAAAGCTGGGAGGAGGCGAAGGTCATCGCCGTCTTTCATGTCGTCGGCACGGTGATGGAAATCTTCAAGACCTATGCCGGCAGCTGGGTCTACCCTGAGGAGAGCCTGTTGCGGATTGCCGGCGTGCCGCTCTTCTCCGGCTTCATGTATGCGGCGGTCGGATCCTATCTGGCGCGGGTCTGGCGGATCTTCGAATTCCGATTCGACCGATTCCCGAACTTGTGGATGCAATTCCTTTTGGCAACAGCGGTTTATGTGAACTTCTTCGCGCACCATTACACGGTCGATATCCGCTATCTCCTGTTTGCCGCGACGCTGCTTCTCTATGGCCGCTGCGTGGTCTGGTTCCGGCCGGACCGGGCGCACCGGCCGATGCCGCTGGTGGTGGGATTTTTGCTGGTGGCGCTGTTCATCTGGTTTGCCGAGAATATCGGCACCTTCGCCCGCGCCTGGTCCTATCCCGGTCAGGAGGTGAGCTGGCACATGGTGTCGCTGGCCAAGCTGGGTTCCTGGTATCTTCTGATGATCATCAGTTTTGTCCTGGTCGCGGCTGTGCAATACCGTCGCGACGAGAAACAGAGCGAGCCTTAACCCCATGATCAAGACGCTCCTGATTGCCAATCGTGGCGAGATTGCCCGCCGCGTGATGCGGACCGCCCAGCGCCTGGGCATCCGCACCGTGGCCGTTTATTCCGAGGCCGATGCCGACGCGCCCCATGTGCGCGAGGCTGACGAGGCCGTGCTGATCGGACCGGCTCCGGCCGCAGAAAGTTATCTGGTGGCCGACCGGATCATCGCGGCGGCGAAAGAGACCGGCGCGGATGCCATCCATCCGGGTTATGGCTTCCTGTCGGAGAATGCCGCCTTTGCTGAAGCCTGTGCGGCCAATGACATCATCTTTGTCGGCCCGCCGGCTTCTGCGATCCGGGCCATGGGTCTGAAGGACCAGGCCAAGGCGCTGATGGAAAAGGCCGGCGTGCCGGTGACGCCCGGCTATCACGGTGAGAATCAGGATGCCGGCCTGTTGGCCGAGGAAGCCGGCCGGATCGGATATCCGGTGCTGATCAAGGCGGTCGCCGGTGGCGGCGGCAAGGGCATGCGCAAGGTCGAGAAGGCCGAAGATTTCGCAGCGGCGCTGGAAAGCTGCCAGCGCGAGGCGGCCAAGAGCTTTGGCGATGACCGGGTGTTGATCGAGAAATTCATCACCAATCCGCGCCATATCGAGGTTCAGGTCTTCGGCGATAGCCGCGGCCGGGTGATCCACCTCTATGAACGCGACTGCTCGCTGCAGCGCCGCCACCAGAAGGTGATCGAGGAAGCCCCGGCGCCAGGCATGACGCCGAATGTGCGCCAGGCCATGTGCTCGGCAGCCATCAATGCGGCCAAGGCGGTGAACTATGTCGGTGCCGGCACGGTGGAATTCATTGTCGACGGTTCGGGTCCGCTGCGCGAGGACGGCTTTTTCTTCATGGAGATGAATACCCGCCTGCAGGTGGAGCATCCGGTGACCGAGATGATCACCGGCCTCGACCTGGTCGAGCTGCAGCTGAAGGTCGCGGCCGGCGCATCCGTGCCCGAGCAGGACACGATCCGGGCGTCAGGCCATGCCATGGAAGCGCGACTCTATGCCGAGGACCCGGCAAGCGGCTTCCTGCCGTCGACGGGCCCGCTGCATCGGCTCAGCCTGCCGCTCGAGGGCGAAGGGCGCCGGGTCGATACCGGTGTGGAAGAGGGCGGGGAAGTCTCGCTGTTCTACGATCCCATGATCGCCAAGCTGATCAGCCACGCGCCGACCCGCCGCGAGGCGGCGCTGCTGCTGGCCGACATGATCGATGACGTTATTGTCCACCCGGTGAAGACCAATGTCGGCTTCCTGCGCGAGGCCGCGACACATCCTGACTTCCTGGACGCCAAACTTTCCACCGGCTTCATCGACAGCCATCTGGACAGCCTGGTGCCGACCGGCGTGAACCCGGCCGATGCGGCGTTCGCCGTGCTGGCGGAACTGGACTTGCGCCCCCTGCTGGGCAGCACGCTGGATCCGTTTGAGGCGGCGGACGGCTGGCGGATGAATGCCGATCCGCGCATTGAGCAGCGCTTTGTTGTGGGGGATGACGCTCTGACGGTCCGGCTGAACCTGTCCGGTGGACGTGTCAGCGTGGCGCTGGATGATCGCATCTCGGCGCTGGATGGGCTGGACATCGAGGCCGATGAGGCTGGCTATGCCTTTGCTGCGCGCGTCGATGGCGTGCGCCTGACGGCCCGGGCCGAACGCCTGGATGACGGCATCCTAGTCGCCTGCCGCGGCCGGGCCACCGTGTTCGCTCATGTCCATCCTGAAGCCATGGCCGATGCTGCCGAGGCCGGCGGTGTCGTCAAGGCGCCGATGCCGGGCAAGGTGCTCGCCGTGAAGGTGAAGGTCGGTGACACGGTCTGCAAGGGTCAGTCCCTGGTGGTGCTGGAGGCGATGAAGATGGAGCATGCGCTGGCGGCGCCGCGCGATGGCGTGGTGGCGGATGTGTCGGTGAGCGTGGACGGGCAGGTCGCCGAGGGCGACGTGCTGGTGACGCTGGCGGACGAGGACGAGGCTGCGGCCTGACGGCCGGGTATCTCGGCTCCGGCACGCTCCTTGCTCTTCTCCCCGTGAATTTCGGGGAGTCGATCCAATGCGTGACACTTATCTTGAGCGTTTTTCCAGCCGCTGGTCCGACGAGGCCCGTCGCAAGTTTCGCCGCGAGCCCGTGGTCGTGCGGCATAACTATCACGAGCATCACGCCTTTTCCGACATGGCCCTGGCGGCCCTGATCGAGCGCCATCCGCGTGAACTGATCGATTTCTGCACTATGGGTGATGATGCCACCGACCATAACAGCTGGCGGGCCGGGGACCCCGGCGCGCTGTCGGGCCTGGAGCTGATCGAAGCCGTGCGCAAGGGCAAGCTGTGGATCAATCTGCGCCATGCCATGGACCGGGATCCGGAATACCGGCCGATCTACGAGGCCATGCTGCGCGACATGAAAAAGGCCGACCCGTCCTTCAAGCCGTTGACGGCCGAGGCGGGCATCCTGATTTCCTCGCCGACGGCGCAGGTCTTCCTGCACTCGGACGTGTCGGAAACCATGTTGTGGCACATGCGTGGGGTGAAGCGCTTCCGCACCTATCCGCCGCGCCTGCCCTATCTCAACCGCGACGATGTCGAGGGCGTGCTGCACAAGGACAAGACCGAGGACATCCGTTTTGATCCGGCCTGGGACAAGGACGCCTTCACGGTGGATCTGCATCCGGGCATGGCGACCAACTGGCCATTGCACGGGCCGCACCGGATCGAGAACCAGAGTGATCTCAATGTTTCGGTGCCGTTCGAGATTTCCACGCCGGAATCCCGCAAGCAGAACGCCATTCTCTACGCCAATGGTGTCATGCGCCGCAGTTTCGGCCTGACGCCGCGCTCGATCGCGACGGAGGGCTTTGGCGCCCTGATGAAACGGGCTCTGACCACTGCCGTGAAGCTGAAGATCAAGCTGTTCGGCGAGCGGGTGCGACCCATGCCCAAGAGCGAGCGGACATTCGACATTGATCCGGATGCACCGATGGGGTTTGTCGACCGGCAGGCGGCCTGACAGTCCGCCGATTAAAGCTTTGTAAGACGGGGCCGATCGGCCCCGTTTTCATGTGCGGTTCATGTTCGCACAGCGTAGGTTTTGCGTACGGCTGACAAACCCCTGAAACGAGTATTTCCATGATCCCTGCATTGAAGCACACCCTGGCCGGGCTGAGCCTGGCGACGCTGGCGCTTTGCCTGCCGCTGGAGACCGCCCGGGCCCAGTCAGCCAGTGCCGACACGCTCGTCCCGGACCTGCCGCCCCTGGTCGCGCAGGCTTTTGCCGCCAGTTCCGTCACCGTGCGCGAGGAGGACTGGCGCTTCCGTCTCACGCTGACCTCTGCCGACGGTGTGCTGGAAGGCGTCTATGACGGTTCCCGGCCGGAAGGGGAGCGCTGGGTCCTCGTCTCGCCAGCCGAGGATGAGCTGGAAGGTCTCCAGGAACAGATGTGGGCCGGCCTGATTGAGGATGAGGACGACGAGGACGGCAGCGGGCTGTTCTTCGATGCCGAAGAGAACCGTGTGCGTCCGGGCAGTGTCCAGCTGATCGAGGAGGATGCGACACAGGCGGTCTTCGCCTTCCGTCCGGACATGGGCGAGGACGAAGCGGAATTTGCCGACTTCATTCGTGGCTCGATGACCGTGTCGCGCGATCCGGCCCCGGGCATCCGTGAATACCGTCTCTGGGCGCCGGAGAGTTTCAAGCCGCACTTTGCCGTGCGCATCCATGCGTTCGAGATGGTTCAGGAATATCGCTGGATGGACGGTGTTCCGGCCCCGGTGATGACCCGTTTGAGCCAGCAGATCGAAGGCCGCGCCGCGTTCCAGAATTTCGACCAGAGCTTCGAGCTCACCTTTTCGGAGATCGAGTATCTGGGCGATAACGCGCGCTAGGTCTTTGGCGGCGTCCGGCGGCGGGTCTGCCGTGCGATTTTGACCCGCCTCCGGAGTCGGCCTAATTCAGATCGCATGGTCATGCATCTGGTGAAGCTCTGTGTCGGCGTGTCTTCGGTGGAACAGCTGGAGGCGCATCGTTCCGCCGAACTGGCTGCCCGCCGCGCGGCGGGCGAGCCGGAAGTCATGGTTCATGTCACCCGCATGACGCCGTCCCGCCGGGACGAGGTGGAAAATGGCGGCTCGCTCTACTGGGTCATCAACGGATCGATCCAGTGCCGTTCCGAGATCATTTCTCTGGAACCCGTGGAGGGCTCTGACGGCATCAAGAGGTGCGCCATTGTCATGGCGCCTGAGGTGATCCGGACGGCGCCCACCCCGAAACGTCCCTTCCAGGGCTGGCGTTACCTCAAGCCGGACGATGCGCCGCGCGATCTCAGCGGACCGGGTGAGGGCGGGGAGGGCTTGCCGGACGAATTGCGGGCCCGGCTGATGGAAATCGGCGCCTGGTGATTAGCGCAGGTGTTCGGCGCGCATCAGCAGGATGAGGCCGGCCAGGGTCAGAAACTCGATCGGCAGGATGATGAGGCCGCCAAATCCCGAGTAGTAGGGATTGTCGACGATGCTGAGCCACAACATGGCATGGCAGATGGTCGCCGTGATCGCCGGGGCAATCGACAACCGGTTATGCATCAGGACCAGCAGGAGAGTCGCGGCCCACGCTGCAGAAACGATGGCGACCATCGTGTACTCGAACGGCGTACCGGCAGAGAATGTGTTGTAGACGTCGAACCCGAAGGCTTCGACCCGCACATCGAACACCAGGGTCATCACCATCCAGCTGGACCACAGCAGACAGTAGGCGAGAAGGATCACGAGCAAAGCCAAGGTGGCGATAAACAGCCCCCGCTCCGGGTGGGGGGCGTGATTGCCGGGCTGTCTGGGCGTGTCTTTCATGGAGCGCTTGCCGGTAGCGTCAATCTGGCGGCAGCCGGATTTCATACAGTTCCGGCCAGAGCTTTCCTGTCACGTAAATCTGACCGGTCTGCGAATTCCAGGCAATGCCGTTGGCAACGGCATCGAGAGAACCGGACAGGCCCGCGGGAATGATGTCCGATAGGTCGACAATGCCGGTGACCCGGCCGGTATCCGGATCGATCCGCACGATGCGGCTGGACTGCCAGATATTGGCCCATATCTCGCCATTCACCCACTCAAGCTCGTTCAGGCGGCGCACGGGACGGCCATTGAGGGTGACATCCAGCGTGCCTGTCTGCTCCATGCTTGCCGGGTCGAAGAGCCGCAAGCGGGCGGAGCCGTCCGACAGGATCAGCCGTTCGCCGTCATAGGTCAGGCCCCAGCCTTCACCGTCATAGCTGAATGTGCCGAGCGGCTCGAAACTGTCGGCGTCGAAGATGAAGCCGGTTTCCGACACCCAGCTCAGCATGAAGATGCGATCACCGACCTGTACCGACCCTTCGCCGAAATAGGGCGGCTCGATCGCGCGCTCCTGTTCCACCCGGCCTGTTTCCAGATCCACACGCCGCAGGCTGGACGTGCCGACCCGGCCGGTGCTCTCGAACAGTTCGCCATTATGGATGAAAAGGCCCTGGGTGAAGGCGTCGGCATCATGTGGAAACGTCGCCACGCGTTCGGCACGCTGAATGGTCAGGGACTGGGCCGCGGCCGGCAGGGCGATCAGAGTGGCTGTGAGGCAGGCCAAGAGGCTTTGGGCAAGGCGCATGAACAGGTCCCGGTCAAAGACAGGATTGAGAGCTGGCAGCCAGATTACCGGTAATTGCGGCAGCAGGAAGACACCCCCGCAGGATCGGGGGTCAGCTCGCCGGTTTGGCCGGCCGGTTGTCGATCAGGCGGGTTGAGCCGAGCCGGACTGCGCCGAGCACCCGGCCGCGGACCTCCAGTGGACCCTCCGGCAGCGGAGCCAGCGAAGTGGCGCAGCGCGCCTCGATATAGTCGACGGCGTCAAATCCGGCTTGAGCGGCCGCCAGGGCCTGCGCGCGGGCTTCCTGCACCGCGACACCCTGTTCCAGCGCGCCGGCAAAATCTTTCAGGATAATGTTCAGACGGGCGGCGCGGGCCCGATCCTCCGGCGAGAGATAGACATTGCGCGAGGACATGGCGAGGCCGTCCTTCTCACGCATCGTCTCGCCGCCGATGATGTCGATGGGAAAATCCAGGTCCTTGACCAGCTGGCGGATGACCAGCAGCTGCTGGTAATCCTTCTCGCCGAAGAAGGCCATGTCAGGCCGGACCTGGTTGAACAGCTTGGCCACCACCGTCGCCACGCCATCAAAGAAGTGGGGCCGGGCCTCGCTTTCCAGGCCCTCAGCCGGTCCGCCCAGCTTGATACTGGCGGAATAGCCGGCCGGATACATCACTTCGGTGGTCGGCAGGTAGATCAGGTCGCACCGCGCCTCGGTCAACTTCTCGGCGTCGTCGATCACGGTTCTGGGATAGGTTTCAAGGTCTTCACCGGCCGCGAACTGGCGCGGATTGACAAAGATGCTGGCAACCACACGATCACAATGCGCCTTGGCCAGCTTGACCAGAGAGACATGTCCGGCATGCAGGGCGCCCATGGTCGGCACGAAGCCGATACGCAGGCGATCCTCGCGCCAGGAATTGACGCGGGTGCGAAGGGCGGAAACTGTGGTGGTGTGCGGAATCTGGAGATTGATCATCTGGGTACCGGCAAAGGGGCCGAAGGGGATTATCATAAGCGATGATTGAGGCAAGCGCATCGACTCGTCCTATACACAGGTACATGAAACTCCTGCCTGTTTTGATTTTTGCGCTGGTGTTGCCCGCCTGCGCCACCACCGGCTCGTCCGGCACCGACACCGCCGACAACCCGCAGGCGCGGGTTGCGGACACCCAGCCGGCCCGCCTGGCCGATGCCACGGCGCGGGAACTGGCGCATCTGGCGCGCTTCGAGCCGCAGACCCTGGAGCGGGTCTATCCCGAGCTTCGGGCCCTGGCGGCAGCCCTGGTCGGCGTCAGTGTGGAAACGGAAAACGGTGAGGCCGTCGAAATGCCGATGGGCGACACCGTGCCGGCCTTGCCGGACGCCCCCTTGCCGCCGCCGCCGACTGGCGCGGCGCGCAGCCTGCTGCATGCGGTCCATCTGGCGTCCTACCGGCGCGAGGACATGGCAGCGCGTGGCTGGGCAGAGCTGCGCGAGGCGCATGCCGTGTTACGTGATCTGGACGCCCGTCTCGAACACGCCCATATCCCGGGACAGGGGGACTTTCTGCGCCTCAAGGCCGGACCGTTCGACAGTGCGGACCAGGCTCAGGCCTTGTGCCGGAGTCTGGAGACGGCGGGGCAGTATTGCCGGGCCGTGGACTTTACCGGCCAGGCGCTGGTCGGCCGGTGACGCGGTTGGTTTTCGGCACCCCGGGGCCTCGGATGGGTTAGGATGAAGTGGTCATGACAAAGCATTCCGGATTTCGCCTGCCGTCACGCCCGCTGGGGCGTGTGCGCGACGGGGTGAAGGAAGCGCATGTCATCGTCGTCGGTAACGAGAAGGGCGGGGCGGGGAAATCCACCGTGGCCATGCATTTGTGCGTCGCCCTGATGCGGATGGGAAAGAATGTCGGTGCGATTGATCTCGATCTTCGCCAACGCACGTTCGGTCGCTATCTCGCTAATCGCCAGGCCTGGTGCGACAAGCACCGTCTGGGGCTGCCGCGCCCGGACGAAGTCGTGCTGGCGCCGTCAGCTCAGCGTGACCTCGACCTCGCGGAAGCCGAGGAAACCGAGCGCTTCTCCGACGCCCTGTCGGACCTGAAGACGCGCTGTGACTTCATTGTCATCGATGCACCGGGCGCCGACACGCTCTATTCGCGACTGGCCCACTCCAGCGCCGACACGGTGATTACGCCGGTCAATGACAGTTTCATCGATTTCGACCTGCTGGCCGAGATCGATGCCGAGACCTTCCAGGTCGGCCGGCCAAGCCTGTATTCGGAGATGGTCTGGGAGTGCCGCAAGCGAAAGGCCTCCCTGCAAAAACGCTCGATCGACTGGGTCGTCATGCGCAACCGGATCTCGATGCTGGATGCGCGCAACAAGCGGCGCGTCGGCGAGGGTCTGAAAATGTTGTCCCAGCGGATCGGCTTCCGGCTGGCACCGGGATTCGCGGAACGCGTGATCTATCGCGAACTGTTTCCCTTGGGTCTCACCTTGCTGGACCTGACCGAAAACGGGTCGACGGTAACCTTCACCATGAGCCATGTCGCCGCCCGTCAGGAATTGCGCGACCTTTTGATCGTCCTCAAACTGCCCGGCCTTGAAGGTCAGCCCATCCCGTTCTGATCATGATCCCTTTCCTGCTTGGCCTTCTGCTACTTGCCGGTTTTCTGGGTGCGGCCTTCTGGTTCGCCAACCAGAAGACCGAGAAGGCGACGCGGATGGTGCGGCTGATCCTGGGCTCGGGGGCCTTGATTGCCGGTGTCGTGATCAGCTTGCGCGGAGCGGTGGCGCTGGGCGTTCCGATCGGTCTGTTCGGCCTGGGCATGCTGGGCCACGCCGCACAGCGCCAGCAGCGCACGCGCGGCGGCGGGACACAGGTGCCCAAGCCCGGTGGCCCGATGAGCCTCAATGATGCCCGTGAAATCCTGGGTGTCGGACCGGATGCGGATGCCGAGACCATTCGCCAGGCGCATCGGCGGTTGATGAAGAAACTCCATCCCGACACCGGAGACGGCTCGGCGGCCTTGGCCCGCCAGGTCCAGGAAGCGCGTGACCTGCTGCTGGACCATATCGAGCAGGCCGGAAAATAAATCTTAGGTTGTGAATTGGGTCTGTGCTACGCTGCCGGAAGGGAGTGGAAGGATGAAGCGACCCAGCCAGAAGCGACGGGATCTGTTCGGCAAGGCCGTCCTGCCGGAACTGGCCCATGGCGAAGACGCGGATCGCATCGCCCGGGCGCTGCGGCGTTTGAGTGAGGATTGTTATCATGCCCGTCTCATTCGTTCAGCGTCCTTGGCCGAAGTGGCGGCGTTGATGGTGGAGTTGGAGGGACGGGAAGTGAATCGGGAAACGGATACGGGATGATCGGTATCCGGCGCTGCGATTTCGCGAGGTCATGATGTCTGCATTCCGAGCCGGACGCGATGTGAACGCGCTGAGCACCCGCCGCCGGTGAGACAACGGACTCGCGCGGGCGAATGGAATTCGTCTTCGCCGCCGCAGCGGGACCAAGCTTGTGGTGCGGGCAGGCAAGTCCGAGGAACGGTCAGTCAGCCTGCGGTGCGCTCAAGGCTGTGCGGTCAAGGCGGTGCGGTCAAGACTGTGTGACGCCTGGACCCCGGTCGCCGCAAGTCGGTCCTGTTTCAGAGGCGGAAGGACGTTGAGTACCCACGTCTGGCCAACAGAAGTCGGCTCATCGAGCTTGGGTCGGCTCAACGGCTTGGTGCGAACGGTTCGGGCGCTGGGCGCCAGCCCGTTCCGTTGACTGTCGGGACAAGATCTGGACATGACCGCCAGCGGTGCGGGCGATGTGGCCGTCGAATTCCAGTTCCATCAACACCGCCTGGACAAGGCTGACCGGCAGGGCGGCCTGTCGGGCGATCTCGTCTGGCGAGACAGGGACGGGTGAGAGCAGGGCCGTGACGCGGTCGGTCGGGTCCTCGCGGCCCGGTTCGGGGTGCATTGCAGGCGGGTCGGCATGCCCCGTTGCGGCGACAGGTGTTTGCACGGTTTCGCCGTGATAGTCGGCTTCGTCGGCAAACAGGTCGGCGGTCGGACCGGCCCCGTCTTCAAGGCCGGGCCTGGGTGCCAGTGGGATGGCGGGGACACGGCCGAGAATATCCAGCACATCCTCGGCGCTTTCGATGAGATGGGCGCCATCGCGCAAGAGCTGGTTGGAGCCCTTGGCGCGCGGATCCAGCGGGGAGCCGGGCACGGCCATCACTTCACGGCCCTGCTCCATGGCAAAGCGGGCGGTGATGAGCGAACCGGAACGCAAGGCCGCTTCCACCACCACGGTTCCGCGGGAAAGGCCGGAGATGATCCGGTTTCGGCGCGGAAAATCCTTGGCTCGGGGAATGGCGCCCAGCGGCATTTCGCAGACCAGAAGTCCGGTCTCGGCGATGGCATCGTGCAGCTGGGCATGTTCAGGCGGGTAGATGTGGTCGATACCGCCAGCGAGCACGGCGATGGTGCCGGTGTCCAGCGCGCCCACATGGCAGGCGCCATCAATGCCGCGGGCCAGCCCTGAGATGACACAGACGCCCTCCTGGCCCAGCTGAAGCGCAAGATCGCGGGCAAAGCGCAGACCGGCGGCCGAGGCATTGCGAGCGCCGACCATGGCACAGCCCGTCCGGTCGAAGAGGTCGAGCCGGCCTTTCAGGATCAGTGTGGCCGGTGCGGCCGGAATGGCGCGCAACAGGTCCGGAAAGGCGGGATCGAGCGGGGTCAGGAGCGTCGCACCGGCCTGGTCGATGGCGTCGAGCTCGGCTTCGATGGCGTCGCGGTCCGGGATGGCCGGGATGGGCTTGCCGGCCTGGCGGCATCGGCGGGACAGGGCGTCGAGCGCTGCCTCAGGCGTCTTGTAGCGGTCAATGAGGCGGGCCAGACCGACCGGACCCAGACCGGGCGTGCGTGCCAGGCGCAACCAGGCGAGCCGCGCCGCGGGGGCGCTGTCCCGGTCAGGCCCGACGGGGTTCACCCGGCCTCGCCATCCCCGGTCCCGATCCCGGAATCGGGCGCGGGCGGGTTCGTCTTGTCTTTTTTGTCCCCGATGCGGGGTTCCTCGCCCTTCAACAGGCGGGTGATGTTCGCGCGGTGCAGCCAGTAAATCAGCAGGGTCAGGCCCCCGGCCATGATGGCCACATCGGTGCGGCCGAAAAAGCATGCGGCAACCGGCGCCGCGAGGGCAGCGATCAGGGCCGACAGTGAGGAGATGCGGAAGATGGCCGCCATGATCAGCCAGGTGCCGATGACGACCAGGCCGACCGGCCAGAACACCACCAGCATTGTGCCGACATAGGTGGCGACACCCTTGCCACCCTTGAATTTCAGCCAGACCGGGAAGCAGTGACCGACCAGGGCAGCGGCACCGGCGACGAGGCCGGGAATGGTGCCGAACAGCACCGCGAAAAGGGCCGCGGCAATCCCTGCCTTGCCGGCGTCCAGGATGAGGGTGGCGGCAGCGAGGTCCTTGCGGCCGGTGCGCAGCACATTGGTGGCGCCGATATTGCCCGACCCGATGGCACGGATATCCCCCAGTCCGGCCAGGCGCGTGAGCACGAGACCGAAGGGAATGGATCCGATGAGATAGCCGCCAAGAACGGCAAGGGCGATGTAGATTGGCTGCATGGTTCTACGCCTTAGGGTTGTATATCGTGACTCCGCCCACGATGGTTTGCAAGACCCGTCCCTGGAAACGGCGACCGGCCCAGGCCGAATTGCCGCGTGCGGACTGGAAATCCTCGGGGTCGCAGACCCAGGGCTTGTCGCCATCGATGAGGACGAGATCGGCCGGTGCGCCGAGGGCCAGGCGTCCTTGCGGCAGGCCCAGAAGGTCGGCCGGACCGCTGGTGAGGACACGCAGGGCATCGATCAGCTCGATCTGCCCGTCATGGACCAGACCGAGCATGGCAGCCAGCAGGGTTTCGACACCCATTGTACCGGGAATGGCGAGGGCGAAAGGTTCGCCCTTGTCGTCGAAGGGCGTGGGGCGGTGGTCGGAGACCACGGCGTCGATCTCGCCATCAATGACGGCCTGGACAAGGGCGCGGCGGTCGCTTTCGGCACGCAGGGGCGGATCCATGCGGAAGGCACTGTCCAGGCCCCCGGCATCCACCTCATTCAGCGTCAGATGGGCGATGGCGGCGGTCGCGGCGATCTCCAGGTCACGGGCCCGGGCCCGGCGCAGCGCATCCAGCCCCGCCTGCGTCGACAGGCGGTCGATCATCAGCTTGCCGCCGGTCAGCTCGGCCAGGGCCGTGTCGCGCTCGATGGCGATGCGTTCGGAAATGGCCGGCTCGGCCGGCAGCCCCATGCGGGCGGACCAATCGCTTTCCAGCGCCACAGTACCGGCTGACAGGGCCGCATCGGCCGGGCGGACCGAAAGCCAGACATCGAACTGGCTGGTATAGGCGAGCAGGCGGCGCATGGTCCGGGCATCGGCGATGGGCCGGTCGCCCTGACCGGCATAGACCGCGCCCCCGCGCACCATCAGGCCGATCTCGGCCATGTGCTCGCCATCAAGGCCTTGCGTGGCACCGCAGGCCGAAAGGATGCGCACGCCATGGCGGCCCAGCCCCTTGGTCATGCCGTCAAACCCGTCGGCCTTGTCCAGCGGAGACCGGCTGTTGGGCGCCAGGACCAGCGTGCCGATGCCGCCGGCCGCGGCACCCGCGGCCAGGGTGGCGGTGGTCTCGCCATCCGGGGTCAGCGCGGGCTCCTTGGCGGCGCGCAGGTCGATGAGGGCGGGCGCGAGGATGCAACCCCTGGCGTCGATCACCTCGTCAGCGGCGTCGAGGTCGATCTCGGCGCCGGTCTGGGCGATGACGCCGTCCTCGACAAGCAGGCCCCCATGCCGGTCCATGCCGGAGGCCGGGTCGATCAGGCGGGCATTGATGATGGCAAGGCTGGTCTGGCTCATGCGCGGGCCTCCCTGCGGATCACATCGCCGACAAGCTCCAGCACCGCCATGCGCACGGCGACGCCGCTTTCCACCTGTTCCAGGATCACGCTTTTGTCCGGATCATCCGCCAGCTTTGTGTGGATTTCCGTGCCGCGGTTCATCGGGCCCGGATGCATAACCAGCACGTCGGGCGAGCAGGCTTCGAGGCGTTCATGGGTGAGGCCGAAGAGATGGAAGAATTCGCGGCCGGAGGGCACGAACCCACCGGACATGCGCTCTTTTTGCTGGCGCAGGGCCATCACGGCGTCGCAGCCTTTGAGGGCCTCATCGATATCGTTGAACACTTCGCAGCCCCACTGGTCGACATCCGGCGGCAGCAGGGTGGGCGGGGCGCAGAGGCGGATTTCGGCGCCGAGAATGTTCAACAGGCCGATATTCGAGCGGGCGACGCGGGAGTGCAGGATGTCGCCGACAATGAGGATGCGGCGGCCGCCGACCTCGCCCCAGTGCTGGCACAGGGTAAAGCTGTCCAGCAAGGCCTGGGTGGGGTGTTCATGCATGCCGTCGCCGGCATTGACGACCGAGAGGCCGGTGCGGTCGGCCAGGAATTTCGGGGCCCCGGTGGCGGGGTGGCGCACCACCATGATGTCGGGGCGCATGGCGGCGAGGGTGCGGGCGGTGTCGGACAGGCTCTCGCCCTTGGAGGCGGAGGAGTTGGACATGGCGAAATTCACCACATCGGCCCCCAACCGCTTGCCGGCCATCTCGAAACTGCCCTGGGTCCGGGTCGAGGCCTCGAAGAAAAGATTGAGGACGGTCAGACCTTTAAGCACTTCGGAGCACTTGTCCGGCGTGCGGTTCACGGCGAGCCAGTGGGCGGCGCGTTCGAAGATGATCCGGATGTCGACGGGATTGAGATCGGCCACCGATACGAGGTGGCGGTGGGGAAAGTCGTAGCTGAACGCGGCGCGGGTCATCCCGCCTCCCAAATGGCTGAGCCCCGAAAAAGTCTGCGGCGGTATAGGGTTTGTCGCAGGCTTGGGCAAGAGACCCGGGGGGATGCGCTGACGCGGAAGAGCGCCTATGTGAAGCCTGGATACAGGGAGTCGGGCCTGATGCTGAAGATTCGTGGCATGCGGAGTGAAGATGCAGCGAAGGTCCTGCGTATCTATGGCGAAGGTATCGCGACCGGACACGCAACCTTCGAGCAGGATGTGCCCGCCTGGCCGGCATTCGACGCGGGAAAGCTGGAAAAACCGCGCCTGGTCGCTGAGTTGAATGATGACATCGTCGGCTGGGCCGCGCTGAGCCCGGTCTCCTCGCGCTGCGTCTATGGCGGGGTCGGCGAGATGTCGGTCTATGTCGCCGAGGCGGCGCGCGGGCGCGGTGTCGGACGGGCCCTGCTGGAGGCGATCATCACCGCTTCGGAGGACGAGGGCATCTGGATGCTCAATGCCGGCATCTTCGTGGAGAACACGGCCTCGATCGCCTTGCACGAAGCCTGCGGCTTCAACCGGCTGGGGGTGCAGCAGGGATTGGGCAAGATGGGCTATGGGCCGATGCAGGGGAAATGGCGCGATGTGGTGCTGTTGCAGCGGCGCAGCCGCGTGGTCGGCGTCGACTGATGCGGCTTGACCCGGACGGGGGCATGGGCTCCGGTTCGGGCATGAAGATTCTGTCTGCGCTTGCCTCGTCCGTCCTGTTTCTTCCCTCTGCCCTGGCCCAGTCCGATGTGCCACCGCGCTGTGCGGTCGAGCTGGTGGTGCTGGGCGTCGCCCAGGATGCCGGCATCCCGCAGATCGGCAATCCGGACGACCCGGCCTGGGAGAATCCCGCGCTGCGGCGGCTGGCGACCTCGATCGCGGTGATCGACCGGCCGGCGGATGCGCGCTTTCTCTTTGATGCCACGCCGGACCTGCGCGAGCAGATGCAGCAGCTGGACGAGATCCATCCCAATACCGAGGGACCGGCGCTGGACGGGATCTTCCTGACCCATGGCCATATGGGCCATTACACCGGGCTGATGTATCTGGGCCATGAGAGCATGGGCGCCCGGCATGTGCCGGTGCATGTCATGCCCTCCATGGCCGCCTACCTGTTCTCCAACGGGCCCTGGGACCAGCTGGTGCGCTATGAGAACATCACCCTGGAGGAGATATCCGATGGCGAACCGGCGGCCGTGGGCTCGCTGGTGGTGACGCCTTTCGAAGTGCCGCACCGGCAGGAATATACCGAGGTGGTGGGCTTTCACATTGCCGGGCCGGACCGCTCGGCGCTGTTTCTGCCCGACATCGACAGCTGGGAGGAATGGGAGACCTGGGAACACGGCACGCCGCGGCGCATCGAGGACATGATCGCTTCGGTGGATGTGACCTATGTCGATGCCACCTTCTTTGCCAATGGCGAGATCCCCGGCCGCGACATGACCGGCTTCCCGCACCCTTTCATCACCCATTCCATGGCCCGCTTTGCCGATCTTCCGGTCGAGGAAAAGGCCAAGATCCGCTTCATCCACTTCAACCACACCAATCCGGTGCGCTTTCCCGATGCGCCGGAGCGGCAACAGGTGATCGAGGCTGGGTTCGGTCTGGCGGATGAAGGGGAAAGGTATTGTCTGGGGGATTAGCCATCCTCGCCCTTGATGGGCGAGGGGGACCGCGCGCATGCGCGGTGGAGTGGGTGGGGGCGAGGTGTTTCCAAGCTGGCCATCACCGGGATTCGCAGCGCTTCGCGCTTTCACCCCTTCCGACCCGCGGCTTCGCCGCGGCCCACCTTCCCCATCAAGGGGAAGGATGGCGAGACCGTGCCTAACCCAGCAACCAGAGCCAGAACGGGATCGTCACGAAGCAGAAGAGGGCGCTGGCGGTGATGTCGCCGGCGGAGTAGGGGGCGTCGCCGCCCATCTGTTTGGCGAGGACATAGGCCGAGGCGGCGCCGGGTGAGGCGCCGGTGAGGAGGAGGACCGTCAGCGGGATGCCCTCGATGCCCAGCGCCCGGCCGATACCGTAGAAGACCAGCGGGCCGATTATCAGTTTCAAAAAGACCGAGAGCGCCAGGAGGCGCGGCCGGGCCTTCATGGCGGTGAAGTTGAGCCCCGCGCCCACAGCCAGCAGGATCAGCGGCAGTGCGGCCTGGCCCATCAGGTCGATCGTGGCGCCGACCATGGGCGGCAGCGGGATATTGCCCAGATTGACGATCCCGCCCAGCGCCGAGCCGAGGATCAGCGGGTTGGTCAGGATGCGGTAGATGATCGAATTCCATTTCGGCTGCGCGCCATCGCCCCACACCGCCAGCACGGCCACGCACTCCATGTTCACCAGCGGGATGGAGGCGACCATGATCAGCGCCACCAGGATCTCGCCCTCCTCGCCGAAGAGCGAAATGCCCAGGGCCAGGATCAGGAGGCCGTTCCAGCGGCTGGTGGCCTGGAACAGGCTGGTGAAGGTGGGATTGGGAATGTTGAGGAAGGGTTTGATCGCCAGCGTGATCGCCGCCATGCCCAGGAAGCCCAGCATCGCCGCCGCCATGAAACTGCCCAGCTGGATGTCGGAGAGATCGGCATGCGAGATCGAGGAGAACAGCAGCGCCGGCGACAGCCCCAGATAGGCCAAACGCGAAATCGGCCCCCAGCTCTCGTCCGGCAACAGGTTCGACCGGCGCAGAAGCCAGCCCAGGAAAATGACCCCGAAGACGGGGACGAGGGCAGAGATGATCGGGTTCATGCGGGCGTTCTAGCGCGTTTGGCGGAGGGGCGGGAAGCGGTTGTTTCTGTGCGTTGTTTTGGTGCTTCACTTTTGTGCACCGGGATTTCCCCCTCATCCGCCCCTTCGGGGCACCTTCCCCCCAGGGGGAAGGGGGGCTGTGAGGCTTGTCACGCTCTAGGGCACGACTTCGCCAATACGCTCCCTCACGCTCAAATCTCCCTCTCCCTGGGGAGAGGGCGGGGAGAGGGGGGAAGCACCAGCCATGGCGGACCAGGCTCGACACAAGAATCTCAGCCTCGCACGGACGATGAAAAAGCGGATGACACCGGCAGAGGCAAAGCTCTGGTCGCGTCTGCGGGGTGGGCGTGTGATGGGAGTGAAGTTCCGGCGTCAGGTGCCGATCGGCCCTTACATCGTGGACTTTGCATCCCGCACGCCCCGATTGGTGGTTGAGGCGGATGGTGGGCATCACGCGGAGCAGACCGAAGAGGATGAGGTGCGATCCGCGTTTCTGGCGTGGCGGGGCTATGCCGTGCTGCGCTTCTGGAACGGGCAGATCCTGTACGAGACGGATGCGGTGGTGGAGGCGATTGCCGAGGCGGTGCACTGGGGATTGCGCAAGGCGGAGTTTGAGGGCGGTGGCTAGTTTTCTGGCACCGGGATTTCCCCCTCATCCGCCCTTCGGGCACCTTCCCCCCGGGGGGAAGGTGGGGCGCGGAGGCTAGCTTTTCAGCATCTCCAGCCGATCCAGCGCGCTTTGCAGGATGTTGGCGGCGGCGTGGGCGTCGATGATGTCTTTGCGCTTGTCGCGGCGGACGCCGGCGGCGATGAGTTTTTCCTCGGCCTCGAAGGTGGAGAGGCGTTCGTCCTGGAAGACCAGGGGGATGTCGCGCAGACGCAGCAGGTTGCGGGCCATGGCGCGGGCCGACTGGACGCGGGGGCCTTCCGATCCGTCCATGTTGACCGGCAGGCCCATGATGATGGCGACGGCCTGGCGCTCGTCAAAAAGGTGGAAGATGCGCTCGGCATCGGCAGTGAACTTGCCGCGCTTGATGGTCTCCACCGGTGTGGACAGGCCGCGCGAGGCGCCGCAGGCGGCGACGCCGATGGTCTTGGAACCCGGATCGAGGGCGATCAGGGGACCGTCGGGCAGGTCGGCAAGCGTGCAAATCGGCATGCCGGCGGGATGCGCCCTGCAGGTTCTGCCGTCAAGCTTTCTTGCACCCGCGAAGAGCGGTTGCTAGTCAGTCTGTCTCGATTATCCGGAGTGATTTTCCATGTCTGTCACCGCCGACGATGTACGCCGTATTGCGCGTCTCGCCCGCCTGGCCGAACCCGAGGACCGGGTTGATGCGCTGGTGGGGGAGCTCAATGGTATTCTCGACTGGATCGAGCAGCTCAATGAGGTCGATGTCGAGGGCGTGCAGGCAATGACAACGCCGGTCGCATTCCCGCTGCCCATGCGCGCGGACGAAGTGACCGATGGCGGTATCCGCGACAAGGTCCTGGCCAATGCCCCCAAGTCCGACGAAGGCTTCTTCGTTGTGCCCAAGTCGGTGGAGTAGGGATCCATGAGCGAACTTCTCAAACTCTCCCTCGCGGATGTCTCGGCCAAGCTGAAGGGCAAGGAGGTCTCCGCCTCCGAACTGGCCACGGAAGCGGTTGCGGCCTGCAAGGCGGCGCAGCCGGCGCTGAATGCGTTCACGGCGTTTGACGAGGAGAAGACCCAGGCCATGGCCAAGGCGGCAGACGAACGCCTGGCCAAGGGCGAGGGCGGTCTTCTGGAAGGCGTGCCGCTGGCGATCAAGGACCTGTTTGCGGTCGAGGGCGTGGAGACGGCGGCCTCCTCGAACATTCTCAAGGGTTTCAAGCCGACATATGAGTCGACGGTGACGTCGAAGCTCTGGGGCGAGGGCGCGGTCTTCGTGGCCAAGACCTCGATGGACGAGTTTGCCATGGGCTCGTCGAACGAGACGGCGAATACCGGCCCGGTGGTGAACCCGTGGAAGAGCGCCGGTGGCAATGAAAGCCTGACTCCGGGCGGCTCGTCCGGCGGCTCGGCTGCGGCCGTGGCGGCCGATCTGTGCTTCGGCGCGACGGGCACCGATACCGGCGGCTCGATCCGCCAGCCGGCCTCCTTCACCGGCACGGTCGGCGTGAAGGGCACCTATGGCCGCACCTCGCGCTGGGGCGTGGTCGCCTTTGCCTCCTCGCTGGACCATCCCGGCCCGTTCGCCAAGACGGTGAAGGACTCAGCCATCCTGCTGCAGGCCATGTCCGGACATGACCCCAAGGATTCGACCTCGCTGCCGAATGCCGTTCCGGACTTTGCCGCGGCCTGCGGCCAGTCGGTGAAGGGGCTGAAGATCGGCGTGCCCAAGGAATACCGCGTCGACGGCATGCCGGAAGAGATCGAGAAGGCCTGGCAGCAGGGCATTGACTGGCTGAAGGCCGCCGGCTGCGAGATTGTCGACATCACCCTGCCGCACACCAAATACGCCCTGCCGGCCTATTACATCGTGGCGCCGGCGGAAGCCTCGTCCAACCTCGCGCGCTATGATGGCATGCGCTATGGCAACCGCGTGGACGGGGTCGATCTGACCGACACCTATGAGAAGACGCGGGCGACGGGTTTCGGCGCGGAAGTGCAGCGCCGGATCATGATCGGCACCTACGTGCTCTCGGCCGGCTATTACGACGCCTATTATCTGCGCGCCCAGAAAGTGCGCACGCGCATCCTGGAAGACTTCACCAACGCGTTCGAGAAGGTCGATGCGATCCTGACGCCGTCGGCGCCGTCGGCGGCCTTCGCGCTGGGCTCGAAGTCGGATGATCCGATCGCGATGTATCTCAACGACGTCTTCACCGTGACGGCCAACCTGGCCGGCGTGCCGGCAATGTCGGTCCCGGCCGGACTGGACGGCAATGGCCTGCCGCTGGGGCTGCAGATCATCACCAAGGCGCTGGACGAGGAGACCATGTTCAAGGTCGGCGCGGCGATCGAGGACAGTGCCGGTTTCACCCACAAGGCGGCGAAGTGGTGGTGACGCGATGAGCGAGGCGCCCAAGCCGGACGAGCACGGCAATGACTGGATGAACCGGATCATCGTGCTGGTGATTTCGCTGTTCTGCGTGGTCTTCGGCCTGCCGCTGGCCGTGGGCTCTGCGTTGAGTTTCACGACCATGGTCGTCTCGCTGGAATGGCCGAACCCGTGGACGATCGTGTCCTTTGGCATCGGTATGACGCTGTGCGGTTTTGGTGTGGTGATCGGCTGGAGTGCCATCCGGCCGAAGAAGGCCACGAAATGAGCCAGCCCGCGCATCCGGCCATGAAACTGGCCCGCCCGGCCTTTCTGGTCGGTGCGCTCCTGGTGCTGGCGGCGGCGCTGGTGTTTCGCGGTGTTGTGGAGCTGGAGCCGCGGAATTTGTGGACGATCCTGCTGGTCACGCCGGGGATCGGCTGTCTGTTTTTCGGCCTGACCGTGATGATGGCAGGCCGGGTGCTGGTTGCGGCGATGAACGCGCCGGAAGATGAGCGTCCCAAATGGGATGACGAGGACGACGAGCGATAACCCTTCATCCTCCCCCTTGATGGGGGAGGGGGACCGCAGCTTGCTGCGGTGGAGGGGGTGGGGGCGAGGTGTTTCAATGGATGAGCACCGGGATTCACCCCTTCCGACCCGAAGCTTCGCTTCGGCCCACCTTCCCCATCAAGGGGAAGGATCGCTGTAACGGCCGTCACGGCCAGGGGCGCCGCCATCATGGCAGGCTGCCCGGCGGTGATGGAGGACGGCGATGACGGGTCGCTCGGTGCGTCTCGCGCGGCAACTGCGCAAGCAGATGACGCCGCACGAAGTGAAAATGTGGAGCGCGCTGAGAGCGCTGCGACCCTTGGGATACCGTTTCCGGCGGCAGGTGCCTCTGGGACGCTACATCGTTGATTTCGCCTGCTTCGATCCGAAGCTTGTGATCGAAGTCGATGGTGGCCAGCATACGCTGGATGGCCATGCGCGGCGCGACAGGGAGCGCGACGGCTGGCTGGACGGGCAAGGATTTGCGGTTCTGCGGGTGTGGAACCACGAAGTGAACGACAATTTCGATGGCGTCATGGACGCCGTGCACGAGTACTTGCGAGGTAAGGGTTACCGATGAGCGAGACCTATACGCTGCCGGGTGCGACCGGTGATTGGGAAGTGGTGATGGGTCTGGAGATCCATGCCCAGGTGGTGTCGAACGCCAAGCTGTTCTCCGGCGCGGCGACGGCCTTTGGTGCGGCGCCCAACACCCAGGTCTCGCTGGTGGATGCGGCGATGCCGGGCATGCTGCCGGTGATCAATGAACATGTGGTCGAACAGGCGGTGAAGACCGGTCTGGGCCTCAATGCCAAGATCAACACCTGGTCGCGGTTTGACCGGAAGAATTATTTCTATCCCGACCTGCCGCAGGGCTATCAGATCTCCCAGTTCCAGTACCCGATCGTCGGTGAGGGCGAGATCGAGTGCGAGCGCGATGACGGCTCGCGCTTCACCGTGCGCATCGAGCGGCTGCACCTGGAACAGGATGCCGGCAAGTCGATCCACGATCTGGATCCCAACTCGACCTATGTCGACCTTAACCGGTCCGGCGTGGCGCTGATGGAGATCGTGTCGAAGCCGGACATTCGCTCGCCTGACGAGGCCTCGGCCTATGTCTCCAAGCTGCGCACCATCCTGCGCTATCTGGGCACGTGCGGTGGCGACATGGAAAAGGGCCAGCTGCGCGCCGATGTGAATGTCTCGGTGTGCAAGCCGGGCGCTTACGAGAAATTCCGCGAGACGGGCGATTTCTCGCATCTGGGCACGCGCTGCGAGATCAAGAATGTCAACTCGCTGCGCTTCATCCGCCAGGCCATCGAGTATGAGGCCCAGCGCCAGATCGACATCATCGAGGAGGGCGGCAAGATCGACCAGGAGACCCGCCTGTTCGACGCCAATACCGGTGTGACCCGGTCCATGCGCTCCAAGGAAGAAGCGCATGATTACCGCTACTTCCCGGATCCCGACCTGTTGCCGCTGGAGCTGCAGCAGGACTGGATCGACCAGATCCGCGTCAACCTGCCCGAACTGCCCGACCAGAAGCGCGAGCGTTTCGTCTCCGCGCTGGGCCTGTCGGACTATGACGCCGCCGTGCTGGCCGCCGACAAGGACCGCGCCGACTATTTCGAGGCCGTGGCCGAGGGCCGCGACGCGAAGCTGGCCTCCAACTGGGTCAATAACGAGCTCTATGGCCGCCTCAACAAGGAAGGCCTGACGATCACGGAAAGCCCGGTCTCGGCCGCCCAGCTGTCCGGCCTGGTCGCCCTGATCGAGGACAAGACCATTTCCGGCAAGATCGCCAAGGACGTGTTCGAGATCCTGTGGACCGAGGGCGGTGATCCGGCAGAGGTCGTGGAAAGCCGCGGCCTGAAACAGGTCACCGACACCGGCGCCATCGAGGCCGTCATCGACCAGCTGATTGCCGACAATCCCGACCAGGCCGCCTCGGTCCGCGAAAAGCCCAAGGCGATGGGCTGGTTCGTCGGCCAGGTGATGAAGGCCATGCAGGGGAAAGCGAACCCGCAAGCGGTGAACGAGATCCTGCAGAAGAAGCTGTTGGGGTAGGGATCGCCGCTACCGGGATTTGAAGCGCTGCGCGCTTTCACCCCTTGCGTCTTGCCGCTGCATCAGCTGCGGTGGCGTGGGGCGGGGCGAGGTTTAAGGGGGGGGCGGCGCCGGCGTGCGTCAAAGCCCTGCGGGCCTTCACCCCGTGTCACCCCTGCAATTACCCCGAAAAGCTGACGATCTCGCCGGTCTGGCGGCAGGCAGGGGAGACGAGTTCGGCGATCAGGGGCCAGAGGGCGGCGGGTTCCGGCAGGCTCATCGGGTCTTCGCCGGGGAAAGCCTTGGCGCGCATCTGGGTGCGCAGGGCGCCGGGATAAACGAGATTGGCCTTCAGCTTGCCTTCGGTGGCGTGCTCCTTGGCCCAGGACTGGACCAGGGCGTCCAGACCGGCCTTGGAGGCGGCATAGGGGGCCCAGAAGGCGCGGCGCGAGGCTGCGGCGCCGGAGGAGATGAAGACGGCCCGGCCGGCATCCGATGACAGGAGCGGGCCTTCAAAGGCGCGGATCATGCGGGCCGGCGCAATCAGGTTGATGCCGACCACATTCTGCCAGGTCTTCGCCTTGACCTGGGCGGCCGGGGTGAGTTCACCCAGCGCGCCGGCGCAGGCCAGGAGGATGTCCAGCTTGCCCCACCGTTCGGTGACGATCTGGCCAAGCTGTTCGATCCCGTCTTCCGACATCAGGTCCATCGGCACCAGCGTCGCCGTGCCGCCGGCGGCCTTGATGGCATCATCCAGCTCTTCCAGACCGCCCTGGGTGCGCGCCGTGGCTATGACATGGGCGCCCGCCTTGGCCAGTTCCAGCGCCATGGCCTGGCCAATACCCCGCGAAGCCCCGCTGACGAGAGCGAGGCGGCCTTTGAGAAACGTGTCGGTCATGCGTCCACCAGGAGAGAGAGCTGGAATTCCTTGGCCGAGAGGTCCCGGTCATGGTCGACGAGACGGGTCGGATACTCGCCGGTGAAATAATGGTCCGCCAGTTGCGGATTGCTGTCATCGCGCGGGCTGCCGATGACGGCCTGATAGAGCCCGTCGACCGACAGGAAGCCGAGGCTGTCGGCCTCCAGCTTGTCGGTCATTTCCGACAGGTCCATGCAGGCGGCGATGAGTTCCTTCTGGCCGGCCATGTCGATGCCGTAGAAGTCCGGGAATTTGATCGGCGGGCAGGCAGAGCGGAAATGCACTTCCTTGGCGCCGGCCTCGCGCATCATGCGCACGATCTTCAGCGAGGTGGTGCCGCGCACGATCGAATCGTCGATCAGCAGCACGCGCTTGCCGCGCACCGCGGCCGCATTGGCCGAGTGCTTGCGGCGCACCGACAGGTCGCGCCGGTCCTGGGTCGGCTGGATGAAGGTGCGGCCGACGAAGTGCGAGCGGATGATGCCCAGTTCGAAGGGAATGCCGGAGGCTTCCGAATAGCCGATCGCGGCAGGCACACCGCTGTCCGGTACGGGGATCACGACATCGACTTCGGCCGGGGTTTCCAGCGCCAGCTGGCGGCCCATTTCCTTGCGCGCCTCATAGACGCTGCGGCCGCCGATCACCGAGTCCGGGCGGGCGAAATAGATGTATTCAAAGGCGCAGACGCGAGCCTTGTGTTCCGGCGCAAAGCGCTCGGAACGGATGCCGTCCTCGTTGACGACCACGGCCTCGCCCGGCTCGATCTCGCGCTCGAACGTGGCGCCGACCATGTCCAGGGCGCAGGTCTCCGAGGCGAAGACATAGGCCTCACCCAGCCGGCCCATGACCAGTGGGCGGATGCCATAGGGATCCCGTGCGGCAATCAGGCGATCATTGACCAGGGCCACGAAGGCGAAAGCGCCCTGGACCTGTTTCAGCGCCTGCAGAACGCGATTGGTCAGCTTGGTTTTCTTGGACTGGGCGGCCAGATGCAGAACGACCTCCGAATCGGAGGTCGACTGGAAGATGGCACCGTGATTGACCAGCTCCTCGCGAAGGACGCGGGCATTGGTCAGATTGCCGTTATGGGCCAGGGCGATGCCGCCGCCGCGGACATCCGAATAGAGCGGCTGGACATTGCGCAGCACATTGGCGCCCTGGGTGGAATAGCGCGCATGGCCGATGGCGACCTTGCCGGGCAGGCGTTGCGGCATGTCCGGCGAGGTGAAGTTCTCACCGACCAGGCCGAGATAGCGCTCGATGTGAAAGCGCGAACCGTCATGGGTGGCGATGCCGCAGGCTTCCTGTCCGCGATGCTGCAGGGCGTGCAGGCCGAGGGCGGTGAGGACGCCGGCATCCTCGGTACCGTAGACGGCGAAGACGCCGCATTCTTCCTGGGGGCGATCCGTGGCCGGATCATAGGTGAGCGTGGCAGGAATAGCGGCGTTGGGGGTCATCCGTCGTCGTCCTGGTCATCCGTGGTCGAACCGATGAGGTCATCTAGTCGGTTTCGGTCGCGTCTGCCATAGGAGCTGTCATTATTTCTTATTGTTTCTGCAATGGGGTCATTGGGTCCGCCGGGCAGGGGCGCCGTGTCGGCCAGGCGTGAGGTTTCCGGCGCCAGCGTCTGCAGCGCGCGGGCCGTCGCATTGACCATGGGATAGATGCGCGCCTGGGTAATCCAACTCGGCGGGCGGCCGTTTTCACCGAAGGTGGCGGAGAAGAAGATCACGCCCAGACCCAGAAGGACGAGGCCGCGCACCAGGCCGAAGGCGAAGCCCAGCGTGCGGTCGACGACATTCACATCCTCGCCCTTGGCCAGGCCCTTGGACAGCGAGGAGGTGACGAAGGTGACCGCCAGATAGATGATGATGAAGACGACCCCGCCGACGGCCAGCGGGGCCAGCCAGTCCGGGTCGATGATGTCCCGCGCCGGGCCGATGAAGGCGGGCAGGGACCACAGGGTCGCCAGCGAGGCGGCGACAAAGGCGGTCACCGACAGCGCTTCCCGAACGAAACCGCGCACCAGCGCCAACAGGCCCGAGGCCAGCAGGATTGCCAGCCCGACACCGTCAAACGCGCTTAAAGTTCCATCCATCGGCGCTGCTCCTTACTCGCCCGCCAAGGTCCTCAAAGTCTGCACCAATTCGAGCGCGGTGGCCACGCCCCGCACTCGGACCGGTGCATTTTCGTCGGCCGCGGCCTGGGGCGCCAGCGCTTCGGTGAAACCCAGCTTGGCCGCCTCCTTGAGCCGCGAATCACTGCGGCCGACGGGGCGAATATCCCCGGAAAGACTGATTTCTCCGTAAACGACCCCCTTGGCCGGCAGCGCCACATCCAGCGCCGAGGAGACAATGGCCGCGGCCACGGCAAGATCGGCAGCCGGTTCGGCGATTTTCAGGCCGCCGGCGACATTGAGGAAGATGTCGCGATTGGAGATGTTGAAGCCGCAGCGCGCCTCCAGCACTGCCAGCACCATGGCCAGACGCCCGGAATCCCAGCCCACCACGGCCCGGCGCGGCGTGCCGAAGGCGGCGGGCGCGACCAGGGCCTGGATCTCGCTGAGCACCGGCCGGGTGCCTTCCATGCCGGCAAAGACCACCGCGCCCGGATTGGCCTCGCCGCGGCCGTCCAAGAAGAGGGAGGAGGGGTTGGCAACCTCGCCCAACCCCTTGTCGCCCATTTCGAAGACCCCGATCTCGTCGGTCGGTCCGAACCGGTTCTTCACCGCGCGCAAAATGCGGAACTGGTGCGAGCGTTCGCCTTCGAAATAGAGCACGGCATCGACCATGTGTTCCACCACGCGCGGACCGGCGATCTGGCCGTCCTTGGTGACATGGCCGACCAGGATGACGGTGCAATTGCGCTTCTTGGCAAAGCGCACCAGCTCCTGGGCACAGGCGCGGACCTGGGCGACGGTGCCCGGGGCAGCGGCGAGCTGGTCCGACCACAGCGTCTGGATCGAGTCGATGACGACAATGTCCGGCTGTTCGGCCTTCAGCCCGTCCAGGATGTCGTTGAGCGAAGTTTCCGAGGCGAGGGCGACCGGGCTCTCCGCCAGGCCGAGCCGGCGGGCGCGGCGGCGCACCTGATCGATGGCTTCCTCGCCGGAGATGTAGATCGCGCGTGTGGTGTCGCTGGCGACCTTGGCCATCAATTGCAAGAGCAGGGTGGATTTGCCGATGCCCGGATCACCGCCGACCAGGATGGCCGAACCGGGCACCAGCCCGCCGCCGGCAACCCGGTCGAGCTCGGCAATGCCGGAGATCAGGCGCGGGGTTTCCGGCGTCTCGGCGCCCAGATCGACCAGTTCCAGCCGGGCCGACTTGCCGCGCCGCTTTGCCGCGGTCGCCTGGGTGCCCAGGGGCGCGGACGGGGTCTCCTCGACCAGCGTGTTCCATTCGCCGCAATCATCGCAGCGCCCTGCCCATTTGGAATGGGTGGAACCGCAGGACTGGCAGACATAGATGCTGTCGGAACGGGCCATGACGTCGTGTCTCCTCTGATTCCCGCCATCTCAGCAGCAGGGGGTGACAGAACCTGTCCTAGCGCCGCTTGGCGCCCGGCTTGTAGATGCGATGGAAGCGCAGGCCCAGACGGACCAGGAATTCATACGAGATCGTCGCGGCGCTGTCGGCCATGTCCTCGATCGCCGAGCCGAGGAAACACACCGGATCGCCCGGCTTCACGGGCCCGGCCTCGGTGACGTCGACACCGATCAGGTCCATCGAGACCCGGCCGACAATCGGCACGCGCACCTCCTGGATGCGGCCATAGCCGCCATTGCCGAACGCGCGCAGCAGGCCGTCGGCATAGCCGGCCGCGACGGTTGCGATGCGGCGCGTTTCGTTGGCGGTGTAGGTGGCGCCATAGCCGATCGTGTCGCCGGGCTTGAGCTCGCGGATCTGCAGGATCGGCGCGTCGATCGTCACCGCCGGCTCGAAGGGCGAGGCGTGACCGGGGGCCGGCACGCCGCCGAACAGGGCCAGGCCCGGCCGCAGCACGTCGAAATGATAGCTCTCGCCCAGCAGCACGCCAGCCGAATTGGACAGGCTGGCCGGGATGCCCGGGAAGGCCGTGCGGATGCGGGTGAAGCGGTCGCGCTGTCTGGCATTGAGCGGATGGTCCGGCTCGTCGGCACAGGCCAGATGGCTCATCACCTGGCGCACATCGATGGCGTCAAGGCGCGCGGGATCGGCCATCAGGGCCTGCGTCTCGGCCTCGTCCAGGCCGAGGCGGCTCATGCCGGTGTCGAAATGGATCGCACAGGGCAGGTCCGGGGCCAGACGGCGCAATTGCTCCAGCTGGGCCAGTTCATTGATCACCGGGAAAAGCTCGGCCGAGCGCAGGGCCGGCAGTTCGGACGGCCAGAAGCCGTTGAAGACATAGATATTGGCCGGACGTCCGGCCAGCGCCTCGCGGGCCTCGCGGCCTTCGGACGTGTGGGCGACATAGAAATTGCGGCAGCCCGCATCGGCCAGTGCCGGGATGATCTGGGTCGCGCCCAGCCCATAGCCGTTTGCCTTCACCACCGCGCCGGCCTCGGCATTGGGGGCCAGCTCGCGGACGCGAGCATAATTGCGCTGGATGACCGCCAGATCGATGATCAGGCGCGGGGCCGGTTCGGCGAGGCTGCTAGTGGTGATCGTCGTCATACCGCGTCTCGAGATCGGTGAATTTCGTCAGCATGCCATCAAAGGCGAGCTTTGCCGATCCGATCGGGCCGTGACGCTGCTTGCCGATGATCACTTCGGCAACTTTCTCGATGCGGCGGAACTCTTCTTCCCAGGCGAGATATTCCGGCGTGTCCTCGCGCGGCTTCTCGCGTTCCTTGTAGTAGGCCTCGCGGTAGACGAACAGCACCACGTCTGCGTCCTGCTCGATCGAGCCGGATTCACGCAGGTCCGAGAGCTGGGGTTTCTTGTCGTCGCGGTTCTCCACCTGGCGCGAAAGCTGGGAGAGGGCGATGACGGGAACATTGAGTTCCTTGGCGATGGCCTTGAGGTTCTGCGTGACCTCGGAAACCTCTTCCACGCGGCTGCCGCCGGCCCGGGCCCGCGAAGCGGTGACCAGCTGGAGATAGTCGACCACGATGAGGTCGAGGCCGTGCGTGCGCTTCAGGCGGCGGGCGCGCGCTGCCAGCGCCGAGATCGGCAGGCCACCGGTATCGTCGATATAGAGTGGCAGGGACTGGATCTGCAGCACGCCGTCGCGGATTTCCTCATACTGGGTCGCGTCGATCGTGCCCTGGCGGATCATGTAGCCGGGGATGCCGGTATGGTCGGCGATGAGACGGGTGGCCAGCTGTTCCGCCGACATTTCCAGCGAATAGAAGCCGACGACACCGCCGCGCACGGTCTTGCGCGTACCGTCCGGCTGGTCCTCGTACTGGTAGGCCTTGGCCACGTTGAAGGCGATATTCGTCGCCAGCGAGGTCTTCCCCATGGACGGGCGGCCGGCGAGGATGATCAGGTCGGACGGGTGCATGCCGCCCAGTTTTCGGTCCAGCTCGGTCAGGCCGGTGGAAATGCCGGCCAGGCCGCCATCGCGCTCATAGGCCGCCGAGGCGCTTTCCACGGACTCCGCCAGCGCCTGTTTGAAGCTGACAAAGCCGCGCGAGGCCGAACCTTCCTCGGCCAGGTTGTAGAGCTGTTGTTCAATGTCCTGGATCAGCTGGCGGGCCTGGATCTCCGCGTCGGCCGAGGCGGCATTGGCCAGGTCATGACCGATCCGGATCAGCTCGCGGCGCAGGGCCAGCTCATAGATGATCTTGGCGTATTCGATCGCCGCATTGCCTGAGACCGCGCCTTCCATCAGCACAGCCAGATAGGTCGTGCCGCCAATCTCGCGCAGGCCGTCATCGCGCTCGAAATGGGTCTTCAGCACCACGGCATCGGCCAGCGAGCCACGGCCGATCAGGTCCGAGGCGGTCTCGAAAATCCGTCCGTGCACCGGGTCGTAGAAATGGCCGGGCTTGAGCCAGTCGGCGACGCGGTGGAACAGCTCGTTGTCATAAAGAAGCGCGCCCAGGAAAGCCTGTTCGGCTTCCAGATTGTGCGGTGCCGTGTCGGCATCAACAAGTTCGGCGTCGTTCTCGATGAACGGCTGCAGCGCGGTCGTCATGGCAATGGTCCCCTGGCTCCGCCCGTCAGGACGAAGCTGGGTTGAATAGCGGGCCGGGGCTGATAGCGCTACACGCGTTTCCTGACAACTGCAGTTCTGTGGATATGTGGATAATTCAGGGGAGGCCTCAAGGCTCAAGGGCTTGGCGTGAAATGGCAGGAAGGGGCGGTTGTGTGATTTCAGGCATTTAGTTTTCCACGGGCGCGCTGTTGAACGGCTTGCGGCGACAGTGGGCACGAAAAAGGGCGGACCCTGCGGGCCCGCCCTTGTTCTGTCAGACTGACAGGGCAGTGGATTACTGCTCGGTCTCGTCCGTTTCCGCTTCGGCTTCCGCAGCCTGCTGGGCAGCCAGTTCCTGGCCTTCCTCGCTGGCTTCGAACAGGGCCGCAGCCTGGGCTTCCGCGATGGCGCGATCTTCGTCGGCCTGGGCCGCGATCACGTCTTCGCCGGCTGCCTGACGCTCGGCTTCTTCTTGCGAGCGGGCGACATTGATCGACACCGTCACGGCGACGTCGGCGTGCAGCTTGATACGGATATCATGCACACCCAGCGTCTTGATCGGCGCGTTCAGGGCGACCTGAGAGCGGGCGATGGAGACGCCGGAACCCGACACGATATCGGCGATATCGCGCGAGGTGACGGAGCCGTACAGCTGACCGCTTTCGCCGGCCTGGCGGATCATGACGAAGCTTTCGCCATCGATCTTCTCACCCGACGTGGCCGCTTCGGCAGCGCGTTCGGCGTTGCGCTTTTCCAGCACTTCGCGTTCGGCTTCGAAACGGGCCAGGTTGGCTTCGGTGGCGCGCAGCGCCTTTTCCTGCGGCAGCAGGAAATTGCGGGCGAAACCCGGGCGCACGGAGACCACGTCACCCATGGCGCCAAGATTTTCAACACGTTCCAGGAGAACCAGTTTCATCGTTCAGTCCTCCCTCAATCGACCACGTAGGGCAGCAGGGCCAGCTGGCGGGCGCGCTTGATCGCACGGGCCAGTTCACGCTGCTTCTTGGCCGACACCGCGGTGATGCGGGACGGAACGATCTTGCCGCGCTCGGACATGTAGCGGAGCAGCAGCTTGGGATCCTTGTAGTCGATCTTCGGCGCGTTTTCGCCGGAGAACGGGCAGACCTTGCGGCGGCGCATGAACGGGCGACGGGCCGGCAGGTTGGAGATGTTTCCAGAAGACATGTGTCGGATCCTTCCTAGTTGCGCTCGCGACGGGGCCCGCGGCGATCATCCTTCTTGGACAGGATCGCAGAGGCTTCCTCGGTGTGCTCTTCAACGCGGATCGTCATGTGACGGATCACGTCTTCGGACAGGCGCTGCAGGCGGTCCAGCTCGGCAACGACGTCCGCCGGAGCGTCGATGTCGATCAGGCCGTAATGGCCCTTGCGCGACTTGTTGATGCGGTAGGCCAGATTGCGCAGACCCCAGTATTCGGTCTTGCCGGTCTTGCCGCCCTTGGATTCGACCAGGGCTTTGGTCTCTTCGATGAGAGACTCCATCTGCGCCGGGGAAATGTCCGGACGCGCGATGAAAATGTGCTCGTAAAGTGCCATTTCGGCTCCCTTCATGACGATTGCGGCGCAGACCATGCCGAAGGGTCGGGCAGGCCCGCGGTGGCTCCCATTTCCAGGCCCGGACACCCTGTCCGGACCGTCACGGAAAAAGGACCGCAATCAAGCGAAGCGCGGCCATTAGCGGAAATCCCGCAGCAGTGCAAGCCGCAAGCGCCCTTGCGCGGCAGGCCTCATGAGGGCTATCGAGCGTTCAACTCGGATTTCGGGAGGGAAACTGAAATGAAATTCGCCTTTGTCTTTCCCGGCCAGGGCAGCCAGGCCGTCGGCATGGGTCAGGACTTGGCCCGGGACTTTCATGCGGCGCGGGAGGTCTTCGAGGAGATCGATGCGGCCCTGGGCCAGGACCTGTCCGGCCTGATGGCCAATGGCCCCATTGAAGAGCTGACACTGACCGAGAATGCCCAGCCGGCCCTGATGGCGGCCAGCCTGGCGGTGATGGCGGTGCTCAAGGCCGAGTTTGACGTAAACGTCAACGCGGCCAGCTTTGTCGCCGGTCACAGTCTTGGTGAGTATTCGGCCCTGGCCGCGGCCGGTGCGCTGTCGGTCACCGATGCGGCCAAGCTGCTGAAGCTGCGGGGCCAGGCCATGCAGAAGGCCGTGCCGGTGGGCGAGGGGACGATGGCAGCCCTGCTGGGCGCCGACGAGGACCTCGCTGCCGCCGCCGTCGCCGCGGGGTCCGCTGCCGGCGTCTGCGCGATTGCCAATGACAACGCCCCTGGCCAGATCGTCATCTCCGGCGCCACCGCCGCGATCGATGCCGCGATTGCCAAGGCTGGCGAGCTGGGCCTGAAACGCGCGATGAAGCTTCCGGTCTCCGCGCCCTTCCATTGCCCGATGATGCAGCCGGCCGCTGACGCCATGGCGCAAGCACTGGCCTCGGCCACGATCAAGGCGCCTGCCGTTCCGGTGGTGGCCAATGTCACCGCCCGCCCGACCGATGATGTCGAGACGATCCGCCGTCAGCTGGTCGAGCAGGTCACCGGTCGTGTCCGCTGGCGCGAGAGCGTGCTGTGGATGGCCGATGAGGCCGGCATCGACACGCTGGCCGAAGCCGGCGCCGGCAAGGTGCTGACCACCATGCTCAAACGCACGACCGACGCCGCCAAGGGCGTCGCCCTGAATACCGCCGCGGACCTGGAAGCGTTCGCCGCTGCTCTCAAGGAGAACGCCTGATGTTCGATCTTACCGGCAAGAATGCCCTGGTGACCGGTGCCACCGGTGGGCTGGGCAATGCGATTGCCCGCAAGCTGCATGCCCAGGGGGCCACGGTGGCACTGTCGGGCACGCGCGAAAACGTGCTGCAGGACCTCGCCAACGAGCTGGGCGAGCGCGCCCATGTCCTGCCCTGCAACCTGTCCGATGCCGCCGCCGTCGACGCGCTGCCCAAGCAGGCCGCCGACGCCATGGGCTCGCTGGACATCCTGGTCGCCAATGCCGGCATCACCAAGGACCAGCTGTTGATGCGCATGAAGGACGAGGACTGGGATCAGGTCATCAAGATCAACCTGGAAAGCTATTTCCGCCTCTCCCGTGCGGCCCTGCGCGGCATGATGAAGGCGCGGTGGGGCCGCATCATCGGCATCACCTCGGTGGTCGGCGTGATGGGCAATCCCGGCCAGGCCAATTACTGCGCCTCCAAGGCCGGCATGATCGGCTTTTCCAAGTCCCTGGCCCAGGAAGTGGCCGCGCGCGGCGTCACCGTGAACTGCGTTGCGCCGGGCTTCATTGCCTCGCCGATGACGGATGTGTTGAACGAGGATCAGCGCGCCGCCATCCTGTCCAAAATCCCGGCCGGGGATCTGGGGTCCGGCGATGATATCGCCGGCGCCGTGGTCTATCTCGCCAGCCAGGAAGCCCAGTACGTGACCGGCCAGACGCTGCACGTCAATGGCGGCATGGCGATGATCTGATTGAGTAAATCGAATTTGCGGGTACGGTGGCCCCTTCTGGTCAGCGAATTGGAACTGTGCTAACTGCCCGCGCATCTTGGGATCAGGGTTGTATTTGGGCCCTTCCCGTCTTGTCCTGCACCGCTATAGTTCCGCGGTGAATCACTATGAGGGTCTGAAATGTCTGACGTTCTCGAGCGCGTTACGAAAATTGTCATTGAGCATCTCGATGTGGATGCCGAAAAGGTCACCGCGAATGCGAGCTTCATCGATGATCTCGGTGCCGACAGCCTCGACAATGTCGAGCTGGTGATGGCTTTCGAAGAAGAGTTCGATATCGAGATTCCGGACGACGCCGCCGAGCACATCCAGACGGTTGGCGACGCCGTGAAGTTCATCTCCGAGAAGGTGGGCTAACGACCCCTTCATGCGTCGCGTCGTCGTCACGGGTATTGGCCTCGTCACGCCGCTGGGCTGCGGGCGGGAAGTCGTTTGGGAACGCCTTCTCGCCGGTCGTTCGGGTGTCGGGCCGATCGAGCATTTCAAGACCGATGATCTGGCCTGCCGGATTGCCGGCCAGGTGCCCCGTGCCGATGGCCGCGGCGGTGGACGTGCGGGCGATGGCGGGGTGTTCGACCCCGACAGCGTCCTCAGCCCCCGCGATCAGCGCCGGGTGGATGATTTCATCCTCTACGGTATTGCGGCGGCCGACGAGGCTCTGGCCGACAGCGGCTGGAAGCCCGAGACGGAAGCAGAAAAATGCCGCACCGGCGTGATGATCGGTTCCGGCATCGGTGGTCTTGAAACCACCTACCAGGCCTCCGTCGACCTGCACGAGAAGGGCCCAAGGCGCCTGTCTCCCTTCATCATTCCCGGCATGCTGATCAATCTGGCCTCTGGCCAGGTCTCGATCCGTCATGGCCTGAAAGGGCCGAACCATTCTGTGGTGACGGCCTGTTCGACCGGCGCCCATGCGATCGGCGATGCCGCCCGTCTGGTGGCCCGCGGCGATGCCGACGTGATGCTGGCCGGCGGTGCCGAAGCCACGGTCTGCCGCCTGGGCGTGGCCGGTTTCATCGCCTGCAAGGCGCTCTCCACCGCGTTCAACGAGACCCCGGAAAAGGCTTCGCGCCCCTATGACAAGGACCGCGACGGTTTTGTCATGGGCGAGGGCTCGGGTGTCGTGGTGCTGGAAGACTATGAGCACGCCAAGGCCCGCGGCGCGAAAATCTATGCCGAGGTGAAGGGCTATGGCCTGTCCGGCGATGCCTATCACATCACGGCACCGGCCGAGGATGGTGATGGCGGTTTCCGCTCGATGTCGGCCGCCCTCAAGGATGCCGGCCTGACGCCTTCCGATATCGATTATGTCAACGCGCACGGCACCTCGACCCCGCTGGGTGACGAGATCGAGCTGCGCGCCGTGGAGCGCCTGTTCGGCAGCGCCACGCAGGATCTGGTGATGTCGTCGACGAAGTCGGCGATCGGCCACCTGCTGGGCGCGGCCGGTGCGGTCGAGGCGATCTTCTCGATTCTGGCGATCCGCGACGGTATCTGCCCGCCGACCCTCAATCTCGATAATCCGTCCGTAGAGACGGCGATCAATCTGGCGCCGAAGACGGCGGTGAAAAAGCCGGTGAAAGCCGCATTGTCCAACTCGTTTGGATTCGGCGGCACCAATGCCTCCGTGGTATTCGTCGCGGCAGAGTAACGCGAGTTCGGGGAAGGCTTGCATGACGGACGCTCCAGCGCCCAAGCCCAAAAAGGGCGGGCTGGCCAAACTGTTTCTGATCTTGCTGACCGTTCTGGTCGTGCTGGCGCTCGCCGCGGCGGCGGCGCTGTATGGCGGCTACAAGTGGATGGAGGCGCAGTTCCATGCGCCCGGTCCGTCAGCCGAGGAAAGCATCATCCTTTTGCCGCGCGGGGCCGGCCTGATCCGCATCGCCGCCCAGCTGGAATCGGAAGGTCTGATCACGGATCGCCGGATTTTCCGGGCGGCGGTCACGCTGGACGAGGGCGACCGTTCACTGCGCGCGGGCGAATACCGCATCCCGGCAGGCGCCTCGATGGCGCAAATCTACGAGCTGCTGCGCTCGGGCGAGACCGTGCACTATCCCGTCACCTTCGCCGAGGGGCTGACCAGCGCGATGATCGTGCGCGCCCTGGCCGATGTGGAGGTTCTCACCGGCGAGGTCACCGAGATCCCGGCAGAAGGCACGCTGCTGCCCGAAACCTATCACGTCACCCGCGGCACTTCGCGCCAGGAATTGCTGGACCGCATGGCCCAGGATCAGCAGGCCCTTCTGGACGAACTCTGGCCGAACCGGGCCGAGAACCTGCCCTTCGAGACCCGCGAGGAAGCCATCATCCTGGCCTCCATCGTCGAGAAGGAGACCGGTGTCGCGTCCGAACGGCCCGAAGTGGCGGCGGTCTTCGTCAACCGGCTGCGCCGGGGCATGCGGATCGAGAGCGACCCGACCATCATCTACGGCATCAGCCAGGGCGAACCCCTGGGTCGCGGCCTGCGCCGGTCGGAAATCGACAATGCCGAAAATGCCTGGAATACCTACCAGATCCCGCGCCTGCCGCCGACGCCGATTGCCAATCCGGGGCGCGAGTCGATTGCCGCCGTGCTCAATCCTGCCGAGAGTTCAGCGCTCTTCTTCGTGGCCGATGGTACCGGCGGCCACGTCTTTGCCGACACCTATGCCCAGCACCAGCGCAATGTCGCCAACTGGCGCCGGATCGAACGCCAGCGCCGCAATGGGGGCGGTCGCTGATGGCCTCTCTGTCAGGCATGACCGGGTTTGCGCGCATGGAAGGCGTCAGCGGCGAGTGGCGCTGGGCCTGGGAGGCGCGCAGCGTCAATGGCAAGGGTCTTGAAGCCCGCTTCCGCCTGCCGACCGGCTTCGACCGGCTGGACATCAAGGCCCGCGATCTTGCCAAGGCCCGTTTCAGTCGCGGCAATATCCAGGCCTCGCTGAATCTGCGGCGCGAGAGCAGCGCCGGCAGCGTGTCGATCGATCAGGCCCGGCTTGATGCTTTCATTTCCGCCAGCGAGCCTTTCGTGGCGGCCGGCAAGGTCGCGCGTCCCAGCTTCGAGGGCCTTCTGCAGCTGCCCGGTGTGATGACCAGCGAAGACGCCGCCGGTCCCGATGAAGGCCTCGATCAGACGCTGCTGGAAGGACTGGCTGCAACGCTGGACGCGCTGGATCAGGCGCGGCGGGAAGAGGGCGCCGCGCTGCACCCGCTGCTGGCGGGCCATATCGACGAGATCGAGACCCTCGCCGGCGAGGCCTCGGCCTGTACCTCCGTCCGTATCGAGAGCATTCGCGACCGGCTCCAGGCCAAGTTTGCCGAGCTGCTGCAGGGCGATCTGCCCGAGGACCGGTTGGCTCAGGAAGCCGCTGCCCTTGCGGTAAAAATGGATGTCCGCGAAGAGCTTGACCGGCTGGGCGCGCACATCGCCTCAGCCCGTGACCTGCTTGCCGGCGGCTCTCCGGTGGGCCGCAAACTGGACTTTCTGTGCCAGGAGTTTAATCGCGAAGCGAACACTCTATGCTCCAAGTCGTCTGATTCCGCGCTGACGCGGATCGGCCTGGCGCTCAAGAACACGATCGACCAGTTCAGGGAGCAGGTACAGAATGTCGAGTGACGGTTATTCCGGACCGATTTTCCGCGGCAGACGCCGGGGTGTCCTGCTGGCCCTGTCCAGCCCGTCCGGAGCCGGCAAGACGACGCTGTCCAAACGCCTGCTCAGCCAGAACCCGGACGTGGTCCTGTCCGTGTCCGCCACCACCCGTGCGCCGCGTCCGGGCGAGGTGGATGGCCGCGATTACCACTTCCTGTCCGTCGAGGATTTCAAGGCCAAGATCGAGGAGGACTATTTCTTCGAATGGGCCGAGGTGTTCGGCCGTTATTACGGCACGCCCAAGACTCCGGTCCTGGAAGCCGTGGAAGAGGGCCGGGACGTGGTTTTCGACATTGACTGGCAGGGCGCCCAGATCCTCGCTGACCAGGCTCCGACCGACACGGTGCGCGTCTTCATCCTGCCGCCCTCCCTGGCGCTGCTGGAGGACCGCCTGCGCAAGCGTGGCCAGGACAGCGCCGATGTCATCAAGGGGCGTATGGACCGGGCCAAGGACGAGATCTCGCACTGGGCCGAGTATGACTATGTCATCGTCAATGATGACTTCGCCCGGGCGCTGGAAAAGCTGAACCAGATCCTGCACGCCGAACGCCTGCGGCGCATCCGCCATCCCTGGCTGGACGATTTCGTCGGCGTGCTGATGGACCAGTAGATCAGCGCGTCTTCGCATCCCGCCAGGCCGTGGCCAGGCGCTGGAAACCCGCCACATCGATCACTTCCGCGCGTGCACCGGCGTCCAGTCCGGCCGCTTCGATCAGGGCTTCCGACGACGTGCCCGCCTGGCTGGCCGCCTGGGCGAGGCTGCGGCGCAGCGTCTTGCGGCGCTGGCCGAAGGCCGAGGCCGTGACAATGCCCAGGGCCTGCACATCTGCAAAACGGCGCGCCTGCGGCATCAGGTCCAGCACCACGACGGCGCTGTCTACCTTGGGCGGCGGGGTGAAGGCACGGGCCGGGACTTTCAGTCCCATGCGCACCTCACAGCGTGATTGCGAGATCACGGCCAGCCGGCCATAGGCCTTGCTGCCCGGTGTCGCGACCACCCGGTCGGCGACTTCCTTCTGGAACATCAGCACGGCCCGCGTCCACCAGGCGCTGTCCGCTTCCAGCCATTTGATCAGCAGCAGGGTGCCGACATTGTAGGGCAGGTTGGAGAGGATGATCTTCTCGCCATCGTCCGGCAGCAGCGCCGCCTCATCCACATCCAGCGCGTCAGCCTCGTGCACGCTCAGCCGGCCGCCGCTGGCGGTGTTGATTTCGGCCAGGGCGCCGAGGAAGCGATTGTCCTTTTCCACCACGGTCAGCGATTTCGCGCCGGCCTCCAGGATCGCCCGGGTCAGACCGCCCGGACCGGGACCGATCTCGATGGCGTGGGCCTCGCGCATATCGCCGGCCAGGCGCGCGATCTTGCCGGTCAGGTTGAGGTCCAGCAGGAAATGCTGGCCGAAGGCCTTCTTGGCCCCCAGATCGTGCTGGGCGATGACATCGCGCAGCGGTGGCAGATCGGCAAGGCTCATGCGTGCGCCTCCGCCTGGCTGCGCTGCTGCGCCATCTCATCGGCCTGGCGGATGGCGGCGATCAGACTGTCCGGCCGGGCGATGAAGCGGCCGGCAATATCAAATGCCGTGCCATGGTCGGGCGAGGTGCGCACGATCGGCAGGCCCAGCGTGATGTTCACCCCGCCATGGAAATCCAGCGTCTTCACCGGGATCAGGCCCTGGTCGTGATAGAGGCACACCGCCGCGTCATAGCGGGCGCGGGCCTCGGCGTGGAACATCGTGTCCGGTGGCAGGGCGTCGGTGATGTCGATCCCCTCGCGCCGCAATTCGGCCGCCAGCGGGTTGAGCAGCTCGATTTCCTCGCGACCCAGCGACCCGCCTTCGCCGGCATGCGGATTGAGACCGGCCAGCGCCAGGCGCGGCTGCTCCAGGCCGAAATCCTGCTTCAGCGCGTGATGGGTGAGGCGGGCCATGTGGGCGATCCGCTCGGCTGACAGCGCATCGAGCGCCTCGCGCAGCGACAGATGGATCGTTGCCAGAACGACGCGCAGACCCCCACCGGCCAGCATCATCGCCGGACCGCGCGGTCCGGAGACATCGGCCTTTGCGGTCAGCTCGGCCAGAAACTCGGTATGTCCGGGAAAGCTGAAACCGGCGGCATACATCACCGATTTGGCGATCGGCGCGGTGACCAGGGCGCGGGCCTTACCGGCCAGGCACAGGGCCACTCCGCGTTCGATCGCGGCCTTGGTGGCCGGGGCGTGGGCGGGGTCTGGCTGGCCGGGCTGCAAGCCCGTCACCGGCGTGTCCGGAAGATCAAGGACATCCAGTCCGGGTCCGGAGCCGGCAAGCGGCCTGGACACGCAGACGGGTTCCGGCAGGCCCAGATCGTGGGCACGTTCGGCAAACACGGCGTGCGAGCCGACGGCGATAAAGGGGAGGTCCGCGCCCAGCGTTGCGTGCGCCTTGAGGATGATCTCGGGGCCGATCCCTGCCGGATCACCCATCGACACGACGATGGGTGGGCGGGGGCTCATTACTCGCGGATCTCGATGGTGGAATCGCGGCGCAGATCGCGCAGCCAGCGGCGTGATTGCAGCGAGAGCTGCTGTCCGCGCAGCTGGCTCTCCAGATCATCGCGCGAGGGCACGCCCGGACCGGCAATCTGACGATCACAGACGATCAGCACCTGCAGGCCGGCCGCATTCTCGATTATGCCGGTATTGTCGCCGGTATTGAGCGGTTCCAGTGCCGAACGGATCTGCGGCAGAACGGCATCCGCACTGATCGAGCCCAACGGGGTGAAGATCGCGCCCGGCAGCCGGCCGGCAATGCCTTCCGCCGCCGAACAGCTCGGATTGTCCCGCAGGGCACGCTGGAACTGGCTGCGGCTCTCCGGTGTCACGGCACTGTTGGGCAGGGTGATCTGGTTGAGGTCATACTGCAGCGTGGTGGTGCCATCGCGTACGCCCACCAGGGCGACTACCATGAAACCGCCCGGCACCTGCACCGGGTTGGACAGGGCGCCCCGCCCGCCGGACTGATCAAACTGCATGCGCATCTGCGGCATGATCGCGGCGACTTCCGGCTGCAGCTGTGACGCCACGATCCAGCCGATATCACCACCGGCCGCCGCCGAAGGGGCATCGGAGAACTGGCGAGCCAGTTCCGGGAAGGCCGCGCCCTGCTGCAGCTGGTTCATGACCGCGATCACGCGCTGGATCGTCGCCTGTTCCTGCCCCGGACCGGGGACTTCGAAATACATCTCGAAAATGCGGAATTGCGGCTGGGACGCACTGGAGGCGAGGCGTTCCAGGGCCAGCTCGATCTGCTGCTCGGAGATCCGGATGCGCGAACCGTAGCGGCCATTCACCAGGATCTGCCAGGCAATTTCCGCCTCCAGCTGGTGGCGCAGTGTGGAGATGTCGACTCCGGAATTCTGCAGATCCGCCACGATATCATCGATGGTGGCATTGTTGCGGTTGGCAAGGTCCAGCAGCGAGGCCGAGATTTCCTCGTCGGCCACCTGGATGTCGTATTCGCGCGCGGCCTGCAATTGCAGGTGCTCGTCGATCAGGCCGCGCAGGGCCTGGTCCTGGATCCGGGCAAGGGTTTCCTGGTCGATCTGCGCCATGCCGGTCGAAGCGATGATCAGGCGCATGCGGTTGCGCACATCGACCGTCGTGATCGGCTCGTCATTGACCAGCGCAGCAACGCCTTCGGTCGACTGGGCAAGGGCGGCAGGCGCACTCGCCACCGCGAAGATGGCAAACAGGGCAAGAACGAGATTTTTGGCGCTGGTCATCACAATTCGCATATTGGTTCGGCGCGGAACATTACTCAAACCCGGCATGGGTGCAATCACGCGACACCGTTACTGGTCCGGGTCCAGGCTGCCGAGGGTGAAAAGTGTAATCCTGAACTGGATTGATTCCGAGGGGCCCAGGCGGTCAATACCGATATTTTCCCGCTGGTAGACAATCTCGAACTGGGTGCAGTCGTCCAGATACATGAAGCCGACTTCTTCGAGGCGTACAGAGTTGATATCCAGATCGCGGGTCGTGCTGCCGATCAGGCTCCAATTGCGGGTCAGGCCGACCTGCATATCGGCCCGCACTTCGCGCTGCGGTCCGCTCGTCGCCGCATCATCGCTCGCATCGAGATAGCCGACCCCCAGCTGGAACCGCTCAAGCGTGTAGCGCGCATTCATCTGCAGCGTATTGACGTCATAATCCTCGGTATCCAGCCGGGTCTGGATATCGGCCGAGAAGGCTCCCCAGTCGATCTCGCCGGAGACGATGTAGTCCGAAGTCTCCTCGAACAGGCCGCTGGTCGGGGAAAACACCGCATTGCCGTCCAACCGGTCGCTGCGGCCGAAGAAGGCGCGTGCAAACCCGTCCTGGCCCCAGAAGGCCGAGACGCGTACCCCGTAATTGGTGCGCAGCCCGTCTTCCCAGATGTCATAACCTGCAGCCCGAACCGGCTCGAACAGCATGCTTTCGTCCAGGTCCAGCGTGGCGCTGTCTTCATTGACCAGACGGTTGGCGTTCGGATCTTCAGTAGCCGAATTGATGGAAACCACCGGCTCGATCATGAAGTCGATCGTTTCGCCAGGGCGGTAAAAAGGCCAGGAAAACTCTGTTCCCACCAGGCCCAGTTCGCGGCCGAAACTGTCACTGTCCGGCGTTCCGACCGGGACCGGGAGGTCCGCCAGCTCGTAACGGTCGACGCGTCCCAGGGCAAACGGTTCAATGACGACGCCACCCGGTGCGATCCAGCGGGTCCGCCAGTCCAGTGTCAGGCTCGCGCGGCGATAGTCCGTTCCCTCATTGCGCTCCAGCGCGGTCGCGTTGCCGCGAAGCTGGATCCGCCCCCAGGCTTCCGGAACGTCAAACACCTGCCTCACATCGATCTGGGGCGCCATCGTGGGCAGGATGTCATTGTTGAAATTGGCCCGAAGGTCTTGATAGGAAGCCGCAATGACGGATCCGAACCGGTGCGAGGTCCGGTTCTGAAGGTAGACCTGACTGACCAGCTGCCGGCTCAGGGCCTCGATGGGCTGACCATAATCCTTCAGGCCTTCTGAAAAATCGTATCGGCGCAGATAGAGATTGTCGTCATTGCGCACGCGCTGGATGCCGAAACCCCATTGCCAGTCTTCATTGATGCGGAAGCGGCCACCCCCGAAAATGTGCCAGCGGGTTTCCTGCTCGCCGAAGGTCTCGCCATCACTGTCGATCTCGAACTCGTCGGTGATCGAGCCCTCGAACTCCACGAAGCCTGACCAGAACCGCTTGCGGTATTCGCCATAGAGCAGCGGGTTCACATTGCCCATGTAGCGCGGCGCAACGACCACGTCCTGAGAGGGGGAGATCGTCCAGTAATAAGGCTGTTGGTAGACGAAGCCGAGGCGGGAAGACACGCCCAGCTTGGGGAACAGGAAGCCGGAGCGGCGTTCGGAGGCCGGGTCGGCATGCGCGAAGACCGGGGCATAGAGCACCGGGACACCCAGCACTTCCAGCCGGGCATCGCGGTAATAGATCATCTCGTCTTCGGCATCCTGACGCACTTCGCGGGCGCGCAGGCGCCAGGTCGGCTCGCCTTCGCCGTCCTCGCACAGCGGACAGGCCGTGTAATAGGCCTCGCGCAGCGTCATGGAGGCATTTTCGTCGCGGATTGCGGCGGCAGCGGCCATGCGGCCATTGCCTTCCAGCATGGTGGCAAATCCCAGCGCCACGCCCGAAGCCAGCGCCGAATCGAGCTCGACCTCGTCGGCGTATTGCGGGAAGGGGCCTTGGCCCACGATCACCACATGGCCGCGCGCGATCACCCGGTTCAGTTCCGGATGGTATTCCAGTTCGTCGGCCATCAGGGTGCGGCTTTCCTGCCGCACGCGCACACTGCCGCGGGCCAGATAGCCGCCGTTTTCCAGATCTTCCAGATGATCGGCTTCCAGATAGACCGGCGGCGCGGGCTCTTCCTGGGCCTGGGCGAGGGCCGTGCCGGCCAGCGCCAGAGCGCTGGAACTCATCAACGCAGCCGCAAAGCGGCGAAACTGCGACGCCATGCGCGTCACTCCCTCAGTTTGTCCGGCCCCCGGCTGAACCGACTCATCCTGACTAGCCGAACCCGCGGCCTGCGTCCACGCCGTCATCCGTCTTCGGTCGAGGCGATGTAGGTGAGCGCGATCAGCGCCGTAAGCGCCGGCGCCGCCCAGGCGGCGGTGAGTGGCGGCAGGGCACCGGTGGCGCCGAATGACGCCAGCAATTCCTGGAAGAAGAACATCACGAAGCCAGCCAGTCCGCCAGCCAGAGCAAAGGCAGCGGCGCCGCCCAACCGGTGCAGACGCAAAGTCGCGGCGGCGGCGATCAGGGTGGCGGCCAGCAGGGTCAGCGGCAGGGCCAGCAACCCATACCAGCGCATGGCATAGCGTTCGGTGGCTAGGCCGGCCTCTTCCGCCGAGGCGATCAGGCGCGGCAGATCCCAGAAGGACACGCCTTCGGGCGAGCGCGAGCGCTCGAACAGGGCCTGGCGGTTGATCTGGGTTGGCAGGGTCAGCGTGGCGTGTTCCAGCGTCGGCAGGTTCGGCGAGCGCTCCAGTGCCTCTTCAATCTCCCAGAACCCGCCGGTCAGCCGCGCGCGGGCGGCGTCGATGCGCCGTTCCAGGTCGGGAACACCATCGGGGCTGACCGTGAACTGGTAGAAAACCGGCTCGCGCAGTTCCTGGCGGTCCTCTTCCAGCACGCGGGCCGAAATCACCGTGTATCCGTCTGCCGAGGCCTCGCGCAGCCAGACCGGTTGTTCCATGCCGGGCGCAGCGCGCTGGACATTCATCAGCTGGTCACGCCGGCGTTCAAACTCGGCATTTCCGGCCGCAGCGAGCGGGTTCAGGGCGATGGCACCGGCCACACCGGCTGCCACGGCAAACAGCATGGGCGCTGTCAGGATCCGCCAGGCCGACATGCCCGAAGCGCGCATGACGATCAGCTCGGAGCGGCGGTTGAGCCGGAACAGTGAGGTGAGGATGCCGAACAGGAAGATGAAGGGCAGGGTGGTTTCAAGCAGGGCGGGCGATTTGAGCAGTGTCAGGGTCAGAAGGTCGAAGGTGGAGGCGTCCACTCGCGTGCCGATGGCCCGGGACTGCTCCACGAAATCGACCAGGATGATCACCGTGGCGATGGTCAGCGTCGCCAGACCCAGTCCGGACAGGGTCTGCACCAGCATGTAGCGGTTGAGGCGGCCAGCGATCATGTCGTCACCTGCGCTTTCGCCGGTGCGGGCGCCCGGCGCGGGCGGCGGCGAGCAGGCCGGTAGATCACGATCAGCGCGCCGACACAGCCGGCAAGCGGAATGAGATACTGCGCCACATTCATCGCAGCATCATCCGTGCTGGCAGATTGCAGGGCAAAACCGATCAGGCGCAGGGTCATGCCGACCGCCACCCCGATCATCACCCGCCGCGAATAGCCCATGCGCGAATGGTCGCCGCCCAGGAAGACCGCGGCCGCGATGAGGGCGAAGGCCAGATTGTAGAGCGGTGCGGACAGCCGGTAATGCGCTTCGGCCCAGGCCCGTTCCGGTCCGCCGGTGCGCGCGATCGTGCCGGCATCCGGCCAGATCAGCTCGTGCAGGAAGCGGTCGGATTCCTTGAAGAACATCGCATCGACCGGTCCGACAAACTCACCCAGGTCAAATTCGGTCCGGTCGAACGTGCCGTAGAACAGCTCGCCGGCCTCGTCGATCTGCTGGCGGTTGCCGTCGATCAGCACCATCACCGAGGTGGAGTCGGTGCGCACGACAAAGCCTTCGCGGGCGGTGAAGGTGGCCCGCTCATTCTGCCGCGTGTCATTGATCATGATGTCGCGCATGCGGCCGTCGCGGTCGCGCTCACGGGCATAGATCGTCACGCCCGAGCCCAGCTGGCTGAAGGCACCGGGCGTCACCAGGCTGGAGGCCACGTCCGAGCGCAGCTCGTGCAGGCTGCGGCGCATTTCGCGGTAGGCCATCGGCTGGACGAAGAGATTGATCGCCAGATTGGCCATGATCACATAGAGCGCCAGGCGGATGATCGGCGACAGAAGGCCGAACCGGCTCATCCCGGCTGCCGAGGCGATCACCATTTCGCTGTCGCCGGTCAGCCGGTTCAGCGTTGAAAGGACAGCCACGAACAGGGCCAGGGGCACCAGCAGGGCGGTCAGGTGCGGCAGGGCCAGAACGGTGACCTTGAAGAAGGTCAGCGCGGTTTCCGAATAGCCCGAGATCAGATCGACATTGGACAGCGACTGCGTCAGCAGCGCGAGGCCGGCAAAGGCGGCGATCGCCGTCATCAGGGGCCAGAGCAACTGGTTGAAGAAATACCGCTGTACGAGAATCATGGCCCGGCTTGTGCTGCTCGATCCGCCTTCTATCTCACGTCGTGATCGGATACCACTTCCGCGACATGAGTTTTTTGCCCGAATTGCACGATTCGAGGCCGCATCAGACCAAAGAGGGAAGCCATGAAAGTCGAATTTGCAGCCGCCGCCAGCGGGACCGGCGCGATCGCCGCACCCGTTTACGACGATGCCGAGCTGTCCGCTGCCGCCGCCGAGCTGGATGCGGCGACCTCTGGCGCCGTGAAGCGTGCCATCGCGGCCTCGCGCTTTTCCGGCAAGCCGGCCCAGACGCTGGAAATCGTCGCGCCGGCCGGTGTCGAGGCCTCGCGCATCGTGCTGTTCGGGCTGGGCGCCAAGGACAAGCGCACCGCCTCGACGCTGGAAAAGGCTGGCGCTGCTGTGGTGCAGAAGCTGCTGACCGGCGGCGAGACCGCGGTCACCTTCGCTCTCGCCGGTGAAACCGATGCCGAGGGTGCGGCCCGCACCGGTCTGGGGGCCCGCCTGGCCGCCTATCGCTATGACCAGTACCGCACCAAGCTGAAGGACGACCAGAAGCCGTCCCTGGCGACTGTGACGATCACGGCCGGGGACGTCGATGCCGCCAATGCCGCCTGGGCCAGCTGGGGTGCTGTCGCCGATGGGGTTGACCTGGCCCGCGACGTCACCAACCTGCCGCCGAACGTGCTCTACCCGGCCTCCTACGCCAAGAAGATCGAGGGCATGGCCGAACATGGTCTGGAGATCGAGATCATCGGCGAAGACAAGATGCGCGAACTGGGCATGGGCTCACTCCTGGGTGTCAGCCAGGGGTCCGAGTTCGAGGCCAAGATCGCGATCATGAAATGGTCCGGCGGTCCGGAAGGCGAAGCGCCGCTCCTCTTCGTCGGCAAGGGCCTGACCTTTGACAGCGGCGGCATCTCGCTGAAGCCGGGTGCCGGCATGGACGAGATGCGCGGCGACATGGGCGGTTCCGCCGCTGTGGTCGGCCTGATGCGGGCCCTGGCCGGACGCAAGGCCAAGGTCAATGCCATCGGCATTGTCGGTCTGGTGGAGAACATGCCCGACGGCAAGGCCCAGCGTCCGGGCGATATCGTCACCGCCATGAACGGCACCACGATCGAGATCCTCAATACCGACGCGGAAGGCCGTCTCGTGCTGGCCGACGTGCTCTGGTACGCCCAGGACCGCTTCCAGCCGAAACTCATCATCGATCTGGCCACGCTGACCGGCGCCATGCTGATCGCGCTGGGCAATACCCGCGCCGGCATTTTCTCGAATAATGACGAACTGGCCGAGCGCCTGTTCGCCGCCGGCAATGACAGCGACGAGCCGGTCTGGCGCCTGCCGCTGGGTGCGGACTATGAAAAGCACATCGAGACCAAGAATGCCGACATCAAGAATGTCGGCGAGGGCCGTCTGGCCGGCTCGATCTCGGCCGCCGAATTCCTCAAATGCTTCGTCAATGACCGTCCCTGGTGCCATATCGACATCGCCGGCACGGCCATGGGCGGCATGAAGGACGATCCGCGCCAGCCGAGCTGGGGCACCGGCTGGGGTGTGCGCATCCTCGACCGCTTCGTGCGCAACCATTACGAGGCGTAAGGCAGATCAGGCTCTGAGGGCGAGGACGGGCTCCCATCCTCGCCCTTGATGGGCGAGGGGGACCGCGAAGCGGTGGAGTGGGTGGGGGCGAGGTCTATCCCAGCCAGTCTCCACCGGGATTCGCAGCGCTTCGCGCTTTCACCCCTTCCGACCCGGCGCTGCGCGCCGGCCCACCTTCCCCATCAAGGGGAAGGATGAAGGGAGAGAGGAATGAGTGAGCTTTGGTTCTATCATCTCGAGCGCTCCTCGCTGGAGGAAGTCCTGCCGGAACTGCTCGAAAAGACGCTGGCGCGGGGCTGGCGGGCGCTGGTGCGCTCGCCCGATGCGCGGCGTCGCGAGGCGATCGACAAGCTCTTGTGGACCTGGCGCGATGACAGTTTCACGCCGCATGCCCAGGCCGGAGGCAGCCATGATGCCCGCCAGCCCATCCTGATTGCCGAGGACGAGGCCAATCCCAATGGCGCGAGATGCCTTTTTCTGCTCGACGGGGCGGAACCGCAAAATCCCGCCGCATTCGAGCGCATGATTGTCATGTTTGACGGGCATGACGAGATTGCGGTCCAGGAGGCCCGTCAATTGTGGAAACAGTCCGCCGCGCAGGGCATCGCCGTGTCCTACTGGCGGCAGTCGCCCGAGGGACGCTGGGAGAAGAAGGCATGACGCGCATCCTGTTGCTGGCCCTGACCAGCCTGGCCTTGGCCGCCTGTTCCACGACCGGCAGCCCGCCGAGTTCAGTCCGCGCCACTGCGCCGGTCTTCGACAGCGATGCCGACATGTCGGACCCATGCGGCGCCCGGGCGCGCGGCTATCTCATCGGCCAGCGCGCCAGCGAGGTCGATCTCTCTTCGCTCGGCGAGGGCGTGCGGGTGATCCATCCGGGCTCGGCCGTGACCGGAGAATACCGTTCTTCGCGCCTCAATCTTGACGTCTCCGCAGAGGACGTCATCCTGCGCGCCTGGTGCGGTTAGGCCTTGTTGCGAGTTCGCCATGAAGACGCGTCTTTTCCTGCTTGTCGGTTGTTTCCTGGCCGGGTGTGCCGTCACGACCCAGGGCCTGCGGTCTGAAGACCCGGCCGCTGCGGCGCCGGATGTCGCCGAGGCCCCTGCTGCATCACATCAGGACGCGCCCCGTCAAAGCGCCGATGCCCTGCCGCCGCTGGATGATGCGGGCGAGGTCGGTTCCGGCCGCGTCACGCCGCCGATCACCGGTCGTTGCGGCATGGAAGAGGTCCAGCACTTTGTCGGCCAGCCGCGCACCAGCGTGCCGCGCAGCGCCATGCCGGACAATTACCGCGTCGTCGGCCCCAATTCGCCGGTGACGATGGACTATCGTGCCGACCGCCTGACCATCCGGGTCGACGAACAGGATGTGGTGGAAAGCATGGTCTGCGGCTGACCCCGCGAACCCGGTCCGAAAGGCACAGTTCCAGGACCGGCCGCTGAGGCAGTATCCTGCGTGCCTGTTGTTTTGGGGTGAAACCATGAAATCCATGCTCGCCGTGGCCGCACTGGCGCTGTTCATGGATCCCGCCAATGAGCCCGACTGACCAAGTCTAGAGGGCAAACAGGGTGTGCACGCGTCCGGCATTGTGATTGGCGATCGACAGGGCATGGTCGGCCAGCCAGGCCGAGACCGCGTGGGCGGTCTCGAAGGCCTCCTCGGCCGACAGGTCCGGCGCGTCGAATTCCGGCGGATCATCCGGGTCCGGAAAGGCGCCGATCACGACATCAATGCGCAGCTCGTCCGAGGTGTGGAAGGAATTGTCATGCCGCGAGGCCGCCGCGCCGGGCGCATGCGGCCGTGTCCCCGTGCGCGGAGCCGAACTGGCGGGGGCGGGACGGTCGACCTTCATGACCGGCCTCCGTCACGGTCGCCGTGTGCGGAAATCAGAGTGTGAGGAACAGCGTGAGCGGGCCTGGCGGGGCTGCTTTTCCAGAAGCGCTTCTGCGCCGTTATGCTGGCCGCCGGGCGGCATGTCACAGAGTGGACGACGCCCGGCAGCGCACACGCGGATCCCATGATCCATCCATCTTCAATTCTGATGCGCTCACAGGGTATGAGGGGGTGGTAAATGGATGGTTAATCATTCCCGTTGGCTGGAGGGGTTTGGAAAGCTTGGGGTTTTGTCGGGAAACCTGTTGGAGGAGTCCCTGCTAGTCCCACGTTTGTCATCCCGCACGAATGCCCGGCCTTGAGCCGGGCGCAGATGCGGGACCCATGCCTGCGCCAGCGCGGCGCTCGGCGATGGGACCCGGCGCTGCGCCCCGCTTTCGCGGGGCATCCGGCCGGGATGACAATCAGGGGGGAGAGATAGACCTGCGCAAAATCGCAAACTTTGACGTCTACCCCCCAGCCTCCACAGCTTCCAGCCGCTCCGCCGCCTCCAGCCACTTCATCTCCGCCGCATCCAGCAGTTCCACCGCTTTGGCGCGCTTGATCTGGAGGTCGGTGGCGGTCTTGGGGTCTTTTTCATAGAGCCCCGGCGTCGACAGGCCCTTGTCGATCACCTCGATCACGCCGCGCAGGCGGTCGGCTTCCTTTTCCCAGCGGGCGATCTCGGCGCGCAGCGGTTTCAGCGCCTCGCGCTGTTCCGCCTTGTCGCGGCGGCGCTGGGTCTTCTCGTCTGGCGGGGTGGCCTTCTTCTTCGCATTGGGATCGCGCTGGACCCGGCCCAACAGGGATTGCCGGTAGGTTTCGATGTCGTCGTCATACTGGGTGACCGTGCCATCGGCGACGACCCAGAGCCGGTCGACACAGCTCTCGATCAGGTGCCGGTCGTGCGAGATCAGCACCACCGCGCCCTCATAGGTATTGATCGCCGAGATCAGGGCGGCCCGGCTGTCCATGTCCAAATGGTTGGTCGGTTCGTCGAGGATCAAGAGGTGCGGGCCTTCGAAGGTGATCAGGTTGAACAGGAGCCGCGCCTTCTCGCCGCCCGACAGGTGTTTGGCCGGGGTTTCCTGACGGTCGCCCGGCAGGCCGAAGCGGGCCAGCCGCGCCCGGCGCTGGGCCTCGGTGGCATCCGGCATCAGCTCGACGACGTGCTGATAGGCCGAGACCTCCGGTGACAGGTGCTCGATCTGGTGCTGGGCGAAGAAGGCGATCTGCAGCTTCTTGTGCTTGCGCAGGAAACCGCCCGTTGGTTCCAGCTTGTCATTGAGCAGCTTGGCCAGGGTCGACTTGCCGGCGCCATTGCGGCCCAGAATGCCGATCCGGTCATCGGTATCGATGTTCAGCGACACGCCCCTGAGGATCGGCTTGCCCGGCTCATAGCCCACTTCCAGATCCAGCATGCGCACGATGGGCGGGGCCATGCGGCGCTGCGGATTGGGAAAGTCGAAGGGCGCGATCGGGTCTTCCACCTGGGTGGCGATGACCTGCATCTTCTCCAGCCGCTTCACCCGCGACTGGGCTTGCTTGGCCTTCGAGGCCTTGGCCTTGAAACGGTCGACAAAGCTCTGCAGGTGCCGCCGCTCGGCCTCCTGCTTTTCCACCAGCTTCATCTGCAGACGCTGTTTCTCGGCCAGTGCCTTTTCAAAATCATCATAGCCGCCCTCGAAGACGGTCAGCTTGCCATCCTTGAGGTGGGCAATCTTCTGCATGGCGCCGTTCAACAGGTCACGGTCGTGTGAGATCACCAGCACGGCGCCCGGGAAGGTCTTGAGATAGCTCTGCAGCCACATCACGCCTTCCAGGTCGAGATAATTGGTCGGCTCGTCCAGAAGCAGGCAGTCCGGCCGGGCAAACAGGGTTGCCGCCAGCGCCACGCGCATGCGCCAGCCGCCGGAGAACTCGCGGCAGGGCCGGCGCTGTTCCTCGCCGGAAAAGCCCAGCCCCGACAGGATCGAGCCGGCCCGCGCTTCGGCGGTATGGCTGTCGATATCGGCCAGCCGGGTCTGGATCTCGGCGATGCGGTTGGGATCGGTCGCGGTCTCCGCCTCGGCCAGCAGCGCGGCGCGTTCCAGATCGGCTGCCAGCACCACATCCATCAGGCTTTCATCACCGCCCGGCGCTTCCTGCGCCACCCAGCCGATGCGTGCGCCCTTCTGCAGCCGCGTCTCGCCACTCTCCGGCGTCACCTCGCCGCGGATCAGGCGGAACAGGGTCGACTTGCCCGTCCCATTGCGCCCCACCAGTCCCATCCGCGTCTTCGCCGGCAGGAACAGGGTCGCCTGGTCGAACAGCATGCGCCCTTCGATGCGATAGGTGAGGTCATTGACGTGCAACATGGGCGAGGCGGTTAGCGCGGGTCGCCTGGCCACGCAAGCGGCAAGCGCGCGGTAGACGGAATCTCGCGGCAACGGGTTCAACGTCAGGTGCTGACGTGGCAGACTGCCCGCGGGGGAGAGGAGAAGACATGCCTGTACGCTGGACGCGACCCGCGCTGGCCGGACTGCTGACGGTCTGGCTGGGCACGGCGGCGCACGCCCAATCCGCTGTCGGAGCCCCTTTGGCCGACAGCCTCATTCAAACCGTCGAACGCCTGGAACAGACCAGTCCGACCGGCCGGTCTTCACCGCAGGAGCGGCAGATGGCCGCCGACTTCCTGCTGGCGGAGCTGGGCCGGCGGGGGCTGGATGGCACGTTCCGGCCCTATCGTGCACCCAATGTCCATCCCGTTCTCGACCTGCTGGTCGGCCCTTTCCGGGGGCGGAATGTGTTGGCGGAGATCCCGGCCACCCGGCCCGGCGGCGCGGTCATCCTGCTGGGCGCGCACTATGACAGCGAGGCGGGCAGTCCGGGCGCCGACGACAATGCCAGCGGCGTCGCCGCGATCCTCGCCATTGCCGAGCGCGTGCTGGCCGAACCGGACCGGCATCATCCGGTGCTGATCGCCTTTTTCGATCAGGAGGAGGAAGGCAAGATCGGCAGCGCTGCGCTGGCCCGGCAATTGCGCGATGATGGCGTCGTCCTGCATTCGGTCCACACGATCGACATGGCCGGCTGGGACGCGGATGGTGATCGCGCCGTCGAACTCGATGCGCCCAGCGATGCCTGGTTCGAGCGCTACAGCGCGCAGGCTGCCGCGCTGGACATGCCGATCACCCGCGTGACCTATGATTCCTCCGACCATGTCTCCTTTCGCGACCAGGGGATCGAGGCCCTGTGCCTGGGCGAGGCCTTTCGCCTGCGCGATTCCTCCCCGCACCGGCACCGTCCCGGTGACACGGCGGCGACGCTCAATCCGGACTATCTCGCCCGCAATACCCGCCTTGTGGAGGCCGTGATCCTGGAACTGGTGCGCGGAGATGCCTCATGAGCCGCAAACTCGTCGCGCAGCTCGTCTTCGGCCTCAGCCTTGCGGCCTTCGCCTGGCGGGCGGTCAGCTACAGCCTGATCGGCTCACAGCTGCCGGCCATCTTTTGCCTGGTCGCCTTCGTGGCGCTTGGGCTTGCAGCCTGGCACGGCGGGCGGCCTTGGCGGCTGATGTGGCGGGTCTGGGCCCTCTGGCTGATCCTCTACGGGCTGGTCCGCACCGGATTGGGGGTCCTGCTGACCGTCGCTCCGGTGAGCTCGCCACACGCACTTGAACAGACCGGCCCGCTGTTTCTGTTCGCCAGCATCCTCTATCTGGCGGCCGGTGTGTTCCTGGCGCGCGCCGCACCGCCCGGGCCGATGACGGGGCTGAAGATCGGCTGAATGATGAATGGATCCAGGGATTGGCCGCAATCGATACAGTGAATCGGGCCGCGTCAGTGCCTTCCCATTCCCGTCTTCGCCCGCTATAAGCCGCGCGAATTCATTGGCCGGTCCCTCCGGGCAACCCCGCTCACATTGTCACGTTTTTAAGGAACACCATCCATGGCGATCCAACGCACCTTCTCCATCATCAAGCCCGACGCGACCAAGCGTAACCTGACCGGCAAGATCATCGCCAAGTTCGAGGAAGCCGGCCTGCGCGTCGTGGCCTCCAAGCGCATCCACATGACCCGCGAACAGGCTGAAGGCTTCTACGCGGTGCACAAGGACCGTCCCTTCTTCGGTGAACTGGTCGAGTTCATGATCTCCGAGCCGGTCGTCGTGCAGGTCCTGGAAGGCGAGAACGCCATTGCGAAGAACCGCGAAGTGATGGGCGCCACCAATCCGGCCGAAGCGGCCGAAGGCACCATCCGCAAGGAATTCGCCCTTTCGATCGGCGAAAACTCCGTGCACGGTTCCGACGCTCCGGAAACCGCCGCTGAAGAGATCAAATTCTTCTTCACGGACGCCGAAATCGTCGGCTAAGGCCAGACGCCTGACGCGATCGAAGAGGCCCGGCGGCGACGCCGGGCCTTTTTCATTCCGGTCACCAGGTTTCGGCTGCTGCTGACAGGGCGATGTCAGCAAGCCGCAAGAAGCGGATTGTGCCGCCGGTCCCGGCTTCCTAACTGGATCGCGTTCAGCGTGAGGAAAAGCCCATGGATATGGCACTCTGGTTCGGCCTCGTGGGCTTTGTGGTGGCGATGTCCTACACGCCGGGACCCAACAACCTGATGGTGATGTCCTCCTCGGCGCTGTTCGGCGTGCGCCGGACCCTGCCGCACTGGCTTGGGGTCAATGTCGGCTTCAACCTCCTCCTGATCGCCGCGGTTTTCGGGCTGGGCGAGCTGGTCGAGCGCTTTCCCCTGACCCTGGTCGTGGTCAAGCTGGGCGGGGCGGCCTGGCTGGGCTGGATGGCCTGGAAGTTTGCCCGGGCCGCGCTCAACCCGCTGCCGGCAGCCCAGCGTGCCGAGGGGCGGACGCGCACCCGACCGTTCCGGGTCTATGAGGCGGCGCTGTTCCAGATCGTCAATCCGAAGGCGCTGATGATGGCGGTATCGGCGGCGGGCGCCTATGTCGCTTTGGCCGACACGGCACCGGAACGCGCCCTCATCATGGTGATCACCTTCATCCTGTTCGGGGCTCCCGGCGGGCTGGCCTGGATGCTGGCCGGCGGAACGCTGAAGCGCTTTCTGGGGGATCCGCGCTGGGCCCGCATTCTCAATGCCGGCATCGCCCTGATCATCCTCGCTACCATCGCCATGATCCTGCTGGGATAGCCGGCGCAGCACAGCCCGATGCGCCGGCCGGTCTTGCGCTTGTCGCCGCAAGCATGAACTCTGGCGCCACGCCACGAGGAGTGCCCCCCATGTCCGACGATCTTGTCCGCCTCATCGAGGCCTTGCCCAAGGCCGAGTTGCACCTGCACCTGGAAGGCTCGCTGGAGCCCGAGCTGATGTTCGCCCTGGCCCGGCGCAATGGTCTGGACATCCCCTACAAGAGTGTCGAGGAGATCCGGGCGGCCTACGACTTCTCCAACCTGCAGGACTTTCTCGACATTTATTATGTCGGCATGAATGTGCTGGTGACCGAGCAGGATTTCTTCGATCTCACCTGGGCTTATCTCCAGCGGGTGCGGGCCGACAATGTGCGCCATGTCGAGGTCTTCTTCGATCCGCAGGGACATACGGACCGCGGCATTGCCTTCGACACCGTCATGACCGGCATCACCCGGGCGCTCGACCAGGCCGAAGCGGACTGGGGGATGAGTTCGAAACTCATCCTGTGCTTCCTGCGCCACCTGTCCGAGGCGGCGGCCTTTGACACCCTCGACATGGCCCGGCCCTGGCTGCACCGGATCGAGGGCGTCGGACTGGACAGTTCGGAACTGGGCCATCCGCCGTCCAAATTCCAGCGGGTATTCGACGCGGCAGGATCGCTGGGCCTCAAGCGGGTCGCCCATGCCGGCGAGGAGGGGCCGCCGGACTATGTCATCGAGGCGCTGGACCTGTTGCAGATCGACCGGCTCGATCACGGCAACCGGTCGCTGGAAGACCCCGCCCTGACCCGCCGGCTCGCCGACAGCGGCATGACGCTGACCGTCTGTCCGCTGTCCAATCTGCGCCTGTGCGGGGTGGCCCGACTGGAGGACCACCCGCTCAAGCGCATGCTGGATGCCGGCCTGCGGGCGACCGTCAATTCGGACGATCCGGCCTATTTCGGTGGCTATGTGAATGACAATTTCATCCGCACCATGAACGCCATCGGCCTGACCGCCGGCGAAATCATCGCCCTGGCCCGCAACTCCTTCTCCGGCAGTTTCCTGTCCGAGGCTGAAAAGGCGCGCCATCTCGCCGCGATCGATGACATTGTCGCAGCCAGCGGCTTTGCCAGCGCTAGTCCGGTCGGGGCAACCGCTCCAGCAGCGCCTCCAGCGTGACGTCCTGGGCACCGCGCACGGCCGGAACCGGCAGCCGCACGTCCGGTTCCAGCGGGTGCGGGGCGCGCGCGCCGTTTGGCCGGATGATCATCGCCTTGGGATAGCCCACCTCAAGTCCGGAATGCTCCAGCGTGAAGTGCTCCATGGCGCCATAGGCGGTCGCCATGTCGCGCGTGGGTTCGCCGTAGACCGTACCGAAGCCGTAATCCTGGATCAGCGCCCCAGCTGAGACCGCGTTGGAATAGCTGTATCGATTGACCAGGACATGCACCGCGCCGTCAAAGCGTGCGCCGGTGCGCGGCTGCGCATAAGGCAGGTCGAAAGAGACCAGCTCACCCGGCTGCGCGCTGGCGAACAGGTCAGCAAAGCGCGCGGACGCGCTCGCCGGGTCATGGCCCTGGGCCTCCAGCCGGGCGGCGTTTGAGGCCGTTGTGTGGGCGCTCACCCGGATCAGGAAGTCCGAAGCAAAGCGGAAGGGCCGGTCGGCAAACCAGGCGATCACCGGATCGGACCAGGAATTGTCACCGCCCGGATTGTCGCGCAGGTCCAGCACCAGATCCGTCGCCCCGGCCGCGATGAAGTCCTCGAAACTCGCGTCGATGAAGCCGGTATAGGCCGCCAGCGCCTGCGGCGAGAAATAGGCATCGGGGTCTTGCGCCTCGACATTGAGGAAGGGGCCGGGCCGCAGATAGGCGATCCCGCCCTCCAGCATGCGCGCTTCGCGGCCATCGAGGCTGAAACCGGCCGACGGGCCGGCCAGTCCGGACCGGGCCGACAGGGCGAGGGCGTCCAGCGTCACCGTGCGGCGCTCGCCGGCCTGCAGCACATCCAGCGTGAAGGCCTCGCGGGGGCCGTATTCCAGCAGGATGTAATAGATTTCGGCATTGGCCAGGAGGGCATAGGCAAGCTCGGGCGTTTCCGCCGAGATATTGCGCGTCAGCCGGGCCAGCCAGACCGGGTTGGGCTCACCCTCCAGCGCCAGGACCCGGTCACCGGCGGACAGCCCGCTTCCCGCGGGGGCCGCCGAGATGATGACTTCCCCTTCCGCAACGAAGAAGGCGAGCGGAAAGACCGGGCCGTCTGCCTCTGCATGCGCGGCCCAGACCGGGTTGAGACTGTTGATCCGCGTGTGCGCGTGCCGGGCCAGTGCGGCGAAGCGCTGTAGCTCGGCATGCAGCTCGGCCAGGCTGACCGACCGGTCCAGCCGCGCCATGAGTTCATCGTAGCGCGCCTCGAACACGGCGCGCGGCGTGGCCTGGAAGAGATCGGCTTCCGCCGCGACCAAACCCTCATAGAGCGCCGTCACATCCGCGCGGGCCGCATCGGCCGGGATCAGCGCGGCGGGATCGTCCGGCTGGGCGCAGGCCGGGGCGGCAGCGAAGCACATGAGGGCTGCCAGGCCGGCAAGGCTGCGTCGCAGGCGGGCGAGGATGGGGAAGGGGTTGGTCATGCCATGTCTCCGTTTCGTGCCGCGCCCGTGCCGTCAGCTGTGCACAGGGGCCGGGCGGTGTGAGCCTTTACGAAAGCGGCCGGGCGTGGTGGAAAGCCATGACCGGGGTGTCCTCATTTCCTGACCTTTTTATTTTCGTCCCCGTTTTCGGGTTTTGTCCCGGCGTTTAGAGCGAGATGTCATGGCGGCCAAGCGTCTGATCATCGGAGACTGGACCGTCGATGCGCGGGCCAACCGCCTTATCGGCCCGGCGGGCGAGGTCGAGGTCGAGCCGCGCGTGATGGACCTCCTGGTCCTGCTGGCCGGCCGGCCCGGCGAGGTGATGTCCAAGGACGAGATTGCCGCGGCATTGTGGGGCGAGGTGCATGTCAATGACGATGCCCTGACGCGCACCGTGTTCAAGCTGCGCAAGGCGCTGGGCGATGCGGCGCGCAATTCGCGCTATGTCGCCACCGTGCCCAAGCGCGGCTACAGGCTGGTTGCCCCGGTGACGACCCCGGTCGAGCGCCTGGCCGCCCGGGCCGAGAACTGGCGCCGCAAGGCGCTGATCGCCGCCGGCGTGCTGGCCGTGCTGTTTCTGGGCGTTTTCGCTTTCGGGGCACTGCAGCCGGCCCCCGCGCCCGACCCGCAGCAGGAGCAGGCCTCCCAGGCTGCCGTCATCGCCCGTGCGGACGGCTTCTATTTTCAGTTCACCCGCCGCGATAATGAAGCGGCGTTGCGCCTTTACACCCAGGTCCTCGACCGCGAGCCCGACAATGCGCCCGCTCTGGCCGGTCTCGCCAACGCCCTGACCCAGCGCCAGATCCGCTATCAGGGACCGGGCTCGGAGGGTGGTGGCCGCCAGACCCTGACCCAGGCCCTGCAGTCCGGTTGGCTGGACAGCGAGACCGCCCGGGCCGGCCTGGAACGCGCTGTTGCGCTGGCCCGGCGGGCCGCCGATATCGACCCGTCCCACGCCCGCGCCTGGCGGGCCCTGGGCCTGGCCCTGTCCGCCGCACGCCAGTTCGAGCAGGCCGAGGCCGCCTATGAGCGCGCGCTGGTGATCGATCCCGATGACTGGGGCTCGATGATCAACCTGTCCGAACTGCACGCCCTGATGGGAGAGCCGGAGCGCTCGACGCCCTATCTGGAACAGGCCTGGACGGCGATGGAGCGCGGTTATGCCGCCGACCCGGTCGGCATCCGGCCCTGGCATTCCGCCGTCGGTCTCTCGGTCGCCCGTGCCAAGCAGCAGGCCGGCGCGCTGGAAGAGGCCGAGCTGTGGTATCGCCGCGTGCTCAATCTAGACCCGCTCAATGGCGAGGCTGTGCGCGGCCTGTCCGGCCTGCTGAGCGAAGCGGGCGACGCAGACGAGGCGGATGCCCTGTGTGACGCGCTGGCCCGCGCCACCGGCGAGACCTGCTAGTCCGCGGCCCCGGGTTTCTTTCGCATCGCCTTGGTCTGGGATTTCTGCGCCTTGGCGGCCTTCTGGCGCTTGATCGAGGCCAGCGAGGGACGCGATGGCTTGCGCGGTTTGGGCGCGGTCAGGCAGCGTTCGATCAGCGCGCGCAGGCGTTCGCGGGCCTCGGCGCGGTTGCGGTCGCGTGAGCGATTGCCGTCGGAGCGGATCACCAGCACGCCCTCGCGCGTCATGCGCGACCCGGCCAGGCGCACCAGCCGGGCCTTCTGGGACGGTTCCAGCGCGTCGCAGGCGGCCAGGTTGAAGCGCAGCTGCACTGCGCTTTCGGTCTTGTTGACATGCTGCCCGCCGGGCCCCGAGGCGCGCATATAGCTCTCCTCGATCAGGGCTTCGTCGATCAGGATTTGGTCTTGGATCAGCATGAGTGCAAGGCGTATGTTTACAAATACAAATTGTCGCCACATTTGAGTGCCCAGCTCAGGCCTGTACCGACACGCGGGGGATAGCATGATTGCACACATTGTCGCTGCACTTGTTCTTCAGGCCGGTTCTCCGGCGGAGACGGAAGCGGCCTGCGGGGCTTGGCCAGGGGTCGCCGGGCTTTTGGCAGAGGCGGACGGCCGCGCTCTGCTGCTCGGGGAACGGCACGGCACTTGGGAAGCGCCCGGCGTGGCCAGGCAGCTGGTGTGCTTGTCACTGGCAGCGGCCACACCCACAACACTGGTCATGGAGATCCCGAGCGCTGAGCAGGCGCGGCTCGACGCCTACCTGCTCAGCGATGGTGGTGATGACGCCCGGCAGGCACTGCTGGGCGACTCGCGGTTCTGGGACGGCCCGCTCCAGGATGGGCGGTCCAGCCAGGCCTGGCTGCAACTGATCGACGCGGTGCGCATCTGGTCGCAGTCCGGCCAGCCGGTCACTCTGCTGGCGGCGGATCGCGGACCCGGCGACATGGAAGTACCTGGACCGCAGCCGCGCGACCGTGTCATGGCCCAGCGAGTTCAGGCGCAGTCACAGGCCGGCCGCCAGGTCATCATGCTGACCGGCAATGTCCATGCGCGCCGCATCCAGGCCCGTTTCGGGGAGCGGGTGCTGGAAACCGTGGGGACCTATTTGCCCGACGGCAGCTTTGTGTCGGTGAATTTGCTGGGCGATGGCGGCGAAAGCTGGGTCTGTACAGGCACGTCCATGGAAGACATGCACTGCGGGCCCCAACCGGCGCCGGAACTGGATATCGGGGGTGAGCCCCGCCTGATCACGGCACAGGAGGCGGACGCGTGTGCCTGCCGGCAGACCTACGCCAGCGCATTCCATGCAGTGGTTTTTCTGGGACCGGTCAGCCCCGCGCGACCGGCGTTGGAGCTGATAGCCGGCGATTAATCGTGCGGGTTCATCAGCAGTTCGGCGCCGAATTCGCGGGCCTGCAGGCGCACCCGCTCGCCGGCCACGCGCGCCTTGCCGGAACAGGCGAGGGCGACGCATTGCGGATAGAGCTGGTGTTCCGCTTCCAGCACGCGCGCTGACAGCGTGTCCGGCGTGTCGCCGGGCAGTACCGGCACGGCAGCCTGGCCGATGATCGGGCCGTCATCCATTTCCGGACGCACATAATGCACCGTGCAGCCATGGATGCGCACACCCGCCTCCAGCGCCCGCTCATGCGTATGCAGCCCTTTGAAGGCCGGCAACAGGGAGGGGTGGATATTGATCAAAAGGTCGCGCCAGCGCTCGGTGAACAAGGGCGTCAGGATGCGCATGAAACCGGCCAGGCAGACAATGCGGGCGCCATAGAGCCGGATCGTCTGGTCCAGCGCTTCCTCGAAGGCCTCGCGGTCCTCATAGTCGCGGTGATTGACCACCTCGGTCTCGATCCCGGCCTCACGCGCGATGGCCAGGCCCGGCGCATCGGGATTGTTCGAGGCCACCAGCACGATCTCGGCCGGATAGTCCTCGTTCCGGGCGGCCTCCAGCAGGGCCTGCATGTTCGAACCGCGCCCGGAAATGAGCACGGCGATCTTGGTCTTCGCCATTATATCTTGTTCCCGGCCTGATCAGGCGTTGTCGACACGACCGACAATCATGGCGGTCTCGCCGGTCAAGGCAAGCGCATCCATGACGGCGTCAACTTTTGTCGCATCCACGCACAACAGCATGCCGATGCCGCAATTGAAGGTGCGGTGCATCTCGCTGCGGGCGATGCCGCCGCGCTTTTCCAGCCATTCAAACAGCGGCGGCAGTTCAAAGCTGGCATAGTCGATCGTGGCAACGAGATGGTCCGGCATCATGCGCGGCGGGTTTTCCACCAGCCCGCCACCGGTGATGTGCGCCAGACCCTTCACCAGGCCCGACTTGATCAGCGGCAGGCAGGATTTCACATACAGCCGCGTCGGCGTCAGAAAGGCCTCGCCCAGCGTCTGGCCCGGCGCAAACGGTGCCTCGTCGGACCAGTCCAGGCCCGCCACTTCCATCACCTTGCGCACCAGCGAGAATCCGTTCGAGTGCACGCCGGAAGAGGCGAGGCCGACCAGTACATCGCCGGCCTTCATCGCCTCATGATCCGGCAGCAGCCGGCCGCGCTCGGCCGCACCGACGACAAAGCCGGCCAGGTCGAAATCATCGCCCTCATACATGCCGGGCATTTCCGCCGTCTCGCCGCCGATCAGCGCACAGCCCGAGCCCCGGCAGCCCTCGGCAATGCCCTTCACGATCGCTTCGCCACGTGCCGGGTCCAGCTTGGAACAGGCCAGATAATCCAGGAAGAACAGGGGTTCGGCGCCCTGGGCCAACACGTCATTGACGCACATGGCGACCAGGTCGATGCCCACCGTGTCGACCTTGCCGGTGGCGATCGCCAGCTTCAGCTTGGTGCCGACCCCGTCGGTGCCGGAAATCAGGATCGGGTCGTCATAACCGGCAGCCTTGAGATCGAAAGCGCCGCCGAAACCGCCCAGATCGGCCGCTGCGCCCGCCCGGCGGGTCGCCTTGGCCAGCGGCTTGATGCGATCGACCAGCGCGTCACCGGCATCGATATCCACGCCGCTGTCAGCATAGGTCAGGCCGTTTGCGGGCTTTGTGTCTTCGGTTCCAGCCATGCTTGTCCTCAAGCTCCTGAAATGTGCGGCGAAGTACAGTGCAAAGCCGCATTTGACGCAAGCCGCGGGCTTCACGCGCGACAGCGTCCGGTTATAGTGGCGGCGCACAAAACAAACGACAGGAGTCGCCCGTGCGTTCCATCCTCGCCGCCTTATGCCTCAGCTTTGCCTGCGTGTCTGCCGCAGCTGCAGAGGATCCCTATACGATTACAGGCGTGGCGATCGACGCGACGGCCGCCAATGCGCTGGAAGCGCAGACCCTGGCCATGCGCCAGGGCCAGCGCGATGCGGCGCGGCGCCTGATCGAGCGGCTCACCCTGGCCGAAGACCGGATCGGCACACCGCTGGACACCCAGCCCTCCTATGCCGAGGACGGCACGCTGATACCGGGCTTCTCGCTGGACAATGCCATCATCGCGGAGATGATTTCCGGTCTGCAGATCCGCAGCGAACAGCGCAGCGCCACGCGCTATCTCGCCGAACTGGATGTGGGTTTCCACCGCCGCTCGGTGGCGCGCGTGCTGGAGGCCTATGGCGTGCCCTTCGTGGAAAGCCAGGCCCGCCCGATGCTGGTTCTGCCGGTGTTTGAAGGCGAAAACGGTCTTCTCCTGTTTGAACCCAATCCCTGGCGCGCCGCCTGGCGCGAGCAGAATTTCCAGCACGCCCTGACCCCGACCATCGTTCTGACCTCCGGCACAATCACGCCCCGCCAGGCGCTGGAGCTGGACGAGACGGCGCTACGCGACCTGGCCCAGGCCCAGGGCGTCAACCGCATGGCCGTGCTTCGTGCGGGCGAGCGCAATGGCGCCCGGCGCTTTGGCGGCTATCTCGTCGAATTTGCCATCGATGGCAGCATGAGCGTCGAGACCTGGGGTCCGGAGACCGTCTATGGCGACTGGCGTGAAGGTGCGCGCCGCTTTGTCACCGACCGGGAAAACGCCTGGAAGGTGCAGAGCATTGTGCGTGATGCCGAGCTGACCGAGCTGCGCCTCACCGTGCTCTATGCCAGCCTGCCGGAATGGCGGCGCCTGCAACAGGCCGTCACCCGGGCCTCGCTGGTGCAGGGCGCCCAGCTGGATGCGCTGTCGCGCGATGGTGCCCGGATGACGGTGAATTATCGCGGCGCCTTTGAACAGCTGGTGTCCGAGCTTGCCGAGCGCGGCGCAACGCTGGAAGAACATCCCGGCCTGGGCTGGGTGGTGCTGACAACCCGGTAGGTCCCGTGAACTCAACCGGCGGATCAAGAATGACACCGCAATTGGCGCTCGATCTGCCCGCGCGCGAGGATTTCAGTGCGCAAAGCCTGATCCCGGGCCCGTCCAATGCCGAAGCGCTGGCGGCGCTGGCGCGCTGGCCGCACTGGCCGCGCCATGTGCTGGCCCTGGTCGGGCCGGAAGGGGCCGGCAAATCCCATCTGGGCGCCATCTGGGCCAGCCAGTGCGAGGCCGAGATCATTCCCGCCGATACGCTGCGCGATCGATTGCCCGGTCTTCCCAAGGGGCGTTGCGTGCTGGTCGAGGATGTTGATCGCGGCATGGACGAGGATGCGCTGTTCCACACCCTCAACCGGGCGGCGGAGGGCGATATTCCGGCCCTCCTGTTGACGGCCCGCAAGCCGCCCGTGCTCTGGCCGGCGGCGATCCCGGATCTGGTCTCGCGCCTGCGGGCCCTGCCGCACACCTATCTGCACGAGGCCGATGACGAGCTGATCACCCGGCTGATCGAGAAACAGATCAGTGATCGGGGCACCTCCATCAAGCCGGGCGTGATCGACTATCTCCTGCCGCGCATGGAACGCTCGGTCGCGGCCGTGCGTCTGCTGGTCGAGCGCATGGACAAGCTGGCCCTGGCAAAAAGATCGCCGATCAATCGCGCCATTGCGCGGGAGGTGCTAGAGACGTGGCAGGACAACGGAGAGGCGGAATGAACCTTCCGGTACGCGAAGTCGCAGACACCGAGGCGCTGATGCAGTCTCCCAGCCGTTTCCTGAACCGGGAACTGTCCTGGGTGCGTTTCAACCTGCGCGTTCTGGAAGAGGCAGAAAACGTCAACCACCCGGTGTTCGAACGCCTGCGCTTCCTGTCGATCTCGGCCAGCAATCTGGACGAGTTCTACATGGTGCGCGTGGCCGGCCTGCGCGCCCAGTTCCATTCGGGCGTCACCACGACCAGTATCGACGGGCTCACCCCGGCCGAGCAGCTGGAGAAGATCCACGCGCTGGCCGGCGAGCTGATGCTCAAGCAGCAGCGCCTGTGGGGCAAGCTGAAGACCGCCATCGGCCGTGCCGGTGTAAAGGTGCTCGAGGCCCACCAGGTCAACAAGACCGACGAGGCCTGGCTGCGCGGTGATTTTCTCAAGCACACTCTGCCGGTGATCACGCCGCTGGCCATCGATCCGGCGCACCCCTTTCCCTTCATTCCCAATCTGGGTTTTGCCCTGGCGCTGCAGCTGCGCAAGCAGGGCACGTCCAAGGTGATGAATGCCCTGATCCCGCTGCCCAGCGGGGTCAAGCGCTTTGTCGAACTGCCGACCCGTCCGCGCCGGGATGGCGGCCGGCCGGACCGGCGTTTCATCTCGCTGGAAAGCGTCCTGACCCTGTTCGCGAACACGCTCTTCCCCGGCTATGAAGTGGTGGGCAAGGGCGCCTTCCGGGTCATTCGCGACAGCGATATCGAGGTCGAGGAAGAATCCGAAGACCTGATGCTGGAATTCGAAAACCTGCTGAAACAGCGCCGCCGGGGCGTGGTCGTCCGCCTGACCATGGATTCCGGCATGCCGCCGGCCCTGCGCGATCTCATCGTCCAGCACCTGCACGCCCAGCCGCAGGACATCGTGCCGGTGACCGGTCTGCTGGGCCTGGCACAGATTTCCCAGCTCATTCCCGACGACCGCCCCGAACACACCTTCACGCCCTACGAGCCGCGCTATCCGGAACGCATCCGCGACCATGGCGGCAATTGCTTCTCGGCGATCCGGGAAAAGGACATCATCGTCCATCACCCTTATGAGAGCTTTGATGTGGTGGTGCAGTTCCTGCGCCAGGCGGCGGCCGATCCCGATGTCGTGGCCATCAAGCAGACGCTCTATCGCACCTCGAAGGACAGCCCCATTGTCGCCGCCCTGATCGAGGCGGCCGAAAGCGGCAAGAATGTCACTGCGCTCGTCGAGCTGAAGGCACGCTTTGACGAGGAGGCGAACCTGAAATGGGCGCGCGATCTGGAACGCGCCGGCGTGCAGGTCGTCTATGGCTTCATCGAGTACAAGACCCACGCCAAGATCTCGCTGGTGGTCCGCCGCGAGGGCTCCGAACTGCGCACCTATGCGCATTTCGGCACCGGCAATTACCACCCGATCACCGCGCGCATCTATACCGACCTCTCGCTCTTCACCGCCGATCCGGCCTTCGGTCGCGATGCCGGGCGGGTGTTCAACTATGTCACCGGCTATGCGCGGCCGGAGAATCTGGAACGCCTTTCGGTCTCGCCGATCGGCATGAAGGAATTCATCCTCGACCACATCGAGCGCGAGATCACCAATGCCAAGGCCGGCAAGCCGGCAGCGGTCTGGGCCAAGCTGAACTCCCTCGTGCATCCGGAGATCATCGACGCGCTCTACCGCGCCAGTCAGGCCGGGGTGCGGTCGGAGTTGGTCGTGCGCGGTATCTGTTGCCTGCGCCCGGGCATCAAGGGCCTGTCGGAGAATATCCGGGTCAAGTCGATCGTCGGCCGCTTTCTCGAACACTCGCGCATTGTCTGTTTTGCCAATGGTCACGCCATGCCGTCGCCGGCGGCCAAGATCTTCATCTCCTCGGCCGACTGGATGCCGCGCAATCTGGACCGCCGGGTCGAGCATCTCTGCCCGGTCCAGAACCCCACCGTGCACCGCCAGGTGCTGGACCAGATCATGGTCGCCAATCTCAATGACACCGACCAGTCCTGGTACATGGACAGTTCCGGCGGCTATCACCGCGTCGACACCGCCAATGTGAAGAAGCCCTTCTCGGCGCACGCCTATTTCATGACCAATCCCAGCCTGTCGGGTCGCGGTCATGCCTTCAAGAATGACCAGCCGCCGGTGCTCATCGGCCAGTCGGGCAGCTGACCGTTTTGGACGATCCCGCTTCCATCGAGCCGCTGATCGCGGAAACCGCCATCCACCGCGACATCGCGGTCATCGATGTCGGCTCCAACTCGGTGCGCCTGGTGCATTTCCGCGTCGAGGGAAGGGCGCTCTGGCCGATCTTCAACGAGAAGGTGATGGCCGGGCTGGGTCGTGGGGTCCGCGTCACCGGCAAGCTGCATCCGGAAGGCCGGGACATTGCCCTGCGCGCCCTCAAGCGCTTCCAGCGCCTGCTCGACGCCAAGGGCGTGCGGGAACGCTATGCCGTCGCCACCGCCGCCGTCCGCAACGCGACCGATGGTCCGGCTTTCGTCGAGGAAGTCGCCGAGCTGACCGGTCTCAAGGTGCGGGTGTTGCAGGGTGAGGAAGAGGCCTATCACGCCGCCCTCGGCCTGGTGGCCGGGGTGCCCACGGCGCATGGGGTGATGGGCGATCTGGGTGGTTCCAGCCTCGAACTGACGCCGATCCTCAATGGTGTGCCCCAGCCGGGCCGGACCTATGCCCTGGGCCCGCAGGAAGTCATCGACGGTCCGGATTTCGACCCGGACGCCACCCTCGCCACGATCGACGAACGCCTGGCCGAAGGTGGCATGCTCAGCGGGCAGGGCGGGGCCTTCTACGCCATCGGCGGTGCCTGGCGCGCCCTCGCGCATCTCGCCTTCGCCCGGTTCGACTACCCCTTGCATGTTGTCCACGAATTCGCGCTGAGCGCCGAGGAAGTCCGCGAACTCGCCCGGCTGGTGACCCGGCTCTCGCCGGCCTCGCTGCAGGGCACGCCGGGCCTCTCCAGCCGCCGGATCGAGACCTTGCCCTATGCCGCGCTCCTGCTGCGCCGGATCATGCGCCACGGCAAGTTCGACAGCATCGTCTTCTCCGCCTATGGCGTGCGCGAGGGTGTGCTCGCCGCCGGCCTGCCGCCGGAACTTCTGGCCACCGATCCGCTGATCGCGGGTGCGGAGACCATGGCCCGGCCGTCCTCGCCCTCGCCGGATTTCGGCCGCGCCCTGGCGGCCTGGATCGCCCCGGCCATGCGCGAGGTGGAAACCGCCTTCGACCCCGCCCGCGACCGCGTCCTGCAGGAAGCCGGTGCGCGTCTCACGGATCTGGGTGCCCGTTTTCACCCGGACCACCGCGCCGAGCTCTCCCGCGATACGGTTCTTTACGCCCCCTTTGCCGGCGTCACCCATGCCGAGCGCGCCTTTCTCGCGGCAGCCTTGCACTATCGTTACGCTGGCAAGCGTGCCGAGTTGGACAATCATGGCGAGTTCCACCTGCTCGACGAGACCCAGCACAATGTCGCCCAGATGATGGGCTGCGCCCTGCGCCTGGGGGCCAAACTCTCCGGCCGCGCCACCCGCCTGCTTGACCAGTTCACCCTGACCGTGACCCCCGACGAGGTCCGCCTGACCGTTGATGAAAGCGTGCGCGATCTTTACGTCGAACGTTCGCTCAGCCTGCTGGACAATCTCGCCGGCGCCATCAATCGTCGCGCCCAGGTCGACTATGTCTGAGTGAGTCGCACCGGTCCGGAGTTCCAGCGCCCGTGAGCCATATCGACAGCTATGCCCACCAACTCGTCGGCTATCTCGCCGGTGTGCGGGTCTACTATGCACTTGAAGACATTGATGGTTCGCCCCAGAACGGCGATTTCGACTGCAAGGCCGGGCAGCTGGTCCTGGGCGGCGGATCCGGGGAATGGCCCGGCATGGTGCTGGACGGTCCCAACGCCGCCGTCGCTACCTTCCTCGCCCTGACCGGCGACGAGGCGGTCGACAAGCGCGGCTGGGCGGACATCATCACACCCTGGCAGTTTCGCGATGAGGCCCTGCGCTTTTGCGCCTGGCGGCCGGAGGACTATCGCCATTTCGTCGAGCGCTGCGAGAGCCCGGCCCTGATCGATCCCTTCCGCGAGGAAGCCGATTACAGCTTTACCCAGTGGCTGCTCGCCAGTTTCGGCCAGTTCGTCTTCCACGCCATGCCCGAGCTGGCGCCGGAACTGATGGACCAGCTCGACGATCCCTGGACCGCGCTCAAACACCCCGATTTCTGCAATATCGTCCTTACCGCACCCAACACGCCGACCTACGCCAATCACGGCGCACTCTTCCATCCGGTGCGGCGGGAGCCGAAGAAGCGGGCCGGCTTTTAGGCCGGGCCTTTAACCTCGCTGACGCAGACCTTGCCGTCCTTCAGCGTCAGTGACAGCTCGCCGCGCTTGAGGCGCTGAGCGGGGACACCGAAGACCTCGCGGCGCCAGCCCTTCATGGCTTCCACCGCGGGTTCGTCTTCGGACGCGATCTTTTCCAGATCACCCACCGTGGCGATCAGGCGCGCGGCGACACCGGCATCCTCGGCCACATGCTTTAGCAGCACTTTGAGCAATTCCACCGTCGGACCGATCCCCTGGGGCGGCGGGGCCGGATTTTCCACTTTCGGCGCATAGGCTTCGGCATCAGCCAGCGCAGCAGCCATCTTGTCGAACAGGCGGCGGGCCGGGGCCGAGCGCTCGAAGCCCTTGGGCACGGCGCGCAGGCCGGTCAGCTGGTCCGGCTCGGTCGGGGCGACGCTGGCAATCTCGTAGATCGCATCATCCTTCATCACCCGCTGGCGCGGCATGTCGCGCGTCTGCGCCTCGGTCTCGCGCCAGGCGGCGGCCGCGCGCAGGGCGGCGACCCATTTCGTCGTCGTCTTGCGCAGCTTCATCCGGCGCCAGCTCTCCTCCGGGTCGAGCCGGTAGGTGGAGGGGCTGGTCAGCGTCTTCATTTCCTCGGCCAGCCAGTCGGCGCGGTCCTTCTTGGCCAGGCGCTCGCGCATGATCGGGTAGAGATCGCGCAGATGCGTGACATCGGCGATGGCGTATTCCAGCTGCGCCTTGGACAGAGGCCGGCGCGACCAGTCGGTAAAGCGCGGCCCCTTGTCGATCGGGCGTTTCAACAGCGCCTTCACCAGCGCGTCATAGGCAATCGAGTCGCCCAGGCCCAGCGCCATGGCGGCGACCTGGGTGTCGAACATCGGTCGCGGGATCAGATTGTCGCCGCCGCGATGGAAGAAGATTTCCAGATCCTGGCGCGCGGCGTGGAACACTTTGGTGATCCGCTCGTCCGCCATCAGCTCCCAGAAGGGCTCAAGATCCAGGCCCTCGGCCAGCGGATCGATGATCACTTCTGTCGGGCCGCCGGCGGCCTGGATCAGGCAGAGTTGCGGCCAGTAGACCGTCTCACGCATGAATTCCGTGTCGACGGCGACATACTCATTCTGAAGAAGTTCGTCACAGGCCCGTTCGAGGGCCTCGGTCGTGGTGATTATGTTCATGGAGCGGCCCTTTAGCGCGGACCGCTCCAGATTTCCATCAGGAAGGCGAGTCACCGCGCGTTTTCCACTGTTTCGCCAGCCGCCAGCCGATGAATGCAGCCGCACCGGCGCTGATGACGGCAATCGAGACAAAGGCGGTCTGGATCGGCAGACCGGTCCCCGCGATCAGGGCCAGCACGAACTGGCCTGCGGTCGCCGTGGCCGCATTCAGGATGCCGCCGGCCGCCAGCAGCCGCCCACGCAGTTCCGGCGCGGCCCGGCGCTGGGCCATGGCCTGCAGCGGCACCACGAAGAGGCCGGCAAACACCGCCGCCAGACCCAGATCGATCATGATCCGCCAGTTCGCCGGATTGGCGATGAAAGCGTCGATCGCGATCAGCTCGGCGCCCTGTGCCGCCAGCGGATTGTTCCAGGTGCGCAGGGCCACATCCCCGGCAAAGACGAACACGCCCAGTCCGCCGACAATCGAGAAGGTCAGGGCATCCCCCTTGCCGCTCAGCGCGCCGCACAACAGGGCCCCCACGGCCGCGCCCACGGTGAAGAGGGCGGAAAAGGCCAGCACCACGGTCTCGTCGGCGCCCAGCACGGAGGCGGTGAATACTGGCATCAGCGTCACGATGGAGGCCGCCAGCATCCAGAACCAGGCCACGCCCACCAGCGGCCGCAGCACATCCGGGGCCCGCAATGCATAGCCCAGCACGCGCCAAGTCTCGGCGATGAAGTTGAAATTGAGCTTCATGTCCGGATTGGAGGCCGGCGCCGGCGGTAATTGCCGGATCGCCAGCCAGCCGACCACCGCCATCGCCACCAGCCCGCCGCCGACCGCAACCGGGCCGATGCTCTGGCGGATCAGCCAAGTGCCCAGACCGATGCCGATCAGCACCGAGACATTGAGGAGGCCCGACAGCATCGCATTGGCCGGTACCAGCTCGTGCGGGGCCATCAGGGTGGGCAGGGCGGAATTCTTCGCCGGCGTGAAGAATGCCGACTGCGTGCCCATCAGGAACAGGGCCAGCATCAAGAGGGCCGGTTGTTCCAGGATGAAGGCGAGGGCGACCACGCCCATCAGCCAGATCTCGGCAAACTTGGCAAAGCGCATGATGCGCGTGCGGTCGAACTTGTCGGCGATACGCCCGGCGACCGCAGAAAAGAGGAAGATCGGCACAGTGAACATCGAGGCGGCCACCGAGACCAGGGTCAGCCGGTCGAGGTCAAACATTGTCAGCCCGCCATAGGTCGCCAGCGTCACCACGGCATAGCGGAAGAAATTGTCGTTGAATGCACCCAGCGACTGGGCCACCAGGAGTGGCAAAAAGCGGCGCTGGCCCAAAAGGCTCGCAGCAATGGCAGCACTCATGATCAGGCCTCCTTCGTGGCCAGGCCCGCAGCCGATCCTTCGGCTTCCAGGGCGCGGGTGCGGGTTTCGATCGTCAATTGCAGGCGCGGCAGGAAATCATCGCGCGGCAGTCCGGGCGGGATCGGGTCGAGAAACTCGATCACCGCCGGACCGGAAAACTTGGTCCATTTGTTCTGCGGCCAGCGCAGACCCAGATTGTGGGCCACAGGCACCACCGGGCGGTTCAGCTGTTCATACATCACCCACACACCCTTCCGGTAGCGCTTGGCCTCGCCGGTCTCGGCCAGTCCGCCTTCGGGGAAGATCAGCATCGGGCGCGGATCATCGCCCGCTTTCTCCAGTGCTGCCTGCAGGGCGCCTTCCGCCCCGCGCAGGCCGGGAGAGGCGACCATGGTGGCGCCCGAGCGGGCAACGATGCGGCCGACCAGGGGAAAGGTCTCGATCCCGTTGCCGATGACGAAATTCATGTCGCCCATGATCGCCATCAGCATGAAACCATCCGACCAGGATTGGTGCTTGGAGGCCAGGATCACCGCCTCGCGCTGCGGCACGCGGCCGCGCACCTCCACCTTGATCCCCATGATCCAGCGCATCATCCAGCGAACGGTTCTGCAGCAGGCCCGCATCAGGCCGATCAGGCCGGCGCGCCAGGGCAGGAAGCTCACCAGCCAGGCTGTCAGGGCGAACAGCGCCAGCACAGGCCAGAAGCTCAGATTGAAGATGGCCGATCTCATCGCATTTCCCTCAAGGGTCCGGGCGGCCCAGCGTCTTACGCGCAGCTGCACGCCAGGGTGTCGGAAGACTGCGACGGTTCGCGAACCGGCGCAAACTCTGCCTCAAGGGCGCGCGAGCGTGCCTCCACACGGGCTTCCAGCTCGGCCAGCACCGCATCGCGGTCGGCGCTTGGCGCAATCGGGTCCAGGAATTCGATGACCGCCGTGCCGGAGAATTTCGACCATTTCTGTTGCGGCCAGCATTGGCCCAGATTGGTCGCCACCGGCACGATCGGACGGTCCAGCGCTTGGGAGAGGCGCCACACACCCGAGCGATAGCGCATGCCTTCACCCACCGGCGTCAGATGGCCTTCCGGATAGATCAGCACCGGGCGCGGTCGGCCTTCGCCCTGCGAACGGGTCACGCCCGCCATCAGGGCATTGCGGGCTTCGGTGCCGCCCTGGTTGGACAGGACGATCGCCCCGCAGCGTTTCAGCACCCAGCCGATCAGCGGGAATTTCAGCATGTGGTCGCCGCAGACGAAATTCACATCGCCGCACTTGGCCATCATCACGATGCCGTCGCCCCAGGACTGGTGCTTGGCACCGATGACCACCGGCTGGTTCTTCGGCGGCGTGCCGCGCACCACCACCTTGATGCCGCAGATCCAGCGCATCAGGTGCAGGGTCAGGCGTGCATAGGAGCGCAAACCGTGCATCAGCGCCCAGCGGCCGGGGATCAGCGCCAGCACGGCGCAGATGACGGCGTAGAGGCCGGAGATCGTCCAGTAGGTGATGTTGAAAATGAAGGACCGCATCTCGGCCTCCCTGGTGTGGTTGATCGGGTTCAGTCGGTCTTCAGCACGGCCATGATGGCGCGCACAAAGGCCTCGACATGTTGGGACAGGGGCAGGGCGATGCGGCCGTAGAGCGAGTATTCGGCGGTTTGCATGACCACACCCAGCGCCATGGCGGATTTCAGTTCCGGATCGCCGGCCGGGATTTCCCCGCGCTCCATCGCCTGGGCGACGCAGGCGGTCATGAAGTCCGACGGGTCCGCCCCGCCATCGCCCGAGGCGGCGATGAAGTAATTGCGATGGGTCAGGTGGTAGACGAATTGCGCCGGATCGGTGTCGGCCAGCTCGCAATAGGCCTTGGTCAGGGCGCGGGCCGCGTCCTCCATCGTCGCATCGGGTGCCAGGTGGGAGACCACCAGCGCTTCCAGCCGCTTGTGGATGACCTCGAACATCTGCCGGCCCAGCGCATCCTTGGACTTGAAATGGCGATACATCGCCCCGTCCGAAATCGTGCAGGCCTCGGCGATCTGCTTGATGGAGACGCCATCCATGCCGTGCTGGGCAAACAGCATCAGCGCCGCCCGCTCGATCCGCGCCTTGGTCGTCCCGGTCTTGGCGGTCACCCCGACATTCGGGTCCACCCCGTCAAAAATCCCGGTTCTCAACATGCCTGTCATGGCGGCTCCCCCTTTGGCTGAGCGATCATGTGAATGATCATTTACATGCTTTATGGACCGGCGTTCGCAAAAGCGCAAGTGAATAATCGCTTACAGGTGGGGTAAAGATTGTTTACTAAGAATATCAGTGGTTTAATTGCAGTTTTCCTCCCAGCCCTGTGGGGAGGGTGACCGCGAAGCGGTGGAGGGGTGGCGGCCGCCCGGCCGCGGAATCCGCCACGCTTCGCCGTAACGCCGCCTGCGGAGGCGCCCCATCGACCTTTGCTCCGCTCGGCCACTTCCCCAACTCGTATTGGGGAAGAAAAGCGGTGGGCGGCCGCCTTATCCACGCCCAGACTGGGGAAATCAGGACACCGCGTTTCTGGCCCCACGCTCTCCCACCACCACACTTCACCACCGTCATGGCCCGGCTTGTCCGGGCCACCTCAGCTAACCTGTTGGCAGGATGGACGAGGTCCCCCGGACAAGCCGGGGGAAGACGGTGTTTGGTAGGGGAACCCGCGAGCGGCGGCGGAAGAGCATCTTTCCTCCCCACGCCGTGGGGAGGGGGGGCCGCCCCCGGGCTTGGCCGCAGGCCAACCCGAGGACAGGCTTCGCGGTGGAGGGGGCCGCCGGGCGCAGCCCGGCGGCTTGCTCGCGACGTGCTCCGCCCTCACACCAACTGCGCCCCGCACCCCGCCCAGCTTGACATTCCACCCCGCAAACCGGCATGTCGCGGCAACCTGTTTCATACCGATTTTCCGGACGCTTTACCCATGCACGCATATCGCACCCATACCTGCGCCCAGCTGCGCAAGGACCATGTCGGCCAGACAGCGCGGATTTCCGGCTGGATCCATCGCAAGCGCGACCATGGCGGCCTGCTCTTCATCGATCTGCGTGACCATTACGGCCTGACCCAGGTCGTGCTGGAGCCGGAGAGCGCCCACTTTGCCACGCTCGAGCGGCTGCGCGTGGAAAGCGTGATCACGGTGACCGGCGAGGTGATTGCCCGCTCTGCCGAGACCGTGAATGCCAACCTGCCGACCGGCGAGATCGAGGTGCGCCTGGCGGACCTGTCCATCCAGTCGGAAGCGGAAGAATTGCCGCTGCCGGTCTTCGGTGAGCCGGACTGGTCGGAAGAAGTGCGCCTGAAGCACCGCTATATCGATCTGCGCCGCGAAAGCCTGCACAAGCGTATCGTGCTGCGTTCAAAGATCATCGACTCGATCCGTCGCCGCATGGTCGAGGAAGGTTTCGTCGAATACCAGACCCCGATCCTGACCGCGTCCTCGCCGGAAGGCGCGCGCGACTTCCTGGTGCCCTCGCGCCTGCACCCGGGCAAGTTCTACGCCCTGCCGCAGGCCCCGCAGCAGTTCAAGCAGCTGATCATGGTCTCCGGCTTTGACCGCTATTTCCAGATCGCACCCTGCTTCCGCGACGAGGATGCCCGCGCCGACCGGGCGCCGGGCGAATTCTACCAGCTCGACATGGAAATGAGCTTCGCCACCCAGCAGGACGTGTTCGATGTCATCGAACCGGTGATGAAGGGCCTGTTTGAGGAATTCGCCGACGGGCGCACGGTTCCGGACGAGCCCTTCGTGCAGATCCCGTATTTCGACGCCATCCGCTGGTACGGTTCGGACAAGCCGGACCTGCGCAACCCGATCAAGATGTCAGACGTCTCCGAGACCTTCCGCGGTTCCGGCTTCAAGGTCTTCGCCGGGATGCTGGAGAAGAACCCCAAGGTCCAGGTCTGGGCGATCCCGGCCAAGACCGGCGGGTCGCGCGCCTTCTGTGACCGGATGAATGCCTGGGCGCAGAAGGAAGGCCAGCCGGGGCTGGGCTATATCTTCTGGCGCGAAGAGGGCGGTGCCATCGAGGGCGCGGGTCCGATCGCCAAGAATATCGGCGCGGACCGCACCGAGGCGCTGCGCGTCGAGCTGGGCCTGGAGCCGGGTGATGCGGTCTTCTTTGCCGCCGGTGATCCCAAGGCCTTCTATTCCTTCGCCGGCAAGGCCCGCCAGGTCATCGGTACCGAGCTCGATCTCTGCGAGAAGGACACGTTCCGCTTCTGCTGGATTGTCGACTTCCCGATGTATGAGTGGGACGAGGACAACAAGAAGGTCGACTTCTCGCACAACCCCTTCTCCATGCCGCAGATCGATCCGGATGAATTCCTCAATTTCGACGGCTCGGACACGGATGCGCTGCTGGCGCTCAAGGCCTTCCAGTACGACATCGTCTGCAATGGCGTGGAACTCTCCTCCGGTGCGGTGCGGAACCACCGTCCGGACGTGATGCTGAAAGCCTTCGGTTTTGCGGGCTATGACGCGGCAACCGTCGAGGAAGAGTTCGGCGGCATGCTCAACGCCTTCCGCTATGGCGCCCCGCCGCACGCCGGTATCGCGCCGGGTGTCGACCGCATCGTCATGCTGCTCGCCGGGGTCGAGAACCTGCGCGAAGTGGTGATGTTCCCGAAGGACCAGCAGGCCCGCGACCTGATGATGAATGCGCCGGCCGAGGTCGAGTTGAAGCAGCTGCGCGAACTGCACCTGCGCACCGTGGTGCCGGACGCCAAGAAAGGCTGATCTCCCACAGGGGATCGCTGACATGACACGGCCCGGCAGTTCGTCTGCCGGGCCGCTTTGTCTCGGGTTTAATGGCGATAGGGCTCCGGCGGCGGCGGAGGCTGCGGTTCGAAACGGGCCGACGGCATCGTCTCGATCACCCGTTCGGCAGCCGCGCGATTGGCTTCGCGGCGGATCTCGATCACGCGCCGACGCTCGCGTTCCATCTCCTCGCGCATCTCGCGCTGGATCCGGTCCCGCTCGGCCATCTGCTCAGCGCGCTCGCGGCGGATTTCGCGTAGTTCGCGCTCGGCCCGCGCGATCTCGCGCATGGCCTCGCTGGTCGCGGTGCTGATCGCCTCGCGGTCCAGGTCCTGGGCGTGATTGGCCAGCTCCTCGCCGATATGCACCAGCAGCTCGGCCCGCGCCGCTTCCAGCGCCTGCAATTGCACGATCGTGTCGGCATCGTCCCCGCCCTCGATCCGCATCACATAGCGATAACCGGTATCCCCGGAGACGCCCGCAGAGTGGCGGTGCTGCCGGTCGGTACACATCGGCAGGGCCAGACCGTCATTGATCCGGGTCGCCTCATTGCCGCAAGCCCCGGTCAGCGAGGTCTTGGTCAGGCCGGAAGCCCCTTCGATCCGGGCCGAGGAAAAGTTTGTGCCACTGAGGTCCGCACCGCTGAAATCGGCATCGACAATCTCGGCACCTTCGAAATTCGCGCCGGTCAGGTCGGCATCGCGGAAGTTGAGATTATCGCCATTGACCTCGGCGAAATTCGCCCGGCGCAATTCGGCCCCCCGGAACACCGTGTCATTCATCTCGGCGCGCAGGAAATTCACCTGCCGCAGCCGGGCATTGGCAAAGGCCGAGCCGTCCAGCTCCGCGCCGATGAAGGTGACGAACACCATGTTGGCGTGGGAGAAATCGGTGTCCGAGAGGTTCGCCGAGGAAAAATTCACACGTTCGATGTGCGAATGGCTCAGATTGGCATCATCCAGGGCCGATCGGGAGAAGGTCACGCCCGTCAGCCGCGCCCCGATCATCTCGACATCGGAGAAATCCGTGCCGTTGAACCGGCTTTCTACGATGGTGACACCCGGCAGTTCACTGCCGGCAAAGGTCGAGCCTTCGAAATTGGCGCCGATGAAGATGGCACCGGCCAGATTTTTGTCGGAGAAGTCACAATTCTCGCACTCGCCGCCAATGGCCAGACCCCGCCGGGGATGGTCATCACCCCCTGCCCAGGCCGGCGCCGCGGCCAGCATGCCAAGCGCGACAGACGCGAGAAGAATGTGTTTGCGTATCCGCATGATCCCACGGGATACGGCACTGGCCGCTCGAATTCGACTTAATTCACAGTAACCCCAGTGCATAAGGTATGAAGCCTAAAGGCTTGTGGGGACACCGCAAGCGCCGCGCACAGGGTCTAGGGGGTGCAGCGGGGAACCGTCAAACCGGCGGGCAGACGGGTCGAGGTGTCACCGCAGGCCGCATTCAGCTGGCTCTGGGTCAGGCCCACAGCCTCGTTCAGCTCGGCGCCGGACAAGGTCGCGCCGGACAGGTTGGCACCGGCCAGATTGGCTCCGCCGAAATGCGCGCCGACCAGGTTGGCCCGCGTCAGGTCGGCATTGCGAAAACTGGCCCCGGTGAAACGGCCGCCGAACAGGTTGGCGATGGACAGGTCACTATTGTCGAACCGGGCCCGGTTCATCGTTGACAGCGCCAGGCTGGCCTGGCGCAGGCGAGCCCCGGACACATCAATGCCCGGCAAGTCGCGATAGGCCAGATCGGCCTGGAACAGGTTGCAGCCGGGGCAGGACTGGCCCGCCTGGACGCGGGCAATCTGGGACGCATCCTGCGCGGCCGCAGCCCCGCCAAAGAGGCTGATCATCGCAATGACAGCAAGGATGCGTTTCATTTTGGTGCTCCGGAACCCGTACACCCCGCGCCCACGCAATCGCCGTGCCGTCAGCCCCCGGTCCAGCCGCAGGCGTCGCATTTCTGGCCATCCGTCTCCGTGGACACGACGGTGAAATGTCCGCAGTCCGGGCAGGGCGAGCCGGTATAGACCGAGATGTCGCGGGAGGTGCCGCGCGTGGGCGTGTGGTCCTCCAGCTCGTAATGCGCGCCGTCATCCTGGCCGCCCTTGGCGGCGGCGACCTTCTTGGGCGCATGGGCGAACATCAGGATGTTGTCGGGCACCTGGCCGCGAGAAAAACCGCGCGAGATGAACTTGGCCGCGGCCTCCTGGGCCAGTTTTTCCTGCTCAACCCCCTTGCCGATGCCGCCGGGGTCCGCCTTGTCCGGCGATATCTCCGCCAGGTCGTCGCGGCCCAGATAGGACACGCCCAGCTCGCGGAAGAGATAATCCAGGATCGAGGTGGCGTGTTGGATGGAGTCATTGCCCTCGACCGGCCCGGCCGGTTCGAAACGCGTGTAGACGAAGGCGTCGACGAACTCCTCCAGCGGCACGCCGTATTGCAGGCCGATGGAAATCGCGATGGCGAAATTGTTCATCAGAGAACGGAAGGCAGCGCCTTCCTTGTGCATGTCGATGAATATCTCGCCCAGCTCGCCATCATCGAACTCGCCGGTGTGCAGATAGACCTTGTGGCCGCCCACCGTGGCTTTCTGGATATAGCCCTTGCGACGGTCCGGCAGTTTGCGACGGGCGGCCGGCTTCTCCACCACGCGTTCCACCGTACGCTCGACGATACGTTCGGCCGGCGGGGCCTCGGCGGCATAGTCGCCCTTGTCGAAATCAATTGCAGGCAGGAGGTCGAACAGGCCGGAGGCGGTGCGGCGGATGTCCAGCCGGCGCAGACCCAGCTCGGCGCCCATGTCGATCAGGGCCGAGACGTCGTCAATCGTGGCATCCCCGTCCAGCTCGATCGCGGTGACACAGGCACCCTCGATCTGGTGTTCCAGAGCGGCCGCTAGCCGCAGTTGCGCCTGGGCTGATGCCGGGGCGAAGACGTCACGCAGCGCTGCCGGCAGGTCCGGGGCATCATGCACCTCACCCGTGCCCAGCGCGTAACGGTCGGCGGCGCGAACATCCTGGTCGCTGTAGCCCAGCGCCGCGTACAGCGACTGGCCCTGGCTCTCCACCACATCGCTGGACAGGCCCAGCGAGCGGCAAACCCGCTCGCCCAGCGTCCAGCGGTTGAGGGCAAAGCGCACCGAGGCGCCTTCCCCGATCGAGTCCTCCAGCCGCTCCAGCGCGTCCTCAGGCACGCCGCGCGCTTCCAGCTCGGCATGCGAGATCGCTGGCGCACCACGCAGCGTCCCGCGACCCGCGGCATGATCCTCGATCGCCTCGATCTGGCCGGCACTTAAGGCAAGCACGTCCAGGCCGCGCCGGGCGCAGTCGCGCAGCCGCTGGCCAGCACCAAAGCCGGTGTCCGACAGTGTGCCGCCGGCAACCGGCAAGGCGCCCAGGCTGTCGGCATCCATCAGCGCGGCAATCTCCGGCGTCGGGGTCAGGCAGGCCAACTGCACGCCCGGCCGGGCGAGGGCCGCCTTGGGCAGGAAGTTCTTCGACGCTGATTGCAGTGTCTCGACCAGCGTGTCGAGTTCACCCGGCAGACCATCCAGCTCCAGATCCGGACCCAGGCCTGGCGCCCGGGCGCCGGTCGCAGAGGCCGCATCCCGGATGGCCAGCGTCGCCAGCCGGCCCAGCGCAGCCACCGTGCGGCGGGCATCTTCGCTGTCATAGGCCAGTCCCAGGCTCATCAGCAGGGCCCCGACGCCGGTGAGGGCCAGCGTGCCGGCCGAGGCCGCACCCTTGGGCGCGCTCAAAGCCAGCGCTGTCGACCAGTAGCGCACGGCATCGCCCAGAAGATCGGCGCGCAGCGTGCTGCTCTCATCCAGGAAGGCGGGCAGGTTGATGTAGAGGACCGGACCGCTGGGCGGGGGGCTTTCGTGGAAGGCCAGCGCCGGCGTGCCAAAGCTCCAGATCGTGCGGGCAATGCCGGTGCGGAAATCGCGGGCGCGGACCGAGCCACCATCCTCGTCGAAACTCCAGGCCTCGTTATCGCGAATGGCTTCGGACAGCTTGCCCGGGATCGACAGCACGGCCGGTCGCTGCGGCACGGCATCCGGGATCAGGGCCGACAGGGCGTCATCATCCGTGCCCTGCCGGGCCAGTGCCAGGGCCCGCTCGACGGCCTCTTCCGGCACGCCATCCTTCAGCGCCCGTCGCATGGCCCGGGCGAGGGCGGCATTGCGGCGAGGATCGAAACAGTCGGTCTCGTCACCGGAGCAGCGGCGGCAGGCTTCGCCGATGGCTTCCAGCCGGTCGCGGGTGACCCGTGCGCCCACTTCCAGCACGGAATTGCGCAGGGCACTTTCGGCAACCCGGCGCAATTGGCCGGGTGCTGAACGGGAGGCCGCGCGGATCTGCAGCGGCGTTTCGGCGGCGCCTTCGGTTTCCGGCGTGTCGCCATAGGCCCAGTCGACACCGGCCTCGCGGATCAGGTGGCTGTCGGGAATGACAAACCGGCCGGTCAGGCTGGCCGCAAGCTCGCGGGCAAAGCGTTCGGCCTCGGCCTCCCCCTCGAACGCGCCCTGGCGCGCAGCCGACCAGGCCAGCGACCCGGCGATGCGCGTGGTCACCGCTTCCAGCGAGGCCTCGCACCGACGCTCATCGCCATCGGCGACATGCGGGGCGAGGGCACCGATGGTCTTGCCGCCCTTGCGCGGCTGGGTGGCAATCGGCCGGGGCGTGGTCAGCAGGTCGGCCAGGGCCTGGGCTGCGCTGTCGCTCCAATCGGCAGGAACGGCGATCTGGCGCGTGCCGGTTTCGATATCCGGATCCCCGCCGGCCGAGACCGCGCGTTGTTCCAGTTCCATGTTTGCCCCGGATCGGGCCAGGGCTTCGGTGAACCGATCGAATACCTGCATTGTCTGGGCCCTCAAGCCTCCCGAATCGCCCGGGAGTTAAGGAAGTCTACCGCGTCGGCCTCAAGGCACGAAACCCGAAGCCCTTAGCCGCCCTGGCGCAGATCAGCCGCGCTGGAGACTGGACCGGCCCGCCCGGCTTGGGCATATAGGCGGTTCACATCCCCGGCTGACTCGGAGCCCGCGCCCATGTTCGGATTCATCGCCAAGATTTTCGTCTGGTGGAAAGACGCCACGCCCGGAACCTTCCTCACGCTCGCCATGCGCGGTGCCAAGAAGGTCGGCGAGGACGAATTCGGCAATCGCTATTACACCGAGCGCGGCAATACCGGTCCGGATGGCCGCAAGCGCCGCTGGGTGATCTACAAGGGCTATGCCGACGCGTCGCGCGTTCCGTCCGACTGGCATGGCTGGCTGCACCACACGTTCGACACGCCGCCGAGTGAAGCACCGCTGCACCGTCAGGCCTGGGAGAAAGATCACCACCCCAACCTGACCGGCACCGTCTATGCCTATCGTCCCGGTGGCAGCCTCTTGGGCGGTGAAAAGCGCCAGGCCTCTTCAGGTGATTACCAAGCCTGGTCTCCGGACGAGGCCTAGGCATTTCACGCCTCGACACTGTCACAATCCATGGGCAGAGTGAGCCGCATGAAAACCGCATTGCTTGTCGCCCTTGCCACCCTGTCCCTGACCGCTGCGCCGGTCTGGTCGCAGGATGATGCACCGTCTTCGCCGTCCGCCGGTTCCGACGACATTGCCGATCTCCTGCGCCGCGACGATCCCGACGCGGATGGCGAACGCGGTCCGCTGTCCAGCGAGCCGGGCTCGGTCGTGGTCCTGCGTGGCCTGGACAAGGTGACCGCCCGCACGCGCGATTTTGAGATCAATATCGGCGAAACCGCCCAGTTCGGTGCGCTGTCAATCACGGCGCACTATTGCCGCCGCCGGCCGCCGGAAGAGACGCCGGAAACCTATGCCTTCCTGCAGATCCGTGATCGCCGCACCGATGGTTTCGGCGTCGACGTCGAAGGCGAGCAGATTTTTTCCGGCTGGATGTTTGCCTCCCGCCCGGCCCAGAACCCTCTGGAACACGCGGTCTACGACGTCTGGGTGCTGGACTGCAGGGCCTGAGACCCGCTGAATTCGGCCGGCAGGGCGTGAAAATCCGCCTTCAGTTCCAAAGCGGCGGACAGCCGAGCCTTGTAGTCTGCGCGCGAAATGGTTTTGGCGCCGAAACGCTCCAGGTGTTCCGTGGTGAACTGGGTGTCCAGCAGGACAAAGCCGCCGACCCGCAGGCGCGCCACCAGGTGGACCAGTGCCACCTTTGACGCATCACGCCGGCGCGAGAACATGCTTTCCCCGAAGAAGGCGCCGCCCAGCGTCACCCCGTAGAGCCCGCCTACCAGTTCTCCGCCGGCCCAGCACTCCACCGACTGCGCATGCCCGTACCGGTGCAGCTCGCTGTAGAGGCTGAATATTCCGGAATTGATCCAGGTCTCCTTGCGGCCCGGTGCCGGCGCTGCACAGCCGCGCACCACGTCCTCGAAGCACTCGTTGACCGAGACCTGGTAGAGATCCTGGCGGACCGTCTTCTTCAGGCTGCGCGGAATGTGGAACCCGTCCAGCGGCAGCACACCGCGCTCGTCCGGGTCCAGCAGGTAGATGCGCGGATCGTCCCGCCCTTCGGCCATGGGAAACACGCCGCGGGCATAGCAGTCGATCAGGTCCTGGGCACCGAATCTGCGCATTCCGTCTCCAGCCGCGGGCGGCTAGCCATTGCGCTGGGCCAGCCACTCCTCCAGCCAGCGGATGTGGTAGTCGCCATTCACGAAATCCGGTTCCTCAAGCAGATCGAGGAAGATCGGAATCGTGGTCTCCACACCGCCGACAACCATTTCCTCCAGCGACCGGCGCAGGCGCAGCAGGGTCTCTTCCCGCGTGCGTCCGTGCACGATCAGCTTGCCGATCAGGCTGTCATAATAGGGCGGGATGGAATAGCCGGCGTAAAGGGCGGAATCGAGGCGAACGCCCAGACCGCCCGGCGCGTGGAAATCGGTCACCTTGCCGGGCGAGGGCGCGAAGGTCTTCGGGTTTTCCGCATTGATGCGGCACTCGATGGCCCAGCCTTCGAACTTGATGTCGTCCTGGGTGATCTCCAGCGGCGCCCCATCGGCCACGCGAATCTGCTCGCGCACCAGGTCGATGCCGGTGATCATCTCGGTGACGGGGTGCTCCACCTGCAGGCGGGTATTCATCTCGATGAAGTAGAACTCGCCGTTTTCCCACAGGAATTCGATCGTGCCGACGCCGCGATAGCCGATGGCGCCGATCGCCTTGCGGACCACTTCACCGATCTTGGCGCGTTCCTCGGCATTGAGGGCCGGGGAGGGGGCTTCTTCCAGCAGTTTCTGGTGGCGGCGCTGCAGCGAGCAGTCGCGCTCGCCCAGATGCACCACATTGCCGTGCGTGTCGGCGAGGATCTGGATCTCGATATGGCGCGGCCGACCGAGATACTTCTCCAGATAGACCGTGCCGTCACCAAAGGCCGCCTTGGCCTCGGCGGAGGCGGTTTCCATCGCCGATTTCAGCTTGTCGGCGCTTTCCGCCACTTTCATGCCGCGGCCACCGCCGCCTGAAGCCGCCTTGATCAGCACTGGATAGCCGATTTTCTCGGCGATCGGTTTGGCTTCCTCGAAGGTCGCCACACCGCCATCCGAACCGGGCACCACCGGAATGCCGGCTTCCATCACCGCCTTCTTGGCCGTGATCTTGTCGCCCATCATGCGGATATGTTCCGCCGTCGGACCGATGAAGGCCAGGCCGTGTGCCTCGACGATCTCGGCGAAACGGGCATTTTCCGACAGGAAGCCATAGCCCGGATGGATCGCCTGGGCGCCGGTCACTTCGGCGGCCGTGATGATCGAGGGAATGTGGAGATAGGATTTGCCAGCCGGCGGCGGGCCGATGCACACGCTTTCATCCGCCAGGCGGACATGCATGGCATTGGCATCGGCTTCCGAGTGCACGGCCACGGTGCGGATGCCCATTTCCCGGCAGGCGCGGTGGACGCGAAGGGCGATCTCGCCACGATTGGCGATGAGGATTTTCTCAAACATGTCTCAG
>CBDETA010000003.1:0-760081 GCA_965242785.1 uncultured Maricaulis sp.
ACCACGATACGGTGTTTCCGGCCGACAGCCATTTCCAGTCCACCTCCCTGTGGGATGACGACACGCTCAACGGTCCCGGCGTGGCGGACATGAAGGGCGGCATTCTGGTCATGCTGCACGGACTTCTCGGGCTCGAGCGCAGTCCCTGGAAGGACGAGATCGGTGTGGATGTGCTGATCTCACCGGATGAGGAAATCGGCTCTTTGGGTTCAGGACCGATCCTCACCGAACTGGGCGCCGGTGCCGATCTGGGCATGACCTATGAGCCGGCCCTGGCCGATGGCTCTCTGGCGGGCGCCCGCAAAGGCTCCGGCAACTGGTCGCTGAAGGTCTCCGGCCGCGCCGCCCATGCCGGGCGCGAGCATCATCTGGGCCGCAATGCGCTGGCCGCGGCCTGCCAATTCGGGCTGGGCCTGGATGCGTTGAATGGTCGCCGCGAGGGCGTGACCTTCAACCTGGCCCGGATCGACGGTGGCGGTCCGCCCAATGTGGTGCCGGACAATGCCGTGGCCCGTTTTAATGTTCGCGTCCAGACCGAGAATGACCGGATCTGGGTCGAGGCCGAACTGGAGCGCCTGGTCGATGAGATCCGGGTGCGCGACGGGATCGAGGCGGCGTTGCATGGCGGTTTCACCCGACCACCCAAGCCGATGTCACCGGCCAATGCGAAGATGTTTGAATGGACGCGGGCCGCCGGATCGGCGCTGGGTCTGGACATTCGCTGGCAGGACACGGGCGGCGTCTGCGAAGGCAATAATCTGTGGGCCGCCGGTTGTCCCAATGTCGACACGCTGGGTGTGCGTGGCGCTGATATCCATTCCGACCGCGAGATTGTGAAACTGTCCAGCTTTGCCGAGCGGGCCAAGCTGTCGGCAGTGATGCTGATGAAATTTGCCAGAGGCGAGTTCAACGCGCGTGAAGCGCGCGCCCTGGCGCGGGCGCAGTAGTCCGCAACACATCGTTCAGGGGAGAGACCATGCTGATCGTCCGTGCTGCCAAGACGTCGGATATCGACGATCTGGTGCGGCTGTCGCAGGAGGCCGGCACCGGCTTCACATCGCTGGCGGTACCGCCGGAAGTTCTGGCCGAGCGACTGGAAAAGTCCGAGCGCGCGTTTCGCGCCGAGGACCCGGGCCAGACCGAGGATACCTACCAGCTGATGCTGGAGGACACTGAAAGCGGGCAGATTATCGGCTGTTCGGCGATCAAGGCGATGGTGGGTGTTTCCAAGCCGTATTGGGACTTCAAGATCATCACCTTGGCCCAGCATTCGGTCGAGGCCGATCGACGCTTCGACATGCAGGCCATGCTGCTGGTCAATGATTTCGCCGGCGCTTCGGAAGTGGGCACGCTGTTCGTGTCCGAAGCGGGGCGCGGTACGGGGGCCGGGCGACTGGTGGCCCAGTCGCGCTATCTGCTGATGGCTGCGGATCGCAGCCGTTTCGGCGACCGCGTCCTGGCCGAGCTGCGCGGCGTGGTGAATGATGACGGCTCATCGCCTTTCTTCGACGCCGTGTCCCGTCCGTTCTTCCGCATGGATTTCGACGATGCGGACCGGTTGAGTGCGGCGACGGACAACCAGTTCATCCTCGATCTGGGACCGCAGCACCTGATCTATCTGGACCTGCTGCCGCCTGACGTGCGCGAGGTCATCGGCAAGCCGCACCCGCAAGGCGAGGGCGCCTATAACCTGCTGCTGTGGGAAGGCTTCCATTATGACCGCTATGTCGACATTTTCGACGGCGGTCCGCTGGTGTCGACCTGGACGGAAAATGTGCGCACGCTGCGCGAAAGCCGTGAAGTGACCGTCCGCTCGTCTTCGGCGCCGGGCAGTGCAGAAGGCATTCTCTCCACGGACCGTTTCCCGGATTTCCGCACCTGCCAGGTGCAGGGCGTCGATGATGGTGACGTGCTGGGGATTTCGGTCGAGGTGATGCAGGCCATGGACCTGCAGGAGGGCGAGAAGGCCCGTTTCTGGCGACGCAAGAGGTAATCCGATGCTGTTGATCAATGGACAGTGGCGCGAGGGCGCCGGAACGCAATTCGTCTCTCACAACCCGGCCGATGACAGCGTGGTCTGGCAGGGCCAGAGCGCCAGCCCGGCCGATGTCGATGCGGCCTTCACGGCGGCTCGCAACGCGTTTCCGGCCTGGGGCCGGGCGCCGCTGGCCGAACGCATTGCCGTGGTCGAGCGCTACAAGGCCGAGCTGGAGACCCGCAAGGCCGATATGGCCGAGCTGATCTCGCAGGAGACCGGCAAGCCGCGCTGGGAGGGGCTCGCCGAGGCCGGCGCCATGATCGGCAAAATCGACATCTCGCTGAAGGCTTTCCAGGAGCGCACGTCCGGCCACCAGGCCGAGACCGCTTTCGGCTATGCCCGTCTGGCACACAAGCCGTTGGGCGTGATGTTCGTGCTGGGCCCGTACAACTTCCCCGGCCACCTTCCCAATGGTCACATCGTGCCGGCACTGATCGCCGGCAATACGATCGTTTTCAAACCGTCCGAGATCACGCCGGGTGTCGGCGAGGCCATGGTGCAGGCCTGGCAGGCGGCCGGCCTGCCCGATGGCGTGCTCAACCTGGTCCAGGGCGCGCGCGAGACCGGGGCTGCGGCCCTTGACCATGCCGCGCTGGACGGCGTGCTGTTCACGGGCTCCTGGGGCACGGGCAAGTTCATCCACGAGAAATTTGCCGGCCGGACCGGCGTTCAGCTGGCGCTGGAGATGGGCGGCAACAATCCACTCGTTGTCTGGGATGCCGAGGATGCCGAAGCCGCTGCGCGCATTGCCGTGCACTCCGCCTATGTCACCGCCGGCCAGCGCTGTTCCTGCGCGCGCCGCCTGATCTTGCCGGAAGGCCCGGCCGGTGAGGCCGTGATCGACGCGATTGTGCGCATTGCCGGTGAGCTGAGCATCGGTCGCTGGGATGATGCGGACGAGCCCTTCATCGGACCGCTGGTCTCGGCCCGGGCCGCTCAGGGTGTGCTTGACGCCCAGGCGGACCTGGTCCGCCGTGGGGCCAAACCGATCCGGGAAGTGTCCCGTGTGCCCGAGCTGGGTGACGCCTTCCTGCGTCCCGGCCTGCTGGATGTCACCGGGGTCGACGTGCCGGACGAGGAAGTCTTCGGTCCGATGCTGCAGGTCACGCGTGTGGCCAGTTTCGATGACGCCATCGCGGCCGCCAATGATACCGCCTACGGCCTGTCGGCCGGGCTGGTCTCGGATGATGAAGCCCTGTGGGACCGGTTCTGGGTCGAGGCCCGGGCCGGCATCGTCAACTGGAACCGGCCGACCTGCGGCGCAGCATCCAACATGCCGTTCGGCGGTCCCGGCCAATCGGGCAATCTGCGGCCGAGCGCCTACTACGCGGCCGATTACTGCGCCTATCCGGTCGCCACGCAGGCAGCGACCAAGCCGGAGCGCATGGCGGTCAAGGGAGTGGATTGATGGTGCTGGCACGCGAAGCGAATTTCGACGGCCTGGTCGGGCCGACGCATAATTATGGCGGCCTGTCCGAAGGCAATCTGGCTTCCTCGCGCAATGAGGGCCTGGTGTCCTCGCCGCGCGCCGGTGTCCTGGAAGGCCTGGCCAAGATGAAGCGCCTGGCTGATAGTGGCCTGGTGCAGGGCCTGATCCCGCCGCACGAGCGTCCCTATCTGCCGCTCTTGCGCCGGGCCGGGTTCTCCGGAACCGATGCCGCGGTTATCGAGGCGGCCTGGAGGAACGCGCCCGGTCTTCTGCGCAAGGCCTGTTCCGCTTCACCGATGTGGGCCGCCAATGCCGCGACCGTCTCGCCGTCGGCCGATACAGCTGACGGGCGGCTGCACTTCACGCCGGCCAATCTTCTGACCACGCTGCACCGGTCCATCGAGGGCGAGCAGACCCGCCGGGCCCTGCAATGGGCCTTTCCCGATCCGGACCGGTTCGCCGTGCATGACGTCCTGCCGGCCCAACCCGACTTTGCCGATGAAGGCGCCGCCAATCATGTCCGCCTATGCGCCGAGCAGGGTGGCGAAGGCGTTGAGATCTTTGTCTATGGCCGCACAGCGGACGAAGCCTGGAGCGGCAAGTTTCCTGCCCGGCAGACGCTGGAAGCCTGCCAGGCCGTGGCCCGCTCGCACGGGCTGGATCCCCGCCGAACGGTTTTCATCCGACAGTCGCCCGAGGCCATCGATGCCGGTGCCTTCCACAATGATGTGGTCTGCGTGGGCACGCGCACGACGCTGTTCTTCCACGAACTGGCCTTTGCCGATCGCGACGGCGCGCTGGATGACATCCGCCGGGCGGCGGACGGCCTTTTCGAGCCGGACTTTGTTGAAGTGCCGCAGGCCGAGGTGCCGATCGGGGACGCCATCACCTCCTATCTCTTCAATTCCCAGCTGCTGGAATGGCCGGGCGAAGACCGTCTGGTGCTGATCGCGCCGAAAGAGACCGAAGAGACAGAGACGACGCGGAGCTATTGCGAAGCGATGACCTCGGGCAATGGCCCGATTGGCCGCGTCGAGTTTGTCGAGGTGCGCCAGTCCATGCGCAATGGTGGCGGCCCGGCGTGCCTGCGGCTGCGCGTGGTTCTGACTGAGGCCGAGCAGGCCGCCGTCACACCGTCTGCGCTGATGTCGGATGCCCTCTATCCCAAGCTTGTCGCCTGGGCAAAGAAGCATTACCGCGAAAGCCTGGGCCCCAATGACCTCGCCGATCCGGCGCTTCTGGTCGAGAGCCGCGAGGCGCTGGACGCGTTGACCGGGATCCTGGGCCTCGGTCAGAACTATTATCCGTTCCAGCAAAACTGAGATTGTCACACCGAGCGCGGTTTTGCCGTCGCACTATCCAAAGCGGGAAATCGTGATAGTTTGCGCGCTTCGAATTGCCGGGGAGGGGCAATTGGGTGTGAATGAGCGTGTCACCGTTGTCCTGGTGGACGACGATCCGGACGAACATTTTCTCTTCAAGGCCGACCTTGAAGACGCCGGTGTGCGCTTTGAATTCGAAGCTTTCACGCGTCCCGAGGATGCGCTGCTCTGGCTGCGGGCGGCCGCCGGCCGTCCGGTCCTGCTGCTGACCGATCTCTCACTGGGCGGGCATGACGCCATGGCCTTCATCGCCTCGGCACAAGGGCTGCTGGGCGATGGTGCGATGGGTGTCTATTCCGGCACCCGCAATCCGGAAGTCGAGGCGAAATGCCGCGAGGCCGGTGCCTGCTTCTACATCGTCAAGCCGGTGACCCGCAAAGCGTTCGAGGATGTGATTGCCGGGGTGACCGGCCTCACCTTCAATGCCGAAGACGACGGTCTACACCTGGTCAGCGGCGGCAGCGCCGCCGCCTAGACAGCCTTGGCTTTTGCCGTCAGTCCGCCCGCCATGGCATATTCCTGGCTGCCGCGATTATAGACCCGGTCTCCTTCGGCCACATCAGAAGCCTTGTACTCCGGCAGGTCCGGCAGACGCTCGTAGAGCGGGGCGAAGTCGGCATAGGTGGCTTCCATCAGCTCGTCATAGCTGTCGATGACGAAATAGGTCTGCTGGAAATCATCATAGCGGTAGTCGGTGCGCATGATCCGTTCCAGATCGAAATGGATCCGGTTGGGGGATCGGGCCTCGAGGGCAAAGATCGATTCCGATTTCGAGGACACGATGCCGGCACCGTAGATGCGGCGGCCTTCCGGCGTGTTGATCAGCCCGAATTCGACCGTATACCAGTACAGACGCGCCATGTTCTTGATGGTGTCGAACTCCAGCGAGCGCAGCCCGCCCTGGCCATAGGCCTGCATGTAGTCGGCAAAGACCGGCTGGGTCAGAAGCGGCACATGACCGAAGACATCATGGAAGATGTCCGGCTCGGGCAGGTAGTCCAGCTTTTCGCCATCGCGGATGAAACGACCGGACACGAAGCGGCGATTGGCCAGGTGTTCGTAGAATTCCTTTTCCGGGATCAGGCCCGGAACCGTCACGACCGTCCAGCCGGTGAGCTTTTCCAGCTTCTCGTTGACGCGGCGAAAGTCAGGAATGCCGCCCTCATTGAGGTTCAGCAAGTCCAGCCCGCGGAAGTGTTCGGGCGCGGCGCGGCCCTGCAGCACCGACATCTGGCGTTCGTAAAGCGTGGTCCAGATGCCGTGCTCCTCGGCGGAGTAGCGCTCCCACATCTGGTCGATGGTAAAGTCGGCGGCGGGCGTCTGTTCCGCCACGACGGGGTCGTTGACTGGCATGTCAGCCTCCGGTGGCTGGATAGTTTCATTTGCAACTAAATATACGCCTGATTTGGCCGTCACCCAAGGGGTGGTTTCAGCGTGCTTCCACAAGCAAGGCCGGCCCACCCATCAGGGAGGACCGGCCTGCCAGCCGCGTGACGCGAAATCAGTAACGATCGAGACGGCGCAGGGAGGAGACCTCGCGGCTCAGGCCGCGCAGGTGAGCAACATCGCCAGAGACTTCCTCGCAGCGGCCGCGGAAGTCGGAGTCCTCGCAGATCAGCCAGCGCTGGCCGCGCGGAATCTCGATGCTCATCGCCTGGTCGTTGAAGCCGTAGCGCTGCAGATTGTAAACGTCATCATCGATGCGGATCGAGCGGCCGTTGAAGCCGGGGGCGTCGTAGAGCACGACATCGCGGTATCCACCGCCCCAGCCACCGCCGCCGCCATTCCACGGACCGCCCAGCGGGCGCAGCGAGGAAATGGTGTTGCGCAGGCGATAGCGGCCCAGATCGCGCTCATCATCGCCGATCTCCTCGCAGCGGCCGCGGAAGTGCGAGTCCTCGCAGACCAGCCAGCGTTCGCCGCGAGCGATCTGGATGCTCGCCGCCATGTCATTGAAGCGGTACTGGCGCAGATCCGTGACCTCCGTGTCGATCTCGACACGCTGGCCGGAGAAGTTCGTGCCCTGATACAGCATCACGCCGTGGCGCGGGCCATACCCCCAACCGCCACCCGGACGGCCACCGCCATCCCAGCGATTATCCACCTGACGCAGGGATGTCACGCGATTGCGCAGGCCCAGCTGGCCCAGGTCGCGCACTTCACCTTCCACGCGCTGGCAGCGGCCACGCATATAGTCGTCCTCGCAGATCACCCAGGTCTCGCCGCGGGCGACGATCAGGCTGTCGGCGCGGTCGTTGAAGCCCAGGCTCTGCAGATTGTCGACATCGCGGGAGATATCGACGCGCTGGCCGGAGAAGTTCTGCCCGTCATAGAGGAAGACGCCCGAACGCGGACGGTCATTGCCACCGCCATGACCCGGCCGGGAGCCGTAGTCCGGCTCGGCCGACGAGATCTGCGCCGCCATGCCGCCGCCGATATGAGGCAGGTCGCCATCGACCTGCATGCAGGCGCCGCCATAGTTGGCGTGCTGGCAGACACGCCAGGCGCGGCGACCGGAGTGCCGGATCGAGCGGGCTTCGTCGTTGAAATTGTACTGGCGCAGATCGGTCGCCGCGACGGTGAGGGTCACGGAGCGGCCGGTATAGTTGGCGCCGGAATAGAGGGTGATGGCTTCACCGCCGGGATGCCCGCCACCCGGGCCACCGGAGTGACGGCCGGCCGGGCGCAGCGAGGTGATCTGGTCATTCATCCGGCCCAGGCTGGGCTGGTCCGAGGCGTGGGTGATGCAGGTGCCGTTATAGTCATCATGCTGGCACAGCTCCCACTCGCCGCGCACGACGCGGAAGGAGGAGGCCCGGTCATTGAATCGCATGGATTGCAGATTGCGCACATCGCCGGTCACGCGGACCTGCTGGCCGGTATAGTTGGGGCCGTCATACAGGATGATTTCCTGTGCCGACGCCGCCGTGCCCAGACCGGCTGCCGCCAGAAGGGCGGCTGAAACGAGTGCCTTGCCAATGAACATGATCGAACTCCCTGCATATTCCGGGTTGCTGTCCGTGTCAGGCCTAACCCCCGGAGCCTGAATGATCCCGGATCGGCCGGTTCATCCATCATTCATCGGCTGCGCCTTGTGTCTAGTGATTGGGATCGTCATCTGGCGGCGTTTCTTCGGTTGGTTGCGGCTGGCTGTTGCGATTGCGGCGCCGGTTTAGGAGGCCCTGCAGCAATTGTTGCGCCGGGTCGACCTCTTCCTCCTGCGTGTCTGTGGTCTCGCTGTCGCGCGTTCCACCCAGGCCGATCGCGTCCAGCAGGGCGTCCCGGGCCACATCCTGCGGCCGCTGGTTGGACTGGCCGCCCAGCGCGTTGGAGAGCGCGCCGCGCAGCATGGCCTGGGCCACGGCCTCGGTATCGACGCCGAAACTGATCCCGTTGAAACCGCCGCGGAAGCGGATCGGCACGGTAATGCCTTGCAGGTCGTTCGAACCGCCCTGGCCCTGGATCGACGCGACCGCCCGCGGCCGGAGGCGATAGTCCAGCGTCTGTTCGGCCAGATTGACCCAGCCGGTTCCTTCCACGCGCAGCAGCGGGGAAAGCATCAGCAGGTCCTGGTTGGTCAGGCGGCCATCAACGATGGAGAAGGTGCCGCCCAGGCTGGTGAAGTCGGTGGTCTGGCTGTCGCCGGTCTCGGCCGCATCGGCGTCTTCGGTCGAGGTGTCGGCCTCGGCCGCATTGTTGCGGTTGAGGAAGCCGGACACATTGCGGATCGTCTGGGCGATATTGATGCCAACAATGGCACCATCGGCGAAGTTGAAATCCCCCGTACCGTCCAGACTGTTCATGATCGCCGCCTGGCTGGAGCCGTTGGCGGTGAAATTCAGCGCCATTCTTCCTGTGCCGGCGAGCCGGTCGAAGCCCGAGGCGGCCTCCAGGAAGGGCAGGGCGTCCAGCCCGGTCAGGCTGGCTTCCAGCGAGTAGGACGGCGTGGCGCCGCGGGCATTGGCGATGATCGTGGCCGTGCCCTCGCCCTGATAAAGCGCGATCCGGCGCAAAGTGGCGACCAGGCGCGAATTGACCAGCGCCACATGGAGATCGGCATCGCTGACCAGAAGGTCGCGGAAGCGCAATTCGCCGACTTCCAGGGCGAGATCGGCATCCACCAGGCCCAGACCGGCCAGGTCGATCGGTGCCTCGCTCCAGGGCGGCACGCCGCCGCCACCGGTGCGGGCCGGCTGTTCTGCGGGCGCGGGCAGATAGGGGGTCACATCCAGCGCCGGCAGGGTCAGCGCCCCGGTCAGGCGTGGCCGGGCCCCGCCCAGCACGGCGGTCAGATTGCCCGAACCGCGAATGTCATCGAGGCGAATGCTCTGGGCCGTCAGTGACAACCGGTCCATCTCGCCGGCAATCTGGCCGTTCGCGGCAAAGCTGCGCAGCTGGTCGCCCGGCGGCATCTCGGCACCGGCAAAGGCGGCCAGTGCGCGGATCGAGGGGATGTCGGCAGAGAAATCGCCGGCCACGGCCAGGGCCTCGCCGGCCGGGATGCGGCCATTGAAATCCAGATCGACCAGATTGCCGCCCAGGCTCAGCTCCAGCGGCGTCTCGCCGCCCTCGAAGAACGCCCGGATCGAGCCCAGCACGGCATTGAAGCGCAGCGCTTCGCCATCGGCGGTGAGATCGCCCGTGATGCGCGCCGTCTCGTCCAGCGAGGGCAGGGCGAGGGCCAGGTTGAGTCCGGTGATGTCGCGGCTCTGCGTGCCGTCGGAATAGTGGATGGCGGCGTTCTCGATGCGCACATCGCCGAAGGAGGCCTCGATCGGCAGCGCGCCCGGACGGCGCACAAAGCCTTCCCCCGACGCGGCCGGGGCAGGCGCCACCACGGCGTCCGGATCGGTGAAGCTCCAATTGTTGCGGGTGCCGCGCTGTTCCAGACGGATGGTCGGCTCCACCAGCACAAACTCGGTGATCTCGATCCGGCGCGACAGGAGCGGGATCAGCTCGACCGCGACGCGCATCTGGCGCATCTGCGCAAAGGCCTCGTCCCCGAACCCTTCGGCATTGGCGATGGAGACGTCTTCGGCCCGCACCTCGACGCGCGGGAACAGGCTCAACCGCACATCTCCGGCCAGCGAGACCGGCCGGTGCAGGGCTTCGCCGACGGCCAGTTCGACGCGTTCGCGATAGGCCGAGGCGGGGATCACCGCCGGCAGCACGAACACGGCACCGGCGACCAGCGCCACCAGGACCACAAGGACGAGAAACAGGCGTTGCATCGGTTCAGGCTCCATCGCATCGGGCAGAACCGCCCGCGCGGGGACGGTCCGGTCAGCACACTCGTTCGGACTGCAGACTAGCAGCCGCTTTTGTCGCTTTCTTGGCGAGACGGACACAATCTTCTGGGATAGTCTAGAGCGAATTGTGTCGGAAAACCAAAGGGGAGGGGTGGTATGCCCGACAAGACTCTCGTGTCCCTGAAATCGAAATCCCTGATGCATCGCCGCGAGCTGATCATGGGGCTCGCCGCCGGCAGCATCGTGCCGCTGGTGGGCGGCTGTGCGGAAAACGCCGCGCTGGGCCGGTCCCAGCTGATGCTGGTCTCGGACGGACAATTGGCCCAGCTCTCCGATCAGGCCTGGCAGGACAGCCTGCAGCGCGAACGCGTGCTGCGCGATCCCAGCTATACCCGCCGCCTGCAGCGCGTCGGCGAGCGTGTCGTGGCCGCATCGGGCCAGACCCATCTGGACTGGGAATTCGTCGTCTTCGACAGCGACACCGTGAATGCCTGGGTGCTGCCCAATGGCAAGGTGGGCTTCTACAAGGGCATTCTCGACATCATGGCGACCGATGATCATATCGCCACGGTGATGGGCCATGAGGTCGGCCATGTCGCCGGCCGCCACTCGGCCGAACGTGCCAGCCAGCAGATGGCGGCCCAGATGGGCGTCTCCCTCTTGGCCTCGGCCATCGGCTCGACCGGCAGCCAGTATGCCCAGTATTCCGACGATATCGGTGCCGCGCTCGGCATGGGCGTCACCTATGGCGTCATCCTGCCCTATTCGCGCGAGCACGAATACGAGGCCGACCGGCTGGGCGTCGACTACATGGTGGCCGGCCGCTACGACCCGCGCCAGGCGATCGATTTCTGGGTGGCGATGTCCTCGACCAATGAGCACCGCTCCATGGAGTTCGCCTCCACCCACCCGTCCGACGACAACCGCATCGCAGCCATGCGCCAGCACATCCAGGCCCGCGGCTACGCCTGAGTCTTGATGAAATCCTGTCGCGCAGGCCGCCACGGGACGGCCCGCGCGGCGCCTGCCAGGCCACTGCGCCCGGCCTGAAAAACCCCTGACAAGCCTGTTGCCAGCGCGGGGGTCTGGCGCTAGTTTCCCGCGCCTTACGCCGAGGCAAGCCCTCGCGCCCCAGTGCCGCCTTAGCTCAGTTGGTTAGAGCGCTAGATTGTGGATCTAGAGGTCCCCCGTTCGAACCGGGGAGGCGGTACCATTTTTCTCCAGCTTTATCGTGACAGTTTTGGGCGGCGCCCTTTCTTCCCCACGGGACGTGGGGAAGTGGCCGAGCGAAGAGAGGTCGATGGGGCGCCGCCGAAGGCGGCGTGGTGGCGGAACTCGGCGTGGACAATCCGCCGGGCGTTGCCCGGCGGCCCCTCCACCGCTTCGCGGTCCCCCTCTCCAACTTTGTTGGGGAGGAAAAGCGGTGGGCCGCATTTTGTGCTTTCTTCCCCGCGTTCCGTGGGGAAGTGGCCGACCCCGGCCTTGAGCCGGGGGAAGGTCGATGGGGCGACGCCGGAGGCGGCGTGGTGACGGGGCTCGGCGCGGACAGTCCGCCGGGCCTTGCCCGGCGGCCCCTCCACCCGCCTTCGCCCTTCGGGCTTCGGCCGGTCCTCCTCCCAATTGCATGGGGAGGAAAGTGCAGCGGCGCATACCCCGCATTCTGACATCGCGTATGGCCTTCGCGGGCTGTCGCGCTAACCTCGCGGCAAAGCAATCAAGAGGTCGGTATGGCCGAAGGGATCTCGGACGGTCAGGTCCGGAATGTGCGGCGGGTTTCGTTTGCGCTGGCAGACGGGGAGATGGCGGGGTGGCATTTCGTGTCGCCGGGCAAGCCGCGTCTGGTTTTCGTGCATGCCAACGGGTTTTGTGCCTCGGCCTACCGGCAGGTGCTGGAGCCGCTGAGTGCTGATTTCGAAATCCTGGCGCCGGACCTGCGCGGGCATGGGCGTTCGACCCTGCCGGCGGATCCGGCGCGGCATCGCAGCTGGGATGTCTATGCGCGCGATCTTCTGGCCCTGATGGATCAGCTGGAGGACAAGCCTGTCGCCCTGGCCGGGCATTCCATGGGGGCGGTGTCGGCACTGCTGGCGGCGTCGCGCCTGGCCGAAGTGCCGAAACTGGCGCTGGTCGAGCCTGTGGTGCTGCCGGTTTCGGTCTATCTGATGTCGTCCGGGCCCTTTGGCGGGCTGATGAAGGACCGGCTGCCGATCTCGCGCCAGGCGCGGCGGCGGCGCAATGGCTGGCCCGATGCGGCCGCGGCGCTTTCGCGCTATGCCAATCATCCCACGTTCAAGCGCTGGGCCGAGGGCACGCTGGCGGACTATCTTGAAGATGGTCTGGCAGAGACGCCGGAGGGCGGGGTGAAGCTGGCGTGTGATCCGTTCTGGGAGGCCGCCAATTACGAGGCCCAGGGCCATGATCTGGGCCGCGCGGCGCGCAAGGCGGCACCGCGGGCGCATGTGCTGAAGGCGCAGCATGGTTCCACCGTGGTGCGCCCGGGGGCGCTGACCCGGCGCGGGGCCAGGCTTACCCGCATGGACGGGGTGGGGCATCTGGCGCCGATGGAAAAGCCGGACGCGGTGACGGCCTGGCTGCGCGATGTGCTCAAGGCAGCAGACTAACCACCCAGATTGAGCAGGTAGCGGGCCTCGCGGACATGGCCGCGGCCATCATCGACCACCAGGCGCAGGGTCCACACGGCCGAGCCGGCAAAGCTGGCCGCCGGAATATCGCCCAGCGCGCCGCCCTCCGGGGTCTGCGGCACGTTGGCGACCATCTCGGTCCAGCCGGTGGGATTATCGCCGGCGCCCAGCTGCAGGCTGGCCCCGGCAAAGCGCGAGGCATCGGCCTCGCCAAAGACGCGCACGGCGGCGCCCGAGGCGATCTGCACCACTTCGACATGGCTGATCAGCGCGGTCACATAGCCCGGCTGGCCCAGCATCATCGCGCGCGCGTCCAAGAGGCCATAGCCGGTATACTGGTCGATCCCGGGCGAGCCGATATCGCGCGCCGTGTTGAGCAGGATCTGCTCGACCTCTTCGCCCGTCAGCTCTGGCCGCGAGGAGAGGAGAAGGCTGGCCGCGCCGGCGACGATCGGCGCCGAGAAAGAGGTGCCCGAGGCCCGGTAATAGCGCCGGTCGGCCCCGACAAAGGCGGCGGCACGCTCATACGCCACCCCGGCGATGTCGCGCATCGTGTCGGTGCGGCGCGCACGCAGGGAGAGGATGTCCAGCCCCGGCGCGGCGATGTCGATGCCGCGGCCCCAATTGGAGAAGACCGTGCGCACATCATCGAAATCGGTCGAGGCGACGGTGAGGACATGGTCTGACCCGGCCGGTCCCCAGTCGGTGACCTCGAGGCCTTCATTGCCGGCCGCCACGATTACCACCACGCCGCGCTCGGCCGCATAGGCCAGCGCCTCCTCCTCGATGCGCGTGGTCTCAGCCCCGCCCACCGAGAGATTGATGATGCGCGCGCCATTGTCGACGGCATAGACGATGGCCTCGGCAATATAGGAGGCGCGGGTGTGGCCGAACGTGTTGAGCGCTTTCAGCACCATGATCCGGGCCGCCGGATTGAGGCCGCGAATGCCGGTGGCATTGTTGGTGTCCGCCGCGATGATGCCGGCGACGAAGGTGCCATGACCGTCCAGGTCGAACGGGTTGTTGCTGTCGTCCAGGAAGTTCCAGCCGATCATGTCGTCGACATAGCCGTTCTGGTCGTCATCGATGCCATTGTCCGGGATCTCGTCGGTATTGCGCCAGACCTGGTCCCAGCCGAAATCGGCATGGTTCCAGTCCAGCCCGGTATCGATCACCGCCACCACCACCTCGTGCAGCCGGCCATCGGCCAGCGCCCAGGCGCTGTCGGCCCCTTCGGTGAAACCGACATGGCGGATCGCCCACTGGTCTGGATAGTCCTGGCCCCAGCTGCCGGTGGCGTTGAAATGCGGATCATCGCTGGGCGTCTGGGCAAGGGCGGGCAGGGCCAAGCCCAGCGCAGCGGCCAGGGCCAGGGCGAGACGGCGGATCATCATGGCTGGCCCTCCGCAGGTGCGGTGAGATCGATACCCGGCAGGACCAGGCTCTGGCGCGGCAGGTCGTCGCCGGGCCGGGCGGGCAGGCGGGTCAGATGCGCCGGTGTCCAGCCCAGGGGCGGGCCGGGCTGTTTGTCGCGGCACACATTGTCTTCAAGATAGTCGATATTGACGTCGATATACTCGTCCCAGGAATAGCCCGCGCGAAGGCCGTAATCGAGCCGGTAGCTGAGCCCGGCGGACAGGCGCAGCCCGGTCACCTCGATCTCGTCCCCCTCGACCGCCGCGCCGGTCAGGTTGTCGATATCCTCCTGTGAGAGCGGGGCATCGGTGGTCAGGATCACGCTTTCGCGGTCCGGCGTTTCCACCTCCATCGTATAGTCCGACGCCAGGGCGAAATCCGCCGTGCCCAGCGCGCTCAGGCCCAGCCCGTACATCGTGCCGGCATCGACCATGATCTGGCAGTCGCCATTGGCATCGGTCTGGCACTGCAAGGGTTCCTCGTCATAGGCCTCGTCATTGCGGGTATTGCCGTCCAGCGGCAAGGCGGGATTGGTGGTTTCCGGGGTCAGGAGGCGGATGGTCTGGCCGCCGACTTCGGAAGACTGGGTGCCGCCCTCCATGACGCTGGTGCGGGCCTTCACATGCACGGTGACCGGCGGCGTGTCGCGCGGATCATCGCCGTCATCCTCGGTCGGTGTGTCGGACGGGTCGTCATCATCGGGTGTCGTGGATCCGCCGGGCAGGGTGGGACTGGGGATGTCGCGGGGATCGTCGCCATCATCACCATCCGGCGTGGAACCCGGCGTCGAGCCTGGCGTCGGCGTGTCGCGCGGATCGTCGCCATCATCATCACCGCCGGGTGTACTGCCTGGCGGCGTGGGCGTATCGCGCGGATCACCCCCGTCATCGCCGCCATCGCCAGGTGTCGTTGCCGGTCCGGTCGGCGGTGTGACATCACCGGGATCGTCGCCGGGTGTGCCGGGGACCAGCGTGCCGGGGATCGAGGTGCCCTCGCGATAGGTGCACCATTCGGTGCTGTCGCCGGAGGTGTCGGCCGGGATCGGGGTGAAATTGCCGCCGGTCGTCACGGCCGGAGGCGGATCGCCGCCGGTGACCACGCGATCGCGCGGGCAGTCGACCAGGGCACGCTCGAAACGGCGGATCTGGGCATCGATCTCCGCCGCAGCAATCGCCTTCTGGCGCGGGGCCGCATTGGACAGCACCAGTCGCCGGCGCAGTTCGCGCAGGCGGTTGAGCTGGCGCAGGATCGCCTCCTGGTCGCAGACGGCGATCATGTCGCCGGTATCGCCCACCACCAGATTATAGTCGGTCATGATCGCCGTCAGCTCGTCGCGCGCCGGACAGCAGTCCTCGCAATTGAAGCCCGATCGCGCGCGCAGCGCCTCCAGCGCGTCACCGAAGGGGAAGCCGTGATTGGAGGCCATCACATCATGATGGTGGCCCTCGGCGGTGCCGCCGGCGTCCGTGTACTGGTCCGGCAGGCCCATCAGATGGCCTACCTCATGCGCTTCCGGTGCGCGCTGGGCATCGCCGCGATTGGCCCAGCGCCCGGAAGTCTGGACCCGGTCGCCGCGCACCTTGTGGGCCGGATTGCTCCAGTCGGTCGGAACATCGTCGGGCAGGTCCGGATTGCGGCCGTAATAGACGAAGGAACGGTGGGCCGGTGCCATGATGCCGATCTGGTGATAACCGGGCGTCGGCGTGGCGTCATGCGCCCGGTAGCGCACATCGGCATCGATCTCCATCGGACAGCAGGGCACCCAGGCGCAGGTCTGATCGACCCCGAACTCCGTCGCATAGCGGTTCCATTCGGTGCGCAAATCCCCGGCCTCGCGGATCACGTCGCGGGAATAGTCATCGCTGCGGGCATTGACATTCGTGGTGCCGGCCAGGGTCGTGGCCTCTTCCGCCGTCGGGCCGTTCCAGGTCGCCTCGATGCGCCGCTCCATGGCAGCCGCCAGTTCAGCGCTGGCGACCTCATCGCCGGTGGCATAGTCCGGCACGATCTCATTGCCCGCATCATCCCGGCGCACCGGCAGGGAGCCCACGGGCACGTGGTGGATCTCGATCCGCACGGTGATCTTGATGCGGCAGGGTTCCGGCTGGGTGAACAGCGTCTGCGCGGCGGCCCCGGCAGGCGCCAGCGTGAGGGCTGTGCCCAGTATCAGGCCGCGCAGGATCATGGCTGGCCGTCCGGCGCCAGCAGCATGTCGGGGTAAAAGAGGGCATTGTAATAGAGCCGGTGGCTGGCCGGCAGGCGGCCGTTCAGCGAGGCGGCGATATTGTCCAGCACCTCGACCGGCATGTTGATCGTGGTCACCGTGTGGGTGCGGCCATTGGCGGTGACCGTGAAGATCGCCTGGTCGCCGCCGGAGATGCGGTAATTGATGATCTCCTCCGGCTGGTTGAAGAAATCGGCTTCCTCGACGCGCCGCCACAGCGCCGCCACGTCATCAGCCGGCATGTCCAGCGTCATCGCCGGGCGCACCTCACCGCCTTCACCGGCATAGCGGAAGGCCTTGATGCGGGTTGCTCCATCGGCCTCGACCCAGACCTGCATCACGTCGATATCGTCATAGAGATGGGTCGGGCGGGAGGCGATGGAGAGGGAAAAATCGTCCGGCACGCTGGTCTGTGCCATCGCGCCGGACAGGCTGGCGGGGAGGAAGACCGCCAGGGCCAGAACTGTTCTTTGCAAAAGACGGATCATACCGCCTCCCTCCTGCGGTCAGAACCGGACGCGGGCCCCGAACTGGATCTGCCGGCCGCGCACCGAATTGGACGGGCCGAAGTCGACGGGGTCATTGTCGATGAAGAGGTCATTGCCGCTGATCGGCGTGTCCAGGCCGCGAAAGCCGTCGGCCTCGTAGAGCGCGGCCTTGGCGAACAGGCTGAACTGTTGGTTCAGCGCGGCTTCCAGGAAGACATGGACCCCGCCGCCGAACCCGCTGTCATCGGTGCTGCCCGAAATGTCGGAGGTGAAGTTGTTTCCGCTGCCGCACAGGCCGCAGACATTGGCCTGGACCGAGGAAAACTCCGCATCGCTCTGGAAGGCGAACAGGCTGACACCCAGGCCGGCAAACAGCCATTGCGCCAGCGGATGCACATAGGTGCCGCCAACGCCGAAGGCGAAATAGTCCTGGTCGACCTGCTGCAGCGTGTGCTGGGTGATGTCATTATAGAGCGGGGTGGTGACCCAGCTCTCGGTCGTGGTCTCGAAACGGGCATAGTCGAAGAAGAGGACGGGCAGAAAGCGCCCGCCATGATCGCCCAGCGGGTATTCCCAGCCGAACCCGCCCTTCAGGCTGAAGAAATCGACATCGCGATTGATCCGCGTATCCAGCCCGGCCGGTCCGAGGAAAATGCCGGTGGCATTGCTGGGGCCGAAATCCTGGTAGGCAATGGCCACATCCCCGCCCGATGCCGAAATGCTGCCGTCGGCGGCATCACGGCCCGACGCGCTGGTGACATGACCGAACACGCGGTCGGCGAAGAAGTCGTCCAGCGGGACGTCCAGTGTCAGGCTGCCGCCGGTGATGTTCACCGCGTCATCGGTCTCGGCCAGGGCCCGTTCGCCGCCGCCTTCCACGATCGTGCCAAAGCCGGAGCCGGGCAGATCGGACAGGTTGATGTCGGTAAAGCCAAAACTGATGGAGGGTGTGCCGGGGCCCGAGGTGTCGCCCGGCAGACCGGGGCGGCCGTCATCGGGATAGGCCATGCCGGTGTCCAGGTCGATGATCAGGTCCTGGCCCGGCCCCACCGGCGGTACGTCGATGACGCGCTCGCCGTCCGGGGTCGTCAGCGTGATGCGGCCGCCGGTGGCAGCATCGCCGGGAAAGAGAAGAATGAAGGCGCCGTCATCATCATCCCCGTCTTCCTGGACCGGCACGGCAGTGCCGTCCGTGGTGACAAAGCTGATGCTCTGGGCAGGGATCTCGTCGGCGCCTTCGCCAACGAGCCGAACCGGCTGGCCGTAAATCGCCCAGGCTGCTCCGGTGATGATTGCAAAAACAAACGCCAACAACAGGGATACACGGAACATGACCAGTCCCCCCGAGCGTGGTTAATCAATGGTAAACGTACAGTAGTGATGCCACGATTTCAATTCAGGATTTAGAATCCACCAAATCTGGTTTCCTGCGAGATTCTTCACGCCGTCGGCGCGATGTGCGCTCATCCCATGATTACTCATGTCAGCTTGCCTGTAACGGCACAAAACAAGAGCGGCCGAAGTTGCCTTCGGCCGCCCGGATCTGTTTTGCATCGGACAGGTCAGTTGGATGGTGAATCCATTTCGCTGCGGGCTTCAGCGCGTTCGGCGATCAGGGTGCGGGCGGCTTCGGCGCTGTCCACGATTTCGACCGTGTCAATGTGACAGCGCTGGCCGTCGACGATGAAATATTCCGTCACCGGTTGGCGGATGGTGGTTGTGGACGGAAAACTCATGCCCAGCCGGGTGCCGAAATTCAGACCCGGGCAGGTGCGCCGAAGCGTCACGAGGTAATGCCGGCTCGCGCCGCCATTGAGCACCACGTGCTGGCGGTCGATCACATTGTATCCGTTCACATTCACAAGTCGCACGGGGTCTGCAAAGGCGGCAGTGGATGTCAGGCCGGCAGCCAGGGCCGCGGCCACAGTCAGGGTGGCAAGATGGCGTTTCATGGTCTCAACTCCCTTGGTCCCTCGGTCCTGAAGGATACGCTCGCGCGAGGCGTCGTCAACGCACGTTTCGGTCATCGTTAACGCCGGATTAGCCATGCCGCGCGAGTCTGGTGAGAGATTCGCCCAGCCGTGATTCCGGAGGCCGTTTTGGTCAGCCCCGTCGAGACGACACAACAGGACTTCATGACCCGCACCCTGCGCCAGGCGGCCCAGGAAACCGGGACGGATTTCAATTTCCTGCTGCAGACCGCAGCCCGGGAAAGCAATTTCGATGTCCGTGCCGAAGCGGCGACGTCCAGCGCCAGCGGCCTGTTCCAGTTCATCGAGCAGACTTGGCTGGGTGTCATGCACCGGCGCGGTGCCGAGCATGGCTATGACGAGGCCGCCGCGGCGATCACGCGCGATGCCTCGGGCCGTTACAGCGTTGCCGACCCCGTCCAGCGCCAGCGCATCCTGGACATGCGCTTTGACGCCGAAGCCTCGGCCCGCATGGCCGGAGAATTGGCTTCGGAGAATGCTGATGTCATCGAAAGCCGCATCGGGCGCGCAGTGACTCCGGGAGAGCTGTATGTTGCTCATTTTCTGGGCGCCGGAGGTGCAGCTGAACTGATTTCCGCGGCCGAGACCAATCCGGACCAGCCGGCCAACCGCATCTTTCCGGCAGCGGCGCGGGCCAACCGGTCAATCTTTTATGAGGGCGGCCAGGCGCGCTCGGTGCGTGATGTCCTGGCGGTGCTGACCCGTGAACGCCCGGCGCCCCGGATTCCCGCCGGTGCCGGCATGTCCGATGCCGTCCAGTTTGCTGACAGCGATGTGCGCTTGCGCGGATCTGTCAGCCCGGTGCGCCAGGCCGTTGTGTCGCCGGGTTCCCACCAGGTGGGCAATGGCGAGCTGTCGCCGGCGCTGGTCGAGATCCTGGCCTCGCTGGACGCGCCGCGCGCTGCAAGCCGGGTTCGCAATTCGTAAAGCGCCCGCACCGAAAGCAAGTTTTCGTTAAGCATGACGGGCCTAGACTTCCCGAGCCCGACAATGAGATGGACCTGTCATGAGCGTCGTTGCCCTTCGTAATCGGCTGACCCAGGAAGACCTGCGCCGTCTGGTGCGAGGGGAGACCGATGAAGTGCGAGCCATGGCGGCGCGCAAGGTCTGTCATCGCATGGATGCGGCCAATCTTACCGAGGCCGAACGCCAGGCAGCGCGCGAGATTCTCGTGGTCATTGCGCAGGATGCGGCCGAGCTGGTACGCCGAGCGCTCGCCATTACCCTGCGCCAGTCACCCAACTTGCCGCGCGAGGTTGCCACGCGCCTGGCGATGGACGTCGACACGGTCGCGGCACCGGTGCTGGAATCCTCGCCGGTTCTCAACGATGACGATTTGCTGGCAGTGCTGGCCAAGTCGACCCGGGCCAAGCGTTGCGCCGTTGCAGCCCGCCGTGAAGTGTCCGAAACGATCGTGCATTCCCTGCTCGACAGCGGCGACGAGGCCGCTGTCGCGGTGGCAGCCGCAAATGACGGCGCGCGTTTCGACGAGGACGCCTATCAGCGTGCCTTTGCCGACTTCTGTGAAAACTCCGGCGTGATGGACGCCTTTGTCGCCCGCTCGCACTTGCCGCTGGATGTGACCGAGGCCCTGATCTCGCACATCTCCGACACGGCGCTGCAGCGTCTGGTTTCCCGCCACGCCCTGCCGCCGCAGCTGGCTGTCGAGTTGGCCGAGACCATGCGCGAGCGCGCCACGCTGGACCTGGTCGACCAGGCCGGTCTGGCCCACGACCCGATGCATTTCGTGCAGCAATTGCGGATGAATGCGCGGCTGACGCCGTCACTGATTTTGCGGGCGTTGCTGCGCGGGCATGTCACCTTTGTCGAACACGCCTTTGCCGAGCTGGCCGGCGTGACCCACGCCAAGGCCTGGCTGCTGGTGCATGATGCCGGTCCACTCGGCCTGCGCGCTGTCTATGACCGCACCGGCATGCCGCCCCGCCTTTATCCGGCGATCCGGGCTGCGTTCGATGTCATCCATTCCATGGAAATGCCCCACGACGAAGCTGGCCGGATCCGTTTCCGCCGGGCATTGGCCGAGCGCGCCATTACCCGTTTCCAGGGCATTCCGGAAGCCGATATCGACTATATCATGAGCCGGTTCGACGAGGGCGAGGCGGAACTGGCACAGGCCAGCTGATCGCGGTTTTCAGTTTTCTCGGACACGAAAAAAGGGCCGCTCGCGCGGCCCTTTTGCTGTCGCGGTCTTGTGCGGCTCAGTCTTCCCAGGGCTCTGCAAAGGCCAGGGACTGCTTCTCCAGCTCCTGGGCGAGCTCGGCTGCGACCGGGTCGTTGGCGTCACGGATGTTCTGGTTCAGCGCAGCACGGATCGCGCCGACATGGGCCAAGGCCAGGGCCAGCGGGGCTTTCTGGCGTTTCTCCGGCAGGTCGATCAGCTTGGTCAGCGAGCCGGACAGGCGCGTCACGATGGGGAATTCATAGGTCGAGCCCAGTCCGCGCAGATCATGGGCGACGATGAACAGGGCTTCGCCCTCCTCGCCCTTCAGGCCGGCAGTCTTGGCCTTGACGGCGGCGTCTTCCAGCTTCTTGACCTCTTCCTCGAGCCAGTTGCCGAAGTCGGCGCGCAAATCCTTCATGGCCTCTTCAGCCTTCTGGATCAGATGCAGATCGCCGGTGCTGATCGGACCGCCCACCTTCGCCTGCAACAGGTTGGGGACCGAAATCACTTCGACATCGTTTTGCTTGGCCATGGAGTGATTCCTCTCAGTTCGTGCAAGCGTAGGCGGCAAAGCCGCGATGCGTGGGTTCAAGGACGGTTTCCCGGATCGCCGCCGCCAGCGCGCTGGCGGTGAAGGGCTTGACCAGGAATGCGTCGACGCCCGCATGCCGTGCTTGGGCAATGCGGTCGGAATTGGAGTAGGCGCTGAGCATGATGACCGGGACCAGCGGGGCCGGGCTGTTGTCCCGGCGGCGCAGGGTGCGCACCAGATCAATCCCGTCGCGCGGGGCCATTTTCCAGTCGGTGATCACCAGGTCGATCGGCTGGCTTCCCAGCGCGGCAAGCGCCTTCTCGACCGTGTCGGCTTCCAGCACCCGGGCACAGCCAAACGCCGTCAGGGAGACGCGCAGCGCGCCTCTCAGGGCGGCATTGTCATCGACAAGCAGCACGCGCAGCTGGCGCATTTCCTGATGCATGTCAAAGCCTGTCATCGCGAAAGGGCCGGTCCGGTGAAATCCTGCTGGAACGCTAGCTCAGCTTGCTTAACGCCAGCCTAAGCGGGCTCAGGATTCGAACTGCTCGATCAGGATCCGCTCGGCCAGATTTCGCCCGCTATCATACAGCAAAGTCATGGTGACGTCGTGGGCTTCGACGATGTCGACGCGGGCGATTTCGCGGAATTCCTGGTTGTCGGCCACGGCCGACACCGGACGCAGCCGCGGTTCCACCACCTCGAACCCCACCCGGACCTTGCGCGGAAGAAGCGCACCGCGCCAGCGGCGCGGCCGGAAAGCACTGATCGGTGTCAGGGCCAGTACCTTGGAATCAAGGGGCAAAATCGGGCCGTGGGCGGACAGGTTATAGGCCGTGGAACCGGCCGGCGTTGCCACCAGCACGCCATCGGCCTGCAGCTCGCCCATCCGGTCCTTGCCGTCGATCATGATCTTGATCTTGGCGGTCTGCCGGGTTTCCCGCAGCAGCGAGACCTCGTTGATCGCCAGCGCCTCGAAGGGCACGCAATTGACGTCTTCGCCCCAGGCCCGCAACGGGTGGATGCGCACCGCCTCGGCTGTCTCGATGCGTTCCATCAGCCCTTCCGGCCGGAACTCGTTCATCAGGAAACCGACCGAGCCGAAATTCATCCCGTAGACCCGGGCACCTGTCTTGAGCGAGCGATGCAGCGCGTCCAGCATCAGGCCGTCGCCGCCCAGGGCGACGATCGTTTCGGCCGCGTCCAGCGGGACGGTGTCATAGAGGTCTTCCAGGCGCGCCTTGGCGGCCTTGGCTTCAGGCCTGGGACTGGCCAGGAAGGCAATCGAGGAGGTGATGGCGCGGCTCTAGCGAAAGACTTTGCGGAACAAGTCTTTATTCAAGCCTTGCTTCCCATCTGACGCAAGACCTTCGCGGCCTTTTCGGCACCATACATGCGGAACACATTGGCGGCTGCGGCCATTGCATCGCCCTCCAGCGCCTGATGCATGCGTCCGGAACGCTGCAACGCCTTGTGGATGATGGGATAGGCCGTGCGGTCCAGATGCGCCGCCTGACAAGCCATGGCGGCGGCCTTGACGCCGCTCATCGCCAGCGCGACGCGCCATTGCGAGGTCTTGATGCCGCACAGGCGGGCGATGGCATGGTCGAACACCGCATCTTCGCCGCGCTTGATCGCGTTGAGCGCGTACTGTCCGGTCAAGAGGCCTTCCTGCTCGACATCCGCCACCTGCTTGGCGGCGGCCTTGTCGACATCTTCCGGGGTGGCGCCCAGGGCGGCCTTGACGGTCAGGCTCTCCACCTTGGCCTTGTCCAGGCCGAAGCGGCGATAGAGTTCCTCGCGCCAGTTCTCCGGCAGCATGATGCACAATTGCGTGGCGTACTCGGTCGACAGATCGTGGCGGCGCGCCAGAGCCTCGCGCAGCTTGGGATGGTCGCGGGCCACCGTCATGCAGATGCCCAGCGTATTCTCGCTGATCTCGGCCGTGTCGTTGTTGGCCAGTGCGCGCAGAACCACGGCTTCTCCCGGCTTGGCCAAAGTGTCGGTGACGGCCAGGCACAGATTGGGTCGCATGGCCAGGACACGCCGGTGTTCGGTCGTGCCGTCCACGGCCAAGTCCAGCATGTCGCGCTCGGTCAGGACTTCGCTCTTCTGGATGATGGCTCCGGAAATCTCGATCGGTTCGAAGGCCAGAAAGCGGACAGCGGCGTGGGGCGCCCATTTGCACCCGGACAGCTGGGTGGCAATCGTGGTCTTTGTGGCGTCGTCCGCCGTGCTGGTCAGCGTGACCAGCAGGTCTCCGGCAATGGGTTCGGCCGTGCTCGACAGCGGTTGCGCCAGGCACAGCTCCGTGACGCCAAGTGCAAGGGCTTGGCGATTGCCCGGGTCTTTCATTCGGGCAAGGACGTTGAGAGTTTCCGCTGTATTTGCAGGCATCAGGGTCGCGGCTTATCGATTTTGGTTGGCTCGATAAAGACACGAACGCCTTGAAAACTTGTTAATTTGTGTGAGCGCAGCAGGTTGCTAGCAATATTGGCACTGATAGCGATGTCAGAATTGCATCAGTATTTCAGTTAATCAAGAGTAGAACAAGCAAAGGGTGAGGCTCATGGGCATTCGCGCAGAGGTGGATCAATGTCGCATTGACCTTGCCACCACGAGGGCCGATCCTTTTGTGCGTTGGCGATAAAAAAATACCCCGGGGAGGGTTTGATGGACGATCAGGCACAGGTTTCGGTCAGGGATCAGGTTTCCGCCGAAGAATGGAAGGCGCGCTGCGATCTGGCAGCGCTGTACCGGCTGGTGCGCATGCATGGCTGGGACGACTTGTTTTTCACCCACATTTCGATGCGCGTGCCAGGTCCGGACGAGCATTTCCTGCTCAATCCGTTCGGCCTGCTTTACGAGGACGTGACGGCGTCCAACCTGGTGAAGGTGGACCTGGAGGGCAATGTCCTGCCGCCCTCGCGCTATGGCATCAATCCGGCCGGCTTCACCATCCATTCGGCCATTCATGCGGCCCGGCATGACGTGGCGGTGGCGATGCACCTGCATTCCGATGCCGGTGTTGCCGTGGCGGCGCAGAAGGGCGGCCTGCGCCCGATCTCGCAGATCGCCATGAACATCATGAATGACGTGACCTATCACGGCTATGAAGGCCTAGCCCTCGAGGAAGAGGAAAAGGACCGCCTGGTCGCGGATCTCGGCGAGAAGAACCTGATGATTTTGCGCAACCACGGGACGTTGTCGGTTGGCGATCACCCGTTTAGCGCGTATGTTCGCCTCTATCTGCTGGAGCGTGCCTGCAAGATCCAGGTCATGGCCCAGTCCGGTGGCGGGGAGCTGATCGAATGGGATCAGAGCATGCAGGATCGCGTGTTCAAGCAATCCGACCAGATTGCCACCAACGAGTTCTTCAAGGAGATCGCGTGGGCGGCCGTGCTCGACCGGGTTCGGCGCGAGAGCCCCGGCTTCGAGGTCTAGATAGCCTCCGGGCGCTTGCACTGGTTCTCGGCGCAGGCGCCCTGATGGCCGGGCCCGTGCATGCGGGCGCCTGGCCGCAAGGCAAGGGTGAGGGGCTGGTTATCGTGACCGCCCTGACCGACCGGGCCGACCTGTCCTTCGACCGCTCGGGTGATCGGGTGGATGTCGGCCATTTTCACAAGGACGAGGTCTCGGCCTATCTCGAATACGGCTTGACCGACCGCATCACCCTGACGGGCCGGCTGGCCTGGCAGACGGTCGAGCGGCGCGATGGTGCAGTGTTGGACCGGGCCACGGGGCTGGCTGCCAGCGAGCTCGGACTGCGTTATCCGGTGTGGCGCGATGCCAATGATGTCGCCGCCCTGCAACTCACGGCTCTGGTGCCGGGGGCTGGCGAGAATGTCTCCAACCAGCATTTCGGTGAGGGCGACATGGCCTACGATCTGCGGCTGCTTTGGGGCCGCAGCCTGGGTCTCGACCAGTTTGCGGAACTCCAGGCGTCGCACCGATGGCGCGACGGACTGGATCTGGACGAATTCCATCTCGACATCGCCTGGGGCTGGCAGGTCACGCCGCGCTGGGAAGTGCTGGCGCAGGGCTTTACGGTCTGGAATGCCGAGCCGGCGCGCGAGGCGCGGCCCGATTTTCGTCAGCACAAGCTGCAGCTGTCCGCGGGGCGGCGCTTCGGCTCGGCCACGCTGCATGGCGGCATCGCCTTCACACCCGCCGGCCGCAATGCGATCGATGAGCGCGTGTTGTTCGTCTCGCTCTGGCAGCGCTTCTGAGCGCTATTGGGCCGTTTCCACAGCGATATGGGCGATCACATCGCGGACATCGTCCGGATTGCGCAGGCCGACAAAGCTCATCCGATTGCCCGGAACCAGCGCGCGCGGATTTGTGATCCAGGCTTCCAGCGCTGCCGTGTCCCAGGTCAGGCCCGCCTCGGTCAGCTGGCGGGAATAGGCAAAGCCGTCCTGGCTGGCAGCCGGGGCGCCGATCGTGCCGTGCAGGTTGGGGCCGACCGTGTGTCGGCCACCGGCGTCCAGCGTGTGGCAGGACTGGCAACGGCGGAATTGCCGGGCGCCATTGGCCAGGTCAGCGGCGGCATAGCTTTCGCCCAGCGAAGCCAGGATGGCGGCGGCATCACCGGCGCCCTGGGGCTCTGCAGCGGGCATGGCGGTTTCAGCCGGTGCCGCAGCATCGCTCGAGCCTGTCTGCGTTGCCGGCTGCTGATCGTCAGCGGCCGGTGCCGGTCCGGTCTCGCCGCCGCACGCGGTCAGGGCCAGGACGGACACAAGCGGAATCAGTTTGCGAAACATGCTGGAACTCCCCGAATCTAATCTCCGCAGGGACATATAGCGCGTTCTCGGCGCGACGCGATGGGGCAGTCTGACGCTGTTGCGGGCAAGTCTCGAAATTACCGAGCCAACAGCGCTTTTCCTCTTGTGTGGCGGAACCGTTCCGTGTCCAAATCCGTTTTGCGGTCTGGAAGTCTGGGGCAACCGGTCGCAAGTGGGGACGGTTCAACTGGGGACAGGCATGGACCAGACATACCGGCCGGTTTCCGTGGCGATCTGCGGCGCTGGCCATTCAGGATCCACACTGCTGGGTATGATACTCGGCAGTCACTCGCGTGCCTTCTACATGGGAGAGGGTGGCAAGGCGCGTTATCTCGGAGATGAGAGCAAGCCGCTGCGCAAGCGGGTCTGCAAGATCTGCGGCGAGGATTGTCCCGTCTGGTCCGGCTTCTCCTGGCAGGACGGGGAACCCCTCCATGCCCGGGTCGCCGCTCATGTCGGCAAGCCGGTCATCATCGATTCCACCAAGGACGAGGCCTGGATCGAGGCGCGCGCCGCCGAGACGGTGGGCGAGGGCGGCAAGGCCGTGCTGATCCTGCTGGGCCGGGACGGGCGCGCCGTCGTCAACTCGCGCATCCGCAAATATCCCGACCGCGATCCGGAAGCCCAGATCATGGACTGGGTCGGCAAGATGGCGTCCAGCGAAGCGCTGTTCGAGCGCTGGGCCGGCCCCAAGATCCGCATCCGTTACGAGGATCTGGCGACCTCGACCGAGGCTGTTGCCCGGGCACTGTGCTCGATCATCGGCCTCGACTACGAACCGGACATGCTGCGCTTCTCGCAGGGCGGGCAGCACGTGCTGGGCGGCAATAGCGGCACACAATTCATCGTCGCACGCGAGCAGGTTGGCGATCCGGAGGCGGCATTCGTCAGCCTCAATGACCGCACGCGCGACTATTACGAAAATCACTCAGGCGGCATCGAACTGGACCTGCGCTGGCGCGACGAACTCGCAGCACCGCATCTGGCCCTGTTCGAGCGCCTGGCCTCGAAGGCCAATGCGGCCTTCAAATGGGAAGGGTAGAGTTGAAATGGCAAGAGTAGACCTGGTTTTCCGACAGATCGACGAGCGCACGCGCGACGTGGCACTCGAACTGGCGATCAAGAACATCCAGCCGGAAAACGTGCATGTCATCGACAATGTCCGCCCGTTCACCGAATGCGTGAACCAGATGCTGCGGATCCAGCATGATTGCGATTATGTCGTCTATGTCGACGCCGACTGCCTGATCCTGGAAAACATCCGGCCCTTCATCGACCAGTGCGATGCGCCCTATGTCGACGCCTATGTGTCGGACCGTTTCCGCGGCCGTCTGCATTGCGGTGTGCACATCACCCGCACTGATGTCGTGCGCGCCATGGCGGCCGTGGAGCCGCCCAAGGGCGACATGAAATACGTGCTGCGTCCGGAATCCCGCCTGCGCAACCTGGCCATGAAAAAGCTGGGCGAGGCCAAGCAGTTCCGCAATTTCGACATCCTGCACGACCATTTCCAGGCGCACAGCCACATCTTCCAGAAATACGCCCTGCGCGAACTGCGCAGCCGGACCAAGGTGCAACGCGTGCGGCTGGACCGCTCGATGATGCGCTGGACCTATGATGACAGCGTGTTCTGCGACCTGACCATGGCGCGTCATGCGGTGGAGTATGCCCGCAAGGCGATGCCCAAGTCGGCCACAGCGGACGAGGTGCACGCCTTCATCGCCGACCTGCCGCGTCATGCCGCGGCCGAGATGGATCGCCTGGGATTGTCCGAGAAAGGGCCCTTCACCCGCAAGGAGCTGGACGCCTGGCTGGAGCAGAATTCGGACCGTATCGCCTATGGCCAGAAGGCCGACAAGCCGAAAGTCTTCGGCCTCGGCCTGTCACGCACGGGCACGCGCAGCCTGACCTCCGGCCTGCAGGTTCTGGGTTTCGACACGGCGCACTACCCGATCGACGAGGACACCTATATCGAGCTGTCCAACGCCCAGTACGACCTCACACTGCTGCGCTTCTATGATGGCCTCACCGACATCACGACCATCCCCTTCTACCAGCAGTTCGACAAACTCTATCCGGGTTCCAAATTCGTCCTCACCATCCGGGACAAGGAGGAGTGGCTGGGCTCGTGTGCGCGCCACTGGTTCAACCGGCCGGCCTTCAAGGAGGTCGAGGATCCCGACGAGGAGGTGCACCTGCGCGTGCGCCAATTCCTGCGCGCGGCGGTCTATGGCTGCTACAATTTCGACCGCGAGCGCTTTTCCTGGGTCTATGACCAGCACATCGAACAGGTGAAAGCCTATTTCCGCGACCGGCCCAATGATCTGTTGATCATGGATATCTGTGCCGGGGACGGGTTCGAGAAACTGGCGCGCTTCCTGGATCGCCCGGTTCCGGCCGAACCCTTCCCGCACAAGGGCGCAGTCCTGTCCCAGCAGATGAAGGCGCAGGCCGAGACCAAGACGGTGCGCGTCGCCTGATCAAGCCATGTCGCTCGACGATGACATTCCGGACGCTCCCCGGCCGCCGCGCGGCCAGGGCCTGCGGCATGCCTGGCGCACGCTGGACATGGTCGCCCGGGCGCGCCCGCTGCTGATCCTGGGCATTGCGGCGGTCACCATCCTGGTCGCCCTGCTGCCGCCGCTGGCGCTCTATGTCTCCAAGCTGATCATCGACAGCGTCGTCCTGGCGATCGACACCGGGGCGGCCGCCGATCGTGAGATGGCCCTGGTCTGGGTGGCGGTCGAAAGCGCGATCCTGGCCGTCCTGCTGGCCGGGCGAAAGGTCCAGACTTTCGCCAAGAACCAGTTGCATGCCGGGCTGGGCTTCATCGTCGCCGACCACATCCTGGCCAAGTCCGACCGTTTCTCGCTGGCCCAGATCGAGGATCCGGACATCCAGGAGAAGATCATCCTGGCGCGCCAGTATGCGGCCGCGCGGCCCTATTCGCTGATCAACCGGATTTTCGAGGTCGGACAGTTCGCGCTGACCCTGGTGTCGATCCTCGTCCTCCTCCTGGCGACGGCGCCCTGGCTGGTCCTGCTGGTGATCGCCGGCGGGCTGCCGGTCTTCATCGGCAATCTGCGCTTTTCCGGGGACGCCTACCGTTTCTACACCGGCCGCACGCCGCAGATGCGCGAGCGCTCCTATCTGGAAGGCCTGGTGACCCAGGAGGCTCCCGCGCGCGAACGTCTGCATTTCGGACTGGGTGCGGCCCTGCGCCAGCGTTTCACCGACCTGTTCGAGACGCTGCATGGCGAGGATACCCGCCACAAGGCCCGCAAGACTTTCATCGGCACGCTTCTGGGCCTGGTCGGGGCGGCGGTATTCCTGGGCGGCAAGCTGTGGATCGTCGCCGTCACCATCGGCGGGGCTTTCACGCTGGGCCAGATGACCATGCTCATCGGTCTGCTGAAACAGGGCCAGGCCGGCGTCAACAGCCTGCTCCTGTCCTTTTCCGGCTCCTATGAGGACGTGCTCTACATCGCCAATCTCTACACCTTGCTGGACATGGAGGAGGACCGCCCGGTGGGCGGAGCCGACGCCGGGCCCAGGCCGGGGGAGGGGTTGGTCTTCGACCAGGTCTCCTTCCGCTATCCGGGCCAGAAACGGCCGGCTCTGGACGCTGTCAGCTTTCATCTCAAGCCGGGCATGCGCCTGGGCATTGTCGGGGCCAACGGGTCGGGCAAGACGACGCTCGTCAAACTGGCGGCCGGTCTCTATCGCCCGGCTGCCGGACGCGTCACGCTGGACGGGCTGGATCTGGAGGCTTGGAACACGGACGCCCTGCGCCGCCGTCTGGGCGTGCTGTTCCAGCCGCATGTGAATTACAAGCTGACCGTCCGTGACAATATCCTGGCCGGTGCCGGTTTCGACGCGAACACGCCGCAGGCCGAAATCGAGCGCGCCCTGGATGAAGGCCTGGCCCGTTCGGTGGTCGAGGAATTGCCTGGCGGCCTTGATGCCCGTCTCTCCAAGCGCTTCCCGGAGGGCCTCGACCTCTCAGGCGGCCAATGGCAGCGCCTGGCCATGGCGCGCGCTCGCCTCAACGACAAGGCCGACATCCTGATCCTGGACGAACCGACCGCCGCCCTGGACCCCGAAGCGGAAGCCGCTGTCATGGCGCGTGACCTCAAGGGCAAGTCCCTGGTCCTGATCTCCCACCGCCTCGCCAATCTGCGTTCCGCTGACGAAATCCTGGTGCTGGAGAAAGGGCGGCTGGTCGAACGGGGCGACCACAAGGCGCTGATGGCCAAAGGCGGCCGCTATGCCGAATTGTTCGCGCTGCAGGCCGAGGCCTATGCGCCAGACCCGGCGGGCTGATCCGTCAAAGCCTGGGTGGCGGACGCGAAACCATAACGGGTCAAGGCGTCATCCAGCAGGTGCTGGTCCTGCACTTCCCAGGGGTGAAAGCCGGGACGCAGGAAAGCCAGCCAAGGCAGGATGATCCGGCGCACCACGCCCGGCTTGCCCAGCAGATAGCCCAGGAGCCGCCAGCGCGCGCTCCAGCCGGTGATACCGTCCTGGGCCAGCAGGCGCAGGCTCTCGATCCAGCGGCCGGTGATGAAATTGCGCGAGACATTGAGAAACACCAGACAGCGCACGCTCCAGCGCTTGTGTGCCGGGACCTCGCGCATGACATGCGCCAGCGTGTCGAAGGCCACGGCCTTGTGCTCGATCTCCTCGATCGCATGCCAGGCCCACATGCGCTGGTCTTCGGGGTCGGTGCCGTCCAGCAATTCGGGATGTTTCAGGGCGGAATGGGCGAAGATCGCCGTGAAGTGTTCCAGCGCCACCGTCATCGCCAGCTGGGCAACCGGATGCTGCTCGCGCGCTTCGGCCAGCCGCGCCTCGACGCGCTCCACCTCTTCGGCAATGTCATAGCCGGCGGCCTCGACGCGCCGGTTGAACGTGTTGTGCTCGCGCGTGTGGAAGGCTTCCTGTTTGGCAAAATCCCGGATCTGTGCGGCCAGCGGGGCCGGCACATCCTTCTGGAAGCGGCGCACGCTTTCGATGAAGAAGGTCTCGCCGGCCGGGAAGGTGATCGACAGCGCATTGTGCCAGGCCGTGGCCACCGGATCGCCGCCCAGCCACCAGCGCCGCGCCACGTCCTCGGGCGCAAAACGCAGGTTGCGCGGCTGGATGGCCAGATCGGCCGGTGCGCCAGAGACAGGCATGGCAGGGGCTCCCCTTGTGTGACCATTGCGAGTGAACGCCGTTCACTTTCTGCCGCCCGGGCGGAGCTGTCAACGGGTCACCTCGAAATGTCGCTCTAGAAGCCCGGTTTTGCCGCGTTACCGATGTTTCATAACCCTTATCCCCAAGTTTCGATAAAACGGTATGCTGATCATGGCGGATTTCGGTTGTGAATCCCGGGCCGCTCTGTCTAGGCTGCAGCCATAAACAAGACATCGGTGCCTCAAGGCGCCCGGGGAGAGACATGACCGATACCACACAGGCCGGCGGCAAGACCGCGGCGCAGACGATCGAGCCTCTTGCCGCAGGACCGCGCCGCTACGCGCTGGGCCTGCTCCTGGTCATCTACATCCTCAACTTCCTCGACCGCCAGGTCGTCAACATCCTGGCCGAGCCGATCAAGCTGGATCTGGGCCTGGCAGACTGGCAGCTGGGCGCGCTGACCGGGCTTGCCTTTGCGCTCTTCTATACCGTGCTGGGCCTGCCGATCGCCCGGCTGGCGGAAAAGGCCAACCGGGTCTCCATCATCTCCATCGCGGTGGGTTTCTGGAGTGTCTGCACCATGGCCTGCGGCGTGGCGGGCAATTTCATCCAGCTCCTGATCGCCCGCATCGGTGTCGGCGTGGGCGAGGCGGGCTGCACGCCGCCGGCCCATTCGCTGATCTCCGATTACACCCCGGCCGCCAAGCGCGCTTCGGCCATCGCCTTCTACTCCATGGGCATCCCGCTGGGATCGCTGGCCGGCATGGCGCTGGGCGGGATCATCGCCGACAGTTTCGGCTGGCGTGCGGCTTTCTTCGTCGCCGGTGCGCCGGGCCTGATCCTCGCCATCCTGGCCTGGTTCACCCTGCCGGAACCGCGCAAGAATGCGCCCAAGCCCAAGGCGTCGGACCATCCCGGCATCATGGATGCGATCCGCGAGCTTTCCAGCAAGCCGGCCTTCCTGTGGATGGCCCTGGGCGCGGCGATCAAGGCGATGGTCTCCTACGGCCATATCGCCTTTTACGGCTCCTTCTACCTGCGCAATCACGGTGAGGGTCTGCAGGGCATGGCCGACGCGGTGAACGGCCTCTTGGGAACCGAGCTCGGCGCCATCGGCTTTGCCGGGCTGGTGCTGGGCCTCCTGATCGGGATTTTCGGCGCCATCGGCACCTTTGCCGGCGGCCAGCTCGCAGACCGTTTCATCTCGAGGGATGCGCGCGCCTATGCCGGCATCCCTGCCGCGGCGCTGATCATCGGTATCCCGCCCTTCCTGATCGCCATGCTGACGGGGTCCGCCTGGCTCTCGCTGTTCGCGCTGGCCTTCGTCACCCTGTTGAACTCGGTCTGGTACGGCCCGGTCTTCGCCTGCGCCCAGAGCCTGGTGAAGCCGCGCACCCGCGCCACCGCCTCGGCCGTCATCCTCTTCGTCATCAACCTGATCGGCCTGGGCCTCGGCCCGCTCCTGGCCGGCATCATCTCAGACGCCTTCGCCATCCAGCACGGCGCCGCCGAAGGCCTGCGCTACTCCCTGGTGGCCATCGGCCTGGTCGGCTTGCTGGCGGTGCCCAGCTTCTGGCTGGCGTCGCGGACGCTGCGGGATGATGTGGAGGTGTAAGGGGGAGGCGGGACCGGATCTTCCCCTGTGCTGGACACGGGCTGATTGGACAGTGTCCCTGCGTGATTGCGCTGCCCATGTCTCCCGGCCGAAGCCCGGCGACTGCCGGGCGGAGAGCCAGGACCTCCTGATCCACCGCCTTGCTCGCCCTCTCCAATGAAGGGTCCCGGATAGCGCTGCGCGCTTCCGGGAGAAATGAGCGCGCTATGTGAGGAAAAGCGGTTTCGCTTGCCTAAGGTGAAACCGCAACGCCCCCCGCGCGACGCCCCTTCATTGATCCCTTGCCGGGATTTCGTCTCGGGGTTTCAGCCTGACAAGGGATGTATGGGGCAGGCTGTGCGTGGACGCGAGGATGCTCCTATGGAGGCAGTTCCGGCTTTCAACCGCTCGGGATCAGATCGCGTGGCGCGGGTTTTCCCGTCGTGCTCAACAGGCCAGAGCGGTTGTCAAAGTCGGTGTCTTCAGCGGGATTCGGGCCGCACCCGGTCCTGGTAGATCAGGAACAGTCCCAGAAGCGTGCAGAGCAGGATGATGTTGATCGCCCAGTTCACCAGCGAGGTGTGCATCAGCGAGGTCAGTTCATAGCCGGCATAGACCGCTGAGGCGAAGATCCAGACGCCGAAATCCAGGGTGAACGCCAGGGCGAACACGGGCAGGGCCTGCCAGCGGTCGCGGGCAATCAGGAAGGCTGCCAGCGCATAGCTCGACAGGGCGACGAGGTCGATCAGATGCAGGGCCAGCGATAGGGCGTCGGACAGGTCCGACATTTCCCCGCCGCCCTCAAGCCCACCATCCAGCCCGAATTGCGCCGCCACGGCCACGGCGAACTGGCTGACCAGATAGATGGCCCACCCCGTGGAGACGGCAAACATGATGCCACGCGCAGCGGCCCGCAGCGAGGGTGGCAAAGCGCCAGACACCTGTCCGGCATCCAGATCCAGTTGCTCCTCATGGGACGGGCGAGTATCGCGCATGATCAATTCTTCACCGGAATCACCGAAATGCACAAGGGGGCAGGGGGCGCCGTCCGGATTCAGTCCTTCCAAGGCCCGTTGAGGGAAGTGGGGATCGTAGCCGTATTCGGACGTGATCGCCTCTTGCGTCACGGACCGTCCAGTCCCCCTGGCCTTCCTCCGCGGCGCTCGAGGCGGTTGCCGCCGAATTGGCCCAAGGCGGGGCCCGAGCATTCGAATTGGCGCGACGCAGATGGCCGGGTTTTCCTGTGACAATCTGCCCGGCAGATTTTTGCAGACCGGCCGTCTATGATGACGACACGGTATCCAATGGAGGCATGCCATTCTGGTTTGGCGACGGTTCGGCCTGATCCTGGCATTGCTCGGCGCGCTTGCGCTGGGCGGTACGGGGTATGCGGTCGAAGCGGGGTCGCATGCCGACGCTGCCCGCGACATGGCCCAGATGGCATCGCATGACTGCTGTCCGGAAAGCGACGGCATGATGACCGGCGCAGATGCCCACCATGGTCAGCCGTGTGACGGGATGGATGGCTGTCCTGACGGTCCGTGCGGCTTTGCGATGGCCTTGTCGTCCCTGGTTCCGTGTCAGTCCTCGGCGGATCTTGTCATTGCCTTGCTGGAACGATGTGCCCGCCCGGTGGACATCGGTCCGGCGTCAAACGGCCCCGACAACCTGGACCGACCTCCGCGCGCTTGACGGCACCGGGGCCCCTTGGGGTGGGCCCTTGATCGACCGTTTTGCCCGCATCGGAGACGTCCATGTCCACGCCTGTCCTCGCCGCATTGGCGGCCGCGCTCCAGCTTTCGGCTGCGACGGCGCAACCCGAATCCGCCTCTCTGCCGCTCAGCCTGGCGGAAGCGGTTCTCATCGCCCACCAGACCGAAGACCCGTCCATCGCAAGCCTGCAGGCTCGCGCCAATGCGCTGGCTCACTCGGGAGAAGCCGCGCTGGCGTTGCCGGACCCGATGCTGCGGGTCGGTGTCGCCAATCTGCCGCTGAATGATCTCGACCCGAACCGGGAAGCCATGACCCAGATGCAGGTCGGCATTCGTCAGGTCATACCCAGTCGTGCCAATCGTCGTCTCCAGCGGGAACGCGAGTTCGCCCGGGCGGAAGGTGTGCGGGTCTTGGGCGGGCTGGAGGAACGCATGATCACGCGTTCCGTGCGTTTGGCATGGCTGGAGGCGTACTACTGGGAACGCGCCGGTGAACTTACCCGGGCGCGGCGCGAGGAGATCCGTCAGCTCAGCGAAGTGGCGACGGCCCTGTTTGCCAGCGGACGCGGCAATTCCCATGACGTGATCCGGGTGGACTTGGAAACCGCTCTGCTGGACGCGCGTCTGATCGACATCGACCGGCAGATCGGGACAGCCCGGGCGCAACTGGCACGCTTTGTGGGCTCCGATGCGGCAGGGCGGGACATGTTGCCGCGCTTGCCGGTTCTTCCCGCTTTGCCGGAAGCCGAGGAGGCCGTGAATGCTCTGGCCAGGCATCCGTCCATCATCTCTCGGAATGCCCGGATCGAGGCCAGTGAGCGCGAGATTGACCTGGCGCTGGAGGCTTACAATCCAACCTGGAGCGTCGATGCGGGTTATGGCCTTCGCGGCAGCCGCTCAGACGTCGCCAGCATTGGTGTGAGCGTGCAGATGCCGATCTTCAGCCAGCGCCGCCAGGATGAGAGCGTTGCGGGTGCCCGGCAGATGCGTTCGGCGGAGGAGCTGGATCGTCAGGCGCTCCTGCTCGATTTGCGCCGTCAGCTCGATGAGGATTGGGTCCGGTTCGAGCGTCTGAATCAGACCGCCTCGGCTTACGAGACAGGCGTGCTGGACCGCGCGCGTGAAACGGCGGCGGCCGTCCTGGCCGCCTATGAGAATGAGCAAGCGGATTTTGCCGAACTGGTCCGCTCGGAACTCGCCCTGCTTGATATCGAACTGACCCTGATCCGGACGCGCGTTGATGCCTTGCAGGCGCAGAGCCGCATCCTGTTCCTGACCGGAGATGTCCAATGACCCCGCGCACGCTCGCTCTCGCTGCCGGTGCGCTGATCACCGGCATTGCCATCGGATCCCTTGGCATGAGCCTGGTGGGGGGCGGCCCCGCGCCGGTCTCGAATGAGCCGGAGATTCTCTACTGGGTGGCGCCGATGGACCCGAATTTCCGGCGTGATGAGCCGGGAAAGTCGCCCATGGGCATGGATCTGATCCCCGTCTATGCCGGAGACGAACCCTCGGACAATTCCACCATCACCATTTCTTCGGCCGTGGAGAACAATATCGGGGTTCGCACCGCCCGGGTGACACGGGACCGGTTTGCCGAGGATCTGGACACGGTTGGCTATGTCCGCCCGGTCGATGACCTGACCTCGGTCGTGGATGTCCGGACGCAGGGCTGGATCGAGGACCTGCGGGTCGCCGCTGTGGGTGATGTCGTGGAGGCCGGAGATCTGCTCTTCCGCATGTATTCGCCGGAGATCGTGACCGCGCAAAGCGAGTTCCTGCAGGCGGTAAGTGTTGCCCGGCCCGGCCTGGTCTCGGCTGCCCGCTCCCGCCTGCAGGCCTTGGGTGTGAACGAAGCCCAGATCGATGCCATCGCGCGTCGTGGCACACCGCAAAGACTGGTCGACGTCTATGCACCACGCACCGGCATCGTCCTGGAAATGAATGTCCGCGAAGGGGCCCATGTCCATCCCAGCATGGTTGTGATGACCCTTGCCGATCTGCGCGAGGTCTGGGTTGTCGCCGACCTGTTTGAAGACGAGGCAGCAGCGATCGCGACCGGACAAAGTGTTCATCTGCAGTCCCGAGCCCAGCCGGGCCGAATGTGGCATGGCCGGGTGGAATACATCTACCCGACCGTAGACCCGCGCAGCCGGACCATTCCGGTACGCATGCGCTTTGCCAATGGGGATGGAGCCTTGCGGCCGGAAGCCTATGTGAATGTCCGCATTGAGGTCTCACCGCGTGACAATGTGCTGTCGGTTCCCGCCGAGGCCGTGATCCGGACGGGGCGATCGGAGCGGGTTGTGCTGGCTCTGGGAGACGGTCGCTATCGATTGGCGCAAGTGCGCACCGGGGCCGAGGCCGGTGCTCGTGTGGAGATCCTGTCCGGTCTTACCGAGGGCGAGCGCGTGGTGGTGTCCAGCCAGTTCCTGATCGATTCCGAAGCCAGTCTCCAGGGCGTCGCGCTCCGCATGGCGGGTGCCGAGGAACCTGCCGCGCCACCGGAGACGGTCGAAGGCACGGGCATAGTCGACAGCGTCATGGCCTCGCACGGGATGATCGATCTCACCCATGATCCGATCCCCGCGCTCGACTGGCCGGAGATGAGCATGTCCTTCTTCACGCTTGAGGGGGTCTCGCTGCAAGGCCTGTCGGTAGGCGATGCCGTGATCTTCACCCTGCGCCGGAACGATGACGGACAATGGCGCATTGCCTCGATTTCCGGAGCGGACGCGGCTTCGGGCCCTTCGGATGATGCGATCATCCAGGGGCATGGCCGGGTCGTCACGCTGATGGCGGATATCGGCATGGTCGAGATCGACCATGAACGCATCGAAGCGATCGACATGCCGGCCATGAGCATGGTCTACGAATTGTCCGAGGGCATCACGCTCGACGGGCTCTCCGAGGGCGACCATGTCCGCTTCACGATTGAGGACGCCGGCCCCGGCCAGTGGCGGCTCACCGGCATCTCGGTGATGGCCATGGATGATGCGGGGGGCGAGGAATGATCAGCGCCATCATCCGCTGGTCGATCGGCAATCGCCTGATCGTCCTCATCCTGGCAGTCCTGTTGGCGGGGAGCGGCGTGTATTCGCTTGTCCGCACGCCGATGGATGCCATTCCCGATCTGTCCGACGTCCAGGTCATCATCAAGACCACCTATCCCGGCCAGGCCCCGCAAGTGGTTGAGGACCAGGTTACCTATCCGCTGACAACCGCCATGCTGGCCGTGCCGGGCGCCGTGACGGTTCGCGGCTACTCCTTCTTCAATGACAGCTATGTCTACGTCATCTTCGAGGATGGCACGGACCTGTACTGGGCCCGTTCGCGGGTTCTGGAATATCTGTCACAGGTCGCCCCGACCTTGCCGGAAGGAGCGCGCCCGGCGCTGGGGCCGGACGCCACCGGTGTCGGCTGGATCTATCAGTACGCCCTGGTCGACCGGACGGGGCAACATGACCTGGCCGAACTGCGCTCGCTGCAGGACTGGTTCCTCAAATACGAACTCCAGACCATCGAGGGCGTGTCCGAGGTCGCCACGATTGGGGGCATGGTGCGCCAGTATCAGGTCATCGTTGATCCGGATCGTCTGCGAGCCCGTGGCATTCCGCTCTCTGCGGTCCGCACCGCGATCGAGCGCGGCAACCAGGAGAGCGGTGGCCGGGTCATCGAGATGGCGGAAGCCGAATACATGATCCGGGCTTCCGGCTATATCGAGGGCATCGAGGATCTCGAGGCAATCCCGCTCACCGTCACGGAAACCGGCACCCCCATCCTGCTGTCGGATGTTGCCGACATCACCCTGGGACCTGAATTGCGCCGCGGCATTGGCGAGCTCAATGGTGAGGGCGAGGCCGTCGGCGGCGTGGTTGTCATGCGCTATGGCGAGAATGCCCGGGCCACCATCCAGCGCGTCGAGGACCGGTTGGAAGCGCTCAGCGCGTCACTGCCCGACGGTGTGGAGATCGTGACGACATACAACCGCGCCAGCCTGATCGAACGGGCCGTTTCCTCGCTGCAGGAAAAGCTGGTCGAGGAGTTTCTGGTGGTCGCGTTGATCTGCGCGCTCTTTCTCTTTCACTTCCGTTCGTCCCTGGTGATCGTGCTCAGCCTGCCGCTCGGCATTCTCACGGCGATCATCGTGATGAATGCCCAGGGCATCAATGCCAACATCATGTCGCTGGGCGGGATCGCGATTGCCATCGGGGCCATGGTGGATGCGGCGATCGTCATGATCGAGAACATGCACAAGCATGCCGAACGCCAGCCCATCACGCGGGAAAATCGCTGGGAAATCGTCACCAAGGCGTCTGTCGAGGTCGGACCGGCACTGTTCTTCTCCCTTCTGATCGTCACGTTCAGCTTTGTGCCGATCTTTGCCCTCGAGGCTCAGGAGGGCCGGCTGTTCCATCCGCTGGCCTTCACCAAGACCTATGCCATGGCCGCGGCCGCCGGTCTGGCGATCACCCTGGTTCCCGTTCTGATGGGTTACCTGGTGCGCGGCCGGATCACGCCGGAGCACAAGAACCCGGTCAACCGTCTGCTGATTGCCGGCTATCGGCCCTTCATCGATCTGGCGATCCGCCGTCCGGTCATGGTCCTCTTGGCAGCCGGTCTGGTCCTGGCAAGTGCGGCGATACCGCTGTCGCGCATGGGCAGCGAATTCATGCCGGATCTGGACGAGGGCGATATTCTCTACATGCCCAGCGCCTTTCCCGGTGTGTCGGCGGGCAAGGTGACCGAATTGCTGCAACAGACCAACCGGCTCATCATGACGGTGCCGGAAGTCCTCACCGTTCACGGCAAGGCCGGACGGGCTGAAACGGCAACCGATCCCGCGCCGCTTACGATGATTGAAACCACGATCCAGTTGCGACCGCGGGAGGAATGGCGACCGGGCATCACGATCGACGATATCCGGGCTGAACTGGACGCCGTCGTGGACGTGCCCAGTCTCACCAATGCCTGGATCATGCCGATCCGGGGACGGATCGACATGCTGGCCACCGGGATCAAGACCCCGGTGGGTATCAAGATCGCCGGTCCGGATCTGGATGTGATCGCGGAGATCGGCGAAGAGATTGAAGCCATCATCCAGACCCTCGAGGGGACTGCATCGGTCTATGCCGAGCGCGTCACAGGCGGGCGGTTCGTCGACATCGATGTAAACCGGCTTGAGGCGGCCCGCTTCGGCCTCAATGTCGCCGATGTGCATGATGTGGTCCGCACAGCCATTGGCGGCATGTCGGTCAGCGAAAGCGTCGAGGGCCGCGAACGCTATCCCATCAATCTTCGCTACCCGCGCGACTACCGCAATTCCGTGGCCTCGCTCCGGGACCTGCCGGTGATCACGCCGACCGGGGCGGAAATCCCGCTGGGACGCATCGCCGAAATCTCCATCGCCGATGGTCCGGGTGTGATCCGCAGCGAGAATGCCCGCACCAATGGCTGGGTCTATGTGGACATCAATGGTGTCGACATCGGCAGCTATGTGGAAGCAGCCCAGCAGGCACTGGCCGAGTATGTGGACCTGCCGCCGGGGTACTCGATCAGCTGGTCCGGACAGTTTGAATTCATGGAGCGCGCCAAGGCCAAGCTGGCTGTGGTTGTTCCTGTCACCCTGGTGATCATCCTGTTGCTGCTCTTCTTGAACTTCCGCAGGCTGATCCCGGTCCTGATGATCATGGGTACCCTGCCTCTGGCGCTCGTCGGCGGTGTCTGGCTGCTCGACCTGCTGGGGTATAATCTTTCGGTCGCCGTCGGTGTGGGCTTCATCGCCCTGGCAGGCGTGGCCGTGGAGATCGGGGTCTTGATGATCGTCTATCTGGAACAGGCGCTGGCGCGCCATCAGTCACGGGCGGATGAGGCGGGCCGGTCCCTGGACCGGGCTGATCTGGACCAGGCGGTGATCGAAGGGGCGCTGCTGCGCGTCCGCCCGATCATGATGACGGTCATCGCAACGATCGCCGGACTGTTGCCGATCATGTTTGGTGACGGAACCGGGTCGGAAGTGATGCGCCGGATCGCCGCGCCGATGGTGGGGGGAATGACCAGTGCGACGATCCTGACCCTGCTGGTGATTCCGGCTGCCTTCCTTTTGTGGAAGCGGATGACACTCGGACAGGAAAGCGCAGCCCGATTGGTGGAAGGATCCAGGGCATGAATGTGAAGGATGCGGCCAAGGCCACAGGCATGGCTTCCAAGACCCTGCGCTACTATGAGGAGGTCGGACTGGTCGCTCCGGCCCGGGCGCAGAACGGTTACCGGGTCTATCGCCAGAGCGATCTGCACAAGCTGGCCTTTGTCGGTCGCGCGCGCAGCCTGGGCTTCTCGCTGGATGACTGCCGGGCCCTGCTGTCTCTCTATGAAGACCGGTCCAGGGCCAGCGCCGATGTGAAGGCCCTGGCCCTGGGTCATGTCGCGGAAATTGACCGCAAGCTGAAAGAGATGACGGCGATAAAGGCAGAGTTGCAGCGCTTGGTGCGGGCCTGCCATGGGGATGAGCGGCCGGACTGTCCGATCGTCGAGGGATTGGCTGGCGACACCCCCTGAAACTGGCCTGTTGACCTTCCAGTAGCTGGAAGCCTCACAACCGGGAAATCCAAAGGAGGACTTCTCGATGAGTTGTCAGCATTGCTCGCCAGGAGAGGCGACGGAACACATGCACAATCAGCCGGTTGTGACAGACCCGGTGTGCGGAATGGACGTCCGGACCGGTGCCGGGAAACCCAGTCATGCGCATGGAGGTGAGACCTATCACTTCTGTTCCCAGCGTTGCCATGACCGGTTTGCCGAGGATCCGGAACACTTTCTGACCGGTGCCCACCGCCAGGTTCATGAAGCCATGCCGGAGGGGACAAAATACACCTGCCCGATGGACCCGGAAATCATCACGGACGCGCCGGGTGATTGCCCGATCTGTGGCATGGCGCTCGAGCCGATGGGCGTTCCCACAGGCGAGCAGGGTCCGAATCCGGAACTGGTGGATTTCACGCTTCGGTTCTGGGTCGGGACGGCTTTGACACTGCCGATTTTGGTTCTGGCCATGGGACCGATGGTCGGACTGGGTTTTTTGCGAGAAGCCCTGGGTGAGACCGTGTCGGCGTGGACCGAGCTCTTGCTGGCGACCCCGGTGGTGCTGTGGTCGGGCTGGCCCTTCTTCGAACGCGGCGTCAAGTCCGTGATCAACCGCCACCTCAACATGTTCACCCTGATCGCCATGGGGACTGGCGCTGCCTACCTGTTCAGCGTGGTGGCCGTGCTGGCACCGGATGTCTTCCCTGATGCCTTTCGGCACGGCCATGGCCATGTGGGTGTCTATTTCGAAGCCGCCGCCGTCATCATCGTTCTGGTGCTGCTGGGCCAGATCATGGAGTTGCGGGCGCGGGAAAAGACCGGCGCCGCGATCCGTGCCTTGCTTGACCTGGCCCCAAAGACGGCGCGCCGCGTGGAGCCTGACGGCGAGGACCGGGAAGTCGCACTGGACATGATCCGGACAGGCGATCGTTTGCGGGTCCGGCCCGGCGAGAAAATCCCGGTCGATGGCGTCGTCGTCGAAGGCCGTTCATCGGTGGATGAGTCGATGATCTCGGGTGAATCCGTGCCGGTCGAGAAGGTCGAAGGCGAGCCCGTGACCGGGGCCACGGTCAACGGCAATGGCAGCCTGGTCATCGAAGCCCGACGCGTCGGCAAAGACACGGTGCTGAGCCAGATCGTCGAAATGGTCGCCAATGCCCAGCGCAGCCGGGCACCGATCCAGAAGTTTGCCGACATGGCCTCCGGCCGTTTCGTGCCGGCCGTGATCGCCGTCGCGGCGATCGCCTTCATCGCCTGGTCGGTCTGGGGGCCGGACCCGGCCTCGGCCTACGGTCTGATCGCAGCGGTTTCGGTTCTGATCATTGCGTGTCCGTGCGCACTGGGCCTGGCAACGCCCATGTCCGTGATGACCGCGACAGGGCGGGGCGCCCGGGCCGGTGTCCTGATCAAGAATGCCGAAGCGCTCGAGCGGTTTGCCAAGGTGGATACGCTGATCGTGGACAAGACCGGCACTTTGACGATGGGGCGGCCGGAACTGGCGACGATCATTGCCCTTCAGGGTCATGACGAGGATGCAATCCTCGGTCTTGCGGCGAGCCTGGAACGCGGCTCCGAGCATCCGCTTGCCGATGCTATTGTTCAGGGCGCAAAGGCACGCGGTGCGGTGCTCCACACGGTTGAGGACTTTGAAGCCGTCACCGGCATGGGGGTGAAGGGTCGCGTATCCGGAACCCGTGTCTCCCTCGGCAATGCGGCGCTGATGAAGGCAGAGGGCATCGCCGTGAATGACGCGATATCGGCTAAGGCCGATGCGCGTCGTGATGACGGCGAGACGGTCATGTATCTCGCCATCGACGGCCGGCTCGCCGGGCTGGTGGGGGTCGTGGATCCGGTCAAGCCGACGACGGCCAAGGCGCTGGACGACCTGCACAGGCTGGGATTCCGGATCGTGATGGCGACGGGCGACAATGAACGCACGGCGCGTTCTGTTGCAGCCAAGCTGGGCCTTGATGACGTGCGGGCCGATGTCCTGCCGCGCGACAAGGCCAGGATTGTCGAGGCGTTCCAGTCCGATGGTCACCGGGTCGCAATGGCCGGCGACGGGGTGAATGACGCACCCGCCCTGGCTCAAGCCGATGTCGGGATAGCGATGGGGACCGGAGCGGATGTCGCGATCGAGAGTGCAGGCCTGACCCTGGTGAAGGGGGATCTGACCGGAATTGTCCGGGCCAGGAAACTGGCCTTGGCCACCATGCGGAACATCCGGCAGAACCTCTTTTTCGCATTGGTCTACAATGCGGCCGGGGTGCCCGTTGCGGCCGGGCTTCTATATCCGGTTTTCGGCGTGATGCTGTCGCCGATGATCGCAGCGGCGGCCATGAGCCTCTCTTCGGTCTCGGTCATCACCAACGCGCTGCGGCTGAGGACGGTCCGACTCCAGTGAGGGGATCCGACGCCCTGTGCGTAGTCCTTCTGAAACCAACAGGAGGACGATGCTTTGGGGCTTCGCATCGCAATCGTGGCGCTGTTCGGCGCAATCATACTGGGACCACATTCCGTCGCGGCGTGGGCGCACCCACCGGCTCAGCACGAGCCGGTGGCGGTCACGCAGGATGCTGCAGCGACAGATGTCCCCGAAGAAACTGCGTCAGATGCGGACATGCCCGGCGATCCGGCCGGTCTGCACCAGGACGGCCACGCGCATGACACCGCATCTGCCGATCCGTGCCTGGACAACCCGCATTCCGATGCCACGGGGCCTTCGGCGGGCGGGCATGCGCATTGGGGCGAGGACGGTGCGTCCACCCCGTTCGAACGCGCGATGTCGCGACTGGGCGTGTTTCATGCCGTGGCGGTCCATTTCCCCATCGCCCTGATCCTGGCAGCCGCGCTGGCGCAAGCGTTGGTCATGGGCGGACGTTTTGCGCAGGGGGCTGAAACAGTGCGCTTTCTGGTCTGGACCGGTGCGGTCGGCGGCGTTGCCGCCGGCCTGCTTGGCTGGGCCCATTCCGGACCCATGGGTGCCGGAGAGGACGGCGTCATGCTGATCCACCGGCTTGTGGGCACAACCCTGCTGTTCGGCCTGCCCGGTTTGGCCGCGCTGGGGGAGTGGGCGCGCAGGGGCCAGGGCGGCGCGTTGCGGATGGTGTTCAGTACGGCGCTTTTCGGTTCGGCAATCCTGCTTCTGATCAACGGTTTCCTCGGAGGGGCGCTGGCCCATGGCGGCCTGCGCCACCTCTTCGGCAGAGGCTAGCGTGAGCTACCCCCGGCATTTGATTTCACTGACCCGTCTGCGCTTTTTCGCGGCGCTGTGGGTGGTGTTCTATCACTGGCGGGCACCGTGGGAATTCGACGTCGATTCAGTGACGCAGTTTCTGGCCATGGGGCGTTTCGGGGTCGACCTCTTCTTCATTCTTTCCGGATTTGTGCTGGCGCATGTCTATCTGAACGCCCGCGAGACAGGTCGCTTCGACTTCACCCGCTTTCTAGTCGCACGGTTTGCCCGAATCTGGCCGCTGCATATGGCGGTGATCCTGTTCCTTGGGCTCGTCTGGTTCATGGCTGTTGTGCTTTCGGTGCCTTTTGAAACCGAACGCTTCGCGATTGCGGATCTGCCGGCAAACATTTTGATGGTCCACGCTTGGGGGTTTGCTCCGGACCAGAGCTGGAATGGCCCGTCATGGTCGATCAGCGCCGAGTGGTTCGCCTATCTCGCCTTTCCGGCCTACCTGATGGCGGCAATGGCATTCCGGGCGCGGCCCTGGGTGCTGCTCGTCATCGCCATTGCGCTGTTTTTTGTTCTGGACCAGGTGCATCTGGCGCTTTTTGGCGAAACCCTCCCCATGGCGACCGAACGCTTTGGTGTGATCCGCATTATCCCGGAATTCCTGATTGGGGTCGCTCTCTTTGGCGTGGGGCAACGCCACGTATTGCCCCGCTCGGTGGCCCGCTACGCGTTCGCCCTGGTGTTGGGGCTCTACCTGTGGGCCGCGCACTGGGCCTGGGATGATCGCATTCTTGCCCTGCTCGGAGCTCCGATGATTTTCCTGCTGGCCGAACTCGACAGGCATGCAGGCGAGGTCCGACCCGGTCTGTTCAACTATCTCGGTGAGATCTCCTACAGCGTCTACCTGATCCATGTTCCGTTCTTCATGGTGGGGTTCAATCTGTTGCAGGATGTTCTCGGATGGGTCGACCAGACAATCTCGCTGCCGGGTCTTATGGCGCTCCTGCTGGCCATGATCGCTGCAGCCGCCGGCACCTATCACTGGATTGAAGGGCCCGCTCGGTCGAGCCTGCGTAGCTGGGGCGACCGGATATTGGGCCTCATCCGGGTGAGACGGACATCGACACAAGACGAGGAGACACGATGATGAAAACACCTGCATTGCTGGCAACTGCCCTTGCGGCCGCCATTGCGCCTGCAGCGTTCGCGGATGATCCTGCGGCGATTGCAACCGTACTGGAAAACTACTCCGGCGCCCTGGCTGAAGAGAGTGTCTCGGAGGCCGAGCGCTGGGTCCTGGCCGACGGGGAAGAGTTTTCGATCTTCGAGGGCAGTGGCCGCGATGTCGGATGGTCGGTGTATCGCGATCATCATCTGGCCCCCGAATTTGCTGCCGAGCATGTGACCTTTCATGTCTATGACTGGTCGGGTTACACAATCCATGCCGACAACAATCTCGCCTTCGCCACCTTTGATATCCGAATGGAGTACGAGGTGCGCGGAGAGGCGCGGGAGCGGGACGGGCATGGAACCGCCATCCTGGTGCGAACCGCTGACGGGTGGCGCATCAAGCATTTGCATACATCCTGACAGGAGCCGGGAATGTCTGATGATAGGTTGAAGAGACTGCTGGAGGACTGGGCAAGCCCTGTTCCCGAGGTGGATGATGCCGGGTTTCAGGCACAGGTTTGGGCCCGACTGGATGGCCGGCAGGGTGCGACCGGAGGGGCTCTGGGCAAGGCCCTGATGCTCCGGGCCGTGCCGCTTGCACTGGCATTGCTTGTCGGTGGCATCATGGGGGCCGGTGAGTTCGGAAGGGACGAACCGGACGTGCTGGCCATCTTTGACGTAGATGCTGACTGGGCCTTGTTCTCCCTCGTCGGGGAAGGGGATCACTCATGATCTGGCGGGCCGGCGTGCTGGCGACCGTCCTGGGCCTGGCCAGCGGATTTGCGGGCGTCTGGTTGGGTGTGAACGTTCTGGGCGATCATGATGCCGCCTCGTCCAGCCTGCATGCCATCATTCACGATGAATTGGCGCTGGATGCATCGCAGGAAGCCGCGATCGAGGCATTGGAGCGCAGTTTCGCCCTCGAGAAAGCAGGGTTCGAGGACCGCATGCTTGAAGCCCGTCAGGCGATCGGCCGTGCACTGATCTCGGACGGGCAGATGTCTGCTGGGGTGGTCGAAGCCGCGGAGCGCTTTCATGATGTGATGGGCGAGCTGCAACTCGCCACGCTCAACCACATCATGGCCATGCGTGATGTCATGACCGCGGATCAACGTGCCGAGTTCGACGCCCGTCTGGCCGACGCCTTTGATGTCGACGAATAGTCCTGACCGACCGGGCCCTGACGCAAGCGACGAACAGCTCGCCATCCGTGCGCGTGATGGCGACACATCGGCTTTTGACCGGCTGATGCAGCGTCACACGCCCCGGCTCATCCGCTTTCTGGAGCACCAGGTCGGCGGCCGCGCCGATGCCGAGGATGTGGCGCAGAACACCTTCATGGCCATCCACCGGAACCTGGCGCGGTTTGACGCGGACCGTTCCTTCGTGACCTGGATGTTCTTCATCGCCCGGAACAAGGCGAAGGATCATCACCGCCGGCAGGCGGTGATGCAGTGGGTCGGTCTGGACGACAAGGCGGACACGCTTGAAGCCGACGGGCCCGATCCGGAAAGGATCATTCGGGATCGGGCCGAGCTGGCCCGCGTCGACGCGGTCATCCGGTCAATGCCCGAGGGTCTGCGCACACCCTTCCTGCTTTCGGTGCTGGAGGGGCTTTCCCTGGCTGAAATCGGCCAGGCCACGGGCCTTTCGGAAAAGGCTGCCGAGGTGCGGGTCTACCGTGCCCGGAAGCGGCTCAAGGATGCCATTCAGCGTGAGGGGTAGGTCCCCGCCTTGCGTATTTCCTCCTTTGGGGCTGAGCGCCCGCGCCGGAGTGCCAGACTCGGGCCGGGCATCTAAAAGGGGGCAGGGATGACAGCACTCCTTCGCTGGGCGGTTCGCATACACAAGTGGTTGGCGCTGGTTGTCGGCATTCAGATCGTGTTGTGGATCATGGGCGGCGTCGTCATGAGCGTCTTGCCGCTGGAGCGGGTTCGTGGTGAGCACAACATGGCCGAGCCGCCGGTCCTTGCGATCGATGTGGATGCCGTCCTGCCGGTCGGCCCGGCCCTGACAGGCCTTGATCTCGGTGGGTCGATCCGCGAGGTGCGGCTGCAGGCCTGGCGTGACAGACCTGTGTATTTCGTCGCCACCCACGAGGGGAGCACCGCCCTGGTCGATGCGATGACGGGCGAGCGGATCACGCCGATCTCGCGCGAGACGGCCATCGAAATCGCGCGTGCCGATCATGCCGGCGACCCTGACATACTGGATGTCGAATTCTTCGAGCATCCGACCTGGGAATACCGGCAGCCCGGCTCAGCCTGGCGAATCCGGTTCGCGGATGGCGACGGCACCCGGATCTATGTCTCGCCGGACACCGGCCTGGTCATGGCGCGGCGCAATGATGACTGGCGCTTTTTCGATTTCTTCTGGATGCTTCACATCATGGACTATGAGGAGCGGGAAAACTTCAACAATCCGCTGCTTGTCACAGCGTCCGTCTTTGCCCTGGTCACGGTTCTTGCCGGCCTCCTGCTGCTGGTTCTGCGCATGCAGCGCCTTGTCCGCATGGAATTGGCCCGGCGCCGGGCCCCTTGACCTTGATGTGAGGGAATCCACCGCCGGATGCGTACCCATGGGAGGATCGCAGCGGGAGGGCGTCCAATTCCGGAACTGAAAACCATCGGTGCGGCTTTCACCAGCCGTCACAACCGCCTGACGCCCATTCGACTGATCCTGGCCTCGGCCGTGCTGGTCGAGCACGCGATCATTGTCGCACAGGGGCCGGTGCCACCGCCGCCGCTGGCGCTGAATGGCTGGTCGCTCAGCTATGCGGCCGTGAACGCCTTTTTCATCCTCAGCGGATTTCTCATCGCGGACAGCCTGGAGCGCCGGCGCGATCCGTTCGAGTTTGCCGCGGCCCGCGCCCTGCGGCTGTGGCCAGCCCTGCTGGTTCTGTCGCTGCTGGCCGTCTTCGTCATCGGACCTGCATTGACGGAACTGTCGGTTGAAGCCTATTTCGGCGCAGGCCAGACTTGGTTGTTCCCGGTCAATGTGATGGCTTTTCTGGATACCAGCCAGGGACCGGCCGGACTGTTCGTCGGACTGCCTTGGGCGGGTGAGTTCTCGGCCACGCTCTGGACGCTGCGCTACGAAGTCATCGCCTATGCCAGCGCTGCCCTGATCTTCTTTTCTCCGCTGCCCTGGGGGCGGCATGCGCATCTGGTGTTCTTTGGTGTGGCGACGCTGTCGCACCTCGCCATCAGCCTGTTGTGGCCGGACGCACCGGCGCTCATCGCCAGCGCCGCCCGGCTGGCTTCGGCATTCACGATCGGGATGGTCATTCACGGTTGGCGCCACCGCATCGCCATCCTGCCCTGGCCATTGCTGATTGTCCTGCCGTTGTGGATTGCGCTGGGCGCACATCCGGCTGCAGAAATCTTCATGAACCTGTCGATCGCATCGGGTCTGTTCGCCGTCGCCTTCCTGGCCCTGGACCGCTGGCCGGTGGGCGCCAACCTGCCGGACTGGTCCTACGGGATCTATATCTGGCACTACCCGATCATGCAGATCATCCTGTTCGTGGATCCGGACGCTCCCCCGCTTTGGATCGGCCTGATCGCGTTTCCGGTCACTTGCCTGGTCTCGGCCCTGTCCTGGAGCCTGGTGGAGAAGCCGAGTCTTGCGCTCAAGGCCTCGCTGGGTGCCGCGCTGCGCCGATGGCTGGGGGCATCTTCCGGCGCCGATACGCTCGATCAGAAAAGGGGAAACTGAATGTTTGAACGAATTGCAGGGCGCGTCCGCCCCCGGTCGCGGATGTGGCGCGCCGGCCTTCTGGGCGGGTTGGCAGCGCTGGCTGTCAGCAGCGCCGCGCTGGGGCACAAGACCTTTCTGGCCTTGCAGCAATCGCTGTGGCCGGCCGGTCAGACCGTGCAGATCTCCATGACCAGCGCGCTGGACTATCCCGATATCCAGTTCGGATTCAGTCCTGACCGGGTCGCCTTCGCTTCGGCGATCGTGGGAGGTGAACCCATCGCGGAACTGGCCTTTGCCCAATCAGAGACCTCGATGGATGTCAGTTTTCACCCCCATGCCACGGGCATGGGAATGCTGGCGGTGACGACACATCCCCGTTCCGGCGAGATCCCCCCGGAAAGCGTCGGACCCTATTTCGACGAGATCGAACTGGATGCCGACGCCCGGGCCGCCTTCCGGGCCTTGCCGGGGACGCCGGCGCTGATGCGCAGCTATACCAAGCTGACCAAGACGGTGTTCTGCGTGGAAACCTGTGAAGGCGGCGAGGCCGCCCTGGTGACACCGCTCGGGCAGGCTCTGGAGTTTGTCCGGCTCGCCGGTGAGTCGCGCGGTTTCGCACTGTTTCGCAGTGGCGAGCCGCTGGCCGGGCACCGGGTGCGTGTGCAGACTGCCGACGGCCAACATCAGGACGCTGTCACGGATGATGCCGGGGCGTTCTTTGTGGATGAAACGCTGCAGGGCGCCATCCTGCTCTCGGCGATCCGGGTCGAATTGCCCGATCATCCGGCGGGCATTTATCACAGTGACCAGGCGACCATGACCGTGAACCTGGACTGAGCCGGAAAAAGGGCCGGGGCGTGGCGTCCCGGCCCGTCCTGCCCGTGTCAGTCCGAACGGGGCTCTGCCGCAACGATCTCCAGCCCGTCCGGACCACGGGCGACCGTGACTGTCAGGGCCGCCCCGACCTGGAAGAGACTGAAATCAACCCCGTCCGCGACAGCAAAGCGCATGGTCATGGCGCCCATGCCCATCTCCGTAAGGGCATCGTGGCGCACCAGGGCCGTGCGGTTTTCCGCATCCACGGCCCGCACATCGGCGGAAACCGTCGAACTGGCCGGCGTTTCGGCATGATGATCGTGGCCCTGATGGCCATGGTGGTCTGCCTGGGCGACAAGAAGAGCCGTGGCGGCGATGAGAGACAGCATGAAAGCTCCGGGGTTTGCGTGAACAGCACATGCTGAATACGGGCCTCGCGCCCAACTCCCTCAGCTTGCCAGCAGGGAGATCGGTGAAGAAACCGGGCACAAGTCTCGGCAACTCCCATCTCTGCCCAACCCCCAGGTCATGGCCCTGACGGTCTGCGAACGCGGTGGTGCGACGGCAGTCAATCGCTGCCCGTGGGAGCTGCGGGTTCAGCGAGCGGGTGTGAGATCAAGGAAACTGGTGCCGGCTGAGGGACTTGAACCCCCGACCCCCTGATTACAAATCAGGTGCTCTACCAGCTGAGCTAAGCCGGCCCCGTGGCGTCCTGATACGCGGGGGCGGGCGGCGGGACAAGCGTTTGCTGCAATGCGCGCTGCCCCGCCTTCCGTTTGTCCTCGCGGTCAGTCCTTGACGGCGATCTTGTCCATCGCGGTGAGCACCACCGCCATCAGCACAAATCCGACCAGATTGTGGGCAGCATCCAGCACCAGCAGCATCACCGGCTGCAGCGCATAGACGGTGTCATAGGCCAGGGTGGTGACCACGAAACCGGCCCACAGGAAGACCGACCATTTGATCGCGCTGGTCATGCTGTCGGCCTTGAGCGCCTTGAGGGCATAACCCAGAAAGCCGGTGAACACGACGGTGAGCACGAAGCCCAGCGCCATGGACGGACCGGCCGCTGTCTCGGCCGCGGCCAGTTCAGCCTCGGTGAAGCCCCACAGGCCCACCCACAGTTCCGAGAAAAGCAGGCCGTAGACGATGAAGCCGACAAAGTAGAAGACTATCGCGGCCACCAGCACGGCAAGCGGATTCAATCCGAAAATTCGCGGCATTTCCTGTTTCCTCCCCTCCGGCGGGCCTGTATGTCTCGCCCGCCCAGGCGATGTCGGGCTCGACTCGCCTTTGAAGCGAAGAGTTTACTTGAAGATCCGCGCAAGAGAAGAAAATCGAAATGGCCCGTATACTGATCACCAGCGCTCTGCCTTACATCAATGGCGTCAAGCATTTGGGGAATCTGGCCGGGTCGATGCTGCCGGCGGATGTCTATGCCCGCTTCAAGCGCGCCCAGGGCCATGACGTGCTTTACGTCTGCGCCACCGACGAGCACGGCACGCCGGCCGAACTGGCTGCGGCGACGTCCGGCCAGAGCGTGCGCGAATATTGTGACGAGCAGCACGAGATCCAGAAGCGCGCCGGGTCGGGCTTCTCGCTGTCCTATGACGTGTTCGGCCGCACCTCGAATGCCCCCAATATCGAGCTGACCCAGCATTTCGCCGAGGTGCTGGAGGCCAAGGGCCTGATCGAGGAGCGCCTGGAGCACCAGGTCTTCTCCATCGATGACGACCGTTTCCTGCCCGACCGCTATGTCGAGGGCACCTGTCCGCATTGCGGGTTCGAGCGCGCCCGGGGCGACCAGTGCGACAGCTGCGGCCGCCTCCTGGAGCCGACCGATCTCAAAGAGCCGTATTCCAAGATTTCCGGCTCAAAGAATCTGGAAGTGCGCGAGACCAAGCATCTCCACCTCCTGCAGACCAAGATGGAAACCAAAATCCGCGCCTGGGTCGATGCTGCCGATGGCTGGCCGAGCCTCGCCAAGTCGATCGCCTACAAATGGCTGGACGAGGGCCTGCGCGACCGGTCGATCACCCGCGATCTGAAATGGGGCGTGCCGGTGACCCAAGGCGGTGCACCGCGCGAGGGCTTTGAAAACAAGGTCTTCTATGTCTGGTTTGACGCGCCGATCGGCTATATCGGTGCCACGGTGGAGTGGGCCCAGGCCAATGGCGGTGACTGGGAAAGCTGGTGGCGCACCGACAAGGGCGCCGATGACGTCACCTATGTCCAGTTCATGGGCAAGGACAATGTCGCCTTCCACACCGTCTCCTTCCCGGCGACCATTCTGGGCTCTGAAGAGCCCTGGAAGACCGTCGACAAGCTGAAGGCCTTCAACTGGCTGACCTGGTATGGCGGCAAGTTCTCAACCTCGGAAAAGCGCGGCGTCTTCATGGACCAGGCGCTGGATCTGCTGCCGGGCGATTACTGGCGCTGGTATCTCACCGCGAATGCGCCGGAAGGCTCGGACAGTGCCTTCACCTGGGAGCATTTCCAGTCGCTGATCAATTCGGATCTGGCCAATGTGCTGGGCAATTTCGTCAACCGGATCACCAAGTACACCGTCTCCAAGTTCGACGGCCAGCTGCCCTCGGCCGGTGAGCCGGGCGAGGCGGAAGCCTGGATGGCGGCCGAGCTGGAGGCGCGCCTGCCAGCCGTGATTGCCAATATGGACGCCATGGAATTCCGCAAGGCTGCGGCCGAGGTGCGGGCGATCTGGGCCGCGGGCAATGAGTATCTCACCAAGGCGGAACCCTGGGTGAAGTACAAAACCAATGTCGATGCCGCCGCCGTGGGCGTGCGCACCGGCCTCAACCTGGTCGCCCTGTTCGGCATCCTCGCCCAGCCCTTCATTCCGGAGGCCGCCGCGAAGATCCTCGACGCTGTTGGCGTGCCCGCCGACAAGCGCAGCTGGAATTTCGACGGCCCGGCTGCCGCCCTGCTGGACGCCCTGCCGCACGGTCTCGCCATCACCCCGCCGGACGTGCTCTTCGCCAAGATCGAGGACGCCCAGGTGGCCGAGTGGACGACGCGCTTCGGCGGGTCTGAGGCATCCTAGACACTTCGTCCGGAAACTGACGATCCGGGCGGTCTTATCCACGGCTGGTCGTCTTGACGAACCCTTCGTTGCGAGGCCCACTGGCTAACAAGATATCCATGGGGGAGAGGGCGCCGGAGCGCCTTTGATCGATGTGAAGAAACCGGCGTTGTTGATAATGGCCTGCCTGCTTGTGTGCACCGCGTGCGAGCGGATCACCGTGGAGCAGGCGCGCGCCGTGCAGGAATATTTCGACGAGCAACAGACCGTTTCGACCGAGACGGCCGTGCCGGACTTCACCGGCATACCCGACTGGCGCCCGGCCGACCCCGAAGACCTCCTCCTCATCGAGGTTGCGGACGGCACCATCGTCGTCGAATTGGCCGACTGGATCGCCCCAGCGCACGCCGCCCGCATGCGCCAGGCTGCGCGCGACGGGTTTTTCGACGGGCTGAGCTTCTATCGTGTCATCGACGGTTTCGTCGCCCAGGGCGGCCGCGGCGAAGATGAGGGCGCGCAGGACCTGCCGCAATATCCGGCCCTCACCGGCGAGTTCACCATTGCCGCCGACAGCGTCACCTTCACGCCCATGGTCGACGCCGATCTCTACGCCGCCACTGTCGGCCATGTGAACGGCATGCCGGCCGCAATGAGCGCCGATGGCACCGAGGTCTGGCCGATCCACTGCCCGGGCACGGTCGCCATGGCGCGCGGGAATGAGCCGGACAGCGGCGATGTCGAATTCTACATCGTCATCGGTCACGGACCGCGCCATCTGGATCGCATCATGTCGGTCTTCGGCCGGGTGATTGACGGCATGGCGCATGTCCAGGCCCTTCGCCGCGGTGATCCGGCGGTCAATTCCGGCGTCATCGCCGATCCCGCCGCCCGCGACACCATCCTCTCGATGCGCGTGGCCGCCGACCTGCCTGAGGCCGAACAGCCGCGCTACGAGATCATGCGCAGTGATGGCGAGGCCTTCCACGCCGCCAAGGACGCCCGCCGCAACCGCACGCATGAATTCTTCTTTGAAACCCCGCCGGCCGTGATCGAGGCCTGCCACATGCCCGCGCCGGTGCGCCGGGCGGAGCCTGCTGAATGACCACCATGATGGAACCGCTGGACATTGTCGGCCGTGCCATGGACTGCGAGCAGCTGGACGATCTCGTCCCGGCGCTGGAGTTTGCGGCGGCCTCGGACGATTTCCGGGTGCTCAATGCCGGAATCCTGGCGATCGGCCACGCGGCGCGGCGGTTCAAGGCCTATCCGCTGGAGCTCAAGCGCAAGCTGTGGAGCCGGGTGCATGAGTTCCCCGAACATGCCGCGCAGCTCAAGGGTACCTGCGAGACCGCCCAGGGCGATATCACCCACTTCAAGGCCAAGGGCGTCTGAGGCGTGGCGGCCGCGGATTTCAGCGCCGCCGAACTGGACCGCCTGCAGCGCGCCGGCCGCCTGTTGCTGGAGGCGGAAGACCGCCTGCCAGTGCTCAAGACCATCGCCTGGGACCGCAGCCATGCCGAGGCCTTCTTCGCCTCCGGTGAAAGCGAACTGCCCGACCCGGTCTATCCGCGCGTCGACCCCGAACCCTCCCTGGAACGCATCGCCGAGGCGCGCCGCCTGATCGACGGCGCCAGCCCGGTGCATGACTGGCTGCTGCGCGAATGCGAGATCTTTGCCGACACTGCCCGCCTGCTGGCGGCGGTGGGCACGGCCGAATTCCACACCTATTCGCGCCGCCTCTATGGCGACCCGTCCTCGCCGATTGCCGATGGCAAGCGCACGGCGCTCGATCTCGCCCGACGGCTGGACGAGGTGCTGGATGATTTCGACACTGCGGCAGTGCGACTGGAAGCCCCCGAAGTGCTGTCGGCGCAAGAGCTCAAGGCCCGGCTGGACCGCGAACTGCCGGACGTCTTCGGGGCCCAGGCCCCGCGCGTCGAGGTGACGCTGAATGTCTCGGCCAAGGCGGCCGCGGGGCGCGATTACATCAAGCTGCGCGAGGATGCGGCCTTTTCCGACCTCGATGTGATCCAGCTCCTCCAGCACGAGGCCTATATCCACATCGCCACCAGCCAGAACGGGCTGCGCCAGACGCGTTTTCCCATCCTGGCGGAAAGCCATCCCGGCAATGCGCGCACCCAGGAAGGCCTGGCCGTGTTTGCCGAATTCATCTCCGGCGCGCTGGATCCGCGCCGCTTCCGCCGCCTGGCCGACCGCGCCATCGCCATCGACATGGCCCAGAACGGCGCCGATTTCATCGAGCTCTACCGCTACTTCCGCGAGCACAATGTGCACGACAAGCCGATCGAGGCCTTCGAGAGCGCCCGCCGCGTGGTGCGCGGTGGCCTGACCTCGGGCGGGGCGCCTTTCACCAAGGATTCCATCTATCTGGGCGGCTTGTTGGAAGTGCACAACTATCTGCGCACGGCGGTCAGGGCCGGCGATGCCGCGCTGATCCGGCTCCTGTTTGTCGGCAAGATGGACCTGGGCGATCTGGATGCCATGAAACAGCTGCGCGAGGCGGGCCTGCTGGAAGAGCCGGCGCTGATGCCGCCCTGGGCGCGGGACCTGCGCTATCTTCTGTCCTACCTGGCCTATTCCACCTTCCTCAACGAAATCAGCCTGCGCGATGTCGCCTCGCGCTACGAGCATCTGTTCAAATAACCGGCCCGGCGTCTCGCACAGGCTGCCGCGCGGCTAGGCCCAGTCCTTGCGGCTCAGCCAGGCGATGGCGGCGGCAAACACGATCAGCCCGCCCACCGCGCCGACGGCGATCACGAAACTCGCCCGTTCCGGGTCCGAGGCCAGCACATTCACCGGCATCAGCCAGGGAAAATAGATGCCCTTGTCGGCACTCGTCGCGGCAACCGCCACGAAGGTGCCGCCGATCCCGGCCGAGACCGGCACGGCAAAGCTGCGAAAGCGCATCGACAGCGTCCACTGGATCGCCATCACCAGAAGGCCGGCCAGGAACATCCGGCCATAAAGCCCGGCCGCGAAGGCCGGATCGAAGGCCCCGGCGATCTCGGTATCGGGCGACAGGCGCTGGCCGATCTCCGCGGCGGCCCAGCTCGCCGTCGCAACCAGCAGGCTGACGATGGCCATCAGGCCCAGCGCCACACCGGCCTTGGCGGCAAAGATCTGCCAGCGCGGCACCGGCAGGCCCAGCGTGTGTGCCCAGGTGCCCGGACCATGTTCCAGCTGGGCCAGAAGCGCGGTCAGGCCGATCGCCGACATCGGCAACAGGAAGAAGGCCCAGATCGCCGCACCGGCCATGGTGTGCATCTGCCACTCGCCGGGACCTTCCCCGCTCATCACGATCAGGATGCCCAGCGCCAGCACCATCACCGGCGGCGTCGCCGCGACCAGCAGCACCAGCGAACGGCGCAGTTTCAGCGTTTCTGCCATCAGCACGCGGATCATGCGGCGGCCTCCTCTGTGCGGGGCTCGGGACGGGTCAGCGCCAGGAAGGTGGCTTCCAGATCGGCGCGCTCGACCCGCAGCTCGCTGACCGCACAGCCCGCTTCGACCAGCGCCGCATTCAGCGCCGCCACGAAGCCGGTATCGGTGACGCTCTCACCGGTCAGCACGAAACGCTCATCCTCCCGGCTCACCAGCTCCACGGGCTGCGCCCGCAGCAGTGTCTCCGCCGTATCGCCGGGGCCGGCCCGCACCACCAGACGCGGCTGCTGGCGCGCCGCCAGCTGGGCAAGAGAGCCGTCGAACAGCACGCGGCCCTGCTGCAAAAGCCCGACATGGCTGGCGATATGCTCCACCTCGCTCAACAGGTGCGAGGACATGAAGATCGTCGCGCCGGTGCGCTGGGGCAAGGCGCGGATCAGTTCGCGCATGTCACGGATACCGGCCGGGTCCAGACCGTTGGTGGGCTCGTCCAGGATCAGCAGTTTCGGCTTGGCCAGCAGCGCCCGGGCCAGGCCCAGCCTCTGCCGCATGCCCAGCGAATATTGGCCCACCTTGCGGCGGGCATGGGCCGTCATGTCGACAATCTCCAGCGCCGCATCGATGCCGGCCTTCGGCGCATCCAGCAGCCGCCGGGTAATGTCCAGATTCTCCCGCCCGGTGAGATTGGGAAACAGCGCCGGCGTCTCGATGATCGCGCCGACACTGGCCAGTGCCTGACGCCGCTGGCGAAACACATCCGCCCCACCGATCCGGATACGCCCGCCCTGCGGCCGGATCAGACCCATCGCACACCGGATCGCCGAAGTCTTGCCCGCCCCATTGGGCCCCAGGAAGCCATAGATCGCCCCTGCCGGCACGGCGAGGGAGACCTGGTCCAGCGCCTTCAGCCGGCCATAACGCAGGCTGACACTGTCAAACTCGAGAACGGTATCTGTCATGGCGGCAGACTAGCCGCGCTCGGTCAGGCAAGCGGCGGGGATTGTAAGGCGGGGCGTCCCGGTTGGGGGCGATCTGAGTGACGCAGTATCTGAAGTATACATAGTTATGGAGTTGGAAAGGCGAGCGCGTCAGCCTCGCTGATCATGGTTTTGAGGTAGGCTTTCCATATCTCTGAAACTGGGAAGGGACTGTTGCTCCTCAGTTCGGAGCCAAGGTGGGTTCTAGGTGGGTCGATCCATCGGTCGGATCGATCATCGTAGACGCGGGCTAGTTTATGGTCGGGCGGTCCCATCTGGACCCTAAACGGCTTTCCGGTTTTGTCGCTGCCGAGAGCCCAAAGGCCGTCTTCGTCGACTTCTGTTTTATAGTCGACGATGCCATCCATGGCGCTCCTGTCCCGTTCCATCGGGCCGAGGTCTAATAGGGGGTGGAGTCCGTGCTCGGCCGCGTTGCGGGCTTGGTGCATATAGTTAAGCAGGTCATCGGTTCGGCGCTCCCGCTTCTTCTGGCCAAACCACTGTCGGCTCTGGGGTGAGACTTTTGAGCCCTTGCCTAACGCCTCGTAGACACTATTTCCCGCGTTCAGAAAGTCGGCCCAATCTCCGGTAAAGTCGCCCTCTATGATATGTGACAGTGGGCCTAGAGCGTTGCAGGCGCGCTCAAAATGAAAGTGGGCTTTTTTTACAGCAGTTGGATTCATAGACGGCAGACACCAATCAAACAGAAGATGAACAACGCCGCGACCGGGCGCTTAGGCGGATGCTGAACACGCCACCGCAACCGCACGAAAAAGCCGGGCGACGAGCGCCCGGCCTCCAAAGCCGACTAAGCAGCCTTCTTCATCATCGCGGCGCCACGCGAACCGAGATGCTTACGCTCTTTGATCACGTCATTGACGCGCCCGGAATTCACGCCGAAGTGCGCGGCGATGTTGTGCTGATGGGTGCCGCCCCAATGCATAAGCCACACTTCAATGGCGTCTGCGAAGGTGAGACGATATGGAGGAGGATTGGTCATTTTCTATCTCCGTGACCATGCCGGAGATCGGTTGACGCGACTCGGGATATGACTCATACACGTTCCGTGATCACGACTACCGCTCTCCGGCGGTTGCATAAACGCCCGCGCGGGAATCAGCCGCGCGGGCGTATCTATTTCGACCGGATTCTTCGCGGAACGCAACATGAACATTTCCGGTAATGAATCAGTGCCTTCGCCACTTTACCAAGCGCGTAGGAAAAGCCGGGACAGGAAAAACCGGGACAGACACCGTTTTCCGCGCCTCCGCAGCAACGAATCCAAACCCCAGCTCAATGGCGATCCCGCCGCGCTCCGGCACCGCTCCTCCGCCAAGGCGTACCCTGCGCCCGGATTCTGAACGCCCAGCCGCACTGTTCCATTGACCTTTCCCGGTCCTGCCCTTCGAATGCCTCGATCGTGGAGATAAGGGAGAGTCACCATGAAACGTCAGCTTCTGGCCATGACCAGCGCCATCGGTGTGGCTCTGGCCTGTACCGGGTGGGCCCAGGCCCAGGACGCGTCGGGCGATGATGCCCTACGCCGGGCGATCCAGGCCGACTATGCCAATCACCTGGAAGCGCTCTACCAGCACTTCCACGCCCATCCCGAACTCTCCCATCAGGAAGTCGAGACGGCAGCCCGGCTGGCGGCCGAGTTGCGGGCCCTGGGCTTTGAGGTCACCGAACAGGTCGGCGGCACCGGCGTCGTGGCAGTGATGGAGAACGGCGAGGGGCCGACCCTGATGCTGCGCGCCGACATGGACGGCCTGCCGGTGCGCGAACAGACCGGCCTGTCCTATGCCTCCACCGATACCGGCGTGGATCATCGCGGGGTCGAGAACCCCACCATGCATGCCTGCGCCCACGATACCCACATGACCGGCCTGGTCGGTGCGGCGCGCCAGCTGGTCGAGCGCACCGATGAATGGTCCGGCACGCTGGTGCTGATCGGCCAGCCGGCCGAGGAGCTGGGCGAGGGCGCCGTCGCCATGCTGGAAGACGGTCTGTATGAGCGCTTTCCGCTGCCCGACTTCAACATTTCCTTCCACACCTTCTCCGCCATCCCGACCGGCACCATCACCTATGCGCCGGGCTATGCGATGGCCAATGTCGACTCGGTCGATCTCTATGTGCGCGGCCGCGGTGGCCACGGGGCCTATCCGCACACCACCAAGGATCCGATCTATCTGGCCTCGATGATCGTGGTGAACCTGCAATCCCTGATCTCGCGCGAGCTCTCGCCGCTCGAGCCGGGCGTGGTGACGGTCGGTGCCTTCAATGCCGGCACCAAGCACAACATCATCTCCGACGAGGCCCATCTCCAGCTCACCGTGCGCTCCTATTCCGACGAGACCCGGGCGCATCTGCTGAGCGGCATCGAACGCATCGCCCATGCCCAGGCCGCGGCCTATGGCCTGACCGAGGAAGAGTATCCGCGCATCGAGATCGAGGAGACCTACACGCCCTCGCTCTACAACAATCCCGACCTGGCCAGCCGCGCCGTCGCGACCGTGCGCGAACGCTTCGGTTCTGACGCCGTGGTCGAGGCCCCGCCGGTGATGGGCGGCGAGGATTATTCCCAGTATCACCGCACCGAGCACAACATCCCGACCTTCATGTTCTGGGTCGGCGGCACCACGCCGGAGCGCCTGCAGGGCTATGTCGACGAAGGGGTGACCCCGCCGTCCAACCACTCGCCCTTCTTCGCACCGGACGATCCGGCCGGCACGATCACCCAGGCGACCGAGGCGATGACCGCCATCGCGCTGGATATCCTGCGACCGGCGGCGGACTAGGGGCTTCAAGCGCGCGGCGCGCGCCGCGCGCGTCTGCCTTGCCCGACCGGCCCCGTCCTGGGCGGGTTGGCGGCACAGCCGCGGGACAAGGATTCGGGACGCCTCATCAACACCCCGTTAATTGCCACCCAGCCCGGCGCCCTCTACCGTGCGCGCGACTGAGTGAGGGGGAGTTCCGATGTCGTTGATTCCAGCCGACAACCCGATTGCTGCCGTCGCCGGCCTGTTTGTCATCGCCGCGGCCGGCTTCCTAATCGAGAAGACCCGGATCGGGGCGCTCCTGACCGGGGCGGTCTGGGCCATCCTGCTGGCAATCCTGGCGTCGAACCTTCCGATCATTCCGATGCTCGATTTCGCAGAAGGGGTGAGATTTGCAGGTTGGGCCACTCTCATCCCGCAAGAAACGACCACCGGAGAAACGCCTCCTGGCTATGACTTCGTCTTCCAGTATTTCGTACCGATCCTGATCCCGCTCTTCCTGATGAAGGCGGATCTGAAAAAGATCTTCTTCGAGACTACCCGCACAACGCTCGCCTTCCTGCTGGCCTCGCTGGGCACGGTGCTGGGCGCGATCGTCGCCTTCTCGCTGGTGGATCTGGGCGAGCGTGAAGCCGCTGCCGCGGGCACGTTCACGGCCACCTATATCGGCGGCTCCGTGAACTATGCCGCCCTGGTCGACCTGACAGGCCTGCGCGAGAGCGATCCCGCTTTCGTGTCCGGTGCCACCGCCGTCGACAATCTCTATTCCGGCCTCTTCCTGGCCCTTCTTGCCCTGTTGCCGGGCTGGAAATGGCTCTCCGACCGTTTTGTCCAGCGCGACCATTCCGAGGCCGATGCGTCGGAGACAGCGGTCGAGGCGAGCCCGACTTCGGCCGCCAGCCTGATGTTCTCGGTCACCTTCGCCCTGCTGGTCGTGGTCATCGGCGATCTCATCACCGGCTGGCTGGTCAGCCAGTTTGGCGACAGTGCCGGAAACTGGCGCTATGCCGTCATCACCGTGCTCGCCCTGATCCCGGCGACGGCCTTTCCCAAAACCATGGGCAGCCTGTCCGGGGGGTACGAGCTGGGCATCGGTCTCAGCTTTGTCTTCTTCGCGGCCATTGCGGCTGGTGCCGATGTGATGGGCCTGATCGAGACCGCGCCGATCCTGATCTTCGTGATCGGCGTTATGCTGGCCGTGCATGGCGTGGTGACCTTCGGTCTGGGCGCCGTGTTCCGGCTGTCCCTGCCCGAGCTGATCACCGCCTCCAACGCCGCCATTCTCGGCGCCACCACCGCACCGGCCCTGGCCGCAGCGAAAGGCTGGAAGGACCTGGTCACGCCGGGCGTTCTGGTCGGCGTGTTCGGCTATGCCATCGGCACCCTGATCGCAACGGCCGTCTACCAGTTCTGGCCCGGCTAGTCCGGGTCGGGCCGGCACCAGTCCAGCGCTTCACCGGCAAAGGCATCGCCCGAAGGCGTGAAGGCGGTCGGGTCGTCAAAGGTGCCGATCAGGAAATGGATCTCGCCGGCCCAGGCCTCTCCCTGATAGCTCAGCGGCGTGCCGCAGCGGCCGCAAAAGCCGCGACTGACACCGGGCGAGGGGGCATGATGGCTCATCGGGCCGGTCACCGAGACCTGGTCCTCGCGCCAGCCGACCCAGGTTGAAAAGGCACCACCGGTCGAGCGGCGGCAGCTGTTGCAATGACAACGGGCGACGAATTTCGGCTTTCCCCGGCAGACAAAGCGCACGGTCTGGCAACGACATCCGCCTGCGCATTCCTGTGACGTAGACATGTTCCGGCTCCGCTCCCGGCAAGGGCAGGGGACCTGCAAACGCCATGGGGGATTCCCGTGGGCCAGCTTCCCGCTGGTCTGCAGGGACCTGCACGATAACCTTCCGTCAGTCCGGCGTGACATTACACCTTCTTCATCCCCTCGACAGGGCGCTGCAGGTGCAAACCCGCCATAGACTGCATCCAATCGGTGTCTCTCAGGCATCATGGGGGCGAAGAGACCTTTGGAGGGATCAATATGACGTTCAAGATTATCGCCGGTGGCGTCGCCACCCTGATGGGCATCGGCGCCCTGGCCATGACCGCTTCGGCACAGCCCGGCAGCAGCGCCCAGTCCTATTCCGGGGACACGGTTTCCATCGAGAACTTCATCGGCCGGGTCGAGGTCCGCACCGGCGGGTCGGACATCCGGGTGGAATTCCGCAATCCCGGCTCGGAAGCCGAAACCCCGACGGCCCGCTCCGTCGGCGGCGGCGTTGCCATTGATGGCGGCCAGAGTGTGCGCCGTCTCAACTGCCGCACCCGCGATGACGAGGTCTTCATCGGTCGCTGGCCGGGTGCGACCTCGATCAATGAATACCCGGTGATCATCATCACCGCACCCGCCTCGGTGAATTTCTCCATGTCCGACAGCGCTTTCGTCGGTCAGGCGGGTGATCTGGGATCGCTGGAACTGTCGATGAATTCCTGCGGTCGGTTCGAAGCCGGTGACATCGACCGGACCGCCAGCCTTCGCATCAACGGCTCCGGCGATGTCCGCGTCCGCGATATCGGCGGGTCGGCCATGCTGAACATCAACGGATCGGGCGATATCGATGCCGGTAATATCGGTGGCGATGCCGACATCAATATCAATGGTTCCGGTGACATCGTGGCCGGCAATGTGGCCGGTGCCACCGAGATCGACATCAATGGCTCCGGTGATATCGAACTGGCCCGCCTGGCCTCGCTGGACATCAATATTTCCGGCTCCGGCGATGTCGAGGCCGATGCCATGGACGGCGCTTTCGACGCCCGGATTTCCGGCTCCGGCGATATCGAAGTGCGCAATGGCCGCGCCGAACCCTTCCAGGCTCACATCAACGGCTCGGGCGACATTTCCTTTGGCGGCACGGCAGTCAATGTCACCGTGCGCGAATCCGGTGGCGGTGACGTCAACATCAACGAGATCGAAGGCTCGATCGATTGGCGCCGCAATGGCCGGTCGATCCTGCGTGTCGGCGGCGCCAACTAGGTCTGGCGCCTGACCGACAAACCTATTCTGGCGTCCGGTTTCTGACCGGACGCCATTTTGCTGCCTCGTAGAGGGCGATGGCGGCGGCATTGGAGACATTGAGGCTTTCCACCGCTTCGGTCATCGGGATGCGCACCAGCTGGTCGCACGCCTCCATCACCCGCGGGCGCAGGCCCTTCTCCTCCGACCCCATCACCAGGACCACGCCGGGGCCATGGCCCTGTCCGTCCGGGCCGGCCAGCGCGTCGGCCAGCAGGGCTTCGCCTTCACCGGCCAGACCCAGCACCCAGCGTCCCGCCTTGCGGAAATCCAGCAGGGTGTCGGCAATATTGGTCACCCGCACATAGGGCACGCGCTCGGCCGCCCCGACCGCGCTCTTGCACACCGTGCCGAACAGGGGCGGGGCCTTGCGGTCCTGCATCACCACCGCGCGAACGCCAAACGCCGCGGCAGAGCGCAGCACGGCGCCGACATTGTGCGGGTCGGTGATCTGGTCCAGCACCAGCACGAGGCCGTGCGTGGGGTCGATGATGCCGTTGACCGATTCCGGCTCCAGTGCCGACACCTTGGCGGCAAAGCCCTGGTGGACCGCACCCGGCGGCAGGTCATTGTCGATGGCATGCGGTTCGACCGTCTGGGCCTGCACGCCTTCGGGCAGATCACGCGCGGCATTGCGCGTCACCCTGAGCTCGATCAGCTTGCGGCGCGGATTGGCGAGCGCGGCCAGGACCGCGTGGCGCCCCCAAATCCAGCCGGAATCACCCGCGTCAGCAGGCCTGGAGCGGCGGCTGTAATCGGGCCGTTTCGGGCTGTTGCGCCTCTGGTTCTTCGTCACTATAGTCCGCGCTCCTGTTTCGGGGCTCTGCCCGGTTTTGCGTGTCCTAGCACGGCTGAAGCAAAGCTGAGAGACTTCGTTGCAGGACGCTTTCGAGCCGGTTATGTCCGAACTCGAACGACCCCGTGGAGGGGTGGGTGAGTGGTTAATACCACCAGACTGTAAATCTGGCGCCTCAGGCTACGCTGGTTCGAATCCAGCCCCCTCCACCATTTCCCTTTCCCATCAAGCTGATCGGCAAACCGCACCGCGATCGCCGTCCTTTAACGCCAAAAAAATCTCTCTGCGCTATTCGGTCTGCAAAGGGGAGAGATTCGGTGTTCAGGCGATACTGGCCAGAAATCAGCACGGACCGGCACGTCACGGTCGCCTCGCGGCGATCGCTGTCAGGTTTTTGCCTGCTGGCTGGCACCTCGGGCATTCTGGTCACCATTGCCAATCTCAAATACTTCTTCGCAAGCCCCGTTCCGGTAACGCTCGGTGCGATTGCCACGCTGGTCTGCCTGCTCGCCCCCATCTGGGTCAATGCCGGTGGAAAATTCGAGTTCAGGGCCCGTCTGGTCGGCGTGTTCATGCTCTGCATGCTCACCGCCCTGGCACTGATGAACGGTCGACTGGTGATTCCGAGCAATCTGTTGCTGGTTCCCGGAGTGATGACGTTCGCGCTTGCCGTGGGCTGGCGGACCGGACTTGGCTTTCTCGTGATTACGCTCGCGATCTACGGCTGGAGCTTCGCCAATGGCCTGGCGCCAGGTGGAGACGACATGGGCGGCTATCTGTTCACCCTCTTCGTCGCCATGGTGATGAGCGCGGTATTCGTCTTTGCCGGCGCCACCATTTTCCGCCGCGAGATGTTGAGAGCCACGGACGAGCTGGAACAGGCGCGCCAGACGGCGGAAGATGCCATGCTGCACTTCCGCGAGCGGGCAGCGACGGATGCCCTGACCGGCATGGCCAATCGCGCCAGTTTCGACCAGGCGCTGGACCGCGAGTTCGAACACTTCCAGGTCTCGGAACAGCCCTTTTCCCTGATCATCTTCGATCTCGATCACTTCAAGCGCATCAACGACACCTACGGCCATGTCGCCGGCGACCGGGTCCTGGTCGAAACCGCCCGGGTGATCTCCCGAACGGTGCGCATCTGCGACACGGTCGGCCGGATTGGCGGCGAGGAATTTGCCGTCATTCTGCCCGAAAGCGACGAGGCCACCGCAGTCGAACTGGCCGAACGCATGCGTCTGGCCATCGCGGGTCTTCGCATCCAGACCGAACGGCGCGGCGAGGTTTCGGTGACCGCCAGTTTCGGCGTCGCCGAATGTGCGGCATCCGACACGGCCGTCGCCCTGGTCGAGCGGGCGGACCAGTTGCTCTATCGCGCCAAGCGCAAGGGCCGCGACCGCGTTGAGGCGGCGCTCACCAGTTGCGGCGAGCACCAGGATGAGGTTTCACCCGGGTTACGTCAGGCGTAGGCCGACTTTACCGCAAGGCCATGCATCGGGCACTCGACGCTGGGACACGAGTTCGCTAGAAACCTTCGCCCGGTCCAAGGCCGGTTCGCTTTCGGGCGGGTATAGCACAATGGTAGTGCAGCAGCCTTCCAAGCTGAGGATGCGGGTTCGATTCCCGCTACCCGCTCCAATCCTCTGTCCCTGATGCAGATACGTCCGGTCTGGCGCATGGCACGCAAGGCGCCAAGCCGCGCTTAAAGCTTGCCTTCTTTTGAAACGGGCGTTATCCCGCGCCCGTTCATTCGGGTACACCCGTACCCGGACGGTATTCACTCAATCCACGTCGATATGCCCATCCTCGCGATTAGGTCGGCGTTCTAGAGGAAAAGACGATGGCGAAGGAAAAGTTTGAGCGCAACAAGCCGCACGCGAACATTGGCACGATTGGTCACGTTGACCACGGCAAGACGACGCTGACGGCTGCGATCACGATGGTTCTGGCGGAAGCCGGTGGCGGTGTTGCCAAGGGCTATGACGAGATTGACTCGGCGCCGGAAGAGAAGGCGCGCGGCATCACGATCTCGACGGCACACGTTGAGTATGAGACGGCCAACCGTCACTATGCGCACGTGGATTGCCCGGGTCACGCTGACTACGTGAAGAACATGATCACGGGTGCGGCGCAGATGGACGGCGCGATCCTGGTTGTGAACGCGGCTGACGGCCCGATGCCGCAGACGCGCGAGCACATTCTTCTGGCCCGTCAGGTTGGCGTTCCGGCCCTGGTTGTGTTCCTGAACAAGGTTGACCAGGTCGACGACGAAGAGCTGCTGGAACTGGTTGAGATGGAAGTGCGCGAACTTCTGTCCTCCTACGACTTCCCGGGTGACGATATTCCGATCGTTGCGGGTTCGGCTCTGGCGGCTGTTGAAGGCCGTGACGCGAACATCGGCAAGGACAAGATCCTGGAGCTGATGGCGGCAGTTGACGAATACATCCCGACGCCGGATCGCCCGATTGACCAGCCCTTCCTGATGCCGATCGAAGACGTGTTCTCGATCTCGGGCCGGGGTACGGTTGTGACGGGTCGTGTTGAGCGCGGCATCGTGAAGGTCGGCGAGGAAATCGAGATCGTCGGCATCCGTGACACGCAGAAGACGACGTGCACGGGCGTTGAGATGTTCCGCAAGCTGCTTGACCAGGGTCAGGCGGGCGACAATGTGGGCGTGCTGCTGCGCGGTATTGACCGTGAAGGCGTTGAGCGTGGCCAGGTTCTCTGCAAGCCGGGCTCGATCAAGCCGCACGCGAAGTTCGTGGCCGAGGCCTACATCCTGACGAAGGAAGAGGGTGGCCGTCACACGCCGTTCTTCACCAACTACCGTCCGCAGTTCTACTTCCGCACGACCGACGTGACCGGCGTCGTGACGCTGAAGGAAGGCACCGAAATGGTGATGCCGGGCGACAATGTGGAAATGAATGTCGAGCTGATCACGCCGATCGCCATGGAAGAGAAGCTGCGCTTCGCCATCCGTGAAGGCGGTCGCACCGTCGGCGCCGGCGTCGTCTCCAAAATCGTCGAGTAAGCCATTCGGCGATACCGATTGAAGAAGCGGCGGGCCTCCGGGTCCGCCGTTTTTGTTTGGCGTGACGTCCGGTGCTGCGCAGGTGGCGATCTGGACACCCAATGACCGGGCCGGTACCACTTTGCGCCCTTGCAAGCAGATGCGTTGAGTGGACATGGCCGAAGCACCCAAACTCCGTCTGAATCCGGCGCTGGATCCTGAGCCCTGGGCGCGGATCTATGCCCGGGACGAGCTGGTGCAGATCCCCGACGTGTTCGAGCCGGCTCTGGCGGACGAGATCGAACGTTTGCTCAGCCAGTCCCTGCAATGGCGCATGGTGTTCGTTGAAGCCGATCCTTCTGCGCCCGGCGGCGAGCGCGTCATCCAGCTGACCCAGGCCGACATGATGCAATTGGGCCGTGATGGAATCGGCCAGAAGCTGGCAAGGGTGATGGAGCGGGCGCGCGACAATTACGGCTATCTCTATGATGCCTACCCGATGATCGAGGCCTATACGTCGGGCTGGGATCCGGGGCATCCGATCCATGCGCTGACCGAGTTCATCAATTCGCCGGAGTATCTGGAGTTCGGCAAGGCCGTGACGGGGGCGCCCGTCGTGACCAAGGCGGATGCCCAGGCCACCCGCTATGCCCGGGGCCATTTTCTCACCCGGCATGTCGATGAGGGGCATGATCGCGAGAGGGTGGCGGCGTACACGCTCGGCTTCACCCGCAACTGGCAGCCGGACTGGGGCGGTCTGCTGATGCTGTTGGACGAAAACATGGACATCTCGCGGGCCTTCCTGCCGCGCTTCAACGTGTTGTCGATCTTCAACGGCCGGAAGGTGCACTCGGTCAGTCCGGTATCTCCCTTTGCCGGCGGTATTCGCCACCAGATCACCGGCTGGTTCCGCAACGACAAGCCTTACCGGGAGGGCTGATGCAGGATCCCCGTCTGGCTGAAGCTGCTTCATTGCGCCTGGCGAACGACTTCGCTGGAGCCTGGTCGCGTTGTCAGGCCGTGCTGGCCGAGCGTCCTGGCGACGCCCAGGCCCTCGCCATCATGGCCGTTTGCCTGGTCGAGACGGGCGACCTGGCGCGCGGTGCGGCTTTGCTTGATCAGGCGGAGCAAGCGGATCCGTCCGAGCCGCTGGTGTATCTCTACCGTTCCATGCTGGAAGAGGCCCAAGGCAATGCTGCCGGGGCTCTGGCTTCGGCACAGCGGGCGAGCGAGCTGGCACCTGACCGGTTTGATGTCTGGGGGCGGCTGGGCGATCTGGCGGGACGGGCGGGTGATTTTGCGCTTTGCGCCCGGGCCCTGCGATCCGCTTTGGACGCGGACCCGGCACATCCGGCTGCCGCGCCCGTCGCACTACGCCTCGCCGGAGCCGAGGTGGAACAGTTCAATCTTCCCGCGGCTGCCGCCGCCCTGGACATGGCCGAACAGCTGGGTCTTGCCGGAACGCTTGATGTGCTGCGCATGCGGGCGGAAGTGGCGCGCCATGCAGGAGATTTCGAGGCGTTGCGTGAAGTTGCCCAGCGCTGGCACGACAGGGCGCCCGACGATCCGGAAGCGGCCGGTGCCCTGGCCTTGGCGCTTGGCCAGCTCGGTTATTATCGCCGGGCGATCCGCTTGTTCCAGCCGGTGATCGATGCTGACCCCTCGGTGGCCGAAAACTGGGCGGCAATCGGTCGGCTCTATCTTGGCGCGCGCGATTTCGATGCGGCCAGGGCGGCCTTCGACACGGCGCTTGCGCGCGATCCACGATGCGCAGAGGCAACGTTCGGCCTGGCACGGATCCACACATTCCTGGGGGGGCTGGACCTGGCCGCCGAGATGTGTCGGAAAACGCTGGAGAGCGATCCGGAAAACTTCGAGGCCTATGGCCAGCTGTGTGAAGTGACAGGCGGCCGTATATCTGACGCAGAGTTGTCCCGTCTTGCAGCCGGAACCAGCCGGCCGGGCGTTCCGGCCGACCGGCTGTCGATTGGCCTGTTCGCGCTGGGTGATGCCTATCACCGGCGCAAGCAACGGGATGAGGCTTTTGCCGCCTGGGCGCGCGCCAATGACACCAAGAAGCTGCAGCACAACGGCGCAGTCGTATCCTCCTACGACCGGCCTGAGCAGGAGCGGCGGGTTGCCTGGCTGGAGCGGGCCTTCGCGAGCCGACCGGATGTGGCGCAACAGCTTTCCGGGCCGACGCCCATTTTCATTGTCGGCATGCCGCGCTCCGGGACCACGCTGATCGAGGCGGCCATCGCCGCTCATGACGAGGTCACGGCGGGCGGTGAGCTGAGCTCGCTGCCGGCCCTCTTCGAGGAGTTCCTGCGCTGGGCACGGGAAACCGCCTGGTCGGGAGGGATCATTCCCGAGTCTGTGCTGGCGCCCTGGCGCGAGCGTTATGTCCGACAGCTGGAAGCCTATGGGTTGACCGGCACCCGGTGGGTCACGGACAAGCAACCGGCCAACTTCATGGCTGTCGGTCTCATCCGGCAGATGTTTCCGCAGTCGCCGGTCATCCACACCCGCCGCCGGCCGCAGGAAGTCGCCTTTTCGATCTTCCGTCGCAATTTCTCGCGCATGTGGCCGTTTGCGCACGACCTGGACGACATCGCCCACTATTACGCGCTGCAAGCGCGACTGGGGGAACACTGGGCGCAGTTTGATCCGGAAGGCGTGACGCCGCTTCAGTACGAGCAGCTGGTCGAGGACTTCGAGCCCCAATTGCGCCGCGTGGTGCAGCGCTGCGGGCTGACGTGGGACGACAAGTGTCTGTCCTACTACGCCCAGGATCGTGTCGTGATGACGTTCAGCGCGGTCCAGGTGCGAAAGCCGCCCTCGCGCGAGCATCTGGACTCCACCACCCCCTACAGCGACCATCTGGAGCCCTTCCGTCAGGCCCTGAAGGCCTGGCCGGTCGATCCGCAGACCGGGCAGTGGATGGCCAATGAAGGGGTGAGGTCGTGAACCTCGCCCTGTTGCAGGAGGCCGTGCAATGGCTGCAGACAGGACGGGCGGAGGAGGCCGAGGCGCGGCTGAGCGCGTTTCTGGCGTCTGCGCCTGGCCACGCCGAGGCGCTGCACCTGCGCGGCCTGGCGCGCGGCCGGCTTGGGCGGTTCGAAGAGGGGGAGGCGGACCTGCTGGCCGCGGCCGCCGTGCATGACCAGGCGCACGCCGTGTTGGGAAACCTGGGCAATCTGCGCCGTCGAGCCGGTCGTCTCGAGGCGGCTGTCGAGGCCTATGAAAGTGCGCTGCGCAACCGGCCCGACTTCATCGATGCCCGTGTCAATCTGGCCACCACACTCAAGGATGCTGGACGACATGAGGACGCCAGGCGCGCCTTCGAAGCGGCGCTGGCGCTGCAGCCTGCCCATCCGGCCGCGCTGAACGGTCTGGGCATCGTACTGACCGAACTGGGCGAAGCCGATGCAGCCTTGCAGGTTTTCACGCAGGCCGTCGAGGGGCAGGGAGCCTCGGTTCTGCCACGCATCAATCGGGGCGCCTTGTTGCGGGGACAAAACCAGCCGGAACGGTCGTTGACCGATCTGGAACAGGCTTGCCGGATATCCCCTCGCATGGCGGAAGCGCATTTCCAGCGCGGTCACACATTGCGGACACTGGGGCGGGTGGCAGAGGCGCGGGATGCCTATCTGCAGGCTGCGGCCCTGGCGCCCTTGCGCACGGACATCCAGTTCGACTTGGCGGGTTTGCTCTGGGAAATGGGTGAGGGGAGTGGCAGTACGGCTGTCATCGACCGCGTGCTCGCGCAGCAGCCGGATGCGGGGCTTTTCCACACGCGGGCCCGAATTCTGCTGCGCGCCGGTCAGCCGGAGGCGGCCCTGGAGGCCTCGCAACGGGCACTGGAACTTGATGCCGGCCATGTCGGTGCCCGGGCCCTTCGCGGCGAGCTGCTCGGCCGGCTGGGTCAATTGTCCGAAGGAATTTCAGATCTGGAAGCCGCGTTGGCCGTGACCCAGGGCGTGGATTTCGCCATCCGGCACCAACTGGTCGAAGCCTGCCTCGCAGCAGGCCGTTTCGAGGAGGCGGAGCGCGCCCTGGACATCGTGGCGCCGGGGCCGCACCTGCAAAAGCACGTCGCGCTGCAGGCCACGGTTTGGCGTTGTCTTGGTGATCAGCGCTACACCCGTCTCTATGATTATGACCGGCTGACGGCGAAGCGCTTCATCGACACGCCGCCGGGCTTTGCGTCTCTTGAGGATTTCAATGCGGCGCTGGCTGACAGCATCGCTCGCCTTCATGCCACGCAGGCTCAGCCCCTGGAGCAGACCCTGTTCGGCGGGACGCAATCGCCGGGACGGCTCTGGGACAATGATGACCCGGTTATAGCCGCGCTTGCGGCGGCCCTGCTGTCGCTTGCGCACCAATTCGTCGACGCGCTGCCGGATGAGCCTGATCATCCTTTTCTGGCGCGCAAGTCGCGGTCTCTGGAGCTGACGGGGGCCTGGTCGGTGCGCTTGAAGTCCGGGGGCGGACACGTGGACCATATCCACCCGGCTGGCTGGATTAGTGCCAGCTACTATGTGCAGGTACCCGACAGCGTGCTTGAGGGGGAGCGGGCAGGTTGGCTGCGGCTCGGTGCGCCGGGCATTGCCGGTCTGGATCTTCCGGCAGAGCGATACATTCTTCCGGAGCCTGGCGCGGCCATCCTGTTTCCCTCTTACATGTGGCATGGCGTCGAGCCTTTCCAGGGTGATCAGGAACGGGTGACGGCCCCGTTCGACCTTCTGCCTGCGTGACACACGATTCGCCCGATTATCCGCACTGGATGTGGCAATTCGAAAGCAAACGCGACAATCTTCGAAGGATCGCCGATAGGTCTGCGGTAATTGCGCAACAGTGCTGCGCAAATGGCTCTGTCCTTCTGGTTATGACAGTCGCGTGTCATTGACCCTTCGCATTACGCATGGGTACCTTGCAAATAAGGCGGGGTTACGTGAGCTTCGCCGAGTGGGGGATTCCGTTCGTCGCGTGAAGATGAACGGCCTTCCCATTACAACCTTACTCGGAGGGATTAAGAGTGAGACCGACTTCCCTTAAGGCTTGCCTCATGGCGAGCACGCTCATCGGTGGCATGGCTACGGCTGCGCCGGCGATGGCTCAGGACGACGACGTCGTCGTCATCACCGGTACGCGCATTCAGCGCACCGACACCGTGGCCCCGAGCCCGATCACCACGGTTGACGAGGAAATGTTCGAGCTGAACAACGTCGTCAACACCGAAGACCTTCTCAACACGCTGCCGCAGCTGATCCCGGCATTCGACGCCACGTCGAACAACCCGGGTAACGGTACGGCGACTGTCTCTCTGCGCGGCCTGGGCACCACCCGTACGCTGGTCCTCGTCGAAGGTCAGCGCATGGTCGGCTCCGGCGCGGCTCAGGTTGTCGACCTGAACAACATCCCGGCTGCTCTGGTTGAGCGCGTCGACGTCGTGACCGGTGGTGCGTCCGCCGTTTACGGTTCTGACGCTGTTGCTGGTGTTGTGAACTTCATCCTGCGTGACGACTTCGAAGGCGTTGAGCTTTCGGCTTCTCACCAGTTCTCCATGGACGAGGGCGACGCCGGTATCACCGACGTGTCCGTCACCATGGGTGGCAATTTCGACAATGGTCGCGGTAATGCTGTCCTGAATTTCGGCTACACCCATCGTGAAGCTGTGTTCCAGGGCTCCCGTTCCTTCTCGGAGCAGGCCTGGTGGTCGAATGGCCCGGGTTCCACGACGTACTATCCGGGTGGTTCTTCGAACATCCCGGGTACGCGTATCCGTCCGGCTGCCGGCGGTGGCTTCGACGTGACGACGGACTCCAGCGGTCAGCCGGTTGCTTGGACGCCGTATAACTACGCGCCGACCAACTACCTGCAGCTGCCGCAGGAACGTCATATGATTTCGGGCTTCGCCACGTATGACGTCAATGACAATGTCGAGCTGTACGCTCGCGGCATCTATGCCAACAACGTCGTTGACTCGCAGCTGGCGCCGACCCCGACCGGCACGCTGACGATGACCATCAACCTGGACAACCCGTTCCTGTCGACGGACCTGCGTAACCTGATCTCGGGCAACGCAGCTTCCAACAATGGCGACGGCACGGCCACCATCCGCGTCAACCGCCGGATGCAGGAAATCTCGACCCGTAACAACCTGCGTGACACGAACACGTTCCAGGCTGTCTTCGGTGCTCGTGGCGACATCAACGACAACTGGTCTTACGACGCGTTCTACAACTACTCGCGTTCGTCTGTTTCCCAGATCCTGTCGGGCAACATCTCGGTTTCCGCTTTCCAGGAAGCCCTGCTCTGCGACGGTGGTCCGACGGCGGTTGCCAGCGGTTGTACGGCTCCGGCTCTGGACATCTTCAATGGCCCGGATTCGGTTTCGGCTGCCGGTGCGAACTACATCGCCCGTACGGGTGCCCAGATCGACACGATCGAAGCCACCCAGGTTGTGGCCGCGATTTCCGGTACGCTGGAAAACATGGCTTCGCCGATGGCTGATGTCGCTCCGGCCCTGGTCTTCGGTGTCGAATACCGTGAAAACAGTGCCGACATCCGCCCTGACTCCGTGCTGGGTCCGGACGTCCGCGGCTTTAACCAGTCGCTGCCGATCCAGGGTTCGTTCGACGTCTACGAGTTCTTCACCGAAGTCGACGTGCCGCTCATCACGAACCGTCCGGGTATCGAAAGCCTGAACTTCACGGGCGCCTTCCGTATGTCGGATTACTCGACGATCGGAAATGCCCAGACCTACGCTGCCGGCTTCGGCTGGGAACCGGTTGAAGATGTGCGCTTCCGCGCCCAGTACAACCGCGCTGTGCGTGCGCCGAACGTGGGTGATCTGTTCGCTCCGGCCACCAACGGCTTCCCGGGCGCCCAGGACCCGTGCTCCAGCGGCCTCGGCTCGTTCTCGGCTTCCACGATCACGGCCAACTGTATTGCTTCCGGTGTTCCGGCTGCTGCCGTTGGTACGTCGTTCCAGTCGAACGCTCAGATCGAAGCCCTGTTCGGTGGTAACCCGAACGTTCAGGAAGAAGTTGCCGACACCATGACCTTCGGTGTTGTGTGGCAGCCGTCCTTCCTGTCCGGCTTCACCCTGCAGGTTGACTACTACGACATCGAGATCCAAGACGCGATCGCGACGCCGTCGCTGCAGAACCTGCTGGACGAGTGCTTCGTGCAGGACATCCAGACGTCTTGTGCCTTCTTCAACGGTGCGCGTAACCCGTCCACCGGTGAAATGGCCAATCCGTTCATGCCGGAACTGACCCAGTCCAACCTGGCTGTGTTCGCTGCCGAGGGTGTCGACGTTCGCGCCGACTACACCTGGGACGCTGAGCAAATGGGCCTGTCTTCGGACCTGGGTTCCTTCGGTCTGAACTACTACGCCACGTTCACCATGGACAACGGCTACCAGACCTCCACGATTGCGGGCTATGTCTCGTGTGAAGGCCTGTTCTCCGGTCAGTGCGGCGAGCCGACCCCGGAATACAAGCACGTCGCTCAGGCGAGCTGGTACTGGGGTGCTCTGACGACCGCTCTGCGCTGGCGCCACGTCGGCGGTGTGGACATTGAAGCGTCCTACCTGCCGTTCGTGTCCGAGCGTGAGCAGCAGATCGATGCCTACAACTACTTCGACGCCACCTTCGCTTACGATGTGAGCGAGTCGGCTCGGGTGTCCCTGGGTATCCAGAACATCTTCGACGAGCAGCCGCCGGAGCTGACGTCGACCTCTTCCGAGCAGGCCAACACCTGGCCGGCGACCTACAACCCGTTTGGTCGTCGTCTGTTCCTGGGTGCCAACCTGCGCTTCTAATCGAAGCCGGAACACTCAATCAGGGAAGGGCGGGTCCTCGGACCCGCCCTTTTCTTTTCCGGGCCACTGAAACGAACGCTTGGCGCCGTTGTCATACGCATCGGCTCGGCTAACATCGGACGCATGGGGACATTCGTGACAGCAGCGGAAGACACGCAAGCCTGGAAGCAGTTCTGGGAAAGCCGACAGGCTGTCGGCGAGCACCAGTTTCGCGATCCGGCGACCGCCGCCGTCCTGCAACGGCACTGGCATGAGTTCTTTGGCTCTTTGCAAACGCAGCCTGCTCTGACGCGCCTGATCGATCTGGCGAGCGGCGAAGGGGAAGTCGTTCGCCTGGCCCGCGCCTCTGCGCCTGCTCGCAACCTGACCTGCTTCAGCATCGACATTGCCTTGGGGGCAAGCCATCTGGCTGCGCGGGAAGCTGCTATTCCGGTTGTCGCCAACTGCAATGCCCTGCCGTTTCTGGAAAACGCGTTCGATCTGGTCGTGAGCCAGTTCGGCCTGGAATATGCCGGACCCGAGGCCTTTTCAGAGGCGGGCAGGCTGGTTGCTCGGGGTGGCCAGCTTCACGCGCTGGTGCATTGCAGGGGCGGGCAGGTGGAATCCGCCTGCCAGGACGTTGCAGCCTTGCTTGGCGTCGTTCAGGACGCGCAATTGCTGGAGCGGACACAGGTCTTTGCAGAAACAGTGCGGCGCGCCGTGGCCGGAGATGCCAGCCAGGCTGCCGGACAGGCCAGTGCGGAGGCGTTGCGGGAAGCGTTGGAGCGCGTGGCGCAGAGTACCGGTTCAGCGACACCCGGCCCGGCCCGAGATCATGTCACCCGGCTGATCCGCGACGTGCAGACCTTGGCATCCCGCCTCGGAGCCTACGCGCCGGATGATGTGACGGCCTGGCTGGACGGGCAGCGCAAGGACCTGGCGGCGTTCCAGCAACGGATGCAGTCCATGATCAGGGTTGCGCAAACCCGGGATCAAGCGCAGTCCATTCTGGACAGACTGGAGGCGGCCGGACTGACACCGGAGCCGCTTGAGCCTTTGCTCGGCCCCGACGGGAAGGGGAAGCTGGCCTGGGTGATCCGGGCGCAGCATCGGACCGGGTGAATTCCTGACGCGGCCAGCAACAACACAAATCTGCGTTTTTGCGGTTTTCTTCTCCTGCAGGGCATTGTAGACAGCTGCGCTTCGGATGTGGCGGTGGCAGTGTCACCGTGCTATTCGGCGCGCGCGGCGTAGGGGTGTAGCTCAGTTGGTAGAGCATCGGTCTCCAAAACCGAGGGTCGGGGGTTCGAGTCCCTCCGCCCCTGCCATGCCGCTCTGACAGATTTTGCCACGCTCCGGGGTGTGGCGATTGAAAATGAGGCCCTCAGGGGCCAGATGGATTTGAATGACGCGGAACGCGAAGAATACGACGCCGGCCCAGGCCAAGGCTGACACGGCAGCGCCGAAAAAGCGCCGGGCTGGACCTTTCCAGTACCTGGCCCAGGTGCGCCAGGAAGCCAAGAAGGTGACGTGGACCGGCCGTCAGGAATTGATCGTGTCGACGATCATGGTCCTGATCCTGTCGCTGATCGCCATGCTGTTCTTCTGGGGCGTGGATTTCCTGATCCGCAACACGGTCCAGTTCCTGTTGACGCTGGGCTCGTAGGAGGAGGCTGTATGTCTGCCAAGTGGTATATCGTGCACGCCTATTCGAACTTCGAGAAGAAGGTCGCCGAGGCCATCCGCACCGAAGCCTCGATCCAGGGACTTGAAGACAAGTTCGAAGAAATCCTGGTGCCGACCGAGGACGTCGTGGAAGTTCGCAAGGGGCGCAAGGTCAACGCCGAGCGCAAGTATTTCCCGGGTTATGTTCTGGTCAAGATGGACATGACCGACCAAGCCTATCACCTGGTGACCTCGACCCCGAAGGTCACGGGTTTCCTGGGGTCGGGCAAGAAGCCGATCCCGGTGTCGGAAAATGAGGTCAAGCGGATCCTGGGCCAGATGGAAGAGGATGCGGAACGTCCGCGTCCCACCGTCAGCTACGAGATCGGCGAAACCGTCAATGTCATCGACGGTCACTTCCAGAGCTTCAATGGCGTCGTGGAAGAAGTGGATGACGAGAATGGCCGCCTGAAGGTCGCCATCAACATTTTCGGCCGGGCGACCCCGGTCGAGCTGGAATACGCCCAGGTCGAGAAGTCGGCCTGAGGCGTAAATCTGCGGGAGGTGCCGGCGCAAAGTCCATGCCGGGCCGTACCGCAAACCCACCGGGGCCACGACAGGCGTAGCCCTTAACTTTGGAGTGGTGACATGGCCAAGAAAATCGACGGCTATATCAAGCTGCAAGTGCCTGCGGGCGCAGCCAATCCGTCTCCGCCGATCGGCCCGGCTCTGGGTCAGCGCGGCGTGAATATCATGGAATTCTGCAAGGCCTTCAATGCGAAGACCCAGGAGATGGAAAAAGGGATGCCGATCCCGACCACCATCACCGTCTTCTCTGACAAGTCCTTCACCTTCGAGATTGCCAGCCCGCCGGCCAGCTTCTTCCTGAAGAAGGCCGCCAAGATCCAGAAGGGCAGCACGGCCCCGGGTCAATCCGTGGCCGGTTCCGTCACGATGGCGCAATGCCGCGAAATCGCGGAAGCAAAGTTCAAAGACCTCAATGCGAACGACCTCGACCAGGCGACGAAGATCATCGCCGGTTCCGCCCGTTCCATGGGCCTGGAAGTGACGGAGTAAGGATCATGGCTATCGGAAAGCGTCTTTCTGCTGCGCGCGAGACCATTGACCGCGATCAGCTCTACACTGTTGACGAAGCCGTCAAGCACGTGAAGGCCAATGCCAAGGCGAAGTTCGATGAAACCATCGAGCTGGCCATCAATCTCGGCGTCGACCCGCGCCACGCCGACCAGATGGTGCGTGGCGTGTGCGAACTGCCGAACGGTACGGGCCGCTCGGTCCGCGTCGCGGTGTTTGCCAAGGGCCCCAAGGCAGAGGAAGCCACCAAGGCTGGCGCCGACGTCGTGGGTGCCGAAGACCTGATGGAACAGATCCAGGGCGGCAACATCAATTTCGACAAGGTCATCGCGACCCCGGACATGATGCCGCTGGTCGGCCGTCTGGGTAAGATTCTCGGCCCGCGCGGCATGATGCCGAACCCGAAGGTCGGCACGGTGACCATGGATGTGGCCAAAGCTGTGGGCGCCTCCAAGGGCGGTGCGGTCGAATTCCGCGTCGAGAAGGCCGGTATTGTCCACGCCGGCGTGGGCAAGGCCAGCTTCACTGAAGAGCAGATCGCCCAGAATGTCCGCGCCCTGATCGGTGCCATCGTGAAGGCCAAGCCGGCCGGCGCAAAGGGTACGTATGTCAAGCGTATCGCGCTCAGCTCCACGATGGGGCCGGGCGTGAAAATCGACACGTCTGACGCCACTACGGCGTAAAAGACTTGAGTTTCAGCCCGGCAGGCTTTATCCGGCCGGGCTGACCGGTCTTCTTTCCGCGTTTTGGAGGATGACCGGCCTGTCCGAGATCTCAGGGGGCGGAGCCTTTTCAAGGTTCTGCCTTAATCCAATTGGGGCCCTGGGTGAGACAGAGCGACGACTGATCCGACCTTGCCTGCAGGGTCTGTCGGTTCAAGCCCTGGGACAGGACGCGCTGTAGGGCGCGCCCGACCTGGCTAAGGGGAAGGCGTGCCTTGTGGCGCTTTCACCGAGCCGTCCGCGGTGGACGGTTCAAACAGGGAGTCCGCAATGGATCGCACAACCAAAGAAGCGTCCGTCGAAGAGCTGGAAGGCATCTTCTCGAGCGCTGGATCCGTGGTGATGACCCACTATACGGGCATGACCGTTGCGGAAATGACGAAACTGCGCACCAAGCTCCGCGAGCTGGGTGGCACGTTCAAGGTGGTTCGCAACCGCCTCGCCAAGATCGCCCTCAAAGGCAAGCCGGGTGAAGGCGCTGCCGACCTGTTCACAGGTCCGGTAGCTATCGCCTACTCGGAAGACTTTGTTGCTGCGCCGAAGGTGCTGGTGGATTTCGCGAAGGACAACAAGAAGCTCGTCATCTTGGGTGGCTTCATGGAAGAAGACGTCTTCGACGCCAATGGCATCGAAGCGCTCTCCAAGATGCCGTCCCGCGAAGAGCTTATTGCCACCATTTCTGCCCGCCTCATGGGGCAGGCATCCCAGGTTGCCCAGCGCCTCATGGCACCGGGTCAGGGTCTGGCTGGCGCCATCGCCGTCATCCAGGAAAAGGCCGAAGCGTAAACCGTCATTCTCCGCTTTTCGAACTGACACACTTGAACTCTGCAAGGAATTGAACAAATGGCTGATGTAGCTAAACTCTGCGAAGAACTGCTTTCGCTCACCATCCTTGAAGCCAAGGAACTGAACGATCTTCTCGAAGAAAAAGGCATCAAGGCCGCCGCTGCTGTCGCAGTTGCTGGCCCGGTCGGCGGCGGTGACGCCGGCGCTGCTGCTGAAGAGAAGGACGAATTCGACGTCATCCTGGCTTCTGCTGGCGACAAGAAAATCAACGTCATCAAGGAAGTCCGCGCCATCACCGGCCTGGGTCTGAAGGAAGCCAAGGACCTGGTCGAAGGCGCTCCGAAGCCGGTCAAGGAAGGTGCTCCGAAGGCCGAAGCCGAGGAAATCAAAGCCAAGCTCGAAGCCGCTGGTGCTTCTGTCGAGCTGAAATAATCACGCTTCGGCGTGATCCGGACGGTTTAACGGGCGCGCGGGAAAACCTGCGCGTCCGTTAGCCCGTCTCTACAGTTTCGCGGTTCTGCCGCTGCCGTTCCTGGCAGGGCCGCAAAACCGGACCGGGGTCTCCCGGGCCACAGGAACGGCGTCGCGGGGGCGGGCCCCGCATCACATTGCGCAGTGCTGTCTGCGAAGGGAGCCGACATGGGTCTGTCGTTCACCGGCAAGAAGCGGATTCGCAAGACGTTCGGTCGCATTCCGGAAACGGTTGCGATGCCGAATCTCATCGAAGTTCAAAAGAGTTCTTACGAGCACTTCCTGATGAAGGATGTGCCCGCGAGCGCGCGTGGCGACACGGGCATGCAGGCCGTCTTCAAGTCGGTCTTCCCGGTCAAGGATTTCGCCGAGCGCGCCGTTCTGGATTTCGTCTCCTACGAGTTCGAACCGCCGAAGTTCGACGTCGAGGAATGCCAGCAGCGCGACATGACGTATGCCGCTCCGCTGAAGGTGAAGATGCGCCTGATCGTCTTTGATGTGGACGAGGAAACCGGCGCACGTTCGGTCAAGGACATCAAGGAGCAGGACGTCTACATGGGCGACATCCCGCTCATGACCGACAAGGGCACCTTCATCGTCAATGGCACCGAGCGCGTCATTGTATCCCAGATGCACCGTTCGCCGGGCGTGTTCTTCGACCACGACCGCGGCAAGACCCATGCATCGGGCAAATACCTGTTCGCTGCCCGCATCATCCCGTATCGCGGTTCCTGGCTGGACTTCGAGTTCGACGCCAAGGACGTGGTCCACATGCGTCTCGATCGCCGCCGCAAGCTGCCGGCGACGACGCTGCTCTATGCGCTGGGCCTGGACAAGGAAGAGATCCTCGGCACCTTCTACGGAACCGTCGAGTACAAGGCGACCAAGAAGGGCTGGACCGTTCCCTATGTGAAGGAACGCTGGCGCGGGGCCAAGCCGCCGCGTGACCTGGTCGACGCCAAGACCGGCGACATTGTCGCTCCGGCCGGCAAGAAGATTTCCGCTCGCGCCGCCAACAAGCTGGCCGAGGACGGGCTGACCTCGCTGCTGGTGTCGGACGAGCATCTGCTCACCGGCTATCTCGCCGAGGACATGGTCAACCTGGAAACCGGCGAGATCTTCGCCGAGGCCGGCGACGAGCTGACCCAGGAAATCCTGGACACGCTCAAGGAAACCGGCGTCAAGGTGCTCAACCTCCTCGACATCGATCCGGCGACCGGCATCGGCCCCTACATCCGTTCGACCCTGGCGGCCGACAAGAATGAGAGCCGTGAGCAGGCGCTGGTGGACATCTACCGCGTCATGCGTCCGGGTGAACCGCCGACGCCGGAAACGGCCGAAGCCATGTTCCAAGGCCTGTTCTTCGATCCGGAACGCTATGACCTGTCTGCGGTCGGCCGCGTGAAGATGAACATGCGTCTCGACCTGGATGCGCCGGATGACATGCGCACCCTGCGCAAGGAAGACATCCTGGCCGTGCTGAAGACGCTGGTCGACCTGCGCGATGGCCGCGGCGAAATCGACGACATCGACAATCTCGGCAACCGCCGGGTGCGTTCGGTCGGCGAGCTGATGGAAAACCAGTACCGCATCGGCCTGTTGCGCATGGAGCGCGCCATCAAGGAACGCATGTCGTCCGTCGACATCGAGACCGTGATGCCGCACGACCTGGTCAACGCAAAACCGGCCGCGGCCGCGGTGCGTGAATTCTTCGGCTCCTCGCAGCTGTCGCAGTTCATGGACCAGACCAACCCGCTGTCCGAAGTGACGCACAAGCGCCGCCTCTCGGCGCTTGGCCCGGGTGGTCTGACCCGCGAGCGTGCCGGCTTCGAAGTGCGCGACGTGCACCCGACGCATTACGGCCGTATCTGCCCGATCGAGACGCCGGAAGGCCCGAATATCGGTCTGATCAACTCGCTGTCGACCTATGCCCGCGTCAACAAGTACGGCTTCATCGAAAGCCCGTACCGCAAGGTCGTGAACGGCAAGCTGACGGACGAGGTCGAATACCTCTCCGCCATGCAGGAGTCGCGTTACGCGATCGCCCAGGCGAACGCGCACGTGAACGAGAAGGGCGAGCTGGACAATGAGTTCGTCAACTGCCGCATCGCCGGTGACGTGACGCTGGTCCCGCGTGAAGACGTGGAATACATCGACGTGTCGCCCAAGCAGGTGGTTTCGGTGGCTGCGGCCCTGATCCCGTTCCTGGAAAACGATGACGCCAACCGCGCCCTGATGGGCTCGAACATGCAGCGTCAGGCCGTGCCGCTGGTGAAGGCGGAAGCCCCGCTGGTCGGTACCGGCATGGAAGGCGTTGTCGCCCGCGACTCCGGTGCTGCCATCGCGGCGCGCCGGGCCGGTGTGATCGAGCAGGTCGATGCGACCCGTATCGTGATCCGGGCCACCGAGGATCTCGACGCGGCCAAGTCCGGCGTCGACATCTACCGCCTGTCCAAGTTCCAGCGTTCCAACCAGTCGACCTGTATCAACCAGCGCCCGATCGTGCGCGTGGGTGACGAGGTGAAGGCCGGTGACATCATCGCCGACGGTCCGTCCACGGATCTGGGCGAACTGGCGCTGGGCCGGAATGTGGTCGTCGCCTTCATGCCGTGGAACGGCTACAACTTCGAGGACTCGATCCTGATCTCCGAGCGTATCGTGCGTGACGACGTGTTCACCTCGATCCACCTGGAAGAGTTCGAGATCGCGGCCCGCGACACCAAGCTGGGTCCGGAAGAAATCACCCGTGACATACCGAATGTCGGCGAGGAAGCCCTGCGCAATCTCGACGAAGCCGGTATTGTTGCCGTGGGTGCCGAAGTCGGCCCGGGTGATATCCTGGTCGGCAAGGTGACGCCGAAGGGCGAAAGCCCGATGACGCCGGAAGAAAAGCTTCTGCGCGCCATCTTCGGTGAAAAGGCCTCCGACGTTCGCGATACCTCGCTGCGCATGCCGTCCGGTGCCACCGGTACGGTCGTGGAGGTCCGTGTCTTCAACCGTCACGGTGTCGACAAGGATGAGCGGGCGATCTCGATCGAGCGTGAGGAAATCGAACGTCTCGGCAAGGACCGTGATGACGAGCTCTTCATCCTCGAGCGCAATATCTACCAGCGTCTGCGGGACCTGCTGACGGGCAAGACGGCCGTCTCCGGTCCGCGTGGCTTCTCCAAGGGTCCGGTGACCGCCGAAGCCCTGGACGAGACCCCGCGTTCACAGTGGTGGCGCATCGGCCTGGATGACGAAAAGGCAATGGGCGAAGTCGAAGCACTGCAAAAGCAGTATGACGACTCCAAGGCCCGCCTGGACCGCCGCTTCGAAGACAAGGTCGACAAGCTGCAGCGTGGCGATGAAATGCCGCCGGGCGTGATGAAGATGGTCAAGGTGTTCGTGGCGGTGAAGCGCAAGCTGCAGCCGGGCGACAAGATGGCCGGCCGTCACGGCAACAAGGGTGTCATCTCCAAGATCAACCCGATCGAGGACATGCCCTTCCTGGAAAACGGTGAAGCCGTCGACATCGTGCTGAACCCGCTGGGCGTGCCGTCGCGGATGAATGTCGGTCAGATCCTGGAAACCCATCTGGGTTGGGCCTGCCGCGGTCTCGGCAAGCAGATCGGTGAGGCCTACGAGGCCTATCAGCGCGACGGCTCCGTCGAAAAGCTGAAATCCGAACTGGTCCGCGTCTATGGCGAGGACGAGCTGCCGGAAACCGATGCCGAGCTGGCCGAGCTGGGCCGCAACCTGTCCAATGGTGTGCCGATCGCGACTCCGGTCTTCGACGGTGCCCGTGAACCGGACGTGTCGGCGATGCTGGAGAAGGCCGGGTTTGCCCCGTCGGGTCAGTCGACCCTGTATGACGGTCAGACCGGTGAACCCTTCCGTCGCAAGGTGACGGTGGGTGTGAAGCACCTCTTGAAACTCCACCACCTGGTGGACGACAAGATCCACGCCCGCTCGATCGGCCCGTACTCGCTCGTGACCCAGCAGCCGCTGGGCGGCAAGGCGCAGTTCGGTGGCCAGCGCTTCGGTGAAATGGAAGTGTGGGCCCTGGAAGCCTACGGCGCAGCCTACTCGCTGCAGGAGATGCTGACGGTGAAGTCGGACGACGTGGCCGGCCGCACGAAGGTCTATGAGGCCATCGTTCGCGGTGACGACACGTTCGAAGCCGGCGTTCCGGAAAGCTTCAACGTGCTCGTGAAGGAAATGCGTTCGCTCGGCCTCAACGTCGAACTGAAGAACGGCTAAGGCTGAACCTTATATCGCGGGGCAGGCGGCGGCCTGTCCCGCTTACCCCTTTTGGGAGACGCGCCATGAATCATGATGTCATGAACATCTTCAATCCGGCCGCCGAAGGCCCGTCCTTCGACCGGATCCGGATTGCGCTGGCCAGCCCGGAGAAAATTCTCTCCTGGTCCTTCGGCGAGGTGAAGAAGCCCGAAACCATCAATTACCGGACCTTCAAGCCGGAGCGCGACGGTCTGTTCTGCGCCCGGATCTTCGGCCCGGTGAAGGACTATGAGTGCCTGTGCGGCAAGTACAAGCGCATCAAGTACAAGGGTATCGTCTGCGAGAAGTGCGGCGTTGAAGTGACCCTGGCTCGCGTCCGTCGCGAGCGCATGGGCCATATCGAGCTGGCCGCTCCGGTCGCCCACATCTGGTTCCTGAAGTCGCTGCCGTCGCGGATCGCCATGATCCTCGACATGGCACTGAAGGACGTGGAGCGCGTGCTCTACTTTGAGAACTACGTCGTCATCGAGCCGGGTCTGACCCCGCTGCAGCCGTTCCAGCTGCTCTCCGAAGAAGAGTACATGGACGCGCAGGACGAGTATGGCGAAGACGCCTTCACGGCCGGCATCGGCGCCGAAGCGGTGCGCGAGATCCTGATCAACATGGATCTGGAAGCCGAATCCGAGCGCGTTCGCGAGGACATGAAGGAAACCGGCTCCGAGCTGAAGCTGAAGAAGTACGCCAAGCGCCTCAAGCTGCTGGAAAGCTTCATCACCTCCGGCAACCGTCCGGAGTGGATGATCATGACGGTCATTCCGGTGATCCCGCCGGAACTGCGTCCGCTGGTGCCGCTGGATGGCGGCCGCTTCGCGACGTCGGACCTGAATGATCTCTACCGCCGCGTGATCAACCGGAACAATCGCCTGAAACGCCTCATCGAGCTGCGGGCGCCGGACATCATCATCCGCAATGAAAAGCGGATGCTGCAGGAATCCGTCGACGCCCTGTTCGACAATGGCCGTCGCGGCCGCGTCATCACCGGTGCCAACAAGCGCCCGCTGAAGTCGCTGTCCGACATGCTGAAGGGCAAGCAGGGCCGGTTCCGCCAGAACCTGCTCGGCAAGCGCGTCGACTATTCCGGCCGTTCGGTCATCGTCGTGGGTCCGGACCTCAAGCTGCACGAGTGCGGCCTGCCGAAGAAGATGGCGCTGGAGCTGTTCAAGCCCTTCATCTATGCGCGTCTCGACGCCAAGGGTCTGTCCGGCACGGTCAAGCAGTCCAAGAAGCTGGTCGAGAAAGAGCGTCCGGAAGTCTGGGACGTTCTGGACGAAGTCATTCGCGAACACCCCGTCCTTCTGAACCGGGCGCCGACGCTGCACCGTCTGGGCATCCAGGCGTTCGAGCCGAAGCTGATCGAGGGCAAGGCCATTCAGCTGCACCCGCTGGTCTGTGCCGCGTTCAACGCCGACTTCGACGGTGACCAGATGGCCGTCCACGTGCCGCTCTCGCTGGAAGCCCAGCTGGAAGCGCGCACGCTGATGATGTCGACCAACAACATCCTGTCGCCGGCCAATGGCAAGCCGATCATCGTGCCGTCCCAGGATATCGTTCTGGGCCTCTACTATCTCTCTGTCGTCAACGACAAGGAGCCGGGCGAGGGCATGGCCTTCGCCACGCGGGCGGAAATGGAAGCGGCGCTGGAAAGCGGCGTCGTCTCCCTGCACGCCAAGATCAAGGCCCGCTGGGAAGGCATCGACGAGGACGGCAATCCGATCACCAAGGTGATCGAGACCACGCCGGGTCGGAAGATGATCATCGACCTTCTGCCCAAGCACGCCAAGATGCAGCCGGAAATCGTCGGCGAGCTGATGACCAAGAAGGCCATTGGTGCGCTGATCGACCACGTCTATCGCCACTGCGGCCAGAAGGCGACGGTGATCTTCTGTGACCAGATCATGGGCCTGGGCTTCAAGGAAGCTGCCAAGGCCGGCATCTCCTTTGGCAAGGACGACATGTTGATCCCGGACGCGAAGGCCGACCTGGTGGGCAAGACCCGCGAGCTGGTCTCCGACTACGAGCAGCAGTATGTCGACGGTCTGATCACCAAGGGTGAGAAGTACAACAAGGTCGTCGATGCCTGGGCGAAGTGTACGGACAACGTCGCTGACGCCATGATGGACGAGATTTCCAAGACCACGGTCGGCGAAGACGGCCGGACCTCGGAAATCAACTCAGTCTACATGATGGCCCACTCCGGCGCCCGGGGTTCCAAGAACCAGATGAAGCAGCTGGCCGGCATGCGCGGCCTGATGGCCAAGCCGTCCGGCGAGATCATCGAAACGCCGATCATCTCGAACTTCAAGGAAGGCCTGACCGTTCTCGAGTACTTCAACTCGACGCACGGTGCCCGTAAGGGTCTGGCCGATACGGCGCTGAAGACGGCGAACTCGGGTTACCTGACCCGCCGTCTGGTCGACGTGGCCCAGGACTGCATCATCACCGAGGAAGACTGCGGCACGTCCGAAGGCTTCGAGATCGGTGCTGTTGTGGACGGCGGCGACGTGATCGTCTCCCTCGACCAGCGCATTCTCGGCCGCACCACGGCCGCGGAAGTGAAGAATGCCGAGGGCGAGGTGATCTGCCCGGCCGACACCTATATCGACGAGGATCTGGCGACGGCCATCGACATGGCCGGCGTGCAGTCGGTCTTCGTGCGCTCGCCGCTGACCTGCGAAACCCGCGTCGGTGTCTGTGCCACGTGCTACGGCCGTGACCTGGCCCGCGGTACGCGCGTCAATATCGGTGAGGCCGTCGGCGTCATCGCGGCGCAGTCGATCGGTGAACCTGGTACGCAGCTGACGATGCGGACCTTCCACATCGGCGGTACCGCGCAGGTGTCCGAACAGTCCTTCCACGAAGCGACGCACGAAGGCACCGTGTCCTTCTTCAACCCGTCGACGGTGACGAATGCCGATGGCGACCTGATCGTCATGAGCCGCAACATGCAGGTTGCGATCGTCGATGCCGACGGCAAGGAGCGCGAGAGCTACAAGCTGGGCTACGGCACCAAGCTGCGCGTGAAGGAAGGCGACAAGACCACCCGCGGTCAGCGTCTGGCCGAATGGGACCCGTACACCGCTCCGATCGTTTCGGAAGTCGGCGGTACGGTGAAGTTTGTCGACATCATGGAAGGTGTCTCCGTCAAGGAAGAGACCGACGAAGCCACGGGTATCGCCTCCAAGGTGATCATCGACTGGCGCGGCGGGGCCAAGGCCTCGGCGCTGCAGCCGACCCTGGTCATCCAGGACGAGAATGGCGAGCCGATCAAGCTCGCTTCCGGTTCCACCGCCAGCTACATGCTGGCCGTGGGGGCCATTCTTTCGGTCTCCTCCGGTGACAAGGTCCGTCCGGGTGACGTCATTGCCCGTATCCCGACCGAAGGCGCCAAGACCCGGGACATCACCGGTGGTCTGCCGCGCGTTGCCGAACTGTTCGAAGCACGCCGTCCGAAGGACCACGCCGTGATCGCCGAGATCTCCGGCCGCGTCGAGTTCGGTCGCGACTACAAGAACAAGCGCCGTATCGCGATTGTTCCGGACGACGAGGCGATGGAAAAGGTCGAATACCTGGTGCCCAAGGGCAAGCACCTGACGGTCCAGGAAGGCGACTACATCCAGAAGGGCGAATACCTGCTCGACGGTCACCCGGCGCCGCATGACATCCTGGCGATCCTGGGCGTGCCGTCCCTGGCCAACTACCTGATCAACGAGATCCAGGAGGTCTACCGGCTGCAGGGCGTGCCGATCAACGACAAGCACATCGAAGTGATCGTTCGCCAGATGCTGCAGAAGGTCGAGGTCAAGGATCCGGGCGATAGCTCCTTCCTGGCGGCCGAGCAGGTCGACAAGATCGAGTTCATCGAGACCAATGAGAAGCTGGAAGCGGAAGGCAAGCGTCCGGCCACGGGTGACCCGGTCCTGCTGGGCATCACCAAGGCCTCGCTGCAGACCCGCTCTTTCATCTCCGCAGCCTCCTTCCAGGAGACCACCCGCGTCCTCACCGAGGCGGCAGTCCAGGGCAAGGAAGACATGCTCGAGGGACTCAAGGAGAACGTCATCGTCGGTCGCCTGATTCCCGCCGGTACCGGTGCCATGATGCGCCAGTATCAGGTCCTTGCGGACGATCTGGATGCGGAAATGCTCGCCGAGCGTGCGACGGCTGTCGAAGCCGAAGGCCTGCCGGCCGAAATCGCCGAGGCAGCTGCCGAAGAAATGGCTTCGGAAAGCCCGGCAGAATAGGGCGCAACAGCGCGTTCTGCCTTTAAAAACAAAGAAAAGGCCGCCGTTCCACCGGCGGCCTTTTTTTGTGTGCAGTGGTTAACCCTCAAGCGGGCTGAAATTCTCTGAACAAGCGCTTGACGGAACCGAGTCGCATGCGTAGTTTCCGCGCTCGTTTTGAGGATGAGCCGTAACCCACGCGGTTAGACGTCATCCACGGTAACGGAAAAAGCCCTAGATACCGTCGTGCGAGCCACTGGCTTGGGCGCCGGTGTCGTTATTTGCGTCCGTCAGTGCAATAGGGTGCTGAGGGGCGTGGTCTTTGAGATTAGGAACGGATTAGAGCGGGATGCCCACAATCAACCAGCTCATTCGCAAGCCGCGGAAAGACAAGCCGAAGCGCAACAAGGTGCCGGCCCTTCAGGCTTGCCCGCAGCGCCGCGGTGTCTGCACGCGTGTCTATACCACGACCCCGAAGAAGCCGAACTCGGCCCTGCGTAAAGTCGCCAAAGTGCGTCTGACCAACGGGCACGAAGTTGTGAGCTACATCCCGGGCGAGGGGCACAATCTTCAGGAGCACTCTGTTGTCCTTATCCGCGGTGGTCGCGTGAAGGACCTTCCGGGTGTTCGCTATCACATTCTTCGCGGCGTGCTGGATACCCAGGGCGTCAAGGACCGTAAGCAACGCCGTTCCAAGTACGGCGCCAAGCGGCCGAAGTAAGGGAGACGTCCATGTCGCGTCGTCACCGCGCAGAGAAACGCGAAATTCATCCGGACCCGAAGTTCGGAGATCGCGATCTCACCAAGTTCATGAACTACATCATGCTCGACGGCAAAAAGTCGGTCGCCGAGCGCATCATCTACGGTGCTCTGGATATCGTCGAATCCAAGCTCAAGCGTGAGCCGATCCGCGTTTTCCACGAGGCCCTGGATAATGTTTCCCCGGAAGTGGAAGTTCGTTCCCGCCGCGTTGGTGGTGCGACCTACCAGGTGCCGGTCGAGGTGCGGTCCGAGCGGAAGAAGGCCCTGGCCATCCGCTGGCTGACCACGGCGGCCCGCGGTCGCAACGAAAACACCATGCGTGAGCGTCTTGCCGCCGAGCTGATGGATGCCGCTGCCAATCGTGGCACCGCCGTCAAGAAGCGCGAAGACACGCACCGGATGGCGGAAGCCAACCGGGCCTTCTCGCACTACCGCTGGTAACGATCCACAGGCTCAGACCCCGTATCAAGGACCCTAGAAATGGCCCGCGAATACAAAATCGAGGACTACCGCAACTTCGGCATCATGGCGCACATTGATGCTGGCAAGACGACGACGACCGAGCGGATCCTCTATTACACCGGCAAGTCCCACAAAATTGGTGAAGTGCACGATGGTGCCGCCACCATGGACTGGATGGAGCAGGAGCAGGAGCGTGGCATCACGATCACGTCCGCTGCGACGACCTGTTTCTGGAAGAACAAGCGCCTGAACATCATCGACACCCCCGGCCACGTCGACTTCACGATTGAAGTCGAGCGTTCGCTGCGTGTGCTCGACGGTGCTGTGTGCTGCCTGGACGCCAATGCCGGTGTCGAGCCGCAAACCGAAACCGTGTGGCGTCAGGCTGACCGCTACAAGGTTCCGCGCATGGTGTTCATCAACAAGATGGACAAGCTGGGCGCCGACTTCTTCAACTGCGTGAAGATGATCAAGGACCGCCTGGGTGCCAAGCCACTTTGCGTCCAGCTGCCGATCGGCTCTGAGAACGAGTTCGAAGGCGTGATCGACCTGCTGACCATGAAGGAACTGGTCTGGCAGGGCGAGAATCTGGGTGCGACCTGGGAAGAGCGCGAAATCCGTGCCGAGCTGGCCGATCAGGCCGCCGAGTACCGCGAAGCGCTGGTCGAGACCGCTGTCGAGCTGGATGAAGCTGCGATGGAAGCGTATCTGGAAGGTGAGGAGCCGACCATCGAGACGCTCAAGAAGCTGATCCGCAAGGGCTGCGTCGGTCTGCACTTCAACCCGATCCTGTGCGGCACGGCCTTCAAGAACAAGGGCGTGCAGCCGCTGCTCGACGGTGTTGTCGACTTCCTGCCGAACCCGCTGGAAGTGCCGGCCATCAAGGGCATCGACTTCAAGACCGAAGAAGAAGTCGTCCGTCGCGCCAGCGATGACGAGCCGACCTCGCTTCTGGCCTTCAAGATCATGAACGACCCCTTCGTGGGCTCGCTGACCTTCTGCCGCATGTATTCCGGCCACCTGGAAACCGGTGTGTCGCTGCTGAACACGGTGAAGGACAAGAAAGAGCGCATCGGCCGCATGCTGCAGATGCACTCCAACAGCCGTGAAGACATCAAGGAATGCTTTGCCGGCGATATCGTCGCCATCGCAGGCCTGAAGGACACCACGACGGGTGATACGCTGTGCGATCCGATGAAGCCGGTGATCCTGGAGCGCATGGAGTTCCCGGATCCGGTGATCGAGCTCGCCATCGAGCCGAAGTCGAAGGCTGACCAGGAGAAGCTGGGCGTCGCCCTGCAGCGCCTGGCCGCCGAAGACCCGTCCTTCCGCATGAAGACGGACGAGGAATCCGGCCAGACCATCATCGCCGGCATGGGCGAGCTTCACCTGGACATTTTGGTGGATCGCATGCGCCGCGAGTTCAAGGTCGAAGCCAATGTCGGTGCGCCGCAGGTGGCCTACCGCGAGAGCCTCGGCCAGGCCGGTACGGTCGACTACACGCACAAGAAACAGTCCGGTGGTTCCGGTCAGTTTGCTCGCGTGAAGATCGAATTCGAGCCGGGTGAAGCCGGTTCGGGCTTCGTGTTCGAGTCCAAGATCGTCGGTGGTTCGGTGCCCAAGGAATACATTCCGGGTGTCGAGAAGGGCCTGAAGTCCGTGATGGACGGCGGTCTGATTGCCGGCTTCCCGGTGATCGACGTGAAAGCCACCCTGGTGGACGGCGCCTATCACGACGTCGACTCCTCGGTCCTGGCGTTCGAGATTGCGGCCCGTGCCGCTTTCCGTGAAGCCAAGTCGCATTGTGCGCCGAAGCTTCTGGAGCCGATCATGAAGGTCGAAGTGGTCACGCCGGACGAGTATACCGGTTCGGTGATCGGCGACCTGAACTCCCGCCGCGGCCAGATCGCGGGCCAGGAGATGCGTGGCAATGCGACCGTCGTGAACGCGATGGTGCCGCTGGCCAACATGTTCGGCTACGTCAACAACCTGCGCTCGGCCACTCAGGGTCGCGCCCAGTTCACCATGCAATTCGACCACTACGAGCCGGTGCCCAAGGCGGTCGAACAAGAAGTTATTGCCAAGTCCGCCTAAGGCCGGACCTCTGACAACAGTAGAAACAAGCAAGAGATTTCGGAGCTAGATCGATGGCGAAGGAAAAGTTTGAGCGCAACAAGCCGCACGCGAACATTGGCACGATTGGTCACGTTGACCACGGCAAGACGACGCTGACGGCTGCGATCACGATGGTTCTGGCGGAAGCCGGTGGCGGTGTTGCCAAGGGCTATGACGAGATTGACTCGGCGCCGGAAGAGAAGGCGCGCGGCATCACGATCTCGACGGCACACGTTGAGTATGAGACGGCCAACCGTCACTATGCGCACGTGGATTGCCCGGGTCACGCTGACTACGTGAAGAACATGATCACGGGTGCGGCGCAGATGGACGGCGCGATCCTGGTTGTGAACGCGGCTGACGGCCCGATGCCGCAGACGCGCGAGCACATTCTTCTGGCCCGTCAGGTTGGCGTTCCGGCCCTGGTTGTGTTCCTGAACAAGGTTGACCAGGTCGACGACGAAGAGCTGCTGGAACTGGTTGAGATGGAAGTGCGCGAACTTCTGTCCTCCTACGACTTCCCGGGTGACGATATTCCGATCGTTGCGGGTTCGGCTCTGGCGGCTGTTGAAGGCCGTGACGCGAACATCGGCAAGGACAAGATCCTGGAGCTGATGGCGGCAGTTGACGAATACATCCCGACGCCGGATCGCCCGATTGACCAGCCCTTCCTGATGCCGATCGAAGACGTGTTCTCGATCTCGGGCCGGGGTACGGTTGTGACGGGTCGTGTTGAGCGCGGCATCGTGAAGGTCGGCGAGGAAATCGAGATCGTCGGCATCCGTGACACGCAGAAGACGACGTGCACGGGCGTTGAGATGTTCCGCAAGCTGCTTGACCAGGGTCAGGCGGGCGACAATGTGGGCGTGCTGCTGCGCGGTATTGACCGTGAAGGCGTTGAGCGTGGCCAGGTTCTCTGCAAGCCGGGCTCGATCAAGCCGCACGCGAAGTTCGTGGCCGAGGCCTACATCCTGACGAAGGAAGAGGGTGGCCGTCACACGCCGTTCTTCACCAACTACCGTCCGCAGTTCTACTTCCGCACGACCGACGTGACCGGCGTCGTGACGCTGAAGGAAGGCACCGAAATGGTGATGCCGGGCGACAATGTGGAAATGAATGTCGAGCTGATCACGCCGATCGCCATGGAAGAGAAGCTGCGCTTCGCCATCCGTGAAGGCGGTCGCACCGTCGGCGCCGGCGTCGTCTCCAAAATCGTCGAGTAATTGTTAACAACTGGCCGGGGCGTCGCCCCAGGGCTAAGCGCCCCGGCCTTGCTCTTTTTGAAAGTTTAGAAACGGGATCGGTTTGATGGAACGTCAAAACATCCGCATTCGCCTGAAGGCGTTCGATCACCGGGTTCTGGATAATTCCACCCGGGAGATTGTCTCCACGGCCAAGCGTACCGGCGCGAACGTTCGCGGTCCGATTCCGCTGCCGACGCGTATCGAGAAGTTCACGGTGCTGCGCTCGCCGCACATCGACAAGAAGTCGCGCGAACAGTTCGAAATCCGGACTCACAAGCGCCTTCTCGACATTGTTGACCCCACTCCGCAAACCGTGGACGCGCTGATGAAGCTCGACCTGTCGGCCGGCGTGGACGTCGAGATCAAGCTGGGAGCGTAGGACTATGCGCCAGGAAGATCGCAGAACCGGCGTTATCGCCCGCAAGCTGGGCATGACGCGCGTTTTCGCCGAAGACGGTGCGCACGTGCCCTGCACGGTGCTGCAGCTGGACAGCGTCCAGGTCGTTTCGCACAAGACCGCTGACCGCGACGGCTATGTCGCCATGCAGCTGGGCGCGGGTGAAGCCAAGGCCAAGCGCACGTCCAAGGCCATGCGCGGCCATTTCGCCAAGGCCAGCGTCGCGCCCAAGCGCAAGCTGGTCGAATTCCGCGTGCCGGAAAGCAACCTCATTGAAGTCGGCGCCGAACTGACGGCTGACCACTTCGTGCCGGGCCAGAAGATCGATGCCGCCGGCATCTCGATCGGTAAGGGCTTCGCCGGTGCCATGAAGCGGCACAATTTCGGCGGCCTGCGTGCCTCGCACGGTGTGTCGATCTCGCACCGTTCGCACGGCTCCATCGGTCAGTGTCAGGACCCGGGCAAGGTGTTCAAGGGCAAGAAGATGGCCGGCCATATGGGTGCCGTCCGTGTCACGACCCAGAATATCGAAGTTGTTCGTGTCGACGCCGAGCGCGGCCTGATCCTGGTGAAGGGCGCCGTTCCGGGCTCTGCCGGTGGCTGGGTCGAACTGCGCGACGCGGTCAAGGGTCACGGCGACGCCGAACTCCCGCTGCCGGGCAAGTTCCGCACGCTGGACGAAATCAACGCGCCGGCCGCTGACGCGGCTCCGGTTGCCGAAAACGACGCTGCTCCGGCCGAGGCCGAAGCTGCAGCGACTGAAGCGGCCACCGACGGTGAAGAAGGAACGCAAGCATGAAGATCGAGGTAAAAACCCTCGCGGCGAAGGACGCCGGTGCTATCGATCTCGACGATGCCGTGTTCGGCATTGAAGAGGTGCGCTCCGACCTCCTGCAGCGCGTCGTGAAGTGGCAGCTGGCGGCTCGCCAGCAGGGCTCGCACAAGACGCTCGGCCGCTCCGAGATTGCCCGTACCAAGAAGAAGTTCGGTCGCCAGAAGGGCGGCGGTGGCGCTCGCCACGGCGCGCGTTCGGCTCCGATCTTCGTCGGCGGTGGCAAGGCCCACGGTCCGCGCGTGCGTTCGCACGCCCACGAGCTTCCCAAGAAGGTTCGTGCGCTGGGCCTGAAGCACGCCCTGTCGTCCAAGGCCGGTTCCCAGTCGCTGATCGTCCTGGACGATGCCGTGCTGGACGCGCCGAAGACGAAGGAGCTGCGCGCTTCGTTCGAAGGTCTGGGCATTTCCAATGCCCTGATCATCTCGGGTGCGGAAGTGAACGAGAATTTCGCCAAGGCGGCTCGCAACCTGCCGTGCATCGACGTCCTGCCGGCCCAAGGCCTGAACGTCTATGACGTGCTGCGTCGCGATACGCTGGTGCTGACCAAGGCTGCCGTGGAGAAGATCCACGAGCGCCTGAGCGCGAAGGAGGGCTGACCATGACGGCTTCTGCTCGCCATTACGACACCATCCTGGCTCCGGTGATCACCGAGAAGTCGACCCTGATGTCGGAAGACAACAAGGTTGTGTTCTTCGTGCCGCTGACGGCCAACAAGAAAGAGATCGCGGAAGCGGTCGAAGCTATCTATCCGAAGGTCAAGGTTCTGGCCGTGAACACCGTCAAGGTGCACGGCAAGACGAAGCGCTTCCGCGGCATTGCCGGTCAGCGCAACGACCAGAAGAAAGCGATCGTGACGCTGGCCGAAGGCGGTTCGATCGATCTGACCGAGACGGTGAAGTAAAATGGCTTTGAAAACATTCAAACCGACTTCTCCGGGCCGTCGCGCCCTGGTGCTCGTGGATCGCTCCGCGCTGCACAAGGGTCGCCCCGAGAAGACGCTGGTCGAAGGCCTCACCAAAAAGGGTGGCCGCAACAATACGGGCCGGATCACCGCTCGCCGCCGTGGCGGTGGTGCCAAGCGCCTGTATCGTGTCATCGACTTCAAGCGCCGCAAGTGGGATGTGCCCGCGACCGTCGAGCGTCTGGAATACGATCCGAACCGGACGGCCTTCATTGCCCTCATCAAGTATGAGGACGGCGAGCTGGCCTATATCCTGGCGCCGCAGCGCCTGTCGGTGGGTGACCAGGTGGTCGCCTCCGCCAAGGCTGACGTGAAGCCGGGCAATGCGATGCCGCTGAAGGCGGTGCCGGTCGGTACGATCCTGCACAATGTCGAAATGAAGCCGGAAAAGGGTGGTCAGATCGCCCGTTCCGCCGGCGCCTATGTCCAGCTGGTCGGCCGTGATGCCGGCTACGCCCAGATCCGTCTGGCCTCGGGCGAGCTGCGCATGGTTCCGGACAGCTGCATGGCGACCGTGGGTGCGGTGTCCAACCAGGATCACCTCAACGAAAACCTCGGCAAGGCCGGTCGCAATCGCCACCTCGGCAGGCGCCCGTCTGTCCGCGGTGTCGTGATGAACCCGGTCGACCACCCGCACGGTGGTGGTGAAGGCCGGACCTCCGGTGGTCGCCACCCGGTGACCCCGTGGGGCAAGCCGACCAAGGGTGCGAAGACGCGCAAGAACAAGTCCACGGACAAGTTCATCATCCGCTCGCGCCACGAGCGCAAGAAGCGATAGGGAGCCGACGATGCCTCGTTCTGTCTGGAAAGGTCCGTTCGTCGACGGCTATCTGCTCAAGAAAGCGGAAAAGTCGCACGCCGAAGGACGCAAGCAAGCGATCAAGACCTGGTCGCGCCGTTCTACCATTCTGCCGCAATTTGTGGGCCTCACTTTCCAGGTCCACAACGGCAACAAGTTCGTGCCGGTGCTGGTGACCGAAGACATGGTCGGCCACAAGCTCGGTGAGTTTTCTCCGTCGCGGACCTATTACGGTCACGCTGCGGACAAGAAAGCGAAGCGGAGATAAGCGATGGGCCAGTCTGCCAATCCCCGTCGCGTCGCTGACAATGAAGCGCGCGCCAAGCTGCGGATGATCCGCACCAGCCCGCAAAAGCTCAACCTGGTCGCGGCCATGATCCGCGGCAAGAAGGTCGAGCGTGCGCTGGCGGATCTCGAGTTCTCGCGCAAGCGCATCGCCAAAGAGGTTCGCAAGACCCTCGAGTCCGCGATTGCCAATGCTGAAAACAACCACGGTCTCGACATCGACAGCCTTGTCGTGTCGGAAGCCTTTGTCGGCAAGAACCTGGTGATGAAACGGTACAAGGCGCGTGCCCGCGGTCGCGGCGCGAAGATCCTGAAGCCGTTTTCCGAGCTCACCATTGTGGTGCGTGAAGTCGAGGAGGCCGCCTGATGGGTCAGAAGATTAATCCGATCGGTCTGCGCCTGGGCGTCAACCGTACGTGGGAGTCCCGCTGGTATGCCGGCGCTGGCGAATACGCCAAGCTGCTCCACGAGGACATCAAGATCCGCAAGATGCTCAAAGAGCGTCTGAAGAATGCCAGCGTCTCGAAGATCATCATCGAGCGTCCGCACAAGAAGTGCCGCGTCACCATCCACACGGCTCGTCCGGGTGTGGTGATCGGCAAGAAGGGTTCGGACATCGAAGTCCTGCGCCGCGAACTGTCCAAGATGGTCGATGGCGAGGTCTTCCTGAACCTGGTTGAAGTGCGCAAGCCGGAAGTGGATGCGAACCTGGTGGCCGAGTCCATCGCCCAGCAGCTCGAGCGTCGCGTGGCCTTCCGCCGCGCCATGAAGCGCTCGATGCAATCGGCGATGCGCATGGGCGCCAAGGGCTGCAAGATCATCTGCGGCGGCCGTCTCGGCGGCGCCGAGATCGCCCGCTCCGAGCAGTACCAGGAGGGCTCCGTGCCGCTCCACACGCTGCGCGCGGACATCGATTACGGAACCGCCGAAGCCAAGACCGCGATGGGTATCATCGGCATCAAGGTCTGGATCTACAAAGGCGAGATCATGGAACACGACCCGATGGCCCAGGAGCGTCGTCTCCAGGAGTCGGGTGAGCAGCGTGCCCGTTCGGGCCGCCAAGCCGCGTAAGGAATTACAGCCATGCTGCAACCGAAACGCACAAAATTCCGCAAGGCGCACAAGGGCCGCATCAAGGGTGCTGCGAAGGGTGGCTATACGCTGAACTTCGGCTCCTATGGCCTCAAGGCGCTGCAGCCGGAACGCGTGACCGCACGCCAGATCGAAGCGACCCGTCGGGCCATCACCCGTCACATGAAGCGCGCCGGTCGTGTGTGGATCCGCATCTTCCCGGATGTGCCGGTTTCCAAGAAGCCGACCGAAGTCCGGATGGGTAAAGGTAAAGGTTCGCCCGAATTCTGGGCGTGCAAGGTCAAGCCTGGCCGCATCATGTTCGAGATCGACGGTGTTCCGGAGAGCGTCGCACGTGAAGCCCTGGCACTCGGCGCCGCGAAGCTGCCGATCAAGACCAAGATCGTCGCCCGGTTGGGCGAATAGGAGATCGGGCAATGAGCGATAAAGAACTCAAGGCCGTCGACGTTCGCGCCATGACGGATGATCAGCTCCAGGACGAACTCCTGAAGCGCAAGAAAGAGCAATTCAACCTGCGTTTCCAACAGGCCGCCGGCCAGATGGAAAACACCGCCCGCTACGGCAAGATCCGCCGCGACATCGCGCGTATCCAGACCGTTCAGACGGAGCGGAAGTCGCAGCAAGAGCAAGGGAGCTAAGCGATGCCTAAGCGTATCCTGCAAGGCGTCGTGGTGAGTGACAAAGGTGCCAAGACCGTGGTTGTGCGTGTGGAACGGACCTTCCTCCACCCGCTGCTCCGCAAAACGGTTCGTCGCACCAAGCGTTACCACGCGCATGACGAAGCCAATGCGTTCAAGGTGGGTGACCAGGTCCAGATTCAGGAATGTGCACCCAAGTCGAAACTGAAGCGGTGGGAGGTTGTCCCGGCGCAGGCATAAGCCCGCTTGCCGAGACCCTTTCCTAAGGAGGATCTGCCATGATCCAGATGCAAACCAATCTGGACGTAGCCGACAATTCTGGCGCCCGCCGTGTGCAATGCATCAAGGTGCTGGGCGGTGCCAAGCGTCGCTACGCCCACGTGGGCGACATCATCGTCGTCTCCGTGAAAGAAGCCATTCCGCGCGGTCGCGTGAAGAAGGGTGACGTCCGCAAGGCCGTCGTCGTTCGCGTGGCCAAGGACATCAAGCGCAAGGACGGTACCGTCATTCGCTTCGATTCCAACGCGGCGGTGATCATCAACAACAATAACGAGCCCCTGGGCACGCGTATCTTTGGTCCGGTGCCGCGCGAACTGCGCGCCAAGAACCACATGAAGATCGTCTCCTTGGCTCCGGAGGTGCTGTAATGGCCGCCAAGATCAAGAAGGGCGACAAGGTCGTCATTCTCGCCGGCCGTGACAAGGGCAAGACCGGCGAGGTCACCAAGGTGCTGCCGACCGAGGACAAGGTCATCGTGGCGGGCGTGAATGTGGTCAAGCGCCACACCCGTCCGACCCAGACCGACCAGGGCGGCATCAAGGAAAAAGAAGCCGCGATCCACGTGTCCAACGTGGCGCTGGCCGATCCGAAAACCGGCGAACCGACGCGTGTCGGCTTCACGACCAATGAAGCGGGCGAGAAGGTCCGGGTCGCCAAAGCCTCTGGTGAGATTATCGATGTCTGAGGTTGCTGCTTACACCCCGCGCCTGCGTGCGAAGTACCGCGATGAGATTCGCGCTCGCATGAAGGAAAAGTTCGGCTATGCCAACGACATGCAGATCCCGCGTCTGGACAAGATCGTGATCAACATGGGCGTCGGTGAGGCCTCCCAGGACTCCAAGAAAATCAAGGGTGCCCTTGAGGATCTGGAAGCCATTGCCGGCCAGAAGCCGGTGAAGACGGTCGCCAAGAAGTCCATCGCGGGCTTCAAGCTCCGCGAGGAGCAGGTGATCGGTGCGAAGGTGACCCTGCGCCAGGACCGTATGTACGAGTTCCTGGACCGCCTGATCACCATCGCCCTGCCGCGTGTGCGTGACTTCCGCGGGCTCAATGGTAAGAGCTTCGACGGTCGCGGCAATTACGCGATGGGTCTGAAGGAACACATCGTTTTCCCGGAAATCGACTACGACAAGGTCGAGAAGATCCGGGGTATGGATATCGTTGTCTGCACCACCGCCGACAATGATGAGGAAGCGAAGGCCCTGCTGGCCGAGTTCGATTTTCCGTTTACGAACTAACGCAGCAGGAGAGCAGGGCCGGCCGGGCTCTGCACGCAGGAGGATTTAAATGGCGAAGACTTCCGCAGTTGAACGCAATCGCAAGCGTGAACGCCTGTCGCAGCGCTATGCTGCCAAGCGTGCCGCGCTCAAGGCGATCGCGCGCAATCAGGAACTGCCGGTTGAGGAGCGTTTTGCTGCTCAGCTGAAACTGGCTCAATTGCCCCGCAATTCGGCCGCATCCCGTGTACGCAACCGGTGCGAGATCACCGGCCGTCCGCGCGCATTCTACCGCAAGCTGCGTATGTCGCGTATCGCGCTGCGCGAACTGGCCAGCCAGGGTCTGATCCCGGGCATGGTCAAGTCGAGCTGGTAAGAGGGAGATAGAGATGTCTGTGAACGATCCCCTCGGCGATATGCTGACCCGGATCCGCAACGCGCTGATGCGCAACAAGCGGTCCGTGAACACGCCGGCTTCGGCCCTGCGCCGCCGCGTGCTCGATGTGCTCAAGAGCGAAGGCTACATCCGTGACTATGCGGAAGTGGAACACGCCAGCGGCATGAAAGAGTTCGAGATCGAACTCAAGTATTTCGAAGGTGACTCGGTAATCCGCGAGATCAAGCGGATTTCCAAGCCGGGCCGCCGAGTGTATTCCGGCGTCAAGGACCTTCCGCTCGTCCAGAACGGCCTGGGTATCGCCATCCTGTCCACGCCCAAGGGCGTGATGTCGGATGCGACCGCCCGTGAGGCCAATGTGGGCGGCGAGATCCTGTGTCACGTCAGCTAAGGGAGCGAACCAATGTCACGTATCGGTAAACTCCCGGTCGCCATTCCGTCCGGTGTCACCACGACGCTCACCGACACCTCCCTGACCGTCAAAGGTCCCAAGGGCGAGCTGTCGATGGACTTCGTCGAGGATGTCGCGGTCGAGCAGGGCGAAGACGGCATTGTCATCAAGCCGCGCGACGAGTCCAAGCGGGCCCGGGCGATGTGGGGCATGCAACGTGCCCTGGTCGCCAACCTCGTGAAGGGTGTCACGACGGGCTACGAGAAGGATCTCGAGCTGGTCGGCGTCGGTTACCGTGCGCAGATGCAGGGCTCGTCCCTGAAACTGTCGCTCGGCCTGTCGCATGACGTCGTCTATGACGCGCCTGAAGGCATCACCATCAGCGTCGGCAAGCCGACCGAGGTGAAGATCGCGGGCGCTGACAAGCAGCGCGTTGGCCAGGTGGCCGCCGAGATCCGCCGCTTCCGTCCGCCGGAGCCCTACAAGGGCAAGGGCATCAAGTATGTCGGCGAATATATCCGCCGCAAAGAAGGCAAGAAGAAGTAGGGCCAGCGATGAAGACTCAACGCGAAAAACAGGTCCGTCGCGCTCAGCGCAACCGGAACCGGCTGCGGAAGTTCGCCAACGGGCGCCCGCGGCTGTCGGTCCACCGTTCTTCGAAGAACATCTATGCCCAGATCATCGACGATGTGGCGGGCAAGACCCTGGCTTCGGCGTCTTCCCTGGAAGAAGTGGCTCTGAAAGAGCACGCCAAGTCCTGGGACACGAAAGCGGCGGAAATCGTCGGCAAGCTGATTGCCGAGCGCGCGGTCAAGGAAGGCGTCACCGACGTCGTGTTCGACCGTGGCGGTTACATCTATCACGGGCGTGTCAAAGCGCTCGCAGAGGCGGCCCGCGAGGGCGGCCTGAACTTCTAAGGGAGCGGACGTATGGCTCATCAGAACGAGCATCAGCGCGACCGCGGCGAACGCGGTGAGCGCGGCGAACGGGGTCGGGGCCGCGGCCGTGGCCGTGAGCGTGACCGCGATCAGGAACGCGATGACGAGCTGGTCGACAAGCTCGTCCACATCAACCGCGTCGCAAAGACCGTGAAGGGTGGCCGGAACTTCCAGTTCGCAGCCCTCGTAGTGGTCGGTGACACCAAGGGCCGCGTCGGCTTCGGTCAGGGCAAGGCCCGCGAAGTGCCGGAAGCGATCCGCAAGGCGACCGACGAAGCCAAGAAGACGATGATCCGTGTTCCGCTTCGCGAAGGCCGCACGCTGCATCACGACACCAAGGGCCGTCACGGCGCTGGCAAAGTGGTCCTGCGCGCTGCCCCTCCGGGTACCGGTGTGATCGCCGGCGGTCCGATGCGCGCCGTGCTGGAAACCCTGGGTGTCCAGGACGTCGTCGCCAAATCGGTTGGCACGTCCAACCCGTACAACATGATCCGCGCCACCATGGACGCGCTGAAGTCGCAGTCGAGCCCGCGCTCGGTTGCTGCCAAGCGGGGCCTGAAGGTCGGCGATCTGGTGAACCGCCGCAATGACGGTGCGTCCTCGCCGGAAGCGATCGAAGCGTAAGGAACACGGGATAATGGCTAGCAAGACCCTCCGTGTGCGCCAGACGGGCAGCCCGATCCGCCGCCCGCAGGATCAGCGCGCAACGCTGATCGGCCTCGGCCTCAACAAGGTCGGCCGCGAACGTGAACTGGAAGACACCCCGTCTGTCCGCGGCATGATCGCCAAGGTCAGCCATCTGGTGGAAATCGTCGAGGAGTAGGTCCCCTTTGGGGAAACCGCTCGTTCGAATGGAGAACGACATGCGTCTCAATCAACTGCGCGACAATGACGGCGCCGCCAAACTGCGTACCCGCGTGGGTCGCGGTATCGGTTCCGGCAAGGGCAAGACCGGTGGTCGCGGTGTGAAGGGCCAGAAATCCCGCTCGGGTGTGGCCATCAAGGGTTTCGAAGGCGGTCAGATGCCGCTTCACATGCGCCTGCCGAAGCGGGGCTTCAACAAGCCGAACCGCAAGGCCTGGGCCGAAGTGAATCTGGGCCGGATCGAGAAAGCCATCGCCGAAGGCAAGATCGACGCGAAGAAACCCGTCGATGCAGCTGTCCTGATTGAAGCGGGCCTCGTGCGCCGTGAACTGGACGGCATCCGCCTCCTTGCGAAGGGTGAGCTGAAGTCCAAAGTAGACATCACCGTTGCCGGTGCTTCCAAGGCTGCCATCGAAGCAGTCGAGAAAGCGGGCGGCAAAGTGACTGTCACCGTGGCCGAGAAAGCCGCGGACTAAGCGACGACACGCTGACCTTTCGGGGAAGAGGTAATGGCTTCAGCTGCTGAACAGCTTGCTCAGAACATGAATTTCAGCTCCTTCGCCAAGGCGAAGGAGCTGCAACAACGTATCCTGTTCACGATCGGGATCCTGATCGTCTACCGGATCGGGACCTTCGTGCCGATCCCGGGCATCGACCCGGAACAGTACGCGCTGGTGTTCCAGCAGTTCGAAGGCGGCATCCTGTCCATGTTCAACACGCTCGGCGGCGGTGCTGTCGAGCGCATGGCGATCTTCGCCCTGAACGTGATGCCGTACATCTCGGCCTCGATCATCATGCAGCTGATGGCGGCCACCATTCCCAGCCTGGAAAAGCTGAAGAAGGAAGGTGGCGAAGCCGGCCGGCAGCAGATCAACCAGTACACGCGTTATCTTACCGTCGTGCTGGCCACGGGCCAGGCCCTGGCCATCGCCGTGTCGATGAATACGCCCAATGCGGACGGGATCGCCATGGCGGTCAATCCGGGCCTGTTCTTCATCGTTTCGACGGTGACGACCCTGGTGGGCGGCACCATGCTGCTGCTGTGGCTGGGTGAGCAGATCACCTCGCGCGGGGTCGGCAATGGCGTCTCATTGATCATCTTCGCCGGCATCATCGCGGCCGTTCCGGGCCTTTTGGGCAATGCTTTCGGCCAGGCCGCCTCGGGTGCCATCGGCACGCCGGTCTTCCTGGGCGGCTTCCTGCTGGTCCTGCTCGGCCTGGTGCTGGTGGTCTTCGTCGAGCGCTCGCAGCGCCGGCTTCTGGTGCAGTATCCCAAGCGCCAGCAGGGCAATCGCATGACCGGCGGGGAAACGTCCTTCCTGCCGCTGAAGCTGAACACCGCCGGCGTGATTCCGCCGATCTTCGCCTCTTCGCTGCTGCTGCTGCCGGCCACTGCCGCGCAGTTCCAGGCCCAGTCCGGTCCGGAATGGCTGCAGACCGTGGTGGCGTATCTGGGGCAGGGCTCGCCGCTCTTCCTCTCGCTCTACGCGGCGATGATCATCTTCTTCTGCTTCTTCTACACCTCGGTGGTCTTCAACCCGGAAGACACGGCCGACAATCTGCGCAAGTACGGCGGCTTCCTGCCGGGCATCCGTCCGGGCAAGCGCACGGCTGAATACATTGACTTCGTTCTGTCCCGCCTGACGCTGATCGGGGCCATCTATTTGGTTGTGATCTGCATGGTGCCCATGCTGATGGGCGGCGGTGCAGCGATCGCCCTGGGCGGCACGTCCATCCTCATTGTCGTGTCGGTGACGATGGACACGATTTCCCAGATCCAGTCCCACCTGCTGGCACATCAGTATGAGGGCCTGATCAAGAAGTCGAAGCTGCGGGGGCGCAAGCGATGAACATCATTCTGTTCGGACCGCCGGGAAGCGGCAAGGGCACCCAGGCCAAGCGCCTGGTCACGGAACGCGGCTGGGTCCAGCTGTCGACCGGTGACATGCTGCGTGCCGCCGTTGCATCCGGCTCCGAACTGGGCAATCGCGTCAAGGCGATCATGGATGGCGGCCATCTCGTTTCGGACGAGATCGTCATCGAGCTGATCGAGGAGCGGCTGCCGGAAGCCAAGGCTGCGGGCGGGGCGATCTTTGACGGTTTCCCGCGCACGGTGGCCCAGGCGGAAGCCCTGGATGCGGCGCTGAGCAAGCGTGGCACCCAGGTCGACGCGGTGGTCCGCCTGCTGGTGGACGATGCGGAACTGGTGGCACGCATGGAAAAGCGGGCTGCCGAAGAAGGGCGCGCGGACGACAATATCGACGCGTTCAAGGTGCGCCTGAAAGCCTACCAGGATCAGACGGCCCCGCTGCTCCCCTACTATGCCGATCAAGGCAAGTTGCGGGAAGTGGAAGGCATGGGATCCATGGAAGACGTCGCGGCTCGTATCGCCACGGCACTGGATGAGAAGTGACACACACCTGTTGCAACCCCATTGACGGGGTGGCAACGCTGACTGTAGATAGCGCCCTTCGCGAAACGGGCGAGCTCATGCGGCGACCGAAAGGTTGCCCATTGGTTCGTCCGTGAATGGCGTTCTGAATTAGGAGATGGAAAGTGGCCCGTATTGCCGGCGTCAATATTCCGACGAACAAGCGCGTTGAAATCGCGCTTCGCTATATCCACGGCATTGGCCCGGCCAAGGCAAAGGAAATCTGCGAGCAGGTTTCCATCACGCCGGAACGCCGCGTTGCCGACCTGACCGACGCAGAAGTCCTGCAGATCCGTGAAGTGATCGACCGTGATCACCTCGTGGAAGGGGACCTGCGCCGTGAAGTCGCCGTCAACATCAAACGCCTCATGGACCTGGGCAACTACCGTGGCCTGCGCCACCGTCGTGGCCTGCCGGTCCGTGGCCAACGCACTCACACCAATGCGCGTACGCGCAAAGGTCCCGCCAAGCCGATCGCCGGCAAGAAGAAGTAGGGTCCTGACCAATGGCTAAGGAACCGAGCCGTATCAAACGGCGCGAACGTAAGAACATCACGTCGGGCGTTGCCCACGTGAATGCCAGCTTCAACAACACCATGGTGACCATCACCGATGCCCAGGGCAATGCGATTTCCTGGTCGTCCTCCGGTCACATGGGCTTTAAAGGGTCGCGCAAGTCGACCCCGTATGCCGCCCAGATGGCCGCTGAAGATGCTGGCAAGAAGGCAATTGAGCACGGCATGAAGACCCTGGAAGTCAAGGTCTCCGGTCCGGGTTCGGGGCGCGAGAGCGCGCTGCGTGCGTTGCAGTCGGTGGGTTTCACCATCACCACCATCCAGGACGTCACGCCGATCCCGCACAATGGTTGCCGTCCGCCGAAGCGTCGCCGCGTCTAACCAGACGTCGGCAGCGTATTTCGCCTGTTGAACGCGCCGCCGGCGGATCCCGCGCGGCTGATGAAGGGGCAGTAAGAACGTGATCGAGAAGAACTGGCAAGAACTCATCCGTCCGATGAAGCCGGAAATCGAACCGGGCCACGACCCGGAGCGCCAGGCGAAGATCGTCGCCGAACCGCTGGAGCGTGGCTTCGGCATGACGCTCGGCAACGCGCTGCGCCGTGTGCTGCTGTCCTCGCTCCAGGGTGCGGCTGTGACCAACGTCCACATCGATGGCGTGGTGCACGAGTTCTCGTCGATTGACGGTGTGCGTGAAGACGTCACCGACATCGTGCTGAACATCAAGCAGATCGCCCTTCGCATGAATGGCGAAGGCCCCAAGCGCGTCGTCCTGCGCAAGTCCGGTCCGGGCGTTGTCACCGCCGGTGACATCGAGGAGACCGCTGACGTCGAAGTCGTGAACAAGGACCTGATCCTGTGCACGCTGGACGAGGGCGCCGAGATCCGCATGGAGTTCACGGTCAACACCGGCAAGGGCTATGTCCCCTCCGAGCGCAACCGCCCGGAAGACGCCCCGATCGGCCTGATCGGCGTGGACGCCCTGTATTCCCCGGTCAAGCGCGTGTCCTACAAGGTCGAGAACACCCGTGAGGGCCAGGTTCTGGACTATGACAAGCTGACGCTTGAAGTGGAAACCGACGGAACGGTGACGCCGGAAGACGCCGTGGCCTACGCCGCGCGTATCCTGCAGGACCAGTTCCAGATCTTCATCAATTTCGAGGAAGCCGTCGAGGCCCGTCCGGCCGAGGACGACAAGCCCGAGCTCGACTTCAACCCGGCGCTGCTGCGCAAGGTCGACGAGCTGGAGCTGTCGGTGCGTTCCGCGAACTGCCTGAAGAACGACAACATCGTCTACATCGGCGACCTGATCCAGAAGTCCGAGGCGGAAATGCTCCGCACCCCGAACTTCGGCCGCAAGTCGCTCAATGAGATCAAGGAAGTTCTCGCCCAGATGGGTCTGCACCTGGGCATGGAAGCGCCGAACTGGCCGCCGGAGAACATCGAGGATCTTGCCAAACGTTTCGAGGATCACGTCTAGGCAGCCGCCGGGAGGCGCCTGAACCGGACCTGAGGAGATAAAGCCATGCGTCACGGCATCGCACACCGCAAACTCAACCGCACTCACTCGCATCGCAAAGCCATGCTGGCCAACATGGCCGCATCGCTGATCGAGCACGAGCAGATCGTCACGACCCTGCCGAAGGCCAAGGAACTGGCGCCGTTCATGGACAAGCTGATCACGCTGGCCAAGCGTGGCGATGTCCACGGTCGTCGTCTGGCCATGTCCCGCGTGCGCAATGAAGACCAGGTCAAGAAGCTGTTCGACACGCTCGGCGGCCGCTACACCGAGCGCGATGGTGGCTACACCCGCGTTCTCAAGGCCGGCTTCCGTCACGGCGACAATGCGCCGATGGCCGTGATCGAACTGGTCGATCGTGACCCGGCTGCCAAGGGCGCTGTCGACCGCGCCCGCATGGAAGCCGAAGGCGGCATGACCGAGGAGTAAGCTTCCGGTCAGCACAGGTTCAGGAGAAGGCGGCTTTGCTCTGGCAAGCCGCCTTTTTCATGCCCGCAACAAGGCCTATATCAACGCCATGACCAAGTTTCTTTTTCTTGCTTTCGCCCTAGCCACCGCGTCCGTGACGGCATCCGTCGCGGCGCAGGACACGCCCTTCACCCCGGTCGAGCCGGAGGCCCAGGACCGCATCGTTCCGGACAGCCGGAGCGAGATGCAGCTGTCCTTCGCACCGGTCGTGCGCGAGGTGACGCCGGCGGTGGTGAATGTCTATTCGCGCCGCGTGGCGCGAAGCCAGCACCCGTTCGCGAATGATCCCTTCTTCTCGCGCATGTTCCGCAATCAGCCACGCGAACAGAACTCGCTGGGTTCCGGCGTGATCGTCGATCCGTCCGGCGTCATCGTGACCAATAACCACGTCGTGGCCGGCGCGACCGAGCTGCGTGTCGTGCTGGCGGACCGGCGTGAATTCGAAGCGCAGATCCTGCTGACGGACGAGGCCACGGACCTGGCCGTTCTGAAAGTGGACACGGACGAGCCGCTGCCGGTGCTGCGCTATGACCTGTCCGGGGATATCGAGGTCGGCGATCTGGTGCTGGCGATCGGCAATCCGTTCGGCGTCGGCCAGACGGTGACGTCGGGCATCGTCTCGGCGCTGGCCCGGACCGATGTCGGCCGGACCGATTTCGGCTCTTTCATCCAGACCGATGCGGCGATCAATCCGGGCAATTCCGGTGGTGCGCTGGTGGACATGGATGGCGAGCTGGTCGGCGTGAACACGATGATCTTCTCGCGCTCGGGCGGTTCAAACGGGATCGGCTTTGCCATTCCGGTCGAGATGGTACGCCGGGTGGTGGATACCGCCATGGGTGAGGGCGAGCTGATCCGGCCCTGGCTGGGCGCCCGCCTGCAGCCCGTTGATGGCGACATGGCCCAGGCGCTGGGCCTGGACCGGCCGCGCGGGGCGCTGGTCGGACAGGTTTATCCCAATTCGGCGGCCGCCACGGCCGGGCTGCGCCAGGGCGATATTGTTCTGGCCGTCGATGGCCGCGAGGTGAACAATGAGTCCGGTGCCCGCTTCCGGCTGGCCACCCGCGCGGCCGGCGAGGAGGCCGTGTTTGCCGTTCTGCGCCAGAACCAGCGCGTGGAACTGTCCGTGCCGGTCCAGCCTGCGCCGGGCAATTCAGATCCCACCCCCTTCCAGGTCGATGGCCGCAATCCGCTCAATGGCGCCGGACTGGTGGAGATGTCACCGGCCTTCAATGAGCGCGTCGGTCTGGACCCCTTCATGGATGGCGTGATTGTCTCCGGCACGACCCGGCGCAGCATTGCTGCGCGCCACGGTTTCCAGCCCGGCGACCGGATCGTCGAGCTGATGCAGCAGCCGGTGCGCGATCTGGACGATCTGGCCGACATCCTGGCCAGCCATGATGGTGCCCAGGTCTGGCCGCTGGTCGTGGAACGCCGCGGGCGGCGCTATGAGGCTTCTGTGCGGCTGTACTGACGCGTTCAGGTCCGCTCAGGTCTGGGCGTCACGCTTCAGCGCGACCACGCTCCAGACATGGCCGAACGGGTCCCTGAGCTTGCCGTGGCGGCCGAAAAACTCGGCCGTCACGGGGCGCAGGGTCTCTGCGCCGGCGGCCAGGGCCCGCTCGAACCAGGCATCGGCGTCATCGACATTCAGATTGATCGTCGAAGTGGTGCGATGGCCCAGCGTCTTAGGCGAGACATTGCCGATCATCTGGTCTGGATCGGGAAATTCGTCGGCGAGCATCAGGATGCCGCCATTGATGCGCAAGGTGGCATGGCCCAGCTTGCCTTCATGCTCATAGCGCTCGAGCACTTCCGCGCCGAAAGCCTGGGTGTAGAAGTCCAGCGCGGCGGCGCCGTCATCGACGCTGAGATAGGGCACAACGCGCATTTCCGGGCTGACGGTGCGGGTTTCCGGCACGGGCTTGTCCAGCAGGGTGGTCATGGGACGGCTCCTCTTGGCGTCCGGGAGGGCAGGCGGGGCCGGCCCGGAAAGGGTCCCGGCATGATCACGGGTCAGGATAGCACAGAGCGGCGCGGGATGCGGGGCAGAATCGGGCGCGGCAGAAACGGGCCCGACTGTCTGCGTGCTTGCGCCGGCCGGTCACCCTGAGGCCAAATGGCGGACATGAGCACCTTGTTCGAATCGGCCGGCCTGGAGGCCGAAGCGCCACGCCCGCTGGCGGACCGCCTGCGTCCGAAAAGCCTGGATGAAGTCGTCGGGCAGGATCACCTGCTCAAGGGCGAGGGGCCGATTGCGCGCATGCGGGCGCAGGGCCGGCTGGCTTCGCTGGTGCTGTGGGGACCGCCGGGCGTGGGCAAGACCACGATCGCGCGGCTTTTGGCCGAGGACAGCCAGCTGGAGTTCGAGCCGCTCTCGGCGGTGTTTTCCGGCGTGGCGGATCTGAAAAAGGCGTTCGAGCGGGCCCGGGCGCGGCGCCAGGCCGGGCGCGGCACGCTGTTGTTCGTCGACGAGATCCACCGCTTCAACCGCGCCCAGCAGGACGGTTTCCTGCCGGTGGTGGAGGAGGGCACGATCACCCTGGTCGGGGCGACCACCGAAAACCCGTCCTTCGAGCTCAATGCGGCGCTGTTGTCGCGCTGCCAGGTGCTGGTGTTGCGGCGGCTGGATGATGACGGGCTGGAGCGCCTGGTCGCGCGGGCCGAGCGGGAGATGGGACGCCAGCTGCCCTTGGACGCCGGCGCGCGCGCGGCGCTGCGGGCGATGGCGGACGGGGATGGCCGCTACATGCTCAACCTGGTCGAGGAGGCCTTCACCTTCGGCGACGGGAGTGATCCGGTCACGGCGGAGCGCCTGGCCGGCCTGCTGAACAAGCGGGCAGCGGCCTATGACAAGGATCGCGAGGAGCACTACAACCTGATCTCGGCGCTGCACAAGGCGGTGCGCGGATCGGACCCGGATGCGGCGCTGTACTGGTTCGCGCGCATGCTGGAGGGCGGGGAGGACCCGCTCTTCCTGGCGCGGCGCCTGGTGCGCATGGCGTCGGAGGATATCGGCCTGGCCGATCCGACCGGGCTGATGATCGCCAATGAGGCGGCGCGCACCTATGAGCGCCTGGGCTCGCCGGAGGGCGAGCTGGCGCTGGCGCATGCGGTGGTCCATCTGGCGACGGCGCCCAAATCCAACGCGGTCTATGTCGCCTACAAGCGGGCCCGGAAGGCGGCCAAGGAGACCGGCTCGCTGATGCCGCCGGCGCATATTCTCAATGCTCCGACCAAGCTGATGAAGGCGCAGGGCTATGGCGCGGGCTATGAGTATGATCATGACGCCGAGGGCGGCGTGTCCGGTCAGGATTACTTCCCCGACGCGATGCCGCAGCGACCGGTCTTCTACGAGCCCAGGCCCTCGGGCCGGGAGGCGGCGATCGCCGAGCGGCTGGAGCGCTGGCGGGCCCTGCGGGCGCAACGCCGGAGCGGCGGGACTGGCTCGAATCCCTCTTGAATCACTCGCGTTAAAAGGGAATCTTCCCGCCCGTCAAACTCTGGGGGGAGATTCCATGAATCCGATTCGCATCCATCTCACACTGGGGCTGCTCTGGCTGCTGTTGGGCATGCTGCTGGGCGAGCACATGGGCCGCACCGGCGATCACGGCCAGATGCCGACCCATGCGCACATCATGCTGGTGGGCGGCGTGCTGTCGGTCACCTGGGCGGTGATCTACAAGCTGTTCGCGGTGAAGACCGGGCTCCTGGCCTGGGCCCAGACCGGCCTGCACCAGATCGCCGCGGCGGTAATGATCGTCGGCCTCTATCTGCTCTACGGACAGTTGGCCGAGGAAGCCGTGGTCGGTCCGATCCTGGGCATTTCAGCGATCGGGATCATCGTCTCGGTGCTGTTGATGCTGGTGCAAACCCTGCGCACCAAGCTCTGACGCCTATTCGCTGCCGCCTTCGGCGCCGGTGTCCTCGCAGGCCCCGCCCTGGAAGGCATCGACGTCGAGGGGCGGCAATCGCAAGCGCTCGCGTTGTTCTGCGGTGCGGGCGGGGTCGAGCGGAGCAAGCTGTTCACGACCCTCCACGCAGAGGGTCTGGCTCCCATAGATTTGCGGCTGGCCCCGCGACAGAGCAAGCCGGTCGGCGCGCTCGGCAAAGGCCTGGGCGTCGTAGCCTCCGTTGAGGGCCACCGGTTCCAACGCCGCCACGATGGCGGCTTCCGAGCCAGGATCGCGTTCGGCCCAGCGCAGCAGGTCCTGAGCCAGTCGCGGCTCCTCGGCATGCAGGGGGGCAAAACGGGCAGGGTCGAGCTGTCTCACTGCCCATTGCGTATTGTCGGTTTCCAGCGCCGAGAGCTGAGCGCCGATGGTTTGCAAGATGGCGCCACGCGCGCCTTCGTCCAGATCGGTTCGCCCGATCGCCGGCAGCAAAAGGCCGGCAAGATAGCGTTCGCGGGTGCGCCGGGCCGCCAGTTCCGCCGACAGCTCGCCATAGGCGTCATAACGGCTCTCGATGCCGGCAATCAGAGTCGCGGCATCCGTGGGGGGCGGTGCGATGACGGTTTCGGCAGTCTCGCCGGCCTCGGGCTGCGGCTGTTCCGTATTGGCGGGAGCCGTCTGCACCCAGGCGAGCGCGGCGAGCGAAGCAAGCAACATGACACATCCTCCTGACCGGGCGGCCAGTCTAGGACCTGGCTGTCGGCTGCCAAAGGGGCAAAACAAAAGCGGGAGCTGATTGGGGCAGCTCCCGCATTCGTTTCAGGCGATGACGATCAACCGGTTCGCGCGGCCTCGTGAAGCGGTGAGGCTGCGGGGAACGGGATCGTGGCTTTGTATGCGGGGTTAAGCGACGGCGCCGGACAGCGCGATCGTCATGGCCCCAAACACACCGGCCACGAAGAGAATGTTGATCACCGTCGACAGGGTGGAATTGACGCGGGTCATAGGAAGTTCCTTTGCTCTTGGCGAGCCGGGCCCTCCCGGTTCGCGTCTTGGTAAATAAGGACTTAGCGGAAGAACTGAAGGTGCAATTCACCAAGGCAGAAATGCAAAAATGCATGCATCTAACCAAAATGTATGAAATTACGAAAGCGTAACGCGGGTGGGCTACCCGAAGACCGACTCAAAAGGGTCCGGAGAGCGCGCTTGCCAAAACCGTGGGGCCCGCCTAACCAGCGGCCATGAACCAACTCCTGATTATTGGCGCCGGCGGCGCACTGGGTGCCATCTCGCGCCATCTGGTGGGCCAGGCCTCGCTGCGCTGGCTGGGACCGGACATGCCGCTGGGCCTGCCCTGGGGCACGCTGGTGGCGAATGTGCTGGGCGGTGCGCTGATGGGCCTTCTGGTCGGCTGGCTGGCGCTGGCAGGCCGGGGGGGCGAGATGAGCGTCGACATCCGGCTGTTCGGCGCGGTCGGCCTGTTGGGAGGCTTCACGACATTCTCGGCCTTCTCGCTGGAATTGGCCGAGATGGTTGAGCGCAGGGACCTGGCCCTGGCCTTCGGCTATGCCGCCGGTTCGGTCCTGTTGTGCCTGGCGGCGGTGTTCGCCGGGCTTTTCATTGCCCGCAAGGTGTTTGCATGAGTGGCGTCCAACTGATCAAGGTCGAGCCGTCCGAGGACGGCTCCCGTCTCGACCGCTGGTTCAAGCGGCGGTTTCCGCATGTCTCTTCGGTGATGGTCCAGAAGCTGTGCCGCAAGGGCCAGATCCGGGTCGATGGCGGCCGGGTGAAGGGCGACAGCCGGGTCAGCGAAGGCCAGGAAGTGCGCGTGCCGCCGCTGCCGGAACCGGGCGAGAAACCCAAGGCACCACGCCTGTCGGCGGAAGACATCGCGTATGTGAAATCGCTGGTGATCTACCAGGATGACGAGCTGATCGCCTTCAACAAGCCGGCCGGGTTGGCCGTGCAGGGCGGGTCGAAGACGACGCGGCATCTGGACGGCCTGCTGGATGCTTTCGGCGAAGGCCTGGACCGGCCGCGCCTGGTGCACCGGCTGGACAAGGACACGTCTGGTGTCGTCATCGTCGGCAAGGGGCCCAAGGCGACAGCGAAACTGGCCAAGGCCTTCCAGTCGCACAAGACCAACAAGACCTATTGGGCGATTGCCCTGGGCGTGCCCAAGCCGAAAAAGGGCGAGGTGAAGGGCTTCATGAAGAAGGCCGCCGGCAAGGGCGCCGATGCCGAGCGCGAGACCATGGTCGCCGCGCGTCATGGCGAGGAGGGCGCCAGCCATGCGCTGACCCGCTATGTCGTTGTCGCCGAGGCGGGCCAGAAGGCCGCCTGGGTGGCCTTGCGCCCGGTGACCGGCCGTACCCACCAGCTGCGGGTGCACCTGGCCGCGATGGGCCATGCCATCCTGGGCGATCGCAAATACACCTGTGATCGTGAAGCCCCGGAAGACCTGGACCGCCGCCTGTGCCTGCACGCCCGGCGGCTGGAGATACCGCGCGAGGGCCGGAAGCCGCTGGTGCTGACCGCGGACCTGCCCAAGCCGACGCAGAAGATTTTCGACACGCTGGGCTTCTTTGCCAATGAGATCGACGAGGCGGGGGTCGAGGAGGATCTGGCCTGAGGCGGGGTGGGTTGAGCCTGATTTGGCACCACCGGGATTTCCCCCTCATCCGCCCCTTCGGGGCACCCTTCGTCGCGTCGGACAGTCCCCCGGACTGTCCTTTGGCTCCTCAGCCCCAGGGGGAAGGGGGAGTCTGAAGGGGGCACGTTTCGTGCCTCTCCCGACCATTGTTCGCTTGCCGAGATGGGGCCGTATCCGGTTTTCCAGGTCAAGGGCGCCGGAGGCGCCGCTTCGCGGTTTCACCCTTGAGCTGGAAAACCGGATACGGCTGGCTGGCTGACAAGCGAATTATGGATGATTGCGAGCGGGGGCTCGCGGCGTTGACTGGTATGGGGCGTCGTGCCGGTTGTGGGTGACAGGGCGGGTGCGGGCGGGCACAGTTGGGGCATGACCAAGCCGATCAATCTTCGCCAGTACCGCAAGCGCAAGGCGCGCGACGAGAAGGCCCGGGAGGCCGAGGCGAACCGTGTGGTGCATGGCACGCCCAAGGCTGTGCGGGAGCTAGAGGCGGCGCGGCGAGCCCAGCTGGCAAAAAATGTCGACGGGCATCGGCTGGAATCCGGTTCCGAAACACCTGATGGGGACGACAAGGCGGGATAAGGGCGCGCTTGTCCCGACGGAGCGCAAAAACTTTCTGCGTGATGACCGGCACTTGCCGGTTTTCTTTTGCCCGAAATCCGACCGGTGACGCCGGCGGGGTAAAGTTGGGCATGGTCGAAAAAAGCAAACATTCACGGGAAGCCCTGCTGGAGCACTGGCCCTGGTGGAGCCTGCGCCAGGCGGGGCTGTCGCTCAAGGAAATCGCCGCCGAATGCGGGGTCTGTACCCATACGGTGAGCAAGTGGCTGCGCGTGATTGACCGGCTGGACCCGGCCGAGCGCGAGGCCCTGGCGGTCGAACGCATGGTGCAGCCCTGTCATGAACTGGTCGCCTGGACCCAGCTGGGCAATCCGGAGCGGGCCAAGGCGGCCAAGGCGAACATGGATCATGTCACCCGGGCCAGGCGCTCGATGGAGTTTCTGATGAAGCCGAAAAACGAGACCGGAGCCAAGGCTCTGCAGACCACCCAGACGACCCAGACGGAGGATGATGCGTTTGCCGGACTTTCCACAGCAGAGCTCAAATCCCGTTTGCGCGACCAGCTTGAAAATCAGGCAGATCGTCTTGGGTTTGGACGAGAGCTGCGAGACCTTCGAAAGGCAAGAGACGATCAGCGGGCTCAAGAACTTCTGGACGATGGGCGCGCCGGTCCAGCTGCCCCCCGAGGGTGACTGGCTGATCTGGCTGTTCCTGGGCGGACGCGGCGCCGGAAAGACGCGCGCCGGGGCCGAGTGGGTGACGCAGAAAGTGGCCCAAGGCGCCCGGCGGATCGCCCTGGTGGCGCCGACTTTCAATGATGTGCGCGAGGTGATGATCGAAGGTCCGTCCGGCCTGCTGGGCCGGGGACACTGGAAGGATCCGCCGCGCTATGAGGCGTCGCGCAAACGGGTGGTGTGGGAGAATGGGGCAGTGGCACATGCCTTCTCGGCCGAAGATCCGGACGGGCTGCGCGGGCCGCAATTCGATCTGGCATGGGGCGATGAGTTCGCGGCCTGGAAACGGCCCAAGGCGGCGCTGGACATGCTGCGCATGGGGCTGCGGCTGGGCGCCTTGCCGCAATTGATGCTGACCACCACGCCGCGCCCCTTGCCCGAGCTGAAGCGGTTGAAGGCGGCGGCCGAGGTGGTGTGCACGCAGCAGCCGACTTCGGCCAATGCGCACAATCTGGCGCCGGGCTTTCTGGCGGCGATGCAGGCGGCCTATGGCGGATCCCTGCTGGGGCGGCAGGAGATCGAGGGCTTGCTGATCGAGGACCCGCCGGGCGCGCTGTGGACGCGGGACCAGCTGGAGGCCGGCTGTGTGGACGCGGTGCCGGATCTGGACCGGATCGTGGTGGCGGTGGACCCGCCGGCCAGTGGCGGGCCGCGCTCGGATGAATGCGGGATCGTGGTGGCCGGGGCGTGCGGCGCCGGCCCGCTGCGGCGTGGCTATGTGCTGGCGGACATGTCCTTCGGTCCGGCCATGCCGGCCGACTGGGCCGCCCGTGTGGCCTCTGCGTTTGAACAGTTCGAGGCTGACGCGGTGATCGCCGAAGCCAATCAGGGCGGTGACATGGTGCGCAGCGTGCTGCAGGCGGCCGATGCCGGCCTGCCGGTGCGCCTGGTCCGGGCCAGCCGCGGCAAGCAGGCGCGGGCGGAGCCGGTGGCGGCGCTCTATGCCGCCGGCCGGGTGAAGCATGCCGGGTGTTTTCCTGCGCTGGAGGACCAGATGTGCGCCTTTGGTGCGCCGGAGGCGGGCGGCGGCAGTCCGGACCGGGTGGATGCCCTGGTCTGGGCGTTGTCGGCGCTGATGCTGGGCACGCGCGGGGAGCCGCGCATGCGGCGGGTTTGAAGTTTTCTTCCCCAACATGCGTTGGGGAAGTGGGCCGGTGCGAAGCACCGGGTCGATGGGGCGCCGCCGCAGGCGGCGTATCGGCGCTTGGCGCCAGCATTCCGCCGGGCTGACGCCCGGCGGCCCCTCCACCGCTTCGCGGTCCCCCTCCCCATTGCATGGGGAGGAAAGGGGCAGAAAGGATCACGTGATGACGAACTGGGTGTCTCGCCTTTTTGGCGGGGAGGGGAAGGCTGTGCCTTTGGGGCGGCTGGTTTCGCTGGCTTCGGCGGGGGTGTCGGGGTGGGCACCGCGGGCCTTGCCGGTGCAGATGGAGGCGGGCTATGCGCGCAATGCGATTGCCAATCGCTGCGTGCGGCTGATTGCCGAGGCGGCGGCGAGCGTGCCTTTCCAGGCCTCCGACCGGGCGGCGCAGGCGTTGCTGGACCGGCCCAATCCGGACACGTCCGGGGCGGAGCTGTGGGAGCGCGTCTATGGCTATCTGCAGCTGGCGGGCAATGCCTATCTGGAGATGGCGAACCTGGACGGGGTGCCGCGCGAGCTCTTCCTGTTGCGGCCGGACCGGATGCGGGTGATCGCCGACCGGACCGGCTGGCCGGCGGGCTGGGAATACGCCACCGGTGCGAACAAGCGCGTGTTCGAGCGCGACCGGGTGAGCGGGCGGTCTCCGGTGTTTCACCTGAAGCTGTTTCATCCCGGCGATGATCATTATGGCCTGTCCCCGCTGGAACCGGCGGGGCGGGCGCTGGACCTGCACACGCTGTCGGCCGACTGGGCGCGCGGCCTGGTGGCCAATGCGGCGCGGCCGTCCGGGGCGCTGGTGTTCAATGGTGCGGACGGGCATTTGACCGAGGAACAGTTCGACCGGCTGAAGGATGAGCTGACGAGCGCCCATACCGGGCCGGGCAATGCCGGCCGGCCGCTTCTGCTGGAAGGCGGGCTGGACTGGAAGCCGATGGCGCTGAGCCCGGCGGAGATGGATTTCATCGAGGCGCGGCGGGAGGCGGCGCGAGAGATCGCCCTGGCCTTCGGCGTACCCCCGCTGCTGCTGGGCCTGCCCGGGGACAATACCTATTCCAATTATCGCGAGGCCAATCTGGCCTTCTGGCGGCAGAGCGTTCTGCCGCTGGCGCGCAAGACGGCGCGGGCGCTGGAAGTGTGGCTGGCGCCCTGGTTCGGCGGCCGGCTGGGGATCGAGACCGATGAGGCCGGCGTGCCGCGGGGGGATGGATGAGCGAGATGAAGACGGGCGGCTGGACGCTGCAACGCCAGGTGACGTTGGGGGTTTTGCTGGCGATCGGGCTGCAGACCTCCGGGGCGCTGATCTGGTCGGGCCGGGTGGCGGAAAGGCTGGACCGGCTCGAGGGCGAGACCGGACGCCAGGGCGAGCTGGCGGAACGGCTGGCCGGGCTGGAAGCGGAAATGCGCCTGGCGCGCGAGACGCTGGTGCGGATCGAGCGGCGGATGGAGGGGTAGGGGGCTTCCTCGTCACGGCCGGGGTGCCGGATTGACGGTCTGAGGGTGGCGCGGACATTCCGCCGGGCTATGCCCGGCGGCCCCTCCACCGCTTCGCGGTCCCCCTCCCCACGATGTGGGGAGGAAAGGTGAGCTTTCACACACAACAAGGGAGGCGCTGATGCCTTTGAACCTTCGCATTGCGGGGCATGCGTCGCTGTTTGCGCTGGCGGACCTGTCCGGGGATGTGGTGCATCGCGGGGCGTTTGCGCGTTCGCTGGCGGCGGGCGGGACGGTGCCGATGCTGTTCCAGCATGATCCGGTCGAGCCGGTGGGCGTGTGGACGACGCTGCGCGAGGACCGGCGCGGGCTCTATGTCGAGGGCGAGATCCTGGCGACGGGGCCGCGCGGGCGCACGGTGGCCGGGCTGGTGCGGCGCGGGGCGGTGAACGGGCTGTCGATCGGGTTTCGCACCCGCAGCGCCCGGACCCGCACGCCGAAGGGGCGGGACCTTCTGGACATAGATCTTTGGGAAGTGTCGATCGTGACCTTCCCGATGCTGCCGCAGGCGCGCCTGCGGCTGGTGGACGCCGCGGCGGTGGCCGCCTGAACGCTTTCAAGCAAGCAAAGGAAATCCATGAGCAAGGAAACCAAGATGAACCCGGTCTCGGCCGAGACGCGGGCGGCGCTGGGCGAGGTGATGACGGTGTTCGAGGCCTTCAAGGCGGCGAATGACGAACGCCTGGCGCAGCTGGATGCCAAGGCGGCCGGCGATGTGCTGCTGGAGGAGAAGCTGGGCCGGATCGACCGGGACCTGACCCAGCAGAAATCGGCGCTGGACCGGCTGTTGTCCGAACAGGCGCGGCCGGCCCTGGCGCGCGGCGACACGCCGGCGGATCCGGGCTGGACGGCCTATATGCGGCGCGGCGATGCCTCGGGCCTTCATGAGGGCAAGTCGGCGAGCGCGGGCGTGGACGGGGATGGCGGCTATGTGGTGCCCGAGCGCACCGAGCGGCGCATCGACCGGCTCTTGACCGAGGCCTCGCCGATCCGGTCGATTGCCCAGGTGCGGCGCACGACGGCGGCGCGTTTCCGCAAGCCGGTGTCGCTGGGCGGGGCGACGTCGGGCTGGGTGAGCGAGACGGCGGCGCGTCCGGAGACGGATACGCCGAGCCTCGATCTCATCGAGTTTCCGATGGCCGAGCTCTACGCCATGCCGGCCGCGACCCAGCAATTGCTGGATGATGCGATGATCGATGTCGATGACTGGTTGGCCGAGGAAGTGCGCGACGTGTTTGCGGTGCAGGAAAGCACGGCCTTCGTCACCGGCGACGGCAATGGCAAGCCGCGCGGCTTCCTGGACTATGCCGTGGCGGCCGAGGGCCTGCAGAGCTGGGGCGAGCTGGGCTATGTGGCGACCGGCACGTCCGGCGGGTTTGATGCGGCCGAACCGGCCGATGCGCTGATCGATCTGATCTATGCGCCCAAGACCGGCTATCGCGCCAAGGGACGGTTCGTGATGAACCGGCAGACCGTCTCGGCGGTGCGGCGCTTCAAGGATGCCGACGGGAATTATCTCTGGCAGCCCTCCCTGTCACAGGCGGGCAGTTCGACCCTTCTGGGCTATCCGGTGACCGAGGCCGAGGACATGCCGGATATCGGCGCGAACAGTTTCTCGATTGCCTTCGGCGATTTCGAGAAGGGCTATCTGATCCTCGACCGCCAGGGCGTGGACGTGCTGCGCGACCCCTATTCGGCCAAGCCCTATGTGCTGTTCTACACCACCAAGCGTGTCGGCGGGGGGGTGCAGGACTTCGAGGCGATCAAGCTGTTGAAGTTCGGGGAGAGCTGATTTCCGCCCCTTGTGACGATGATTGTCATCCCGGATGGAGGCCCGGCCTTGAGCCGGGCGGAAGTCCGGGATCCATGCCTGCACCAGCGCGGTGTTCCGCGATGGGTCCCGGCGCTGCGCCCCCGATCAAGTCGGGGGCATTCGGCCGGGATGACAATCGAACCTGACCCTTTCGAAGATTGAGGCTCTTATGTCCCTTACCCTCCTCACGCCGCCGGCGGTGGAGCCTGTGACGCTGGCCGAGGCGAAGGCCCGGCTGCGGGTCACGGGCGAGGCCGATGATGCGGCGATCACTCACTGGATAGAAACGGCGCGGGCCTGTGTCGAGCGGGAAACCGGGCGGGCGCTTCTCTCCCAGGTCTGGCTGGAACGGCGCGATGGCTGGGGCGGGGATGGGCGGTTGGGCGCCTTCGGCACGCAGTTCCGGCTGTTGAAACCGCCCCTGATCGCGCTGGAGGCGGTGACGCTTTTTGATGCGGATGACACGCCGTCGGAGATCGATCCGGCGGCGTTTTTTATCGACACGTTGGCCGATCCGGGCCGCATCGTGCTGAAGCCGGGTGAGGCCTGGCCGCAGCCCTTGCGACCGGCGGGCGGGATCGAGATCCGCTTTCGCTGCGGGCATGGCGAGACGGCGGACATGGTGCCGGCAGCGCTGCGCGAAGCGGTGCTGCAGATCATCCAGGCGCTGGCCGAGGGCGGACCGGATACGGGTCTGCCGCCGGTGGCGCAGAGCCTGTTGGCGCCCTATCGGAGGCTGTCGCTGTGAGCGCGCCGGAAGCGGCGCTGAAGGCGGCGATCCTGGCGGCGCTGGACGGGGCGATGACGGTGACGACGCGTTTCGGCTCGCCGCCGCGCTTTGGCCGCCAGCATGCCGGGCGGGCGGCCTATCCCTTCTTTCGCTGGGGCCGGGCGGAGAGCCGCGAGCGCGGTACCGGCGAGGCCCGATTGATCGAGCACCGCCTCAGCCTGGAACTGCACCTGCGCGATGACGACGCCGCCGAGCGGCTGGGCGAGGTGCGCGCTGTGCTGGCGGGAGCTGCGATGACGCTGACCGGCGGCTGGCGGCTGATCCATTTCGCCCCGGTTCTGGCCGAGTCCTTTGACACGCGCGAACCGCGCATCCGCCGCGGCGTGCTGAGACTGCGCGCGGTGATGGCGCCTGAAACCGAAGGAGAAACACCATGAGTGCTCAAGCCGGACGCGACATGCTGGTGCGCATCGGGGATGGCGGCGATCCGCCGGTCTTCACGGCGGCAGCGGGCCTGCGGATGAAGACAATCTCGCTCAATGCCCGCACGGTCGATGTGACCCATGCCGACAGCGCCGCAGGCTGGCGCGAGCTGTTGGCCGGGGCCGGAGTGAAGACCTGTACGGTCTCCGGCGCGGGCGTGTTCGTGGACGCGGCGGCCGATGCGCTGGTGCGCCAGGCCTTTTTCGACCAGGCCGCTTCGGTCTGGCAGCTGGTGATCCCGGCTTTCGGCACCATCACCGGACCCTTCCTGGTGGCGGCGCTGGATTATGCCGGCCGGCATGATGGCGAGGCGACATGGTCGATGAGCCTGGCCTCGGCCGGCGCGCTCGTCTTCGAGGTGGCGTGATGGTCAATCCGGTGCGCGGCGAACAGGTGCTGGAGATCGCGGGGCAACGCTATGTGCTGTGCCTGACGTTGGGCGCGCTGGCCGAGATCGAGGCGATCGGGGCGGAGGCCGGGCGCCTGGATGCGCGCAAGCTCTTGCGTGTGCTGGAGGCGCTGCTGCGCGGGGGCGGCAATCCGGTGGAAGTGGAGATGCTGGCCGCGGCCCGGCTGGATCTGGACACGGTGGCGGCCGCGGTGACGGCCTGTTTCGGGGAGACAAGCGGATGAGCCGGACACGCATGAATTGGAGCGGCATGATCCGGAGCGCGGCCGGCGCCGGCCTGACGCCGCAGGATTTCTGGCGGCTGAGCCTGGCGGAATGGCTGGCCCTGACGGCAACGGACCGGTCGGCGATGACGCGCCGAGAACTGATGACGCTGCTGGACGAGATCGAAAACCTCGATGGGGAGGCGTCGCATGGATGAGGCGACGGAGCGCGCCGGCGAGGCGCTGGAACAGCTAGCCGACGGACCAGCCCGGCGCGCCGCCGAGGCCATCGAGGCGGTGTTCGAGCGCTCGGGTGCGGCGGTGGAACAGGCGCTGGAGCGCGCCGCCCGCGGCGGCGAGGTGAGTTTTGCCCGCATGACCGAGGCGATCCTGCGTGATCTGGCACGGCTGACGGCCGAACAGGTCATCGCACGGCCCCTGGAGGGCCTGATTGCGCGCAGCCTGGGTGAGCTGGACTTCTTTGGTGCCCGGGCGGCGGGCGGTCCGGTGACGCCGGGCGGACGCTATCTGGTGGGCGAGCAGGGGCCGGAAATGTTCGTGCCCTCGCAGTCCGGGCGGATCGAGCCGGCCGGGGCCGGTGCAGGCGCGGTGACGGTCAATCTGACCCTGGCCGGTGGGCGGTCCGGCGGAGCGTCACAGCCGGTCTCGCAAGCCCGGCTGGCCCGGGCACTGGCGCGGGCGGTGCAGAGAGGGAGGCGGATCGGATGATCGCGGCCTTTGACGAAGTGCGCTTTCCCTTTGCGGTGGCGCTGGGGGCAACAGGCGGGCCGCAGCGCCAGACGCGGATTGTGACGCTGGCCTCCGGGCGCGAGCAGCGCAACACGCCCTGGGCTGACAGCCGGCGGGCCTGGGATGCCGGGCCGGGCGTGCAGAGCCTGGATGATGTCCACGCGCTGATCGCCTTCTTCGAGGCGCGGCGCGGACCGCTGGTCGGCTTCCGCTTCCGCGACCCGCTGGACAACCGCTCCTGCACGCCCTCGCAGGCGCCGGCCGCGACCGACCAGCAGCTGGGCACCGGCGATGGCGAGCGGCGGGATTTCCAGCTGGTGAAACACCATGCCAGCGGCGCGGCCGACTGGGTGCGCACGATCCACAAGCCGGTGGCCGGCTCGGTCCTGGTCGCGGTTGATGGCGTCGCTGCGGGGTTTGCGGTGGATGTCACCTCCGGCGTGGTGACGCTGGATGAAGCGCCGGACGCGGGCGCTGTGGTGACGGCAGGCTTCGCCTTTGATTGCCCGGTGCGGTTTGACGCCGACCGGCTGGAGATCGGCCTGGATGCGATCGGGGCGGGTGCGGTGCCGAGTGTGCCGCTGGTGGAGTTGCGGTTGTGAGAGTGTTGCCTGTTTGTTCCCGTTATGGTAGTGCTGGGTGTGTTGGTGAGTGGAGCGTGTGGTCTGACGGGTTGGCTGACGGATGCGTGTTTTGTTGGGTTGAGAACTGGGTGTGTCAGGGCGGTCGTCGCCCCTTGGTGATGAGCTTGGCCCAACGGCTGGCAGACGAAGTGCCAGGCCTTCGCGACAGACTCCTCCTCTCCCCAACCGGGGAGAGGGCAGGGTGAGGGCCGCGCGGCGTTAGCCGCGCTCACAAGGAGCCCTAGGCGCCGGCCGCGTTTACGTGCGCCTCTGGGCGCCGGAGTGAGAGGAACATGCGGGTTTTCGGGCCCGGGCTGAGAGCGAGTGTTGTTTGGGCATAGCCGGACCGGGTGTGAAGCGACGGCCGGACGGTTTCGGGTCAGAACGGTTCAATCGCTGCATGGTTGCCGGAAGTGCGGTTGCGCTGTTCGGGATCGACCATCACGGATGGATCGCGAGGCGTTCGAGCAGCGGGTCCCGGAACGGCGCCCGGCTTTCGCCGGGGCTTGTCCGGGAAAAATGAAGTTCCGGTGGTGAAGGGCAGGGAACATCTTGTGCCCTTTCCTACCATTGATCGCTTGCCGAGAGGGGGCCGTATTCGGTTTTCCAGGTCAAGGGCGCCGGAGGCGCCGCTTCGCGGTTTCACCCTTGAGCTGGAAAACCGAATACGGCTTGCTGGCTGACAAGCGAACTATGGATGAGTGCGAGCTGAGGCTCGCTGGCTCACACGCGGCTCACACGCGGCTCACACGCGGCTCACACGCGGCTCACACGCGGCTCACACGCGGCTCACACGCGGCTCATACGCGGCTTTTGTGCGGCTCCGGTGGAGCCTTGACCCGGCGCATCCATCCTCAGCTCATATCCCCCTCTCCCCGGGGAGAGGGCCGGGGAGCGGGGGGACGGCGGGGGCCGCGCCCTGCTTGCCACCACCGGGATTTCCCCCTCATCCGCCCCTGCGGGGCAGCTTCCCCTGAGGGGGAAGGGGGAATTGAGCTTTTGGTGCTCTGCTTGTGTTGCCAAACGGCCGCCGGAGCCCGCCCCCAAGCACCGGCGGGCACCGGGCCTGATGGCCGGGTCGGCTGCCCGCTATTCAAAATCCCATCCATTCCAAGGGAGACGCTGATGCTGTCCTTGTCACCGGCGCTGGAGGCCATGCTGGGCTCTGGTGTGACGACCCTGTGCGCGTGCTGGCGGGTCGAGCGGCGTGATGGTGGCGTGTTCGGCTTTGCCGGGCATGACCGCGATCTGGTGTTCGACGGCCTGGTCTACCAGGCCGGCAGCGGGTTTGCCGCCAGCGCGTTCGAGCGCGAGGGCGGGCTGGAGGCGGATCTGGGCCAGGTGCTCGGGGCTTTGGACAGCGCGGTGCTGACCGAGGCCGATCTGGAGGCCGGGCTGTGGAGCGGGGCCCGGGTGGAAAGCTGGCTGGTGGACTGGACGTCGGCTGGTGAGGGCGCTGGGCCCGGATCCGGTCAGGAGATCGCACCGGAGCGCCGGGTGCGGACCGGGGTCTATTGGCTGGGTGAGATCCGGCGTGTGGACGGACGTTTCGAGGCAGACCTTCTAGGCCGCGAGGCGGTGCTGGAACGGGTGACGGGGCGGGTCTTTGCGCGCCGCTGTGGTGCCGAGCTGGGCGATGCGCGTTGCGGCGTGGATGCCGGGCATGCGGCTTTCGGTGCGGGCTGTGACAAGGCCTTTGCGACCTGCCGGGACCGGTTTGCCAACACGCTGAACTTTCGCGGCTTTCCCTACATGATCGGCAATGACGTGCTGCAGGCCGGACCGGCCGGCGAGACACGCCGGGATGGCGGCTCGCGGGGGCTGGGCGGATGAGTGGGCGCATGAGGCGGGCCGGGCGACCAGGGGCCGGGCGACGGGGTGCCGGGCCAGGCGCGATTCCGGCCGGTTGGGCGGATTTCTGGCATGCGCCGGGACCGCGTGCGGCGTCCGCGGCACTGTCAGGGACTGGGGGGACCGCCCACGCTGCGAGTCCGGCGCGTAACGCCCGGGCGGCGGTGATCCGCGAGGCGCGGTTGTGGATCGGCACACCCTATCGCCATCAGGCGAGCCGGCTGGGGGCGGGGTGTGACTGTCTGGGCCTGGTGCGCGGGATCTGGCGAGCGCTCTATGGCGCCGAGCCTGAGGCCCTGCCGCCCTATACGCCGGATTGGGCCGAGGTGGCGGGCGAGGAAACGCTGCGCGATGCGGCGATGCGGCATCTTGTGGAGATCGACCGCGAAGCGGCGCGACCGGGCGATGTGCTGTTGTTCCGCCCCGAACTGGACGGGCCGGCCAAGCATTGCGCCATCCTGTCGAAACCGGATCGCATCATCCATGCCTATTGGCGGCGCAGCGTGGCGGAGACGGCCCTGAGCGGCTGGTGGCAAAGGCGCCTGGTGGCGGCCTTTGCCTTTCCGCCTTTGCCCAACCCTGCAGAGACAAGCGAGGACCCATGGCGCAATTGGTGATGAATGCCGGCCGGGCGCTGGTCGACGGCGCGCGTGACTGGGCGCCGGAACTGGCCAGGCTGGCAGCGGATGCGGCCGTGGACTGGCTGCTGGCCGCCGATCATGAAGGACCGCGGCTGAGCGAGCTGGCGATCCAGACCTCCAGCGACGGGGCGCCGATGCCGCGCCTGTGGGGCCGGGCGCGGATTGCCGGACAGGTGATCTGGGCCTCGCGCTTTTCCGAACAGGCCAGCGAGAGCGGTGGCGGCAAGGGCGGGCCTTCGGTGACGACCTACAGCTATTCGGTCTCCTTTGCCGTGGGGCTGTGCGAGGGGGAGATTGCCGGCATCGGGCGCGTGTGGGCGAACGGGGCATTGCTGGACCAGTCGCGCTATGCGCTGCGGGTGCATGCCGGCCGCGAGGACCAGGCGCCGGACGCGCTGATCGAGGCGATCGAGGGCGCAGCGGCGCCGGCCTTTCGCGGCACCGCCTATGTGGTGATGGAGGACTGGCCGCTGGATGAGTTTGGCGGGCGGTTGCCCAACCTGTCCTTCGAAGTGTTCCGGCAGCCGGAAGCCGACGGGCTGGAGCGGCGGGTGCGCGGGGTCAATCTGATCCCCGGCACGGGCGAGTTCGCCTATGCCGTCGAGCCCGTCCTGCGCGCGGCGGGGCCGGGCGAGGATGTGGCCGAGAACGTGAATAATGGTCGCGGCCTGCCGGACTTCCTGGCGGCGCTGGAGGATCTGGAACGCGATCTGCCGGCGTGCCGGTCGGTGCAGCTGGTGGTGTCGTGGTTTGGTGATGATCTGCGCTGCGGCAGTTGTACGATCCGGCCGGGTGTGGAGACAGCGGACAAGGCGACCACGCCGGTGAGCTGGTCGGTGGCGGGGCTGAACCGACTGACGGCTCCGGTGGTGTCGCAGCTGGACGGGCGTCCGGTCTATGGCGGCACGCCGGATGACGCGTCGGTGGTAGCGGCGATCCAGCTGTTGAAGGCGCGCGGCTATGCGGTCTCGCTTTATCCCTTCATCCTGATGGATGTGCCGGCCGGCAATGGGTTGCCGGACCCCCATGGCGGGGCGGAACAGGCGCGCTTTCCCTGGCGCGGACGGATCAGCTGTCATCCCGCGCCGGGCCAGGCGGGCAGTCCGGACGGAACGGCGACGGCGCAAAGCGAGGTCGAGGCCTTTTTCGGGACTGCGCAGGCGTCGGATTTCTCGGTCTCGGGGACGCAGGTGAGCTATGCCGGACCGGCGGAATGGGGGCTCAACCGTTTCATCCTGCACTGTGCCGCGCTGGCCAAGGCGGCCGGCGGGGTGGAGGGTTTCCTGATCGGTTCGGAAATGGTGTCGCTGACGACCGTGCGCGGGGCGGGCGGGACCTATCCGGCGGTTGAGCGTCTGTGCACGCTGGCGCAAGAGGCGCGGGCGCTGTTGGGGCCGGCCTGCCGGATTTCCTATGCGGCGGACTGGACGGAGTATTCCGGCCACCAGGACGGGGCCGGCGGGAAGGTGTTCCATCTCGACCCCTTGTGGAGCCATCCGGCCATCTCGGCGGTGGCGATCGACTGGTATGTGCCGCTGGGTGACTGGCGCGAGGGGGAGGATCATCTCGATCGTGCCCTGGCGCGCAGCCCGCATGAGCGGGATTATCTGGCCAGCCAGATCGAGGGCGGGGAGGGCTATGACTGGTATTATGCCAGCGAGGCGGACCGGGCCGTGCAGCTGCGCACACCGATCAGTGATGGCGCGGGCGAGGCCTGGATCTGGCGCTACAAGGATTTGCGGTCGTGGTGGTCGAATGCGCATCATGACCGGCCCGGCGGGGTGCGGCAGGCCGAGCCGACCGGCTGGGTGCCGCAGGGCAAGCCCCTGTGGCTGACCGAGGTGGGCTGTCCGGCCGTCGACAAGGGCGCCAACCGGCCCAATGTGTTCCTTGATCCCAAAAGCGCGGAGAGCGATCTGCCCTGGCATTCCTCGGGCGTGCGCGATGACCTGATCCAGCGACGCTATGTCGAGGCGATCACCGGGTATTGGGACGCGGCGGAGAACAATCCGGTGTCGGCGGTCTATGGCGGGCCGATGGTGGACCCGGACCTGGTGCATGTCTGGGCCTTCGATGCGCGGCCCTGGCCGGACTTTCCCGCGCGCGAGGATGTCTGGAGCGATGGCGAGAACTGGCGGCGCGGGCATTGGCTCAATGGCCGGGCCGGGCAAGTGCCGGTGGCGGTGATCGCGCAGGAGCTGGCGGCGGGTGCGGGACTGGAGGCGCTGGATGTATCGGCGCTGGACGATGTGGTGCCGGGCTATCTGGTCGAGCGGCCAATGCCGGTGCGCGCGGCGCTGGCACCCTTGCTGGGCGTCCTGGGGGTGTCGGCCTGGAACCGGGCAGAGGCGCTGGTGCTTGCGTCAGCCGGGGCGCCGGGACGTGTGATGGAGCTGGATGATCCGGTGGCGGACGCGGCGGGCGAGGTGCGTCTGAGCGATGCCGATCCGGCCGGACTGCCGGGCGATGTACGGCTGCGGTTCTTCGACGAGGCACAGGACTACCGGCCGGGTCTGGCGCAGGCACGTGACACGTTCGGGACCTCGGGCAGCCGGGACTTGTCGGCCAGCCTGGTGGCGGATGTTGCGCTGGCGCGGACCTGGTGTGCGGGTGTGCTGGAGGATGCGGCGCAGGGTGCGCGGACGCTGGGGCTGACGCTGCCGACGGCGTTTCTGGCGCTGGAGCCGGGCGACGGGGTGCGCTTTGGCGATACGGTGTGGTGCCTGCAGGCGGTGACGGGCGAGATGGGTGGCGAGGCGGTGCTGAAACGGCCGACCGGGCGCCGCGCCTCGATCCAGGGCACGGACGGGGCGGTTGCTGCCGGGCTGGAAACGCCGTCGCGGCCCCTGGTGCAGGTGCTGGACCTGCCGGCAGCGGTGGGTGGCGGCGGAAGTGATCCGCTGGTCGCGGCGATGGCGCGGCCCTGGCCCGGGGCTGTGGATGTTCAAGTGGATGGCGAGCCGCGGGTGCGGCTGGAGCAGGCGGCGCGGATCGGGGTGTTGCTGGACGATTTGCCGGCGGGGCCGGTGGGGTATTGGGATTTGGCGGCGCGCGTGCGGGTGCAGCTGCCGCGCGGTGGGCTGTCGAATGTGACCGATCTGGCGGCGCTGAACGGGGCCAACCGGCTGGCTGTGGCGCAGGGGGACGGGGACTGGGAGGTGCTGGGCTTTGCCGAGGCCGAGCTGGAGGCGCCGGAGACCTGGCGGGTGGGGCGCCTGCTGCGCGGACTGCACGGCATGCCGGTCCGTCCGCTGGCAGCCGGGGCAATTGTGGTGATGCTGGATGGGGCGCTGCAGCCTTTGCCGATGGAGGCGCGCGAGCTGGGGGAGACGGTGACTGTAAGCGCCGTGGCGGCCGGTTTGCCGGCGGGATCGGCCTTTGCGTCGACACAAGAAGTGACGGTGGCCGGGCGGGCGCTGTGGCCGCTGGCGCCGGTGCATTTGACGGCGGCGCGACGGGCTGGCGGGCTGGCGCTGGGCTGGATCCGTTCGACCCGGACCGGCGGGGATGACTGGCGGGCGCCGGAGGTGCCGCTGGGCGAGGCGATGGAGGGCTATCGGGTGCGGCTCTATGTCGATGAAAGCGTGGTCTGGGAGGGTGAGACGGGAGCGCCGGGGCTGGAGATCAGCGAGGCGGACATCCTGGCGCTGTTCGGCAGCTGGCCGGATGCGGTGGAGCTGGGAGTGGCGCAATTGTCCGCGGCTGTCGGCGCCGGGCGCGAGGCGCGGCGTGTTATCGCCCTGTGAGCATGCTTTGCGAACAGGGACGAACCCGCTTACATGAATGCCCTGGTTAAGCGCTTCGACCCGGTTATTGCTGCATGGATGATCCTTACAAGACGCTGGGTATTCCCAAGACGGCGTCCGCCGATGAAATCCGCAAGGCTTATCGCAAGCTGGCCAAGGAGCTGCACCCGGATGCCAATCCGGGCAACAAGCAGGCCGAGGAGCGGTTCAAGGCGGTCTCGCAGGCCTTCAAACTGCTGTCCGACCCGGAAAAGCGGGCCGAGTATGACGCTGCGGCGCGGGCCGGATTTGCCGGCATGGGCATGGGGGCCGGCGGTCCCGGTGCCGGCGGGCGTGGTCCGTTCAATTTCCGCCAGGGGCGCAATCGCTCGGGTTTTGACGATTTCGGCGATATCTTCTCCGACCTGTTCACGGAGATGGGCGCCGGCCAGCAAGGCCGTCAGGCCCCGCCGCGCAAGGGCAAGGATGTGCGCCACACGCTGACCATCGATTTCATGGAAGCGGCCAAGGGCGGCAAGCACCGCATCAGCCTGCCCGGAGGCCGCACGCTGGACGTGGCAGTGCCGCCGGGCGCGGCAGACGGCCAGGTCCTGCGCCTGCGCGGCCAGGGCGAACCGTCATTGGCAGGCGGCCCGGCGGGTGATGCCTATGTCGAGATCAAGGTGGCCGAGCACAAGTATTTCTCCCGCGAGGGCGATGATGTGCGGCTGGAGCTGCCGGTGACGATGAAGGAAGCGGCGCTGGGCGCGAAGGTGCGGGTGCCGACGATTGACGGCCCGGTCGACGTCCAGGTGCCGGCAGGCTCGTCCTCGGGCACGCTGTTGCGGCTGCGCGGCCGGGGATTTGCAAGCGCCAAGGGCAAGCGCGGCGACCAGCTGGTGCGGCTGATGGTGTCTCTGCCGGCGAGCGACAAGGCGCTGGCGGATTTTCTGGAGACCTGGAACCCGCCGAAAGGGTATGATCCGCGCAAGGGGATGCGTTCGTGATCTGAACGAATGGGTAGGAAATTGTTCAGCGCGGGTTCAGGGGGGATCCTGCAGAAGTGAGTGCATGTTGAAACACCTGGTCATAATCGCTGGCGCCCTCGCTTGCTTCGCTGTCCCTGCCGCCGCGCAGGCCCAGGCTTCCTACATGGAAGCCTCGCTGCAGAACCGTGATCCGCGGGATCGCTATACGGCGGGTGAAGCGCGTGATCAGCGCCAGCAGGGCAATGTCGTGCCGGCGCTGCGTGTGATCAGTGCCGTTCGCCAGCGTTATCCGGGCGCCGATGTCCTGGATGCCGAGCTGGAGGGCGGTGCCTCGCCGCGCTACGTCATCAAGATCCTGACGAGCGATGGCCGCCGGGTGGATGTTGTGGCCGATGCCCGGACCGGGCAGATTCTCTACGAACGTTAGGGGGAAAGATGCGCGCGCTAGTCGTTGAAGACGATCCGGACCTGAACCGCCAACTGACGCGGGCGCTGGAGGATGCCGGCTATGCCGTGGATGCGGCCCAGGACGGCGAGGACGGCCATTTCATGGGCGATACCGAGCCCTATGATGTGGTGGTTCTGGATCTGGGCCTGCCGTCGATGGACGGGGTGACGGTGCTGGAGCGCTGGCGCCAGGCCGGCAAGGCTTTTCCGGTGTTGATCCTGACCGCGCGTGACCGCTGGTCGGAGAAGGTGGCGGGCTTTGATGCCGGCGCCGATGACTATCTGACCAAGCCTTTCCACACCGAGGAATTGCTGGCGCGGCTGCGGGCCCTGACCCGCCGGGCCGCCGGGCACACGACCTCGACGATCGAATGCGGCGACCTCTCGATCGACACGCGCGGGGCACGGGTCTTCATCGACGGGGCTCCGGTGAAGGTGACCTCGCACGAGTTTCGCATGCTGTCCTATCTTGCACACCACCAGGACCGGGTGATCTCGCGCACTGAGCTGGTCGAGCATATCTACGATCAGGACTTCGACCGCGACAGCAACACGATCGAGGTGTTTGTCGGCCGGCTGCGCAAGAAGATCGGCAATGACCGGATCGAGACCGTGCGCGGTCTGGGTTACCGGCTGATCGATCCGGAAACCCGACCGGTCTCGTGAGTTCGGCTCCGTGACAGCACCGGCGCGCCCGTCACGGCGATCCTCCCTGGCCTTCCGCCTGTTTGCGGGGGCGGCAGCCTGGGCCCTGGTCCTGTTGCTGCTGGGGGCGATTGCCCTGACGACGCTGTATCAGCGATCGGTGCTGCGGGCGCTCGACCAGCGACTGGGCAATGTGGTGGAGGCTCTGGTGGCCGCCGCCGAGACCGACCCGGCCGGCGATATTGCCCTGGCCCGTCGGCCCACCGATCCGGCCTTTGACCGCGTGTTCTCGGGGCGCTACTGGCAGATTTCCCATGATGACGGGTCCGATGCGGGCGGTGAGACTCTGGCCGTCTCGCGATCGTTGTGGGACGAGATATTGTTGCCTCCGGACGGTTTTGCGGAGGCATTGCGCAGCCAGCCGGGGCGGGTCAGCACTACCAATATGAAAGGGCCTTCCGGCGAGCCCCTGCGCCTGACCGGACAGGCGGTGCAATTGTCCGGACGGCCGGAGCTGATTCTGGTGATGGCCGCGGAAGACCGTCGGCCCGCTGACCGGGATGTGCGCAATTTCGGCTTCACGTCCGGCCTGATGTTCCTGGGCTTTGCCACCGCGATCGCCGCGGGCGTGTTCTTCCAGGTGCGCATCGGTCTGGCCCCCGTTCTGCGCATGCGCGAGCGGGTGGCAGAGGTGCGCGAAGGTCATGCCGAACGCGTCGACGGGCTATTCCCGGCCGAGCTGCAGCCGCTGGCCGACGAGCTCAATGCCATGCTGGACCATTCGCGCGAGTTGGTGGAGCGATCACGCACCCATGTCGGCAATCTGGCACATGCACTGAAGACTCCGATCGCAGTGCTGAAGAATGAGGCGCATGCGAGCGAGGGGCCGCTGGCCGAGATGGTTGAGCGCCAGACCGGAGTGATGACCAGCCAGGTGGAACACCATTTGCGCCGGGCCCGGGCGGCGGCCCACGCCAAGGCCATCGGCGCGCGGACGGATGTCGCGCCGACCGTGAACGACCTCGCACGCACGCTGGGCAAGATCAATGCGTCCAAAGGCCTGACCATTTCTGCCGACGCGCCTGATCAGCTGCGCTTCAAGGGTGAGCGGCAGGACCTGGAGGAAATGGTCGGGAATCTTCTCGACAATGCCTGCAAATGGGCCCGTTCGCAGGTGCGCGTGACGGCACGGCGGACCGCAGAGCGGGCGCTGGAAATTGTCATCGAGGATGACGGGCCGGGCCTGGATGACCAGGAATGTGCGGCCGCGCTGCAGCGCGGTGTCCGTTTGGATGAACAAGCGCCCGGCTCGGGACTGGGCCTGGCGATCGTGGGCGATCTCGCCCGCGCCTATGAAGGTGAACTGACCCTGTCGCGTTCTGAACTGGGTGGCCTTTGTGCCCGGATTGGGCTTCCGGCTACTGTTCGATAAAATACTCTTTAACCTAACGAGTCGAATACTCGAAAAGGGCAAGAGACTGCGACTTTGTAAATGGTGAAACTTTCGCCTTCTCAAAAAGCCAAGCTGGAAGCGCTTTGGCGAACCATGCCTGCTGACAAGCGGGGGATGCTGCTTGCCTCCGCGCAGGCCGCCGCGGAAGCCGATTCCGGCTCGCAGAAACTTTTCACCATTATTGCTGAACTTGAGGAATCCACACGCCAGCCGGCGGGTGATCTGGCCAAGCCCTATGTGTTGGCGCCGTTGCGGGCACTGGTCGGCGACCCGTCCCTGGTGCCGCCTTCGCGGTTCCGCTTCACGCCCGAGGATCTGTCAAAGATCTGGGGGTGGTTGGCGCGGCATCTTGCCAAGGACCTCGTGGAACGCGCCAAGAAGTGCAAGAAGCCGGAGCCGGATCCGATCTGGTTCGAATTCCGGCGCGAGGCCGGTGAGACCCTCACCAAGGCGCTGCAAGCCGCCGAACGGGTTCCCAAGGACATGACGGCGCTGCTCAAGCGTTTCGGGCCGGATGCCAAGGGCATGTTGGTGGATGCGGCGACGCTGTTGACCCACAGCGAAGCCATCGCCGGGGCGATGAAGGCCTTGCCCGACAAGATAACCGAGTTTGATCCCGACCTCGTCGAACAGGTCCGTGCGATGCACGAGGAGCTGTCCAAGGAGCAGCCTGATGCGGCGCTTTGGATGCTGCTGCTGACGATAGGCCGCCTCAGCCAACCCTGGCAGATTTTCCGTGTCGTCGCCAAGATCGGCAAGCGCGATGATGACCTGGTGGTGTCCAAGACCGATCTGGCAGCGGTGGGTGACGCCATCCTGGCCGATACCGGCTTCTTCGCCGCGAAATTGAAACAGCCACCGCAGACTCTGGAAGAGGCCAAGGCGGCTTTCGCACTGTTCGACAATTTCGTGCTGCATTCCTCGGGCATGACGTCCGAGTTCGGCATCCGCAAGGCGGGCCGCTGGGGGCAGGTCCTGTTCAGCTTGCGCGCAGAGGCGTCGTCAAATGTCGAGAAAATCCTGAACAAGATCCCGCTGGCACTGGACAGCGGACTGCCGGAACCGCGGCGCGGCCGGTCCGGGCGCATCATTCCGGCGCAATTGCCGAATGCCTCCTCGATCGACCGGGCGGAGGGCCTGTTGTACTTCCTGTGCAAGTCGCGGGCTCACACGAATGCCGCGGCAATCGTCTCGACCCACAAGCGCATTCTCGATCTGGCTGAAAAGCGGATGAACGAGGCGGGCGCGTTGCTGGTTGATCTGGTGGCCTCCAGTGAGGGCCAGAACCGCACGACCGCCCAGGACGGGCTGGAGATCACGGCGCGGCTGCTGGCCATTACCGGTTTCGAGGAATCGGCCAGCCTGCTGCGCCGTCGGGGCACGGCGGCTGCCGCGGCATAGCGTCCCGGCCTGAGCCTGATGGCTTGCCGCTTTGCGCTGGTCGCCTTAAGTCCGAGGCATGATCGCAACCCCGTCTGATACGCCGACCGCCCTGGAGACTCGCCGCTCTGACGCCGCGCGACTGATGTCGCCCAGCACGGCGCGAAACCGTGAGGCGATCGCGGCCGTTCTGGCACCGGTTCTGCCGTCGGGGGCCCGGGTGCTGGAGATCGGGTCCGGCACCGGTGAGCACGCGGTGACGCTGTGCGCGGCCCGTCCGGATATTCTCTGGCAACCCAGCGATCCGGATGCCCGCTCGCGCGAGAGCCAGAATGCCTGGGCCGTGAATACCGCCGGCCGCATGCTGCCGTCGGTGGAACTGGACCTGTTGCAGCCCGGCTGGACGGACCAGGTGCAGACCCCGGATGCCGTGGTCTGCATCAATGTCATTCACATCTCGCCCTGGGCGGTGGCGGAAAACCTGGCCAGGGGGGCGGCGCGGCTGCTCAAGCCGGGCCAGCCGGTCTTTCTCTACGGGCCCTACAAGCGGGGCGCCGACACGGCTCCGTCCAATCTGGAATTCGACCAGTCGCTGAAATCCCGCAATCCCACGTGGGGCGTGCGGGAGCTGGATGACGTGATGGCCCTGTTCGATGCGGCAGGTTTCGATCTGGCGCGGCAGGAAGCCATGCCGGCCAATAATCTCTCGCTGGTTTTCTTCAAACGGGACGCTGACTGATGCGCCATCGCAATCGTCGCCTTGCCACCATCGCCGCGGCCGGTGCCGTGCTGATCGCTGCAGTCGCCCTGGGCCTGACCGCCATGCGCGGCGCGATCGTCTATTTCTACTCGCCCAGCGAAGTGGCGGCGGAGCATCCCGGTCTCGACACGCGCCTGAGGGTCGGCGGTCTGGTTGCGGAGGGCAGTGTCGAGGAAAGCGGCGAGGGTGATGTCGCCTTTGTGATCACGGACGGGGTCGCCACGGTGAATGTGCGCTATTCGGGCATTCTGCCGGACCTGTTCCGGGAGGGGCAGGGCGTGATCGTGCAAGGCTTCTTCACCAGCGAGGACTGGCTGACGGCGGAAACCGTGCTGGCCAAGCATGACGAGACCTACATGCCGCCCGAAGTGGCCGAAGCGCTGCGCGAGGCGGGTGTGTGGCAGGGCGAAACGGGCGAAGAGCCCTAGGCTTTGCTTGCAGCGCCGCGCCGGATGACTACGTCTAGTCCTGGCAGAACGGAGCAGCAGCATGGCCAGATCCCAGCGAGTAGAGTTCACCGGCGCCCAGGGCGATACCCTGGCGGCACGGCTTGATCTGCCGGACGGGCCCGTGCGGGCCTATGCGCTGTTTGCGCACTGCTTCTCCTGTTCCAAGAACAGCCATGCCGCGCACCGTGTTTCGCGCCGCCTGGCGCAGCAGGGCTTCGGCGTGCTGCGGTTCGATTTCACCGGGCTGGGCCAGTCGGACGGCGATTTCGCGAATACCAATTTTTCGTCCAACATCGCCGATCTGGTGGCCGCCGCCGGCTGGCTGGAGCGCGAACGTGCGGCGCCACAAATGCTGGTCGGCCACAGCCTGGGCGGCGCGGCGGTCCTGGTTGCGGCCGGCGAACTGCCGCAAGTGAAGGCGGTGGCCTTGCTGGGTGCGCCGGCCGATGCCGGACATGTGGTCAAGCAGTTCAAGGCACAGGTGGACGAGATCGAGCGCAGCGGCGAGGCCGAGGTGTCGCTGGCCGGACGGCCCTTCCGCATCCGCAGGCAATTCCTGGACGATATTGCCGATCACAAGGTCGAGGCGGCCGCAAAGGCACTCAAGCGCCCGCTGCTGATCGCCCATTCCCCTGTCGATGAGACCGTGGGCATCGACAACGCCACGCGGCTGTTCATCGCGGCGCGGCATCCCAAGAGCTTTGTCAGCCTGGATCATGCCGATCATTTGCTTACCCAGCCGCAGGATGCGGCCTATATCGCCGATGTCGTCGCCGCCTGGGCCGGGCGGTATGCCGGCGCGGCGTCCGGCGCGGCCGCGCTGTCGGATGCCAAGGCCGTCGAGGTCGCGGAGACCGGTGACGGGCGTTACGAAAACCGGGTGCGGGTGCGGGCGCACAGCCTGCTGGCGGATGAGCCGGAATCCGTCGGCGGTGGCGATACCGGGCCCAACCCGTATGAATATCTGGCTGCGGCGCTGGGGGCGTGCACCTCGATGACGCTGCGCATGTACGCCCAGCGCAAGGGCTGGCCACTCGAGCGGGTCGCCGTGACCCTGCATCACGAGAAGGGCCATGCCGACGATTGCGCTGACTGCGTTGAGGGCGATGCGCGCAAGGTGGACATCTTCGAGCGCCAATTGGTGATCGAGGGCGATCTGGACGCCGGGCAGCGCCAGCGCCTGGTCGAGATCGCCGACAAATGCCCGGTCCACCAGACCCTGCACAACCCCGTCGTCGTGCGCACGCGCCTGGTCGAGGCGGCTGCACAGGAAACATGACGACAAACTTACCGGCTGTAATGTTATTGTAATGTGCGAGACATGCCGCGGATAAGCCGGCGGCGTGAGAGTGCCCCCGTAACTCGCAGAGAACCCGTGTCACTTGCAGAGATAAAGGTCGAATTTTCCATGATGTCTGTTGATCGCATGCGCCGTCTGGGAGGGGTCTCCCTTCTTGCCCTGTCCACGCTGGCCGCTGTCGCCCTGACCGTCCCGCTGCACAGCGCCGCGAACGCCCAGGACAGCCAGTCTCAGCCGCGCTTTGCGGCTGCCGTGCCGAACGGGGCACCGATGTCCTTTGCCGATCTGATCGAAAGCGTCAGCCCGGCCGTGGTGACGATCCAGGCCGAGGGCAGCGCGCAGAATGTCGAGCTGGCCCCCAATACGGAAAACCTGCCGCCGCAATTCCGCGAATGGCTGGAGCGCCAGTTCGGCGGCCAGGCCCCGCAGCAGCCGATGCCGCGCCAGTCGCTTGGATCTGGCTTCTTCATCTCGGCCGAGGGCCATATCGTCACCAATCACCACGTCATCCGCGGTGCCGACGCGATCACGATCGGTCTCAGCGATGGCCGTGAATTCCAGGCCCGCCTGATCGGCTCGGACGAGCAGACCGACCTGGCCCTGCTGCAGGTCGAGGCCGATGTCGACTTCCCCTATGTCACGCTGGATCGCGAGCATGACTATCGCGTCGGTGACTGGGTGGTGGCCGTGGGCAATCCCTTCGGCCTGGGCGGCACGGCGACGGCGGGCATCATCTCTGCCATCGGTCGGCCGATCGGCAATTCCACCTATAACGATTTCATCCAGGTCGATGCGCCGATCAACCGGGGCAATTCCGGCGGCCCGACCTTTGATCTCAACGGCAATGTGATCGGCGTGAACTCGCAGATCTTCTCGCCGACCGGCGGCAATGTCGGCATCGGTTTCGCCATTCCGTCCGACGTCGCGGCCCGCATCATCGCCGATCTGATGGATGACGGCGTGGTGGCGCGCGGCTGGCTGGGCGTATCGATCCAGAACGTGACCGCGGACATCGCCAGCGCCCTGGGCCTGGAAGAGACCCGCGGCGCGATTGTGTCCTCGATCGTCGCTGGCGGCCCGGCCGACCGCGCCGGATTCGAGCGCGAGGATGTGATCCTGGAGGTCAATGGCGACCGGGTCGAAGGCTCGCGCGACCTGACCCGCCGGATCGGTGACATCCAGGCCGGTGAGGATGTGCGCTTCCGGGTCATCCGTGACGGCCGCGAACGCACGGTCCGCGCCACGCTGGGGAACCGTCCCAGCAATGACGAGCTCAATTCCATGCAGGACACGCAGCAGCGCGAGGCCGAGGTATCCTATTTCGGCATGCGCGTAGTGCCGCTGACCGACGAGGACCGCGAACTGCGCAATCTGGGCGCCGATGCGCCGGGCATCGTCGTCGACACGCTGGAACGCAATGGTGAAGCCGCCCGCAAGGGTCTGGCCGCCGGTGATGTGATCCTGGAGGCCGGCGGCACGCCGGTCGGGTCTGCCGAGGCCTTCCGTTCGGCGGTGGAGAATGCCCGCGAGGACGGCCGCAGCGCCATCCTGCTGCTGGTCGAGACTCGGGGCGGACAGCGTTATGTCGCCCTGCAGCTCGACGAAGAGGAATAGGAGACAAGGGCGTGCGCATCCTGATTGTTGAAGACGACCGCGAAGCTGCCAGCTACATCCGCAAGGGGCTGCGCGAGAGCGGACATGTGGCCGACCATGCCAGCGATGGCGAGGAAGGCCTGGAGATGGCCCGCGCGGCTGAATATGACGTGCTGGTGGTCGACCGCATGATGCCCCGCATGGACGGGCTGAGCATGGTGGAAAGCCTGCGCAAGGATGAGGACCGCACCCCGGTGCTGATCCTGTCGGCCCTGGGCGAGGTGGATGACCGGGTGGAAGGTCTCAAGGCCGGTGGCGACGACTATCTGGTCAAGCCCTATGCCTTTGCCGAACTGCTCGCCCGCGTCGAGGCCCTGGCCCGGCGTCGCGATCCGGAGACCGTGCGCACCAAGCTGGTGGTCGGCGACCTGGAAATGGACCTGCTGGCCCGCACCGTGGTGCGCGACAGCGAGGAAATCCTGCTGCAGCCGCGCGAATTCCGGCTGCTGGAATTCCTCATGAAGCATTCCGGCCAGGTGGTGACCCGGACCATGCTGCTGGAGAAGGTCTGGGACTACCACTTCGACCCCCAGACCAATGTCATCGACGTGCACATTTCACGGCTGCGCTCGAAGATCGACAAACCCTTCCCGCGTGCGCTTTTGCACACGGTGCGGGGGGCCGGCTACCGCCTGCAGGCGTAACCGGGCGTGGCGCGCCGTCAGGCAGCCTTTCTCAGGACAACAGCGTTCCGGCAGACCCTCCTGTCGGCAGCGCTGTTTGCCCTGTCCAGCTTTGTGATCCTGGGCTTTGTGTACGCGGCCTCGGCAGGGATGATGCTGCGCCGTGCGGATGCGGCCATCAATGAGGAAGTCGAGGTTCTCAACCAGCGCTTCCAGGCCGGCGGCATCGCCACGGTCAACCGCTATATCCTGCAGCGCACGGTCGGTGGCGGTGCGGATTATCTCTATCTGCTGATCCACCCGACGGGCCGGACCCTGTCGGGCAATCTCTCCGGCCTGCCGAATGTGCAGCCGGATGATGAGGGGCGGCTGCAATTCACCTATCGCCGGCCCCAGGCGGCCGGCAGTGAGGATGACAGCGAGAAGGATGACCGCACCGCGCGCGGCCAGATCATCGCGCTGCCCTCGGGCTACCGGCTGTTCGTGGGACTGGATGTGCATGAAGAGACACGGCTCGTCTCGCGCATGCTCAACACTATCCTGGCGGCCTCGGCGCTGGCCCTGGCGCTGGGCGTGGCGGCCGGGATCTTCGTCAGCCGCCGTTTCGTGCGCCGGCTCGACCGGATCAACAATGTCGCCCGGCGGGTGAAGGCCGGCGACCTGCAGCCGCGCGCGCCGCGCACCTATACCGGCGACGAGCTGGACGAGCTGTCGGAGAATTTCAACGCCATGCTGGACCGGGTCGAGGCGCTGATGCATCGCATGCGCCACACCGGCGACAGTATCGCCCATGACCTGCGCACCCCGCTGACCCGCATGCGCAACCGGCTGGATGAAGCCCTGCGCGAAGATGGCGATCTGGAAGCGCGCGAACAGGCGCTGGAGCGGGCGGTGGCCGATACCGATGAGCTGTTGGGCATTTTCAACGCCATCCTTTCCCTGTCGCGCCTGGAAGCTGGCGAGAGCCGGGCCTCCATCCTGCGCCTGGACCCGGCGGATATCGCCGCGGACCTGGCCGAGCTCTACGAGCCGGTGTGCGAGGATGAGGGCCTGTCCTTCAACGCCGAAATCCAGCGCGGCATGGCCATTCTGGGCGATCGCGGATTGCTGTCCCAGGCCCTGGCGAACGTGCTGGACAATGCCGTGAAATACACGCCTTCGGGCGGAGCGGTGACGCTGCGCCTGCGCGAGACCGGTGATGGCCTGATCGAGTTCTCGGTCACCGACACGGGTCCGGGCATTCCCGATGTTGATCGTGACCGCGTGACCCAGCGCTTCGTGCGGCTGGACAATTCGCGCACCAAGCCGGGCTCGGGCCTGGGCCTGTCGCTGGTCCAGGCCATTGCCGATGTCCACAATGGCCGGTTCGAGCTGGGCGAAGGGCCGGGCGTGATCGATGGCGGCCATGGTCCCGGCCTGCGCGCCGCCCTGGTCTTCCCCAAGGCGCCGCCGGAGACGGTCTAGGTCTCACCGCGCTCGGATCGGCAAGCGCGGACAGGGCTTTTCCTGACCGGCGGATCGCGCCAGTTTGCCAGACATGACCGACACGCCGTTTCTGTCTGGCAATCTGCCGCAACTGCCCGGGCGCGATACCGCCCGGCTGGCGCATGTCTTGGCAGCCCTGCCGGAGCCGGTACAGGCCGCCGTGGCGCCGGCGAGTGACTTCCTGCTGGGTGTGTTCGATGCGGCGCCGTATCTGGCGCGGCTGGCACAGCGACGGCCGGACACGCTGGCGGATTGCGCCACGATGACGCCCGAGGCGCTGGTCCAGCGCTGCTGTGATGCAGCGCTGGCCGCCGGTGCCGGGGCGGTGGATGTCGAGGCGCTGGACCTGGCGCTGCGCCGGGCGAAGGCGGATGTGCATCTGGTCGTCGCCCTGGCCGACCTGGCCCATCGCTGGAGCGTGGAACAGGTCACCGCGGCGATGACCCGCTTTGCCGATGCGGCCGTGGCGGCCGCCCTGCACGGGCATGTGCGCTTCCTGGCGGCACAGTCACGGGCCTTCGAGCCGCAGGCGGCGGACAATCCATTGCCCGGACTGATCGTGCTGGCCCTGGGCAAGATGGGCACGGGCGATCTCAACTACTCCTCCGACATCGACCTGGTGGTGTTCTACGATCCCGACGCCCTGGTGCTGCCGGAGAGTGAGGAGCCGCGAAAACGCCTGCCGCGCCTGGTGCAGGCGATGTCGCGGACGCTGCAGGATGTGACGGCGGACGGCTATGTGTTCCGGGTTGATCTGCGCCTGCGGCCCGACCCGGGCGCGACACCCGTGGTGATCTCCACCGAAGCGGCGCTGAATTATTATGAAAGCCTGGGCCAGACCTGGGAGCGGGCGGCCTGGATCAAGGCGCGCTGTTGTGCCGGCGATGCGGCGGCAGCCGAGCGTTTCCTGACCCATCTCCAGCCCTTCATCTGGCGGCGCTCGCTGGACTATGCCGCCGTCGACGATATCCGCGGACTGGCACGGCAGATCCAGACCGTGGGCCGGCGTGCAGAGATCCGTCCGGCCGGCCATGATCTCAAACTGGGCCGGGGCGGCATCCGCGAGATCGAATTCTATGCCCAGGTGCCGCAACTGGTGTTCGGCGGCCGTGATGAACGCCTGCGCGTGCCGGCGACGCTGGATGCACTGGGCGTGCTCGCCGAAACCGGGGTGATCGAGACCGAGATCGTGGTGTCCCTCAGCGAAGACTACCGCCATTTGCGGGCCTGGGAGCACCGGGTGCAGATGCGTCAGGACGAAGCCAGCCAGACCCTGCCCGAGGATGACGCCGAGCGGACGGCCATTGCGTCCATGGCGGGCTTTGCCGACCTGGCCACCTTCGAGCGGGCCGTGGAGGCCTGTCTGCGCCGGGTACATGGCCATTTCTCCGACCAGTTTGCCGATGACGAGCCTTTGTCATCGGAGGCCGGTACGCTGATCCTGACCGGCGTCGAGCCGACCCCTGACACGCTGGCGACGCTGGACCGGCTGGGCTTTTCCGAGCCGGAACAGGTGTGGAAACGTCTCAATGCCTGGGCCGCCGGCCGGGTGCGGGCGGTGCGCAGCACCCGTGCCCGCACGCTGTTTGCCCGCATTGCGCCGCAGCTGGTCGACCGCATGGCGGCGACCGGCGAGCCGGATGCGGCCCTGGTCCGCTTTGCCGGCTTTTTCGAGAGCCTGCCGATGGGGGTCCAGCCCCTGTCGCTGCTGTCCAACGAGCCGGGCCTGGCCGCGGACCTGATCGGTATCCTCACTCTGGCCCCGCGCATGGCGACCGATCTGGCCCGACGGCCCAACCTGCTGGATGCCATGCTGGACCGCCGCTTTGCGCTGCCGCTGGCCGAAGACCCGCCGGAGGTGTTTGCCGGCATGATGCGCGACGCCATGCAGCGGGCTGACGGGTTCGAGCCCGCGCTCAACGCCGCGCGGCGACTGGTCCGCGAGGAGCGTTTCCGGATCGGGGCACAGATCCTGCGCGGCGGTGCCGATGCGGTGGCGGCGGGACAAGCCTTTTCCAATGTGGCTGACGTCACCCTGGCCGCGATGGCCGAGGCGGCACGCCAGGAGACCGAGCGGCGTTTCGGCGAGATGCCGGGCCGGTTCGCTATCCTGGGCATGGGCAAGCTGGGCGGGCGCGAGATCGCGTCCGACAGCGATCTGGACATCATGATCGTCTATGAGGGCGAAGATGGTGCGCAATCCTGGTTCGGCCGTTTTGCCCAGCGCCTGATCAGCGCCGTGTCGGCGCCGACCGAGGAGGGCGAGCTGTTCGAGGTCGACATGCAATTGCGACCGTCGGGCAAGGCCGGGCCGGTGGCCGTCAGCATCAATCGCTTTGAGGCCTATTATCCCGGCGAGGCCTGGACCTGGGAGATGATGGCGCTGACCCGCGCGCGCGTGGTCGTGGGTGAGCCGGAATTGACGGCCCGTGTCGAGTCCGCGGTGAAAGCGGCGCTGGGCGAGCCGCGCGACAGCCGCGGCGTGCGCGAGGACGCCCTGGCCATGCGCAAGAAGCTGGAAGAGGCCAAGCCGGCCCGCACGCCCTGGGACCTCAAGGCCCGCACCGGCGGCATCCAGGACATCGAATTCATCGTGCAGACGCTTCAGCTGATCCATGCCGCGCGCAAGGATGTGGTGCGTGCATCGACGCTGGATGCCATTGCCGCCCTGGAAGGCGCGGGGGCTTTGGATGCTCGCGATGCCCAATCCCTGGCCCAGACCCTGACGCTTTATCTGGGGGTGTTGCAGCTGCTGCGCAGCGCGCATGGCTCGGGATTTGATCCGGCCACCGCCAGCACGGGCTTTGCCGAGCGGCTGGCGGGACTGGGCGGCGATGCCTCGCTGGCGGAGCTGGAAGCTGATCTGGAGCGTCGCAGCGACACGGTCCGCAGGATGTTCCGGCGCCTCGTCGGGCGGATTTGAGAAAGCCGCGACGGAAAGTGCGGGATGGTCCGTTTCATCAACAGCGAGGTTGAAACACAAGGACTGACCCCGATGAAACATACAAAGCTGATCGTTCTTCTGGCTGGTTCCACGCTGATGCTGGCGGGAACGGTGGCCCAGGCCCAGCCGATGGATGGCCGCGGCCATCACGGCGAACGTGGCGGTGCTGGCCACGCCCTGATGGTGCTGCGTGCGGCAGACGCCAATGGCGACAACCAGATCACCCGGGCCGAAGTGGATGCCCTGCAGGCGGACATGTTTGACTGGATGGACCGCAATTCCGACGGCTTCTTGGACCAGGCCGATGCCTCCCCGATGCGGGCCCGGCTGCGCGCCGTACACGCCGCCGAACGCGCCGAGCACGGTGAAGACGAGGGCGAGCGCCGCTGGCGTCGGCGCGGTTCGCGCGATGGTGAAGGCCATGGCGGCCGCCATGGCGGCATGATGCGTGCCGATGCCGACGAGGATGGCCGCATCTCGCGTACCGAATTCCTGGACCGGGAAAACCGCCTGTTTGCTCGTCTCGATGCGGATGAGAATGGTGTCGTGACCCCGGCCGAACTGGACGCGGCGGTCGAGCAGCGGCAGACTCGCCGCATGTGGTGGCGCAACTAGCCGGCAAATGTTCGACGGACGCGGCATGGATCGAGACAGTCAGCCAGGTGACGGCCTGTCCACCGGTCGCGTCCGCACGGACCCGGCGCCTTCCGGCATGTCCGGGCCGGGCTCAGGACCGGGCGATGACGCCCTGATGGCCCGGATCGCCAAGGGGGATCGCGGCGCCGCACAAATGCTGATGGCGCGCAACCTGCCGCGCATTCTCGGTCTGGCCCGGCGCACGCTGGGCGACGAAATCGAGGCCGAGGATGTGGCGCAGGAGACCTTCATCCGGGTCTGGAATGCCGCCGGGCGCTGGCAGCCCGGCAAGGCCCGGGTGTCGACCTGGATGTGCCGCATCGCGATCAATCTTTGCTATGACCGCATGCGCAAGCGGCGCGAAGTGCTGACGGACGAACTGCCCGAGCAGGCCGATGAAACACCGGACCAGGCCGTTCAGCTGGAACGGTCGCAGACCGGTGACCGGATCGCGCAGGCCCTGGGCGCTCTGCCCGACCGGCAACGCGAAGCGATCGAACTCGTCCACTTCCAGGAAATGAGCAATATCGCGGCGGCGGAGATCATGGAGGTGTCCGTCGATGCGCTGGAATCCCTGCTGGCCCGCGGCCGGCGAAAACTGAAAGCCGTCCTGATCGGGGATGCCCCCGACCTGATGGCAAGTTATACGGGGCAAACCCTTGCCCGGCAGGTGTAAGATGATGACCGAAGACCGCTTTTTCGAGATTTTGGAGGCCTATGGCGCCAATCCCGAGCGCTGGCCCGAGGCTGAGCGCGCGGCTGCACAGGCCTATGCCGAGGCACACGCTGAGACCGTGACCGAGGCCCTGCAGTCGGCTGCGGCACTGGATGCGCTGCTGACGCCGACGGTGGTGGAGCCTTCCGACCTGCTGCAGCGCCGGCTGCTGAAGGCGATGCCGGTTCCGGCCGAGCATCGGCCGCAATGGCAGATACCGGTTGCGGCGGCGGCGGCGCTGGTCGTGGGAGCCCTGATCGGCTTTACCGGCGGTGCGGTGACGGTTGATGATACGGTTTCCGCATCGGATGCGATCTATGCGGAAGCCTATGGCGGGCTCGACCAGGACTGGATCGACTGGCTGGGAGAAGACGTGTGAAATCCTCGACACCCTGGATTGTGGCTCTTCTGGCTTCGGTGCTGATCAATGGTGCCCTGGCCGGCTTTGTCTGGCATCGCGCGTCAGACGGTCCGGACTGGCGCCGGGATCATCACCGCGAGGATGAAGATCGCGGCGGCAGCCATCACCGGCGAAGCGGCCCCGGCTCGTTCGACCTGCGCGCCTTTGTCGACGCCTTGCCGGAAGAGGCCCGGGACGCGGCGCGGCAGCGCCTGTTCGACGGCATGCCGGACATGCGCGCGCAGTTCGAGGAAAGCCGCGAAGCGCGCCGGACCGTGGAAACGCTGCTGGCACAGGATGAGGTTGACCGCGCTGCCCTGGAACAGGCGCTGGAAGAGATGCGCCAGTCGCGGCTGGACCTGGAGCGGAATATCGAGGCCATTGTGCTGGACATCGTGTCCGAACTGGATCCGGAGACCCGCGCTGCGGCCCTCGAGGCCAGCCGGGAGCGGTCCGGCCATCGCCGCTATCGCCGTCACGGTGATCGCGGTCCGGACGATCGCCCTGCAGGCGGACCGCAACCGGATCGGCCTGACCGCTAGCGGAAACAGGCTTCCAAGCCTACGTCAGCATGCTTGAGAAAGCGGGCGCGGGTCAGCTCTGTTTCCCGGCCGAAACACGCGGGGCGGAGCCGTCGACGAACTCGTCATCGGCCTCGAATCCCATCTCGCCAGCATCATCATCCAGCGCATCGGCCAGCAATTGCTCGACCCGGGCCCGATCGGCATCGGCCGGGTGATCGTCTGCCTCGTAGTGGGCGATCAGCGCCGCGTCGACTTCCTCGTCCAGGCTCGGCAGGTCCGGGTCGGCGGCGGTCTCCTCGATATCCGCGCCCGAGGTGATGCGCGTGACGGCATCGGCCTCGATCGGCTGATCCTGGCTGATCGGGATGACGATGGTGACCGTGGTGCCTTCGCCCAGCACCGAGTCGATGCTCAGCGTGCCGCCGTGCAGTTCGATCAGTGATTTCGACAGCGCCAGACCCAGGCCTGAACCCTGATAGGACTTGGAATGCTGGCTTTCGATCTGCTCGAAGGGTCTGCCCAGCCGGGGCAGGTCGTCCTTGGCGATACCGATGCCGGTATCGGAGATCTGGAAGGCCACGCCGACGCCCGACAGGAAGCCGCGCACCGTGACGCGTCCGCCTTCGGGCGTGAACTTCACGGCATTGGACATGAGATTGATGATGACCTGTTTGAAGGCGCGCGGATCGACTTCCAGTTCCGGCAGATCGGAGACATCGGCGCGCAGCTGCAGGCGCTTCTCCTCGGCCCGGCCGCGCACGATGCGCAGGCTTTGTTCGACCAGTTCCGCCGCATCGGTGGGTTCCGGCTGGATCTGGAATTTGCCGGCCTCGATCTTGGACATGTCCAGGATGTCGTTGATCAGTTCCAGCAGATGCTGACCGGAGGTCAGGATGTCGTTCATGTAGCCGGTATAGCGCTCGTCGCCCAAGGGGCCGAACATCTCCTTGAGCATGATCTCGGAGAAGCCGTTGATGGCGTTCAGCGGCGTGCGCAGCTCGTGACTCATATTGGCGAGGAATTCCGACTTGGAGCGGTTGGCTTCCTCGGCGCGGATCTTTTCTTCCTCGTACTTCCTGGCGAGATCGGCGATGCGGGCCTGCGAGCGCTTGACGTCCTCGACGGTCTTGCGCAATTGCGCCTGGTTCTCCGTCAGGGCCGCCTCGTGGTCCTTCATCTCGGTGATGTCGGCACCGACCGAGACGAGGCCGCCATCCGCCGTCGGACGGTCCGAATAGTGCAGCCAGCGGCCATCGGCGAGTTCGATCTCATAGGCCTGGGTATTCTCCGACCCGCCATGCACGGCACGGATGGCGCGCGCCGCAGCCTGCTCAACGGCGTCATAGCTCATGCCCGGCTTCAACATGCCGTCGGCAAAATCGAACAGGTCGCGGAACTTGCGGTTCCACAGCACCAGACGGCGGCGGCTGTCCCACAGCACGAAGCTTTCCGACATCGATTCCAGCGCGGCCCGCAGGCGGTTCTCGGCCGCCGCGACGCGGGCCTGGGCGCCCTTGCGGTCGGTGATGTCGATAGCGACACCAACGATCCGGGCTGCATGATCGCCGCCATGTCCGGTGACGATCCGGCCGCGCATCTGCAGCCAGACGGGGGCGTGGGCGGCCAGGATTTCCAGATCGATCTCGCCGCCGGTCGGCGCGCCGCGCAGGGCCGCACGCAAGCGTTCTCGGTCGGGCTTGGAGAACAGGCGCAGGAAGTCCTGGCCCGAGCACTCCGTGGCGGCCTGCAGGCCCAGCATGCGCGCCAGACTGTCGGTGACGAAGACGGTGTCGGCGTCCGGATTCCAGTCCCAGACACCACAGCGCGCGCCCTCGATGGCGACGCGGAAACGCTGCTCATTGTCTTCCAGTTGCTGGCGCGTCGTGCGCAGCCGGCCCATCTGCATGAAGATCAGCGCCGACAGGCCGGTTGCCACGAAGATCGGGGCGATGAACATCAGGCCGTAGAAGGAAATCGTGCGGTACCAGGCATTGCGATTGATGCGCATGGCGCCCAGCGCGTAGACGCGCAGCTGGGTACCGGCAATCGGGGCCACCGCGAAGGTGACGCGCTCCTCGCCGAAGCGGGCGTCGGACGTGGCGCCGCCACCGCCGGCCGCGAGATGTTCGATCAGGCCGGCCGACAGGCCGAAACGCTCGGCCAGTGGCGTGCCGGGGCGGGCGCTGCGCATTTGCGGGCGGATCGCCAGCATGCCGCCCTGATGGTCGGCCAGGGCCACGACGCGATTGTCGCCCCAGTCCGGCAGGATGCTGTCGGCGCTGAGCCGGGCGACAAAGGCCCCGACCGTGCCGTCGGACAATTGCGCCGGCACCGCCAGGATCAGCCGGGCAGGCTGGCCGTCGATGATCTCTGCGGTGATGCCGGCAGGAGAATCGAGCGCTTCGCCGGCCATTTCGCGCAGCCCGGCGCCCACGCCACGCGCCGAGATGATCCGGCTGTCGGGCAGGAGAAGGGCGACGTCGATGACGCTTTCGGCTTCGCCGATGGCGGTCAGCCGGGCACGAGCCGCCGGGACGATGTCGTCCATGGCGATGTCGCGCATGTCGGCACTGGCGAAGGAGAGGGCGTAGCGGGCCTCGGCGATGCGCCCGGTGACGCGCTCGGCCAGATAGCCGGCCGCATTGGCCTGGGAGCGTTCGGCCTCGGTCACCAGAACTTCGCGTTCCTGCTGGATCTTGACCAGCAGGATGCCGCCATAGGCCAGGGTGAAAAGCAGCATGGCCAGGACGATCCAGATCGCCCCCGTGCCCTTGCGCTTGTCCGCCACCGGCTCGTCATGCGCACGCGCGCGCGAAGGCGCGTCCCGCAAGGCGGGCTTCTCCGCCGCATCCCGGGATGGGCGTTTATCGAAGCGCACGTGATTCATTGTTTCAAACTAGGGTGCGTCGGGCGCTTCTGTCGACCGTCGGCTTACCCGTCCGTACCCGTCTCTGCCGCGGCGGCTTCGCCTTCGGCCTTGTCCTTCATCCGGCTCTTGCGGCGCTCGGGGCCCTTGTAGCTGGCCTTGTCCTGGCCTGCCCGGCGGCGGTCCGGGCCGAAATAGGACTTGTTTCGGATGAAGGGACGCGGCTCGTTGATCACCGAGGCGATCTTGGAGAACATTTCCTTCGCGGTGATCGGCTTGCAGCAGAATTCGGTGACACCGGCATCACGGGCCGCCATGACGCGGGATTTCTCCGAATAGGCGCTCAGCATGATGATAGGGACAAGAGGGTTGGGGCTGTCATCCGCCGTCCGGACCAGGCGGACGAAGTCGAGCCCGTCGAGAATATCCATCTGATAGTCGGTGATGATGATGTCCACGGCATCGGACTTGACCAGGTCGAAAGCATCGGCCGGATCCTTGGACTCATGGATCTGCTTGATGCCGAACCCGTGCAGGATGGTGCGCAGGATGGTCAGCATATAGCCGTTATCGTCGACAATCAGGGTGCGTACGCGGCTGAAGTCAGCGGCCATGGGTCTCGTCCGTGTGGTCAGGCGACCCGCGATTTCTTGCCGATTCGCGGATCTTTCAGCGTTTGTAGCGGAACAGGCTTACCGAAATAGTAACCCTGACCATAGGTGACCCCCAGGGCTTTCATCGACTTTGCGACGGCCTCGGTCTCGATCATTTCCGCGACGGTCTTCGCCTCCAGAGCATGGCACATGGCGATCATTGACTGCAGCAGGACCCGGTCCCGCTCGGACTTGCCGGAGGAGATGATGAAAGAGCCGTCGATCTTGACCACATCGGCCGGGAAATCGCGCAGATACTGGATGCCGGCAGTGCCGGCCCCGAAATCGTCCAGGCACACCTCATGTCCGCGTTCGCGGATCTTCTGGATTACCGAATTGGCGGCCTTGATATTTTTCACCGAGGCGGTCTCGGTGATCTCGAAGATCAGCCGTTTGCGGTCGATCTTGAGGTCGCTCAGCAGGGCGACGAAACGCTTGGCCCAGGCCATGTTCGTCAGCGACTTGCCGGAGAGATTCACGGCCAGCGCCGGACGGTCATAGTCATCGCGCAGGAAATTGCCGGCGATCTCCGTCATCGCATAGTCGATCTCGTAGATCAGACCCGTGCTTTCGGCAAAGCCGACGCTCTCCTGAACCGGTCGTCCGCCGGGCAGGCGCAGCAGCAGTTCGTAGTGGTGGATCTCGCCGGTATTCAGATCGACGACGGGCTGGGCATGCGGTTCGATCACGCGGCCGGCGATCGTGGTACGCAGCTCGGTCATCCGTTTGCGGGTGTCTTCCATCATCCGGGCGGCGGTTTCCTGCAGACTCTCGATATCAAGAGCCTCACCGCTGTCTGCCGCGGTGTTGACCGCGTGAAGGAAAGCCTGGACGGCGATTTCCGGTTCCAGCTCCGGTGCGTCGCAGACGGAATCGAGGCGGACTTCGGCGTCTTCCAGATTGAAGTCGTCCAGCGTGGTGCGGATTTCCTTCTTCAGGGCCTGAAGGTCGACGGCACGGGCATGGATCAGCGCGGTGCGCGCGCCATCCACGGCGCGGGCCACGCCGGTATCGCCAACGGCGAGGGCGCAAGAGGCCGCGACTGAGCGGTAGAGTGCGGCAGCGTTCTCCGGACCGATCAGGCGTTCGATATCATCACCGGCCTCGATCCGCAGGACCGACATGGACATTTCGGTGCCGCTTTCGCGGGCTTCGCGCACCGCATCGGCGGCGCAGCGCTCAAAAGCTTGCGGGTCAATCTCGTCGGGCGCATCGACCGCATCGAAACTGATGCACCAGCGGATGTTCGCCGTGTCATCCAGCACCCAGCCGGACAGCAAGGCCTGTCGTTCCCCGACGCCAATCCGCACCGGTCCGATGCGATGGCCGGGCTTCAGGCGCAACATCAAGGCCTTCAGCACGGGGCGGGCCGTGCGGTTGATCCGGTTTTCCAGCAGGTCAGGCGCGCCTTCGCGGGCAGCCGGCAGAGCCGTCGTGGCGCCCGCCGTAAAGGTTATGACCCCGTCGCGGTCCGTCTCGATGAGAATGTCGGAAGCAGCAAAAGCAAAGGAGAGAAAGCGATTGCGTTGTTCAACCAGAGGCATACACGCACCGGAAAAGTGGACAGGATATCCAACATTCGAGGATATTCGTTATAAGGCGATTAAAATCGTTCTCTTGTCTTCAGGCCGCGTGACGGGAACTAGACTTTGAGTTGTTTGACGGGCTGGTTGTAACCGATTTGACAATGTCCGAGGCCTTGCGGCTCAACGCATCCAGGGCCGGAGGCAGGTCGCCGTCCTCGCGGGCGAGCGAGACCAGCTGTTCCGCCAGCTCAAGCAGACCGGGCGCATTTGCCAGCAACCGGGCCTGGGCCTCGATGCGATTGGGGTCGCGATCATATTCCGCGGCCGGCACACGCCAGCCGCCCCAGTCCATTTCCTCGGTGACGACCACCGGGAAGGTGCCGGGGAAGGGGTGGTGGACACATTCCTCGCTGGTCTGCCATTTGTTCTTGGCGCGCAGGACGCGCCAGTGTCCGGCATCCAGGCTTTCTACCTGTTCGGTGGCCAGCTCGTCCGCGGTGAAGTCCCGGCCCAGCCCGCAATCATAGAAGACGCGCACCGGTTCCTCGACATCCTTCACCCATTGCGGCTTGACCTGTTCGATCAAGGCCCAGGTGCCCACCGGGTAAACATAGACCCGCTGATGCTTGTGATAGACGGCTTTGGCCATGTAATCGCCTCCCTTGCACGCGTCAGACAAGCACGCGGCAGGTTGAAACGGCGTGAACGCGATGTCTGCAATTTGAACGGTTCGGCCTGACCGGGCCGGCAAGGCCCGTGTGAGCTCTCTTGGTAATCCGCCTCGTCCGCGCTATGTGGCGGGCCATGAGTGCACCGCAGCAACCCGACCGCCGTCTTTCGGTGGCCCCGATGATGGACTGGACCGACCGGCATTGCCGGGCGTTTCACCGTGTGCTGACGAAAGGCGCGCTGCTCTACACGGAAATGGCCGTCGACAAGGCCGTGATCTTCGGCGACCGCGACAAGCTGATCGGGTTTGCGGCCGCCGAACATCCTGTGGCGATCCAGCTGGGCGGATCGGATCCGGCGGACCTGGCCCAGGCGAGCCGGATTGCCGAGGATTTCGGCTATTGCGAGGTCAATCTCAATGTCGGCTGCCCGTCCGACCGGGTCCAGTCCGGCCGCTTCGGCGCCTGCCTGATGAAGGAGCCGGACCTGGTGGCCGAGTGCGTTTCGGCGATGCGCGAGGCCGTGTCCGTGCCGGTGACGGTCAAGTGCCGCATCGGTGTTGACGAGCAGGACCCCCAAGAGGCGCTGTTCGGCTTCGTCGACACGGTGCGAAAGGCCGGCGTCACCAGTTTTGCCGTGCATGCCCGCAAGGCCTGGCTGAAGGGGCTGAGCCCGAAGGAAAACCGCACCATTCCGCCGCTGGACTATGACCTGGTTCGCCGGCTCAAGGCCGAGCGGCCCGAGCTGGAAATCATCCTCAATGGCGGCATCGAGACGCTGGACCAGGGCCTGGCGGAAACGCAGACCCTGGACGGCATGATGATCGGGCGCGCGGCCTATCATGATCCCTTCATCCTGGCCGAAGCCGACAGTCGCCTGTTTGGGCGGGCAGACCCTGTTTCCAGCCGGATCGAGGCTGTCGAGGCCTACAGGCCCTATATGGCAGACCGGTTGGCACAGGGCGCGCGGCTGCACGACATGACACGGCATATCCTGGGCCTGTTCACCGGCCAGCCCGGTGCCCGCATGTGGCGCCGCATCCTGTCGGAGAAGGCACCCAAGCGCGGGGCGGGGATGGAAGTGATCGACGAGGCGCTGGAAGCCGTTTCCAGGCGTGATGAGGCGGCATAGATGACAGCGGATATCTGGGTTCTTGTCGTGGCCATGGCGGCCACGGGGGCGTTTGCCGGCCTGATCGCCGGACTATTCGGCATTGGCGGCGGCATCGTCATGGTGCCGGCAATGTACTACGCCTTCCTCTTCCTGGGCTATGACGACCCCTCGATCATGCAGGTCGCGGTCGGCACCTCGCTGGCCGTGATCATCGCCACTTCGCTGCGCAGCGTCTCGGCCCATGCCAAGCGCGATGCGGTGGATTTTGCGGTGCTGAAGGCCTGGTCGCCCTGGATCGTCATCGGCACGCTGATCGGCTCGGTGATTGCCCACATCCTGCCCGGAAACCTTCTGACCGGCCTGTTCGGCGGCATGGCCATCCTGTTGTCGGCGCAGTTCTTCTTCGGCCGCCCGGACTGGCGCCTGGCCGATGACATGCCCAAAGGTCCCCTGCGTTGGAGCTTGGGCGGCACGATCGGCATCCTCTCGGCCCTGATGGGGATTGGCGGCGGCGTGTTCGGCGTCACGCTGATGACCCTGTGCGGCAAGCCGATCCACAAGGCGGTTGCCACCGCGGCCGGCTTCGGGGTCGCCATCGGGCTGCCCGGCGCGATCGGCTTCATTATCAATGGCTGGGGCCAGACTGCCGTGCCGATGTCTCTGGGCTATGTGAACCTGCCCGGCTTTGCGCTTCTGGCCGGCTGTGCCTTCTTCGTGGCCCCGCTGGGTGCGAAACTGGCGCACGCCCTGCCGGAACGCACGCTGAAGCGCTGTTTCGCGGTCGGTCTGGTGATTGTCGGCGTGATGCTGGTGCGCGAAGCGCTGATCGCCGCGGGCTAGCGCCGCAGGATCAGCTGGTTCTGGCGCATTTCCATGCTGTCGAACTGGTTGAGCACCGACATGCCCAGCAGGGACTGGCCGCCACCGCGCATCACCAGCGCCTGGACATTGGAAAAGGCGTGACCCTCCAGCGTCAGCACGGGAATGATCACCGGGGCGGCCATGGCTTGGCCGGCCGCCGTCTGGACGGGAATATTGAATGCCAGGGTTTCGGTGCGCAGGCCCGCTGCGCGGGCATCTTCAAGGTCCAGCGCCACCACCGTCGCGCCGGTATCGACCAGGAAGTTCACCGTGCCCGAATTGACCTGTGCGTCGATGTAGTAGTGACCGTCCGCGCTGCGATCCAGCGTGATCGTCCCGGCTTCCCGGGGCACCCGGTCTGCCGCCATGATCGGGCCGCCGGAGTGCCACATGCGCTGTACCTGCCAGCTGTCATAATCGGCATCGATGAAGGCAATCGCCCCGAAGGCGGTGAGGGCGCTGGTCCAGGCAATCGCATTGCGCCGGGGCAGGGTGTTCCAGGCCAGCGCCGCGGCCAGCAGGGCCGCCATCAGCAACAGGCCCGACATTGCCGCCAGGGCGAAGGGCGCTAGGGCTGGCACGGCGGACTGGAACGGCCAGATCATGACGCGCAGTCCCAGACAGGCGAGGCCCGCGATCAGGACAGGCAGGGCCAGCCGGGCCGTCAGCGCGCGCATCATGTGCGTTTTGCCCGTGCCGCCTGATAGGCCGCTTCGCGCTCCGGCAGGGCCGCCATGATCGCCTCCCGCTCGGCGTCGGAATACTTGGTCCAGCGGCCAAGCTCCTCCATCGTACGGAAGCATCCCACGCACACACCGGCGCGCGGATCGACGAAACAGACCTGGACACAGGGCGTCTTGATGGGCGTAGGGCTCATGCGCTGCAGCATTTCGCGGGGCTCGCATTGTGGCAAGTGCTTGCGAGCGGCGACCCACAGCGCCTAATGTCTGCCTTTGAGCGCGACTGGGGACGTCCATGGAAGATTTGCTGCTGCAGGCCCGCAGCTTTGTGGGGCTTTTTGCGCTTGCCGGCATCGCCTGGCTGCTGGGTCCGCGCAAGAAACTCCCCATTGTCCTGCTGGTCGGCGCCATCGCGCTGCAGCTGATCATCGCCACGCTGCTCTACACCCTGCCGCCCTTTCGCGCCTTCCTGTCTTCGCTGACCGGCGTGGTGGAAGTGCTGCAAGCGGTGACCAATGAAGGCGCGCAGTTTGTCTTCGGCTACCTCGCCGGCAGCGCGGCGCCGTGGGAGACCGATCCAGCCGGCGGGTCCGGTTTCCTGTTTGCCTTCCAGGCCCTGCCGATGGTGATCGTGCTGTCCGCGCTCTCTGCCTTGTTGTGGCGCTGGCGGGTGCTGGAATTCCTGGTGCGCGGCTTTGCCTTTGCCTTCCGCCGCCTGTTGAACCTGTCCGGTTCGGCCAGCCTGGGCGCCGCTGCCAACATCTTTCTGGGCATGACGGAAAGCCCGGTCCTGATCCGCCCGCGCCTGGGCGAAATGAGCCGGCCCGACCTCTTCCTGATCATGACTGTCGGCTTCTCCACCGTCGCCGGTTCGGTGATGGCGCTCTATGTCAGCCAGCTCTCCGGCGTCATCGACGGGGCGGCCGGCCATATCTTCACCGCCTCGCTGATCTCGGTTCCCGCCGCCGTCCTGCTCTCGCGCCTGATGATGCCGGCCGAGCCGATTTCCGAGGCGGAACGGCAGAGCGAGAAGATCCGCTCGACCATCTACCACTCCTCCATGGACGCGCTGACCACCGGCGTGTCGGACGGGATCCGGCTCTATTTCAACATCATCTTCATGCTGCTGGTCTTCACCGCCCTGGTCGCGCTGGTGAATGTCCTCCTGGGCATTTTCCCGGACATGTTCGGTGCCCCGCTGACGGTGGACCGCATCCTGGGCTGGGCTTTCGCGCCGATTGTCTGGCTGGCCGGCATTCCCTGGTCGGAAGCCACCCAGGCCGGATCGCTGATGGGCCTTAAGACGGCGCTGAACGAGGTCTATGCCTATGACCAGCTGGCCCGTTCGTGCGGCGAGCTGTCCGAGCGCACCCGCCTGATCATGACCTATGCGATCTGCGGCTTCGCCAATTTCTCCTCGGTCGGCATCCTCACCGGCGGTCTGGTCGCCATCGCCCCGTCGCGGCGTGAAGACATCCTGCAACTGGCCCCGCGCGCGCTGATTTCCGGCACGCTCGCCACGCTGATGACCGGCGCCGCCGTGGGCGTGCTGCCGGGCGGGCTGTTCGGCTAGTCCCCCCGCCGCGGCCACAGCCGCGAGCGCAGCCAGCCCAGCGTGGAATTGCCCTTCAGGGCCTGCCGGTAGGCGGTGTCGAAGAAGCGGTCGATGCCGGCGGCATCGGCGAACATGTCCGAGCGGGTGCGCATGGGCGCGTCCGGATCGATGCGGCGCACGACCCGGGCCGGATTGCCCGCGACAATGGTCCAGGGCTCGACATCCTTGGTGACGACCGCACGGGCGCCGACAACCGCGTGCGCGCCAATGGTGACGCCCTTGCCGATGAAGGCGCCGTCTCCGATCCAGACATTCTTCTCCAGCTTCACCGGTTTCCAGGCCGGGGCCGGGTCGACACGGTCATGGATCGAATGCCAGTCGCAATCGGTGATCGTCACCCGGTTGGCGATCAGGCAGTCATCGCCCAGCTCGATCCGGCCGGCCGCCAGCAGCTTGGTGCCGGGAGCGAGGAAGACATGATTGCCCAGCGTGATCTCGCCCGACTGGGTCTGCGGCGACCAGACGGTGAGCCGCACCGGATCGGCGCGATTGGCGATCACGTGCAGGCGCTCGCCGGCGGTGATGTTGGGGCCGAACACCTCGACATGCCAGGGGTGGACGATTTTCGGCTCCGGCCCCAGGGCGGCAAAATGCGGTGCCACGAAATGCCGGGCCCAGGCGTTCTCGAACCCTTCCCAGGCCTTGTGCATCCAGTAGGGGCGGTGGTCGCGCTGCATGGGTGGGCCTTGCCGGGCTGGAGAGAAGGCTTGCCGCGACGCCGCGCGACAGGAAAGGTGCCGTCCAATGAGACAATAACATCAAGCCCCTGTCTTGTTTTTCCTGCAGGCGGGGCGAGGGAGGTCGCCATGGCGTTCGAGGTGAAACTGTCCGGGGCGGAGGTCACCGCCTATCTCGACGAGGTGTTTCCGCAATGGCGCGAGGGCGGGGTCGGTTTTGCCATCGACACGGTCTCGCCGGGCCGCGCCGTGGTGAAGGCCGAGGCGAAACAGCAGCATTTGCGACCGGGCGGGACGGTGTCCGGACCCGTTCTTTTCACTCTGGCGGATTTTGCTGCCTATGCCGTCATTCTGGGCCATGTCGGTCGCGAGGCTCTGGCCGTGACGACCAATCTCAACATCAACTTCCTGCGCAAGGCCCCGCCCGGACCGGTCTTCGGCCATTGCCGGCTGTTGAAACTGGGCCAGAGGCTGGCCGTGACGGAATGTGATATCACCGCCGGTGACAGTGATGACTTGATCGCCCATGCCAGTGCGACCTATTCCATCCCGCCCCGCAAAGCCTGAGAGAGCGACATGAGCGAAGAGACCGGCACCGATCCCATCGAAGCGATCATCCTCGACCTGGTGGCTAAGGCCCCGGAAGGCCGCTCCATCGCGCCGGCCGATGTCGCCAAGGCGATCGATCCGGAGCGCTTCAATCGCAAGTTCGGGCATGTGAAACAGGCCGCCATTCGCCTCGCCAAGGCCGGTCAGATCACGATCCTGCGCAAGGGCAAGCCGGTGGAGGATCCGGAGACCTTCAAGGGCGTCTGGCGCATTGGCCGCGCCTGACCTGGACACGCTGCTGTGCGATATCCGGGCGTGCCGCGTGTGCGCCGCCGAGATGCCGCACGAACCGCGCCCGGTGATCCGGGCGTCCTCCAGTGCCGTCATCCAGATCATCGGCCAGGCACCGGGCACGCGTGTACACGCCTCCGGCAGGCCCTTCACCGATCCCTCCGGCGACCGTCTGCGCGACTGGATGGGGGTGGACGAGACGGTTTTCTATGACGAGAGCCGGATCGCCATCGTGCCGATGGGCTTTTGCTTTCCCGGTCTCGATGCCAAGGGCGGCGACCTGCCGCCGCGTCGGGAATGTGCGCCCCTGTGGCAGGAAAAGGTGCGCGCGCGCCTGCCCGATGTCCGGCTCACACTGCTGGTCGGCCTTTACGCACAACGCTTTCACCTGGGTTCGCGGGCGCACAAATCCCTGACGGAAACCGTGCGTCATGCGGCCGATTTCGGGCCGGAATTTCTGCCGCTGCCGCACCCGTCATGGCGGAATAATGCCTGGATCCGCAAAAATCCGTGGTTTGAGGAAAAAATTCTCCCCATGCTGCGATGCCGCATAGAAGAATTGTTACCGTAACCGCGATTTGGGGTGTTTTCGCGCGCTTGTCTGCAGGCTCGCGAAAGGGTATTTCCTCGCCCCGATCCTGCGGTCCAAGGACCGCCATCGCTGTTACAAAGGGTAAGTCCGTAATGAGCGTTCTCGAGCACGCGTCTTTCGACAATCACGAGAAAATCCTTTTCGCGACCGACGAAGTCACCGGCCTGAAGGCCATCATCGGTGTGCATTCGACGGCCAGCGGCCCGGCCTGCGGCGGTTGCCGCATGTGGTCCTATCCCAATTCCGAAGCGGCCCTGACCGACGTGCTCCGCCTGTCCCAGGGCATGAGCTACAAGAACATCATGGCCGACCTGCCGATCGGCGGCGGCAAGTCCGTGATCATGAAGCCGGAAGGCGCCTTTGACCGCCAGGCCCTGTTCGAGGCCTTCGGCCGCGCCGTGGCCAGCCTGAATGGCGAGTACATCACGGCGGAAGATGTCGGCGTCAGCCCGGACGACATGATGGCCGTGCGCCGGTCCACCGAGCACGTGGTCGGCCTGCCGGAAGGCAAGGCGGCTTCGGGCGACCCCTCACCGGTGACGGCTGATGGCGTGTTCCGCGGCATCAAGGTCTGCGCCGAGCGCGGCCTGGGCCATCGCGACCTCAATGGTGTGAAGATCGCCATCCAGGGCGCGGCCGGCCATGTCGGTTCCTATCTGGCCGGCCATCTGGCCAAGGCCGGTGCCGACCTCTTCATCACCGACATCAACCAGGACGGTCTCAACCGTCTGAAGGACGAATACGGTGCGACCATTGTCGGTCTCGACGAGATCTATGACCAGGATGTCGACATCTTCGCACCCTGCGCCCTGGGCTCGATCATCAATCCGGACACGATCGACCGCATCAAGGCGAAGATCATTGCCGGTGCCGCCAACAACCAGCTGGCCACGCGCGACATGGGCGCCCAGCTGCAGGCCCGCGGCAAGATCTATGCACCGGACTATGTCATCAATGCCGGTGGCATCATCAATGTGATGGGCGAGATTGCCGGTGACTTCAATCCGGAATGGGTGAAGGGCAAGCTGGACGGTCTGGAAGCCACGCTCGGCGAGATCCTCGATCTCTCCTCCGACCAGGGCCGCCCCTCCAACGTCATCGCCGACGAGCTGGCCCGCCAGCGCATCGAGGAAAAGCGCGCCGCGAAGCTGGCCAAGGTGGCGTAAGCGACCGCCTAGCCGGCCACCACAGTCAGGAAGGCCGGATCCAGCGTGACGCTGACCGTATCGCCCTCGCCAATCGGTGAGGGCGATGCTGTATGGGCCCGCCAGCGCGTCTCCGCGCCATTCGTGAAGTCATGCACCAGGTGGCTGCCGGCCGAGCGGCGGCGGGTCACGGTGAAAGCACCGGCTTCATCGAGGCTCAGCGTGAAGGCCTGCGGGCGGATCAGTACATCCACGCGGGCGCCATCGGCCTGGCCGGTCGCATCGACGGCCCCGAAGGGCGTCGCCGCCCGTCCCGCCCCGGCCCGGCTTTCGATCACTTCCACATCCCCGAGCAGCCGCGCCGCCACGGCGCTGACCGGGCGCATCCAGACCTCGTCCGGCGCACCGGTCTGGATCACCTGGCCGGCCTCCATCAGCGCCAGCTCGTCGGCAACGGCCATGGCTTCCTCGGCGTCGTGGGTGACGATGAGGGCGGTGGCACCGGCCTCGCGCAGCGTGTCGACCGTGCGTTCGCGCAATTCCTGGCGCAGGCGGCGGTCGAGGCCGGAGAAGGGTTCGTCCAGCAGCACGATGTCCGGCCTGGGCGCGAGCGCCCGGGCGAGGGCGACGCGCTGTTGTTCGCCGCCGGACAGCTCATGCGGGAAGGCCTTGGCCTTGTGGCCCAGCTCGGCGTGTTCGAGCTGTTCACGGGCGATGGCCTTGGCGTCCGGCCCCTTCAGGCCGAAGGCGACATTGGCCAACGCATTGAGGTGCGGAAACAGGGCATAGTCCTGGAACACCATGCCGATGCGGCGTTTTTCAGGTGGCAGGTGCGTGCCGGCGCCGTTCCAGAGCGTGTCGCCGAGGCGGATTTCACCGCCATCCAGACGTTCCAGACCGGCAATCGCGCGCAGGAGGGTGGACTTGCCGCTGCCTGACGGGCCGAGCAGGGCGGTGATGCGGCCCGCATGCAGGTCGAGATCGGCGCCTGCCAGGGCGGCCAGGCCCTTCACATAGCGCCGTTCGGCACCGCGTACCCGCAAGACTGTGCTGGTCTTCGTCATCCCGTCCCGGACCCCTTTCCTGTCCGAGACAGGTAGCGGGCAACGAAGATCATGGGAAGCAGGGCGACCAGTGGGATCAGCAAGGAGGGCAGGGCGGCTTCGCCCAGGCGTTCATCGGCGGCGTAATTGTGGGCGATGATGGCCAGGGTGTCGTAGTTGAAGGGCCGCAGGATCATCGTTGCCGGCAATTCCTTGAGTACTTCGACAAAGACCAGCAGGCCGGCCGAGGTCACTCCGGCAGCGATCAGCGGCCAGTGGACGCGCAGAAGCGTCTGCAGGGGCGAGGCACCCAGCGTGCGCGCCGCGCCGTCCAGCGCCGGCGTGACGCGATTGAGGGCCGCTTCGGACGGGCCGATGGCGGCGGCAGCAAAGCGCGACAGATAGGCCAGGATCAGCGCTGCGGCCCCGCCGGTCAGCAGGATCGGGAAGACGACGCCGGTCATCGCTTCCCAGGCCGGATCGATCAGGCGCTGGGTGCCCGAGAGCAGGGCGATGACGCCGACGGCTGCGACCGCTCCGGGGACCGCATAGCCCAGGCCGGCAGCACGGGCTGAGATGGTGGCGGCCCACGAACCGCCCCGCAGCGCATAGGCCGTGCCCAGACCCAGAATGGCTGCGAAAAGCGCGCTGAGACTGGCCAGGGTGAGGCTGTGCAGGCTGGCTTCGGCCAGTCCCGGCGCCGGCAGCTCGTTCAGGGCCAGCCAGCCCAGCCGGCCCAGCGGAATGACGAGACCCAGCACAAGGGGTGTGACACAGGCGAGGGCCGCCAGCAGGCCTTGCAGGGCCGTCAGCTGTTGGCGTGGCGCCGGCTTGTGGCGGCTGGTGGCGCTGCGGGCCCGGCGGCGCTGGGCGCGCTCCAGGCTGAAAATGATAAGGGCGATGCCGACCAGGATCAGCGACAGCCGGGCCGCATCGACCAGAGAACCGGCCCCGCTCCAGGCGCGAACCAGGCCGATCGAGAGTGTCGGCGCGCCCAGATGCGAGACGGTGCCGTAATCGGCCAGGCTCTCCATCAGCACCAGCGCCAGGCCGGCGACCAGGGCTGGCCGCGCCATCGGCAGCGAGGTTCGCCAGAAGGCCTTCAGTGGTCCGGCACCCAGGGTGCGTGCGGCATTGTAGGCATCGGCGGACTGGCCGGTGAAGGCGTCCCGCGCGAGCAGGTAGACATAAGGGTAGAGCACCAGGGCGAACATCAGCCCGGCGCCCCAGCCGCCGCGCACGGTCGGGAACCAGGACCCCACGGCAGACGCCAGCGGTCCGCCGGCCTGGGACAGGTCGAGCCAGGCATAGGCGGCGACATAGGCGGGGACCGCCAGCGGCAGGATCAGCACCCAGGAGAACACGGCACGCCCGGCGAATTCGGTCCGGGCGATCAGCCAGCCCAGGCCGGTTCCGATCAGACCGGCCCCGCCGGCCGCCACCAGACCGACATAGGCGGAATTGGCGAGATAGACAGGCAGGCGCGTGCGGGCGAGGTGGGCGAGATAATCGCCCGTCTCGCCCGTCAGCGCGATCCAGACGACGGTCAGGACCGGCGCGGCACAGACGGCGGCGGCCAGGATGGCCAGCGCCGTTGCGCGATCGGGAAACCTGGCCGCCTGTCCCTGCGTCATTACTGCCAGCCGACCCGGTCAAAGATGCGCTGGGCGGCAGCATTGTGGTCGCCCAGTTCCGAGACATTCAGGCTGTCTTCCACGAAGGGCATCATCGCTTCCAGGGTCGGGTTTTCCCACTGCGTGGACGCGACGGCCGGGATTTCATTGGTCATCTCGGCAAAGATGCGCTGGGCCGGCTCGGACAGCAGGAAGGCGATGAATTCGCGGGCCTCGTCCGGGTGCGGCGCATTCACCGCAATGCCGGCGCCGGAGACGTTGATGTGGGCGCCATAGCTGTCCTGGTTCGGGAAGAGCAGCGTCACGGCTTCGGCGGCGGCGCGATTGGCCGGTTCACCGGAATTGGCCAGCAGGGCGTAATAATAGTGATTGGTCACCGCCACATCGCAATCGCCAGCCGCGACGCCCTGAATCTGGGCCGTGTCGCCGCCCTGGGGCGGGCGGGCCATGTTGGCCACGACGCCGGCGGCCCAGGCCTCTGCAGCCTCTTCGCCGGAACGGGCGATGATCGAGGCGAGCAGCGACTGATTGTAGGCATTGCCGCTCTGCCGGATGCAGACGCGACCCTGCCAGCGCGGGTCGGCCAGGTCTTCATAGGTCGTGATCTCGCCCGGCTGGACGCGCTGGTTCGAGTAGGCGATCACGCGCGAGCGCTTGGCGAAACCGACCCAGTATCCTTCCGGATCGATCAGGTTGTCCGGCACGCCGGCGGTGAACTCGGTGAAATCGGTCTGGGCGAACAGGCCGGCCTCTTCGGCGCGCTGCAGGCGGGCGGCATCGACCGTGATGACGACATCGGCCGGGCTGCGGGCACCGTCGGCGCGGATGCGCTCGATCAGCTGGTCGCCATCGGCCTCGATCAGGTTGATACGGATGCCGGTGGCCTCGGTGAAGGCAGCGTAGACCGCCGCGTCGGACCGGTAGTGGCGCGCGCTGTAGACATTGACGACGCGTTCGGCGGTTGCGGCGTTGGTGTCGCGATCGGTGGTTTCACTCGGCGAGCAGGCGGCCAGGACGGTGGTCAGGGCTGCAGCGGCGAGAATCGGAACAGACTTCATAAGGCACCCGTTTTCTGATTGAGGTCCCCAACTGCCATTCTTGAGAACCTTTCGCAAGAAATGGACGCAGATTGCCGTCGCCAGTTAAAGGGAAGGGGGGCGGAAAACGCAATTCGGGTGTGAATAATGAATGAGGAAATCAGGCGGGAATCCGGCTGCGAAAAGGCGTCGTTTGACACATTCCCACGGGCCACCGCACCGGGCGCAAGGGAGCGTTAAACAGCGGCTGCTGAAGATTCTTGCGTGAAACCGGAAAATGGTGGGCGATACTGGGATTGAACCAGTGACCCCCTCGGTGTGAACGAGGTGCTCTCCCGCTGAGCTAATCGCCCGATCCGTGTCGGAGGCGGTCGTATAAGCAGGGGCAGGCGACCGGTCAACTACATGTGGAAGTTGAAGTGCAGATCGACCGCGCCGCAGGTGCGACAACTTGCCACACCGTCATGCTCTCGTCATAGAAGCCGCGTCCCTATATCAGCCTGCCCAAGCTGGAATTCAGGCCCTCGGCCGGATTCTCTCAATCACCTGATTGGACGCAATTCCCGGCCGGGAACAGCCCCGGCCGCGTAGGAGGTTTTGTTCATGAGCAATGATCTGTGCACGCCCGAAGGTGCTCGCCGTCTGAAAGCCCGCATTGAAGCCTACTGGGCTGAGCGCGGCTATGACGTGAGTGTGGATCTGGTCGAGGCTGGTTTCATGCCGGCCATGCGTTCTGCCCGCACCGACGTCCGTTCCAACCTGGTCAACGGCATGCCGACCCGCGCTGCCAACGACTCGGGTCGCGAGCGCCGCACCGCTTAAACAGCGCGGCAGCTGTCATCAGGCGCGCCAAATATCGGCCAGCGCCTGGGGCACGTCCCGAAATGCATGAATCACCCGGTCGGCTCCCAGCGAGCCGGCCGGTTTTTCACTGTAGCCATAGCTCAGGATGACGCAGGGAATGCCGGCCGCGGCTGCGGACAGGGCATCCGGTGCGCTGTCCCCGATCAGCGCGGCGCGCACGTGACCCGTCCCGAGTGCGTCGCGGACATGGTCGGCGGCGGGCTTTTTCGCGCTTGTGCGTTCCGGGCCGACAATCCGTTCAAAGTGATGGGACAGCCCCACCGCCTCGATCAGCTGATCGGAGAGGATGGAGGGCTTGTTCGTGCACACCGACAGCCGGGCGCCATGCGCGCGCAGCCAGCTCAGCGTCTCCTCGACCCCGTCAAAGACCCGGCTGTCCACTGCGATGGCCCGGCTGTAGATGTCGATGAACTCGGCGACCCGGGTGTCGGCATCGGTGAGCTCCTGTCCGGACCTTGCATAGGCCTGTTCCAGCAACGCCCTGGCACCCCGACCGACCATCTTGCGCACGTCAGCCACCGGGACCGGCGCCATGCCACGCGGTTCGATGATCGCGTTAAGGGCCCGGATCAGGTCCGGGGCCGTATCCACCAGCGTGCCATCCAGATCGAAAGCGATTGCCGCGCCGTCGAACAGCGCCACGTCTTCGCGCGTCAAGTTCATGCATTCCCCCAGGCGCCGTGTCGCCATACCGCTAGAGCGAAAGCATGGTTACGCGTCCCGGCGCGATAGGCTATAGCGCCTGACAGACGCGTCCCACACAGATTCTCCGACAGGTCACGCCCATGCCCCAATCCCGCGCCGCCATCATCCTCGCCGCCGGTCAGGGCACGCGCATGAAGTCCAAGACCGTGAAAGTGCTGCATTCCGTTGGCGGCCGGTCCATGCTGGCCTGGACGGTGGACCTTGCCCAGCGCTGCGGGGCTGACCGGATTGTCACGGTCTACGGGCCGCATTCGCCCGCTGTGAAGGATGCCGCCGAGGCCTTGGGCACGCAGACTGCCCTGCAGGATGCCCCCAAGGGCACTGCGCACGCCGTGCTGGCTGCACGCGACGTGCTGGCCGGCGTCGAGGGGGCTGCGATCGTGCTCTACGCCGATACGCCCCTGATCACCGAAGCGACCGTTTCGCGTGTGTTCGCAGCGCTCGAGGGTGGTGCGTCGGTCGCCGTGCTGGGCTTTGAACCGGAGGATCCGGCGGCTTATGGCCGGCTGATCCTGGACGCTGACGGCAATCTGGACCGCATCGTCGAGTACAAGGACGCCAACGAGGCCGAGCGCGCCGTCGGTCTGGTCAACTCCGGTGTGCTGGCGGCCCCGGCTCCGCTGCTGCTGGAACTGCTCGGCCAGGTCGGAAATGATAATGCCAATGGCGAATACTATCTCACCGATGTGGTCGGGCTGGCGCGTGCTGCCGGCCACAAGGCCGTCGTGGTCAAGGCTGCGTCCGACGAGGTGCTGGGCGTCAATTCCCGTCTCGACCTGGCCGAGGCCGAGGCGGCTTTCCAGGCGCGCCGCCGCCAGCAGGCGATGGCCGATGGGGTGACGCTGGTGGCGCCGGAAACCGTCTTCTTTGCCCATGACACGCAGATCGCTCGCGATGTTGTGATCGAGCCGCACGTGGTGTTCGGACCCGGCGTGGTGATCGAGGAGGATGCCGTCATCCACGCCTTTTCCCATCTCGAGGGCGCGCATGTGCGCGAAGGCGCGAGTGTCGGGCCCTATGCCCGTCTGCGCCCGGGCGCCGATCTGGGGGCGGGCGCGAAAGTGGGCAATTTCGTCGAGGTGAAAAAGTCGCAGTTGGGGGAGGGCGCAAAAGTCTCCCACCTTACCTATATCGGGGATGCCAGCATCGGCGCGCACGCCAATATCGGAGCCGGAACCATCACCTGCAATTACGATGGATTTGACAAGCACCGCACCGTGATCGGGGCGGGCGCCTTCATCGGTTCCAATACCTGCCTGGTGGCGCCGGTCACCGTCGGAGAGGGCGCCTTCACGGCGACCGGAACCGTGATCACAGAGGATGTTCCCGCCGACGCCCTGGCGCTGGCGCGGACCCCGCAGACCCACAAGCCCGGCTGGGCCGCCCGTTTCCGGGCCGCCAAACAGGCCCGCAAGGCGAAGAAGGAGAGTTAAGTCATGACCGTGATGGACCGTCCTGAAACGATTTCGGACCGCCTGGACGACAAGGAGCTGCTGCGCACCGAGAGCTTCATCGGCGGCGAGTGGGTCAAGGGCGACACCACCTTCGCCGTGACCAATCCGGCCAATGGCGAGACCATTGCCCATGTCCAGGATGTCAGCGAGGCTGGCGCCCTGACCGCCGTCGCCCGCGCCAAGGACGCCTTCGAGACCTGGAAGAAGGTCTCCCCCTTCGAGCGCGCCAGGATCCTGATGAAATGGCACCAGCTGATCCTGGCCGCGCAGTCGGACCTGGCCAAGCTGATCACGCTGGAAATGGGCAAGACCTATCGCGAGGCCCGCGGTGAGGTGGTCTACGGGGCCAGTTTCATCGAATGGTCGGCCGAAGAGGGCAAGCGCATCCATGGGGAAACCCTGGACACGCCCTTCCCGGGCTCGCGCGGCTGGACCATCCGCCAGCCGATCGGTGTGGTGGGCTGTATCACGCCGTGGAATTTCCCCGTGGCCATGATCACCCGCAAATGCGCCCCCGCCCTGGCTGCGGGCTGTACCATGGTGATCAAGCCGGCTCCGGAGACCCCGCTCTCTGCCCTGGCCCTGGCCGTGCTGGCCAAGCGCGCCGGCTTCCCGGACGGGGTGATCAATGTGGTCTGCGGCGATGCGCCGAAGATCGGCGGTGTGCTGACCGGTTCGCCGGATGTGCGCATGGTCGGCTTCACCGGCTCGACCGCCGTCGGCAAGCTGCTGATGAGCCAGGCCGCCTCGACGGTGAAGCGCGTCGCCCTGGAACTGGGCGGCAATGCGCCCTTCATCGTCATGGACGATGCCGATATCGAGAAGGCCGCCGATGGCGTGATCGCCTCGAAATTCCGCGTCTCCGGCCAGACCTGCGTCTCGGCCAACCGCATCATCGTCCAGCCCAAGGTGGCCGACCAGCTGGTCAAGGCGCTGGAAGCGCGCGTGGCCAAGCTGAAGCCGGGTGACGGCTTCTCCGAGGACAGCGATCTGGGCCCGCTCATCCACATGGGCGCGGTGGACCGGGTCGATGCGCTGGTGAAGCAGGCGCGCGAGGCCGGTGCACGCATCGTGGTCGGCGGTGAACGCCTGGATGACAAGCTGGGCGGTGCCTTTTACGCCCCCACGCTGATCGACGGTTCCAACCCGTCCATGGATGTGGCCTGCAACGAGATTTTCGGGCCCATCGCCTCGATCTACCGGGTCGAGAGCGAGGCCGACATCATCAAGCTGGCCAATGACACGCCCTACGGCCTGGCCGCCTATATCTACACCCAGGATATCGGCCGGGTGCACCGCCTGTCCGAAGGCGTCGAGTACGGCATGATCGGCATCAATGCGCCGATGGTCGGTGCGGCCTCCACGCCGTTCGGCGGCATGAAGGAAAGCGGCATCGGCCGGGAAGGCGGCAAGTGGGGCGTCGAGGAGTTCACCGAACTCAAATATGTCCTCCTGGGCGGGGTCGACGGATGAGCGCGGAACGCCAGAAGGCGCTCGCCGCCGCGGCTGCGCTCGACTATGTCGAAAACGGCATGACGCTGGGCCTGGGGTCCGGCTCGACGGCGGAAATCTTCCTGCGCCTGCTCGGCGAGAAAGTGAAGGAGGGCCTGGACGTGAAGGGCGTTCCGACCTCCCAGCGGACCGCCGATGTGGCCCGCGAAGTGGGCGTGCCGCTGATCGCCGTGGACCATGTCGACCGGCTCAATGTCACCGTCGATGGCGCAGACGAGGTCGATGGCCGCTTTCAGCTCATCAAGGGCGGCGGCGCCTGCCTGCTGCGCGAGAAGATCATCGCCAACGCCTCCGACCTGATGGTGGTGATGGTGGATGAGACCAAGCTGGTCTCCACCCTGGGCAAGTTCCCGCTGCCGGTCGAGGTCGACCCGTTCGGCTTCTCGCTGACCGCCAAGCAGATCTATGACGCGTTGAAAAAGGCCGGCGTGAAATCCCCCGATGTGCAATTGCGCCGCAAGGGGGACGGGCTGGAGCCTTTGATCACCGATGGCGGACACTACATCCTGGACTGCGCCTGTGGCGCGATCCCGGATGCCCGGCTGGCCGACCAGTATCTCAAGGCCATTCCCGGCATGGTGGAACACGGCCTGTTCATCGACCTCGCCCGCGTGGTGATCGTCGGCGAGGACAGTGAAGCCCGGGTGATGGAACTCTAGGCGGCGGCCCTCCGGCCCCGTCCGACAGGAAAAGCGGGCCGGCACGGACTGGCCACTCACGCAAATGAGGTGCGCAGGCATGTCCGAATTTGACTACGACCTTTTCGTCATAGGCGCCGGCTCCGGCGGTGTGCGGGCTTCCCGCATGGCCAAGATGCACGGGGCCGGGAAGGTCGCGATCGCCGAGGAGTACCGGCCGGGCGGCACCTGTGTCATCCGCGGCTGCGTGCCCAAGAAACTCCTGGTCTATGCCAGCGAGTTCGCCAAGACGTTCAAGCTGGCTGAGGGCTATGGATGGACGGTCGGCGAGACCGCCTTCAGCTGGGAAAAGCTGATTGCCGCCAAGGATGACGAAATCGGCCGCCTGTCCGGCATTTATGCCCGCAACCTGGCCAATACCGGCGTCGAGCTGATCGAGGAGCGCGCCGAGCTGGTCGACGCCCACACGGTGAAACTGGTCAAGTCCGGTCGTACGGTCAGCGCCCATCACATCCTGATCGCGGTCGGCGGCACGCCCTATATCCCCGAGATCGAGGGGGCGGAGCTGGGCATCACTTCCAACGAGGCCTTCCATCTGGAAAGCCTGCCCAAGCATGTGGTCATCGCCGGCGGCGGCTATATCGCCTGCGAATTTGCGCAGATCTTTGCCGGCCTGGGCGTCGAGGTCTGCCAGGTCTATCGCGGCGACACCGTGTTGCGCGGCTTTGACGACGACATCCGCTCCACGGTGCACGAGGAACTGGTGCGTTCCGGCGTGCATGTGATCACCCGCACGGTGTTCGAGCGCATCGAGGATCTGGGTGAGGGACGCAAGCGGGTGCATCTGGACAATGGCCAGCACATCGACACCGATGTCGTGATGTATGCCATCGGCCGCACCCCCTATGTCGACGATCTGGGCCTGGAAAAGGCCGGCGTCGAGCTTGACGACAAGGGCGCGATCAAGGTCGATGCCTTCTCGAAGACGTCGGTCGACACCATCTATGCCGTCGGGGATGTGACCAACCGGGTCAATCTGACGCCGGTCGCCATTCGCGAGGGCGCGGCCTTCGCGGCTACGGTTTTCGGCGGAAAGCCGACGGCCTATGATCACAATGACATTGCGTCAGCAGTCTTTACACAGCCACCCGTTGGATCAGTTGGCCTATCCGAGGCGGATGCGCGCAAGAAATTTGCACAGATCGACATTTACAAGACGTCATTCCGCCCGATGAAGCAGTCCTTCTCCCAGGACGCATCCCGCATGATGATGAAACTTGTTGTCGATGGGGAGACAGACCGGGTGCTGGGCGTGCATATTGTCGGACCGGATGCGCCTGAAATGATCCAGCTGGCCGGCATCGCCGTGAAGGCGGGCCTGACCAAGGACCAGTTCGACGCGGCATGCGCCGTGCATCCGACAAGTGCAGAAGAACTGGTGACCATGAAGGAGAAATGGACACCACCCGAGTTGAAAGCAGCTGAGTAAGATGACCTGGTCTCCCAATTCCTGGCGGCAATTCCCCGTCATGCAGATGCCCAAATATTCCGATCCCGCGGCCCTGGACGCGGCGATTGCGGAATTGTCGGCCCGTCCGGCGCTGGTCTTTGCCGGTGAAGCCCGCAAGCTTCGGCGCCAGCTTGCCGATGTGGCCGCAGGCAATGCCTTCCTGCTGCAGGGCGGTGATTGTGCCGAGAGCTTCAAGGACTTCTCCACCGAGGGCGTGCGCGATACATTCCGGGTGCTGCTGCAGATGGCGGTGGTGCTGACCTTTGCCGCTTCCAAGCCGGTGGTGAAGGTGGGCCGCATGGCCGGTCAGTTCGCCAAGCCGCGCTCCTCGGACATGGAAACCATCGACGGCGTGTCGCTGCCCTCCTATCGCGGTGACAGCGTCAACGACGTCGCCTTTACGCCAGAAGCGCGCGAGCCGGACCCCAAGCGCCTGATCAAGGCCTATGACCAGTCCGCCTCGACGCTGAACCTGCTGCGCGCCTTTGCCTCGGGCGGCTATGCCGACCTGCACAATGTCCACCAGTGGACCCAGGACTTTGTCAAGGACAGCCCGGCGGCTGAGCGCTATGAGGAAACCGCGGCGCGGATTTCCGAGGCGCTGGCCTTCATGAAGGCTTGTGGCATCGGCCGTGATTCTGCCCCCTCGCTGGAAGCGGTGGACTTCTTCACCAGCCACGAGGCGCTGCACCTGCCCTTCGAGGAAGCCCTGACCCGGCGCGATCCGAATACCGGCCAGTGGTATGCCACCTCGGCGCACATGATCTGGGTCGGCGAGCGCACCCGTCAGCTCGACGGTGCGCACCTGGAATATGGCCGCGGCATCTCCAACCCGATCGGGGTGAAGTGCGGACCGACGATGACGGCGGACGAGCTCCTGCCGCTGATCGACAAGCTCAATCCGGACAATGAGGCCGGCCGCCTGGTGCTGATCGTGCGCCAGGGTGCCGACACCATCCGCAAGAATCTGCCGGCCCTGGCCCGGGCCGTGACCCAGGCCGGGCGCCGCGTGGTCTGGTCGTCCGATCCGATGCACGGCAATACGGTCAAGGCGGCCAATGGCTACAAGACCCGCAATTTCGACCGCATCCTGACCGAGCTCGAAGGCTTCATGGATGTGCTCTATTCCGAGGGCGCCTATCCGGGCGGCGTGCATTTCGAGATGACTGGTCGCGACGTGACCGAGTGCACCGGCGGTGCCAATCCGGTCACCGAGGCCGATCTCGCCGCGCGCTACCACACGCAGTGCGACCCGCGTCTCAATTGCGACCAGGCCTTGGACATGGCCTTCCGGATCGCGGAGAGCCTCAAGCGGGTGCGCAGCAATAACTCTGCGGCGGCTGCGTAAGCATCCTTCCCCTTGATGGGGAAGGTGGCTCGCCGCGTAGCGGCGAGACGGAAGGGGTGAAAGCGCTAAGCGCTTCGAATCCCGGTGGAGGCAGGTTTGTAGAAACCTCGCCCCCACCCACTCCACCGCTGCTCACGCAGCGGTCCCCCTCGCCCATCAAGGGCGAGGATAAAAAGAACCCCCAACGAAAAACGCCGCCCGGTTTCCCGAGCGGCGTTTAAACATCAGAACCCGATTGGACTGATTAGATGTCCTTCAGGGCAGCTGCCGGGCGGAAAGCCGCCTGGGTGCGAGCCTTGGACTGCATCTTTTCGCCGGTGCGCGGATTGCGAACTTCGCGTGCTTCACGGTGCTTCGCGTAGAACGTACCGAACCCGGCCAGCTGGACGCTGTCATTGCCTTTGACCGAGCCGATGATGGCTTCGATGGCGGCGTCGACAGCTTCACCGGCTTGCGTACGGGACAGGCCGGTTTTTTCGCTGACGGCTTTGGCGAGATCAGACTTGTTCATAGGGTTCCCCCCAGTTAGGCGCAGCGCCGGGCAATCACGGTCATCGTGGCCGCCCGGTGTGCCGCGTGTTCGTTGACGCCTCATGAAGGCCGAGAACGGACCGCTTTTGCAAGCCATAACAGGTGAATCCGGCCTGATTTACTGCAATTTCCTTGGGACAAGCCCGAAATCTCGCCTTCGGCCCCGGTTTTGCGTACCTTTTGCAGCATGTTTCAAGGTGAACCGACTCCGAACGCGAACCAGACGATTCGTTCGATTCGCCTGCTGCCATTCGCACTTGCAGCAGGAATCGCGGTCTATGGAGTCGCCGTTCTCGCAGGTGCGGGAGCGACCTGGTCGCCCGTTTTGGCGGCAATTGCGGGCGGCTGGACGCTGGGCCGGCTGATGCGCAGATGACAGGGCTTGGCACCGGCCGGTTGTTCGTCGAAACTGTCGATGGGCAAGGGTTGGTTTTCCGTCATGAAGCGGGCACGCATTCTCATCGTAGACGATGACCCGGTAAACCGGGAGATCTTTCGCTGGTCGCTGCAGCCGTTCTGCGAAATTGACGAGCTGTCGAATGGCGAGGGCGCGGCATCGCAGATCGTCCGCGAGGAATACGATCTTGTACTGCTCGACGTGATGATGCCGCTTGTCGACGGGATTGAGGTTGTGGAACGTCTCAATTCAAAAAGGGCGGACCTTCTGCGCCGGGTACTGGTGGTTACCGCCGCAATGAACCATTCCGTGCTTGAACAATTGCGTCCCTTCCCTTTGGCGGGAATCGTCGAGCGTCCGTATGATCCTGACGGCATCAAGGCGCTCTATTCGCAGTATTTCCATTAGCTTTCGGAGCCGAGATTGTCCCAATCCCGCCAGATGACCCAAATTGAGGACCGGCTGCGCAACTATAATGCCGAGCTGGACCGGTTGATGCGGATCAGCCGGGCGGCTGGCGGCGATATCGCCGGACTACTGGAGACGGTGACAAAGACGCTGACTCAGATGCTGGAAATCCGCCGGGCCAGTGTCTGGATGCTGGACACGCAAGGCGAGCGCCTCGTGTGTCATTGCCTTTGGGAGCAGGGGGCGGAAGCTGTGACGGCGGGTTTCGAACTCAATGCCCAGGAGTACCCGTCATATTTTCAGGCATTCCAGACATCACGCGTCATTGCTGCCGATGATGCCGCACACGATCCCAGGACTTCAGAATTTGCTGAAGGATATCTGGATAAGTTGGATATCCATTCCTTGCTCGATGCCCAGATTCGCGATTTCAGCGATTTGCGCGGCGTGGTGTGCTGTGAACAGGTCGGGAAGCCGCGGCACTGGCGCGAAGAGGACATTGCTTTCGTTGCGGCTGTGGCAGAGTACATTGGCCTGGCGGTGGAGCTTGCGCAGCGCCAGGAGGCGGCGGATGCCCTTCGCGAATCCAACGAACGTCTGGGCAGGGCGCTGGACACGGCAGAGGCTGCAAATCTCGCCAAAACGCGGTTCCTGGCGACCATGTCGCACGAGCTCCGCACGCCGCTCAATGGTATTCTGGGCAGCACAGCCATCCTGAAAAATGCGGCCGGACCGGACGCAGAGACGCAGCGATGGCTGGATATCATCGAAGGGTCAGGCCGGTCGCTGCTCCAGGTCATCACGGCTGTGCTGGACATGGCCGCGGCCGAAGGCGGGCTGCTGACCGTCAACACGACGGAATTTGACCTGTCCGAAGCCGCTCGAGACGCCGCCGGGGAAGGCGCGCGTTCACACGGCGCTGCGGCCCTCGCGGTCAACTTGGACCCCCGCGTTGCGGGACCGGCCCGGGTGCGTGCCGACCGAACCCGGGCGGTTCAGGTCATCGCCAGTTTCGTCGACAATGCCTTCAAGTTTGCCGGGGCCGCGCCGGAGCTGCATGTCTGTCCGTCGCCGCGGGTTGACCAATGGCGCCTGGAGGTGCGTGACGCTGGGCCCGGCGTGCCGCCAGACCAGGCCGAACGCGTGTTCGACTGGTTCCACCAGGTCGACAACTCCTCCCGGCGTGCCCATGGCGGGATCGGACTGGGCCTGGCCCTGTCGCGCGAGCTGGCCAGAGTAATGCAGGGTGCAGTGGGTTATCAGGACCGGCCGGGCGGTGGATCGGTGTTCTGGGTCGACCTGCCGCGCGCGTGAGGTCCGTTTTCAGCCAAGCGGCGGCAATTGTGCGAGCGCCAGGGTGAAGGACAGGATCGTCATCAGCGTGCCGCCGATGAGGACCAGCAGCATGATCAGCGCACCGATCAACAATCCGAACAGTGTCGCGCCGACGCGCGTTCGGGTCAGCGTGCCGGGCGCACCGCGCACGAAGGTGATGATGTAGACTAGGACAATGATGCCCACAGAACCCAGGCCATTGGCTGTGGGATCTGAGGCCAGTACGGGCATCAGCAGAAGTCCGATCACCGACCCTGCCGTCAGGACGCAGAATGTGATGTTCAGCTTGCCGACCCAGCTGAGGGGGCGGACCCGGGCGGGAACGGCAAACAGCGCCAGTGCCGAGAACAGGCCGACAAGCGGCGCATGCGCAAGGGCAGCGACTGTGCCGTAGATTCCACCAAAGGTTTCCAGTCTGTCGCGGAGCTGCGCATCGTCCAGTCCGGCCGTGCCGAACAGCGAGTCCAGTTGAGGGCGCGGCATGCCACTCAGTCCGTCAACCACGAAGTGCCCGTAGCCGCCCCACAGGATCGACACGACCACTTGCAGGCTGATCAGAAACAGCCACATGCGAACAGGCGGGGTATAGCGGTTGCGATCGCCCCCGGTGAAGGCGGCAAACACGGTCCTGGGGCTCAGGAAAAGGTCCCGGAAGCTGCGGAAGCTGCGGAAGTTCAGACCGAAAATGTCTTCGGCGAGTTCCTCCAGTTCGGTGCGAAGATGCGGCTCCTGAGCCGCGTCCTCTGCCGTCCGGAGTTTCTGCTGCTGCTCCGGTGTTCCGGGACTCTCTGTCATCAGATCTTCACCAGCATCTTGCCGGTGTTCTCACCGGAGAAGAGCCCCATGAAGGCGCTCGGGGCGTTTTCGATGCCCTCGACGATGGTCTCGGCCGGTTTGATCTTGCCGGCGGCCATCCACTTGGACAGATCGGCAATGAACTCGCCCATCAGGTCGAAATGGTTGGAGACGATGAAACCCTCGATCTTCAGCGACTTGCCGACGATGAAGGTGAGATTGTCGGTGATGGTGGCCGGCTGGGCGTCGTTGTAGCGCTGGATCATGCCGCACGCGGCGACACGCCCGAAGGTCTTCAGCGTGGCCAGGGCCGCGGTGAAGTGGGTGCCGCCGACATTCTCGAAATAGGCGTCGATCCCTTTTGGCGCGACGGCCTGGATGGCCGCGGTGAGGTCGGGCGTTGCCTTGTAGTCGATGACATGGTCGGCACCGATCGATCTCACGAATTCGCACTTTTCCGCACCGCCGGCGGTGGCGATCACATTGGCGCCCATCGCCTTGGCGAATTGGATCCCGGCCGAGCCGACCGCGCCGGCACCGGCCGACATCCACATCGTCTCGCCTTCCTTTAGGCCGATGATTCGCTTGATGCCGACATAGGCGGTCATGCCGGTCAGGCCGGCAATGCCCAGATGGGCCTGCGGCGGCAGCTGGGACACGTCGATCTTCTGCACCGCATTGCCTGGCATGGTGTAGGCCTCGCGCCAGCCGAACATCGAGTTGACGAAATCGCCGGGCTTGAGCCCTTCGAACTTCGACGCCACGACCTCGCCAACTGCGCCGCCCTCCATCACCTTGCCGATCTCGAACGGGCCGACATAGGTGCGGATGCCGCTCATGCGGCCGCGCATATAGGGGTCGACCGAGATGAAGTGGTTGCGCACCGTCACCTCGCCATCCTTGGGCTCGGGCACGTCGACTTCGACGACCGAATAATTCTCCGGCTTCGGCGCGCCCTTGAGATAGGCATTGAGGTGGATTTCACGTGATTTCATGGGGAGGTCCTCCGTTGGGGGTCATGCTTGTGATGACGCGGCTTCTGCGGCAGCGACCATCAGTTCGAAGAGATCGAGGCCGAACTGGCTCTCGAGGATCCAGTAGATCGAAAGGAATTGGCCGATACTGGAGATCAGAAACACAATCGGGAACAGGCCCAGCATTCCCAGGATGCGCATCACGCCACCCAGTGCCGTGCGGCTGTAATAGCGCAGGATCACCCGCCCGATACAGATGAAGAAGACGACCATGGAAAAGCCGACCCCGGCCATGAAGATCGCCAGATTGTCCAGCAGCAGGAGCGGAATTCCGGCAATCATCAGAATGAAGCTGGCATTGGTGGGAACCAGGTAGAACTGCAGGTGCGCCCAGACCGGCACGTTGAGACGGTAGAGCTTGAGCAGGAGCAGGTAGGGCAGGGAAGACAGGATCGTCACCGGCCAGAGCAGGAGTGAGTTCAGGCTTTCAAGCTTGTTGTTCACTTCCTGGTAGGTGGGGACATTGCCCTGGGAATCGCGTGCCTGCGCCATCCAGGCGTCAACGGCCGCGGGCTCCACATTCACCGTCATCTGCTCCAGTGAACCGGTCAGGGGTGTCCCGAACAGGGCGGCGACGACGAACTGGAAACTGAACAGCGCAATGAAGACGCGGACCGGTGACAGATAGCGCGTGTAATCGCTCTGCGCGCCCGCCATGGCGACATCCGGCGTCCGCAAGACCGAGTCCCACACCGTCCGGAAAATCCGGGCGTCGAGCTCGAAGGCGGCAAAGGAAATCGAGTCCAGGAGTTCGGACGGCTTTTCGGCCTCCCGGCTTTCCGTTTGCGTCTTCTCGGGCTTTTCGCTGTCCAAGTCACACGCCCTCCCCGGATTTCATGGTAAAGCGGTCGCACGGACGTGCAAGCTGCAGCGATAGCGGCGATCGGGAGAAGGCGCATGACAGACCGGGACTGGAGCATTCGGCGGGCAGGGGACGGGGATGTTGCGGCACTGACGCGATTGTTTTTCGTGTCTGTTCGCGAAGGCGCCGGCCCGGACTACACCGAGGCCCAGCGCGAGGCCTGGGCTCCGGATTTTCCCGAAACCCACCTCTGGCAGGCGCGCCTGGCCGACCAGAAGGTCTGGCTGGCCGAGACTGGGGATGGCGAAGTGCTGGGCTTCATGACGCTGCGCCGGGACGGCCATATCGATCTCGCCTTTGTCGCGCCGGGCCGGATCGGCAGCGGTATTGCCTATGCGCTCTATCTCGAGCTGGAAGCGCAGGCGCGTGCGGATGGTCTGGCTGAACTGACCAGCGATGCCAGCACCCGGGCCAAGGCCTTCTTCGAGCGCCAGGGCTGGGACGTGGTCGAGGCGCAGAAGCCGGTCCGCAATGGCGTCACCTTGCATAATTGGCGTGTGCGCAAGGCTCTGGCAGGCTGATTTCGCGGCGATCTGGATCGCATTGTGCAATGGGCCGAAACACGTCTTGATGCACACTCCGCTTGATCGGGCAGGGCGGGGCGCTATCACGCGGTCGGTCACACAAGGATAAGTCATGTCTTCGGAAAATCGGGTTCTGCGCACCGGTGTTGTCGGTGCGGGCGTGTTCGGCGGCTTTCATGCGTCCAAATATGCCGCGCACCCGCGCACCCAGCTGGTCGGCGTCTACGATCCCGATGCCAAGCGCGCCGCGGCGCTGGCCGACAAGCACGGTGCCAAGGCCTACACCAACCTGGCCAAGCTGATTGCCGATTGCGAAGCCCTGACCGTGGCCAGCCCGGCCGTGCACCATTTCGAGGCCGCCGCTGCGGCCCTGGCCAATGGCCGCCATGTGCTGGTGGAAAAGCCGATCGCCTCCAGCGTGGAAGAGGCGCGCGAGCTGATCTCGCTCGCCGCCACGCATGGCTGCGTGCTGCAGGTCGGCCACCAGGAGCGTTTCGTCTTCAATGCCATGGGCCTCTTCAACGTGCCGGAAAAGCCGCGCCGCGTGACCGCCTCGCGCATGGGGCCGCCGTCCGAGCGTTGCCTGGACGTCTCCGTCACTCTGGACCTGATGGTGCATGATCTTGACCTGGTCATCGCCCTGGCGGGCTGTGCCGTGAAGTCGGTGACGGGTGAGGTCGACAAGGGCCGGTTCGGCTCGCCGGACGTGGCCCAGGCCAAGCTGGTCTTCGACAATGGCTGCGTGGCCGAGCTGACGGCCAGCCGGGTGCATCACGAGCGCGATCGCAAGATGCGGGTGGAATACGACAGTGGCGTGCTGGAAATCGATTTCGTCGCCAAGACGTTCGAGAACTCCACGCCCTATGATCTCAACCCCGACTTTGCCGATGATCCCAGCGCCCGCGACAGCCTGGGGGCCAATGTGAACGCCTTCGTGGCCGCGGTGCTGGACGGTGCGCCGGTGGCGGTTCCGGGGATTGCCGGACTGCGCGCGCTGGACGCTGCGCGGGCGATTGACGGAGCCCGTGTCTACGGTTCCTGAGCTGCGGCCCGTCGCGGCCCTCTTGCGGTGGGCCGCGGGGCGGTCTAAGTCGCGATCATGACGGACCGGATTTCCATCCTCACCGCCCAGCTGAACCCGGTTGTCGGGGACATCAAGGGCAATCTGGCCAAGGCCCGGGCGGCCCTGTCCCAGGCGCGCATCCGCGGCGCCGACCTGATCGTCTTCCCGGAAATGTTCCTGATGGGCTATCCGCCCGAGGATCTGGTGCTGAAACCCTCGGCGGTGGAAGCCTGCAAGGCGGCACTCGAACAGCTGGTCGAGGACACCAAGGGCGGTACGGCCATCCTGATCGGCCTGCCCTGGCGCCAGGGCAGGAAGCTGCACAATGCCGTGGCCCTGCTGGATGACGGCCATCTGGTCGCCCTGCGCTTCAAGCACGACCTGCCCAATTACGCCGTGTTCGACGAAGAGCGCGTGTTTGCGCCCGGACCGGTTCCCGAGATCGTCAAATGGCGCGGCATCCGGCTGGGCCTGCCGATCTGCGAGGACATCTGGTGCGAGACCGTGCCCAAGGCGCTGATCGACCAGGGCGCCGAGATGATGATCGTCATCAATGGCTCGCCCTGGCGTCGCACCATCGAGCGCGAACGCAAGACCGCCTTCAAGCCCTGGTTCGATGCCTGGACAGGTCCGCGCGCCATGGTCTTCGTCAACCAGGTCGGTGGCCAGGACGAGCTGGTCTTCGACGGCGCCAGCTTTTCCTGGGACGGTGAGGGCGAGACCTGCCAGCGTCTGCCCGCTTTCGAGGAAGCGCTGGACTGCGCCGAATGGGTGCGCACCTCCAAGGGCTGGCGCGCCGGTGGCGGCGTGCAGGCGCCCAAGGTCACCGGGCTGGAAGCCGACTGGAAAGCCATGACGCTGGCCCTGCGCGACTATGTCGACAAGGCCGGCTTCCCCGGCGTGGTGCTGGGCATGTCCGGCGGGATCGACAGCGCCCTCTCGGCCGCCATCGCCGCCGACGCGCTGGGACCGGAGCGGGTCTGGGCAGTGATGATGCCGTCCAAGTACACGTCCCCGGAGAGCCTGGAGGATGCCCGGGCCTGCGCCGAGCGGCTGGGCGTGCGCTATGACATCATCGATGTCGAGCCAACCATCGCGGCCTTCAACAAAACGCTGGGCGAGGCGTTTCGCGGCACCCAGCCGGATGCCACCGAAGAGAACATCCAGTCGCGCGCCCGCGGCGTCATCCTGATGGCGCTGTCCAACAAGTTCGGTCCCATGGTGCTCTCCACCGGCAACAAGTCGGAGATGGCGGTGGGCTATGCCACGCTCTATGGCGACATGAATGGCGGCTACAACGCCCTCAAGGACGTCTACAAGACCGAGGTCTTCGAACTGGCCTGGTGGCGCATTGGCCAGACCCGTTCCCCGGGCTTGGGCCCGGTCGGCGATGTGATCCCGGAGCGCATCATCACCAAACCGCCCTCGGCCGAGCTGCGCGAGGACCAGACCGACCAGGACAGCCTGCCGCCCTATGACGTGCTGGACGCGATCCTGTTCGGCCTCGTCGAGGAAGAGCGTTCGGTGCGTGAACTGGTCGCGGAAGGCCAGGATGAGGCCACGGTCCGGCGCATCGAGAACCTGCTCTATCGGGCCGAGTACAAACGCCGCCAGGCGCCCCCGGGCGTGAAGATCGGATCGAAGAATTTCGGCCGTGACCGGCGCTATCCGATCATCAACCGCTTCAAGTCCGGCGGCTGATGCCCCCGGCGCGAATGGGCCTAACTTGCAGAAACTGAACGCATAAATCGAATCTCGCGATTCCGTTTGACATTTCGCTCGATCCAATAGGTAATACATGTGTTACATATTGGAGGTCGGACATGTTGTCCCCGGACTCGATGGATGCGGTGTTTCAGGCCCTGGGCAATGCCCAGCGCCGGCGCATGCTCGACTTCGTCAGGGACAAGCCGGGCTGCAGCGTCGGCGAGGTGGCCCAGGGGTTTGACGTCAGCCGCATCGCCGTGATGCGCCACCTTGCGGTGCTGGAAGAGGCCGGCCTGCTGATCTCGCAAAAGCGCGGCCGCACCCGTCATCTCTACATCAACACCGTTCCGATCCAGATGATCCACGATCGCTGGTCCAGCGAGTATTCCGCCCTGTGGGCCGGACGGGTGCTGGACATCAAGTATCTCGCCGAGCAACGCGCCTCGGATGAAACCGGCCAGCCCGAACGCTCGGCCAGCATCACAAGCCTCAAACGGGACTAAAAAAGGGGACTGTCATGAATACAGCTGTTGAGACCCGGCCGGCCAGCGATCTGCGGACATCGATGTACCGCGTCGTCATCAAGGCTCCGATCGACACCGTGTGGTCGGAACTCGTGCGCACCGACCGGCCGCTGCCCTTCTTCTTTGGCGGCCAGTACGACACGCCGGGGCTGGAGAAAGGGGCACCGTTCGCCATGCGCACGCCGGACGGCAAGTACACCATGGTGATGGGCGAGGTGATCGAGTTCGAGCCGCCCCATCGCTATGCGCACACCTTCCGCTTCACCACCTCGGACGATCCGGTCTCGGTCGTGCGCTACGAGCTCAAGGAAGTCGCCGAAGGCACCGAATTCACCCTGATCAACGAGCACAAGGCCAGCGATCCGGTGTCGAAATCGGAAAAGCAGATGGCCCAGGGCGCCGAGTTCATCTGCGAAAATCTCAAGGCCGTGGTCGAGACCGGCAAGGCCACCTTTGGCGGCCGCATGATGCTGTTCATGTTCTCGCTGATGGCCCCGATGACGCCCAAGGTGGCGAAGTCGGAAAACTGGCCGCTCGACGCGGCTCCGAAAGCCTGAGGAGGCAACATCATGGCCCAGTCCCCGGACGACATGCTCAAATCCATGATTGCCAACATGCCGGAAAAGACCGGCAAGCCGCTCGCCGAATGGGTCGCCATCGTGCGTGCCAGCGGTCTGGAAAAGCACGGTGAGATGGTCAAGCTGTTGAAGAGCGAGCACGGCATGACCCACGGCTTTGCCAATCTCGTGGCGCATGAGGCCCGCGGTGGCATTCCCTCCAGCAGCGCACCGTCCGACGATCTGGTGGCGGCTCAATACGCCGGTCCCAAGGGCGCGCTGCGCCCGATCTATGACGCGCTCGCACAAGCGGTCGAAGGCTTTGGCAGCGATGTCGAACTGTCGCCGAAGAAGACCTATGTCTCCTTTCGCCGCGCCAAGCAGTTCGGCCTGGTCCAGCCTTCCACCAAGACACGCGTCGATGTCGGCATCAATCTGAAGGGCCAAGACCCGGCAGGTCGGCTCGAGGCCTCCGGCTCCTTCAACGCCATGGTCTCGCACCGGGTGAAGCTGGCATCGGTCGACGATGTCGATGCCGAGCTGATCGGCTGGCTGAAGGCGGCGTACGACGCGGCCGGATAGATCGCCTTGCCCATCATCCGCACGCTTGCCACTGGACTCTTCTGCCAAGCGTCGCCATCTTGTCACGTAACAGTGAGGAGTACCGGTATGCGCCAGCGCGCTCGAGCCATTGCGATTGCCAAGCGAGCCGACGAGGAACGGGCCCGGACGGTCCGCGCCATGATGGCTGCCGGTCTCATTATGATTTCGATTATCATCGGTCTGTCCGCTCTGGGAGCCTTGCCGACCCCCGTCTGACATCCTCAAAGGGATGACCGACACGGAAAACCGGCCTCGCTCCCAAAGGAGCGGGGCTTTTTCGTGTGCGGATCCCGGATCGGAGCCTTTCCGTGCCGCATACCGCCGTCAAATCTGCCACCGCCTTACCCGCCGGCCTCACCGGCGCCTTCGCCTTTGTCGAAAGCCTTCACGCGACGGGCATGGGCGGCATTCTCAATGCGCCCTGCCTGCCGGCGCCGGGCCTGTCGGCCAGCCTGGGCTGCGAGGTCGTGGTCAAGCTGGAGAATCTGCAGGCCACCGGTTCGTTCAAGGAACGGGGTGCCTTTGCCCGCCTGTCGGCCCTGACGCCGCAGGAGCGGGCCCGCGGCGTGGTCGCGGCCTCGGCCGGCAACCACTCCCAGGGCGTTGCCCGGCACGCCACCGCCATGGGCATCAAGGCGACGATCGTGATGCCGGAAGCCACGCCCATGGTGAAAGTGCACCAGACCCGGGCGCTGGGGGCCGAGGTGGATATCTTCGGCGCCGATTTTGACGCTGCCAAGGCGCACGCCCTGTCGCTGAGCGAGGAGACCGGCGCGGTCTTCATCCACCCCTTCGACGACCCGGTCGTGATGGCGGGGCAGGGCACGCTGGCCATGGAGATGCTGGCCGACCATCCCGATCTCGATGTCCTGGTCCTGCCGATCGGTGGCGGTGGTCTGGCCTCCGGTTGTGGCCTGGCCGCGCGCCGCATCCGGCCGGAGATCGAGCTGGTCGGTGTGCAGTCCGACCTCTTTCCCTCTTTTGCCAATCTCTATCACCGCACCGACCGCGCCATTGGCGGTTTCACCCTGGCTGAAGGCATCGCCGTGCGCGAACCGGGCCGGCTCACCCGCGAAATCCTGCTGGACGTGCTGGATGATGTCCTTCTGGTCGATGAGCGCCAGATCGAGCGGGCCCTCAACCTCTTCATCTCGCATCTGCGCGTGCTGCCCGAGGGCGCGGGCGCTGTCGGCCTGGCCGCTATCCTGGCCCAGCCCGAGCGTTTTGCCGGCAAGAAGGTCGGTCTCGTCCTCACCGGCGGCAATGTCGACACCCGGCTTCTCTCATCTCTCCTGTTGCGCGATCTGGCCCGTTCGCGGCGCCTGGCGCGGCTTCGCATCGAACTGGTGGATATTCCCGGCCAGCTTTCCGCGGTGTCAGAAGTGATCTCGCGCGAGGGCGGCAATGTCACCGATGTGGCCTATCACAAGACCTTCTCCGATCTTCCCGCCAAGGTGACCTATATCGACATCTCGCTGGAGGCACAGGATGCCGCGCACATGGACCGGGTCGAGGCGGCCTTGCGGCAGGCGGGCTTTCGGGTTGAACAGGCGAGCTACTGAGCATGAGCACGGCTCCCATTGCGGATCCTGACGCCTTTGTTGTCAGTCCGGCCCGGCTTGAAGACATCCAGGCCATCACCGAACTGGTGGATCGGGCCATCACCGCGCTCCTGCCGCACGACCTGCCGCCCGCACAGGTTGCCGCCTCGCGCCACATCATGGGCGTTGACCGCGAGCTGATCGCTGACGGTACCTATCTGTGCGTCTGGGCCGGACCGGTCCTGGTGGCCTGCGGGGGCTGATCCCGGCGCGCCACCCTGTTCGGCAGCGACGATACGCGCGGTCGCAATTCCAGACTGCTCGACCCCGCCAGCGAACCCGCCCGCGTCAGGGCCATGTATACCCATCCCGACTGGACCCGCCGCGGTCTTGGGCGGCTGATCCTGGAGCATTGCGAACGGGCTGCGGCCGCGGCCGGTTTCGCCATCGTTGAGCTCGCCGCCACGCGCTCCGGCGCGCACCTCTACAGGGCCTGCGGCTACATGCCGGTCGAGGATTGGCTGGAACCGACGCCGGACGGTGTCGCCGTCCCATTGACGCGCATGCGCAAGCCGGTGCAATCAGGCTTGGCATCGATCTGACACAAACCCATGCTGGGTGCAGCCGCCGCCAGGGTTTTGAGGCGCAAGCGCACAGGCCAGGAGCAATGACATGAAATTCTTCGTAGATACCGCCAATGTCGATGAAATCCGGGAACTCGACGATGCGGGGCTTGTGGATGGCGTCACCACCAATCCGTCGCTGATTGCCAAGTCGGGCCGTGACTTCCTGGAAGTGGTCAAGGAGATCTGCGAGCTGGTGGACGGGCCGGTGAGTGCCGAGGTCACCGCGCTGGAAACCGAGGCGATGATCGCCGAAGGCAAGAAGCTGGCGGCCCTGGCTCCGAATGTCGTGGTCAAGCTGCCACTGACCTTTGACGGGCTGAAAGCCTGCCGTGCGCTCACGGCCGAAGGCATCAAGACCAATGTCACCCTGTGCTTCTCGGCCAATCAGGGCCTGCTCGCTGCCAAGGCTGGTGCCACCTATATCTCGCCCTTCATCGGCCGTCTGGACGATCTGGGCGTGGATGGCATGGAGTTGATCGAGAACCTGCGCATCATCTACGACAATTACGGTTTCGATACCGAGATCCTGGCCGCCTCGATCCGCTCTTCGGCCCATGTCCAGGATTGCGCCCTGGCCGGCGCCGATGTCGCCACCGTGCCGCCCTCGGTGCTCAAGGACCTGGTCAAGCACAAGCTGACCGATGCCGGCCTGGCCGCCTTCATGGCCGACTGGAAAAAGACCGGCCAGACCATTCTCTAGAGGCGAGTGATCCGGCGCCATTCAACTTGATGGTGCTGGTGGGCATGAATTGCGCTAGAGTCCGGCCCTCGGTCAGAGGAGGGCTGGACCATGCAATTCGACGGTTTTTTCGATCCGGACCTGGTTGAACAACCGGTCAAGCGGGCAGCCTATTCCGACCGGACCGCCTGGTTGATGTCGGTCATGTCGCTGTTCGCCTATTTACCCTTTGAAGACCCGATCGACCGGTCGCGCCTGCGCCAGATCGCCCAGGAGATCGCCGGCAAGACCGATGTCGACGAGCTGGTCTCCAGGCTCAACCAGATCGTCTCGCCGGGCGAGGGCGAGCCGGCCCGGCAGAAGCTGCGCACGCTTTTGGGCGAGTTCCAGTTCGAGCTCTTGGACGCCATATCCATCACCGAGGGCCTGCGCGTGGACACCCAGTGCTTCATCGCGCGGGTCATGCCGACCTCGCACCAGCGCCCGGGCGAGGAAATGCTCGTCCTGTCCTTCCGTGGCACCCAGCCGACCCGGCTGGCGGACCTGCGCACCGACATGGATATCGAGCTGATGGAAATCGAGATCGGTCGCGACTTCGAAGGCGGCGTGGCCAAGGTCCATCGCGGTTTCTACAACGCCTACCGCTCCGTCGAGGATCGCATCGACGCGATCCTCAAGCGCGATGACTGCCGCGGCCTGCCGCTCTTCATCACCGGTCACAGCCTGGGTGGCGGACTGGCGGTCGTGGCGACGCGCTTCGTCGCCAATGGTGCGCGCGGTGCCTGCTACACATTCGGTTGTCCGCGTGTGGGCAATCAGGCTTTCAACAATCAGATTTTCACCCCGGTCTATCGCATCGTGAATGCGGCCGACATCGTCACCGCCGTGCCGCTGGCCTATTCGGCGATGAATGCCCTGCTGATGCTGCTGCGCTGGATTCCGGTCGCGTCCAAGCTGGCGCCCTTCTTCGAGAAAATCCGGGAATACCGCCATGGCGGAGATCTGCGCTATCTCGGCCATGCGCCGGAAACCACCATGCCGGACGGGCGCACCGAGTATCGCGGCATGGATTTTCTCAACAATCCCAGCCTGATCGAGCGCTGGTGGCGGTCCGGTCGCCGTCTGCTGATGAGCTGGGGCAGTGCCGGACTGGGAGATCACGACATCGCGCTCTATGTCCGCAAGCTGGCCTATTATGCGCGCCTCAGAAAACTGCTGCGCGCCAGCCTCAATCCCCGGCCGCCCGCGCCGGCCGGGGCTGAAAGTCCGGCTGAAAAACCGGCGGTGGCCTCGGCTGCGAAGCCGGCGAAGAAGACCACTGCCCGGACGCCGGCAAAGCCGGCGCCCAAGGCAGCCGCGAAGACGTCCGCCAAACCGGCCGCCCGCAAGCCCCGGGCTAAGCCGAAGCCTGTATCGTAAGGGCATCGCGGGCCGGAACCTGTCCGGCCAGGATGGCGCGATAGACGGCCAGCGCGCCATCGCCGCCGGTGTCTTCCTTGAAGTCGAACAGGTCGGGCGCTGCCGTGCAGAAACCCGTCCAGGCGGCCTTGTAGGCCGTGTCGAACTCGGCCTGGCCCCAGGCCTTGATCAGCGTTCGGGCGGCGTCCGGCGCGAAGAAGAATTGGGGCCGGGGCGGGGGCAGGTCCTTGGGCGGCGCGCTCTTGTCCCAATGCGCTCCGCCGACGCGGATATTGGCCGCAAGCTGACCGGCCAGGCCGTCGTGCAGGGCGCGGTTGAGCGTGGAATCGCCGGCAAAGTCGACGATCACGCCGGGTCCGCTGAGGCTCAGTCCGGCCAGCGCGTCATAGGCTGTCACACCCTCGTAAAGGCCCAGCTGCTCGACGAAGGCCGCATTGCGGGCCGAGGTCAGTGCCTGCGCAGGTCGCCCCGCTGCCCGCATCAGCCAGGCCAGGGCAATCGCCGTCTTGGAGGACGCGCTGGTGAACAGCGGGACCGCCTGGTCCAGTCCGTTGGCAGGATCGCGCAGGTGATGATCGAGCAGGAAGGCGGTGATGAACAGCGGCTGCAGCACCATCTGGGCCGCTTCGTTGGCCTGGGTCCAGGCCGGGTCGGCGGCGCAGAGCTGATACTGGTTATAGGCCGGCGCCAGCTCGGCCCGGTGCGGTGCCGTGTCGACAAAGCCCGATGGCGTGATCCGCCCCGGCGTCACCACCAGTTCGGCGGCGGCGGGAAAGTAGCCATAGACCCGGGTGCCGGTTTCCAGCCTCTCGACCCGGCTCTCGGAAATCTCGGCAAAACCCCAGACCGGAAGACGGCCACGGCCGTCCGCGCCAGGGAAGAACTCCCAGTACCGCATCGCATGGCCGAAGGCGGCATAGGTGACATTATTCGCCGTCAGCGCGAACCGGTCGACGCGCAGCCGGACCTGACCATCATCCAGGGCCGGTGATTCGTCCTCGACCACCCGCGCATCGGTGATGTCGTCCTTGTTGATGGATAGCGACCAAGCCATTTCGTCCTCCTCTTGTCATTGCCCCGTTAGTGCGATGACCCGCCGGATCGATCAAGTGGCGAAGGAGAACCGGGCGAAATCTCTCCGAGGTGTCGGTGCGCCCACGCGGCCATTTCGTCGCACGTGACAAATTGCCATACATATTTTGCGGATAATTAGGCTACACCGGGACAAACAGCAGCCATCCGGGGGCGCATAATGTCAATCGCTCAAGGCCTACGCCGTGCGGGATCCGATCCCGGCACGGCTGCCGTCTTCATCATTACAATTCTTGGGGCCATGTGGTCGCTCGGTGCGGCGGCCTATGCGCCCGATGCCGCGATGCGGGGTCAGGCTTGGTTGATCCTGGGCGGTTTCCTGACCGGCATCATCATGCTGGTCGGCTCGATCGCCAATGGCGGCGTCGTCACCGACGAGCGCGAATACAACGAGAACGTCGTCAAGGCCGGCGTCATCGCCACCATGTTCTGGGGCATTGCCGGGCTTCTGGTCGGCGTCATCATTGCCTTCCAGCTCGCCTTCCCGATCCTCAATATCGAACAGTTCGGCTTCACGAATTTCGGTCGGCTGCGCCCCCTGCATACGTCAGCCGTCATCTTTGCCTTCGGTGGCAATGCGCTGATCGCTACATCATTTTACGTTGTCCAGCGCACCTGCCGGACCCGGATTGCCGGTGGAATCTGGCCCTGGTTCGTGTTCTGGGGCTATCAATTCTTCATCGTCATCGCGGCGTCCGGCTACATCATCGGCATCACCCAGGGCAAGGAATACGCCGAGCCTGAATGGTATGCCGACATCTGGCTGACCCTGGTCTGGGTCGCCTATCTCCTTGTCTTCCTTGGCACTCTGTGGAAGCGCAAGGAACCGCACATCTATGTCGCCAACTGGTTCTACCTGGCCTTCATCGTCACCATCGCGGTGCTGCATGTAGTCAACAACCTGTCCATGCCGGCCTCCTGGCTGGGCTCACGCAGCTATTCCCTTTTCGCCGGCGTACAAGACGCCCTGACCCAATGGTGGTACGGCCACAACGCCGTCGGCTTCTTCCTCACCGCCGGCTTCCTGGGGATCATGTATTACTTCATCCCCAAGCGGGTGAACCGGCCGGTCTATTCCTACCGCCTGTCGATCATCCACTTCTGGTCGCTGATCTTCATCTACATCTGGGCCGGCCCGCACCACTTGCACTACACCGCCTTGCCGGAATGGGCGCAGACGCTGGGCATGACCTTCTCGATCATGCTGTGGATGCCCTCTTGGGGCGGCATGATCAACGGGCTGATGACCCTGTCGGGCGCCTGGGACAAGCTGCGGACGGACCCGGTGGTCCGCATGCTGGTGCTCTCGGTCGCCTTCTACGGCATGTCGACTTTTGAAGGACCGGTGATGTCGGTCCGGGCAGTGAACGCGCTGTCGCACTACACCGATTGGACCGTGGGGCACGTCCACTCCGGTGCCCTGGGCTGGGTCGGCTTCATTTCCTTCGGGGCCGTCTACTGCCTGGTGCCCTGGCTGTGGAAGCGCAAGGGCATGTTCTCCAAGGCCCTGGTCGACTGGCACTTCTGGGTCGCGACCTTCGGCATCCTGCTCTACATCACCTCGATGTGGGTTGCGGGCATCATGCAGGGCCTGATGTGGCGTGCCTACAACGAGCTCGGCTTCCTCGAATTCACCTTCGTGGAGACCGTCGAGGCGATGCACATCTCCTACATCATCCGGGCGGTTGGCGGCGTGCTGTATCTCAGCGGTGCCATCATCATGGCCTACAATGTCTACCGCACCATCAAGGGCGACGTGACGGAGGAAGACGAAAGCGTCATTCCCCAGAGCGAAGCCGTGCCGGCCGAGTAAGGGGGCTTTCATGTCAGAGAAAAAGCAAAGCCGCTGGAGTGACTGGCACAAGACGCTGTTCGAGAAGAACTCGCTGGTCCTGACCGTCGGCATCCTTGTCACGGTCTCGATCGGTGGCATCGTCGAGATTGCCCCGCTCTTCTACCTCGACTCGACCATTGAAGAGGTCGAGGGGATGCGGCCCTACACGCCGCTGGAACAGGCCGGTCGCGACATCTACATCCGCGAGGGTTGCTATAACTGCCACTCGCAGATGATCCGCCCGCTGCGCGACGAGGTGGAGCGCTATGGCCATTACTCACTGGCGGCGGAAAGCATGTACGACCACCCCTTCCAATGGGGCTCGAAACGGACCGGTCCGGATCTGGCCCGCGTCGGCGGCAAGTATTCGGATGAATGGCACCGGGACCACCTGATCGATCCGCAATCGGTGGTGCCGGAATCGATCATGCCGGACTATCCCTTCCTGGCGACATCCGAGCTGGACTTCGATCACATCGCGTCCAATCTGCGCGCCCTGCGGGTCGTGGGCGTTCCGTATTCAGACGCCATGATCGAAGCGGCCGTGTCCGACGTGACCACCCAGCTCGACCCGTTCGCGATGGATTATGACGGTTTCCAGGAACGCTATCCCGGTGCCCTCATGCGCGACTTCGATGGCGACCCGTCGCGGGTCACGGAGATGGACGCCCTGATCGCCTATCTGCAGGTGCTCGGCACCATGGTGGACTTCTCCACCTATGAGGCCGAAGCCGACGAGAATCTGAGGTAGGGCGATGTATGAGACACTCTCCAGCTTCGCCCAGACCGGTGGCCTCCTGATCTTCATCGGCCTGTTCGCCGGCGTACTGGCCTACGCACTCTGGCCGCGCAACCAGGCCAAGTTCGACGCGGCTGCCAACGCCCCCCTGACCGAATCCGATGCACCGGACGCGTCCGGCGAAACAAAGGACTGACCCATGTCCGAGCATGATCACGAAACTGAACGCGACGCCCATTCCGGCACCCAGACAACCGGCCATGAGTGGGATGGCATCAAGGAGCTCGACACGCCGCTGCCGCGCTGGTGGCTGTATGTCTTCTATGCCTGCTGCGTGTGGGCTGTGGTCTACATGATCTTCATGCCGGCCTGGCCGGCCCTGCCGGGCATGTCCGGCGACAGTGACCACACGCGCGGTCTGCGCGACCACTCCGAGCGCGCCAATGTGGCGGCCGCGGTGGCCGAACTCCACGCTGCCCGGGCCGACGGTTTCGCCGCGCTGGAAGGGGCGTCGATCGCTGATATCGAGAATGACCCGGAACTCCTGCGCTTCACTCTGGCGGCCGGCGATGCCGTGTTCGGCGACAATTGCGCCACCTGCCATGGCACCGGGGCGCAGGGCTTTGTCGGCTATCCAAACCTGAATGACGATATCTGGCTGTGGGGCGGAAGCTATGAGGATATCCGCACCACGATCCGCTTTGGCATTCGCGCCGAGCATGACGATACCCGCTACTCGCAAATGCCGGCCTTCGGACGGGACGGGTTGCTGAACCGGGGCCAGATTGCCGATGTCGCGGACTATGTGCTGTCGCTCGGCGGGCGCGAGGCGGACACCGATGCGGTGTCGCGCGGCGCAGATATCTATGCCAGCCAGTGTGCCAGTTGCCACATGGCGGACGGCACGGGTGACCGCAGCCAGGGCGCGCCGAACCTGACCGATCGTGACTGGCTCTATGGCGGTGAGCGCGAACAGGTGATCGCCTCGATCTATCGCGGCCCCTATGGCGTCATGCCGGCCTGGGAAGACCGGCTGGACGAGACCACGATCAATGCGCTGGCAGCCTATGTCTTCCTATTGGGCGGAGGAGAGGGCGACGGTGCGGCACTGGGTCCCACGGGGCGCTAGGTCGCATCGCTGCGGGCCGCTGACCGGGATAGACCGCCACCATGAGCGAACAAACAGAACGCACGCTTGCGGCTCCCGGCATCCAGCAGTCCCGGGCTCAGGCCGTCAATGCGGCCGAGACCCGGGAGCTCTACAAGAAGCGCGAGCAGATTTATCCCAAGCTGGCGCATGGGCGGTTCCGCGCCCTGAAATGGCTGATCATGGCCGTGACACTGAGCATTTATTATCTGGTGCCCTTCCTGCGCTGGGACCGGGGTGGGGGGGCTCCGGACCAGGCGGTGCTGATCGATTTCGCCGGCCGCCGATTCTACTTCTTCTTCATCGAAATCTGGCCGCAGGAAATCTACTATGTCACCGGCCTGTTGATCCTGGCCGCACTGGCGCTGTTTCTCGCCACCGCGCTCTTCGGCCGTGTCTGGTGCGGTTATGCCTGCCCGCAGACTGTGTGGACCGATCTTTTCATCTGGGTCGAGCGGGCTTTCGAGGGCGATCGCAATGCGCGCATGCGCCTGGACAAGGCCCCCTGGAGCCTGAACAAGGCCGGCCGCAAGATCGGCAAGCACGCCATCTGGCTGGTAATCTCCTTGGCGACGGGCGGCGCGTGGATTCTCTACTTCCACGACGCCTATGACACGCTGGCCAACTTCTTCACCGGTCAGGCCGCGCCATCCTCCTATCTCTTTGCGGGGATACTGACCTTCACCACCTACACGCTGGCGGGCACCATGCGCGAGCAGGTGTGCACCTATATGTGCCCCTGGCCGCGCATCCAGGCCGCCATGACCGACCGCGAGGCGCTGAACGTCACCTATCGCGTTGATCGCGGCGAACCGCGCGGAGCGCACAAGAAATCGGATAGTTGGGAGGGGCGGGGCGATTGCATCGATTGCAAGCAGTGTGTCGCGGTCTGCCCGATGGGTATCGATATCCGCGACGGCGCGCAGCTGGAGTGCATCCAGTGCGCCCTGTGCATCGATGCCTGCGACGACATCATGAAAAAGGTCGACCGGCCCACCGGGCTGATCACCTATGAGACCGATGACAATGTCGATCGCTTCCAGGTCGGCGAGAAGCCGCGCTATCGCTTCATCCGGGCACGAACGGTGGTCTATGCTGTGGCCTTCCTGCTGGTGGCGGCCGTGATGCTGGCGGGGCTGGCAACCCGGACCGAGCTGGAACTGAATTCGCAGCGTGACCGCAATCCCAATTTTGTCATCTTGTCGGACGGATCGGTTCGCAATGGCTATAATCTCAAGGTGATCAACAAGGGGTCCGAGCCCCGGACCCTCGCATTGAGCGTGGACGGCGATCCGGAAATCCTCGTCCGCGTTCTGGGCGCGCCGGCGGAGCGGCCGATGCAGCTGGACATCGAGGCCGACCGGACCCGGGACTTCACCCTTTATCTCACCCTGCCGGAGCGCGCGATCGACGGTCGGCGCGAGGCAATCACCTTCCGGGTCACCGATCCGGTGACCGGCGAAACCGCCACCACCCCCTCGGTACTGGTGACAGGAGCAGAATGATGTCGGGCTTTCTCAACCCCCTGCGCGGCTGGCATGTGCTGGTGATGATCGTGCTGTTCTTTGCCGTCACCATTGGCGTCAACGCTACTTTCATCACGCTGGCCATGCGCACCCACCCGGGCGAGGATGTGCCGCGGTCCTACTATCAGGGCCTCAACTACAATGACACGCTGGACCGTCGCCGTGCCCAGGCGGCTCTGGGCTGGACGGCGCGCTTCAACGTGGTGGAGACCCGGTTGCTGATCGAGATTGCCGATGCGGAGGGGGCGCCGGTTCCGGGCCTCGACCTGACCGGTTCGCTGTCACACCCCACCGACACCGACCGTGATTGCGTCCTGGCGTTCTCTGAAACCCGTCCGGGCCGGTATGAAGGACCGCTGGATTGCGCCGCGTCCGGACACTGGCGGCTGCGCGCGTGGACCGCGGACGAGACCCCCTTCGAGATGGAGCACGCGCTTTGGCTGCCCTAGACAGCACGCATGCCAGTACCGATTTCGGCGGCGTCGATCCGCAAGCCTTTGTGCGCCGTGTCGACGGGGCGTGCCAGCTCGATCTTCTGGTGCGCGGAGCGGTCTGTGGCGGCTGTATTGCCCGCATCGAATCCGGGCTCCAGGCGGATCCGCGCGTTCGCAATGCGCGTCTCAACCTGTCCACCGGCCGTCTGTCGCTCAGCTGGACGGGGACACCGGACCTGGCCGCGACCTTCGTGAAAAAACTGCGTGACATCGGCTATCCGGCCACCGCTTACGAGCCGGAGAGCGAGGCGGACCCGCAAAAGCAGGAGGAGCGCAAGCTGCTGCGTGCCATGGCTGTGGCGGGGTTTGCCATGGCGAATGTCATGCTGCTGTCGATCTCGGTCTGGTCGGGCGGGATCGAAATGACCCAGACCATGCAGTCGCTGATGCACCGGATTTCAGCCCTGATCGTGCTGCCGGCTGCTGCCTATGCCGGCCAACCTTTTTTCCGCTCGGCCTGGCAGGCGCTCAGGAGTCGCCATGTCAACATGGACGTGCCGATCTCGCTGGCGGTGTTCCTGGCCTGCGGCCTGTCCATCTACGAGACCTTCATCGGTCATGGCGCGACCTATTACGACGCGGCCGTAATGCTGCTCTTCTTCCTGTTGATCGGACGCTTTCTGGACATGCGTCTGCGGGCCCGGGCTGGAGAGGCCGCGCGGGGTCTCGCGGCGATGCAGGCGGCCACGGCCAACCGCGTGCTGCCGGATGGCCGGGTCGAGGCCATTCCGGCGCGGGATGTGAAGGCCGGAGACCGGCTCATGCTGGCCGCCGGTGACCGCGTCCCGGTGGATGCCCGCATTGTCGAGGGTGAGGGGGCGCTGGACGGTTCCCTGGTCACCGGCGAGACGGCACCCGTGCCGGCTCGGCCCGGCACCGAAATCTTTTCCGGCATGCTGAACCTGGACGCAAAACTGGTGCTGGAAGCGACGGCGGACCGCGACAATTCCCTGCTGGCCGAGATCACGCGCCTGGTGGAAGCCGGAGAACAGAGCCGCTCGCGCTATGTGCGGCTGGCAGATCGCGCGGCCAAGCTCTACGTGCCGATCGTGCACACGCTGGCGGCGCTGACGCTGGCGGGCTGGTTTATCGCTTCCGGCGAAGCGCGCCCGGCGATCATCAATGCCATCGCCGTACTGATCATCACCTGCCCCTGTGCGCTGGGGCTGGCCGTGCCGGCCGTGCAGGTCGTCGCGTCCGGTCGGCTCTATCGCGAGGGCGTGCTGGTGAAGTCCGGGGACGCCATGGAGCGCCTGGCCGGCATCGACACCGTGGTGTTCGACAAGACCGGAACGCTGACCGAAGGCCGACCGCGTCTGATCAATCGCGCAGAGCTGCCGGAGGGGGCCCTGGAGACCGCTGCGCGCCTTGCCCGGACCAGCCGCCATCCCCTGTCGCGGGCCGTGGCAGATGCGGCCGGCATGGGGCCGGCAGCCGCAATGGCCCGGGAAATCTCTGGCGGCGGGATCGAGGCGAGTGATGAAGCGGGGCAGCGTGTCCGCTTCGGTTCGGCGCGGTGGCTAGGCATCGAAGCGGCCAGCGACCCGCATTCCGAAGCCTGGCTGCAGGCGGGTGAAGGCGCACCTGTGCGCTTTCGGTTTGAAGACCAGTTGCGCCCTGACGCTGCCGAGACGGTGGCGGCCTTGCGTGAGCGGGGGTGCCGCATCGAGCTCTTGTCCGGGGACCGTTCGGGGCCGGTGACGGCGATTGCGACGGCGCTGGGGCTGGACGCCTGGCAGGCCGAGCTGAAACCGCAGGACAAGATCGCCCGGCTGGAAGCCTTGAAGGCCGAGGGGGGCAAGGTGGTCATGATCGGTGACGGCATCAATGACGCGCCGGCCTTGGCAGCAGCCGATGTCTCGATCTCGCTGGCCTCGGCGGCGGAGATTTCCCAGGCGGCGGCAGACTTTGTGCTGCAGGCGGACCGGCTGGCCAGCAGTGTCGTGGCGCTGGATGTGTCGCGAGGCGCCAAGCGCCGGGTGCTGGAGAATTTCGGATTGGCGATCGGTTACAATATGATCGCGGTGCCGCTGGCGGTGGCGGGACTGGTGACCCCGCTGGTGGCGGCGATCGCGATGTCGGCTTCGTCTGTCCTGGTGACGCTCAACGCCCTGAGGCTGGCGCGCTGATGTCGGTCCTGATCTGGCTCATTCCGGTGGCGATCGCCATGGGTGGACTGGGGCTTCTGGCCTTCATGTGGAGCCTGAAATCCGGCCAGTTCGACGACCTTGACGGGGCAGCCCACCGGATCCTGATTGACGAGGACGGGCCGATCACGGATCGGCCCGACCAGGCGGATCAGGCTGAGGCTGCCGCGGACGGCGAAGGCGTTGGCGAGAAGTCGCGATAGGCGTGCCAGCTGGCCAGCGCAATCCACGGGAAGGTGATGGCGAGGCCGATGCCGAAGGCGGCAATTCCGGCGATGATGATGAACGCGATCAGCCAGGCCCACGTAAACATGACGAAGGGTTGGCGAAACACGGCCTTGAAACTGGCCACCATGGCCGTAACGGCATCCACGTCCTGATCGACAAGCATGGGAAAGGCGAGCACGGCCATGGCGAAAGCCGCGCCGGCAAGCACCGCGCCGACCGCGGTCCCGACCACAAGAAGGGTGAGGCCTTTCGGATCACTCAGCATGAAGGCGATGAAGGGGCCGGGCAGAAGCGGTCCGTCCGGAGCGATGGCTGCGAGCAGGAATTGCGCCAGCCGCACCCAGAGCAGGAGCAGCATGACCAGCAGGATGGACAGGAAGCCGATCTGGGACAGGCGGTCGGGAAAGCGCGAGATGATGACCCGGAAGCGCGGGGTTTCGCCGCGTTCCAGGGCGCGCGAGACCTGGTAGATCCCGATGGCCAGGGCCGGGCCGATGAGGGCGAAGCCGGAGAGGAAGACCGGAACCGCGGTCAGCATGCCCATTGCCGCAAGCGCCAGCGAGATGAGGGCGCCGGCGCCGACGAAGACCAGGCCGTAGCTGATCGCCACGCGCGGGGCCTTCACCAGGTCGGACCAGCCGGCCTTCAGCCAGTGCCAGGGAGCGTCGCGCCGGACCTGCTTGAGTTCAACCATTGATGCATCCCCGCTTTTAGATGTGTGGGGGCAGTTTTGGCTGTTTCGCGTCATTACGCCACACTTTATTTGTGGGAATTCGCAGGTCAGTAAAGGGCCGGGAGAGTGTCATGGCATCCATCGGGCTGACAGAGCTGAGTTTTCTGGGCGGACTGCTGGCCGGCCTTGCCTCGAGCCTGCATTGCGTCGGCATGTGCGGCGGCATTGCTGCCAGCCTGTCGATCAGCCTGGGCGGGCAGGCCGGGACCGGGCAGGCGCGGGCCCTGATGCTGGCCCAGACAGGGCGGATCCTGGCTTATGTCAGCGTTGGCAGCCTGCTCGCGGCGCTGGGCTCGCAGGCCTATCTGGAATTCGACCGCGCCGCGGCGCATCTGGTGCTGCGCTGGGCGGCGGCGATGGTGCTTGTCTATATCGGCCTGTCGGTGGCCGGATGGGCGCCATCTTTGGCCGGGCTGGACCGGCTGGGCGTGCGCGTGGTCGGCGCGCTGCAGACCCCGTTCCGTGGCGCCCTGGCCCAGGCCGGCCCGGTAGCGGCAGGCTTTGTCTGGGGGCTGCTGCCCTGCGGCATGGTCTATGCGGCCTTGTTTTACGCCATGCTGAGCGCGGATCCGGGACGCGGTGCGTTGATCATGCTGGGCTTCGGACTGGGAACACTGCCGGCGGTGACGGCCGCGGCCCTGGGCGCCGGCCGGTTCCTCGCCCTGGCGCGTTCGAACGGTGTCAGGCGAGCCGTCGGCGTGGGCCTGGTTCTGCTGGGCGTGCTGTCGGCTGCCATCCCCTGGCGCACGATCGCGATGCTGTGCGGCATCCCCCTCGAATAAAACGAATATTCGGCGAACGCCTTTCGATTCACTCGTGTCATTCGTGTGGTGATGTCCTATGGTTGCGCCATAGGGAAGGGAGAGTTCGGTATGATGAACTGGCGCGTTTCGCTGGCGGCCATTGGCATGGCTGCAGGCCTGGTTGCGTGTTCCGGCGGCAGCGAGGAAGCCGTCACTGGACCGCAGATGGAGACCCGGGCCGCCGACGCACCCAGAGCGCAGGCTTCGCCGGCCAGCCAGTTCGGCTTTGTACGTTATACGGTCGAAGTTGATGGTGATGCCCCCGCGCTGTGCCTGGGCTTCACCCATCCGCTTGATCCCGCCACTGACTACACCCCCTATGTCGCTGTCGATCCGCAACGCCCCATCGCCCTGTCGGTGAGCGGGCAGAGCCTGTGCGTGGGCGGACTGGGCTTTGGTCAGGACCAGGTGCTGACCCTGCGTGAAGGCCTGCCCAGTGCGGACGGGCGCGGCCTTCTGGCCAACGAGACCGTGCAGATCGATTTCGGTGACCGCCCGGCCTTTGTCGGCATTGTGGGTGATGGCGTGATCCTGCCTCGCCGCGATGCGGATGGTCTGGCCGTCGAGACGGTGAATGTCGACACGGTCGAGATCGAACTCTGGCGCATCACGGACCGGGCGCTGGCCTTCCGCTCGATCACCTCGGGCTATAACGGCGTGGAACGCGAATATTACTGGCTGTCCAGCGAAGAGCGTCCCGATGATGTTGGCGAGGTGATCTGGTCCGGCGAGATGGACACCGCCGGTGCCCTGAACACGCCGGTCACCACGATCTTCCCGATTGCCGAGGCGATCGGCACCCTGACCCCCGGGGCCTATTTCATTTCGATCACAGACGCGGCCGAGGCTGACAATGCCTATGAGACGCCCGCCCAGGCCATGCGCTGGCTGGTCATCACCGACCTGGCCCTGACAGCCTATCGCGGCGAGGACGGGATGGATTTCACGGTTCGCTCGCTGCAGACGGCACAGCCGGTCCCAGGCGTGCGGGTCGAGCTTCTGGCGCGCTCGAACGAGGTTCTGGGCTCGGTGACGACCGACAGCAATGGGCAGGCGCGCTTTGCCGCACCGCTGACGCGCGGCACCGGCGCCATGGCACCACGCCTTCTGACCGCCTACGGGCCGGATAATGACTTTGCCGTGCTGGACTTTGACCGCAACCCGGTCGACCTGTCCGGGCAGGATGTGGGCGGTCGCCAGCGGCCGTCCGGTGCGGATGGCTTCTTGTGGCTGGACCGGGGCATTTACCGGCCTGGCGAAACCGTGCGCGTGGGCGCCATGGTGCGCGACATCGAGGCCGTCGCGATTTCCGACCGGCCGATCAAGCTGACCGCCTTCGGCCCCAACGGGATCGAGGTCGCCAATGCGCGCTTCACCGCGGCGCCGCAGGGCGGCAGCGTGTTCTGGGATTACGATCTGCCGTTTGCTGCAGCCCGCGGTCAATGGCGGATCGAAGCGGAGATGGATGGCTATGGCCAGGTGGGCATGACCCGTTTCTCGGTCGAGGATTTCGTGCCGCAGCGCATTGCGCTGGATCTGGAGGCGGATGCCTCAACGCCATTGCTGGCCGGACAGACCCGGACCGTGGAAGCCGATGTCCGCTTCCTCTACGGCGCGCCGGGTGCCGGACTGAAGGTGGAGGGACGCCTGCGGGTGGAGACCGACCCGGCGCCGTTTTCCGACTTTGCCGGATTCTCCTTTGGCCGCCATGACGAGCCTTTCCGCGACCGCTCTCTGGACCTGCCGGATGCCACGGCGGACGGGGCCGGTCGGGCGCTGCAGCAGATCGATCCCCAGGGGATTGGCGAGGATGCGACCCAGCCCTTGCGCGTTCGCGCCGTGATTTCGGCAATTGAGCCGGGTGGTCGCGCGGTCGCCGATGATGTGCGCATCCCCTATCGCCCGGCGGCGCGCTATATCGGCACCCGCCCGCAGTTTGAGGGCCGGGCCGAGCGCAATCGGGCCAGTGCTTTCGACGTCGTGGCCCTGAGCCCGGAAGGCGAGGCGGTGTCGGCCCAGCTGGACTGGCGTCTGGTGCGGATCGATTGGGATTATGACTGGTACCGCAGCGATGGCGGGCGCTGGCAATGGCGCCGGACGCGTCATGTGGAGCCGATCGAGACCGGCGTTCTGGCCCTGACGGGCGAGGGGGCCCAGTCGCTGTCCCTGCAGGCGCTGGACTGGGGCAATTACCAGCTGGTGCTGAGCGATGCCGAGACCGGCACCAGCGCCAGTGCGGCCTTCTGGGTCGGCTGGGGCGGTTCCGCCGAGCCGGGCACCGAAGCACCGGACCGGGTGGCGATTTCCGGTCCCGACGCTCCGGTCGCGGTTGGTGATACGGCCACGCTGACCGTATTGCCGCCCTATGCCGGCGAAGCCGAGATCGTGATTGCCACGGACCGGGTACTGGAAACGCGTCTGGTGAGCCTGCCCGAGGGCGGCACCGAGCTGGATTTCCGGGTGACCGAGGACTGGGGCGCCGGGGCCTATGCCATGGTGACGGTCTACACGCCGCGCGATCCGGTCGACCGTCCGGCACCGCGCCGGGCCGTGGGGGTCGTCCACCTGCCGGTGGACACCTCTGACCGCACGCTGAACATCAATTTCAACGCCCCCGAGCGCATCCATCCGCGCCAGGAGGTGACGCTGGAGCTGCAGGTCGATGGCCCGGTGCGTTCCGGTGCCTGGGTGTCTGTTGCGGCGGTGGATGAGGGCATTCTCGCGCTGACCCGCTTTGCCTCGCCCGATCCCAATGACTGGTATTTCGGCCAGGCGACACTCGATGTTGCGCTCTATGACGATTATGGCCGCCTGCTCGATCCCAACCAGGGTGCAGCAGCCGCCATCCGCCAGGGCGGTGACCAGATCGGCGGTGCCGGTCTGACGGTCGTGCCGACGCGGACGGTTGCGCTGTTCACCGGACCGGTTGCCGTGGGCCGCAATGGCCGGGCCACGATCACGCTGGACGTGCCGGACTTCAATGGCGAGCTGCGCCTGATGGCGGTGGCCTGGAGTGGCCGGGCCGTCGGCCATGCTGCCCAGCCTCTGACCGTACGCGATGATGTGCCGGCCGAACTCATCCTGCCGCGATTCCTGGCGCCGGGAGACGTCTCCACCGCAACCCTCACCATCGACAATGTGGATGGCGAAGCGGGGACCTATGACGTCGTTCTGGGGTCGGAAGACCCGGTCGATCTCAACGCCCGTGACCAGGTCGAGCTGGCCCGGGGCCAGCGCGTTGACCGGCGCTACGAGATTGCCGGCACGGACACGGGCATCGGCTCTGTCGCCCTGGCCGTCGAGGGCCCGGGCGGTTTTGCCGCCGAGCGCAGTTATCCGATCGAGGTCCGTTCGGCCTGGCTGGCTTCGTCCCAGGTCATCCGGAGCCGTCTGGATCCGGGCGGGACCTGGACTCTGAATGCCGCAACTCTGGCCGGATATCTGCCGGGCGATGCCGTGGTCTCGGTGAATTTCTCGGCCATTCCGCTGGACGGCAATGCCATGCTGGAAGCGCTGGATCGCTATCCCTATGGCTGTACCGAACAGATCACCAGCCGCGCCCTGCCGCTGCTGTATTCCCGGCCGCTGGCGGATGTGTCCGGCGGCCAGGCGTCGGCGGAGAGCCGGGCGCAAGTGCAGGAAGCCATCGGAACCCTGCTCAGCCGCCAGGCCGATGATGGCATTATCGGTCTGTGGCGTGTGGGTGACCGTCAGGCCCAGCCCTGGATCGGGGCCTATGCGGTCGACTTCCTCGCGCGGGCCCGCGAGTCCGGCTACACGGTGCCGCAAGTGGCGCTGGACCGGGCCTTCGTCTCGATGGAGCACATCGCGTCGGGTGAGTTGTGGCGGGCGTCGGGCTATTCCACGGATATCTATCGCTGGCAGGGCCAGACCGACACGCCGGAACGCCTGTCGGACCGTTCGGTCGCCTATGCGCTCTATGTGCTGGCCCGGGCCGGCCGGGTGGACCGCTCGCGCTTGCGCTACATGCATGACGAGCGCCTGTCGCGGATCGAGAGCCCGCTGGCGCTCGCGCAGCTGGGCACAGCGCTTTATCTGATCGGTGACCGGGCCCGGGCCACCAGCGCCTTTGATGCGGCCGAGGCCGCGCTGGGCTTTGACAATCCGGGCAATTACTACCAGTCGCCGCGGCGTGACCTGGCCGGTGTCCTGGCCCTGGCCGCAGAGGCCGGCGAGACCGAGCGCGTCATCCGTCTGGCCGAACAGGTCGGTGTTGACCTGCCCGAACCGCAGCGCCTCAACACCCAGGAGCTCAGCTTCCTGTTCATGGCGGCGCACGCCCTGGGCGGGGATGCCGGCACGGCCGTGACGCTGGAAGGCAGCGAGACGGCCATTCCGGTGCCGGCCCGGGTGAGTTTCATGGCGGAAGACCTGGCCGATCCGCGCCGCTATTCCGTCACCGGCGAGGGGCCGGTCTGGATCACCCAGATCGCCCATGGCCAGTCGGTCGAGGCGCCGGAGATGGCGATGGAAGGCTTGGTCGTGCAGAAGCGCATCCGCAATCTGGATGGCACGCCGGTGGACCTGGCCAACCTGGTGCAGGGCGACCGGCTGATGATCGACATCACCGTGGCCCCGCGCGAGGAACGCCTGGTTCCGGCCATTGTCGAGGATCTGCTGCCGCCGGGCTTCGAGATCGAGGCCATCGTGCAGCCGGAAGAGGCCGGACGCACCGGCGCCTATGCCTGGCTGGGCCGGCTGGATGAGCCGCGGGTGGCGGAAGTGCGCGATGACCGCTTTGTCGCCGCCATCGATCTGCGCAATCGCCGCGCGGAACGCCTGGCCTATGTTGTGCGGGCCGTGACGCCGGGGCGCTACACGCTGCCGGGGGCGGTGGCGGCCGACATGTATCGTGCCGACACCTTCGGACGATCCTCGACCGGCGAGGTCGTGATCGCGCCGCGAGGCTAGGACGTGCTGGGCCTGAACCGCTTCTACTGGGCCGGCGTCGCCGGTCTGGTCCTGCTGGTCGGGCTGTTGGCGCTTGACCGCCACCTGCCGCCGCCGGTGGCGGCCATGCAGACCGTGTCGACCGTGGTGCGGGACCGCGACGGCCAGGTGCTGCGCGCCTTCCCCGTGGCCGACGGGCGCTGGCGCCTGCCGGCGGATCTGGACACGCTGGATCCCGATTTCGTGGCGGCGTTGCTGGCCTATGAGGATGAACGCTTCTGGTCGCATCCGGGTGTCGACCCGCTGGCGCTGATGCGGGCCAGCCGCGACAGCCTGATGGCGGGCCGGATCGTCTCGGGCGGTTCCACCATCACCATGCAGCTGGCGCGCCTTCTGGAACCGCGCGAACGGACCTTCGGCGCCAAGCTGTTCCAGATCGCCCGGGCGCTGCAGCTGGAGCTGCGCTATTCCAAGCGGGAAATCCTGGAAGCCTATCTCACCCTGGCGCCCTATGGCGGCAATCTGGAGGGCGTGAGGGCAGCCAGCTGGGCCTATTTCGGGCGCGAACCGGATGCCCTGACCATCGAGCAGATCGCCCTGTTGATCGCGCTGCCACAATCGCCCGAGGCGCGGCGTCCGGATCTGCGGCCCGATGCAGCGGTCGCGGCGCGCGGCCGCGTGCTGGACCGACTGGCGGGGCTGGGGCTGGCACGGCAGGATGCGGCGCAGTCGGCCGCCGATGATCCGGCACCGGGACGCGGCGCCTTTCCCGCCCAGGCCTGGCATGCTGCCGAGGCCCTGCACCAGGCGCGGCCGGATGCCGGCGATCTGGTCTCGACGCTCGATCTGGACCTGCAGCGCATGCTGGAGAACGAACTTGCGCTGGCCGCGGCCGATACACCGGCGGATGTCCAGTTCTCGGTCATTCTGGTGGAGACCGAGACCCGGGCTGTCCGGGCACTGGCAGGCTCGGCAAGCCGCGCGCGGCCGGGCGGCTGGATCGATCTGACGGACCGTGCACGTTCGCCCGGCTCGACGTTGAAACCCTTCATCTACGGCATGGCCTTCGATGATGGCCTGGCCGCTGGCGGGACGCGTATCGCCGATCTGCCGCGCCGCTTCTCGGGTTATCAGCCGGACAATTTCGACCGTCGTTTCCGCGGTGATGTGACCATCGCCGAAGCCCTGCAGCATTCACTCAACGTGCCGGCGGTGACGGCGCTGGATGGCGTCGGTGCGCGGCGTTTCAACGCCGTGCTGTCCTTTGCCGGGGCGCGTCCGCAGCGACCGCGCTCGGCCGGCCAGGACAGTGGTCTGGCCGTGGCGCTGGGCGGGGCCGGCCTGACCCTGCGCCAGGTGGCGGTACTCTATGCAGCGCTGGGCGATGGCGGCATGGCGCGGCCGCTGCGCTGGTTCGAGGACGAGCCGCTGGAGACCGGCGGGCACCGGGTGCTCAGCGCGGAATCGGCCGAGGAGATCATCGGCATTCTGCGTCGTTCGCCACATCCGGGTGGCCGCATGCCGGCCAGCCTGGCCCGCAATGCGCCGGACATCGCCTTCAAGACCGGCACCTCCTATGGCTTTCGCGATGCCTGGGCGGCGGGGCTGGCCGGGCGCTACACGCTGGTGGTCTGGACCGGCCGGGCCGATGGCGCGCCGCGCGAGGGCGTGACGGGACGCGAGGGCGCCCTGCCGCTGATGTTCCGCATTGCCGACGGCATCGCCCGCATCGATCCGCAGGGCATGCAGCCGACTCGTCGCGAGGCCCTGCCGGAGACGCCGCAGACGCTGGCCGACTTCAATGCCGAGGCCGCGCCGCACATCCTGTTTCCGCCGGACGGATCGGACGTCTGGTCGGACCGACCGGGCCGCGGTTTCGTGCTGGCCGCCCAGGCCCGCCGCCCGGTGACCTGGTATGCCGATGGCGCCCGGGTCGAGCGCAACGCGCTGGGCGAGGCGGTCTGGGTGCCGCCCGGGCCGGGTTTCTATGCCGTCACAGCGATTGATGATGCCGGCCGCTCCAGCCAGGTGCGCGTGCGGGTGCTGTCCGACGGCTGAGGGCTGCACGCGGTGGCATCGGCGCCCTTGCGCACTGCATCGCATCGGGGAAAGCTGCGGACCGAGCGGCAATGGGGAGATCGCCACATGTTTCGCACTCTGGGAGGCCTGGCCCTGGCGGCCGGCCTGACTGTTTCCGCCGCCCAGGCGCAGGAGGCCGAGCGCGGCCGCTGGGCGCTGGTGGTGCATGGCGGCGCCGGCGTGATCGAGCGCGGCGCGATGACGCCGGAGACCGAGGCCGCTTATCGTGCCGCCATGCAGGCGGCGCTCGATCGCGGCGAGGCGGTGCTGGATGAGGGCGGCTCCTCGCTGGATGCGGTGGTCGCGGTGATCCATGGCCTGGAGGACGACCCGCTGTTCAATTCCGGTCGTGGTGCCGTGTTCACGGCGGCGGGCCGCAATGAGCTGGACGCCTCGATCATGGACGGCGCGACCCGCAATGCCGGCGCCGTGGCCGGGGTGACCCAGGTACGCCATCCGATCTCGCTGGCCCGTGCGGTGATGGAAAATTCCCGCCATGTCATGCTGCAGGGCGAGGGTGCGGAGACCTTCGCGCGTGAGCAGGGGCTGGAGATTGTCGAGCCCGCCTGGTTCTTCACCGAACGCCGCTGGGCGGCACTGGAGCGCACGCTGATCTCGCTCGGCCTGCCGGTCCCGCCGCGTCCGGAAGGGGCGCCGGATCCCGAGCCCGTTGATCATGGCGCGCTGGAGCGTGATGCCCGGGAACACCGTTTCGGCACGGTCGGCGTGGTGGCGCTGGATCGTGACGGCAATATCGCGGCCGGCACCTCGACCGGCGGCACGACCGCCAAGCGCTGGGGCCGGGTCGGTGACAGCCCGATCATCGGTGCGGGCACGTTTGCCGACAATTCCAGCTGCGGTGTCTCGGCGACGGGCACGGGCGAGTATTTCATCCGCCTGACGGTGGCCAGCCGGATCTGCGCGCTGGTCGAACTGCAGGGCCTGTCGCTGCAGGCCGCCTCCGACCAGGTCATCCGAGACGAGCTGACGGCGATGGAGGGCGATGGCGGCATCGTGGCGCTGGATGCGGCGGGCAATATCGCCTGGAGCTTCAACACGCCGGGCATGTACCGCGCCCGCCTGAGCGAGGGCGGCGAGCCGGTGGTCGCGATCTATGGCGATGAGGACTAGGCATGGACGCGCCTGAACCACAGGTCTCGCTGCACAAGCTTTTCTACACGCCGGTCATCGAGGTGCGACTGCCCGATGCCGACCGGCTGGTGCCGGCGCTGAAACAGGTCATCCTCGACCGCAAGGCGGGATCGCCCGGCGTGCGGCGGTCGAACATTCATGGCTGGCATTCCGATATCGAGATGCTGGAGTGGGGCGGAGAGGCGGCGCTGCACCTGGCGCGCGAGACGATGCAGGTGTGCGGCCGCTTCACGCGCGACGTCAACGCCGCGCCGGGCCAGTCGCGTTACGAGATGGGGTTGGAGATGTGGGCCAATGTCTCGCCGGCCGGGGCCTCGAACCAGATGCATGCCCACCCCGGCTCCTTCTGGTCGGCCAGCTTCTATATCGACGATGGCGGCGACAGCCAGGACGGGGCCTTCGTGGCTCAGGATCCGCGCTTTCCGATGATCCGCATGGTGGCACCGGATCTGGTGCATTGCGACGAGGCGGGCGAGAAGCAATTGTCCCAGTTCCGCGTGAAGCCGGAGCCGGGCAAGCTGGTGATCTTCCCGTCCTGGCTGATGCATGCCGTACGGCCGCATACCGGCCCGCGCGACCGGATATCCATTGCGATGAACATCCTGGCCATGCCGGCCGGTCCGCCGCCGCCGCAATCGCAGCCGGGCTAGAGTGTCGAAGGCTCGCCGCGGGTGAAGTAGGCGCTGTCGGCCTGCATCTGGGCAATGATGTGGTCGAAGGCGGCGCGCACCCGGCCGCTCTTGCGCACGGTCTCGTGCGCCACCACCCACAGGTCCAGCGAGGTGGAGAATTCCGGCAGAAGGCGGACCAGGCCCGAGGAGGCGCGGGCGAGCCGGTGTGATGTCACACCGACGCCGAAACCGGCCTCGATCCCCTTGAGATGACTGGCCGGGCTGTTGGCCTTGAAGGAGATGTTCCGCGGCACCACGGCCGAGCCGGAGATCGAGGAGGGCCAGCCGAAGAAATCACCGATCGACCAGCCGACACAGGCATGGTCGGCCAGGTCGTCGACGCTCTGCGGGGCGCCGCGCTCGTCGATATAGGACTGGGCGGCATAGAGGCCGGCACCCACGGTGGCACCGCGGCGGCCGATCAGGCTTTGCTGCGTACCCGGACCGTTCCAGCGCAGGGCGATATCGGCTTCCCGGTCGGCCAGGTTGGCGGTGTTGTTCTTAATCGAGATTTCGATGCCGATATTCGGATTGGCGCGCTGGAAGGAGGCGAGGGCGCGGGGCAGCCAGTCGGCGCCGAGCCCCTCGGAGGCCGAGATCACCACCAGGCCGGACAGGGACTGGTCCTGGGCGATCACCGCCCGCTCGATGGCCGAGGCTTCCTCGCGCATGCGCTTGGCATGGGCGATCACCTTGTGGCCCAGCGGGGTCAGGCGCGACTGGCCCTGATCCCGCTCGAAGACCGGCTCCCCGAACCGTTGTTCAAGCGCCTGAAGCCGCCGGGTCACGGTCGGCTGGCTGACGCCCAGCTGATGCGCTGCGGCGGTGAGGCTGCCGGCTTCGGCAACCGCGAGGCATACGAGATAGTCTGACCAGTCATCCATACGTTTTCGTATTCCGAGCATCCTGAATCGTCAATTTCATTCGCAGAACTTCGTTCTAAAACTGAACGGCGTTTACGTTCAGTACGGTTCACATTGGAGAGAGTGACATGCGCGCACTGTTTGTTGCGGCGGCCCTGGCGGCGTCGTTTACGTCCGCGAGCACGGCCCAGACCTGCGACGCCGAGCCTCAATTCGCCGCCCATCGCACCGCCAATGGCGCCGTGCGGGCCCAATACAACGCCGCCGAGCAGGGTGACTGGGCTGTCGTCATCCATTTCGGTGAAGAGATCAACGCCTCGGGCGGCGCGCCCGGCCACAAGGTGGCGGCCAATACCAATCTGTGTGCGGCCTATGCCGCGACCGGTGAATACGACGCGGCGCTGGCAGCCTGCACGGCTGCGTTGGAGCTGCGCGAAGGCGCCTGGCGTGCGCTGAATAATCGCGGCGTGGCCCTGTGGCTGTCCGGCGAGCGTGAAGCCGCCATTGCAGCCTTTCAGGCTGCCGAGCAGGCGTCCTCCGGTGAAGACGAGGTTGCTGCCAATCTCGCCCTGGCTCAGTGCGTTGCGGCCGGCTGATCCTCCCAGACTGCTAAGCCATTTTCGCACTTTACCTGAAGGCCGGATCCCCCTGGGGTCCGGCCTTTTTTCTTTTGGCGGTCGCGAGCCCCACCTGCGAGCGCGGGCTTTTCGTGGCGCAACTTGTTCACTAAAACCGCGGGCAGAGCCGAACCTGCCAGGAGAGACAGATGCGTGCAGCCCCTCCCGAAACGCTGATCAACGGATACTCGCGCTTCAAGGGCGGACGTTTCCGCGTCGAACGGGCGCATTATGAAGAGCTGGCCGAAGGCCAGACCCCGCACACGCTGGTCATTGCCTGTTCCGACAGCCGGGTGGACCCGGCGGCCATTTTCGATGCCGCGCCGGGCGAGCTTTTTGTCGTGCGCAATGTGGCCAATCTGGTCCCGCCGAAGGAAGAGGGCGGCGGCCTGCACGGCGTATCGGCCGCGCTGGAGTTTGCTGTCAAAGTGCTCAAGGTGAAGGGCGTTCTTGTGCTGGGCCATGGCGACTGCGGTGGCGTGAAGGCCTGTGCTGCCGGCATGGCAGGCGTGCCCAGCGACTATCTGGGGCCCTGGCTGCGGACCATGGAGCCGGCGCGCGAGGAGGCCCAGGCCGAACTGGGTGAAACCGACCCGGCGAAGGTCTCCAGCCATCTCGAACTGGTTTCCATCAAGCACTCCCTGGAACGCCTGCTGCAGTTCGGCTTCGTGCGCGAAGCCATCGAGACCCGCGGTCTGGAACTGCATGGCGCGCGCTTTTCGATCCATGACGGCCTGCTGGAATGGCTTGGCGAGGATGGCCGGTTCACCCCGGTCTGATCGCTGGAGCGCGGCGTGTATCCTCAGCCCAAACCCGGAACAGCCTGGTTTCCCGACGCGGTCGATGCGCAGAACCGCTTTGTCCGCCTGGTCGAGGTGGACCGTGCGTCGCTGGCCGAGACCCCGTTTCTGGACGAACGCTGGGACCGGACGGGCAGGGCGACGCAGCCGGCCCGTCTGGCCGACCTGTCGGCGGGTGGTTTTGAGACCCGGCCCTGTTTCATCTGGCACACGGCCTTTTGCTGTTCGACCCTGCTGGCGCGCTGCCTCGACAAGCCGGGCAAGAATCTGGCGCTGAAGGAACCGGCGGCGCTGATGGAGATTGCCAATATCAAGCGGCGCGAAGGCAGCAGCGTGTCTGATGCCTGGTTGCAGGGTGTGCTTCCTGCGCTGTGCCGGCCAGTGTCGGGCGAAACCCATGTCACGCTGAAACCGACCAATACCGTCAACAACCTGATCGCTGATACGGCCCGCCTGTTCCCGCAGGCCCGGCATCTATTGCTGACCTCGCGGCTGCCGGCCTTCCTGGTGTCGATCGCCAAGAAGGGTGAGGCGGGGCGCGCCTTTGCCCGCCGCCTGTTCACGATCTTTGCCATGGACGGCCATCCCGTCGCCCGCACGGACCCGCGCCAGCTGATGCAGATGTCCGACCTGCAGATCGCGGCGCTGGTCTGGCAGATGCAGGTCGCGGCCATGCTGGAGGCCTTTGCCAAGGGGCCGCGCGACCGCTTTGCCTCGCTCGATGGCGATGATTTCGTCGCCGATCCGCAGGCCGGGCTGGCTGCGGTCGACGGGTTCTTTGAGCTCGGTCTGGGCGAGGAACATGTCCGCACAACGGCCGGCGGCCCGCTGCTCAAGCGCGACAGCAAGGACGAACGCCAGTCCTTTGGCGCCGAACGCCGCCAGAGCGAGGCCGCGCGCATCACCGAACAGCTCGGTCCTGAACTCGACGCCATCGTCGAATGGAGTTACGGCCTGTTCCCGAACAATCCGCGCGACGGGCGCCTGCCCAACGCGCTCGCCTGACCCGTCCTGCCGCCCCAACCGGCAGGTTCATCCCGACTGCCTGAAGGACAAGGAAGATGAAACTCGCAACCCTGAAATCCGACAGCCGTGACGGCCGCCTCGTCGTCGTCTCCAAGGATCTGGCCTGGTGTGCCGATGCCACCCGCATCGCGCCGACCCTGCAGGCCGCGCTGGACGATTGGGAGCGATGCGAGCCGGAGCTGCGCTCGCTCGCCGGCGAGCTGGAGCGCGAAACCATTCCGCGCGAACGCTTTCATGAGCGTGAGGCCCTGTCGCCGCTGCCGCGGGCTTTCCAGTGGGCGGATGGCTCGGCCTACGTCAATCACGTCGAACTGGTGCGCAAGGCGCGCAATGCCGAAATGCCGGCCAGTTTCTGGACCGACCCGCTGATGTATCAGGGCGGTTCCGACGCTTTCCTGGCCCCGCGAGGCCCGATTCCGCTGGGTGACACCGCCTGGGGCTGTGACATGGAAGGCGAGGTCGCGGTGATCACCGGCGACGCGCCGATGGGCTGTTCCGTGGAAGAGGCGCAGAAGGCGATCCGTCTGGTCATGCTGGTCAATGATGTGTCGCTGCGTGGCCTCATCCCCGCCGAGCTGGGCAAGGGTTTCGGCTTTTTCCAGTCCAAGCCGCCGAGCGCCTTCTCGCCGGTCGCGGTGACACCCGACGAGCTGGGCGAGGCCTGGGACGGCAAGAAGCTGCACCTGCCGCTGCTGGTGAAGTACAATGGCGAGCTGTTCGGCAAGGCCGATTGCGGCGTCGACATGACCTTCGACTTCCCGCAGCTGATCGCCCACCTGGCCAAGACCCGCCCGGTCACGGCCGGCACGATTGTCGGCTCGGGCACCGTCTCCAACAAGCTGGATGACGGTCCGGGCAAGCCGATCGCTGAAGGCGGTGTCGGCTATTCCTGCATTGCGGAGATCCGCATGATCGAGACGATCCAGCAGGGCGCGCCGAAAACACCCTTCATGAATTACGGCGACACCGTCCGCATTGAAATGAAGGACAAGGCCGGCAGGTCGATCTTCGGGGCGATCGAGCAGGAAGTCGTCAAGGTCTGACGCGATTTTCCGGAGCGGGCGACCGGCTAGTTCGCCTGCTCCGGCCCTTCGCGCAGGGTGTAGCGCTGGCCGTCAAAACCGGTGAAGGCTTCCGAGACCTGGGGGTGGCCCACCGGGCCGTTCTCGGCATCCGGGATCAGATTGCCCTCCGAGACATAGGCGCCGTAATAGCTTTCCTCATTCTCTGCCAGCAGGTGGTAGAAGGGCTGGTCCTTGCGCGGACGGACGTGCTCGGGGATGGCTTCATACCATTCCTCTGTATTGGCGAACTCCGGATCGACATCCACGACGACGCCCCGGAAGGGGAAAAGGCGGTGGCGAACCACATCGCCGAGACCGAATTTGGCGTGGCGAATGACCATGTTCTGAACTCTAACGCGGTTTCCGTTTTGTGTCTCTGGACCCCCTATATGGGGCGTTTTCGGCAATAAGCTACGAATTCCAGCTGCCAAGGTCACGCATCCTTGCAGCAAATCCGAATGCGTCTATTCTGGCCAGGACACTGTTTTAAGGCCGATTCGAGCCGCGCCGCCCTGTTTTTGGGGCCGAGCGCGCCGGGCGGCGAAAGGACATATCATGGCGGAGCCTTCACCCCGGAAACCGGGGCCGGATGCCGCCGGACGCAGACGGGGCGGTCGCCGACGACCACAGGCCCCGGTGTACGGCGCGATTGATCTGGGTACGAATAATTGCCGCATGCTGCTGGCGCACCGGTCCGGCAACAGTTTTCACGTAGTCGATGCGTTCTCGCGTGTCGTGCGACTGGGTGAAGGCGTGGCCAGCGAGGGCCAGCTCTCCCAGGATGCGATGGACCGGGCCGTGGAGGCGCTGAAGATCTGCGCCAGCAAGATCAAGCGCCACAATGTCGTGAAATGCCGCTCCATCGCCACCCAGGCCTGCCGGATGGCGGGCAATGGCGAGGCCTTCCTCGACCGGGTCCGCACCGAAACCGGGCTGGAGTTCGACCTGATCTCGCCGGAAGAGGAGGCGCGGCTGGCCGTGCATGGCTGTGTCGACTTGCTGGACCCGGACAAGGATGCGGCGCTGGTGATCGATATCGGCGGCGGCTCGACCGAGCTGTCCTGGGTTGATCTGGCCGAATGGCGTCGTCGTGGCGGTCCGGAAAGCGGTGGTCGGCCGCCGATGAAATCCTGGAGCTCTGCGCCGGTGGGCGTGGTCACGCTGTCCGAACGCTTCCCGGAACGCGAGGACCGCGAGGCCTGGTACGAGGACATGAAGGATTATGCCCGCCGCCAGATGAAGACGCCGCGCGGCGCCCGGGCCATGCGTCCCCTGTTCCGCGAGGGCCGCGGCCATCTGGTCGGGACCAGCGGCACGGTGACCTCGATGGCCGGAGTGCATCTGCGCCTGCCGCGCTATGACCGCTCCAAGGTCGATGGGTTGTGGATGTCCGGCGAAGACGCTCTGGCGGCCTGCAAGCGTCTGCGGGATCTGGATGTGGCCGGCCGGGCGATGGAGCCGACCATCGGCACCGACCGGGCCGAGCTGGTGCTGGCGGGATGTGCCATCTACGAGGCTGTCGCCGAGGCCTGGCCGGCAGACCGGCTGCGCGTCGGTGACCGCGGCCTGCGCGAAGGCCTGTTGCTCAATCTGATGCGAAAGTCCAAGAAGCGCCGGCGCAGCCGCCGTCGCGGTGCCGCGCAGGACGCAGGCGAGGCAGGAGCCGAGGCATGAGCGAGGATGACAAGGATCCATCCGCCGAGGAGGGCGGCGAGAAGCGCCGCCGCCGCCGGTCCGGCCCGGTCACCAAGGGCGGTGATGCGCGGGCGGCCAAGCAGATGTTCGAGCGCGTGAAGACGGCGCGCGGGCGCAAGACGTCCTCGACCCGCTGGCTGCAGCGCCAGCTCAACGACCCGTATGTGAAAAAGGCGCAGATGGAGGGCTATCGCTCGCGCGCGGCCTACAAGCTGTTGCAGCTGGACGAGCGGTTCAAACTGTTCCGGCCGGGCATGCGCGTGGTCGATCTGGGCTCGGCGCCGGGCGGCTGGGTGCAGGTGGCGCTGAAGGCCAAGGCGGCCGAAGTGGTGGGGATCGACCTTCTGGAGATCGAACCCATCGCCGGGGCCACCCTGCTGCAGCACGATTTCTCGGCCGAGGATGCGCCGGCGCTGGTGAAGGCGCAGATGGGCGGCCCGGCCGATGCGGTGATCTCCGACCTGGCGCCCTGGACCACCGGTCACAAGGCGACGGACCATCTGCGCATTGTCGCCCTGGTGGAGCTCGCGGCGCATTTCGCGCTGGAGACGCTGAAACCGGGTGGTTTCTTTGTGGCCAAGGTTTTTCAGGGCGGAGCCGAGGGCGAATTGTTGGGTCTTCTGAAGACCCATTTCGAGAAAGTCCGCCACTTCAAACCCGATGCGAGCCGGTCGGAGAGCGCGGAAACCTTTGTTATCGCGATGGGCTTCAAAGGTTAGCAATCACGGGTTGATTCGGACATTATCCGGCCCAGCCACCTGACGCGGTTGGGGGTGGATGGGGAGATCAATGTCTGTTCTTCTTCTCTTGTGGCTGGCGACACCCGAGCTGGCGCCGGTTCACATATCCTGCGATGTCACCCGGGTCGAACCGGTCGTTGCAGCAACGTCAGACGTCGCCACCAACATGGCTCCGACGTATGAGGTCAGCTGTCCCGATGATGTGGAGGATGCCGAGGCCCTGACAGACCTGGCCCGGGAACATGCGTGGCGGGCCTTTGTGCCCATTTACCCGGACGGAGAGCTTCCCGACCCGCCGACTGTCTACTTCAACTGGATTGAAGGCCGCTGGCATAACCAGCGGATTGTGACCCGGGCCCGGCATCCGCGATACCCGATTAACGCCCTGCAACAAAGCCTGGTCGGCGTGTCCCTGGCGTGGGCGGAGGAGACGGTTGAAGGCGAGCCTGTCGAGCCGAGAGTGATCTGCGATTCCGGTCCACGAACCTCCCGAGGGACAGCGCGCCACGTTCGAGCATTTCAGCACAGCGCCTTGTGGGCTTTCAGAAACTGGACGTTCGAACCGTCAGAGCAAGCCTCGGTCGAGGCCACGTGTTTCTATTACAGCCTCGAGAACGTGAACTTGTCGGTCATCGAAGACTCTCCCTGCCCAATTTCGGAGGCCCACCTTCGACCTTGGGACGATTGATCGCCGTCCTGATCCTGCTCTAACCAAAACCTGTGCGCTGCTCGGTATCCGGGTCTTCCGCTTGCGCCAGTCCATCCATCGGAGCCGGGCGGCCGAGATAATAGCCCTGGCCTTCGTCGCAGGCTTCGTCGCGCAGCAAAGTGAGCTGTTCCACCGTTTCGATGCCTTCGGCGAGCACCGGGATGCCCAGGCTCTTGGCGAGGGCGAGGATGGCGCGGATCACGGCAAGTGAGCGGTGGTCGCTTGCCAGCTCGTCGGTGAAGGATTTGTCCAGCTTGATCTTGTCGAAGGGGAAGGAGCGCAGGATGTCGAGCGAGGAATAGCCGGTGCCGAAATCATCCAGCGCCACGGACACGCCCAGCGCCTTGATCTGGCGCATGATGTGCAGCGATTGCACCTTGTCCTTGATGAGGGCGGTCTCGGTCAGCTCGATCTCCAGCCGCTTTACCGGCAGGCCGGTCTCCAGGAGCACATGCTGGATCTGGCGGGCGAGGCCGGAATGGGTCAGCTGCACGGCGGAGAGATTGACCGCCACCTTGTGCGGCTCGGGCCATGTCATCGCGTCCTGGCAGGCCTTGCGCAGCACCCATTCGCCCAGGGGAAGGATCAGGCCATTGGCCTCGGCCAGCGGGATGAAGACGTCCGGACCGATCGGTCCCAGTTTCGGATGGGTCCAGCGCAGCAGCGCCTCATAGCCGCGGATATCTCCGGTTTTGATCGAGGTCTGGACCTGGTAGTGCACGGCCAGCTGGTCATTCTCGATGGCCTGGCGCAGGTCATGGGCCAGGGCCCGGCGCTCGCGCACCTCGTCGCCCAGCCCGGTGTCGTAGAAGCAGACATCCAGCAGCGGATCGATCTTGGCCTTGTACATCGCGAGGTCGGCATTGCGGATCAGCGTGTCGCGATCGGCGCCGTCATGCGGGTAGACGGCAATGCCCAGGCTGGCGCCGGTGGCATTCTCGTACTCGCCATACTGGACTGGCTGGTTGAACAGGGTCTCGATGGCATCGACGCGCTCCTGCAGCCCCATGCGGCTTTCGGTATTGAGGATGACGCAGAACTCATCGCCGCCAAGCCGGGCGGCAAAATGGCGTTGGCCGACAAAGGCCTTCAGGCGTTCGGCCAAGGCGCACAGCACGGCATCGCCGGCCTCATGGCCCCAGACATCATTGATTTCCTTGAACCGGTTGAGATCGATGCCGATCACGGCCAGACCCTCGGCGGTATCCGAGGCGAGGCGGGCGTCCAGATAGGTGTTGAAGCTGGTGCGGTTGGGCAGGCCGGTCAGCGGATCATGCAGCGCCATGTGACGCAGCTGCTCATCGCTTTCCTCGCGCGTGCGGTGGTCGATCAGATAGCTGGCGAGACCCGTGCCGATGATGACCATGCCGGCCACCGCGACCGACAGCGCCATGGCGCGGAAGGCAGCGCTGTCGGCGCCGACCTCGACACCGGCGACCGGCGTCACCACGAAGGCTGCCATGCCGGTGAAGTGCAGGGCGACGATGGCCAGAACCAGGATGGCGGGCGCGATGAAGACCTTGGCGCCCTGGTCCCAGCGGCCGACAGCCCAGAAGGCGAGCGCGGCCAGGCTGGTCGCCAGGATCAGCGAGGCGGTGACATAGGCCTGGTCCCACTCCACCAGCCCGTCGACGCGGTAGGCGAACATGCCGGTGAAGTGCATGGCCGCGATGGCCAAGCCGAACAGGGCGCCGCCGATCAGGGGTGCGTGGCGCGTGAAGGTCAGGCCGGCCATGGCGAGACCGGCGCCGGCGCCGGCGATGGCCAGGATCATCGAGACCAGGGTCAGCGTGGCGTCAAAGGTGACGGGGACCCCTGGCTGATAGCCCAGCATGGCAATGAAATGCGTCGCCCAGATCGAGGAACCGGCACACACCGCCGTCAGGAACAGCCATCCCGCCTTTTCCGCCCCGCCGGTGCGCAGGCCGCGCCGGAAGAGATGCATCGTCACCCCGCTGCCCATCGCGCACATCGCGGCAGCCAGCAGGACGAGCCAGAGATTGTGTTCGGTAAACAGGCAGGTGATGACCCGCATGCCAGTCCCTTTCAGCAATTTTGGAGGGTGTTTTTAGCCGATACGCGTTAACAATCGGTCGCCTTAAGGCCCCTATTTTTGTACGGGATTGCGGTGGCTGGCCTGCCCCCTCTGGCCATGGCATGCATGGAGGGAACGAGAGGGATTGGAGCGCGATGTGGATGCTCTTGAAGCGTGGGCGGACAATGTCTGGCTGGTGTCTGGCGACAGGGTCACCGGCATGGGCGGATTTGCCTATCCCACCCGTGCCGCCATCATCCGGCTGCCGGACGGGCGATTGTGGGTCTGGTCGCCGGTCGGGCTGACATCGCCCTTGCGCGAGGCGGTGGATGCGCTGGGCCCGGTGGCCCACATCGTCGCGCCCAACGGGTTCCACCATCTGGCCCTGGCGGACTGGCACGCCGCCTATCCAAACGCCCGTATCCATGGCGCGCCGGGCCTCGCGGACAAGCGGTCCGACATCCCGTTTGCCGGTGAGCTGGGCGATCAGCCCGATCCGGACTGGGGCGGGGCGATCGACCCGGTCGCCGTTCGGGGCAATGCCATCACCACGGAAATCGTGTTCTTCCACCGGGCCAGTGGCACCGTGTTCTTCACCGATCTCATCCAGCACCTGCCGGCGGACTGGTATACCGGCTGGCGCAAATGGGTCGCCCGCTGGGACGCCATGACCGGCCCGGCCCCCGCCGTCCCGAGAAAATTCCGCCTCGCCTTCACCGACCGCAAGCCCGCCCGCACCGCCATCACCCGCATCCTCGACTGGCCGATCCAGACCCTGGTCTTTGCTCATGGAGCGCCGGTCACGCTGGATGCGAAAGCGTGCGTGGCAGCGGCGTTTGCCTGGTTGAGGTAGGGGGCGGGCCTGCGCTGGCCCGGCCGATGCTAAGCCACAAATCCCCCGCGACGCACCTTGCACCCTTGCCACCCCGTCGAATCCATTCTAAAGCCGCGCCGCAAGCAGCAGAGAGGAGTCTCCCATGGAGATTCGTGAAGGTCTCACCTTCGATGATGTGCTCTTGCAACCGGGCCCGTCCGAAGTTCTTCCCGCCGATGCCGTCGTGTCCACGCGTGTGGCCCATGATGTGGGATTGAATATCCCGATCATGGCGGCCGCCATGGATACGGTGTCCGAAGCCGGCATGGCGATTGCCATGGCGCAGGCTGGCGGGCTGGCCGTCATCCACCGCAATCTCACCATTGCCGAGCAGGCCGAGGAGGTCCGCAAGGTGAAGCGGTTCGAGAGCGGGATGGTGGTCAATCCGGTGACGATCTCGCCGGATGCGACCCTGGCCGAATTGCGGGCGCTGATCGCACAGCACCGCATCTCCGGCATTCCGGTGGTCGAGGGCGCCACCCCGGCGCGTCCGGGCAAGCTGGTCGGCATCATCACCAATCGCGATGTGCGCTTTGCCGATGATCCCAATGAGAAGGTCGGCAATCTGATGACGCGCGACGTCGTCACCGTGCGCGAGGGCGCGCCGGCCGAGGAAGCCCGCGCCAAGCTGCACAAGCACCGTATCGAGCGTGTCCTGGTGGTGGATGAGGATGACCGCTGCATCGGCCTCATCACTGTGAAGGACATGGAGAAGGCCCAGGCTCACCCGATGGCCGCCAAGGACGGGCAGGGGCGTCTGCGCTGTGCGGCGGCGACGACGGTGGGGGATAGCGGTTTCGAGCGCGCGCAGGCGCTTATGGACGCCGGTGTGGACGTGGTGGTGATCGACACCGCCCACGGCCAGTCCCAGTCGGTGCTGGACCAGGTCACCCGGGTGAAGAAATCCTCCAACCTGGCCCGTGTGGTTGCCGGCAATGTGGCGACCTATGAGGGGGCCAGGGCGCTGATCGATGCCGGGGCGGATTGCGTGAAAGTGGGCATCGGGCCGGGCTCGATCTGCACCACGCGGATCGTCGCCGGTGTCGGCGTGCCGCAGCTGACCGCCGTGATGGAAGCGCGCCGCGCCGCGGAAGGCACCGATGCCTGCATCATCGCCGATGGCGGCATCAAGTTTTCCGGCGACATGGCCAAGGCCATCGCCGCCGGTGCGCATTGCGTGATGGTCGGCTCGCTGCTGGCCGGCACGGAAGAAGCGCCAGGCGAGGTCTTCCTCTATCAGGGCCGGTCGTACAAATCCTATCGCGGCATGGGCTCGCTGGGCGCGATGGCGGCAGGCTCGGCTGACCGGTATTTCCAGAAGGACACCGAGCGCATGAAGCTGGTGCCCGAAGGCATTGAAGGCCAGGTGCCCTATAAAGGCCCGGTCGGTCCCATCCTGCACCAGATGGTGGGCGGTCTGCGCGCGGCGATGGGCTATACCGGCTCGCGCACGATTGCCGATCTGCACCAGCGCGCGCAATTCGTGCGCATCACCAATGCGGGCCTGCGCGAGAGCCATGTGCACGATGTGAAGATCACCCGCGAAGCGCCCAACTATCCGACCACCAGCTAGATCCGGCCCCGGGGCAAGCCGCCATGTGCGCATGGAGGGCATGCCCCGGCGTTGATTGCCAGGCCGGGCGCGCGGCATAGTCTCGCGGCGTTTTTTTCAACAGGGGTAATGCCATGAATGAAGCGCTTTTCTTTCCGGTCCTGGCGCAGGTCGCGCTGACCTTCGGGCTGTTGTTCAATGCTGCCGGGCAGCGCTATCGCTGTGTCGCCTCCGGTGCGGTGAAGGCGGCGGATATCGTGCTGGGGCAGAAGGTCTGGCCCAAGGGCGTGCAGCAGGCCTCCAACGCCTTCCAGAACCAGATGGAAACGCCGATCCTGTTCTTTGCCGGGGCGCTGTTTGCCATGGTGCTGGACGCGACCGGTCCGATCCTGGTGATGCTGGCCTGGACCTGGTTCGGCCTGCGCGTGGTGCATGCCGGCATCCACATCACCTCGAACAATCTGCGCCTGCGCTTTCTGGCCTTTGCGGCCGGCACGCTGACGCTGTTGTCCTTCTGGGTGGTGCTGCTGGTGGAGGTATTGAGCCGATGATGCAGGCCCAGCCACCGCTGCCCGTGGACAAGGATATCCTCTTCCTGCTGGACGGGGCGTGGGATGATGCCGATGGCGGGCCCTGGCTGTGCGCCGATGGCTGCCTGATGGAAGGCGCGCTGGCGGTCAATCCGCACTGGGCGCAGCGCATCCGCGTCGTCCGCATCGCCGCCCCGCGTCCGCGCCCGGAGATCGTCGCCCTCCTGGACGAGGACCACCAGAACGCGCCGACGCTGATCCTGGCCGCGGACAGTGTGGCGCACGAAGCGCCGGAGGCCGTGGTCAACGGTCTTCGCATCTATACCGCCCCGAAGGTGATCTGCCGGCAATTGGCAGAGGCCTATGGCGGGGCGCGACCGAAGTAGTTTTTCCTCCCCATGCAATGGGGAGGGGGACCGCGAAGCGGTGGAGGGGCCGCCGGGCACAGCCCGGCGGAATGCCTGCGACACGCTGCGTCATCACGCCGCCTTCGGCGGCGCCCCATCGACCCGGCGCTTTGCGCCGGCCCACTTCCCCGCTACGCAGGGAAGAAAGAGGACAGGTTTCATGAGAGACGGCGCCCGCATTGCGGCAGCAATCGAGATTCTGGATCAGCTCACCACCCAGCACCAGCCGGTGAAGGATGCCGTGCGGGACTGGGGCAAGGCGCACCGATTTGCCGGGTCGGGTGACCGGGCCTGGATCGGCGGGCTGGTGCTGGACGCGCTGCGCCACCAGGCCTCGACCGCGCATGCGATGCAGGATGACACTGCCCGGGCCCTGGCGCTCGGCACGGTGGGCCGGGTCTGGGGGCTGGAGGCGGATGCCATCGACGCGCTGTTCGAGGGCGATGATCACGCGCCGGAGAAACTGAGCGAGGCCGAGCGGGCCGGGCTGGCGCGGGATATTTCCGATGCGCCGCTGCACATCCGTGCCGACGTGCCGGAATGGCTGGAAGCCAGCCTCCTGCGTGCCTTCGGCGAGGCCGCGGCCGAGGAGGGCCGGGCGCTGTCCTCGCGGGCACCGGTGGATCTGAGAGTGAATGAAGCCAAGGTCGATTTTGATAAGGCTTTCAAGGAAGTATCCTCAAAACTGAAAGCGGCGGAAAATAGCCCCTTGGTGCGCTCGGGTATTCGCATTCCGCAGCGGGATCCGCGCGGCAAGGCGGCCGCGGCCGAAGCCATTCCCGCCTATGGCAAGGGCTGGGTCGAGGTGCAGGACATCGGATCCCAGCTCGCGGCCCTGGCCTCCGGCGTGGTTCCGGGCCAGCAAGTGCTTGATTATTGTGCCGGAGCCGGCGGCAAGACGCTGGCCCTGTCGGCGCTTTTGATGAATACCGGCCAGGTCCATGCCTGGGATATCGACTGGCGCCGCCTGCGCGCCATCTGGCCGCGCCTCAAGCGCGCCGATGCGCGCAATGTGCAGGTCAAAGATGGCAATGAAGACAAGGCCTTGGGCGATCTTGTTGAGAAGATGGATGTTGTCTTCTGCGACGCGCCCTGTACCGGAACCGGCACCTGGCGCCGGCGTCCGGACGCCAAATGGCGCCTGAAACCGGCCGCCCTGGCCAAGCGCATCGAGGAACAGAACACGGTGCTGGAGCGCGCCCAGCACTATGTGAAGCCCGGCGGCCGCCTGGTCTATGTCACCTGTTCGGTGCTGCCGGAGGAGAATGAGGACCGCGTCGGTGACTTCCTGGCGAAGTCGTCCGTGTTCAAGGCCGTCCCGGCGCTCGATGTCATCGAAGCCACCGGCCAGCTGCCCGATGGCGGCCGCGCCCTCTTGGAGCCTTGCGTTGGCCTGCACGGCGCCCTGCAACTCTCGCCCGGACGGACGGATACGGACGGATTCTACATCTGCGTGATGGAGCGGGTGGGGTGAGTGAGGAGCATGTGCGCATCACAGGCGTTTCGCCTTGGTCCATCCTGGTGGCACCAGCGCTTCTGCTGATAGCGAGTGCTGCTTTTCTGAGAATGCTTTGGGTGCAGCAGCCGGGAGCGGGTGAACTGGTGTTCGGTTCGGCCTGTTGATCGCTGCGGGCTGGTACCTGGCTCACGCGATCGCGCTTGCAATCTATCGCTCAAGAGACCGGACCGTGCTTCTTTTCGATGATGAGGGCTTTGAAGAGATCGGTGTTTTTCGGCGACGTCGCGTTCACTGGTCCGACTGCTCAGAGTTTTCAGTTTGGAGTTTAGGAGGCGCGCGATTGATCTCGTTTGACAATCAGCGCATGCAGAATGGCGTGTATCGCCGTGTCTCAAGAATTCTGTGCAAGCGCAATGACTGGTTGGGAGTTCTGCTTCCGGAACCTTTGGAGCTGCTGTGTGAGCGCATGAACGCCATTCGCTCTGGTCAGGCAGCGAAGGGCGCAGACACTGGCGCGTAGTGCCGCAGGCCTCAGCCCCGCCGCTTCCCGCGCTCCGGCGCCCCGTATCCCAGCATCGTCAGCAATTGCCGCGTCTGCGGTGGCAGGTGGGCGTCCAGCTCGGCGCCGGCGCCGATGCGTCTGCGGGTGAGGGGTTTGTTGATCAGGGGGAGGCTTTCGCGCTCCAGGCCCTTCAGCTCGATCGGATAGCCGGCAAAGTGCAGGAGCGTGCGGTTGAAGGGCAGGTCGAGGAAGTCGCAGACGGCGGTGAGGGTCGCCTTGGGGCGGGTGACCAGACCTTCATAGGAAATCCGCAGCACCCGGCCCGGCAGGGCGCGTTCGGCACGCAGGCCGAGGGTGACCAGGTCGCTCCAATATTTCAGCGCCGCATCGGGACGCGAGACGTGCGGGAAGGGATGCCCGTTCGGGTCGGTCCAGTCGCGCTGCAGCAGCGAGGCGGCGACATCGCGGCCATCGCGTACGACATGGATGAAGCGCGCCTGGGGCAGCATGCGGGCGAGCTGTTCGAACACGGCGACATTGAGCGAGGTCTTCTCGATCAGGATCTGGTCACGCGAGCGCGCCAGCGTGGGGTCGAACAGGCCGGTGAGAAGTTCGGCCATGGCGCGGCGTACATCCTCGGCCTTGAGGTCGAAATCGCGGGCGTGCAGATCGCCCAGCTGGCTGGCAAAGGCCTGCCACTGCATGGCGATGGACGGGGGCAGGCCGGTGTCCGGTCCGCAGGCGATGCGGCCGTGCGGGGCGAGCATGCGGCGCATCAGGGTGAGGCCGGAGCGCGGACAGCCGCCGGCGAAGACGAGGCGTGATCCGGTGATGTCCGGCGTATTCGACGTATCGGGGGCGTCCAGGGCCGCCCCCGGATCAGGCATAGCCCAGCGCCTTCAGCGTCGGACCGGCCACCGCCATCACGCGGGCCAGCTGGTCGGGCGTGAGGTCGGTCTGCCAGCGACCGATGGCGGCGGTGTCGATCGGCTGGGCGACGCGCAGGGCGCTGCTTTCGCTGGCCCCGGCTGTGGCGTCGAAATGGTGGAAATGCGCCACGGCGCGGTCCTTGGCCGCCGCGTCGAGGCCGAGCCGGTCGAACAGGCGGTGGATCTGGGTTTCCGGCTGGCGGGCAAGGTCTTCATAGCGCAGCTCGACATAGTCCGGATCGCCGGCCATGGAGCGTCCGGCCCGGACGCTGTCGACCCACAGCGTGGCCGCAGCCGTGGCGTCGCGCGTGATCGTCATCGGCTGGCCGGTGGCGCCATCGCGCCAGTCCATCTTCAACAGCGAGGCGACCACATCGCGGCCGTCGCGGACGATGGCGATCAGCGGGCTGTCGGGAAACAGGCGGCGCAGGCGCGGAAAGTGGAGGATGTTGGCGGGGGTCTTTTCAGCCACGCGGGCACCGGTCTTGTGGTGCAGCGGGGCGAGCAGGCGGTCGATGGTGCGGGCAAAGCGGTCGTTGAGGGCCTGGGTGTCGAGCCCGTAATTGGCCGAGAGCACATCCATGTGCGTCTCTTCGATCTGCTGGCTGAGATGGCAGAGCGCCGGGATGACCCGCATTTCCGGGCCACAGACAATATTGCGGCTGGCATTGACGATGGCGCGAAGGAGCGTGGTGCCCGAGCGGGGCGCGCCACCGATGAAAATGGGCGATTTTCCAACCGCATATTGCATGTGCTCTTCCCCTCGCTGGAGCGCAGGGTGAAGCCTCTACAGTGTCGCGGCAGTGTGCTGGAAATTAAACTAATTCAATAATTTACCGAAGTTTCATGCGGGTGTAAGGAATGCCCTGAAACCGCCTCAATTCGCCTCATTGCGGACAAAAACCAGCGAGGCCGTGACCGGCACGGCGGGGCTGATCGAGGGCAGGCCGGCGAGCTCGCGCAGCGTCTCCAGACCGGGGGTGAGGCGGAAGTCGTCGGCATGCAGCAGGACCGGTCCGCGCGTCTGGACCAGGACTTCGCGGCCATTGAGATCGGTGATCACCAGATCGGCCTCGATCGGCAGGACCACGCCATTGAGCGACAGCTCGCCCTCGATGGCCTGTTCCACACGCTCGCCGGGGGCGAGCCCGATCAGCGGGAAGAGATCGATTTGCGCCACCAGCCGGGCCTGCGGATGCTGGTCGGTGCGGAAGAGGTGTTCGCGCATGCGCTCATTGCGGATGTCGATCCCGGTCTCGACACTGTCCAGGTCGATGACGAGCTCGGCTGCGCCGCCTTCGCTGACCGAGCCGGAGAGGCGGGTGAAAGTGTGGACCTCGGCGATGTCACCGGACTTGATCGACACGAAGCTGAGCCGCGAGGCCGCGCCGTCCAGCTGCCAGTCGCCACCCCGGACGGGCTCGCTGCAGGCCGTGGCGATGAGGAGCAGGGGCAGGGCAATCAGGCTGGGCAGGCGCATGGCAGGTCTCCGGAGTGTTTCGCGGTCGCTGACAAACTGAGCGCGCGGGCGGGGCAGTTCAAGAGCGCGGGCCGCCTGATGACGATCATTTTGCCGCTTTTTCCCCGGCCATGCCTCTGCCCACTAGCCTTGCGCGCTGACTCGCGCTATCGGGCCCCATGCTAGAGCTCTACTCGGCCAATCCCCTACAATCTGACCTCTGGGAGACCCGCGCCTGCGGGTCCGTGCGCGCATGACAGACGACATCATTTCCGACAATCACCAGAAACTCCTGATCATCGATTTCGGCAGCCAGGTGACCCAGCTGATCGCCCGCCGCGTGCGCGAGAGCGGTGTCTATTGCGAGGTCCACCCCTATAACCGCGCCGACAAGGCCTTCATCGATGCGTTCGATCCGCGGGCGATCATCCTGTCCGGTTCGCCGCACTCCACGCACTGGGACAATTCCCCGCGCGCCGATGCCAGCGTCTTCACGCGCGGCCTGCCGGTCCTGGGCATCTGCTATGGCGAACAGACCATGTGCGCCCAGCTGGGCGGGGCGGTCGAAGCCTCCGACGAGCGCGAGTTCGGCCGTGCCGACATCACCCTGGTGGAGCAGAGCCCGCTGTTCGAGGGCTTCGGCCCGGTGGGTCACGAAGAGCGTGTGTGGATGAGCCATGGCGACCGGGTCTCGGCCATTCCGGACGGGTTCAAGGTCATCGCCCGCTCGGGCAATGCTCCCTTTGCTGCCATCGCCGATGAGGCGCGCAAATTCTATGGCGTGCAATTCCACCCGGAAGTGGTGCACACGCCGCGCGGGGCCAAGCTGCTGCAGAACTTCACTCACACGATTGCCGGGCTGACCGGTGACTGGTCGATGAAGTCCTTCAAGGACGAAGCCATCGCCAAGGTGCGCGCCCAGGTCGGCGACAAGAAGGTCATCTGCGGCCTGTCCGGCGGCGTCGACAGTTCGGTGGTGGCGGTGCTGCTGCACGAGGCCATCGGCGACCAGCTGACCTGCGTCTTCGTGGACACCGGCCTGATGCGCCAGGGCGAGGCGGACGAGGTGGTGAGCCTGTTCCGCGAGCACTACAACATCCCGCTGGTCCATGCCGACGAGGAGAAGCTCTTCCTGGATGCGCTGGACGGGATCGAGGACCCGGAGAAGAAGCGCAAGACCATCGGCAAGCTCTTCATCGACGTCTTCGAGGCGCGCGCCAAGGAAGCCGGCGGCGCCGACTTCCTGGCCCAGGGCACGCTCTATCCGGACGTGATCGAAAGCGTGTCATTCGACGGCGGCCCCTCGGTCACCATCAAGTCGCACCACAATGTCGGCGGCCTGCCGGAGCGCATGAACATGCAGCTGGTCGAGCCGCTGCGCGAACTGTTCAAGGACGAGGTGCGCGCGCTGGGCCGCGAGCTGGGCCTGCCGGAAGCCTTTGTCGGCCGCCACCCCTTCCCGGGACCGGGCCTGGCCATCCGCATCCCCGGTGCCGTCTCCAAGGAGAAGGCCGACATCCTGCGCAAGGCCGACGCCATCTATATCGACGAGATCCGCAAGGCCGGCCTCTATGACAAGATCTGGCAGGCCTTCTCGGTCCTGCTGCCGGTGCGCACCGTCGGCGTGATGGGCGATGAACGCACCTATGACCACGTCCTCGCCCTGCGCGCCGTGACCTCGGTCGACGGCATGACGGCCGACTACTATCCGTTCGAGCATGATTTCCTGGGCCGGGTCGCCACGCGGATCATCAATGAATGCCGCGGGGTGAACCGGGTGGTTTATGATGTGACGAGCAAGCCGCCGGGGACGATTGAGTGGGAGTAGGGGGAGTGACGCCGGCCCTGAAATGGGGCGGGATTTTCGTCTTCGGTGTGACGACGTTCGAACTCGGCTGAGCCCAGGCTTGGCAGGGCGCGTGGGGGCGCCCAGACTGTCCGTAGATGCCAGCCGGACAGGAGATCGAGACAATGACGGTGTGGAAGGGTGTCGTCGGACTGGCGCTTCTGGCTTTGGTGTCCTGCGGTTCCGGGCCGCGTGCCGATGCCGGGGTGTCGGTACCGGGCGAGACAGGCGCGCGCCACCGGCTGGTCTTTGTCGGGGATTCCTGGACTGTGGGCTATGGCAATCTCTCTGACAGCCGCGATTGCAGCGAGGCGGAGGTGGCAGCGCTGACGGATACGGCACAGGGCCTGGCCGGGCAGGTCGCCGCGGCGCTGGATGCCGACTACCAGGTGATGGCCATCTCCGGACGGGGTGTGGTGCGCAACTACGCCGGCGGCGGCGATCTGACCTTGCCGCAGGCCTATGTGCGTGTGCTCCGGGGCCAAGATGACGTGGCCACGGATGCGGATGCGCCTGTCGACGCGATCTTCATCTCCCTGGGCACCAATGACTTTTCCACGCCACTGCAGCCCGATGAGCCCTGGTCCGATCGGGACGCGCTGATGGCGGACTATGTCGCCACCTATGCCGGTTTCGTGGAGGGCTTGCAGGGCGAGCATCCCGGTGCGCGCATCCTCCTGTGGGCCGACACCGCCAATGCGGCGGTCTGGTCGGGTACGCAGGCCGTTGCGGAGCGGCTGGCGCCGGCGGGGAGCGAGGCGATCCGGTTGGTGCCGGTGTCGGGTCTGACGCTGGAGGGTTGCCACTGGCACCCGGGACGCGAGGACCACGCCCGGATTGCCCGGGCGCTGGTCGACGCCTTCGGGGCGGACTAGGCCAGCAGGGCGCTGTCGCGTTCCAGCGTGCGCTGGATTGCGGGGCGGGCGGCGCAACGTTCGACCCAGTCGCGGATTTCCGGATGGTCGCCCAGGAGGCCGGTGAACCATTGGAAGGGGCTGGAACAAAGCAAGTCGGCGGCGGAATAGTGTTCGCCCAGCAGCCAGGGACCCTTGCGCAGGGCTGCGGTGAGGCGGGCGAGCATCGTGTCCATGTCGCGCAGGCTGCCGGTGATGACCGGATGGCTCACCCCGGCCGCTTGCAGGATGAAGAGCGGCTCCATCACGCCCTGATAGTAGAACAGCCAGGACAGGTATTCGCCGCGGCCGGGACTGCCCTGGATCGGGCCGAGTCCGGCTTCGGGGTGTTTGTCGGTGAGATACAGGGTGATGGCGCCGCGCTCGCGCACGGTTTCGGCGCCATCCACCAGGAAGGGCACCTTGCCTTCGGGGTGCGGATTGGCCGGATCAGGCGCGCCGGACCCGTCCGCGCGGGCGACCGAGACCTGGCGGATATCGACATCCGCGCCGAGCTCGTCGATCAGGGTGACGATGCCGGACGAGCGGCTCATCGGGGCGTGGAAGAGGGTGGGCATGGCGTTTGTCCTTTGTTTTGTGAGGCTCCCTGTTCTAGACACGCCCTGCTGACAGATTGCGGCAGGAGGAAATATGGCCCGGACGGACCGGCTGATGCGCCTGATCGACCTCATGCGTCGCCTGCCGGCCCCGGTCACGGCAGCGCGCCTGGCCGAGGAGACCGATGTCTCGCTGCGCCAGCTCTATCGTGACATCGCCACGCTGCGGGCCGGCGGTGCGCTGATCGATGGCGCGGCCGGGGTCGGCTATACGCTGACCGAGGATCCGGCCCTGCCGCCGCAGAGTTTTTCGCGGATGGAGATCGAGGCGCTGACCCTGGCGGTCAGCTCGCTGGAGCGGATCGGTGATGCAGCCCTGACCCGGGCCGGCAAGGATGCGCTGGCGCGGATCATCGCGACCCTGCCAGACCGCCAGGCACGCCAGGCGCTGCATTCGGCCGTGCGGGCCTGGTTCCCGCCCGATGACCGGCCGGCGGTGACCATCGATCTCGACCTTCTGCGCCGGGCCCTGTGGGAGGAGAGCAGCGTCGTGATGCACTATCGCGACATGAAGGACGCCCGCACCGAACGCGCGATCTGGCCGCTGGGCCTGTCCTATGGCGAGGGCACGCTGATGCTGCTGGCCCATTGCCGCCTGCGCATGGACTTTCGGGTCTTCCACGTCGCCCGGATCGAGAGCCTGGCTGCGGGTGGCGAGAGCTTCCGGCCGCGCCGGGTCGGCCTGTTGCGGGAGTATGCGGCGATGCGGCGGCGGGCCGCTGCAACGATCTGACCGGAAAAGACCAGCCGGGCCCCCGCCTTGCTTTGAACACGGTTTGCGCCCATAAGGCGGCTACTCGATCTTGAATGCCGAATCTTCCGGTCGCGGCTTTGTCCGCCTCTCTGACGCTCTTCCTTCCAAAATCGACACTGGGCTCCCTCGGCATCCGGCTGTTTGGGCCCGCCTTCACGTGACTGATTGAAAGGATCTCGTCATGGCTACTGGTACCGTTAAATTCTTCAATACCACCAAAGGCTTCGGCTTCATCGCTCCGGATGATGGCGGCACGGACGTGTTCGTGCACGCAACCGCCGTCGAGCGCGCCGGTTTGCCGCCGCTGTCGGAAGGCCAGAAGATCAGCTTCGAAGTCGTTGCTGACAAGCGTTCGGGCAAGAGCGCGGCCGACAATCTGCAAGCGGTCTAGTGACCGGCTGCCTGCGCGCCGGGTCCGGCAGGCAGGTCTTTGCATGAAAATCCAGAAAAGGGCCGGGCATTGCTCGGCCCTTTTTGTTTTCTGACGGGAGAAAGCCTCATCATGACCAAGACATCACCCTATGCCGACGTGTTCCGGACCAGCGCCAACGCGCCGAAGAACAAGGCCGATGCAACGGATTTCGCTGTCCGCAGCATGCTGGAAGAAGAAGCGGCCGTGCGCGCAGCCAATCTGAAAAAGCAACGGGCGGCCCGTTTGGCCAAAGAAGCCGACGCTCCGCAGCCGGCTCCGGCCAAGAAGCCGGCCACCCGCCGCCCGGCCTTCCGCAAGGTTCCGGGCTGACGGCATTGCCTTGAGTGACGGGTGCTAGCGCGCCCTGGCCGGGGCTTCGCGGGCAGTCGCGCAGCTCGGGTCGCGGCTGAACGCCTTGGCCAGGAAGCCCATGACAAGAGCAATCCGCTTGATATCGCGCAAATCGGGATGGGTGAGCACCCACAGTGTATTGCGCGGCGCCGTGTCGACCCGGAAACAGGTTTCAAGATCCGGACGGGCCAGATCATCCGGCAACAACGCCGGACCGTGCCCTGCAGCGGCCAGCGCCGCCAGCGTGGTCAGATCATCCGATCCGGTTCCGGAAAACCTCACACCGGCTTCCCGCGCGGTGCGATAGGCCGGAGAGGCCGCCAGCCCGCCCAATGGAGCCAGCAAGGAACCGTCCGGCAGGTCGGCCAGGTTGGCGACGGCGTCATGGCCTGAGCGCCAGGACGCTGCAGCAAATACCGACCATCCGATCGACAAAAGCCGGCGGCCCCACAAATGGTTCGGCGGAGCATCGGCGACGCGCAGGGCAATATCGGCTGAACGATCAGCGAGATCGACGACCTGGTTCGAGGTCAACAATTCCACGTCCAGATCGGGATAGGCTTCGCTCAGCTCGCGCAGATAGCCGGGCAGGGCGCCGTCGGCAAAGCTGCGCGGCGCGGTTATGCGCACCACGCCACTGGCCGCGTCATCGCGACCGGCCACCCGCCGTTCGATGGCCTCGAAACCGCGGGCGATCTCCCGTGCCAAGGTGATGAACTCGCCCCCGGCATCCGTCAGCACATAGCGGCCGCGGATCCTGTCAAAAAGGCGGGTTCCCATGTCCGCTTCGAGCGCATGGATATGCCGGAACACCGTGGCGTGGCTCACCCCAAGAAGCGGCGCGGCCGCAACCAGAGATCCAGTCTCGCTGACCGCGAGAAAGATGCGTACGGCGTTCCAGTCCATGAATATTTCAATTCTGCAATGGTAATTTCCATAATTGGCTATGTATCGCGAAAACGCAAGCTTCTACACAGCTCTCATCTCAAGTCCCACAGGAGTTTGGAATGATTGGCTACATCACCCTCGGCACCGACGCGCTGGACCGCTCGGCCCGCTTCTACGACCGTCTGCTGGCTGGATTGAATGCGACCCGCCTGATGGAGGCCGAAGACTTCATCGTTTGGTCAAATGGAACCGGCGGCGGCTTTTCATTGCATCGCCCCGCCGACGGCAAGCCTTTCTCCGTTGGCAATGGCGGCATGATCGCCCTGCAGGTTACTGATGCGGAGACGGTCCGCCGCCTGCATGCGCGGGCGCTGGAGCTGGGCGCCGTTGATGAGGGCGCGCCAGGCTACCGGGCGGACGGGTTCTACGCCGCCTATTTTCGCGATCTGGACGGCCACAAGCTGAATTTCCACACGTTGGAAGCCACGGACGGCGCCTCGTGAGCGAGCTGACGCTGATCGGCCATCGGCTGTGTCCCTACGTGCAACGCGTTGATATGGCGCTGCGCGAAGCGGGCCTGGCTTATCGCCGCGAAGACATCGAGCTGGACCGGAAACCGGTCTGGCTCGGTGCCGTCTCGCCTGGCGGCACCGTGCCGGCGTTGCAGGCCGGCGATGACGGGTGGCTGTTCGAGTCGGCGGCAATCGTGCATTACGTGGATCTCGTCTCCGGCGGCCGACTGAGCCCGCCTGACCCCTTGCAGCGAGCTCGGGCCGAAGCCTGGATGCGCGTCGGCGATGATCTCCTGCGTCGGATTGCCCGGATCATTTACCAGGATGACACCGAAGCTGCTCTGCAAGCCTCTCTCAGCGCCCTGGAAAGCGGTTTGAGTGGGATCGCCGAACGGGTCGTGCCGGCGCCCTATCTCTGCGGGGAGCGCTTTGGCCTTCTGGACATGGTTTACGTGACGATCTTCCGCTACCTGCCGGTCTTCGGCCTGTTGCGTGAGCCGGCGACCCGGACGCACTGGGTGGCCAGCTGGGCCGGCTGGTGGGATCGCGTCTCAATGCGCGACAGCGTGACCAGCAGCGTGCCGGACACATTCCAGGCCGAACTGGTTGACTTCATCATCGCCAAGCCCGGACACATTGCGGCGCGCCTTGCCGAGATCCAGCCCTGCGGGATCGTGCGCTAGAGCAGGGCCTCGATGGCGCTGCGGATCTTTTCCGGTGCGTCCTGCGGGCCGAAGCGCTTCACCACTGTGCCATCGCGGCCGACCAGGAATTTGGTGAAGTTCCACTTGATGGCCTTCGAGCCCATCAGGCCCTTGGCCTCGCGCTTAAGGAATTCGTAGAGCGGGTGGGCCTGGGGCCCGTTGACGTCGATCTTGGCGAACATCGGGAAGGTGACGTCATAGGTCAGCTTGCAGAAGCTGGCGATCTCCTCGGCATCGCCCGGTTCCTGACTGCCGAACTGGTTGCAGGGAAAGCCCAGCACCCGGAAGCCCTTGCCGGAGAGATCCTTGTGCAGGGTTTCCAGGCCTTCGTACTGGGGCGTGAAGCCGCATTTGGAGGCGGTGTTGACGATCAGCAGGACATCGCCGCGGTAATCGGCCAGGGAGACGGGGTCTCCGGACAGGGTCTCGGCGGAAAAGTCGTAGATCGTGTTCATGCGTGGGCCTCCCTTTGCGGGCAGTGTGGACCGGGGCCGCGCCGGGGCAAAGCGGCGCTCACAGCCCGTGCGGTGCCGGGGGAAAGGCGCCACGCGCCGCAATCCGCACCAGACGCTGGAAGGTCGGGCATTCCATGTGGCTGGGCGCGCGGCACTCCACCGCGTGGCGCAGGCCGTCCCGCATGGCGGTAAGCTGCTGGATGGTGCGGTCCAGCGCGTCGGCCTTGATGCTGAGCCGGTCGCGATCAATGTGCGCCGGACCATCGGCCGGCAGCATGCCGGCGATCTCGTCGAGGGTGAAACCGCTGGCCCGGCCCAGCGCAATCAGGGCCAGCCGATCGACCACGTCCGGATCGAACAGGCGTTTGAGCCCCTTGCGGCCGATCGAGCGGATCAGGCCGCGTTCCTCGTAATAGCGCAAGGTCGAGGCAGCGATGCCGGTGCGGCGCGAGACTGCGCTGATATCGAGATCTTTCATGGCTTGACCTCAAGTTGCCTTGAAGTGGCAGCCTGTCCTCATCGCCGGCTTGCGGCAAGCAAAAAAGGATGAATGCCATGTCAGTGAAATCCCCGCCCGGATCGCGCGAGGCGGCCCTGTGGGCCGGCCGTGCCGGGACTGTCTGGGCCGAAACGCAGGGCCTGATGGATGCGGTTCTGGCCCCGATGGAGACCTGTCTCACCCAGGCGATGGACGCTTCGGCCCGGCGCGTGCTGGATGTTGGCTGCGGCACCGGCGCGACCCTGCTCGCCGCGGCAGAGCGGATCGGGCCGGACGGCCAGGCGACCGGGATCGATATCTCTCCGCCCATGCTGGCCCGGGCGCGCGAACGGGCTGAAGCGCGCGGCCTGACGGTGACCTTGATCGAGGCGGATGCGCAGCGGCATGATTTCGGCGGGCAGGCCTTTGATCTGATCCAGTCGCGCTTCGGCGTCATGTTCTTTGAAGACCCGGCGGCCGCCTTTGCCAATCTGCGCGCGGCGGCGAATACCGGTGCGAGCTTGCGCCTGTTGACCTGGCGCCGTCCGGACGAGAACCCGTTCATGATCACCGCCGGGAAGGCGGCCCGGGCCGAGTTGCCAGACCTGCCGGCACCGGTGCCGGGCACGCCGGGCCAGTTCGGGCTCAGCGACCCGGTGCATGTCGAGCGCGTTCTGGCGCAGGCTGGCTGGGCGGACATTACGTTGATACCGGTCGATTTTGACTGCCGGTTCGCGGCAGACCAGCTGGAGACTTATGCGACACGGCTGGGTCCGGTGGGGCGTGTTTGGGATCAGCTGGACGCGGGCATGCAGGCACGCCTGGCCGCGGCCCTGCATCAGGCCTTCCAGCCTTTTGTCTCCGACGGGCAGGTGCGGTTCACGGCTGCCTGCTGGTTGGTCGAGGCGCGCAATCTGGCGCGGGGAGGCCGGCAATGATGTCTGTGCTCTTGGGCGAGTCGGGCGCGATCCTGGTCCTGGCAGCCGGCGGGCTGGTGGTGATGGATGGCTGGTTGTGGCTGCGGGCCCGCTGGCTGGGATTGCCGATTCTGGATTATGGGCGCGTCGGGCTGTGGATGGAGGGTTGGCCGCGCGGGATGTGGCGGCTGCCGCCCGAGGCTGGACCCGTGAGGGCGGGGCACCGGCTCGCCGGCTGGGCGCTGCATGGGATGACGGCGGTTGTGTTTGCGGCGCTCTTCCTGTCGTGGACCGGGCCGGCCTGGCTGGAGACGCCCGCGCTGTGGCCGGCATTGCTCTTTGGCGCGGTGACGGTGCTGGTGCCCTTTCTCACGCTGATGCCGGGGCTGGGCTCGGGATGGGCCGGACACCGCCTGCCGCGGCCCTGGCGGGCGCGCAAGCACAGCCTGGTGACACACCTGGCCTTCGGGGTGGGGCTCTTTACTGGTGGCTGGGGACTGAAGGCCATCGAGGCATTCCGGTGACGCCTATGGCCCGTCATAGCCTTCCCTCATGAGGGGAAAGCTTGTTATAGAATTCCCCAATACCCATGCAAAAAGTAATTGATTGGACGTATGGCATTGGGCGGTTCACCCTGCTCCCATCCTGAAACCACACCTTAGAAAAGGATGGGAGCAAAAATGGACGGCAGCGGAAAATGTCCGGTCATGCATGGCAGCATGACCGCCACAGGGACTTCGGTGACCGATTGGTGGCCCAAGGCCCTCAATCTGAACATCCTGCACCAGCACGACACCAAGACGAACCCGATGGGCGAGGGGTTCAACTATCGTGAAGAGGTCAAGAAGCTCGACTTCAAGGCCCTCAAGAAGGACATGAATGACCTTCTGACCGACAGCCAGGACTGGTGGCCGGCGGATTACGGCCATTACGGTGGCCTGATGATCCGCCTGGCCTGGCACTCGGCCGGGTCCTACCGCCTGGCCGATGGCCGTGGCGGCGGCGGTACGGGCAATATCCGCTTTGCTCCGCTCAATTCCTGGCCGGACAATGGCAATCTGGACAAGGCGCGTCGCCTGCTGTGGCCGCTGAAGAAGAAGTACGGCAACAAGCTGTCCTGGGCTGACCTGATCCTGCTGGCCGGTACGGTGGCCTATGAGAACATGGGTCTGAAGACCTATGGCTTCTCCTTCGGCCGCGAGGATATCTGGCATCCGGAGGAAGACGTCTACTGGGGGGCGGAGAAGGATTGGCTGCCGCCGTCTGACACGCGCTATGAAGACGTTTCCAAGCCGGACTCGCTGGAAAACCCGCTGGCCGCCGTGCAGATGGGCCTGATCTACGTCAACCCGGAAGGCGTCAACGGCAAGCCGGATCCGATCAAGACCGCGGCCATGGTGCGCGAGACCTTCGCCCGCATGGCGATGGATGACGAGGAAACCGCAGCCCTGACCTGCGGCGGTCACACCGTCGGCAAGGCGCACGGCAATGGTGATGCCGGTGCCCTGGGTGCGGAACCGGAAGCCGGTCCGATCGAGAACCAGGGCTTTGGCTGGATGAACCCGAACATGGGCGGCAAGGCGGCCAATGCGGTCACGTCCGGCCTGGAAGGCGCCTGGACGACCAATCCGACCAAATTCGACATGGGCTATTTCGAGCTTCTGTTCGGCTATGAGTGGGAGCTGAAGAAGAGCCCCGCCGGTGCCAATCAGTGGCAGCCCGTCGGCATCAAGGAAGAGCACATGCCGGTCGACGCCACCGATCCTTCGGTGCGCCGCATGCCGATCATGACCGATGCCGACATGGCCATGAAGATGGACCCGACATATCGCGCCATCTGCGAGAAGTTCATGGCCGATCCGGACTACTTCAAGGACACCTTTGCCCGCGCCTGGTTCAAGCTGACCCACCGTGATATCGGGCCGCGCGGCCGCTATATCGGCCCGGATGCGCCCAAGGAAGACCTGATCTGGCAGGACCCGATCCCGGCCGGTTCGACCAAATACAAGGTCGATGCGGTGAAGAAGGCGATCGCCGACAGCGGGCTGAGCGTTGCTGAACTGGTCTCCACGGCCTGGGACAGCGCGCGCACCTTCCGCCAGTCGGATCTGCGCGGCGGGGCCAATGGGGCCCGTATCCGCCTGGCACCGCAAAAAGACTGGGAAGGCAATGAGCCGGCCCGTCTGTCCAAGGTGCTCGGCGTGCTGCAGCCGATCGCGGACAAGCACGGCGCCTCGCTGGCCGATGTGATCGTGCTGGCCGGCAATGTCGGTCTGGAAAAGGCGATCAAGGCGGCCGGCTACAAAGTGTCCGTGCCGTTCAGCCCGGGCCGCGGCGATGCCACGGCCGAGCAGACCGATGCGGACAGCTTCAAGGTTCTCGAGCCGCTCGCGGACGGGTTCCGCAACTGGCAGAAGAAGGACTATGTCGTCCAGCCCGAAGAGATGTTGCTTGACCGGGCCCAGCTGATGGGACTGACAGCGCACGAAATGACCTGCCTGATCGGCGGCATGCGGGTGCTGGGCACCAATCATGGTGGCTCCAAGTACGGCGTCTTCACCGATCGGGAAGGGGCGCTGACGACCGACTTCTTCGTCAACCTCACTGACATGGCCTACAAGTGGGTGCCCAAGGGCGAGACCTACGAGATCCAGGACCGCAAGACCGGCGCCACCAAGTGGACCGCCACGCGGGTCGACCTGGTCTTCGGCTCGAACTCGATCCTGCGGGCCTATGCCGAGGTCTACGCCCAGGACGATAATGGCGAGAAATTCGTCAAGGACTTCGTCGCCGCCTGGACCAAGGTGATGAATGCCGACCGGTTCGACCTGCACTAATCAGGCGGACTGACGTCTCGGAATGGAAGGGCGGTCTTTGGGCCGCCCTTTCTTTTTGGAGGGGCGTCTGCTGCGTCCCTATTGCGTGTGGTCGCTGATCTCGCACATCAGGTCTTCCAGGCCGATGGCCTCGACCTGGTCGGTCAGCGGGTAGCGGTCCGTTCCGCCGTGCACGAAGAAGGACCGGGAGGGTTGCAGGTCTTCACAGGCGTTGCGGAAGCCGCGTGAGAGCTTGGGGGCGGTTGTGCGCTTGATCTCGATGGCCCAGAGCGCGCCCTTCAGCTCGATGACCAGATCAATCTCGGCGCCGGCAGAGGTGCGATAGAAGCCGATCTGGTGATCGCCCAGTCGGCCGGCGGCAATCAGGTTTTCGATGACAAAACCCTCCCAGCTGCCGCCCGCCACCGGATGTCCGAGCAAGGCTTCCTGGTCGGCCAGTCCCAGCAGGGCATGGCAGATCCCGCTGTCGCGCACATAGATCCGGGGCGATTTCACCAGACGTTTCTTGGTGTTGGCATGCCAAGGCGTCAGGCGGCGCACCAGCAGGAGGTCGATCATCAGGTCGCGGTAGCTGGCCACTGTCTTGGCATCCACGCCGAGGGATCGGGCGATGTCGGCCGCATTGAACAGCCCACCCTGCTGATGCGCCAGCATGGTCCAGAAACGTCGTAGGGTAGCGGCCGGAATGCGCGGGCCGAGCTGGGGAATGTCCCGTTCCAGATAGGTGGTGATGAAATCATCCCGCCACTGCCGGCTTGCGCGGTCGGACCGGGCCAGCAGGCTGCGCGGGAATCCGCCTCGGCTCCACAAGGTCTCGCGCGCCATTTCAGCGCCGCGCTCGCTGGCGAGGACAGGGGGCATTTCCTTGTATGCGACTCGGCCGGCGAGAGACTCGGAAGACTGGTTCATCAACTCCATGGAGGCCGATCCGAGCAGAAGATAGCGGCCTTCGCCCTTGCCATCGCGCCGGGCCTGATCGATCAGGCCGCGCAGCGTTCGGAATAGCTCTGGCAGGCGGTGCACTTCATCCAGGATGACCAATCTGTCGAGATGCTGAGACAGATACAGTTCGGCGTCAGAAAGTCTGGCAAGATCGGACGGGCGTTCGAGGTCCAGATAGATCGCGTCATGCGTTTCCAGCAGCTCATGCGCCAGCGTGGTCTTGCCGACCTGGCGCGGCCCGAGCAGGGCTACCGCGGCGTTTTCGGCGAGCGATTGAGTGATCTCCGCGAGAATTTGGCGTTCTATCATCCTTGCAATTGTGGAATGTAGTTCCAGAAATGCAAGGAAAAGGATTGGGCTGAAGCTGGATGTGCGAGTGGAAAGCGGACGTCGCGGTCAAGTCGCTGGTTTCAGGACTTGTTCTTCTACAGGCATTCCCATAGCATCATATATATCATCATATGGAGCTCGCCATGCCGCCTGATTTCCTCCAATCCATGGGTGCCATAGCGCTGGGGAGCCGGCTCAAGCGGGCAGGGGTGGCGATGCAGGCGGCGTCGCAGGCCTGGCTGGATGCACAGGGCTTCCCGGTTCCCGCCACGCACATGCCCTTGCTGGCGGCGCTGCATCAGCGCGGGCCTCTGGCGATCGGTGTGCTGGCGCAGATGATGGGGATTGCCCAGCCCGGGGTGACGCGGATGTCGGCCCAGCTGGAAGCGGGGGGCTGGGTGTCGTCCAGCTCGGATGGCGCGGACCGGCGGGTGAGGCAGCTGCAACTGACCGAGGCCGGTCAGGCGCTGGCCGACAAGGCGAGCGTCTCGCTGTGGCCCCGGATCGGACGTGTCGTCGAGACCGTGTGCGCCGGGCTGGAGGGTGATTTTCTCGAGCAGATGACCGGGCTGGAGCAGCAATTGGAGGCCGGGCGGATGGCCGAGCTGTTCCGCGAGGCGGAGGGCGAGGCATGACGGACCGGCTCGATCGCCCCGTCTGGCAATCCCTGACAGGCCCGCTGGCGCACCTGGCGTGCGGCGACGACCAAGCCCGGCGCTTTCTGCCCGATGTGAACATGTTCGCCTCGGGACCGGATGACAGCATCGCCTCTCAGGCAGCGGTTGCGGCGCTCTTCGAGCCAGCGGAGCAATTCTACATGCTGCAAGGGCCCGCAATCCCGGCGATGGCCGGAACCCGTGTGGTCAAGGCAGCCATGGGGGTGCAGATGGTGTTCGACACTCAGGCGCTGGCGGCTGTCGAGGCCGTGGATATCGTGCCGCTGACATCCGCGGATGCCGCAGACATGCTGGCCCTGGTCACGCTGACCCAGCCCGGCCCCTTCCTGGCGCGCACGCATGAGATGAGCCAGTTCTTCGGGATCCGGCACGAAGGCCAACTGGTCGCCATGGCTGGGGAGCGAATGCGGTTTGAGGGGTATTCGGAACTGTCCGGCGTATGCACGCATCCCGATTTCCAGGGCCGTGGCCTGGCGCGGCGTCTTTCGGTTCATGTCTGTAGGCAGATCCTGGCGCGCGGGGAGCGGCCCTTCCTGCACGCCTGGGCCAGCAATGCCGGGGCGATCCGGCTTTACGAGAGCCTTGGCTTTGTCTGGCGCCGTGATGTGCACGCCGCCATCCTGGAACGGCTGGAAGACTGAAAACCGGACTGGCTGAGCCTCTGCCCTTGATCTAGAGAGACCGGCGAAAGGGAAGGCAGGCCATGTCCGACACCGATAACGAGATCGAACGCATCGAAGCGCTGGAAGCGCATCTGGCGCATACCGAGAAGGAAATCGAGGACATGAATTCGGTGATCCTGGCCCAGCGCGAGGACATCACCCGCCTGACGCGCCGGCTGGACAAGCTGATGTCGCGGGTCGCCACGCTGGAAGATGCGGCGCCGGCCCCGGAAGCCCACAAGCCGCCGCACTACTGACCTGACCGCATTGATCCGGCCGCTCAGCCGCGGGGCTGGGCCAGGCCGAGCGAGGGCATCTCCTCGTATGGATCGGTGGCATCTGAGCCCTGGTAGCGGCTGGAATTGACCTGCGGGTCGACGGGCCATTCCTGCAGCACGTCATCTTCGGCCGGCCGCATCAGCCCGGCATCCCCTTTGGCGATCCAGGCCTCGACCTGGTCGGGCTCCAGGATCACGGGCATGCGGTCATGGACGGGTTCCATCGTGGCATTGGCCGGGCAGGTGAGCACCACGGTGGAGGTGGTGTGTTCGCCGGACTCCGGATCGACATGTTCCTCGAACAGCGCTGCCAGGAACATCGGCTTGCCGTCGCGGCGGGTGAAATAGTGCGGCTTGCGCGCGCCCTTCGCGCCGGTCCATTCGTAAAACCCGCTGACCGGCACGATGCAGCGGCGCGTCTTGAAGGCGCTGCGGAAGAAGGGTTTCTCCGCCACGGTCTCCGAGCGCGCATTGAAGGCCGAGGGCAATTCGGCGAAGGTCTTCTTCCACCAGGCCGGAACCAGACCCCACCGGGCACGCGACAGCTTCACGCCTTCCGCCTCGCCGGGCAGCAGGACCCAGATCTCGCGCGTCGGGGCGATATTGTATTCCGGCTCGAAATTGGAGCTGCTCGGACCGAACATGGCGAAATAGCCATGCAGTTCCGCCCAGGTCCAGAGCTGTGTGAAACGTCCGCACATGGATCAAGCCTGCTCTGTCTCCGTTCGATCTTCCGGGGCGCAGTGTCACGGGGCTAGGCGCGGCTGTCTACTCCAGCGGCAGGTAGATATCAGTCCGCAGGTCCGGTTCCGGCCGGCTTTCCGGGTCATCGACATAATTGACGTAGAGCGGCCGGTCCGCGATCCGGTCGCCGGAATGGATGATTTGGGCATAGAGCCGGTCGATGCTCTCGTGCAGGACGTCATAGCTGCCGATGTGTCGCAGACGCGCACAGCGGCCACCCGCCACGTCGAGCACGGAAACCTCGCCACCGGGGGCAAAGGTGTCGCCGACATCAATGGCGCAATCGAACACCAGATCGGCCTCATTTGCGAAGCGGGGGTCTTGATGCCAGACGCCCCAGATGCCGCGCAGCATATCCAGGCCGATGCGGCTGAACACCGCTGCGAACAAGCGTTCATAGACCTGGTTCAACTCGGCATAGGCGCCGACATTGCGGATCGCCATGAGGCGCAGCGGCTGGGTCGAGACGATCTCGACCGGCATGGGTGTGTGTTCCGGGCGGCCCGGCCTGAGGAGCTGGTCCAACAGGCCCTGATCGCGACGCAACTGGGTCGAGGTGGATCCGGTTGCGGACTTCATGGCGCGGGCAAAGGCTTGCGAGCTGGAATAGCCGGAAGCACCGGCCGCCCGGGTCACGGTCACCGCCTCGTCCTGTAGCGCCGGCACTGTATGCGCCAGGCGCACCCGGCGCAGGGTGTCGGCCGGGGTCTCGCCGGTCATGATCCGGTAGATGCGGTGGAAGTGGAAGGGCGAGAGCGCAGCGATGCCGGCCAGTTCGGCCAGATCGGGCAGGTGTTCGGGGTCGCAGGTTTCCAGATGGGACAGGACCCGGTCGATACGGTCGGCGTAACTAGCGCGATTGTCGGACTTCATCGGCATTCCTCCAGGCAGAAAGACTAGCCGCATCCGACGACAATCGCGCCCGCCATGCGTTCCCGATCTTGCGATTTTTGCGCCTAGAAGGGGAGTCGGGTGAAATCGGGCAGTTCGACCGTGATTTCCCGGTCCGTGATCGCCTCGTCGCGCATGAAGCGGTGCATGGCGTCGTGAACCTCGGGCGAGCTCATGAAGAGATTGTGCCCGGCGTTGTGGACAGTGACCTGGGTGACATTCGACAGGCCGGCGACCGCGGCGGACTGGCCTTCCGGATAGGTGCGTCCGTCCAGCGTGCCCGTGAGCAGCAGAACCGGGGTGTTACCGGTCGGCGGCTGGCGGAACGCATCGCCCAGGTCGAACCCGTCCCAGGCGCCGCGGATCTGCGGCATGGGGAAGTTGAGATAGGCACCGACCAGCCCGTCGCGGGCCTGGCGCTGGAAGGTGGCCAGGTCGCTGTCGGAGATGCCGGACGCCAGATCCATGGCGGTGGGCATGGCGCGCAGGGTGATCGGCTCGCCCGGCGTGTGGAAGCGCTGGATCACGGAAGAGGCGATCTGGGCGCTGCCGCCATCCAACTCGGCATACATGGCCAGAAGCAGGGCGGCCCAGTGCGGGTCGGAAATGGCGCTGGAGGCGAGCTGCTGCATCGTGTGGCGCTGCAACAGGAAGGGCGAGGCGGACCCGTCCGCGGCCTGCAGGGAGATCATCACCGGCTCCGCCTCGAGCCGGGCGTGGACGCGGCGCATCAGGCCGGCGATGTCGGGATAGGCGGCGCGGGCGGCAGGCTGGGTGTCGACGGCGGCCTGGAGGCGGGCGAAATAGGCATCGGTGTGGGCGGGCATCTTCACCGTCTGGTCGAGCCCTTCGGCACTGGCGATGATCACCCGGTCGATCTCGCCGGGAATATCCTTGAGAGCCGCAAGGGCGAGATGGCTGCCATAGGAAATGCCCCACAGCGTCACTTGCTCGGCCCCCAGATGCGCCCGGAGGGCCGAAATGTCGGCGACGCTTTCGCGCGTGGTATAGCCGCGCACATCCACCCCTTCGGCCTCCCAGAACACACCGCATTCCTCGACCGCCGCACGCGTGGCGTCGGCGAGCTCGGCATCGCTATAGGGCGTGTCCTCGGGTAGAAAGACGGATGAGGCGCAGGCGGGCAGGGCGGTCGCGTTGCCGGTGCCGCGCTGGTCGAAGGCGATCACATCCCCATGCTGGCGCATGGCCATGAACAGGGGAAAGCGCTGGGCCCGGGCCGTGCCGCTGCCTGACCCGCCCGGACCGCCGGCGAGATAGATGATGGGTGGGCCGGGATTGTCCGTGGTGGCGGGAAAACGGACATAGGCGATCTCGATCATGCGGCTGTCCGGATCGGACCGGTTCTCCGGCACCTCGACATGACCCTGGAAGGCCTCGACGCTTTCACCGCTCTGGGCGGGGAAGGTAATGGCGTCCTCGAGGCTTGCCGTCGCCAAGGCCGGCGTGGCGAGGGCGAGGGCCAGCAGGCCGCCGGTCAGGGCGGTGGTGATGGAATGGCGTCGTGAAGTCATGAGTCTTGTCCTGTCATCCGGTGGGTGCCCCCGAGGCGTGGACCGAGACTGATGCCTGTGCCCCCTGTCCGGACAGGGCCCTTCGGTCAACGGCAGCGATGGACCGGCAAACGGCATCGGCGAACGGCGAACGGCGCGCTAGTCTGGCGGGATGAAACGCCTTGCAAGTCTGATCCTGTGCCTGATCGCCCTTCTGCCCGCCGCGCCGGCGCTGTCGCAGCGTGTCCAACTGGTCGAGCGTGACGCGGTGCGGGTCTGCCCGGCCCGCGGCGAGACCGCGCCGCCGATCGATTTTGCGGCGCCGGGTTGCGAGATGATGCCTCTGTTCTCACTGGATCCGCAGGGACGTCATCTTTGGGTCGAGGCCCGGCTGGTGCTGGATGCGGCCCAGCTGGCGGGGGATTATCCGCTGGGTCTGGTGGTGTCGGGCAAGGCGGCGTCGGAAGTCTGGATCAATGGCCAGCCGGTCGGCGCCAATGGCCGGCCCGGTGCCGACCGGCGCAGCGAGCGCCCCGGGCAGATGGATGCGATCTTCTATGTACGCCGGGACCTGCTGCGTGAGGGTGAGAATACGGTGGTGCTGCACATGTCCGGCATGCACAGCCTGTTGACGCTGACGGCCCCCATGCACGCCATCCTGCTCGCGCCCTTTGGCGACCCGGTCCAGCGCATTGCGCTGGCCTATTGGCCCTCGCTGGTGACGCTGGGCTGTTTTGCGCTGGGTTTCCTGTTTTTCGGGGTGATGTCGCTGCGCGGTGAGGAGCGTGAGGCCTCGGCCATCCTGGCTCTGGCCTCGCTGTGTGCGGTGGGACAGCTGGCGGCAGAGGCGAGCCGCGGCCTGTTTGCCTATCCCTATTATGTCCACGATGTGCGGCTGATGCTGATTGCCGGTTTTGCCTTCGGGTTCGGCCTGTGCCTGAACGCCTATGTCCTGCTGAAGCTGTCCGGGCTGAGCTGGCGCGCGCGGCTCGTCCGTCTGGCGGGCGTGGCGGTCGTGATGGCCGTTGTGGTGGTCATGGCCGAAGGCTTTGACGGCAAGACCGGATTTGCGCTGCTGGCGGCGGCGCTGATGGCCTCGGCCTGGCTGGCGCTGTGGGGCTGGCAGGGCAAACGGGAGGCGTGGATCTATCTGGCCCTGATGCTGGGTTTCATCCTGCTGATCCCGCTCTTCGGCAGCCGATTCCTGGATTTCTACTTCTATGTCGCCAGTGCCGGCGTGCTGATGTTCCTCTTCTACCGCCAGGCGCTGGCGCTGGTCCGCGAACGGCGCGAGCGGCGGGCCGAGACGCAGCGTGCCCGGCAGCTGGAGACCGCCCTGGTCGAGGCCCGCCAGCGCACGGCGCCCGCCCAGCTGCAGCTCGTCAGTGCCGGCCGTGTCGACTATGTGCAGACCGACCGCATCGTCCAGCTCAAGGGCGCGGGCGATTATGTCGAGGTGCATTTCGACGACCAGCGGGTCTCGCTCTACAATGGCACGCTGGCCGGGCTGGAGGATGAGCTGCCGGAGACCTTCCTGCGCGTGCACCGTTCCCACATCGTCAACACGGCCTTTGTCAGCGCGCTGGAGCGCGAGACCGGCGGAGCCGGACGGCTGGTCCTGTCCAATGGCACCGATGCGCCGGTCAGCCGCCGCATCATGCCGAAGGTTCGCACGGCCCTGGCCGCCGGTTGAAGCCGGACCGGTTGGCGGCGGTCGCCGCTGCGGCTAGGTTCGGCGCGAACAGGCGAGGGCCCACACGGATGGGGGACAGGATGCAGGTTTTCTGGGCCATGGTGGCCGCATGTCTTTTGGCCGGGCCGCTGGCGGCACAGCCAGCCCTTTACCGGGTGGTCAATGTCGACCAGACCGACACGCTCCAGATCCGCGAAACGCCCAGTCCCACGGGCGCCATCATCGGGGCGCTGGGGCCGAATGCCCGTCAGGTCGAGGTGCTGGAGGCGCGCCATGGCTGGGGCCGGATCCTCGCCGGCGAGGGGCAGGGCTGGGTCAGCCTGGCCTATCTGGCGCCACAGGAGCGGGCCCGTCTGGACGCCTTCGACGCCCCGGCCGGATTTCACTGCACCGGGACCGAACCCTTCTGGGGGTTCGCGATTTCCGCGTCCGGAACGGTGCGCTTCCATGATGCGCTGACCCGGGGCGAGGACCGCACGGCAGACATCTTCGATGCCCGCACGGCCAGCGCCCGCTTCGATCCGCATGTCTATCATTTCACCGGTGATGTGAGCGGTTTCGCCGTGGTGTCGGCGGCCCGGTGCTCGGACGGGATGAGTGAGCGCGACTATGGCTGGCGCGCCCTGGTCGATGTGCGAGATGACGAGGGCGGGCGGTTCCTGGAAGGCTGTTGCCGGACGCCTGTGACTGATTGATTGCACACCGCGTGCATCCAAACCGCGCCGCGGCGGCAACTCGTCTGTGAAAGGGCCCCGATCCAGATGGGGCTGAGGGTCAGGAGATGACGATCATGGATTTTCTGTTTCACTATTGGTGGCTGCTGTTTCCGCTGGGCTGGTTCATCGCCGCGGGCTGGGGCAGTTTCATGCGCTACAAGCGCACCCAGGCGAAGATCGACCTCATCAAGACCTACACCATGGCCGGCAAGGAGCCGCCGGCAGACCTGATCAAATCGCTCGACCGGAACGGCGATGATGATGGCGATGTGGCCGATTACGACCACGCCAGCCCTCGCAGAGGCGGCAATAACGCCTTCCTGGTGATCCTGTTTGCCGGCCTGGCCGCGGTCTTCGCCTATGCCGGCTATGCCGAGATGCTGGGGGATATCCGCGAGGAGCTCTACTTTGTGGCGATGATCCTGGGCGTGCTGTCGGCCGCCTTCCTGGCTTCCTCGCTGTTTTCGGGCCGTCGCAAGGACGACTAGATGTCACCGCACGCCGATGACGCCGCGCTGGTCGCGGCGGCGCGGTCGGGATCGGATGCGGCCTTTGCGCGGATTGTGGACCGGTACCAGGGACCGGTCCGCAGCTTTCTGCGCCGCATCTGCATCAACGAGGCCGATGCCGATGATCTGGCCCAGGAGGTCTTCCTGAGCGCCTGGACGCGCCTGCGCCTGCTCCAGGACGACGGGCGGCTGAAGTCCTGGCTGTTCGGCATTGCCTGGCGGCAGTCGAAAATGCGGGCCCGCTCGATGGCGCGCTCGCGCCAGCGCGACCAGGCCTGGCATGAATTGCAGGACGACCGGACCGACAGCGCTCAGGAGATGAATCTCGCCATGCAGCAGGCGCTGGCCGAGCTGACGCCCGAGCAGCGGGCCGGCGTGGCGCTGTGCCTGGCCGGCGGCTGGTCGCATGCCGAAGCGGCCGAGGTCTTGGATATGCCGCTGGGGACGCTAAAATCACATGTCACCCGAGGCCGGGCCCGGCTGGTCGCGGTGTTGGGAGTTGGCGAATGAGCACGACAGACCACAATCAGGACGCGGTGTTGTCGGCCTTTTTCGAGGCCGGCGAGGCTCCGGCCATGGATCTGCGCTTCCGACTTGGCGTTATGGAGCGCGTGGCGCGCCGGCGTTTCCTGGTTTCGCTGACGGTGCGGCTGGCCGGGGTCGCCGTTCTGGCGGCTTTGGTTGCGCTTCTGGTTCCAGTGTATGGGCATTTGCTGGGCGTGGTGTCGCCGGAGCTGGCGGTGCTGGCTGTCGTGGCCTGCCTGACAGGGCTGGCAGCGATTGCAGCTCAGGCCTGGCTGGATGGGCGCATTCACTTGCCGCGGTTGCGGTTGTTTTAGCGGCAATGATTCTCATGCCCTGAAACCGGCTTCAGGCCCTGTGGCTGAAAGGGTGATGCGCATCAAGCCCTATTCGAAGATCGGGCAGGCGATCCTCTGCCGCCTTGAAGCACGCAGCGTTTCTCCGCTTTCCTAGACCGTCTCTACGACCATCTTGCCGTACCGGGCGCGCATGCAGCGGACGGGCTGGGGGGCGGGGGGCAGGACGCGCTTGAGTTCGTCCAGGACGAAATGGGTGACGAAGGGGAGGTCGAGCTGGCGGGCGTCGCCGAGTTCGACCCATTGCACATCCTCCAGCTCGGCCGAAGGTTTGGGCGGGCGGTCGTCGAACAGGGCGCCGGCGTCCGTGGTGAAGAACCAGGTGTCGAAACGGCGGGTACGGCCGGGCGGGGTGATGGCGCGGGTGATGAGGCGCAGCGGTGCGAGGTCGGGCAGCACGCCATGCCGGCGGAAGGGCTTCCAGTTGGCGTGGCGGGTGCACGCCGAGCCGGACTGGGCGATCAGCAGGCCGGTCTCCTCGGCGGTTTCGCGCACAGCGGCGGCGGCAGCAGCACGGGCGCGGCGGGCCGGCAAGGCACGGCACATCGTGTCCAGCACCTCCGGTGCCAGATCGCCGGCCAGCGGCGCGGTGAGGTCAGCCCGGTCGACCCGGCCGCCGGGAAAGACGTATTTGTTCGGCATGAAGACATGCTTGGACGAGCGCCGGCCCATGAGCACATCCACGCGGCCGCCGACGGTGCGCGTCAGGATCAGCGAGGCGGCCAGGCGTGGCCGCATCGGCTTGATGTCCGGACGTTTGACCTCGTCGCTCATGGCCTCGTCGCTCACCGGCGCTTGCCCTTCCGGCCTTTCCACGGCTTGCCCGAACGGCGCCCGCCCGGCGGTCCGCCATGGCGGCGCCGGCCCTTGGGCTTGGGACCCTTTTCGGCCGGCGTGAGAATGTCCAGCAGCAGGCCGCCGGTGATCGGCTGGGCTTCCTCGATGCGTACTTTGACCTTCATGCCCAGACGGAAGCGCCCGCCTGTGTCGAGACCAACCAGGGCATGCTCGCTCTCGATATGCTCGAACCGTTCCTGGCCCAGCGTGGAGATCGGCACCAGGCCGTCGGCCCCGGTCTCGGCCAGGCGCACGAAAGCGCCAAAGCGCGTGACGCCGGTGATCCGGCCCTCGAACTCGCCGCCGACATGGTCGGCCAGATAAAGCGCAATGAACCGGTCCACGGCATCGCGCTCGGCGGCCATGGCGCGGCGTTCGGCGTGGGTGATTTCCTCGGCGATGGCTTCCAGCCGGGCACGCTCGTCATCGGTCTGGCCATCGGGACCCAGATCGAGCGCGCGGATCAGCGCGCGGTGGACGGTGAGGTCGGCATAGCGCCGGATCGGCGAGGTGAAGTGGGCATAGCGTTCCAGGTTGAGCCCGAAATGGCCCTGATTGTCGGTGTCATAGACCGCCTGGGACTGGCTGCGCAGCACGACCTCGTTGATCGTCTCATAGTGTTCGGAGTTGCGCGCCTGCTTGAGCACGGCGTTGAATCGGCCGGTGACGACACGCTCACCGCGGGTCCATTTCAGCCCGACCGTGGGCAGATAGGCCGCCAGCCCCTCGATCTTCTCGGCCGAAGGCTGTTCGTGGACGCGGTAGATCAGCGGTGTCCTGTGCTTTTCCAGCGTTTCCGCCGCACAGACATTCGCCTGGATCATGAACTCCTCGACCAGCTTGTGCGCATCAAAGCGCTCGCGCATTTCGACTCCGGCCACCTTGCCGTCCGGGCCGACGCGGACCCGGCGTTCCGGCGCATCGATCTCCAGCGGCTCACGCCGGTTGCGGGCCTCACGAGCGGCGAAATAGGCGCCCCAGAGCGGTTTCAGGACGTCGTCCAGCAGCGCATTGGCCGGACCGCCATCCTTGCCGTCAATGGCCGCCTGGGCCTGCGTGTAGGAGAGTTTGGCGGCGGATTTCATCCAGCCGCGCAGGAAGCGGTGGCGTTTCTTGTTGCCGCGCGCGTCCAGCACCATGTGCACGGCCAGGCAGGGGCGCTCTTCCTGCTCGCGCAGGGAGCACAGATCATTGGACAGCCGCTCCGGCAGCATCGGCACCACGCGGTCGGGCAGATAGACCGAATTGCCGCGCTTGAAGGCACCGCGGTCCAGCGCGCTGCCGGGCGTGACATAGGCGGCCACATCGGCGATTGCGACGATGACCTGCCAACCGCCGGGATTTTTCGGATCCTCATCCGGTGCCGCCCAGATCGCGTCGTCATGGTCCTTGGCGTCATCCGGGTCGATGGTGATCAACAGCTTGTCGCGCAGGTCCTCGCGCTTGCCCAGCTTGGCCGGTCTGGCGGTATCGGCTTCGCGCTGCTCGGCCTCGGAGAAGCCCTGCGGCACGCCGTGGGCGTGCAGGGCGATGATGGAGCCGGCACCCGGAGAGGCGGCATCGCCGATGACCTCGATGATCTCGGCGGTCTTCAGCCCGTGGCGGCGTTCCTTGACCATCTTGCACAGGACCAGATCGCCATCGCGGGCCTTCTCGGCCTCGCCCTTGGCCGGCACCATTTCGTGCCGCGAGCGGCGGTCGACCGGGACCAGGCGGAAGGGCCCCGAGGCGGGCTTGCGCAGCACGCACAGCAGCTTGTGGGCGCTCTGGCCGAGCTTCTTGATCAGCCGGGCCTCGTAACCGCCTTCACCGTCGGGGCTCAGCCGGACCAGGGCCCGATCGCCAATGCCCAGGGCGGTCTCGCCCTTGCCGCCGGCCCCTTCACCGGGCGCAATGCGGATCAGCGGCGCCGTGCGGTCCTCGCGCACGGGTTCGGCCAGCAATTCGCCATCAGTGTCGCGGCTGGTGATCTGCACCACGGTCACCGCGGGCAGGGCCCCGGCAATGGTGTAGGTCTTGGAATTGGACTTGGTGACCGCACCTTCGGCTTCCAGTGCGGTCAGCACGTCCTTGAGCTCGCGCTTGGCGTCGGTGCCCTTCAGCTTGAGGGCGCGCGCGATCTCGCGCTTGGAGAATTCGCCCTCGCCCAGCTTGATCGCTTCAAGGACCGCCTCGCGCAGGGGACCGGCGGTGGATGTCGTCTCGCCGGTCATTCAGCCTACTCCGACTTGGCTTTCTTCGCGGTGGTCTTCTTAGCCGCGGGTTTCTTGGCGGCGGTGGCTTTCTTTGCAGGGGCCTTTTTGGCTGCCGCCTTCTTGGCGGGCGCCTTCTTCTTGGCCGGGGCCTTTTTCTTGCCGCCCTTGGCTGCCTTGGCCTCGACCCATTCCATCGCCTGTTCCAGCGTCACCGTTTCCGGATCGGTGTCCTTGGGCAGGGTGGCATTGATCTTCTCATACTTCACATAGGGGCCATAGCGGCCGGACATGATCCGCACCGGCTTGCCATCATGCTCGCCCAGTTCCTTGAGTGCCGAGGCAGAGCCGCCGCGGCGGCCGCCATTGGCGCGCTTGTCGGCGATCACCGAGATGGCGCGATTGAGCCCGATCTCGAAGACTTCCTCGACGCTCGGCAGGTTCGCATAGGTCTTGTCGTGATGCACATAGGGGCCATAGCGGCCGATATTGGCGGTGATCGGCTGGCCGTCATCGGGGTGTTCGCCCACGGTACGCGGCAGGTCGATCAGCTGGATCGCCTGTTCCTCGGTCAGCGTGGCCGCATCCCAGCCCTTGGGAATGGAGGAGCGTTTCGGCTTGTCCTCGCCGTCCAGCTGCATCTGCAGATACCAGCCGAACCGGCCATTCTTCAGCTCGACATCCTTGCCGGTGTCGGGGTGCACCACGATTACCCGGTCGCCCTGCACCTCGTCATCGCCCGGCGGGCTCATCTGGCGGGTGAAGGAACAGTCGGGATGGTTGGAACAGCCCAGGAAGGCCCCGAACTTGCCCAGGCGCAGCGACAGCGTGCCGACGCCGCAGGACGGGCAGGTGCGCGGATCCGTGCCGTCTTCCTTCTCCGGGAAGATGTGCGGAGCCAGCGCTTCGTTCAGCGCGTCCAGCACCTGGCCGATACGCAGATCGCCGATATCGTCGACGGCGGCGCGGAATTCGGTCCAGAAGTCACGCAGCAGCTGTTTCCAGTCCAGCTCGCCGGCCGAGACCTTGTCGAGCTGGGTTTCCAGGCCCGCGGTGAAGTCATACTCGACATAGCGGGCGAAGAAATTCTCCAGGAAGGCCGTCACCACCCGGCCCTTGTCGAGCGGGTGGAAGCGGTTCTTCTCCATCTGCACATAGTCGCGATCGCGCAGCACCTGCAGGGTGGAGGCGTAAGTGGAAGGCCGGCCGATGCCGAGTTCTTCCATCCGCTTGACCAGAGAGGCTTCGGTGAAGCGCGGCGGCGGCTGGGTGAAGTGCTGGTCGGCATAGGTTTTCAGCGCTTCGGCCGAGGCGCCCTGGCTGACCTTGGGCAGGCGGGTTTCGCCTTCATCCTCTTCGTCGTCGCGGCCTTCCTGATACAGCGTCAGGAAACCGTCAAACAGCAGCACCGAACCGGTGGCCCGCAGCGCCGTCTTGCCATCGGCCGAGGCGATGTCGATCGTGGTGCGCTCGAACCGGGCGCTCTCCATTTGACTGGCCACGGCGCGACGCCAGATCAGCTGGTAGAGACGGGCCATGTCCTCGTCCAGGTGCAGCTTCTCCGGCAGGCGCGAGAAGGAGGTCGGGCGGATCGCCTCGTGCGCTTCCTGGGCGTTCTTGGCCTTGGTGGCGTAGACACGCGGACTGGCCGGCACGTAGAGCGAGCCATAGTTGGAACCGATGACATCGCGCGCCTGATTGATCGCCTCGGGCACCATGGAGACGCCGTCGGTCCGCATATAGGTGATGAGACCCGTGGTCTCGCCGCCGATGGTCACGCCTTCATAAAGCTTCTGCGCCGTCTGCATGGTGCGGGTGGCGGAGAAGCCCAGCTTGCGCGCGGCTTCCTGCTGCAGCGTCGAGGTGGTGAAGGGCGGCGGCGGGTTGCGCTTGGCCGGCTTGGCCTCGACACCGGCAATGGAGAGCGAGGCGGACTTGATCGCCTCGACCGCGGCATTGGCCATCGCGCGGTCTTTCAGCGACAGCTTCTGCAGCTTCTTGCCGTCATGCGTGACCAGCTTGGCGCGGAAGGCGTCGGAGCCGGCCTTGATATCGGCATCGACGGTCCAGTACTCCTCGGCGCGGAATTTCTCGATCTCCAGCTCGCGGTCGCAGATCAGGCGCAGCGCCACGGACTGGACCCGGCCGGCCGAGCGCGAGCCCGGCAGTTTGCGCCAGAGCACCGGCGACAGGGTGAAGCCGACGAGATAGTCCAGCGCGCGGCGCGCCAGATAGGCGTTGACCAGTTCCATGTCGACGGCACGCGGATGCCGCATGGCTTCCTGCACCGCCTGCTTGGTGATGGCGTTGAAGGCGACCCGTTCGATGGTGACATCCTTGAGCACCCGGCGTTTGGCCAGGGCTTCCAGGAGGTGCCAGGAAATCGCCTCACCTTCGCGATCCGGGTCGGTGGCGAGGATCAGGCGATCTGCTTCCTTGACCGCATCGGCGATGGCCTTCACCCGCTTGGCCGACTGGGTGTCGACCTCCCAGGCCATGGCGAAATCCTCGTCCGGCTTGACCGATCCGTCCTTGGGCGGCAGGTCGCGCACATGCCCGAAACTGGCCAGAACCGTGTAATCGGACCCCAGGTATTTGTTGATGGTCTTGGCTTTGGCCGGGGACTCGACGACGACGACATTCATGGGCAATTGCGTCCGGACAGAGGGCAGGGGCCACCGGTCGGCAGCCAAGGCGCGCGAAAATGTTCGAGGCCAAAGGTTGTGTCAACCGACCGGAATTATCCAGTGCGGCGCGCAGGACTGTCGAGAATTATGGTGGGATCAGCGCCCCGGAGCGACCGCGAAGCAGGCCTCCGAGCGGGCCGAGAGGTCGGCACAGGCCTGGCGCGCTTCGGTCTCGGTCAGGGCCTCGAAACGGGCGCGCCAGAGGCGGCCGGCTTGTGTGTCCACGGAGCGGGCGGCCGGCTGGGAGGCATTGAGGGCCAGCGAAAAGGCCTCAACGCGGTTGAGCTGGGCCCGGGCCTGGTCCGCCGAATTGTAGGCCCCCACCTGGACCGACCAGGCGCCGCGGAGCAGCGACGGCTCGCTGACGGTCGGGGCCGGCTGGCGGGATTGGTCCGGCGCCTGCGCCACGGCGAGGCGTTCTTCCGGACGGGCCATCTCGTCCTCATCGGCCAGAACGATGCGGACCGGCGGTGCGGACTGGGCCGAGCCGACTTCGGTGGGCGCAGCCAGTTGCAGGGCGGCGACGTCGATGGCGATCATTTCCTGTTGTCGCATCGGGCTGATGCGCGGTGAGGTGAGGGCGGCGAACAGGCGCATGTCCTCGCGCTGTTCCAGCGTGCCGAAGGCGGCCTCGATGAGTTCCTCAGCGTGGGCATCGCGGGACGCGGCACTGGGGCCACCCATGACAACCGTGATCAGGCGGTGGTCACCGCGCTCGGCCGACACCACGACATTGAAGCCGGATGCGCGGATATAGCCGGTCTTGAGACCGTCGACGCCTTCGACCCGGCCGACCAGGGAATTGTGGTTGCGATAGGTGCGGCCGTTATAGGTGAAGCGTTCTTCGTTGAAATAGTGGAAGTAGTCCGGGAAATCCCGGTGCAGCGCGACGGCCAGGCGGGCCATGTCGCGCGCGGTGGTCACCTGACGGCGATCGGGCAGGCCGGAAGCGTTGCGGAAGGTCGTGCCCGCCATGCCCAGCTCGCGGGCCTGTTCGGTCATCAGCTCGGCAAAGCGGCTTTCCCCGCCACCGATCCGCTCGCCGACGGCGACGGCCACATCATTGGCGCTCTTGATCACCAGGGCGCGAATGGCGTTTTCCACCGTGATCGTGTCGCCGGCAGAGAGACCGAGGCGCGAGGGCACGGCATTGGCGGCATTCTGGGAAACGCGGATGGGGTCCTGCAGGCCGATCTCGCCGCGCTCGAGGGCGTCGAACAGCATGTAGAGCGTCATCATCTTGGTCAGTGAGGCCGGGTAGCGTTGGGCATCCGAGCGACGCGAATGCAGCACCACGCCTGTGCTCTCATCGACCACAAAGGCCGAGTAACGCGATGTATCGGCTCGGCTTTCGATGGGCAGGCCGAACAGGATCGCGACAGCGAAGAACAGACTCAGAACGGGGCGCAGGGCGGTAACCATGCGCGGAGTGTGCCGGGGCGTCGTTTCCAGCCGGTTAAGGCCTGCTCATACGGCATAATCAATGTTTTGTGCGGCGCACAAATTTCGCTTGACGCGTGCATGGTGTGTGCCTATGTTTGCTGCGACTGCGAAGAGCGGTTGCAACATGAAGATTGAACCCATGAGCGACGTCGAAACGACCGAGACCGAAAAGCAAGCGCCTGCTGTCCAAGCAGACGCCCCGGCTGCGCCGAAGGCCGCGCCGGTGTCTGCCGAACCGGTCAAGACGCCCGCCAAGAAGACGGTGGCCAAAGCGGCTGCCAAGACGGCTCCGGCCAAGCCTGCCAAGGCAAATCCGGCGCCGGCGAAAAAGGCCCCGGCCAAAAAGCCGGTCGCCAAGACGGCGGGAACCAAACCGGCGGCTGCGAAATCGAAGCCTGCCAAGACCAACCCCTCTGCTGCCAAGCCGGCTCCGGCTGCAGCCCGAACCGAAACGAGCATCACCATGAACCAGACCATCGAGAGCATGACCGCCGCGAGCAATGAAGCGCTCAAGGAAGGTTTCGAGAAGACCCTGAAATCCGTCACGGAAGCCAGCAACTTCCAGAAGGAAACCGTCGACGCGCTGATCGCCTCCGCGACCGTCGCCGGCAAGGGTTTCGAGACCGCCAATGCCAACGCCGTGGCCTACGCAAAATCCCTGATGGAAGAGGGCGTCTCCGCCACGAAGGCCTTCGCCTCCGCGAAGTCCGTGCAGGAAGTTTTCGAGATCCAGTCCGAGTTCACCAAGACGGCGATGGACAGCTACCTCGCCGAGCTGAACAAGACGACCGACCTGTTTTCGGATCTCTTCAAGGACACGCTGAAGCCGCTCAATGATCGCGTCTCTGCCGCGATGGATCTGGCCCAGGCCCAGCAGTAAGCGCTGCAGCGTAACGAATTTTCCTCCCCGACTGGGCCCGGTGATCCTCACCGGGCTCTTTTTTTGGCGCATGGCCCCGGTCCGGGTCGCGAACAGATCGGACCCAAAACAAAATCGGGCCCGGTGATAAGCACCGGGCCCGAATTCTGGGAATGATGTCGTTCTTGGAGCGATGATTCGCCCAATCGGGACCTGGATCACGTGCGGCCGGCTTAAAGCACGCCGTGCCCGTCCCTGTGTGTGCCCCCGCCCCGGTCTTCCGGGTGTCGTCGGCGCTGTCCTCCCCGACCGGGCCCGAAGTGAGCCGGCGGATCCCCTGGAAATTCCGGGGCCCCCTTCATATGTCCTTACGGACGAAACGGGAAGAAAGAATTTTGCCGCCATGCTATCTTTTCCCGACGGGGGCGGCTGCACACCGCCACTTCCCGTGAAGGCATCACGTCCCCATCTCCCGGGACACGGCGGTAAAATCAATTCGAGTTCGATTAAAATATGACCGAAAAAAAACAGGAAGATACGGGCGTAGAAGAAGAAACCGGTCTGGCCACGAAGACGCGACCGGCCACCAAGAAACCTTCGCTTTACCGTGTTCTTCTACTCAATGATGACTACACGCCGATGGAATTCGTCGTCGAAGTTCTGGTCAGGATTTTTCGGAAAACCCCCGAGGACGCCGCCAGAATCATGCTCCATGTTCATCAGAACGGGGTCGGCATGTGTGGCGTGTACACGTACGAGGTTGCCGAAACCAAGGTAGCCCAGGTCATGGACGCTGCACGGCGGGCCCAGCACCCGCTCCAGTGCACAATGGAAAAGGAGTAGAGTGGTGCCTTCATTCTCTTCAGATCTCGAAGACAGCCTGCACCGCGCTCTGGGTTACGCCAATGAGCGTGGACACGAATTTGCGACCCTGGAGCACCTCCTGCTTGCGCTCGTGGATGACCAGGACTCCAGTGCGGTGATGAAGGCGTGCGATGTCGATCTCGACGAGCTGCGCGCCACCCTGACGGAATATATCGACAGCGAACTGTCCGAACTCGTCGTCGACGACAATGAGGACGCCAAGCCGACCGCCGGCTTCCAGCGCGTAATCCAGCGCGCCGTGATCCACGTCCAGAATGCCGGACGCGAGGAAGTCACCGGCGCCAATGTCCTGGTGGCCCTGTTCGCCGAGCGCGAGAGCCATGCGGCCTACTTCCTGGCCGAGCGTGACATGACCCGCTATGACGCGGTGAACTTCATCTCGCACGGGATCGGCCGCAAGCCGGGCGTCTCCGAGGAGCGCGCCGTGCGCGGCACCGAGGAGCCGGAAGAAGCCGCCAAGGATGGCGATGCGCTGACGGCGTACACGGTCAATCTCAATGAAAAGGCCAAGAAGGGTGGCGTTGATCCGCTGATCGGCCGCGACAGCGAGGTGGAACGTTGCGTCCAGGTGCTGTGCCGTCGCCGCAAGAACAATCCGCTGCTGGTGGGTGATCCCGGTGTCGGCAAGACCGCCATCGCCGAAGGTATTGCCCGCAAGATTGTCGAAAAGCAGGTGCCGGACGTGCTGGCCGGTGCGACAATCTACTCGCTGGACATGGGCTCGCTCTTGGCCGGTACGCGCTATCGCGGTGATTTTGAGGAACGCGTCAAACAGGTGGTCAAGGAACTCGAGGAAAAGGACAATGCCGTCCTCTTCATCGACGAGATCCACACCGTCATCGGTGCCGGTGCGACATCCGGCGGCGCGATGGATGCGTCCAACCTCCTGAAACCGGCGCTGCAATCGGGCGGCCTGCGCTGCATGGGGTCCACGACCTACAAGGAATATCGCCAGCATTTCGAGAAGGACCGGGCCCTGGCGCGGCGCTTCCAGAAGATCGATGTGAGCGAGCCTTCGGTGCCCGATGCGATCAAGATTCTGCAGGGCCTGAAGACCTATTTCGAGGACTTCCACGATGTCCGCTTCACCAATGAAGCGCTGAAATCGGCCGTCGAACTGTCGGCGCGCTACATGGGCGACCGCAAACTGCCGGACAAGGCGATCGATGTGATCGACGAGGCCGGGGCCCAGATGCGGCTGCAGCCGGTGTCCAAGCGCAAGAAGACGATCGGCGTCAAGGAAGTGGAGACCGTGGTCTCGACAATGGCCCGTATCCCGCCGAAGACGGTGTCCAAGGACGACGAGGCGTCGCTGAAGAATCTGGAAACGGATCTGAAGCATGTCGTGTTCGGCCAGGACAATGCGATCAGCCAGCTGGCCACGGCCATCAAGCTGTCGCGGGCGGGCCTGCGCGAGCCGAACAAGCCGATCGGCTGCTACCTCTTCTCCGGCCCCACGGGCGTCGGCAAGACCGAGGTGACCAAACAGCTGTCCGAGATCATGGGCGTCGAGCTGCACCGTTTCGACATGTCCGAATACATGGAGCGTCATGCCGTTTCGCGGCTGATCGGCGCCCCGCCGGGCTATGTCGGCTTTGACCAGGGCGGTCTGCTGACCGACGCCGTCGACCAGCATCCGCATTCCGTGCTGCTGCTGGACGAAATCGAGAAGGCGCACCCGGACCTGTTCAACATCCTCCTGCAGGTGATGGACAATGGCACGCTGACCGACTCGAACGGCAAGAAGGTGGACTTCCGCAATGTCATCCTGGTGATGACCACGAATGCGGGCGCTGCCGACGCGCAGAAGGAAGCCATCGGTTTCGGCCGCGGCAAGAAGGAAGACGAGGCCGACAAGGCGGTGGAACGCCTGTTCACGCCGGAATTCCGCAACCGTCTGGATGCGATCATTCCGTTCGCGCCGCTGTCTGCCGACACGATCGGCCGCGTGGTCGAGAAGTTCGTGCTGCAGCTGGAAGCCCAGCTGATCGACCGGGGTGTCACCTTCGAGCTGACCCCGGATGCGACGGCCTGGCTGTCAGAGCGCGGCTATGACAGCCGCTATGGCGCCCGTCCGCTGGCCCGGGTCATCCAGGAGCACATCAAGAAGCCGCTGGCCGACCAGATCCTGTTCGGCGAGCTGAAGAAGGGCGGTCTGGTGAAGGTGGATACCGATCCGGCCGATACCGAGCGGCTCGACTTCCACATCACGCCTGGCGACCGGCTGCTGCCGCGCAACGCCAAGAAAAAGGACAAGAAGGAAGAGGTCTGATCGCCTCGACCCGATATCCGACATGAAAACGGCGCCTCTCGGGGCGCCGTTTTTCTTTCCAGAGGCGGAGGAACCTACTCCGCTGCGATGCTGAGGGCCTGGCGGGGCGGGCTTTCCGTCAGCGCCGCGCGCCGGAATTCGCGTGGCGTCTGGCCGGTCCTGTCCTTGAAGGCGCGGTTGAACGGACCCAGCGAGGCAAAACCGGCATCCAGGGCGATGTTCAGCACCGGCTCGCGCTGCAGCGCCGGATCGGCCAGCATGCGGCAAGCCGTCTCGATCCGGTAGGCATTGACGAAGCGGTTGAAATTGCTGGCCTTGAGACCGGCGGTGATGGCGCGTGAGACGCGGTATTCCGGTTCCCGGAGACGGCGGGCCAGGTCGGCAACCTTGAAGCCGGGGTCCAGGAAGGGCTGTTCGGCCTCCATCAGGCTGCGGATGCGGTGGCCCAGGGCGATATCGTCAGGCCCGGCTGCCGGAGTCGGGCGACTGTCCGCTTCGACCGGCAAGGGATGAAGCTCGCGATAGCGGACCGCCACGCTGATCACCAGCAGGATCGCCAGGGCGCAGGTCGCCTGGATCGCCGCCATCAGATCGGCCGGCAGATTGGCATCGCCATGATCCAGCAGCATGACGCAGGTCGATACGCACAGGCCGAAAGTGGCCAGGAACAGGCCGCGCAGCCGTTTCTCATTGGCGGGCAGGGCCGGGGTCCAGCCGCGCACGCCTTCCCAGAAGGACAGGACCAGCACGGTGGAGCTGAGCAGGGTCTGAAAACCGCCCAGGCCTTCGGAAAGCTGCGCCAGCGCCGGGGCCGGCATGGCGCCTGAAAGCCCGGTGAGCTGCAGGGTCTGGAGAATGACGGCCGGTGCGAAAATGCCGCCGACGAGAAGAAGTTGCGGCCAGCCGATGGGCGCGACGGGACGGAAGAGGGCCCGCGCGACCAGCCAGAACACGCTGCAGGTCCCGCAACTGGCAATGGCGAGCGCCGGCGCGAAGGCGCCGGTATTGTCGCCCGTGACCTCGCGGATCATCACCGCGGTCAAGCCGCCGCAGAACACGGCCCAGCAGACATGCAGGATCGTTCGCGAGCGCATGACCAGAATGCGGCCGATCCAGATCAGAGCCAGGGCGGCCACGGCCAGTTTGATGAACAGGGCAGCATCCAGCATGCCGGTCCTCCAGTTGATGTATCGAGTTTTGCCCGAATTCCGGTCGATTTCCAAATCGGCAGGACGCATTCAGTCCTGTTGCGGCAGGGGAATGTGGTGAGCGGCGTCCCGCCTTCGGGGCGAGCGCGCCGGCCAAGACGAGGATGTTCCCATGCGTGATCTCACCCTTTCCGACCCAGCTTCACAGACTGCGCGCAAGCGCCCGCAGAAAACCGCCTCCCGGTGGCCGCAGCGATTGTTGGGCCTGTCCGCCAAATTCTGGTTCGTCATTGCCGCGATCGGCCAGTGGCTGTTCGTCTACTACATCCTGCTCGCCTACGGCCCGCGCACGGCCTCGGGCAATTTTGCCTCCTGGGACGAGACCGGGCTGATCGAGGGTTACACGCAGGGCGATTGGCTGGGCAATCTGGGCTTCATCAGCCATGTGCTGCTGGCGGTGATCGTGATGGGTGGCGGCACGATGCAGCTGGTGCCGGCCCTGCGCAAACGCTTTCCGGCGGTGCACCGATGGACCGGCCGGACCTATCTGGCCGTGGCCGTGTTCATGGCCGTCGGCGGGATTGCGCTGACCTGGGTGCGCGGCTCGCGCCTCAATGATATCGGCGCTCTGGGCACCACGATCGACGGCCTCCTGATCCTGGTCGCAGCGGCCTTCGCCCTGCGCTTTGCCATTGCCCGGCGCATCGATATCCACCGACGCTGGGCGATGCGGCTGTTCATTTTCGCCAGCGGTGTCTGGTTCACCCGGGTGGGATATATGGGCTGGGCCATGCTGACAGGCGGGGCTGGCATCTCGCGCTCCCTCGACGGTCCTTTCGACCGCTTCATCGCCTATGGCAGCTGGGCCGTGCCCTGGCTGATTCTGGAACTCTACATGCGCGCCTGCGACAGCCGGTCAGCCGGCTTCAAGCTGGTCATGAGCGGCGTGGTAACCGCGGGTGCTCTGTTCACGGCAGTGGGTGTGTTCGGGGCATGGATGATGATGTGGAGCCCGCACATCTGAGCGGAAAAAACATGGCCAGCGTGTGCGCGCTCACGGGTGACCTGGGCGCGCGTGCGTGCATGCTGGCGGCATGGATCAGGCGCATCAGATTCTTCGCGATGTTTTCGGTTTTCCCGGCTTCAGGCCCGGGCAGGAGGAGATTGTTCGGCTCATCCTGGATGCCAGGCCGACCCTGTGCGTGATGCCGACCGGGGCTGGCAAGTCGCTGTGCTATCAGGTGCCGGCGCTGCTGCTGGACGGGCCGAGCATCGTGGTGTCTCCGCTGACGGCATTGATGGATGACCAGGTGGCGGGCCTTCGGGCCAATGGTGTCGACGCTGTGGCAATCCATTCCGGACGCAGCCGGGACGACAATGTCGCCGACTGGCGGCGTTTCGAGACCGGCGAGTCCAAACTGCTCTACCTGTCGCCGGAACGCCTGATGACCGGCCGCATGATCGCTGCTTTGCGCCGGCTGGAACCGGCCCTGTTCGTGGTCGACGAGGCGCACTGCATCTCCAAATGGGGGGCGGCCTTTCGCCCGGAATACGAACAGTTGTCGGAGTTGCGCGAGCAGTTTCCCGGCGCCCGGCTGGCCGCCTTCACGGCGACAGCGGATGCAGCGACGCGTGAGGATATTGCCCGCAAGCTGTTCGGCGGTGAGGGCGAGATCGTCGTGCACGGGTTTGACCGGCCCAATCTGTCGCTGGCAGTGACGCCGCGCCAGAAGGGCCGCCAGCAGATGCTGGACTTTCTGGCCGAGCGGCCCGGGCATTCCGGCATCGTCTACTGCCTGTCGCGCAAATCGACCGAGGCGGTGGCGCAGGATCTGGCGGCGGCCGGATACCGGGCCTTGCCCTATCATGCCGGCCTGTCGCCGGAGATGCGGCGCGAGCACCAGGAAATCTTCATGGCCGAGACCGGCGTGGTGATGGTGGCGACCATCGCTTTCGGCATGGGGATAGACAAGCCGGACATCCGCTTTGTGCTTCACCTGGATCTGCCCGGCTCCATGGAGGCCTACTATCAGGAGATCGGCCGGGCCGGTCGCGACGGTGCGCCGGCCGATGCGCAATTGCTGTTCGGGCTCTCCGATGCCCGCATGCGGCGTCAGTTTGTCGATCAGGATGGCGGCGACGCGGATCACCGCCGGCGCGAGCACAAGCGGCTGGACGCGCTGTTGGCCTATTGCGAGGCGACGCGCTGTCGCCGGGTCTCGCTGCTGGCCTATTTCGGCGAGGCCGATGCCCAGCCTTGTGGCAATTGCGACAATTGCCTCAATCCGCCGAAACTGGTGGAGGCCACCCGCCAGGCCCAGATGCTGTTCTCGGCCATCGCGCGCACTGGTGAGCGCTTCGGGGCTGCGCATGTGATCGATGTGGTCCGCGGGGCGGATACCGAGAAGATTCGCGAGCGCGGCCATGACCGCCTGCCGACCCATGGCGTGGGCGCCGATATGCCGAAATCCTACTGGCAGGGCCTGGTACGCCAGTGCCTGGCGAGTGGTTTCCTGGAGCTGGATATCGAGGGCTTTGGCGGTTTGCGCCTGACAACGACCGGGCGCGAGGTCTTGCAGGGCCAGGCCCGGGTCGAAATCCGCGAGATTACGCTGAGCAAGAAGGCCGTGCGGGCCCAGCGCGTCGCCCAGGCGGTTGAGACCGGTGATGTCGACAGCGACATGCTGGCGCGGCTCAAACAGCTCAGGAAGCGCCTGGCCGCCGACAAGCGGGTACCGGCCTATGTGGTGTTCTCCGACGCCACCCTGATCGAGATGAGCGTGGCCAAGCCGCAGGACCTGGACGCTCTGGGCGAGGTGAAGGGTGTTGGCCCCAAGAAGCTGGGAGATTATGGCGAGGCCTTCCTGCGCGAGCTGACATCGCCGGTTTGACGCGGGCGATAGTCAGGGCAGACTTCTGCGCACGCTGTGGTCGTTTATGGGGAGGGGCATGGTGCGCAAGACCCTCTGGTATTGGATTCTGATCGGGCTCGTCCTGGTCCAGGTCGCCTATGGCGGATTCTGGGCCATGCATGACATCTCGGCGCGCCTGGGCCTGTGGCCCGATCCGGCGGAGGCGCAGGCCTTCATCGCCTCGCTGACACTGACGCAGGAAATCCTGTTCTTCTCCCACGTGGTCCTCAATGTCGTGGTTCTGGCCCTGGTCTGGCGGCACGCCCGCCTCGCGCTGCCGGTCTATGTCCTGTCCTTCATCTTCGATCGCGGCGAGTGGGTGATCATGGGCGGCAACACGCTGTTTGCCAGCATGGTCAATGTCGATGCCTGGGCGCTGTTCTCCTTCTCGCTGCAAGGCGCGATCTTTGCCCTGCTGATCACGCTGAGCATGGACGGGACGCTGACGGCCTGGCGCCGGCGCTAGACCCGCTCGATCGCGGCAGCGATGCGGGCCGCCTGGTCCTTCAGCACGTCCATGTCGGCCTGGCCGCCGCCATGTGCACCCAGCGCCACACCCTCCTGGCGCGGAATGATGTGGAAGTGGACGTGAAAGATCGTCTGGCCGGCCGGAGCCCCATTGAACTGGGTAATGACGATGCCGTCGGGCGCCAGCGCCGTCTTCACCGCCCGGGCAATCCGCTTGACGCGCACGATCGTGGCCTGAAGCGCGCCGTCAGACATTTCCAGCGCATTGCGCACCGGCTCGCGCGGCACCACCAGGGTATGGCCGGGCGCCTGCGGGAAAATGTCCATGAAGGATATGACGTGTTCGTCCTCATAGACCTTCACGCACGGCATCTCGCCGCGCAGGATCTTGGCGAAGATGTTTTCCGGATCGTAATTGCCGTCGAGACTCATTGTTTCGTCCTTGCGTCTGCCAACCGGTGTTTGAGTGCATGGAAGGCCGACACGGCCTCCGGCGCAAGGGCCAGGAAGACCGCCTCGTCCAGCGCGCGCCAGGCTTCGACTGTCACCTGTTTGCCGGACGCATTGCGATGGGTCTCGGCCCACAGGCCCGGGCAGGTGCCGTCGCGGGTCCAGAACAGGGCGTTGCGGCTGAAGGTCTCACGAGCCGCCGGGTCTTCGATCTCCGCCGCGACGCGCCCGACGATCTCGCGCACGCTGGAGGCCTGTGCGGCGGCTTCGATGACAGCCTGTTCGGCCCAAGGGCCGATATGATCGGCCAGCAGCACGGCGATGCGCTGGATCTGGGCATCGTTGGAGAGCTGGTAGACATAGTGGCGCATGGCCTCGGGGCGCGGCAGATCGCCGGTCTGCCGGCGTTCGGCAAAGCTGCGTTCGGACTGGTGCACTGCGCCGGCGGCCAGCAGCACGGGCCGTTCACCCAGGCGGGCGGGCAGGGTGATGCGCTCCAGCGGCCCGTACATCAAAACGGTGGAATGGGCCTCAAGCACATGTGCCAGCTTGGCAACGGCTTCTTCGTCTGCCCATTCGATCCCGCCCGCCAGCAGCGCCGCCCGCGCCGCCGTGGTGAAATCGGCGCCGTCCGGCCAGTTGCGGGTATCCGCTGGCAGGCTGCGCAAATCCTCGCCATAGAGCCGGGACACCGGAAAAGGGATGTTCTCGCGCTGGAAGACATACCAGAGGCGCCGCTTGAACTCGGCGTCCAGTTCCGGCGTCTCGAAATAGTAGGCGACCTGGAAGCGCACCCGGTATTCGATGGCGGCCTGGTCGGGCCTGTGCGCATAGGGCAGGACCATGACTGGCAGGGTCGCGTTGACGAAATCCAGATCGGCGACGGCGTCGCGCACCAGATCACTGACCCGTTGCGGCGGGATGGTCGCGGGCACATGGAAATAGCTGATCTGCCAGATCGGCCGGTCGTGCGGGAAGATTTCCACCGGCTCTCCGGCGAGGCTGGAATTGGGAATGATGATCAGCGTGTCATCGCGCAGGCGACCGACGACGGAACGCCAGTTCATCGACTCGATCTTGACGTTATCACCCTTGTAGCGAATGCCGTCGCCGGGTTTGAGATGGCTGTCCAGCTGCAGCGCGATGCCCGAGAAGAGCCCGCCCAGGGTCGGTTGCAGGGCAAAGCCGACAATGGCGGTCAGGAGGGCCGAGGTCGTCAGGATGGTGGTGATGTCATAACCCATCAGCTTCATCGCCAGGGCGGTGACACCGAAGGTGACGATGATGAAGATGACGACGCGCTGGGCACCCACCGGCTCGACGCGCAGACCCCGCCGCAGGCCGAGATCCAGGATCAGCCCGACCAGCAGCAGCGCGACCAGCAGGCCTGTCAGCGCGACCGCGGCCAGTTTGAGATAGCCGGGCAGGGCGCTGCCGTCGAAGAGATGGTTGGAATTGGCCCAGGCAAAGACGATCCAGGCCGTCAGGGCGCCCAGCCCCAGGAAGCCGAGGCGGAACATCATGCCTTGCCGGACCGGCTGAGGGCCTTTTGCAGGCTGTGGCGCAGGCGTTCGATGGCCCTGGCCAGACGCTGGAGTTCAGCCGAACCCGTGACCGGCAGGGGCCGGCTGTCATCGGCCCCCACCGAGACATCGTCGGCGCGATCGGCCAGCTGCAGCAGCGGCAGGACGAGATTGTGGTGGATCGTGTTGGACAGCACGGCATAGGCGACCAGGAAGATGAACAGCAGACCGGCCGCCAGGACCAAGACCAGCTCGTAGGCCCCGCGCATTTCTTCCTCGATCGGCACGGTGACGATCTGGATGCCGATGGTTTCGCCCATCTGCCAGCCGAAGCCGTTCTCCGAGCCGTAGAGCGCGACCATGGCGGCAGGTGCCGCATCGGGCGTGCTGTGACAGGCCAGGCAGGCCTCGTTCTCGATGCGGATCGGGCGGGCCAGATAGAAGAGCTCGCGGCTGTCGGTGCGCCAGCGGCCGGTGCGCTCGGTCAGGCTGGCATCGCGGCGGAAGGCGTTGATCAGCTCGGTTTCAAAGGGAACGGGCCGGTCATCCGGACTGGTCGGATTGAGCGCGACTTCCCGATAGGTATAGGCCACATCCTCGCCGGACACCGCATTGAACACGGTCTGGGCGGCAAACGAGGGCACGGTCTCGGCGTGGAAGTCCTGATAGTCGCCGTTGCCGATCAGCGGGGCCACATGGTCCACGGTGTAGGCGCGAATGGCCTGGGCGGTGGTCAGGAGCAGGCGCGACTCGCGGGCTGCATCATCAAAGGCGCGCGACTGCAGCGCCTGGTAGGCGCCCCAGCCGCCGGCGATGAGGGAAATCAGGAAAACGAGCGCCAGCGCGCGCCGGATCAGATTGGCCGTGTTCAAGACTTTCCCCCCTGTGCAGGGGAATGTGTAACGGCATCAAGATGCTAAGCCAAGGCGGGCGGGGGATTCGCCGGGATCGCGGGATTATTCCTGGCGGTTTCGAAACGGCGTTGCCGCATTCTGCGAGACGATATCCGCTTCGACGGCGGCGCGTTCGCGCTCCAGATACTGCGCGACGGCGTCGTGCAGCCCGTCATGGGTCAGGAGATGGGCCGAGTGGACCGGTGTGGGGCGGTAGCCGCGGGCCAGCTTGTGTTCGCCCTGGGCGCCGGCCTCGACCCGGTCGAGCCCGCGCTCGATCGCGATCTCGATGGCCTGGTGATAGCACAGCTCGAAATGCAGGAAGGGATGGTCGGCCAGCCGCCCCCAATAGCGGCCATAGAGCGCCTCGGATCCGGCCAGGTTGAGCGCCGAGGCGATATAGTCTCCGTCCTTTTTGGCCATGACCAGCACGACCCGGTCAGCCAGGCGCTGGTGCAAGAGTTCGAAGAAGTCGCGATTGAGATAGGGATGGCCCCATTTGCGCGACCCGGTGTCCTGGTAGCAAGCGAAGAAGACGTCCCAGTGATCCGGGCGCAGCTGGTCGCCGGACAGCCGTTCGATCTCCAGCCCGTCCTGGGCGGCCTGGCGTTCCTTGCGCAGGGCCTTGCGCTTGCGTGAGGAGAGATCGGCCAGGAAGTCCTCATAGCGGGCATAACCGCGATTGAACCAGATGTATTGCCGATCGATGCGCGGCAACAGGCCGGCCGTTTCCAGTGCTTGCCGGTCCTGCGCCTCCGGGAAGTTGACGTGCCAGCCCGACAGGTCCCATTCCCGGGCGGTCTGCACGGCCCCGGCGATGAGAGCGCGCCGCACGGCAGCATCGGGCGACAGCACGCGCCGCCCGGTGACGGGCGAAAAGGGTACGGCGGTCAGAAGTTTGGGATAGTACTGGCCGCCGGCGCGTTCCAGGGCGTCGGCCCAGGCATGGTCGAACACGTATTCGCCCATTGAGTGGAGCTTGATGTAGAGCGGCAGTGCGCCGGCCAGTCGGCCGTTCTCTTCCTGGGCGATGAGGTGGCGGGGAATCCAGCCGGCCGCCTCGCCGACACAGCCGGAGGCCTCGAGGGCCTCCAGGAAGTCCCAGCTGAGAAAAGGATCGAAGGCGGCTCCGGGCGGATTGGCGAGCGCATCCCAGCCGGACCGGTCGACGCCGGCCAGGCCGGGCACGGCCCGCAGGGTCAGCTGCGCTCCCTGTGCGGAGTCGTCATCGGTGGGCGGCATCCGGCGCTTGCTATTGTCCCAGCTGGCCGCGCTGCTGGCGGCGTATGGCCCGCATCTCGGCCTCTGTGGGCTGGGACACGGCCAGGATTTCGCTGGCGCGGAACCAGGCCGGCGTACCCTGTTCCAATCCGTTCCGGGCGCGACCGGCAAACTGGTTGGCGCGCAAACGGTTGCCGGTGGCGAAGGCCTGTTCGGCCACGGCCAGCTGGGCCAGGGCCGTATCGCCATTGCGTTCATGCACGATCGACAACTGGTACCAGGCAAAGGCGTTGTCCGGCTCGATATCCAGCGCAATGCGCAGGTTCTGGGCCGCCTCTTCCTGATAGTCCGGATTTTCCGTCGCGATCATGGCGATGGCGAGGTTGATGCGGAGGAGGGGCGCGGTGGGTTCCAGTTCCACGGAACGGCGGTGCGGCGCGATGGCCTCCTCGGCATGCCCGCTCTCGAACAGCATCTGGCCGTGCAGCTCGTGGAAATAGGGATTGTCCGGCTCTTCCTCGAGCAGGCTCTGCATTTCTTCCAGTGCGCGCTCCAACCGGGCGTCGTGGTAATAGGCAACGGCCCGGGCATAGCGGGCCGGCAGGGACTGGTCGCTTTCCGGATAGCGGTAAAAGACGAATTCCGGCTCCACCAGGAAGCCGTAGATCTTGGCCTGGATGCGGCGCAGATGCGCGATCTCTTCCGGCGTGTCGACATTGCCGGCATTGGGCGAATTCTCGGCCCGGGTCCGCAGATAGGAAATCCGCTCGGACGACAGGGGGTGCGAGCGGAAATAGGGGAAGCGGCGCGCTTGCGACATCACTTCCTGGTAGCGGAACTTCTCGAAGAACTCGACGAGGCCGTCGGCCGGCTCGCCGGCGGCTTCCAGGAATTGCAGGCCGGCCTGGTCGGCCGAGGCTTCCTGGGCGCGGCTGTAGGTCAGAAAGGAGAGGGCGCCGAATTGCTGGCTGGATGCCATCAGGGCACCGGCGGCGCCACCTTCACCGGCAAGGGCGGCCAGGACGCCGAGGCCGAGGCTGACGAACATGGGGACCTGGGCCTGGCTGACCGCGTCGCCAACCCGGGCCAGGTGAGCACCGGAGATATGCCCCGTCTCGTGCGCGATGACGCCCTTGAGCTGGTTGGGCGTGTCGGCTTCGACGATGATCCCGGTGTGCAGGAAAATGTTCTGGCCGCCCGTGACAAAGGCGTTCAGGGTCGGGTCCGCGACGATGTAGAGGTCCACATCGGCGGGCTGCAGCCCGGCCGCTTCAAGAATGGGGTCGGAGTAATCGCGCAGCATGTGCTCGATTTCCGTATCCCGGATCAGCGATTGTCCCAGGCTGGCTGCCTGGGTGGCCACAGCAAGACTTGCGGCTGTAGCGATGGCTCTCAGGATCGACATCCTGCCTCCACAACTGGCCCCGCTCGCTCATGATAGCAGCGCCTTCCCCTTGCGCCACCGTCGTCTTGCGCCGGATCCGCGGCGCAATTGAGGCCGGCAGGCGCGCCCGCCGGCCTCATTGCAGTCTTAATTGCCGAACAGGCCGGTCTTGTTCCACCAGCCGCGGCGCTTGGGTTTGTTGTCCTTGGCCGGCTCGGCCTCCGCACCGGCGGTCTCGGTGACACGTTCCGGCTCGGGTGTTTCCGTCGCGGCTTCCGGCGCTTCAGCAGCGGCTTCCGGTTCCGGAGCAGACTCGGCCTCGGCAGCCGGTTCCGCTTCGGCCTTCTTGCGGCGCGTACGGCGCTTGGGCTTGGGCGCTTCGGCTTCCGGATCGGCAGCCGCAGCTTCCGGCGCGGCGGTGGCCTCGGCCGGAGCCTCGGCTGCCGTCTCCTCAGCGTCGGCCTTCTTGCGCGGACGGCGCGTGCGGCGTTTCGGCTTTTCGGCCTCTGCCGTTTCCTCGGCCGCCGGAGCGTCCTCGGTCTTGGCGGTGGCGGCATCCGCGGCAGCCTCTGCCGGCTCGGCATCGGCCTTCTTGCGGCGTGTGCGGCGTTTCGGCTTCGGCTTGTCTTCCGCTTCGGCGGTTTCGGCCTTGGGGGCCTGCGCAGCTTCTGCGTCCTTAGCTGGAGCCTCAGCCTCGGTCACGCTGGCGTCTGCATCGGTGTCTTCACCGTCTGCCGCTTCGGCATCGGCCGTCTCGGTCGTGCCCTCGGCACCGCCCTCGGTCCGGCGGCGACCACGGCCACCGCGGCGGCCACGGCGACGTCGGCGGCGCGGCTGATCCTCGCCATCCTCGTCTTCGCTGTCGCTGGCTTCGGCGGTATCGCCGGTGTCTTCGCCTTCCGGCGAGATCACGTCCATGGCGGCCGCGGTGTCCTCGGCGCTCGAGCCCTTGCGGCGACGGCGACGACGACGGCGGCGGCCGGAGCCCTCGCGCGGTTCCTCGTCCTCGCTGACGGTCTCGACCGGATCAGGCACGTCCACTTCCTCGATCGATTCGACGGACAGCGGCGCGACGGGGATCTCTTCGCCCGGCTCGCGGCTCTCCAGCGCTTCAACCGTGAAGTCCGGCGCCAGGATGGTGTCGTCGGACTCGACCAGCACGCGCATCGAGAAGCGTTCCTCGATGCTCATCAAGTGATCGCGCTTGTCATTGAGCAGGTAGATCGCCACCGCGGTCGGCACCGAGATGCGCAGGCGCTTGGCGCGGCCACGCGTGCCTTCACGCTCCAGGCCGCGCAGGGCGACGAGGGCGCTGGACTCGGTCGAGCGCAGATGCCCGGAGCCGCGACAGGTCGGGCAGGGCGTGGTCGAGCCTTCCAAAAGGCTGGTGCGCCGGCGCTGACGGGAGATTTCCATCAGGCCGAACTGGGAGATGCGACCCACCTGCAGGCGGGCCCGGTCGCGCTTGAGCACGTCCTTCATCTTCTTCTCGACGGCGCGGTTGTTCTTGTTCTCGTCCATGTCGATGAAATCGATCACGACGAGACCGGCCAGGTCGCGCAGACGCATCTGGCGGGCCGCTTCGGCTGCGGCCTCCATATTCGTCTTCAGCGCGGTCGCCTCGATATTGCGCTCGCGGGTGGCCCGGCCCGAGTTGACGTCGATGGCGACCAGCGCCTCGGTCGGGTTGATCACGATATAGCCACCGGACTTCAGCGGCGCGATCGGCGAGTAGATGGCCTCGAGCTGCGACTCGACCTGGTAACGCAGGAAGAGCGGCACGGTTTCCTTGTAGTGCTGCACCTTCTTGGCGTGCGAGGGCATCAGCATCTTCATGAAGGCCTTGGCTTCCTTGTAAGCCTCTTCGCCTTCCACCAGCACGCTGTCGATGTCCTTGTCATAAAGGTCACGAATGGCGCGCTTGACCAGATTGCCTTCCTCATAGATCAGCGCCGGGGCCACCGATTTGAGGGTGACGGCCCGGATATTCTCCCACAGGCGGACCAGATAGTCGGCATCGCGCTTGATCTCGGTCTTGGTGCGGCTGGCACCCGCCGTGCGGATGATCAGGCCGACGCCCTTGGGCAGTTCCAGTTCACCGACAACGCTCTTGAGACGCTTGCGGTCCGCCGCGTTGGAGATCTTGCGGGAAATGCCGCCGCCGCGCGGCGTGTTCGGCATCAGCACGCAATAGCGCCCGGCCAGCGACAGATAGGTCGTCAGGGCCGCGCCCTTGTTGCCGCGCTCTTCCTTGGCCACCTGGACCAGCAGGATCTGCCGGCGCTTGATGACTTCCTGGATCTTGTACTTGCGGAACATCTGCCGGCGCCGGCGGGCGGCCTGGGCATCATCCACATCGTCATCGCTGTCATCGCCGATGGTTTCCGGCACTTCCGGCGCATCCTCGGCGTCAGCGGGTTCGTCGGTCGGTTCGGCCGCGGCTTCCACCGGGGCTTCCTCTTCGACAGCCTCCTTCACGGCGGTGGCCTCTTCCTCGGCCAGCGCCATGCGATCCTCGTACGGGATCTGGTAGTAGTCGGGATGGATTTCGTTGAAGGCCAGGAAGCCGTGGCGATTGCCGCCATATTCAACAAAGGCGGCCTGCAGCGACGGCTCTACGCGCGTGACCTTGGCCAGATAAATGTTTCCGCGGATGGGACGGCGGGCTTCCGCCTCGAAATCGAAATCCTCAACTTTGGAACCGTCTACGACGACGACGCGGGTCTCTTCGCGATGACCTGCGTCGATCAGCATTTTCTTGGACATTAAATGTGTCTCCTGCGCACGCCTGAACGACGGCCCGGCCTCGGTCGGCGAGGGCGGTCTTCAGCGGCGGCGGGGGTGCGACGGACGGGGCTTGGCCTGTAGTCATCAGACTGTGCATCAGGCGCTCCTCGCGCATCAGCAGTTACCGGTTGCACCGTTCAGCCCTCAAAATGGGTGTGCGGCGCGGCGGTCGGGGCCTCGATGTCCATGCAGGGATCGAGGCGGCGATAATGAAGCCGGAGGCCCGAAAAAGGGGCGCGTCCGGAACCTGCCCGGCGGGGCCCTGTTGCGGATTCGCGCAACGCCGTCGCCAAGGCCTTGTCAACATGCAACATTCCAGGGGGGAAGAAAAGTCTCTCGAACCGTTGCAATCTTGCGTGGGAATTTGCTGGCTGGCATCAACGAAACGTCAAGCTGTATGCGCTAGGGTACATCAAAAGCCGTAGACAGAATCGTAGCGGTAGTGATGGTGTGGGTATGCGTCTAGAACAGATCATGATGGCGGTCGCCGGCATGCTGGCCCTGGCGGGCAGCGTCCTGGCAGACCAGCAGGTGCGAGACATCCGCTTCGGCGTCGACGGCGAGCGGACGCGAGTCGTGATCGAGACTTCAGCGCCCGCCGATTTCCGCGCCTTCACCCTGGACGACCTGTCCAACCGGCTGGTCGTCGACCTGCCGGAGATGGACTGGGCTGTGGATAACCTGGCCTCGGGCGAAGGGGTCGGCCATGGTTTGGTGGACGAATTCCGCTTCTTCAACAATTCCGCATCGACCTCGCGCGTGGTGTTCCAGCTGGAGCATCCGGTGGCGATCGTCAGCCAGTTCGCGCTGGAACCGGCGGTGCGCGGCGGCAATCACCGTCTGGTGATCGACCTCGAGCGCGCCTCGGCCGCCATGGCGCCGACAACCCCTGGCTTCCTGCATGCCAGCGCCGGGACGATGGAATCCCTGATTTCCTCGCGCGTTGAAGCGGTCTATGTGCCGCCGCAGCGTGAGCGCCGCGTGATTGTCGTGGACGCCGGTCATGGCGGGCACGATCCGGGCACGATCGGCGGGCAGGGCACGCATGAGAGTGATGTCACGCTGGAAGCCGCGCGCGAGCTGCGCCGCCAGCTCGAGGCCACCGGGCGCTATGAAGTCCTGCTGACCCGCGACCGCGACACCTATCCTTCCTGGGAGCAGCGCGTCGGTGTGATGGCCGACTCGCAGGCCGACCTGTTTATCTCGCTGCACGCGGATTCCTCGCCGAATTCCGGCACGCGCGGTGCGGCGGTGTACACGCTGAACGACCGGGCCGAGAGCCGGGCCCGCCAGCGTGCGCGGCAGGGCGCCAATCACACCTCGCAGGTGGATGTGAACAATATCCTCGTCGAGCTGGAGCTTCGCGAGAAGCGCAACCAGTCCTCGGCTTTCGCCGAAGTGCTGCTGGAACATCTGGGCAATGCCGGCCCGCTGCTGACCAACCCGCACCGCCAGGCCAACCTGTTCGTGCTGCTGGATCCGCGGGTGCCGGCCGTGCTGGTCGAGATGGGTTTCCTGACCAACCGGACTGACGAGAACAATCTGCTCTCGGCCTCGGCCCGCCGCCGTCAGATGGCGGCCATCGTTTCCGGGATTGACGACTATTTCGCCAATCGCGGGGATGACGACTATGGCGACAGTGACACGATTGCACTTCCGGCCCGCTGAAACGCTTTGATCTGCGGATGAGGGCGGCCATAATGCCGCCTCGGTGTCATGCTCATGGGACAGGTCTGTCCAGCGGGTAGAGCGGCCAGAGGGCGTAATGAAATTCTTCACACTGCGTAACTTGATGCGTCTGACGCTGTGGGGCGGCGTTGCGGCGGCCGTGGTCGGCCTGGTCGGCTTCATTGCGGCGGCGGTCTATGTCGTGCGCGTTACGGACGACCTGCCCAATCACGAGCAGTTGGCCGAATACACGCCGCCGATCATGAGCCGGGTGCATGCCGGTGACGGCCTTCTGATCGCGGAGTACGCCCGCGAGCACCGTGTCTTCGTGCCGATCGACAACATCCCGCAGAATGTCGTTCACGCCTTCATCTCGGCCGAGGACAAGAATTTCTACGAACATGGCGGTCTGGACCTGCGCGGCATCATTCGCGCGGCGATCTCCAATATCGGCAATGTGATGAACGGGCGCCGGCTGGAAGGTGCCTCGACGATCACCCAGCAGGTGGCCAAGAACTTCCTCCTGTCGTCGGAACAGCGCATCGAGCGCAAGGTGCGCGAGATCGTGCTGTCGCGCCGGATCGAGCGGGCCTTCACCAAGGACCAGATCCTCGAGCTCTATCTCAATGAAATCTATCTGGGCAATCGCGCCTATGGCGTCGCTGCCGCGGCGCTGAATTATTTCGGCCGTTCGCTGGACGAGCTGGAACTGCACGAAATCGCCTATCTGGCCGCCCTGCCGAAAGGCCCGGCCAACTACCACCCCGAGCGCCAGCGCGAAGCGGCGATCGAGCGCCGCAACTGGGTGCTCTCGCGCATGGTGGAGAACGGCTATGTCTCCGCCGAGGCCGCTGCCGAAGCCCAGGCCCAGCCGCTGCAGGTGGTCGACCGCCTGTCCGGTGCCACTTACACGGCGGCGGAATACTTCGTGGAGAATGTGCGCCGCCAGGTCTTCTCCATGTATGGCGATGACGAGCTCTATGATGGCGGCCTGTCGATCCGCACCACGCTAGACACCTCCATGCAGCTGGCCGCGCGGCGTGCCCTGCGTGACGGTCTGGAAGACTATGACCGCCGCCACGGCTATCGCGGGGCGCTGGCAACCATCGAACTGGACGAGAACTGGGAAGAGAGCCTCGCCGCTGTCGAGATTCCGCGCGATCTGGACGAGGGCTGGCTGCAGGCCGTGGTGACGGAAACCACAGCCAGCGCGGCCCGCATCCGCTTCATGGGCGGCGCGGAAGGTTCGATCCCGATGTCGGCGCTGGAATGGGCGCGCCAGACCCTGCCGGATGGCGAGCTGGGCCCTGTGGTCACGCGTCCCTCGCAGGTCCTGTCAGCGGGCGATGTTATCCTGGTGGCGTCGATCGCGGACCAGGAGAATTATGCCGAAGGCCAGTACGGCTTGCGCCAGGTGCCGGAGATCAATGGCGGCATTCTGGCCATGGACCCGCACACCGGCCGCGTTCTGGCGATGGTGGGCGGTTACTCCTTCCAGCACAGCCAGTTCAACCGGGCTACCCAGGCCCGCCGTCAGCCGGGGTCCTCGTTCAAACCCTTTGTCTATGCCGCGGCGCTGGACAATGGCTACACCCCGGCCAGCCTGATCCTGGATGCCCCCTTCGTGGCCTCCGGCGGACCGGACGAGCGCTTCTACATGCCGTCCAACTATTCGGAACGCTATTACGGCATGTCGACCCTGCGCCTGGGTCTGGAGTTGTCGCGGAATGTGATGACCGTGCGTCTGGCCCAGGAAATGGGCATGGAGCCCATCTCCGAATACGGCGAACGCTTCGGCATCTATGACGACCTGGAACCGGTGCTGGCGATGGCCCTGGGCGCTGGCGAGACGACGCTGGAACGTCTGGTCGCGGCCTATGCGACGCTGGTCAATGGCGGCCGCCAGGTGCAGCCGACCATTCTGGACCGGGTGCAGGACCGCACCGGCGCGACGATCTACGCCCACGAAGTGCTGCCGTGCGACACCTGCGATGCCGAGGCATGGGATCCGCAACTCTTCGAGCCGGTCTTTCCGGAAACGCGTGAGGAAATCGTGGATCCGGTGACGGCCTATCAGGTCGTGCACATGCTGGAAGGCGCGGTCCAGCGCGGTACGGGCACGGCGCTGCGTGTGCTGGGCCGTCCGCTGGGCGGCAAGACCGGCACCACGAATGATTTCCGCGATGCCTGGTTTGTCGGTTTCAGCCCGGACCTGGTTGTGGGGGTCTATGTCGGGTTCGATACGCCCTACCAGCTGGGCGATGGTGAGGCGGGCGGCCGTGTTGCAGCGCCGATTGCGCGCGATTTCCTGGCCTCGGCGCTGGACAATTACCCGGTGGCGCCCTTCCGCGTACCCGAAGGTGTGCGCTTGGTGCCGATCCATCACGACACCGGCGAACCCGGTGCTCTGGGCCAGCCGCGAGTGATCCTGGAAGCTTTCCGCCCCGGAACCGAGCCCTCGCGCGAGACGCCGGAAGAGGAAAGCGGCCTGTCCTTTGCCCGCAATTCGGTCAGCGATGACCCGCTGGCGCTGCTGCTGGCCGAGGAGGGCGAGAACGAACAGGAAGACGATGAGGATGAAGGCCTCGGCGGTCTTTACTGACGTCTGTACGGCGCGGCTTGTCACTCCCGGCGGGCCGTCCTATGTCCGATATCCCTGATCTAACAAGCCCTGGTTCACAGGGATCCGGCCCGGCCGGTGAGCCCGAAGAGGTCGCGAATTCATGCGCGCAGACATCCAGACCCTGTCCGACGAGATCCAGCAGGCAGTTGGCCTGCTAAGGAGGCGTCTTTGACTGGGATACCGCCCAGAAACGGCTCGATGAGCTGAACGCCAAGTCGGAGAACCCCGACTTTTGGAACAATCCGCAGCAGGCCCAGGCGCTGATGCGCGAGCGTAACCGCATCGACGCCGCCATGACCACGATCCGCGAGGCCGAGGCCGAGCTCAGCGACACGCTGGAAATCGTCGAACTGGCCGAGATGGAAGAGGACGCCGACATGGTCGAGGAGGCCGTGGCGGGTCTCAAGGCCTTGGGCGAGCGCATGAATCGCGCCCAGCTGGAAGCGCTCCTGTCCGGTGAAGCCGATGGCAATGACGCGTTCGTGGAAATCCATTCCGGCGCCGGTGGGACCGAGAGCCAGGACTGGGCCGCGATGCTCTATCGCATGTATTCGCGCTGGGCGAACAACCATGGCTACAAGGTCGAGCTGATGGAAGAACAGGCCGGCGAGGAAGCGGGCATTAAGTCTGCGACCATGCTGGTGAAGGGCGAGAATGCCTATGGCTGGCTGAAGACGGAATCGGGCGTGCACCGCCTGGTGCGGATCTCCCCGTTCGACAGCTCGGCCCGCCGTCACACCAGCTTCTCCTCGGTCGGCGTCTATCCCCAGATCGATGACGCCATCGAAGTCGAGATCGACGAATCCAAGGTGCGCACCGACACCTATCGGGCTTCGGGCGCCGGTGGCCAGCACGTCAACAAGACCGACAGTGCCGTGCGCCTGACCTATGACATGCCCGGTCAGGAAAAGCCGATCGTCGTGCAGTGCCAGAATGACCGCTCCCAGCACAAGAACCGGGCCCAGGCCTGGGACATGCTGCGCGCGCGGGTCTATGAGGTCCAGCTGCAGGAACGCGAGGCCGCAGCCCAGGCCATGGCCGATGCCAAGACCGATATCGGCTGGGGCCACCAGATCCGCTCCTACGTCCTGCAGCCCTACCAGATGGTCAAGGACCTGCGCACGAATGTGGAGACTTCCAACACGTCCGGCGTGCTGGATGGCGATCTGGATGAGTTCATGGCTGCGGCCCTGGCTGCCCGCGTCGGAGGCGAGGACGAGGACTAGTCCCCGTCTGTCTTGCCGCTCTTGCCCAGCAGGGCGGCGATGGCCTCGACATAGCGCTGGAAGGCCTTGGTTCCGGCCCGGGTGATGCGCACCCGGGTCAGGGGTTTGCGATCGATGAAGCTCTTGTCGATGGTGACATAGCCGGCATCTTCCAGCTTGCGCAGATGGATGGAGAGATTGCCCTGGGTCGCGCCCAGGGCGGTCTTCAGCTCGGTGAAATCGGCGACCTCGGCATTGGCCAGATAGGTCATCACCCCCAGGCGCAGGCGCCCGTGGATGACTTCGTCAATCTGGTCGATCGGAGGCTTGGCCATGAGGGTCGGGTCAGTGGGCCTGACGGGCCTGGCGCCACAGGATGAAACCGGGCAGCGCCATCAGGCCGAGCAGCGCGACCGACGCCACCAGGTTGAACAGGTGAGAGCCGATGGTCAGGCCCAGCGCCACGGCCGACAGGAACCAGCCCAGCGCGATGGCACCATACCAGGCGCGCCGGCGCAGGCTGGCCGCAACGAACCAGGCAGCGCCCTGGATCGCAAAGACCACGGGCACATAATAGAGCCAGATCATGAAATCGCCGGCCCGGAAGGCGTTGTAGGCGAAGACGCAGACCATGGAGATATTGGCCAGTCCGGCCGCCTGGAATGCGGCCTCATAGGCCCGGCGCGTCACCGTCTGGCTCGGCTTGTTCCGCTCCAGCCACAGGACGATGGCGATGACGCAAAGAAAGCCACCCGTCGCCAGGATGGCGGCCGACAGATGCACCCAGGTCGGCAGGGCGAACAGGCCTGACACGCCCAGCCAGTGCACCAGGGTCTCGATGCCATAGGCCAGACCACCGGCCATCAAGAGGATGCCGAAACCGACGGACGGGCTGTGATCACCCTCAGCGAGGTTTCGCAGGAAGGCGAGGTCGGCGCGGGCATTGGCAAGATCATCGGTCATGACGGGTCTCCGTGGCGCGCAGGAGCGGCCGTGATGAGCCGCTCCTGCTTCTATGCCTTGATTCAGTGGGGTGCGGCACTCGGTGTGGCGTCTGCAACAGCAGCGGTGACGGTCTTCCCGTGTCGCCGACCATTGAGCCAGCCGCCAACCCAGGTCCGGCGGACCAGGAGGTGATAGCTGCCCAGCAGGACGGCCATCGTCACCGCCAGAATTCCAACCAGTTTGAGAATGCCGGGCACCGGCCAGTCCGACACCAGGACCTGCAGCGCCATGACCACGGGAATGTGCATCAGATAGACCCAGTAAGAGGCGTCGGCCTGATAGCGCCAGAAGGCACTTTTGCGCTTGAACACGATCAGCGCGAGACCGGTCAGACCGAAAGTCCAGGTCCAAACCGCCAGCATGTAGCCAGCAGCAACCGGCAGGCGGTCAAGGCCCGGTGCGACGGGGATAAAACTGGGGATCAGACCCAGCTGTGTCACCAGCCACACGGTCAGACCCAGGGCAGCGGCCAGATTGATCCACCAGCTGCGCTTCCAGGCTTCAAGCACCAGGTCGCTCGATCGGTGCACCACCCAGCCGGTAGCAAAGGCCAGCCCGTAAGCCAAAAGGGCGCCGGAATTGGGAATGAGGCCGCGGTCCGGCGTGGGAATGCCCAGCCAGGCCCACCATTCCGTCGCCTGCATGAACCAGACGGTCATCGGTGCGGCCAGCACGATCACACCCAACGGCGTGCGGGCGAACAGGCGCACGATCGCATCGATGACCCGGCCGCTGATGTCGGCCCGATCGACCAGGCGCATCAGTCCGGCGAGCGGAATGCAAACGGCGTAGAAGATCGCCAGCACATAGAGGAACCACATGTGGGTGAGCGGGAAGGTTTCGGCCGTCAGGGGCGGGGTTTCACCGTCCGGCGGCGTGCCGCCATTGGCCTTGATCGCGCCCCAGATGACGATGGCCACGATGGCGCTGAAGATCGGCAGCCACAGAACGATGAAGGGCAGGGCGATGCGCTTGGTCCGGTCCATCGTGAAGCCCAGGAAGCCCTTGGCGTTGAGGGCCAGGCGGGCGAAATAGCCGGCGATCAGGAAGAACAGCGTCATCCGGAAAATGTGCGGCACGAAAAAGGTAAGGCCGAACACGGCGTCGGCCTGGCTGTCCTGCACGATCCAGATCGGATAGCCGGACACCAGCGACATGCCGGTGTGCAGGAACACGCCCAGCAACAGGGCGATGGCGCGCACGGCGTCCAGGGCATGCAGCCGGTTGGAAGGGGGCGGGGTGCCGGCAGCGCCGTAGGGCGCCGGGGCAGAGGGACTGTGGTCGGTCATGCCGAACTCCGGTCTGCGACATGGGCCGATGAGCCACGTCTGAGGATCGATGATCGGCATCTAGCACAGACAAGTTTAAAAAACAAACTGGTCTGCCAATCTGGGTGGAAACTTGGAGCGCGCGTGGCCATTGAAGGATGGAAAGTCCGGCCGGTGACTGGGGGGGCGGAGACGGCGGCAGGGCGCAATTTTCACTTAGCAAGGCCCTGAAAAACCGCACAAAAAAAGAGCCGGCGCTTGGCACCGGCTCGATCTTTTAAAAACGCTGTTGCGTTCTAGAAGCTGGACTTGGACGCTGCCATCGGCGGCTCCAGATCACCCAGCGGATCCTGGCTCTTGGGCGAGGGCGGCTTGCTGTCCGATGCCGCGCTGGACGACTTGGCGTCCGATTTGGCCGAAGCCGCGGCCGGTTTGGCTGTCGGGGCATCCTTCAGCGGATCGGAGGAGTGACGGCAATGGCCGTCGAAGAAGGCACCGCTTTCAACCGACAGGGCGGCGTGGACAATGTCGCCTTCAATGCGGGCCGTGGAGGCCAGCTGCACCTGGCGGGCGCGCACGCTACCGGTCACCTTGCCGCGGATGATCACGGTCTCGGCCTGGACTTCACCGCTGACCGAGGCGTCCTCGCCGATGATCAGGGAGCCGGCTTTGATATCGCCATCCACCTGGCCATCCAGCTGGATTTCGCCGTCGGAGACGATCGAGCCCGTCAGGACGAGATCGCTGGAAAGAATGGAGGGGGCTTTCGATTTCATGGCAGTCCTTTTCGGGGGGGCACTCGCTTGCGAGCCCTGATCGGAAAACGGTTGGTCTTTGTTACCCTTGTTGAACATATTGTCCGGCTCTCAATAGTCGGTTCGGATCGATCGCGGATCCGTTGTACCAGATTTCATAGTGCAAATGCGTCGCGGTGCTGCGCCCGGTCGAGCCCATCCCCCCGATGAGCTGGCCACGCTCGACTACATCACCACGCCGCACGGCTATTTCATGGAGATGGCCGTAACGGGTGACAAATCCGTAGCCATGATCGATCTCCACCGTGCGACCATAGCCCGAGCGCCAGCCTGCGTAAATGACCCGGCCGGGTCCGGATGCGATGATGGGGGCGCGCCGGTAGGCGGCGAAATCCATGCCCCGGTGCGGCGTCGGACGGCCGTTGAACGGGTCAATGCGGACACCGAAATCACTGGTCTGGCGATAGTCGACGCCGATCGGCACGCCCAGCGGGCCGGCATCGACGAAATCCTCGAGTTCCTCCACCTCCAGCAGACGCGCTGCGATCCGCGCAATCCGTGAGGAGAAGGCGCCGTCCAGTTCGACACCGCCGGCGCCTGAAGGCGTCGCGATGAAGTCGCTCGCCGAGATCGGCTCGAACGGACCGCCACGCTCTTCCGCATTGCGGTTGTCGGCGATGACATCCTCGATGTTCAGACCGGTCAGGCGCAGCACGGCCCGCAGATTCTGCAGCCGGGCCTCGGTCGCATCCTCGGCCTGGGCCAGGACAGAATCCTGTTCGCCCATGAGGAAGGAAATCTGGTCTTCCGGATTGTCGGATAGCGCGGCCACATTGACCAGCGGGTCACGGGCTTCGCGGGGGGTCGGGTCGGCCGGCGTGGCGGCCATCAACACACGACCGTCTTCCATGGCCGGCGAGGGCGCCAGGTCCTGACCGGTCAGTTGTTCGGCGAAATCAACCAGCTGGCGCAGGGTTTCGTGCCGCATCTGGAATTCATAGGCGGTGCGGTCGAACTCCTCCATGCGTGATTCCATGAAGGAGATGACGGTGGCCTCATTGGCCTGGGCCTCTGCGACCATGCGGTGGTAATTGATGCGCTCGCGCTCCAGCTCGGCGTCCTTGGCGGCCAGGGCGCGATCATGGAAGGCGACGGAGACCGTGGCAAAGCAGAGCCAGCCTGCCAGAACCGTCGCACCTGCGAGCGCGCCGATCTGGATACCGGTCGAAATGGCAAAATAGCGGACCTGGCCATCAGAGCGATGATAGATCTGCCGGTCCGGAAACCAGCGCTGCGCCGTGCCCCAAATGGCTTCTTTTACTTGAGAAATCATCCGCAACGTCGCTCGGAAACTGCCCGCCCAAAACCCCGTGGCGAGCATGTGACACAAAAGCTCACCCAAATTCAATACATGCCCATGCAAGTGCCGGACCGGTTCAGACCAAGGGCAAGTAATAGCGGGTGGGAAATTCCGCGGCGTCGCGGGCAGGAATGTTGAAGGGCGGTTTCAGATTTCCACGGAAATACTGTCGAACCAGCGCCTGGAAATAGTCCGGCGGGGGGGTGTCCTGCCGGCGGCACAGAGACAGGAACCAGCGCATGCCGGCAGCCACATGACCGACCTCCTCGGCATAAATGACCTTCAGCACGGCAGCACTTTCCCGATCTCCCGCCGATTCGAGTCGCCGGATCATCCCCGGCGTGACGTCGAGTCCACGCGCTTCCAGCACCAGCGGCGCCACGGCCAGCCTGGCAGCCAGAGATCCGGCGGTTGCCCGGGCGGCATCCCATAGACCGTCATGGGCGGGCAGGGCGCCATAGTGGCTGTCCAGCGCCTCCAGCCGGTCCGCCACCATCACGAAATGGCGGGCCTCGTCATCACCGACGCCGATCCAGTCATCGATGAAGGACCGGCGTTCGTCGTCGCTGATCTGCGGATCAAGGCCGAAACGGACGACCAGGTCGAAGGCCAGGTCGATGGCGTTGAACTCGATGTGCGCGATGGCGTGCATCAGGGCAGCCCGGCCAGCCTGGCTGTTGAGCCGGCGCCGCGGCACCTTGCCCGGCACGACGAGCGGCGGCGTTTCGGGACGGGCCGGAGCGTCGGGAACCGCGACCGCATCGCCGATTTCCAGCGCACCGGAGCGCCAGGCCGCTGCCGTGGCTCGGGCCGCGGCGGCCTTGGCGCGCGGGTCTGCCGTCAGCAGCACATCCCGGGCCTGCTCCAGCAAGCTGGTCATGATCAGGCGGCGAGCTGGCGGGCGGCCTCCAGGACGGCCTCGGCATGTCCCTTCACCTTCACCTTGCGCCACACCTGCGCGATCCTGCCCTGCGCATCGATCAGGAAGGTGGCCCGTTCGATGCCCATGTATTCGCGCCCGTAGAGCTTTTTGAGGACCCAGACACCATAGGCCTCGCACAGCGAACCGTCCTCGTCCGAGACCAGGCGGACATCCAGGTCGTGCTTGGCCTTGAAATTGTCGTGCCGTTTCACGCTATCCTTGGACACGCCGATGATGATCGTGTTGGCTTGCCGGAAATCGGACGCCGCCCGGGTGAAGTCGATCGCTTCCGTAGTGCAGCCAGGCGTATCGTCTTTCGGGTAGAAATAGAGCACAACGTTCTGGCCCTTCAGCGCGGCCAGGTCGATCTCGCCGCCGCCATCGGCAGGGCGTGTGAAAGTCGGAGCAAGGTCGCCGGTCTTGAGTTCAGTCATCCTAATCCTCGTGCGCTTGAAGTCCTCGGTCGGGCTTGGCTGTTCCTGTAGATTGCGCACACCACCCCGGGCGTCCAGAGGTGCGGCTGCGGAGCGGATGGCCCGATGCTGAAAAAATCGGTCAAATGGAGCCTGATCTACCTGCTGGAAGCGGTCGCCGTTCTGCTTGCCCTGGCGATCTTCGGTGCCGGTGCCATCCTGTGGCGCCTGTCCAGCGGACCGGTCGAACTGGATTTCCTGCGCGAGGACGCCCAGCACATGCTGGCCGAAGCCTTCGAGGGAGATGTGGTTGCCCTGGGCCGTCTTGAGGCGCGGTTTGATCGGGACAGTCGCGCCTTGGTGCTTTCGGCCCAGGATGTCACCGTGGCCGATCTCACCGGCGAGGTGATCACGCGCGCGCCGCGCATCGAGGCCGGACTGGCGATTGATGCGCTGATCTTTGGCCGGTTGGAGCCGGTCAGTCTGGACGTTCAGGGCGGGTCCGTTTCGATCGTGCGTCGGAGCGATGGTGCCGTCGGGGCCGGGCTGGGCAGTGTCGCCCGCGTCGCGCAGACCGCCCGCCTGCCCGAGCGCGGTGGCGATGACAGCGCCAGCCTGTTCCAGATCCTGGATGACCCGCGTGCCGTCAGCGGTCCCTTTGCCCGCCTGTCATCCGTTCGCATCCAGTCGGCCTCGGTGCGCATCGTGGACGAGCAGACCGATCTCGACTGGTTGGTCAGTGACGCCGGCGTCGAGTTCGATCGGTCTGCGCGGCAGCTGCGACTGGCGATCATCGGATCGCTGGCCACGCCGTCCGGATTTGCGCCGGTCGAACTGCAGCTGGAAGCCGGCGCCGATCTGGAGAACCTGCTTTTCATCGCCCGGTTTGACCAGTTGTCGCCGGCCGGCGTGCTGCCGGCCCAGGGACCGTTGGCCCCGCTGCGCGCCCTGGATGCACCGGTGCATTTCGATGTGGTGGTCGATGCGACCCGGGCGAACGGCATCCGGTCGGCCTCGCTCATTCTGGATGTGGGGGCGGGGAACCTCCTGACCGGCGGCGAGACCCGGGCCATCCGCGGCGCCTATGTGTCGGCCGGCTTCGACCCGGTCCAGGGCGAGCTGAACATCCATGAAGGCCGGATCGAGTCGGACATGCTGACTGTGTCGCTGTCCGGCCAGGTGACCGAGCTGGATGGCTATGTCGGGGCGCTACCCACACGGGGGCGGTTCGAACTGGCCGTCGGTCCTGGCACGCTGGATTTGGGAGAGATCTTCGCCGCCAATCCGCAATGGCAGTCCTTGCGGGCCAGCGGCATGTTGCGCCTGGACGAGCTGGCGGTGGATTTCGAAACGCTCGCGCTGGCTGTCGACAACGTGGTGACCCGGCTCAGCGGCACCGCTTCGCTGTCGCCGCGCGAAGATGGCCGCTTGCTGCCGCAATTGCGCCTGTCCGGTCCGATCGAGGGCGATGTCCAGCCGGATACCGTGCTGGCATTCTGGCCGGTCGCGGTGGCCGACAGCGCGCGGCAGTGGGTGGTCGAGCACGTCGTTTCGGGGCGCTTTTACAATGCCCGGTTTGATCTTGACCTGCGCGCCGAAGACATCGAGGCCGGAGCGCTGCCAAATGAGCACATGACGCTGAGCTTCGACTTCGAGAATGCCCGCGTCTTCTTCCTGACCACGATGACGCCGATCACTGGCGGGCGGGGCTCGGCCGTTTTGCGCGGCAATGCCTTCGAGGTCGACATGCGCGCCGGTCGGATTGGCGGTATCGAACTGTTGAGCGGTTTTGTCGACATTCCCCGACTCAATCCGAAAGGCGCGATTGCCCGCTATGGCGGCCGGGCCCGCGGCGCAGCGTCTGAAATCCTGGCGCTGATCGATCAGCCGCCGATGTATTTGGTTTCGGATTACGGCCTTGATCCGGCGTCGGTCGGTGGAACGGGCGAAATCGATTTCGAGATCCGCCGGGCCATGCTGACTGACGTCCCGATCGAAGAGATCGGATTCTATGTCAACGGAATCGTCCGGGATGCCAGCCTGGATGTGCCTGGTACGGCGTATCGGCTGACCGGGGGCACGGTCGAGGTGACGGCGGAACCGGACGGCCTGCTGGCGCATGGCGATGCCCAGCTGCTCGACACGCCTGTGACGGTGACCTGGGACGAGCGTTTCGGCCTGCCGGACGATGAGCCCTCGACCCGGATCGCGTTGGAAGCGGCCCTGAGTGCCCAGTCGCTGGACGCTCTGAACCTGCCTGTGCGGCGCTATTTCGACGGACCTGTGCGGATTTCGGCCAATGCGGTCTCAGAGGGGCTGGACCTGCGTTCGGTGACCCTGCACGCCGATCTGACTGATGCCCTGCTGGAATTGCCCGCCGGGCTGTGGAGCAAGGAACCCGGCGTTGCGGGCACGGCAGACATCGTCATGTCCACGGACGAGGATGGCCGTTACCTGCTGGACCGGGTCGCGGTTGAATCGGAAGGCTTCAGTCTCGAGGCTGCGGCAGACCTTTCAGCCGAGGGCCGGCTGGAACGCATCGATTTCAGCCGCTTCCAGCTGGACGGGCTGGCGGATGTCGAAGGCGGTCTGGTCATTCCGGCTTCGGCGGACGGGCCGATCCAGCTGCAGGTTTCCGGCCGCTATGTCGATGTCAGCGATTTTGTCGGCCAGATTTCCTCGGCTGGAGAGGGTGGTGCCAGCCTGCCTCTGTCGATCAATATGGATGTGGGTCGCCTGATCCTGTCAGACCGATCGGTGCTGGATGATTTCAGCCTGATCTGGCGGAGCGAGACGGCTGGAATTCGCGCGGCCAGCGTTTCGGGGCGTGGCGTGGACGGGCCTTTCCAGGCTTCGTTCGGCGCGCGTCAGGCCGGCGAGGAGCGCGAATTCAGTGTCCGCGCCCAGTCACTGGAGCGGATCGCCTCGCTGGTCGGGCTGGAAGACTATGCGCTGGGCGGCCAGCTGGCGATTCTCGGCTCCGCGCCGCCGCTGGGCACCGAGGGTCCGCTGACGGCCCGGATCGAGGTGAATGACCTGACCCTGGTCCGCGTGCCGGTGCTGGCCCGTATCCTGGCGGCGGGGTCCTTCCAGGGACTGGCGGCCCTGCTCAATGGCGAGGGGATCAGTTTTGAACGGGTCGAGGCCGACATTCTCTACGAGGATGGGCTCTTGACCATCGGCGAAGCCCGCGCCGCCGGCAATTCACTCGGGGTGACGGCGGCTGGAACCATCGACTTTGCCGGCGAGCAGGCCGCCATCGACGGCAATCTGGCGCCATCCTATGTCGTCAACTCCATGTTCGGGGAGCTGCCGGTGATCGGCGACATCCTGGTCTCGCGACCAGGCGAGGGCGTGATCGGGATCACCTATTCCGTCGAGGGGCCGTTCGACAGCCTGACCGTCTTCGCCAATCCGCTGGCAGCCTTCGCGCCCGGCGTCCTGCGGCGGATATTCGAGGGCACCGCCGCCGAGCGGGCCGCGCGTGATCGTGCCGAACAGCCTGCAGACGCGCCCGAGCCCCAATCTCCCGAGCCACAAGCCCCCGAGCCGCCTTCACCGGAATGATCAGGCCGGCTTGGCCAGCGCGTGACGCTTCTTGCCGACGGAGAGCTTGATGGCCCCGTCGATCAGCAGCTCGGCGGTGGCCGGCGTGAAGGGATCGGTCAGCGCTTGGTCATTGACCTTGGCCGCGCCCGCCTTGATGTGCCGGCGAACCTCGCCATTGGACGCCGCCAGTCCGGCGCTGACGAACAGTTCGGTCAGTGTCACGCCGCCGGAGGGGTCAAAGGTCACGGTCGGCAGAGCATCGCCGGTCCCGCCCGCGGCGAAAGTCGCCTTGGCCGTGGCTTCGGCCTCGCGTGCGGCATCGGCTCCGTGCAACAGGGTCGTGGCTTCATTGGCCAGCCGCACCTTGGCGTCATTGATCTCGGCCCCCTCGAGGGCTTCCAGGCGGGCGACCTCGTCCAGCGGCATATCGGTGAACAGGCGCAGGAAGCGGCCGACATCGGCGTCCTCGGTATTGCGCCAGAATTGCCAGTATTCATACGGGCTGCGCATGCCGGCATTGAGCCAGACGGCGCCGTCGGCGGTCTTGCCCATCTTGGCGCCGGAAGACGTGGTGATCAGCGGCGTGGTGAAGCCGTAGACCTCGGCCTGGTCGACCCGGCGGCACAGCTCGACACCGTTGACGATATTGCCCCACTGGTCGCCACCGCCCAGCTGCAGGGTGCAGCCATAGCGCCGGTACAGCTCAAGGAAATCGACGGCCTGCAGCAGCATGTAGTTGAATTCCAGGAAGGTCAGCGGCTGTTCGCGTTCCAGGCGCAGCTTCACCGAATCGAACGTCATCATCCGGTTGATGGTGAAGTGCGGGCCGAATTTGCGCAGGAATTCCAGATAGCCGAATTCCGACAGCCATTCGTCATTGTTGACGACCACGGCATCGGTGGCGCCGTCGCCGATTTCGACCAGCGGGCGGAAGGGTTTCAGAATGCCCTGGATATTCGCCTCGATGGCGGCATCGTCCAGCATGGAGCGTGTCTTGTCCTTGCCCGACGGGTCGCCGATCTTGGTGGTGCCGCCGCCCATCAAGATGATGGGCTTGTGGCCCGCCTGCTGGATCCGGCGCAGCATCATGATCTGCACCAGCGAGCCGACATGCAGGCTGGAGGCGGTCGCATCAAAGCCGATATACGCCGTCACCACGCCGTCCTGGGCAGCCTTGTCGAGACCCTCGATGTCGGTGGCCTGGTTGAGATATCCGCGATCGACGAGATCGCGCACCAGCTGGGACTTGTATTCGCTCATGAATGCTCTCCTGATAGATCGCTTCTAGGTCGAGCTTGGCAGGGTGAAAAGAGGGTCATCGCATGAAACGCGTTATCGGGTTGATGAGTGGCACATCGCTGGACGGGATTGATGCGGCCCTGATCGAGACCGAGGGCGCGGCGCAGATCCGGTTCGGGCCGGGTGAGACGGTGGCCTATTCCGCCGCGGATCGCGCCGTCCTGCAGGCGGCTGTCGACGCGTCCTTGAAGTGGGGTTTTGAAGGCGACGAGCCGAACTATGCAGACGCCGAAGCCGTGCTGACGGCCCGGCATGCAGAGGTTGTGGCGCGCGTTCTGGACGCGGCTGGCCTGTCGGCGGCAGAGGTCGACCTGATCGGGTTTCACGGCCAGACCGTGCTGCACCGCGCGCCGTCGGCGGGCCGCAAGGGCCGCACGCGCCAGATCGGCGATGGCCAGGCGCTGGCTCGGGCGACCGGGATTGATGTCGTGTTCGATTTTCGCAGCGAGGACGTGGCGAAGGGCGGGCAGGGCGCCCCGCTGGCGACGCTTTATCATGATGCCCTTGCGACGCGGTCGGGTCTGGACAAGCCCCTGGCGGTTCTCAATCTGGGCGGCGTGGCCAATGTCACCTGGCTGGCTGAAGCGGCAGATCCGATTGCGTTTGATACCGGTCCGGCCAATGGTCTCATCGACGCCTGGTGCATGCGCCAGACCGGACAGGCCTTCGATGCGGACGGGGCGCTGGCCGCGCGCGGATCGGTGAACCCGGACGCCCTCGCGGCGCTTCTGGCGCATCCCTTCTTCCGCCTGGACCCGCCCAAATCACTCGACCGCTGGGATTTCACCCTGGCCCCGGTCGAGGGGCTGTCGCCGGAGGATGGCGCCGCCACGCTGACGGCCTTCACTGCCCGGACCGTGGCCGATGCCGTGGCAAAGCTGGGACGCCCGGCGCGGCTGCTGGCGACCGGGGGCGGGCGGCACAATCCGACCCTGATGGCGATGCTGGGCATGACCCTGGATGTCGTGCCCGAACCGGTCGAGGCGGTGGGCTGGCGCGGTGACCTGATCGAGGCGGAAGCCTTTGCCTGGCTGGCGGCGCGCGTGACCCAGGGCCTGCCGACCAGCCTGCCGTCCACAACTGGCGTCAGCGCACCCGTCAGTGGCGGCATCCTCGCCAAGACAAGACGGTAATGTATTAAAGTTGGCGCATTAGGGGCTTTTTGAGCCTTAACGCATCAATCTTGATGCTTACTGAATTGCCATAAAGTCGTATATCTGATACATAATGCGCGTTCAGCAGACCAAGGTGTCAATGATGACACAATCAGGCAATGCCTTCCCGCGCCCGATCGCGGCGGATATCGGGGCGTTCGGGCGCAAGCTGGAAGCCTACCGCCTGGCGCGAGGAATCCGGCAGGAAGACCTGGCCGAACAGGCGGGCTTGTCGCGCTCGACCCTGCACCGGCTGGAGACGGGCAAGGGCGGGACGCTGGACAGCCTGTTCCGCGTCATGCGCGCGCTGGAGCTGGGCGAGCGGCTGGACAGTCTCGTGCCCGATGCCGAACTCTCGCCCCTGGACCCGCGCTCTGCGGAACCGCGCCGCCGCCAGCGGGCAACAGGACCGCGCAAAGCCGCGACCAAAGACCAGGCCCCTGATTGGAGCTGGGGCGAATGAGCGAGCGCACCCGGGCCGAGGTTCGCCTGTGGGGCCGCATGATCGGCGCCGTGCTCTGGCTGCCGGACCGCGAAGTGGGCGTGTTCGAATACACCCCGGAATTTGCCGCCAGCGGAATCCAGGTCGCCCCGCTGACCATGCCGCTGCGCCGCGGCCCGTTCGAATTTCCCGACCTGTCGATGGACGCTTTCCGGCGCCTGCCGGGCCTGTTGGCGGACAGTCTTCCGGACAAGTTCGGCAATGCGCTGATCGACCGCTGGCTGGCCGAGCAGGGACGCAGCCGCGACAGTTTCAACCCGGTCGAGCGGCTTTGCTATACCGGCCGGCGCGGCATGGGCGCGCTGGAATTCGAGCCCGCGATCGGCACGCGCCGTTCCGAGGGTGGGCCCGTGGACATCGCGCCGCTGGTCGAGCTGGCCTCCCGGGTGCTGGCCGAGCGCAAGGGGCTCAGCGGGGCCCTGGACGGCGATCATGATGCGCAGGCCCTGCAGGACATTCTGCGTGTGGGCACCTCGGCCGGCGGTGCGCGGGCCAAGGCCGTGCTGGCCGTGCACGACCAGACCGGCGAATTCCACTCCGGCCAGCTGGCCGCCGGACCGGGCTACAGCCAATGGCTGATCAAGTTCGACGGCGTTTCCGGCAATGCCGACCGGGAGCTGGCGGATCCGATGGGATATGGCCGGCTGGAATATGCCTGCGCCCGCCTGGCGCAGGCGTCTGGCGTGGAGATGGCCGAATGCCGGCTCTATGAGGAGGGCGGGCGCGCCCACTTCATGACCCGCCGCTTTGACCACACGCCGGACGGTTCAAAACTTCACATGCAGACCCTGGCGGCGATGCGGCATTTCGATTTCAACCTCGCCCGCGCGTACAGCTATGAGCAGGTGTTCGAAACCATCCGCCTGCTGGACCTGGGCCAGGCGGCGCTGGACCAGCAATTGCGGCGGGCCCTGTTCAATGTGGTGATCCGCAATCAGGACGACCATGTGAAGAATATCGCCTTCCTGATGGACAAGCAGGGGCGCTGGTCGCTGTCTCCGGCCTATGACGTGGTCTATGCCTTCAACCCGTCCGGCGCCTGGACCGCCCAGCACCAGATGTCGCTGGCCGGCAAGACGGATGATTTCACGCTGGATGATCTGGTGACGCTGGGCCGGGCGGCGGATGTGAAACCGGCGCGGACGCGTGCCATGCTGGGAGAAATCCTGGACCAGGTGCAAGACTGGTCGCGCTTTGCTGACGAGGCCGGGCTGTCACAGGTTCTGCGCGAGCGGGCCCGCGCCGGTTTCCGGCTGCGCTTCTAGCGGGCAGGGGCACCAACGAAAAACCCCGGCGCCAGGGCCGGGGTTTCCGTAAGCTCGAACCGGTCGCCAGGCTCAGCGCTTGCCGGTGATGGTGCGCTCGGAGCGCTCCTTCTCCACCAGCGGCAGGCGGTGATCCAGATAGGACTGGATATGACCTTCCAGCACGTCCAGGTGTTCGGAGAAGAGGTGGTTGGCATCGGGCACGACCTCGGTCGTGATCTCGATCCCCTTCTGCACGCGCACCTTGGACATCACGCGCTCGACATCATCCGGCGGCACGATCTTGTCGGCACCGCCATGGACGATGATGCCCGAGGCCGGGCAGGGCGCCAGGAAGGTGAAGTCATACATGTTGGTCGGCGGGGCGACCGACACGAAACCGGCAATCTCCGGACGGCGCATCAACAGCTGCATGCCGATCCAGGCGCCGAAGGAATGGCCGGCCACCCAGCAGAAGCGGGCGCCTTGGTTATAGCCCTGCACCCAGTCCAGCACCGTGGCGGCATCCGACAGCTCGCCCTGGCCCTGGTCATAGCTGCCCTGGGAGCGGCCGACGCCGCGGAAGTTGAAGCGCAGCGTGGCGAACCCGCGCTTGCGGAACACGTCATACATCATGTCCACGGTCGGGTTTTCCATATTGCCCCCGCCCAGCGGGTGGGCATGCAGGATCAGGGCAACGGGAGCAGTGGCGTCTTCGCTCGGGCTGTAGCGCCCTTCAAGCCGGCCCGCCGGGCCGGGAATGATCACGTCAGGCATTCACACTCGCCTTCTCAGGTCGTCGGTCGTTATCATCTGCAAATATGCGACATCTCGCCCATTGCAATCGCCCGGGCGAGGCCGCATATTCCTGACTGTTTCACTCGGATATTCGGTGAACGTCCCTGCTGCCAGGTCCGCCCCCCTTTCCGGAAAGGCGGGTCTTAGCATGATCAGGCAGCGGGATGCGAGTGTTTAAGGAGGTAAACGCATGAAGCTGAGCACCAAAGGGCGCTATGCTGTCATGGCGATGGCCGATCTTGCGGCCGCCAGCAATCAGGGGCCGGTCACGCTCAGTGACATCGCGTCGCGCCAGTCCATCTCCCTGTCCTATCTCGAGCAATTGTTCGCCAAGCTGCGCCGCGCCGACATCGTCGCCTCCATCCGCGGGCCGGGCGGCGGCTATCGTTTGAGCCGCAAGTCGAGCGAGATCCGGATTTCCGACATCATCATCGCCGTCGACGAACCGCTGCGCGCCACGCGCTGTTCTGAGGCCAAGGGCTGTCTGGCCGATGGCCGCCGCTGCGTGACCCACGACCTGTGGGACGAGCTGGGGCGTCACATCTACCTCTTCCTGTCCTCGATCACGCTGGAAGACGTGCTGGAGCGACGCCTGTTCGGCATTGCCAGCGGTGCGGTCGGGCGGGAACGCCCGCCGGCGCGGTTCGGACAACAGGCCGCAGAACACGCTGCGGAATAAGATGCGCCTCTATCTCGACCACAATGCCACCACGCCGGTGCGTCCGGACGTGATTGCGCTGATGACCGAGGTCATGCAGGCGGTGGGCAATCCGTCCTCCGTGCATGGTGATGGTCAGGCCGCGCTGCGCCGTGTCGAGACCGCGCGCCGCCAGGTCGGCAAGGCGCTGTGTGCGCGGCCGGAAGACGTCATCTTCACCGGCTGCGGCACCGAGGCGATCAATCTCGCGCTGAACAGCGCACTGACAGCCGGACAAGCCACCCGCATCCTGCATACCGCGATCGAGCACGAGGCCGTTGCGGCCAGCGCGGCGGCTTCCGGCGCCAAGGTGCAGGCCGTTGCGGTCCGGCCGGACGGTGTCATCGATCTGGATGATCTTGAACGCCGTCTGGGCGAAGCTCCGGGCCGTCCGGTCCTTTGCCTGATGTTGGCCAATAACGAGATCGGCACGATCCAGCCGGTCGCCGAGGCGGTCCGTCTGGTGCGCGCGCAGGACGGGCTGGTGATCGTCGATGCGATCCAGGCTGTCGGCAAGATTGCCGTCGATTTCGCCGGGCTGGGCGCTGACTATCTGGCCTTGTCGGCCCACAAATTCGGTGGCCCGCAGGGTGTCGGCGCGCTGCTGGCGGCCTGCGATGCGCCGATGGCGCGGCAGATCCATGGTGGCGGCCAGGAAAAGAATCGCCGTGCCGGCACGCTCAATGTCGCTGGCATCGCCGGTCTCGGTCTGGCGCTGGAACAGGCTGTCGTGGGCCTGGCGGATTTCGCCGCCCTGGCCGAGCAACGCGACCGCATGGAAGCCGGGCTGAAAACCGTTGCACCCGATTTGATCATCCTGGGCGAGGGCGCGCCGCGCCTGCCCAATACAACCGGCCTTGCTGTCCCGGGCTGGAAGGGCGAAACCCAGGTCATGGCACTGGACCTGGCCGGGGTGTCGGTCTCGGCCGGCTCGGCCTGTTCCTCCGGCCGCACGAACGGATCGAAGGTCGGCAACGCCCTCGGTCTGGAAAAAGACATCTCCCAGGGCTTCCTACGTGTCAGCCTGGGTTGGAATTCCCGTCCCGATGAGGCAGACGCCTTCCTCGCCGCCTGGAGCGAGGCCCATCGTCGTGCCCGTCCCTCCATTCCTGTCAAAACGCTGAAAGCCGTGAGTTGAGATGCCCGCTGTCAAACAGACCATCGAAGACGTCAAACAGCTGGAAGCCGACAAGTACAAGTACGGCTTCACGACGAATGTCGAACAGGATCTGGCGCCCAAGGGGCTGTCGGCCGACATTGTCCGCCTGATCTCCGGCAAGAAGGGCGAGCCGGCCTGGATGCTGGACTGGCGCCTGCAGGCGCTCGAGCGCTTCTTCGCGATGAAGGAGCCGGAATGGGCCAAGGTCGATTATCCGGCCATCGACTATCAGGACATCCACTACTACGCCGAGCCCAAGGCCGGCGCGAAGTACGACTCCATCGACGATGTGCCCGAGGAAATCCTCGCCGACTTCGCCAAGCTGGGCATTCCGCTGAAAGAGCAGGAAGTTCTGCTGGGCGTGAAAGGCACGGAGAACCGGGTCGCCGTCGACGCCGTCTTCGACAGTGTCTCGGTCGCCACCACCTTCAAGAAGGAACTGGCCAAGGCCGGGGTGATCTTCTGCTCGATCTCCGAAGCGCTGCAGAACCATCCCGATCTGGTGAAGAAATATCTCGGCTCGGTCGTGCCGGCGACGGACAATTTCTTCGCCACGCTGAACTCGGCCGTCTTCTCGGACGGTTCCTTTGTCTATGTGCCGCCGGGCGTGCGCTGCCCGATGGAGCTGTCGACCTATTTCCGCATGAACGCCCAGGGCACGGGCCAGTTCGAGCGCACGCTGATCATCGCCGACAAGGGCGCCTATGTCTCCTATCTGGAAGGCTGCACGGCACCGATGCGCGACGAGAACCAGCTGCACGCCGCGGTCGTCGAACTGGTCGCGCTGGACGATGCCGAGATCAAATACTCCACCGTCCAGAATTGGTGGCCGGGCGATGAGAACGGCAAGGGCGGTGTCTACAACTTCGTCACCAAGCGCGGCGATTGCCGGGGCAAGAATTCCAAGATCTCCTGGACCCAGGTGGAAACCGGTTCGGCGATCACCTGGAAATACCCCTCCTGCGTTCTGAAGGGCGAGAATTCGCGCGGCGAGTTCTACTCCATCGCCGTCACCAATGGCCGCCAGCAGGCCGACACCGGCACCAAGATGATCCATCTGGGCAAGGGCTCGACCAGCCGCATCATCTCCAAGGGCATTTCCGCCGGCCGCTCCGACCAGACCTATCGCGGCCTGGTCTCGATCCACGCCAAGGCCGAGGGCGCGCGTAATTTCACGCAGTGCGACAGCCTCCTGATCGGTGACCAGTGCGGCGCCCACACCGTGCCCTATATCGAGTGCAAGACGCCCAAGGCCGTGCTCGAACACGAAGCCACGACAACCCGCCTCTCCGAAGACCAGCTCTTCTACGCCCGCCAGCGCGGCCTGGGCGAGGAAGCGGCCACGGCGCTCCTGGTCAACGGCTTCGTGCGCGAAGTGCTGCAGGAACTGCCGATGGAGTTCGCGGTCGAGGCGCAGAACCTCCTGAAGGTGAGCCTTGAGGGGAGTGTGGGGTGATGCAGCGGCCGATCTTCAAGCGGAGCACACGTTTCAATGTGATCGGTTGGCAAACTCCTGTGTCCCGCCTAACGAGCGGTCTGATCGTTACGTTCCGCCCGGCAAATCGTGCGGCCTGGGTGCTTTGTGGCATGCTTGCCGCGTTCGTCGCGCTTGCTTTCTGGGGCGGTCCTATGGCGTTTGGACCGGAGCTGCTTTTCGGGGTCAACACGGTTCAAACGCGATGGTTCCTGGCAGTTCTTGCGCTTTTTCTGAGCTGTGTGGTCGTCCTGGTGTTTTCTGAGAGCGACGACGCATGACCCAGCCAAGCCTTGAACAATTGCATCGGCTGTCGGTGAATTCGCGATTGGCGGTTGTCGCCAACGTAGCATTCGTGCCCGCTCTGTTTCTTCTGGCCGGCGGATTTGTATTCGCACTCGTGCCAGAGGCTTTTGAGTGGTGGGGAGTGCTGGGCCTGCTCGCTCTCTTATTGATCGGCGTTGGCGCAAGAGAGGTCGAGGATCGCCTGCAGAAGCGTCGATTTGTGAAAATGGCGGTTTCGGCGGGATATGACGACTCCCGGGCACAACGATTTCTGCGCGACTATGACTGGGATTTCGATCGCGAACTGACGGCGGACGAGAAGGCGGCGATGAAATGACCCGCAACCCCGTCACCCATATCGACGACGTACCCCTGGAACACATGGGCCATGGCGAGAAGTTCTCGGTTGAGTTTGCGCGTCTGGGGCCGCTGATCGGGCTGGAGCAGCTGGGCTGTTCGCTGGCTGTGGTGCCGCCGGGCAAGACGGCCTTTCCCTATCACAATCACCACGCCATCGAGGAAGCGATCATCATCCTCGAAGGAGAGGGGACCTACCGTTTTGGCGATGAGCGCCATGCCGTTCGGGCGGGCCATGTTCTGGCGGCGCCGACGGGTGGCCGCGATGTGGCGCACCAGCTTTTGAACACCGGCGCGACAGATCTCAAATACATCTGCGTCTCGACGATGCAGCCGGTCGATGTGGTGGAATATCCCGACAGCAACAAGGTCGGCGCGGTTCACTGGTCCGAGGCCGATGGCGCGCCGGTCTTCCGGCACCGCGCCTTTGCAGCGGAGCCGGTGGACTACTGGGCTGGCGAAGACTGAACACTCCAAGATGATGTGCAAGAGACAGAACATGCTGAAAATCGACAATCTCCACTGCCGCGTTGAAACCCAGGACGGTGAGGAAAAGCCGATCCTGAAAGGGCTGACGCTCGACGTGCCGGCGGGTGAGGTCCATGCGATCATGGGCCCGAACGGGTCCGGCAAGTCGACGCTCTCCTATGTGCTCACCGGCCGCGACGGCTATGACGTCACCGACGGCACAATGTCGTTCGATGGCGAGGACCTGGCCGAGCTGGAGCCGGAAGAGCGTGCGGCGGCGGGCCTCTATTTGTCCTTCCAATACCCCGTGGAAATTCCGGGCGTGCCCACCATCACCTTCCTCAAGGAAGCCCTCAACGCCCAGCGTTCGGCGCGCGGCGAGGATGAGGTGACGGCACCGGAATTCATGAAGCTGATCCGCGAGAAGGCGAAACAGCTGGGCGTGTCGATGGACATGCTCAAGCGGGCGGTGAATGTCGGCTTTTCCGGTGGCGAGAAGAAGCGGATGGAAATCCTCCAGGCGCTGGTGCTGGAGCCGAAATTCCTGATCCTGGACGAAACCGACAGTGGTCTTGACATCGACGCCCTGAAGACCGTGTCCGACGGCGTCAACGCCCTGCGTTCGCCCGAGCGCGGCATGCTGGTGATCACCCACTACCAGCGCCTCCTGGACCACATCACGCCGGACGTGGTGCACATCATGGCCAATGGGAAGATCGTGAAATCCGGTGGTCCCGAGCTCGCCCGCGAGCTCGAGGCGGAAGGCTATGACAAATATCTCGGCGAGGCTGCGTGAGCATGACCGCAACGCTCACCCATACGCCGGCCGAACAGGCCCTGATCAGTGCGCTGGACGGCGCCACCGGCTGGCGTGCCCGGCTGCGCGAGGCGACGCAGCGTGACGGCCTGCCGACACGCCGGCATGAGTTGTGGAAATGGTCGGACCTGCGCCGCGCCGCCAATGATGTGACAATGGCTGGCGAAATGCGTGTCCAGGGGCTGCCGGAAACCGGTGATGCCACACGGATCGAGCTGGATATCCTGGCCACGGCCGGGGCCAGCGCACAGGACTGGACGCTGGATATCCCGGCTGGCCGTCATGTCACCCTGATCGAGCGTTATCGCGCAGAGCCCGGCGCGCTGGGCCATTGGCATGTGACGATCACGCTGGGCGAGGGCGCCAGCCTGGACCGCATCTGCATCGCCCGCGAAGCGCCGGAGGCGCTTTTCGTCGCCTCCGCCGAGATTGTCCTGTCGGCGGGTGCCCGGCTCAATCAGCGCCACATGGATTTCGGAGCGCGCCTGTCGCGGCAGGAAACCCACATCACCCACCCCGGCGAGGGTGCGGAAGTGGATCTGGGCGGCGTTTATCTGCTGGGCGCTGACCGCCACGCCGACGCCACCAGCTTCGTCCACCACACCGGTCCCGGCGGGGTGACGAAACAGCTGGTGAAGGGCGCTGCCGCCGCGCGGGGGCATGGCGTTTTCCAGGGCAAGTTCATTGTCGACCGCGCCGCCCAGCAGACCGATGCGCGCATGACGCACCGGGCGCTGATGCTGGACGAAAAGGCCGAGATCGACGCCAAGCCGGAACTGGAAATCTATGCCGATGACGTGCAGTGCGCGCACGGCAATGCGCTGGGCGCGATCGACGAGACCGCGCTCTTCTACATGCGCCAGCGCGGTCTTTCCGCGCCGCGCGCCCGGGCCCTGCTGATCGAGAGCTTCCTGGCCGAGCCGCTGGACGGCATTGTCGACGAGACCCTGCGCGAGGCCCTCAAGGCCGAGCTGCGCCAGCGGCTGGAGGCGCTGTCATGACCGTCCAGTCGAAGATTGCCTCCGCCCTGAACATCAACGCCATCCGCGCCGAATTCCCGATCCTGCAGCGCCAGATCAATGGCCGGCCGCTGGTCTATCTGGACAATGCGGCTTCGGCCCAGAAGCCGGAATTCGTCATCGAGAGCGTGGCCGGCGTCTATCGCGCCTCTTACGCCAATGTGCACCGGGGCCTTCACACCCTGGCCAATGAAACCACCGAGGAGTTCGAGAAATCGCGTGAGGATGTGCGCCGTTTTCTCAATGCCCGCTCGGTCAACGAGGTCGTTTTTACGCGCGGTTCGACCGAGGCGATCAATCTCGTGGCCCACTCTTTCTGCCAGATGCTGCAGCCGGGCGACGAGATCATCATCTCCCAGATGGAGCATCATTCGAACATCGTGCCCTGGCGTTTGGCCTGTGATGCCAAGGGTTTGACCCTGAAATGGGTGTCCGTGACCGACACCGGCGAGCTGGACTACGCACAGCTGGCAGACATGGTTAATTCCCGCACCCGGCTGATCGCCCTGACCCACATGTCCAACGTGCTGGGAACCGTCAACGACATCAGCCGGATCAAGGCTATAGCCGACATCCACCAAGTCCCGCTGCTGCTGGACGGCTCGCAATCGGCCGTGCACCTGCCGGTCGACGTGCAGGCGCTGGATTGTGATTTCTTCGTCTTTACAGGGCACAAGCTCTATGGCCCCTCGGGCATCGGTGCGCTCTATGCCAAGGGCGACTGGCTGGACCGGCTGCCGCCCTTCATGGGCGGCGGCGAGATGATCGCCGATGTCTTCGAGACCCATGTCACCTTCGCCGACGTGCCGCACAAGTTCGAGGCCGGCACCCCGCCGATCGCCGATGCCATCGGCCTCGGCGCCGCGATCCGCTGGCTGGAGCGCCATGACCGCACAGCCATCCTGGAGCACGAGCGCGCCCTGATGGACCGGGCCGCGGCCGGCCTGGCCGAAATCGACGGTCTGCGCATCCTGGGCACGTCCCAGGACAAGGGCGCCATCATCTCTTTTCACATCGACGGCGCCCATCCGCACGACATCGCGCAGATCCTCGACAAGTACGGTGTCGCCGTGCGGGCCGGGCATCACTGCGCCCAACCCCTGATGGCCCGGCTGGGCGTGTCCTCGACGGCACGGGCCAGCTTTGCCATCTACAACACGATCGAAGAGGCCGATGCGTTTGTCGACGCATTGAAAAAGGCCCGCGACTTTCTCATCTAGGTTCCCATGACTGCTGAAACGCCCCAACGCGACGTGATCGACCTGTCCGCCCCGAAGGCCAAGCCCGCGGCTGCGCCCGCACGCACGCCTGCGACCCCGGACGAGGCCGCCCGTGCTGTCTCTCCGCCTCAGGGTGATATCTCGCAGGACGAGCTGGCACGCATCACCGATGATGTCGTCAGCGCGCTGAAGACTGTTTATGACCCGGAAATCCCGGTCGACATCTATGAGCTCGGCCTGATCTACAAGGTCGACCTGGAAGAGGACCGCACGTTGAAGGTCCAGATGTCCCTGACCGCGCCGGGCTGTCCGGTGGCCGGCGAGATGCCGGGCTGGGTCCAGGAAGCAGTTGAAAAGGTTGATGGTGTCGACCGGGCGTTGGTCGATCTGACCTTCGAACCGCCCTGGACGCCCGACCGCATGTCCGACGAGGCGCGTTTGGCGCTCAACATGTTCTAGGAGCCGATCATGGCACTGCGTGAACGTCCCAAGGCTGTTTCCCTGACCGATGCCGCGGCCGAGCGCGTCAAGGCGATCATGGCCCAGCGCGGTACGGGTTTCCTGCGCGTCGGCGTCAAGAATGGCGGCTGTGCGGGCATGGAATACGAGATGGAATATGTCGACGCCCCCGAGCCGCTGGATGAGCGTGTCGAGGACAAGGGTGTTGAAATCGTGCTGGAGTCACGGGCGCTGCTGTTCCTGCTGGGAACGCAGATAGACTATGAAGTCACGCCGCTTCATGCGAAGTTTGTGTTCAACAACCCCAACCAGACCGATGCCTGCGGCTGCGGGGAAAGCGTGACCATCGTTCCTGTAAAAGAGATCTGAGGTCCAGCGCCTCAGGAGCAACACGTCCGGGGCGCCGCCATGAAACTGATCATCTCCACCACCTCACCCTATTCGCGCAAATGCCGGGTCATGGTGCGCGAGCTCGGCCTCGAGGCGGCCGTCGAGGAGGTCGAGTCGCATCCCTTCGATGATGACCCTGACCTGCTGGCCGCCAATCCGCTGGGCCGGGTGCCCTGCCTTCTGCTCGACGAGGGCCAGGCCCTGACCGAAAGCGCGCTGATCGCCGATTACCTGGCTGAACAGGCCGGCGACCCCTGGCCGCGCGACTGGAATGACCGCCGCCTGGAAGCGCTTGGCAATGGCCTGCTGGACCTCACCGTGATGCGCCGCGTCGAGATGGTGCGCGATGAGGGAATGCGTTCCGATTTCTGGATCGGGCGCCGCGAGCGCGGCATCCTGCGAGCTCTGGACGAGCTGGAAGCGGGCATGGGCGATCTGGAGAATCCGATGGCGCAGGGCCCGCTGACCATGGCCGTGGCGCTGGGCTATCTGGACTTCCGCTATCCCGAAAGTCACTGGCGCGATGGCCGACCGCAGCTCAATGCGCTGCACGCCGCCTGGTCGGAACGCTCCAGCTTCCGCGACACACAACCGCCGGCCGATGCCTGAGCATGAAAAAAAGCCGCCCCTGAGGGCGGCTTTTTTGTTCGGTCGTTACGATCGCGATCAGGCAGCGCTGCGCGCGGAGGCCGGACCGTCTTCGCTGGTCGTGCGGTTGCGGCCAGCGGTCTTGGACTTGTAGAGATTGGCATCGGAACGTTCGATCAGCTCTTCAATCGACTCGTCGCCCGAATAGGTCGCCACACCAAGGGAAACAGTAATATTTCCCAGATCCTCATTGGTCGACTTGCGCAGCAGTTTCTTGGACTCCACGGTCTTCCGGATCTTCTCGGCAATGCCCGCTGCGCCGGCCGCGTCGGTATTCGGCATCACGATGGCAAATTCCTCACCGCCATAGCGCGCCACCAAATGGGTGTCGGCGGAATGACGGGTCAGGCAGCCGGCGACAAAGCGGATGATCTGGTCACCGGTCTGATGGCCCCAGGTGTCGTTGAAGCGCTTGAAGAAATCGATGTCGCACAGGACCAGGCTCAGCGGCTTCTTTGATGTGTCGGCCTCACGGCGGGCGCGACGCAGGGTCTCGTCGAACCGCTTGCGGTTGGCGATGCCGGTCAGCGCATCGGTCATGGCCTCCTGGCGCACCTTCTCCAGATGCGAGCGAAGCTGGGTGACCTCATTCGAGGTTGCCTGCAGCTTGTCCTCCAGCGCCTGGCTGCGGCGCTGCATGCGGGCGGTTGCGGAGACCAGGCTTTCCACCAGGCGCCGCATGGAATCGGTGTCCGGGGCGCCACCCAGCTCGCCGGCGGCACCTTCCAGTGCCTTGCCATAGGCAGCGGTATCGCGCTCGGCATCCTGTAGCTGTTGCTGAACCACGCCCAGTTCACGGCACATCGCACCGCCGCTTTCCAGCACGGCATCCTGGATCGCCTTCCACTGGAAATACTGTTCGAACAGGTCGGCGCTCAGCGCGTCGTTGAATTCGTCCTTGGCCTCGATGTGACCGCGAAGGCTTTCACAGAGTTCCGGATTGGTGTCAGCGGCGAAGCAGATCCAGACCGCATAATTCTCCGGCGTCGGCGGGACATTGAATTGTTCCATGAGTTCCAGCGCTTTGTGCGCGAACTCACGCCCTTCCTCGCCTAGCAGTCGACCGTTCACGATGCTGTCCTTGCTCTCCCGGCAGGCTTCTGGGATGACCTGCGACGATTTGGGAGCCTAGGGCAGAAAGGGAAAGAAGAGGTAAAAATCGCTCATATCGTATGCATGAGCGAAGTTGGGAGTTTGTAATGAGGCGGCAACCTTAGCGGGAAACGTCCGGTTTTGCCATGCTACATGATGAAATCGGGCACGTGGTCGCCAAAGCCGACCACGGGACGATCATCCTCCCGGTCGCGCCGGTCCCGGCCGCCGCCTCGACGCGAAGAGCGGTTCGGACGCGTGTCATCCCGATTGGATGAAGCCGCCGGAGCGGACGCTTCCTGCTTTTCAGCAGGCGCCTCGGCCGGCGCCGTCTCCGTCTTCGGCTTGGACCCGCGCGATCTCCGGCGGGGCTTTTCAGCGGGTTCGGGCGATGCCTCGAGGCCCTCCAGCTCCAGCGGGGGAATGTCCTGCTGGATCAGTTTTTTGACGGCGGCGAGTGTCTTTGAATCAGCCGGTGTCGAAATCGTGATCGATTCACCGGCCTTGCCGGCTCGGCCGGTGCGGCCGATGCGGTGGACATAATCATCGGCATGGTGCGGCACGTCATAATTGAAGACGTGGCTGACATCGGGAATGTCCAGGCCCCGCGCGGCGACATCGCTGGCCACCAGGAATTGCAGCGCGCCGGACTTGAAGTCGGCCAGAGTGGCCATGCGGGCGGACTGGTCCAGATCGCCATGGATCGGTGCCGCCGAGAAACCGTGGCGCTGGAGCGAGCGGGCGACAATGTCCACATCGCGCTTGCGATTGGAAAAGATGATGCCGTTGCGCACGCCGTCGCGGCGCATGGCAGCCCGCAAGGCGGCACGCTTGTCCTTGGCGACCGATGAGTTCAGCGACACCAGGTACTGGTTGATATTCGCTGATGTGGTCGCCGGGCGGGAGACTTCCACGCGTTCCGGGTCATTGAGGAAACGGTCGACCAGGCTCTGGATCTCCTTCGGCATGGTGGCCGAGAAGAACAGGACCTGGCGATTGCGCGGGACCATGTTGAAGATGCGTTCCAGATCCGGGATGAAGCCCATGTCCAGCATGCGGTCGGCTTCGTCTACGACGAGGAATTGCACGCCATTCATCAACAGCTTGCCGCGCTCGAAATGATCGAGCAGGCGGCCTGGCGTGGCGATCAGTACATCGGCGCCCTTGTTCAGGATGTCTTCCTGCGGCTTGAAGGCGACGCCGCCGATCAGCAGGGCCATGGAGAGTTTCTGGCCCTTGGAATAGGTCTCGAAATTCTCGGCGCACTGGGCCGCCAATTCCCGCGTCGGTGCAATGATCAGCGAGCGCGGCATGCGGGCCTTGGCGCGGCCGCGCGACAGGCGTTCGATGAGAGGCAGGGTGAAGGACGCAGTCTTGCCGGTGCCCGTCTGTGCAATGCCCAGCACGTCCTTGCCGGCGAGAGCGGGCGGAATGGCACCCGCCTGAATCGGGGTCGGCTCGGTGTAACCGGCCGTTTCAATGGCAGCGAGAAGTTTCGGGCTCAGACCCAGATCGGCGAACGTCATGGCGTCCTTTGCGTAACCACTACGAATAACGGCCGCGCCGTGATGGCGCGGCCGCAAGTGGGCGCAAAATACGGTCCCGCCGCGTTGTGTCAACGCAACAGGGCTGAAACGCTAGTGTCTATAGGCAAATGGCGTGTCATCCGTGATATTGATGTAACGGTCACGCAGGCGCGTCTGACGTGATTCCATCTGCGTCGGCTCACCGTCGATCAGGACCGCGGTAACGCCGCTGAGCGCTTCCAGCGGGTCGCCATCCCACACCACGATGTCACCGGCATAGCCCGGCGCCAGGGCGCCATAGCGGTCACCGACGCCGAAAATCTCGGCCGGGGTGAGGGTGATCGCGCGGAAGGCCTGGTCCCAGGCCACGCCATTGGCAACGGCGTTACCGGCATTCTGCGGCAGCAGACGTGGGTTGAAATAGCCGTCCTGGCTCAGCGTGGCATAGGCGACCGTCACGCCCGCATCATGCAGGCGCTCCGCATTATGCAGGCTGGCACCGATGGCGTCGAAGTTGAACGGGAGGTCCTGCAGCGGGTCCATGATCACCGGAATGCCGGCAGCCGCCAGCTCGTCCGCCACCATCCAGCCTTCCGCCACACCGATCAGGATAAGTTGCATCGGCGCGTTCTCTTGCTGGAACCGGATGGCCCGGCGGATATCGGCAGCCCGGTTCACCACCATCACCATCGGCAAGCGGCCGCGTGCGACGGGCAGCAGGGCTGCAGCGTCATAGCGATTGAGGGCATCGCCCTCGTGATCGCCGGCAAAGCGTCCCGGATAGCCGCGCGCATCGGCCAGAGCCGCCTCCAGGAAGGCCCAGGCGGCGGGGCGTGAGCCGCCGGCCTCGCCAGCTCCGGACTGCGACAGGTCAGCAAGCACAAAGCTGCCGCTCTGGAACAGGGAGTCGGGATTGCCCGAGGTCTCGATCAAGGCCCCCTGGCCACCGAAAATATTGTGACCGGTGGACGGGAACAGGGCGGCCCGGGTGATGCCGTCAATCCGGTTGGACGCGATGTGCGTTCCATTCGGATTGAAGCCATCGGCCACGTCCAGGGCGACGGAGAAGGGCGAGTCGCCGGCTGACTGGTCATTGGTGGATCGCTCCAGGGCGACTTCGATCAGGCCGAGCTGGGAATAGGGCGCAAACACGCCCGGCGTAATCCATCCGCCACCGGCATCGATGACCGTGGCATCGGACGGAATGTCTGCCGCCGTGCCAACCGAGACGATATCGCCGTCACGCACGACAACCGTGCCGTTTTCCAGGATGCCGGCGTCGGTATTGGTGACCACCCGACCATTGGTGACCGCATAGGTTTGCGCCAGGGCCGGTGCGGCAAGCACGAGGCTGGCGGTGAGGGCTGAAATCAGCTGTTTCATTATTGCTCTCCTTCGCCGGGCTGGCCGAGCATGAAGTCGCGCACCGGCTGGGTTGCCGGATTGGAACGGTCATAACTCATGGCCCCGTCGATCCAGACCTGATCGGCCCGCGTGTAGGTGGAGTAGGGATTGCCGGACCACAGAACGACATCGGCGCGCAGGCCCGGTTGCAGGGAACCTGTCTGGTCGGCAATGCCCAGCGCTTGCGCCGGATTGGAGGAGACCCAGGCCCAGGCTTCAGCCTCGGATATGTCCAGACCGGCGCGGCGGCCATCGCCGAGCGCCTTGGCGATTTCCTGATTGAGGCGCTGGATGCCGTTGTCATCATCCGAATGGATCATGGCGCAGGCCCCGTTGGCGTGTGTCATGGCCAGGTTTTCACGGACGGAGTCATAGGCTTCCATCTTGAAGCCGCCCCAGTCGGCCCATACAGCCGCACAGATGCCATTCTCGGCCAGCATATCGGGGATTTTGTAGGCCTCCACCGCGTGGTGGAAAGTGGTCACCTGGTAGCCGAATTCCTGCGACATATCGATGATCTGCGCCATCTGGTCGGCGCGATAGCAGTGCATCTGCACCAGGATCTCGCCATCGAGCACGCCCATCAGCGTGTCCATTTCCAGGTCCTGGGTCGGCGGATCGACGTCTTCGCCGGCTTCGGCCTGCTCCCAGTATTCATGCCAGCTGTCGCGATAGTTGGAGGCCCGGATCCAGGCCGAGCGATAACCGGCGACATTGCCCATGTCAGTCGCCGGCGAGCGTCCGCGGCCGCCATAGACGCGGGCCGGGTTTTCACCGCAGGCCATTTTCAGCGTGTAGGGGGCGTCAGGGAATTTCATCTCCTGCACCGTCCGGCCGGATACATTGCGCAGGGTGATGCCGCGACCGCCGAACAGGTTGGCCGAACCGGGCAGGATGTGCAGCGTGGTCACACCGCCGGCCAGCGCATGCTCGAAGCCGGGGTCCTGCGGCCAGACCGAGTGTTCGGCCCAGACTTCCGCTGTCACCGGCTCGGTCGCCTCATTGCCGTCGCTGTGGGCACTGACACCCGGGGACGGGTACACACCCAGGTGCGAGTGGATATCGATAATGCCCGGCGTCACATAGCGGCCTGCGGCATCGATAACCGTGGCGCCTTCAGGCGCTTCCAGACCGGAGCCGACCGCGGAAATGCGACCGTTCTCGATCAGGACATCGCCATTCTCGATCTGGCCGCCAATGCCGTCGAGCACCGTGGCGCCGCGGATCAGCGTGGTGCCGCTGGGTTGCGGCTGGTAGGTCGACGGATACGGGTCGAGATTGATGCGGACGATTTCGGTATCGCCGCTGCTCGTTTCGCCCTCATCGGACGGTGCGCCACCATTGCCGCAGGCGCCGAGCGCAAGAACGGCCGTCAGCGCCGCAGCCGTTGACAGGCTTGCAGTCAGTTTCATCGCGTAAATCCCCAGTAGCGCCCACACTCTCTCCCGGCGGGCGAGGCGGGCCGATTGAACGCGCTTCGCGTGCAGGCGTCAAATGAACTGGGGGACAGAGGGTGTGAAAAACCAGGGCGAGTGACAGGGCCCGGCGCGTTCCGCCGGGCCCGTCTGCTCGTCAGTCCCGATACTCGCCGCGGGCCCGGTTGATCAGGGTTGAGAAGAAGATCGCATTCATGAACATCTTCTCGGTGCCACGGAAAGTGGCGCGGAAATTGGGATTGTCGGCGAACAGGATCAGGCTTCCGGCTCCCATCCGTTCGGCCACGACGGCCGGTGTGCCGGCGATCTCGCCCAGTCGCCTGTCCGAGGCATAGCCCGACAGCAACGGACCCTCGGTGTATTCGACCACCACGGCGAAGGGATCGCGTTCGGGACGTGCCAGGGTCAGTGTCGTATTGCGGTGAAGGGCGATGGACCGGTCCGCATAGCCAAAGCCGATCGGGTGGCTGGGATCCATGTCGCCCTGGAAGATGGCGCCGCCGATCACGTGTTCGGCCTCATCCACATCCATGGCCGAATAGTTGCGCCGGGCCAGCGGTTCTTCCGACTCATCAGCTTCCGGCTGTTCCATGCCCTGGAAAGCCTGTTGCACCATGGCTGCGGCCTGGCGCGTGGCGATGATGGTGCCGCCTTCCTCGCGCACCCATTGGGCTACGCGGTCCCGCGTGCTTTCGCCGAGGCCGGTATAGCCGCCGCCGACGATCACCAGGTGGGTGTAGCGCGACCAGTCCAGCCCGCCCAGCTCGTCCTTGCGGCGCAAGGTCACCGGAATGTGCATGCGATGGTCCAGCTGGTGCCAGACCTCGCCGGCGTCGTAGAGCGCCAGCCCGTCATCGAACAGGACCAGCACGCTGGGCCGGTGCACGGCGCGGAAGCTGGATCCGTCGCCAATGTCCGGCGTGCCATTGGCGGTCGAGCCGGAGGTGACCGAATGCACCATCACCCCGTCTTCCGTGGCGGCTTGGGAGACCAGGGCGTGGATGGTGGCACGATCGGCATCCTGGCCCACCAGCGGCACGAAGACCGCGCCCGGTCCGAACTCCACCGGCCCGTCCTGGGTGGCGATGGTCACGGCCTCCGTGGCGACGCGCACCCGCAGGTCGGCATCGAGCAGGCGATAGAGCGCGCGCGGCGCGTAATAGTCCGACCAGCGCAGGACATAGCCGTAGTTTGATTGCGGCGGTGCTGGAAGCGCCAACGGGGCCGGGCTCACTTCCTCGCCCAGCAGGCCGGCATTAAAGCGGCTGCCCAAGGCGGCATAGTCCAGGTCATAGGCCAGTGGCAGCGTCCAGCCGGAAACATCATAGAAGATGTTCTCCTCGAACGTGGTGACCCGGTCGAAGAGCGAGCGGATCATCGTGTATTGCGGCTGGTTCAGCGCCACCACGAACGCTTCGCCGGGGCGGTAGGTCACACCGTCAATGCTGATCTCCCGGGCCAGCGCATTCACGGTCACATCATGCCGGTCCAGAAGGTCGATGAAGAATTGCGTGCGCGCCGGATCGCCCTGGGTCGTGAAGACATAGGCGCGGTCCGTGTCGGCGCGAGCATTGCGCTGGGCGTCGGCGAAGAACTGGCGCTGATAGTCGGCAATCTCGCGACGCTGGGCGAGGGCACCGGACACCGTGGTCAGCGAGGTGCGGAAATGCGTGCGCACATTGTCGCCATGGCGCACCAGACCGCGTTCGGCCTCGATCAGACCGCCGCGGGCCGCGCCGATCTCGAACAGGATGCCCAGCGAGCCATTGACCTGCGGATAGGTCGAGCCCTTGCCGACATAGAAATTGTCGAAGCCTTCCTCGGACGTGTAGAGGCGGGCCTCGCTATCCAGGAAGCTGATGTGGTGCTGGGCAATGCCCAGGGTCAGCTCGCGCGCGCGCTCGGGGATCAGCGGATTGCGGCGGCGCGGCTCACCGGGATGGAAGTAGAAGGTGCTCTCGGTGCCCATTTCGTGGAAATCGGCAGAAACCATCGGCTTCCAGCGATGCCATTGTTCCAGCCAGGCCCGGCTTTCCGGCTGGGTCTGCAGCAGCCATTGCCGATTCAGGTCGAACCAGTAGTGATTGGTACGGGCCTCGGTCCACAGATTGTGCTGCTCGTGATCCGGATCGGTCGTCGGCACGGTCGAGGAGAAGGTCTCGACATGATTGATCCGCCGGGAATGGCCGTCCGGATTGAAGATCGCGGTGATCAGGATTACCGCTTCGCGCAGATCCGCTTCCACTTCCAGGCCTTCGGCGGCGGCATAGTGGTAGAGGGTCGGAATGGCAGCATCCATGCCGGCGGATTCGGCACCGTGGACCCCGTAATTGAGCCAGATCACGGCGGGACCACCGGCCGGTGCGGCTCCCGGTTCCAGTGAGGCCAGATGCGCTTCGCGGATGTCCTCGATGCGGGCATGGTTTTCCGGTGAGGTCACGACGAAGAACAGGATCGGCCGGCCTTCATGGGAATAGCCGATTGTCTCGACCGAGATCCGGTCCGACAATTCTGCCAGCTCCCGCAGATAGCTCACCATCAGGTCATGGCGGACCGGACGGTCGCCGACCCCGAAGCCGAAATGCTCTTCCGGCGTCGGAATGCTTTCGTCATAGGGCACGGCATCGAGCTGGTAGAACTCGATCGGCTCGGCCTGTGCGGTGGAGGTCAGCGCCATGGCGCCCAGGACCAGCGCGGCAGTCAATTCTCTCAGACGGACCTTCATGTCTTCCCCTCACAATGTCTGGGAGGGGAAGCTAGCCTTCCGCGGCGGGAAGGCCAATGCGAATGACAGGGGTTGCCCCTTGCGACCGGATCAGAGGTCCAGCTCGTCCGCCACGAAGCTGGCATTGTCTTGGATGAACTTGAAACGCGCTTCCGGCTTCTTGCCCATCAGGGTCTCCACCAATTGTTCCAGGCTCGGCAGGTCGTTTTCATCGATCACCACGCGGGCGAGCGTCCGCTTGTCGGGATCCATGGTGGTTTCTTTCAGCTGGGACGGGGTCATTTCACCCAGACCCTTGAACCGGCCGATCTCCACTTTCGCATTCGCCTTGAACTCGTCGGCCAGCAATTGCTCGCGATGGGCATCATCGCGCGCATAGAGCGTGCGGCCGCCCTGGGTCAGGCGGTAGAGGGGCGGCTGGGCCAGGAAAAGTCGTCCGGAATGAATGAGTTCCGGCATGGAGCGGTAGAAGAAGGTGATCAGCAGCGCAGCGATGTGGGCGCCGTCGACATCGGCGTCGGTCATGATCACGATGCGCTCATAGCGCAGGTCATCCAGCTTGAAACGCGACCCGGTCTGGCAGCCCAGGGCCTGCAGCAGATCGGTGATTTCCTGGTTGGCGGCGATCTTGTCGGCCGTGGCCGAGGCGACGTTCAGGATTTTCCCGCGCAGGGGCAGGATCGCCTGGGTCTGCCGGGATCGGGCCTGTTTGGCTGATCCGCCGGCCGAATCGCCCTCGACGATGAACAGCTCGGTTCCGTCCGCATCCGAGCGCGAACAGTCGGCCAGCTTGCCAGGCAGGCGCAGGCGGCGCGAGGCGGTCTGGCGCTTGACGTTCTTTTCCTTGCGGCGGCGCATCCGGTCATCGGCGCGCTCGATGGCAAATTCGACCAGCTTGGCCGCTTCCTTGGGCGAACCGGCCAGCCAGTGATCGAACCGGTCCCGCACGGCGGTCTCGACCAGGCGCGCGGCTTCGGGCGTCGCCAGGCGTTCCTTGGTCTGGCCCTGGAATTCCGGGTCGCCGATGAAGACCGAGACCAGGGCACCTGCTCCACCCAGCACATCATCCGGCGTGATATTGGCGGCCTTCTTGGCGTGGGTGTGCTCGGCATAGGCGCGCAGACCCTTGGTCAGCGCGGCGCGCAGGCCCTGTTCGTGCGTGCCGCCCTGCGGCGTCGGCACAGTGTTGCAGTAGGATTGGCAGAAGCCGTCAGCCTCGCTGCCGAAACCATTGCCCGACCAGGTCACGGCCCATTCCACACCACCGGCACCATCCTCGCGCTCGACGCGCCCGGCAAAGGCCTCGGCGGTGATCAGCGCGGACTTGGTGGTCAACTCCTTCATCCGATCGGCCAGGCCGCCGGGGAAGCACAGGATATCCTCAGCCGGAATGTCCAGGCCTTCCACCATGCTTTCCGGACAGCGCCACTGGATCTTCACGCCGGGGCGCAGATAGGCCTTCGCCTTGGCCATGGCGTAGATGCGGGCCGGCTTGACGCGGGCCTTGTCGCCGAAGATCTGGGCGTCGGGACGGAAGCGGATGCGGGTGCCACGACGATTGGGGGCTGGACCCACCTTCTCCAGCTTGCCCTGTGGCAGACCGCGCGAGAAGAATTGCCGCCACAGCGTCTTTTCACGCGCGACTTCCACTTCCAGGCTCTCGGAAAGGGCATTCACCACCGAGACGCCAACCCCGTGCAGGCCGCCGGACGTCTTGTAGGCGCTGTCGGAGAATTTGCCGCCGGCGTGCAGCACGGTCAGCACGACTTCCAGCGCCGACTTGTCGGGGTATTTGGGATGCGGATCGACCGGGATGCCGCGGCCATTGTCAGTGACGGTGATGAAACCGTCCTCGTCGACAGCGACCTCGATCCGGTCCGCCCAGCCGGCCACGGCCTCGTCCATCGAGTTGTCGAGAATTTCCGCGAACAGGTGGTGATAGGCGCGCTCGTCCGTGCCGCCGATATACATGCCCGGACGACGGCGGACGGCTTCCAGGCCTTCCAGCACCTCGATATGGGCCGCCGAATAGCCGGGGGCCGGCGCCTTGGCCGGAGTGGGGGCGGGCGTGCCGCCGAACAGGTCGTTTGCGGAGTTCTCTGAAGACATGCGCCTAACATGCACGAGTCGGGCGCGGACGGGTATTTTTCAGAGCAGCCAGAAGCGCCGGGAAAGGCGCCGTTCGCAGCGGTCGATCTGGCTCTGATAGCGCGCCGCATCGGTCGCCACGCTTTCGGCGGCCCGGATCAGCCAGTCGCGGCCACGATAGGTCCCGCGGTTATAGCCGCCATGACCTTCGTGATAGGTCAGGTAGAGCTCGCGCGCCTGATGTGGGCGCACGCCGGAGAGTTCGCGGCTCTTGGCGGCGTACCATCCAACGAAATCCACGGCGTCGGAGAAATCGTCGCGGTCTGCGCCGCGTCGGCCCGTGTCACGGCGATACCAGTCCCAGGTCTGGTCCAGCGCCTGGGCATAGCCATAGGCCGAGGACGGGCGTGTTGTGGGGATGATGCCCAGTAGCCGGTTGCGGGCCGGGCGTGCATGGGCATTGAAGCTCGACTCGCGGCGCAGGATCGCCAGTTGCACGCCGGGCGGCACCCCCCAGCGGTCCTCGGTGCGCTGCAGGGCGCGCCACCAGGATCGGTTGTCTTCCAGGATCAGGCAGGCGTCATTGACCTGGTCCGGCGGCCGGTGGCCGCAGGCGGTCAGCGCAAGAAGGGCGCAAAAGGAAACGAGGCCTGCACGTATCATGCGTGCAAGCCTCGCTCATCAGGGTTAACCGGTGGTTGCCGGATGTCGCGTTGCGTCGTCTAGAACACCAGACGCATGACCAGGCGCGCGGTGTGACGGATGAAATCATCCCGCACATCGGCATCATAGTCGAAGGAGAAGGTGGAATAGTCCGAGCCGGCCGAGATGCCGAACCCGAACAGGAAGCCGGACCCGGGCAATTGCTGGGAGCGCAGGGTGAAGACTTCGTCATAGTCAACGAAATGGGCGTCGGTTTCGACGATGTCATTGGAGAATTCGCTACGGTAGCCCAGCCGGGCGTGCGGCGACCACCAGCTGTTCGTGCCCTCAAACACCGCACCGAAGGTCATCAGGGCGGAGCCGGTGAAACTGGTCGACTCGCGTTCCGACACCGAAAGGTCGATGCCGGTGCCGCCGCCGGACTCGACATAAGAGTCTTCGAACAGGCGCAGATAATCCACCGAGACCGCCGGACGGACGAAATAGCGCCCACCGAATTCGAAATCGCGCGACAGGCGGGCCGAGCCGGTGATGTGATAGCCGGTCCACTCGGCGCTGGGCGCTGCGTCGAAGGAGCCGATCAGCACCCGGCGATTATGCTCAAAGCTGTCAAAGCCACCGGCACCATAGAGGTCCAGGTTGACGCCGGAGAATTCGGCACCGGCGTAAACGCCGAGCTGGGCAGTGAGGGCGGACATCGGGTCGTCCACGCCTTCCACTTCCTCGATCTCGCTGGCAGCGCCGACGAAATTCACGCCGGCAGCGTAGAACATGCCCAGCGGCCGATCGAAGCCGACGGCGACGCCCATGCCTTGGCCCCGATACCCCGGGCCGAAGGCGGAACCGGCACGATCTGCGAAATAGCCGAACTCCTGGATCCACAGACCGCCGGTCTGATCCGGGCTGCGGCGCACGGCTTCAAGTCGGTTCGCCAGTGCGCCAACGGCGCTGTCATTGCTGGCCAGGGCAAACTGGATCGCGCTGGCGGCATATTCTGGCAGAAGCTGGTTGTAGGCGGCGAGGAAAGAGCCCTGGTTCGTCAGGGAAGCCAAGGCAGCCCCCAGGGCCGCATTGTCAGTCCAGGTCCGGAACGCCGCTTCATAGGCGGCTGCCTGGTTGGAATTCAGACCGAGGCTTGCCGCCGAGCGGCGCTGCAGTGTCAGCAGGATCACATTGTCATTGTTCGGATCCAGCCGATATTCGGTCTGGTAAAGGAAGGGAGCGGGTGAATCATTCAGCGTCGCCAGGTCTTCCTCGATGACGAGATCACCGGCACGGATAAGCTCGAAGGAGCCGCCATTGCCCAGGAGGTTCGACAGGCTGACGGACAGGCGCGATCCGGCCTCGAAGGTGACTGTGCCCGAGGCGATCACATTGCGCAGAGAATTGGCCTGAGCATCGACCTGAAGCAGCAGCACACTGCCTTCGCCGAAGCGGGCGTCGCTGATCTCGAGCACGCCGTCATCGACGAGTTCCAGCGTGCCATAATCGATCGCGATCGAAAGCTGGCCGTCGCTGTCCGACACCGCGCTGGTGATGTAGGGCAGGCGGGCCCAGATTTCGTCGTCATCCATCGGGTCGATTTCGCCCGCATCGATCAGGCGGATGATTTCGTCATAGATGGCTTTGCCATCGACCAGCAGCGCATCCTGGCCATCGCCGAAGCTGATGGCACCCTCGATGCGGCCGGCCTCGACAGTCATGGAATCGTCGCCGCTGCCGAACAGGACATCCCCGATGACGAAGATGTTGTAGTCGAGCACATTCGGTTCAACGGTCGTATCATCACCATCATCCGGGATCGGATCCCAGAACTGGCGGAAGGTCACGCCCGTGGTGTTGGCGCGCGTATCGATTGCGACCAGCTCGTAATCGGCCCGGTCGTCTTGCGGAACCAGCTCGTTGTTGTCGTTGATGATGTCGAGGACGGCCGTGCGGAAGACCTCGATCTGGCCGGAGGTGGAGATATCCGTCAGCGTGCCTGACCGGTCGATGATCGCATACGCATCTCCACCGCCATTGGCGGTCGCGGCGATGCGCGATTCATTCACCAGTCTTTGCATGACGGCATCGTCTTCGATCAGCAGGGCATAGGCACTGCCGAACGCCGTTGCGCCGGATGTGGCCTGGGAGGTCGCTGTGATGACACCGCGATTGCGGAAGACGGGCAGAAAGGCGCCGTCATCAATGTGGAAAGTCACGGTCCGCGCCGACACGATGTTGGAATAGGCGCGCGACGCAATGCTCCCGGTATTGTAGAAGCCCCCGCTCAGCGTGACGGTGTGGAATCCGCCTGCGCCATCATCCGAACCGCCGACATAGACAGCGGTCGAGCCGGTATCGTTCAGGTCCGAATTCGTCGAAATCGTGCCGCGGTTGACGAAGGAATAGGACAGCGGGGTCGCCGGAAGGCTTTCGTCCGTGTCTGTGGTGGCGTCATTATCCTCGACTTCCGGCTGGATGGCCTCGCCGATGACAATGTCGTCGGACACGGCCTGGATGCTCATCGCCGGAGCGCTGCCACGGAAGGACAGGCCAGCGGTTCGGGTGACCCGGTTGTTATCGGTCGGTGCGTCGATCAGAATTCCGCCCGCAATGCTGGACTCGATCCGCACCAGACTGCCGGCTTGCAATTCATCATCGGCGTCCCGCAGGTCCAGCAGCGACGTATTGTTGGTGTAGCTGGAGAAGCGGTAGGCGGATCCGGTGACCGTGCCGCCGAGATAGAAGCTGCCGGCGACATCCCCCCGGACATGTACGCCGACCGAGTCCTCGCCAAAAATGGAAACGGTGGACAGAACGGAGACGTCCCCGCTGATATCGCCCTGGATATCCACCGACGTCGAGCGGTCACCGATCACCGACAGTACGCCAGCCAGCCGGATATCGCCATCGACACCCGTGAGCACGCGCAGGCCGGCGGAGTCGTTGCCCACAACGGAAATCGAGCCGGTGGTGTCCAGGAACACGTCACCGACAAAATTGCCACTGCCGTCGATCAGTACGCCGATGCGATCTCCGCCGGTCGCCGTCGGTCCGTCGCGATCCCCGTCGCCGTCCGTATCGCCCGGGCGGGCAGCGTTCTCGACGCGGATGTCTCCGGCGATCACGAGATCGCCCGTATTGCCGCCCACCACGTGAATGCCGACGCCGCCATCATCGTCCGAGATGATTTCGATATCGCCATTCATGGTGACGTTATTGTCGCTGTCCAGCGTGACCGCCGTGCCGGGCGTGGCCAGCACGACCCGGCCGGTGGACGTGATCACGATATTGTCGGCACCGCCGCCAGTGCCGGCGGTCGACGTGGCAACGGGAGACGTGACTTCGGTGGTGATCTCGCGGTCGGCAAGCGCGGCAGGGGCCGCAACGGTCAGCGTGACAAGGGCGCTGGCGAACAGAAAACGGCGACGCATACGAACTCCTGAAGGGACGTCCCTGACGGGATTTGCCGAACGGTTGACGATTTGTAGCGAATGCCGGAGCCCGCGTCGACCGTTGAGGCTGCGCCCCGTCGCTGACGCATGGTTGCGGACATGAAAACGGCCGGACCCTGATGGATCCGGCCGCCTGTCTCGTCAGTCCAGACTGGGCGCAAGGCCTAGCTGGAATAGTACATGTCGAACTCGACCGGGTGCGGATGCATCTCGTAGCGCAGCACTTCTTCCATTTTCAGGTCGATATAGGCGTCGATCTGGTCGTCATCCATGACGCCGCCCTTCTTCAGGAAGGCGCGGTCGGCGTCGAGCGATTCGAGCGCTTCACGCAGCGAGCGGCAAACGGTCGGCACGTCCTTGAGCTCTTCCGGTGGCAGGTCGTAGAGGTCCTTGTCCATGGCATCGCCCGGATGGATCTTGTTCTCGATGCCGTCGAGGCCGGCCATCAGCAGGGCGGTGTAGGTGAGGTAGGGGTTGCCGGCCGGATCCGGGAATCGGGTCTCGATGCGCTTGGCATTCGGCGAGTTCACCCACGGAATACGGATGGAGGCGGAACGGTTGCGGGCGGAATAGGCCAGCAGGACCGGGGCTTCGAAGCCGGGAACCAGACGCTTGTAGGAGTTCGTCGTGGCGTTGGCGAAGGCGTTGATCGCGCGGGCATGCTTGATGATGCCGCCGATATAGTGAAGGCAGGTCTCCGACAGGTCGGCATACTGGTCGCCGGCGAACATCGGCTTGCCGTCCTTCCAGATCGACTGGTGCACGTGCATGCCGGTGCCGTTGTCGTTCCACATCGGTTTGGGCATGAAGGTCGCGGTCTTGCCATAAGCGGCCGCAACGTTCTGCACGGTGTATTTGTACAGCTGCATGCGGTCGGCCATCACGGTCAGCGTGGAGAATTTCATCCCCAGCTCGTGCTGGGCCGGTGCCACTTCGTGGTGATGTTTTTCAGGCTCGCAGCCGAGCTCTTCCAGCACGGCCAGCATTTCGGAACGCATGTCCTGGCTGCTGTCGACCGGGTTGACCGGGAAATAGCCGCCCTTGGGGCCCGGACGGTGACCCAGATTGCCACCTTCAAAATCGCTGCCGGAGTTCCACGGGCCCTCTTCGCTGTCCAGCTTGTAGCCGGTGCTTTCCTGGCGCGTGCTCCATTTGACGTCATCGAAGACGAAGAATTCGGCTTCCGGGCCGAAATAGGCGGTGTCGCCCACACCGGAGGATTTCAGGAAGGCTTCGGCCTTCTTCGCCGTGGTACGCGGGTCGCGATTATAGGCTTCGCCCGTGCCCGGCTCGAGAATATCACACAGGAGAACCAGCGTCGGCTGCTGGTAGAAGGGGTCCATGACCGCCATCTTCGGATCCGGCTTGAGCACCATGTCGGACTCGTTGATCGCCTTCCAGCCGGCAATCGAGGATCCGTCGAACATGATCCCGTCCTCGAAGAAGTCTTCGTTGACCTGGGACCGGTCGAAGGTGACGTGCTGCAGCTTGCCGCGCGGGTCGGTAAAGCGCAGGTCGACATATTTGATGTCTTCGTCTTTGAGTTTCTTCAGAATGGCATCTGACATGGCCGGGCTCCGGGGTTCTTGGCAGTGTTTCGGGTTAAAGCGCGTCGCGGCCGGTCTCGCCGGTCCGGATGCGGATGACGCTCTCAATCGGGCTGACAAAGATCTTGCCATCCCCGATCCGGCCGGTCTGGGCCGCATTCTGGATCGCCTCGATCGCGGCTTCCACGCGATCAGCCGGCAGAACGAGTTCGATTTTGATCTTGGGCAGGAAATCGACGACGTATTCAGCGCCGCGATAGAGTTCTGTATGCCCTTTTTGCCGTCCAAAGCCCTTGGCTTCGATGACAGTGAGCCCCTGAACACCAATTTCCTGCAGGGCCTCCTTCACGTCATCGAGCTTGAAGGGTTTTATGATGGCCTCGATTTTTTTCATCACCGACTCCAATGATCTCGCCGCGACGCTAGAGCCGGGCCGAAACGTGACAAGATGGAAACGCTACTCTGAAACAGCGGCTCTGCGAAATGCCTCAATTGAAGGCACGCCTGCCACACAATGGAGCGACCATGCCTGATGCGGTGCTGAGCACCAAGGACTGCGCCGCGTGCGACCGTTTCGCCGTGGAAAAGGGTTTGTCCTCGCAACAACTTATGGCGAATGCCGGGCGGGCTGTGGCCGATGCGATTCGACAGCGCTGGTCGGTGCGCCCGGTGCAGGTCCTGTGCGGACCCGGCAATAATGGTGGCGATGGTTTCGTCATCGCCCGACAATTGGCCGAGGCCGGCTGGCCAGTGCAGGTTTTTCTGCTCGGTCGGGCGGAGACCTTGCGGGGCGATGCGGCCTGGGCGGCAGGGCAGTGGTCCGGTGCGATCGAACCGGCAGGTTTGCCAGCCCTGCAGGAAGGCGCACTGATCGTGGATGCGCTCTTCGGAGCCGGGCTCAACCGGTCGCTGGAAGGACAGGCTGCAGAACTGATCGAAGCGATCCGGCATGCGGCCGGACCGGTTGTCGCTGTCGACCTGCCGTCTGGCCTGTCCGGCGATGCGCAAGGGGCGCCCGGCCTGCATGCACCGGCGCAGCTGACGGTGACCTTCCATGCCCGCAAACCGGCCCATGTGCTCGAGCCGCATGCGTCGGCCTGTGGTGAGGTCGTTTGCGCCGATATCGGCATTCCCGAGGGCTGGCAAAATGTTGTGACGCCCGCGGCCCGGCTGAATGCGCCTGCACTCTGGCATGGCGCGCTGCCGAAGGCTGATGCCGGCGATCACAAGCATGCCAAGGGCCGTCTGGTCGTGTTTTCCGGCGGCGCCAGTTCGACGGGCGCAGCCAGGCTGTCGGCCGAAGCCGGCCTGCGCGCTGGTGCCGGGTTGGTCACACTGGCCAGTCCGCCTTCGGCCCTGCTGGTCAATGCGCAGGCCTCGACCGCGGTCATGGTGCGCAGATGGCCCGAGCCGGACGGGGCCGGCGAGCTGCTGGCCGATCTGCGAGCAACAGCAGCGGTAATCGGGCCGGCGTTGGGGCAGGGAGAAGTATCGCGACAGGCCGTGGCGTCCAGCGCGGCTGCAGGCATTGCGCGTGTGTTGGACGCCGATGCCCTGAGCAGTTTCGCCGAGGATCCGTCATCGCTCTTCAGCATGCTGGGCTCGCAGGATGTGCTGACACCGCATGAAGGCGAGTTTCGCCGTCTCTTTCCTGATATCGCCGAAAGCGGCCGCAACAAGATCGAGCGGGTATGCGAGGCAGTCAGGCGCGCTGGCTGCACGGTTCTGCTGAAAGGCGCCGATACCGTCATCGCGGCACCGGGGGAGATGCCGATTGTCAATCGTCACGCCGACCCTGCGCTGGCCACGGCCGGAAGCGGCGATGTGCTGGCCGGTCTCATCGGTGCCTGGCTTGCCCGGGGAGTGCCGCCCTTGTTGGCGGCGTGTGCAGCGGCCTGGTTGCATGGAGAGGCCGGCCGGCATCTTGGGACCGGCCTGACCGCCGAGGACCTTCCCGCGATGTTGGCCGAGCGACTGCAATTCCTGCATCGCCGGCAGCGGCAGAAGGCTGCCCTCAGCCATCTGCTGACGCATAAGCGCTAAACATTGGCCGGGGCTTGGCTCCGGCGGCGGCACAGTTCATGTTCGCCGCAAACCTGACCGGACACATTCATGGCTTCTGAATCCACCGTACGCCCGAACCAGCAGCTCGATGCCGACGCGCTGGACTTCCACATGCGACCCGTTCCGGGCAAGCTCGGCGTGGCACCGACCAAGCCGATGGCGACGCAGCGCGATCTCGCGCTGGCCTATTCGCCGGGCGTGGCGGCTCCGGTGCTGGCCATCGCGGAGAACCCGGAGGCGGTCTACGACTATACCTCCAAGGGCAATATGGTTGCCGTCGTCTCCAATGGCACGGCCATCCTGGGGCTGGGCAATCTGGGTCCGGCGGCGTCCAAACCGGTGATGGAAGGCAAGGCGGTGCTGTTCAAGCGCTTTGCCGACATCGATGCCGTCGATGTCGAGGTCGACTACACCGATCCGGACAAATTCATCGATTGTGTGCGCGGTTTCGGCAGCACCTTCGGTGGCATCAATCTGGAAGACATCAAGGCACCGGAATGTTTCGAGATCGAAACCCGGCTGCGCGAAGAACTCGATATCCCCGTCTTCCATGACGACCAGCACGGCACGGCGATCATCGCGGCGGCCGGCCTGATCAATGCATGCGACCTGACCGGACGCCGGTTCGAGGACCTCAAGGTCGTGCTGTGCGGGGCCGGGGCCGCCGGCCTTTCCGTGCTGGAACTGATCGAGCGCATGGGCGTGAAGCCGGAGAACACCACTGTCGTGGACATCGAGGGCGTGGTCTATACCGGCCGGCCGGGCGGTCACGAGCGTTTGATGAAGCACGCGGTCGACACCGACAAGCGGACCCTGGCCGACGCCGCCAAGGGCGCGGACGTGCTGCTGGGCCTGTCCGCGGCCGGCGTCTTCACCAAGGAGATCGTCAAGTCGCTGGCGCCCGACCCGATCATCTTTGCCATGGCCAATCCGACGCCGGAAATCACGCCGGAAGAGGTGCGTGAGGTGCGCAATGACGTGATCATGGCGACAGGCCGTTCGGATTATCCCAACCAGGTCAATAATGTCCTCGGCTTCCCTTACATCTTCCGCGGTGCCCTCGACGTGCGCGCCCGGACCATCAATGAAGAAATGAAGATCGCTGCGGCGCGGGCGCTCGCCGCCCTGGCGCGCGAGGACGTGCCGGATGAAGTCGCTCGGGCCTATCGCGTTGACCGGCTGCAGTATGGCCGGGACTACATCATTCCGACCCCTTTCGATCCGCGCCTGATCTCCTGGGTGCCGCCCTTTGTGGCCCAGGCCGCGATCGATACAGGCGTAGCCCGCCGGCCCATCCCGGAAAACGAAAGCTACAAGCAGGTTCTGGCCCGACGCCTCGACCCGACAGCGGCGCTGCAGCAGCGCATCGCCTCCTCGATCCGCGCCGAGCAGAAGACCATCGTGTTCGCCGAGGGCGAGGAGCCGGCCGTGATCCGGGCTGCCTATGCCTTCCAGACCCAAGGCCTGGGCAAGCCGATCCTGGTCGCCCGCGAGGACGTGGTGGTGGCCAACATGAAGGAGCTGGGCATTCCCGCGGGCACGCTGGAAGTCTGCAATGCCCGCCTGTCCGAGCACAATGCGGAGTATTCCGACTATCTCTACGAACGCCTGCAGCGGAAGGGCTATCTGCGCCGTGACGTGCAGCGCCGCGTCAATAACGACCGCAATGTCTTTTCGGCCTGCATGCTGAAAATGGGCCATGCCGACGGCATGGTGACCGGCGTCACCCGCCACTCCAACGTGGTGATGAATGATGTCGAACTGGTGCTGGACCCTGTTGCCGGCAGCCGCACGGTCGGTGTCACCGCAGCCGTCACGCGTGGCCGCACGCTGATCATCGGCGATGTTTCGGTGACCGAATTCCCCGACGCTCAGGCGCTGTCTGAAATTGCCATCGCGACAGCGCATGCCGCGCGCCGGCTGGGCCTGACCCCGCACGTCGCCTTCCTGTCCTACTCCTCCTTCGGCAATCCGCCGGGCGAGCGGTCGGAGAAGATGCAGCACGCCGTGCGCATCCTCGACGAGTTGGGCGTGGACTTTGAATATGAGGGCGAACTGGCCGCCGATGTCGCGCTCGACCCGGAGCATCACCAGCTCTACCCGTTCTCGCGGCTTTCCGAGCCGGCCAATGTGCTGATCATGCCGGCGGTGCACTCGGCCTCGATTGCCGTGCGCCTGTTGAAGGCAGCCGGCGGGGCAACCGTGATCGGTCCGATGCTGGTCGGGTTGGAAAAGCCTGTCCAGATTGCCCGCCTGGGCGCGTCGGTCAGCGATATCGTCAACCTGGCCGGCATTGCGGCCTATGACCTCAACGCGCCCGTGCGCTGATCCCGCTGTGATTGGTCACGGCGAATTGACGGCCAGGTGATGAAGACAGGGCCCCGGCTTCCTAACTAAGCTGGCCGGGACTGAAAAGGGACGAGACATGGCCGGACGATCTGCACGCGACATGACGGAAGGCCCGATCTTCGGCCATATCGTCCGGATGATCATGCCGATGAGTTTCGGCATCCTGGCGATGATGCTGGTCGGCATTATCGACACGTACTGGGTCGGCACGCTGGGCACGGCCCAGCAGGCCGCCGTGCAGATGAGCTTCCCGGTCACCATGCTGGTGATGAGCGTGTCGATCGGGCTGGGCGCCGGCGCGGTTTCGGCCGTTTCACGGGCCTCCGGACGCAAGGACGGCTCCTCGATCTCGCGCATTTCCACCGATGCCATGATGCTGACCCTGTTGTCGGTCGGCACCGTGTCGGTGATCGGCATGCTCAATGTGGACAGCATTTTCCGCGCCCTGGGCGCCAGCGAGACGATGATGCCGCACGTGACCGACTACATGACGGTCTGGTTCGGCGGCATCATCCTGATCGTCGGCCCGATGGTGGCCGGCAATATCCTGCGTGCGCTGGGCAATGCCATGATCCCCTCGATCATGATGATGGCCGCGGCGGCCGTGAACCTCGTGCTCGACCCGATCTTCATCCTGGATGATGTCTTCGGTCTCTTCCCCGGCCTCGGCTGGGGCGTGTCGGGCGCCGCGCTGGCAACCGTGGTCGCCAATGCGCTGACTTTCCTGATGGTGCTCTGGTATCTCGTCTTCCACGAGAAACTGCTGGACTTCAAATGGGAGGATCTGGGCGAGGTCTGGCATCACTGGATGGACATTGCCCGCGTCGGCATCCCGGCCTGCATCTCCAACGTGTTCAATCCACTGGCGATGACCGTGACCATGTCGGGTCTGGCCATGGCGCGCTTCGGCGATGCGGCCGTCGGTGGTGTTGGCGTCGCCGGCCGGATCGAGGCCTTCGCCATCGTTCCGCTGTTTGCGCTGTCGGCGTGTATCGGCGCCATCACCGGCCAGAATGGCGGCGCCGACCGGCTTGACCGGGTGCGTCAGGCCTTCCGGGCGTCCTTCGTATTCTGCCTGGCCTGGGGGCTGGGTGTCGCGCTGGTGCTGTGGATCGGGGCCGACTGGTTTGCCGCTGCCTTCCTGCCGTCCGAAGAGGGCCGGGAAACCGCGGTGACCTATTGGCGCCTGGCTTCGCTGACCATCGCCGGCTATGGCATCACCATTGCCGCCAGCGCCGGCTTCAACGGGCTGGGCCGTCCGGCGCATGGCATGGCCATCACCGCCGGACGGGCGCTGGGCCTGATGGTGCCCTTCGTGCTCGTGGGCTCCTATGTCTTCAACACCACGATCGGTGTGATCGGCGGTATTGCCGCGGCCAACATCCTGTCCGGCCTGGTCACGGCCCTGTTCGTGCTGACCCGCGCCAAGATGACGGCCAAGCATGGCAAGGCCCGCCGCAAGCGGGCTGTGCCCGTGGCCGAAGAGGTGGCACCGGCCGATCCGGTCTAGCGCCGGGTCAGGATGCCGGCCAGCTCCGGTTTGCCATTCAGTGAGGGATGGGGGCAGGGGACAAAGCTCTCATCGGCAGGCCAGATCCAGCGCGTGTCCGGAAACAGCGCACGCATGGCCTCCAGCGAGCAGCCATAGGGCGGTCCACCGCGCTCGGCTTTCTGCATGAAGAGGGCGAGCAGGCGGCCGCCCGGTTTCAGCCAGCGGATCAAGGCGGCCTCATAGGTTTCGCGAAGACGCGGCGGGATTGCGCACAGGAAGGTCTGCTCATAGACCAGGTCCACCGGCGCATCCGGCATCCAGGCTCCGTTTTCGCCCTCCAGCATGTCGCCGCGCACCAGTTCGGCCACAAGGCCTGCCGCGGTCAGCCGATCGGCCTGCCAGGCGAGGGCGGTGTCCGAGAGGTCGCCGGCGATGACGTGCAGGCCGGCGCGTGCCAGGGCCTCGACTTCCGGGCTGCGGCCGCAGCCGGGAATGATCACCCGGGCCTGCGGTGCCAGCACGCCGTCTTCCAGCCAGCGCGCGGCCGCCGGATGCAGGCCGGAACGCTCCCAGGGCGTTTCGTCATTGCGAAACCGATTGTCCCAGTCGAGGGCTTTGCGTTCAGTCATGTCGCTATTTGCGGCCAGCCGGGCGGGCGCGTCTAGGCCGCTTTCTGCATGCGGTAAATGTCAACCATGGACAAGGGCTGTTGCGGCGCCGGCTTCTGGCGGTCGGCGATGACGGCCTGACCTGAGAAGTAACGGATGCCGGTCGCCATGGCGGCCTTGAGCACATGAATGTCGCGGACATCCTGCAGATAGGTGGTGGCTCCACGCTCGGATGCGGCCTTCACCATCCGGTTCAGGGCCGAAGCGTCATGATCCATCATGCCCCCGGAGTTCATGTTGACCGGCGGCTTTGACCGGCACCCGAACATCTGAACCTCGACCCCGTCAAAATCGCTCATGTCCTCTTCCCCGAACGGCAGCTCCGCCATCAGGCCAACCCCGGATGGAGCCAGCGCTCCCAAGGCCTTGGCGGCGCCCGGCAGGTCTTCGCCATAGCCGTCAAAGCGGACGAGGAGGGCGCTGCACACAGCGGTCGGCAGATTGGCAAAGCGCGACAGGATCTGTTCGCGATCATCCCGGCGGGACCAGGTTTCGGCGTGGATCGACAGAAAGACTTGTGCCGGGGTCTGGGATCTGGCCGCGCGCATCAGGGTGCCGATTGCGGTCTTCTGTGCCAGATGGTCCAGCTCGGCATGGCAAACCGGCGCCATGCGTGTTTCGCTGACCCGGCGCCCGTCCAGCGGGCGCCCACCCACCCAGACCTTGGGGCGGCAGGCATTGGCAAAGATCTGCTGTCTCTGCGCATCCCAGACCGGACGAAAGAAGGGCGTCATCGTTCCGTCTTCGGACTTGGCCGGCGCCGTCTGCTGAGGACGCAGGCGCACCGGCTCGGGGGCTTCAGCCTCCGCTTGGGACCGCGGTCGCATCGCTTCGGCCAGGGCGACCAGATCGCCGGCCTTGGCTTTTCCGGAGGCGGCTTCCACGCGCAGTTTCTTGAATTCCGGAGAGCCCAGGAAAAACGCGCGCAGGCGCGCGCCGATCCGGTCCAGCCGTTCAGCCTTGTCGGCATCGGCATCCGCCATGATGACAATGAAACCATCGCCGCCCGGCAGCACGACATCGCGGGGCCCGAGCTCGCGTTCGATCAATTGCCCGGCCGCGGTGAAGACCTTGCGTTTCATGGCCGGCCAGCCATCCCCGGCGGCCTCGCGGATATCCTTCAGGCCCAGCAGTTTGAACTGGCCGATATCGAGATCGCTGCGTCCGGCGAGAACCGCCTTGAGACGCTGTTTGAGGTCGTCGCCCATTCACCTGCCCGGAATATGGCTGATTTTCAAAAACCATGTTGCCCGACGGAAGCTTAATGCCCGATTGAGACGGCATAGCCGCGTGCAGTCGCGCGGCTGCGGCCAAGCCTGCTTGCACGGGCGCGCCATTGCGTGCCAGAAAGCGCCCGTCTTCCTCATGCGGATGTGGCGGAACTGGTAGACGCGCTGGATTTAGGTTCCAGTGCCGCAAGGCGTGGAGGTTCGAGTCCTCTCATCCGCACCACCCTTCGCCCTGCGGGCTTCGGGTGGCAAGCCACCCGGAGCGCGCATGCGAGCGCAGCGAGTGGGCGAAGAGGTGTCCACCGAAGCCTTGGCGAAGGGGGACCGGCGAAACCAGCTCAACCGCCTAAAGATATCTGATCTTGCCAGCTTGCGGGGGCAAGCCACCCGGAGCGCGCATGCGAGCGCCGCGAGTGGGCGAAGGGGGGCGGTGATGATTGTGCTCAATCCCGCATTGCGTGTGTTGGGTGTCTATGCAGGCTTAAGCGCATGCACTACGTCTATCTAATCCGCAGCTGCACTAACCCAGACCAGAAGTACATCGGGTTGACGCGGGATCTCCGGACGCGGCTAGCCACACACAATTCGGGTGGTTCAAAGCACACGGCAAAATTTCGCCCTTGGAAATTGGTCACATACGTCGCCTTTGAAAGTCGCGATGGGGCGGCTGCTTTCGAAGCCTACTTGAAGTCGGGCTCAGGGCGGGCCTTCGCCAACCGGCGCTTCTGGTAGACGTGGTTTTGATCTCACGGCAGTTCGCTGCGCGAACGCCTCCGATGGGGCGGCCCATCAGGGCCGACGCGCGGTCGCGCTTGCGGGTCCTTGGCCCGGGGGAGCAGCGGATCGGTTGTGGTGGGGCTGTTCCACTTTCATTTCCTGGCTTCGCCGTCGCCCAGATGGCCAAGTTTGCGCTCTCCCGCTGCAATCCAATCGCCGCTACCGCTCCGCAGCGTTGCACGCCGCGAATCCGCGTGACATAACGCGCGCTCGATTTTCCATGCGGATTATCCTCCGCCCAGACTGTTATCTTAAGGCCAACCCATGAACGTCATCGAGAAATCCTCCGAAGGCTTGAGCCGCACCTACGAGATCACCTTTGCCAAGGATGATCTGAAAGCTCGCCTGGATGCGAAGATCGAGGAAATCCGCCCGCAGGTCCGCTTGAAGGGCTTCCGCCCGGGCAAGGTGCCCTCCAGCCACATTCGCAAGATGTTCGGCGAAAGCATCATGGGTGACCTGCTCAACGAGCTGGTGCCGGAAACCACCCAGAAGACCCTGGACGAGAAAAAGATTCGCCCGGCCACCCAGCCGGACGTCAAGGTGACGAGCGAAGCCAAGGACGTGATGTCCGGCAAGGCCGATTTCGCCTTCGAGATCTCGCTGGAAGTGATGCCGGAGTTCGAACCGGTCGATCCGGCGAAACTCTCGGTGGAGCGTCCGGTCGCCGAGGTCGAGGACGACCAGATCAATGAGGCGCTGGAGCGTCTGGCCGCCGAAAACCGTGAATTCGTTACCAAGAAGGGCGGCAAGAACGCCAAGGCGGAAGAGGGCGATGTCGTCGTCATCGATTTCGTCGGCAAGCTGGATGGCGAAGTGTTCGAAGGCGGTTCCGCCGAGGATGCGCGCGTTGCCATCGGTGATGGTGCCTTCATCCCGGGCTTCGAGGAACAGCTGATCGGCGCCAAGGTCGGCGAAGAGCGCGTGCTCAACGTGACCTTCCCGGAAAACTACCAGGCCGCGCACCTGGCCGGTAAGCCGGCCGTGTTCGAGGTCACCGTGAAGGGTCTGGAAGCCCCGGGCGAGGCCAAGGTCGATGACGAGCTGGCCAAGCGTTTGGGCCTGGAGAACCTGGATGGTCTCAAGGACGCGCTGAAGTCCAACTTCGCCCGCGAGCACGCCCAGCAGTCGCGCATGAAGGTGAAGCGTCACCTCCTGGACGCGCTGGATGCGGCGCATTCCTTCGACCTGCCGCCGAAAATGGTTGAGGCCGAGTTCGACAATATCTGGCGCGAGATCCAGCACGCCATCGAGCACGACCACCTGGAAGAAGAAGACAAGGGCAAGTCGGAAGACGAGCTGAAGGGCGAGTACAAGGGCATTGCCGAGCGCCGTGTGCGCCTGGGCCTGGTGCTGGCCGAGATCGGCCGCCGCAACAAGGTCGATGTCACCCAGGAAGAACTCTCCCGCGCCATCAACCAGGAAGCCGTGCGCTATCCGGGCCAGGAGCGCCAGGTGGTCGAGTTCTACCAGAAGAACCCGAATGCCGTCGCCCAGCTGCGCGCCCCGCTGTACGAGGAAAAGGTCGTCGACTTCATCCTCGAGCTGGCTGACGTCAAGGAAGTGACCGTGTCCAAGGAAGCGCTGTTCGCGGACGAGGACGAGGCTCCGGCCGCCAAGAAGCCGGCCAAGAAGGCGCCTGCCAAGAAAAAGGCTCCGGCCAAGAAGGCGGCTGCCAAGTCTGACGACAAGGCTGAGGACAAGCCGGCGGCGAAGAAGAAGGCCCCGGCGAAGAAGGCCGCTGCCAAGGATGACGGCGAGAAGAAGCCGGCTGCCAAGAAGGCGCCGGCCAAGAAAAAGGCGCCGGCCAAGAAGGACGCCTGATCTGTTTCGCCTTGAAACACACGCAAACGCCGGTCCCGAAAGGGGCCGGCGTTTTCTTTTGTGCCTTGCCAGCAAGGGTTTCGCAGGTGCTGATGCAGGACGTGCCTTGCACGCGGGCGCGGGCACCGCGATATTTGCCTTATCCCGTCTGAGAAGAATCGGCACCATCCGGCTGCCGGAACCCCAAGGAGCGCGACATGTATGATCCCCAGGACGTGGCGATGAATCTGGTTCCGATCGTCGTCGAACAGACGAGCCGCGGCGAGCGCTCCTTCGACATTTATTCGCGCCTCCTCAAGGAGCGCATCATCTTCGTGACCGGTCCGATCGAAGACCACATGGCGAGCCTGATCATCGCCCAGCTGCTCTTCCTGGAGTCGGAAAATCCGAAGAAGGAAATCGCGATGTACATCAACTCGCCGGGCGGTGTGGTGTCCGCCGGCCTGGGGATTTACGACACGATGCAGTACATCCGCAGCCCCGTCTCGACGATCTGCCTGGGCATGGCGGCCTCGATGGGCTCGCTGCTGCTGACGGCCGGCGAGAAGGATCTGCGCTTCGCCACGCCGAATGCGCGCATCATGGTGCACCAGCCCTCCGGCGGGTTCCGCGGCCAGGCCTCGGACATCGAGCGGCATGCGGCGGACATCATGAAGATCAAGCGCCGGCTGAACGAAATCTATGTGCACCATACCGGGCGCACCTATGAAGAGATCGAGGCGGCCCTGGATCGGGACAATTTCATGTCGGCCCAGGAAGGCCTGGAATTCGGCCTGATCGACAAGGTGCACGAGACGCGCGGCACGGGTGAGAAGGAAGGTTCCGGCAGCTAGTTTCGGTCACGCAGCGGGTGAGGGTGGTTGATTACCACTGTCATCGTGTGATCGAATGAACAGTGACGGAAACCTTTCGCTAAAGGTCGGCCCTGATTTTGCAGGAGGTCGATAGCGAAAGCGGGCATCATGAGAGGCCTGCGGGTTGAAATGGAGCGGTCATGAGTAAGACGACGGGCGGAGACGGCGAGTCGAAGAACACGCTCTACTGCTCTTTCTGCGGAAAGAGCCAGCACGAGGTTCGCAAGCTGATTGCCGGGCCGACCGTGTTCATCTGCGATGAATGCGTCGAACTCTGCATGGACATCATCCGCGAGGAGAACAAGTCCTCGCTGGTGAAGTCCAAGGAAGGCGTGCCCACCCCGCAGGAAATCTTCGGTGTCCTGAACGACTATGTGATCGGCCAGGCCCACGCCAAGCGCGTGCTGGCGGTCGCCGTGCACAATCACTACAAGCGCCTCAATCACGCCTCCCAGAACGCCGATGTCGAGCTGGCCAAGTCCAACATCCTGCTCATCGGCCCGACGGGCTGCGGCAAGACGCTGCTGGCCCAGACGCTGGCGCGCATCCTGGACGTGCCCTTCACGATGGCCGACGCCACCACGCTGACCGAAGCCGGTTATGTGGGTGAGGATGTCGAGAACATCGTTTTGAAACTGCTGCAGTCGGCCGACTACAATGTCGAGCGGGCCCAGCGCGGCATCGTCTATATCGACGAGATCGACAAGATCTCCCGCAAGTCCGACAACCCGTCCATCACGCGGGACGTGTCGGGTGAGGGCGTGCAGCAGGCGCTGCTGAAAATCATGGAAGGCACGGTCGCCTCCGTGCCTCCGCAGGGCGGGCGCAAGCATCCCCAGCAGGAATTCCTGCAGGTGGACACCACCAATATCCTCTTTGTCGTCGGCGGCGCCTTCGCCGGCCTGGACAAGGTGATTTCCCAGCGCGGCCAGGGCTCGGCCATCGGCTTTGGTGCCGATGTGCGGGAACCCGATGCACGCCGCACCGGCGAGATCCTGCGCGAGGTTGAGCCGGATGATCTCTTGCGCTTCGGCCTGATCCCGGAATTCGTCGGCCGTCTGCCGGTCATTGCCACCCTGGAAGACCTCGACGAGGCCGCCCTGGTGCAGATCCTGACCGAGCCGAAGAACGCTCTGGTCAAGCAGTACCAGCGCCTGTTCGAGATGGAAGGCGTCGGCCTGACCTTCACCGAGGACGCGCTGAAGGCCGTGGCCCACAAGGCCATCGCCCGCAAGACCGGCGCCCGCGGCCTGCGTTCGATCATGGAAGGCATCCTGCTGGAGACCATGTTCGACCTGCCGGGGCTGGAAGGCGTGGAAGAGATCGTGGTCAACGGCGAAGTCGTTGAAGGCAATGCCAAACCGCTCTTCATCTATGCGGAACGCCAGGACGACAAGCGCACGGGTGCTTGATTTCGGCTCCGGCCGTATCCACCTCTGCCTGCAGATGAGCAGCACGGGAGGCTTGTTGAAGGCCTCCCTCTGCCCGCAAACTATGTCATGATCCCGAGCGATCTGAACGCGCCCGCTCCCCAGGGTGCGCAGGAGTTATAATGTCCGATACCAAGACACTTCCGCTGCTTCCCCTTCGCGACATTGTCGTGTTTCCGCACATGATCGTGCCGCTCTTCGTCGGCCGCGAGAAATCGGTGAAGGCCCTCGAAGAGGTGATGAAGGCGGACAAGCAGATTCTGCTGGCGACGCAGAAGAATGCCGCGGATGACGAGCCGGCCACCGGCGCCATCCACACGATCGGCGTCATCGCCTCGGTACTGCAATTGCTGAAACTGCCCGACGGCACGGTGAAAGTGCTGGTCGAGGGTGGCGTACGCGTGGAGATTTCCGACTACACGCCGCGCGAAGACTATTACGAAGCCGTCTGCGAAGTCCTCGACGAGGATGCCGGCGACCCGTCCGAGCTGGAAGCGCTGATGCGCACCGTGGCCTCGAAATTCGAGGACTATGTCAAGCTGAACAAGAAGGTGCCGCCGGAAGCCCTGGCCTCGCTGTCGCAGATCCAGGAACCCGCCAAGCTGGCTGACAGCATCGCCGCGCACCTGGCCGTCAAGATCGACGAGAAACAGCGCCTGCTGGAAGAGCCCGACGTCACCCGCCGCCTGGAAAGCGTGCTGGGCCTGATGGAAGGCGAGATCGGCGTGCTGCAGGTGGAAAAGAAGATCCGCTCGCGCGTGAAGCGCCAGATGGAGAAGACCCAGCGCGAGTACTATCTCAATGAGCAGATGAAGGCGATCCAGCGCGAGCTGGGCGAGGGCGATGACAGCCGCGAGGAACTCGCCGAGCTGGAACAGCGCCTGTCCGAAGCCAAATTGCCCAAGGAAGCGCGCACCAAGGCGGATGCCGAGTTCAAGAAACTGCGCCAGATGAGCCCGATGTCGGCGGAAGCCACCGTCGTGCGCAATTATCTGGACTGGATCCTCGGCCTGCCCTGGGGCAAGCGCAAGCGCCTGAAGAATGATCTGGGCCGGGCCGAGGACGTGCTCAATGGCGATCATTATGGCCTGGACAAGGTCAAGGAACGCATCCTGGAACACCTTGCGGTTCAGGCGCGCACGAAGAAGCTGAAGGGCCCGATCCTGTGCCTCGTCGGCCCGCCGGGCGTCGGCAAGACTTCGCTCGGCCGCTCGATCGCCAAGGCGACGGGCCGAGAGTTCGTGCGTATGTCGCTGGGCGGCGTGCGGGACGAAGCCGAGATCCGCGGTCACCGCCGCACCTATATCGGCTCCATGCCCGGCCGCATCATCCAGTCGATGAAGAAGGCCAAGTCGGCCAACCCGCTCTTCCTCCTGGACGAGATCGACAAGCTGGGCGCGGACTATCGTGGTGACCCGGCCTCGGCGCTCCTGGAAGTGCTGGATCCGGAACAGAATTCCACCTTCAACGACCACTATCTCGAAGTGGATTACGATCTCTCGGACATCATGTTCGTGACCACGGCCAACTCGCTCAACCTGCCGCAGCCGCTTCTCGACCGGATGGAGATCATCCGCATCGCCGGCTACACGGAAGACGAGAAGGTCGAGATCGCCAAGCGCCATCTGATCCCGAAAATCCGCGGCAACCACGCCCTCAAGGACGAGGAATGGGTGCTCACGGAAGCCGGTCTGCGCGACCTTATCCGCTACTACACCCGTGAGGCGGGCGTGCGGAATCTGGAGCGTGAGATCGCCAATCTGGCCCGCAAGTCGGTGCGCCAGATCGAAAGCGGCAAGGCGCAGGCGCTGGAGATCACGCCGGACAATCTGGGCGAGTTCGCCGGCGTGAAGAAGTTCCGCTTCGGCGAGACCGACAAGGAAGACCAGGTCGGTATCGTCACCGGTCTGGCCTGGACCGAGGTCGGCGGTGATCTTCTCACCATCGAGGCCGTGCGCATGCCCGGCCGCGGGGCGATGAAGGTGACGGGCAATCTGAAGGACGTGATGAAGGAGTCCATCTCCGCCGCGAATTCCTTTGTCCAGTCACGCGCGCCTTCGCTTGGCATCAAGCCGACCGTGTTCCGCGCCTCGGACATCCACGTCCATGTGCCCGAAGGCGCAACGCCCAAGGATGGTCCCTCGGCCGGTATCGGCATGATGACGGCCATCGTCTCGGTGCTGACCGGCGTACCGGTGCGCAAGGACATCGCCATGACCGGCGAGATCACCCTGCGCGGCCGCGTGCTGCCGATCGGTGGTCTGAAGGAAAAACTGCTGGCGGCCCTGCGCGGCGGTGTGAAGACGGTGCTGATCCCGAGCGAGAACGAAAAGGATCTCGCCGAGATCCCGGACAATGTGAAGGCCGGTCTGGAAATCATTCCGGTCGAGGGCGTGGACGAAGTCCTGCGCCACGCACTGACCGAGCCGGTCGAGCCGGTGGAATGGACCGAGGCCGACGAGGCGGCGCTGGCAGCAATGGCCGCCCAGCAGTCCGGTGAGGCTGGCGGTCCGACAGTCGCGCACTAGTCGCGGGCAACAAGAACCACAGGGCAAGGCCGGGGCATCCGCTCCGGCCTTTCTCTTTGAGGGATATTCTATCCCGCCAGGAGACGCCAAACCGTGCCCGCAAGGGCCGTCGCCAGCAGGACCGGGATCATCCCGATCCGAAATCGGAACAGCGCCACACCGGCGGCCAGCGCCAGCACCAGCGCATCCAGCCTAAGGCTGGCCAATACCGGGATATCCATTGCCAGACCCGGCACGTCCAGCGGCTCCAGTCGCGCAAACAGCACGTGCAGGGCAAACCAGGCCGTCAGGTTCAGCACCACGCCGAACACGGCGGCGGTGATGCCGGACAAGGCCTTGTTCAACACCGTCGCGCGCCGCAAGCGTTCCATCCAGGGCGCTCCGGTCAGCACCAGCACAAAGCTGGGTACGAAGGTCACCCAGGTGACCAGCGCCGACGCCAGAATGGCCGCCAGCCAGGGCGTAAGGCCGGAGGGTTCGCGAAATCCGGCGAGGAAGCCGACAAATTGCACCACCTGGATCAGCGGCCCGGGCGTCGTCTCGGCCAGGCCCAGCCCGTCCAGCATCTCCGCGGCGCTGAGCCAGCCATGCGTGGCAACCGCTTCCTGGGCCATGTAGGCCAGCACGGCATACGCCCCGCCGAAGGTCACCACGGACAGCTGGGCGAAGAAACTTCCCAGCTGGACAAAGACATGGTCCGGTCCGGCGAGTGCGAACAGCAGGGCAACCGGCGCCAGCCAGATCACGGCACCTCCGGCCAGGCCGACGGCCGCAGCCCGGGCGCTGGGCCGTGTCTCAGCCTGTTCAGCGGAACGGGCGGCCTCGGCCGCTTCGCCAGCCGGACGCGCCAGAACCAGCCCTGCCATCGCTGCCGCAACGACGATCAGGGGGTAGGGCAGGTTGAAGGCGAAGATGGCGGCAAAGGCCACCAGCGCCACGCCCAGCATCCAGCCGGTCTTGAGGGCGCGCTTGCCCAGCTTGATCAGGGCCTGGAGGATGACCGCGAGCACAGCCGCCTGGATGCCGAAGAAGACCGCGTCCAGCGCCGGTGTTCCCAGCAGGGCCGCATAGGCGAGGCTGAGGGCGAGAATGCTGAGAAAGCCGGGCAGGATGAACAACAGGCCCGCGGTCAGGCCGCCGCGTACGCCGTTCAGCATCCAGCCCAGATAGGTGGCCAGTTGCTGGGCTTCCGGCCCCGGCAGCAGCATGCAGAAATTGAGGGCGTGCAGGAACCGGTCTTCGCTGACCCAGGCCTTTTCCTCGACCAGGATGCGGTGCATGACCGCGATCTGCCCGGCCGGGCCGCCAAAGCTCAACAAGCCGACACGGGTCCAAACCCGCACGGCCTCCGCCCATCCGACAACCGGCATGTCTGACATGAAGAACACTCCCCGGAATGGCGGTGCATCCTGTCACCGCCCTTGTCCGTGCGCCAGCGCGGATTGGACACGATTTTTGCATCCTCATGCACACGCTACGGGTTTTTTGCATTGACCTTGCGCGAACCGCTGGCCAAGGTGCGGCCATGACTTATGCGACGTTTTATTTTGCTGGCTATTTTACCAACGCGACCCGGGAGGGGGCGGTGGCCGGCTGACGCGCGCGCAAGCGACGAGTTTCCAGGGCCTCCCCCTCCGGGGAGGCCCTTTTCTTTTGCCTGGATGACAAGGAATTGGGTCTGATGTCCACGAGTACGAAAAGCCGGGATGAAATCCGCGAAGCGATCTCGCAGATCGACCGGCAATTGATCGAAGCGATCGCCCGCCGGTCGCAACTGGTCGAGGAAATCCTCGAAGCCAAGGCCGCCAGCGGCCAGCCGGTGCGTGACCGCGATCGCGAGCAGGCGGTGCTCAAAGCAGCTGTCGAACAGGGCAAGACGCTGGGCGTGCCAGCCGAGCTGGTGGAAACCCTGTTCCATGCCCTGTTCGAAGTCTCGATCCGGCGCCAGCGCCAGCGTTTCGACTCGATGCGGGCTGACGAGCTCAACGAGGCAACGGTCGCCTATCTCGGTGGTCCGGGCAGCTACAGCCATATCGCGGCCCAGAAAGTGTTCGAGCGCCGCAACGCCAATGTCGTCCCGTCACCCAAGCGCGATTTCGTCTCGATCTTCCGGGCAGTCGAGAATGCCGAAGTGGATTACGGCGTCATCCCGATCGAGAACACCACCACGGGCTCGATCAACGAGGTCTATGACATCCTCATCAATTCGCGCACCCAGATCATCGGCGAATTCTTCCTGCGCGTGGATCATTGCCTGGTCGGCCGGGCCAGCGGGCAGGGGCGGATCAGCCGTGTCTACGGCCACCCCCAGGCCCTGGCCCAGTGCCGCCGCTACATCGCCTCGCACCCGGAGCTGGAAACCCATATGGCGGCCTCCACGACCCGGGCGCTGGAACGTCTCCTGGAGGATGACGACACCGCCGTGGCTGTTGCCGGTGAGGATGCGGCGCGCCTGTTCGGCATGGATATCCTGGCGCGCGGCATCGGCGATCACGAGCAGAACATCACCCGTTTCATCGTCATCGGCCGCAAGGCTTCCTTCCCGACGCGAGAGGTGGAGTGCAAGACCTCGATGATGTTCACCACGCGCGACACGCCGGGCTGCCTGGTCGACGCCCTCTTGGGCTTCCGCGACAACGGCATCAACCTGGTCAAGCTGGAAAGCCGCCCCATCGCCGGCAATCCCTGGGAGGAGATGTTCATCATGGATGTGGAAGGCCATGTCGAGGACAAGCCGATCCGCCAGGCCATGAGCGTGCTGGAAGAACACACGCGCGAGATCAAGCTCCTGGGCTGCTACGCCGCCGACGCGATCGACAAGGTCAGCGTGGCGGAATAAGGGGCTGCTCAGAGGGCTATGATGATTGTCATCCCGGCCGGATGGCCCCGGCTTGACCGGGGCCGCAGCGCCGGGACCCATCGTCGAGCGCCTGGCTGGCGCAGGCATGGGTCCCTGATCTGCACCCCGCTATCGCGGGGCATCCGTCAGGGATGACAATCGTTCGAATGGACCCGATGGATCCAGGGCCCTTTCGCGTTACTCCGCGCTCACATAATCCGACAGCAGTTTTTCCTGCCGGGCGCGTTCCACCTTGGAAGTGAATTGCTCATTGATGCGCTGTTCCTGCAGCGTCTTCACCAGGGTCACCAGCGAGCCGGTGAGGAAGAGCACGCCCATGCCGACATAGCCCTTGGTCGACAGGTCGACCGGCATCAGGATCAGCGACAGACCGAGCATGGCGTAGGCGGCGATGACGCAGCCATAATTGAAAGTGATCCAGAGTTGTGATTGTCCCAGCATGACGGATCTCCTCAGGCTTGCGGGGCGGATGTGGCGGCGGGTGCGATTTCGGCCTGGAAGCGCGCCAGGATGTCCTCGCCGCGGGTGCGGCGGGCCTGGCCGATGCCTTCGGCCGCCATGCGGTCAGCGAGACCGTCACCAGACAGTTCGGCATGGATGCCGTCCAGTATGTCCATGGCTTCGATCGGATCATCGCTGGCCAGCGTCCGCCGGAGCACGGCTTCCGCTTCGCCCAGCGCTGCCGTACCGCCCAGACCGCCGCGCATTTCGACCGCCGAGCGGCGTTCCGCCTCCATCGCGCGAGCGGTGATCAGGCCCTGGCGCAGATCGACGAGGCGGCGCTCGCTCTTTTCCACCAGCAGGCGCAGGCGAGCGGCAGATTTACGAGTGCGCTCCAGCGCTTCCTTGCGGGCCGCGGCTTCATTCTCCATGTCGGCCAGGGCATCGGCGCCGTCACGGGCCAGCGCGTCCTTGCCGGCGGAAAGGGCCGAGCGCACCCGGTCTTCCATGTCGCGCTTGCGGGCTTTCAGCGCCGCCAGCGCCTTGTCTTCACTGCGCTCGCGCAGGATGAGCGAGGCGAGGGAGCGCTTGGCCCGGTCGTGACCGGCCTCGGCCTCGCGGATCTTCTGTTCGATGATCAACGTGGCGTGGGTGGCTTCCAGGCCTTCGCGGGCCCGTTCGGACCGGCCGCGCATGATGGTGATCAGGGTCGAGAACATTCATTCCTCCTTTTCAAACGAACAATGTTCACAAAATCGACGCTAGGCGGGAATCGCATTCACGCAAGGGGAATTCGGACAAAAAAAGAGGGCGGAAAATCCGCCCTCTGATGTGTGCCTAAATGGCCGCTGCAGGTCTCTTCCGGAAGGGGTGCAGCGTGTGTCCGCGATAGCTCGGCTCGGGTTGTTCGCCGGAAATGCCGTAATCCTCCGGCCAGCCGTCCGGCAGGTAAAGCGAGCCGAAGATCCGGTCGATGAAGGCGAAGTGGACGGCGTAGTTGGTGTTGATCGCGTCCGGGTGGTCGGCATGGTGCCAGTGATGGTGGCGCGGGGTGACGAAGACCTGTTCCAGCCAGCCGAAACGCCAGCGCACATTGGCGTGGATCAGCGTGGCGTGGAAACCGATGAAGATCGCATAGGCATTGACCACACCCTGGTCGAAACCCAGCAGGAACATCGGAGCCAGCGTCGCCGAGCGGGTGAAGAGGGCCTCCAGCAGGTGCAGGCGCGAGGAGGCGAGCCAGTCCATCTGCCGCGAGGAATGGTGCACGGCGTGGATGCGCCACAGGAAGCTGTCGGTGTGATAGGCGCGGTGCACCGCGTACTCCACCAGATCGACGCTCAGCATGATCAGGATGAACTGCACCGGCGCGGGCAGGGCGGAAATGACATTGACCACGCTGTCGAACCGGGCCCAGCCCAGGGTTTCGGTCAGCAAGAGGTGGGTGCAGGCCAGATAGGCGCCCAGCAGGAGGTGCATCACAAAGAAGTGTTTCATGTCCAGCTGCCAGTCCTCGCGCAGCACCGGTTGTTCACGGCGCAGCGGGGTCAGTTTCTCCAGCAGGATGAAGACGCCGCCCGTGGACAGAAGGCCGATCACGAACCAGTCCAGCCCGATATAGACCGGCGCCGCCGTCATCGCGCCCACCGGCGTGTCGGCCCCGCCCAGCAATTCCGTCATGGCCAGCAGGCCCAGACCGGGCAGGGCTGGCCAGATCCGACCGGCTGCCAGAGCGAACAGGCCGAATCCGCCGCAGGCGAGCATCAGGCCCGCCAGTCCCAGCCGCATCGCGGGGATGTCATAGCCGGCCCGCAATTCGGGAATGCTCAACCAGCCGGGAAAGAGAAAGACCAGCACACCCATCAGGCTCAGCGCTCCGAACATCACGCTGAGCCAGCCGGACAGGCGGCCTTCGCCCAGCCGGAAACGGCCCTGGGGCAGGCAGGCCTGCACGCGACGGGCGAGATCGCTTGGCAAGCGGGTGAAAACCTTGTTGAACTCGATCGGTGACATGGTGACGGCCTGTCTTTAATGAACGCTGTTCACAAAATGGATGTGAATAGGACTTTCGCAAGCGCAAAAATGAACGTTGTTCGATTTTCGCCTAGACCCTAGTTTGGACGCATGGGAACACCGCAGGATACCTCGACCGAAACCGCCACCCGTCCGCGCGGGCGCCCGGGGCTCACGCCGGAAGTGCGTGAACGTGCGCTGGAGGCTGCCGGCCAGCTTCTGGCCGAGAAGGGGCTCAAGGGCATGCAGGCCCGTACGATCGCGGCGCGAGCCGGCCTGTCGGTAGGGTCCATCTACAAGCTCTTCGGCGATATCAATGATCTCATCCGTGAGCTCAATTTCGCCACCTATCGGGACATCGCCGACCACCATGTCAGCGCCTTGGACAGCGCCGGCCTGCCGCCGGAGCAGGTGGTTGAGCGGCTGATGGTGCTGGCGCGGGCCTATATCGAGTTTGTCGTCACCCAGAATGCCCGCTGGACCGCCTTGCTCGCCTTCAACCGCAGCCAGGCCGGCAGCGCCCCGCGCGCCTATCTGGAGACCGAGGACGCACTGTTCGGCATTGTCGAGTCGGTGCTGGAACCGGGACCGGGCTTTGAACATCGCGAGTTCCGGGCCCGGGCGGCCCGGGCGCTGTGGGCCTCCGTGCACGGCATCGTCACGGTCACATTGCCCAATTCGCGCCATCGCGATCCGGTCGCCGATGCGATCGGCCAGATCGAACTCGTCGTGGGCGGCATGATCCGCGATGCTGCGGCGCGCAAGCAGGCCAGACTTGCCTGATACCGGTCGGGCAGACTAGAAAGCGCGCCTTGCTGTCGTCGGGCCATTGGTGCGACAACCACGGAATGGGCGGTTAGCTCAGCTGGGAGAGCATCTCGTTTACACCGAGAGGGTCGGGGGTTCGAACCCCTCACCGCCCACCATTCCAGTGTCCGGGTGTCTGTCCGGTGCGGACCATCGGGGCAGGCGATTGTATCAAATGACCCCCACGCGCTTGCCGTGATCAGGCGAGTCCCGGCACAATGTGGCCATTGCGAACAACGGTCATCGAGGTCATTCATGCAGCTGCGCCGGCTCGCCGTGCTTTCGGGGTTTTTCCTGTCTGCCAGCCTCCTGTCATCGCCTGCCCAGTCCATCGTGCTGACCGATTGCCGGGCTTGTGAGGCCGCCGAACGCTTTTATACGCTGCGTGAGGGCAGTTTTGCCTGGACCGGACCGGCCAATGCCTACCTGTTCGAGGACCTGCGCGCCGCCGTGGCGGGCGCTTCGGCACACGGTCTGGATCCGGAAGACTACCACTATTCCCGCCTGATGGAGATCGATCCCGGGGCGGCCGACCAGTTTGCCGATGAGCTGGCCACTGACGCTTATCTGACGCTCGCCGCACATCTGCTGGCAGGCCGTCTCAACCCGGTCTCGATCGAGCCGGACTGGACGGCCGTGCGCCGCGGCCGCGATCTCGCCGCCTATCTCCAGTCAGCTCTGGTCCAGGGCGCGATCGCGGAAAGCCTTGAAGCGCTTGCGCCGTCGCAGCCGGGCTATCAGGCGCTGCAAGACTCCCTGGTGCGCTACCGGGCCCTGGCACAAGCGGGTGGCTGGCCGCAGGTGGATGCCGGTCCGACGCTGAGGCCTGGCGAACGTGGACCGCGCATTGCCCAGGTCCGGGCCCGTCTGGAAGCCACCGGTGATGTCGCTCCGCTGGACGAGGGTGGCGATGCCGAGTTCTTCGATCCCGCACTGGAAGCTGCCGTGAAGACCTTCCAGCATCGCGCCAGCCTCGATCCGGACGGTGTCATCGGCACGCGCACCCTGGCCCAGCTCAACGCGACCGCCCAACAGCGCGTCGACCAGATCATCGCCAACATGGAGCGCTGGCGCTGGCTGCCGGACGATCTGGGCCGGCGCCACATCCGGGTGAATATCGCCGATTTCAGCCTCGAGGCGCGCAATGACGGCGTGGTCGAGCGGCGGCATGATGTCATTGTCGGGCGTCTCTACCGCCGCACACCGGTCTTCTCCGGCAATATGACCTACATGGTGCTCAATCCCTGGTGGGAGACGCCGCCCAGCCTGGCCGTGCGCGACAAGCTGCCAGCCTTCCGTTCAGACCCGACCTCGGTGCGCCGCCTCGGCTTCCAGGTCATTGACCGCTCCGGCAGCATTGTCGACCCGGACACGATCGACTGGAGCGCCGTGCCCGCCCAGGGCTTCCCCTACCGGCTGCGCCAGGCCCCGGGGCCCCAGAACGCGCTGGGCGAGGTGAAGTTCATGTTCCCCAACTCGCACAATGTCTATCTGCACGACACCCCGACACGTGGCCTGTTCGCGCAGACCCGTCGGGATTTCTCTTCCGGCTGTGTGCGGGTGCGCGATCCGCTGGCCCTGGCCGAATGGGTGCTGGCGGAAACGCCGGACTGGTCCGCAGCCCGGATCCAGACCGTCACGGCGGGCGATACGGAGACGCGCGCTTCGCTGGCCCGCTCCATCCCGGTCCACATACTTTATTGGACCGCCGTCCCCGACGAGACCACTGGAATTCGCTTCGTGGACGACCTATATGACCGGGATCAAAATCTGATTGCGGCCCTGGCCCTGGCGCCACCGCCTCTGGAGTAGCGTGATTGAGCGCATTCATCTGGGGTCCCGTCCTGTTCGGGACCCTGATGGCAACGGACCCCCAAGTGGCCGTTGCCGCCCCCGTGACGGTCGAACCGCACGATGTGGGCCCTCTCACCCCGCCGCCGTTTGATACGGGCCGGCTGGGCTTTACCGTCACAACAGATACGGGACTGGACGTGGACTTCAGCGTGTTCGCGCTGTTCCTGGCGCCGGGTGAAACACTCGGCCTGGTCGCGAACGAGCAGGTCGACTGGACAATCGGCGACACCAGCTCGACCGGCGTGATGGACTTTTCCTGGCAGGCCCCGCAGGAGCCCGGCCTGACGACGCTTGAAGTGCGCAACGCGGCCGGCGAGGTGATGACCCTCAACCTGGTCACCATGCGCGCCCAGGCGGCCGGAGATGGCGACACGATCAACGGGTATCGCATCGGCCAGTATCCGGCTGAACCCTATCGCGGTCAGGCCAATTACGCGGCACCGGTCGCCTTTGCGGAATTCAGCGGCGAACTGGCGGATGTGCGGCTGTCGCCGCATTTCCGGCTGGGCCAGTTCCTGTGCAAGCAGGAGGGCGAAAGCGATGTGCGCTATCTCATCGTGTCCGAACGGCTGGTGATGAAGCTGGAGACGATCCTGGAAGCGGCCAATGCCCGCGGCTGGCGCACCGACGGTTTCACCGTGATGAGCGGCTATCGCACGCCGGCCTACAATGCCGGTCTGGGGAATGGCGCCAACTCGCGCCACATCTATGGGGGCGCGGCCGACATCTTCATCGACACCGATGAGGACGGTGTGATGGACGATCTCAACGGCGATGGCGTGCTGGACCGTCAGGATGCGGCGCTGCTGTACGATCTGGTCGAGGACCTCTCCGCCGAATTCGGCGAAACCTGGCTGGCCGGCGGTCTGGGCGAGTACGGACCCAATGCCTATCACGGCGCCTTCGTGCATGTGGACGAGCGTGGCTGGCGCGCCCGTTGGGGGCGCTAGCTGCGGTCCAGAAGGTCCAGCAGCGCGGCTCCGTCTCCGGCAAAGAGACGGATGTCGATGCGCGGTGCGAAGCGCTGGATGGTCTCGGCTGTTTCTTCAAGAGAAACAGGGCCTTCACCGTGATTGTTGAGAATCACGGTGCAACGGCCATCCAGCACGCGCAGGGCCGAAAGCGTGTGAGAGATCGTGCCCAGATAGCCGCCCGCCACCAGGATCGGATGGGCGTCGAGCTCGCGGATCAGGTCCAGGTTCAGCCCGTCCTCTGCGATCGGTGACATCACCCCGCCGGCGCCCTCGATCACGGTCGGCATGGCGCGGTCGATATGGTCCAGACACCAATTCACCACCTGGCTCAGTTCCAGACTGCGCCGCTCGCGGCGCGCCGCCATGTCCGGCGACAGGGCCGCCTTGAAACGGAAGGGGGACACGGCCTGCAGCGCTTCGCCGGTCAGGCTGTCGCCATTGGCCCGCATCAGCCGGATCGTATCGGTCTCGTTCAGCTGCGAGGGATCAAAGCCGGAGATGACCGGTTTGAGCACCCGCGCAGCCTTGCCAGCCGCGCGGTGGGCTTTCAGGATTTCGCACAGGATGTGGGTCTTGCCGACATCGGTGCCGGTGCCCGTCACAAAGATCGGCCGCATTATTCCGCCGCCTCGGCTTGTTGCTGGATATCCGCCAGGGCTTCGGCCAGGCCGTCCACCTGGGCTTCGCTCATGGCGGCAGAGAAGGTGATGCGAAGGCGTGCCGTGCCATGGGGCACTGTGGGCGGACGGATCGGTGTGACCAGATAGCCTGCTTCCTGCAGTTCGGCGGAGGCACGCAGGGCCAGATCCGCCGGACCCAGGATCACCGGTACGATCGGCGAGGCCGGTACCGGCAGGCCCAGCCGGGCGCAAAAGCGCTGCGCCAGGTTCAGCGGGCGCTGGCACAGAGTGGCATCCGCCTCGATCAGGTCGAGCGCCTTCAGTGCTGCCGCGGCGCTGGCCGGGGGCAGGGCGGTGGTGAAGACCAGCGGCCGTGCCCGCGAGCGCAACAGGTCGCACACGCGCTGGCTGGCGCACACATAGCCGCCATAACTGCCCAGCGCCTTGGAGAGGGTGCCCATCTGCAGCGGTGCCGCTGCCGGCGCATCGAATGCATGCGCGCTGCCGCGCCCTTCGCCGACCACGCCGATCCCGTGGGCGTCATCAACCAGCGTCCAGGCGTCAAATTCCTCCGCCACGGCCAGGATTTCCGGCAGCGGAGCCAGATCGCCATCCATCGAGAACACGCCATCGGTCAGGATCAGCGCGTGTCCGGCCCGGGCCCGGTGCTGTGCCAGCAGGCTGCGAAGATGGGCCACATCATTGTGCCGGAACACCTCGACCCGGGCGCGCGACAGCCGGGCGCCGGCATGCAGGCAGGCATGGCCCAGGCTGTCGACCAGGACGAGGTCATCCGGACCTGCCAGCGCCGGCGTGATGCCCAGATTGGCCAGATATCCCGAGCCGAACAGCAAGCAATCCTCGGTGCCCTTGAAGCCGGCCAGGCGCTGTTCCAGCTCGAACAGCAGCGGGTGGCCGCCGGTGACCAGTCGCGAGGCACCCGCACCGGTGCCGAAACGGGCGGCCGCCTCGCGGGCGGCTTCGATGACGTCAGGATGATGGGCCAGGCCCAGATAATCATTCGAACAGGCATTGATCAGCATGCGGCCGTCCCGCTCGACCCGCACGGCGTCATGATGCTGTGTCACAAGCGGTGTACGTCGCAGCGACTTGCGGTCCAGCTGGGCCAGCTTGTCGGCGGCAAAATGGTCAAGGGAAGCTGCAGCAGATGTCATGCCATGCCTGTCGCACAGAATTCAGGCCTGCTAAAGCCCGCGCATGAATTCCGATACACGTCACACCCCGCCCGCCGCGGCACCCGATCCGGACAGCCTGCATGTCTGGCGGCCCTATACGCAAATGAAAACGGCGCCCGAACCGCTGGAAGTCACTGCTGCACAGGGGGTGCGGTTGCGGCTGGCGGACGGACGCGAATTGATCGACGGCATCTCCTCCTGGTGGACCGTATGCCACGGCTATCGCCATCCGCACATCATGGAGGCGGTCAAGGACCAGCTCGACCGTGTCCCCCATGTCATGCTGGGCGGGCTCACCCATGCGCCGGCCGAACGTCTGGCCGCGCGTCTGGCGGCGCTGGCGCCGGGCGATCTCAACCATGTCTTCTTCTGCGAGAGCGGATCGGTGTCCGTCGAGATCGCCATGAAGATGGCGGTCCAGTCCTGGATCAATCGCGGCGAGACCGGGCGCACGCGCTTCGTGTGCTTCCGCGGCGGCTATCATGGCGACACCCTGGCCACCATGTCGGTCTGTGATCCGGAGGAGGGCATGCACAGCCTGTTCGCCGGCACGCTGCAGCGCCAGATCCTGGCCGACTTGCCGGTGGACAAGGCCTCGACCCAGCGCTTCGAGGATTTGCTGCTGCGCAAGTCCAGCGAGATCGCCGGCGTGATCACCGAACCTCTGGTCCAGGGCGCCGGCGGCATGCGTTTCCATTCGCCCGAGACCCTGCAGCGCATCCGCGCCGCCTGTGACCGTCACGGCCTGCCGCTGATCCTGGACGAGATCATGACCGGGTTTGGCCGTCTGGGTACGATGTTCGCCTGCGAAAAGGCAGGCGTGGTGCCGGACATCATGACCGTCTCCAAGGCGCTCACCGGCGGCACGTTGCCGCTGGCCGCGGCGATCGCCTCAAAGGATATCTTCCAGGCCTTCTGGTCGGACGATGCCGGTGCCGCGCTGATGCACGGGCCGACTTATATGGGCAATCCGGCTGCCTGCGCCGCCGCCAATGCCTCGCTCGACCTGTTCGATCGCGAACCGCGCCTGCAGCAGGTCGCCGCCATCGAGGCTGCCTTCGCGCGGCACCTGCCGCGTGCGGCGCTGATTCCCGGCGTTGTGGATGTGCGCTGGCAGGGCGCCATCGGGGTGATCGAGATGCGCAGCCTGCCGGGTCTGGACGCGCTGAAGGCGGCCTTTGTCGAGGCGGGAATCTGGGTCCGCCCCTTCGGCCGGATCATCTATCTGATGCCGCCCTATGTGATTTCCCGCGAGGATCTGGATGACCTGATCGAGACCACGATCGAGGTCACCGAAAGCTGGGCGGAGCGCCATTTCTCGGGCAACTGACAAAGCTGCTGCAGAATGTGCAGATCGCTTACATTCGCCGCTTGACCCATAATCGGTTCGCCCATAAACAACGCACCTCGCTTCGGCGAGCCGCTCAAGCGGGTGTAGCTCAGTTGGTTAGAGCGCCGGCCTGTCACGCCGGAGGTCGCGGGTTCGAGTCCCGTCACTCGCGCCATTCTTTTGAATGGCTCAAGCGATCCCTTCTTCGACATTTGTCCCTTGTGGCTTGCCTTCTCAGCGCCCGCGCCGGTCCGGTCGGGGTGTCGACCGCATTTGGCGGGAGTTAAGGTTTTCGCGCTATGGATCACCCTCAGGCTTTGGGTGATCCATGAAAGCAGGCAGTCCGTTTCACATCATGCGCGTTGGGCGTATCGCCATTCTGGGCGCCATGCTGGCAGCGGTATCGCTGCCGGGTGCTGCGGTTCAGGCGCAGGATGCGACAATCCTTGCCGAGTCTGTCGATTTCCAAACGGCTGTTCAGAGCGTTCGCCAATCCATGATGCGCGACCCGCAGCGGGCGCTTGAACTCGCGGACCAGGCGGAAGGCCTGATCAGCAGGGAATGGGGCGAAGGTGAACGTGCTGAAGCCCGTGCCACCTTGGCCTGGTTGCGAGCCGAGGCTTTGACCCGGTTGGGGCGGGCGCAGGAAGCCGCGCCGATCGCCCGGTCCGCTCTGGATCTGTTGGGCGAGAGCCCGGCGCCGACCAAGCTGTATGCCGATATTCTGGTCGCTATCGCGCGAATCGAAAAACTGCTGGGCGTTTATGGCGCTGCACTGGAAAACTTTCAGGCTGCCTATGCGGTCTATCGCGAGATCGGTGAGAGCCGCAGCGAGTCCATTGTGCTGCAGTCGATCGCGCAGATTTACAAGGATGCCCACCAGTACGAACGGGCCGTTGACTATTATCTGAATGCCACCGCCCGCTATCAGGGTGATCTGTCCCTGGACCTGGCGGCGCACAACAATCTGGGCACGACCTATCGCGAGATGGAGCGGCTGGCGGAATCCGCCGCACATTTCGACCGGGCTCTGGCGGCAGCCGAGGCCATGGACAGCCCGATGCTGGAGGCGCGCATCCTGGCGAATATTGCTTCCCTGCGCGTGGATATGGCGGATGCCGACGGGGCAGAGGCGGCAATCGACGCGGCCTTTGATCGTATCGGCGAGAGTGGCGGGGAGTGGATACGCTCGCTCTGGGGCGTCCGTGCCCAGGTCGAGCATCTGCGCGGCGATGCGGCAGCAGCCCGCCAGGCCATTGGCCACACGTTCGCAGGTCTGGACCTTGAGACCACGTCTTCGGTTTTCACGGAATTTCATGACACCGCTGCGCGCATTTATGAGGCGTCGGGTGATGCCTCGGCCGCCTTGCCGCATTTGCGTGCCTTCAAGCGACTGGACGACGAAGCCCGGGCCGTCGCCGCATCGGCCAACAGCGTCCTGCTGGGGGCCCAGTTCGATTTCGCCGAGCAGGAGCTGCAGATCGAACAATTGCGCACGGAAGGTCTCGAACAGGCCCTGGCTCTGGCCGATGCCAGGGCCCGGCAGCAATTCCAGCTTCTGGTCGGCGCCCTCGTGCTGGGGGCTGTTCTGATCGTGGGCGCCGCCCTGTTCTACCGCATGCTGCAGGCTCGCAATGCGGCATTGCGGCGAGCGCTGTTCCATGATGCTGAAACCGGTCTGCCGACGCGCTTTGCAGCAGAAAAGCGGATCGAGGAACTGGATTATGCCGGGCTTGAACCGCTGGTGCTGGCTGTTGGCATCGAACGCTATCTGCATCTGGAGAGCGCCGTTGGTCTGGACCGTCTGGCAGAGTTGAAAACAGGCGTTGCTGCGCGGCTGCTGCAGGACCCGGATGTGGATATGGTGGTCGTGCTGTCCCGCGGGGCGCTGGGTGTGGTGATGACAGAGCCGGCCATGCGCTCGGTGGAAGAATTGGCGGGTGATCTGCGCGCGCTGCTGGAAGCGCCGCTGGAGTTCGACGAGATTGCGATCGATATCACCGCCACGATCGGCCTTGCCCGGGATGCGTTGAACGGACGGGCCCTGCGTGATGCGATGCTGGCCGTTGAACAGGCGCGCGAGGCGGGCCGGTTCTTCGCCGTCTTCGATGAATCCTGCCAGCAGGATCACAGCCAGAATCTCACCTTGATGAGCCGCATGCTCGCTGCGATCGAGCAAGGCCACATGCAGATGCACTACCAGCCCAAGCTGGACCTGAAATCGGGCACTTATCGCAGCGCCGAGGCCCTGGTCCGCTGGAATGATCCGGAACGCGGCTACATCCCGCCCGACAGTTTCATTACCCTGGCGGAGGAAACCGGGCGGATCCGGGAATTCACCGAATGGTCGATCGACCAGGTGGCGCGCGACCAGCAGTATCTGAAATGTCGTGACGGTCATGACATCCAGATCTCGATCAATATTTCCGGTGCGTTGATCTCGGATCCTGATTTTGCCCGGGTGGCGCTGGACAAGGTTGCGGCCCTGCGCGGCAGCATTGCCTTCGAGATCACGGAAACAGCGGCCATGCGCAATCCGGACCTGGCCCTGCGGACACTGAAGCTCTGGCGAGAGGCCGGGATTCGCCTGTCGATCGACGATTATGGTGCCGGACTGTCGTCGCTGTCCTATCTGCAGTCCCTGCCGGCCCAGGAACTGAAGCTGGATCGGGCCTTCGTGTCGAACATTGCCAACAGCCAGCGCGATCGCATGTTGGTGAAGTCGACCGCCGATCTCGCCCATGCGCTGGGCCTGGAAATGACGGCTGAAGGCGTTGAGGATGAAACGGGCCTCGCCATTCTCAAGATGCTGGGCTGTGACTGGGCCCAGGGCTATGTTCTGTCACGTGCCCTGCCGCTGGAAGCGCTGCGCTGTTTCCTTTCGGAGAATGCCCACGGCCGCTCCATTGACACCCGCCTTCCGCGAACGGGTTCCTTCGGCGGATAGTGACGCAGCGCGTCCGATTCGACGGCCAGACGGAAAATAGGTTGCACTGCAGCATGAAACGTGAGACATGCGCCCCACATCCAGCCGGGGTGTAGGCCGTTTTGCTCACGGTGCCGGTTGTGTGTTGGCGTGACTTTCCGCTGTTCCCAGCGCGTATTGATCCTGCCACCCCGGGCGCCGAGGCGTCCCCGAACCTGGCAGCTGATCTACGCAAGCTTCCTTTGATTGACCCTTTGCCGCCGCGGGATGACCGCGCGCGGATGATCGAAAGTTTTTGATTCCTTGACCCAATTTTCCGAGCTCGGCCTGGCCGACCCGATCCTGCGTGCCCTCGAGGACGCAGGCTATGACCAGCCGACCCCGATCCAGGCGCAAGCCATTCCTCATCTGCTCGCCGGCCGTGACCTGATGGGCATCGCCCAGACCGGCACCGGCAAGACCGCTGCCTTCGTACTGCCGGTCCTGCACCGCCTGGCCGAATTCAACCAGCGCCCGAAGCCGAAATCCTGCCGCGCCCTGATCCTGTCGCCGACGCGCGAGCTGTCCGCCCAGATCCGTGAAAATCTGCAGACCTATTCCCGTCACATGCGCCTGTCTTCGGCCCTGGTCGTCGGCGGTCTGAAAATCGGTCCGCAGATCAAGGTCGTCGGTCGCGGCGTCGATGTCATCGTCGCCACGCCGGGCCGCCTGCTCGACCTGGTGAAGTCGCGCGCCCTGACCCTGGAAGACGTTCAGACCCTGGTGCTGGACGAGGCCGACCAGATGCTGGACCTTGGCTTCTTCCCGGCCATCCGCCAGATCGTCGGCATGCTGCCGGCGACGCGTCAGACCGCCATGCTGTCGGCCACCATGCCCAAGCAGATCAAGGCGCTGGCCCATGATCTCCTGACCGATCCGGCGCAGATTTCCGTCGCGGCCGTGTCCCGTCCGATCGAGCGGATCGAGCAGTCGGTGATCCTCACCCCGCAGGCCTCCAAGCGCGAGCTGCTGCTGGAAATCCTGTCGGAGAAGAGCGTTGATCGCGCCATCGTGTTTGCCCGCACCAAGCGCGGCGCAGACCGGGTCAACAAGCATCTCGACCAGTTCGGTCTCAAGTCTGCCGCCATCCATGGCGACAAGACCCAGGGCCAGCGCGTCAAGGCGTTGGAAGGCTTCAAGGCCGGCAAGGTGAACATCCTCGTCGCCACCGACATTGCCGCTCGCGGCATTGATGTCGACGACGTCTCCCACGTGGTCAATTTCGACCTGCCGAACATTCCGGAAAGCTATGTCCACCGCATCGGCCGGACCGCACGCGCCGGCAAGGCCGGCATCGCCGTGTCGCTGTGTGACCCGTCCGAATTCGGCTATTTGATGGACATCGAACGCACCACCGGCATCGAGATCGACAAGTCGGTGCTGGGCGAGGAGAAGGAATTCTTCGAGCTGGTCCGCAATGCCACACCGGCCGGTTCGAAAAAGAAAAAGCGCAATGCCCGCCGGTCCGGCGATGGCGAAGGTGTCCAGGCCCGCAAGCGCACGCGCGGCGAGCGCCCCGAAGGCGATGCTTTCCGCAGCCCGAAACCGCGCCGCGACCGGGATGACAATGCCCAGCCGCGCCGCGAGCGTGCCGAGGGCTCACGCCCGCGCCGGGAACGCTCCCACGACGACCAGCCGCGCGAAGCCCGTTCCGGCGACGAGCGGCCGCGCCAGGACCGGGGTTGGAAGGACCGTTCTCAAGCGGACCGGGCCCAGCCTGACCGGTCCCATTCTGATCGCCCGCGTTCGGACCGCTCAAAGTCGGATTGGCCGAAGTCGGACCGTCCTCACAAGTCGCGTCCGCGCCAGGATCGCCCGGAAGGCATGCGCGAGGACGGCAAGCCGTGGCGCGAGCGTCAGGACAAGCCGGCCCAGGGTGACCGCCCCGGCAAGCCGCGCGGCGAGAAGACCTGGAAGGACAAGCCGCGCGGCGAGAAGTCCCAGGGCGACAGGCCGTATGGCGACAAGCCCCGTGGTGACAAGCCGCGTTCGGACCGTCCCCGGTCCGACAATGCCCGTTTTGACGAGACGCGTGGCGACAAGCCGCGTTCCGACAAGCCGCGCAGTTCCAAACCCCGCGGCGGCAAGTGGACCGACAAGTACAAGAACGACAAGCCGAAAGGCAGCCAGTCCGGCTCGCACGAACAACGTGACGGCCAGTCTGGCGGTCACAAGCGCAGCGCCAAGCCGCGCCGTCCCGACAATGCCCGTCGCCATAACGCGGCCTAGGGCATGACCTCATGAGGTGGCGGCCGGTTCAACGGATCCCGCCACCTCGTAAGGGTTCAAAGAAAGAGCGGTTCCGCAAGGACCGCTCTTTTCCTGCGTGCGGTTATTGGCCGCCCGCGGTTTCTCCGGCGGTCGTGACCTCGGCGGGCAGTTCATAGAAGAACTCGGCCCCGGCCGGGCCCAGCGGCAGACCCAGCGCAAACCAGATGCCCAGCATCACGATCGAGGACACCAGGATGGCCATCGAATAGGGCAGCATGGTCGCGATCAGGCTGCCCAGGCCAAACTCCGGCACATAGCGCTGGGCAAAGACCAGCACCAGAGGCAGGTAGGGCATCAGCGGCGTGATGATATTGGTCGCCTGGTCACCCATGCGGTAGGCGAGGGTGGAGGCTTCCGGCGAGATGCCCTGCAGCATCAGCATGGGCACCAGAACCGGGCCGATCAGCGCCCATTTGGCCGAGGCCGAGCCGATGAAGAGGTTCAGGAAGGCGACCAGCAGGATCATGCACAGCAGGATCAGCGGTGCCGGCAGGTCCAGCCGGCCCAGAAGGTCCCCGCCGCCGATGGCGGTCAGGATACCCAGATTGGACCAGTTGAACAGGGCAATGAAGTGCGCCATGGCAAAGGCCAGCACAATGTAGAGGCCCATATCCCCCATCGACTTGGCGGCCAGACCGACGGCATCCTTGTCCGATTTGATCGTGCCGGCGGCGGCGCCATAGGCCAGGCCCATGGCCAGGAAGGCGATGAAGATCAGCGCCACGATCGAGTTGAGGAAGGGCGTGAAGGTGTTCAGCTCATTCGTCGGGTCCTGCAGCGGCTGACCCGGTCCGAACAGCAGCACCAGCGACAGCACGATGACGGCGAGCAGGGCAAGACCGGCCCAGTTGAGGCCCTTCTTTTCACCAGCCGTCAGCGGCGCGCCTTCCTCGGGCATTTTGAAGTCTGCCGGCGGGGTCCACTTGCCCAGGCGCGGTTCGACGATGAGGTCATTGACCACGGTCACCACGATCATCAGCACCGGCGTCAGGATCAGGGTGAAATACCAATTGCCCAGGATGTTCATCTCCCAGCCCGGCACCAGGAACTGCGCCGAGCTCTGGGTGATGCCGAACAGGAGGGCTTCCAGCGCGCCGACCACGAGATTGGCGGAGAAGCCGGCCGAAACGCCGGCGAAGGTCGCCGTCATGCCGGCAATCGGGTGGCGGCCGGCGGCGGCGAAGACGATGCCGCCCAGCGGGATCAGCACCACATAACCGGCATCGACGGCCAGGTTGGACATGATGCCGGCAAACACCAGGGTCGGCGTCAGAAGGATGCCCGGAATGCCCTTGACCAGGCTGCGCAGGCCGGCGCCGAACAGGCCGGCGCGTTCGGCAATGCCGGCACCGATCATCACCACCAGGACCATGCCCAGCGGGTGGAAGGAGGTGAAGGTGCGCGGCATCTCGGTCAGCAGGCGCTGGATGTTGGTCGCCGAGAACAGGTTCTGCGCGGACACGGTCTCGCCGGTCATCGGATGCACGGCGCTCAGCCCGGCCAGCGAGGCGACGACCGAAGCGCCCATCACGATCGCGATCAGGATCAGGAAGATGGTCACCGGATCGGGCAGTTTATTGCCCGCCCGTTCGACCGCATTGAGAATGGAATTGCCGATGCTCATGAGAACGCCCCCAGACTGTCAGTTGGCGGCAGATTGAACGCATTCGGTGCGATGGTGCAACACCGCCGGACCCTATTCGCTGGCCGTCTCGCTCGAACTGTAGCGCTCCATCGCGTCGTCACCGGCCTTCAGCGCTGCCAGGGCAGGGCTGGCGAACTGGCGGTAGGCGAGAATGGCGGCGATGGCCAGGGTGGCGATGATCTGGGCATTGGGCCCGCCGATCCAGGCGAGATAGCCGATCGACAGGAACAGGGTGCGCAGGCCGCGATTGAACTGCCGGCCGGCGACTACATTCATCGCGCCGGCCCGGTAGGCCCCGGCCAGGCACACGTTCGAGGCTTCGCCGTCTCGCGGGGTGTCCTGGGTCGCGCCGACCAGCATGGCGGCATAGTTCACCAGCCGGTAGGACCAGCCGAACTTGAAGAAGGCATAGGCGTAGATGACCAGCAGGCCCAGACTCATCACCTCCCATTGCGTGCGCGAGCCGGTGTCCAGGAAGGGCACGTCGGCGACGGCGGTCATCACCGGGTCCAGCGCCGTGACCAAGGTAAAGGCAGCACCGATGCCCAGGAGTGCCGTTGACGCAAAAAAGGCGATGCCGTTCTGAAGTCCGGCGATGATCTGGCTGTCGATGATGCGCACCGAGCGTGAGGCCATCGCAATCATCCAGTAGCGCCGGTGTTCATTCATGGCGTGCGACAGGGTGTGCTTGGCCAAGGGGCTGTGATCGACCAGGTAGGAAAACCCGCCCGCGATCACGAAAAAGCCGATCGCCCCGTAATATTCTGCCAGCATCGCGCGCTGCCCCATCTGTCCGACAATTCAAGTCTAGGCGGATTCACCGGTGAGGGAAGGGCGGGGTCGACACCAGGGGACGGCCCGGCAGACAGTCCCGCTGGTTCATGTTCGCCGGCGCGGCAAACTGACGCCATGTCTGCGCTCATCCTTCACACACGCTCCGGCCTGTTTTCGCTCAGCGCCACCTGGCCGCCCCTGAGTCTGGCCCTGGGCTGTGTGCTGATCCTCGCCCTGTCGCCGCCGCTCTGGCTGGCCATAGGCGCTGCGGGTGGTCTTCTGGTCCTGTGTCTGGATGCCCTGGCGCGGCACCGCCAATACCGGGATCTGCGCCGGGTCTTCCGCGCCGCCCGGGGGCTGACCGGACAGGGTCTGGTGGAGTTCCGCCGGGCCCGATCCTCCTGGTGTACAAGGCGTGCCGCCCTGGCGGCCGCGCATGCGGAAGGTCTGGGCCGCGACGCCCGGGACCTGATTGTCCGGTGGGGTTACAAACCCTGGCACATCTTCCCCGATCACGCCTTCACCCGTCGCTCGCCCTTCCTGAAATGGCGCTTCTGGCGGTCCGTGCTGGGCCTGTCACACTGATGACCGGTTCAGGTTGACTGCGCAATGCGCTTGCAAATCATTCGCAACTGAGGTTTTCTGTCCACACTTCAAGGCATTGCCAACTGACACACTGCCGTCTTTAGGCCTTGCAGCGACCGGCTCACCGCACTAGCTTCCGCGCCAAATCGGGCAGGGGGCTCTTGCGGCGTTTTCCGATTCGCTTCTCCGCGTATCAAGCCGCTAAACTGAGAGCTTCCGCACGAGATAACCGACGCGAGAAGGCGAGGCTTGGCCATGGACGCGCAGCTTCTGGATTACCTGCCCATCCTGATCTTTTTCGGCATTGCAGCGGCAATCGGCCTTGGCTTCATGCTGGCGGCCTTCGTGATCGCCCCGTCGCGGCCGGATCCGGAAAAGGTGTCGACCTATGAATGCGGCTTCAACGCGTTCGACGACGCCCGCATGAAATTCGACGTGCGATTCTATCTCGTCGCCATCCTCTTCATCATCTTCGACCTGGAAGTCGCCTTCCTCTTCCCCTGGGCCGTGACCCTGCGGGAGCATCTGGGCGAGTTCGAATTCTGGTCGATGATGGTTTTTCTTGCGGTTCTCACCATCGGCTTCATCTACGAGCTGAGAAAAGGCGCGCTGGATTGGGAGTAGAGCACCATGGCATCTGATCTGACCCCCCACGCCGGCATGGCGGGCCGCGCGACCGTTCCGGGCTATGACCCGAAGAAACACGACCCCTTCTTCGACGGCGTCTCCGACGCGCTGGCGGACAAGGGCTTCGTCGTGGCTGCGGCGGACGACCTCGTCACCTGGGCGCGCACCGGCTCGCTGATGTGGATGACTTTCGGCCTGGCCTGCTGCGCCGTCGAGATGATGCAGGCCTCAATGCCGCGTTACGACGTCGAGCGCTTCGGCTTTGCGCCGCGGGCTTCCCCGCGCCAGTCCGATGTGATGATCGTGGCCGGCACGCTGACCAACAAGATGGCTCCGGCCCTGCGCAAGGTCTACGACCAGATGCCCGAGCCGCGCTATGTCATCTCGATGGGCTCGTGCGCCAATGGCGGCGGCTATTACCACTATTCCTATTCGGTCGTGCGCGGCTGTGACCGCATCGTTCCGGTGGACGTCTATGTCCCGGGTTGCCCGCCCACCGCGGAAGCCCTGGTCTACGGCATTCTGCAATTGCAGAAGAAGATCCGCCGCGAAGGCTCGATCGAGCGCTAGGAGAGAAAGATGAGTGAAGCGCTCAAAGTCCTCGGTGAACACGTCGCCGCCGGCCAGCCCGAAGCGGTGACCGGCTGGACCATCACCCATGGCGAGCTGACGGTGACCATCCACCGTGACCGCATCGAGGATGTGCTGACCTTCCTGCGTGATGACCCGGCCTGCCGTTTCACCACGCTGATCGACATTTGCGGGGTCGACTATCCGCAGCGCGCCCAGCGCTTCGAGGTCGTCTATCACCTCCTGTCGATGCACCAGAACCACCGCATCCGGGTCAAGCTCGCCACCGACGAGGAAACCCCGGTGCCGTCCGTGCATGGTGTCTATCCGGTCGCCGACTGGTTCGAGCGCGAAGCCTTCGACATGTACGGCATCATCTTCTCCGATCACCCGGACCTGCGCCGCCTGCTGACCGATTACGGTTTCGAGGGCTATCCGCTGCGCAAGGACTTCCCGCTCACCGGCTATGTCGAGGTGCGCTGGGACGAGGAAGAAAAGCGCGTCGTCTACGAACCGGTCGAACTGGTCCAGGAATATCGCGACTTCGATTTCATGAGCCCGTGGGAAGGCGCCAAATACGTCATCCCGGGCGACGAGAAGGCGGGAGGCTGAGACCATGGCTGACGATCAGATCACCGAGACCGCCCCGCGCAAGTTTACGCTGAACTTCGGTCCCCAGCACCCGGCCGCCCACGGCGTTCTGCGTCTGGTGCTGGAGCTGGATGGCGAGGTCGTCGAGCGCGTCGACCCGCATATCGGCCTTCTGCACCGCGGCACCGAGAAGCTCTTGGAGCACAAGACCTATCTTCAGGGCATCGGCTATTTCGACCGCCTCGACTATGTCGCGCCGATGAACCAGGAGCACGCCTTCTGCATGGCCGCTGAAAAGCTGGCCGGCATCACCGTGCCCAAGCGTGGCGAATATGTCCGCGTGCTCTACTGCGAGATCGGCCGCATCCTGAACCACCTGCTGAACGTGACGACCCAGGCCATGGACGTCGGTGCCCTGACGCCGCCGCTCTGGGGCTTCGAGGAGCGCGAGAAGCTGATGGTGTTCTATGAGCGCGCCTCCGGCTCGCGCATGCACGCCCACTATTTCCGTCCGGGCGGTGTCCACCAGGACCTGCCGCCGCAGTTGATCCAGGACATTCGCGACTGGTGCGACCAGTTCCCGGCCAAGCTGGACGATATCGACAATCTTTTGACCGAGAACCGCATCTTCAAACAGCGCAATGTCGATATCGGCGTTGTCACCAAGGAAGACGTGCTCGCCTGGGGTTTCTCCGGCGTCATGGTGCGCGGTTCGGGCCTGGCCTGGGACCTGCGCTGTTCGCAGCCCTATTCGGTCTATGACGAGCTCGAATTCAAGGTGCCGGTCGGCAAGAATGGCGACTGCTATGACCGCTATCTGTGCCGCATGGAAGAGATGCGCGAGAGCGTGAAGATCATGATCCAGTGCTGCGACTGGCTCATGAAGGACGAGAATGCGGGCGAGGTGCTGGCCACCGACTCGAAATTCTCGCCGCCGCGCCGGGCCGAGATGAAGCGCTCGATGGAAGCGCTGATCCAGCACTTCAAGCTCTACACCGAAGGCGTCCGCGTCGAGGAAGGTGAGATCTATGCCGCCGTGGAAGCGCCCAAGGGCGAGTTCGGCGTCTATCTCGTCTCCGACGGCTCCAACAAGCCTTACCGCCTGAAAATCCGTGCCCCGGGCTTCCCGCACCTGGCCGCCATGGACTTCATGAACCGGGGCCACATGCTGGCGGACGTCTCCGCCATCCTGGGCTCGCTCGACATCGTGTTCGGGGAGATCGACCGATGAGCGTTCGTCGTCTCGCGAAAGAACAGCCGGAGAGCTTTGCCTTCAACAAGAAGAGCGAAGCCGAGATCAAGTTCTGGCTGGCCAAGTACCCCGAGGAGAAAAAAGCCTCGGCCGTCATCCCCATGCTCTGGATCGCTCAGAAGCAGGAAGGCTGGGTCTGCGAACCGGCGCTGCGCGAGATCGCGACGCGTCTGGAGATGCCCTATATCCGCGTCTACGAGGTCGCGACCTTCTACACCATGTTCAACCTGTCGCCGGTGGGTGAGCACCTGGTCCAGGTCTGTGGCACCACGCCCTGCATGCTGCGCGGCGCGGAAGACCTGATCTCGGTGTGCAAGAAGCGCATCGGCAAGCAGCACGAGATTTCCGCTGACGGCAAGTTCACCTGGGTCGAGGTGGAGTGCATGGGCGCCTGCGCCAATGCCCCGATGATCCAGCTCGCGAATGGCGACGGCGACCACTACATCGAGGATCTCGACGCGGCGAAGTTTGAACAGCTGCTCGACGATCTTGCCGCCGGCAAGACGGTCAAGTTCGGCCCGCAATCAGACCGCAAGGCTTCTGAGCCGCACGGCACCGAGCTGCTGACCGATCCGTCGCTTTATGACGGGTCGCGCGCCAAGCCGATCAAGCTGCCGAATACCGAGAAGGCGGAGGACAAGGCATGACACAGCTCCTCCAGGACAAGGACCGGATCTTCACCAACCTGTTCGGGCATCACAGCCCGGATCTCGAGGCCGCCAAGCAGCGCGGCGCCTGGAATGGCACGCACGAGATCCTGCAGCAGGGCCGTGACTGGATCATCGACCAGATGAAAGCCTCCGGCCTGCGTGGCCGTGGCGGCGCCGGTTTCCCGACCGGTCTGAAATGGTCCTTCATGCCCAAGGAAGTGGGCGCGCGTCCGCACTATCTCGTCGTCAATGCCGACGAGTCCGAGCCGGGCACGTGCAAGGACCGCGAGATCATGCGGCACGATCCGCACCTTCTCATCGAAGGCTGCCTGATCGCGTCGTTCTCCATGCAGGCCCATGCTTGTTACATCTATCTGCGCGGTGAATACGTCACCGAGCGCCTGGCGATGGAAAAGGCGGTCAAGGAAGCCTATGAGGCCAAGCTGATCGGCGAGAAGAACGTCCATGGCTGGCCGTTCCACGTCTATATCCATCACGGCGCCGGCGCCTATATCTGCGGCGAGGAAACGGCCCTGCTGGAAAGCCTGGAAGGCAAGAAGGGCCAGCCGCGCCTCAAGCCGCCATTCCCGGCCAATGCCGGCCTCTATGGCTGCCCGACCACGGTCAACAATGTCGAATCCATCGCGGTGGCCGGCACCATCCTGCGCCGTGGTGCGCAATGGTTCGCCAGCTTCGGCCGCGAGCGCAATGTCGGCACCAAGATCTTTTCGATCTCCGGCCACGTGAACAAGCCGTGCAATGTCGAAGAAGCCATGTCGATCCCGATGAAGACCCTCATCGAGACGCATGCGGGCGGCGTGCGTGGCGGCTGGGACAATCTCAAGGCCGTCATTCCGGGCGGCTCCTCGGTCTCGCTGCTGCCGAAAGACATCTGCGACGACGTGCTGATGGATTTCGACGCGCTGTCCGCCCACAAGTCGGGCCTGGGCACTGCCGCCGTCATCGTCATGGACAAGTCCACCGACGTGGTGAAGGCGATCGCTCGGATTTCCTACTTCTACCGCCATGAAAGCTGCGGCCAGTGCACGCCGTGCCGCGAAGGCACCGGCTGGATGTGGCGCGTGCTGACCCGCATGGCGGCCGGCGAGAGCACGATCGAGGAAATCGACATGCTGCTTGACGTCGCCGGTCAGGTGGAAGGCCACACGATCTGCGCCCTGGGTGACGCGGCCGCCTGGCCGGTCCAGGGCCTGATCCGCCATTTCCGCTCCGAAATCGAAGAGCGCATCAACAACTACCGCGCCGGCAAACCCGTGTTTGTCTCGCAGGCCGTGGCAGCGGAGTAGGGCGGACTGTGAGAACTCTCCTCACATACGTTCTGGCGGCTCTGGCTGCGATCCTAGCCGGGGCGTTGGTCCTGGCAGGCGGAGCTATGTTGCAGTCGGCCCAATACAATTTCGATTGGACGAGTGCCGGTTACTTCGAAGCGCTGGTTCTCACCAATCTTTTCGGATTCGCGAACTCCAACTGGCTACTCGGCTTGGCAACATTGCTGGGGAGCTGTGGCGGGTTCGTGATCATAAAATTGCGGGCGCCTAAGCCCATAACAGCAGGGATCGCAGCATGAGCGACGACCTTCGCAAAATCGTAGTCGACGGTGAAGAGGTCGAGGTACCGAACTCCTTCACGCTGCTGCAGGCTGCCGAGGCGGCGGGCCGGGAAATCCCGCGCTTTTGCTATCACGAGCGCCTGTCGGTCGCCGGCAATTGCCGCATGTGCCTGGTCGAGCTGGTGGGGGCGCCCAAGCCGGCGGCCTCCTGTGCCATGCAGGTCAAGGATATGCGCGGCGGGCCGAATGGCGAACCGCCGGCCATGAACACGCTGTCGCCGATGGTGAAGAAGGCGCGCGAAGGGGTGATGGAGTTCCTGCTCATCAACCACCCGCTGGACTGCCCGATCTGTGACCAGGGCGGCGAGTGCGACCTGCAGGACCAGTCGATCACCTATGGCCGTACCGGCTCGCGCTTCCCGGAAAACAAGCGCGCCGTGGAAGAAAAGGAGATGGGGCCGATCATCAAGACGGAGATGACCCGCTGCATCCAGTGCACGCGCTGCGTCCGCTTTGTCACCGAGGTCGCCGGCGTGCCGGAGATCGGCATGATCGGTCGCGGCGAGGATGCCGAGATCACGACCTATCTGGAAAACGCCGTGACGTCGGAACTGTCCGGCAATGTCATCGATCTCTGCCCGGTCGGCGCGCTGACCTCCAAGCCCTACGCCTTCAACGCCCGTCCCTGGGAGCTGAAGAAGACCGAGACCATCGACGTGATGGACGCGGTCGGCTCGAACATCCGCGTCGACAATCGCGGCCCCGCCGTGCTGCGCATCCTGCCGCGCGTGCATGAGGGCGTGAACGAGGAGTGGATCTCCGACAAGACGCGCTATGCCTGGGAAGGCCTGGGCAAGCAGCGTTTGGACAAGCCCTATGTCCGCGAGAACGGCAAGCTGCGCGCCGCCTCCTGGCCGGAAGCGCTGACCGTGGCCGCCGAGAAGCTGGGCGGTGACGCCGCCAAGATCGGCATGATCGCCGGTGATCTCTGCTCGGCTGAGGAAATGAAGGCCGCCAAGGACCTCGCCGACGCGCTGGGCATTGCTTCCATCGATTGCCGCCAGGATGGCGCCAAGATCGGTGGCGGGGCGCGCCAGTCCTACCTGTTCAACGGCACGATCGCCGGGATCGAGGAGGCCGATGCCATCCTCATCGTCGGGTCCAATCCGCGCACCGAAGCCGCGATCATCAATGCCCGCATCCGCAAGACCTGGCTGAACAATGACACCCAGGTCGGTGTCATCGGCGAAGCGGTCGACCTGACCTATGACTACGAGCATGTCGGCACGTCTGCGGCTGACTTGGCGGGTCTCAAGAAAAAGCGCTCCGGCTTCATCAAGACGCTGAAGGATGCCAAGCGCCCGATGATCATCCTCGGCGCCGGTGCCCTGGCGCGTGAAGATGGCGGCGCCATCCTGCGCGCCGCTGGCGATCTGGCGGCTGCAGTTGGTGCTGTTTCGGCCGATTGGAACGGTCTTTCCATCCTGCACACGGCGGCCAGCCGTGTCGCCGGTCTCGATCTCGGCTTCCTGCCGGGTGAGGGCGGCCAGGATGTCGCCGGCATGCTTTCGGGCGGCATGGAGACAGTGGTCCTCCTGGGCGCTGACGAGATCGACATGGCCAAGCTCGACGGCGCCTTCGTCATCTATGTCGGTTCGCACGGCGATGCCGGGGCGCACCGCGCCGACCTGATCCTGCCGGGTGCCGCTTGGGTGGAACAGGACGGCATTTTCGCCAATACCGAAGGCCGCGTTCAGCTCGCCTTCCGCTCCGTTTTCCCGAAGGGCGAAGCGAAGGAAAACTGGGCCATTTTCCGCGCCCTGTCGGAACGCCTCGGCAAGACGCTGCCCTACAACAATCTTATTGAACTGCGTCACAAACTGTTCGCCGACACCCCGGTCCTGGGCGGTATCGACCACGCCCCGGGTGCCGAAGGCGCCGCAGATTTCGACGCCAAGTCGATCGGCACGGACGGCGATGTCGCCGACACGCCGCTCGTCTCGGCCGTGACGAATTTCTACTTCACCAACCCGATCGCCCGGGCTTCCGAGACGCTGGCCGCCTGTTCGGCCTTGAAGTCGGAACCGGCCACCCTGGCAGCGGAGTAAACGATGAGCAATTTCGTCGAACAATTCGGCTTCTGGGGCGGGCTCGGGATTTCCGTGCTGCAGATCCTGGGCTTTGTCATCGTCCTCCTTTTGTCGCTGGCTTTCCTGCTCTTGATGGACCGCAAGGTCTGGGCGGCGGTGCAGATGCGCAAGGGCCCGAACGTGGTCGGCGCCTTCGGTCTGCTGCAGTCCTTCGCCGACTTCTTCAAATTCGTGTTCAAGGAAATCGTCGTCCCGGCAGGCGCCGACCGGTCGCTCTACCTCCTGGCACCGCTGATCACGCTGATCCTGGCCTTTGTCACCTGGGCCGTCGTGCCGGTGGCCCCGGGCTGGGTGATCGCGGACATCAATGTTGGCATTCTCTACCTGTTCGCCATGTCCAGCTTGGGTGTCTACGGCATCATCATCGGCGGCTGGGCCTCGAACTCGAAATATCCCTTCCTCGGCGCCCTGCGCTCGGCGGCGCAGATGGTGTCCTATGAAGTCTCCATCGGCTTCATCATCGTCACCGTGCTGCTGTTCGCCGGCTCGATGAGCCTTTCGGACATCGTCGCGGCCCAGGATGGCTGGTTCTGGAACTGGAACGTCCTGGCCATGCAGACCCTGCCGGTGCCGATGTTCCTGGTGATGCTGCCGATGGCGGTGATCTTCTTCATCTCCGCCCTGGCCGAGACCAACCGTCCGCCGTTTGACCTTCCCGAAGCGGAATCCGAACTCGTGGCCGGCTACCAGGTCGAGTATTCCTCGACGCCCTATCTCCTGTTCATGGTCGGCGAGTACCTCAACATCGTGCTGATGTGCGCGATGACGGCCATCCTCTTCTTCGGCGGCTGGAACGCGCCGTTTGACGACAGCTTTGTCGCCAACTGGCCCTATCTGGCGGCCTCTGCCTGGCACTTCTTCTGGTTCGCCGCGAAGGTTGTCTTCTTCTTCTTCATGTTCGCCATGGTGAAGGCTCTCGTCCCGCGCTACCGCTATGACCAGCTGATGCGCCTGGGCTGGAAGATCTTCCTGCCGACCTCGCTCGCCGCCGTCGCCCTGGTGGGTGCCTACATCGTCTACGGAGCCTGATCATGAGCCGGATTGCCCAAACCATCCGCGGTGCGCTCCTGATGGACTTCTGGTCCGCCTTCGGGATGGGCATGCGCTATTTCTTCGCCAAGAAGGCCACGCTGAACTACCCGTTCGAAAAGGGTCCGCTGAGCCCGCGCTTCCGCGGCCAGCACGCCCTGCGCCGCTATCCCAACGGGGAAGAGCGCTGCATCGCCTGCAAGCTGTGCGAGGCGATCTGCCCGGCCCAGGCGATCACCATCGAGGCCGAACCGCGCGCCGACGGCTCGCGCCGCACCACGCGCTACGACATCGACATGACCAAATGCATCTATTGCGGTTACTGCCAGGAGGCATGCCCGGTGGATGCGATCGTGGAAGGCCCGAACTTCGAGTTCGCCGCCGAGACCCGCGAGGAACTTTTCTACGACAAGGCAAAACTGCTCGAGAACGGCGATCGCTGGGAACGGGAAATTGCCAAGAACCTGGAACTCGATGCGCCGTACCGCTAGGGCGCGCGCATTGGCTGAATAACAAACGGAAGAGGGCATCATGCTCGCATCACTGGCCTTCTGGGCCTTTTCCGGAGTGGCAATCGCCTCGGCCTTGATGGTCGTCATTGCCCGCAATCCGGTCAGGTCCGTCCTGTTCCTGATCCTGGCCTTCTTCTCGGCCGCGGGATTGTTCGTGCTGCTGGGCGCCGAGTTCCTGGCGATGCTGCTGATCGTCGTCTATGTCGGCGCGGTCGCGGTGCTCTTCCTCTTCGTCGTGATGATGCTGGACATCGACTTTGCCGAGCTGAAACAGGGCTTTCTGAGCTATCTGCCGCTGGGAGGCGCGTTCGCGCTGGTGCTTGCCGCGCTGCTGGCGATGACGGTGGCCACCTGGCAGGCCTCCGACCAGGCCCAGGCCCTGCGTGCCGCGGCCATGCCTGATGGCATGAGCAATATCGAGGCGCTCGGCACCGTGATCTACGACCAGTATGTCTACTTCTTCCAGGCTGCGGGCCTGGTGCTGCTGGTGGCCATGATCGGCGCCATCGTGCTGACCCTGCGCCACAAGGAAGGCGTCAAGCGCCAGTCGGTCACCGCCCAGGTCGGCCGTAATCGCAAGGACGCGATCGAAATGCTGGATATCAAGCCTGGACAGGGGATTGGGGAATGATGGAGATCGGGCTGGGGCATTACCTCGCCGTCGCCGCGGTGCTCTTCACCATCGGCGTGTTCGGCATCTTCGTGAACCGCAAGAACGTCATCATCCTGCTGATGTCGATCGAGCTCATCCTGCTTTCGGTGAATGTGAACCTCGTCGCCTTTTCCGCCTTCCTGGGCGATCTGGCCGGACAGGTCTTCGCACTCTTCGTTCTGACCGTGGCCGCGGCGGAAGCTGCCGTGGGCCTGGCCATTCTCGTCGTCTATTTCCGCAACCGGGGCGATATCTCGGTTGAGGGCGTCAACCTGATGAAGGGCTAGGGGATCATGGCACCTATTATCGTCTTCGGGCCGCTCCTCGCCTCGGCCTTTGCGGGCTTCTTCGGCAATTATGTCGGCCATCGCGCAGCACAGATCGCCACCACCGGTGCGGTCCTGCTGGCGGCTGTCCTGTCGTGGATCGTCTTCTTCGACGTCGCCATCGGCGGCAATACCCAGACCATCCATCTGGGCACTTGGATGAGCGTCGGCAATTTCGACGTCTCCTGGGCCATCAAGCTGGACACGCTGTCTGCTGTCATGCTGGTGGTGGTGAATTCGGTCTCGTCCCTGGTGCACGTCTATTCCTGGGGTTACATGTCCCACGACCCGCACCGCGCGCGCTTCTTCTCCTACCTGTCGCTCTTCACCTTCGCCATGCTGGCGCTGGTGACCTCCGACAACTTCCTCCAGCTCTTCTTCGGCTGGGAAGGCGTCGGCCTGGCCTCCTACCTGCTGATCGGCTTCTGGTACAAGAAGAAGTCGGCCAATGACGCGGCCATCAAGGCCTTCGTGACCAACCGTGTCGGCGATTTCGGCTTTGCCCTGGGCATCATGGCCGTCTTCCTGGTGTTCGGCTCGGTCTCCTTCGACGATGTCTTCTCGCAGGTCGGTGCGCACAGCGAGGCCGTGCTGGCCTTTGCCGGCATGGAGCTCAACGCGATTGAACTGATCGCCTTCCTCCTCTTCATCGGTGCGATGGGCAAGTCGGCGCAGTTCTTCCTGCACGTCTGGCTGCCGGACGCCATGGAAGGCCCGACGCCGGTCTCCGCGCTGATCCACGCTGCGACCATGGTGACCGCCGGTGTCTTCCTGGTCTGCCGCGCCTTCCCGATCTACGAAGCCGCGCCGATGGCCTCGGCCATCGTCACCGTGATCGGGGCCGTCACGGCGCTGTTTGCTGCCACGGTCGGCGTCGCCCAGAACGACATCAAGCGCGTGGTTGCCTATTCGACCTGTTCGCAGCTGGGCTACATGTTCTTTGCCGCCGGCCTGGGTCTCTACTCGGCCGCCATGTTCCACCTGTTCACGCACGCCTTCTTCAAGGCGCTCCTGTTCCTGGGCTGCGGCGCCGTCATCCACGGCCTGCACGACGAGCAGGACATGCGCAAGATGGGCGGGCTCTACAAGATGATGCCGATGACCTGGGTGCTGATGCTGATCGGCACGCTGGCGCTCACCGGTGTCGGCCTGCCGCCTTTCACCCTGTTCGGCCTGGAACTGGGCGGGTTCGGTTTTGCCGGCTTCTACTCGAAGGACATGATCATCGAGGAAGCCTTCATGATGGGCCGCGAAGGCCTGTTCTTCGGCATGCCGGCCTTCTGGATCGGCGTTGTCGCGGCGCTCCTGACCAGCTTCTACTCCTGGCGCCTGGTCTTCATGACCTTCCACGGCTCCTTCCGGGGCAAGAAGGACGATTACGATCACGCCCATGACAGCGGCTGGATCATGACCGGTCCGCTGGTCCTGCTGGCCATCGGTGCCGTGTTCGCCGGCGCCCTGTTCAAGGACAATTTCGTCGGCAAGGACGCGTTCGGCTTCTGGGGCGAAGCCCTGCCGGCCGGTCCCTATGCCGAGGGCAATTATCCCGAATACGCCGAGGCCTATGCCAGCGGTGCCGGCTATGCATCGGACAGCCATGCGGATGAAGGCCATGCTGATGATGGTCACGTCGCTGCCGCGTCCGACGATCACGCCGCCGATGCCCATGCCGATGACAGCCACGCCGCGCCCGCTTATGCCGACGCCGCCCACGCGGACGAGGCCCATGGCGAGGACGAGCATTATGGCGGTCACCATCCGCCCACCTGGGTCCTCTGGGCACCCTTCATCGTGACCTGGACCGGTTTCCTGGGAGCCGTCTGGTTCTACCTGGTCAAGGAAGGCACCGGCGCCCGCATCGCCGCGCGTGGAGGACCGCTGCACAGCTTCCTCTACAACAAGTGGTATTTCGACGAGATCTATCACTTCGTCTTCGTGCGCGGCTCCAAGGCGCTGGGCGATCTGTTCTGGAAAGTCGGCGACATGCGCATCATTGACGGCTTCGGCCCCAATGGCGTCGCCGGGACCACGCTGGCCGCGGCCCGCCGCCTGGCCAAGTCCCAGTCCGGTTATCTCTATCACTATGCATTCGTCATGCTGATCGGCGTGCTGGGGCTTCTGCTCTGGACCCAGTTCGGCGCAGGAGGCCAATAGATGTTTGGCGAGTTCGAAGCCTTTCTTTCGATCCTGACCTTCGTCCCGGCCATCGGTGCCCTGGTCATTGCGATCTTCCGCTTCACGACGCGGGCCGAAGACCAGGCCCTGATCGACAAGAATTCGCGCATGGTGGCCTGGGTGGCGACCATGGTGACGCTCGGTCTGTCGCTGATCCTGGTGTTCAATTTCGACCGTGACACGGCGGGCTTCCAGTTTGTGCACGAGGTCACCTGGCTGGAACAGATCGGCCTGGGCTATCGCATGGGCGTGGACGGGATCTCGGTCCTCTTCGTGCTGCTGACGGCCGGCCTGATGCCGATCTGCATCATGGCGTCCGGCGCGATCCAGAAGCGCGTCGCCGACTACATGATCGCCTTCCTCCTGCTGGAAACCCTGGTCATCGGCGTCTTCTGTGCGCTGGACCTGGTGCTGTTCTACATCTTCTTTGAAGGTGGCCTGATCCCGATGTTCATCATCATCGGTGTCTGGGGTGGCCAGAACCGCATCTATGCCGCGTTCAAGTTCTTCCTCTACACCCTGCTGGGCTCCGTGCTCATGCTGGTGGCGATGATCTACATGTTCCTGCAGGCAGGAACGACGGACATCACCGTCCTCTTGCAGCACGAGTTTGCCCGCGAGGCGCAGATGTGGATGTGGCTGGCCTTCTTCGCCTCCTTCGCGGTGAAGATGCCGATGTGGCCGGTGCACACCTGGCTGCCGGACGCCCACGTGCAGGCCCCGACCGCCGGTTCGGTGATCCTGGCCGGCGTGCTCCTGAAGCTGGGCGGCTACGGCTTCCTGCGCTTCTCCATCCCGATGTTCCCGGAGGCCTCGGCCTATTTCGCCGACCTGGTGTTCTGGCTCTCCATCATCGCCATCATCTACACCTCGCTGGTGGCCTTCCGTCAGACCGACATCAAGAAGCTGATCGCCTATTCCTCGGTCGCCCACATGGGCTTTGTGACCATGGGCATTTTCGCGATGAACGAGACCGGCGTGCAGGGCGCGATCTTCCAGATGATCTCGCACGGCGTGATCTCCGGCGCGCTCTTCCTCTGCGTCGGCGTCATCTATGACCGCATGCACACCCGCGAGATCGCCTTCTATGGTGGTCTGGTGCACAAGATGCCGGTCTATGCGGCGATCTTCGCGCTGTTCACCATGGCCAATGTCGGCCTGCCGGGCACGTCCGGCTTTGTCGGCGAGATCATGACCATGGTCGGCGCCTTCCAGGTCGACTGGTGGATCGCCACCGGTGCCGCCGTCGGCGTCATCCTGTCGGCCATGTACATGCTCACCGTCTACCGCAGCGTGGTGTTCGGCGAGCTGACCAATCCCAAGCTTGAGAACATCACCGACATCAACCGCATGGAATGGGCGATCTTCATCCCGCTCATCATCATGACGCTGTGGCTGGGCGTGAATTCCACCCTGGTCACCGACATCACGGCGGCGTCGGTGGAGAATCTGATTTCCAATTACGATGCGGCGCTGGCCGCACCGGCTGAGTAGGCGAGGCCAGACCCATGACGGCGGACATGCTTTCCCGCGACCTGTCGCTTCTCATCCCCGAGCTTCTTCTGGCCGGCGGCGCCATGGTGCTGCTGATGCTGGGCGTCTTCATGAAAGGCGAGGGGGCCAACAAGCTGGTGCAATGGCTCACCGTGGCCCTGCTGGTGGCCGCCGGTTTCGGCGCGCTCTTCCTGGTGGGCGGTGAAGGCCAGGCCTTCAATGGCAGCTTCATCTTCGACCCGCTGGCCCGTTTCGCCAAGGTCGCCATCGGCCTGGTGGCGGCCATCGCGCTGCTTCTGGCCATGCCCTATCTCAAGAGCGAAAAGCTCGGCAAGATCGAGTATTCGGTCCTCGTCACCCTGGCGGTGACGGGCATGATGATGATGGTCTCCGCCAATGACCTCATCGCCATGTATATGGGCATCGAGCTGCAATCCCTGGCGCTCTACGTGCTGGCCGCCTTCAACCGTGACAGCCTGCGGGCGTCCGAAGCCGGTCTGAAGTATTTCGTGCTCGGCGCGCTGTCCTCCGGCCTGCTGCTTTACGGCGCTTCGCTGGTCTACGGCTTTGCCGGTGCCACGGGCTTCAACGAGATCGCCCTGGCGGTCCAGTCCGGCCCGTCTGTCGGCCTGGTCTTCGGCCTGGTCTTCGTGATCTGCGGCCTGGCCTTCAAGGTCTCCGCCGCGCCCTTCCACATGTGGACGCCGGACGTCTATGAAGGCGCGCCGACCCCGGTCACCGCCTTCTTCGCCACGGCGCCGAAAATGGCCGCCATCGTGCTGCTGGCCCGCGTGCTGGTGGAACCCTTCGGCGGCATGGTCGACCAGTGGCGGGACGTGATCTGGATCATCGCGGTCCTGTCCATGGGCATCGGCGCCTTCGGCGCGCTGACCCAGCAGAACATCAAGCGCCTGATGGCCTATTCCTCGATCTCCAACATGGGCTACGCCCTGGTGGCGATCGCCTCGGCCAGCCAGACCGGCATCTGGGCGCTGCTGGTCTACATGACGCTCTACATGATCGGGGTGATCGGTTCCTTCGGGGCGATCCTGTCCATGCGCACGCGCGAAGGCATGGTTGAGCAGATTTCCGACCTGGCCGGTGTGGCCCAGCGCAATCCGGGCCTGGGCTGGTCGATCACCGCGCTGATGTTCTCCATTGGCGGCCTGCCCTTCATGGTCGGCTTCTTCGGCAAGTTCTTCGTGATCTTCGCCGCCGTGCAGGCCGATCTCCTGATCCTGGCCGTCCTGGCGGTGCTGTTCTCGGTGGTGGGCGCCGCCTACTATCTGCGCGTCGTCAAGACCGTCTGGTTCGACGAGGGCGAGGTCGAGTTCGTGCCGGCCGCGCTCAGCGTCTACTGGGTCACCCGCCTGGCGGGCCTGGCCACGGTGCTGCTGTTGCCGGTCCTGGGCTGGCTGGTCTTCCGCGCCGTCTCGGTCGGCTCGGCCGTGCTGTAAACCTTGCTGAGCGCGCGCCCCGACAGGGTCTGGCTGGACGAGGCCGGATCCACCAATGCCGAGGCGCGCGAGCAGGCCGAGGCGGGCAATCGCGGTCCGTTCTGGATCGCAGCCCGCCGCCAGACCTCGGGACGTGGCCGCCGCGGCCGCGCCTGGACCGGTCTGGAGGGCAATCTCTTCACCACCGGGCTCTACACCCTGCCGGGCGATCCCGCGCAGGCGGCCGAGCTCTCCTTCCTCGCCGCACTTGCCGTCGCCGAAGTCTGTGACCTCGCGCTGGAGGACCGAGCCCGCACGCGGGTGAAATGGCCCAATGACGTGCTGGTCGATGGTCGCAAGGTCTGCGGCATCCTGCTGGAAAGCGGCCAGGCACCGGGCGGTGGTCTCTGGGTCGCCGTCGGCATCGGTCTCAACCTGACCGCCCACCCGGATGATGCCGAGCGTCCGGCCATCTCGATCGCCCATGCCGGTGGCTCGCTGCAACGTGAAGCCGCCCTGGACCACCTCATCGAGCGCTTCGAGGCCTGGCGGATGCGCTGGCAGCAACAGGGTTTCGGGCCGGTCCGCGACGCCTGGCTGGCGCGGGCGCACGGTCTGGGCGCCCCCTGCATCGCCCGGCTCTCAAACGAGACGCTGAGCGGCGTGTTTGCCGATCTGGGTCCGGACGGCGCCCTGCGACTGGACTTGGACGGCGGCGGCCGACGGTATATCTCCGCGGGGGACGTGTTCTTTCCGGAAACCACCGGTCACTGACGCAAGGATTTTCCCATGCTGCTCGCGATCGACTGCGGCAATACCAATACGCTGTTCGCCGTGCATGACGGGACCGACTGGGTCGCCCAGTGGCGCTCCGGCACCGACTCGACCCGCACCGCCGACGAGCACGCGGTCTGGCTGTCCCAGCTGATGGCGCTGCAGGGCCGGTCCCTGAAGGACATCACCGCCTGCGTGATCTCCACCGTGGTGCCCCAGGCCCTGTTCAACCTGCGCAATCTGTCGCGCCGCTATTGCTCGACCGAGCCGGTGATCGTCGGCGAGCCGGGTGTGGTGATGGATATCGAGGTCCGGCTCGAGCGTCCGCAGGATGCCGGCGCCGACCGCCTGGTCAACGCGCTGGGTGCCCGCACGCACTATACCGGCCCGCTGATCATCATCGACAGCGGTACCGCCACCACATTCGACGTCATCGCCCGTGACGGCGCCTTCGAGGGCGGCATCATCGCCCCGGGCATCAACCTGTCCATGCAGGCCCTGCACGCCGCCGCAGCCAAGCTTCCCCGTGTCGCCATCGCCAAGCCGCAGCGCGTGATGGGCAAGGACACGGTCTCGGCCATGCAGTCCGGTGTCTTCTGGGGCTATATCGATCTCATCGACGGCCTGGTAACCCGCCTCAAGCGCGAGCTGGATGACGAGATGACCGTGATCGCCACCGGCGGCGTGGTCTCGCTTTTCGAGGGCGCATCGCGCACCATCGACCATTACGACCCCGACCTGACCATTCGCGGCCTCATGGAAGTCTGGAAACTCAATGGCGGCCGCCTCTAATCCCCAACCGAACGCGTGATCTGTGCCCAAATCGAAAAAACAGCAAACTGACTGCCTCTACTTCCTGCCGCTCGGCGGTTCCGACGAGATCGGCATGAATCTCAACCTCTACGGCTATGGGCCGCAGGAGGATGCTCAGTGGATCATTGTCGATTGCGGCGTGACCTTCGGTGATCTGTCGACCCCGGGTGTCGATCTCATCATGCCGGACCCGCGCTTCATCGAGGACCGGCGCGACAATCTGCTCGGCATGGTGCTTACCCATGCGCATGAAGACCATATGGGCGCTGTGGCGCATCTCTGGCGCCGTCTGCGCTGTCCGATCTGGGCGACGCCCTTCACCGCCTGGCTGGTGCGTGATCGCCTGCGCGAATACGGGCTGGAGAATGAGGTCGAGCTGCACGAGATCGCGCTGGACAGCCGTTTCGAGCTGGGCCCGTTCGACATCCAGCTGGTGACGCTGACCCACTCCATTCCCGAACCCAACGGCCTGGCCATCCGCACGCCGGCTGGTCTGGTGCTGCACACGGGCGACTGGAAGATCGATCCCGATCCGCTGATCGGTGAAAAGACCGACGTCTCCGCGCTCACCGCCCTGGGCGAGGAGGGCGTTCTGGCCATGGTCTGCGACTCCACGAATGTGTTCTCGACCGGCGAAAGCGGGTCCGAGGCGGATGTCCGCGAGGAGCTGATCAAGGTCGTCGGCGAGAACAGGACCGGCAAGGTCGCCATCGCCGCCTTCGCCTCCAATGTCGCCCGCCTGCAATCGGCCATCGAGGCCGCCGAGGCCAATGGTCGCCGGGTCTGCCTGGTCGGCCGGTCCATGCACCGCATGACCGCCGCCGCCAAATCGGTCGGCCTCCTGCAGCACGTCCAGGACTTCGTCTCCGAGGAGGAGGCCGGCTTTTTCCCGCCGGAGAAAATCCTCTATCTGTGCACCGGATCGCAGGGCGAGCCCCGCGCCGCCCTGTCGCGCATCGCCGAGGGCAATCACCGCAATGTCACGCTGGGCCCGGGCGATACGGTGCTGTTCTCCAGCCGCGTCATTCCGGGCAATGATCTGGGCATTTTCCAGCTGCAGAACCGGCTCGCCGAACGCGGTGTCGAGATCGTCACCGAGAAGAGCCGGCCGATCCACGTCTCCGGCCATCCCTGCCGCGACGAGCTGGCGCAGATGTATCAATGGGCCCAGCCCAAGGTCGCCATTCCGGTGCATGGCGAGCGTCGCCACCTGATCGAGCATGCGGCCTTCGCCAAAGAGCTCCAGGTCCCGCACGCGGTCACCGTTCGCAATGGTGATTTGGTCGAGCTGCGCGCCGATGGCGGAGCGTCCATCGTCGACGAGGCGCCGTCGGGCCGCCTGCATGTCGACGGGAATTTCATCACCGATGCCGATGCCGACTCGATGCGCGAGCGCCGCAAGCTGGCCTATGCCGGCCAGATCACCGTAGCCCTGGCGGTGTCGCAGAAGGGCGAGATCATCTCCGGTCCGGATGTGCGTGCCATGGGGGTGGCAGAAGATGCCCATCTCAGCCTGGATGATTTCCTCGATACGCTGGCCGACGAAGCCGAGCGCACCTATGAACGCCTGACCCCGCGCAATCGCCGCGATCTGGAACACGCTGAAGAGGAAGTGCGCCGCGCCGTGCGCCGTGAAGCCAACCGGATCTGGGGCAAGAAGCCCTGGGTCGAGATCATCCTGCTGGAGGTTTGAGCCTGTAGTCCTCCCCATGCAATGGGGAGGGGGACCGCGAAGCGGTGGAGGGGCCGCGGCCGCAAGGCCGCGGAATGCCGGCGCCGCGCTCTTGCCTCATCCCGGCTTGGCCGGGACCCCATCGACCCGAGGCTGACGCCTCGGCCCACTTCCCCACAGGGGTGGGGAAGAAAGACGTTGGAGACGAAGATGAAGATCGGACGTTTGAACCATGTCGGTGTCGCTGTGCCCGACATCGAGGCGGCCAAGAAGACCTATGCCGAGCTTTATGGCGCCACCGATGCGACCGAGACCAAGGACTTCCCGCGTCTGGGCGTGAAGGTCGCTTTCGTGCACCTGGCCAATTCCGAGATCGAGCTTCTGGAACCCTCCGGTGCCGACAGTCCGGTGCACAAATTCCTCGAGCGCAATCCCAAGGGCGGCCAGCACCATCTGTGCTTTGAAGTGCCCGATATCATCGCTGCGCGCGACGCGATGCGCGAGAAGGGGGCCACCGTGCTGGGCACGGGCGAACCCTATGTCGGCGCCCACGGCGTGCCGGTGATTTTCATCCACCCCAAGGACAGTAACGGCCAGCTGATCGAGCTGATGCAGGAGCCGGCCCGATGATCCTGCGCTATGCCCAATATGCCCTGCCGGGCATCGCGCTTCTGCTCTGGCTGTCGCGCTTCATCATCCGCGATGACGGCGTCGGCGTCGTCAATGGCGTGGTTGTCTTCCTCATCGTCTGGTGGCTGGTCATCTTCATGATGCTGCCCATCGGCGTGCGCTCGCAGGAAGAGGCGGGCGATGTGCTGGAGGGCTCCGAGCCGGGCGCGCCGGTCGCACCCCAGCTCAAGCAGAAGGCCTGGTGGACCACGATCATCACCTCGGGCATCTGGATCATCTACTACATCATCACTGAGAGCGGCCTGGCCGCGCAAATCCTTCCGACGGATGGTTCCTGGGGCTGAACCCGGGCCGTTCCGATCTCATACGCCGGCGGCGAGGGGCGTTTCGCCGCGCTGGCCCACGCAAGGGGAAATCAAGCATGTCACAATCCGGAACCGGTCGCGCCGAACCGCGGCGCAGCGCCTTCACGCGCTTCCTGGATGGCGTTGAATGGCTGGGTAATCTTCTGCCTCATCCGGTCACGCTGTTTGCCATCCTGGCCCTCGGGATCGTGCTGCTTTCCGGCCTGTTCGGCTGGATGGGCCTGGCCGTCGAGGATCCGCGTCCGGCGGGTGCACGCGGGGTTGCCGAGGACGGCATGATCCGCGCGGTCAGCCTGCTCAATGGCGACGGCATCCGCCGCATCTGGACCAGCCTGGTCACCAATTTCACCGGTTTTGCGCCGCTGGGCGTCGTGCTCGTTGCCATGCTGGGTGTCGGTGTTGCCGAGAAATCCGGCCTCCTGTCCGCCGCCGTGCGGGCCATGGTGCTGTCGGCGCCGCGCCATGTCGTCACGGTGGCCATCGTCTTTGCCGGCATCATTTCCAACACGGCGTCCGAGGTCGGCTATGTCGTGCTGATCCCGCTGGCCGGCGCGATCTTCTACGCTCTGGGCCGGCACCCGCTGGCCGGCATGGCCGCGGCCTTTGCCGGCGTCTCCGGCGGCTACAGCGCCAATCTCCTGATCGGCACCATCGACCCGCTGCTGGCCGGCATCACCCAGGAAGCCGCCCGCCTGATCGATCCGGACTATGTCGTGGTGGCCACGGCCAACTGGTATTTCATGTTCGCCTCGACCTTTGTCATCACGATCATCGGCTCGCTGGTGACGATCTTCATCGTCGAGCCCAAGCTGGGCGACTACAGCCCCAACAATGCCGACGCGACGGTGCTCGACAAGAACATGATGCAACCGCTCGAGAATTCCGAGCGCAAGGGCCTGCTTTGGGCCGGTCTGGCCATTCTCGGCGTCTTCGCCCTGATGGCGCTGACGCTCTATCCGGAATGGGGCGTTCTGCGCAATCCGGAGACGGGCGACCGTATTGCCTCGCCCTTCTTCCGCGGCTTTGTCGTCTGGATCCTGATCTTCTTCATCGCCGCGGGCTATGCCTATGGCCGCGCCACCGGCACGATGAAGACCGACCGCGACGTCATCAACGCCATGGCCGGGGCGATCAGCGCCCTGGGCCTCTATGTCGTGCTGGTCTTCTTCGCCGCCCAGTTCGTGGCCTTTTTCGGCTGGACCAATCTGGGCGCCATCACCGCGGTGACCGGCGCACAATTCCTGCAGGACACCGGGCTGACCGGTCCGCTGGTCTTCTTCCTCTTCATCCTGATGTGTGCCGTGATCAACCTGTCGCTGGGCTCGGCCTCGGCGCAGTGGGCCGTCACCGCGCCGATCTTCGTGCCGATGCTGATGCTGATCGGCTATGCGCCTGAAGTGATCCAGGCGGCCTACCGGATCGGCGACAGCACCACCAATATCATCACGCCGATGATGAGCTATTTCGGGCTCATCCTCGCCTGGGCCACGCGCTATGACAAAAACCTGGGCGTTGGCACGCTGATCGCGATGATGCTGCCTTACACGATCTTTTTCCTGATTTTCTGGTCCAGCTTCTTCTTCCTGTGGACCTTCGGCCTCGACCTGCCCGTCGGTCCGGGCTCGCCCACCTATTATCCGGCCGACGCCGGGTAGGGGGCGTCGTCACGCACGATGCACGCGCGCGGCAAAACAGCCGTGCGCGGCATTGTGCACGTCGATATAGGCGACATCCGCACGGTCCAGCACACGCTCGATGGCCGGTTTCACCCGGCCGTCCAGCACCAGTTCGGCACCGACCAGAAACCCTTCGCCATCAAACAGGCGCAGCGCCAGCGGCCGGCCGGTCATCACGGGCGGAATGGTATCGACATGTTCGGCCTGCACCGGCGCCGTCTCGCGCACATAGATCGCATAGGCCGTGCGATAGGGCGTCGCCACGGCATGGCTTTCATGATTGAGCAACAGCACCGTCTCGCCCGGCTCGGCATCCTCCAGCGTGATCCGGCAGGGAAAGCCGGGCTTCGCGGAAACGGTCCTGCGGATGATGCCATGTGCGGCCAACGCCGCATCCGGCAAACCGAAGAAGGGCGCGAAGGGTTCGGGCGACAGCCCGGTGATGCGAAAGGACATGGGTCGGGTCTCCTGCGTTTGAGGCCCACTCATCCCCCAGTCGCACCGCCTGTCCCACCCGATGCTTGCGATCCGTCAGATTTCCGCCCTCCCAGCATGAGAGCATGAGAGCGTGGGACAGGTGGGGCAGATCTGTCTGCCCGGCATACCGCAGAAATTGCCACGCGCTTCAGCCGCCCGCCTGCACCCAAACCCCCATCCATCCTTGTGTTCCGGCGCTCACCCGGTCTAATGGGCGACAAACCACAACCCACGCGGAATCGCCCCTCATGCGCCTCTCCAACTATTTCCTTCCTGTCCTCAAGGAAACGCCGTCCGATGCCGAGATTGTCTCGCACCAGCTGATGCTGCGCGCCGGCATGATCAAGCAACAGGCCGCCGGCATCTATTCCTGGCTGCCGCTGGGTCACAAGATCCTGAAAAAGGTCGAGCAGATCGTCCGCGAGGAGCAGAACCGCGCCGGGGCCGTCGAGCTTCTGATGCCCACCATCCAGTCTGCCGATTTGTGGCGCGAGAGCGGCCGGTATGACGATTATGGTGACGAGATGCTGCGGATCACCGACCGGCACGACCGCGAGATGCTGTTCGGGCCGACCAATGAGGAAATGATCACCGATATTTTCCGGTCCTACTGCAAGTCCTACAAGGACCTGCCCAAGCTGCTTTACCACATCCAGTGGAAATTCCGCGACGAGCGGCGCCCGCGTTTCGGCGTCATGCGGGGCCGCGAATTCCTGATGAAGGACACCTATTCCTTCGACATCGACGAGGCGGCGGCACGGCACTCCTACAACCGCATGTTCGTGGCCTATCTCAACACCTTTGCGCGCTTGGGCCTGAAGGCCGTTCCGATGAAGGCGGATACGGGTCCGATTGGTGGTGACCTCAGCCATGAATTCATCGTCCTGGCGGAAACCGGCGAGAGCGAGGTTTTCTGCCATGCCGATCTGGTGGACATGGGAGCCCCGGGCCCGGATGTGGACTTTAATGGCGACCTCCAGCCCTTGGTCGACCAGCGCACGGCGCTCTATGCGGCAACCGAGGAAATGCACGAGCCGGATCAGTTTGCCGCCGTGCCGGCCGATCGCCAGCTCTCTGCGCGCGGCATTGAGGTCGGCCATATCTTCTATTTCGGCACCAAGTATTCGGAACCGATGAAGGCGCTCGTCCAGCATCAGGATGGTCAGCCCCGACCGGTCCACATGGGCTCCTACGGGGTGGGCGTGTCGCGCCTGCTGGGCGCGATCATCGAGGCGCATCACGACGACAAGGGCTGTATCTGGCCGGAAAGCGTTGCGCCCTTTGGTGTCGGCATCATCAACATGCGCGCAGGCGACGCGGATTGCGACAACGCCTGTGATCAGGCCTATGCGGCACTTGCCGCGGCCGGGCTTGATCCGCTCTATGACGACACCGACAACCGGGCGGGAGCCAAATTCGCCACCGCTGATCTCATCGGTCTGCCCTACCAGCTGGTCATCGGGCCGCGCGGGCTGAAAGAGGGCAAGGTGGAGCTCAAGATCCGCCGCAGCGGCGAAACTCACGAGCTGACGCCGGAAGACGCCATCAACCGGCTGGCAGAAAGAGCCTTCTCGAATGTCTGAAACCGGTCAGGCGGATACTCCCATGCCGGACGTGAATCTCGGGCAGGGCGGGGCGCACCCTTTCAGCCCCTATGAGTTCATGCTCGCCTTTCGCTATCTGCGGGCCAAGCGCAAGCATGGCGGTGTCGCGCTGATCGCCTCGATTTCCTTTGCCGGCATCATGCTGGCCGTGCTCGGTCTGATCGCGGTGATGTCGATCATGAACGGGTTCCGCACCCAGCTCTTCAACCAGCTTCTGGGCTTTCAGCCGCATGTCTATGTGGATGTTCGCGAACTGGACCTGGAAACGGTCGACAGCCTGATCCCGCGCATCGAGGCGATACCCGGTGTCCGGTCGGCAGACCCGGTTGTACAGGGCCAGGTGCTGGCCAATTCCGACCGGTACCAGACCGTTCTTCAGGTTCTTGCAATCCGTCCGGCTGATCTGGCCCGCATGCAGGTCATCACCGACCAGACGCCGACCAGCGCGACCGGGCTGATGTTCGGGGATCTCTCCGAATTCGGGGAGGGCCGTTTCGGGGGCGATACCATTGTCATCGGCACGGGCGTCGCGCGACGCCTGGGTGTCAATGTCGGCGATCGCGTCGTCTTCACGGGCTCGCAGGCCCAGCCAACCGTGTTCGGCGCACGCACGCAGAACAAGGCCTATTATGTCGGCGCCATCCTGGCCGCCGGGGTCTCGACCATTGATGACAGTGTGGCCTTCATGCCGCTGGAACAGGGGCGGCGCTTCTTCGTGCGCGAGGGCGGAACGGACATGATCCAGATCCGCCTCGATGACCCGCAGGCTGCTGCCGGTTTCGTGGCGCCGGTGGCCGCCATCACCGGTCCGAACACCAGCGTCTACGACTTCACCCGTCTGGACCCGGCCTTTTTCAATGCCCTGCAATTCGAACGCTCGGCCATGCGGATGATCCTCGCGATCGTGGTCGCCATTGCCGCCATGAACATCATTTCCGGCCTGGTCATGCTGGTGAAGAACAAGAGCCGCGATATCGCCATCCTGCGGACCATGGGCGCCACCCAGGCCTCGGTGCTGCGGGTTTTCCTGATCGTCGGCGCCATGATCGGTGTGTCCGGTACATTGGTCGGCATTCTGCTGGGCATTCTCTTCGTGGTGAATATCGGCCCGATCCAGGATTTCATCACCTGGACCACCGGCGCCACGGTCTGGGACCCGTCTGTCTACTATCTCTACCGTGTCCCGGCCGAGCTGGACTGGGGCGAGGTGGGTTTCATCTCCGTCTTCGGCCTCGTGGTCTCCCTGCTGGTGACCCTGCCGCCGGCCTGGCGCGCCGCCCGCCTCGATCCCGTGGAGGCGCTGCGCTATGAATAGTCCTGCCATCCGCCATTCTGCCGCAGGCCGGAACTGGCTTGCGCGTGCCCGTCCGTGCAGAGCCGGTCAGCCGAACGCCCGGAGCGGCATTGGCGCGCGGGCTCGGTCGGCTTTCGCGGTCGCCTGCCGGGTCGGCAAGGACGGTGCCGTGTCGGCCGGCATCATGTCTGACCGTGCCACGCATCCGGTGCTCAATCTGCGTCCTGGCGCGTCCACCTGTCCCGGCAGGCCCGTCCAGAGGGGCGCGCGGAACCGTCCGGGGCATTCTCCGCAATCCTCTGCGATGGTGACCGGCCAGGCCGGCATCATGTCAGACCCTGCCACGCATCCGACGCTCAAACTGCGTCCTGGCGCGTCCACCTGTCCTGGCAGGCCCGTCCAGAGGGGCGCGGAATCGTCCGGGGCTTTCCCTTCAGTCGCTTGCGAAGGTGCCCGGCCTGGCCGGCAAGCACAGCCCAGCCCCTTTGGAAGGCCTGCGTCATGACTGATCCTGCCGCCACACATCCGGTGCTCGAACTGCGCAGCATCGCGCGCACCTATGTCACCGAGGCCGGCCAGCTCGACGTGCTCAAGGGCGCCAGCCTGACCTTGCAACCAGGCGAGATTGTCGGCCTTGTCGGTCCGTCCGGATCCGGCAAGTCGTCTCTCCTGCACGCCGCCGGACTCCTGGAACGGCCGGATGCGGGCGAGGTTCTCATCGCCGGTCAGGCGACCTCAGGGCTCAATGACCGCGCCCGCACGGCCATCCGTCGGCGCGATATCGGTTTTGTCTATCAGTTCCATCACCTCCTGCCCGAATTTGACGCCCGGGAAAACATCATCCTGCCACAGCTGATCGGCGGGGTCGGGCGCCGTTCCGCCACCGAGCGCGCGGACCGGCTGCTCGCCCTGCTGGGCCTCGCTGATCGCGCGATGCATCAGCCTTCCCAGCTCTCCGGCGGCGAGCAACAGCGTGTCGCCATCGGCCGCGCCCTGGCGAATGCTCCCCGCGTCCTTCTCGCCGACGAGCCCACGGGCAATCTTGACCCGGATACGTCGGCGACGGTCTTCGACGCCTTCCGCACCACCGTCCGACAGTCCGGCGCTGCCGCGCTCGTGGCCACGCACAACCATGACCTCGCCGCACGCATGGACCGCGTCGTCACCTTTGCAGATGGCGTCCTGACGCCCTTCACGGTTGAGGCCTGAACCAGCCGCGCAACGGAATGGCTCGCGATCCGTGTGTTCCGGTCGCCATTGGTAACGCGCTTCTCGGCGTTCCGCTCACCTGTGCCGCCTTCACTGCGCCGCGCTCAACGGAGCCGCGTTCGCTTTCACGCGTTCGCCTGCGCGCGTTCAGCTGCGTGCGTACAACTGCGTGCGTTCGCATGTGTCGCGCCGGCCTGTGCCGCGCTCACCCATGCCCCCGCTTATCTGAGGCATGCTCGTCCATGACACGCTCGCCCGCGACAAGCTCGCTTGCACTACGCTCATCGATGCCCCGTCCCCCGGTAGCTGTCCCAACAGTGGCCCAGACCTCATCTGTGACACGATTATATGCTCTCGCTCCTGTCCTGACCTCCGCTTCCCGTTCGCGTCATTCTCCGAGTGTGCGCTCTTCCGAGTACGCTCTTTCCTGCGCTTCTGGGGCGACCTGCGCTCCAGGTCGCCGCATCGCAACGGATGTCTGTCCGGATCCGCGGCCGACCTTTCAAATCCGGCACCACTCCATCCCACCCAGCTTTCGCGGCCTGTTCTGCGATGGCCGGGCATGAACATCCAAGCCGAGTGCGCCGCGGGACGCGGCCGCGATCCTTCGACCCGCGCGGGCAAAGGTGCCGATCCGATCTCGGCCGTCCTCGTCATATCCGATCTGTAACACCGGGCAGCGCGCCGGACGGGCATGGCGTGCGTTACCGGACCAAACTGACTGTTGGACTATAGCAAACGACGGGGTGGAACAAAAGGGCAACTTTTGGCTTGACGAGGCGATTCAGTGCGCTAGAACAAAAGATGAACTTGTCAGTTCCGGTGAGGGCCGGAAGCTCTGGGGAGAGTGAAATGCGCCGTATTGTTCAGGATGTATCTGCTGCAACTGCCATTCTGGGCTTTGCCTGGATGATTGCCCTGTGGGGATCGGTTCTCGGCGCCGCCTGAAGGCGCTAGTCTGTTCTTTGAGTGACTCGCGTCCGGGTTTTCGGTCGCGCCGGCCGTTGGGTGCCTTGGCAAACGCCCGGCGTGCGCGTCCGTGTTTCTGGCGGGGGCGGGTACGGCGCAACGGGTACCGCAACGGGTACGGTGTTGAAGGCCTTGGATGGCTGCCGTTTGATCCGGCCAGCCGATCAGGCCAGTCGTGCCGGCGTCGGCCGGGGTTGGCTGGTATCGGCCGGGTCTGGCTTCGGCCGCGCGGGTGGGTGCCGCAGTGACGCGTCGGGACGCTCCAGGTGAAGTCCAAGTGGGTCGAGCCGAGGAAGCAGGGGAAAAGGAAAATGACGGACAGGCAGCCCTTCGTGCATCTGCGGGTTCGTTCGCCTTACTCCCTGCTGGAAGGTGCGATCCGGATCCCCCAGATGGTGGCGGCCTGCCAGACTCATGGCATGCCGGCCATGGCTCTGACGGACACCAATAATCTGTTCGGAGCGCTGGAGTTCTCCGAGGTCATGGCCGGCGCCGGGGTGCAACCCATCATCGGCTGTACGCTCTCGGTCCGCGTCAACGACCCCCATCCCGGCGAGCGGGCCGAGGCCGATGGTACGCTGGTCGTTCTGGTTCAGGACCGCACCGGCTATGAAAATCTCATGGCGCTGTCCAGTGCGGCCTATCTGGATGTCGATGCCAGCGAGGAACCGCATGTCCCCATTGCCCGCATCGAGGCCCATGCAGCCGGCCTGATCTGCCTGACCGGCGGACCTGACGGCGTGCTCAATCGCCTTCTGTGCGGTGGCCGACAGCCGGAAGCGGCGAAATTCCTGTCGCGTCTGGAGGCGGCTTTCGGTGACCGGCTGTATGTCGAGCTTCAGCGCCATGGGCTGGCCGATGAGCGTGATGCCGAGGACTGGTTGGTCGAGGAGGCCTATGCGCGCGACCTGCCGCTGGTCGCGACCAATGAAGCCTATTTCCCCGACGCCTCGATGCACAAGGCGCATGATGCCCTCCTGTGCATTTCGCAGAGCTCCTTCGTATCGGTGGAGGACCGGCGCAAGGTCACGGCCGATCACTATCTGACATCGCCGGACGAGATGGCACAGCGCTTTCAGGACCTGCCGGAAGCGATTGAAAACACGCTGGAAGTCGCGCGGCGTTGCGCTTATCGCGTGCGCACCCACGCCCCCATCCTGCCATCCTTCCCGACGCGCGATGGGCGCGATGAAGGCGAGGAATTGTCGGCCCGCGCCCATGAGGGCCTGACCGAGCGCCTGGCCGCTGGCGCCAATGCGGCGCCGGAAGCTGCCTATCGAGAGCGCCTGGATTTCGAGCTCGGCATCATCAAGCAGATGGGTTTTCCGGGTTATTTCCTGATCGTGTCCGACTTCATCCAGTGGGCCAAGGCCCAGGATATTCCGGTCGGGCCGGGCCGGGGTTCGGGGGCGGGCTCGCTGGTGGCCTATGCCCTGACCATCACCGATCTGGATCCCTTGCGCTTCGGTCTTCTGTTCGAACGCTTCCTCAATCCGGAACGCGTGTCGATGCCCGACTTCGACGTCGATTTCTGCCAGGAGCGGCGCGGCGAAGTGATCCGCTATGTACAGGAACAATACGGTCATGACCGGGTGGCCCAGATCATCACCTTCGGCACCCTGCAGGCGCGCGCCGTGGTGCGCGATACGGGCCGGGTGCTGCAATTGCCCTTCGGCCTGGTCGACAAGTTGGCCAAGCTGGTCCCGTCCAATCCCGCCAACCCCGTGACTCTGGCCCAGGCGCTCGATCTGGAGCCCAAGCTCAACGAGATGCGCCGGGATGACGACGCTGTCGACAGCCTGCTGACCGTCGCGCTCAAGCTGGAGGGCCTGTTCCGCAATGCCTCCACCCACGCCGCCGGCGTGGTGATCGGCGATCGCAAACTGTCAGAGCTCGTGCCGCTTTACCGCGATCCGCGTTCGGATATTCCGGCCACCCAGTTCAACATGAAATGGGTCGAGCCGGCCGGGCTGGTGAAGTTCGACTTCCTGGGCCTGAAAACGCTGACCGTGATTGCCCGCGCCCTGGGCTATATCGCCTCCACCGGCAAGCCGGTTCCGGATATCGAGGCGATTGAGTTCGACGACAAGCCGACCTTCGAGCTTCTGCAATCGGGTCATGCGATCGGCGTGTTCCAGCTGGAAAGCTCGGGCATGCGCGACACGCTGAAGAAAATGAAGCCGGATGCGATCGAGGACCTGATCGCCCTGATCTCGCTCTACCGTCCCGGCCCGATGAAGAATATCGACGTCTATGTCGACCGCAAGTTCGGCCGCGCCGAGGTGGATTGCCTGCATCCGGACCTGGAAGGCGTGCTGTCGGAAACCTATGGCGTCATCATCTACCAGGAACAGGTGATGCAGATCGCGCAGATCCTGTCCGGCTATTCGCTCGGCGAAGCCGACCTTCTGCGCCGCGCCATGGGCAAGAAGAAGAAGGAGGAGATGGACAAGCAGAAAGTCCGTTTCCTCGAGGGGGCCGAGGCGAGGGGGGTCAGCCGGGAGAAGGCCTCCTACATTTTCGAACTCGTCGCCGAGTTTGCCGGCTATGGCTTCAACAAGTCGCACGCCGCCGCCTATGCCGCGATCGCCTATCGCACGGCCTATCTCAAGGCCAATTACCCGGTTGAACTGATGGCGGCGCTGATGTCGCTGGATGCGGCCAATACCGACAAGCTGGCCGCCTTCTTCCAGGAAATCCGGCGCATGGGTATCGAAGTGCGGCCGCCCGACGTGAATGCCTCGCTCGCCGATTTCTCGGTGGAGGACGGTACGATCCGCTTTGCCCTCGGCGCCATCCGCAATGTCGGATTTGCCGCCATGGAACACATTGTCGAAGAACGCACGAAGAACGGCCCCTTCAAGGATCTTTATGATTTCGCCGAACGGATCGATCCCAAACACATCAATCGCCGGACGTTCGAGAACCTGGCCCGGGCCGGGGCGTTTGACGGGCTGGACCCCGACCGGGCCCGGGTGCTGGCGGCAGCCGAGACTCTGATCTCCATGGCCCAGCACGCGGCCCAGCAACGCGAGAGCGCCCAGGCCAGCCTGTTCGGGGGCGGCGGTGACGCCACCGATCTGGCGCTGGAGCGGCCGCGTCTGCCCGAGCCGGACAGCTGGACCGCCACCCAGCGGCTCGACAATGAGCTGTCGGCGATCGGGTTTTATCTTTCTGGCCATCCGCTGGATGACCTGACCGAGCATCTGGCTGGTCGCGGCGTGGTGTTTCATGCCGAGGCACCGACCCGGGTGGCCGACGGGGCGACCGCGTTGCGCCTGTGCGGCATGGTCCGCCGGCGCCAGGAACGGGTCTCCAACAAGAATGGCGAGCGATTTGCCTGGGCGACCCTGTCCGATCCGACGGGGGAGTTCGAGGTCTTCATTCCGCCCGAACTCCTGCGGACCTCGCGCGACCTGCTCGACAGCGGCAATGCCGTCCTGGTCAATTGCCGGGTCGATGAGCGTGACGAACAGATTTCCTTCTTCGCCGACCGGCTTGAGCCGCTGGACATGCAGGTCTCGGCCGACCGGCTGCGGCTGCGCATTGATGACGCCGCTGCCCTGCCGCGGGTCCAGGCCCGGATCGAACGGGCCAATGGCCGCGCCGACGCCCGGCTGAACGCCGTGATCGAACTCTTGGTGCCGCTGACTGATGGCGGTGAGGCGGAATTGCGCCTGCCCGGCCGCCACAGTGCCGACAGCGCATTGCAGGCCGCGCTCAAGGGGGTGGACGGCGTGGCGTCGGTTGAGGTGGCCTAGTGAGCTGAGGTGTTGAAGCGGAGCCGGGCAGGGGGCTTTGTCCTTGCTTGTCCACGCGCCGTCCGTGGAAATCCGGACACCGTCTTTCTGCCCCCGCTTCGCGGGGGAAGTGGTTTTGCCAAAGGCAAAACCGAAGGGGGCCAGTCGGTTAGGTCCGGTGCTTCGAACCCCCGCCGCCGGCCTGCGGCCGGGGCCTCCCCCGCTCGCGGGGGCGGAAATCATTCTTGTTTATCCGCCCCCCTTTGCGCTCGGGCTATTCTTCCTGGGCCTCATCACCGCTCGAGGCCCGGTCTGGTCGGCCGGGGGTGGTGGGGGAGTGGAGCGTGTCCTGAGAGCCGGGTGACCGCCGGCTGGACGGGCACGGCGGTCAGGGAGCACGGCTGTCATGCTACTCATGCAGCATCCTCGCCTGATATAGGACACACTCGCCCCGGCGGGTGAAATCTCCAAGTGCGGGACGCCGGATGGTGTCACTCACTCATACCTAGCGAAGACGCCCGAAGGCGTCCCGCACCCTCACAGGCCCATACCGCCAGCGTGCAAGCGCGTGGCGCTGTTGGTGGTGGGAGGAAAGCTCGATGCATCACCAAACTCTCATCCACCCCCAAATCACCGTCATGGCCCGGCTTGTCCGGGCCACCTCAGCTAACCTGTTGGCAGGATGGGAGAGGTCCCCCGGACAAGCCGGGGGATGACGGTGTTGGAAATGGGGGAAGAAAATGAGAGCAGGCGGAGCGCGCCTTTCCTCCCCATGCAATGGGGAGGGGGACCGGCCGAAGCCCGAAGGGCGAAGGCGGGTGGAGGGGCCGCGGCCGTCAGGCCGCGGAAGGCGACACGCTCCACGCCGCCTGCGGCGTCACCGCACCGTCAATGCGGCGACCACCCGTCGCGTTTCGACTTGCTGGTCGGCTGGCTTGCACCCTAGAGTGACCCATCGCCGGGAGGACAGGACCATGTATCGTTGTTTGTTGGCAGGCGTTCTTGGCCTGCTCGCCAGCCCCCACGCGCTTGCGCAGGAGACGCCGGACGCCTTGCTGGCGGCCTTCATCGCGGCGGTCGAAGCCGAGGATTCGCAGGCGCTGGCAGCGCTCTACCTGCCCGAGGCCGACAGCTATTCGCCGGGCACGCATCATGTCCGGGGGCGTGCGGCGATCGCGGCCGATTGGCAGGGCTTCTTCGATGCCTTCGACCAGATCACGCTGGATATCCAGCCCCATGGTTCCGAACATTTCGGTACCAGCCATGCCGCCTGGGGCGTGTGGACGCTGACCCAGACCCCGGCGGGCGGCGGCGAGGCATTCTCGATGACCGGGCGTTTCATGGACGTCCAGCGACAGGTCGATGGCCGCTGGTATTATGTCGCCGACCACGCTTCCGTGGCGCTGCCCTCCGCCGACACTCAATAGGCGGCATCGAGGGTTCCGGTCGGGGCAGGGCCGGTGCAGGCCGTCAGGGCTGCACCCCGTCTGCCCGTGCGTGCTTGCCAAAGGGCCCGGCTTGCGCCTATAAGCCGCGCCATCACGCACACGGGGCTACGTCCGGCGAAAAGCCAGACGCTCCGGTGCCGGCTGCAGGTGCAGGCGGCTCCGCCCCGTGGAGGCCAACCGGAAAAGGAAAAATCGATGGCTCTCCCTGATTTCAGCATGCGCCAGCTGCTCGAAGCTGGTTGTCACTTTGGCCACCAGACCCACCGCTGGAACCCGAAGATGAAGGATTTCATCTTTGGTGAACGCTCCAACATCCACATCATCGACCTGTCCCAGACGGTCCCGCTGCTGCACCAGGCCCTGGTGAAAGTGCGCGAAACCGCCTCCAAGGGTGGCCGGGTCCTGTTCGTCGGCACCAAGCGCCAGGCTTCCGAGCCGCTGGCCCAGGCGGCCTCGCGCTGCGCCCAATACTACATGAACCAGCGCTGGCTGGGCGGTACGCTGACCAATTGGCGCACCATCTCCAACTCGATCGCCCGTCTGCGCGAGCTGGAAACCATGTTCGAGAGCGAAGGCGGCCTGGCCGGCCTGACCAAGAAAGAACAGCTGATGCTGACGCGCGAGCGCGAAAAGCTCGACCGCTCGCTCGGCGGTATCAAGGACATGGGCGGCACGCCGGACCTGATGTTCGTGATCGACACCAACAAGGAAGGCATCGCCATCCAGGAAGCCAAGAAGCTTGGCATTCCGGTGATCGCCGTCGTCGACACCAATTGCGATCCGGACCCGATCGACTTCCCGATTCCGGGCAATGACGACGCCTCGCGCGCCATCGCCCTGTACTGCGACCTGATCGCCGATGCCGTGCTGGACGGCATGGCCGACAGCCAGCTGGCCATGGGTGTGGACCTGGGCGAAGCGGAAGCGCCGGTTGAAGCGCTGGTCGAAGAGACCGCCGCGGAGGAAGCCGCCTCTGCCGAGACCGCGGACGCTGCCACGCAAACGTCGTCCGAATCTGACAAGACCGAAGCGTAAGCTTCGATTTCGAACCGAGAATCCCAGGAGAATACCGATGGCTGCGATTACGGCTGCTCTCGTCAAGGAACTGCGCGAAAAGACCGGCGTGGGCATGATGGACTGCAAGAAGGCCCTGGCCGAAACCGATGGCGATTTTGAAGCCGCGGTGGACTGGCTGCGCAAGAAGGGTCTCTCGAAGGCCGCCAAGAAAGCCGACCGCGTGGCCGCTGAAGGCCTGGTCGCCGTGTCCACCGAAGGTGGCAAGGGGGCCGTGGTCGAAGTGAACTCGGAAACCGACTTCGTGGCGCGGAACGAGAAGTTCCAGGCTGCGGTGAAGGAAATCGCCGGGCTCGCTGTCGGTTCCGACGGCAATGTCGACACGCTGAAGACCGCCAAGCTGGCCTCCGGCGACACGGTCGAGGACAAGCTGACCAACCTGATCGCCACGATCGGCGAGAACATGGCCCTGCGCCGTGCGGCCGTCGTCAATGCCGAACCGGGTGTCGTTGCTTCCTACGTTCACAATGCCGCCACCGACGGCATGGGTGCGCTGGGTGTCATCGTCGGCCTGAAGTCCGAAGCCGATGCCGGCAAGCTGGACGAGCTGGGCCGCAAGATCGCCATGCACATCGCCGCCGGTTCCCCGGCTGTGGCCGTGTCCGTGGATGTCGACGGTGTCGACAGCGCCCTGGCTGACAAGGAACGCGAAGTGTTCGCCGACCAGGCCCGCCAGTCCGGCAAGCCGGAGCAGATCATCGAGAAGATGGTCGAAGGCCGCATGCGCAAGTTCTACGAGGAAGTCGTGCTCCTGAAGCAGGCCTTCGTCATGGATCCGGACCGCACCATCGAGCAGGTGCTGGCCGACGCGTCCAAGGAATTCGGCGCCTCTGTCGAGATCACCGGTTTCGTCCGCATGGCTCTGGGCGAAGGCGTGGAAAAGGGTCCGCAGGAAGACTTCGCTGCCGAGGTCGCTGCCGCGACCGGCAAAGCCTGATCCATCAACAGGCGGCGGCGCTTTAAAGCGCCGCCGCTTTCTATATGCTGCACGCCGTGACTGATTCATCTGCATCCGGGCCGGCCAGCGGCCACTCGAACCCGCCGAAATTCCGGCGGGTTCTGCTCAAGGTCTCCGGTGAGGCCCTGATGGGCAACCAGAGCTATGGCATCGATCTGGCGACCGCCGATCGCATCGCCGGCGAGGTTGCTGCTGCCGTGCGCGGCGGCACCGAAATGTGTCTGGTCATCGGTGGCGGAAACATCTTCCGGGGCCTGTCCGGCGCGGCCAAGGGCATGGACCGGGCTGCGGCCGACTATATGGGCATGCTGGCCACGGTGATGAATGCCCTGGCCATGCAGACCGCGCTGGAACGCATCGGCGTGCAGACGCGGGTGCAATCCGCGATTCCCATGACCACCGTGTGCGAACCCTATATCCGCCGCCGCGCCACGCGGCACATGGAAAAGGGCCGGGTGGTGATCTTCGCCGCCGGCACCGGCAATCCCTTCTTCACCACCGATACGGCCGCCGCCCTGCGCGCCGCCGAAATGGGATGTGACGCCCTCTTCAAGGGCACCCAGGTGGACGGGGTCTATTCGGATGATCCGCGCAAGGTGCCCGATGCCGAGCGCTATGAACAGCTGGACTATCTGGACGTTCTCACCCGTGATCTGCGGGTGATGGATGCGTCCGCGGTCACGCTGATGCGCGAAAACGCCATTCCCATCGTGGTCTTCAACATCCACGATCAGGGCGGTCTGGCCCGTGTGCTCGCCGGGGAGGGCGTGTGCACGATGATTGGCAAGCCGCGACCCAGCGAAGCCGGTCATTAAACGCCGCTGGCAACTGACAGGAAAGATCAAGCCATGAGCGAAGACTACGACGAGAACGACCTGAAGCGCCGCATGGATGGCGCCGTGGAATCCCTGCGCAAGGAATTCGCTGGCCTGCGCACCGGCCGCGCCAGCGCCGGCCTGCTGGACCCGATCAAGGTGGACGCCTATGGCGCCCTGACCCCGATCAACCAGATCGGCACGGTCTCGGTGCCCGAGCCGCGCATGATCTCGGTGCAGATCTGGGACAAGACCATGGTGGGTGCCGCCGACAAGGCGATCCGCAATTCAGGACTGGGACTCAACCCGGTCGTGGAAGGCCAGCTGCTGCGCATTCCGATCCCGCCGCTCAACGAGGAGCGCCGGGCCGAGATCGCCAAGATGGCCGGCAATTACGCCGAGCACGCCCGCGTGGCCGTGCGCAATGTGCGCCGCGACGGCATGGACGCGCTGAAGAAGATGGAAAAGGATGGTGTCTTGTCCGAGGACGAGCACAAGGCCTTTGCCGAGGACGTCCAGAAGCTCACCGATGATGCGATCAAGCGCATCGACGAGAGCCTGAAGGCCAAGCAAGAAGAGATCATGCAGGTTTGATCTTGCCGTTTGGCGGAGCGAGACCATGACTGACGACGCTTCCGCTGACACCCGGGGCCCGGCCCATGTGGCCATTATCATGGATGGTAATGGCCGCTGGGCGCAGAAACGTGGGCGGCCGCGGGCCTTCGGCCACAAGAGCGGGGTGGAGGCGGTGCGCAAGGCCGTCGAGACCGCCCGCGAGCTGGGCCTGTCCTGCCTGACCCTGTTTTCCTTCTCCACCGAGAACTGGAACCGCCCGGCCGACGAGGTCGGGGCGCTCTTCGAACTGATGAAGAGCTATGTCGCCGCCGATCTGGAAGGTCTGGCCCGCGAGGGCGTGCGCATCCGCATCATCGGCCGCCGGGACAATCTGCGTGCCGATGTCGCCGAGATCATCCAGCGGGCCGAGGACCGCACCCGCGACAACACCCGTTTCCAGCTCAACATCGCCTTCAATTATGGCGGACGGGACGAGATCGTCCGGGCTGCGCGTGCCATGTCGGACGCCGCCCGGGCCGGCACACTCGATCCGGCAGAGGTCGACGAGGACGGCTTTGCCCGCTTTCTCGACACCGACGGGATCGAGGATGTCGACCTCTTGATCCGCACCAGCGGCGAGCAGCGGATTTCCAACTTCCTGCTCTGGCAAGCGGCCTATGCCGAATTCCTCTTCCTGGATGTGTTGTGGCCGGATTTCAGTGCCGAGCATTTCCGCCAGGCGATCGAGGCCTACAAGCAGCGTCACCGCCGCTATGGGGGGCTCGATGCCGGCGCGGCGTGACCCCGTCTTTCGACGCCGACTGATTTCCGCACTGATCCTGGGGCCGCTGGCTGTCGGGCTGTTGTGGCTGGGTGATCTCTTCTTCACCGCCTGGGTCGCCGCCTTTGCTGCGGCCATGGCCTGGGAATGGATCCAGATGTCCGACCCCAAGGCGCCACCCGTGGCCTATGCCATCGCCTGCGCGACGGCATCGGGCGCGGTGCTGCTGGCGGGCCAGACCAGCCTGTCCGATGCGGTGTTCTGGGGCGCCGCCGGCACGCTGGCGATCGGGATCGAACGCTGGCGTCGCGGCTGGTCGATCGAGGTCCTGGGTGTGCTCTACATTTCGCTGTCATCGGGCCTGCTGGCCGCGATGCGCGCGACGCCCGAGATCGGTCTGGCGATGGTCATCCTTCTGTTCGCCATTGTCTGGGCCGCCGACAGCCTGGCCTATCTGGTCGGCACCTGGCTGGGCGGACCCAAGCTCATTCCCCAGGCCAGCCCCAACAAGACGTGGTCGGGCTTCCTGGCCGGACTGGCAGCCGGCACCGCGGCGGGAGCCGGGGCCGGGCTGGTTTTCGGGCTGGACCTGGTCAATGTGGCCCTGTTTGCGACCATCGTGTCGGTTGCTTCGGTTCTGGGTGACCTGGCCATGTCGCTGTTCAAGCGCGCCTTCCACGTCAAGGACAGCGGCAAGCTGATCCCGGGCCATGGCGGGGTGCTGGACCGTGTCGACGCGCTGATGCTGGCCGTGATCACGGCGGTGTTGATCCAGCAGGTTCTGCCGCTGGGCTGGGCACTGGCATGAGCGCGCGGCGGATCTCCATTCTCGGCGCCACCGGCTCGGTCGGACTGGCGACGCTGGACCTCATCGGCCGCGCGGAGCCGGGCCGCTATGACGTCGTCGCTCTGACGGCCAAGTGCAATGACGAGGCCCTGGCCCGCGAAGCCATCGCCCACCGCGCCCGCCATGTTGCGATTGCGGATGCTGCAGCCGGGGAGCGCTTGCGCGAGCGGCTGGCCGGTCATCCGGACATCTCCATCGGGGTCGGCGAGGATGCGGTCTGCGAAGCGGCGGCCATGCCGGCCGACTGGACCATGGCCGCCATTGTCGGTGCGGCGGGTCTGCGTCCGACGCTGGAAGCGCTGCGGCAGGGCCGGGCGCTGGCCTTTGCCAACAAGGAATGCCTGGTCTGCGCCGGCCAGCTCTTCATGGCCGAGGCGGAACGGAGCGGCACGACGCTGCTGCCCGTCGACAGTGAACACAATGCGGTGTTCCAGGTCTTCGACCCGGCCCAGCGCGCCGGCATCCGCGCCATCACCCTGACCGCATCGGGCGGACCGTTCCGCACTTGGCCGCTGACGCAGATGCGCCGCGCGACGCGGGCCGATGCGCTGGCTCACCCGACCTGGGAGATGGGCGCCAAGATCACCATCGACAGCGCGACGATGATGAACAAGGGGCTGGAGATTATCGAGGCGTGCTGGCTGTTCGACCTGCCGCCGGACCAGGTCGAGGTCGTCGTCCATCCCCAGTCCATCGTGCATGGCCTGGTGGAATATGCCGATGGCAGCCTTCTGGCCCAGCTGGGCTCGCCGGACATGCGCACGCCGATTGCCAGTGCCCTGGGCTGGCCGGACCGGCTGGATACGCCGGTCCAGCGCCTGCGCCTGGCCGAGGTGGCCCGACTGGACTTCGAAACCCCGGACCTCGAGCGGTTTCCAGCCATCCGTCTCGCCCAGGATGCCATCCGCGCCGGTGGCATCGCACCGGCCGTCCTCAATGCCGCCAACGAGATTGCCGTTGAGGCCTTCCTGGCGGATCGCATCGGTTTCCTTGACATCGCGGCGAGCGTTGAAGAGGTTCTTGCCCTCGCTGCGGGAGATGAGGACATGCCGCGCAGCCTGACGGCCTTTGATGATGTGTATGCGATCGACCGCCGCGCCCGCCAACTGGCACGCGACTTGATTGGCAGACGGATCGGCGAACCACAATCACGGACCTCGATGTCATGAGCCTGATCGGCACCGGCTTCCTTACCATTTTCTCCTTCGTGTTCCTGATCTCGATTGTCGTGGTCATTCACGAGCTTGGACATTACTGGGCGGGGCGGTTCTGCGGGGTGCATGCCGAGGCTTTCTCGATGGGGTTCGGGCCCACACTTGCCTCATGGCGGGACAGGCGCGGCACGGTCTGGCGCATCGCGGCCTTTCCGCTGGGCGGCTATGTGAAATTCCTCGGCGATGCCGGTGCCGCCTCGGAGCCGGATGCCGACAAGCTGGCCGAGATCCGCAACCGCATGGGGCCGGATGCGGACAAGTGCTATCACTTCAAACCGCTCTGGCAGCGCGCCTTCGTGACCGCCGCCGGACCGATCGCCAACTTCATCCTGGCGATCTTCATCTTCGCCTCCCTGGCCCTGGCCTTTGGTGGGCCGGCCTACCAGCCCGCCATTGTCGGCACGGTGGCCGAGGACAGCGCGGCGGCTGAAGCCGGGTTCGAGCCCGGTGACCGGGTGCTGCGGATCAATGGCAACCAGATCGACACCTTCCAGGACATCATCACCGAAGTGGTCTGGCGGCCGGGCGAGCAATTGCGCTTCGACGTCCAGCGCGGCGAGAGCGAGCTGGTGATCCTGGCGACACCGCGCGGAACCGAGGTGGAAGACGAGTTCGGGGGCACGCGCACGCTGGGCCGGATCGGTCTTGGCTCTGTCGACACGCCGCCGCTGCGCGACAGCTACAATCCGCTGACGGCGATCGGCTATGGCCTGGATCGCACCTGGAGCGCCGTCTCGATGACGGCGCGCTATGTTTCGCGTGTGGTGACGGGCCGTGTTTCGCCGGAATTGCTCAATGGTCCGGTCGGCATTGCCACAGCGGCCGGCCAGACGGCGGTTTCCAGTGTCTCCGCTGGCTCGAACGCCGGCGAAAGCACATTTTTGTTGCTGATCAATCTCATAAATCTCGCCGGATTCCTGTCCGTCGGACTGGGTTTGGTGAATCTTCTACCGATCCCGATCCTCGACGGCGGGCATCTGGTGTATTACGCCTATGAAGCGGTTGCCCGGCGTCCGCTGAGCATGAAAGCGCAGGCCATCGGTTTCCGTGTGGGTCTTGCACTTGTGCTCGGTATGATGCTTGTAGCGACCTGGAATGACCTGAATTACCTGCTCGGCCAGATTTTCTGACCGGGCCCAGCAAGCGGCGATCTTCCATGGCAAGTGTTCTGCGTGCGCTCTTCGCAGCCCTGATGACTGTGAGCCTGTCGACCCTAGCGTCGGCCCAACAGGAGAGCGCGCCAGCGGCGGCTTCCCAGGCCGAGGCGCCACAGCGCCCGGTAATCCGCCAGATCCTGGTGGAAGGCAATCAGCGCGTCGAGGCCGATACCGTCCTGTCCTACCTGCTGATCCAGCCGGGCCAGGTCTATGACACCCGTCTGGTGAACCTGTCGATCCAGACCCTGTTCGCAACCGGCTTGTTCTCGGATGTGCAGATCTCCGACCAGGGCGCACAGGTGATGGTGCGGGTGCAGGAAAACCCGATCATCAACCGCGTGATTCTCGAGGGCAATCGCGCCATCGATGATGAGAAGATCACCGACGAGATCGAGGCCCAGCCGCGCGCCATCTTCACGCGCAGCCGGGTGCAAAGCGATGTGCAGCGCATCATCGAGGTCTATCGCCGTTCGGGCCGTTTTGCTGCGACCGTGACGCCGAAGATCGTCGAGCAGCCGCAAAACCGGGTCGATCTCATCTTCGAGATTTCCGAAGGCCCCGTGACGGGCGTGCGCCGCATCAATTTCCAGGGCAATCACTCCTTCTCGGACCGTCGCCTGCGTCGTGAGCTGGTCACGCGGGAATCGCGCTGGTGGCGCCTTTTCTCGTCCAATGACAATTACGACCCGGATCGCCTCGAATACGATCAGGAATTGTTGCGCCAGTTCTACATGAACCAGGGCTATGCGAACTTCCGCGTCCTGTCCGCCGTGGCCGAGCTGACGCCGGACCAGGAGAGCTTCTACATCACCATCACGGTGGATGAAGGCGAGATCTTCAATTTCGGCGAGGTGACCGTTTCCACCGAGATCGAAGACCTCAATGAAGATTATCTCGCTTTGCTGCTGCCGATGCGCGAGGGCGATCTCTACCAGGGCCAGATGATCGAGGACGGCATCGATACGCTGACCTTCGCAGCCGGTGCCTCGGGCTACGCCTTCGTCAACATCTCACCGCGCACGACGCGCAACCGGGAAGACAACACGGTCGATATCAATTTCGTCATCGACCAGGGCCCGCGCGTCTACATCGAACGCATCGATATCGGCGGCAATACCCGCACCCTCGACCGCGTCATCCGCCGCGAGCTGGACATTGTCGAAGGCGATGCCTTCAACCAGGTCCTGATCGACCGGTCGCGCAACAATATCCGCCGACTGGGCTTCTTCGAGGACGTCGAGGTCGAGGAAACACCGGGATCCGCACCGGACCGGGCTCGTGTCAACGTCACCGTGACCGAACAGCCGACCGGTGAGCTGGCCTTCGGGGCGGGTTTCTCCTCCACCGACGCCTTCCTCGTTGACCTGTCCATCTCCGAGCGAAATCTGCGGGGCCGGGGCCAGTTCCTGCGTTTCCGCATCTCGGCCAGCTCGAACCGCGAATCGATCGATATCCGCTTCACCGAGCCGCGCTTCCTGGACCGCAACCTGGCCGCCGGTTTCGACCTCTTCCGGGTGAATTCGGACTTCCTGTCGGAAGCCTCCTTCCAGACCGAGTCGACCGGTGCGTCCCTGCGTCTGGGTTTCCCGGTCACGGCCTCAACCAATCTTCAGCTGGGTTACACCTACCGTACGGACAACGTCCTGGTTTTCTCCTCGGCGTCTTCGGCGCTGTTGAACCAGGCCGGCAACCGCAACACCTCGGTGTTCACCTATACGCTCAACTGGTCGCGCATCAACGACCCGATCGAGCCGAGCAATGGCTATCGCCTGCAGTTCTCGCAGGGCTTTGCCGGTATCGGCGGAGACGTGCGCTATGTCCGCTCCGAAGTGGAAGGCGCGATCTACCGTCCGGTCCTGCCGGGCATCTTTGGCAATGACATTGTCGCCAGCTTCACCGTCAATGGCGGCTTCACGCTGCCCTGGGGTGGCGACGAAGTCCGCATCAATGACCGCTTCTTCCGGGGCGGCAACTCTTTCCGGGGTTTCGAGGTGGCCGGTATCGGTCCGCGTATCGTGACCCGGGATGCGACCACAGGCGAACTGGTCCGGGGCGATGCCCTGGGTGGCCGCCTGTACGCAATCGGGGCGCTTGAAGTATCCTTCCCGCTCGGCCTGCCGGAGCAATACGGCGTGCGGGGCAGTCTGTTCACCGAGTTCGGCACTTTGGGAATGCTGGACAGTGGTGACCAGATCGCGGAAGGCGCAGCAGGGACACCATTCACGGTCGACGAGATGGCACTGCGTGCCTCTGCCGGCCTGAGCATCTTCTGGGATTCACCGTTTGGGCCGGTGCGTTTCGACTTCGCTGAAGCCTTCATCCGCGAAGATTACGACCGCGCCGAGTTCTTCCGGTTCAGTACAAGAACAGGGTTCTAAGGTTATGAAATTTCTCAAATCACTCCTCATCCTTCCGGTGGTGATCGCCGGACTCGCTGCCCCGGCGCTGGCCCAGTCCAGCCCGACGATCGCAGTGTTCAACGAGGAACGCGTGCTGCGCGAAAGCGCCGCCGGTCAGCACATTGCTACCCGCATCCAGGCGATCGCGACGGAGATCGACGCCGAACTGACCGCCATGGGCCAGCCGATCCAGCAGGAGACCGAGCGTCTCAATGCGGAAACAGCCTCCATGACGCCTCAGGCCATCCAGGGCCGCCCGGACCTGATGCAGCGCATCGAAGCGCTCAATCAGAGCGCCCAGCAGTTCGAGCTCACCCGCCGGGCCCGCCAGCAGGAGCTGGTGCAGACCGAGCGTCAGGCCATGGCTCCGGTTTATCAGGCTCTGCAGCCGATCCTGCAGGCGGTCGTGGAAGAGCGCGGTATCGATATTCTGATCGACCGTGGCAATCTGGTCTTCGCGTCTCCGGAAGTGGACATTTCCGGTGCCGTGATCGAGCGCCTGAACCAGCAGCTGCCGACCGTCAACGTGTCGCGCGTGCGGATTTCCCAGGAAGCCGCTGCCGCTGCTGCCGGCCAGCAGCAATAGGCCGTAACGTGGCCGATCCTCGGTTCTACGACCGGCTTGGCCCGCTATCGATTGAAGAGATCGCCGCGCTTTCGGGTGCGGCGATTTCCGATTCCGGACGGGCCGGTACACGCGTTGAAGGGCTCGCTCCCCTGAATGCAGGCCTTCGCGGCCATCTCTGCTATGCGGAGAGCGAGAAATCCCTGAAAGGGTTGCAGGGCACTGACTTGGATGGTGCCATTGTCTTGGCGCCCCAGGCCGCAGCAGGCCCGATCGCCGACCTGGGCGGGCAAGTCCTGGTGCACAGCACGCCGAGACTCGCCTTTGCCCGCGTCGCGGGTCAGCTGGTCAGGCCCCGGCGTTTTGAGCCGGGTGAACGGGTTCACGCGACAGCAAGCATTGATGCAAGTGCTCGCCTGATGCCAGGAGCCGTCATTGGCGCCGGGGCGGAAATTGGCGCAGACACGCTGATCGAGCCCAACGCAGTCATCGGGCCGGGCTGCCGGATCGGGGCGGGAACCCGAATCGGCGCAGGCGTCTCCATCGCGTGTGCAATTATCGGAAGTCATTGCAACATTCTGGCAGGAGCCGTGATTGGAGAAGACGGCTTCGGTGTCGCAGTATCCGCCGCGGAAACAGTGGATGTTCCGCATTTGGGGATTGTCTTGATCGGCGACCACGTCACGATTGGCGCGCACACGGCCATTGACCGCGCGCTGTTCGGTGCGACCGAAATCGGCTCGCACACCAAGATCGATAATCATTGCCATATCGCGCACAATTGCCGGATCGGCGAGCGCGTGATCATGGCCGGGTTTTCCGGCATGGCTGGCAGCGCCGAGATCGGTGAGGGCGCCATGCTCGGGGGGCGTGTCGGGATCTATGACCACACCCGGGTGGGAGCGGGGGCACGGATCGCGGCGACCGCTGCGGTCAATCGCGATGTGCCGCCGGGCGAGACCTGGGCCGGAAATCCGGCGCAGCCCTTGCGAGACAATATGAGAGAGATCGCCGAGCTGCGGCGGCTCGTCAAAGCCAAGAACAACAAGAAGAAGGACTGACACGCGTGTCCGACCGCATTGAACACAACGAGATCCTCACCCTCCTGCCGCATCGCTATCCCTTCCTGCTGATCGATGCCGCCGAGGACTATGTCGCCGGCGAATCGATCGTCGGCATCAAGGCCGTCACCGCGAACGAACCCTTCTTTCCGGGCCATTTTCCGGGCAATCCCGTCATGCCGGGCGTGCTGATGATCGAGGCCCTGGCCCAGGCCGGTGCCGTCCTGATGTATAAGACCCTCGGCGTGTCCCCGGACGCAGCCACGGTCTTCTTCATGGGCACGGACAAGGTCCGCTTCCGCTCGCCCGTGCGTCCGGGAATGATGCTGCGCATGCCGGTCAGCGTCGTGGCGGCCCGCCATGGCGTGTTCAAGTTCAAGGGCGAAGTCCTCGCCGACGGCGTTCGCGCGGTTCAGGCGGAATTCTCTGCAAAGGCGGTCGACAATCCATGAGCCAGTCCTCGATCCATCCGACCGCGATCATCGAAGACGGGGCCCAGCTGGGCGATGGCGTCGAGATCGGGCCCTTCTGCATCGTCGGGCCGAATGTGAAGCTGGCGGATCGCTGCCGCCTGATCTCCCATGTCACGATCGCCGGTCACACCACGCTGGGCGAGGACTGCGTGCTCTATCCGGGCGTCCATCTGGGCCATCCGCCGCAGGACTTCAAATACCAGGGCGAGAATACCCAGCTCATTCTGGGGCAGCGCAATATCCTGCGCGAGAATGTGACCATGCATCCGGGCACGACGTTCGCGCGCAGCAAGACCGTGGTCGGTAATGACGGCTACTTCATGGTGGGCGCCCATGTTGCGCACGACTGCATCGTCGGTGACCGGGTGGTATTCGCCAATGGTGCCGCCATCGGCGGCGATACCATGGTGGCAGACCACGCCATCCTGGGCGGCTATGCCGGCGTGCACCAGAAGAGCCGGATCGGCCGCCATGCCTTTGTCGGCGCCATGGCCATGGTGACAGCGGATGTCATTCCCTACGGGTCGGTGATCGGCAATCACGCCCATCTGGCGGGCCTTAACGTCGTGGGCCTCAAGCGCCGGGGCATGCCGCGCGAGACCCTGCGCGACCTGCGGGCCGCCTACCGCCTCCTGTTTGCCGAGGAAGGCACGTTCGACGAGCGTGTGGATGATGTGGCGCATCTCTACAAGGAGAACGCGCCGGTGATGGAAATCATCGCCTTCATCCGCGAGGACGCCAAGCGATCGGTCTGCATGCCGCATGACTGAGGCGGCGGCGTCGACATCCTGGCGCAAGCTCGGCCTCATTGCCGGCGGCGGTGATCTGCCGCGCGAGATTGTCGAGGCCCTGGGCGAGGACCGCCCCTTCGTCGTTCGCGTTGCCGGCTTCTCGACCGATCCGTTTGCCGGGTTCGACAGTGTCGAGCATTCGGTCGGCGAAATCAGCGCGATCATGAAATCCCTCCGGCAGGCCGACTGTGATGCCGTGTGCTTTGCCGGCTATATTTCCCGTCCCGACTTGAAGACGCTGCGCATGGATGCTGGCGGTCTCAAGCTGGTCCCGCGCGCGCTCTCGGCCGGTCGCAAGGGTGATGATGCGATCCTGCGGGTCGTGGTCGAGGAATTCGAACGGGCCGGTTTTGCGGTTGTCGGCGCTGACACGCTGCTGGGGCCGCGCGCGGCCGAGCCGGGTGTCTGGGGCCCCGAACCCGATGAAACAGCCCTGGCGGATGCTGACAAGGCCCTGATGATCGCTGCCGAGATCGGCCGACTGGATATCGGGCAGGGCGCCGTCGTCGTTGACGGTGTCGTGCTGGCGGTCGAGGCCCAGGAAGGCACGAATGCCATGCTCGAGCGGGTCGCCAGCCTGCCGGCGCGTTTGCGCGGGGATGCGAAGGCGCGCCGGGGTGTGCTGGCCAAATGTCCCAAACCCATCCAGGAGCGCCGGGTCGACATGCCGACGATCGGTGTCGAGACCGTGCGGCTGAGTGCGGCAGCGGGGCTGGCGGGTATCGCGATCGAGGCCGGAGGCGCGCTGGTGGTGGACCGTGATGGCGTCCGTTCCGCCCTGGGAAAGGCCGGCATGTTTCTGCTGATCCGACCGTCCAGATCCGCATGAGTGCCGGACCTCACATCTACGTCGTCGCGGCCGAACGCTCCGGCGACCTGCTCGGCGCCTCGCTGATCCGCTCCCTGCGCGAACAAACCGGAGGGGACGTAACCGTGTCAGGCATTGGCGGCGGCGCCATGCAGGGTGAAGGCGTGTCCTCCGCCATGGACATAGCCGGGCTTTCAATTTTTGGCTGGATCGACGGGCTGCTGGCCTACAAGCGCGTCAAGGCCGCCGTCGCGCGGGCGGTTCAGGCCATCCTCGATGCCAAACCGGATGCAGTGGTTCTGATCGACAGTTGGGGGTTCACCCTTCGCGTCGCACAGGGGGTGAGGGCGGCTGATCCCACGATCCGCCTGATCAAATATGTCGGTCCGCAGGTGTTTGCCACGCGCCCGGGACGGGCGGCGACCCTGGCGGCGACGGTTGACCATCTTCTGACCATCATCAGTTTCGACGCTCCCTTTTACGAAGCATACGGCCTGCCGGTCACTTTCGTCGGAAACCCCACGCTCGAGCGGCTCGAGGCCGGCGACGGCGCAGCCTTCCGCGCCCGCCATGACGTTGACAGTGAATCCCCGGTGCTGGTCCTGTTGTTCGGCAGCCGCCATTCCGAGATCCGGCGCATGTATGGCCCGTTCCGAAACACGATCAAGCGGCTCAGCCTGCGCCATCCCGATCTGACAGTCGTGATTCCCGTCGCTGATCCCGTCGACACGATGCTGCGGCCCCGTCTCGAGCGCGACCCGGCCTTTGCCGGTGCCCTTCTGGTCTCCGAGGGAGAAAAGGCGGATGCCTTTGCGGCGGCCGACATCGCGCTGGCCTGTTCGGGCACGGTGGTCACGGAACTGGCCACCGCTGGTGTCCCCACTGTGACCAGTTACAAGCTGGGCTGGATTACCTGGGCGCTGGCCCGGGCCTTCAATCTGATAAAGGCGAGGTTTATCAGCCTGGTCAATCTCGCCGCCGATCGCGAACTGGTCATCGAGCGTGTCCAGCTCAGCGCGCGCAGTGGCATCCTGGCCCGTCAGGTCAGCGCGCTGATCGACGATCCTGCGCGGCGCGCGAGCATCTCCCGTGCGCTGCAGGAGACCACCCGCGCCATGCGCGGGGAGGGACAGGCCAGTGACCGTGCCGCTGCCGCCATTCTCGCCAGCCTGACATGAAAAAGGCCGCTCGATGGAGCGGCCTCTTCAATGCGGTGTCCGGCGCGATCAGCGCTTGGACAGGTCCACATAGTCGCGCGGCGTGGCGCCGGTGAAGATCTGGCGCGGGCGACCGATCTTCTGCGACGGGTCCTCGATCATTTCCGACCATTGCGCGATCCAGCCGACGGTGCGGGCCAGGGCGAACAGCACGGTGAACATCTCGGTCGGGAAGCCCATCGCCTTCAGCGTGATGCCCGAATAGAAGTCGATATTCGGGTAGAGCTTCTTTTCCACGAAATACTCGTCTTCCAGCGCGATGCGCTCGAGTTCCATGGCGACCTGCAGCGTCGGGTCGTTGCGCACGCCGAGCTCGTCGAGCACCTGGTGGCAGGTCTCCCGCATCACCGTCGCCCGCGGATCGTAATTCTTGTAGACGCGGTGACCAAAGCCCATCAGGCGGAAGGGATCGCTCTTGTCCTTGGCCTTGCGGATGTATTCCGGGATCTGGTCGACCGAGCCGATCTCGTTGAGCATGTTCAGCGCAGCTTCATTCGCACCGCCATGCGCCGGGCCCCACAGCGAGGCAATGCCCGAGGCGATACAGGCGAAGGGATTGGCACCCGAGGAGCCGGCCAGACGCACCGTCGAGGTCGAGGCGTTCTGCTCGTGGTCGGCGTGCAGGATGAAGATCTTGTCCATCGCCTTGGCGAGCACGTCCGAGCCCTTGTAGTCCTCGGCCGGAACGGCAAAGCACTGGCGCAGGAAGTTGGCGGCATAGCCCAGCTCGTTGCGCGGCGTGATGAAAGGCTGGCCGATCGAGTATTTGAATGCGCGGGCGGCAATCGTCGGCATCTTGGCGATCATCCGGTGCGACGCGATGGTGCGGGCTTCCGGATCATTGATGTCGGTGGAGTCGTGATAGAAGGCCGACAGGGCGCCGACCGTGCCGACCATGATCGCCATCGGGTGGGCGTCACGGCGGAAGCCGCGGAAGAACTGGTCGAACTGGTCGTGCAGCATGGAGTGCCGGCGGATCGTCCAGTCGAAGGTTTCGAAGTCGCTGGCGCTCGGCAGCTCGCCATTCATCAACAGATAGCAGACTTCCATGAAATTGGATTTTTCTGCCAGCTGGTCGATCGGATAGCCGCGATACAAAAGCGTGCCTTCATCGCCATCGATATAGGTAATCTGGCTCTCGCAGCTCGCGGTCGAGGTGAAGCCGGGATCGAAAGTGAACATGCCCGTCTGGGCATAAAGTTTGCGGATATCGATCACATCCGGACCGATGGAGCCGCTCATCACCGGCAGGTCGATGGACTTGCCATTATAGGTGAGGGTCGCGCTGCCATTCGGTTTCGCTTTGTTTTCCATCACGTCATCCCCTGGTTTGCAGTCGCCTCAGGCGTCCGCGGTCATCTGGTCCTTGATACGATCCAGCGCTTCGTCGCGGCCGATGAAGGCCATGACTTGCGACAGATCCGGAGCCGGAGCTCCACCGGTCAGCGCCGCCCGCAGGGGCTGGCCGACCTTGCCGAACCCGACCTCCTCGGTCTCGGCGAATTCCTTGAGCGCATGGCCCAGTGCGTCTTCAGTCCACTCCGTGAGATCGGTCAAACGGGTGAAGAGCCGGTAAAGACGCTGCCGCGCCTCGTCATCCAATGCTTTGGCGAGTTTGCCTTCCAGCCTGAATGGCCGGGCTTTGATCAGAAAATAGCCCTGACGCGCCAGTTCTTCCAGTGTTGCGGCCCTGGATTTGAGAACCGGCATTGCGGCCAATAGTCTCGTCGCACTGATCTGGTCATCCTCGATGCGGTCTTCAAGCCTGTCGAGGAAGGGCATGACCAGTTCCACCAGGCGCCGGTCGTCGGCGCGCTGCATGTGCTGGCCATTGATATGGTTCAGCTTGTCCTGGTCCATCCGCGCCGGGGCCTTGTTAAGGCCCTCGATGTTGAAGGCCGCCACGGCTTCGGCGTCCGAGAAAATCTCCTGGTCGCCATGCGACCAGCCCAGGCGCAGCAGATAATTGCGCAGGCCTTCGGGCAGATAGCCCATGGCACGATAATCCTGGGCACCGAGTGCACCATGGCGCTTGGACAGTTTCTTGCCGTCCTGGCCATGGATCAGCGGCACATGGGCAAAAACCGGACGGTTCCAGCCCAGCGCATCATAGATCTGGCTCTGCCGGCCGGCATTCACCAGATGATCATCGCCGCGCACGATATGGGTGATGCCCATGTCGTGATCATCGACCACCACGGCCAGGTTATAGGTCGGCGTGCCGTCCGAGCGCAGCAGGATCAGATCGTCGAATTCCTTGGCGGCCCAGCGCACCGGGCCCTGCACCACATCCTCGACCAGCATGTCGCTGTCCGGAGCACGGAAGCGTACGGTGAAGGGCGTGTCAGCCGGGGCCTCGGCCTCGCTGCGATCGCGCCAGGGCGAGCGCAGGGCGCGGCCCTCGGCAAAGGCCTGGTCGCGCAAGGCCTGGGTTTCTTCTGGCGTGCAATAGCATTTGAATGCCTGACCCCTGGCCAGAAGCTCGTAGGCCACTTCGGCATGACGGTCGGCGCGCTCGAACTGGGAAATGGCCTCGCCATCCCAGTCCAGACCCAGCCAGGTCAGGCCTTCGAGAATCGCTTCGATCGCGGCGTCCGTGGAGCGGGCGCGGTCGGTATCTTCGATGCGCAGGAAGAATTGGCCGCCATGGCGTTTCGCCAGCAGCCAGTTGAACAGGGCCGTGCGGGCACCCCCGATATGCAGGAAGCCGGTCGGGGAGGGCGCAAAGCGCGTTCGGATGGGGTTGTTCGAGTTTTGCACGTGCGAAGTCATGTTGCGCTGCAAGAATGGAAAAGCGTGTTAGCATGATTATCAGCTTTTGCGATAGACCGAAGGCTGCTTCGTGCTCCATCCCGCATCCGGCCTGCCCCTCACACGGGCCGGCCAACTGACAAGACCGCAACTGGTATCGAGGTCCGCGGGCCTCGACAGGCCGCTTGTTGTACTCGCTATGGGCGCAATGTGCGGGATTGCACTCACGCTGAATGGCCTCTCCGCCTTGTCGAGCCCTGGCATGGGTCTGATGCTGGCGGGCGCGGTGCTGGCTCTGGTCCTGTGGCAGTCCGGACGGCCGGTGACGGCACGGATCGCAATCCTGCTCCTTGTCGGTCTCGCTCTGGGGCAGATGCGTACGGATTGGCGTATGGATGACCGCTCAGCCGTGCCGGTGATCGACACGCGCGATGCAGCGATTCCCGTCACAGGCTGGCTGCGCGCCATCGAGCGCAGCGGGCAGGGGCGAACACGGCTTCTGATCGAGGTGCCGGTGGATGTCGAAACCGGCGCACCCGCCCACCGCATCCGGGTGTTGGCAGATCCGGGCGCTCTGGTGCCGGGCGAATGGTTGACCCTTGACGCTGTCCTCGCCCCACCCCGGCCGGCCGCCCGCCCGGGCGGGTATGATTTCAGCTATTACGCGTTCTTCGACCGGCTGGCGGCGACGGGCTATGCGATCCGGCCGGCGCGACCAGCGCCTGACCCGGCGCAGGCTCAGCGCGGTCTGGGGCAGGCACTCGGGCGCGCTCTGGCCGGATTGCGGTGGCATATCGCCGAGCGCATCCGGGATCGTGCGCCGGGGCGCACCGGGGCCCTGGCGGCAGCCCTTCTGACCGGCGACCGGTCTGGCCTGGACCGCGCCGATGTCGATGCCCTGCGGGCGGCCGGACTGGGGCATCTGCTGGCGATATCCGGCCTGCACATGGCCTTGCTGGCCGGCGGCGTCTTTTATGCGGTGCGGGCGGGGTTGGCGCTCTGGCCGCGCTGGGCCCGCCGGCATGATCCGGCGGTGCCGGCCGCCATCATCGCGCTGCTGGCCGCGCTGGCCTATCTGGGCCTCTCCGGAGCCGCCATACCCACCCAGCGCGCTTTCATCATGACGGCGGCCGCCTTGGGCGCGGTGATCCTGCGCCGGCGGGCGATCTCCTTTCACACCCTCGCCGTCGCGCTCCTGATCATTCTCATGCTGACACCGGAGGCGGTCCTGTCGCCAGGCTTCCAGATGTCCTTCGCCGCGGTTGCGGCGCTGGTCGCGGTCGCCCGGCACTGGCAGGAACAGCGCGAACCGGCCGGTGCGATCGACCCGTTCCGTACCGTGCGGGTCTTCCTTGGCGGGCTGTCCACAACGAGCCTCGTTGCCGGTGCCGCCACGGCCGGCTTTGGCGCCTGGCATTTCCATCGCATTGCCAGTTTCGGCCTGATCGGAAATCTCGTGGTGATGCCGGTCTTCACCCTTCTGGTCATGCCCGCTGGCATCGTCACCCTCCTGCTTCTGCCTTTCGGGCTGGAAGCCTGGCCGCTGGCCTTCATGACCTTCTGGCTGGGGGTGATTCTCGACGTCGCCAGCTGGGTGGCTGCCCAGCCGGGCGCCCTGGGAGCGGTCCCCTCGGCCCCCGGCCATGTTCTGGCGATCTACACCGTCGGTTTCTGCAGCCTGGTTCTCGGTCGTGCCCGCGTGCAGGTCGCCGGGGTGGGCGTGATGCTGCTGGCCCTGGCGGTCTGGGGCGGGCTGGACCGTCCCGATCTCTTCATTTCACGTGGCGGCATCGTGCTGGTCCGCGCAGACGACGGGCCGGGCTGGCAGGCCAGCACAACCCGGCGCGACCGTTTCGCCGCCCGTGTCTTCCTGGAAGCCGAGGCAGAGCGGGCGCCCCTGCAGGCCTGGACCGCCACGTGTGACAGCCTGGGGTGCAGCCGGGGCATCGGGCCAGGGCGAGCGCAGACTCAGAGACAGGGTCAGGAGCAGGCGCCAGCGCCCGCTCAGGCCCGCGTCGTCGTGCTGGCGGGCTTTGAACAATGGCGAGAGGACTGCCGCCGCGCCCCGATCATCATCACCCGTCTGGCCGTACCGCCCCACCTTGCGCGCAGCTGTGCCGCCGAAGTGTTCGATCCCGCCCGCCTGTAACGCGAGGGCAGCGTGCTGGTTCACCTCGCCGATACCGGCCACCTGCGTCTCCGCACCGCCCGCCCGGCATCAGCCGCACACCCCTGGCATAATCGTCCCGTCTTGCTGATGGGCCGGCCGGGCCGGCGGGATTGAGCCGGGGCGGTGGGACGGCCGGCTCACGCCTTGATCCGCCATATCCGAGACGCCGGAACAATCTTGTGGGTCCCATCGTTGCACGCCACGGAACCCACCCAAGAAAGCGGTCTCAGCGGACCGTGCATCGCTGAAAGCCTTGCTGGAAACATCGAAAGCGGCTGGCTGCGTGGTCGACGTCGAAGTGCGCGCTGGCCTTGAGGCGCTCTGCCAGCTCAGACCGAAAACGCCGACTGACAAGCTCGGCCGCAAGCTTGAGTCCCAAGCCGAGGCCGGCAAGCCAGGCAGAAGGCTCGAAACGCCTTAGTCAACCGACCGCGACCGCTCATCGAGCAAAAGCGCCAGGCCCTGCAGATCAACGCAGATCAACAAGGCCGGCCGCACGATACGTCCAGCAGCCTATCGAGCGCCACTGGCGGCAATTCATGGCTCCTAGCCGGGCAGGGCCAACGGCCAGTCACATCGGATAGCGGGGCGAAACGATCACCGAGCTCAGCCATCAAAGCCAACACGGTTCCGACACAGCACGGTCCGTTCGCTCCAGCGAATCCAGAAAGCGGGCATTCCTGCTCATGAGGGCTTGCACCAAGCTGCGCACGGGCATCATCACCCGCGAACCCCGCGAACCCCGCGAACCCCGCGAACCCCGCGAACCCCGCGAACCCCGCGAACCCCGCGAACCCTGATCCGATGGTGCTGATTTGACTCCAAGCCGCCCGCGCGTTTTTGCGCGCTAGTGATAAGTGCGCAGCAGGCCGACCAGGCGTCCCTGGACCTTCACCCGGTCCGGACCGAAAATCCGGGTTTCGTATTCCGGATTGGCCGCTTCCAGGGCGATCGAGCCCCCCTTTTTGCGCAGGCGTTTCAGCGTGGCTTCCTCGTCATCGACGAGGGCCACCACGATATCGCCGGTATCCGCGGATTCGCAGCGCCGGATCAGCACGGTATCGCCGTCATGGATGCCGGCCTCGATCATCGAGTCGCCCTTGACCTCGAGCGCGAAATGCTCGCCCTGGCCGATCATGGCGGCCGGGAAGGCCAGCCGGTCGGTCTCGTGCTGGATGGCGGAAATCGGCACGCCGGCGGCGATCCGGCCCAACAGCGGAATATCCACCGTCGCCGGGCGGTCGGCCTCTTCCTCGGGACGGGCGAAATTGCCGCGCACCACATTCGGCCCCAGATTGCCCTTGGGCACATGCTGGTCCGCGCTGGCGGCCGATTCCGGCAGTTTGAGCACTTCCAGCGCCCGCGCCCGATGGGCGAGGCGGCGAATGAAGCCCCGTTCCTCAAGGGCCGTGATCAGCCGGTGCACGCCCGATTTGGACGCCAGCTGCAAGGCCGTCTTCATCTCGTCGAAGGAGGGAGACACGCCGGTCTCCTTGATCCGCTTGTGGATGAAGAGCAGCAATTCATTCTGTTTGCGCGTCAGCAAAGGCAACCCCCTGGGAACACCCCGGACCACGCCCATGGCAGTCGGGAACAAATCAGGAATTCTCCAGTTTGTTCTACAAGTGTTCCCGGTGTCGGTCAAGCGGGGTCCGGGACGGTGGGCAGGTTCAGGTCGACCGGCCCAGAAGGGCCTCAGTGGCGCAGGTGACATCGGCCTGGCGCATCAGGCTTTCACCGACCAGCAGGGCCTTGGCCCCGGCGGTCTGGAGGCGGAGCGCATCTTCACGCGTGAAAATGCCGCTTTCCGCGACAAGGAACCGGTCCGGACCGACCATGGGAGCCAGGGTCTCGAAGGTCTCCAGCCGGGTCTCGAAGGTGCGCAGATTGCGGTTGTTCACCCCGATCATCGGGGCATCCAGGGCCAGGGCGCGCTCCATTTCCGGGGCGTCATGGACTTCAATGAGAACATCCATGGACCAGCGCTGCGCTTCGTCCATCAGCACCCGTGCAGTACCGTCATCAACCGCGGCCAGGATGACCAGGATGGCGTCGGCACCCAGCATGCGGGCCTCGGCGACCTGGTAGGGGTCATAGAGAAAATCCTTGCGCAAGGCGGGCAGGGCGGTGGCCTCGCGTGCGGCCGTCAGGAAGGCATCGGCGCCCTGGAAGCTGGGTGTGTCGGTCAGTACCGAAAGGCAGGAGGCACCGCCAGCCTCATAGGCTTTTGCCAGTATCGGCGGATCGAAATCGGCGCGGATCAGGCCCTTGGAGGGGCTGGCCTTCTTGACCTCGGCGATCAGGCCGAGCCCGTGTGTTTCGGCATCGCGCTTGAGCGCATCGAGAAAGCCGCGCACCGGGCTGGCCTCGCGGGCCCGGGCCTCGATCTCGGCGAGGGGGCGTTCTTGTTTGCAGGCTTCGATATGGTCGCGCTTGTAGGCGCCGATCCAGGCGAGGGTGTCGGGCGTGTCGGTCATTTCAGGCCTCGCTCTGGGAAATCGCGATCATGGTCTGCAGCACGCGAGCGGCCCGGCCGTCATCAATCGCGGCGGCGGCCTGTTGTGCACCATCGGGAATATCGCGAGCCAGACCGGCGACCACCAGGGCCGCGCCGGCATTCAACAGCACGATATCGCGGAAGGGGCCGGGCACGCCGTCCAGCAGGGCCCGGATCGCCTGGGCATTGAAGGCCGCGTCGCCGCCGCGCAGGTCAGCTTCGCTGGCCCGGGTGATGCCGGCTTCGGCAGGATCGAAGGTGAAGGTGCGGATCGTGCCGTCCTTCAGTTCGGCGATGTCGGTCGGGGCCGTGGTCGAGATCTCGTCCATGCCGTCCTGGCCGCAGATCACCAGCGCGTGCTCACAGCCCAGCGCCTGCAGGGCCTCGGCCATCGGAACCAGCCAGCGCGCGTGATAGACGCCCAGCAGCTGGCGTTTTACCCCGGCCGGGTTGGACAGCGGGCCCAAGAGGTTGAACACGGTGCGAATGCCCAGCGCCTGGCGCGCCGGTCCGACATGGCGCACGGCGGAATGGTGGGCCGGCGCGTAGAGGAAACCGGCCCCGGCCTCGTGCAGCGAGCGCTCCACCAAGCTGGCCGGACAGTCCAGATTGAGGCCCAGGGCAGCCAGCACGTCCGAGGAGCCGGACTTCGACGAGGCCGCACGATTGCCGTGCTTGGCGACAATCGCGCCGGCCCCGGCGGCCACCAGCGCAGCGGCGGTGGAGATGTTGTAGGCGCCCTTGCCATCCCCGCCGGTGCCGCAAGTGTCGATGGCACCCTCCGGCGCCTGGATCCGGGTCATCCGCGAACGCATCACCCGCGCGCCCGCGGCGATATCGGCCGGTAGTTCGCCCTGGGCGGCCAGACCGGTCAGGAAGCCGGCAATGCGCGCATCGCTCTCGCCGCCCTCCATCAGGGCTTCGAAGGCATCGGCGATATCGGCGGCGTCAGGGCGTTCGCTGCGGCTGAAAGCCTGCAGGCAACGGGTCAGTGCGGTCATGGACAGTCTCGGTCGTTCAGAAGGATTAAGGGCAGGGGAGCGGCGTCAGGCGCGTCGCCAAACCCCTGTAGCAGCGGCCGCATATCGAACGCGCGCACCGCACAGCCACACGGCATCGCCGCCGCGCGAGCGCGGGCAGGCAAGGGCGTGTGACGGGCGGATCGGCATAGGCGGGCCAGCTCTCCGGTTGAACATCGCGAACCCGATGCGCATAGCGCGCGCGATGCGTGAATTCAACGCCCTGTGGCGGTCTGCAACGGGCTCAGGCCGCGCGGGCTACCGGCGCGCCGGTCATGGCCAGGAAATTGGCCAACAGGTCGTGGCCATGCTCCGAGGCAATGGATTCAGGATGGAACTGCACCCCGTGCACCGGCCGGCTGCGATGCGCCAGACCCATGATTTCGCCGTCTGCAGTCTGTGCCGTCACTTGCAGCACGTCGGGCACACAAGCCGGATCAACCGCCAGTGAGTGATAGCGGGTCGCTGTGAAGGGGCTGGGCAGGCCGGCAAACAGTCCGGTGCCGTCATGCGTTACCGGGCTGGTCTTGCCGTGCATGATTTCCTTCGCCGAGATCACCTTGCCGCCGAATATCTGGCCGATCGACTGATGCCCCAGGCAAACGCCCAGGATCGGCATGTCGTCCGGTGCCGTGCGGATCAGCTCAAGACAGATGCCGGCGCGGTCCGGATCGCAGGGGCCGGGAGACAGGACGATGCCCTGCGGCTTCAGCGCCAGGGCATCGGCCGGGCTCATCGCATCATTGCGGATGACATGGGTGTCGGCCCCCAATTCCTGGAAATAATGGACCAGGTTGAAGGTGAAGCTGTCATAATTGTCGACGATCAGAAGCATGCGTTTTCTCCCGGCCCGAATCCTAGGGGTAATAAGCTATGCCGCCAATCCCGGGGGCTGCTTAAGGACTGGTTAAGGTCCGCCGCCCTTTGGTTAACGCATGACGCGCAGATCGCCCGCCCCGATTCGCCCTGCCAGTTCCGCGATGCCGGCCTTTGCCGGCGCGCTGGTGGCGGCGGCCTATCTGGTGGGCGGGGTGGTCTTCTCCCTGACCAGCCAGTCCGGCGAAGTCGGTGCAGAACCCGGCGGTGCCGTCCGTCAGGCTGTCGCGGCGAGCCGTCTGCACGATTTTTCGCGATTGCCGGAAACGGATAGCCTGGCGCTGGCGGAGCTTGCCGCACCGGTCGAGGTCTCGGCCTCTGCAGTGATTCCCGTTGACGTAACTGAGACCGTCGCGGCGGCAGACGCTGTCCCGCGCATCGCCATTGTCATCGATGATGTCGGCCTTGACGTCGATGCTGCCCGGCGCACCATCGCGCTGGACGGTGCGCTCAGCCTGGCCGTCCTGCCTTATGCCCAAGCGGCGGGCACAATTTCTCAAGAGGCACAGGCCCGGGGGCATGACGTGCTGCTGCACATGCCCATGGAACCGGTCGGCCTTGCCGATCCCGGTCCAAACGCCTTGCGCCTCGGGCTCAGCGATGCCGATCTCGCCGCCCGCATGCGCTGGGCCCTGGCCCAGGTGCCCGGAGCGGTGGGGATCAACAACCACATGGGCAGCCGCTTTACCGCCGACCCCCGCGCCATGCGCGTTGCCCTGGCGGCCGTGGCCGGACGCGATCCGCTCTTCCTTGATTCCCTGACCACCGGCGAAAGCCGTGGCCGTGCCGTCGCCGAAGGGCTGGGCCTGCGGGCGCTGCAGCGGGACATCTTCCTGGATCACGTGATCAGCGTTCCGGAGGTCGAGGCGCGTCTCGCTGAAGCCGAGAGCCTTGCTCGCGCGCGTGGTTGGGCGGTGGCGATCGGTCACCCGCACGCGGTGACGCTCGATGTGCTGGAAAACTGGATGATCCAGGCCGAGCGCCGCGGGATCGAACTGGTCACGCTGACCGAGCTCGCGGCCGCCCAGCAGTTTCGCACGCTGCCGACTGCGGATTTTGCCCCGGAACCTGCGTCCGGGCTTCACTGACGCTGCCGAGTATCAGCGATCGCCTTCCAGCGATTCTTCGGCAGCCCTGAACAGCGCGGCCGCCTTGTTCACGGTCTCCACACGCTCGGATTCCGGATCGCTGTCCAGAACCACACCGGCGCCAGCCTGCACATGAATCTCGCCATCCTTGAACACGGCCGTGCGCAGCGCGATGCAGGTATCCATGCCGCCATCGGCACTGAAATAGCCCACGGCTCCGCTGTAGACGCCGCGCCGGTGCGGCTCCAGCTCGTCGATGATCTGCATCGCCCGCACTTTCGGGGCACCGGAAACCGTCCCGGCCGGGAAGCCGGCAAACAGCGCCGAGACCGCATCCTCGCCCTCGCGCAGATCGCCTTCCACATTGGACACGATATGCATGACATGGCTGTAGCGCTCGACAATCTCACGCGAGGTGATCCGGATTGATCCGGACTTGGCGATCCGGCCGACATCATTGCGGCCCAGATCCAGCAGCATCAGGTGTTCGGCCCGCTCCTTGGGGTCGGCGAGGAGATCGGCCTCATAGGCGTCATCCTCGGCCGGCGTCTTTCCGCGCGGCCGGGTTCCCGCGATCGGACGGATGGTGACCACACCGTCGCGCAAGCGAACCAGGATTTCCGGGCTCGAGCCGACGATCTCGAACCCGTCGAACCGGAAAAAGAACAGGAAAGGCGAGGGGTTGAGGCGTCGCAGCGAGCGGTAGACCCAGAAGGGATCTGCCGGATAGGCGGCTGAAAAGCGCTGGCTGGGAACGACCTGGAAGGCATCACCCGCGCGAATATAATCCCGCGCCTTGTCCACCGCATCGCGGTAGGCCTGAGGAGACTGGTTCGACCGCCGTTCACCCAGCCGGCCGTGTGGGCGTTCCAGCTCGGGCGTTGCGCCAGCCAGGGCGGTCAGCGTCATGTGCAGGCGCTCGACGGCAGCGTCATAGGCCTCGCGGGCTGAATACTCGCCCGGGCGCACCGGGCAGTAGACCTGGATTTCCTGTTTCAGGGCGTCGAACACGACCATGACCTGCGGCCGGATCAGACAGCTTTCCGGCAGGCCGAGCGGGTCGTGGGCGGCGTTCTCTGGCAGGCGCTCGAGATAGCGCACCATGTCGTAGCCGACATAGCCGAACAGGCCGGAGGCCAGGGGCGGTGCGCCTTCGGGCAGGGGACAGCGGGCGTCCTCGATGACCTGGCGCAGGGCCGTCATCGGCTGGGCCGCAATCGGCGTGAATTTGCGCTGGGCGACATCCATGCCGCGCGCTTCCGAAACCTGCCCATCGCGGCACTGCCAGACGAGGTCCGGATCGAAACCGATGGCGGAATAGCGTCCGCGCCAGGCCCCGCCCTCGACCGATTCCAGCAGGAAAGCATCCCGCCGGTCCCGGGCCAGGCGCAGATAGGCAGCGACCGGCGTCAGCAGGTCGTCGACACGGCGTGCACAAAGAACCGTGGTTTCCCCGCGCGCATAGGCGTCGGCGACGGTTGCAAAATCAGGCGTGACCGCCGGCCGCGCGGTCATTGCGCCGAGGCGGGCGTTTCGCCGAGCGCCTGTGCAGCGAGGCGGCGATCGATGGCGCCGTCATTCAGGCCATACTCGGACTCCAGCGCCAGCTGCAGGGCCATGAAAATGTCGCCCGCGGATTCCTGGGACAACTGGTCGTGCAGTGTGGTCAATTGCGCCTCGGAGACCGCGCTCATGTCAGCCGGCAGAATCGCGTCGACCGTCAGGATCAGGAACCGGCCGGCTCCGACCTGAACACTTTCCCATTCGCCCGGCGCCATGCTGAAGGCCCGGGACACGGCCGCGCGCGGGAAGTTTGCAGCCGTTTCAGAACGGCGCAGCGTCGAGGTTTCCGGACGGCCGCCGGAGGTCAGCGAGACAATTGCCATGTCTTCGCCGTCGCGCAGCTGGGTGACGGCCTCTTCGGCCCGCGCACGAAGCTGCGTGTCGAGCTGCTGTTCGCGCCAGCGCGCCTCGGCTTGCTCGCGCACGTCTTCAAGCGCCCGCGGCTGGCTCGGCACGATCTGGTCGACCCGCAGCGTGAAGAAATCCGTTTCATTGTACTGGGTCAGATCGACAGCAAAGCCCTCGATCTGTTCGAAAACGGCCGGCAGCACGTCCTGACCCAGCGTGCCATAGCGCTCAAAGTCGATCTCGAGGCTGGCATCACGGCCATAGATATCAAGCGGCTGGAAGACCTCGATCGGCGTTCCCGAAACCTGCGCTGCCTGTTCCAGGGTCGCCCCCCCGGCCCGCGCCTGTTCGAAGGCCGCGATCTGGTCATACAGGGCATCCGTCGCCTCGGCACGGGCAGCGGCTTCCTGCAGCGCCGGCAGCTGTTCCTCAAAGGTCGGCAGCGTTGCCGCCTGGGCCATGTTCACCTGAACCGCGCTCCAGCCGAAGCGTCCGGGCACGGCGGCGGTTTCACCCTCCGCCATGGCAAACACCGCAATCGCGATATCGCTGTCGGGCACTTCATAGGCTTCGACATCGTCAAACGTGACCGCTTCACCCAGCCCCAGCTCGGCTGCGATCGCTGCGACGTCTTCGCCTGCGGCCAGACGGTCGGCGACGGTCTGGGCCGTAGCTTCGTCCGGTGTATTCAGCTGCACAAAGCCGCGTCGGGCCGCGGTTCCGATCTGTTGGGTTTCAACCTGATAATCATAGGTTTCGCGAAGCGTGGCGTCATCAACCTCGACGTCCCGGATGAAGTCGGCGAGTTGGAAACGCACCAGGGTGAAGGCCCGCATCTCCGGAGCCGTGAACATCGGCAGGCCGGTACGCGGATCCGGCAGATTGGGATTGGCGGCGATGAATTCCTGCAATTGTTCGTCGGTGGGGTCCTCGATCTCGTCTGCCACGCTGGCGTCGAGAACGAGCGCGGTCACACGACGACGTTCCTCGCTGACATCATGCCGATTGAGCGCCAGCGTATCGGGCACGCGCAGCCCGTTCGACAGGGTCAACACGATCTGCTGGCGGCGCAGGTCACCTTCCATGCCCGTGCGATACTGGGCTTCGGTCATGCCCACCCGCTGCAGTGCGGCCAGCATGGTGTCATAGTCAAAGCGATCCGTAACCGGATTGCGGAAGCCCGGCTCGCGCGCGGCTTCCTCAGCCAGTGTGTCGGCCGACACCGCCACGCCCAGCTCGTCCGCCTTGGCCTCGAGGGCGGCCTGGATGGCGAGGCGCTGAAGCACCTGTTCACCCAGACCGGCTTCGCGCGCCTGTTCGCGGGTGAACCCCGGTTGCTCGCGCTGCATCCGGCGCAATTCCTGCTCATAGGCGACCGCCAGCTCGCGCACGGATACCTGCTGGCTTCCGGCCACGACAACGGCGGTCCCGCTGCCGGTGAAAATCCCGCCCACGCCATACAGCGCAAAACCGAGAACGAGCAGGACGATGATCACCAGCGCGAAGGGTGACTGGGCGAAGGACCGGAATTGGGTCAGCATGAAATCAGGGCCTTTTGGGTTTCGTTGCGCGGAAGTTAGCGGCGGGGTCAGGGGGTCGCAAGCGTGCGGCGCGGTGGACGGGCCCAGCGCAGCAGGATTCTTGCCCCGAAGGCTTCGGGCGACTAATCCTCGGCCGATGCCTTGAAGGTATCGCGGCATTGATGGAGGGGACATGCCACGCACTGCTTTGATCGCCGGCAACTGGAAGATGCACGGGCTGACGGCCGATCTGGCCTATTTCGACGCGCTTGCACCCGTCGCCGTTGAAACGGACGCAGATGTGCTGATCTGTCCGCCGGCGACCTTGCTGATGGCAGCGGCGGCCCGGTGCGGCGACGGCCCGGTGATGATCGGTGGCCAGGACTGCCACGCCCACGAAGCGGGAGCGCATACCGGCGATCTTTCGGCGGCCATGCTGGCGGATGCCGGCGCGCGCTTTGTCATTCTGGGCCATTCCGAGCGACGCTGTGACCATGGCGAGACCGACCAGGACGTCCGCGCCAAGGCCGAGGCGGCTCTGGCTGTCGGGCTGGTGCCGATCATCTGTGTCGGCGAAACGCGGGGCCAACGGGAAAGTGGCGATGCAGAGCGCATTGTTGCCGATCAGCTGGCAGGCTCCTTGCCGGACAATCCGCAAAACATGGAAGTAGTCATAGCTTATGAGCCGGTGTGGGCCATCGGCACGGGGCTCACGGCCTCCAAGGAGGATGTTGCCGCGATGCACGCCTTCATCCGGTCGCGCCTGCCGGAACCGCTAACTACCCGAATTCTCTATGGTGGCTCTGTAAAGCCCGGCAATGCAGCGGAGTTGCTGAACCTTGCGGATGTCGATGGCGCCCTCGTGGGGGGGGCATCCCTCAAAGTCAGTGATTTCTCTAGCATTATCGGAGCGGTTGGTCGCGAATCCGAACTCCTGCGGTAAGCGGATCGAAACTTCTTTGCGTCAGGCTGGAGCGTAGACAGCTGCCAGGATTCTCCAGGAGACGCGACGCACATGGCCGATACCGACTTTTCACGTGCGTCAGTACTCCTGTTCGATCCGGTGCACGCAAACCAGCGCACCACGCGCTATGCGCTGCACGAAATCGGCTTCCGGCAGATTGTGACCGTCGCTTCGATCAGTGAGTTTCGCTCCATGATCGGCGATCTGGGGCCGACCCTGATTGTGGCAGAGAGTAGCGCCACCGATGCAGACGTCTTCGGTTTGGTGCGTTCCGTGCGCCGCGGCGAGCTGGGCAATAATCCATTCGCTGTCATCCTGCTGACGACCTGGAGCCGCGATACGGGCCACATCCGTCGAGCCATTGAATGTGGCGCCGATGATGTCATCGTCCGGCCCTTCTCCACCAAGTTTGCCGAGGAACGGGTGAAGACCCTGATACACGGTCGCAAGCAGTTCATCGTGACCAGTGACTATATCGGCCCGGATCGGCGCAAGGACACCGAGCGCAATTCCGATGCCCAGCCCGTGACCGTGCCCAACATTCTGAAGGCCATGGTCGAGAATGATCAGGATGCCCTGTCGACGGCCGCGGGCTGGATTCAGGAAGCCAAGGAAACCGTTCGCGCCGAGCGTCTGCGTCGGCTGGCGATGCGGATCGTGGTGTCCGTCGAGCTTCACGCTTCAAAATCCAAGGCGGATGACCGCCTGCCCATGAAACTGGATACGGCAGACTTGCTGCGCACGGGACGCGAGCTCAAGGCGCAACTGATCAAGGCTCAGCGCGCGGAAGCCGCGGAGATCGCAGAAGCCCTGCTTGATCAGGTGCGGGCGATGGGGAATGGCGGCGATGTCCGGGTTTCAAACCTGAAACTGATCAAGGAACTGGCCATGGGCGCCTACGCTGCCTTTGCCAATGGTGACACGCTTGAGCGCTCGAAGGACGAGATTGGACGCACGGTCACGAATCTCCGCAAGCGCCTGAAAGCAAAGGCGGAAGCCGTTCAGCAGCGACGGGCTGACGTGGCTGCCCAAAAAGTTCGTTCGGAAGCTGACAATGATACCGCAGTCGGTGCTGGCCAAGGCGCGGCGCCTGGTATAAAACGCGCCGCCATGTAGCCGGGCTTGGGATTGCGCTTGCGCCTTCCCATGTTTCCGCATTGGAACAGCCTGCAAGGCACACCGAACGTACGGCGGTATCGATGAAAGAAGTCCTCCTGATCATCCAGCTCCTGGTCGCGGCCGGTCTTATCGCCGTGATTCTGATGCAGCGGTCCGAGGGCGGTGCCCTGGGTATCGGCGGCGGTGGCGGTGGCATGATGTCCAGCCGTGGCGCAGCCAATGTGCTCACCCGCACGACGATGATCCTGGGCGCGATTTTCATTGCCAACTGCATCCTGCTGGCTGTCGTGGCGAGTGTTGATTCAGAAGGCCGCAGCGTGTTCGACCGCGATGTGGAAGCACCCGTGATCGACCTGCTGGAAGAGCCGGAACAGGGCGCGCCAGTGCCCACCGACGGCTAGCCGATCCCGCATTTTCTCATCAAATCTTGCATTGGCGTCTTTTGACGCGCTCGAATCTGGGATAATCAGACGGCCCATGCCGCGATATATCTTCATTACGGGCGGCGTGGTCTCCTCGCTTGGAAAAGGCCTCGCTTCAGCCGCCATTGGTGCTTTGCTCCAGGCACGTGGATACAAGGTCCGCCTGCGCAAGCTCGATCCCTACCTGAATGTCGACCCGGGCACGATGTCGCCCTACCAGCATGGCGAGTGCTATGTGACCGATGACGGGGCGGAAACCGACCTCGATCTGGGTCACTACGAGCGCTTCACAGGCGTTCCCGCCAGCCAGGCCGACAATATCACCACCGGACGCATCTATTCGCGCATCATCGAGCGCGAGCGCCGTGGGGATTATCTGGGTGCGACGGTGCAGGTGATTCCGCACGTCACGGACCAGATCAAGCAATTCGTCCTCTCTGATGCCGGCGATGTCGATTTCGTGCTGTGCGAGATCGGTGGCACGGTCGGTGATATCGAGGGGCTGCCCTTCTTCGAGGCCATCCGTCAGCTCGGCCAGGAGCTGGGTGAGGGCAATGCCGTCTTCCTTCACGTCACCCTGCTGCCTTTCATCAAGGTCGCCGGCGAGATGAAGACCAAGCCGACCCAGCACTCGGTCAAGGAACTCCGCTCGATCGGCATTCAGCCGGACATCCTCTTGTGCCGCTGCGAAATCCCGATCCCGGCCGGCGACAAGCGGAAGATCGCGCTGTTCTGCAATGTGAAGGAAAGCGCCGTCATCGAGGGCCGGGATGCGGCCTCGCTCTATGACGTGCCGTTGGAATACCACAAGCAGGGCCTGGACACTGAAATCCTGCGCTGTTTCGGCATTGATGATGCCCCCGCGCCGGACCTGACCCGCTGGCAGTCCATCTCGCACACCATCGCCAATCCGGACGGCGAAGTGACGATCGGCGTGGTCGGCAAGTATGTCGGTCTGCTGGACGCCTACAAATCCCTGATCGAAGCGCTCAATCACGGCGGCCTTGCCAATGGGGTGAAGGTCAATCTGAAATGGCTCGACAGCGAGCAGTTCGAAAAGGACGACCCGTTCGAACCGCTGGAAGACGTGCACGGCGTGCTGGTGCCGGGCGGTTTCGGCGAGCGCGGTGTTGAGGGCAAGATCGCTGCGGCGCGCTTTGCCCGTGAACGCAAGGTGCCGTTCTTTGGCATCTGCTACGGCATGCAGATGGCGGTGCTGGAAGCCGCGCGTCATCTCGCCGGTATCGAGAATGCCGTCTCTTCGGAATTTTCCCGAGACGGTGAACTGGTCATCGGCCTGTTGACCGAGTGGACTCGCGGCAATGCGGTGGAAACCCGTTCGGCGGATGGTGATCTGGGCGGTACGATGCGCCTGGGGGCCTATCCCGCGGTGCTGAAGGAAGGCTCCAAGGTGCGCGAGATCTACGGAACCGCGCATATCGAGGAACGCCACCGTCACCGCTATGAGGTCAATGTCGGCTACAAGGAGAAGCTCGAGGCCTGCGGCCTGACCTTCTCCGGCCTGTCGCCCGATGGCGTGCTGCCGGAAATCGTCGAGATCGAAGATCACCCCTGGTTCGTCGGCGTCCAGTTCCACCCGGAACTGAAATCCCGCCCCTTCGAACCGCACCCGCTGTTCGCGAGCTTCATCGCGGCGGCGCTGCACCAGAGCCGGATGGTCTAGGGGACCACTCAGCCGCAACCGTCATCCCCGGACTTGTCCGGGGAATCTCAGCTCGCCCGCCGCCAGGTTGGACGAGGTGCCCCGGACACGCCGGGGCATGTCGGCAGTTGGGTTTGCAGGCGTGGGTCTTCCCCACCCACCATTTTTCCCGGCCTCTGAGCCGGGACCTTCGGCTCGAACGCCTCGGGTGCCCTTGTCCCATGATAGGCCCCGGATAGCCCTTCGCGATTCCGAGGGAAATGGTGAGGGCGGTGTGGTGTGGCTGGGGCGACTAGCGAAGCGCCTCGCGGATCGCCTTCACCCCCTCCATCACATCCTCCCGCGTGCAGTCAAACTGCCCCACCTGGAAGCGGATCACTTGGCGACCCTCATGCCGGGTCTGCGTCAGATAAGTCCGGCCGCCCTTGTTGATCCGATCCAGCAGGTCTGCCGTCGCGTCATCCCCAGCTGTGCAGGCGAAAGTGAACAGGCTGAAGGCGCAGGGCGTGACGATCTCCAGACCGTCTGTGGCCGCGATCTCCGCCGCGGCCTCATTCGCCCAGGCGATGTGATTGCGGATGCGGCTCCGCATGCCTTCCAGACCGTAATAGCGCATCAGGAACCAGAGTTTCAGGGCGCGGAATCGCCGTCCGAGGGGGATGGTCCATTCGGAGTAATTGACCGGATCTTCCACCCCGGGCGTTTCCAGGAAATCGGGGCGCAGGGTAAGGGTTTTCAGCTGGTCGGCCGGGTCGCGCAGAAACTGGACGGAACAGTCGAACTGGGCGCCCAGCCATTTGTGCGGATTGAAGACGACGGAATCGACCCGCTCGACCCCGGCCCAGGCGTCACGGTTTTCCGCGCAGATCATCGCAGATCCCGCCCAGGCGGCGTCCATGTGGGTGTAGAGGCCCTCGGCCTGTGCGACGGCCACAATCTCCTCCACCGGGTCACTGGCGCCGATGGCCGTGCCGCCCAGGCAGATCACCACGCCGGCCGGGACATGCCCTGCGGCGCGGTCCGCCTGGATGGCCGCACGCAGAGAATCCGGGTCCATGCCGTGATCGGCGCGCGTGGGCACTTTCACCAGATTGTCCTGACCGATACCGGCAACCCAGATCGCCTTGTCGACCGAAGTGTGGGTCTGTGCCGAGGCATAGATTCGCGGGGCCGGCTGACCGCTCAGCCCCTGGTGGATGCCGGTGAAGTCCAGCGCCCGCTCGCGCATCGTCAGGACTGCCGACAGGGTCGCCGAGGATGCACTGTCCTGGATCACCCCGCGCCAGCCTTGCGGCAGACCCATGGCCTGGCGCAGCCAGTCCACCATACGGGTTTCCATCTCCGTGGCAGCCGGCGAGGTCTGCCAGAGCATGCATTGCGCGGCCATGGCCGAGACGATCTGTTCGGCCAGCACCGAGGGCAGGGCGGCATTGGCCGGGAAATAGGCGAAGAAGCGCGGATGCTGCCAGTGGGTCATGGCGTCCGGCACGATGCGCTCGAAATCGGCGAAGATCGTGTCCATGTCCGTGCCGTTTTCCGGCGGCTGAGCGGGCAGGGCGTTGAACACGGTGCCCGGGGCGATGTCCGGCCGGACGGGGCGGTCGCGCAGCGTGTCCCGGTACTGAGCCGTCCACTCGGCAATCCGCTTCGACCAGGTCTCGAATTCGCGCGCATCCATGTCTGTCTCCCGCCAGAATCAGTCGGCTTGCATCTAAACAGGCTTTCAGATGCATCCCAGCCACAACCCGCTATCATCGCGATGGGGGGCGAAACGGGAGACGTGCATCATGCGCAATTATTTTGTCGCCGCAGTCAGCGGCGTGGCCCTGCTGGCCGGGGCTGCCAGTGCCCAGGATCGCCAGGAGATCAATATTGACAGCTTCGACGAGCTCGAAGCTTGGGGCGGTTACGAGATCGAGGTCGTTCATGGCGACACCCCTGGCGTCGTGCTGGTCGGGGATGCCGATGATTTCGATGATATCGAGATCAGCGTGCACAATGGCCGGCTCGAGGTTGAACAGGATGGCAGTTTCTTCGGCCGCCGGCGCTCGCTTGATGTCGTGGTTCAGGTGACCTTCACCGAGCTGCGCGCGATCGAGTTCAGCCGCGGCATCAGCGCGCGGGTCAGCGGTGTGTCTGCGCGGGAGCTTGAGGTCAGTGTCTCCACCGGTTCCTCCGCACGCATTGAGGGCAGCTGTACCGACCTGGAGCTGGATGCGTCCACCGGTGCGTCGCTGAACGCGTCCCGCCTGGTGTGCGAAACTGCCGATGCTGAAGCCTCGACCGGGGCTTCAGCTTCCCTGCATGCAACCGACTCGGTACGCGCCCGGGCGTCCATGGGGGCGGATTTGCGGGTTCACGGTTCGCCCAGCCGGCATGAAATCCGCTCGACGATGGGTGGCAGCGTCCGTCTGGCCAGCGAGGGCTGAGCCTGGACGGGTGCGGATCAGCTGCACCGGACGCAGAGATGTGCTTGCGCCGCGCCGTAACAGCTAGTATACGGCGCGGCTCGAACGGATAGCGCTGGCTGTCCGGAGCATGATTCAAGACCGCGGAGAGGCTCATGGCCGTCCCTAAACGAAAAACCACGCCGTCCAAGCGCGGCATGCGCCGGGCCCACGACAAGCTGGCCAGCCCTGTCTACATCGAAGACAAGGACAGCGGTGAGCTGCGTCGCCCGCACCATGTCGACCTGAAGTCCGGCATGTATCGCGGCCGCCAGATCCTGGAGCCGAAGGACGATTGATCCGTCCTTGCGCTTTATGAAGGCGAAGAACAATGACGCCCGGCCCCTCAAGGCCGGGCGTTCTTGATTCTGGATTCCTCTCCGGAAACACCCGCTGGTGACGTGTCAAAATCACACCTGTGCCGCCAAATATCCGATTGTTCTCGCTAACATGACAAATCCCCCGGCTCGGGCCTTGCACATGGGGACGGGCTGGTTATGAAGCGCCCAACATTCCTCGCGCCAAGAGCCTGACATGACCGCCATTACCGACATCATCGCCCGTGAAATCCTCGACAGCCGGGGCAATCCCACGGTGGAAGTGGATGTGCTGCTGGAAGATGGTTCCTTCGGTCGCGCGGCGGTGCCTTCGGGTGCCTCCACCGGTGCCCATGAAGCGGTGGAGCTGCGCGATGGTGATGCGCGCTACAATGGCAAGGGCGTGAACAAGGCGATCGAGAATGTCGAGGGCGAGATCTTCGACGCCATCGCCGGAATGGATGCCGAGGACCAGCGCCGTATCGATGATGCGATGGTCCAGCTGGATGGAACCGCCAACAAGGCCCGCCTGGGCGCCAATGCGATACTGGGTGTGTCGCTGGCGACCGCGCACGCTGCGGCCAACGCCCAGGGCATGCCGCTCTATCGCTATATCGGCGGCATGAATGCCCGCGTCCTGCCGGCGCCGATGATGAATATCCTCAATGGCGGCGCCCATGCCGACAATCCGATCGATTTTCAGGAATTCATGATCATGCCGGTCGGCCTGCCGACCTTTTCCGAGGCCCTGCGCTGTGGCGCCGAAGTCTTTCACGCCCTGAAATCCCGCCTGAAAAAAGACGGGCTGAACACGAATGTCGGTGACGAGGGCGGTTTCGCCCCGAACATCAACTCCGCCGAACAGGCGCTGGACATCATCATGGCGGCCATCGAAACCGCCGGCTACAAGCCGGGCGAGGACGTAGCCCTGGCCCTCGATGTCGCCTCCACCGAATTCTACAAGAACGGCAAATACGTTCTGGCCGGTTCCGGCATCACCCATGACAGCGCCGGTTTCGCGCAATACCTGGAAGAGCTGGTCGGCAAATACCCGATCGTCTCGATCGAGGACGGCATGGCCGAGGACGACTGGGACGGCTGGAAGGCCCTGACCGACCGCATCGGCGACAAGTGCCAGCTGGTCGGCGATGATCTCTTCGTCACCAACCCGGAACGTCTGGCACGCGGCATCGAGATGGGCGCGGCCAATGCCATCCTGGTCAAGGTCAACCAGATCGGCACGCTGTCGGAAACCCTGGATGCCGTCGACATGGCCATGATGTCCGGCTATGGCGCGGTGATGTCGCACCGCTCCGGCGAGACCGAGGACGCCACCATTGCCGATCTTGCCGTGGCCACCAATTGCGGACAGATCAAGACCGGCTCGCTGGCCCGCGCTGACCGGACCGCCAAGTACAACCAGCTCCTGCGCATCGAATCGCTGCTCGGCGATACAGGGATCTATGCCGGTGACAGCGGCCTGGCCTAGCCACGCCGCACGCCTTTGATTTCCCGCTTTCCCGTCGCACGCCGACCGGCGATACTGCCCGGCATGCAGCGGGGGAGCGCATCATGGGATTCGTCTGGAAACTCCTGACCAGCCTGGCAGCGCTGGTCAGCCTGTCGGTGTCACTCATCGACCTGCTGGAACGTTTCGGCATCGACGCGACGGGCTGGTTGCGCTCGGCTCCGGACATGGTCGCGGTGGTGCCGGACATCTATTCCAGCTGGGTCGACAGCCTGGATCCGGAACCGGCCCATGATGTGGTGCGGATGACCCAGAGCATGACGGCAGACGTCACAGGGACACCTACACCGTCCAGCACGGTGGCAGAAACGGCCAGCCAGCTGCCCTTCTACGTGTCCGGCGGTGTCGCCTTGCTGGCCGTGCTGGTGCTGTGGATCGTCATCCCGCGCCTGTTCCGCAGATAGGTTTTTCTGCCGCATTCCGGACCAGAGTCTTACCAGCTGCTGAATCCGGGATTCATGCTTCCTAAAGCGAGATCGTGTTGAATCACCCCCATGACAACGCGGTGCAGGGACACTGCGGGTGACAAGGGTGGTTTTCGGATTGGACGCGATCAAGCGATACAGCACATCTGTCTTTCTCGCCGTGGCGATTGCCTATTTTGGCTATCACGCGCTGACGGGCGAGCAGGGCGTGCTCAACTGGATCGTGGTCAAGAACGAGATTCGCGAGACCGAGGCCGAGCTGGCCATTGCGGTCGCCGAGCGCGAAGCCCTGGAAGACACCGCCGCCCGCCTGCGCTCTGACAGTCTCGACATTGATTATGTGGAAGAACGTGCCCGCGACATCCTGAATGTCGCCCACCCGCGCGAATTCATCGTCGACGTCCAGCCGGGCCCGCAGCGGTAGTCTCCCACTATCCTCGCCCTTGATGGGCGAGGGGGACCGCGAAGCGGTGGAGTGGGTGGGGGCGAGGTTTATCCAAGCTGGCCTCAACCGGGATTCGCAGCGCTTCGCGCTTTCACCCCTTCCGTCTCGCCGCTGCGCGGCGATCCACCTTCCCCATCAAGGGGAAGGATGAAGCAGAGCGCCCCACATCCATCCATTTCGCGGCGCAGCATGCCCTTTTTTCGCCCTGACTCTTGCCGTCACGCCCATCCATCTGATATGCGGCGATGACTGTCAGATGGGAGCGTGAGCTGTAAAGTTCGCGTGCGAATAAATGGCTGCCAAACGTACGACCAAGACGTCCACCGCCAAGTCTTCTTCGGGCAAGGCCGGAAAAGACGAGCTGCTTCAGTACTATCGCGACATGCTGCTGATGCGCCGCTTCGAGGAGAAGGCCGGCCAGCTCTACGGCATGGGTCTGATCGCAGGCTTCTGTCACCTCTATATCGGCCAGGAAGCGGTGGTCACCGGCATCCAGGCGGCGCTGGAAGAGGGCGACCAGGTCATCACCGGCTATCGCGACCACGCCCACATGCTGGCTTGCGGCATGGACCCGAACGGCGTCATGGCCGAGCTGACCGGCCGCGAGGGCGGCTATTCGCGCGGCAAGGGCGGCTCCATGCACATGTTCTCGCGCGAGAAGCAATTCTATGGCGGTCACGGCATTGTCGGCGCCCAGGTGGCGCTCGGCACGGGCCTGGCCTTCGCCGACGCCTACAAGGGCAATGGCAAGATCGCCGTCGCCTATTTCGGCGATGGCGCGGCCAATCAGGGCCAGGTCTATGAGAGCTTCAACATGGCCAAGCTCTGGAACCTGCCGGTGATCTACGTCATCGAGAACAACCAGTACGCCATGGGCACCGCCGTCAAGCGCGCCTCGTCGGAGACGGCGCTGCACAAGCGCGGCCTTTCCTTCGGCATTCCGGGCGAGGAAGTGGACGGCATGGATGTCGAAGCGGTGAAGGCTGCCGCCGAGAAGGCTGTCAAGCACGCCCGCGAGGGCAAGGGTCCCTACATCCTGGAAATGAAGACCTACCGCTATCGCGGCCACTCCATGTCCGATCCGGCCAAATACCGCACGCGTGAGGAAGTCGACGATGTGCGCTCGCATCACGACCCGATCGACCTCATCAAGAAGCGCCTCATCGAGGGCAAGCATGCCAGGGAGGAGGAGCTCAAGGAAATCGACAAGGAGGTGAAGAAGATCGTCACCGCCGCCGCCGACTTCGCCAAGGAAAGCCCGGAGCCGGATCCGTCCGAGCTCTACACGGATGTGCTGATCGAGGCCTGATCATGCCGTTTGCTTCCCGCCTTCCGTCTGTGATCCGGACTCGCCTTCCAGGCGAGGCTGTGCGCGACTGATGGCGCAAAAGGGGAGAGACGACATGACACCGCAAGTGAAGCATTTCCTGGCCACCTGGCATCGCGCCGTCGAAACGCGCAGCGAAAGCCTGTTGAGCTCCATCATCGCCGAGGGGTGCGAACTGCATTCCCCGGTCGTCTGGAAGCCCAGCGCGGACAAGCATTATCTGCTGCACATCCTGATCGGCGTGATCACCAATGTGGAAGGCTTCGCCTATCGCCAGGAATGGGTCGACGGCAATGAGATCATGCTGGAATTCACCGGCACGGTGGATGGCAAGGGCCTGGTGGGGATCGACAAGATCACCCTGGACGACGCCGGCCAGATGAAACGCATCGAGGTGCTAATCCGGCCCCTCAACACCCTGGTCGAGTTCGCCGGCAAGATGCGCGAGCACGCCCTGAGATACAAACCCGAAGCAGCCAATGGCTGACTTCGTCTGAGCTAGACAGGACACGGGAAGAAGCCATGTCGATTGAAATCCTCATGCCGGCGCTGTCGCCGACCATGGAAGAAGGCACCCTGGCCAAATGGCTGGTGAAGGAAGGCGATACCGTCGAGAGCGGCATGGTCCTAGCCGAGATCGAGACCGACAAGGCGACGATGGAAGTCGAGGCCGTGGAAGAGGGCGTGATCGCCAAGCTTCTGGTCGAGGAAGGCACCGAGGGCGTGAAGGTCAATGCGCCCATCGCCATCCTGGCCGAGGAAGGCGAAGACCCGGCCAGTGTCGAGGCGCCGAAGGAAAAATCCGCAACACCGGCCAAGTCCGACGGTGCAGCCGAGGGCGCTTCGGGTTCGGACGACGAAGAAAAGACCGGTGATCCGGTCTATATCGACCATTCCGCGCCGGCCGCCTCGGATCCGGAAATCCCGGAAGGCACGTCGATGACCTCCACCACGGTCCGCGATGCGCTGCGCGATGCCATGGCCGAGGAAATGCGCCGCGACGACACCGTCTTCGTGATGGGTGAGGAAGTGGCCGAATACCAGGGCGCCTACAAGGTCACCCGTGGCCTTCTGGACGAGTTCGGTCCCAAGCGCGTGGTCGACACGCCGATTACCGAGCACGGCTTTGCCGGCCTGGGTGTCGGTGCCGCCTTCAATGGCCTGAAGCCGATCGTCGAGTTCATGACCTTCAACTTCGCCATGCAGGCGATCGACCATATCATCAATTCCGCAGCCAAGACGCTCTACATGTCCGGCGGCCAGATGGGCTGCCCGATCGTCTTCCGCGGCCCCAACTCGGCCGCCTCGCGCGTCGGTGCCCAGCACTCGCAAGACTATTCCGCTTGGTATGCCAATGTGCCGGGTCTCAAGGTGATCGCGCCCTATGACTCGGCCGATGCCAAGGGCCTGCTGAAAGCCGCCATCCGCGATCCCAACCCGGTCGTCTTCCTCGAGCACGAGCTGATCTATGGCGAAAGCTTTGACGTGCCGGACGTGGACGACTGGGTGCTGCCGATCGGCAAGGCGAAGATCCGCCGTGAAGGCACCGACGTCACCATCACCGCGCATTCGCGCATGGTCGGCTTTGCGCTGCAGGCCGCCGAGATCCTGGCGGAAGAGGGCATCTCCGCCGAGGTAATCGACCTGCGCACCCTGCGCCCGCTGGACACCGAGACCGTGGTCAATTCGGTCAAGAAGACCAACCGCATCGTCTGCGCCGAGGAAGGCTGGGGCCGTATGGGCGTCGGTGCCGAGATCGCCGCTGTCGTCACCGCCGAGGCCTTCGACTATCTCGACGCCCCGCCCGCCCGCGTCCACCAGAAAGACGTCCCGCTGCCCTATGCCGGCAATCTGGAGAAGCTCTCCTTGCCGGGCACGGACGACATCGTGAAGGCGGCGAAGGCTGTCTGCTACGCGGAGTAGGCCTGCTCGATGAAGTGGCTCATTCGCATCCTGATCGTGGTCGCACTGGTGATCGTTCTGACATTTGTCGGAGTGCTTTTTCGTGCGTACCAACAAGGATTGCGCGATGGACAGGCCGCGCGCGATAGTCAGACCGAGACGCTACAATGACTGCATCCCCCACCAAATCCTGGCGTCACGGCGAGTGCCATTGCGGCGAGGTCGGCTTTGCCGTGAACCTGCCGGACCAGGTCGTGGCCCTGTCCTGCAATTGCTCGATCTGTTCGAAGACCGGCTTCATCCATCTCATCGTGGAGAAGGATGATTTCCGCATCGAGCGCGGGGCGGAAAGCCTGACCACCTACACATTCGGCTCGCACACCGCGAAGCACCTGTTTTGCTCGAAATGCGGGGTGAAGAGTTTCTACGTGCCGCGCTCGCACCCGGACGGCTGGTCCGTCAATCTGCGCGCGCTTGATGCCGACGCCAATCTCCAGCTGCGTTTCGAGGAATTCGATGGCGCAAACTGGGAAGAGAACATAGCCCAAATCAACCCGGAGCTCGGCCACTAGGCCGTCACGAGGAAGACTGTCATGTCGATTGAAATCCTGATGCCCGCCCTGTCGCCCACCATGGAAGAGGGCACTTTGGCCGCCTGGCACGTCAAGGAAGGTGACACCGTGGAAAGCGGCATGGTCATCGCCGAGATCGAGACCGACAAGGCGACGATGGAAGTCGAGGCCGTCGATGAGGGCGTCGTCGGCAAGATCCTCGTGGAGGAAGGCACCGAAGGCGTGAAGGTCAACGCGGTCATCGCGATCCTGCTGGAAGAGGGTGAAACGGAAGTGTCTGCCCCCGCCAAAGGTGGGGGAAGTGGCTCCGCCAAAGGCGGAGACGAAGGGGGCGCGAGCAAAGCGAGCGAAAAGGCGCCGGCACCGAAGCCTGCGGCTTCGGCCCCCTCTGCCGGCAAGGCCGGCATCTCCCCCGCAAGCGGGGGCGAAAAGTCCGATGGCGACCGCATCAAGGCCAGCCCGCTGGCCAAACGCATCGCCGCCGACAAGGGCCTGGACCTGAAATCTATCGAAGGCACCGGCCCCTATGGCCGGATCGTCAAGCGTGACGTCGAGAATGCCCAGCCGGGTGATCAGTCCGCGTCCAAGGCCGCCGAGGCGCCTGTCGCCGCCGCGCCGGTCGATCTGGACGATCCGCTGAAAGCTTTCGGCATCGCCCGCGACCGCTACGAGGTCGAGAAGGCCGACAACATCACCAAGATTTCCGCCAAGCGTCTGTCAGAGAGCTTCCGCGACATCCCGCACTTCCCGCTGACGGTGGACTGCCGGATCGATGCGCTGCTGGACTTCCGCAAGCGCGTGAACGCCGCCGCCGAGAAGGACGGCGCGAAAGTCTCTGTCAATGATATCCTGATCAAGGCGTCCGCCCTGGCCCTCAAGAAGGTCCCGGCGGCCAACTCGTCCTGGATCGAGGGCGGTCATATCGCCCGCCACAAGCACGCCGACGTCTCCGTCGCCGTCGCGATCGAGGGCGGTCTGATCACGCCCATCGTCAAGGATGCCGACCTGAAAGGCCTGGTCGAGATATCCCGCGAGATGAAGGATCTCGCCACCCGCGCCCGCGACCGCAAGCTGAAGCCGGAAGAGTTCCAGGGCGGCACGTTCTCGCTGTCCAATCTGGGCATGTTCGGCATCGACAGCTTTGCCTCGATCATCAACCCGCCGCAGGGCATGATCATGTCCGTTGGCGCTGGCGAACAGCGCCCGGTGGTCAAGGACGGAGCTCTGGCGATCGCCACCGTGATGACGGTGACGCTGACCTGCGATCACCGCGTGGTCGACGGCGCCACCGGCGCGCAATGGCTGCAGGCCTTCAAGACCTTTGTCGAAGACCCGATGACGATGCTGATGTAGGCAGTACAGCTATCTAGAACTGCGTCATCCCCCCGGCTTGTCCGGGGGACCTCGTTTATCCTGCCAACAGGTTGGCAGAGGTGGCCCGGACCCCCGCCTTCGCGGGGGCAGGCAAGCCGGGCCATGACGCACGTGAGAAAGTCTGATCCGTTGACCCAAGCCGCACTCGCCGAAATCCGCCACACTGATCTCGTCTTCCCGCACCAGACCAATCACCAGGGCAGCTATTTCGGCGGCGCGGCGATGGCGGAGATGGACAAGGTGGCCTTTCTGGTCGCCGCTCGGCATGCCCGCAGGCCCTTCGTGACAGCCTCCTGCGACAAGCTGGATTTCGTCGCACCGGCCCATATCGGTGATCTCATCGAAGTGACGGGCCAGGTGCGCATGGTCGGCCGCACCTCGATGATCGTTGATGTCGAGCTGGCGGCCGAAAATCTCAAGACCGGCACGCGCCACGTCTGCACGCGCGGGGCTTTCACCATGGTCGCGGCAGACCGCAAGACCAATCCGGACCGCCTGCCGCCGTCGCCGGACCGGCTGCCCGATTTCGAAGCCAGTCCGGCCGGTTATGCCCGCACGCTGCAGCTCGTCTTTCCCGGCGACACCAATCATCTGGGCCAGCTCTTCGGCGGCAATGCCATGTCACTGATGGGCAAGGCGGCCTATATCGCCGCTTCGCGTCATACGCGCAGCGATGTCGGCATGGCGGCTTCCGACAAGATCGATTTCATCGCCCCGACCCAGGAAGGCGAATTGCTGGACGTGATCGCCAATGTCACCCGGGTCGGGCGAACCTCGATGACGGTCTCGGTCACTGCCGAAGCGGAAAACCTGATGACCGGCGAACGGCGCAAGGTCGGCGAGGCTGCCTATGTCATGGTGGCGCTGGATGAAAACGGTGATCCGACTCCGGCTCGCGGGCTTTGATCAGCCGGCCACCGGCAAGCCCTTGACCTGCAGCGCCGGCACCAGACCGCGATCATTGCAGCGATGCCAGCCGGCGATCGAAAAACGCTCGCGCCGTGCGGCCGTCACCTCGTGCGGGATGTCTTCGGACAGGAAAACCGCCAGCGTGCCGAATTCCGGCACGATCTCCGCTTCGACCCGCTGGCAATCCGGCGACCAGATCTGCAACAGCCCGCCATCGGTTCGGTCCCAGTCCCGGTTGAGATAGAGCACGGATGACAGCACGCGGTTCCGCGCGCCGCGGAAGCTGTCGAAATGGCGCTTGTAGAAACCGCCGGGTTCATAGACCGCGTAATGGGCCTCGAAGCTGAACAGGCCCAGCATCAGCCGCAGGTTCACCTCCCGCCGCAGCGCTTCAGCGAATGCGAAATAGGCCTGTTGGGGCGGCGTGGAGCCGTCCAGCCAGTGTGTCAGGTCCCGACGGATACGGCGCTCGACCTCATGATCCTCGGCACGGCCAATGCCTGCCGGGCTCAACGCGTCGGCCTGCCAAAGCGCATCGGCTTCCCCGCGCAGAGCGGCCAGCAAATCGCCATCCGCCAGCCGGCACACGCTCCAGCCGGTCCGTGCGAGATCCTCACACAGCGTGTCGGCATCGAAGGCAGGAAGGCCGGTGACGGCCAGAGGCAGAAGGCTCAAGGGCGCCAGCTTTCAGGCTTGAAGAATTTGCGCGCTGATAAGACCCGCCTGCCACGCCGTCAATCGAATTCGAAACAGCCTTTCCGGCTGAGTTCGCGCAGCGTCTCAAGGGCCTTCTGTGCCGAGGCTTCCGGCACAAACACATGGTCGTGGAAATAGCCGGCCACCGGATTGCAGCTGATGCCTGCCCGGGCCAGGGCCACCGCGATCTGCGCCATGAACCCTACCGCCGCCAGGTCCGACTGGACGCTCAGCGTGATGCGTCGGCAGCGAAAGCTGAAATCGAGGCCGGCCTTGGCCGCAATGGCGGCCGGCAGGATGAGCGTCGTGCCTTCGCCTTCCTCGAACCGCATCAGGACGCCGGGCAGGGCGGGTTGCCGGCTTCCATCCGGGATGTGCACGAAGACATAGACCTGCGGATCCAGCACCGGTGCCATGCGCCGGACAAGACCGTCCAAACTGGTGTCGCGAGACATTCTGCCCTCCCGGCGATTCCGGCTAACATGCCGCACGAAAGGGTCCGACGAAACCGGATCCGTGCTTGAAGGAGACCTCCATGCCGGTTGAAGTGATCTCGCTCGCCGAGAAACACGCCCAGTTCAAGGAAGCCTGGTCGCCCAAAAGGGTTGGACGGCTGGATGATTACGAGATCAAGCTGGCCAAGGCGGAAGGCCAGTTCGACTGGCATGCGCATACCGATGCCGATGAATTCTTCCTGGTCACACGCGGCATCCTGAAGATCGAGATCGAGAGCGAAGACCCGGTTCTGCTGGGGCCTGGCGAGTTCTGCGTGATCCCGAAAGGTGTGCGCCACCGGCCCGTTGCCAAGACCGACAAAGTCCACCTCATGCTCATCGAGAAAGCCGGCATCGTGAACACCGGCGACAATCCCGACAGTGACCTGACGCAGACCATCGAGGATCTCTGACAGCTTGCCTGCTGTCGCTTTCCAGTTCACGGTACGTTGGAAACGGGAGGTTCTGATGGCTGATGATGCAATGGCGCAGCGCGCGCAGTTTCGCGCCATGACCGAGGGCACGCAGGAGGACTGGGGCAGGATCGCCAGCCAGTTCGCGCCGTTCGCGGCGCAGCTTCCTGATCGGGTTCTGGCGCATTTGAAGCTTCTGGATGGCGATTTCGGCGGCTTCCCGATCGACCGTCTGCAGCATTCGCTGCAGACCGCGACCCGGGCTATGCGTGACGGGCGGGACGAGGAATACATCGTCATGGCCCTGTTGCACGATATCGGCGACACGCTGGGCAGCTATAACCATCCCGATATTGCGGCGGCGATCCTGGCGCCCTTCATCTCCGAGGAGAACCTGTGGATCGTGAAGCATCACGGCATTTTCCAGGGCTATTATTTCTTCCACCATCTGGGCATGGATCGCGACATGCGCGATGCCTTCGCCGACCATCCCCACTATCAGGCCTGCGCGGATTTTTGCGCCAGGTACGACCAGGCTGCCTTCGATCCGGACTATGACAGCGAACCGCTGGACGTGTTCGAGCCCATGGTCCGCCGGGTGTTGGCGCGTCCGATCCGTTCCGTCTACGCACAGGCCGTAGCGGCCGAGGGCTGACGGAAGCCATCCTCGCTGAAATTGCGCGTGTATCCGGAGCGGCCCATTGATCGCGTCCGGGGCAGGGGTTATGTAGCAAGTCATTGAACCTGCTTTATTTCGCGTGCAAACCAAAGAGGCCGCTCATGTCTTCCAATGCCTTTGATGTCATCGTGGTGGGTGGCGGTCCGGGCGGTTATGTCGCGGCCATTCGTGCGGCCCAGCTCGGTTTCAAGACGGCGGTCGTCGAGCGTGAACATCTGGGCGGGATCTGCCTGAACTGGGGCTGCATTCCCACCAAGGCCCTGCTGCGCTCTGCCGAGGTCTACCACCTGATGCAGCACGCCGGTGATTTCGGCCTGTCCGCCGAGAAGATCGGCTTTGACACCCAGGCCATCGTGCAGCGCTCGCGCAAGGTGTCAGCGCGCCTGACGGGCGGCATCGGCATGCTGATGAAGAAGCACAAGATCACCGTGATCGAGGGCACGGCCAAGCTGGCCAAGGGCGGCGGTGCGCCCAAGGTCGTGGTCGGCAAGGACAGCTATACGGCCAAGCATGTCATCCTGGCCACGGGCGCGCGGGCCCGCACCATTCCCCAGGCCGGGCTGGAACCGGATGGCGACAAGGTCTGGACCTATCGCGAAGCGATGGTGCCCGACGCCATGCCCAAATCGCTCCTGGTCATCGGCTCGGGCGCGATCGGCATCGAATTTGCCAGCTTCTACAACACCATGGGCGCTGACGTGACGGTGGTGGAGATGATGGACCGCGTCCTGCCCGTCGAGGATGCCGAGATTTCCGCCTTTGCCGCCAAGAGCTTCAAGAAGCAGGGCATGAACCTCATCACCGGCGCCCAGGTGGAGAAGCTCGACAAGTCGGGCAAGACGGTGAAGGTCCACGTGAAGAATGCGAAAGGCAAGGTCGAGATCATCGAGGTCGAGAAGGTGATTCTTGCCGTTGGCATCGTCGGCAATGTCGAGAATCTGGGTCTGGAAGAACTGGGCGTGAAGATCGATCGCGGTCACGTGGTCAATGACGGTTTCGGACGCACCAATGTGAAGGGGCTCTATGCCATCGGCGATGTCGCCGGTCCGCCCTGGCTGGCCCACAAGGCGAGCCATGAAGGCGTCGTCTGCGTCGAGAAGATTGCCGGCCACAAGGTCCACGCTTTCGAGACCAAGAACATTCCAGGCTGCACCTATTGCCATCCGCAGGTCGCCTCGGTCGGGCTGACCGAGGCCAAGGCCAAGGAACTGGGTCATGAGGTCAAGGTCGGCCGTTTCCCCTTCGTCGGCAATGGCAAGGCCATCGCGCTGGGTGACGACCAGGGCCTGGTGAAGACCGTGTTCGATGCCAAGACCGGTGAGCTTCTGGGGGCCCACATGGTCGGGGCTGAAGTCACCGAGCTGATCCAGGGCTATGTTGTCGCCCGCCAGCTTGAAACCACGGAGGCCGAGCTCATGCACACGGTCTTCCCGCATCCGACCCTGTCGGAGATGATGCATGAGAGCGTTCTGGACGCCTATGGCAAGGCGCTGCACATCTAGGCACTGATTTTTCGGTCGGCTGCATCCAATGTCGGGCTGGCGTGCATCCAAGGGTTGGATCTCACCCTTGCGAGGATGTCATGCTGAGAAATTCCCTGCTCTGTGCCGCAGCGCTCCTGCTTCTGCCGGCCTGTACCTATAACGTCTCCGGCAGCGCCGAAAACCGGTCGGTTGAAAGCGCGGGCCTGGTGGCCTCCAACCGTGTCAACGTGCCGGGCGATGCCGAGTTTGCCGGCATGATCGTCAACGCCCATGGCGAAGTTGGCCGCGACCTGGAACTGGCCGGTGCCAGTGTCCGCTCGGACGCCCGTGTTGGCGGCAATCTGTCCGCAGAAGGCGCGCGTGTGCGCTTTACGGGTTCCGTTGCCGGCAATGCCGAGTTCGCTGCCGGAACAGCCTACATCAATGCCCGTATCGGCGGTGATACCGAAATCGCGGCCGGCCGTGTCACGCTGGACGGTGAGGTGGGCGGCCGGCTCGCCATGGATGCCGGCCGCATGGAATTGCGCGGGTCGGTGCTTGGCCCGGTCGAGCTGCGCGGCCATGGCCGCCATGAGGGACGCAATGGCCGGATCGAACTGGCGGGTCACCTCGCCCAAGGCGGACTGGTTTGCGCCACCGAGGTGGAAATCCGTCCGACCGCGCGTATCGAAGGCGATCTCTTGGTCATTTCCAACCGCGACCCGGGCGGAGCGGGCTATCGCTTTGAAGCCCTGAATGGTCGCGATTGCGAGCACATCTGACCATCAGACCTGACAGGCGGTGCCTCACCGCCTGGAAGGGCGGGGTCCGGCAGCCTTGACCGTCTCCCTGACGATGCTGGCCACACTCCCTCCGGCCACACGCCGCCGCCGGACCCCGCACCTCTTCCCGAAAAAGCAAAGCGCTCCGGAAAACTTTCCGGAGCGCTTTGTCATGCCTGACTGCGTCTAGCCTTACTCGGCCGGTTCCGGCGCGGGCGCCAGCTCTTCGGCCATCAGGCTTTCCACCGTCTTCTGGACCGTCCCGTAATCCGTCTTGCCCGTGCCCAGCACCGGGATCGAGGGCACATGGATGATCTTGCGCGGAATGGCCAGTTCGGAAATGCCGTGATTGCGTGCAAAGGCCACCATGTCGGCCCGGTCAGCCTTGGGATAGTCGGACAGCAGGATGACCTGTTCGCCCTTGCGTTTGTCCGGAATGGCGGCAGCCGCATGCATATGGTCCGGCCACAGCGAGGTGGCGCAATTTTCCACCACGGCTAGGGACACCATCTCCCCGCCCAGCTTGGCAAACCGCTTCACGCGACCGCGAATGCGCAGGAAACCGTCCTCGTCGATCGAGACGATATCGCCGGTGTCGTGCCACCCATCCGTGGGGGGCTCCAGCACCAGCGGCGCCGAAGGACGGATATAGCCCTTCATGATATTGGGGCCCTTGATGTGCAGCTGGCCGCCATCATCAATGCCTTTAACCGGCATCAACCTGGCCTGGCAGCCCGGCATCAGCTGGCCGACCGTGCCCGGGCGGTTGTTCTGCGGCTGGTTGACCGACAGCACCGGCGCGGCCTCGGTCAGGCCATAGCCTTCCACAATCTCCAGATTGAACCGGCGGCGCAGCGCGGAACGGGTCTCGTCCTTCACCCTTTCAGCGCCGCAAACCGCAAAGCGCAGGGAGGAGAGGTCGCCCTCATCGGCGGCGCGGGCGTACTGGTTCATGAATGTGTCGGTCGCGAACAGGATGGTCGCCTTGGTCTCGGCAATCCGCTTCACGATCGTCTTGGCCTGCAGCGGGGTCGGGTGGCAGATCGCCGGAACGCCCAGTCCCAGCGGCACCAGCACACCGCCTGTCAGTCCGAAGCAATGGAAGGTTGGCAGCGGGTTGAACAGGATGTCGGTGGGCAGGATCTCGATATGGTCACGGACCTGTTCGACATTGGCCAGAAGATTGGCGTGGCTCAGCACGACGCCCTTGGGATCACCTTCGGTGCCCGAGGTGAAGAGGTAGACCGCAGCGCTGTCCGGGTCCGGGTGAGCGCGCACGGCAAAGGGCAGGACCAGGCCGACGGCGGCGGCGACCTTGTCCATCAGCGACAGGTTCTCGCGCACATCCTCCAGATAGATCAGCTCGTGATCTTCCTTGAGCGAGGCTTCCAGGTCGTGCAGCTCGCCCAGTTCGATGAAACGGCGGGCCGTGACGATCTTCTTGGCCTTGCAGGCCCGGCAGGCGGCTTTCAGGGCTTTCTCGCCCGCCGTGAAGTTCAGCATCGCCGGCACGCGGCCATAGGCACTCAGCGCGTAGAAGGAAATGATCGCGCCGACCCCGGTGGGCAGCAGGACGCCGACGGCTTCGCCCGGCTCGGTCCCGGCCTTCAGGGCGTGCCCCAGCGCAAAGGCGCCCTTGGTCAGGTCATCGAACGTGACTTCGCGTCCGTCGGCATCAACCGCGGCCAGACGCTTGCCGCCATACCGCCGCTTTGAGTCGAGCAGGGCAGCAAAGACCGATTTGCGAATCCGCTTGAGATCAAACGGGGCACCTTCAAAGACCGGACCGGTGCCGGTCTGCAGTGCCGGGGCCGGGGCCTGCCCGGCGGCTGAAGTGTCAGCCATGTCATCCTCCCATCAGCGCCTTCTCGAGCAGGCGCTTGTATTGCCGCTGATATTAGCCGCAGCTGACGCATAGGGAAGGGTGTCTTGTAGCACACTGTAAAAATTCGTGATCGGGCATCTCGTAATTCATGAAGAATTTATCGAAAAACGGAAAAAACGCTTGATATCGTTTTTCGATAATGTATGCTCCGTCTCAACGCTGGGGAGCGTAGACCCGAATTTCTGAAACCGCTTAGCAAGCGGCGGGTCGAGCGTAACGGAGAGATGAATGACCAAGCTCTTGCTTGCCGCGACGGCCCTGACGACCGCGATGATGACATCGGGGTGCGTGATTGTCGTGGCGGATGATGACGACAGCAAGATGTTGCGTCACAGCCAGTCCCGGTCCGCCGATGGCTATATCGTGCTGGATCGTGACGGCGATTACAGCCGCCTCAGTGGCGATCTGAACCTGCGCGGGCGCCTGGGCGGCGATCTCAGCCTGGTGTCCGGCGATGTCGATATCGACGGCATGGAGATCGGCGGCGACGTGTCGATCGCCGCCGGCGACGTCAATTTCAGTGGCGATGTCCGCGGTGAAGTGTCCATTGCCGGTGGCGATGTCACCTGGTCCGGACTGGCGCATCGTGACTTCAGCATTGCCGCTGGTGATCTGGATGTGCGGGGCCGGATTTCCGGCGAAGCCTCCCTGGCCGCCGGCGACCTCGATATCGACGCCACCTTCCTGGACCGCCTCACGGCGGCCGGCGGAACTGTGCGCCTGGCGGGCGAGGTGCACGGTCCGCTTAAGCTCCAGGCCATCAACGAGATGCGCCGCAATCGCGATTACTCCGGCGATGAAGGGCATATTGCCATCGCGGCCGATATCCGGTCCGGGGCCGAAATCTGTGCCATCCGTGTCACCTTCGAATCCACTGCCCGAATCGACGGGCGCGTGATTGTCTATGCGGAGAGCGAACCGCGTCTCGAATCCGGCGCCCGGGTGCCCGGACTGGAATACCACGCCCGCAATCGCCGTGATTGCGATGATCTGATCGACGACTGACCAGACAAGGGATCTTGATGTTCAAACGACCTGATTGCCGGGGGGCGCAGGGAGAGAGAGTTATGATGTTCAAGCAAGCAATCATGGCCTTGGGGCTGGCCATGTCGATTGGCGCCACAGCGGCGCCAGCCCAGGTCATCGGCGGTGAAGTCGATATCGAGGGATCACGCCATGACGTGATCTTCCTGGGCGGAGAAATCCGTGTCCGGGGCGAGGTCGATGGCGATGTGTCGGCCTTGGCAGGCGAGGGCGATATCGATGCCGATATCCGCGGCGCGCTGCACTTTCTGGGCGGCGATATCCGCATTCGCGGCCGTGTCGGGGAAGAGGTCGAGATTGCCGGTGGCGATGTCGATCTTCATGCCGATGTTGGCGGGGATGTCTCGGTGGCCGGCGGCGACGTCAATGTCGGTGGCAGCATAGGTGAAGACGTGTCGGCGGCCGGCGGTAGCGTGGAGATCGATGCCGACGTGCGCGGTCGTGCCCATGCCGCCGGGGGGCATGTGCGCTTCACGCCGAACAGCCGGGTCGCTGGCGGGGCTGAGATCGCGGGTGGCGAAGTTGAGCTCGCTGGCCACATCACCGGTGATGTTCGCATCGAAGGCGCCGAAATCACCCTGGCGGGGATCATCGACGGTGATGTCGAGATCGAGGCTGAAGAGGTCTACATCCTCAACAATGCGCAGGTCACGGGTACGCTGGAGATCCGCGGCCCCAACCAGCCGGTTGTCGCGGAAGGCGCCAGCATCGGCAGCTATGACTATGCCTATGCGCCCTTCAATTTCGGCGCCAAGCACTGGGACGATATCGACATCGAGTTCGACGGACCGTGGGAAGCCATTGGTGCGCCGTTCGAATTCTTCGGCTTTGCCGTGCCCGGTTCGGCCTTGCTGCTGGGCCTGCTCGCCATCCTGCTGACGCCGCGCGGTGTCAGCCGGGTTGCCCGGACCTTCCGGTCCAAGCCGGTCATGTCCGGCTTTGTCGGATTCATCGGTTTTGCCCTGTCGCCGATCGTGCTGATCGTGCTGACCGTGCTGCTGGCCATTACGGTGATCGGTATCGTTCTGATCCCCTTCATGTGGGTACTGTTCTGGCCCTTCCTGCTGATCTGTCTGGCACTGGGCGCGCTCAGCGTGGGTGACCTGATATTCAATCGCTCGCCGGATCAGCCGTTGGGCCTGGGGATGCGTCTCCTGTCGATGCTGCTGGTGCTGGCTGTCTCGGCTGGCCTTGGTGTGGTGGGCGTGCTGGGCGCCTTGGCCGGTTTCGTCCTCATGTTCATCGGCCTGGGTGCCTGGCTCATGTCCGGTGGCGAGGCCAAGCGTCAGGCCTATGCGGCGGCTCACGGCCACCAAGATGACAATACCGTAACGCAGGGGTGACGCTGTTCGAGCTGCGCGCTACATCATAACGCCTGAACCCGGATCTTGGGCCAAGGGGATACTTGATGCGTAGCTATTACCTGATCGCACTGGCGACAGCCGCGGCGAGCCTGAACGTCGCGGCTGCCCAGCCGAACCAGCAGACCGTCAATGACTGGCGGGACGCCTTCCGCCAGCTTGAGGACGAGGACTGGCCGACGCCAAACCGCGAACGCCGGGCCACCGGTGCGCCGGGCCCGGACTACTGGCAACAGGACGTCGACTACGAAATCGACATCCGTCTCGACGAGAATGACAAGCATCTCTACGGCACCGAGACCGTCACCTATACCAACAACGCGCCGGATCCGCTGGACTTCCTCTGGTTCCAGCTCGACCAGAACCGCTTCCGCCCCGATTCCATCGCGGTGATGACCGAAACCGTCGGCGGGGGCGGTCGCTCGTCCAGCCGCACCGGCGGGGCCAATCCGGAAGGCATCTCCGCGTCGTCGCTGCGCCGCCGCCAGCAGATCGCCGAGAATGGCTATGGCCACAACATCACGGCAGTGACGGATGCCGATGGCAATCCGCTGGACCACACCATCGTCGACACGCTGATGCGGATCGATCTGCCGGACACGCTTGAGACGGGCGACAGCGTCACTTTCACCATCGAATGGGACTATCGCCTGATCGAGACCCAGGTCATCGGCGGCCGGGCGGGCTGGGAGTGTTTCGAGGAAACCGAGGACACGGGCGGCGATTGCATCTACCAGATCGCGCAATGGTTCCCGCGCGCCGCGGCCTTTTCCGACTATGAAGCCTGGCACAACAAGGCCTTTCTGGGCCGCGGTGAGTTCGCGCTGGAATTCGGTGATTACGAGGTCTCCATCACGGTGCCGCAGGACTTCATCGTCTCGGCCACGGGCGTGCTGCAGAACCCGGACGAAGTGCTCAACCAGGTCCAGCGTGACCGTCTGGAAGAAGCGCGCACGGCGTCCGAACCGGTCTTCATCGTCACGCCCGCCGAGGCGCGTGCCAATGAACGCCGTCCGACCCGATCAACCGCCACCTGGGAGTTCCGCGCCGAGAATGTGCGCGATTTCGCCTGGGCCGGCTCACGCAAATTCATCTGGGACGCCGTCGGTGTTGAACAGGACGGGCAGGGCGAGGCGCCCGACCTCGTCATGGCGATGTCCTTCTATCCCAATGAAAGCGAACCGCTCTGGTCGACCTTCTCGACCCGGGCCGTGGAACACACGCTCGCCGTCTACAACGAGTTTGCCTTCCCCTATCCCTATCCGGTGGCCCAGTCCGTCGCCGGCCCGCAGGGCGGCATGGAATACCCGATGATCACCTTCAATGGCGGCACCTATGGCCGTCCGGTGACGGATGATGACGGCAATCTGAGCTATTCGCTGACGGCCAAGCGCGGCCTGATCGGCGTGATCATCCACGAGATCGGCCATATCTATTTCCCGATGATCGTGAATTCGGACGAGCGCCAGTGGACCTGGATGGATGAAGGTCTCAACTCCTTCCTGCAATTCCAGGCCGAGCGCCAGTGGGAGGAGGATTTCCCCGTCCGCCGCGGCGATCCCCATTCGATCACTTCCTACATGGTCTCCACCAACCAGATGCCGATCATGACGCAGTCGGACTCGATCGTGCAGTTTGGTCCCAATGCCTATTCCAAGCCGACCATCGCCCTGGTGATCCTGCGCGAAACGATTCTGGGGCGCGAACTCTTCGACGAGGCCTTCCGTACCTATGCCGAGCGCTGGCGTTTCCGCCGGCCGACCCCGTATGACTTTTTCCGCACCATGGAAGAAGTGTCCGGTGTCGATCTGGACTGGTTCTGGCGCGGCTGGTTCTACTCGACCGACCATGTCGACATCTCGCTCGACCGCGTCATCGAGGGCACGCTGGACACGGAAAACCCGGAGATCGAGAACGCCCGCGAGCGCTCCATCCTGGCCGAACGTCCCGAAAGCCTGACCCAGGTGGCCAATCGCGAGGCGGGCATCTCCACCTACGCGTCCCGCAATCCGGAAGTCATCGACTTCTATTCCCGCAATGACCAGCAGACGGTCACCAACCGCCAGCGCGAGGCCTATGAGCGCCTGCGGGGCGAACTGGAGGACTATGAGGCCGAGATCCTGGCCAGCGACACACGGGTCTATTATCTCGACTTCACCAATGAGGGTGGCGTTGTCATGCCGATCATCCTCGAATTCACCTTTGCCGATGGGGGCACCGAAATCGTGCGCATCCCGGCCGAGGTGTGGCGCTATAATCCGCGCGAGGTTACCTGGACCTATGTGACCGATCGCGAAGTCGTTCAGGTCGAGCTGGATCCGCTCTGGGAAACCGCCGATGCCGACCGGACCGACAATTACTATCCGCCGCGCATCGAGCCGACCCGGCTTGAGGTCTACCGGTCCTCGTCGAACAATTCGACGATGATGGACGACATGGACCTGCGGGTCAGCCGCGACAGCGTGCGCACGCGTCCGCAATAAAGTCCTGGAGGCAAACGCGAATGCTGCGGCTTCGCACTTTGATCTGTGTCCTGGCGGGCCTGCTGGCAACAACAGCGCCCGCCAGCGCGCATCGGGTCCATGCCGGTGTCACCGAGATTGCCGTCAATCCGCGCACCGGCGAGATGGAAGTGATCACGCGTGTCTTCGCGCACGACCTCGCCGAGGCGCTGGGCGAGCTGGAGGCCGACGCCGCCGATTTCATCGCCAGCCCGGAAGGGCTCGAGCGGGTCGGGGCCTATGCCCTGGAATATCTCAGGATGGCAGACGGTGAGGGCACGCTGTTCGACCTCACCTATGTCGGTGCCGAGGTCGAGGGCGAGTTTGCCTGGATCTATCTCGCCGCCCCGGCACCAGCCGACCAGTCCGCCTTCATCGTCGACAATGACATCCTGGCCGACCATTTCGACGACCAGGTGATGATGACCAATCTGCGCTTCAACTCCCACGTCCGCACGGCCATGCAGGGCCCGGGACGCCGGGCCCCTGTCCGGCTTCGCTTCGATTGAACTCCCCGGTTCAGGGGATCGACAACACCGAGTGAAGCCGCAAAGCTGCCGCGACATGCATGGCAGGGAGGGCAGCATGGCCCAGAAGAAACCCATCAACCGGCGGTCCTTCCTGGTCCGTGTTTCCGGCACTGCAGCGGTCATGGGCGCGGCGGCCGTTGTCACCGGGTGTGCGACCAGCGAGAACTGTTCCGGCTATACTGACCGGGATGCCGGGCGCTATGCGGACCGGGCCCGATGCGGAAGGGGGCCCAATGCGCCGCGCGCTCCGCAGGCGCCGCGGCAGCAACAATCTGTCAGCGATCTGGACCCGGGCGACCCGGTCGGACGGGGGCGCGGCGGGACCCGGGGCACGTGTACCGACAGCGACACCCAGGCTACCAATTATCGCACCGACCCGCCCGGTCGCGGACAACGCTGCCGCTGAACGCTAGACCTTGTGCACTGCGGCCGGGCAGCGGCAGGCGAAGCTCCCGGCCAGGTTTCCCTCGGTCAGGGTGTAATCGAACGTCACCTCGTCACCGGCCACCAGATCACGATTGGCGACCAGAACCGGCCGTCCATCATCGCGGTAGACGATGCGGCAAGTCGGCTCGCAGGCGTGGTTGACGAAATGTCCATAGCCGGTCGGTTCGACATGGCGCTCGTCCGAGGTCCGGAAGGAATAGGCCGTCTGAACCGGGCTGAAGGGACCGGTGATGGCCGCAACGCGGGCACCCGCCGCAATATTGCGGGATGCGATCGTGCCCCAGCCATGCGTCGGACTGCGCTCGAGACAGATGCCGTCCACCTCTTCGGCCACATAGGAACAGCTTGCGCCTGTCCCCAGGCGCAACAGGCCCTGACGCTCATGCGGTTCTCCGTCCGTGCGCGCTGCCAGGCTGAGGATTTCGGTCTTGCTGCCCGTGTCCGGTTCCAGTGTCAGGGACAGGCCGTCCACGGCCGAACCGCCCTGGATACGGAAGGTTTCGGGGTCCGCGGAGCCGGACGCCAGGCGGCTCAGTTCTCCGCCCACCCGGTCGCCGTGCGTGAGAAGCCGGATCCGGTCGAATATCCTCTGGCCGTCCGGTGTTACGAAAAAGCCCAGCAGGAATCGCACGCGCCCGCCTGGGGGCAGATCAGGGTCAGAAGAAATACTCACAGGAAATACCACAACGCTACCAAACACATGGCGCGAGAGGTTAATGGGCTAGGGACAGCGCGCAAGCAAAACCCGACAGCCAGTATCTATCGGCCGGGGATAAGTGGCCCCGCGGTAAATACCTGATTATTCAGCCGGTTCCCGTGATGTTTGGCGTTGATCGCTGCGGACCAGGACATTCCGGCCTGGTGCATCACGCAGCGCTGCCAGCTGGCCGGTGCCCGGTTCGCGAGCAGGGACGTCATCACCGGAGTGGTTGTAGAGCCAGTCGCGCCAGTCTCCCCACCAGGAGCCGGGATGCTCGGCCGCGCCCGCGAGCCAGCTTTCGACATCATCCGGCAAGGCATCATTGGTCCAGTGCTGGTATTTGCGGGCATCGGGATGGTTGATCACTCCGGCGATATGCCCCGATCCCGCCAGCAGATAGCGAACCGGACCGCCAAACAGCTTGGCGCCTCGATACACGGACGGGTAGGGCGCAATGTGATCCTCGCGCGAGGCCTGCATGTAGACCGGCGTCTTGACTGCGGACAGGTCCAGCCTGTGGCCGGCCAGTTCCAGCTCGCCCTTCGCCAGTCGGTTGGAGCGATAGAGATTGTCCAGATACCAAAGGTGCAGCGCCTTGGGCATGCGGGTCTGGTCGGCATTCCAGTAGAGCAGGTCGAAAGCCTGGGGCTGGCGGCCCAGCAGGTAGTTGTTGACCACGAAGGACCAGATCAGATCGTTCGAACGCAAGAGATTGAACGTGTCGGCCATGGATCGCCCGTCCAGCACGCCGCCCTGGGCGTCCATGATGCGTTCGATTTCCTTGAGCCAGTGCTCGTCGATGAAGATCAGAAGGTCGCCGGCCAGTTCGAAATCGGTCTGGGCCGCGAAGAAGGTCGCCGAAGCGATGCGGTCGGCATGGCCGTCGGCTTCCAGCCAGGCCAGGGCGCTCGCCAAAAGCGAGCCGCCAACGCAATAGCCCACGGCATTGACCGAGGTCTCCCCGGTCGCGGCTTCGATCGCATGCAGGGCGGCGAACAGGCCTTCATGCATGTAGTCGGCAAAGGTCTTGTGCTTGAGTTCCGGTCCCGGATTGACCCAGGAAATCAGGAAGACCGTGAACCCCTGGGCGACCAGCCAGCGGATCATCGAGTTATTTTCCCGCAGATCCATGATGTAGAACTTGTTGATCCACGGTGGGGCGATCAGCAGGGGCCGCTTTTTCACCGTTTCGGTCGAGGGGCTGTACTGGATCAGCTCCATCACTTCGTTCTCGAACACCACCTTGCCGGGCGCCGTGGCCAGATCCTTGCCGACCTCGAAGCCTTCCATATCGGTCTGGGTGAGGGCGAGGCGTCCGCGTCCCGATTCCAGATCCGACATCAGGTTCTGCAGGCCGCGTGTCAGATTCTCGCCCTGGCTCTGCCAGGTCTCGCGCAGCACGTCCGGATTGGTCAGGGCAAAATTGGTTGGCGACAGCGCGTCCGTCATCTGCCGGGTGAGGAATTCCACCTTGCGGCGGGTCTTCTCGTCGACGCCTTCCACGGACTGGACCAGGCCCATCATGAAATGCTGGTTCAACAGATAGGACTGCTTGATGGCGTCGAAAACGGGATTGGCGGTCCAGTCTTCGCTGCGCCAGCGCTTGTCGCCCTTGTCGGGCTCGATCGTTGCCTTGGCTTCGCCGGCCATCACGCGTTTGGTCGTGTTCGACCAGAGGTCGATATAGCCCTTCATCAGATCGGCCTGGGCGCGCATCATCAGTTCGGGCTGGTTGGCGATCTTGCTCCAGACCTCGGAGAATTCCGGTGCCGAATTGAACGGGTCGGCATTGGGAAAGACCGGGTCACCCTCCAGCGCCTTCTGCATCACGTCGGACATCAGTTTCTGGGATTTCAGCGAAGCCTGCATGAGATTGCGCGACATGTGGTCGAGCGCTTCGATCTCCTTCTCGCTGAATGCCGCCCAGCCTTCCGGGCTGGTCTTGTCACGCTTGTCGGAGGAACTGGCCATGGGGCGTCCTTGTGGTTGGCGGGTGACTCAGGCAGGTAACAGCGTATAGAAAGCGCAACGCGCGTCCAGCGCGAGGAGTTGTCATGCATCGCTTTGTCTTGAGTGCCGCTCTGACGGTTGTGCTGGCCGGTTGCGCTGCCGTTACGCCGCCTGATTCCGCCGACCAGCCTGATTGGGTGCGAGAACGCGTTGCCACAGGGGATGGACGGGATGCGCCGGCGGTGGTACCGGTAACATCGCTCTCGCCGACCGAGGAGCGCGAACTCGACCGGGCGGCCGCCGACCTGCTGCGTGAACGGGATCAGCTGGATGCGGAAGCCGAGCGCAGATTGCGGCCCGAAGATCAGTCCGCAACCGAGGACTTCATCAGCGACGGCCAGGCTCGCACCACACCGCCCGACGCGGGCGGCGGGCGCTAAGCGGCAAAAACGGATTTTGACGACAAGGGCCGTGAACGGGCCCCGCACTGGAGACAGGAATATGAGCGATACGCGTGCCTTGACCAATCTGGCCCTGCAGGCCGTTCGCGCCGCGGAAGCGGCTGCCGTGGCGGCCGAGGCCTGGATCGGACGCGGAGAAAAGGAAATGGCTGACCAGGCTGCCGTGGATGCCCTGCGCACCGGCCTGAATGCCATGCCCATGAAAGGCCGTATCGTCATCGGCGAAGGCGAGCGCGACGAAGCGCCCATGCTCTATATCGGCGAGGAAGTCGGCACGGGCGAGGGCCCGGAGATCGATATTGCCCTCGACCCGCTGGAAGGCACCTCGCTGACGGCCAAGGGCCAGGCCAATGCCCTGGCCGTTGTCTCCTTCGCCTTGCGTGGCGGCCTGCTGCATGCGCCGGATACCTATATGGACAAGATCGCGGTCGGCCCGGGCCTGCCCAAGGGCGTGGTCGATCTGGATGCCAGCGCCGCCGAGAATGTGAAGAACCTGGCAAAGGCCAAGGGTGTTTCCGTCTCCGACATCACGGTCTGCGTGCTCGAGCGTGACCGTCACCAGCACATCATTGACGGCGTGAAGTCGGCCGGCGGCCGTGTGCGCCTGATCCCGGACGGCGATGTGGCCGGTGCCATGGGCGCGGCCGGTCTGGGCGTCGGTGTCGACATGTATATCGGCCAGGGCGGCGCACCCGAGGGTGTCCTGGCGGCCTCGGCGCTGCGTTGCATCGGCGGCCAGATGCAGGCCCGTCTCTTCTTCCGCAATGAGGACGAGAAGGCGCGTGCCACCCGCGTCGGCGTCACCGACTTTGATCGCAAGTATGACCTCACCGAACTGGCGGCCAGCCACTGCCTGTTCGTGGCTACCGGTGTGACCGATGGCGATCTGGTCGATGGCGTACACAAGTCCGGCGGACAGATTCACACGCATACGCTTTTGCTCGACTCAGCCGATCATTCCGTGCGCCGCATCCGCTCGGCCCGGCCCGCCTGAACCGCTTGCGCCAGACCGGGCGGTGATCCCTCGGGTCAGCTTGGCGGCCCGAGGACAATCGCCAGCCCGGAGACGTCATGATCGCGGACATCGAGGCCCAGAGCATCACGAAACAGTCCGACGCGCTGTTGGACGTTGAGCATTCCATGGGCGGACGCAAATGGCGTCTGCGCCAGGTCGACGACCAGGCTTGCTCTGTCATTGCGCGCCAGCAGGGCATCCCGGACGCCCTGGCCCGGGTCATCGCCGGGCGGGGCATCCGGCCCGAGGCTGCGACCGCCTATCTCGATCCCAAGCTGCGTGACAGCTTTCCCGATCCGTCTTCCCTGCAGGACATGGACAAGGCCGCTGCCGCGCTCTGGGATGCGCTTGAGGCCGGGCGGCGCATCGCCATCTTTGCCGATTACGACGTCGACGGCGCCACATCGGCGGCGCAGCTCTGGCGCTGGCTGAAGCATCATGGCTGCGAGGCGGAGATCTACATCCCCGATCGCATCGAGGAGGGCTATGGGCCCTCCGCCCAGGCCTTCGAGGCCCTTCGCGAGCGCGGCGCCGAACTGGTTGTGACGCTGGATTGCGGCGCTGCAGCCCATGAAGCCCTGCGCCACGGGGCCGGCATCGGTCTGGATATCGTCGTCATCGACCATCACCTGATGGATGCCGACTTCCCGCCCGCCCTGGCCCTGGTCAATCCCAATCGTCCCGATGACACTTCCGGCTGCGGACATCTGGCCGCGGCGGGTGTGACCTTCGTGCTGCTTGCCGCGCTCAACCGCGAAGGCCGCCGGCGCCAGCAGACCCTGGCCGAGAGCGAGCCCGACCTCATCGGCTTCTCCGATCTCGCCGCTCTGGGCACGATCTGCGATGTGGTGCCCCTGACAGGCGTCAATCGCGCCATTGTCAGCCAGGGCCTCAAGGTGATGAGCCGCTGGCAGCAGACCGGTCTGGACGCCCTGGCGCGCGTCGCCGGTGTCGAGGGCGAAGCCTCGACCTATCATGCCGGATTCCTGCTGGGACCGCGGATCAATGCCGGCGGTCGCGTCGGCCAGTCCGATCTGGGGGCCCGTCTCCTGACCACCGATGATCCGGCCCAGGCTGAACGTCTGGCCGGCCAGCTGGACCGCCTCAATGCCGAGCGGCGCGCGATCGAGGCCGAGGTGCAGGACGCGGCGCTGGCCCAGCTGGAGGGGCAGGGCGGTGACCGCGCCATCCTGGTCGCCAGCGGCGAGGGCTGGCATCCCGGCGTCATCGGCGTCGTCGCCGGACGCTTGAAGGACCGCTATTCCAAACCCGTCATCATCATCGGTATCGACCGTCAGGCCTCGCCGCCCGTCGGCAAGGGATCCGGCCGCTCTGTGCCGGGCGTCAATCTGGGCGGAGCCATCGCTGCGGCGCGCGAGGCGGGCATCCTGTCCTCCGGTGGCGGGCATGCGATGGCCGGCGGCCTGAGTGTCGATCCGGACCGGATCAACGAGCTGGTGGCCTTTCTGGATGACCGTCTCGCCCCGGAACTCGCCCAGGCCCATGACGCCATGGCGCTGGAGGTCGACGCCCTGATCACGGCGGCCGGGGTGACGCCGGAACTGGCCGACCGGCTGGAGCGCGCCCAGCCCTTCGGCCAGGGCAATCCGGAGCCGCGTTTCGTGCTGCCGCGCATGCGGGTGAGTTTCGCTAAACGGGTCGGGACCGATCACGTCCGTTTCACCCTGGCCGATCTCTCTGGAGCCCAGGTCCAGGGCATCGCCTTTCGCTGCGCCGACACCCCGATGGGCGAAGCGCTGCTGCAGGCGGGAGACCGGCTCTGGCATGTTGCCGGACGGGTCAAACTCGATACCTGGCAGGGCCGCAGGCGGGTGCAGCTGCAATTGGATGACATCGCCACTGCACAAGAGTGACAATTTTCCGAATTTCCCGCTTGCAACGCGTCCCGGGCTTTTCTATACGACGGCCCTCACCGCCGCGGGCCCTTCGTCTATCGGTTAGGACGCCAGGTTTTCAACCTGGAAAGAGGGGTTCGATTCCCCTAGGGCCTGCCAGCGGTTCCCCTGAAATCGGTGTTCAACACCGGTCCTTCCATGGCCGGGACCAGCCATTGGGTGAGCCGGGTACGGCCCCGCGGTTCTTACCTGATGAATTGCGATTGACGGGCGAGGGGGTTATAGCCCCGCTCCACACCGGTCATTGACGGCAAGACAGTGCAGGAGTTGCGGGCATGGCCCATCTATCCACCAAATCCTATGGCAATGAGCGCGGTCTGAGCTGCTGCTCGCGGCAATGGGCGGCGGACAGTCATTGTAATCTCCTGCACGGCTATTCCTTCGGCTTTCATTTCGTCTTTGCCGCCGAACAGCTCGATAAGCGCGGCTGGGTGCTGGATTTCGGCAAGGGCGGGTTTGGCAAGATCAAGGCCTGGCTGCACGAGATGTTCGACCACACCCTGCTGGTAGCCGAGAACGATCCGGAGCGGCCAACCCTGGAAGCCCTGGGCGCGCGCGGACTGGCCCAGGTTCGCATTGTACCGGGGACCAGTTGCGAACACATGGCCGAGATGGCCTTCCGCAAGGCGGATGAAATCGTTCGCGAAGCCACGCAGGGCCGTTGCTGGGTGGAATCGGTGGAATGCTCCGAGCATGGCTCGAACAGCGCCATCTACCGGTCAAGCGAAGCCGTAGCGCGCTCGGTCGAGAGTGACCGCCTTCGAGCGCAGCTCGACTGATTCGTTTTTTCCACAATTTTGTCGAAACTGACGTTCGCAACGCGGCAATCTCGGCCGCGAAGACGGTGTTTTGAACCGGATTCACGGCAATTATACTCGCCTTACAGGCGAAAAATGCAGATTACCTCCTTGTAACCTGAAACGCATCAGGTAGCGCGTGAAAAGTCACGGCAACACAACATGTTGGGGTAAAGATGTTGCGATTACCTCGCAGTAACTAGATTTCGCGGTTGGTTGACGCAACCAAATGCGGGATTCATCTTCTCTTAATCCATGAATTTGTGTACAAACCTTCACTTGAGGGTTGTCTAAGCGAGTAATGCTATGGTTCTGGCTCACGAAGTCTTTGAAGACACGGAAGTGCTTCAGCTAGAGGGCCGCGTTAAGTGGTATGATCCGGCACGCGGCTATGGGTTCATCGACGCAGCGGACGGCAAGGGGGATATTCTTCTCCATGCCAGTTGTTTGAGGCGCTACGGACAAGGTCCGGCCCTGCCGAATGCCAGCGTCGTTTGCAAGGCGGTGCGCGGCAACAAGGGCCGTCAGGCGGTCGAGATTGTCGAGATGGCCGGAGGCGATGCCGAGGCTGCGGTCCGCCCGAGGCGTTTCCACCCCTACGCAGTGTCTTCTGCACCGTTCTGCCAGGCTGTTGTGAAGTGGTTCGATCCGCTGCGCGGCTACGGCTTCGTGAATTGTGCGGAAGTGGAGGGCGATGTCTTCCTGCATGCGGCCACGCTGCGGCGGGCCGGTCTGGATGATGTCGCGCCGGGCGATGCCCTGGAAATCCGCTGCGTCGAGGGGCCCAAGGGAGCCTTGGCGGCTGAAATCAAGCCGGTCCAGCAAGGTTGATCCAGCCGGGCTGAAAGCTGCCGCGGGACTTGCGCCAAAGCATTGCGCAGCCTGTCCCGGGCGGCTAGCTTCCGCGCCATGCGTAACCTGATCCTTCCTTTCGTGATTCTGCTTGCCGCGCCGGCCATGGCGCAGCAAGCCGAACCGGTATCCGCTCCCGTCGACCCGACCGCGCAGGACGCACCGGTCAGCTTCGGGGCTCCCGAACCCGTCATTCTGGCCACCGCAGAGGGCGAGCACACCGTGCTGGCCGAGCTGGCGCTCACCGAAGACCAGATGCAACGCGGCCTGATGTGGCGCGACGCGCTGGAGCCGGGACACGGCATGCTGTTCCACTACGACCCGCCGCGCCGGGCCGCGATGTGGATGGAAAACACGCTGATTGATCTGGACATTGTCTTCATCGATGCCGAGGGGCGGATCACCAAGATCATCGGCTATGCCCAGGCCGGTTCGCGCCGCAGCCTGCCGGCCGATGGCGAGGTGAGCGGTGTGCTGGAACTGGCGGCCGGCCAGGCTTTCGAACTGGGCCTGCGTCCCGGCGATATCGTCCGTCATGCCATTTTCGGCAATACCGATGCGCCGGCTGAGACCGAGGAAGCTGCGCCGGAAGCGGCTGCAGATACGCCATAGGCTTGCCTTAAGCGGGACCCGCTTACATAAGGGCCACCAACGGAGCGTAGCGCAGCCTGGTAGCGCATCTGGTTTGGGACCAGAGGGTCGCAGGTTCGAATCCTGCCGCTCCGACCATTGCTTCGGCCGCTTGGCCGATTGACTGGGAGACGTGCATGTTTGCGAAGATCTATCGTCCGGCCCGCAATGCCATGCAATCCGGCCGCGGCAAGATGAAGAACTGGGTGCTCGAATTCTCGCCGGAAATGGCCAGACGCCCGGATCCGCTGATGGGCTGGACCTCCAGCTCCGACATGCGCAGCCAGATCAAGCTGACCTTCGACAGCCAGGAAGACGCCGTCGCCTATGCCAAGCGCCAGGGCATTCCCTTCCAGCTGGTCGAACCCCAGGAAGCCAAGCGCTATGTGAAGTCCTATGCCGACAATTTCGCGGCCGGACGCAAACAGCCCTGGTCGCACTAGACCGCAACCGCCTTTCAGCCTCCGTAGCTCAACCGGATAGAGCGCCCGCCTTCTAAGCGGATGGTTGCAGGTTCGAGTCCTGCCGGGGGCGCCACTTTTTTTGTTTGTTCCCGCTGCGCTCGACCCGAGACTGTCGCCAATTCCGGTGTTGAGGTCGATGCTCACATGGAACGCGGCTCAAGGCTGCGGGGTTCGAGCCTGGTCCCTCGGCTGGCGCCACCCGCAGCGCGCATACAAAACAAGGCGAATTGGCGCAGCGAGTGGGTGAAGCGATGTCGCCGTTAGCCGTGGCGAAGGGAGACTGGCGAAACCCGCTCAGCCCGCGTTAGGTTCACCCGACCGCCGCAAATCCTTTTTCCATATCCGCGATCAAATCCTCCGGCGCCTCCATGCCGATGGCGAAGCGGATCAGCGCGCCTTCATGGCGGAGCGTGGTCTTGGTGCGCTTGAGTTGGGGGTCGCAATGGATCGCCAAGCTTTCATAACCGCCCCAGGAAAAGCCCATCCCGAAAATGTCCAGCGCATCGAGGAAGCGTTCCGACGTCGGGATGTCCCAGCCGGGAAATTCGACCGAGAACAGGCCGCAGCCGCCGGTGAAATCCCGGCTGTAGAGCTCGTGTTGCGGGTGATCGCTGTGGGCCGGGTGCAGGATGCGTCCGGTCTCCGGCCGCGATTTCAGCCAGTCGGCAATCGCCATGGCCGAATTGAAGCTGCGCTCCATGCGCAGGGCCAGGGTGCGGTAACCGCGCAGGGCGAGATAGGCGTCGTCGGGTGCGGTGTGGAAGCCGAAACTGCGCTCGGTCGTCTGCAGGCGCTGGAACAGGGCTTCGTCGCGCGCCACCACGGCGCCCATGAGCAGATCCGAATGCCCGCCGACATATTTGGTCAGCGCCTGGGCGGCATAGTCCACGCCCAGCTGCAGGGGTTTCAGCGTCAGCCCGGCGCTCCAGGTGTCGTCGATGATGGAGATCACGCCCTTGTCCCGCGCGATGCGGGCAATGGCCGGAACGTCCTGCAATTCCATGGTCAGCGAGCCCGGGCTTTCCAGCAGGATGGCCTGCACATCATCCGCCATCAGATCGCCGACCTCGGCGCCCATGTCCGGCGCGAAGAATTCGGCGGTCACACCAAAGCGGGGCAGGGTGTTGAGCAGGAAATTACGCACCGGCCCGTAGATGCAATCGGCCGCCAAGACCCGACCGCCCGCTTCCACCGAGGCCAGGATCGACAGCGTGTTGGCCATCAATCCGGATGATGTGAGGGCACAGCCCGCACCGCCCTGCAGGCCGCTGATGGCTTCGCGCAGGCTTTGCTGGGCTTCCAGGCCGACGCGGCCATAGTGCACGCGTCCTGGCGGGAAATCGTAGAGCGTCGAGGCCGACGGGGCGAGCATGGTCGAGCCACGCGCCACGCTGGGATTGACCAGCCCGCGCTCATCATGCGGGCGCCCCAACCGTGTCAGCCTGGTTTCGTCCTTCATGCCGGCTCTCCTTCGCTGGCGACAGGCGTGTCCGCCCGGCTGCCCCATTCCGTCCATGATCCATCGTAAACGGCGGCCACCCGTCCCTGGCGTTCCAGTGCCAGCGCCAGGATACAGGCCGTCACGCCAGACCCGCAGGTCGTGACCACCCCGGCATTGTCCGGCAAGCCAGCCTGACGAAAAACCTCCACTGATTCGGTCAGTTCCGCGGAGGCGTTCAACAAGTTTCCAAAGGGCAGATTTAGGGCGCCCGGCATGTGCCCGCTGCGCATGCCCGCGCGCGGCTCCGCCGCCTTGCCGCTGAAGCGCGCGGCTGGCCGGGCATCCAGGATCGCCCGGTCACCGGTTTCGACGGCGCGCAGGACCTGGGCCCGGTCAGCCACGCGTTCGGGTTTGAATTCAGCAGAGAATTCTCCCGGCGCCCAGCCGGTCCCGGCGGTGTCGCGCACCGGTCCCCCGGCTGCGACCCATGCTGGAAATCCGCCATTGAGCACGCGGATGCGGTCATGACCCATCGTCCGGAACATCCACCAGACCCGCGGCGCAGAGAACATCCCGATCCGGTCATAGACGATGATGTCGGTCTCGTTCGACAGCCCCAGCGCTGCGGCGTGGTCTGCAAACACCTCAGGTGCCGGCAGCATGTGGGGCAGGGGATTGGCGGTGTCCTTGACCGTGTCGATATCAAAAGGCCGGGCACCGGGTACATAGCCCTCCACGCGCGGCTGTGGCCCGCCGGCAAAGGTCCAGCTCGCGTCCAGGAAGACGGCACCGCCCGCCGCATGCAGGTCGATGGCCTCGCGGGCGGAAACCAGCGGGTCGGTCATGTGTCCAGCCAGGCCGGCACGGGCAGGCCCTTTTCCTTCAGGAAGGCCGGATTGTAGAGTTTGGACATGTAGCGCTGACCATGGTCGCACAACACGGTCACGATGGTGTGGCCGGGCCCCATCTCCCTGGCCATGCGCATGGCTCCGGCAATGTTCACGCCCGATGAGCCGCCCAGGCACAGGCCTTCCTCGGTGACCAGATCAAAGATGATGGGCAGGGCTTCCTCGTCGGAGATCCGGTAGGCGCGGTCCACTGTCACGCCCTCCAGATTGGCGGTCACCCGGCTCTGGCCGATGCCTTCGGTGATCGAGCTGCCTTCCGATTTCAGTTCGCCGTCATGGTAATAGCCATAGAGCGCTGCGCCGCCCGGATCAGCAATGCCGATCTGGACGTCCCGATTGTGCCGTTTCAGCCCGTTGGAGACGCCGCCCAGCGTCCCGCCCGACCCGACCGCGCAGACAAACCCGTCCAGCCGGCCGCCGGTCTGGTCCCAGATTTCCTGGGCCGTGGTCTGCGCATGCCAGTCGCGATTGGCGACATTGTCGAACTGCTGGGCCCAGATCGCGCCATTCGGCTCGCTCTCATTCATCTCCTGCGCCAGCACGCCGGAATAGCGGGCATAGTGATTGGGATTGGCGTAGGGCACCGCATCCACCTCGATCAGCGTCGCGCCCTGCAGCCGGATCAGATCCTTCTTCTCCTGGCTCTGCGTGCGCGGCATCACGATGACCACCTTGTAGCCCAGGGCCGAACCCACCAGGGCCAGCCCGATGCCGGTATTGCCGGCCGTGCCTTCCACGATCGTACCGCCCGGCTTCAGCGTGCCGGCCTTCTCCGCGGCCCGGATAATGCCCAGCGCGGCCCGGTCCTTGATCGATCCGCCCGGATTGAGAAACTCCGCCTTGCCGAGAATCTCGCAGCCGGTCTCCTCGGAGGCCTTCTTCAGGCGGAGGAGGGGTGTGTGGCCGATCAGATCGATGACGGAGGCGGCGGCGGGCATGGGCAACTCCCGGTTTGGACAAGGCTTTGCGCCTATGTCGGCCAGCCACCGGCAAAATTCAATGCAAGAACATCCAATCGCCTGCGCGAAACGTAGAAACAGCCATGAAACGCATTCTCCTGTCTCTCGCCCTGGTCCTTATCCCGGAAACCGCCTTCGCCGATGACGCGACCGCTGCGCCTCTGACATCCCCGGTTCCGCAGGATGTCGTCTTCGACGTCTACCGAAACGGGTCCGAATTCGGTGAGCACAGCATTCGTTTCGCGCGCACCACTGATGGCGCTCTGACGGTCGAGATCGACATTGCCCTGAGAGCAGGGCTCGGCCCGATCACGGTGTTTCGCTACGAGCATGCCTCGCAGGAAGTCTGGCGGGCGGGTGAGCTGGTCAGCTTCTCTTCAGAAACCCTGCGCGACGGCGACAGGCTGACCGTCGATCTGGACGTGCCGCGCGCGGGCGCGTTGCCCCTGTCCAGCCACTGGCAAGGCTATGAGCCGGATTGGGAGACCGTCCTCAACACGGAAACCGGCCAGCCGATGCCGGTAGAGATTGTTGATATGGGAAGTGACTGGGTCGAGACCGCGTCCGGTGCCCTGATCGAGGCCCGCCATGTCCGCATGACCGGAACGCTCACCGTGGACCTCTGGTATGACGCCTCGGGCCGCTGGGTGGGCTGTGCCTTCACGGCGCGCGGACAGGAGATCCGCTACGTGCTCCGCGACGAGGGCTGATCTAGGCAGATTCTGCGTCGGACTTCATGTCCTGATAGGCCGCCAGGGCCATTTCCCGACCTTGCTTGAGGTCGACGACGGGCCGCGGATAGGTCTCGCCCAGGGTTACGCCGGATCTGGCCAGCTCGCCCGCCGACGCGGTCCAGGGTGCGTGGATGATCGCACTGGGCACAGTCGATAGCTCCTCGACCCAGCGCCGCACATAACGACCGTCCGGATCGAACTTTTCGCCCTGGGAGGCCGGATTGAAGACCCGGAAATAGGGCGCGGCATCGGCGCCCGAGCCGGCCACCCACTGCCAGCTCGCCGCATTCACCAGCGGATCGGCATCCACCAGCGTGTCCTCGAACCAGGTCATGCCTTCGCGCCAGTGGCAGCCGATATGCTTGATCAGGTAGGAGGCGGCGATCATGCGGGTGCGATTGTGCATCCAGCCGGAAACCCACAGCTCGCGCATGGCGGCATCGACCATCGGCACGCCGGTCCGGCCCGCCTTCCAGGCCTTCAGGCCCTCAGCGCTGTCGCGCCACGGGAAGTGGTCGAAATCGCGATTGAAATTGGTGTGTCGCAGATCGTCGAAATGATGGCCGAGATAATAGGCAAAATCCCGCCAGCCCAGTTCCGCGAGAAATTTCTCGGCATCCTTGAAACTGCCGCCACGCTCGGCAAACGCCTGGACCTGGTGCCAGACCGTGCGCGGGGAAATCTCGCCCCAGCCCAGATGCGGGGAAAGACGGGACGTCGTGTCCAGATCCGGCCGGTCGCGTTGCGTGCTGTAGTGGTGCAGGTCGTCCTTCAGGAAAGCTCCCAGGCGCGCGCGCGCTGCAGCTTCCCCCGGCGTCCAGCGCTCGCCGAAACCCTTGGTCCAATCCGGCCGGGTCGGCAGCAGCTTCCAGTCCGTCAGTGAAACGCCTTCGACCTGGGGGCCGGCAGGAATGCCCTCAGGTTCAGGCAAGGGCGTTCGGGGCGCGAGAGTCTTTAGAGCCGTGCGCCAGAAGGCGCTGAACACCTTGTAGGGCTGGCCGGAGCCGTTCAGCAGGCTGGCCGGATCCACCAGCGTGGCGATTCGGAAGCCGCGCGGCGTGACGCCCTGCTCCCGCAGCGTGCTTGCCAGCGCACAGTCCCGCGCGTCCAGCCACGGCCATTCGGTTCGGTTCCAGTAGACCTCCGCCGCGCCCAGCTCTGACGCCAATTGTGGAAGGCGCTGGGATGCCGGTCCGTCCAGCAGGACAAGGCGGCTGCCCAGCTCTTTCAGGCGTCCGGCCAGATGTTCCAGGGAATGGTGCAGCCACCAGTCCGCGGCGGCTCCGGTCGACAGGTCCAGGGCCCGGTCCGGCTCGCGGACATAGACGCAGACCACCGGACGCCCGCTCTGGGCGGCGGCATAAAGCGCGGGATTGTCGGCGATCCGCAGATCGCGCCTGAACCAGACCAGTGCCGGGGCAGTGGGGGAAGGAGTTGCCATAACTGTCTTGTCGCTTGATAAGAGCCTTGCCGGTCTACGGCCCCGATCCAATATTGGATCACCCAGAATGTGCGATCCCCGGAAACGGGTAGGCTGCCGGCGGCGCTTGCCGCTTCAGGACAGGCTTTCCGCTCAATGAACGGGCGACCCCCGGAAGCCGGGATCACAAGGAGACTCAGCGTGAGCCAGATCAATTCCGTCATTTCCATTCCGCGGCCCGGCCGCGACCCGATCGAGATCGGCAATGATCGCCGGCTCACCCTGATCGCGGGTCCCTGCCAGCTGGAAAGCCGGGAACACGGGCTGGAAGTCTCCCAGCAGCTGCGCGAGATCTCCGACCGGCTCAATGTCGGACTGATCTACAAGACCTCCTACGACAAGGCGAACCGCACCTCGAACAAGAGCGCGCGCGGGATGGGTCTGGAAGCCTCGCTGCCGGTCTTCGAGGAAATCCGCAACACCACCGGCCTGCCGGTGCTGACCGATGTCCACACCGCCGAGCAGGCCACGCTGGCCGCCCAGGCGGTGGACGTGATCCAGATCCCGGCCTTCCTGTGCCGCCAGACCGATCTTCTGATCGCAGCCGCCAAGACCGGCAAGCCGCTCAATGTGAAGAAGGGCCAGTTCCTCGCGCCCTGGGACATGAAGAATGTGCTCGGCAAGGTCGCTGACGCCGGCAATCCCAATGTCATGGCCTGCGAGCGCGGTGTCAGCTTCGGCTACAACACGCTGGTCTCCGACATGCGCTCGCTGCCGATCATGGCCAGTTTCGGTGCTCCGGTCGTGTTTGACGCCACCCACTCGGTGCAGCAGCCGGGCGGACAGGGCACCACGTCGGGCGGTCAGCGCGAATTCGTGCCGACCCTGGCCCGCGCCGCCGTTGCGGTCGGTGTGGCGGCTGTCTTCATGGAAACCCACCCGGATCCGGACAATGCCCCGTCCGACGGCCCCAACATGGTACCGCTGGACCAGTTTGAAGAACTGGTGAAGCGCCTGCTGGACTTCGACGCCCTGGCCAAGGGCCTTTAGCGGTATTCGCGGCGATCGGGGATCGGCACTACCGGTGCTTCCTCGATCTCCTCGACCAGCTCCAGCGGCGGTGCCCAGCGCCGCTCTTCCTGCAGGATGGTCAGCAGGGTGAAGCTGCGCCGCGCCGCGTCCAGTCGCAAATCCTCATAGAACAGGTTGAACTCCGGCACCCGGTATTCCTCCGCCAGCCGGCTGCCGCGGCGCAGCAGGCGCGAGCCCGGCTGTTCGACAAACAGCAAGCCATCGGCGCACTGGGCTCCGGTCTGTCCCGGCATCGGCGCCGGTGTGGCATCCGCCGGCAGTCCCTCGGCCGACACACCACCGCGATGCAGTCGCGCCGAGGCATAGGCGGTGCTGCGGGCGGACAGGATCGGGTTGGTGCACAAAAGGCCGCGCCCATCGACGAAATCCAGTTCGCCGCGCGGGGTCCAGGTCATCATGCGTTCGGTCAGGAAGCGGATCCGCGCGGCCTCGTCGCCCTCGACATAGGAATAAGCATAGACACAGCGCACATCATCCTCGGTCTCGCAGGGCGGCAGTTCGGCCAGCGCGCTGTCGAACAGGTCCAGCGGCACCGGGCTTTCCAGCACATAGGCGGCCACCAGCCGGTTCTGGAGCGCAGGGTCAGTGGCGACCCGCTCCATCAGCAGACCCAGAACGATGAAGCCGCCCTGGCCGACCCCCGCCAGCAGGATCGGGCGGTCCTCACCGGCCTGATCCAGGAAGGCCTCGAAAGCCCGCGCCACGTCGGCATAGGCAAAACGGCGCGCCAGCAGCGAATCCTCGCGATTATTCATCAACGTGTAGAGCGAGGCCTGGCGATAGCGCGGCACGAACAGAGCGCCGGCATTGCCGAACGGCGCCGCATAATTGGGCAGGACCGCGCGTTCCACGGCGGTATTGGCACTGGCCTTGTCCAGCTGGGCATTCCAGTTCGAGCCGCCTGAATAGGTGGTCGGGTGGACGAAGAAGACGGCGACCTCATCCTCATCGGTGAAGGCTTCGCGAACGAACCAGCCGCTGGCGCTGGCATAATCCGCAGGCGTCGGGGGCGTGTAGGTCTGGAAGGGCTCGCCCGGATCCTGGAAGGTCTGGAAGATCTGGTCGCGCAGCAGCCAGCTTGCCGCTGCGATCAGAACGAGAAATCCGGCGCTGCCGGCCAGGACCATCCATCGGGCGATCGAAACAGGGCTGGGTCTCATCAACGCGTCCTTGTCATCTCGCATCGCTCCGCGTGATTGGCGCACCATGCACCATCACGTATGCTGCCGGAGCGGCGGGGGAATCGGCCATCAATCGCGCTTTGCGCTGCTCTTGTACGGGAATGCCATGTTTCGCTGGCTTCGCAACAGTTTCCTGACCGGTATCGTGATTGCCACGCCTCTGGGCGTGACCTTCTATCTCATCGTGTCATTCGTCGGCTTCGTGGACAATGTGGTCAAGCCGCTGATCCCGGCGCGCTACAATCCGGAGAGCTATCTGCCCGGAGATTTCACCCTGCCGGGCCTGGGCGTGCTGATCGCCGTCGTCCTGCTGACGGCGCTGGGTGCCCTGGCGGCCAACATCTTCGGCCGGACCCTGCTCAATATTGGCGAACGCATCGTCAATGGCGTGCCGCTGGTGCGCAATATTTATGGCGCGCTCAAGCAGATCGTGGAGACCGTCTTCTCCGGCAAGTCCAACTCCTTCAAGGAAGTGGTGCTGATCGAGTATCCGATGAAGGGGCTTTACGTCGTCGCCTTCGTTTCGGCCGGCGGCAATTCGGAGTTGCGCAAGCACATCTCCGAGGATGTGGTCGGTCTCTTTGTGCCGACAACACCCAACCCGACCTCCGGCTTCCTGCTCTACACACCACGTTCGAACACGACCCCGATCGACATGTCGGTCGAGGAGGCGGCCAAGCTGATCATTTCCTTCGGCATGGTCACGCCGGACAAGTTGCCCGCGGACGTGCGCGCGAAACTGCCCGACGACATGGTCAACCCGACCTGAGCAGGCGCACGCCCTGATCCTGTTCGAACAGATAGAGCAGCACGCGCAGCGCATCACCCTTGGCACCCGTCAGCTCCGGATCACGGTGCACGCACAGGCGCGCATAATCATTGGCCTTGGCGATCAGCTCGCCATGCGCTTCCAGATCCGCCAGCCGGAAGTCCGGCAATCCGCTCTGGCGCAGGCCCAGCGGGTCGCCGGCCCCGCGCAGGCGCCAGTCTTCCTCGGCAATGCGGAAACCGTCATCGGTTTCCCGCATCATTTCCAGTCGTGCCTGAGCGGTCTCGCCCAGCGGTCCCTTGTAGAGCAGCAGGCAGGATGACGGCTTGTCGCCGCGTCCCACCCGCCCGCGCAGCTGGTGCAGCTGGGCCAGGCCGAAGCGCTCGGCGTGCTCGATGATCATTACTGTGGCATCGGGGGCATCGACACCGACCTCGATCACCGTGGTCGCGACCAGAACATCCATCTTTCCGGCCCGGAAGTCGGTCGCCACAGCTTCCTTCTCCGCCGCCTTCATCCGGCCATGCAACAGGCCGACCCGGTCATCGCCCAGCGCAGCCCGCAAATGCCGCCAACGGTCCTCCGCTGCGGATAATTCGGACTGTTCGCTTTCTTCCACCAAGGGGCAGACCCAATACACCCGGTCTCCCTTGGCAATGGCCCGCCGGACCCCGTCCACGACTTCGCCCAGCCGTTCCATCGACACCAGCCGGGTCTCCGGCGGGATGCGCCCGGCCGGCTTCTCGTCAAGCCGGCAGACATCCAGATCACCATAGACGGCGAGCGACAGCGTGCGCGGGATCGGCGTCGCGGTCATCACAAGCGTGTCCGGACGATATCCCTTGGCGGTGAGGCGCATGCGGTCAGACACCCCGAAGCGGTGCTGCTCGTCGATCACCACCAGGCCCAGATCGGCAAAATCCACGCCGTCCTGGAACAGCGCATGCGTGCCGCACACCACGTCCACCGTGCCCGCAGCCATGCGTTCCACGATCTCGCTGCGCGTCTTGCCCTTGTCACGACCGGTCAGCGCCATCACCGATATCCCGGCCGGCTCCAGAAGCGCTGCCAGCGTCTTGGCATGCTGCCGGGCCAGGATTTCCGTGGGCGCCATGATCGCGGTCTGGGTCCCGGCTTCGGCCGCCTGGGCCGCGGCCAGGGCCGCCACGAAGGTCTTTCCCGCGCCGACATCGCCGTGCAGCAGCCGGGTCATGCGCGCTTCGCTCTGCATGTCCTCGCGGATCGCCTCGAAGGCGCGCATCTGCGCCCCGGTCGGGGTGAAGGGCGCCGCCTCCAGCAGGGCCTTCACCTTGCGGCCATCGCCTGAGAGCGCTCGCCCGGACTGCGCCTTGCGGCGCGAACGCACCAGCTGCAGGGCCAATTGCCGGGCCAGCACTTCGTCAAAGGCCAGACGCGACCGCGCCGGGGTGTGCGGATCCAGATCGGCGGCGCTTTCCGGCGCGTGCAGGGCGCGGATCGCGGTGCGGAAATCCGGCCAGACCCGGCTTTCCTCTATCGTGTCATCCAGCCAGTCCGGCATCGGCGGGCAGAGCGCCACGGCACCCTGGATCGCCTTGCGCATCGTCTTGGCGACAATTCCTGCCGTCAGGGGATAAACCGGCTCCAGCAGAGCCAGGCTTTCCGCCTCTTCCTTGGTCGCCACCAGATCGGGATGCACGATCTGGATTTCCGAGCCGTAGCGCTCGCACTTGCCCGACACGATCCGCGTTTCGCCAACCGGCAGCAATCGCTGCAGATAATCCGGCCGGGCATGGAAAAAGACGAGGTGCAGAAACCCGGTCTCGTCGAACAGGCGCACCTTGTAGGGCTGACCCTGGCGGCGGCCGGGAATGTGTTCTTCCACCTTTCCGGTCAGGGTGACGATCTCGCCGTCCGGCGCATCAATCACCGCCGTGCGCTGGGTCCGGTCGATCAGCCCGGTCGGCTTGTGAAACAGGACATCCTTTACCCAGGCGCCGGTCAGCTTGGCCAACAGGGTCGCCAGCCGCGGTCCGATACCGGGCAGGGCGATCACATCCTGGAACAGCGGAAAGAGAATCTCGGGGCGCATGCTGTGCAGCTTAGCGGCAAGTTGGATTGCTGCCACCGGTCGACGCGGCGGCGCGGGCGGACTATATGCGCTCCCATCATGAGCGAACCTGTCGACATTCTCCGCAAGAAACTCCGTATCCGGGCTTGGCGTCGCGGCTTCAAGGAGGCTGATCTGATCCTCGGCCGCTTCTGCGACGACAATGTCGACGCGATGAGCGCCGCTGAGCTGGAACAGTTCGACCGTCTGCTCGATCAGGCGGACCAGGACCTTTATGGCTGGATCATCGAGCGCGAGCCGACCCCGGCCGAGTTCGACACGCCGGTGATGGATCGCATCAAGGACTATCGCCCGCATCGCGATGCGGCGCACGGCGACGGTCCGAAGGCTTGACGACCAAGGGCAGGGCGATCGGGACATGACAGACATCGAGATGATCGCCGAGGTCCGCGGTGCCGCCACGGTGTGTGGCGCGCCGGAGGGCCTTGACGCCCTGGTCTTCGCCGAGACGGCCCGCCGCCGTGCCGGCCTCCATGTCTTCATCGCCCGCGATGATTCCCGTGCGGCGGCCTTTGCGGCGGCGCTGGACGTCTTTGCACCGGACATCGAGCGCCTGCGCCTGCCGGCCTGGGACTGTCAGCCCTATGACCGGATATCGCCATCCCCGCGCGTCGCTGCACGCCGGGCCGCCACGCTGGCGCGATTGGCCGCCCGGGACCTGCCGCACACCGCAATCCTGATCACCACCGTCAATGCGATGGCCCAGCGCTGTCCGCCGCAATCCCTGCTCGCCCATGCGGGCATGAAGATCCGCCCGGGCGCGACGGTCGATGTCGAGGCGCTGAAAACCCATTTTGCGGTCAATGGCTATGCCCGCACCGCCACAGTGATGGAGCCGGGCGATTATGCCGTGCGCGGCGGGGTGGTGGACGTCTACCCACCCGGCGCGCCCGAGCCGGTCCGTCTCGATTTCTTCGGCGACACGCTGGAATCGGTCCGCGCCTTTGATGCGGAGACCCAGCGCTCGACCCGGCAGATGAACGAGATCGCCTTCACGCCGGTCTCCGAAGTCCTGCTGGACGAGGCCAGCATCTCGCGCTTCCGCGCCGGTTTCGTGAAGGCCTTCGGGGCCGTTCACAATGATCCGATCTATGAACAGGTCAGCGCCGGGGCCCGCCCGGCCGGGGTGGAGCACTGGCTGCCGCTTTTTCATGACGGCCTGGCCACCCCCTTCGACTACCTGCCCGAGACCGCGCTGATCGCGCTGGATCATCTCTGCGAGGATGCGCTGGAGGAACGCCTCAGCCAGGTCGCGGACTATTTCGAGGCCCGGCAGATTGCCCGCGAGAGCAAGCATGAAAGCTCGCTGTCCGCGCCGGCCTATCGGGCCCTGCCGCCGGAAGCGCTCTATTTCGCCGAGGCCGACTGGCCGGCCGCGCTGCAGCACCGCACCGTCCGTCGCTATACCGCCTTCCAGCAGCCCGGCCCGCAGACTATTGATGCCGGCGGCAAGCAGGGCCGCACCTTTGCGGCCGAGCGCACGGCCCAGGACACCAATGTCTTTGACGCTGCTGCTGCGCACATTCGCGATCTCGCCAAATCGGGAAAGCGTGTCGTGCTGGCCTCCTGGTCGGGCGGTGCGTCCGAACGTCTGGCGGCGGTCCTGGCCGATCACGGCATCAAGGGCATTCGCCCGTGCGAGTCCTGGCAGGATGTCTCCGATCTGCCCGAAGGCCTGGTCGCCCGCGTGGTCCTGCCGCTCGAGCGCGGTTTCGAGACCGCCACGCTTGCCGTCCTTTCCGAGCAGGACATTCTCGGCGACCGCCTGGCCCGGCCGCGCAAGCGCAAGAAGTCGGCCGACATCATCGTCGAGGCCGGTTCGCTCTCACCGGGCGATCTGGTCATCCACGCCGATCATGGTCTGGGCCGCTTCATCGGCCTGAAGACGTTGCCCGTTCAGGACGCGCCGCACGACTGTATCGAGCTGGAATATTCCGGACAGTCCAAACTCTATTTGCCGGTCGAGAATATCGAGCTTCTCTCGCGCTATGGCGCGGACAATGAGACGGCCCAGCTGGACAAGCTGGGCGGGGTCGCCTGGCAGGCGCGCAAGGCCAAGGCCAAGAAGCGCCTGCGCGACATGGCTGACCAGCTCATCAAGATCGCCGCAGAGCGCTTGGCCCGCAAGGCCGAGCCGATCGAGCCGCAGGCCGGCATATTCGACGAATTCTGCGCGGCCTTCCCTTATGCGGAGACCGACGACCAGCTCAATGCGGTCGAGGATGTTTTCTCGGACCTGACCAAGGGCCGGCCAATGGACCGACTGATCTGTGGCGATGTCGGTTTCGGCAAGACCGAGGTGGCCCTGCGTGCCGCCTTCATCGTCGCCATGAGCGGCCAGCAGGTGGCCGTGGTGGCGCCGACGACGCTGCTTGCTCGCCAGCACTACAAGACCTTCTCCGAACGTTTCCGGCACTGGCCGGTCAAGGTCCGCCAGCTCTCGCGTCTCGTCGGTGCGAAGGAAGCCAAGGCCACGCGTGACGAGCTGGCGACCGGCAAGGCCGAAATCGTCATCGGCACGCACGCGCTGCTCGCCAAGACGGTGAAATTTTCCGATCTCGGCCTGCTCATCGTCGACGAGGAGCAGCATTTCGGCGTCAAGCACAAGGAACGCCTCAAGGAGCTGCGCAGCGATGTCCACGTCCTGACGCTCACCGCAACGCCCATCCCGCGTACGCTGCAGCTCGCTCTGACCGGCATCCGTGATCTCTCCATCATCGCCACGCCGCCGGTCGATCGTCTGGCCGTGCGCACCTATGTGGCGCCCTTTGACCCGGTCTCCGTGCGCGAAGCCCTGCTGCGCGAGAAATACCGCGGCGGCCAGGCCTTCTTTGTCGTGCCGCGCATCTCCGACCTGGACGAAACCGCCACCTTCCTGCGCGAATCCGTGCCGGAGGTGAGCTTCGTGGCGGCGCATGGCCAGATGGCGCCCAGTCAGCTGGAAGACATCATGACCGCCTTCTATGAGGGCCGGTACGACGTTCTGCTGTCGACCACGATCGTGGAGAGCGGCATCGACATTCCGACTGCCAACACGATCATAATCCATCGCGCCGACCGGTTCGGCCTGTCCCAGCTCTACCAGCTGCGCGGACGCGTGGGACGCTCCAAGACCCGCGCCTATGCCTACCTCACCACGCCGATGCGCCAGAAGATCTCCGAAGGGGCGGAAAAGCGGCTCAAGGTCATGCAGTCGCTGGACAGCCTGGGGGCCGGCTTCACCCTGGCCTCGCACGATCTGGACCTGCGCGGCGGCGGCAATCTTCTGGGCGAGGAACAGTCCGGCCACATCAAGGATGTCGGCGTCGAGCTCTACCAGTCCATGCTGGAAGAGGCCGTGGCCTCCCTGCGCGGCGGCGGGGAAGAGGAGAGCGATGGCGACTGGTCACCGCAGATCAATGCCGGCGGTGCCGTCCTCATCCCGGATCACTACGTGCCCGATCTCGATGTCCGCCTGCAGCTCTATCGCCGCCTGTCCTCGCTGGACACCAAGACCGAACGCGAAGCGTTCGCGGCCGAACTGATCGACCGTTTCGGACCGCTTCCCCAGGAGGTGGAGACGCTGATGCGCGTCGTCGCGGTCAAATCCCTGTGCAAGCATGCGGGCGTGGAAAAGGTTGATGCGGGGCCCAAGGGCGCCGTCATCCATTTCCGTGGCGACAAATTCATCGACCCGGCCGGCCTGGTGGCGCACCTGTCCAAAAACCCCGCGCTGTGGAAAATCCGTCCGGACCACAAGATCGTGCTGCGTGCCGAGTGGGAGGCTCCGGAAAACCGCCTTCGTGCCGTCGAACGTGCACTCGCCCCGCTGGCCGACATCGCCGTTCGCGCCCGCCAGGACGCATCCCCGGCCTGAGCCTCCCCGGTTTCGGGGAGGGCAGCCTGTCTCCGCTTTGCTAGTCTGGAGCCCTGCAAGCGGGAGGGCAGGGGCGTGAAGGATTATCTGGAACCAGTTTTCAACCTGCTCACAGGGGCAGGCTTCATGGTGTTTCTCATCGCCATCCTCCAGGTGCGCCGGCACTTGGCCGGCCTCTCCGGCGCCTGTTTGAAACTGGCGCTTATGACCGTGCCGGTCGGCTTTTTCCTGATGTCCTGGGCCGGCAAGGAGAACACGCTCAACAAGGCCTCACCCCTGCTGCTGGCGGCCGGTGGCGTCTTCTTCCTGACGCTGGCCTTGCTGGCTGCAGGTCTGGTCCTGCAGGTTCGCGAGCGGACCGGCCGGGATCAGGCCTGAGCGACGATCGGTGTAGGCCGGTTGAGACCGCGCAGCGCCCGCTCGACCAGTGCTTCGGCGGTCTCGTCCGAGCGCGGCATGACCGGCGCGGCGCGCACGCTCAGCCGGAAGGGCTGAAGCGGGTCATCGCTTTCAAAGGCGGTGCATTCGGCAATCGCCGCTACGCGGGCCGCGACGCAGTCAATGCCGGCAGCATCGGTAAAGGGCAGCACGGCCAGGAAGGTGTCCGGCGAGAAGCGGGCGGCGGCGTCTTCCGTGCGCAGAAGATGGCGCAGCATGGCCGCGAACTGGCGCCGGGCCTTTTCCGCCGAGACACTGTCCGGTGCTTGACGTCCTTCCGGAAGAAGAACCTGCAAGGCAATGACGGAAAACGATAATTCATCCCTGACCGTGGCGTTGATCAGGTCCTGGACATGCGAGGTCAGGAAGCCGGAATTGAACAGGCCGGTCTCGATCTCCAGCGAGCGCGGATCGCGGCAGGCTTCCAGCGCCGTCTTGGCTTCGCGGCGACGGCGGCGTTCGCGCGTCAGGGTCAGCACCCGTTCGCGCATCTCCGCATCCTCGCCCTTTACCGGCAGGATGTCCGACACACCACGCGCAAAGGCTTCTTCGGCCGCCGCAGCATCGATCGTGTCGGTCAGCAGCACCACGGGCGTGTGGTAGAGCCGCGCATTGCGCCGCATCGCCGAGGAGATGGTGAAGGCGATATCGCGCTTGCCGACCGCATTCAGGATCACCGCGTCAAACGGGCGTTCGTGCAGATAGTCGAAGGCCGAATAGGAAGAAAACGCCGCCACGACATCCGCATCGGCCTGTTCCAGCACGTGTTTCAGCGCCATGAAGCGCGGCGTGGCCTCGCCGACATAGAGAATGGCGGGCGGGCTGTCCTGGCGGTCCACGACGGGACCGCGCTGGCCATAAAGCGCACTGACCTCGGCGCGGCGACGGGCCACGATCTCCATCACATGCAGGCGGAAGAGGGCGCGCAGGCGGGCGGCGATCTGTACCGCCGGAGCCGGATCACGCAGCCATGCATCGACCTCGGCATGTTCGGGCAGGCCGGCCGGACCAACCACCAGAACCGGATATTCGCTGGAGGCAAACCGGCGGAAGGCTTTCAGCCCGTCCTCAACATCGGTTTCGCATTCGGCCAGGATCACGCCGCCGGCCCAGCTGTGGACCCGGCGGGCGGGCGGGCTGTCAGCCCTCACGACACGGGCATTCAGGGCCAGGCGACCCAACTGGTCGGCCAAACCCTCCACGCGGTCGGATAAACCGAATACAAGGACGTCCAGCGTCCGCCCCATACGTCCCCCTGCCGACTTCATGGTCGTTGCCGTATTTCGCGAGTTTGTCACAAGTGCCACGCTTCTGGAACAAACGAATCAAAGGTTGGTCTGCATGAAACCCCAAGGTCCTCTAAAAGGCGTTAAAGTGCTGGAGTTTGTCGGGCTGGGCCCGGCACCGTTCTGCGCCATGATGCTCTCCGACATGGGGGCCGATGTGGTCCGCATTGATCGTCCCGGCGCCCAGGGCGGCGGTGCGGGCGATGTGATGGGCCGCGGTCGCCGCTCCATCGCCCTCAATCTCAAGGATGCCGATGAACTGGCCCTGTGCCGGGGTCTGATCGGCAAGGCAGACATCCTGCTGGAAGGCTATCGGCCCGGCGTCATGGAACGCCTGGGCCTGGGCCCGGACGTCGCCCTGAAGGCCAATCCCGCCCTGGTCTTTGGACGCATGACAGGCTGGGGCCAGTACGGCCCGCTCGCCCATGCTGCCGGCCATGACATCAACTATATCTCGATCGCCGGCGCGCTCGGCACGATCGGAACGCGCGAGACCCCGGTCGTGCCGCTCAACCTGGTCGGCGATTTCGGTGGCGGCGCGATGTATCTCGCCTTTGGCGTTCTGGCCGCTCTGCATCATGCCCGCTCGACCGGCGAGGGGCAGGTGGTGGATGCGGCCATCGTCGACGGCGCGGCCTCGCTGATGGCCTCGCAATACCAGCTGGCTGCGGCCGGCCTGTGGTCATCGACACGCGCGGCCAACCTGCTGGACGGCGGTGCGCATTTCTACACGGTCTATGCCTGCGCCGATGGCCGCCACATCTCTGTCGGGCCGATCGAGCCGGAATTCTACGCCCTCCTGTGCGAAAAGACCGGGGTCGATGCCGCCGCGCTTCCGGCCGACTGGTTCGGCAGCAATTGGGAAGAGGGCCGGGCGGTGTTTGCGGAGATTTTCGCATCCAGGACACGGGATGAATGGTGCGAGCTGCTGGAGGGCACCGATGCCTGTTTCGCGCCCGTGCTCAGCTTCGAGGAGGCGGCCAGCCATCCCCACATGGCCGAACGGGGCACCATCACCCAGCTGGATGGCATTCCCCATCCCGCGCCGGCTCCGCGTTTCTCGCGCACACCGGGCGCCATCCAGGGTCCTGCGGCGCGTCCCGGCGCAGACCGCGACGCCATTCTGGCAGATTGGAAGGTCTAGAGCATTTTCAGCAAAAGTGGGAACCGGTTTTGCGGTTCGAAAATGAGGAACATCAATAAGTTAGAGCCATTTCATTGACCTTGATTTCCATGGAATGGCTCTAGCTGCGTAGCAGGCGTTCAACCTGGTTCGGCGTTGCGGTCAGCGTGGCTTCCGCGCTGGCCGTGATCCGGGCATAGGCCAGATCGGCCCCGTCCAGTTGGGCCGCGCTCAGATCGGCATCGCTCAGATCGCCAAAGCGCAGGCTGCAGCCGGAGAGATTGGCCGGCAGGACACGCCCGCCTGCCAGTTGCAGCGGGGTCAGATTGGCGCCCGAAAAGTCCGCGTGCTGGGCCAGGCAGTCACTCAGATCCGCGCCACGCAGATCGGCGCCGCGAAAGCTGCAGCCCCGCAGGTCCGAACCCGTCAGCCGCGCGCCCTGCAGCTGGGCGCTGGAAAAATCCAGCCCGGAAAGGTCTGATCCCAGTGCCCGCAGGGCCGTCAGCGAAGCCTTGGCCTGCGAAGAGGCGGCCGTCATGTCCAGCCCCGACAGATCGGTCTGGGTGGTCAGGGGCTTGCGGCCCTCCACGATGGCGGCGTGCGATTGCAGGAGGTCATCCGGATTGCGATCCGGCTGCCGGGTCTGCGGCGGGCTCCGGCGTTCGGGATCCGGGCCGGTCTGCATATCCTTCTGGCTGGCCTGGTCCAGTCGGGCACGGTCGGTCTCGGTACCCCGCAGGTCCGCACCGTCCAGCACGGCACTGCCCAGATCCGTCCCGCCCAGGCGGGCGCCGCGCAGGCTGGCTCCGGCAAGGTCTGCCCGGTTGAGACGCGCCTGGTGCAGGTCACAGTCTTCCAGCCGGGCGCCCGACGCGGTCGCGCCCGACAGACGTGAGTTCCGCAGACAGGCACCGGACAGATCGGCCCCGGTCAGCCGGGTTTCGCGCAGGCGGGCCGGCTGGCCCGGAATGATCTCGGTAAACTCGCGAAAATCCGCGCCGGTGCACTGCGCCGCGATGAAGCGCGCACCCTCGGCCTGGGCGCCGCGCAGATCGGCGCCGTCCAGCCGCGCTCCGACCAGGCTGGCCTTGTTCAGAACCGCGCCGGCCAGCATCGCACCGCGCAGGTCGGCCCGGTCGAGCTTGGCCCCGCTCAACTCGGCGCCGTGCAGATCCGCATCCCGCAGATCACGGCCCGACAGGTCCAGCCCGCTCAGACGGGCCCCGGCCAGCACCGCGCGCGCACCGGATTGACCGGCCAGAAAGCGCGCATGGCCGTCGCACACCTTGTCCAGCGCGGCTTGGGTCCAGACCTGTTCGGTTTGTGCGTTCACCATCACTGCCTTGGCGGGGGAGAAGAGTTCCTGCGATACCCGCGCCCGTCTATTCAGACAAGCGGTCGGGCCGCCCATGGACTGAATAATTGATCCCGACGGTCGTTCATAATTCTGTTCATGTCGGGTTCAGCGCCTGGTGCGTAGGGTCAATCTCGAGATCGGCGAACACCCTGTAGTCCCTCGCTCGTTGGCCGATCTCGGTATCGATAAAGATGACCCCGAAACGCCGGTTGCCCCCAACAACCGGCGTTTCATTTTTTGGGCCCGGTCGATGAATTTCAGGGGGGTGACAGGTTTTGTCCTGGGCGGCTGTCAGATTGATCTCCATCGAAGACACGAACTGATGGAGAGCCCGATGGCCATCGCGATCAATGCCTATGTCGAAGGTGCCGGCGGCGCGCTGCGCAACATGGTCCCGCACCGTTTCCGTGACGGCTTCTACCGCATGCAGCGCCCCGGCGACACGATCGATTGCCTGCACGTGGAAGACCTGCGCTCGGTGTGCCGCTATCTCACCAAGGGATACCAGCTGGCCATGAGCTCGGCCGATGGCCACTCCATGCCGTCCTGGATGAATGCCGACACGGTCCGGATCGGCGTGCGCTGATCCGGGGCCTCAGGGCAGGCCGGGAAAGTCGCTGCGCCGGTGATCCTTCACCATCTCCGCCAGCGCGGCCGGCACCAGCACCTCCACCTGGTCACCCCAGGCATAGAGATGCCAGCACATCTCCAGCAGACCGGACGCCCTGAAACGGACCACCAGTGAGCCGTCCTCCAGCGTCTCGCTCTCCTGCAGCGGATGAAAGCGGAAGCGGGCCGCGTGCGGGGCGGCTTCGGGTGTGAATTTCCATACCACTTCGCCATATTCCGCCTCGCTCTGGAACACGCCGAAGGAGCGGTTGGAATAGGCTTCCAGATCGAAATCCTCGTCGCGTGCGAACCAGTCCTGCGTCACCGTGGCGTCCAGGATGTCCTCGACGCGATAATGCCGCATCACGCCGTCATCACGCTTGCGGTCACGGCCGACCAGATAGCGGCGCGCGCCCAGCAACAGGCCATAGGGCTCGACCCAGCGTTCCGTGGCATCCCGGTCCAGGCGTGAGCGGTAAACGATGCGCAGCACGAAGGGCCCTTTCAGCGCCTCGGCAATCGCCCCGTCAATGCCCGGATCGGAGACCGGTTGCGGACCCGGCCGCGCCGCATGGCCCATCGCTTCCAGCAGCGCTTCCTCGTCAGCCTCCAGACCGGGCCGGCGCTTGTCCGGCAACAGCATGTTGATCGTCTGGCGCAGTGAACGCAGCTGAGCGGCCTCCTGGCTCAGGCCCTGACGGTCCAGCGTGGTGGACGCCAGCTCCAGCGCCGCCACTTCTTCCGCCGTCGGCGCGAAGAATTCCGCCACCTTGCGCCGTGGCACCCGCCAGCGCTTGTGCCCCAAGGCGTCGACATAGTCCTCAGTATCGGGAAACACGCGGGCCAGGGCATCGGTCATGCGCTGCGCACTGCGACGCACGCAGCCGAATTCCTGCTCGATTTCGGACAGCGACACTCCGGCATAGCCCGACGCCATGCGCGCCAGTTGCAGCAATTCCACTGCCTTGTAGAACGACATCCGGTTATCCTGTCAGTGCCAGTCTTGCGGGCAGGGTGTCCCGATTCCGGCAAATGAGGGCAGGGGGCCCGCACAAAGCGCATGACCGAAAAAGAACCGCAACCGCGTCAGCGTCATCCTGTCATCGCCTTCGCCTCGATCATGGTGGCGGCGGTCAGCCGGTCGATGGCGCGTGATGTGATGCTGTTTGCCGGCGGGGCCTCCTTCTTCGGCATGCTGGCCCTGTTTCCTGCGCTGGCCATGGGCATGTCGATCTACGGCATGGTCAACTCGATCGAGGATGCCGAGGCGCAGATCGCACGTTTTGCCGAAATCATGCCGCCGGGCGCCCAGGACTTCTTCCTCACGCAGATGGGGCGCCTCGCCGATGCACCGATCTCCGCCCTGACCCTGAACGGCGCCATCGCCCTGGCGATTGCCCTCTTTGCTGCGTCGCGGGGCGTGAAGGCGGTCATTGCCGGACTGAATCATCTCGCCGAGGACCAGGACATTCGCAATGTCATCCACTTCAACATCCTGGCCATGGGCTCGGTCCTGGTGGGCGGCGCGCTGCTGACGGCCGCCAATCTGGCGGTGCTGGCCGTGCCGGTTGTGCTGCGCCAGGCCTTCGAATTCCTGGGCCTGGAACCTCTGGACCTGGGTGGTCTGATCAATGAGTGGACGGCCGCGGCGGCCTTCATGTTCATCGCCCTGGAACTCCTCTACCGCATGACCATGCGGCGCCGTTCCGAAGCCGTCAGCTGGCGCGCCTCCACCTTTGCCGCGCTGGTGGCCACGCTGTTGTGGCTGGGTTTGTCCAAGGGGTTCTCGCTCTATGTCTCCAGCGTGATCGACTTCTCGGTCTATGGCTCACTGGGGGCCCTTGTGGTGTTCCTGCTGTGGATTTATTGGTCCGCCTATGCGGTGTTCTTCGGCGGCGCTCTGGCCATTGAGGTCGATGCCCGGCGCCGGGCCGAGACAGCCGATGAGACACCCGGCTAGCTTTTCACGGCGGCCGCGATATAAAACATGAACCGAATATCAACTTTGACGCAGGGGTCTGCATGAAAAAGGTATATCCAGACGCCAAGGCCGCGCTTGATGGCCTGGTGTTCGACGGGATGACGATCATGGCCGGCGGGTTCGGCCTGTGCGGGATTCCGGAAAACTCGATTGCAGCGCTGCACGCCTCGGGCGTGAAGGACATCACCGTGATTTCCAACAATTGCGGCGTGGACGGTTTCGGTCTGGGCGTTCTGCTGGATGCCCGCCAGATCAAGAAAATGGTCTCCTCCTATGTGGGTGAGAACAAGGAGTTCGAGCGCCAATACCTCTCCGGCGAGCTGGAGCTGGAATTCAACCCGCAGGGCACGCTGGCCGAGCGCATCCGCGCCGGTGGCGCCGGCATTCCCGGCTTCTTCACCAAGACCGGTGTCGGCACGCTGATCGCCGAGGGCAAGGAACACCGCGAGTTCAATGGCGAGACCTACATCATGGAAACCGGACTCACCGCCGATCTCTCCATCGTGAAGGCCTGGAAGGCCGACCCGCAGGGCAATCTTGTCTTCCGCAAGACCGCCCGCAATTTCAACCCGATGATGGCGACGGCCGGCAAGGTCACCGTGGCCGAGGTGGAAGAGATCGTCGAACTGGGCGAGCTGGATCCCGATGAAATCCACACGCCCGGAATCTTCGTGCAGCGCCTGTTCAAGGGCACGTTTGAAAAGCGCATCGAACAGCGCACCGTCCGTGAAAGGGAGAGTGCATAATGGCCTGGACCCGCGATGAAATGGCAGCCCGCGCTGCCAAGGAACTCGAAGACGGCTTCTATGTGAACCTGGGCATCGGCATCCCGACCCTGGTCGCCAACCACATCCCGGACGGGATCGACGTTACCCTGCAGTCGGAAAACGGCATGCTGGGCATGGGGCCGTTCCCCTTTGAAGACGAGGTCGATCCCGACCTCATCAATGCCGGCAAGCAGACCATCACCGAACTGCGCCGCACCTCCTATTTCTCCTCGGCCGACAGTTTCGCCATGATCCGCGGCGGCCATATCGACCTGTCGATCCTGGGCGCCATGGAAGTCTCCGAAACCGGCGACATCGCCAACTGGATGATCCCGGGCAAGCTGGTGAAGGGCATGGGCGGTGCCATGGACCTGGTCGCCGGCGTCAAGCGCGTCGTCGTGATCATGGACCACGCCAACAAGGCCGGTGAGCCCAAGCTTCTCAAGGAGTGCTCGCTGCCGCTGACCGGCAAGGCCTGTGTCGACCGCATCATCACCACGCTGGGCGTGTTCGACGTGAAGGGCGACCATCTGGAACTGATCGAACTGGCCCCGGGCGCCACGCTTGACCTCGTCGCCGAGCAGACCGAGGCCAAGTACACTGTGGCCGATAGTCTGGTCGAACACGAAGCGGCCTAGACCTTTCGTCTGTCGAAAAAGTAATCAGTCCCAACTTACTGAAATGCAAGGCGGCTCACTCAAGTGTGAGCCGCCTTTACATTGTTTAATTCTACCCGCCGACCCGGGTGGTAAGAGAGGCGTGCGAGGAGATTCCCATGCCTTTGACCCGGTTGTCCCTGAACAATCCTGCTGCCGTCATGGTGGCTGTTGCATTGATCGTGCTGATGGGCGTGGTCGCCTTCACGCGCCTGCCGATCCAGCTCTTCCCGGACACCGAACGGCCGCAGGTCAATATCGCCACCTTCTGGCGCTCGGCCTCGCCGCTGGAAATGGAATCGGAAATCGTCGAACCGCAGGAGCAATTGCTCGCCGGCCTGCCCGGGCTCGAGGAAATGCGGGTCTTTGTCGGTGAGGGCAATGCCTTCATCAACCTGACCTTCGCCCTTGAAACCGACATGACGCAGACGGCGATCGAGATTTCCAACCGCCTGTCCCAATTGCCGCCGCTGCCGCGCGATGCCGTCGGTCCGAATATCGGTGGTTTTGGCGGCGATGCGCAGCAGAGCCTGATCTGGTTCTTCGTCCAGGCCCTGCCGGGCAATCCCGACGAGATCCACGACTATTCGGCCTTCATCGAGGACACGGTGATCCCGCGTCTGGAAGCCATTCCCGGTGTCGCTTCGGTCAATATCGGCTGGGGCCAGCGGCCCGAGGAACTCCAGATCACGGTCGACCCCTACCGCGCCGCCGCGCTGGGCGTGACCCTGCCGCAGATTTCTGCCGCCATCACCAACAATCAGGACGTCTCCGGCGGCAATGCCGAGATCGGCCGCCGCTCATACCAGATGCGTTTCGAGGGCGAGTTCGAGCCGACCGAGATGGGCGATCTGATCATCGTCTGGCGCAATGGCACACCGGTGCGTCTCTCCGACGTCGCCACGGTGGAAGTCACCTATGGCGAGCGCAACAATTTCACCTACCAGAATGGCAATCCGGCCATGGGCATCGAGGTACGCCGTCAGCAGGGCGCCAATGTCCTCGCCGCCCTGGATGCCGTGAAGGCCGAAGTCGCGGTGATCAACGAGACCCTGCTGGCCGACCGGCAGCTGGTGATGGCGCCGTCGTTCGACGCCTCGGTCTTCATCATGCGCGCCATCGACCTTCTGCGCACCAATCTGGTGCTCGGCGTGATCCTGGCGATCTTCGGTCTCTGGCTCTTCCTGCGCCGGGCCCGGGCGACGCTGATCATCTCGCTCGCCATTCCGGTCTCGCTGCTCTCCACCCTGATCGTGCTCTTCCTGCTGGGCCGCTCGCTCAACGTGATCTCGCTGGCCGGGCTCGCCTTCGCGACGGGCATGGTGATGGATGCGGCGATCATCGTGCTGGAGAACATCATCCGCCGTCGCGAGATGGGCGAGGATGCCGATACCGCCTCCGACAAGGGTGCCGGCCAGGTCTGGGGCGCGCTCTTGGCCTCGACCACCACCACCGTCGCCATCTTCCTGCCGATCATCTTCACCCGTAATGCCGAGGGCCAGATCTTCGCCGACCTGGCCGTCACCATCGCTGTCGGCGTGGCGGTCTCCATGGTCGTGGCCGTCACCATCCTGCCGGTGGTGACGAAATACTGGGTGCGTGACCGCAAGGTGCAGACCCGCCAGGTCCTCCTGGGCAAGGTCGCCGATTTCGTCATGATGATCTCGGACTCGCCGCGTCGCCGGCTGGGCGTGGCCGCCATCCTGATCTCCATCCCGCTGGCCCTGACCTGGTTCATGCGCCCGGCGATGGACTATCTGCCGCCGGTCAAGCGCGACGCCGTCGACGCCTTCATGATGTTCCCGCCGGGCTCCAATCTCGACTGGGTCGAGGAAGAGGTCGCCGCCACCATCATCGAGCGCCTGGCGCCCTACATGTCCGGCGAACAGGAACCGGCCCTGCGCAATTACTATTTCGGCACCTTCCCGGGCGGGTCCGGCGCCACGATCGGCGTGCGCGTGCTCGACCAGTCCCGTGTCGGCGAGCTGGAGCGCATCGTCCGCGAGGAAATCATCACCGGCATTCCCGATGTCTTCGGCTTTGCCCAGCAGGGTGATCTCTTCGGCGGTTTCGCCCAGGGCGGCAATATCCAGGTCAATGTCCAGTCGGCCAATGCCGAAGCCCGTGCCCGCGCGGTCCAGACCGGTCTCGCCATGCTGCGCGAGCGCTTCCCGGGCGTGAACATCAATGCCAATCCGCCGCCCCAGGCGACCCAGCCGCGCCTCACCCTGGTGCCGGATGACCGGCGCATCCAGGAAGCCGGCTGGGCCCGGCGCAATGTCGCCGGCATGATGGCGATGCTGGGCGATGGCGCCTTCATCGGCGAGTATTTCGACGGCGACACGCGCATGAACATGATCCTGCGCACGACCGGCTGGGACACGCCGGACGAGCTGGCCGGCATGCCCATTGCCACGCCCTCCGGCGCCATCGTGCCGCTGGGCGATCTGGTGGAGATCCGCGAGGAAGTCGGGGCCGGGGCGATCCAGCGCCTCAACCGCCGCCGCACCGTCACCATCAATATCAACCAGCCCGAGGGCATCTCCCTCGAGGAAATCCTCAATGTCGTGCAGGAAGAGGTCGAACCGGCCATGCGCGCCGAGCTGCCGGCCGATGGCTCGGTCACCTATGGCGGCAGTGCCGACAGCCTGAACCGGGCCATTTCCACCATGCTGATGAATATGGGCATGGCCATGGTGATCCTGTTCCTGATCCTGGCCGGCATGTTCCGTTCATTGCGCGACGCGCTTCTGGTCCTGGTCTCGATCCCGCTGGCCGGCGTGGGCGGAGTGGTGATGCTGCAAGTTCTCAACCTCTTCGTCTCCCAGCCGCTCGACCTGCTCACCATGATGGGCTTCATCATCCTCCTGGGCCTGGTCATCAACAATGCCATCCTGCTGGTCGACCAGACCCGCCAGGGCGAGCGGGAAGGGCTCAACCGCCGTGATGCGGTCGACCAGGCCCTGCGCATGCGCCTGCGGCCGATCTTCATGTCGACCATGACCAGCCTCCTGGGCATGCTGCCCTTGCTTCTGGTGCCGGGCGTGGGCAGTGCCATCTATCGCGGTCTCGCCGCAGCGATTGTCGGCGGCATGAGCGTCAGCCTGATCTTCACCCTGGTTCTCATTCCCTGCCTCCTGCGTCTCGGCGAAGCCCGTCAGGCCCGCCTGACCGCCCAGGCCCAGCCTGTCCCTGCCGAGTAGATCCATGAAAGCCCCAGCCATGTTCCGCTCTCTTGCTGCCTCCCTTCTCGCCACACTCACCTTGGCCGCGCCTGTCTGGGCCCAGGGCGGGCCCCAGGGCGGACCGCCGCCGGCCATTGTCCGCCTCGGCGAGATCATCGAACAGGACATGGCGCGCACGGTGATGACCCCGGCCAGCGTCATCTCGCGCAATGATGCCCGCATCGCTGCGGAAATCTCCGGCCGCGTCACCTTCATTGCCGAGCCCGGCGACGAGATCGCCGCCGGCGCCCTGATCGCCCAGCTGGACGATCGCCAGGCCCGCATCCAGCTCGAGGAGGCCCGCGCCCGCCTGGCCCGGGCCACCGCCAATTCCAGCTATCAATCCGCCGAAGCCAGCCGCTATCAGGGCCTGGCTGCCAATGGCACCGTGCCGGCCAATCGCCTGCGCGAGGTGGAACTGGCCCGCGACCTGGCCGAGCAGGACCTGCGCGAGGCCCGCACCGCCGTCATGCGCGCCGAGCTCGAACTGGAACGCACCCGCATCACCGCACCCTTTGCGGGGCGGGTCGCCGAGCGCCTGATCCAGGTCGGGGAAATCTCCGCGCCCGGCCGCGAGATCGCGCGCCTGGTCGATATCGATCACAAGGAGGCCGTGGCCCAGGTTCCGGTGGCGCTCGCGCCCTTCCTGTCGGTCGGCCAGCAGGTCACGCTCTCACTGGCCGATGGCGAACGTATCGAGGCACCAATCCGGGCCATCATCCCGGTCGGTGATGCGGTGTCGCGTACCTTCGAGGTCCGCATCGATCTGGACGGATCGGACTGGGTGGTCGGCTCGGCCGCCCGCGTCGCCTTCCCGGCAGAAACCCCGCGCCGCCAGTTCGCCGCGCCTTATGACGCCGTGGTGCTGCGCGCCACCGGCACGCACATCTTCGTCGTGGATGCAGAGAATGTCGCGCACCAGGTCGCCGTTCAGGCCGGCGTGCGCGAGAATGGCTATGTTGCCATCTCCGGCGCTGTCGAGGCCGGCCAGCGGGTTGTCGTGTCCGGCGCGGAAACGCTCAGCGATGGCCGCACGGTGCAGGAGATCGGCGAGGACGCCTGACCGGAAAGCGGAAGGGGGGATCCGGTCAGGCGCCGACCGCCCTAGCTGGTTTTCGCCAGGGTTTTCTCTGTCTTCAGGCTCGCCGCCAGGGTCTCGAAATTGAATTCCGAGGTCGAGCCGGACATGCGCAGCAGCTGGATCGGCAGATTGTTGCTGATCAGGATCAGGTCCGGCTTGCCGTCATTGATCACGTTCTGGCCGCCGATCCACCAGTTATTGGTGCTCGAATAGCTGCCCTGGGCCAGATAGAGCGTGATCGGGGTGGCATTGGCGAAGGCCACAGTGACGCCGAACATGAAGTTCAGCTCGTCCGGCGTGCCGCCACCGCCCTTCGGAGCGTATTCATGATACTCGCCGCCGCACAGTGAGTTGAACTTGTCGGCCACGGACGAAGATTTCTTGCGGCCGCAATTCACCGTGATTTCCCAGACGCCCTTGCCCATATTCTTGGCCGTGGGGCCGGAGTCATAGGGCTGTCCGGACGTGATGACGAAAGTCCCGTCGATATAGCTGACGGACTGGATCAGGCTGGATTCCAGTGTGACGGTATTGGAGTGGGAAGAAGTCATTTCGTTCGCCTTGTCTTCGAGTGGAGGGGTACACACGCGATCTGCGAACTACGCACCTGTTACGTGTCAGGTGGCATGGCACTACTACAAATCGGAAATGACCTCAATTCGGATTTGGGACCTTTGAGGAACGGACGACCGGAATCCGGCCGTCCGCTCCCTCAGCGACGATTACCTCAGTTGGCCTGCGCCGTGGCAGGCGGGCGCAGCCGGTGGCGCGGGGCCAGCAGCAGCCAGAGACAGGTTCCGATTTCACCGAGCGAGGAGGGTGTTCCGACAATCGTCTCCACCAGCGAACCGGAAAAACCGGTCCAGAACAGCGGCACCGCAAACTCGATCAAGAAGGACAGGCCGCCCAGCAGGAGCAGGATGGACAGTGGCCTGGGCACCAGACGCGAGCGCCAGCACAGGATACCCAGCGGCATCAGCCACAGCCCCCAGAAAATCGAGGACAGCGTGATCAGGCTGCTATAACGGCCCAGATGCTCCATCACCGGCCCGGCCAGCGCCGCAAGCTCGTCGGGCGATGCGCCTTGGACCAGCTCGAACACTTCCAGCTTCTCACCCACGGCCAAGAAACTGATCGGGATGCTCACTGCGGTGAACAGCACCATCAGACGCGCCAGCACGGCGCCATAGAGTTTGAGCACGCCGAACAGTACCACCGGCAGGGCGAGATAGATCACATAGCTCGCCAGCCCGGCGCAGATGCCGGCCGCAAACAGCATCGGCTCGCCGCTGATGGCGTCGAGCGTGGCTGCTGGACCGCCGCGGACAATCGTTCGGGACGGCACATAGAGAAGGTTGAAAATGCCGGTGACGACCAGCAGGAAGTAGAGCAGGCCCGCGAGCCTGGCGTCGGAAATGCGCAGCGACATGAGTCCCTCGATGGTTGCGTCTGCCAAGCCCCCCGGCTTGCCGCATCCATCGACGTTTTCGTTTTCCCGGTCTCGTCGATTGGCAAATCAACCGGTTTTTTGCATTGCCTCACTTAGAAATTTCCGGCTGACACTACTTGAGATTTGGCGCCCGAGCTTTCCCGCCCTTCGATCCCAACGCCTTCGGCGCCGGGTCTGTGCCGTCTTCCTCGGGTGTGACCCCAATCTCACCTGGCGCGATCTGCGTGATCTTCAACGCGATGCCGATCACGTTGGCTGGTCGTTTGCGTTCTTTGGGCCTTTAGGCATCTTCTTTGCCCCTGACTTCGGGGCCAGGAACGCCAGCTTCTTTCATTGCTCTCGCGAGTTTCATGAACAAGTTTGGATGCCCTCGTAAGCTATCCGGCTTGTCATTCACGGTCGTGACGAACCCGCCCGGCCCCGGAAGAGCCATGTGAATTCTACCTTGGTCCTCGTTGAACCACACACTTATTTTTAGATACGCAGTTTTTCCGTCTCGTTTGTTCTTTCTGATGTTGCCCGGCATGACGCCTCCACCTGCCTTTTGCTACGCGTAATTGTGGAGATCGCAGTGCGCACGGTCAAATATCAAATTGAGACACTACCGGTTTTTCTGCTCGATCTAGTCAACAGGCCACCACATTGACGGCCAGACCGCCCTGGCTGGTCTCCTTGTATTTTTCCTGCATGTCCTGGCCGGTCTGGCGCATGGTCTCGATCACCTGGTCCAGCGACACTTTCATGTCGGCCGAGGTGGCTCGCAGGGCGAGGCGCGCCGCGTCGATGGCCTTGATCGCGCCGATGGCATTGCGCTCGATACAGGGAATCTGCACCAGCCCGCCGACCGGGTCACAGGTCAGGCCCAGATTATGTTCCATGCCGATCTCGGCGGCATCCTCGATCTGGTGATTGTTCGCGCCCATCGCCGCAGCCAGGGCCGCAGCCGCCATGGAACAGGCCACGCCCACCTCGCCTTGGCAGCCGGCCTCGGCGCCGGAGATCGAGGCGTTCTTCTTGTACAAAGACCCGATGGCCGCAGCGGTCAGGAAGAAGCGCTGCAGCGCTTCCTCATCATCGGGATCACGGTGATACTTGTCGAAATACCGCGCCACGGCCGGGATGATGCCCGCCGCGCCATTGGTCGGAGCGGTAACCACACGTCCGCCGGCCGCATTCTCCTCATTCACCGCCATGGCCCAGAGATTGATCCAGTCCATCGGGGCGAGGGGGTCCTTGGTCGGGTCGACCGGATTTTCCTTCAGGTCGCGATACATTTTCGGCGCCCGGCGCTTCACCTTCAGCCCGCCCGGCAGGATGCCGTCCTCGGTCAGGCCGCGGTCGATACAGTCTTCCATCGCCCGCCACAGCCCCTCGATCCCGGCCCGGATCGTGTCCTCGGGCAGGAAGGTGCGCTCATTGGCCAGCATGATGCGGTGGATGGACAGGCCCTCGCGCTCGCCGATCTCCAGCAGCTCGGCGGCAGAGTTGAATGGGAAGGGTTCGCCTTCCTTGACATCGGCCGCCGAATTCTTGCCGGCCTCGTGCTCGTCGATGACAAAACCGCCGCCGATCGAATACCAGACCTCCTCCCGGATGACCGTTTCACCCTCGCCAACGGCCTTGAACTTCAGGGCGTTGGAATGGAAGGGCAAACGCACATCGCCGCGGAACTCCAGGTCCCGGCGCTCCTCGAAAGGCACGGTCGAGCCATCGGCCAGTTTCAGGGTCTTTTCCGAACGGATGCGGGCCAGCCGGTCGGGAATTGTATCGGGATTGATGCGCGCCGGATCATTCCCCTCCAGACCCAGCAGCACGGCGGTATCCGTGCCATGCCCCAGCCCGGTCAGCGCCAGGGAGCCATAAAGCTCGGTCTCCAGACGCAGGATCGCCCGGCCATCGGCGTCCGCCAGGGCACGTTCGACAAACACTTTTGCCGCCTTCATCGGGCCCACCGTGTGGGACGAGGAGGGGCCAACGCCGATCTTGAACAGGTCAAAGACGCCAAAATGCATGGTTTCACCAGATCGTCTGGGCTCCGAGGAGCCGTGGGGTTGTTGTGCGGGACCCTAGTGACTTGCGATCAGGCCACAAGACCGGTTCCCGTCTGACATCGTGGCCTTCGCCAGTGCGTCAAACGCCGCAGTGATGGCTCAGGTCACCGCCGAACGCACCGAGAACCGTGGCTCGCGCCAGATCTCCTGCGTCATGATCCGCTCCAGCACTTCAGCCGCCCGCCAGACATCCTCATGGCTGACATAGAGCGGCGTGAAGCCGAAACGCAGAATGTCCGGATCGCGGAAATCGCCGATCACACCGTTTTCGATCAGCGCCTGCATGATCGGATAGCCGTTCTCGTGATGGAAGGACACCTGGCTGCCACGGATCGCGGCGTCCCGCGGCGAGGCGAGGGCAAAGCCCTGGTCGCCGACCCGGGCCTCGACCTGCTCGATGAACAACTCGCACAGCGCAACGGACTTCGCCCGCACCTGGTCCATGTCGGCTTCGACGGCAATGTCGAGGCCGCATTCCAGCGCGCTCATGGCCAGGATGGAGGGCGAAGAACACTTGAACCGGTCGATCCCCGGGGCGGGCGTGTACTCATCGACAAAGCTGAACGGGCTGGCATGGCCCAACCATCCCGACAGAACGGGCAGCACCTTTTCCTGATGCCGCTCGGCGACAAAGATGAAGGCCGGCGCGCCCGGACCGCCATTGAGGTATTTGTAGCCGCAGCCAACGGCCAGGTCGGCCTTGCAGGCGTTCAGATCGATCGGCAGGGCCCCGGCCGAGTGGCACAGATCCCAGATCACCAGAATGCCCTTCGCCTGCGCCCGGGCCGTGATCGCCTGCATGTCATGCAGATAGCCGCTCTTGTAATGGGCCTGGGTGATCAGCAGCACTGCGACATCATCCGTCAGGTTGGCCTCGATCTGGTCCGTCGCGACCCGTTTTTCCACGATCCGCCCGCCCGAATTCGCAGCCAGACCCTGCATCATGTAGACATTGGTCGGGAAATTTCCCGCCTCTGACAGGATCACATTGCGTTCAGGGTTCAGCTGAAGCGCCGCGCTCAGGCATTTGAAAATGTTGATGGATGTCGAATCGGCAACAACCACTTCATGCGGCTTGGCACCGATCAGGCCGGCAATCTTGGCACCCAGGCGGCGCGGCAGGCCGATCCAGTCATGCCGATTCCAGGAAGTGATCAGGTCCCGGCCCCATTCCTCCTTCAACACCTGAGCCATGCGCTCGGGCGCGGATTTGGGCATCACGCCCAGTGAATTGCCGTCCAGATAGATCATCCCGGCAGGAATCTCGAACCGGTCGCGAAAACCGGCCAGCGGGTCACGGGCATCCAGATCACGAACATCTTGCAGCGTTTTCATGGGGTTGTCCTGCATCCGTGGGGTCAAAGCGTGGTCCGGACGGTCCAGATCTCCGGGAAGAACCGCAGATCCAGCGCCTTGACGAGATAGGACACGCCGGACGTTCCGCCCGTGCCCCTGCGATAGCCGATGATGCGCTCGACCGTCTTCATGTGGTTGAACCGCCATTGCTGGAACTTGTGCTCCAGATCCACCAGCTTTTCGCCCAGCTCATAGGCTTCCCAATGGGTTTCGCTGTCGCGGTAGATCTCGCGCCAGACATCCTCGATGGCCGCTGAAGGCTGATAGGGCTCGCGCCAGTTGCGCTCGGTCGCCTCGGCGGGAATCTCATAGCCCTTGCGAGCCAGCAGTCGCAGCGTTTCATCCCACAGGCTGGGCAGTTCCAGGGCCCGCGTCACCATCTTGTGGGCCGGCGGATTGTCGGCATGCACGCGGGCGAGGGCGGCATTCTTGTTGCCCAGCCGGTATTCCAGCGTGCGGTACTGGAAGGACTGGAAGCCCGAGCTCTGACCCAGCGCGTCCCGGAAAGCGAGATAGTCCGCCGGCGTCATCGTCGACAGCACATCCCAGGCATGGATCAATTGTTCCTGGATCCGCGAGACCCGGGTGAACATCTTCAGCGCCGGTCCGATCTCGTCATCCTGAAGGTGCGCAATCCCGCCCTCGACCTCGTGCAGCACCTGTTTCATCCACAGCTCACCGACCTGGTGGATGATGATGAACAGCATCTCGTCATGTTCGGATGTCAGGCATTTCTGCGCCGACAACAGCCGGTCCAGGCCCAGATATCCGCCATAGGACATGGCGTCCTTGAAGTCCCAGTGGATGTCCTCGTCAGACACATCCACGCTGGAAGCGAACTGGTCGCTCATGTTTGCACTCCCGTCTTCCGGCCGCTCTGGGACGATCCGCCCGGGGCCGAATGATTATTTGTCTAGGGTTTAACCGGGTTCGCCGCCAACCGCGAGCCGTGCTTGAAGCAGGCGCTGCACAGTTTTAGCGTCCGGCGCTGGACAAAGGGGACGCAAATGCTTGAAGCCGCCACCGAACAGACGGTCTGGGACGTCATCGCGCTCTATCTCTCACTCGGTTACACCCACATCCTGCCCAAGGGGCTGGATCACATTCTCTTCGTGCTGGCCCTGTTCTTCGCCTCGACCCGTCTGGGTCCGCTGGTCTGGCAGGTCTCGGCCTTCACCGTGGCGCACACGCTGACCCTGGGCCTGGCGACTCTGGGTCTGGTCGCAGTCCCCTCCGACATTGTCGAGCCGATCATTGCGCTCTCCATCGCCTTCGTTGGGATCGAGAACCTCATCTTCAAGGACATGACACGCTGGCGGCCGGCCATCGTGTTCGGCTTCGGCCTCTTCCACGGTCTGGGTTTCGCCGGCGTGCTGTCGGAATTGGGTCTGCCGCAGGGTGATCTTGCGGCCGCCTTGCTCAGTTTTAACGTCGGTGTTGAGGTCGGACAGCTCACAATCATCATCGGTTTGTGGCTGGCGCTATGCTGGTTTCGCGATGCGCATTGGTATCCGTGGCTGGCCCGCATCGCTTCGGGGCTGATTGCGCTTGTTGCGCTGTGGTGGACCATCGAGCGCGTCTTTCTGGGGGGATAGGAGAACAAAAAAGGCGGCCCGCAGGCCGCCTTTTCTCTGTCGCGTTTCTGTCGCGGTCCGGTTTTACCAGCCGCAGTTACGATCGGCGTTCTCCGCTTGGAGATGCTCCATAAGCGGTTGGAAATACGCGATGATCGCTGATCCATCCATCTCGCGGGTGCCGGTGAAGGCTTCCAGCGCATCCGGCCAGGGCTGGGACGCGCCCATCTCCATCATGGCATTGAAGCGCATGCCGACTTCCTCGTTTCCATAGATCGAGCAGCGGTGCAGCGGACCTTCCCAGCCCGCCATCTCGCAGGCCGCCTGGTGGAACTGGAACTGCAGGATATGGCTCAGGAAATAACGCAGGTACGGCACATTATTGGCGATGTGATATTTCGAACCCGGATCGAAGGCATTGTCCGGACGCTCCACGGGCGGAGTAATACCTTGATAGCTATTGCGTAATTCCCACCAGGCCTCGTTGTAGTTCTCCGGCTGGATCTCGCCGCGCAGCACCCGCCAGCGCCACTGATCCATCATCACCGCAAACGGCAGGAAGGCGATCTTGTCCAGTGCCGTATCCATCAGCAGCGACAGATCCGCATCCGCGCCCGGCATGTCGGCTTCATCCAGAAGACCGATCTGCACCAGGTATTCCGGCGTCACCGACAGGGCGATGAAGTCACCAATGGCTTCATGGAAGCCGTCATTGGCACCGGTCTGGAACAGGATGTCCTGCTGGTTATAGGCCCGCTGATAGTAGTTGTGACCCAGCTCGTGGTGCACGGTGACAAAGTCGTCGGCATTGACCCGGGTGCACATCTTGATGCGCAGATCATCTTGCCAGTCCATGTTCCAGGCCGAGGCATGGCAGGCCACCTGACGGTCACGCGGCTGAGTGATCAGCGAGCGTTCCCAGAAAGTTTCCGGCAGTTCTTCAAGTCCCAGCGAGGTGAAGAAGCTCTCAGCACGCTCCACCATCATCAGCGGCGTGTAGTCCGCCTCGACCAGCAGATCATCCAGGCTGTAGCTGGCTTCAGCGGTACCGACACCCGCCACATCGGCCAGCGAGGACCAGGTCTGGGCCCACATATTGCCCAGCAGGTCGGCGCGGATCGGGCCTTCGGCGGCCTGGATCTCGTCGCCATAGAGCGCGTTCAGATTGGCGCGGACATGGCAGTGCAGTTCTTCATAGAAGGGCGCAACCTGGCCCCAGAGACGTTCGACCTCGGTCTCCATCTCGTCGGCCGGCATGTCATAATTGGACAGCCACATCTCGGCGAGATCGGAATAGCCCAGATCGCGCGCGCCCTGATTGGCGATTTCGACCATCTCGGCATAATCGGTCGCCATCGCTTCCGGATCATAGGCCTGACGCCAGCCATTCCAGACATGACTCAGGAATTCAGGATCACGGCTGGTCCGCATGATGTTTTCCAGCTCATTGTGATCGACCATTTCGCCGTCGATCTCCATCAGCCCGGAGGAGTAGGACGAACCCATCCGGGTGGTCAGCTCGGACAGACGCGCAGCCGAAGCCGGGTCATTGGGCGAGGGCAGGGTGATGCCGGCCCGCAAGGCGGTCATCTTGCGTTCGAGCGTTTGCGGCAGTTCAAGCTCCGCGAACTGCGCGGTTCCGCTTGCATAATGCACGGCACGCTCTGTGGCCTCGGCACCCATGCGCTGCAGCAGCCAGTTGGTGTCGTATGTGATGAAGTTGTTCTGCACCCAGGCCGTGCGGGCGGAGAACTCGCCGAACTCGCGAAATTCGGTCTCGGCCTCGGCGACAAAGGCTTCTGCATCAGCAATGGTGGGCGCGGATGTGGAGCCTGTGGTTGCGGCGACCGAAGCCTCCGACGGATCGGAAGGCTGATCGGAGCCCAGCCAGGCATAGACGCCCGCGCCAGCGAGAATTGCTCCCAGGGCGACACCGCCCAACAGTGTTTTCATAATTTCTCTCCCCCGCCCGAAACGGGCGTTTCTTCTGGTCTCATCCTGCCGTTTGTCCGTTTCGGGTCAAGTGAACACGCCATGGCAGCGAGGGGCGGTCATGACAGCACGACTGGGCCTTTGGGATCGACATTTCCGTCCTGCTCATAAACTATCGGTAATGTTGGGGGCGACATGTACGACCGATTGAAACAAATTGAGACTTTGCGCAGTCATTTCGAGGCGGAAGGCTGGGCTTATGCCCATCAGCTGTTCCCGCCGGAAGTCGCCATGGCGACGCTGCACATGTTCGAAACTGAGCTGGGCAATTCCCGGGAGACGTATTCCGGGATCTGGGGACGAGGGCCATTCACGAAGCGCTTCTGTTTTGAGAACTACGCCTACCGGTCTCCCTTCCATGCCGCCATATTGTGGACATTGACGCCCTACATGCAGGCCATGACAGGCAAGGAATTGCTGCCGACAACCTCATATTTTCGCGTCTATCGAAAGGGCGATGTCTGCAAGCTTCATGTGGACCGGGCTGCCGCCGAGTATGCGATCAGCCTGACCCTGGCCTATTCGGACAATATCGCCTGGCCGCTCTGGGTCTCTGAGGGAAATTTCGAAAGCGAAAATCCGGACCACTCGGCCGCAGCGGACATTCCGGATGGCACACAACTGGCCATGCTCAAGGTTCCGATGCTGCCAGGTGATGCCGTGATCTATGACGGCGTCCGCAAGCTGCACGGTCGGGCCGAGTCAAATCCGAACGAATGGTCCGCACATCTCTTTTTTGACTTTGTGGACCGGCACGGGCCGTATGCCGATCACGCCTTTGATCGCAGGGCGGATGTGTTCGTGAAACCCAGCTCGTTCGCGTTTCCCGAAGTGGATGGACCGAAAGCCTGATCCGTCCAGATCGGCTAGCGGGCTGCAGCCGCCTGTCGCATCACGCGCTCGAGCCCGTCCAGAAACATGGATCGGTCCCGTCCCGAGAACGGTTTCGCACCGCCTCGCGGGCCATCCAGCGGCGAAGCCGAGCGAAGATCCGTCATCAGGTCCCGCATGGCCAGGGCCGATCCGATATTGTCGGGCGTCCAGGCTTGTCCGCGGTGATCGATTGCCAGGGCGCCCGCCTTGATGCAACGATCCGCCAGCGGGATATCGCCGGTGATGCACACATCTCCGGTTCCGATCCGCTCGGCGATCCAGTTGTCGGCGGCATCGGCGCCCTGTTCCACGATGACCAGGCGCGCCCATTGCGAGTTCGGCCGCCGAAGACCGCCATCGCAAACGAACAGGATTTCGGTCTGGTGGCGCTCGCCGACCCGGATCACCTTGTCCTTCACCGGGCAGGCATCGGCATCGACATAGATCGTCACAGACGTCCCACCATGGCTAGCATGGCATCCAGATTGGCGGCACCCAGCTTGCGGCAGCGTTCCGGCGACCAGCCATGCACCTCATCGGGCAGGTCGGCATTGTCCTTGAACGGCATCTCCAGCGTCATCGCGAGGCATTTGAAGGTATTCGCCAGATAGTTGGTGCAGATGGAGAGGTCTGCTGTGCCGGGCGCGTCGACGGCATAGCCGTGCGCGGTCTGGAAGTCCGGGCTCGCCGTGCACAGCGCCGATTTATACCCATCCAGCAATTCCTGACCGCGGGCGTCAAAATTTGGGGCCCCTTCGCCACCGGCGATGAAATTGTACGGCAGGGCCTCATCGCCGTGCACATCCAGGGCGAGATCGATCCCGGTTTCCTGCATGCGGGCCAGGACATGGAAGACTTCCGGTGAGTTTTCCGGACTGGCCTTGTTCCACTCGCGGTTCAGATTGACGCCCTTGGCGTTCGTGCGCAGATGCCCGCGTCTGCTGCCGTCCGGGTTCATGTTCGGCACGACGTGGAACACCGCCTTCTGACGCAGCACGCGGGCGACGGGGTCCTGGTCATCCAGAAGCCGGCCGAGAAAGCCTTCCATCCACCATTCGGCCATGGTCTCGCCGGGGTGCTGGCGGGCAGTCACCCAGATGGTGCGTTTGGCGTTGTCCGGCTCACCGACGGTCAAAAGATCCATCGTCTGCCCGTCCAGGGTTTCGCCGATCACCTCCAGCGTGACTTCGGGATGTCCCTGCGCCCAGGCAATCAGGTCCTGGTGACGCTCCATGGAGTAGGGTGCGAAATAGGCAAACCACACAGTATCTGCCTGCGGGGTGTGCTGCAGCGTCAGCACGCCGTCGGCATAATCCGTGTCGATACGGAACCAGGTCTCCCGGTCATAGGACGCGCAGGCGCGATAGCCCGGCCAGCCTTCCAGATAGGCCGCACTTCCTGCGTTCTCGATCGCCATGCTCAGGGGCGTGCCCAGTGCGCCGGTGACGCGAAAATGGAACCACTGGAAGAAATCAGACCCATTGTCCTTGCGGATTTCCAGGCGAATGCGTCCGGGATCGGCGGCATCCAGAATGTCGATATTGCCGCTGTCGAACGCGTCAGTGATGTGAAGGGGCATGGGGTCGGCTCCGCAGGCTCGCGAAAGGGTGATTGGTTTGTGACGCTGATAGCCCATATTCGCTGGGCGGCCTACCGGGCGGGGATGTGGAGTATCGCCGGCCCGGACATTGAAGGAGCCCCGACATGCGCATCTGGCTGAGCCGTATCCCCAACATCCTGTTGCCATTGTTCGTCTGTGCCATCTTCCTGGACAGCCTGCGCTACAAGTTCACCGATGCGCCGGAGACCCAGGTGATTTTCGGCCGGCTCGATGACTGGGCAGCCAGCTGGGGCGCCGCCGGACTGTTCGCGCATACCGGCCTGTTCAGCCAGTATGTGATCGGGGGTGCCGAACTGGTCGCTTCCGCGTTGTTGCTGGCTGGTTTCCTGCCCGCCCTGCGGCGTCTGCAGACGGCCGGTCTGGCGCTGGGCCTGGCCATCATGACCGGGGCTGTCAGCTTCCACCTGTTCACGCCGCTGGGCATTGACCCCAACCAAGATGGCGGCGGGCTCTTTGTTGCCGCCTGCCTGGTCTGGCTTTCCTGTCTCGGACTGCTGATCGCCCGGCGTCAGACAGCGCTGGCCCTGGCCTGCGATCTCGTCCGCGCCTTCCGCACAAGCCGGTAGAGCAGCAGCACCGCCAGTATGCCGCCATGGATCCAGGGCATCGGCTGATTGCCCTTCGCCATGAAGCCGTGGTGCAGCACCGCCAGGATGGCCAGCGGATAGATCAGCCAGTGGATGCGCTGCCACAGTCCGGGGCCCAGAAGCCGGATGGTCGCGTTGAACGAGGTGACCGCCAGCGGGATCAGCAGGACAAAGGCCGTCATGCCCAGCGTGATGTAGACCCGCTCGGCCACATCCTCCCACAGCGCCGCGAACATGCCGGCCGCGCTCATGCCGGCCGCGATCAGCAGGTCCAGGCCCAGATAGGCCAGGATGTGCAACAGGGCATACCAGAAGGCGGCCAGACCGACCCGCCGCCGGATCTTCATCAGCGGCAGCCAGCGCGTGATATCGCGCAAAGGGGTGATGGCCAGCGTGATCAGCAGGATGCGCAGCGCCGTGTCACCCAAAAAACGGTGAGTGGTCTCGATCGGGTTGAAACCCAGATCATGCGGCATGCCGGTCAACAGCAGGGTCCATTGCCAGGCCAGCCACAGGGCCGGAGCCGCCAGCGCCCAGAAGGCGAGGGGCTTGAGCCAGTGCTGGCCGAACACCCGAAGAAATGCGCTGCGGGCCATGATCAGTGGTTCTCGATCAGGTCCATGCCCGCATAAAGGTGCGCCACCTGGTCGGCATAGCCGTTGAATATCTCGGTATCCCGGCGGGAGAACACGCTACCCCCGATCACGCGTTCGGTGCGCTGGCTCCAGCGCGGATGGGCGCGGTTCGGATTGACGTTGGAATAGAAGCCGTACTCGTGCGGCGCCGCGATATTCCAGGAGGTCGGCGGCTGTTCGGAGACAAAGCTGATCCGCGTGATCGACTTGATCGACTTGTATCCATACTTCCAGGGCACAACCAGGCGCACGGGCGCCCCGTTCTGGTTCGGCAGGACATCGCCGTAAAGTCCGACGGCCAGGAAGGCGAGCTCATTCATGGCCTCGTCAATGCGCAGGCCCTCAACATAGGGCCAATCGAGAACGGGAAAGCGGGTGCCGCGCATTTCCTGCCGGTCGAGATAGGTTTCGAAGGCCACGAAACGGGCATCGGATGTTGGCTCGAAGCGCTGCAGCACAGATGCCAGCGGTACGCCGATCCAGGGAATGACCATCGACCAGGCTTCCACGCAGCGCAGCCGGTATATCCGCTCTTCTAGGGCGGACATGTCGATCACGTCCTCCAGGGCGAAGGTGCCGGTGCGGGCCGCGTGACCGTCAACCGTGACGGACCAGGGATCAACCGACATGCGGTGCGCATGCCGCGCCGGCTCGTCCTTGCCGACGCCAAACTCGTAGAAATTATTGTACCCGCTTACCGCATCCAGCGGTGTCAGCGCGTCTTCCACCGTATATCCGGTCCGGCTGTAGGTCAGGCCCTGCGTGGCTGGAGGCGGTGAGGCCGCCTGGGTTTGGGCAGCGGAAGCGGTTTCGCCGGGCAGCGCCTCACTGGCTCCGTTGCCGCAACCGACAAGACCGGTCAGCGCCGCGGCGCCACCGGCCGCCATGATCTGTCGGCGGTTGAGAAAAACGGAATGGGGCGTGACCTGGTTTTCCGGCAGCTGCCAGGGACGGGAGGGTCGGATCAGCATGGGGGCTCTCGCTGTCTGTTTCCGATAATAATAGTGCGCTCGTCCCAAGTGTCTGCCCGCTGTACGCGATCGTGATCTGCAGGCCGGTCGAACGCGCCATTTCGTGACCGGGATCACGCTTGAAGCCCTTTGTGGGCATATAATTTAGTAGCTCGGGTTCAGGATCCGGAATCGATTCCCAACCCACGGTCGCGCATGATCTCAGATAGCCGAGATTCGCCAAGCGACGTTTGGTTGCACTTTCGATCAGGATTGGAGTCTGCATGCGCCATTTGCTCAACCGCCCCGACCCACGCCTTGCTGCCCTTGATGCGTCATACGCCATCATCGAGTTCGATCCGTCCGGAAGGATCCGGAGCGCGAATGAAAACTTTCTGGCGACTATGGGATACGCACTGGAGGAGGTGGTCGGCCAACACCATCGCATGTTCGTGGAAGCTGAATACGCTGCCAGCGATGCATATGCGCGTTTCTGGGAGCGCTTGCGGCAGGGACACCATCAGACGGCAGAGTTCCGGCGTGTCGGCAAGAACGGTCGGGATGTGTGGATCGAAGCCAGCTACAACCCCATCAAGGATCGCGCCGGTCGCGTGGCCCGCATCATGAAACTGGCAACCGATGTGACGGCCAGACGGCTCGAACGCTTCGATTTTGAAAGCCAGATCAAGGCCATCAACCAGTCCCAGTGCGTCATCGAGTTCAATCTCGACGGCACGGTGATCAAGGCCAATCAGAACTTCTGCGATTTCATGGGATTTTCCGCTGACGCCCTTGCGGGCGTTCACCACTCCCGTTTCTGCAGCCCTGACTATGCCGCGTCCCCCGAGTACAAGGCCTTCTGGGCCAAACTTGGCGAAGGCGTATTCCAGAGCGGCGAGTTCCAGCGCTTCACCGCATCGGGCGAAGAAGTCTGGCTGCAGGCCAGCTATAATCCGGTGTTTGATCTCAATGGTCGGCCGCTCAAGGTCGTGAAAGTGGCCACCGACATGACGGCGATCGCCAAACGCCGGCGGCAGCGCGAGAACATCCAGCACGACATCCACACCGGTCTTCAGACCGTTTCTGCAGCCGTGATCCAATCCTCGGGCCAGGCCCAGGCGGCCGTCACGGATGCCAACCAGGCTGCCACAAACGTGCAATCGGTTGCGGCCGGCGCGGAAGAACTGGCCGCATCCTTTGCGGAGATCAGTCGCAGCGCCGCCGAGGCTCTGTCGATCTCTCGGGAAGCTGTCGTCGAGTCCGAACGCACCTCTGGCATCATGTCCGGCCTGTCCCAGTCAACTGCCGCCATCGGAAGGGTCGTCGAGCTGATCAACCAGATCGCGGACCAGACCAATCTTCTCGCGCTCAACGCCACGATCGAGGCGTCACGCGCCGGTGAAGCGGGCAAGGGGTTCGCTGTCGTGGCGAACGAGGTGAAGGGGCTGGCCGCGCAGACTTCCAAGGCCATTGAGGATATCGCCCGCCAGGTGCAAACCGTGCAGTCCACTTCCCAGGACGCCGTTACCGCCATCTCCAGTGTGGCGGGCGTCATCAGCCGCATTGACTCCATCGCCGCCAGCATTGCCACGGCGGTTGAGCAGCAAAGCGCCGTGACGCGGGATATCAGCCAGAACATGCAAACCGCCGCTCAAAGCGTGTCGAGCATGACGCTGGCCGTTGAGGACATCGCGCAAGCCACCCGCTCGGCCGAAGACTCCACCCGCAGGGTCACGGAGGCCGCCGCTTCCATCGCCTGATGATCAAATTACCGGAGACACCGCTTGACGTTACCCATGGGATGTCGGATCGCTGATGGGTTCGCCAACAGGGATCACCCATGCCGCGCCAGACCACGCGCCCTGCGCTCCTCGTCCGCAAGGCCCAGATTTCCGACATCGCCGACATCGTGGCTCTGTCCGCCAAGGTGTACCCCGAAATGGGCGCCTATTCGGACAGCATGATCCAGGGACAGATTTCCAACTTTCCCGATGGACAGGTTGTCGTCGAGTATGAGGACAAGATTGTCGGCTATGCAGCCTCCTTCATCATTGATGAAGCCGCGGCGCTGAGCCGTCACACCTGGGGGGAGATTACAGGCAATGGCTATGCCTCACGCCACAATCCCAACGGGGACTGGCTCTATGGCATGGAAATCTGTGTGGATCCGGACCGCCGGCGCCTGCGGATCGGCCAGCGCCTCTACGATGCGCGCAAGGAACTGGCCGAGCATTTCGAGCTGAAGGGAATCGTCTTCGGCGGCCGCATGCCGAACTGGCGCCGACGTCGCAAACAATATCCCAGCGCCAAGGGCTATCTCGCCGCGGTGATGGCGCAAGAGGTCAGCGATCCGGTGATCCGCTTCCAGACCCGGCTGGGTTTCGAGCCGATCGGGGTGCTGCGCGGCTACCTGCCGCTCGACCGGGCTTCGGGCGGCTATGCCACCCACATGGTCTGGCGCAATCCTTACGCACCGGAGGTGCGCCATCCGCGCACTGTCGCGGGGACCAAGGAATCGATCCGGGTGGCCACCGTCCAGTTCCAGCAACGCCGGGTTTCGAGCTTCGAGGAGTTCATCTCCAACATCGAATATTTCGTCGATGTTACGTCAGACTACCGGTCCGATTTCGTTGTGTTCCCGGAATTGTTCACCCTGGCGCTCCTGTCGCTGGAGGAAACCCGTCTCACGCCAGCCCAGTCGATCGAGCGCCTGACCGAGTACACGCCGCACTTCATCGAGGCGATGCGCAATCTGGCAATCAGCTACAATATCAACATCATCGGCGGGTCCCACCCGACCCGGACCGAGGACGACGAAATCCAGAATGTCGCCTATGTCTTCCTGAAGGACGGATCCGTCCACGCGCAGGAGAAAATCCATCCCACCCCCTCCGAACGCATGTGGTGGAACATCAAGGGCGGCGATGAGATCATCACCATCCCGACCGATTGCGGACCCATCGGTGTCCTGATCTGTTATGACAGCGAATTCCCGGAACTGGCCCGCAAACTGGTCGATGCCGGCGCCCGCATCCTGTTCGTGCCCTTCTGTACGGACAGCCGCCAGGGCTATAACCGCGTGCGCTATTGCTCGCAGGCCCGGGCGATTGAAAACCAGTGCTATGTCGTGATGTCCGGCAATGTCGGAAATCTGCCGGGTGTGGAAAACATGGACATCCAGTACGCCAAGTCCTGCATTCTCACACCCTGCGACTTCCCGTTTGCCCGCGATGGTATCGCGGAGGAATGCACGGAGAATGTCGAGACGGTCTCGATCGCGGATCTGGACCTCACCGATCTTGACTGGGCCCGCTTTGAGGGCACGGTGCGAAACCTGCGCGACCGGCGCTTCGACCTTTACAGTGTGTCCTGGCAGAAAAAATGAGCCCGACCCGCGTACGGCAGGCAGCAGTGGCGGACCTCGATCTGATCGACAGTATCGAGGGCGCCAGCTTTACCGCTGACCGGTTTTCCCGCCGCAATCTGCGGCGGATGCTGAAAGGCGGAAAGACACGGTTCTGGGTGGCGGAGGAGGGCGCCTACCTCGCGCTCAGCCTGCGTCAGGGCTGCAGCGTGGCCCGGATCTACTCACTCGCATCGCGGCCCGAAGCGCGTGGAAAAGGTCTGGCCCGCGCCCTGATTGATGCCGCGCGCCAGCAGGCGCGGGCGGAAGGCTGCCGCGTCCTGCGGCTGGAAGTGCGCGAGAGCAATACTGCTGCGCGTCGCCTCTATGAACGCGAAGGATTCTGCTTGCACAAACGCAAGAATGCCTATTACGAGGACGGAGAAACGGCCCTGCAATGGGAGGCTGATCTGCAAGGTGCAGGCGGCTCAGTGGCTGCGGAGACAATGCGATCGTGAGCGACTGGCTCATCCTTGTGGAATACGCCACCGACGTGGCCCAGCATGAAACCCCGCACAAGGTGCTTCGCGTTCGGGACTACCTCGCCAATCCCCGCCTGTTCACCGGCCGTCGGCCCAACATCATCAATCTGGCCCGCTCCTACGCCTACCAGTCGAACGGCTATTACGCCTCGCTGCTGGCCGAGGCGCGGGGCCACCGTATCGTGCCGTCCGCCCAGTCGATGGTCGAGCTGTCCCGCAAGACCCTGTATGCTCAGGCCCTGCCTGAACTGGACGCCGCGCTGAGCCGGGAGCTGGAAGGCCGGACGCTGGAATCCAGCACCGTCTTCGTCGCCTTCGGTGAAGCCGACCAGCCCCACCTCAAACGCTTTGGCCGCCTGCTGTTCGACTGGTTCCGGGTGCCGGTTCTCGAGGTCAAGCTGGACGCGGCGCGAAAGATTGAACGCATTCGCCCGCTTTCGCCGAACGGCCTGAAGGGAGAGGCGCGCACCTTCTTCCTGGCGTGCCTTGAGGGCTATACCAAGCGGGCCTGGGTCGCGCCCAAGGAGAAGTCTCCGGCGCGCTGGTCGCTGGCGGTTCTGACCGATCCCAAGGAAGCGATGCCGCCCTCCCGTCCGGCATCCCTGAAACGCCTGGCAGCCGTGGCGGCCAAGATGGGCGTGGAAGTCGCGCCGATCGGCCCCAATGACCTGGCCAGTCTGGCAGAATACGATGCCCTTTTCATTCGGACGACGACGGCCATTGACAACTATACCTACCGGTTTGCCCGGCGCGCCGAACAGGAAGGCATGCCGGTCATCGATGACACCGCCTCAATGATCCGCTGCACCAACAAGGTCTTCCTGAAAGAACTGCTGGAGCAGGGCGGGGTACCCATGCCGCGATCCGAAGTGCTGGACGAGTCCCAGTCCCTGGACGGACTGCTCGACCGGCTGGGCGCTCCGGTCGTCCTCAAGGCGCCGGATGGTTCGTTTTCACGGTCGGTGCATAAGGTCTCAAGCGATGCTGCGCTTCGCGAGCGGGCCAAGGCCCTGTTCAAGGATACCGCTCTGATCATCGCCCAGGAGTATCTGCCGACCGATTATGATTGGCGTATCGGTGTGCTGGATGGCGAGCCGCTCTACGCGTGCAAGTACAAGATGGCTAAAGGGCACTGGCAGATCATCAAGCATGGCGAGGGCGGCAAGTTCACCGAGGGCGGATTTGAAACCTTGGCCGTGTCCGACGCGCCACAGGATGTGATCTCCATAGCTGTCAAAGCCGCACGACTGATCGGCCGCGGGCTCTACGGCATTGATCTCAAGCAGAATGAGAACGGCGTCTTCGTCATTGAGATCAATGACAATCCGAACCTGGAAAGCGATGTCGAAGGTCAGGTCATCAAGGACCGCCTCTGGCAGGCTCTGATCGAGTGGTTCGCCAAGCGCCTCGAGACCCGCATGGGCGGGTCTTATCCCAGTCCGGACAAGCCGATCTCGAACTAGTCCGTGCTGCGCTGGACAGCCTCGCCGGCGTCCTCCAGGTCCTGACCAACACCGCGAATGGTGTTGCAGGCCGCAAGGGAAAGGGCGGTAAGCGCGATGAGAAGGCCGGTAGCAAGCTTTTTCACGGTAGACCCCTGGATCGGTTTCATCGAGAGATTAGCACGCCGATTGTCAGAGCCAAGGTCAAGGCGAGCTCCTTTTGTGTCGCGTCAGGCACCCCAGAGCAGCGCGAGATATCCGACATAACCTGCCAGAAGCACGGCACCTTCCCAGCGTGCGATGCGATGACCGGACCAGGCGAACACGACAAGCATGAGTGTGGCGCCGATCATCACGCTGATGTCGAAACCCGCGATCTGCTGCGGCACCGGACCCGGCGCGATGATCGCGGTGACACCGCCAATGCCGAGGATGTTGTAGATATTCGACCCGACAATGTTGCCGAACACCAGGTCTCCCTGTTTTCGAAGCGCGGCCATCAGGGAGGTGACGAGCTCCGGCAGGGATGTCCCGACGGCGACGATCGTCACCCCGATCACGCTTTCAGCGATGCCCAATGCATTGGCAATAGAGACAGCTCCCTTTACCAGCAAGGCACCACCGGCCAGCAGCAGGAGCAAGCCCGCCAGGGTCATCAGGACTGACTTCGCCGCTGATGCACCGGCCGGTGTTCTCGGAGTCGTCGCAGGATCTGCGGCCTCAAGCGCAGCTGTCTTGGCGAAGACGGCTCCGTATTCATCGGCCATCTCAGGCACCGGCCTACGACGCTCCTGCCGAAAGGCGGTGTAGACATAAAGCACCAGCACGGCCAGGAAGCCGATGCCGATCCAGAGATGCATCGGTAGAGTGACCACCAGGCCGGCAAAGACCAGCGACGCGGCCAGCATGGCGATTCCGTCACGCTTGAGTGAAGCGGATGCCACCGTCACGGGAAAGATCAGCGCCGATACGCCAACGATCAGAAGAATATTTGCGATGTTGGAGCCGACGATGTTGCCGTAGGCAATGCCCGGTGCCCCCACCAGTGAGGCCTGCGCCGAAGTCACCAGTTCTGGCGTCGAAGTGCCGAAGCCGACCAGGGTGAGTCCGATTACCAGGGGCGACAGGCCGGCCCGACTGGCGATATTCACTGCACCGCGAACCAGCAGATCACCGCCGATCAGCAGCCCGATCAGACCAACGGCAATGGACAGCCAGGACAGGATCACTCACCGAACTCCCAAAGATGATTGTCCAGTGTTTCATGAGTGTGACCCATCCGACAATGGCGATGCGCCGGGACGCACGCCCGGCTGCGGGTTGCTCGTTTCCCGACCGGTGTCCGATTTGTCTGCAGAAAGAAACAACTGGCGGAGGGGGAGGGATTCGAACCCCCGGAACCTCGCGGTTCAACGGTTTTCAAGACCGCCGCAATCGACCACTCTGCCACCCCTCCGGTCTGTCAGCACATAACGGGCAATCGCGGCGCAAGGCAAGCGGGTGCCTGCAGCCGGCAACTGATCTGCCCCCGCAAAGAAAAGGGCCGGATCGAAAGACCCGGCCCTTCCTGTTCCATGAAATCCCGGCAATCAGAAGCGGTTGCCGATCGGACCGGTCGAAACATTGATGCCGAAGAAGAAGGTCCGCCCCACTGCGCCAACCGGGTAGGAGATCGAACCGGTGATCGGCTCTTCCTCGAACACGTTGTTGACGCCACCGTAGAACATGACCCGGTCGCTCAGCTGGTAAGAGCCGGAGATGTCGTGACGCCAGATGTCACCCGTCCATGCATTGGTGAAGCTGTCCGCCGTCTCGATCTCGATCCGCGGGGTGAAGGACAGGAACTCGCCCCAATAGGCCGCCTGCCAGTTCAGGGTCAGGCGTTCCGTCGACCAGCGGGCGTTCAGCACATAGCTGTCAGCCGGCTGCCCCAGTTCGTACAGCAGATCATTGACGATGCTCGGATCGGTCGGATCCTCATAACGCTCCAGGCGCTCGACATGGTTGCCCATGGCCGAGAGCGTCATCGAACCCCAACCATCCATCGACTCCATCAGGTCGGCGAAATCGAACGTGTAGGCAATCTGGTAGTCGAATCCCTCGGTTTCGATCGCAGCAAAGTTCAGCTGGCCCGTGGTGAAGTTGGACAGACCCAGATAGGTCGGAGATCCCGAGGTGCGATCCCGTTCGAACTGCCCGCAGAAGGTGTTCGGGAAGGTCGATGCATCATAACAGGCTTCCAGGATTTCCTGCAGGCCCACTGCGGCGATGCCGTCTTCGATCGTGATCTCGTAATAGTCCGCCGTGATCGACAGACCCGGAATGAAGCTCGGCTGGAACACGAAACCCAGCGTCAGCGTATCCGCCGTTTCCACGTCCAGATTGGGATTGCCGCCGGTAAAGCCGCCGACGCGTGCCGTCAGCGGGTCTGTCCAGCCGGTCGGAATACCGTCAGCAGCACAGTTCGCGGCCCGGTTGGCCGAACCGGAGCTGATCTGGGTGGCGTCGCAAGGATCCAGCGGACGAGCCGTCGTCGCCGTAAGCGGAGAGAACAGCTCGTTGACGTTCGGTGCACGCACGGTCTGGGACAGCGTGCCGCGGAAGCGAAGGTCTTCCACCGGCGCCCAGGTCGAACGAATATTCCAGCTCTCGGCTCCACCCAGCGTAGAATAGTCCGAATAGCGATAGGCGCCTTCCAGCATCAGCTCTTCGAAGAAAGGCACGCCGATGAGCACCGGAATGGAAATTTCGCCGAACACATCGGTGACGTCGAAACCACCAACCACCGGATTCACCGGAGCGTTGACCGGGAAAATCAGGGAGCTGGTCGAAGCAGCGCCGTTGGGGCTTTCCAGCGGATCCGGATTGAACTCGCTCTGCTCGTCCCGGTATTCGAGGCCGGCGGCCAGACCGATCGGACCATAGGGCAGTTCAAAGAAGTCCGAGGTGTCACCGAATACAGCCGCGGAGAACACGGTCTGCTCCAGCGTGCGGGAACGGTTGGTCGTCGTCGTGACCCAGTCGATTGCCTCCTGGGTTGGCGCGCCGATGCCGAACAGGTTGATCGGCACACAATCGCCCTGACCGGGCGTGAACGTGTTGTATCCGTTCCAGTATCCTGCCGATGACAGGAAGGAACCGACAGGCGTCTGCGTCGGATCCAGTTCCGAACGGCAGACGATGTCACCACTGCTCGGGTCGACCACGGCGTCAGCTGCCGCATAGATCCGGTCGATCAGCAACTGACCCTCTTGGGTCGAGTCGATGTCTGTCCGTCCGTAGTTCAGTGAAATATCGTACCCGAAAGCCGAGTCGCCCAGCTCACCCTCAAAACCGGTCACGAAGCGCATGGTCTGGCGCTCAGTGATATTCAGGGCCCGCCCCAGATCCGTCATGTCACGACCGACCAGGATGTTCACGTCGTCAAGATTGATGAAGCCCGGGTTGTCATTCGCAAAGGTCGTGATCGCCTGGCGCAGGTTCTGCGGGATATAGGGATTGTCCCATTCGATCACCCAGCTGTCGAAAAATCCGCCGACACCCTGAGTGCCATTGGTCGTCGTTTCGGACGCCGAGAACTTGGCCTCGAGGAACCAGCGATGGTTCGGGGTCAGGTCATAGCGGGTGGTGAAGTTGACGGTGAAGCGCTGATCATTGGGCGTGATATGCCGAAGGTCGCGACCAGACCCCGTTCCATCTCCACCGAAAGCGTTCTGTGTCCCCGCGATCAGGCCGTCCTGAAACACCTCCGCGGCACCGCCCGGCGTGCGCGTCACATGGCAGCCACCATAGCCGCCATAGCGCATCAGCTGGGTCGCATTGATGGTTTCCAGGCAGTCTTCGATGCCATTGTTGTTGAAGTCGAAAATGACACCGTCGGCTCCGAAGTCAAAGAGACCGGCATAGGCGGGGTCCTGCGGATAGAGGGCAAGGTATTCCCACCCGAACCAGTCGACGCCGATCAGCGATCCATAGCTGGAAAGGTTGAAGCGGGGATAGTCCATGATCGCGCGGGACGGGATGCCCTGAATCCGGTTGCACAGCGCCGTCTCGGCGGATGCGGGCAGACTGCCTCCGCCACAATGGTCGCTGATGGTGTCACCCAGAAGGATCTGATCGATCCCGTACTGGTCGATATCGGCCTGCTGGATGAAGAGTTGTGGATTAGGCCAGTCGGATGCGGCCCGGTCGCCGCGTGTTGCGTCCCGGTCGCCCGCATAGATCCCGGTAATGTCTTCAGCGGCAAAACTGATGGTGAAATTGCCGCGCCCATTGTCAAAATTCTCGCCGATGGTGGTTTGAAGCGTGAAGCTCTGCGCGTCGCCATCGTCGGAAATACCAAACTGAGCACGGGTTTCAGTGCCCTCGAAGTCATCCTTCAGGATGAAATTGACCACGCCGGTGACGGCATCAGCACCATAGATGGCTGATGCACCGCCTGTGAGCACCTCAACCCGCTCAACCAGCGCCGCAGGAATTGTGTTGACGTCCACAGCCGCGGTGCCGGCCTGGCCAGACACGTGGCGACGGCCATCCACAAGCACCAAGGTGCGGTTTGTTCCCAGATTACGAAGGTTCAGCGTCGCGGCGCCCTGGGTTCCAACACCGGCATTGGCGTTGTCAGCGGTCGTATTCGAGCCCAGCAGGGCAGGGAGGTCATTCACGACATCAGCGATGCTGATGTCGCCCGACAGGGTCACGTCCTCGTCGCTGACGGACTGGACGGGCTGCGGCGCGACGAGGTTCGGGTCACGAGCGATCCGCGAACCTGTAACAACAATCGTCTCATCCTGTGCAGCTGCCGTTCCAACAAGTCCGGTGGCCCCAACCACAAGTGCAAGCGCACTGGTGCTGACTGATAACAAACGTCTCATTTGGTCCCCTCCAAGCATTTTTCCTGACGAGTTCGACCGAACCCGAATCAAACATTTCACAACATTAATGTTCCGAGAATTCACAATCGCGCGCGACGCGACAAAATGCGGCTTTTTTGAGACGAATGCGGCTTGATTGTAACAGTTTGCACCGGCCGGAGGCGGACCTGCACGCAATTGACGCATGTTGGGTTCCGAAGAGGGGAGCTCAACGCAGATTTCGGTTACCCGCCTTTCACCAATGCGATCTAGAGTGCACGCACGAACTCAGCCGAGGTGAAAAAATTGCTTCGCAAGCCATTGATATTGCTGACTTTACTCTCGATCTGGGTTGGTGCCTGCACGTCGACCCCAGAGACCTACCGAAGCTTCCCGCCCACGTCAGAGCGGTGGAGTGCAGCGTCCTCACAGCGGCCCCTGCCATCGACTGGTCGGCTCGATCCGACACATCTTATCGCGTCCTCATCTGAGCACCAGAAGGTCGGCCAACCTTATGCGGTGGCGGGGCGCACATACTACCCGGTTCGGAATGACACTTATGACGAGATTGGAATCGCTTCCTGGTATGGACCAACCTTTCATGGTCGGCCCACCGCGAATGGAGAGATCTTCGATCAGCACCTCATGACGGCGGCCCATACCACCTTGCCGATCCCCTCCATCGCCGAAGTCACAAACCTGGAAAACGGTCGAAGCATTCTCGTTCGCGTCAACGACCGCGGGCCTTTCGTGGATGATCGGATCATTGATCTCAGCCGGGCTGCGGCGACCGAACTTGACTATATTGGTGCCGGCCTTGCCCGCGTGCGGGTTCGCTATCTGGGCCCGGCGTTTGCCAATGCTGCCCCTCCGCCGCGAGGGTGGGAGAATGGTGACACCGCCGCCTCGCCAGCACCACCTCCGGTGCCCGCCGCCATCGCGCCCACGCCCATTGCGCATACGCCCGCCGCTGTCCCCACCGGCGCCGCAGGCATTACCCTTCAGCTGGGGGCGTTCACCGATCCTGACAATGCACATCGGTTTGCCGAGCGTCTGAATGGCGCAGGAGACGTGTGGGTGCAGGCCGGCGCGTCCGATCAGGGTCCGGTCTACCGGGTTTATTTCGGCCGCTGGCAGGATGAAGCAAGTGCACACCAAGCTCGTGCCCGCTTGGCTGATTGGGGCATCTATGAGTCCCGGCTGGTCGCCCTGGACTGATCACAAGACGCGCGCCGCGCTGGACGCCATCGTCTTGCCGCGCTTGAATGCTGACCTCGCCTCATCAGATTGATTGATTCCGGCAAGGGAGCCATTTCGTGCGCAGTATCCTTGGGATTTTTGCCATCATTCTCACCGCGACGCTGGCGCCGGTCCAATCCGCCATAGCGCAGTATGAAACCGATGCAACGCATGCGGTCATCATGGACTATGAGACCGGCGCTGTTCTGTTCAGTCGCAATGGCGATGAACCCATGCCGCCGGCGTCGATGTCCAAGATGATGACGGTACTCATGGTTCTCGAGGCGCTGGAAGAAGGCTCGCTTTCGCTCGACGATGAACTGCCGGTGTCCGTCTATGCTTGGCAGACCGGGGGCGCGGCATCCGGCTCCTCGACGATGTTCCTCGACGTGAACAGCCGAGCGCGGGTCGAGGATCTGCTGCGCGGTGTCATCATCCAGTCCGGCAATGATGCCTGCATTGTGCTGGCCGAAGCGATCGGTGGCAGCGAGGCCGCCTTCGCAGACATGATGACGGAACGCGCTCATGAGCTGGGGCTGACCAGTGCCAGCTTTGCCAACTCCACCGGTTGGCCCGATCCAGACCAGCGCATCAGCGCACGGGATCTGGCCGAGCTTGCCCGGATCCTGATCCGGGATCATCCCGAATATTATGGCCTGTGGGCCGAACGGGAATTCACCTACAACGGCATCCGCCAGTATAACCGCAACCCGCTATTGGGTGTGTATTCCGGCGCCGATGGCCTGAAAACGGGCCATACCGAGGAAAGCGGTTACGGCCTTGTCGGCTCGGCCGAACGTGATGGTCAGCGCCGCATCATCGTGTTCAACGGCATGAGATCGAATGCGGATCGTGCCGCGGAAGCCGAGCGGATGATGCGTTCGGCGATGTCCGATTACGCCATCTACAACCTTTTTGTCGCAGGGGACGAAATCGAGCACCGCGCCGAAGTCTTCATGGGCGAGGCCAGCACGGTCGGACTGCGGGTCGACAGGGATGTGGCCGTGGCTCTACACCGCCGCGCCCGCCGCGACATGCGTGTAAGTGTGAATTATGAAGGGCCGCTGTCAGCCCCTATCTCCGCAGGCGATGTGATTGCGACACTGCGTGTTGAGGCGCCCGGTTATGAACCGGTCGAGTACCCCCTGCTCGCCACGGAAGATGTGTCGCAAAAGGGCCTGATGGGCCGCATCGGTGCGGCTTTGGCGCACCTGATCCGGGGCTGAGCCAGCATGAGGGGCACGTTCATAACGCTGGAAGGCGGCGAGGGTGCCGGCAAGACCACGCTGATCAAGGCACTCTCGGCCTGGCTGGAAGAGCAGGGGCACCGCGTGATCATGACACGCGAACCTGGCGGAACACCCGGCGCTGAGGTGTTGCGGGATATCCTGCTGACGGGGGCGACCGATCGCTGGTCTCCTGTCACTGAGGCCTTGTTGATGTACGCCGCTCGCGTGGACCATGTGGAGCGCTTGATCGAGCCCGCGCTGCAAAGAGGCGACTGGGTGATTTCCGACCGGTTCGCCGATTCAACCCGCGCCTATCAGGGAACCGCCGGCGGCGTGTCCCAGGACCGCATTGCCCAAATCCACGCAGCCGCTCTCGGGTCGTTTGAACCTGATCTCACCCTTGTTCTGGATCTCGACCCGGCGATCGGGATTGAACGAACCGTCGCGCGGGGTGAGGACGCAACGCGTTTCGAGCGCCTCGAGAACGGCTTCCATCAGCGCCTGCGCCAGTCTTTTTTGGATATTGCCGCAGCCGATCCTGACCGCTGTCTGGTGCTCGATGCCAGCCAGAGCGCGGAAACGGTGAAACAGCGCGCCATTGACGCCATTCGCGAGCGTCTGGGTCAGCCGGCATGAGCACGGACCCGGAGATCGGCTCCGACGTTCAGCCAGGCTGCCTTGCACCGCGTGAACGCTATGATCTGTTCGGGCATGCGGCTGCGGAAAGCGCTTTTGCCAAGGCCTGGCAGTCGGGTCGATTGCACCATGCCTGGATGATCACGGGGCCCCGCGGGGTCGGCAAGGCGAGTTTTGCCTGGCGCGCCGCACGACGCGTCATGGGCGCGCGGCCGATGGAGGAGGGTGGTCCTCTGGGATCCAGCCCGACAGACCCGGTTTGCAAACTGCTTGAAGCCGGCTCCAGTCCGGATCTACTGGTGCTGCGCCGGCCATGGGACGAAAGACGCAAGCGCTGGCGTGCCGAAATCACCGTTGAGGAAGCGCGCCGGGCCCCGCATTTCTTCGAGATGAGTTCGGGCATCAAGGGCGGTTGGCGTGTCTGCATCATCGATGCGGCCGATGACATGAACACCAATGCCGCCAATGCAATCCTCAAGACTCTGGAGGAACCGCCTCAGCGGGGCGTCCTGTTTCTGGTCACCCACACCCCCGGACGTTTGCCGCCGACCATCCGGTCCCGATGCCGGCGGCTTGACCTGAGACCGCCGACTGTCGAGCAAACCACACACTGGCTGACCGAAGTGACGGGCTGCGATCCCGACGAGGCCGAGGCGGCCGCCCGTCTGGGAGGCGGCGCCCCCGGCCAGGCCTTGGCCCTGCAGGCGTCCGGCGGTGTGTCCATGGCCCGTGAAGTGAGTGCACTGGTCAAGAAAGCGCGGCTTGCGACGGAGGCGGACCTGCGGCGTTTGGCGGAGCGGGCGAGCGCGAAAGGCCAGGACGAGAGCAAGGCGCTGTTCTTTGAGTGCCTGTCGCACGCCATTGGTGAGCAGGCCCGCCAACGCGCACTGCACGGTGGCGATGCGAGCCCGTGGCTGCAGGCCTGGCGTGAGGTCAATGCGCTTGTCCGTGACAGTGATGCGCTCTATCTCGACGCCAAGCAAAGCGCGCTGGCCGCCTTGGGCCTTGTGCGCGCAGCAGCCCGCCAGGAAGCAGTTTGAGTTCGGTTCATGCTTGTAGACAGCCACGTCAATCTGCACGGTGAGCAATTCGCCGGGGACCTCGATGCGGTCATTCAGCGCGCCCGTGATGCGGGCGTCGGCCGGATGATCACGATCTGCTGCCAGCTCAGTGATTTCGAAGCGGTCAGCGCGATCGCCGAAGCACATGACGACATCTACTGCACCATCGGTGCCCACCCGCATCACGCCAAGGACCGTCCCGACATCACGGCCGACGAGCTGATTGAATGGGCCAGGCATCCCAAGGTCGTCGGCATCGGTGAAACCGGGCTGGACTTCCACTACGGCTACTCGCCCCGCGACGCGCAATTCCAGAGCCTCAAGGCGCATATCGAAGCCGCGCGCCGCGCCGATCTGCCCCTGATCCTGCATACGCGTGACGCCGATGAAGCGATGGCGGAACTGCTGGAAGAGGAAATGGGGAAGGGGGCCTTCAGGCCCTTGCTGCATTGTTATACCGGCGGTTCCGGGCTCGCACGGCGCGGTGCAGCGCTGGGCGCCTATTTCGCGGCCTCGGGCATCATCACGTTCAAAAAGGCCGAGGATGTCCGCGCCGTGTTCCGCGATGACATTCCCGATGACCGGATCATCGTTGAAACCGATTGCCCGTATCTGGCGCCGGTTCCGCACCGCGGTCGGCGTTGCGAACCGTCCTTTCTTCCTGATGTCGCGCGGGGCCTGGCCCAGGTGAAGGGCTGGACTGAAGCCGAATGCGAACAGCGTACGACCGATGCTTTCTTCCGTCTGTTTGACCGGGTGTCACGCCCATGAGCGCGTTGACCCGGATAACCCTGTTGGGGACCGGGTCATCCGGCGGTGTGCCGCGAGCCAATGGCGATTGGGGTGACTGCAAGCCGAACAATCCGCGGAACCGGCGTCGCCGCTGTTCCTTGCTGGTCGAGCGGGCGGCCAGTCGGGCCGACCTTGATGCGGGCCGGGCTGTCACGCGTGTCGTGATTGATACATCGCCGGATTTTCGCGAACAGATGATCTCGGCGCACGTGCCGCGCATCGATGGTGTTGTCTATACCCACGACCATGCGGACCAGACCCATGGCATCGACGATCTTCGGGCCTTTGCCTATTTGCAACGCGAACGTATCCCGGTCTGGATGGACGCGGCCACTGAGGCCACACTCACCGGCCGGTTCGGGTATACCTTCCACGCTCCGCCGGGTTCCGGCTATCCACCGATCCTGGACAAGAGACCGATCGAACGCCCGGGCCTCGCCATTTTTGTCGAAGGGCCGGGCGGCGTGGTTGAACTCATGCCCGTGGACCAGGGTCATGGCCGGATACGATCGCTGGGATATCGGATAGGCAGCATTGCATATTCGCCGGACATCAATGAACTTCCTCAGCCCTCGGCCGAATTGCTTCACGGCATCGATTGCTGGATCGTCGATGCGCTGCGAGACGAGCCGCATCCGACTCATTTTTCCGTCTCAGATGCCCTGCGTGAGGTTCGTCGCGTGGATGCCCAGCGCGCTGTCCTGACCAATCTGCACATCACGCTGGATTACGAGCAGCTTGCGGCGCGTCTGCCTGAGAATGTGCAGCCGGGATTTGATGGTCTGCGGCTGGAAATGGACCACAACGGCGTCCGAATTCTGGCCTGATCGCCTCAAGATCCACGGCACATTATTTCTCATAATATTCATTATGCGCATTTTTGATGTGGTTGTGAGGCTTGGCGCCGCGGCATCACGGCGCCCTGTTTGCTCATAATTTCTCAGCGCTATCAGATGCTTGACGTAGTATCCTCAAGTTTCACGTCAGGGTGTGAGATCTTGCATCAGGTATGTCTGCGGCTCATTCTGCTCCTGCATGAAGTTTGTTTCGTCGCCGCGCTCGGTCAATCCGGCTAAGGTCCGAACGATTCGAAACTCGAGAAGATCCAGCTCCTCGCCATGCCCAAGATTCCTGATCCGTCGCTCGCTCCGATTACCCGTCTTCGCGAGATCATGTCTGCATTGCGCAATCCGGATGGTGGGTGTGCCTGGGACCTTGAGCAGGATTTCTCGACGATCGCGCCCTACACGATCGAGGAAGCCTATGAGGTGGCGGATGCGATTGATCGGAAAAGCTATTCCGAGCTGAAGGACGAACTGGGCGATCTGCTGTTGCAGGTGATCTTTCATGCCCAGATGGCTGATGAAGCCGGCTTGTTCGACTTTGATGATGTGTGCCGGTCGATCAATGACAAGATGATCCGGCGGCATCCGCACGTGTTCGGCGACGCGGAAACGCGCGACAGCGAGACGCAAACCGTTGAATGGGAAGCGATAAAGGCGCAGGAGCGTCAGGCGTCATCAAAGGGCGACGGCGTGCTGGATGACCTGCCCCTCGCCCTGCCCGCCCTGAAACGCGCCCAGAAACTGCAAAAGCGCGCGGCACGCGTCGGCTTTGACTGGCCGGACGCCGAACGTGTGCTCGACAAGGTTTTCGAGGAAATCGAGGAGGTCCGCGAGGCCATCCGGAGCGAAAATCAGGACGCGGTGGCGGAAGAAATCGGTGACCTGATGTTCGTCTGCACGAACCTTGGACGAAAGTTGAAGGTCGATGTCGAAACCGCGACCCGAAGCGCAAACGCCAAATTCGAACGCCGCTTCCGGCACATCGAGGCAAGCCTGGCTAAAACCGGGCGCCGTCCGGAGGACGCTTCTCTGGATGAGATGGAAGCGCTCTGGAACGCCGCCAAGATGATCGAGAAATCGGCGAAGGCCGGCTAAAAGTCTTCCGGCTCGGGTTCGCCAATACCCTGGGGAACCGCCAGTTGGGGAAACTGGGTCCGGAAACGGCCGGCTTCTGCGGGCGTCAGGCGGACGGAAAGCAGGCTGGTGCCGGTTTCCGAGTCGACCTGACTGTCGAGAATATCGCCATTGGCATGGAGCCAGGCCAGCGCGCGGGCTTCGGCGGGCGGGACCTCGATCTCCAGACGCTCATCATCCTTGGCGAGGGTTTTCTCGACCGCTTCCATCAGGGCATCGACGCCGGCACCGGTGATGGCGGAAATGGGCAGTTTGACCAGACGCTCGGCCTTCAGATTGGCGACCTGGCAGGCAAAGACCAGCTCGTCATAACCCTCCGCATCCAGCCGGTCGGCCTTGTTCCAGGCTTCGATCATGACCTGATCGTGCCGCGGACCGGCTTCGATGGCATCCAGAACGCTTTCCACGTCAAGGATGCGGCCGGCATGGTCGGGATCCGAAGCGTCGACCACATGGATCAGCAAGTCGGCCTCGCGGACCTCTTCCAGAGTGGCGCGGAAGGCGGCGATAAGCTCGGTCGGCAGATCGGTGATGAAACCCACCGTGTCCGACAGCAGCAAGCGGGTGCCGCTGGGCAGGTCGAGCGCCCGCACCGTCGGGTCGAGCGTGGCAAAAGGCATGTCCTGGGCGAACACCCCTGCCCCTGTCAGATAATTGAACAGCGTGGACTTGCCGGCATTGGTGTAGCCGACCAGCGCGACAGTCGGGATCGGGACATCCTGGCGGTTGGTCCGGTGGAGGCTCCGGGTGCGCCGGACCTCATCGAGTTGCCGGCGCAGCTTGGCCATTTTTTCGTTGAGGAGGCGGCGGTCGGTCTCGATCTGGGTTTCGCCGGGGCCGGCCAGGAAGCCGCGACCCCCGCGCTGGCGTTCAAGGTGGGTCCAGGTGCGCACAAGGCGCGAGCGTTCATAGGCCAGACGCGCCAGCTCGACCTGCAGCACACCTTCCTTGGTGCGCGCACGTTGGCCGAAGATTTCGAGGATCAAGCCGGTCCGGTCGATGACCTTGACGTTCCAGGCCTTTTCCAGGTTCCGCTGCTGGATCGGCGACAGGGCTGTGTCGATGACGGCGACATCCGCACCGTCCTCGCCAAAACAGGCCCGCAACTCCTCGACCTTGCCACGGCCGAAATAGCGACCGGCGTCGATCTTGCGGGTTGTCGAGATAAACGCATCCACCACGGCCAGGTCGAGCGCTTCGGCCAAGCCCTTGGCTTCTTCAAGTCGGGCTTCCGCCCTGTCCAGCCCGTCGCGGCCTGTCGGATGAATGACAAGGGCGCGCGAAACGGGCGCCTCACGGTCGATCAATCGGGGGCGCTTTCGCTCTCTGCGGCTTCGGCGTCGGCCTTGCCATCATCGAACAGCTGGACCGGGGATGCCGGCATGATGGTCGATATGGCGTGCTTGTAGACCAGCTGGGACAGACCGTCCCGGCGCAGAAGGACACAGAAGTTATCGAACCAGGTAACGACGCCCTGAAGCTTCACACCATTTACCAGGAAAATGGTCAGGGGCGTTTTTGTCTTACGCACCGAATTCAGGAAGGCGTCCTGCAGATTTTGTTTTTTGTCGTGCGACATGTTGGCTCCAAGTGCGCCGCTTGAAATGCGATTCGTCGATTAGGGTATACAGTGCTTGCCGCACCCTGCAACCATCTCATCTTGCAGGCAAAGCCGGAATAAGGGGTCAGGCGCTGTCCAGATAGGCTTGCCGCAGCGCGGTTGCCAGCGAACCGGGCACGCCATTGCCGACCGGACGGTTGTCAATCTGTACCACGGGCGTGATGAAGGACGTGGCTGACGTCACGAAGGCTTCGCGAGCCGATTGCGCTTCCTCGACGGTGAAGGCGCGCATCTGTGTTTCAAGTCCCTGGCTTTCGGCGATCCGGATCAGCGTGGCGCGGGTGATTCCATGCAGGATCGCGTTGTCGGCCGGACGGGTGACGAGAACACCCTCGCCCGTCACGATCCAGGCATTGGTGGACGCGCCTTCGGTGACAAAACCGTTCTGGTCGACCTGCCAGGCCTCGAAGGCTCCGGCCTCCCGCGCAGCCTGCTTGGCCAGAACATTGGGCAGAAGGTTGACGGTCTTGATATCACACCGGTCCCAGCGCTGATCCGGCAGGGAGATCACGGCGATGCCCTGCTCGGCCCGGCTGGCGGCCGCCTGAAAGTCCATGCGTTTGGCCGTCAGCACCAGGGTCGGCGGCGTGCCTTTCGCCGGAAAGGCATGATCCCGGCGGGCCTGGCCACGTGTGACCTGGAGATAGACAAGGCCGTCGCGCAGCCGGTTGCGCCGGATCAGTTCGCTGATCACCAGCCGAAGGCCGGCTCGGGCCAGGGGTGTCTGAATGCGCAGTTCGCGCAGCGACCGGTCAAGGCGGTCAAAATGGCCTTCGGCATCCATCAGCGCGCCGCTGCGGACGGCCCAGACTTCATAAATGCCGTCGCCGAACTGGAATCCCCGGTCCTCGATGTGCACCGAAGCCCGCGCGTGCGGAACATAGCGTCCATTGACGTAGGCGATGCGGCTCAATGCGTCCTCACTTCCTGATGATCAGGGCCCAGATGGCCGCCAGCGCAGCCAGAACTTCCAATCGCCCCAGCACCATGGCGGAAATAAGGATGGGCTTGGCCTTGTCGGCAATATCCCGCCAGCCATCGCCGATATGAACCTCATTCAGCAAAGGGCCGGTATTGGCCAAGGCGGCCGCATTGGCGAGAAAGGCTGTCTCGAAATCCAGTCCGGCCAAGGCCAGGAACAGGGTGCCGAAACCCAGGCAGGCGACAAAACCCAGGACATAGGCCCAGATTCCGACGAGCGCATTGTCCTGCGCCGGCCGGCCGCGGAAGGTCACCGGGGCGACGCTGGACGGGTCGGAGAGCACGGCGAGCTCGCTGCCCATGCGGCGCCAGAGCAAAAGAATGCGGGAAATCTTGACCCCGCCCGTTGTCGAAGCCGCTGAGCCTCCGATCAGGGCAACGAATACGGCTGCAACCGGCACGGGGGACAGGGCCCCCGTCGTCGAATAGCCCGCCGTGGTCACCATGAAGAGCGCATCGAGGATGTGGGTGTGCAGTGCGTGGGGTGCGGCCAGGCCGTAAAGAAGGGCCAGACCCAGGATCAAGGCGGTCATCCCGGCCAGGTCAGGGTCCCGCAGCACGCCACGATCCCGCAAGACATCCCAGAACAGCGCGACATTCACACTGCCGGCGAGGCAGCCCAAGGCGACAATCACCATCGGCCAGAAACCGAAAGCGGCCATCAGACCGCCATCGGCAGGCGTGTAGCCGCTGGTCGAGACGGCGCCCATGGCCAGGACCGTGGCGTTGAACACCTCGGTGCCGGAGATCAGCAAGGCCAGCCAGACCAGCCCGGTCACCAGCGCATAGATCAACCCGACCCGTCGGGCAGACTGTTGCAGGTGGGAGAACACATTGTCAGCCCGGATGGTCAAAAGCGGCGAACGCCGGATGGCCGGCACATCCCGGTCCAGGGCTGCAAAGACCGCGATCGCCAGGAGAAGCGTGGCATAGCCGCCCATCCAGCCCAGAATGGCGCGCCAGAAGACCAGGGAGCGCGGCAGCTGGTCTGCGGGCAACAGGGTTGCCCCTGTGGTGGTCACGGCCGAATAGGCTTCAAACAGGGAGTCCAGCGGGTCGAAATATCCGGTGATCCAGAAGGGCAAGGCTGCCACGGCCGGGGTGGTGACCCAGGCGAGAAAGGCCAGGCCGAGTGCGTCCATGGCGCTCGCCCTCACCCGCAGGCCCTGGGTGGCCGACAGGATCAGCAGCCCCGGAACCAGCGCCAGACCGGTTGAGACCAGGAAAAAGGGCGCCAGATGAACTTCCCGCACGGCCACAGCAGCCAAGGCCGCCAGAACGGAGACCAGGGCCACCAGGACCCAGAGGGCAGCCAAGGGCCGGAGGAGCGCGGCCAGTGACATGGTCTAGAAGTACTCGAGGCTGACGCGGAACAGGTGCTCGACCTTGGGGATCAGCGCCGTGTTGCAGAACAGGAGGACCCGGTCGTTTTCCCGGATCCGACCTTCATCGCAGGGCAAGATGACCTTGTCGCCCCGCACCACAGCGCCAAGAGCGACGCCGTCGGGCAATTCCAGATCGTCCAGCGTGCGTCCGACCAGCGGTGAAGTGGAGAGCGCGATACCTTCCAGCGCTTCCGCCTCGCCGCCGCCCAGGCTTTGCAGGCCGGTAATGCGGCCGCGCCGGATGTGCTGGAGAATGGTGGATACGGTCGTGGCGCGCGGATCGATCAGGACATCAATGCCCAGCGCCTCGCGCATGGTCTCGAAGCTGCGGTCATTGACCAGGCTGAGGGCGCGCTCGGCCCCTTCCCGCTTGGCCATCACGGCAGAAAGCATGTTGATCTTGTCGTCATTGGTGACGCAGATCACCAGCTCGGCATCCGCCACTCCGGCTTCGCGCAAAAGCCGGCCACTCAGGCCATCACCGTGCAGGACGACGGTTTTCTTCAGCTTGTCGGCTGCTGCCTCGGCGCGGGCCTTGCTGGCCTCGATCAGGCGCACTTTCACACCGCCGGCCCGTTCCAGGGCGCGGGCCACATAGACGCCGATATTGCCGGCACCGACGACCACCACGCGGCGGATGCGTTCCGAATTGCGCCCGAAAATGTCCAGAACACGCTTCACCTGGGCGCTTTCCGTGACGACATAGACGTCGTCGCCGGCCAGCAGCGGATCATTCATTTTGGGAATGAAGAGCGTACGCTCGCGCTGGACGCCGACAACGGCCAGACGCAGGTCCGGGAACAGCTCCATGACCTGTTCCGTGGTCGAACCGGCAATGGGCGAGCTGTCCTCGAGGCGCAGGCCGAGCAATTGCACCCGGCCGCCGGCGAAGACGGCGGTCGAGAAAGCTCCGGGAGTTTCAACCCGCTGAAGGATGGCGCGGCCGACTTCCAGCTCCGGCGAGATGACCACATCGACAGGCATGTTGCCGGTGGAAAACAGATCGCCCCAGGCCGGGTCGAGATAATTCTGGGCCCGGACGCGGGCGATCCGCGTCGGCGTTGAAAACAGGGAGTGCGCGACCTGGCACGCCACCATATTGGTCTCGTCCGAATAGGTCACCGCGACCAGGAGATCCGCCTCGCGGGCGCCGGCCTGCTCCAACACGTCGGGATGGGAGGCATGGCCCACCACGCCGCGGACATCGAGATCGGTGACCACATTGTCGATCAGCTCGGTCGACCAGTCGACGACCGTCACCGCATTGCCCTCCCGGGCCAGGGCGCGGGCAATGCCGACACCGACCTGCCCGGCCCCGCAGACTATCGCTTTCATCTCGTGTCCGTCCGTTCCGGTTCTAGGCTGCGCCTTCGCGGACGCTGCCACCCACGCCCAGGGATTTGAGCTTGCGGTGCAGCGCCGACCGTTCCATGCCGATGAAGGCGGCGGTTCTGGAGATATTGCCGCCGAACCGGTCGATCTGCGCCTTGAGATACTCTCGCTCGAAATTCTCCCGGGCCTCACGCAAAGACAAGGCGATCATCTTCTCGGCGTCAAATCCCGCATCGTGATTGTCGCGCGTCACGACTTCGGACGGCAGGGAGTCCAGCGTGATCGGCTCGTTCGCCGCCCCGGTCGCCAGGATCAGCAGGCGCTCGATATTGTTGCGCAGCTGGCGCACATTGCCCGGCCAGCTGTGAGCTTGCAGCGCGGCCATGACATCGTCGCCAAACACCCGTCGCGGCAGGCCCGCCGACACGGTCAGGCGCGTCACGAAGTGATTGACCAGTGCGGGAATGTCTTCGCGACGTTCGGCCAGGGCCGGCACGGTGACCGGAACCACGGCAAGACGGTGATAAAGATCCTCCCGGAAACGACCTTCCTGGATGCGGGCATTGAGATCCTGCGCCGTCGAGGAGATCACCCGTACATTGACCTGAACGTCGGCGGCCCCACCGATGCGGCGAAAGCGCTGTTCGACCAGAAGACGCAGGAGCTTGCTCTGGGTCTCCGGCGGCATGTCGGCAATCTCGTCGAGATAGAGCGTGCCACCATGGGCGCGCTCGAACAGGCCGACATGCTTGACGCTGCCGTCTTCATTCTCGCGGCCGAAGAGTTCGGCTTCAACGACTTCCGGCGACATGCCCGGCGCGCTGACGGCGACGAAATCGGCAGCTGCACGCGGCGAATTTTCGTGGATCAACCGGGCGACGGTCTCCTTGCCGGCGCCCGACGGGCCCCGGATCAGGACGCGGCTGTTGGTCGGCGCCACCCGGTCGATCAGCTGGCGCACCTGGACGATGCCGGTGGATTCACCAATCAGCGAGTACTGCGCCTCCGTACGGGCCCGCAATTGCGCATTTTCGCTGCGGAGTTTGGAGGTCTCCAGAGCGCGCTTCACGGTCAAAAGGAGCTTGTCGCTCTTGAAAGGCTTTTCGATGAAATCATAGGCCCCCTTGCGGATCGCGGCGACCGCCGTTTCGATCGTTCCATGGCCGGAGATCACGATGACCGGCAGTCCCGGATCCAGTGCACGGAACTCGTCCAGCAGCTCGATCCCGTCCAGCCGGCTGCCCTGCAGCCAGACATCCAGGATCACCAGCGAGGGTTTGCGCGCCCGGATGGCGTCCAGCGCACCATCGGCATCGGCGGCCTCGCGGGGTTCATAGCCGTCATCCTCGAGCAATCCGCCAATGAGTTCGCGGATGTCCGCCTCGTCATCGACAATGAGAATGTCCCTTGCCATGGTTCATGCCTCCTGCATGGACGGGAGCTGGGCATCCTGGGTGTCGGCCAGCGGGAAGATGAGGCGGACGATCGCCCCCTGCCCGTCTTCCGGCACATCCAGTTCCAGACGTCCCTTGTGGTCTTCCATCACGCGCTTGACGATGGCCAGGCCCAGGCCCGTGCCCTTCTCGCGCGTGGTCATATAGGGTTCGGTCAGCCGTTCCCGGTTGGGGGTTGGCCAGCCCAGGCCATTGTCCCGGGCCTCGATGACGGCATAGCCATCCTGCTCGACCAGTCGCACCGCGATCTCGCCCGGAGCCTCGTCGCGATCCATGCGCGATGCGACGCTTTCGCTGGCATTCTTGAGAATATTGGCCAGCGCCTGGCTGGACAGGCGAGCATCGCACAGCGCGTAGATCGGGCCGGCCGGCTGATCGAAGGGAATGTCGATATTGGGTGAGGCCACCCGCTGGGCGAACACGGCGGACTTCACCACCTCGCGCATTTCCGTCGGCTCCACCTTGGGCTGCGGCATGCGGGCGAAGGAGGAGAATTCGTCGACCATGCGGCCGATATCATTGACCTGGCGGACAATGGTCTCGACGCAGCGGTCAAAGGTTTCCAGATCACTGGAAATCTCGTCCCGGTATTTGCGCCGGATCCGTTCGGCCGACAGCTGGATCGGGGTCAGCGGGTTCTTGATCTCGTGCGCGATCCGGCGGGCCACTTCGCGCCAGGCGGCGTTGCGCTGGGCGGTGACCAGGCGGGTGACATCGTCGAAGGTGATGACCAGACCGGCCTCCTCGTCCATGGAGGCCCGAACGGTCAGATGGCGGTCCTCGCCATCATCGGCGCGCAGGTCGATCTGGCCTTCCGCCACCGAGCCGGGACGCCGCCGGGCCTGCAGCACGATATCGGCCAATTCCGGCGTGACCTCGTTGAGGCCGACACCGATGAGATCATCCGTACCCGGGCTCAACAGCGAGATGGCCGAGCGGTTGATGAGGGTAATCCGGTCGGAGCCATCCAGACCGATGACCCCGGCCCGCACGCCGGCGAGAATGGCTTCCATGAAGGCGCGGCGCTTTTCCGATTCAGCGTGCGATTCGATGAGTTCGCTGCGCTGGCTGCGCAATTGGCGCGTCATGCGGTTGAAGGCGCGGGCCAACGCGGAAATCTCGTCATCATCGCGGCCCATCTGGACACGCGTGTCCAGATCGCCGCGCCGCACGCGTTCGGCCGCTGCCACCAGGCGGGAAATCGGCGTTACCACGCGGGTCGCGGCGGTCAGGGCCAGCCAGATCGAGCCGATCAGGAGAAGGATGCCGACCTCGAAATAGAGAAGATAGAAGGTACGCCGGATCTGGCTTTCCTGCTGCGAGGCATCGCGCAGCTCGCGGCGGGCCGCGCCCATCTGGCGAAACAGACCGACATCCATGGGATGGGAGATGAAAAGATAGGCGTCCTGGTAGGCGTTGAGCCGGTAGAGCAGGCGCATGACATCGGCCGCATCGGCGGACGTGTCCGGCGTGGTCACCGCCACGTCGCCGGCACTTGCCAGCTCGTAGAGGCGCGGCGACGGCGCCACATACTCCTCGTTCTCGCGGAATTGGGTGCGGGCCAAGAGGGTGCCGCGGCCATCGACGACATAGGCCGCCACAAAGCGGCGCTGGGCGGCCTGGTCGCCGAGATAGCGGATGTACTGGATACGGCTGCTGGTGAAGGCATCCACGGCCTGCGGCTGGCTGAGATCATAGGCCATGGCGCGTAGCTGGTCGGAGGCAAATTCGGCTTCGCGGTTATAGAAACCCAGCGCGACGGTCTCCATCTGATCGACCATCGCGGCGACCCGATTGCCGAACCAGTAGTCGACGCCCCGGCTGATCACAGCGCCGAGGAAGAAGGCCGACAGGATGGCGGGAGTTGCGGCAGCGATGGAAAACAGGGCGACAAAGCGCAAATGCAGGCGCGGCGCCGGCTCGCCGAAGCGCCGACCGCGAAACCGGCGCAGGAAGCGCAGGGCGACCACGCTGGCCAGTCCGGCGATCAGCACGCCATTGCCGATCAGCATGGCGATGGCATAGCGGTCTGCCTCGTCGGTGAGACCGCCTTCGCGCAGCAGGATGAAGGCGGCAGCCGTCACCAGACCGAGCGACACCACAAACCCGATGCCGAACAGCGCCGCCGATTGTGGCGAGATGTTGCGGATCAGGGTCTTGGCAGAGGTCTGCGGCAAGGACGGACTCGTGTGTTGCACAGACGCATCATTACGCCGTCGTTGCATGAAATCAACAAGCGTTACGCGTCGGCAACAGCTAGCCGGCCTCGTCGGCCCGACCGTCCAGTTCGGCGAGACGCCGGGCCAGGGTATTGCGGTTCAGCCCGAGCATATCGGCGGCCTTGGACCGGTTGCCATTGCAGCGATCCAGCGCCTGCGCAAACAGAGCCCGTTCGACCGAGTCGACCGCCACCTGCCGGGCATCGGGCTTGGCCAAAGCCAGCGCCGCCAGGGCATTGGCGTGCACGCTGATCTCCTCGGAGGCGTCGCCGCCATCGACCGCCAGGGCATCGACGACATCATTGAGCGAAGCGACCCGCCCCCGTGTCGCCAGTGACAGGCGCGACAAAACCGAGCGCAGCTCGACCACATTGCCGGTCCAGGGCGAATTGGCGAGGTATTCGGTGGCATCCTTGGAAAGGCGCACCACGGCCTGCTGGTCCCGCCGGGCAAACTGGCCCAGGAAGGCTTCGCACAGGGCCGGAATGTCCGTGCGCCGTTCGCGCAGCGGCGGCACGGTGATGACGCATTCGGACAGGCGCGCGGACAGCCGACCATCCAGCGGGCTGGTCGGAGACTGGGACGCGGTCGCGATGACCCGGCCGGCACCGGCATCCAGGGCATCGCGGGCCGCGCGCTGCTGATCGGCCGTCCATTCTTCCAGGCGCAGCCAGACCACCTGCTTGGCCGCCTGCGTCGATCCGAAAATCTCGGTCGGCGTATTGGACGGGGTGACGACCACCGCATCGCCAGACGCCACACCGCGGGCCCGCAGCAGGGCTTCGGCCGCCTGGCGCTTGCCGACACCGGGCTCGCCGGTGATCATCACATGCGCCTGGCTGGTGGCAGCGCGCGCAATCGCTTTGAACGCCGATTGCATCGCCACGGACTGACCGATGAAGCCGGTCGGCTCGTCGGCCGAGCGCGTGCGCTGACTGGACTTGGTATCACCCAGGGCGGCTTCCACGGCCGCGATCATGTCATCCAGGTCGAAGGGCTTGGGCAGGTATTCGAACACACCGCCCTTGGCCGCATTGATGGCGGTGGAGGCGGTGGCCTGCGCACTCATCACGATGACCGGCATTTGCGGCCGCAAGCGTGAGACCAGGCCGAGATTTTCCAGGAAATTGGTGCCGTCCAGCAGCACGTCTGCCAGCAGCAAATCCCCTTCCCCATTGCGCAGCCAGCCCAGGGCCGTGTCCGGAGACGCCGTCGCGCGGACCTGGAACCCGGCAGAGCCCAAGGCCCGGGACAGGATGAGTTTCAGGCTCTCATCATCTTCCAGCAGCAGAATTCTTGCGCTCACGGCGTGTCCTCTCTGGCAATCGGCAGTCGCAGGTAAAAAGCGGTCCGGCCCGGCTCGCTGTCGAAGTCCAGCTGGCCATCATGCAGGGCAGCAATGCGGGCGGCAAAGGCCAGACCAAGCCCCTCGCCCGCCGGCTTGGTGGTCACAAACGGGGTAAAAATGCCCGCGCCCAGATGTTCCGGAATGCCCGGGCCATTGTCGCGGACGATCAGCACCAGCGGCGTCGGTACAGCGCCGGTGCGGCTGCGCGGTCCGGTGTCAAAGCGGGTTTCCACCCGGATCTCTGGTGCGTCCTGGCCCCGCAGGGCATCGCGCGCATTCTGGACCAGATTGACGACGACCTGCATCAACAGGTCCTTGTCACCCCACACGCTAGGCAGAGACGGGTCGAACCCTTCCTTCATCATCGGACGGGCGCTGGCATCGGCCCGCGCGACCGCGTCCATGGCGCTGACCGCGAGATGATTGAGATTGATGGCGCTGCGTTCACCCAGCCGGATGTCACCGACGCGGCTCCAGTGATCCGCCAGCCGGGTCATCCGGTCGACATCCTGGATAATGACCTGCGCCAGTTCGCCGGTGGCCGCGATGTCGGTTTCCCGCCGGATCAACTGGGCGGCGCCGCGGACGCTGGCGAGCGGGTTTTTCAGCTCATGGGCCAGCATGCGGCCGAACCCGAGAGCGGGCGCTTCAGAGGCTTTCGCACTGCTCTCACGATGGGGCAGCACCGACAGGGTCACCACGGCATGTTCCTCGGACCAGCGGGCGTGCAGGTCGAAGGGCCCGCCATGGCCCAGGGCCAGACCCAGAGCGACAACGCTTCGTCGAGCCTCGCAGGCCTGATCGACGATTTCTGCCAGGTGTGAACAAAGCGGTGAGTGCGTTGCGAACCGCCCCTTCTTGAGGTGGCGCTGGGACAGGCCCAGCCATTCTTCGGCCTGGGTGTTCGCCCAGGTGAAGCGGGCGTCGGCGTTGAATTGCAGAAGCGGGATCGCTGCCATTTCCGCAGCCAGCTCGGCGGGAACGAAGGACAGGGGCGCCTCGGTCATGCCACCGCCCGGACTTCCGGTTCCAGCAGGCGCGCCAGCCCCTCGCGAACACCTTTCGGCGTGTCGGCGCGGCAGAGAATGGCCTTGATGGCCCGGGCCCAGTCGGGCTCGAAATGCGCGCCTTCCTCATCGACGAAGGAAGCCAGATGCTTGCGGATCATGCGGATGCCCAGGTGCTCGCCGTAATGCTCCAGCGAGCCTTCGAACTGGTCTTGCAGGGCTGAGACCTTGGCACGCCAGTCCGGCGTCAGGCTTTCACCCAGCAGGGCCGCACCGATTTCTCCAACCAGCCAGGGCCGCCCCTGGGCTGCGCGGCCGATCATGACAGCGTCGGCACCGGATTGTTCCAGAGCCGTACGGGCCGAGTCGATGTCGATGATATCGCCATTGACGATGACCGGAATGCCCACGGCTTCCTTCACGGCCCGCACGGCCGACCAGTCTGCCACGCCCTTGTAGAATTGCTGCCGCGTGCGTCCGTGCACGGTGACCAGCTGCACGCCGGCCGCTTCGGCCCGGCATGCCAATTCCGGCGCGTTGAGGCAGTCATGATCCCAGCCCAGACGCATTTTCAGCGTCACGGGAATGTCGACGGCCCCAACCGTGGCCTCGATCAGGCCGAGCGCGTGATCGAGATCGCGCATCAGCGCCGAGCCGGACAGGCCCTTGGTCACCTGGCGGGCCGGACAGCCCATATTGATGTCGACAATGTCGGCTCCGGCATCAGCGGCAATTTTGGCGCCCTCGGCCATCCAGTGCGCCTCGCGCCCGGCCAGCTGGATCACGCAGGGTGCCAGCGAGGCATCCAGCGCCGCCTTGCGAACCATGTCGCGGCGGCCTGCGGCCAGTGCATCCGAGGCGACCATTTCCGATACCACCATGCCGGCCCCGAAACGTTGGGCCTGGCAACGGAAGGGCAGATCGGTCACGCCGGACATGGGCGCGAGGATCGCGGGAACATCAATCCTGTGCGGGCCGATTGAGAAGCGCATGCGGCTGGACTTATCCTGAACGGGCATCGTAAGCCGGAAAGGCTAGCGATTATGCTGCGCTGCGGCAATGGATGAGGGCTGGAATGAAACTGGGTGCCGTGATCGTGGCAGCCGGACGCGGAACCCGCGCCGGGGGCGGCTTGCCCAAGCAATTCAGGCCACTGGCCGGAAAAAGCGTGCTGGCCCGCAGCTATCAGGCCCTGGCCTCACATCCCTGCATCGGGCCGGTGAGTGTGGTCATCAATCCACAGGATGCGGATCATGTGCGGCAGGTCGAGGCCGAACTGGGCCATGCGCTGGAGACCGTGCCTGGCGGTGTGACCCGGTCCGACTCGGTGCGGGCGGGTCTCGCGGCATTGCAGGCTGCCGGGTGTGACGGGGTGATGATCCATGATGCCGCAAGGCCCCTGCTCTCTTTCGACCTGATTGACCGCCTTTCGGCGGCCCTGGCGGATCATGCGGCCGTGATCCCGGTCCTGCCGGTGGCTGACGCGCTGATGCGGGTCGATGATGATGGCACCATGCTGGATCCGGTCGACCGGACCGGGTTGGCGGCAGCGCAGACGCCTCAGGCCTTTCATCTCGCCTCCTTGCTGGACGCCTATGCCGTAACCGGCGGGGCGAGTTTTGCCGATGATGCGGCGGTGATCCGGGCTGCGGGCGGGCCGGTCTTCACGGTGGTGGGCGATGCGGACAATTTCAAACTGACCCGGGCGGAGGATTTCCGGCGGGCGGAGGCTGTGCTGATGAACCAGGCCGTCACGGTGACCGGACAGGGCTTTGATGTGCACCGGCTGGAACCGGCCGAGGCGATGTGGCTGTGTGGCGTGGAAATCCGCGCAGGGCTGGGACTGGTCGGCCATTCCGATGCGGATGCGGGTCTGCATGCCGTGACCGATGCGGTGCTGGGCTGTGCCGGTGCCGGCGATATCGGCCAGCATTTTCCCCCATCGGACCCGCAATGGGCCGGTGCGGCCTCGGACAAATTCCTGCTGCATGCGCTCGACCTGCTCGCCTCGGCGGGCGGCCAGGTCGTGCATGCCGATGTGACGATCATTTCGGAGCGCCCCAAGATCGGTCCCCATCGCGCAGCGATGCGGGACCGGCTGGCGCACTTGCTGGGGCTGCCGGCGGCACGGGTGAATATCAAGGCAACGACGACGGAAAAGCTGGGCTTTACCGGCCGCGGTGAAGGCCTGGCGGCGCAGGCCGTGGTCACGGCGAGGCTGGCATGATGTTCAATCATTCGCTTCTGGAACAGGCGGAAAACCTGCTGCAGGCGGCGCGGGAGGCCGGGGTGATGATCGCCACGGCGGAGAGTTGCACGGGCGGGCTGGTCAGCGGTGTCCTGACCGAGATTGCCGGGTCTTCCGACGTGGTGGACCGGGGGTTCGTGACCTATTCCTACGCCGCCAAGACGGACCTTCTGGGCATCGATCCGGCGTTGCTTGAGGCCCATGGCGCGGTGTCGGAACCGGTGGCGCGGGCGATGGCGGACGGGGCGCTTTCGCGATCGAGGGCCGGTATCGCCGTGGCGATCACTGGTGTTGCGGGTCCGGGCGCGTCCGAGGACAAGCCGGCCGGGCTGGTGCATTTTGCGCTGGCGGTGCAAGGCCGCGAGACCCGCTGCAGCGTGCACCGGTTTGAAGGCAAAGACCGCAGTGCTGTCCGTCTGGCCAGCGTGGCCACCGCTCTGGACCTACTGGCCGAGGGCGTCAATCTCTTCGCTGAGATCGCGTGAGGGATCGCCGGCCGCGGCACAGCGACGCTGGGCCTCGGCGGAGAATTTCTGGATCAGGATGCGACCGGCACGATCGCGATTGCTCTCCAGCAGCATTTGCAGGATGGCGTTCTTGAACGCCGCCTTGATGTCGAATTCCACCAGGCAGGACCCGTCCGAGAGCGCATGGAAGCGCCAGGCATTTTCCAGCACCCGGAACGGACCGGCGACGAAGCTGACATCGATTGAACGGCGCGAGGCATCGGCGATCACGCGCGAGGTGAAACGCTCGGCCACGAATTTATAGCGCACCCGTGCTTCGGCGGTCATTTCGGTCAGCGGACCGTCATGCGCCTCGTTGAGCACCCGCATCGCCGTGATCTGCGGGATGAAGGACGGGTAGCGGCGAATGTCCAGCACCAGATCGAAGACATCATCCGGCGCGTGGAAGAGCCGCAGGCGTTCGCGGGTTTCAACCGTCATCGCAAGGCCGGATCAGCCGCGCGCCAGCTGGGCATCGCGGGCCGCGCGCAGCTTGGCGAAATCATCACCGGCATGGTGGCTGGAACGGGTCAGCGGCGTTGCGGACACCATCAGGAAGCCCTTGGCGCGGGCGATGGTCTCATAGGCCTTGAACTCGTCCGGGGTGACGAAACGGTCGACGGCGGCGTGCTTGCGGGTTGGCTGGAGATACTGGCCGATGGTCAGAAAATCGATGCCGGCGGACCGCATGTCGTCCATCACCTGCATCACCTCCTCCTTGCTTTCGCCCAGCCCGACCATGATGCCGGACTTGGTGAATTGCGAGGGATCGCGTTCCTTAACGCGTTCCAACAGGCGCAGGGAATGGAAATAGCGCGCACCCGGGCGGATCGAGAGATAGAGCCGCGGCACGGTTTCCAGATTGTGGTTGAAGACGTCGGCCTTGGCATCGATGACGCGTTCGGCGGCGCCCGGCTTGCGCAGGAAGTCCGGGGTCAGGATTTCGATCGTCGTGCCCGGCGTGGCCGCGCGGATGGCGTTGATGACGTCGACAAAATGCTGGGCCCCGCCATCATCCAGATCATCGCGGTCGACCGAAGTGATGACGACATGTTTCAGCCCCATCTGCGCCACCGCTTCGGCGACACGGCGCGGCTCGTCGGTATCGACAGCAGACGGCAGGCCGGTCTTGACGTTACAGAAGGAACAGGCGCGGGTGCAGGTATCGCCCAGGATCATGAAAGTGGCGTGTTTCTGTTCCCAGCACTCGCCGATATTGGGACAGCCCGCCTCTTCGCAGACGGTGACGAGACCGCCCTCTTTCACGATCTTCTGGGTTTCCGAAAAGGTCTTGCCCAGCGGCGCCTTGACGCGGATCCAGTCCGGCTTGCGCAGCACCGGCGTGTCCGCCCGCTTCTGCTTTTCCGGATGCCGGGCCGCGCGGGCCTCGGAAGCGGCGATGCGCGCCGTATTGTCGATCAGATTGGCCATGGCCTGCACATAAGCCGGAGCGGGCTTTCCATCAAGTTGATGCTTCTGTTGGGGGCTATGCGTTTTTGGGGCAGGCGCGAAGCAAGGGGTTGATTGGGGGCGCTGAAGGCGTGGTTGAGCATGTCGCGGGCATTCCGCCGGGCTTTCGCCCGGCGGCCCCTCCACCCTCCTTCGCCCTTCGGGCTTCGGCCGGTCCCCCTCCCCACGGTGTGGGGAGGAAAGTTGCTCCTTCGCCAGCTCTCATTTTCTTCCCCCTTTTCCGACACCGTCATCCCCCGGCTTGTCCGGGGGACCTCGTCCATCCTGTTGGCAGGTTAGCTGAGGTGGCCCGGACAAGCCGGGCCATGACGGTGGTTAAGTGTGGTGGTGGATTGGTGGTACATCGAGCTCTCCTCCGCACCACCAATAGCGCCACGCGCTGACACGCTGGCGGTATGAGCAAGAGAGGGTGCGGGACGCTTTCAGGCGTCTTCGCTAGAGTTAAGTGAGTGACACCGTCTGGCGTCCCGCACTTGGAGATTTCACCCGCCGGGGCGGGTGTGTCCTATATCAGGCGAGGATGCTGCATGAGTAGCATGACAGCCGTGCTCCCTGACCGCCGTGCCCGTCCAGCCGGCGGTCACCCGGCTCTCCAGACACGCTCCACTCCCCCACCACCCCCGGCCGACCAGACCGGGCCTCGAGCGGTGATGAGGCACAAGAAGAATAGCCCGAGCGCAAAGGGGGGAGGATAAGCAAAAATGATTTCCGCCCCCGCGAGCGGGGGAGGCCCCGGCCGCAGGCCGGCGGCGGGGGTTCGAAGCACCGGCGCCAACCGACTGACCCCCTTCGGTTTTGCCTTTGGCAAAACCACTTCCCCCGCTTTGCGGGGGCAGAAAAACGGTGTCCGGATTTCCACCGTTTGGGCGTGGACAAACGCTGGCCCGAGCTACCCTACCCCGGCTTTTTCACGATGAGGAACAGGGCCTTGTTGGGTTTGGGGCGCCAGTCATAGGTGATTTCGAAGCCGGCGGCCTCGACTTCACGGCACAGGCGTTTGGCGCTGAAGACCTTGAGCAGAGGAAAAAGGCGCAGGGCGCGGGCGATGGGGATGATCGGGATGAGGAACCAGAACCCGTCCATCAGGCAGACCGTGCTGGTGACCAGAACGCCGCCCGGTTTCAGCAATGCATACGCGTGGCGCAGCGTGGCTTCGCGGTCAGCCAGGAGGTGCAGGACGGACAGCCCGAGAATGGCGTCGAACTGGTATTCGACCGGGTCGAAGTCTTCGAGTTCGGCCTCGCGAAAAGTGAGATTGGTGACGCCGGCCTCGGCCTTGCGGGTTTCGGCGATGCGCAGCATTTCTGACGAGAAATCGGTGGCGAGGTAATTGCCCACGAAAGGTGCATGCAGAACAGCCGTGCCGCCGGTTCCGCAGCCAAACTCCAGCACATCGCTCTGAGGATTGAACCATTCTCGGGTCTTTTCCAGCTTGTGCTGATAGGCCGCCTCGTCGGCGATCGGGCTTTTCGCATAGCCCTCGGCCATGCGGTTCCAGAAGTGGCTGTGCGGATTGGCATCGGACTGGGGCACGCGTGTGGTCCTTTCGGCTTGTGGCGTCATCCTTCGTGTGTATCCATACAGAAAACGGCCACAAACTGCAGTTTCTCTGCAAATGATATACGCCAATCAATGAACTGGGCGAGTATCTCCTTTGACTGGAACCAGATCCGCGCCTTTCTCGCCACGGTCGAGGAAGGCTCGTTCTCGGCTGCCGCCCGCGCCCTGGGGCAGACCCAGCCCACCCTCTCCCGCCAGATCAGCGCGCTGGAAACCGACCTGGGCGTGACCCTGTTCGAGCGCGGCCGGCGCAGCATGGCGCCAACCCAGGCTGCGCTGGAATTGCTGGACCATGTGCGCGTGATGGGCGAAGCGGCCCAGCGCATCTCACTGACGGCCTCGGGCCAGTCGACTACGATCGACGGGCATGTCTCGATCACCGCCACGGACGTGATGGCGTCCTTCTTCCTGCCGCCAGTAGTGCGGCACTTGCGGGAGATCGCACCAAATCTGACGCTGGAGATCATCGCGTCCAACGCGCTGCAGGACCTGTCCAAGCGTGAGGCCGACATCGCCATCCGGCATGCCCGACCCGAGAAGGGCGAGCTGATTGCCCGCAAGATCGGCGAGACGACGGCGCACCTTTTCGCCAGTAAGACCTATCTGGACCGCGTCGGCCGCCCGCAGAGTCTGGAGGCGCTCAACCGGCTGAACTTCATCGGTTTCGGCAATGAGACGCAGGTGATCGGTCACCTCAACGCGCTGGGCCTGTCGCTGACGCCGGAGAATGTGCCGGTGATTTGCGAAAGCGGTGCGGTCTATCTCTCGCTGCTGCGTGAGGGTCTGGGTGTGGCGGTGATGACGCGCGACGTGCAACGCTTCTTTCCGGAACTGGAACCGGTCTGGCCGGACCTGCCCGAGATCAGCGTGCCGATCTGGCTGGTCACGCACCGCGAAGTGCAGACCAGCCGCAAGATCCGCCTGGTGTTCGACACCCTGGCCGAACACTTGCGCGCCATCTGGTAGGCCGACATGCAAAACGGGCGGCGCCATCGGCACCGCCCGTCTTGCATTCGGATCGTCTCGAAACGCTTAGCGCTTGGAGAACTGGAAGGAGCGGCGGGCTTTCGCGCGGCCGTACTTCTTGCGCTCGACGACGCGGCTGTCGCGGGTCAGGAAGCCATTGGCTTTCAGGACGCCACGCAGGCCCGGTTCGAACAGGGTCAGCGCCTTGGAGATACCGTGACGCACGGCACCGGCCTGACCGGACAGGCCACCACCCTTGACGGTGGCGACGATGTCGAACTCGTTCACGCGCTCGGCGGTTTCCAGCGGCTGCTGGAGCAGCATGCGCAGAACCGGACGGGCGAAGTATTTTTCCTGATCCTGGCCATTGACCGTGATCTTGCCATTACCGCGCTTGATCCAGACGCGGGCGACCGCGTTCTTGCGCTTGCCGGTGGCATAGGAACGACCGTGTTCGTCGATTTGCGGCTCGGAAGAGACGGCTTCTTCGGCCACGGCAACGTCGCCGGAACCCTTCATGACGTCTTTCAGGTCTTCGAGCGAGCGGGCTTCTTCACTCATATCAGCCTCGCGAATTCTTGGAGTTCAGGGACTTGAAATCGACCACTTCGGGCTGCTGGGCCTCGTGCTTGTGGTCGGGACCGGCGTAAACGCGCAGGTTCGAGAATTGCTGGCGGGCCAGCGGGCTGTCTTTCGGCAGCATGCGCTGGACGGCCTTCTCGACAACGCGCTCCGGGAAACGGCCGTCGAGCAGTTTTGCCGGCGAGGTTTCCTTGATGCCACCCGGGTGACCGGTGTGCCAGTAATAGCGCTTGTCGTTACGCTTGTTGCCGGTGAAGACGACCTTGTCAGCGTTCACGACGATGACATTGTCGCCCATGTCGACATGCGGGGTGTAGTCCGGACGGTGCTTGCCGCGCAGGCGGGTGGCGATGTAGGCAGCGAGACGGCCGACAACGGCGCCCTCTGCGTCGATCACGACCCACTTCTTCTCGACATCCGCCGGTTTAACGGAAAAGGTCTTCATGATGTTCCTCAGGCCTTTTGGGGGCTCGGGTTGAATTCGAGCGCGCCGTTTAGAGGCGATTTTCATCCTGGTCAAGAGAGCGTCTGATTTTCGCTGTTTTTTTATACACCTATCAATGCGGTGTCATAATACCGCATACTGCAGAAGCGTCATGATCGCGTCGTGATCCCGTTGTATTCACGAGCGGAAATTTCCTGCCCCCGGAGTGCCTCATGTCCCTGTCCCGCCGCCGCTTCCTGCAATCATCCGCTGCCACCACCCTCGCCTTCTCCGGCCTGCCGGCCCTGGCCGCGATGCGCAATGCGGACGGGATCCAGCCCTATGTGAACCAGGTCTGGGGGTTCGGGCCTCTGGTGCGGGATGCCGATAACCTGTTCGACCTGCCTGAGGGCTTCTCCTACCAGGTCATCTCTTCGGCCGGGGACCGGATGCGCGACGGGCTGGTGGTACCGGGCGATCTGGACGGCATGGCCTGTTTCCAGCGCGCCGACGGCAAGCTGGTGCTGGTACGCAATCACGAGCTGAATATTGGCCAGCAGGACAAGTCGGCCTTCGGGGAAGACCAGGTGGGGCTGGAGCGGATCGACCGGGCCCTGGTGCATGATTGGGCCGAGGACGGCAGACCCCATATCGGCGGCACCAGCCATATCGTCCTGGATCCGGAAACGCTGGCGGTGGAGGACGAATTCCTGTCGCTGGTGGGCACCTACAATAATTGTGCCGGCGGTCCGACGCCCTGGGGCAGCTGGCTGACCTGCGAGGAAACCGAAATCAATGCGGGAGCCAATGCCGGCATCGAGCATGGCTATGTGTTTGAGGTGCCGGCCGACGCGACCGGGCTGGTTGCGCCGGTGCCGCTGAAGGCGATGGGCCGGTTCCGCCACGAGGCCGTGGCGATCGATCCGCGCACCTCGATCGCTTACGAGACCGAGGACCAGTACACGCGCTGCCTGTTCTATCGATTCCTGCCGAATGTGCCGCAGCGCTTTGCCGAGGGCGGCCGTCTGCAGGCGCTGGCGGTGCGCGGCCGGCCGTCGATCGATCTGCGCAACTGGAATGAACAGACGGTGCAGCCGGGCGAGTGGCTGGAGGTCGACTGGATCGATCTGGACGATGTGGAATCACCCAATGCCGATCTTGCCGCGCGGGGTGTGGCGGCCGGCGCCGCGCACATGACCCGCGGCGAAGGCATCTGGTGGGGCGAGAACGAGTGCTATTTCACCTGCACCGATGGCGGTCCGGACCGGCTGGGCCAGATCTGGCGCTATCAGCCCGGCCCGGCAGAAGGCGAAGCCGGCGAAGGCGCCCAGCCGGGCCGCCTGCAATTGTTCTTTGAAAGCCGCGATGGCGCCGTGATGGAGCGCTGCGACAATCTGTGTGTCGCGCCGTGGGGCGATCTGATCGTGGTTGAAGACGGCGATGAGGACCAGTACATCCGCGGCGTGACGCCCCGGGGTGAGGTGTATACGATCGGCCGAAACGCGGCCTCCGGCCCCGATGGTGAAAAAAGCGAGATTTGCGGTCCATGTTTCAGTCCCGATGGTTCGACCCTGTTCTTCAACGTTCAACGGCATCCCGGCCGGACGTTCGCCGTGCGCGGTCCCTGGCCTCAGGCTTCGCTGTAGGCGCCAGCCTGCTGGTTCTGGCGGCGTGTTCCGGCGGCAATGACACCGGGGCGGACACGCCGTCGGAAGCGGTGGAGAACCAGGTCGAGGTGCTGGTGACGGCGGCCTTTGTCGGCGTCGATGGCGGCGCCGGATCGCTGGACTTCCTGCCCGACCCGGACGCGCCCTCGCTGGGCTATGTCGTCGCCGCCCCGCGCGATGGCGGGCTGGACTTCTTCAACATGGATGGCGAGCTGGTGACGCGCCATGCCGGCGTCCGGCTGACCGGTCTGGCGACGGCGCCGGGCTTCGAGCTGCGCGGGGAAAGCCTGCCGCTGGTCTTCGGCGCCTCGCCGGACAGTGACACCGTGCATGGTTATGCCGTGGTGCGCAGCGGCGCGCGGGTGCTGGACCTGCCGCTGCAAGCGGTCGAACCTCAGGATGGCGTGGCGGGGCTGTGCCTGCTGCGCGAGGGCACGGGCTTTGTCGAACTGGTGATCCTGGGCACCGGTGCCAGCGCCGAAGTCTGGCGGGTGCGCGATGCCGGAACGGACCAGCTCTCGGTCGAGGCGATCCGCAGCTTTGCCCTGCCCGCCCCGGCGCGCCAGTGCGACACCTATGACGGTGAAATCTTCACCGCCAGCCCCGGTGGCGGCCTGACGCGGATGGCGTCCGACGGCACTATCCTGGCCGAGGCCACGGCCGGCGTGTCCGCCGTCTCGGTGGCGGAATTCTCCGGCACCCGCCTGGTACTGGCCACGGATGGGTCGAGCGATGTGCTGCGCGTCTTCGACGCCCGCACGCTGGAACCGCGCGATGATGTTCTGGTGGTCGACGGGCTGTCGACGCCGGGGATCGGCCGCCCGGCCGCACTCGAAGCGTCCGAGGAAAATTACGGTTTTACCGCTTATTCCAACGGTATGCTGGCAATCTTTGATGCAGCCGATCAACGCGTGAAGGTGATCTCGCGCGATGCCTTTGCCCGCGCGGTGATCACAGCCGAAGCCGTGGGTGGCGGCGCGGAATAGCGCATCTTCCCTGCTGAAATGAAATCAGGCGGGTCCGGTCCGGGCCCGCCTTTTTCGTGCCCGCATCAGACCGCGCGGCGGGCCGTCCAGGCGGCGCACAGCGTGGCGAGGAAAAGCAGAACGGCTCCGAACTGGTGGGCCAGTGACAGGCGGAGCGGCACCACGGCCAGAAGCGCGGCAATGCCCAGTCCGATCTGGGCCAGGACCAGGGCCGGCAGGATGATCATGAAGGGTTTCAGCGACACACGCGGTTCGAACCAGATCTTCACCGCATAGGCGGCCATCGCCAGGGCCACAAGATAGCCGGTCCAGCGATGGTTCAGCTGGACAGCGGCATGGCTCTCGAAGATGGCCGGAATGAAGCTCATGCCGGCCAGATAGTCGGACGGGATGATCTCGCCATTCATGAAAGGCCAGGTGTTGTAGATGCGCCCGGCATCCAGACCGGCGACGAAGGCGCCGAGGATGATCTGGAAGAAGACCAGGGCCAGAAGGCCGAAGGACACGCCGGCCAGCGTCCCTCGCCTCAGAGGCGGCGGCCCGAAACGCGCTTCCAGCGACAGCCAGACCGAATAGCCCAGAATGACAAAGGCCATGCCCAGATGCGTGGCCAGGCGGTACTGGCTGACATCAAGCCGGTCGACCAGGCCGGAAGCCACCATCCACCAGCCGATCGCACCCTGCGATCCACCCATGACGAGCAGCACAAGCAGCCGCGGCTTGAGCCGGGCGCTGAGCTCGCCGCGCAGCCAGAAGAAGACCAGGGGTACGAAGAAGACGAGCCCGATCAGGCGGCCGAGCTGGCGATGGCCCCATTCCCACCAGAAGATGAACTCGAACTCGGCCAGGGTCATGGCGGAATTCTGTTCCTGGAATTCCGTGGTCTGCTGGTAGCGCGCGAATTCCGCCTGCCAGTCTTCGTGTGAGAGCGGCGGGATGGCGCCGGAGATCGGCTTCCACTCGGTGATCGACAGGCCGCTGTCGGTCAGGCGCGTGGTGCCGCCGACCAGGATCATGGCAACGACCATCAGGGCAATGATCAGCAGCCAGTTGGAAACCGCACGGCTGGTTGTGGACGCGTGATAGGACATGAAGCGCTACCTACCGCAAAGTGCGCGCCGAGCAAGCCCGCGGCTTCACTTGGACGGCAAAGCAGGCTGTTATCCCTGTCGCGGTGCTGACAGCCACGCGCCATCATGCCGCAGGTCGATCAAGCATGCCGACAAGCAAACGGGGAGAACGCCGTGCCGGGAGAGAACCAGACCGTCATCATCATCGGCGCCGGCCAGGCCGGTGGACAATGCGCCGCCTCGCTGCGCCGCAATGGCTGGAGCGGGCGGATCATCCTGGCCGGCAGCGAGGACCATCCCCCCTATCAGCGCCCGCCCCTGTCGAAAGCCTATCTCTCCGGCGAGATCGGCGAGGACCGGCTGTGGCTGCAGCCGCGGGAGACCTGGGAGCAGCAATCGGTCGATCTGCGCCTGGGCGCCACCGCGACGGCGATCGACACGTCTGCCCGCACGGTCAGCTTCGCGGATGGCACCACGGAAAGTTATGACCATCTGGTCCTGGCCACGGGCTCGCGCGTGCGCACCCTGCCCGTTCCGGGCGCGGATACTGAGGGTGTGCGCTATCTGCGCACGATTGCCGATGTGGATCTGCTGAAAGCCGATTTCACGCCGGGCAAGCGGATCGCCATCATTGGCGGCGGCTATATCGGGCTGGAGGCGGCCGCGGTGGCGCACAAGCTGGGCGCCAGGCCGGTTGTGCTGGAAGCCATGGACCGCTTGCTGGCCCGGGTGGCGGTGCCGGAATTGTCGCAATTCTATCTCGACGCCCATCGCAGCCACGGTGTCACGGTGGAGTTGGGGGCACAGGTTGCGGCCATCGAAACCGGTGGCGGCGGACTGTTCGGCGGCCGCAAGCGGGTCAAGGCGGTCAAGCTGGCCGATGGCCGTTCGATCGCCTGCGACAGCGTTCTGGTGGGCATCGGCATCCTGCCGAACCAGGAACTGGCCGCTGAGGCCGGGCTGTCCACGGACAACGGGATCGAGGTCGATGCCGCATGCCGAACCTCTGATCCCGCCGTGTTCGCGATTGGCGACTGCGCCAGCCAGGTCAACTGGCTGACCGGGTCGCGCCTGCGCCTGGAGAGCGTGCCCAACGCGCTGGACCAGGCCAAGCACGCCGCCGCGGCGATCTGCGGCACGGCGGCGCCGAAACCGGACGTGCCGTGGTTCTGGTCGGACCAGTATCACCTGAAATTGCAGACGGCCGGCCTGATCGGCGCACAGGACCAGACGATCCAGCGCCGCCCCTCGACGGACACCGAGGAGGGCCATTTCTCACTCTTCCACCTCAAGGACGGCGTGCTGATTGCCGCCGATTGCGTCAATGACGCCCACGGCTTCATGGCCGCCAAGATGATGATTGCCCAACGCGCCAAGCCGAACCTGGACGATCTGGCCAATCCGGACCTGCCGATGAAGGATGTCATGAAGGCGGCTTTGGGGCGGTAGACCGACCCCGGCAGACGCGGGGCTGGCAAGGAAATAAATGGTCGGAGCGGCGAGATTTGAACTCGCGACCCCCGGTCCCCCAGACCGGTGCGCTAACCGGGCTGCGCCACGCTCCGACACGATATTGGGACGGGGCATCCCGTCCGATGGGGAGGCCGGTTATAGGGTGGTGGCGGGCGCTGGGCAACAGGGCTGTCAGCGCAAAATGCGGTTGATGTGAAACGGCGGGATATCAGGGCTCGATAGCCGCCTTGAGCTTGGCGCGAGCGCCCTCGAGCTCTGCCAGAACGTCGCTCAACTGCCGGTGGGGTGCATCGGCAGGGCGCGGTTTGGGCTGCGCTACGGCGTCGGGCGTTTCTTGGTCAGCAGCATCAATGGCCGCCGGACCCAGATCGACCGCCCCTGCCCCCATGTCCATGACGGCAGCGACACCATTGTCCTTGATGAATTTCCGCGCGCCCTTAATGGTGAAACCATCTTCATAGAGCAGGCGTTTGACGCCGCGTAGCAATTGCAGGTCTTGCGGTCGGTAGAAGCGGCGGCCGCCGGCCCGTTTCAAAGGGCTGATCTGTGGGAATTTGCTCTCCCAGAAGCGCAACACATGCGCAGGCACGCCGAGTTCATCAGCGGCTTCGGAGATGGTCCGGAAAGCTTCCGGCGATTTCTTGCTGACCGACATTCTCTCACCGCGTCAGCTCCGGCCCCTTACCCCTGACTAATCTTTCGACAGGGCCGAGTCGACGCGCTCCTTCAAGACTTGCGACGGTTTGAACACCAGGACGCGGCGCGCCTCAATCGGCACTTCCACACCGGTCTTCGGATTTCGTCCGACCCGGCCACGCTTGTCACGCAGGAGGAAGGAACCGAAGGAAGAGAGTTTCACATTCTCGCCCTCGGCCAGTGTGTCCGACATCATGGTCAGCACCGACTGAACAAGGTCCGCAGATTCCTGCCGGGACAAGCCTACCTCTTGGTAGACCAGTTCGGCCAAGTCTGCTCGCGTCAAGGTTTTGTCTGACATAGTCATCCCCACATAGACGTAAACAGGCTACGCCTCAACTTGCCTGCCCGTCAACGCCAAGACATTGGATAAATGCGACAATCGAGGCAATTTGATCGCTTTGTGGTTATCAGAAGCGCGCCAGGGCCGCGCCCCAGGTGAAACCACCACCCAGCGCTTCCATCAAAACCGTGTCGCCCCGATTGATCCGGCCGTCCTGGACCGCCCGATCAAAGGCGAGCGGAACCGAGGCCGCCGAGGTGTTGCCATGATCGGCCACAGTGGAAATCACCTTGCCGGTGGGGATGGACAATCGCTTGGCCACGCCTTCCAGGATACGCTGATTGGCCTGATGCGGCACGAACCAGTCGATCGCCTCGATAGTCACGCCCGAGCGTTCGGCGATGGTCGTCATCGACTCGGCGATATTGGTGATGGCGTGGCGGAAAACCTGGTTTCCGACCATGCGCAGATGCCCGACGGTTCCCGTCGAGGACGGGCCGCCATCGACATGCAGCAGATCCTTGAAGCGGCCATCCGAGCGCAGATAGGTGCCCAGAATGCCGGCCGGAGCGTCACTGTCGCGGTCCTCGCCGGTCAGCACCATCGCACCGGCCCCGTCCCCGAACAGCACGCAGGTCGAGCGGTCGGTCCAGTCCAGGATGCGCGACATCGTCTCGGCACCCACCACAAGCGCGGTATTGGCCTGGCCGCGCGCGATCATGTTGTCAGCCACGGAAAGCGCATAGACGAAGCCGGTGCAGACCGCCTGGACGTCAAAGGCCGCGCCGGACGTCGCGCCCAGCCGGGCCTGCAGCATTGTGCCGACTGACGGAAAGGTGAAATCGGGGGTCGTGGTCGCCACCACGATCAAATCGACCGCATCGGCGGACATGCCCGCATGCTCCAGCGCACGGCGGCAAGCCTGCTCGGCGAGATCCGCGGTGGTCACGCCCTCCGGAGCGATATGGCGCTGACGGATGCCCGTGCGCTCGCGGATCCAGCTGTCGCTGGTATCCACCAGACGCGAGATTTCGTCATTGGTGAGGATTTTCTCGGGCAGGTAGGAACCAATGCCCGCAATACGCGCGATACGCTCGGTCATGAGACGGCCGCTACATCCTGTTCTTCGAATTCGGCAAACTTGTCGAGATTGCGCCGGATCTCGTTGAGGAAATCACTCTGGGCCATGACATAGGCGAGGCCCAGGGCCGACGCGAACCCCTCGCCATCCGCACCGCCATGGCTCTTCACGACAATGCCCTTGAGACCCAGGAGCACGCCGCCATTGATATAGCGTGGGTCCATGCGCTGGCGCAGCCGGTCCAGCGCACCCAGCGAAAGCAGGCCCGCGGCCAGTTTTGCGGTGAAGGAACTGGTCAGCGCCTCGCGCACCCAGCCGGCCACCAGTCGAGCCGTACCTTCGGCCGTCTTGAGGGCGATATTGCCAGTGAAACCGTCTGTGACGACGACATCGATATCGCCGGCAGAAATGTCATTGCCTTCAATGAAGCCCTGATAGGCGATGCCCAGCTTGCACTCGCGGATCAGCTGATCGGCTTCGCGCACCGTGTCATTGCCCTTGAGTTCTTCCTGCCCGACGTTCAGCAAACCCACGGTCGGGGCCTCGCCGCCGAAGACGGCGCGGTGATAGGCCTCGCCCAGGATCGCGAACTCGACCAGCTGGGTCGCACCGCATTGCACATTGGCGCCGACGTCCAGGACGACTGTATGCCCTTTCGGGGTCGGCCAGTTGGCGGAAATGGCCGGGCGGTGCACGCCCTTTTTCATACGCAGGATGACCTTGGAAATGGCCATCAGCGCGCCGGTATTGCCGGAAGACACGATGGCCCCCGCCTCCCCGGCCTTGACGCTCTGGATCGCATTCCACATCGACGACCCGCGCGCCCGGCGCACCGCTTCGGACGGCTTGTCGGTCATCTGCACCATGGTGTCGGTGTGTCGAACTTCCGATACGGCCGCCACCTTGGGATATTTCGCCAGCAGAGGCGCCAGCTGGGCCTCATCGCCGTGGATCAGGTAGCGCGCGGACCGGTCGGGCCAACGCTTGAGGGCATTGGCGATACCCTCGACCACAGCCTGGGGGCCGAGATCGCCTCCCATGGCGTCGACGGAAATCGTGGATTGGGTTGTCATGAGCTGCGAATTTGTGTCCCTGACAATGGCGCCGGGGCGCCACAAACGCCCGCGGAACTTAGACCATGGTCGAAGAGATGCAAGGCGGCAAGACCGCGCTCAAGCGGCCGGAAAAGCCGGATCGGCCCCGTCGGCCAGCGCATCGGGACCCTGAGCCTGCAAGGCCTGCCAAGCGGAATTGACGTATAGGGCAAGGCGTTCAGCCCGGGCGTCCACGCTCTGCAAACCCAGCGTATTGCGGGCCAGAACTTCGGACAGTGCCGTACTGTCATCACCTGCAGCAAGGGCCGTCTCAAGCGCCTGTGCCCGGCCATAAAAACCTTCAGCCATGAAGCGAATCTTCTTCCCGACTGCCGAATCTCCTACGCCGAGCTCCCGCATGGCCGCATCAAAATCGTCAAACATGGCGTCAAACAGGGCCTGGCTGACAGCCTTGCCGCGCGGCGAGTCGTCGGCCTGAAGAACCAGCACGACCAGAGCCGTATGCAGAACGACAAGCTCGAACCGCCCCTCGACCGTGTCGTCCACCCCATTCTCGCCATACAGTGCCGGCTGGCGTGCGGCGGTAACGATGGCGCGGTGCAGGCCTTGTGCGGTACGCTTTTCCGGCTTGGGCGCGAACAGTCTGGCGAACATGTGTTTATGGGCTCCCATCAATCGGCGCTTGAAGCTAAGCTGCAGCTTCGTTAGGTCAAGACACCGCCACAGGGCCGACGTTCGGTTCTGCGACGGAGAAGTGTCTTAAGGAGTTCGGTCCGGATGAAGCGTCGCCTTTCACTGTCTCTCATGGTGCTGGCCTGTGCCGTGGGCGTGTCCGCCTGCAATCCGGTCCTGCGCTCGCATGGCTATCGCTATTCCATCCAGGAAGAGCCGAACATCACCCCGGCCGAAGACACCCAGGACACGGTGCTGCAGCGTCTGGGCAATCCCTCGACCCGCGGCACGTTCGAGGAGAACACCTGGTATTACATCTCCTCGACCCGCGAGAGCCTGGCCTATCTGCGCCCGGTGACGCGCGACCGCCGTATCATCGCGGTGTCCTTCGATGATGCCGGCGTGGTCTCGGAAGTCGCCGAATACTCGCTCGAGGACGGCCGCATGGTGGCCTATAGCGGCAATGAGACCCCCACCCGCGGCCGCGAGCTGACCTTCCTGGAGCAGCTGCTGGGCAATGTCGGCCGCCTGCCGAGCGAACAGTTCGGTGGCGAGCAGAACCTGCCGGGCGGCGCCGGTGGTCCGCGCCGAAACGAATAGGGTTTCAAGCTCCGCTATGCGCTCTTCATACGCCCCGGGATGACCGGGGCGTTTTGCTGTCAGCGGCGGTGAATCTGTGTCTTTCCGGCGATGGCTGCCGAGAAGCGCTGCATGACGGGTAGAATGAAGGCCCGGCTGAACTGGCCCAAAGGCGGGACGGGTTCGAGGTACCATGAGCGAGCAACCTCATCATAATTGTATTCGTCCAGAACGATCCAAAGTCGCCTGTCGGGATTTAGTCCGGCGCGCCGCTTCTCGGTATCCGGGATTTCGATGGCGTCTGTGCCAGGCAATGGCGGTTGTGACGTGATGGGCAGAAGTATCAGGCAATCATCACGTCCGCGTTTCAGGCGCAGCCCGACAACCGTTGGCCTTGGCTTTCGACCCTCGGTTCTCCGGCACTGGACTCGCGAGCCCAAAGATACGGGTAGCGAATAACGCATCCCGTCCGAATGTCATCGAGACGGGACATCCCGGTCAGCCCTCTTCATCCTCGAGACGTGCGACCGCTTCGGCAATGTCCTGAGCCAAGTCCTCGGGCGTTTCCTCGACCCTGAAAGCGCGTCGCGGATCACGGCGATCCAACAGTGCCTGGTAGTCCTCGACGCTCAGCAAGACGAATTGCGGCTTGCGGTGCCGGGTCAGAGTGATCGGCTGGCGCATGGCTCGGGCGCTGATTTCACTCCAATTGCGGGCCAGATCTGTTGTCGAATACTCACGGGACATGTGATCGCTCCAATGTCAGACGCCAAAAATACATAAAATGCGTATATTGCGCAATATGCACAAAAAAGCCCCGATCCTGACCGACCGGGGCTTTCTCGTTTCTCAGAGGATCCCTGCCCTAGCTTGCCAGGAAGGCCAGCAGCAGCAGCGCCACGATGTTCGTGATCTTGATCATCGGGTTGACGGCCGGGCCGGCGGTGTCCTTGTAGGGGTCACCGACGGTGTCACCGGTCACCGAGGCCTTGTGGGCTTCGGATCCCTTGCCGCCGTGATTGCCGTCTTCGATATACTTCTTGGCATTGTCCCAGGCACCGCCGCCGACGGTCATCGAGACCGCGACGAAGAGGCCGTTGACGATGACGCCGAGCAGCATTGCGCCCACGGCCGCAAGGGCCTGGGCCTGGTCGGCAATTGCCAGGATCGCGAAGTAGAGCACGATCGGCGACAGCACGGGCAGCAGCGAGGGCACGATCATCTCGCGGATCGCGGCCTTGGTCAGGATGTCCACCGCCTTGCCGTAGTCCGGCTTGGCCTTGAACTCCATGATGCCCGGGATTTCCTTGAACTGGCGGCGCACTTCGGCAACCACCGCCGTGGCCGCACGGCCGACCGCCATCATCGACATGCCGCCGAAGAGGTAGGGCAGCAGGCCACCGAACAGGAGGCCGACGATGACGTAGGGATTCTCCAGCGAGAAGTCCGGCTGGATGTGCAAGAGGTGTTCGACGTCGGTCGTGTAGGCCGCGAACAGGACGAGCGCGCCCAGTCCGGCCGACCCGATGGCATAGCCCTTGGTCACCGCCTTGGTGGTGTTGCCCACGGCATCCAGCGTGTCGGTGGTCTCGCGTACGCTGTCATCCAGACCGGCCATTTCGGCAATGCCGCCGGCATTGTCGGTGACCGGACCAAAGGCATCGAGCGCGACGATCAGACCGGCCAGGGCCAGCATGGTCGTCACCGAGATGGCGACGCCGAAAAGGCCCGCCAGCGTGTAAGTGCCCAGGATGCCACCGATGATGATCAGCGCCGGCAGGGCGGTGGATTCCAGCGACACGGCGAGGCCCTGGATCACATTGGTGCCATGACCGGACTCGGACGCCAGGGCGACCGATTTCACCGGGCGATAGCCGGTGCCGGTGTAGTATTCCGTGACCCAGATGATGGCCGCTGTCACCGCCAGGCCGATCAGGCCGGCGATGAACAGGTTCTGGCCGGTGATCATCTTGCCGCCGACCTCGGCGATATCGCCCATGCCGATCGTGTAGTTGGTGACCAGCCACAGACCGCCGATGGACAGCACGCCTGCTGCGATGAGGCCCTTGTACAGCGCGCCCATCACATTCGTGCCCTTGCCCAGGGAGACGAAGAAGGTGCCGATGATCGAGGTGACAATGCAGACCGCCGCAATGGCGAGCGGATAGAGCACCATGGTCGTCGCCAGACCGCCGGAGAAGAAGATCGCCGCAAGAACCATGGTGGCCACCACGGTCACCGCATAGGTCTCGAACAGGTCAGCCGCCATGCCGGCACAGTCGCCGACATTGTCGCCGACATTGTCGGCGATCGTGGCGGCGTTGCGCGGATCATCTTCCGGAATCCCGGCTTCGATCTTGCCGACCATGTCGCCGCCGACATCCGCACCCTTGGTGAAGATACCGCCGCCGAGACGGGCGAAGATGGAGATCAGCGAGGCCCCGAAGCCCAGCGCCACCAGCGCATTGATAATGACTCGGCTCTGGGCCTCGTCCGCCAGTTGCAGGCCGAGTGCTTCGGTCAGCACCCAGTAATAGCCGGCCACACCCAGCAGCGCCAAGCCGGCAACCAGCATGCCGGTGACGGCGCCGGAGCGGAAGGCAATCGCCAGGCCCGCGGCCAGGCTGGTGCTGGCAGCCTGGGTCGTGCGCACATTGGCGCGGACCGAGACCAGCATGCCGATGAAACCGGCTGCCCCAGACAGCACGGCACCGATGGCAAAGCCCAGCGCAACCTGCCAGCCCAGGAAGACGGCAATCAGGATACAGACAACGATCCCGACGATGGCGATGGTGGTGTATTGACGTTTGAGGTAGGCGTTAGCGCCTTCCTGAATGGCCGATGCGATCTCCTGCATCTTTTCGGTACCCGCGCTCGCGCTCATCAGACGCTGGGTTTGCACAACCCCGTAGATGATGGCGAGAACGGCTGCCGCAATGGCCAGCAAAAGCATGTTCATGGCTTCCAGCCCCGTTTTCTTCGCTTCTCGTTTTGGTCATTGGAAGGAAAGGGGGAAGCATACGCGTGAGAACCACGCCGACCCTTGCACGTCCCCCGCAGTTTCTTATTGCTTTGGGAAGACTATGCCCAAGACGAACGGGGCACGCAACAGACAGTCTTTAGACTGTCAATTCAGTTACTTGATAAAAATGCTGCGCTGCACTATCGACGGAAGAGCCGGGTATCCGATGCGCGAATCTCGATGCGATCGATCGAGTTGGCGCCCCAGACTTCCTGCAGGGTCTCCCGCCACACGGCGCGGGCACGCTCCGGGTCGACGCCATCGCCGCTGGGCGTGCTGACCGAGGAGCGGTAAGAGGCCCGCACCAGCGCATCCAGCGCGTAATGCGCGTTTTCCTGCATGGTCCAGACATTCTGCCCATCCGCGGCGCGCACGCGGACATTCACATAGGCAAAGCCGGTCAGCCGGCCATCGGCCGACATCGGCACGACCAGGGCCGGCAGGGTGAAAGCGCGGGGGTCATTGTCTTCCGGCGCCTCCTCAACGGCCTCGTCTTCGGCGTCGGAGCGGTTGAAAAACAGGAGAAAGCGGTTGCCACGCTGACCGGACGAGGACTCCCGGTCTCCGCCGCCGCCGCCACCACCACCCGCGAGGGCGTGGGCACCGGACTGCAGGGCCAGTCCGAGAATGATGGCAATGACCAAGCGTGTCATGAGCGGCTCCATGCTTCAGTATGAACATGGCAGATCGGTCTCAAAAATGCGTAAACCCCTTGCGGGACAGCGTGATCAGACAATTCTCGCCGTCCAGAACCTGCACGCCCGCGCCGTCGCGTACCTGGCCGATGCGGGTCAGGGGCAAACCGAGGCGCTCGCCCAGCGCCTTCACAGCCGCGCTTTGTCCTTCAGGTGCAGTGAAGACAAGTTCGTAATCATCCCCACCCGTCAGCAGGTGTTCCAGACCGCCCTCTCCGCCTTCTGCAAGCCAGTCGGACGCCCCATGAGAGAGCGGAACATCTGCCGCGTGAAGGTCGATTGCAACGGCGCTCGCTTCGGCCAGATGCGTGCAATCAGCGACCAGCCCGTCGGAAACGTCGATGCAGGACGAAGCCAGACCCCGCAAGGCCACCCCAAGCGCGAGGCGCGGTTCCGGAGCGTCATAGCGCGGCCGGCAGGCCTTGGGAGCCCCCGCTCTGCCCTGTGCGGCCGCAAGACCGAGCGCGCCGTCCCCGATCACGCCTGAAACCCAGACCACATCGCCCGGCCTGGCGCCTGAACGCAGCAGGCCCGCTCCGGATGGCACCTGCCCGATCAGGGTCAGGCTGATGCAGAATGGCCCGGGTGTGGATGTGGTATCCCCGCCCAGAAGGCTGAGATCATGGCGCGCCTGCAGAGCCGCCAGCGCTTCGGTGAAGGCCTGGCGCCAGGCGTCATCATGCTCGCGGGGCCAGGACAGCGCCGACAGATAACCCACCGGTTCGGCGCCCATTGCGGCGAGATCGGACAGATTGCTGCCCAGAGCGCGCGCTGCGACGACCTCAGGACCGTCCTCGGCGCGGAAATGCACGCCCTCGATCAACGTGTCACAGGCCAGGACAAGGTCCTGTCCCGGCTGTGGCGTCAGAATGGCGGCATCATCACGCAGGCCGAGTGCGCCAGCATGGTTCCGGGTCAGCGGTCCCAGGCGTGTCCGGATGAAGTCGAACTCGCCAGTGCCGGACATGGATCAGAACTCGTCCGGACGGGCCTGGCGCGCACAGCGGTCGAGCGCCGCATTGATGAATTTCGGCTCGGAACCCTCAAAGAAGGCGTTGGCGACATCGACATACTCGTCGATGACCACACGGGCCGGAACATCCTTGCGCTGGAAGAGTTCGAAACCGGCCACACGCAGGATGGCGCGCACCGTGGCGTCCAGCCGCTCCATGCGCCAGCCATCGGCCAAGAGGCTGTCGATCATCGGATCAACCTTGGCCTGCTTGTCGACGACGCCGGCAACGAGCGATTCAAAGAAGCCCTCATCGGCTTCAACGAATTCATCGGTCTCGGCCTCATTGCCGAAGCGGTGGTCGCGGAACTCGCGGATCACCGAATTGGCGCCGCGTCCGGCGATTTCCATCTGGTAGAGGGCCTGGACAGCCGCCAGGCGCGCCGCGCGGCGCAGGCGGGCGCGTTCTTCAGACGGCGTTTCTTTCTTGTGCTCGGCGCTCATGCCTCGGCTCCAAACTTGTCGCGCAGGGCGATCAGGGCGAGCGCGGCATTGGCCGCATCGGCACCCTTCTGCTTGTCGACCGCGCGCTTGATCGCCTGGTCGCGGTTCTCGACGGTCAGGATACCATTGCCGCAGATCACCCCGCCCAGATTGAGATCCATCAGTCCACGCGCGCTTTCAGTGCAGACATAGTCATAATGCGTGGTTTCCCCGCGAATGACACAGCCCAGGGCGACATAGCCGTCATACTGCGCGTCCGCCAGTTCGGCCTGGACAATGGCACCAGGGATCTCCAGCGCGCCCGGCACTTCGACAATGTCGAGCCGGGCACCGGCAGCCGCCGCCGCTTCCTGGGCGCCGTCAATCAACGCGTCGGCGATATCACGATAGAAGGTGCCGGCGATGGCCAGCAGTTTCGGCGCGCTCATGCGCTCTCCTCCGGGAAGTGGCGCTCTTCGCGCACGCTGAGACCATAGCCCTCCAGACCGACAATGGTCTGCGGCTTGGTGGTCAGCAGGATCATGTCCTTGACGCCAAGATCAATCAGGATCTGGGCGCCGACACCGTATTCACGCAGGCGCCGCGCTTCCCGCTCGCCCTGCGGCACGGGGGAATGGGCACCCAGGCGTTCGACAATCGCCGTGTGAGAGGTCTCGCGAATGAAGACCATGACGGCCGGGCCCTCCGCCTCGGCCACCGCCTTGATGCCGGCATCGACAAACTCGCCACGCGGGCCTTCCTCGTGCAGCACATCGTCAATGAAGGACACTTTGTGCATCCGCACCAGGGTCGGCGTCTTGTCGTTCGGCTCCCCTTTGACCAGGGCCACATGCTCGGCACCGTCCAGCGTATTGCGGAACACGACCAGTTTCAGTGGACCGCCATGACGGCTGGTGAAATCGGTCTCCAGCCGGCGCTCGATGAAACGGTCATTGCGGCGGCGATAGGCGATGAGGTCAGCAATCGTGCCGATTTTCAGCCCGTGCAGCTGGGCAAAGGCAACCAGGTCCGGCAAGCGGGCCATGGTGCCGTCCTCATTCATGATCTCGCAGATCACGCCGGCCGAACCGGCCCCGGCCAGACGTGCGACATCGACAGAGGCCTCGGTGTGGCCGGCCCGGACCAGAACGCCGCCATCGCGGGCAACCAGCGGGAAGACATGGCCGGGTGTGGCGATATCGTCGGCGCCCTTGGACGGGTCGGTCGCGACCTCGATGGTGCGGGCCCGGTCATGCGCGGAAATGCCGGTGGTCACGCCCTCGCGCGCCTCGATGGAGGTGGTGAAGGCGGTCTGGTGACGCGAGCGGTTCTCGGTCGACATCAGCTTGAGGCCGAGATGCTCGATGCGCTCCTGGGTCATCGCCAGGCAGATGAGGCCGCGGCCATGCTTGGCCATGAAGTTGATCGCGTCCGGCGTGGCGAACTTGGCCGGGATGACCAGGTCGCCCTCATTCTCGCGATCCTCGGCATCAACCAGGATGAACATCCGGCCATTGCGGGCATCCTCGATGACGTCCTCGATCGGTGAAAGGGGGATATCGCTCACGCGCGGGTCTCCGAAAATTCGTTCAGGCGGGCGGCGTAGCGCGCCATGGTGTCAACCTCAAGATTAACCCGCGCCCCTTTTTGCAGCGCACCCAGTGTCGTCACCTCCGCGGTGTGGGGAATGATCATCAGATCAAAGCTGGTCCGCGTCACCTCATTGACGGTCAGCGATACGCCATCGACGGTGATGGATCCCTTCTTGGCGATGAATTTGTTCAGATTTTCCGGAGGCTCGACGGTGAAGACCAGCCATTCGCCCTCTTCGCGCCTGTCCAGAACCGTACCGACACCGTCGACATGCCCGGTCACCAGATGACCACCCAGCTCGTCACCGATTTTCAGCGCACGCTCGAGATTGACCCGGTCGCCGACCTGCCACTCTCCCAGCGTGGTCAGGCGCAGGGTCTCCGGAGACACTTCCAGCGCGTACCAACCGCCCTCGCCCAGCGCGCCCTTGTCGACCACCGTCAAACAGACCCCGGCATGGGCAATCGACGCACCCATATCGATCGTCTCCGGCGCCCACGGCCCCTCGATCTCGAAACGGCGCACATCCTGGCCGGAAATGGCGCGGATACGGCCCTTGGCGGTGACAATGCCTGTGAACATCAGCGGATCCGTTCGTAGCTTTCCTGCAGATCGGCACCGCGCTCACGGATGCCCGTGCGCCTGAAAATGGGCGCTGATCCGAGGGTCTCAAGGCCCAGCGCTGCGATGACCGGCAAACCGTCACCACCCAACAGCATCGGCGCGCGGAACCATTCGATGCGGTCGACCAGGTCGGCAGCGATCGCCGACGCCGCGATCTGGGCCCCGGCCTCGATCATCACCATGTCATGGCCGGCCATGGCCCGGGCCAGGTCGCGATGCGGCACCAACGTGACAGAACGGGAGGCTTCAGCGAAGACCGCCGCATCGGACGGCGTGCGGTCCTGGCTGTCCATGATGGCAACATCCGGCTGGCGCTCGCAGCCGCCCTCGGGCCGGGCCGTCAGGCGCGGATTGTCGGCCAGGATGGTGCCGATACCGGTCAGGATCAGCGTGTGCGCGGCCCGCATGCGGTGCACCTCGGCCCGGCTTTCCGGCCCGGTGATCCATTGCGAGGCGCCATTGGACAGCGCGATCCGGCCGTCCAGCGACGTGGCCAATTTCAGGGTGACACGCGGACGATCCGCGGCGGTCATTCGTCCCCGTCTTCCGCCACGCTCTTGCGCGCGGTGAGATCCTCATCGGTGATGAATTCGCGGAAGTCCTCGACCTCGTGGAAATCCTTGTAGACCGAGGCGTAGCGCACATAGGCCACGGCATCGAGATTCTTCAGGCTTTCCATCACCAGCTCGCCGACCCGGTCGGAGGTGACATCGGTTTCGCCGGTAGATTCGAGGCGCCGGACGATGCCGGAAATCATCTGCTCGATCCGGTCCGGTTCGAAATTGCGCTTCTGCATGGCCAGCTGGATCGACCGGCTGAGCTTGTCGCGATCGAAGGGCACGCGCCGGCCGGACTTCTTCAGCACGGTCAGTTCGCGCAGCTGGACGCGTTCGAACGTGGTGAAGCGTGCCGCACAGGACGGGCACTGGCGGCGACGGCGGATGGCATTCCCGTCCTCGGCAGGACGGGAATCCTTAACTTGGGTGTCGGGATGACCGCAGAAAGGACAACGCATGCGGGAAGTCTAGGCGAGTTCCGGGTAAATTGGGAAGCGCGCAGTCAGTGCCTTGACCTGCTCACGGACTTCGCCTTCGACCTGGGCATTGCCCTCCGGCGCATCGACCAGCGCGTCCAGAACCCGCACCATCATCTCGCCGATCTGCTTGAATTCGGCCTCGCCGAAGCCGCGGGTGGTCCCGGCCGGCGAACCGACACGCAGGCCGGAGGTGATGGTCGGCTTTTCCGGATCGAACGGCACGCCATTCTTGTTGCAGGTGATATAGGCCCGCTCCAGCGCCTGTTCCGCGACATTGCCCTTGAGTCCCTTGGGCCGCAGGTCGATCAGGGCCAGGTGGCTGTCAGTGCCGCCGGAAACGATGGCATAGCCGCCATCGATCACGGCCTGGGCCATCACCTTGCAGTTGGCGACAACGCGGCGGGCATAATCGGAGAACTCCGGCTGCAGCGCCTCGCCGAAAGCCACCGCCTTGCCGGCGATGACGTGCATCAGCGGGCCGCCCTGCAGACCCGGGAAGATGGCCGAGTTGATCTTCTTGCCCAGATCCAGGTCGTTGGACAGGATCATGCCGCCGCGCGGACCGCGCAGCGTCTTGTGCGTGGTGGTGGTGCAGACATGGGCGTGCGGCATCGGGTTGGGATAGCAGCCCCCCGCGACCAGGCCGGCAAAGTGCGCCATGTCGACCATCAGATAGGCACCGACCGCATCCGCGATCGAGCGGAATTCGGCAAAATCGATCTCGCGCGGATAGGCCGACCCCCCGGCCACGATCAGTTGCGGACGCACCTCTTCGGCCTGCTTGCGCAGAGCGTCATAATCGATCCGCGCATCATCCTCGCGCACGCCGTAGGCATGGGCCTCGAACCACTTGCCCGACAGGTTGGGCCGGGCGCCATGGGTCAGGTGACCGCCGGCATCCAGCGACATGCCGAGGATCTTGTCGCCCGGCTTCAAGAGGGCGAGGAAAACGCCCTGATTGGCCTGGCTGCCGGAATTGGGCTGGACATTGGCGTATTGCGCACCGAACAGCGCCTTGGCGCGCTCGATGGCCAAGGTCTCGACCACATCGACATGCTCGCAGCCGCCATAATAGCGGCGACCCGGATAGCCTTCGGCATATTTGTTGGTCAGCGGGGAGCCTTGCGCTTCCAGCACCGCACGGGAGACGATGTTCTCCGACGCAATCAGCTCGATCTGCTGTTGCTGGCGCTGGATTTCAGCATGGATCGCATGCGCGACATCGCGGTCGGATTCCACGATGGAGCGGGTGAAGAATGCGGTGGCGGCTCCGCTTTCGACCTGATTGTCCGGCATGACGACTCCTTGTGACTTTTGCTGGTTTGATACGGCTCCGAGGGTTGCGACACAAGCCGTCATTCCACGCCGCATTTGCGTTCAATCTGTCGATTTCTTGATTTGCATTTATTTGCGAGCGCTGCGATCAGCTGAACGTTCGCAAATCAAATTTGACTATTGAGCTTGAACTTCGCATCGCGGGATAATAACCATCACCACGATAAATTGAATCGGAACGTCTACCCGGTTCGCCATGAATGAAGGTTTGGAAGGTATTGAAGATGACTGACGACGTGCTCCCGGATATCGACAAGGAAGAATTGCTGCGCATGACCACCGATGTCGTGGCGTCCTATCTGTCGCACAACTCCATGCCGGCCGATAACGTGCCGGAACTCATCAAGGCCGTGCACGCCACGATGAAGGAAGTGTCGGAGTCGACGGTCAAGATCGAGTCCAAGGCCAAGCCTGCCGTCGCGGTCTCCAAGTCTGTCAGCGACGACTACATTGTCTGTCTGGAAGACGGCAAGAAGCTGAAGATGCTGAAGCGCTACCTGCGCTCGCAATACAACATGTCGCCGGACGATTACCGCCGCAAATGGAACCTGCCGTCGGATTATCCGATGGTCGCGCCCGCCTATTCGCGCAAACGCTCCCAGTTTGCCAAGGATATCGGCCTGGGCCGCGGCAAGAAGGGCTAAGCCCCTTCCCTGCCAAACTAGACGGTAATACCGCGGCCGGACCCAGTGTCCGGCCGTTTTTCTTCGGCCGTCTCACCCCGCGCCTCGGCCAGGCGTTTCAGCTTCCAGGCGACCTTGGCGCGGGCCAGATTATCAATCTCGTGCCGCGGCGTGTTCTTGGGGACCTGGAAGATCAGTTCCTCGCCGGTATCGGCATGCACGGCGGCGACGCGAAGGGCATTACCCACCGCCTGGATCTCGATGAAGATGTCTCCGATGTTCATGGACCCTCCGGACACATCCGGATGATGCCCCAGAATCAGGCGCGTGCCACCCCGGTCTGTTCGCAGGCCCTGGCCCAGACATCGTCCAGCGCCTCGATGAGGGCGTCGAACATGGCGTCACTGTGCAAGGGCGTCGGCGTCAGGCGCAGGCGCTCTGTGCCCCGTGGCACGGTGGGGTAGTTGATCGGCTGAACATAGATGCCGTGATCATCCAGCAGCATGTCGGAAATGCGCTTGCACAGCACCGGATCGCCCACATGCACCGGCACGATGTGCGTCACGGAGCTTTCCAGCACCGGATAGCCGGCTGCATTGAGGCGGGCCTTCAGCGTCGCCGCCCGTTCCTGGTGCTGCTCGCGCAGGTGATGCGAGGATTTCAGGTATTCCACACTGGCGCGCGCACCGGCGGCCAGGGCCGGCGGCAAGGCCGTGGTGAAGATGAAGCCCGGTGCCAGCGAGCGGATGGCATCACAGATCGCGCCATCGGCCGCGATATATCCGCCCATCACGCCGAACGCCTTGCCCAGCGTGCCCTCGATGATGTCGACCCGGTCCATCAGGCCGTCGCGCTCGGCAATGCCGGCACCGCGCAAGCCGTAAAGCCCCACCGCGTGGACTTCGTCCAGATAGGTCAGGGCGTTGTACTTGTCAGCGAGATCACAGACCGCCTCAATCGGACCGATATCACCGTCCATGGAGTAGACGGATTCAAAGGCGATCACCTTGGGGGCGTCGGCCGGAGCGGCGGCCAACAGCTCTTCCAGATGCCCAACATCATTGTGGCGCCAGATCCGCTTTTCGCAGCGTGCGCCCTTCACACCCTCGATCATCGAGGCGTGGTTGAGTTCGTCGGAAAACATCACCAGGCCGGGCAGAATCTTGCCCAGCGTCGCCAGGGTCGCCTCGTTGGCAATATAGCCGGAAGTGAACAAGAGGGCGCCGTCCTTCTGGTGCAGATCGGCCAGCGAGCGTTCCAATTCAACGTGATAATGCGTGGTGCCGGAGATATTGCGCGTGCCGCCGGCGCCGGAGCCGACATCATCGATCGCCTTTTTCATCGACTCCACGACACAAGGCACCTGGCCCATGCCCAGATAGTCGTTCGAGCACCACACAGTGACATCGCGCACATCGCCTTGCGGCGAGCGCCAGCGCGCCACGGGAAACTCGCCCTTGCGCCGCAGGAGGTCGGCAAACACCCGGTATCGGCCCTCGGCCTTGACCCGGCGGACAGCATCCTCGAAGGCGCGATTATAATTCATGTCAGGGCCTTTCATGGCATATGCCCGTGAGCGTGTTCTGACTCGCCTTCTAGAGCGTTTGAGCCTTCCGCGCGACAGGACAGACGGCCGCACCCCCATGAAATATCACAATAAGATGCAGTGAGGCGAGCTATAGCCCTATAAAATTCAGGGGTTAGCGCATGCCGTCGACGCTGCTGCCCAATCGACACCTCAGGCCGAGCGCAGGATTTTTTCCATGGCCTTGCCGCGGGCCAGCTCGTCGATGAGCTTGTCGAGATAGCGGATTTCCCGCATCAGCGGTTCCTCTACGTCCTCCACGCGTACGCCGCAGACCACCCCCTTGATCAGGGCCCGATCCGGATTGAGCCGAGGGGCCGTCGCGAAGAAGGTCTCGAAATCACACTTGTCGGCAAGGCGCGCCTCAAGTTCAGCCGGGCTCAGACCGGTGAGCCAGGAGATGATGGTGTCGACCTCGGCCCGGGTGCGCCCCTTCTTCTCGGCCTTGGCGACATAGGCCGGATAGACCGACGCGAAACTCATCGTGTAGATGCGGTGCTTGGCCATGTCCGCCGCCTTCCCTGCCCTTTTCTTGCGGCCACACTAGCACAGGCCGGAACAGGAAAAAGGCGCCGCGGCCTGATCGCCGGGCGCCCTTGTCAAAGGATCAGATCGGAAAAGCGGACTACATCCGGAAGCGGATATGGTCGGCCCAGAAGCGTTCAATGCGTGCGAGCGCGGTATTCATCGACGGCAATTGTTCGGTATCGACACCGCCAACCGGATGCAGCGCCGCGCCCTGGCGCTCGAACAGCTTGTTGAGCTGGGCGCGCACGGCACTGCCACTTTCGGTCAGGCTGACCCGAACCGCCCGGCGATCAACGGCCGAGCGCTCGTGGCGGATATAGCCGGCATCAACCAGTTTTTTCAGATTGTAGGAGACGTTGGAGCCGAGATAATGACCCCGCGTACGCAGCTCGCCGGCCGTCAGTTCCTGGTCACCGATATTGAACAGCAGCAGGGCCTGGACCGAGTTGAGGTCATCAAGACCCTCACGGTCCAGCTCGTCCTTGACGACGTCCAGCAGCTGGCGATGCAAACGCTCAACCAGTTGAAGAAGTTCGAGATAATCGGCCTGCGGCGCCGCTTCCGGCGCCAGGTTTTCTGCCATAGCCATGTACACACTCCACCCGATCTTTTGATCTGTTGAGCGTGACTGTACGCAAAAACCGCAAAAAACCCCTTAACGGCCTAGGACTTCCCCTGCCAGCTTCCATCGAGCAGCTTGTAGATACCGGAAAAATCCGTCGATCCGCCGCCCAGATTGTCGAACATGGCATAAAGCGCTTCGGCCTGGGCACCCAGCGGCGTCGTCGCCCCGGCGGCCTGGGCCGCGTCCTGGGCCAGCTTGAGATCCTTGAGCATCATCGCGGTGGCAAATCCCGGCTTGTAGTCATTGTTCGCCGGCGTGGTCGGCACCGGACCGGGGACCGGACAATAGCTGGTCATCGACCAGGACTGGCCGGAGGCCTTGGAGGAGATGTCGAAGAATTTCTGCGGGTCCAGACCCAGCTTTTCGGCCAGGGCAAAGGCCTCGCACGTGCCGATCATGGTGATCGCCAAAAGCATGTTGTTGCAGATCTTCACGGCCTGACCGGCGCCCAGATCGCCACCGCGGATCACCGCCTTGCCCATGGCCTGAAGGAAGGGTTCAGCGGCCGCGAAATCATCCTCAGACCCGCCGACCATGAAAGTCAGCGTGCCGGCCGTGGCCGCGGCGACACCGCCGGAGACCGGCGCGTCGACAAAGCGGAAGCCCTTCTCCTTGGCCAGACCGCCGACATGGCGGGCCGAATTCACGTCGATGGTGGAGCAATCCATGAACAGCGTGCCCGGCGCCGCAGCGGCAAACAGTTCGCCCTCATAGACCGCGCGGACATGTTTGCCCGCCGGCAGCATGGTGACGGCGGCGTCCGCGCCGGTGATCGCATCTGCCCCGGAGCGGGCCGCCACAGCGCCCTCGCCCACAGCCTTGGCCAGCGCCGCCTCGCTGAGATCGAAGGCGCGCACCGTGTGACCGGCCTTGACCAGGTTGGCGGCCATGCCGGAACCCATATTTCCCAGTCCGATAAAGGCAATCGTCGCCATGCTCATTACTCCCCGTGGATTTGGTCAGGCCTCGGTCTTCGAGCCGAGAAAGCTCATTTCATGGTCCGCATCGAGCGGCGCGAAGGCCTTGGCAATGGCTGCATCATCCACCTCGGCGATCGTGGCCGGAGACCAGTTCGGGGACTGGTCCTTGTCGATGATGACGGCGCGCACGCCTTCATAGAAATCCGTGCCGGTCAGGCACCAGCTGGAGACGCGAAGGTCCTGTCGCATCACGTCTTCAAAACTCAGATCGCCGCCCTTGCGCAGGCAGGCCAGGGTCAGCTTGAGCGCGGTCGGCGATTTGGACGCCAGGATCTTCGCCTGCTTGGCCGACCAGCCATCACCGGCACCTTCGATACGCGCCACGATGTCCTCGACGCTGTCGCCGGCAAAGGCCGCATCGATCAGGCCGCGCGTGTGCGCCAGCTCGCTGTCACCGGGATCGCCGGAGAATTCCTCCAGCAGCACTTCCAGCGCGTCCTCGTCGGCAAGGTCCGCGCTCTCGAGGGCCGCCAACAGTGCGTCATATTGCGAAGACGGGCAGTAGTGCGTCGCCAGGCCCGCTGCCAGGCAGTCCGGGGCCTTCAGGCGCGCGCCGGTCAGGCCCATCCAGGTGCCGATCTCGCCCGCCAGGCGCGGCAGGAAATAGGCACCGCCGACATCCGGGTGAAAGCCGATTCCGGTCTCCGGCATGGCAAACATCGTGCGGTCACCGGCCACCCGGTGCGAACCATGCACCGATACGCCGACGCCGCCGCCCATGGTGATGCCGTCGATCAGCGCGACATAGGGTTTGGGATAGTGGTGGATCAGCGTGTTGAGCCGGTATTCATCGCGCCAGAACAGCCAGGCCTGGTCGTCGCCCGCCTTGCCGGAATTGTGCAGTTTGAGAATGTCCCCGCCGGCGCAGAACCCCTTCTCCCCGGCCCCGTCGACGACAATGGCCTTCACCGCATCATCATCGCGCCAGGCTTCCAACGCCTCGATCATGGCGAGGCACATGCCATGGGTCAGCGCATTGAGCGCCTTGGGCCGGTTCAGCGTGATCCGGCCGATCTGGCCGGTCTTGCGGGCGATGATTTCGGGGTCTTGGGTCATGGCGCCTTCGCTTCGTTGAGGTCGTGACAGGGGATGGCGTGCGCGCGCGCCGCGGTCAACAGGGCGGTGTCCCTGGACACCAGTTCAGCGCCTGTTTCATGGGCGAGCAGAAAATAGGTCGTGTCGAAAAGGCTGAGACCAATCCCATGGGCCACCGCAACGAGGTCATAGATTTCCGAGGCTGAACGCGGCCCCGAATACTGCACATCCAACAGCTCCAGCGAAGCCATCGCTTTGTCCACGTCTAGCGCGCCTGCTGCGGAAAAGCGGCGAAACAGATTGGCCATTTCCCACGCAAACACATCGGGCGCGATGATCCGAAAGTCGGTCAGACGCTCTGCGAAGTCCGCACTCCGTTTTCCGGACTGCGATGCCACAAACCAGGAAATGGCCGCCGACGCATCAACCACAAGCGGCGTCACTTGCGCATCTCGTCCTTCAGCTCATCCCAGCTCAGATTGTCCAGCTCAGGCGCGGGCTTCTGGCTATCCCGAAACGCCTTAAGCCGGGCCGCCAACTCCTTGCCGGACAATCGCGGCGGCTGCACATACTCCACATCCTTGGACAGCACAGCCACGCGCTTGCCGTAGCGGGTAATGACAACCGGCCCCTCGCCCCGCTCGACCATTTCCAGGAGAGCGGAGAGACGCGTCTTGGCTTCCAGAACACCGACTTCGATCATGACCCGCTCCTGACCAGCATTATGGTCAGGATATCACAATCGATACGCCCACCCTACCGATTATTCGGCCAGCTGCGTTTCATGTCCTTGGCGATGATCACGCGCATGATCTCGTTGGTGCCTTCCAGAATCTGGTGGACGCGCAGGTCGCGGACGATGCGTTCCAGCGGGTAGTCCTTGAGATAGCCATAGCCGCCATGCAGCTGCAGCGCCTGGTTGGCGACGTCGAAGCACGTGTCCGTGGCGAAACGCTTGGCCATGGCGCAATAGCGCGGTGCGGACGGGTCCTTGGCGTCCAGCATGGCAGCGGCGCGGTAGACCATCAGGCGGGCGGCATCGAGTTCGGTGGCCATGTCGGCCAGCTTGAACTCGGTGACCTGGAAATCACCGATCGGACGGCCGAACTGCTTGCGCTCGCCGGTATAGGTCATGGCCTGGTCCAGCGCCTCGCCAGCGCCGCCCAGCGAGCAGGCAGCGATATTGATGCGGCCGCCATTGAGGCCCTGCATGGCAAAGGAGAAGCCCTGGCCTTCCTCGCCGATCCGGTTGGCCACCGGGACGCGGCAATCCTCGAAGGTCACCACGCGGGTCGGCTGAGCGTTCCAGCCCATCTTCTTTTCGTTCGCCCCGAAGGAGAGGCCCGGCGTGTCCTTCTCGACCAAGATGGTGGAGACGCCCTTGGGGCCGTCTTCGCCGGTCTTGCACATCACGACATAATAGTCAGACACGCCGGCGCCGGAGATGAAGGCTTTGGAGCCGTTGAGCACATAGTCATCGCCATCGCGCACGGCGCGGGTGCGCATCGCCACCGCATCCGAGCCGGAACCCGGTTCGGTGAGGCAGTAGGAGGCGATCTTCTCCATCGTCATCATCGGCGGCAGGAAGCGCTGGCGCTGTTCGTCGCTGCCCCAGCTGTCGATCATCCAGGCGCACATGTTGTGGATCGACATGAAGGCCGCCGTGGCGACACAGCCGCGCGAGAGTTCCTCGAAGATCAGCGCCGCGTCGAGACGGGTGAGGTTCGACCCGCCGACATCCTCACGCGTGTAGATGCCCGCGAATCCCAGCTCGGCCGCCTCGCGCATCACCTTGACCGGGAAATGCTTGTCCTCGTCCCATTGCGCCGCATTCGGCTTCAGACGGTCATCGGCGAATTTTCTCGCCATGTCGCGAATAAGGGTCTGATCTTCTGTGAGAGCGAAGTGCACCGCAGTACTCCTGTTGCCTTTGCCGCGTGTGACAGACAAATCTTGCCGCAGCGGTTTCGGCCGGAGCCGTAACGCGGCTTTTTCTCCGCGGCAAGTTTGATATGTGTCTGTGACACCCTGTTGGAAGGCCCGCCCATGTTCCCCAATACCCGCCTCCGCCGCACCCGCCAGGCCGACTGGTCGCGCCGTCTGGTGCGTGAAAAAAGCCTGTCGGTGAATGATCTTGTCTGGTCGGTGGTGGTCTCGGACACGGCCGATCCGACCGAACCGGTCGCGGCCATGCCGGGCGTGGAACGCCTGTCGGTTTACGCACTGGCGAAAGCGGCCAAGGAGGCCGAGGCGCTGGGCATCCCGGCCATGGCGATCTTCCCGCACATCGATCCGGCCAGGAAAGACGAGGACGGGTCCGAGGCGCTCAATCCGGACGGGCTGGTGCCGCAGGCGATCAAGGCGATCAAGGACGCGGCCCCGAATGTCGGCGTGATCTGCGATGTGGCGCTGGATCCGTTCACCGCGCACGGCCATGACGGCGTGCTCAACGGCGATGTGATCGACAATGACGCCACCGTCGACCGGCTGATCGAACAGGCCCTGTTGCAGGCAGCGGCCGGCTGCGACGTCGTCGCCCCCTCCGACATGATGGATGGCCGCATCGGCGCCATCCGCGAGGCACTGGAGAGCGAGGGTCACACCAATACGATGATCCTCTCCTATGCCGCCAAATATGCGTCCGGCTTCTACGGCCCCTATCGCGAAGCCATCGGCTCGGCGGTAGCGCTGCAGGGAGACAAGCAGACCTACCAGATGGATCCCTCCAATCGCGACGAGGCGATCCGCGAGGTCGAACTCGACATCGCCGAGGGTGCCGACATGGTGATGGTCAAGCCCGGCCTGCCCTATCTGGACATCGTGCGCGCCCTCTCCGACACCTTCCCGGTCCCGGTCTATGCCTTCCAGGTCTCCGGCGAATACGCCATGATCGAAGCGGCCGCCGCCAATGGCTGGATCGATGGCGACCGGGTGATGATGGAAAGCCTCCTGGCGTTCAAGCGCGCGGGGGCTGCCGGGATCATCACGTATTTTGCGAAGCGGGCGGCGATGAAGCTGGCGGGGTAGACTGGAGCGCGTGATGGCCTGGGGGCGGATCAAATGCCTTGATTGCGGTCATTCCTTTGATTCCGAGGCGGAAGCGCTCAAGGCCATGCGGAAGATCCAGGGGCCTGTGGGTGGGCCGGTCCAACCCTTTTTCTGGCACACGGAAATCACGGCCGTCGATCCCATTCCTCGCTGTCCCCGGTGCAATCTGGCGCAGCGCGATGCGCGCTGGCCGGCGGCTTTCGTGCTTGTGCCGCTTTTCTTCGTCTGGCTGGCCGCTCTGGCAGCCCTCGTGGCCGGCGCTTCAGAAAAGATTCCCATGGCCGCCGTCCTGCCCTTTCTCTGGGTGACGGGCGGTCTGAGCGCGGCAGGCCTTGTGGCCACCATCGTCTTTTATTCCATCGCGAAGCCGATCCGCTGTTAGAGGTTTCTTGTGAACCCGCTTTCCCCCGCCACCCTCGCCGCCCAACTGGCCCACGCGCTCGACGAAGCCACCGGCGCCGTCATCCCGCCTGTGCATCCCTCGACCACTTTCGCGCGCGGTGCGGAGAACGAGCTCATAGGCGCAATGGACTACCGCCGCCCGGCCGGTCCCAACGAGCTGCAGGCGGCGCGCGTGCTGGCGATGCTGGATGGAGGGACTGACGCCCGGCTGTTTGCTTCGGGCATGGCGGCGATTGCTGCGGTTTTCGAGAGTGTCGCCCCGGGCGCGCATGTGATTGCGCAGACGGAGATGTATTACGGCGCCCGGCTGCTATTGCAGCGGCTGCAGAAACAGGGCCGCATCCAGCTCACCCTGGTGCCCCCGGGCAATCTGGATGCGCTGACTGCGGCGGCGCGGCCGGACACGGCGCTGATCTGGATCGAGACGCCGGCCAACCCGTCCTGGGCCATTATCGACATCGCCAAGGCCGCCGACATCGCCCACGCCGTCGGCGCCTGCCTGGCGGTGGATTCCACCTGTGCCCCGCCCTGTACGTCCCGGCCACTGGCGCTGGGCGCGGACATCGTCATGCATTCGGCGACCAAGTATCTCAACGGCCACTCCGATGTGCTGGCCGGCGTTCTGGTGACGCGCGAGGCAGATGCACGCTGGGACGAGATCGGTGAAATCCATTCCAAGACCGGGGCCGTGCCCGGCGCCTTCGAGACGTGGCTGCTGATGCGCGGGCTGCGCACCCTGTTCGTGCGTTTTGAGCGCCAGAGCGCGACGGCACTGTCTCTGGCCGAAGCGCTCCATGGCCATCCGGCGCTGTCCGCCGTGTACTATCCCGGCCTGGTGACGCACCCGGGCCACGCCGTCGCAGTACGGCAGATGACTGGCGGCTTTGGCGGCATGCTGTCGGTGGAGCTGAAGGACGGATATGAGGCCGCCCGGCGTCTGGCGTCCGGAACGCGGGTCTTCATCCAGGCGACCTCGCTGGGCGGGGTGGAGAGCCTGATCGAGCACCGCAAGCCGATCGAGGGTGCCGACAGCCCTGTGGCGCCCGGCCTGGTGCGCCTGTCGGTGGGGCTGGAGACCCTTCAGGACTTGCTGGATGACTTAAGTGAAGCTCTCAACACCTTGAAGCGTTGACGGATTTATATTGTCGAGACACGTCCTCTGCGCTAGTCTTCCTGACCTACAGAACGCGCAATATTGGGGGAATGTCCATGCATGTCGCCAAGCACTGCCCGTCCTGCGAAGGGGAGCTGCCGGTCGAGTTTCATTGGTCCCTGGATCGCGGCAAAGTCTATTCCTGTGAGAAATGCGGTGCCTTTCACCGCCTGCGGACGACCTTCCTGGTCCCGTTCACGCTGGGCCTGATTCTGGTGAAGATCCTGGTCGGGATCGTTCTCGGCATGACCGGTTTCTGGGCCTTCCTGTTCGCCTTCATCCTGGTGTCGGTGCCTGCCGTCGGCTTTCTGCTGTATTTCGGCCTGCAGCCCGAAGCCGTGGAATTCGGCAAGGTGGGGTCTGGCCGCCTGAAGGCAGCCGACCTGCACACGACCTTGCACTGAGGACCTACGCCCGGTCGTAAAAGCGAACCAATATTCCAACTGGACTCGAATACTCCACAAGTTTTCGAGCCCGTCCTCTTGTCCGCTTCGAGAGAACGCGCCTAGCCTCAAGCTCGTTTAGTTGTGGTTCGTGTGCGCGTTACTCCAATAAAGACAAATGGGGAGATCCACATGTCAATCGACAAGATCGTCTGGGCCGTGGCCGCACTGGCCGCCATCGTTTTCGCTTTCGTGACCGGGTTTGAATGGGCCGGGCTCATCCTGGCCCTGCTGGGCCTGGCCAGCGGCTATTTCATCAAGGGGGATCACCGCCGCGCAGTGATCCTGGCCGCGATTTTCCTGATCGCCGGCGGGTCCGGGGCCTTGGGCTCCATCCCGGCCGTGGGCGCCTATCTGACCGCCATTTTCAGCAATTACGGCGCAGTCCTTGGCGCGGCCTCACTGATGGTCATCGTGATGGCAACCGCCGAGCGCATGATCCCGGGCATGGCCGCGGGGGACTGAACCTGGCACAGCGCATTCTCCCCGGCCATGGCCGGGGAGGATCGCTCAGTCACCCAGCTTGATCGGCGGCAGGGACCATTTGAACTGGATCGCGCAACCGCGCAGCACCAGGGCCAGACCGGCCGAAGCCAGCGTGACCAGGCTGGGATTGAGGCCCAGTGCCAGCCCGCCGACATAGGCAGCGGCCCCGGCGATGGCAGCCAGGGCGTAGATTTCTTCGCGCAGGATCAGCGGCACATCATTGACGATGATGTCGCGCAACAGCCCGCCGAAGGCGGCGCTCATCATTCCGGTGAGGAGAGCAATGGTCCAGTGGGCACCCGCGGCCAGACCGGCCTGGGCCCCCAGCACGCAGAAAACGGACAGACCGATCGCATCCGCCCAGATCAGGGCGGCGCGACGGGTGGCGATCGCCTGCGCCCAGGGCGAGGTGAAATAGCCCAGCAGCGCTCCGCCCAGGGCAACGGCCAGATAGGTCGGCTCGTCGATCCAGTAGACCGGCAGCTCGCCCAAGAGGACATCCCGCAGCGTGCCACCGCCCATGCCGGTCACGGCCCCGACAATGGCCGCGCCGAACGGGTCCAGCGCCTTGCGGGCGCCCAGCATGCCGCCTGAATAGGCAAAGAAGCCGATCCCGGCATAATCGAGCCAGAGAAAGAGGGTTTCGACACTCATGCGTAAGGCCTCTGCTCGGCATCGAGCCGGCGCCGGGCCTGCTCGAACTCGATCAGATCGGCCAGCTCCTGGGCCCGCCAGGCCGCCGCCATCAGCACGGCGCTGACCAGCATCCAGCTGGCAATGACGAAGATCAGCGTGTCGATCTGCTCAAATCCCATCCGCACCCAGAATTCCGGATCGATCTCGCTGATCCCGAAAACGCCGGCAACGGGAACCGAGACCAAGACCAGGGTGGTGGTGCGGAAGATCCGGCTCACCTTGCGCGCATTGATCTGGGAAAACGCGGCGAGGAAGTCCACCTGCGCATCGGTCAGGCCGCCCAGCAGGCCCAGCCCCAGCTTCCAGTGCAACGCCTTGGAGAGCGGCGTCATCTGGTCGTTCGACAGCTGCAACAGCATACGTCGGGTGAAACCGGCGAAGACGATGAGTTTCCAGACCGCGAACAGCGAGGTCAGGCGGTGCCAGACGCCCAGGGCGACCGGGTCGGTGCGGATCAGCCGGCCGTCCTCGGTCACAGGTCGCGCTCCAGCCGGGCGATCAGGCTGGACGTGTCCCAGCGGTTTCCGCCCATGGCCTGGACATCGGCATAAAACTGGTCGACCAGCGCGGCCACCGGCAGGCGGGCGCCATTGCGGCGCGCCTCGTCCAGGGTGATGCGCAGATCCTTGCGCATCCAGTCGATGGCGAAACCATAGTCGAACTTGTTCTCGACCATGGTCTGCCAGCGGTTTTCCATCTGCCAGGACTGCGCGGCGCCCTTGGAGATCGCGCCGATCACCAGGGCCGGATCGAGCCCGGAACGCTTGGCAAAGTGCAGGCCCTCGGACAGGCCCTGGACAATGCCGGCAATGCAGATCTGGTTGACCATCTTGCACAGCTGGCCCGATCCGGCCGGACCGATCAGCGACATCGCCTTGGCATAGGCTTCCATCACGGGTTCGGCGCGCGCAAAACTGTCGGCCTCGCCGCCGCACATGATGGTCAGCTGGCCGTTCTCGGCCCCGGCCTGGCCCCCGGAAACGGGCGCGTCCAGAAAGCCGAGCCCGGCATCACGTGCATCGCCATCCAGCTCCCGCGCCAGCGCGGCCGACGCCGTGGTGTGATCGACCAGGATCGCGCCCGGCTTCATCGCGGGAATGGCCTGATTGGCCACCACCCGGACATCGGGGTCATCGCCCAGGCACATGAAGACAAAGTCGGCCTCGGTGACCGCTGCGTCGACCGTGGCGGCGGCCTGGCCCTTGTGTTTCCTCGCCCAGTCCTGCGCCTTGGCCGCGGTGCGGTTCCAGACCGTCACGGCATGGCCCGCTGCCGCCAGATGCCCGGCCATCGGAAATCCCATCACACCCAGGCCCAGGAATGTACAGCGCGCCATCGGCATCTCCCCTTTGCGTCTTTCCCTTGCTAGTCTCCCGGCAACCGGGGAGCAAGTCATCATGATCGCACGTCTTCTTCGCTTGGCTGGCTGGGGCCTGGCCGGTCTGGTCGGTCTCATCGCACTGTTCGCGCTGGTGTTCGCCAACCGGCTCTATGCCTCGCTGCCGCAGACGACCGGCGCGATGGACGTGACCGGCCTGCAAGCAGAGGCCCGGATCATCCGCGACCCGCACGGCGTGCCGCACATCTTTGCCGCCAGCCGGTCGGACGGGTTTTTCGCGATGGGCGTGGCACATGCACAGGACCGGCTCTGGCAAATGGAAATCACGCGCCGGGCCCTGCGCGGCCGTGTCGCCGAATTGCTGGGTGCGCCAGGCGTCGACAGCGACATCTTCTTTCGCACCATGGGTCTGGGTCCGGCCTCGGACGAGGCTGTGGCCAATCTTCCCGAGGATGTGCGGGCTGCGCTGGAGGCCTATGCCGCCGGTGTCAACGCCGTGATCGAGGCTCCCGGCTTCGTGCCGCCGCCGGAATTCCAGATCCTGATGACCCGGCCGGAACCCTGGACACCGGGCGATACGGTGGTGGTCTACAAGGCCGTGGCGCTGGACCTGTTCGGCAATGCCTTCCAGGAACCCGGCCGCGCAGCCCTGGACGCGCATCTGGGTCCTGACCGGGCGGCAGAGTTCATCGGTCGCTATCCCGACGACGCGCCGCGGTCGCTGACCATGGCGGATATCGGGATGGACGCATCCCAGCCTCCGGCCGCCGAACTGCCGCCGGTTGTGGGTCCGGAAGACAATGGCCGCGATGGCTCGAACAACTGGGTCCTGTCCGGTGCGCGCACGGCTTCGGGCCTGCCCATCTTGGCCAATGACCCCCATCTGGGCCTGGCTGCGCCGGCCATCTGGTATCTGGCCCGCCTGACGACGCCCGAGGGTTCTGTCGTGGGCGCTACCCTGCCCGGCACGCCCTTCGTCACGCTGGGTCGCAATGACGACATCGCCTGGGGCTTCACCAATACGGGGCCTGACGTCGGTGATCTGCATGCGGTGACCGAGGCCGATGTCGCCGGCAGCCGTGACGAGGTGATCCGCGTGCGCTTTGGCAGCGACGTGACGATCACCCGCCGGGAAACCGCCACGGGTCCCGTGCTGGACCCGGAGTATTTCAGCTATCCGGTGCCGGAAGGCTCTGACTTCTTCGCCCTGCAGTGGATGCTGGACGAACCTGATGACGCGACCGCCGGCGTTGGCCTGCACATCCTGTCCAGCGAGGACTGGGACGGGTTTGTTGCGGCGATCCGGGGATTTGTCGCCCCGCAACAGAACATGGTCTTTGCCAGCCGCGATGGCGATATCGGCTTTTACGCCCCGGCCCGGATTCCCGTGCGCGACGAAGCGGGGGCCTGGATATCCACCGTGCCTTTCGAGGAATTGCCGCACACGCTCAACCCGGAACGCGGCTTTGTCGCCACCGCCAACAACAAGATCGTGCCGGACGCCTATCCGCACTATCTGACCGATGAATGGTATGGCGTCTCCCGCATCCGCCGCATCTATGACGGGATCGAGGCCCGGCCCGTGCACGACATGGACACGATGGCCGCCCTGCAGGTCGATGCGGTCTCCGACATGGCGCTGCGAATCCTGCCCGTCCTGCTTCAGGCCGAGCCCCAAACCGAGGACGGCCAGACCGCCCTCGCCCTGATCGCCGGCTGGAATGGCGAGATGGCCGTCGACCGGCCCGAACCCCTGATCTATGCCGCCTGGCTGCGCGCGCTGAACCGCGCCGTCTATGCCGATGAACTGGGCGAGCTCTTCCCGCGCTGGTACGGCGACCGACGGGTGTTCATGATGGATGTGCTGACCGGCGATCTAGCGCACTGGTGCGATGACATCAACACCGAGGCCGTTGAGGATTGTGCCCTGTTGGTGAGCCGGTCACTCGACGAGGCGATGGCGGACACGGTGGCCATACAGGGCCATGACATCGCCGGCTGGCAGTGGGGCGATGTCCACTATGCCCGGCACGCCCACCGGCCCTTTTCCGATTTTCCGGTGCTGTCGGACTGGTTCACCATCGAGACCCCCATCCCCGGAGATGGTTCGACGGTGAATGTGGCGCACTCTTCATTCCGCAGCGGCAATTACTCGGTCTTCCACGGTGCGTCCTATCGCGCGCTCTACGATCTTTCAGAGCCCGACGCCTCGCGCTTCATGATCACCACAGGCCAGTCCGGAAACGTGATGTCACGCCATTATGATGATCTGGCACCGCTGTGGGGGCGCGGCGAATACCTGACCGTGCCGACCGGCTGGACGCCGGATACGGCGCCGGACGGCGTTCGCGTGCTGACGCTTCAGCCCGGCTCGCAATAGGTCGAGGCGTAGAAGACCAGGGCCGGCGCTTCACGCGGCATGTCGAAACGGGTGACTTCCCCGACAATGATGTCGTGGTCTCCGCCGGAGTGGACGGCGGACTGCCGGCAGACAAAGCGGGAAACGGCGCCGTCGATCAGCGGGACATCCTCGCCGGTCCAGCTGGCCCGGCAGGCACGCAGATCGGCGTCCAGGGCACAGGCATGCGCCAATCCGGCCTGGTCGGCTGCCAGCACGTTGATGGCGTAGGTTTCGGCATTCCGGAACAGCTTGAAGCGCTCCGTGCCCTTCTCGATTGACCACAGCACCAGCGGCGGATCCAGCGAGACCGACGCGAAGGAATTCACCGTCATGCCGACGGCCTGGCCGTCAACAAAGGCCGAAACAATGGTGACGCCGGTCGGATACCGGCCCAGGGCGTCACGGAAGGAACGGCGATCGGTCAAAGCTTTGCCCTTTTGCGCACCGGCTTTCGAAACCGGACCTTAACGCTAACGGTCTACAGGAGAGGGACAGGAAGAAACAAGGTGGGTGGACATGGCGGCGAAAGATCAGCCGATTGTCATCAAGAAAGTCGTCAAGGGCGGCGGCGGCGGGCACCATGGCGGAGCCTGGAAAGTCGCCTATGCCGACTTCGTCACCGCGATGATGGCCTTCTTCCTCCTGATGTGGCTGATCAACACCACCACCCCGGAACAAAAGCGCGGCATTGCCGACTATTTCGCCCCGGCCAGCGTCTCCCCGGCCAATTCCGGTTCCGGCGCTCCGCTTGCCGGTACCGCACCGGGCGATGATGGTGTCCAGGGCTCCGGCGACAGCTCGATGCGTCAACGCCTCGCGCCGACCGCGCCCCAGCTCAATGACCGCGACCGCCAGCAAAGCCCGGTCGGCTCTCCGGAAGCGGTCGAGGAGACCGAAACGACTGTCCTGGCCTCGGCACTGGCCGAAGCCCAGCAGCGCCGCGACGCCGCCCAGCTGCACTCGGCCGCCATGTCTCTGCGCCAGGCCATGCAGGACATGCCGGAACTGGCCGAGCTGTCCAATCACGTCATTGTCGACGAAACACCCGAAGGCCTGCGCATTCAGTTGATCGACCAGGAAGGTCGCCCGATGTTCAATCCGGGCGCGACCGAGCCGAATGACCGCGCCGTCACACTCCTGCGTGCCGTTGCCCGGATTGCCGAGCGCCTGCCCAATCGGCTGTCCATTGCCGGTCACACCGACAGCGCTCCGGCCACGAATAGCGATTATACCAATTGGGAATTGTCGGCAGACCGAGCCAATGCCTCGCGCGCCGTGCTGCAGCGCGCCGGCATCTCCAATGACCGCATCTATGAAGTGCGTGGCAAGGCAGGTTCCGAACCGCTCTACCCGGATGACCCCTACATGGCCGGCAACCGCCGGATTTCCATTGTCCTGCTGCGCGAAGCCCCGGTCCTGCCGGTCGGTCACGAGCTCTGATCCACGCGACAAACTGATCTTGGGAACAAGTAAAGGCTTCGCAAGTCCGCAAAACGCATGATAGCGTTTGTTCACGGACAAAACCGGATCCACAGCTTCCTGAAATCAACATGTTAGAAACCGCGTCACTCGACGTCTGGCAAATGTGGGCAATTCTCGGCGGGCTGGCTGGCGCAATCGGCCTGTTCGTCTGGGACCGCATCCCGATCGAGATCGTTTCAGCCGCGATCGTCGCGGTCCTGATGCTGTTCTTCCACCTCTTCCCGCTGGAAACAGGCAATCCGGGTGCCGCTGACCTTCTGGCCGGATTTGCCAATCCCGCGCTGATCACGATTCTCTGCCTGCTGATCGTCGGCCAGGGCATTTTCCAGACAGGGGCGATGGAAGGACCGACGCAATTCCTGCTGTCCTCCTATGACCAGCATCCCAAGGCCACCCTGTTGGCGATGTTCCTTTTCGTCTTCGTCGTCAGCGCCTTCATCAACAATACGCCCGTGGTGGTGATGTTCGTGCCGATCCTCGTTGCGATCGCACACCGCATGGAGTCCAGCCCGTCCAAGCTGCTGATCCCGCTCAGCTATGTCTGCATTTTGGCTGGCATGACCACACTGATCGGTTCCTCGACAAACCTGCTCGTCGCCGAACAATTGCGCACGATTTCCGGTGTGAACCTGGACTTTTTCACGCCCACCGTGCCCGGCCTGTTCCTGGCCAGTTTCGGGGTGCTCTACATCGCCTTCGTTCTGCCGCGCCTGCTGCCGGACCGCGCCTCGATGGAGAGTGAGATTTCCGGTGGTGAAAAAGGCCGGCAATACATCGCCCAGCTGGATGTATCCTCCGATCATCCGCTGGTCGGCAAGAAGCCGGTGGCCGGCATGTTTGCCGATTTGCCCGACATGACCGTGCGGATGATCCAGCGTGGCGAACATGCACTTTTGCCACCTTTCGACCAGATCGAGCTGAAGGCCGGTGACCTCGTCATCGTCGCGGCCACCCGCCAGAACCTGACCAGCCTGCTTTCCAAGCGCGCCGACTTCATGCGCGGCATGCTGGCGGCGTCCGGCCCGGGCGATGATCCGGTGCCCGGAGAAAGCCTGATGATGACCGAGGCGGTGGTCGCACCGGGCTCCCGGCTGATCGGACGCACCATCCAGCAGATCGGTTTTCGCCACGCCACCGGCTGCATCGTGCTGGGCATCCAGCGCCGCAGCCGCATGATCCGCTCGCGCATGGGCGAGATCCGCCTGGAAGCCGGCGACACCCTGCTGCTGTTCGGCTCGTCCGCCTCGATGCGCCAGTTGCGGGCGGACCGCGATCTCCTCTTGATGGAGTGGGCCACCACTGCCCTCGCCGATCCGCGGCGCGCCAATTTCGCCCGCGCGATCTTTGCCGGCGTGGTGATCTGCGCGGCGACCTCGCTGATGCCGATCGTGCTCGCCTCCTTCCTGGGCGCTGTCGGCATGATCGCGGCAGGCTGTCTCAACACCCGCCAGGCTGCGCGGGCCTTCGACATGCGGGTCTACCTGCTGATCGGCTCGGCAATCGCGCTGGGTACCGCGCTGCAGGTGACCGGCGGGGCGGATCTGCTGGCGGCCAGCGTGGTCGCGGTGTTCGCACCCTATGGCCCGGTCGCGCTGATGTCAGCGATGTTCATTCTGATCGCGCTGTTGACCAATGTTCTCTCTAACAGCGCCACGGCGATCCTGTTCACGCCGATCGCGGTGGGGGCCGCCAACCAGATGGGGGCCGATCCGACCCTGTTTGCGCTGACGGTGCTGTTCGCGGCGAACACCTGTTTTGCCACGCCGATCGGCTATCAGACCAATCTTCTGGTGATGGGACCGGGGCATTACCGCTTCACCGACTACATCCGGGCGGGAGCACCGCTGGTCTTCCTGTTCTGGATTGTGTTCACGCTCTACGTATTTGGCCTCTACGCCTTTGGCCTGGCCTGAGCTAAGCTGATCCATGTGACGCCGCAGCGATTCAAGACACCGTGACCCATCCGTTTGCCACTCGCCAGATTCCCTTCTTCCTGACGGCTGCGGCGCCCTGTCCCTATCTGCCGGGCAAATGGGAGCGCAAAGTCTTCACACGGATCGATATCGGCGAGGGCCCCGCGCTCAATGATGCGCTGACCCATGCCGGTTTCCGGCGCAGCCAGGGCGTGCTCTACCGGCCGGCCTGCGAAGCCTGCGATGCCTGCCGCTCGGTGCGGATCGATGTCGCCCGCTTCGACTGGAAGCGTCGCTGGCGCAAGATCCTCAACCGCAATGCCGACCTCTCGGTCTCGACCGAGGCCCAGACCGCGACGATGGAACAATTCCAGCTGCTGTCGCGCTATCTGGAGAGCCGGCATGGCGATGGCGACATGGCCGGCATGTCCTTCGGCGAATACGTGATGATGGCCGAGGACGGCGCCCAGCGTACCCACATCACCCAGTATCGCGATCCCGGCGGCAAGCTCATCGCCGGCGTGCTGACCGATGTCCTCAAGGACGGGTTGTCACTGATCTATTCCTATTTCGACCCGGAAGCCCAGCGCCGCAGCCTCGGGGCCTTCCTGATCCTGGACGCCGTGCGCCAGGCCGAGGCGGCCGGTCTGCCCTTTGTCTATCTGGGCTATTGGGTCAAGGGCAGCCGCAAGATGGAATACAAGGCGGCCTATCAGCCGCTGCAAGTCCTCACCGCGTCGGGCTGGCAGGCCTTCGACGAACTCGATAACCATGAGGACGAGGAAGACGACTGAGATGGCGGCCTGATCCGGCTCGCCGATCCAGGGGGAGAGACAAGATGGATCGACGCACTTTCATCAGCGGCGGTGCCGTCGCTGCCGCCACGGTTGCGACCGCTTGCGGGGAAACCGGCCAGGACAGCGCCGGCCCGGCCGCCCCGGCGGTCAATCGCGGCGTCCGGCGCCTGCGCATGGTGACCACCTGGCCGGCGAATTTCCCCGGCCTGGGCACCGCAGCGAACAATACCGCCGATTACATCAACCGCATGTCCGGCGGATCGCTGGAAGTGCGGGTCTATGCCGCCGGCGAGATCGTCAGCGCGTTCGAGGCCTTTGACGCGGTCTCCGAAGGCACGGCGGACATGTATCATGGCGCCGAATACTACTGGCAGGGCAAATCGCCGGCCTTCAACTTCTTCACCGCCGTGCCCTTCGGCATGACGGCCTATGAGATCATGGGCTGGGTGGAATATGGCGGCGGCCAGGCCCTGTGGGACGAGCTGTCGGGCCAGTTCAACATCAAGCCCTTCCAGGCCGGCAATTCCGGCCACCAGATGGGCGGCTGGTTCAAGCGCGAGATCAATACGCTGGCCGACTTCCAGGGCCTGCGCATGCGGATCCCGGGCCTGGGTGGCAATGTGCTGCGCGAACTGGGCGGCGCGGCCGTCACCCTGTCGGGCGGCGAGATCTATCCGGCCCTGCAGAACGGCATGATCGACGCGACCGAATGGGTCGGCCCGTGGAATGACCTCGCTTTCGGTTTCTACCGCGAAGCGCCCTTCTATTACGGCCCGGGCTTTCACGAGCCCGGCTCCTGTCTCGGCGTCGGCATCAATCGCGGTGTCTGGGATTCCCTGGCCGCCGACCACCAAGCGATCATCGCCTCGGCCTGCCGGACAGCGAACAATCTCTCCCTGGCAGAGTTCCAGTACCAGAACGGCCTGGCGCTGGACGTGCTGACCAATCAGCACGGTGTGCAGCTGCGCCAGTTCTCCGACGCGATCTGGACGCGGATCGGCGAAATTTCCGAACAGGTGGTCGCCGATACCGGCAATGCCGATGCGATGACGCGGCGGGTCTATGAGAACTATCTGGATGCCCGCAACAAGATGCGCGGCTGGGGCCGGATTTCCGAAATGCCCTACATGGTCCAGCGCGAACGCGTTCTGGGCGGCTGATCATGCAGCGGGGGGACGGGCTCTTACTGGTTCTGATCGGGCTCGGCCTGGTCCTGACCCTGCTGGACGGGGTCACCGGCGGCGCACTGGCGGGATGGACCCAGGCCCAGCTTCCGGGGCTGGCGCAAACGGCCGGTCTGTGGATCGGCCGGGTCGGGCTTTGGCTCAGCCCCCTCCTGCTCATCCCCCTGATCTGTGGCCTGGCCGGTCGCTTCATGCCCCTGCCCGGCCCGGTCTGGACCCTGCACGAGCGGGCCATTGGCGGGATTGACCGGATCACCAGCACGATCGGCGGGGCCGCGCGCTGGTTTGCCCTGGGCCTGGTGCTGGTGACGGCACTGGTCGTGGTCCAGCGCTATGTCTTCGGCTTTGCCTCCACCAAGCTGCAGGAAAGCGTGATCTACCTGCACGCCCTGCTCTTTCTCCTGTCCTCGGCCTCGGCACTCCTGAATGGCGGACATGTCCGCGTCGACGTCTTTTACGCCAAGGCGGACGCCCGCGGGAAAGCCTGGACCGATCTTGTCGGCACCTATCTCGCCCTGATGCCGATGTGCGCGCTGATCGTGTGGTCGTCGACCGGTTACATGAACTCCACCTGGCGCATCCTGGAGCGCTCGCGCGAAAGCGACGGCCTGCCGCTGGTCTTCATGCTGAAGACCGCCATTCCGCTGTTCGCCATCCTGATGATCCTGCAGGGTCTGTCCATGGCCGCCCGGGCCGCGATGACCCTGGCCGGCCGCAAGGCGCCGGTAACGCCCGAAGGGCTGGGAGCGGAAGCCTGAGATGACGCTGTTGATCGAATTCCTGCCCTTCCTGATGTTCCTGGCCGCCTTTGCGGCACTGTTGCGCGGCTATCCGGTGGCCTTCACCTTGGCTGGCGTGGCGCTGGCCTTCGCCCTGATCGGCATCGCCCTGGGCGAGTTCGACCCGATCCATTTCCGCGCCTTCCCGCAGCGCATCTACGGCAATCTGATGGAGATGGACCGGTCGATCCTGGTGGCGGTCCCGCTCTTCGTCTTCATGGGCGTGATGCTGGAAAAGTCCAAGATCGCCGAGGAATTGCTCGAGGCCATGGGGGCGCTCTTCGGAACGATGCGCGGCGGCCTGGGCATTTCCGTTGTGGTCGTCGGCGCCCTGCTGGCCGCTTCGACCGGCATTGTCGGCGCCACCGTCGTCACCATGGGCCTGCTCTCCCTGCCGACCATGCTCAAGCGCGGCTATGATCCGGGCCTGGCAGCCGGCTCGATCGCAGCGTCGGGCACGCTGGGACAGATCATCCCGCCCTCCATCGTGCTAGTGCTGCTGGGCGACCAGATATCCAACGCCTACCAGGAGGCCCAGCGCGCCCAGGGCATTTTCTCGCCCGACATCGTCTCGGTCGGCGACCTCTTTGCCGGCGCGCTGATTCCCGGCCTGATGCTGGTCGGCTTTTACATCGCCTACCAGATCGTCATGGCGGTCTGGAAACCGGAATCCGCGCCCGCGGCCCCGGCCGACGAGGCCCGGGCCGACTGGGGCAAGATCCTGCATGCGCTGGTGCCGCCACTGGCCCTGATCATCGGGGTGCTGGGTTCCATCCTCGCAGGTCTGGCCAATCCGACCGAGGCCGCCGGTGTCGGTGCGGTCGGCGCAACCTTCATCGCCGGGGCCCGCAATGCCGGTGCGAAGGACAATCCCCGCCTCGGCCAGATCCTGTCCTATCTGGGCCTGTTGGCCCTTCTGGCCCTGATCGCATTGGTGGTCATCCCCAACATCATCACCGGCGAGCGCCTCTATGTTTCCAATCTGGGCCTGCCCGGCACTTTGGGCGCTGTGCTCTTTGGCGGTCTCACCCTGATCGGCGCCGGCCTCACCCTCTGGCGGTTGAAACGCAATGGCGTTCTGGACGAGGTGATGAGCTCAACCGCGACGATCTCGGCCATGGTCTTCGTGATCCTGATCGGTGCCTCGCTCTTCTCGCTGATCTTCCGCGAACTGGGCGGGGACGACACCGTCGCCGAGGCGCTGCGCGCCGTGCCCGGTGGCACGTTCGGCGCCCTGGCGGTTGTCATGCTGGTGATGTTCGTGCTGGGCTTTTTCCTCGACTTCATCGAGATCACCTTCGTGGTCGTGCCAATCGTCGCACCGATCCTGCTGATGATGGGGGTCGATCCGGTCTGGCTGGGCGTTCTGATGGCAATGAACCTGCAAACCAGCTTTTTGACCCCCCCCTTCGGCTTCGCGCTCTTCTATCTGCGCGGTGTTGCCCCGCCGAGCGTGAAGACGACTGACATCTATCGCGGTGCCATCCCGTTCGTGATCATCCAGATCCTGGCAATCATCGCTGTGGCCGCCCTTCCCTGGCTGGCCACCGGCCTGCCGGACATGCTGTATGACTAGGCCATGACCCCACGCCGCAAAGCCGAACTTCATCGGGCCTTCATCGCCGCGCTCGCCCTGATCATCTCGGGCATCTTCCTGTGGATGATCCGCGACTATCTCGCCGCGCTCTTCCTGGCCGGTGTGATCGCGCTCTTTTTGGCCAAGCCGCATAACTGGCTCGCCGGCAAGCTCGGCGGGCGGCGCGGTCTGGCAGCCGGTCTCCTGGTCACCATTTCGGTTCTCGCCTTCATCATTCCAGCCACCCTGCTGCTCGGCGTGGTCGCCGAGCAGGCGATCGATGTAACCCAGATGGTTACGCCCTGGGTGCAGACACAGGTCACGCAGATCCGCGAGGACGGGCTGACCGGCTTGCCCGACTGGCTGCCGTTTCGCGACGCGCTGATTGAATACCAGGCCAGCCTGGCGGCCCAGCTGGGCAATCTCGCGGGGACTGTCGGACGCGTGCTCATGGGCAGCCTGCGCGCGGGAACCGGCGGCTTCCTGATTGCCACACTCAACTTCTTCATCCTGGTCTATGCACTGTATTTCTTCCTGATGTCAGGGCGGGAAATCGGCCGCTCGGCCGTGAGCCTGTTGCCGATGACAGCAGAGGGCCGCGAACTCCTGGCCGAGCGCGCCCTCTCCACCATCCGTGCCACAGTAAAGGGCTCTTTCCTCATTGCTCTGGTCCAGGGCTCGCTGACCGGGATCGGCTTGTTCGTGGCCGGTGTGCCCGGCTCGATCTTCTGGGCCGCTGTGGCTGCCCTGCTGTCGATCATTCCGATGGTCGGCCCGCCGCTGATCTGGATCCCGGCCTCGATCTGGCTGTTCGCCACCGGAAGTCCGATTGCCGCGGTTGCGCTGGCGGTATGGGGCGCGGTCTTCGTGGGTACGTCCGACAACATCCTGCGCCCGATCCTGGTCGGCAAGGATGCGAAAATGTCCGATCTCATGGTGCTGATCTCGACCCTGGGCGGTCTGACCCTGTTTGGCGCCGTCGGGATCATCATCGGCCCGGTCATCGCCGCCCTCTTCACCTCGGTCTGGTACCTGTTCCGGGAGACCTATTCCGGGCTGCTGGACGATGAGGAAGAAGCCGACACGGCATCAGACCAGGAAAGCGATACCGGAACCTCCTAAACCTCGGGCACGCTGGACCGTCCCAGACCGGGAGTACCGCCGGCGTATTGCACCAGCATCTCGATGCGCTTTGGGATTGGCGGGTGGGTGGCAAAGACGCCCATGAAGCCGGTCGCGGCATTCTCGATGAACATTTCCCGCACTTCTTCCGGCGCATCCTCGATCTCGGCATTGCCGGAAATCTTGCGCAGGGCCGAGATCATGGCGTCCGGGTTACGGGTCAGTTCCACGGCTCCGGCATCGGCCATGTATTCGCGCCGGCGTGACAGGGAGAAGCGGATCACGATGGCCAGCACATAGGCCACGGCGATGATCGCCAGTGCCGCCACGATGATCAGGCCGCCCGAACGACCGCCCGAGCGCCGGTCTCCCCCTGCGCGCATGCCGAACCATAGAATGCGGCGGAAGATGATCTCGGCGACGAAAGAAATGATGCCGACAAAGATGATCGAGATCACCAGCAGGCGCACATCCTTGTGCCGGATATGCGACAGCTCGTGCGCCAGCACGGCTTCCAGTTCCGCATCATCCAGCCGCTGCATCAGCCCGCGCGTGACGGTGACCGTATACTGGCCCTCACGCAGGCCGGAGGCATAGGCATTGAGCGCATCCGTCTCGATCACCGCCAGTTTCGGCAGTGTCATGCCGCGCGAAATGCAGAGATTTTCCAGCAGGTTGTAGACGCGGGGTTCGGACTTGCGATCGAGGCTGCGCGCGCCGGTCGAGGCATTGATGATCGACTGGTGGAAAAACCAGGCAATGACGAACCAGACACCCGCCAGGCCCAAAGACCAGGCGGCGATCGAAGGCAGGCGTGCCAATTCCGCGGACCAGAAATCCGTTGCCCCAACACCCTTGCCGCCGGTCATCGCCGGTTCGGCGACGCCGAACAGGATCCAGGTCATCGCCAGGCCGAGCAGGATCAGCAGGACCGGGAAACCGGCCAGCAGCAGGACGGATTTGAGGTTGTTGTTCCAGATATGGGAGCGAAGTCCGGTCGCACCTAAAAACATGGCGCAGCCTCCACTCTATCCTTCCCCTTGATGGGGAAGGTGGGCCGAAGCCAAGCTTCGGGTCGGAAGGGGTGAATCCTGGTGTCTGGCCTGCCAGACACCTCGCCTCCACCCCCTCCACCGCAGCAAGCTGCGGCCCCCCTCCCCCATCAAGGGGGAGGATCGGGTGGGTAGCGCACCCAGGACCATGGCCTAGAACTGCACCTTCGGGGCGCCACGCTCGCTCTCGCCGGCTTCGAAATAGTCGCGCGACTTGAAGCCGAAAGAGTTGGCGATCACCACGGCCGGGAATTGCTCCAGCGAGGTGTTGTATTCGTTGACCGCGTTGTTGAAGAAGCGGCGGGCGGCGGCGATCTTGTTTTCCAGATCGGCCAGCTCGGTCTGCAGCGACAGGAAGTTCTGGTTCGCCTTCAGGTCGGGATAGCTTTCCGACAAGGCGAACAACTGGCGCAGGGCACCGGAGAGCAGGTTTTCCGCCTCGGCCAGGCCTTTCAGCGAGGTCGCGTCGATCGCCGTCTGACGGGCCTTGATGACGTTTTCCAGCGTGTCCTTTTCGTGCTTGGCATAGCCCTTCACGGTCTCCACCAGGTTGGGCACGAGATCATGGCGCTGCTTCAGCTGCACATCGATATCGCCCCAGGCCTGGTTGCAGGTCTGACGCAGGGCGACCAGCCGGTTGTAGATGACGACCAGGACAACGCCCAGGCCGATAAGAAGGATCAAGACAATGAGACCGGCATCCATGGACTAACTCCCGTCGACCGTTGGATTTTGCAGCGTGAGACTACAGGCTTACCTATTCTGCCTTCGCCTGTGAAGCGAGGAATTCCGAACCGCGCGGGGCAAAGCGGAGCGAGCGCGGGAAGCCGCGCGGCGCCATCTTGCCGGCCTGGGCCCGCTTGGCGGTCCACAGCTGCCAATCCTCCAGCGCAAAGCGCCGGCCGGCGCCGTCCAGCCAGGTCAGACCCTCTTCAGCCAGGAAGGTGGTGGCATCGGCCAGGCGCGCGCCCTTGCCGCCCATCATGCGCACGCCCTTGCCGCGCGACATCATCGGGATTTCCTCGAGCGGGAAGACCAGAAGCTTCTTGTTCTCCCCGATGATGGCGCAGGTATCGCCCATGGCGGGGATGCACATCAGCGCCTCATCGCCTTCCATCAGGTTGAGGATCTGCTTGCCGCCCTTCTTCATGGCGACGCAGTCCTTCTCCTGGACGCGGAAACCGGTATTGCCCGTCGAGGCGACCAGCAGCACGCGTTCCGGATCATACTTGAACAGGCCGATCGGAGCGGCGTCCTCGGGCAGGTCGACATGCAGGCGCACCGGCTCGCCATGACCGCGACCACCGGGCAATTTGGAAGCCTCCAGCGTGTAGAATTTCCCGTCTGTGGCGAACATCAGGAGCTTGTCCGTCGTCTCGCACTTCACGGCAAAGGCCGACCGGTCGCCTTCCTTGAATTTCAGCTCGGTGACGTCATTGATATGGCCCTTGAGTGCGCGCACCCAGCCGCGCTCTGACAGGACCGCGGTGATCGGCTCCTTCACCACGAAGGCCTCGATCGGCGCATCACCGGCGATATCGGGCGCGTCACCGAAGGCCGAACGGCGACGGCCGAGCGGCGTGGTTTCCGCATAATAGGCGCCAACCTCGGCGACTTCGCCGCGCACTTTTTCCCACTGTTTCTCGGTCGAACCGATCAGCGCTTTCAGCTCCGAACGCTCGGCGCGCAGGGACTTGTCTTCCTTGCGGATTTCCAGCTCTTCCAGCTTGCGCAAGGCGCGCAGGCGCATGTTCAGGATCGCCTCGGCCTGGCGCTCGGTGAGCGAGAAAGTCTCGATCAGCTTGGCCTTGGGCTCGTCCTCGAAGCGGATGATGCGGATCACCTCGTCGAGGTCGGCATAGACGATCAGATAGCCGGCCAGCACTTCCAGCCGGTCTTCCACCTTGGCCAGCCGCGTCTCGGCCCGGCGCACGGCGACGCCGCGGCGGTGCTCCAGCCAGATTTCCAGCACTTCGCGCAGGCCCATCACCCGCGGCGTGCCGGTCGGATCGAGCACATTCATGTTCAGCGAGATCCGGCTTTCCAGATCGGTCAACTTGAACACGCTCTCCATCAGGATTTCCGGATCGACCAGCTTGGACTTGGGCTCCAGCACGAGGCGGATATCCTCGGCGCTCTCATCCATCACATCGTCCAAGAGGGGCAGTTTCTTGGCGTCCATCAGCTGGGCGATCCGCTCGACCAGCTTTGACTTCTGCACCAGGTAGGGGATCTCGGTGATGACGATCCGCCACATGCCGCGACCGACATCCTCCAGCGTCCACTTGGCGCGGACCCGGAAACCGCCACGGCCGGTGAGATAGGCCTCGCGGATCGCCTCGGCCGGCTCGACAATCGTGCCGCCGGTCGGGAAATCCGGACCCTTCACATGTTTCAGCAGCGCATCGGTATCGGTGTCCGGATTATCGATCAGCGCCGTGGCCGCCGCACACAGCTCGGCCACATTGTGCGGCGGGATCGAGGTCGCCATGCCCACGGCGATCCCGGTCGAGCCATTGGCCAGAAGGTTCGGGAAGGCGCCGGGCAGCACCACCGGCTCGCGCTCGGAACCGTCATAGGTTTCCTCGAAATCCACCGTGCCCTGGTCGATATCGGCCAGCAGCAGCTCGGCCGCCTTGGTCAGGCGCGCTTCGGTGTATCGCATCGCCGCGGCGCTATCGCCGTCGATATTGCCGAAATTGCCCTGCCCCTCGACCAGCGGATAGCGCGAGGCAAAATCCTGCGCCAGGCGCACCAGCGCCTCATAGACCGACTGGTCGCCATGCGGGTGGTATTTACCGATCACGTCACCGACCACACGGGCGGATTTCTTGAACGCCTGGTCCGGGTTCAGCTTCAGCTCGCGCATGGCGTACATCAGGCGCCGGTGAACCGGTTTCAGCCCGTCGCGCGCATCCGGCAGCGCCCGCTGCGTGATCGTCGACAGCGCATAGGCCAGATAGCGTTTGGACAGCGCCTCGTCGAACTTCTCCTCGACGATATGCCCGCCATCGGGATCGAAATGCTCACCCATGTCTTGAACGCCTCGTGATTCGGTTGGGAACCACTATAGCCCACAGTGCTGGCACGGCAGGCTCGGAGCGCAGGATTAGCTGTGGGGAAACGCCGTGAGCGTGCTCAGGAAGAAACTCTGGGATTGGTCACCACGGACAAGCGAAGTCTATCTTGCGGTGTGCGTAAACTTGATACTATTATGAATTGCGCGCGGTTCATCAGCCGATTGCCCGGTCAGGCCCGTATTGGGAAAACTTCAGAATGGCTTACAAGGCGCTACGCATCGGCCTCCTCAAGACCGATGTAATCAACAAGCACCTTGGCACAGAGCTTGACGACGCAGTGTTGTGGGCTAGCAAGGCGGCCCATCGCCATATCGCAGAGTATCATCCCAACGACTACAAGAATGTCGTTCCAAACCTAAGCATCGTCATCGAAGACCCAAATTATGTCGGCCAAAAGCCGGGAAACCCTGATAATTTCTATTTGGTCAGAAGAATTCATGGCCAAGATGGTGCGATCTTGGTTGCAATTGGGATCGAATTGAACAGACACGGCACATACAATCTGCGAAGTGCGTACACGATCTCTGAGGACGACATTCAACGCTATCGGGCGGCCGGTCATCTCTGGATAGTATAAGGGCCGCGCAACGCGCGGCCCTATCTGTACTCAAGCGCGTTGCCAACCGCGATCTCTCGGCTCTAGGCCTCTACCTTCTCAGGTGTGTGGGGTGGCTGTTCCCACCTCTTTGAGTACGCGTTTCAACTAGCATGTGAAGCCTGAAAAATCAAGAGAAAGCATCGTCCAACGCAGTGGGTCAAAAGCGCGACAGCGCGACTTCCGACATATTGAGACTCAGCGCTTACCAAGTTCAGGGCGTGGCTGTTGAGCGCGCCCCCACTCACAACCGCCCGACCCGCTCCAGCTCCGCCAGCAAACGTCCCCGCGCTTCCGGCAATTGCTTGTCCACCGGCCACAAGACCCGGCGTTCCAGGAAATACCCGGTCAGCTCCAGTCCGCGCGCGATGTCGCCCTCGGCGATATCCCCGCGGCCGCGCATGAACCCGGGCAATTCCAGCAATTTGGCTGCATAGGGTGCTGCTTCCTCGCGGCAGACGGCGCGGCCGGTGCGGGGGGAGACATGGCTCAGATCCTCGGTTTCACCGGTCACCGCGCATTTGCGCAGGTCGAGGCCATAGCCCAGATCGGAGAGCAGCCCCGCCTCCCAGCGCACATAGATGGCCGGCCAGAGGTCCTTGTCCTCAAAGGCCTGCAGCAGCAGCTGGAAACCGGCATGCACCGCCGGGTGCGCCTCGCGTTCCGGCAGCGCCATCACCGCCAGCGCACAGGCCGCGTTGAGCCCGGCCAGCGCGGCCCGGTTCTCCATCACAGCCCCGGCGCCCAGATCATCAGCCTCGATCTGGAACATGCCCAGATGCTCTGACAGCCTGGCCCGCCAGCTGGCCAGCACCTGATTGCCCGGCTGCAGCACCGGCCGCATCGCCCGCGAGCGCGCGCCCTTGACCAGGCCGGCATGCCGGCCCTGGCTCTCGGTCAGGATATCCACGATGGCACTGTTTTCCCCGTGCGGTCGCACCTGGAGAATGATGCCCTTGTCACGCCATTCCATGGGAGTGTTCTAGGTGAGTCTCAAGGCGCCAGCCATCAGCGCAAGCAAGTTGACCTCGGCGCGGTTCCCCTCGCCATCAAGGGCGAGGATGGTCAGACATCAAAATCCAGACCCACGTCCGAATAGTGCCCGCGGCGGTTCATCCATTTCGGGTCGACGCGGACATTGAGGAAGAGATGCACCTTGCAGCCCAGCACGGCCTCCATCTCCTTGCGGGCCGCCTCGCCGATCGCCTTGATGGCGCTGCCGCCCTTACCCAGCACGATGGGTTTCTGGCTGTCGCGCTCGACGATGACGGATTGTTCCACCCGGATCGAGCCATCGCGCAGCGTCTTCCAGACCTCGGTCTCCACCATCGAGGCGTAGGGCAATTCCTCGTGCAGGCGCAGATAGACTTTCTCGCGCGTGATCTCGGCGGCGAGGATGCGCGAGGGCAGATCGGCGACCTGGTCTTCAGGATAGTGCCACACGCCTTCGGGCATCTGCGCCGCGATGAAGCTCTTGAGCTGTTTCACGCCGGAGCCGGTCTTCGCGGAAATCATGAAAATGTCGGAATAAACGCCGGTCTCAAACAGGCTTTGGGACATGCCCAACAACAGGTCGCGCTCGATCATGTCGACCTTGTTGAGCGCCAGGATCGCCTTGCGCCCGGTCTTCTCAAGCCCCTTTATGACGCGCTCATCATCCTCGACCATGCGCTTGTCGCCGCTCTTGGCCCCGCCATGTTCCAGTCGGCCCCGGGCACCGGCATCGATGACATGGACGATCACCTCGGCGCCATCGGCACCCGACCAGGCAGCCGCGACCATCGACTTGTCCAGGCGGCGTTTCGGCTCGAACACGCCGGGCGTGTCGACCAGGATGATCTGGCTGGTGCCTTCCAGCGCCACGCCGCGCACGGCGAAACGGGTGGTCTGCACCTTGTGGGTGACGATGGAGATTTTCTCGCCGACCAGGGCATTGGTCAGGGTCGACTTGCCGGCATTGGGCGAGCCGATGATGGCGGCGAAGCCGCAGCGGGTGGGCTGGTCAGACATGCTGTCCTTCACGTTCAAGCAGGGCCGTGGCGGCGGCGCGCTCGGCCGCCTGTTTGGAACCGCCTTCGCCGGCCGCAGGGTCCAGCGGGGCAACGAAGACTTCCACGGTGAAAACGGGCCGGTGATCCGGGCCCGAGCGTTCGGTCATGGTATAGCGCGGCGCGGCATGGCCGGCCTTGGCGGCCCATTCCTGCAGCGTCGATTTGGGGTCTTTCGGCTTGGCCTTCAGCGCCTCGATGCGCGGCCCCCAGAAGCGGTTGTAGAAGGCCTGCACCGCCGGCCGGCCCCCATCCAGATAGATCGCCGCAATCAAAGCCTCGCAGGCATCACCCAGGATCGAGGTCTTGTCGCGCCCGCCGCCCTTTTCTTCAGAGCGGCCCATTTTCAGCGCCTCGCCGAGTGCGATCTCGCGCGCGACATCGGCACAGGTTTCCTTGCGCACCAGCGAATTGAGCCGCGGTGCCAGCGCGCCTTCATCGGCCTGGTCGAAGAGCTTGAACAAGGCTTCCGCCGTCATCAGGCCCAGCACCCGGTCACCCAGAAATTCCAGCCGTTCGTAGGAGCGAACGCCCTTGCGGCCATCGCCCCAGGAGGCATGGGTCAGGGCGCGCTCGAACAGCGCGCGATCGGTGAAGGTGTAGCCGATATTGGCTTCCAGCTGCGCCGTTGCATCAACCATGGGCCAACCCGTCCAGATGATGGCCCAGCGGACGCGCTTCGATCACCACGAAGGCCTGGGCCCAGGGGTGGTCATCGGTGATCGTGATATGCGCCACGGCCTCATGGCCCGGCGGGGTCAGCGCGTTGAGCCGTTCCAGCGCCCGGCCCTTGAATTCCAGCGTCGGCTTGCCGCCGGGCAGGTTCACCACGCCGATCTCTTTCCAGGACACCCCGCGCGCAATCCCGGTACCCAGCGCCTTGGCTCCCGCCTCCTTGGCGGCAAAGCGCTTGGCATAGCTGGCCGCACGCATGCGCCGCTTGTCCGACTTGGCCTGCTCGATCTCGGTAAAGACCCGCTGCACGAAACGGTCGCCGAAACGCTCGAGCGATTTCTCGATACGCCGGATATCCATGAGGTCGGAGCCGAGGCCGATGATCATCGCGTTTTGTCCTCAGTTGGCGTCGTCAGAGCGTATATCCAATAGCAGCCAATCACGGCGACGATGACGAACAGCTGATCCCGTTCCAGCTGCCAGTCCGAAATCGCAAGAATGCCCAGTGCTATAACCGGTCCTGTCAGCCAGTACCCGATACGCGGCTTTCGGAACATCAAAATCCCGCAAGAGCAAAGGGCCAGACCGTAGACAGCCGGGATCGGGCCATTGAGAGCGGGTCCATCAAAGAGAGCCGCGACAAATATCAATACCCCCACGAGCAAGGGCATCACCCTGACGAAGTATTCTCTGACCTTGTGCAGTTTTTCAAACGCGTTACTCGCCACTGCGAGCCTCGACTATTAGCCCGCGCATCGTCTGCACACTTTCGCGCAGGCCGCGGAAGATCGCCTCGCCGATCAGGAAATGGCCGATATTCAGCTCGGCCACTTCTGGAATGGCTGCGATCGGCTTGACGGTGTCATAGGTCAGGCCGTGGCCCGCATGCACTTCCAGGCCGCGGCCATGGGCCACTTTCGCCGCTTCGGTCATGTGTTCCAGCAGGTGCTGCACGCGCGCGGCATCGCCCTCCAGCGCCGCTTCGCAATAGGCACCGGTGTGCAGTTCCACCACCGCCGCGCCCATGGCTTCCGCGACCGCGATCTGCACCGGGTCCGGCTCGATGAAAAGCGAGACACGGATGCCCGCCTCGCCCAGCTGGCGGACATAGGGCGCGATGTGATTATGGCCGGCGGCGACATCCAGACCGCCCTCGGTCGTGCGTTCCTCGCGCTTTTCCGGCACCAGGCAGACCGCATGCGGCTTGTGGCGCAGGGCGATCTCCAGCATTTCCGGCGTGGCGGCCATTTCCAGGTTCAGCGGCAGGTCGATCTCGGCCATCAGCCGGTCGATATCACCGTCCGTGATGTGGCGCCGGTCCTCGCGCAGATGCGCGGTGATGCCGTCAGCCCCGCTTTCCGAAGCCTGCCGCGCGGCGCGCACGGGATCGGGATGCGCGCCGCCGCGCGCATTCCGGATCGTCGCCACATGGTCGATATTGACCCCCAGGCGGACCGCGGACGGCAGCGGCCGCGTCATTTCAGACCGCGGCTGCCCGGCTTGATCGCCGGGATGGCGGCCAGTTCCGGCGGCAGCTTGTCGGCTTCATAGGCCGGCACCTTGTATTCGGTCAGTGCGATCAGCGGCACGCCGACATCGGCTTCCCCGCCGGACCGATCCACCAGGCAGGCCTCGGCAATCACCGTCGCGCCCGTGGCATTGATCGCCTCGATGCATTCGCGGGAGGACAGACCCGTGGTGACGATGTCCTCGACCACCAGCACCCGGTCATCGCTGGAAAGCTCGAAACCGCGGCGCAGGGTGAATTCGCCACCCTCGCGCTCGACATAGAGCGCCTTGAGCCCCATTTGCCGCGCCGTTTCATAGCCCGGCACAATCCCGCCGACCGCCGGCGAGACGATCACGGTGGGCTGTTCGTCCAGCTGCGCCTTCACCTTCTCGGCCAGGGCCTTGCAGAGCTTGGCCGTGCGCTCGGGATCGGCAAACACCTTGGCCTTCTGCAGGAAGACCGGGCTGCGCAGGCCCGAGGACAGGATGAAATGACCTTCCAGCAGGGCTCCGGCGGCCTTGAATTCGGCCAGGACTTCGTCGCGTGTCATCTACTCTTTGATCTCCTCGATATCGGCCCGCTTGCGCTCGGCCGAGACGACCGAGGGGCACATGCGCAACGCGGCCAGGATATTGGCCAGATGGCGCGTGTCGAACACCTCGACGTCAAATTCCATGTCGAAAAAGTCCTGCGACCGGCGGCGCGTGCGCACGCTGGCGATATTGCCGCGGTTCTCGCTCACCGTCTTGGCAATCTCGGCCAGCACGCCCTGGCCATTGTGCAGCACGGCATCGATGCGGGCGATCGAGACGGCATTGGCTTCGGCCTCGGCGGTCCAGCCCAGGTCGAGCCACTGGTCCATCTCGTCTTCTTCGTGCTCGGCCAGCACGTCGCAATCAATGGTGTGAATCTCGATGCCCTTCTCCGGCATCAACAGACCGACGATCCGGTCGCCCGGCAGCGGCGAACAGCAATCGGCGAAATGCAGGGTCACGCCCGGCGTCAGTCCGCGGCCCCGCACGAAGAGGCGGGCCTTCTCGTCCTCGATCAGCTCACGCGAGCGCGTGTCCCCGCCACGCTCGTCAAGCCGTCCCGGGAAGGCGGCGTTCAGCAGGTCGCTGGTGGAAATCCGGCCCCGGCCCAGCGCTTCATAGACATCGTCCATGGTCTTCAGCTCGAGCCGCGACAGCGCTTCGCCCAGATCCTTCTCGATCAGCGCCCGGCCCTCGCGGCGGAAAGCATGTTCGGTCATGATCTTGCCGATGCGCTGGAACTCGTCGCGCTCGCTTTCGCGGATCAGGCGGCGGATCGCGGCCCGGGCCCGGCCGGTGATGGCCAGATTCTCCCAGCCCTGCGGCGGCTGGCGCACCCCGCCCTTGACGATCTGCACCACATCGCCATTGCGAAGCTGGGTGCGCAGCGGGCGCTCGCGACCATTGATCTTGGCGGCCACCGTGGTGTGGCCCAGCTCGGTATGGACGGCGTAGGCAAAGTCCAGCGGCGTGGCACCGGTGGGCAGGGAGATCAGATCGCCCTTGGGCGTGAAGCAATAGACCTGGTCGGCGAACATCTCCAGCTTGGCATGCTCGAGAAACTCGTCCGGATCGCCGCCCTGGTTGAGGATTTCCACGAAGGGCCGCAGTCGTTCCAAGGGATCGCCACCGGCCGCCTGCGCCGCATCCGGGTCATAGGCGTAGCTGGAATCCTTGTAGCGCCAGTGCGCCGCCACACCGCTCTCGGCGACCGCTTCCATGGCCTCGGTGCGGATCTGTAATTCCACGCGGATATTGTGCGGCCCGATCACCGTGGTGTGCAGCGAGCGGTAATTGTTCGGCTTGGGCAAAGAGATGAAATCGCGGAAGCGCTCGGGCATGCAGCGCCAAGCCTGGTGGATCACGCCCAGGGCACGGTAACAATCATCCGGCGAGGTGACGATCAGCCGGAAGGCATAGATGTCGGCGATCTCCTCGAAGGTCAGCCCCTTGCGCTCCAGCTTGCGCCAGATCGAATAGGGCCGCTTCTCGCGTCCGAAAATACGCGCCTCGATACCGGACTTTTCAAGATGCTCGGTGATCGCCGCGGAGACATCGGCCACCTCGTCACTATGCTGCTCGCGCAGGAGTTTGAGGCGTTTGTTGATCGATTCATGCGCCGCCGGATTGATGTGCTGGAAGGCCAGGTCCTCCAGCTCGACACAGACCCGGTTGATGCCGATCCGGCGCGCCAGCGGCGCGTAGATTTCCAGTGTCTCCAGCGCGATCCGCTCACGCTTGTCCTGCCGGGAGATCGCATCCAGCGTACGCATATTGTGCAGCCGGTCGCACAGTTTCACGATCAGTACGCGCACATCCGCCGAGATCGCGACGACCAGTTTCTGCAGGTTTTCCGCCTGTTTGGTGCGCTTGGAGCGCAGCTCCATCTGGCCCAGCTTGGTGACGCCGTCGACCAGGCTCGCGGTTTCCTCGCCAAACTCGCGGACAATGTCCTCGTGCGTGGCCGGCGTATCCTCGACCGTGTCATGCAGCAGCCCCGTGCACACGGTGGCCACGTCCATGCGCAGATCGGCAAGGATCATCGCCACCTGGGCAACATGGGCAAAATAGGGTTCCCCCGAGGCTCGCCGCTGCGGCCGGTGCGCTTCCTCGGCAAAGTCATAGGCTCGCCGCACAAAGTCGGCATCGACCTTGGGAAAATAGCGCCGGATACGCTCTATCAGCTCGTCCGCACTGGGTATGGCGGGCGGCGGCGAAGCCAGATCGGGTGACGTCGCGCCGAGGGTCACAGGAGCTTACAGACGGCCGTCGGGCGCGCCGTCCCTGTCATTCTGCAGCGCCTTGAGCATTTCCGCTTCGTCCATCTCGACGGGCGGAGCCGGCAGGGCTTCCAGTTCCTGGGCGGTATCGGCCTTGGCGGCCTCTTCCTCGTCCTCGCTCGGCAGCACGCGCTGCAGACCGTGGACCAGGCTTTCCTTCAGCGTGTCCATGTCCAGGGTTTCGTCGGCGATTTCACGCAGGGCAACAACCGGATTCTTGTCGTTGTCCCGGTCAATCGTCAGGGCCGAACCCGCCGAGATATTGCGGGCACGATGGGCCGCCAGCAGGACGAGGCGGAAACGATTGGGGACTTTTTCGATACAATCTTCGACGGTGACGCGAGCCATGCGCGCGATCTCCTTGAACCAGCGCTGGAGTTTGGAACCGCGTTCCCTACCCTTCCCGCCTTTCAAAGGCAAGGCTTTCAGGTGTCGCGGAACCAAGAGTTTGCAGCTTTGACATGGCCTCGATATCGGCCGGGTTCAAGTCCGCGACGAGATCAGCAATGGCCCGCCCGGTGACCGGATCACGCCAGTCCGGTGCGATTTCCTGCAATGGCAGCATGACAAAGGCGCGCTGCGTTGCCCGCGGATGAGGAATTTCAAGACCTTGCGCATCGCGCAGTTGTTGGCCGCGATGATCGATCAGGTCCAGGTCCAGCGGGCGCGGCGCATTGCGCACCGAGCGCTCACGGCCGAACGCCGCTTCCACCGCGTGCAAGAGGTCCAGCAGCCCGCGGGCATCCGCACCGGTCTCCACCTGCGCGACAGCGTTCACATAGGGCGGGTCGGACGGGTCCGGCCAGGCCGGGCTGGACCAGTCCGACGAGCGCGCGACCAGCTGCACACCCAGCGCCGCCAACCGCTCCAGCGCGGCGGCCAGCGTATGCTGCGGCGTGCGTCCTGCGGATGGCAGATTGGCGCCGAGCGCGATATAGATGGGCGCGTTCTTCATATCTCACTCAATATTGCCTGCAGGATTGAATAGATGGCTTTTTATCCCGACGAGCGGATCGGCTTGTTCATTGACGGAGCGAACCTGTTCTCCACCACCAAGGCGCTCGATTTCGACATCGACTTCAAGCGCCTTCTCGACGAATTCCGCAAGCGCGGCAAGCTGATCCGCGCCAATTACTACACGGCCCTCCTGGAGCAGGAGGATTACAATCCCCTGCGTCCGCTGGTCGACTGGCTCGACTACAACGGTTTCTCGGTCATCACCAAGCCGGCCAAGGAATACACCGACGAAAGCGGCCGCCGCCGTATCAAGGGTGACATGGATATCGAGCTGACCGTCGACATGATCGAGGCCGCTGCCTATCTCGACCACATCATCCTGTTCTCCGGCGATGGCGATTTCCGCCGCGCCGTCCAGGCCGCCCAGTCCCGTGGCGCACGGGTCAGCGTGGTCTCGTCGCTCAAAACCAGCCCGTCGATGATCTCGGACGACCTTCGCCGCGCCGCAGATGCCTTCATCGAGCTGGCGGACCTGGAAACCATGATCGGCCGCACCGGAGGACATTCGTGACGGCTGGCACGCCTGCCGAAGCGCCGCTGGACTGCCCGCTCTGCCCGCGCCTGGTGGCTTTCCGTGAGGCCACCGCCAAGACGCATCCGGACTGGCACAATGCACCGGTGGCGTCTTTCGGACCGGACAATGCCCGGCTGTTGATCATCGGCCTGGCACCGGGACTGCGCGGCGCCAACCGGACGGGTCGCCCCTTCACCGGCGACTGGGCAGGTGACCTGCTCTATGCCACGCTCGGCAAGTTCGACTTTACCCGGGGAACCTATGACGGCCACGCCGATGATGGGCTGGAACTGGTCGACGCGATGATCACCAATGCGGTGCGCTGTGTGCCACCGGAGAACAAGCCGGTCGGTGCCGAGGCCAATGCCTGCCGGCCTTTCCTGACCCGCCGCATCGAAGCCCTGCCCCGGCTGAAGGCGATCCTGTGCCTGGGCAAGATCTCGCACGACAACACGCTGCGGGCGTTGGGGCACCGGCTGAAGGATGCCACCTTCGGCCATGGCGCCGAAGCGGTGCTGGATACACCCCAGGGCCCGGTCCGGCTTTTCGACAGCTATCACTGCTCCCGCTACAACACGAATACCGGCCGCCTGACCGAGGCGATGTTCGACGACGTCTTCCGTCAGATCCGCGCCTTCCTCGACGCGCAGACCGGTTAACCCCGTCAGGCATGGCCGGGTCGCTGTGGATCCGGCCAGCATTGAAGGGCGCCTGTTTCTCTTGCGTGAAACGGGGTTAACCGGGGCCGCGGACGCTTTCTCAACGCTTGGCAGGATTTGATCCCGCCGGCAGACATCATGCCTCATCCGGCAATTCGCGAAAGCTCCATTCGGTTGCTTGTCGCCTCCAGTCGAGATTTACCGGATCAATTGTCTTGTCAGGCCTTTTCCCGGACCACCGGTGTGTTAACCTGCCGGCGTTCAAACCCGTCAGCCCCTGTTCGATCCGGAGCGGCAATAAAGCCATGCTGTCCACTTTTTCTGCCAAATCAGAGACGGTTGTCCGGCACATGGCCTTCGTGATCTATGACGACGCGAAGCTGCTCGATGTCACCGGACCGCTGCAGGTTTTTGCCGATGCCAATGCGCTCTTGGGCCGTAATGTCTACGCCACCACGCTCGCCTCGCTCTATGGCGGACCGGTGACCACCGATACCGGCGTCATTCTCAATACGCGCCGCCTGGCCGGGGTGGGACTGGACACCACGGACACGCTGATCGCCTGCGGTGGTGAGGGCGTGGACACGGCCTGCCGGGACAACCGGTTGATCCTGGCCCTTCAGAAAGCCTCCGAGAAATGCGGTCGCATTGCATCGACCTGCACCGGCGCCTTCCTGCTGGCCACCGCCGGCCTGCTCACCGATCGCCGCGCCGTCACCCACTGGCGCCGCTGCCAGGAACTCGAGGACAGGTTTTCCGGGATCCAGGTCGACGAGGACGCGATCTTCATCGAGGACCGCGGCGTGTGGACCTCGGCCGGCGCAACAGCCGGCATCGACCTCGCCCTGGCCATGATCGAGGCCGATCACGGCCGTGATCTCGCGCTGGAGCTGGCGCGTGAGCTTCTGGTCTATGTCAAACGGCCGGGCGGCCAATCGCAATTTGCCGAGACCTCGTCCCAGCCCCCGCGCCGCGGGTCGGGCCGTTTCCATGCCCTGCACCTGTGGATGAAGGACAATCTTGCCGCCGACCTGCGGGTCGACGCGCTGGCCGAACGTTCCGGCATGAGCCCGCGTAACTTCGCCCGCATCTACACCGAGGAAACCGGCGACACCCCGGCCCGCGCGGTCGAGCACATGCGCGTGGAAGCGGCGCGCCAGATGCTGGAAAACCCGGCCGTCAGCATCCGCACCATCGCCCAGCGTGCCGGTTTCGGGAATGACGAGCGCATGCGGCGCTCCTTCGCCCGCCAGCTGGGCATCACGCCGCAGGCCTATCGCGACCGGTTTGCGGTAAAAACGGCGGCCGGGCTGGAAACCAGCCTCGTCGACTAGCCGAAATTCTTCATCAGACGGGACTTCTGCTTGTCCCATTCGCGCTTCTTGATCGTCTCGCGCTTGTCGACACTCTTCTTGCCCTTGGCCAGGCCGATCAGAAGCTTGGCCATGCCCCGGCCATTGAAGAAGAGCCGCAGCGGGATCACCGTCCGCCCGTCGCGCGAGACGGCCCCGGCCAGTTTCTCGATCTCCTTGCGCTTGAGCAGGAGTTTGCGGTGCCGGCGCGGTTCGTGATTGAAGCGGTTGGCCGGGCCATAGGTCGGGATATCGGCATTGATCAGCCACACCTCGTCCCGTTCGGGCGAGACATAGCTTTCCGCGATATTGGCACGACCTTCGCGCAAGGATTTCACTTCCGATCCCTGCAGCATCAGGCCGGCTTCGAATTCCTCTTCAATTTCATAGTCAAAGCGGGCCCGCTTGTTGACGGCCACCACTCCGTTGTCATTGCTTTTCTTCTTCATCAGATCGTCAGGCGGCCGCCGGTTCCAGCAGGCCTGCATGCTCCAGCGCGCTGCGGACCGCCTGGTTCGAGGCCTCATTCGGCTCGGTCAGCGGCAGGCGCAACTCGGTATTGGATACACCCAGCAGGGACAGGGCGTATTTCGTCGGTCCCGGGCTGGACGAGGTGAACAGGGCGTGATGCAGCGGCATCAGGCGGTCATTGAGCTGGCGCGCCAACTCCCAGTCCCCGGCCAGTGTGGCTTCCTGGAATTGGGCACACAAGGCCGGCGCCACATTCGAGGTCACGGAGATGGCCCCCACCCCGCCCGTGGCGTTGAAGCCCAGGGCCGACGGGTCATCACCGGAGAGCTGGGCAAACGGCTTGGCGATCAGGCGGCGGTGCGCACTGACGCGGGACATGTCACCCGTGGCATCCTTGATCCCGACCACATGCTTGAGTGTGGCTATCCGGGCGACGGTGTCGGCCTGGATGTCGATCACGGTCCGGCCCGGCACATTATAGGCCACGATCGGCAGGTCGACCGCATCATTGATGGACTTGAAGTGCTGGTAGAGGCCTTCGGCATTCGGCTTGTTGTAATAGGGTGCCACAACGAGACCGGCATCGGCGCCCAGCTCCTTGGCCCGGGCCTGGTTCTGGATCGCCACGGCTGTGCTGTTCGAACCGGTCCCGGCAATCACCGGCACGCGGCCCCGCGCGGTTTGCACCACGATCTCGACCACACGCATGTGCTCTTCAAAGGTCAGCGTCGCGTTCTCGCCGGTTGTGCCACAGGGCACCAGGCCGTGCGTTCCCGCCCGGATCTGGCGCTCGGCCAGCGCGGCAACAGCGTCTTCGTCAACGGCCCCGTTCTTGAATGGGGTGACCAGCGCAGTGATGGAACCTTTGAACATGTTTCAATCCCGGAAACGGCAAATCGAGCGCGCGACCATATCGGCGCCCGAACCCATGGCCAAGCGAGATTGTCAAGTCTGGACAGTGAGCCCGGATTGCGCTGATGATGTGAGACCCACTCGTTCAGAAAGTGTTCCAGGGTCCATGCTCGCACGTTGCCTCTCCCTGCTGGCACTGCTCGCGTTCGCCGTACCGGCCTATGCTCAGGTGCCCACGCCGCGTCAGCGGCCCGAACCCGTGAATTTTTCCCAGTATCTGTCAGACGCCGATTTCGAGCGTTTCCGGCGTGGTCTGGATGCCGCCGATGACGAGGACTGGCGCCGCGTACGCGAGATCCGGCTGGACCTGACCGACACCTCGGCCCGCAACATTCTCCTGTGGCGCATTGCGCTGGGGGATCCGCGCGCGACTTTCCTGGAACTCGACCTCGCCCTCAGCGAACTCGACAACTGGCCGCGCGACAGCTTCATCCGTTCCGAGGCGGAATCGAAGATCAACGGCAGCGGCCTGACCGCGCCCTTCATCGCCAACTGGTTCGAGGCCAATCCGCCCACCACCGGCCGGGGCCGCGTCGCCCATGCCGAAGCGCTGATCGAAATCGGCCGCGTCGAGGAGGGCGAAACCCTGCTGCGTAATACCTGGCGGGGCGAATTCCTGCCGCTGGATGTGCAACGTGACACCTATCAGCGCCATCGCGACCTGTTCACGCAGGACGATCACATGGCGCGGATCGATTATCTGATCTGGTCCGACCAGCGCACCGCGGCCCGCCGCATCGTGCCGCTCTTGACCGGGACCAATCAGGACCTGGCCGATGCCCGCCTGCGCCTGGCCGGGCGTCAGAGCGGTGTCGACCGCGCCGTCGACCGCATCCCGGCCTCGATGTCGAATGATCCCGGCCTGGTGTTCGAGCGCGCGCGCTGGCGCCGCCGCGCCGGCATGCGCGACGCCGTCCTGCCGCTCCTGCTGCAGCTGCCCGACGCACACACGGATGTGCGGGCACTCGAACTGATGTGGACCGAGCGCAAGCTGATGATCCTGACCCTGATCCGGGATCAGGACTATCAGACCGCCTATGACCTCGCCCGCGCCCACGGCATGTCGTCGGGCGCTGATTTCGCGGATGCCGAATTCATGGCCGGCTGGCTGGCCCTGGTGCATCTCGACCGGCCGGAACCCGCCCTCGCCCACTTCACGCGCCTGCGCGACAATGTGAGCACGCCGGTTTCGCGGTCCCGCGGATCCTACTGGATGGCGCGCGCTGCCGATGCGCTGGGGCGCCCGGAAGAAGCCGCGGCCTACTATGCCGAAGCCGGCGAGCATTCGACCGCCTATTACGGACAGCTGGCGCTGGCCGAGCTGACAAGCGAAACCCCGATCCTGGCGCTGGAACGCGATCCGGTCCCGACCGAGGAAACCCGCGTCCGTTTCGAGGCCCGGCCGCTGGTGCGCGCCATGCGCCTGCTGGCCGAGCAGAATGAGGAATACTATTTCCGCCTCTTCTCCTACCGGCTCGATGACCAACTGACCGATCCGGCGGAATCCGTACTGCTGGCCGCCCTGGCGCGGGATTATCTCTACATCCGCCAGTCGGTCCGCGCGGCCAAGGAAGCGCGTCTGCGCGGCATTATCCTGCCGCAAAGCGCCTATCCCACCATCGCCCTGCCCCAGGTCGCCTCCTTGCGTCCGGAAGACGCCCTGGTCCATTCGGTGATCCGCCAGGAGACCGAGTTCGGCCAGCATGCGGTCTCCGGGGCCGGTGCACGCGGCATGATGCAGATGATGCCGGCAACCGCCCAGTCGACAGCCCGCTCGATCGGCCAGCCCTACCGCTTCAGCTGGCTGACCGATGACCTGGACTACAATCTCACCCTGGGCATGCACCACCTGGCCGAAGTGGTGAATGATTTCGACGGCTCCTATGTGCTCGCGCTGGCGGCCTACAATGCCGGCTCACACCGGGCCCGGCGCTGGATCGAGGACTATGGCGATCCGCGCGATCCCGATGTCGATCCGATCGACTGGGTGGAAAGCATCCCCTTCTCGGAAACGCGCAACTACGTCCAGCGCGTGATGGAGAACCTGCAGGTCTACCGCTCGCGCCTGAATGACGACGCGCACGTGCCGATGGTCATCGAAGACGATATGCGGCGGGGATCTGCGCCGGTCATCGTGATGACGGACGGGAACTGAGCGACCGGGCTCTAAAGCCGCTCCAGGGCCCGGGCGAACATCGCCCGGTCCACATTGCCGCCCGTGGCCAAGGCCACGATCGTGCGGCCCTGCGTCTCGATCTTGCCGGACAGCACCGCGGCCAGGGCGGCCGCGCCGCCCGGCTCGACGACAATCTTCAGATGGCGCCAGGCCAGCGCCATGGCGTCCAGGGCCTCGTCATCGCTGACGGCGGCGCCACCGGCCAGCTGCTGTGCATTGAGCGACCAGGTCAGCTCGCCCGGTGTCGGTGTGATGATGGCATCGCAGATCGAGCCGGTGAGCCGGTCATTGGTCTCGCGCCGGCCGCTGGCCAGGGAGCGCTTGTGATCATCAAAGCCGTCCGGCTCCGCGGCCCAGATCTGCGTCTGCGGGTGATGCCGCAGAACGGCCAGGCCAACCCCCGCAATCAGCCCGCCACCGCCGGCACAGCACACCACGGCGTCGGGAACCACACCCAGCTCGGCACACTGCTCGACCACTTCCAGTCCGGCCGTGCCCTGTCCCGCCATGATGAACGGGTCTTCATAGGGCGGCACCAGCACCCGGCCCTCGCGCTCGGCGATCTCGCGGCCCATGTCTTCGCGGCTCTGCGTGCCGCGGTCATAGGTCACCACCTCACCGCCCCAGAACCGCACGCCTTCCACTTTCGCCACCGGCGCATCGGCCGGCATCAGGATGGTCGCCGTGGTGCCGTTGAGCCGGGCTGCAGCCGCCACGCCCTGGGCATGATTGCCCGAGGAATAGGCGATCACGCCGCGCGCCTTCTCGTCGGCGTCGAGCCGGGAAATCCGGTTGAAAGCCCCGCGAAACTTGAAAGAGCCGGTGCGCTGCAGGCATTCCGCTTTTACGAAAAGCCGGCCACCGATCCGGTCGTCCAGCACGTCCGAGCGCAGGAGCGGCGTTCTCACCGCATGGCCGGTCAGCCGCCCGGCGGCATCAACGACATCCTCATAGGCGGGTGCGGACAGCTTGGTCTGGCTCATGAAATCTCCCGACGCCTCGTCTTGCGGCGAATCCGCCCCCGGATGCCCGACAAAACGCATAGGCAATACAGTGCGATTGAGCAAAGGGATTGCGCCGCAGCCGGTTAGGCCTTTTCATGGAGAAAAATACCAAGAGCTCGAACGGTCGATCACACAAGGGGAGAAACATGACCTTGCGCGCACACATGATGGATTGTCCGCTGATGATTTCGGACATTCTTGTTCACGCAGCCAAGTGCCATGGTGACCAGGAAATCGTGACACGCCTGCCCGAAAGCGGCACGATTCACCGGCAGAATTACGCTCAGACGCACGAGCGCACCAAGCAGCTGGCCAATGCCCTGCAGAAAAAGCTGAAAGTCCGCGAGGGCGACCGTGTCGCCACCATCGCCTGGAACTCGCATCGTCATTTCGAGCTCTACTATGCCATTTCCGGCATTGGCGGCGTGGTCCACACCGTCAATCCGCGTCTGGATCCCAAGCAGATCGTGTGGATGCTGGAACATGCCCAGTCCAAGACCGTCTTCTTCGACAAGCAGTTCGCACCGCTGATCGACGGCATCTCCAAGGCCTGCAAATCGGTGAAGAACTGGGTGCTGATGACCGACAAGTCGCATGCCGACGCGGTCCAGACCAAGTGCAAGACCTATGAGGAGCTGATCGGCGAACAGTCCGCCGACTTCACCTGGCCGGTGTTTGACGAGAATGCCGCTGCAGGCCTGTGCTACACCTCGGGCACCACGGGTGACCCCAAGGGCGTGCTCTATTCGCACCGTTCCAACGTGCTGCACGCGCTGGCCTGCAATGCCTCGGACGTGATCGGGGTCGGTGCGCGCGGCAATCTGATGCCGGTCGTCCCGATGTTCCACGTCAATGCCTGGGGCATTCCCTATGCCGCGCCGATGAGCGGCGCCAAGCTGGTCATGCCCGGCGCCCAGATGGACGGCAAGAGCATCCACGAGCTCATCGAGGCCGAGGGCGTCAGCTATGTCGCCGGCGTGCCGACGGTCTGGCTGGGCCTGCTCAACTATCTGGAATCCGAGGGCAAGCGGATCGACAGCGTGCAGCGCGTGCTGATCGGTGGCTCGGCCCTGCCGGAAGCCCTGCTGCGCGCCTATGAGGACAAGTATGGCGTCACCATGCAGCAAGGCTGGGGCATGACCGAGATGAGCCCCCTGGGCACAGTCAATGCGCTCCTGCCCAAGCATGAGGGGCTGGACCGCGAGGAGATCATCAAGATCAAGCTGAAACAGGGCCGGCTGGTCTTCGGTGTCGGCATGCGCGTGGTCGATGACGCGGGCAAGGAACTGCCCTGGGACGGCAAGTCCTCCGGCCATGTCCAGGTGCGCGGTCCCTGGATCGCCTCGTCCTATTATCGCGGCGCCGGGGCGGAAAGCTTCACCGATGACGGCTGGTTCGCCACCGGCGATGTCGCCCATTTGGACGGCAATGGATTCATGACCATCACCGACCGCTCCAAGGACGTCATCAAGACCGGCGGCGAATGGATTTCCTCCATCGACCTGGAAAACGCCGCCATGGGTCATCCCGATGTCGCCATGGCCGCCGCCGTCGGCATGCCGCACCCCAAATGGCAGGAACGCCCGCTTCTGGTCGTCCAGCTCAAGCCGGGTGTCGAACCGAATGCCGAGAGCATCCTGGACTTCCTGCGCGGTGAAGTCCCCAAATGGTGGGTGCCGGATGCGGTCGAATTTATCGACGAGATGCCGATCGGCGCCACCGGCAAGATCCTCAAGACCAAGCTGCGGGAAATCTACAAGGACTATGAATTCCCGGGCGTCGACGCCTGATCCGCTGCTGAGCAGACATCAAAAGCCCCGGTCACCGACCGGGGCTTTTTTGTGCCCTGCTGCTCCGCTTGGATGACCAAGGTTTAATCCGGGAGGGACGGTTTTCGGTCCAATCCCGCCTTCCGCCCCCTTGCCCCCGCCCGGCCCGCTCCGTACATTCATTATCGAAATTCGATAAGAACGGAGACGAGGAGATGGAGGTCATCTATATGGGCGGAGCAGAAACAGTGGTCGTTGGACTGATCCTCGGCTTCCTGCCAACCCTGATCGCCCTCCTGCGCGGACATGACAACACGTTCGCGATCTTCCTGACCAACCTGCTTCTGGGTTGGACGGGGATCGGCTGGATCATCGCCCTGATCTGGTCATTCACAGCCATCCGCCGGCGCGTGCGGGCCTAAGAGGGTCACCCCACCCTTCATTCAGAAGACCGGTCCCTGCCTCACTCCCGGTCCTTGAACGGCAAAAGCGCCCCGATCGAGTAACGGTTGGTCGGATCAACAACGCCCGGGCTTCCCCAGAGCCCGGGCGCTTTTTCTATTGTGTGAGAAGGAGAAGCGGACACGGGCTCCGCACCTTCTCACTTACTCTCTCCATTTCCCCCGGAAGCGCGTCAGTGCTATCCGGGGTCTCTCATTGGAGAAGGTGAGCGAGGCGTTCGATCAGGTGGTCCCGGAACTGCGTCCGGGAAAAAATCTTGTGTTCGGGAAACAGGCGATGAACCAACAGATTGGCCCGGCCCCTCACAGCCAGCTGGTAATCTCGTCCAGGCTCTTCTTGATCAACGCATGCTCCGGCACCGTTGCTCCTTCGGCCGGATACCCGCCGACAATCAGCATGTAGGGCTTCTCGTCCACCGGACGCTCGCAGACCTCGTTGAGGAAGCGCATCGGATTGGGCGTGTGGGTCAGCGTCACCAGTCCTGCCTCGTGCAATGCCGCCAGCAGGAAGCCGCAGGCAATGCCGACGCTTTCATTGATGTAGTAATTCTTCTTGCACTGACCGGCCCGCTCCCCGCCCCGCTTTTGGGCGAAGACGGCGATCAGCACCGGCGCATGCTCCAGGAAGGGCTTGTTGGCATCGGTGCCCAGCGGCGCCAGCGCCTCAAGCCATTCCTCCGACGCCTTTCCCGCATAAAAGGCCCGCTCCTCAGCCTCGGCCGCCTCTCGCAGGGCCTTGCGCTTGGCCGCATCCTGGATCACGGCGAAATGCCAGGGCTGGTGATTGGCCCCGGACGGCGCCGATCCGGCCGCCAGGATCGCCTGTTCGATGATCGCGCGGTCCACCGGCCTGTCGTCGAAGTCGCGCACGGTACGGCGGCGCAGGAGGTTCTGCGAGAAGGCGGTGACCCGTGCCTTCATGTCTTCCGGCTTGTATTCGACAAAGCTGGTCAGCGGGACGCGCTTTTCCTGCGTTTCGATCGTCATCCGTTCAGGAGCCTCCAGACACTCACGCCCAACATTAAAAGTCCGACAAGCAGCCCGATCAATCGCACCATGTAGCGAGCCGTTGACGGGACCTGATCCGGCTTGCTGTCAAACAGCGTCGCCGCACAGGCGATGAGGAGCCCCAAGGCCCCCATGGCTACAATTGAAATTCCCCAGCCGGACCTCCAGCCAACAACCGCCCACACAATCGCCGGGCCGAGCAGGAAGACCGCACCAACGAGGCCAAAAAACAGGGCGCCGTACTTTCCGAACAGGTCTTCGTCAGAGTCTGACAGCCGCCGGCTTGCCACTGATCAACTCCAGTCCAGCACGACCTTGCCCGACTTGCCCGAGCGCATCGCCTCGAAGCCCTTGGCATACTCATCCGCCTTGTAGCGGTGGGTGATGATGCGCGAGACGTCCAGACCGCTCTCCAGCATGGCGATCATCTTGTACCAGGTCTCGAACATTTCCCGGCCATAGACGCCCTTCAGCGTGATCGCCTTCAAGACCAGCTGTCCGAAATCGACCTCGATCGGCTTGGACGGCAGGCCCAGCATGGCCACCTTGCCGCCCATCACCATATTGTTCAGCATCGAGCCGAAGGCCTGCGGTGCGCCGGACATTTCCAGGCCCACATCAAAGCCTTCCGTCATCTTCAGCTCGCGGCGCACATCCATCAGGTCTTCCTTGGACACATCCACGGTGCGGATGTTCGGCGCGACCTGGCTGGCCAGGTGCAGGCGGTGGGAGTTGATGTCGGTCAAAACGACATGACGCGCACCGACATGGCGGGCGATCGCGGCCGCCATGATGCCGATCGGACCGGCGCCGGTGATCAGCACATCCTCACCGATCAGATCGAACTGCAGCGCCGTGTGCACCGCATTGCCCAGCGGGTCGAGGATCGCGCCCATCTCGTCGGGCACCTGCGGCGGCAGCGGCACGACATTGAAGGCCGGCAGTTTCATGTATTCGGCAAAGGCGCCGGGAATATTCACCCCCACGCCGCGCGTGTCAGGATCGAGGTGGAAGCGACCGGCCCGGGCAGCCCGGCTGGTGGCGCCGACGACATGGCCTTCGCCGGAGACCCGCTGGCCCACCTTCACCCGTGTGACATTGCCGCCGACCTCGACGATCTCGCCGGCATATTCATGACCCACCACCATCGGTGTGGGGACATTCTTGGCGGCCCAGTCATCCCAGTTGTAGATGTGAATGTCGGTGCCGCAGATCGCGGTCTTCTTGATGCGGATCAGGACGTCATCGGGGCCGATCTTCGGCGCCTCGACCTCCTCCATCCAGATCCCTTCCTGCGGCTTGGCTTTGACCAGCGCTTTCATGCTCTTCCTCGCACTTTTTGCGTGACCGGACCGCGTCTAGCGGCGGCCCTTTCCTTGGGCGAGAACATACATCACCGCGGCGGCGGGGAAAGTGAGCATGAAGGGGATCAGCACAAGCGCCATAACTTCCGCGACCGGACCGGCCCAGACGCCTGTGGTGACAGCGATCCAGGCCGCCCCGACCGACAATGCCGCCAGCCCCGGAAACACCGCCAGCATGCGGCGCTTCTCGACCATCATAAGCACGAACATCCAGGCGGCATAGGCGCCGATCAGCCCCCATTTGATCCAGGTATCGGTGCGCAGGAACTCCACCTTCACCGGCAGGAAACTGTCCAGCGCGAAAGAGGCGATCTCCAGCGCCGGCGAGGCCTCGACAAAGGCATTCTCGCCCAGACAGTCGCGCAGCACCGGCGTGCCTTCCAGGTCATCGGGGATGGTGTCGGTGTTGCAATAGGGGCTGTCGATCTCATCCAGGATCGAGTTCATCGTGGCGTTTTCCTGCCAGTCCGCCGGGATCGTCGCCAGTGCCAGGGCCACGCCGCCCAGGGCCAGGAAATTGCCGCGCAGGGCCAGACCCAGGAAGAAGACTGCCGCCATGCCGGCATAGGCGACCGGGAAGAACCAGTCGAGAAACTGCACATGGCGCAGGTGCGTCCGCATCGCCTCCCCGGCCTCACCCTGCAGAAAGGCCAGGTGCTGGGCGCTGGTGGCAAATTCAAAGGCCAGGATCGGGGTCCTGAAACCGCCATGCAGCGGCACGGCCGGCTCTGGCGGCTGGCCGAACAGGGCGAGCGGGAAGGCCAGCGTGGCGACGGCCAGCAAGACCGTCAGGCCAAACGCCCATGTCGATGTCCTAATACGCATCCGGCCCCACGCCCCCTTCGCAAGTGCTGCCGGGGGAATGAGGCCGGATCAACGCAATCGCGTCAAGCTCTGCCGGGACTAGCCGACCGCACCATTGGCCGGCGGAAAGATCCGCGCCAGCGGCCCGTCACTGGGGAAAGGCGCCAGCAGCATCCGCCGCACCGGGTTCCAGGCGGCGCCCAGCAGGACGACCACTCCCCCCAGCACCAGCAGGGTGACAGCCACCGCGGCCCCCGTACCCAGGCCGGACGAGCTCACCAGCACGCCGATGGACACGCCTGCCGTGATCAGGCCGGACACGATCAGGGCGCGGCGGTTGATCAGCAACGAGACCAGGGCGAACAGGCCGATCACGGTCAGCGCAACGGCAGCCAGGCGGGTCGCTTCGGCACTGTCCGAGGCCATGGCCGCGAACAGGTTGATGCTTTCAGGGTCAGCAAAATCGCTCTCCTGGAAGGTCCAGCCCAGCTGGGTCACGTTCAGCACCGCCCCCAGCAGGATCGGCGCGGCAAAGAAGTGCAGCCAGAAGGCTGTGCCGGATATCCGCGTTTCGCGGCTCGGATCGCGGCTGTCGAAGATGATGCCCGCCAGCAGCAAGACCGCACCGGCCGCGACATTCACCGCCGGCATCCAGACGATCGTCGTATACGGATCCAGCGTGAACAGGATCGCCACGACCAGTCCGACCAGGCCCAGACCGGTCAGACCACCGGCGAAAGGCAGGCGGAAATTGAGATAATAGGCACCGATGGGCAGCAGGGCCGCCAGGGCCGCGACGACCGGAATGCCCCGCACCCACATGGGCAGGCCATTGGCCAGCATCATCACGGCATCCCGCCCGAATTCCATGTCTTCGACCGGCTCGAAGGCGGCTTCGAAACTGGCCTCGTCCAGGCCCACGCCATGGATCAGGAACTGCACATAGGCCCAGACCAGAATGATGGTGGTAGCCACCGCAAAGGCCCCGCTCAAAACGATGCCGGGCAGGATGCGCCGCTGCTTGCCGACCAGCAGGGCCGACAACAGCCAGACGATGACGGCGACGCCGCCGATCAGGCCCATCAGCACCATCTGCCAGCCTTGCTCGCCCTCGGGCAGGTTGAGGCCCTGCATCACCTGCACCACACCGGCACCCAACCCGCCCAGCAGAATGAGCACGCCGATCGTGGTGAAGATGTCGTGGAAATTGTTCAGAAACGGCAGCATCTCGTCCTGCGGACGCGCTGCGAGGCTTTCAGTATCTTTATCCGTCATTGGTTCCCCTCCACAGGTTACCGCTGTGATGCCCCCAAGCGATCAAACGGATGCAAATTCGCCTGTCCCGCGAGACTTGCACTTTTCCTGTTTAGGCGCGTTCGGCACCCCGGTCACCGGGAAAGGGGCCCGATCCGTCCCCTGAACGGCGAAACCGGCACCGCTGGGCGGCGCCGGCTTGATGGCCCTATCGGGCAACGGGGCGACTGGCTTCCAGCAAAGGCAGTCCGGCCTCGGTCGGGATGTAGATGACGTCCTGGCCGTTCTCGCCCAGTGACTGGATCCACAGATAGCGCAAATAGCCTTCCGGTCCGCCCAGCCCTTCGGCCACGATGGCATTGGCTTCGGCAACACCATGGGCGCGCGCGATCTCGGCCTGGGCGTTGAGTTCCTCGGCCTCCAGCCGCGCCTGCGCTTCCAGCACGGCAATGCGCCGGTTCTGCTCGGCACGGACCAACTCGGCTCGTCCGGCCAGCTCCTGCTGCCAGACACCATATTGCGGCAGGCCCCACATCAGGCCGGCAATGAAGACCGCGACAATGGCCGCCCCGCTCACAAGAAATCCAATTCTCATGGCTCCCTCCTTTTCGGATCAAATTCTTGAATGACAAGAATTTATCCGATCATCGGCGACGTCTTGAGAGGGAATGGACCCCGCCGAATCCGGGAGGGATTGGCGATTGCGCAATCCGGGGTCAGGACGCCGTGAGTTCGCCCGCCACCGCCTCGCCGATTGCCAGGGATGCCGTCAGTCCCGGGCTCTCCACCCCGAACATCGCCACCAGTCCGGGCAGGCCATGCACGGTGTGGGTATCGATCCGCCAGTCCGGAACGGGCTCGCCCGGGCCATGCAGCTTGGGACGGATGCCGGCATAGTCGGGCACCAGCGCACCATCCGGCAGGTCCGGCCAGAAGCGGCGGATCGTGTTGTAGAAAGCCGGCGCCCGCGCCGGGTCGACGCTGTAATCCTCGCCCTCGACGAATTCCAGGTCCGGCCCGAACCGCGCCTGCCCGCCCAAATCGCGCCGGTAATGCGTGCCCAGCGCGCCGGGGATGGGCAGCGGATAGACCAGGCGCTCGAACGGCGCCTTTCCGGCAAGGGCAAAATACACACCCTTGCCGTAGTGCAGCCGGGGAATCTTGTCTGCCGGATAACCGGCAATCGAGCCTGCCGCCGCCTGCGCGCCCAGCCCGGCCGCGATCACCAGATGGCGCGTAACCACTTCGGTTGCATGCTCGCCTCCGGTGCGGACGATGAAGCCGCCCTCCGGCCGCGCCTCGGCCCCGGCAAAGGGCGTGTTCAGCGCAATCGCCCCGCCCCGGGCAGACAGCTCGCCGGCCAGCGCCTCCATATAGCCATGACTGTCCATGACGCCGCTTTCCGGCGAGACAATTGCGGCCTCGGCCCGCAATTGCGGTTCCAGCGCACGCGCCTCATCGCCGGAGATCAGCCGCAAGCCGGGCACGCCATTGGTCTGCGCCTGCCGCAGGATGGCCTCCAGCCGCGGCACCTCCTCGGCCTCGGTCGCCACCACCAGCTTGCCGCATTTGGCGTGATTGACCTGGTGCAGTTCGAGGAAGGAATAGAGCAGCGCGCGCCCGATCGTGCAGAAGCGGGCCTTCAGCGATCCGGTCGGATAATAGAGCCCGCCATGGATGACCTCGGAATTGCGCGAGGACACGCCCTGACCGATCCCGGCCTCGCGTTCCAGCACAATCGTCTCGAGCCCCCGCGCCGCAAATGCGCGCGCACAGGCCAGCCCGACAGCCCCGGCTCCGACAATGATGGCATCGGTCTCGAACGCCATGGCGCCTCACATCCTGCCCGGCGGTCAGATCACCCCAAGCTCCTTGCCTACCTTGGTGAAGGCCGCCACCGCGCGGTCGATCATTTCCGGCGTGTGCGCCGCCGACATCTGCGTGCGGATCCGCGCCTGGCCATTGGGCACAACGGGGAAGAAGAAGCCGATCACATAGACGCCCTCCTCCATCAGCTTCGACGCCATCTTCTGGCTCAGCGCGGCATCGCCCAGCATCACCGGAATGATCGGATGCTGGCCCGGCAAGAGGTCGAAGCCGGCCTCGCTCATCCCCTTGCGGAAGCGCTTGGCATTGTCGAACAGGCGCGCGCGCAGATCATCGCCCTGCTCCACCATCTCCAGCGCCTTCAGCGAGGCCCCGGCAATCGCCGGCGCGATGGAGTTGGAGAAGAGATAGGGACGCGAGCGCTGGCGCAGCATGTCGATGATTTCCTTGCGCGCCGCGGTGAACCCGCCCATCGCCCCGCCCAGCGCCTTGCCCAGCGTGCCGGTGATGATGTCGATCTCGCCCATCACGCCGCAATGCTCCGGCGTGCCGCGCCCCTTGGTGCCCATGAAGCCGTGCGCATGGCAGTCATCCACCATGGTCAGCGCCTCGTAACGCTTCGCCAGCGCCACGATTTCCGGCAGATTGGCGATATAGCCATCCATCGAGAACACGCCGTCGGTGACGATCAGGATGTGACGCGCGCCATCGGCCCGGGCCTGTTTCAGCTGGGTCTCCAGATCATCCATGTCCGAATTGGCATAGCGATAGCGCTTGGCCTTGCACAGGCGCACGCCATCGATGATCGAGGCATGGTTGAGCGCATCGGAAATGATCGCATCCTGCGGCCCCAGCAGCGGCTCGAAGACGCCGCCATTGGCGTCGAAGGCGGCGGCATAGAGGATCGCATCCTCCTGGCCGGTGAAGGCCGCGATCCTGGCCTCGAGCTGTTTGTGCAGGTCCTGGGTGCCACAGATGAAGCGCACCGAGGCGACCCCGAAGCCATGACTGTCCAGCGTCGCCTTCGCCGCCTCGACCAGTTCCGGCCGGTTGGCCAAGCCGAGATAGTTGTTGGCGCAGAAATTGATCACATGGCTGGACGCCCCGTCCGCCGTCACATCGATCTCGGAGAACTGCTCCGACGTGATGATCCGCTCGCGCTTGTAAAGACCATCCGCCTCGATCTGGGCAAGCTCGGCTTTGAGGTCGGCGAAAAAGGCGTCGGACATGAAGGGGCTCCGTGGATGAGTCTGTGTTGGCGCTGTTTCTATTTGCGAAGACATGACTTGTCATGCCTCAAGCCCTGCCGCGCCCACTCAGAGCCAAGCCGCCAAGCGTCAACAACACACCGGAGTAAAGGCCCAACCAGGCGAGGAACGGCCAATTTAAGGCAAGCATGCGAAACGGATCCCAATCGACAATCCAGTATCGCACAATGAGTGCGATCGCCGCTGGCACGAGGCAAAGACCACCCATGTAGGTCACGAACCCTGCAAGACCGGAGCCTGCCCCGTCGGACGCCATGGATGTATGGATGTCCCCGCCTGGCCTCAGAAGCGTTATCAAAACCCCTGACAACCAAAGCGCCAAGCCTATAGCCAAAGCTCCGAGCGTCCACAGCACGCTCACCCCGCCCCCGAGATTGTCGTATTGAATCATACTCTGGAAGCTCACAAATACCAGCAACGCTATAATCGCCGGCGCGGTAATCAAGACATATCGCATTGGCGCTCCCCCTGCCCTACAGCGAGCGATCAGCCTGAAGGTGAATCGGACTTTGGCAAGTGCGGACGTCTTTCTTCCCCATCCCATGGGGAAGTGGGCCGCTGCGCAGCAACGGGTCGATGGAACCGAGCGCAGCGAGCACAAACGGCTCCGCCGCCCCTCCGTCCCTGCGGGACACCTCCCCACAAAGTGGGAAGGAAAGCCGTCAGATCGACGGCAAATCCAGCCCCTGCTCGCGCGCACAATCCTTCGCAATCTCGTACCCGGCATCCGCATGCCGCATCACACCGGTACCCGGGTCATTCCACAAGACGCGCCCGACGCGTTCGGCGGCTTCCGGGGTGCCGTCGGCCATGACGACCTGGCCAGAGTGCAGCGAATAACCCATGCCGACGCCACCGCCATGGTGCAGCGACACCCAGGTGGCGCCCGAGGCGGTGTTCAACAAGGCGTTCAGCAGCGGCCAGTCGGCGACGGCGTCGGAGCCGTCCATCATGCCTTCGGTTTCCCGGTTGGGGCTGGCGACCGAGCCTGAATCGAGGTGATCGCGGCCGATGACGACGGGGGCTTTCAGCTCGCCCTTCGCCACCATCTCGTTGAAGGCCAGGCCCAGCTTGTGGCGCTCGCCCAGGCCGACCCAGCAGATCCGCGCCGGCAGGCCCTGGAAGTGGATCCGCTCGCGCGCCATGTCGAGCCAGCGGTGCAGGTGCGGATTGTCGGGAATAAGTTCCTTCACCTTGGCGTCGGTCTTGTAGATGTCTTCGGGATCGCCCGACAGCGCCGCCCAGCGGAAGGGGCCGATGCCACGGCAGAACAGGGGGCGGATATAGGCCGGGACGAAGCCGGGGAAGTCGAAGGCGTTCTTGACCCCCACATCCTGGGCCATCTGGCGGATATTATTGCCGTAATCCAGCGTCGGAATGCCCTGCTCCCAGAAGGCCAGCATGGCTTTCACCTGCTCGGCCATCGAGGCTTTCGCAGCCGCCTCGACCGCCGCCGGGTCGCGCTCGCGCTTGTCTTCCCACTCGTCCAGCGTCCAGCCGGCAGGCAGATAGCCATTGACCGGGTCATGCGCCGAGGTCTGGTCCGTCACCATGTCCGGACGCACGCCGCGCCGGACCAGCTCGGGGAAAATCTCCGCCGCGTTGCCCAAAAGGCCAACCGACACCGCCTCGCCCTTGGCGCAGGCGTCGGTGATCATCGCCAGCGCTTCGTCCAGCGTCGTGGCGCTCTTGTCCAGATAGCCGGTGCGCAGGCGCATCTCGATCCGGCTGGGCTGGCATTCCACGGCCAGCATCGAGGCGCCGGCCATGGTCGCGGCCAATGGCTGGGCGCCGCCCATCCCGCCCAGACCGCCGGTCAGGATCCACTTGCCCGTCAGATCGCCGCCATAGTGCTGGCGCCCGGCTTCGACAAAGGTCTCATACGTGCCCTGCACGATGCCCTGGCTGCCGATATAGATCCACGAGCCGGCCGTCATCTGGCCGTACATCATCAGACCCTTGCGATCGAGCTCGCGGAAGTGCTCCCAATTGGCCCAGTTGGGCACCAGGTTGGAATTGGCGATCAGCACGCGCGGGGCATCCTTGTGGGTGCGGAACACGCCGACCGGCTTGCCGGACTGGACCAGAAGGGTCTCGTCTTCCTTCAGCCGCTTCAGCGTCGCCACGATACGGTCATAGCTCTCCCAGTCGCGCGCCGCCCGGCGATCCCGCCATAGACGACCAGTTCCTCCGGCTTCTCGGCCACATCCGGATCGAGATTGTTCATCAGCATGCGCAGGGGCGCTTCGGCCGCCCAATGGGTGGCGTCCAGCTCGGTGCCGTGCTTGGCGCGGATGATGCGGGAATTGTCGCGGCGGGTCTGGGTCACTATTTCACGTCTCCGGAATAGAGCATGGCGGCCGCGTCCAGCGCCGCCTTCAGGGTATCCTTCAGGGCCGCGCGCAGGGCATCGGCCTTGGTCTCGTCGAAAGACCAGGGCGGGGCCTCGGTCATGTAGGCCATCTGGGCCAGTTCCATCTGCAGGGCATGGACATTCTGGCTCGGCCGGCCATAGGCGCGGGTGATCCAGCCGCCCTTGAAGCGGCCATTCACGATCGAGGCATATTCCTCGTGATCCATCATCGCCTTGACGGCCCAGCGCTCGATCGTGCGGTCACAGCTCTCACCGCCATTCGTGCCCAGATTCATCTCCGGCAACGTGCCCTCGAACAGGCGCGGCACTTCGCTGGCGATCGAATGCGCATCCCACAGCACGACATAGCCGTGCTCCATCCGGGTCTTCATGATCAGCTCGGTCAGGGCCCGGTGATAGGGATCGTAAAACTCGGTCCGGCGCTGCTCGATCTCGTCCTCGTCCGGCGCCTCGCCGTCCTTGTAGATCGGCGTGCCGTCAAACAGCGTGGTCGGGACCAGCTCGGTCGTGGTCTGGCCGGGATACAGCGGCGTGCCCGTGGGGTCACGATTAAGGTCAATCACATAGCGCGAGAAGTTCGCCTTGATGATCGAGGCCTTGAATCCACCCAGGAAGTCGTAGAGCCGCGGCACATGCCAGTCCGTGTCCGGCAGGCCCCGCCCCGCCTCCGACAGCCGCGCCTCCAGCCCCGGCGACAGCGCCGTACCCGAGTGCGGCATGGAAACGATCAGCGGGGAAGAACCCCGGTGCAGCTCATAGACGTCCATCAATCCGTTCCGTCAGCAAACATGTGGCAAATCGCCCGCTGCCGCCGCCAGCTGACCGCCGGCGACCAGGTCCCGGGCCGCTTCGATATCGCTGGCAAAATAGCGGTCGTCGCCGTAGGCGGGAACCGCGTCGCGAAGGGTTTTCCGCGCTTTTTCGAGCCTTTGGGAGGATTGCAGACCGGTGTGGAAGTCCATGCCCTGCACCGCGCTCAGCGCCTCGATCCCCACCACGGCGTGCAGGTTCTCCGCCATTTTCAGCAGGCGATAGGCACCGTGTGTGGCCATCGAGACGTGATCCTCCTGGTTGGCCGAGGTCGGGATAGAATCGACCGAGGCCGGATAGGCTTTCTGCTTGTTCTCCGAGACCAGGGCTGCGGCCGTCACATGCGCGATCATGAAGCCGGAATTGATGCCCGGATTGGGCGTCAGGAAGGCCGGCAGGCCGGACACGGCCGGGTCGGTGAGCAGCGCGATCCGGCGCTCTGAGATCGAACCGATCTCGCAGGCGGCCATGGCGATCTGGTCGGCGGCGAAAGCCACCGGCTCGGCGTGAAAATTGCCGCCCGAGATCGCCTCGCCCGTATCGGTGAAGACCAGCGGATTGTCGGTCACCGCATTGGCCTCGCGCTCCAGCACCGAAGCCGCCTGGCCCAGCAGGTCCATCACCGCGCCCATCACCTGGGGCTGGCAGCGCAGGCAGTAGGGATCCTGGATCTTGTCGCAATTCTCGTGGCTGGCCAGGATGTTGGATCCTTCCAGCAGACCGCGCAGGCTGGCGGCTACGGCGATCTGTCCGGGATGCCCCCGCAGCGCATGGATGCGCGGATCAAATGGTGCGACCGAGCCTTTTGCTGCCTCGACCGAGAAAGCGCCGGAGACCAGCGCCGCCCGGAAACCGGCCTCGACCTCGAACAGGCCGGCCAGGGCCAGGGCCGTCGAGGTCTGGGTGCCATTGAGCAGGGCCAGGCCTTCCTTCGGTCCCAGCTCAACCGGCGCCAGTCCGGCCTTGGCCAGTCCCTGGGCCGCCGGCAGTCGCTCGCCCCGATAGGTCACATCGCCGGCCCCGATCAGCGCGGCCGACATGTGCGCCAGCGGCGCCAGATCGCCGGAGGCCCCGACCGAGCCCTGAGACGGGATCACCGGCAGCACACCCTTGTCCAGCATCGCCTGGATCGCCTGGATCGTGGTCCAGCGCACGCCCGAGGCGCCGCGACCCAGCGAGGCCATTTTCAGCGCCAGGATCAGGCGTACAATGCGTTCGGGCAGCGGCTCGCCGATCCCCGCCGCATGCGACAGCACCAGGCGTTCCTGCAGCGTGGCCAGTTCATCATTGGCAATACGCGTCTGGGCCAGCTTGCCGAAACCGGTATTGAGCCCGTAGACCGCACGGCCCGAGGCGATGAGATCATTCACCGTCTGCGCCGCCGCATCGACAGCCGCTTTGGCCCCGGCATCGATCGTCACGGATGCGCCGCGATAGATCGCCGCCCAGTCGGCCAGGCGCATCTGCCCGGGTTTCACCACCACAGAACTCACAGCCATTCTCCTCCCAGGATGCGGCCATGCAGCGGCCGGCGTCCCATCCATTGCACCAGCTCGGCCGGGCGCTCGATGTCCCAGATCGCCAGATCCGCCATCTTGCCCGGCTCCAGCGTGCCGATCTCATCCAGCTTGCCCAGCGCCCGCGCGGCCTCGCGCGTGATGCCGGCAAAGGCCTCCTCCACGGTCAGGTGGAACAGCGTGCAGGCCATGTTCGCGGCCATCAGCAGGGAGACCATCGGCGAGGTTCCCGGATTGGCATCCGTTGCCACCGCCAAGCTCACACCCGCCGCACGCATCACCTCGACCGGCGGTCTCTGCGTTTCGCGCAGGGCGTAGAAAGCTCCCGGCAGAAGCACGCCGACCGTGCCCGCTTTCGCCATCGCCGCGATCCCGACCTCATTCGTGTATTCGATATGGTCCGCCGACAGCCCGCCAAATTCGGCCACCAGTTTCGCCCCGCCCGTGTCGGACAGCTGGTCGGCATGCAGTTTCACCGGCAGGTTCGCCGCCTTGGCCGCAATGAACAGGCGTCGCGTTTCCTCCGGAGAAAACCCGATCGTCTCGCAATAGGCGTCCACCGCCTCGGCCAGGCCGGTCTTTGCGACTTCGCGCACCAGCGGGATGCAGACCTCGTCGATATAATCGCCTGACCGGCCTTGGTATTCCTCGGGCACCGCATGGGCCGCCAGCAGTGTCGGAACGATCCGCATGCCCGAGGCGAGCCCCACACCGCGGGCTGCCTTCAGCTGGGCGATCTCGCTGTCGCGGGTCAGCCCGTAGCCCGACTTGATCTCAATGGTGCCCACGCCTTCCGCCGCATAGGCATCCAGCCGCGCCAATGCGCCAGCCGCCAGTTCTGCCGCACCCGCCTGCCGCGTCGCCGCCACCGTCCTGCGGATACCGCCGCCTTCGCGGGCGATGGTCTCATAGCTCTCTCCGGCCAGCTTGCGCTCATACTCGTCCGAACGATCCCCGGCGAAGACCAGGTGTGTGTGGCAGTCGATCAGGGCCGGGGTGATCCAGCGCCCCTCTACACTTTCGGTGACTTCCGCCTCACCCGGAGTATCAGCCATCGCACCGACCCAGGCGATGCGGTCGCCGGCGATGCCAATGGCCCCGTCCTCGATGGCACCATAGGGCGTTGCCCCCGGCACCATCGTTGCCAGGCGGGCATGGGTGAGAAGTCTGTCAAAGCGCATCCGGCGAGCCCTTTGCAAGCGGCCAATTGTCTATACAATAAGAATCTCAAACTGAGTCTGTCTAGATGGGACGCACCGCGATGACTGAATTTCATGCCGAGACCGCACTCCTGCCCAACGGCTGGGCTGACCGGGTCTCGTTGCAAGTCGACGCGGCCGGAACCCTGACACGGATCACCCCGAACAGCGAACCGGCACCGAATGCGAGACGCCTGTCCTGTCTTGTGCCCGGCATGGCCAACCTGCACTCGCACAGCTTCCAGCGCGCCATGGCCGGCCTCAGCGAAGTGCGGGGTCCGGGCACCGACAGTTTCTGGTCCTGGCGGCAATTGATGTATGCCTTCAATGCCCGCCTCAGCCCGGAACACATCCAGGCGATTGCCGGTCTGGTCCAGGTGGAAATGCTGGAAGCCGGGTTCACCAGTGTCGGCGAATTCCACTATCTGCACCATGCTCCGGACGGCTCGAGCTATGACGATCCGGCGGAAATGTCCGCCCGCATCTGCGCAGCGGCGGCCACGACCGGTATCGCCCTCACCCTCCTGCCCGTCTTTTATCGCTGGGCCGGTTTCGGCGAACAGCCGGCCAGCGAAGGCCAGCGCCGCTTCATCACCGATCCGGACCGTTATCTCGACCTGCATGCGTCGGCTGCGCGCCATGCCGCCCGGCTCGACCACGCGCAGATCGGCATCGCCCCGCACTCCCTGCGCGCCGCCTCCATCGGTGACATCGAGACCCTGACCGACGCGCTTTCGCCTGCTTGCATCCACATCCACATCGCCGAACAGGTGAAAGAGGTCGAGGACTGCCTGGCCGCCACCGGAGCTCGCCCGGTGCGCCATTTGCTGGACAGTCTGGATATCGATCCGCGCTGGTGCCTGGTGCACGCCACCCACATGGACGCCAGCGAAACCCGCGATCTGGCCCGCTCGAGCGCGGTCGCCGGCCTGTGTCCGCTCACCGAAGCCAATCTGGGCGACGGCCTTTTCCCGGCGCCCGAGTTTCTCGCCGCCGGCGGCCGCATCGGCATCGGTTCGGACAGCCATATCCGCATCGATCTGGCCGAAGAAATCCGTCTGCTGGAGTACGGCCAGCGCCTCACCCGCAAACAGCGCAATGTCCTCACCGCCAGCGGCACCAGCACCGGACGCACACTGTTCGATGCCTGTTTGGCAGGTGGCGCGCAGGCCCTTGCACAGCCGGCTGCAGGACTGGCGACGGGTCAGCGCGCGGATTTCGTTGAACTGGACCGGGATGATCCCGTCCTGATCTCACGCACAGGTGATGCGATGCTGGACAGCTGGTTGTTCTGCGGCAGTGCACGCCAGGTAAAATCGGTCTTTGTGGCCGGACACTGCCGGGTCGAGGACGGCCGCGCCCTCGCCCGCCATGACGTTGAGCGCGAATGGAAGCGTACGCTCAAATCCCTGCTGGAGGAGGCCTGATGAGCCGTAGCATTGCCGACATCCAGCTTGATGGCGAAGGTCCGGCTTATGACCAGGTCAAGCGCGCCATCACTGCCCTGATCCGATCGGGTAGTTGGAAACCGGGTGACCGCCTGCCGTCTGAGTCCGAGCTGTCCGACAGCCTGTGCATGGCCCGCATGACCGTGAACCGGGCGCTCAAGGAGCTGACCGAGGAGGGCCTTCTGGTACGCCGCCGCCGGGCCGGCACTTTCGTTGCCCAGCCCGATGCTCCCGCCGCCATCCTGCAGATCGTCGACATGGCCAGTGCCATACCGGCGCGGGGCGAGATTTACGGCTATCGCTGCGAGGTCAACGAGACCGTGCCGGCACCGGACAAGATCGCCAAACACATGCGCCTGCCGCTGGGGGCCAGGATTCAGCATGTTGAGTGCCTGCACACCGCCAATGGCGAGATCGTCGAATACGAGCAACGCTGGATCAATCTCGCGCTTCTGCCGCAGGCGGCCCGCGCCGATTTCAGCGAACGCGGGCCCGGCGGCTGGCTGCTGCGCGCGGCGCCCTGGACCGAGGCGGAACACACCGTCTCGGCCGTCAATGCCTCACCGGAACTGGCGCGAAAGCTGGGCGTGCCCGTCAATGCCGCCCTGCTGATCCTGGAACGCCGCACCTTCCAGGGCGAAGACGTCGTCACCTATGCCCGCCTCATCCACCCGGGCACGCGTCACTCCATGACCGAACGCTTCGGCCCCGAAGCGGAGTAGCGCTTTCCTCCCCACGCTGTGGGGAGGAAACCCGGTTATTCCACCACCGCCGCCATCAGGCGCCGGATGAATTCATTGCGCTCACCGGATTCAATCCAGCGCACCACGGCGACAATGTCATTCTCCGGGTCGATATAGATCATGTTCGCCCCGGCCCCGAGATAGGCAAAGGCGCTGGCCGGAGCCTCCTCCACCGCAATCGAGGCGCGCGGGTCGTCCGGGGCGTTGAGGAAGAAATTCATATAACCATAGGACCGCATCACATCCGTCGGCATGGTCGCTGCGGTGTAGAATTCATCCGGAACCAACTGCTCACCGCCCCAATTGCCACGGCGCAGGCCCAGAAGGCCGAACCGGGCCTGATCATAGGCGCTCAGCATCATGCCGCCACCCCAGTGGCCACCGCCGGAAACCGACTGCATCAGCGTGCCGTCGATCTCGACAAAACTGTTCTCATAGCCATGCCATTCCCAGGTCCCTGAAGACCCGATCGGGTCCATGATCCGCGCGTGCAGTACCGCCGGCAGCGGCTGTTGCCAGACATGCAAACCGGCCAGCGCCAGCGCATTCACCCGCACATCATTGTATTCCCAGGCCGCACCCGGTTGCGGCGGTCCGGCGACCAGATCGCGGGCGGGATTGTCGCGCGCCGGACGGTCCGCCCAGGCCGGCTTGTCCCACAACGTGCCCCACCAGCCGGAGGTCTGGCGCAGCATCTGGTCCCAGGTGATCGGCGTGTTGTGGTCGGTGTGGAATAGCGGGTCATCGACATCACTGGACACCGGGTCGCTGACATCACCGATCAACCCGTCGGCCACGGCCAGCCCGATCGTGTGGGAGAGGAAGGATTTGGAGATCGAGAAGGTCATGTCGACCCGGTCCACCTCACCCCATTGCGCCACGATATAGCCGTCGCGCAGGATGATACCGGTCGGCTCTCCGCGCGGCCGCAGCTCGCCCAGCGGGCTGGAATGCGGCTCGAACGCCCAGGTCAGCGGCACCATCAGCGTCAGGTCGCGCACATCAATGCCATCATAGCCCTCCGGCGCGGAGGTTTCGTTGGCGATGGCAAAATCGATGGCGGCCTGCAGCCCGTCCGGGTCGAAACCCATCTCGGCCGGCGAACGGCGCTCCCAGTTCGCGTCGCCGCGCGGCGGCACATAGTCCTGCGCCAGGACGGGACCGGCCATAAGCCCCAGGGCCAGAGCGGCGGTTGCCAGGTGTTTCATGTCCATGTCTCCCCTCACCCGGTGATCCGGATGCCCAAACTCATGCGGCGCGGCTCCCCGGGAAAATACCGGTCGGCGCCGAAAGCATAATCCGCCCGTTCCGCATAGGCTTCGTCAAACAGATTGCGAAGACTGGCAAAGGCTTGCACGCGCTCCCCCAGCCGGTGGTGCAAGCGCAGATTCACCAGATCATGCCCCTCATAGCGCTGCGTGTTCGCGGCATCGGTGAAGTATGCGCCGATATGCTGCCACTCCACGCCCAGCCGGGTCGCGCCGGTCACCTGCCAATCCAGACGGGCCGTCCACAGCCAGTCCGGCGCGCTGTCGACCCGGTCGCCCTTGCTGACACTCTCCGACGCACGGCCCACCGGCCGGTCATAGGCATAGGTGTGCTCGGCCCAGGTCGCGGTCAGACCCAGCTCGACAGTTCGCGTCACCGGCCAGGCGATATCGAACTCCACGCCTTGATGGTCGGTCTGTGCATCGGTGACGTTGAACCCGTCCGCATCGCGAAAGAAGACATTGCGCTTGTGCATGGCAAAACCCACGACTTCCAGGCGCGCCCCGCCCAGGCTGCGGCGATAGCCCAGCTCCAAACTGTCGATCTCCTCCGGGTCAATTCCCTCAGGCGTCTGCCCGGGCTGCAGCCGGTAAAGCTCGGCCGTCTGCGGCGCTCTCACGCCTCGCGCCATGCGCGCGAACAGGACCGCCGCCTCATCCAGCGCATAAACCGCTCCCAGGCTGGGTGCCAGGGTCACATAATCATCGCTCCGATCCGGCAGCCGCAGGAACCGCCCCACCGATCCGTCTGCCAGGTGGTTGTCATAGTCAAACCGCGTCGCTTCCAGCCGTACGCCCGCCGTGACATCCAGCCGTTGCGTCACCTGCCAGCGTGCCTGCGTGTACAGCGCCGCCACATCCGCCGTGACGGTGTAGTCATAATGGTCGCCCTGCACGAAGGAGAAGATCGTCGGCCGGTCCTGGTATTCATCCAGCCAGCCGCGCGTGTGCTCCAGGTCCAGCCCGAAGGTCCAGTCCACCGCACCGCCTCGCCGCGACAGGGCGCTTTGCACGCCCAGGCTCTGATGCCCGCTGGTTTCCAGCGCTTCGGACGGCAGGAAATGCATCAGGAAGTCCATGCTGTTGGCCCGCGCATAAGGCGTGAGCGACCAGGTCCAGCCCTCCGCCAGCGGAGCGCTGACACGCAATGCGATCCGTCCGGCCTGAGCATTGCGGAAGGCCTCCGGGTCCGCATTGCCGCGGGCGATCGACCGGTCGCGGTAGTCGCTGGCATAGCCCGCCGTCTCCTGCTCCAGCAGCACAAGGCCCGCTGTCAGACGCCAGTCCACACCTCCCGCCTGTCCATCGGCCCGCACCAGGGCGCGGACATGATCCAGACCGGCCTCATCGCGCCAGCCATCCTCGTGCAGACCGGAGACCGCCAGCAGGCTGGAGACCTGGTCGCCTGGCCGGGCCAGGACAAGCTCGCCGCGCCGGCGGCCGAAACTTCCCGCTTCCAGTACCAGGCGCGAGCGGGTGTCCTCCGGCGCCGGGGTCAGCGTATTGACCAGACCGTGCAGCGCGTTGGAGCCAAAGAGCGCCGGTCCCGGACCGCGCACCACTTCCACCCCGCCCGCCAGCGGACCCAGATCCTCGAACAGACCATTCACATTGGCAAAGCCGGCTGCGCGCAGGGGCACGCCGTCTTCCAGATAGAGGAAGGACCCGGCGCCGGCACCGCCAGTCAGGACCGGGGAGCGGATCGCCGTCAGGTGCTCGGCCCCGTTGCCGCGATGGATGAAGACGCCGGCCTGGCGATTGAGCAGCTCGGCCGGGTGCTCGGCTGCGACATCGGCGATCTCCGCCGCATCGATCACCCCGACCGAAAGCGCTGCTGCAGACCGGGTCTCGCCCAGCCGGTCTCCGGAAACGATGATCACCTCGTCAGGTTCCGGCTGCGCCATCGCCGCCGGACTCCCAATCAGGCACAGGGCCAGACACCCCCAATTGCGCATGCTTCCACTCCCGGTACGCCTCCGGGCGGAGGCAGGATCAGGTCTGGGGCTTGTTCGCCCTCACCGCGTGACGCCGCCGCAGCACCGCAACCACATCATCCAGACTCAGATCGCGCGATTCCAGCAGCACCATGAGGTGGAATAGAAGGTCAGCCGCCTCGCCTTTCAAGGCTGCCTTGCTTTCCGACACAGCCGCCATCGCCACTTCCACGCCTTCCTCGCCCACCTTCTGGGCCGGACGCTTGGGCGCGCGCGCCATCAGGGAACCGACATAGGAGCCCTTCGGCTTATCCTTCTTGCGCTTGCGGATGATCGAGCGCAGATGTGCCAGGAAGCCCAGGCCCGGTGCCGGATCATCGCCGAAACAGCTGACCGTTCCGGTGTGGCAGGCCGGCCCTTTCGGCTTGACCTCGACCAGCAGCGTATCCTTGTCGCAATCGGCCGCGATGCTGACCAGCTTGAACGTGTTGCCCGAGGTCTCGCCCTTCTTCCAGAGCCGCTGCTTGGAACGGGAATAGAAATGCACCTTGTTGGTCTCAAGGGTCTGAGCCAGCGCTTCTTCATTCATATAGCCCAGCATCAGGACCTGGCGCGTCGCCACATCCTGTACAATCGCCGGGATCAGCCCGTCGGACTTTTTCCAGTCCAGGCTCGTTGCATCGATCATGGTCTGACTCTGATTCCCTCAGCATCGAGATAGGCCTTCAACTGGCCGATTTCGATGACCCCCTTGTGAAACACGCTGGCTGCCAGCGCACCATCGACATTGGCCAATTCAAGCACCGATTTGAAGTCCTCTTTCCGTCCGGCGCCGCCCGAAGCGATCAAAGGTGTGGAACAGATTGTCCGCGCCGCCTGCAATTGCGCGATGTCATAGCCTTCGCGCACGCCATCCATGTCCATGCAGTTCAGCACCACCTCACCGGCACCGCGGTCGATGCCCTCGGCAATCCAGTCCAGCGTCGCGCGCGGCACGGTGACCGTCTTGTCCGGATCACCGGTGTATTGATGCACCCGCCAGACCCCGTCGATGACCCGGCTGTCCACACCCAGCACCACGCACTGGCTGCCAAACTCGGCCGCCAGCGCATCGATCAACCCCGGCGTTTCCAGTGCCGGCGAATTGATCGAGATCTTGTCCGCCCCGGCAAACAGCCGGGCCCGCGCATCCTCGATCGAGCGGATCCCGCCAGCAACGCAGAACGGGATATCGATCTCGCGCGCCACCCGGCTCACCCATTCCGGCTCCACCGTGTCACCGCGCGCGCTGGCCGCGATGTCGTAGAAGACCAGCTCGTCGGCCCCTTCCATCGCATAGCGACGGGTCAGATCGACAATGTCCCCGACATCCTCGTGATTGCGGAATTTCACGCCCTTGACCACCCGGCCATCGCGCACATCCAGACAGGGAATGATCCGCCGGGCTAGCATGCCAGCGCCTCCGCCAGGCTGAACCGGCCTTCAAACAGCGCCTTGCCGGTGATCGCGCCGGCAACACCCGCCAGCCGCAACGACACCAGATCCTCCAGCGAGGACACCCCGCCCGAGGCCTGCCAGCCGACCTCCGGATAGTGTTCCACCAGCCGCCGATAGAGCGGCAGGTTCGGTCCGGACAAATCTCCGTCCCGGCCGATGTCCGTTACCAGCGCATGTTTCAGCCCGGACCCGGCATAGGCCTTGATCACATCATCCAGCGTCGTCTCGACCAGATCGGTCCAGCCCTTCAGCGCCGGGCGATACTGCCCCCCCAGACGCTTCACATCCAGCGCCAGGGCGATGCGCTCGGGGCCATAGCGCTTCAGCCAGGCTTTCACGCGCTCCGGCTCGGTCACGGCCAGCGATCCGACGACCACCCGGTCAACGCCGTGCGCAAGCAGGCTTTCAATGTCCTCACCCTGGCGCACACCGCCACCGGTCTGTACGCGCAGGCCCGTCTCGCACACTTGTTGGATGACACGGCTTTGACGTCTCTGGCCGTCCCGCGCGCCACTCAGATCCACCACATGCACCCATTCCGCGCCCATCTCGCCATAGCTCGTGGCCACAGCAACCGGGTCATCGCCATAATCGGTCACAGCGGCGAAATCGCCCTTGAGCAGGCGCACAACACGACCGTCGAGAAGGTCAATTGCCGGATAAAGAATCACGTATAAGCTCTCGCAAAATTTGAAAGAATACGGGCACCGACCTTGCCGGAGCGTTCGGGGTGGAACTGGCATCCCGCCACATGGCCCTGCCGCACGATCGCCGAGACCGGCGCGCCATAATCACAACTTGCCCGCGTCACCGAACCGACCGGGACATAGAAGCCGTGCACAAAATACGCATGGCTCCCCGGCGTCACCCCGCGCAGCAATTCCTCGTCAAAGGCAAAGCCTTCCAGCGCATTCCAGCCCATGTGCGGCCAGACCAAGGGCGCCTGGGCCGGCAGTCGCTCGACCTGCCCCGGCAACAGTCCCAGACCGTCCACATCGCCTTCGGCCGAACGTTCGAACAGGACCTGCATGCCCAGACAAATCCCCAGCAAGGGCCTGTCATCTTGCGGGAAGAACCTGTCCCAGCCCCGCTCCCGCAAGCGCTGCATGGCCGCCTTCGCCGCGCCGACGCCCGGCAGGATCAGCCGATCGCAGTCACCGGTCTCGGCCGGGTCCCGGATCACTTGATGGCGCAGTCCCGCCCGCTCCAGCGCAAAGCGCACCGAGGCGATATTGGCGCAACCGGTATCGATCAGCCCGATCATCACGCCAGCACGCCCTTGGTCGACGGCAAGGCCTCGCCTTCCTTGCGCACCGCACCGCGCAGCGCCCGGCCGAAGGCCTTGAAACAGCTTTCCACCATGTGGTGAGCATTCTCGCCCTCCACTTTCACATGGATTGCCGCGCCCAGGCTTTCCGCGATCGAGCGGAAGGCGTGCGCCGTCATCTCGACCGGAAACCCGCCAACGCTCTCGCCGGGGATTTCACCCTCGAATTTCGCAAAGGGCCGCCCGGACAGATCGATCCAGACCGAGGCCCGGCTCTCATCCATCGGCAATTCAAAGCCGAAACGCGCAATTCCGCGCTTGTCGCCCAGCGCCTCGCGCAGGGCCTCGCCGAAGGTCAGGCAGACATCCTCGATGGTGTGGTGGGCATCGATGTGGAGATCGCCTTCCACCGCCACATCCAGCGCTATCCCGCCATGCCGGGCAATCTGGTCCAGCATGTGGTCGAAATAGCCCACACCGGTCTCGATCCGGTTCGGGCCCTCGCGATCCAGATTGACCGTCACGGTGACATCGGTCTCCGCCGTCTTGCGCCGCCGGCTTCCAGCGCGCGGACGCGGTGCCGAGGCCGCCGTCTCCAGGCTTTCCGCACGTTCGCGGCGCAGCCGCATCGCCGTGGCGTGCGCCTCCAGGCCTTCCAGCGCGGCCAGTCGCTCCACTGTCGGCGCCAGCGCCAGCGCGCCCTTCGCGCTCGCGCGCAGGATCGTCGTCGTCTTCTGGAAGGCCTCCACCGTCACGCCGCCATAGGCCCGCCCGGCACCCGAGGTCGGCAGGGTGTGATTGGGGCCGGCGGCATAATCGCCCGCCGCTTCCGGCGTCCAGGCACCGATGAAGATCGAACCGGCGTGGCGCACCAGAGCGGCCAGACGCTCCGCGGCATCCAGCTGCAGGATCAGGTGTTCCGGCGCATAGGCATTGGCCACTTCGGCTGCTTCGGCCAGATCCGCGCAGATCACGGTGCAGGAGGCGTCCAGCGCCTTGCGGGCGATGTCCGCCCGCGGCAGTTCTGCCAACTGGCGCTCGGTTTCGGCCAGCACGCGGTCACGCGTCGCCGCATCGAAGCACACCAGCACAACCTGTGCCGACGGATCGTGCTCGGCCTGGCTCAGGAGATCGCTGGCAACAAAGGCCGCGTCCGCACCCTCATCGGCGATGATCATGACTTCCGACGGTCCCGCTGGCAGGTCGATGGCCGGTCCGCCCGGCAGACCCGCGACATAGGCTTTTGCCGCCGCGACATAGGCATTGCCCGGCCCGAAAATCTTGTCGGCCCGCGGCAGGCCGGCTGTTCCGGTCGCCAGGGCCGCAATCGCCTGCGCCCCGCCGAGGGCATAGACCTCGTCCAGACCCAGAAGGCTCGCGGTCGCCAGCAGGGCCGGATTGACCCCGCCCTCGCCATTGGGCGGCGCGACAACGACGATGCGCGGCACACCGGCCAGCTGGGCCGGTACCGCCAGCATGATCAGCGTCGACACCAGCGGCGCGCTGCCCGCCGGCACATAAAGCGCTGCGACATCGACCGGCGTTGCCCGGCGGGAGGCATTGACGCCCGGCCAGGTCTCCACCGAATAGGACGCATAGCCCTGACGCACGTGAAAGCGCCGCACGGCATCGGCCGCCGCCTTCACCGCCTCGGCATCGGCCGGATCCATGGCCGCCCGCGCCGCGTCCAGCGCCGCAGCCGGCACCCGGAAATCCTCCGGCGCGAACCCGTCCAGTCTTTGGGCATAGGCCCGCACGGCTTCACCGCCGCGCGCGCGCACGGCATCCACAATCTCGCGCGCGGCCTGGTCGGCGGTTCCCGTTTCAACGGGTCTGGCCAGCGCCTTGCGGCGCGCCTCGGGCGATGCGTCTTTCCAGATCAGAGTGTTCAGCATGGATCGACCCTCAGGCGAGCATTTTCTCGATGGGCAGGACAAGAATTGCGCGCGCGCCCTCGCGTTCCAGGGCCTCCAGGGTTTCCCAGAACACCCGCTCACGGCAGACCGCATGCAGGGCCACCACATCATCCCGGCCCGCCACCTGGGCAATCGTCGGGGCATCGGCGCCCGGCAGCAGGCTGCGGATGGCGTCCAGCCGATCCTTGGGTGCGTTGAGCATGATGTATTTGGTCTGGGCGCTGGCGATCACGCCCTCGGCCCGCCGCATCAGCACACGGGCCACGGCATCGTTCTCGGGATCGCGCCCGACCTTGCGCCGGATCAGCACGGCCTCGCTCTGCAACACGGTCTCGAAGGCCACCAGCCCGTTGGCCTGCAGCGTGGCGCCGGACGACACCAGATCGCAGATCGCATCGGCAATCCGCAGGCGCGGCGCCACTTCGACCGAGCCGCGCATTTCCACGATCTCGGCCTCGATACCGCGGTCCGCCAGGAATTTGGCGGTCAGCGCCGGATAGGAGGTGGCCACCGCCTTGCCCGCCAGATCCTCCACCGAACGGATATCCCCGCCCTGGGTCGCGGCCAGTTTCAGCGTGCAGCCCGCGAAACCCAGCCGCAACGCCACATCCAGTTCGCGCGCCCGCCCACCGGCCGCCTGTTCCTCGCGCAGCACATTCTCGCCGACAATCCCGTAGTCGCACGCCCCGGAGGCGACGAAATTGGGAATATCGTCATCGCGCACCAGCATCAGGTCGACCGCCATGTTCTCGGCCCGCTGGTGCAGCTTGTCACGGCCATAGGCAAAGCGCAGCCCGCAGCGCTTGAGGAGATCCATTCCGCCTTCAGCCAGGCGGCCCTTGCTTTGAACGGCAATACGCAAACGCGATGTCACTGGTCCTGCTCCTTCAGGCGATCAAGTACGGTGCGGTAGCCCTGCCAGGGCTCCTGGCTCAGAAACCGCGACACACGCGTCACCGTCGTGGTGGACGCGCCGGTCAGTTCGGCGATTTCGCGGTAGGAATGCTCGCCCGCATCCAGCAGGCGAGCCACGCGCCAGCGCTCGACCAGGGTGCGGATTTCCCCGGGGGTCAGAAGATCGCGAAGAAAGCGATCCATTTCTGCCCGGTCCTTCAGGGTCAGCAGGGCATCGCACAGGGGCGACAGATCGGGTGCGGTGCTGCGGGTCGGTTCTGAGGTTTCAGCCATATCAAGCTCTCCTTGAGCGTCGATATAGCGTGTTAGCGCGCTAACACAATACCCCAGCTGCATCCCGGGCCGCCAACTCCGGCTCTTTCACCGGGTAGACGGGCAGCGGCCCAGCGCTTATGTACTTGCAGAGTTCTGAAACTAAGCGATACACCCATGCAGCTCAAAGACATGCAGCCCGTGGCCGAGGATGTGGCCGATCTGATGAAGACGCTGGCCCATTCCGGGCGGCTGATGGCGCTGTGCGCGCTGACCGAGGGTGAACGGTCGGTGGGCGAGCTGGCCGAGCAGCTGGGGATGCGCACCCAGGCGATGTCTCAGCAGCTCGCCATCCTGCGCAACAAGGGCCTGGTGAAGACCCGGCGTGAGGGTCAGACGATCCACTACGCCCTTGCGGACGACAAGATCCGGGCCGTGATGTCGACCCTCTACGCCACCTATTGCCGCGCCTAGGCGGGACGGAAGCCCAGGGCCAGGAACACCCGGCTGGCAGGGCAAAAACCGGTGAACGCCGCCTGCAGCAGCATCGTGCTGACGGCTGCTGCCCCCAGCATCCACCAGGGCGAGAACACCGCGGCCAGTCCCAGGAATACCAGCACGAAGGCCGAGGCCATCGCCATCACCGCCTGCTGGACGGTCATGCCCGGCTTGCTGTCGCCCGCCGTCGCCGTGGACAGACCGGCCCGCTTCCAGGCCTGGATGCCACCCTTGAGATGTCCGGCCGGCTGCACCCCGGCTTCGCGGCACGCATTGAAGGCGCGTTCCGAACGCGCACCGGATCCGCAATGCAGGATCACCGGGCGACCATCGCTCTGCGGCAGACGCGCCGGATCGAAATCGGACAGCGAACACAGGATCGAACCGGGAATGCGTTCGGCCGCATGCTCTGCGGCCTCGCGGACATCCACCAGGACACAGCGGCCCGCTTCCAGCTCGGCCTGCAACTCGTGTGGTTCAAAATTCCGCAACTCTGTCATATTCATCTCCATTCCTGCCTCTGGCCCGACCGGCCATGTTTCGAGCCTGATATATGCGTAGTTGCATAGTTTTGCAAATATATTATATGTCCGGGTAAGACCCATATATGAGACATACACAGAAAAAGGGCTTCCCGATGTCGCAAAGTCCCGAAATCAAAGCCTTCTTCGACGCTGACACCTATACGGTCAGCTATGTCGTTTCCGACCCGGAAACCCGGCGGGCCGCCATCATCGACAGCGTGCTGGACTTCGATTCCGCTTCGGGCCGCACCTCGACCCGGTCGGCTGACCAGATCATCGAGCATGTCCGCGCACGCCAGCTGACGGTCGACTGGATCCTGGAAACCCATGTCCATGCCGATCACCTCTCTGCCGCGCCCTATCTGCAAAAACAGCTCGGCGGCACGATCGGCATCGGCAATCACGTCACCCATGTCCAGGCCGTGTTCGGTGACCTCTTCGATGCCGAACCGGAGTTCGCTCGCGACGGGTCCCAGTTCGGGCATCTGTTCGAAGATGGCGAGACATTTTCCATCGGCAATCTCCAGGCCGACGCGATCTGGACCCCCGGGCACACACCGGCCTGCATGGTCTACCACATCGCCGACACGGCTTTCGTCGGCGATACGCTCTTCATGCCGGATTTTGGCACCGCGCGATGCGATTTTCCCGGTGGGGATGCGGCGACGCTCTATCGCTCGGTCCAGAAAATCTACGCCCTGCCGGACGAGACCCGTCTCTTCATGTGTCATGACTACAAGGCGCCCGGACGCGATCATTTCGCCTGGGAAACAACGGTCGGCGCGCAAAAGGCCGGAAACATCCACCTCAATGCCGCCACATCCGAAGCCGATTTCGTCAAGATGCGCACCGAGCGCGACGCCAGCCTGGACATGCCCCGACTGATCCTGCCCTCGGTGCAGATCAACATGCGCGCCGGCCACCTGCCGCCGCCGGCGCCCAATGGCGTTCGCTATCTCAAACTACCGCTCGATGCCGTCTGATCCGCTCATCACCCGGTTGAGCCGTTTTCTTCCGGTTCTCGACTGGCTGCGGACCTATGACCGGGCCACATTTTCGGCCGACTTGCTGGCAGCGGTCGTCACCACGGTCCTGCTGATCCCGCAAAGCCTGGCCTACGCCCTGCTCGCCGGACTGCCGCCCCAAGCCGGCCTCTACGCCTCAATCACCCCGCTGATCGCCTATGCCCTGTTCGGCTCCAGCCGGGTACTGGCTGTCGGACCGGTCGCCGTGATTTCCCTGATGACGGCCGCCGCGATCGGCTCGCTGGGGCTGACCGATCCAGAAGAGATCATGGCTGCGGCCGGTGCACTGGCCCTTCTGTCCGCCGCCTTCCTGATCCTCTTCGGACTGTTCCGCCTGGGCAGTGTCAGCAATTTCCTCAGCCGGCCGGTGGTGCACGCCTTCATCACGGCCTCCACCGTGCTGATCATCGCCAGCCAGCTGCGCCACATCCTGGGCATCGACATGCATGGCGCGACCATCCCGGAACTCGCCGTCACCTTCTTCGCCGGAATGTCCCAATTCCAGTGGACGGCCCTGGCCATGGGCGTGGGCAGTCTGGTCTTCCTGATCGGCGCCCGCTCCGGCCTGCCGCTCTTGCTGCAGCGGATCGGCCTGCCGGCCGGGCTCGCCACCAGCCTCGTGCGCGCAGCACCGGCTGTCCTCGTCCTGGCCACGACCTTGCTGACCTGGGGCCTCGACCTCAATGGTCGCACCGGCCTGCCCATCGTCGGCAGCCTGCCATCGGGCCTGCCGCCCTTCGCCTTTCCCTGGGTGGACCTGGCGACCTGGCGGGCCCTGATCGGACCGGCCGCCCTGATCTCGCTGGTCGGATTCGTGGAGAGTGTTTCGGTCGGCCAGTCGCTGGCTGCCAAGCACCGCGAACATATCCAGCCGGACCGCGAACTCTTCGGCCTGGGTGCTGCCAATGCAGCTGCCGCCTTCACGGGCGGCTATCCGGTCACGGGCGGGTTTGCCCGCTCGGTCGTCAATGACGCGGCCGGTGCCCGCACGCCGCTGGCGGGAATATTCACCGCGATCTTCATCCTGGGCGTCGCCGCCTTCCTGACCCCGGCCTTCCACTTTCTGCCCAAGGCCGCCCTCGCCGCCACCATCCTGGCCGCGATCTGGAAGCTCGCCGATATCCGGGAAACCCTGGAAGCCTGGCACTATGACCGCTCCGACGGGGCTGCCGCCTTTCTGACCCTGTTCGGGGTGATGTTCCTGGGGGTCGAGCTGGGTCTGACCCTGGGCGTAGCGGTCTCCGTCGCCCTCATTCTCCAGCGCACGATGAAGCCGCACTGGGCGCATCTCGGCCAGGTGCCGGGCACGCATCATTTCCGCAATGTCGACCGGCATGACGTGATCGTCTCGCCGCACGTCTATTCCCTGCGGATCGACAGCGCGCTCTATTTTGCCAATGCCCGCTTCCTGGAAGACCTGATCGCCCGGCTCGCCGCGGAATGTCCGGACACGACTGACATCGTGCTGATGTTCCCGGCGGTCAATTTCGTTGACGCCAGCGCGCTGGGCTCGCTGCGCGAGATCAATTCCCGCCTCAAGGACGCCGGCGTCCGTCTGCATCTGTCGGAAGTCAAAGGGCCTGTTGCCGACGGTCTGATCAAGGCCGGCCTGTTCGAGGATCTGACCGGCGAGGTCTTCCTGTCGCATTACGCGGCGATGCGCACGCTCGACCCCGAAACCACGCTTCGCGCCGAGGGCGTCGGGCCGCGCTGAGGCAAAGGGGCTGCATCGCCCGGATTGGTCTGATTGCCAGCGCTTGCTGAATCGCTATCGTTCCGGTCCCGCCCGACATCAAAGGGGAGATATTGATGTCCCACACCGATCCGAACGCTGTTTATCCGGTTCCCGCAGACTGGGCCGCCCGCACCGGTGTGACCAAGGCGCGCTATGACGAGAAATACCGCCAGTCGATCGAGGACCCGGACACCTTCTGGCGCGAGGAGGCGCGGCGGATCGACTGGATCACGCCCTTCACCGAAATCTCCGATGTCAGCTGGAACAAGGATGATCTCCACATCCGCTGGTTCGGCGATGGGCGGCTCAATGCTGCCGCCAACTGCATCGACCGCCACCTGCCGGCAAAAGCCAACGACACCGCCATCATCTGGGAAGGCGATGATCCGGACGTCTCCAGGACGATCACCTATGGCGAACTGCACGAACAAGTGTGCCGCCTGGCCAATGGCCTGAAATCCCTGGGTGTCCAGAAGGGCGACCGGGTCACCATCTACATGCCGATGATCCCGGAAGCGGCTTACGCCATGCTCGCCTGCGCCCGCATCGGCGCGGTGCATTCGGTGGTCTTCGGTGGCTTTTCTCCCGACGCCCTGGCCGGCCGCATCACTGATTGCGAGAGCCGTTTCGTCATCACCGCGGATGAAGGCCTGCGCGGGGGCCGCCCCATCCCGCTGAAGGCCAATGTCGACAAGGCGCTGGCCAGCGCCGGCGATGTCGACCGCGTCATCGTGGTGCGCCGCACCGGTGCCGATATCGCCTGGGATGCCACGCGCGATGTCGACTATGCCGAGCTGGTGGCCGCGCAACCGGCCGATTGCGAGCCCGAAGCGATGGGCGCCGAAGACCCGCTCTTCATCCTCTACACCTCCGGTTCGACCGGAAAGCCCAAAGGCGTGCTGCACACGACAGGCGGCTACATGGTCTGGGCCTCGATGACGCATGAATACGTCTTCGACTACAAGCCGGGCGACATCTACTGGTGCACCGCCGATGTCGGCTGGGTCACCGGCCACACCTATATCGTCTACGGACCGCTGGCGAACGGCGCCATCACGCTGATGTTCGAGGGCGTGCCGACCTGGCCGGGACCGGACCGGTTCTGGCAGGTTGTCGACAAGCACAAGGTCAACACCTTCTACACCGCCCCGACCGCCATCCGCGCCCTGATGCGCGAGGGCGATGAGCCAGTGAAGAAGCATTCGCGCGCCTCGCTGCGCCTTCTGGGCACGGTGGGCGAACCGATCAATCCGGAAGCCTGGATCTGGTATCACCGCGTGGTCGGCGAGGAACGCTGCCCGATCGTCGATACCTGGTGGCAGACCGAAACGGGCGGCGCCCTGATCACCCCCCTGCCCGGCGCCACCGACCTCAAGCCCGGTTCCGCCACCAAACCCATGTTCGGTGTCGCACCCGCGCTGGTGGATGCGGAAGGCCGGTTCCTGCCGGAGACCGGTGCGGCGGAAGGCAATCTGGTCATCACCCGCTCCTGGCCCGGCCAGATGCGGACCGTCTATGGCGATCACCAGCGCTTCTTCGAGACCTATTTCGCGACCTATCCCGGCCTCTACTTTACCGGCGACGGGGCCAAGCGGGATGAAGACGGATACTGGTGGATCACCGGCCGCGTGGACGATGTGCTCAATGTTTCCGGTCACCGTCTCGGCACGGCCGAGATCGAAAGCGCCCTGGTCGCCCATGACGACGTCGCCGAGGCTGCCGTCGTCGGCTATCCGCACGATGTGAAGGGCCAGGGCATTTATTGCTATGTCACCCTGATGGGCGGGCGCGATCCCCAGGCGGATGACGAAGCAATGCTGAAGACATGGGTGCGCCAGGAGATCGGACCGGTGGCGACACCCGACCTGATCCAGTTCGCGCCCGGCCTGCCGAAGACCCGCTCCGGCAAGATCATGCGGCGCATCCTGCGCAAGATCGCCGAGAATGATTTCTCCAATCTCGGCGACACGTCCACCCTGGCCGATCCGGGCGTGGTGGACGATCTCATCGCCAACCGAAAAAACCGCTGATCAGTCTGCGATGCGGCTGAGCCAGACAACCACGTCGCCCGCCGAGAAGCCGAACCCGCGTATCGCCACATAGGCGGGTTCATCAGTCCCGGCTTCAACGCGGAAGTTGGGATTCCAGCTGTAGGATCCATCTGCCTGGACAGAATCATCGATCGTATCGATGACCCGCCCGTCACTGGCAAACAGGCGCATCACAGGATCATACCCGTTCTGGCCGCGAACCTCGATCCGCGTCCCCGCACCGGCACCGCGCAGCTCAAGCAATTGCCACTGGTTCTCGGCCACCGTCACCCGCTGCTGCACCACATCGCCCGATGCAAGGTCCAGCACCCGGACCGGGTCACCCAGCTCATCCAGAGTCGCATCCAGAAGGGCCGGCTCGGGCTGGTAATACGCAAGCGGATACGCTGCCGGCGTTTGCACGTGACCCGACAGCCGCGCTTCGTCCAGCCCGGCCTCGATACAGCGCCGCGACTGGATTTCTGCCTGCCGCGCATCGGTCTGGCCCACGGGCAAGAGGTAGGCCGAATTGGAAGCGGGCCCTTCGTTGAAGTCCAGCTCCGCCCGGCAGGGCAATTCAGCGCCCTCGCGCAGCTGGCGGCGATACTCCATGCGTAGCGAGTCGAACTCCCAGATCACCCGGCATCCCAGACGCGTCAGGACAAACCGGTCGCGCTGGGATTCCGGGTAATCGAGAACGCCCAGCGACTTGAGATCGTCCAGATTGGCATCAATCTCGTCGCGGTCGGGCGCACGAAAATCAATCTCGTGAAACCGGTCCAGCAAAAGCGTGCGATAGGTTTGATAAAGCTCCGAAGAGCGCATCGAGGACGCGATGCTGCGGGCAACCGCATCATCCAGCACACAACCGATGAAGCCGCGCAGGACCTCATCATCGATGGTGGCGATATTGCCGAACTTGCCGGCAGCCCCCTGCCCTCCGTCTCCGCCCTCGCGGGTCAGCTCGTGATCGAACTCCTCCAGCAGGGCGTGCAGATCCAGCGCCACGGTGCGCGTATCGAAGACATTGAACCGCCGCACCTCGGCTTCCACATTGGCGTCACGCTGGGTCTCCTCCTGGTTCTGGAGGCTTCGCGCGAGCCGCAGAATATCGTCCGGCGAGATGATCAGCGCCGCGATCAGCATCATGCCCAGAAAGCGCATGACGCCGTCATTGGACTTCAGGGCGAAGGCAAAGATCAGCGCGGCTCCGGCCAGGGCGATAACGGTCTCGAACACGCGATTGAACGGAAATCCGTTGATCGCATAGACCAGCGCGAACACCAGGATGACCCCGAAGGCGAGCCAAAAACCGCGCATCGCCAGGCGTTCCAGCAAGGCTTCCCAGTCCCGGCTTTCCCAGAAGCGCCAGCGCAGCAGGCCCGCATTGCGTTCGGCCGCTCGTTCATCCTGCGCAGGCGATCCGGATCCGCCCGCGCCACTGCCTGCGGATGGCGTGGCGCCACCCGGGTCTTCAGGATCCGGCATGCCATTCTCCCCTGCAACCCCGGATCACATAATAGCGCAGACTCACTCTCGCGCGAGTCGCCGCGAAATTCGGGCATCAAGGGGGCCTCGACCTGTCCGGTGAAAGCCGCTATCGCTGGGTGCCCAACGCGTACGGAGAGTCCCATGCGAAAGATCGTCATCGGCCTGGTTGCCGCCGCTTCCCTGTCGGCTTGTGCGACGGAAACCGTACCGATGTGCCGGGCGCCTGCTGCACACGAACTGGCCGCTTTCTCTGCCATCGTCAGCCATGATGCACAGGGCCTTTCGGCGGCGATGACGCCTGGCCCGCTCAGGGATGCCGTCGCCCGCCGCGACCCGCTTGTCTCCAGCTATCTGTGGGGCTCGCAAGGTGTCACCCAGGGCACGGCCCTGGGCATGCTGACCCGCCCGCCCCTGTGCGTACTGGATGATCCCGCCCTGCCCGCCAGCGATGCCGTGCGTCAGGTTCTGGTCTATCCGCAGGCTGCAGCCGATCGGGTCTGGCCAGCGCTGGAAACGCCGCTCGCCGACGCCCCTCCGCCCTATGGCCACGCCCGGCGCGATTACATGACTTGCCGTTTCGAGCAGACAGCGGCCGGCTGGAAGCTCGCCGACCTGTGCGGTTACGCGCCGGCCACCAGCCCGCCTCCGGCCGTCGCGCGCTGAAATAAAAACGGGGCCGCAAGCGGCCCCGTTTCGCGTTTTGGATGTCAGTGCAAACTAGTCCTCGAACTCCATCAGGCGCATCGGAGCCTTCAGGCTGTCGGTCAGCTTGGCATAGGCCGGCAGGGTGAGGAATTCGACAAAGTCCTCCGACAGGACCAAATCGGCGAGGATATCGGTTGCCGACTGGATACGCTCGATCAGCTCATCCTGCCCGGGCACTTCGTCCTGGATCGACGCACAGATGTCGGCAATCCGGTTTTCCAGATAGGGCGCGGTAATGGCCGTGCCTTCCTTGGTGGATTTGCCATAGGTGCGCCACTGCCACAGCTGGGCACGGGCAATCTCGGCGGTCGCCGCATCTTCCATCAGATTGCGGATCGGCACCGCCCCGCGACCGCCCAGCCAGGCGGCGATATAGCGGATGGCGACGTCGATATTCTCGGTCACCCCGTGATCGGTGATCGCGCCTTCCGGGGCCTGCAGCAATTGCTGCGTCGTCACCGGCAGCTCGTGCGGATCGGCGGGGCGGTCGATCTGGTTGGCGCCCTTCATGTGCTCGTTGAACACCTCCATGGCGACAGGAACCAGATCCGGGTGAGCCACCCAGGTGCCGTCATGGCCCATCTTCACTTCGCGCAGTTTGTCCTGGCGGACCTTTTCCTGCGCCGCTGAATTGGCTTCGGCATCCCCCTTGACCGGGATGAAGGCCGACATGCCGCCCATCGCATGGGCGCCGCGGCGGTGACACACGGAGATCACCCGGCGCGAATAGGCATTCATGAAGGGCACCGCCATGGTCACTGCCGAGCGATCCGGCAGGACATGGTCGGGCCGGGATTTCAGCCGCTTGATATAGCTGAAGATATAGTCCCAGCGGCCGCAATTGAGCGCGACGATATGATCCTTCAGCTCGTACAGGATCTCGTCCAGTTCGAAGGCCGCCGGCAGCGTCTCGATCAGCACCGTGGCGCGCAGCGTGCCGCGATCCAGGCCCAGCTCGTCCTCGGCATGTTGAAAGACCAGGCTCCACAGGCGCGCTTCCAGACGGCTTTCCAGCTTGGGCAGGTAGAAATACGGGCCCGTGCCGCGCTCTTTCAGCGCCGCGTGATTGTGGAAGACATAGAGGCCGAAATCGAACAGCGATCCGGACATGGCCACGCCATTGACCAGCACATGGCGCTCGTCCAGGTGCCAGCCGCGCGGCCGCACGATCAGCACCGCCGCGTCCTCATTGACCTGATAGCGCTTGCCGTTCTTCTCATCGGTGAAGTCAATCTCGCGACGGATCGCGTCGCGCAGATTGATCTGGCCGTCCACCAGGTTCGACCACAGGGGCGAGGTCGCGTCCTCGAAATCGGCCATGAAACACCTGGCACCGGAATTGAGCGCATTGACGACCATCTTGCGATCGACCGGCCCGGTGATTTCCACGCGGCGGTCCTGCAGATCGGCCGGGGCCGGACGCACGGTCCACTCGCCGGCACGGATGTCGACGGTTTCGTGCGGGAACATCAACAGCGCGCCCTGGTCGAGCTCGGCCTGGCGTTCCTTGCGGTAGCGCAGCAGCGACTGGCGGCGTTTCTCGAAACGGCGGTGCAGGCCGGCCAGGAAGCTCAGCGCCTCATGCGAGAGAATGTCGCGATAGCCCGGCTCGAGATGGCCCAGGACTTCGACACCGGTGGGGGCAATCAGAGTCATGTTCGGCTCCTTGGGGTTGAAACCGGAGAGTTAAAAACCGGGGTGCGCCGTTCCGGGCAGCGCACCCCGGTGCGGGTGCAGGTTATGCCCGCGAGTTATTCGGCCGCGACGAACTGGGCCGTCTCGGTCGAGGCGCCCATGGCGGTCGTCGAGGACTTGCCGGCCGAGATCGCCAGATTGACCTTGTCGAAATAGCCGGTACCGACCTCGCGCTGGTGGCGCGTCGCGGTATAGCCATCGGCCTCGGAGGCAAATTCGGCCTGTTGCAGCTCGGAATAGGCGCCCATGCCGCGGTCGCGATAGCCTTGGGCCAGCTGGAACATGCCGTGATTGAGCTGGTGGAAACCGGCCAGGGTCACGAACTGGAACTTGTAGCCCATCGCACCCAGCTCGCGCTGGTAGGTCTCGATGGTGGCCTTGTCCAGATTGGCTTCCCAGTTGAAGGACGGCGAGCAATTGTACGCCATCATCTTGCCCGGATAGGCTTTCTGGATCGCCTCGGCAAAGCGGCGCGCCTCGTCCAGGTTCGGCTTGGAGGTTTCCCACCACAACAGGTCGGCCACCTTGGCATAGGCCAGGCCACGCTTGATGCAGTGGTCCACACCGACGCCCTGCTTCAGACGGAAGAAGCCTTCCGGCGTGCGGCCGGCGTCGAAATCGATGAATTCATGATCGCGCTCGTCAATGTCCGAATTGATCAGCGTCGCGGACTCAGCGTCCGTGCGGGCAACCGTGATGGTGGAAACACCCATGACGTCTGCCGCCAGACGGGCCGCTGCCAGGTTGCGCTCATGCTGGCTCGTCGGGATCAGCACCTTGCCACCCAGATGGCCGCACTTCTTCTCGGCAGCGACCTGGTCTTCAAAGTGAACGCCCGAAGCACCGGCCTCGATGAAGGCCTTCATGATTTCAAAGCAGTTCAGCGTGCCACCAAAGCCGGCTTCGGCGTCAGCCACGATCGGGGCGAACCAGTCGCGGCTCGCCTTGCCGTTCTCCGACACTTCGATCTGGTCGGCGCGCTGCAGGGTGCGGTTGATCTTCTTGGCCAGTTCCGGAGCCGAATTGGCCGGGTAGAGCGACTGGTCGGGATACATCGCCCCCGCCGTATTGGCGTCGGCCGCCACCTGCCAGCCCGACAGGTAGATCGCCTTGAGACCCGCGCGCACCATCTGCATGGCCTGATTGCCCGACAATGCACCCAGCGCATTGATATAGGGCTCGGTCTTCAAGAGCTCCCACAGCTTCACGGCGCCGCGTTCGGCCAGCGTGTGCTGGATCTGCACCGAACCGCGCAGGGCGATGACGTCCTCGGGCGTATAGGGGCGCTCGATACCATCGAAGCGGCCGTTCGGGGCGGAGGGGACCAGATCCGTGAATGTCGTCATTTTGTATCTCCCTGACGGGTTTGAACTGACGCGTCTTGCGTTGGCCTCAAAACTGTCAAACGGCAGGGATGGTGTCGATACAGCTTTTCCTATAAAGAGGTTCCGAAGTATGATAATTACATTGTCATGAAGTAATGTTGTAAATTTTGGTACATACGATGAGTGACGCACAGGCCCTCGAGAAGATCTTTGCCGGCGCCCGCCTGCGCCGCCTGCGGCGTGAGCGCGGCCTCACCCAGGCCGAGGCCGCCGAGGCCCTGGGCCTGTCGGCCAGCTATCTCAACCTGCTGGAGCGCAACCAACGCCCGGTCACCGCCCGCGTCCTCCTCGCCCTTGCCGACGCCTTCGACGTCGATGTCCGGACCTTTGCCAGCGAGAGCGACCGGCAATTGGTCGCCGACCTGCAGGAGGCCGCGGCTGACCCCGTCCTCTCGGGCCTTGAACTCGATCGCATGGAATTGTCCGAATTCGCCGACGCCCAGCCGCGCGCGGCCGAGGCCTTTGCCCGCCTCTTCCACGCCTTCCGCGAAATGAATGCCGCGACCACAGACCTGGCCGCCCGCATGGGCGGGCCCGGCGCGGCCACTGGCGGCCCCGGCGCCGTGCTGGAAAGCGTGCGCGACGCCATCGACGCCCGCCAAAACCACTTTCCCGACCTGGAAGAAGCCGCCGAGGCCCTCACCGCCCGCATCGGGCTGAAGACCCGCAATCGCGATCATGTGCTGGCGGAATACCTGCAGGAGGAGCACGGTTTCACCGTCCGCGTGCTGGACGAGGAAATCATGTCCGGCGCCCGCCGCCGGCTCGACTTCCATGGCCGGCGCCTCTTGCTGTCGGAAGCCCTGGCACCGGGCTCGCGCAGCTTTCACATGGCCGTCGTCCTGGCCACGCTCGAACTGGGCCCGACCCTCGACACGCTCTGCGATGAGGCGGGCCTGGAGGTGCCGGAAGCGCGAAAACTCTACCGGGTCGGCCTGGGCAATTATTTCGCCGGCGCCCTGCACATGCCCTACGCCGCCTTCCTCAAACACGCCGAGGACACCCGCTTTGACATCGAACGGCTGCAACGCCGCTTCGAAGTGTCCTTCGAACAGATATGCCACCGCCTGACCACGCTGCAACGCCCCGGCGCGCGCGGCCTGCCCTTCTTCATGATCCGGGTCGATGCGGCGGGTAATGTCTCCAAACGCTTCGGCGGTGGCATCATGCCCTTTGCGCGCGCGGGCGGCGGCTGTCCGAAATGGAATCTCTACGACGCCCTGCGCACGCCGGAACGCATCCTGGCCCAGGCCTTTGAACTGCCCGACGGCACCACCATGCTCTCCCTCGCCCGCGGCCAGTCCTCCTCGGCCCCGGCTGGCCAGGCCCCTGTCGTCCATGCCATCGCCCTGGGCTGTCCCTGGGAACACGCCGGCAAGATCGTCCACGCCGACACGATTGCGGCAACCACCCCGGCCCCCATCGGCATCGCCTGCCGCCTGTGCGACCGCGAGGACTGCGCCCAGCGCGCCTTCCCGCCCATGAACCGCAAGCTGGTGCTGGATGCCCACATGCTGCGCGCCTCGCCCTACAGCTTCAACGAGGACTAGGCGCGCCGCGCCTCCCACACCGCGCGCTCAAGACGCATGACCAGGCAATCATCCTGGTCAAAACGGCGCTCGCCCACATCCACAAAGCCGAAACGCCGGTAAAAGCGCTGGGCGTCCACATTGGACAGCAAGGGGTCGATGATGATCGCGGTCACGTCCGGCGGCGCAAAACAGCGCTCGATGGCCAGAGTCATCATCTGGGTGCCCAGCCCTTTTCCCAGGTCGCAGGCCTCTCCGATCCAGATATCGATCGCCCGCAGGTTCGGCTCGCAATCGCCCCAGTAATGGGTCACTTCCAGCGCCGGATCGATGATCTGCACGGTACCGATCACCCGCCCCTCATGCTCGGCCATGAAATAGTTCTGGACCGGCCCGTTGTGCGCCAGCTCCGCCGCCCAGTCCTCGCGCGTATCCATCCCCGTCGCGGCGGCGACATGGTCATGGCTGTCCCAGAGTTCCAGCAAGGGAATATCGGCCGGTGTGGCGAGGCGAAGACGCATGCGGGATTTTATCCTGCCGCCAGCGAGAGCGAGCAAATCACAAAAAGAAAAGGGCCCCGCCAGGCGGAGCCCTCATTCGGGACCTTGCTGGACCGCCACAGGTGCGTGCGCCGGCCCGTCCCGCTCCGTTTATTCCGCGTGCCCGGCCACAGCCTGGACATAGGCGGTGCGCACGTCCTGGTGTTTGACGGTGTCCAGTTCGCGGGCGATTTCCTCGTCCTGCTTGGCCAGGAGGTCGAGGTCCTGATCGGCATAGTGCAGCACGCCCATGTCGGCATAGGCCTTCTGGATCTTCGGCCCCCACAGGCCGATATCCTTGACCACCGGCACGATGCGCTGGAACAGCAGCGTCTTGAACAGCCGGTTCATTTCCGAGGTTTCCGCCCATTCGACACAGGCCTCCACCGGCAGACCCATCACTTCATAGACTTCGCGCGCCTGGAAACGGTCGCGCATGTGATAGCAGGCCTCGACCAGAAATTCCTCGCGCTCATTGCGCTCGGCCTCGGTCAGGTGCGGATAATAGTCACGCAGCGACAGACGGCCGAAGGCGACATGGCGCGCCTCGTCTTCCATCACATAGGCATTGACCATCTTGGCCAGCGGGTTCTGCGCCAGGTCGCGGATCGTGCCGAAGGCGGCCAGGGCCAGGCCCTCGATCACCACCTGCATGGCCAGATAGGTGAAGTCCCAGCGGCTGTCGCGCAGCGCCTGGTCGACCAGCTGGCGCAGCGGTTCGGTCATCGGATAAGCGACGCCGAACTTCTTCATCAGGTTCTTGTAGGCCTCGACGTGGCGGGCCTCGTCCATCACCTGAGTGGCCGCGTAGAACTTGGCGTCCAGATCGGGCACCGACTCGACGATCTTGGCCGCGCAGATCAGGGCCGCCTGCTCCCCCTGCATGAACTGGGAGATATTCCAGGACTGGGCGTGACGGCGGAACTCGATGCGTTCCTTCTTCGTCATCTTTTCCCACATCGGCGAACCGTGCAGGGCGATGCCCTCATCGGGCAGTTGCATGGGGTTTTCAAAGTCCAGCTCGAGGGACCAGTCGATGCGGTTGACCGCATCCCACTGCATGTCCTTGCCCTTCTGATAGAGGTGCATCAGCGTGGACCGGCCTTCGTCGTATTCGAAATCGAAGGTGGCGTCGAATTGTTGGGGCACCGACCAATGCTTGTCGATGTCCTGCATCGGATAGAGATCGCGAAGCGATGCCATGGTGCTATTCCTCCCCAGGGGCGACCAATCGTTATGTTTGGTGAACAATGTTCACATGACCAACGTGATTCAAATCGGACGCCTTGGCAAGGGGGGATCGAAAATTGTGATCAATCCCCCAGCCACCCTGCCCGCGCTACAGCTGACCGCCCGGACAATCCATCGCGTGCTCGCTCAGCTGACAGGTGATGTATTCAAAAGCATCATCGACACTGTCCGTGCGGTACATCAGGTCAAGGTCCTTGGCGGAGATGGTGCCGAACTCGACCATCGCTTCCAGATTGAACACGCTGTCCCAGAACTCCGAGCCGAACAGGATGATCGGCATGCGCTTCTTGATCTTGCGCGTCTGCAACAGGGTCAGGGCCTCGAACAGCTCGTCCATCGTACCGAAACCGCCTGGCATCAACACCAGCGCCTTGGCCATGTACATGAACCAGAATTTTCGCGTGAAGAAGTAGTGGAACTCCAGGCTCAGCTCCCGCGTGACCCAGGGATTATTGCCCTGTTCAAACGGCAGCGAAATGCCCAGGCCGACATTGTCACCATGCGCCTCGGAGGCGCCGCGATTGGCAGCCTCCATGATGCCGGGACCGGCACCGGTGCAGACGACAAAGCGCCGGCCACTCTTGTCGCGCAAATCCTTCGACCAAGTCGTCAGCCGGTTGGCCAGTTCGCGCGTCGCCTCGTAATAGGCCGACATTTTCAACATGCGCCGGGCCGCTGATTCGTCTTCTCCCGAGGCCTGCGCGGCAGCCAGGGCCTCCTCGGCCTCCTCGCGCGAGCGGATCCGCGCCGAGCCGTAGAACAGGATCGTGTCCTGGATGCCGTTTCTGGCGAAACGGGCCTTGGGTTCCAGGTATTCGGCCAGGATGCGCACCGGGCGCGCATCGGGGGAGTTGATGAATTCCTCGTCCTTATAGGCCTTGGGCGGGAAATGCATCTTTCGTCCGTGGGTCATCTCTCTATCCAGTTGTTTTTTCTCACTGGAACAAGATGGGCCCGCACGGAGCCGGACGCAATCTCGGACACGCCTGCGCCTATTCGGCAGCCTCGGGCGCAGGTTCCTTTGCAGGCTGCTGTCGCGCCTTCCAGCGCGCCAGGATCTGTTTCGACGTCGCACGCGACCCATCCGGCGACCATCCCGGCGGCGCCAGAAGGTAGAGGGCAGCATCCTTGAAGGACTTGGCCGTCGCCATGTCTTTCAGAATGCCCCACCATTCGTGCAGGCAGATCTTCACCGGATTGTAGGTTCCCAGATTCTTGACGATGCCGTAGCGGCACTTTTCTCCATCCAGCTCGGGCTGGAAGGTGCCGAACATCTTGTCCCAGATGATGAGGATGCCAGCGTAGTTCTTGTCCAGATAGATCGGGTTGGTGGCGTGGTGCACACGGTGGTGCGACGGCGTGTTCATCACGGCCTCAAACCAGGCCGGCATGCGCTTGATGGCCTCGGTATGGATCCAGAACTGGTAGATCAGGTTGATCGCGCCGACAAAGGCCACCATCGCCGGATGGAAACCGACCAACACCATCGCCGAACCCAGCCACATGAATTTGAGCGTGAACGGGCTCAGCCAGGGTTGCCGCAGCGCCGTGGTCAGATTGTAGTGCTGGGATGAGTGGTGGACGACGTGATCGGCCCAGAACCAGCGCACCGTGTGCGCAAACCGGTGCGACCAGTAATACAGGAAATCATCGAGCAGGATGGCGATCACCCAAGCCCACCAGGCAAAGGGGACCGTCATCAACCGATGCTCGTAGACAAAGACCGACCATCCCCCCAGAAAGAGCCCGAACACGATCGATGAAACATTGTTGCCCATGCCCATCATCAGGCTGGCAGCCGTGTCGCGCGTCTCAAACCGGGTTTTTCGCGTCAGCCGCGCGTGCAGCATCTCCGCGAAAACTGACAGGGTGAAGAACGGGATCGCCAGGGTGATCGGGTTGACGTTCTGGACAAAGGCGGGAACCTCCATCACGCGCTCCTGGGCTGAGGTTGCAGGGTCTTGAGGGCATCGGCCCAGTGTGACGCCGTAGCGGCGCTGTCAAATTGCAGCCGCGCCGGCGCAAATACGAAATCATTCAGGCGCAGACGCAATGTGTCTTCACCCACGGTCACAACATCCCGCACCGTGCCGGGGGTCAGATAGCGGATGACCACATCGCTGCCACGCGCAACCAGCAAGGCAAGGCAGGCGCCGGACCGTTCCTGCACCAGCGCGGCCTGACCGTCCGCTGTCAGCACGCCTTCACCGGCCTCAAAGCCGACGCTGTCGACGTCCAGGCGGCGCGTCGCGTCGTCCAGGCTTTCAAGTTTCGCGGCGGGGCTGATGCGCAGCCAGGCGTTGAAGACCACCATCGCGGTGATCCCGAGGACTGATCCAGCCAGCAACAGAAGTGTGCCCATTCCCCACCCCGAAACAAAAAAGCGGGCGAAGCCTCTACGACTCCGCCCGCCATGATAATCATTTTTGAACAGCGTTCACTAGCCGCGAATGCGGAAGGTCACACCATAGGTCTGCGGGTCGCCCGGATAGGCATTGTAAGACGTGCCCAGGTAACCGACCGACGGGAAGCCACCCTTGGTGTAGTCCTCGTCGGTAATGTTCCGGCTCCAGACCTGCAGGGCCCAGCCGCCATCTTCGCTACCCAGCGTGACCGATGCATTGAACAGGGTGAAGCTGTCCTGCATGGCGAAGGGCCGCGGATCCTGCGAGGTGGTATGCAGGAATTCGGAGATGTAGGTCGCCTCACCGCGCCAGTCGATTTCCCAGCCATTGGACAGCGGGGTCGTCAAGGTGGCGGTCAGCGCACCGACCAGTTCCGAATTGCCGCGGTCGCGACCGGTCAGATTGTTGAACCGGGCCGTTACGCCGGCATTGTTGGTCCGCTCGGCACCGATTTCGCAAAGCGCGAAGTTGGGATCACCCGGCGTCCACACGCCGACACCGCCAAAGCTGTCCGGACACGGTGCGAACTCGTACTCACCGTAGGAGCTGTCGAGCAGGTAGGTGAAGCCACCCGTGAACAGCAGGTTGTCGACCGGCGACCACTGACCTTCAAACTCGATACCGGAGATATCGATCGAGCCGGCGTTTTCGAGCGCAAAGCCATTGCCGACGAAATTGTTGGTCTGGAAGTCCTCGATCGTCTGGGTGAAGTAGGCCACCGCATAGACGAAACGGTTGTCGAACAGCGAGCCCTTGGCACCGATCTCGATGTTCTGGGAAATTTCTTCCTCGAACTCGAACACGCCGGTGAAGGCCGCGTTGGTCGACACGTTGAAACCGCCCGGCTTGAAGCCCGTCGCGTAGGACGCATACAGGTTCAGCGTGTCGGACACGTCATAGGACAGGATCAGATTGCCCGAGAAGTTCGTGTCATTGCGCGAGGTCGGGAAGTTGCCTGCATTGACCGGCGGGAAGTTCTGGAACGCCGTGAAGCCCAGCAGCGGGTTCAGGGCCGTGCCGGCGAAGACGGCCGGCAGCGGCTGGGTCGGGTCGATCGGCGCGCCGCCCGGATAATGGGTCAGGCCCTGGCCCAGCAGCAGCGTCGGCACCAGGTAGGCACAGGCATCACCGCCGATGACCGGGAACAGGCCCGGATGACAGGTGCCCGGGCTGACCAGACGCAGATCCTGGCCGAGGTCGACAAAGGAGAAGGCCGACAGCGGATCGGGCTGATCGATGAAGGTCGCCATTTCCTTGGATTCGTCGGAATAGCGGCCGCCCACCGTCACGGTGAACTGGTCGGTCAGGTGGAAGTCGAGCTGGCCGAACACCGACCAGGCTTCCGTATCATACTGATACTGCTCCGAGATCAGACCATGGCTCGTAGACACGAAACCACCGGCCGGAACGCTCGGCAGCGCGGAATTACCGGACGGCAGCGGCACGAAGTTACCCACGCCGGCGGCCGCATTCATGTTCAGGAAGACTTCAAGCAACGACACGCCACCGGTACCGGCCGGCAGACCGAGACCCGCAACGATCGGCGCAACCGACGGAGCCGAAGCCGCATCGAAGAAGGTACGGGCATCGGCGCCATAGGGCGTCGTGTTGTTGAAGTTCAGCTCGTTGCGATAGAAGAACGCTCCGCCCATCCAGTCCATGAAATTGTCGCCGGTCGAGGTGACACGGAATTCCTGGGTGAAGGAGCTGTACTGGTTCTGGATGTTGCGCAGGCTGACCAGGTCGAGATCCGAGAAGTCTGCGTCAAACAGCTGGTCCTCGTCATATTCGCGGAAGGCGGTGATCGAGGTCAGGGTGAAGGCATCGAAATCATGGTTGATCTCAGCCGAGATGCCCTGGGTCGTCAGCTGCGTGTTCAGATCCCCGTCGATGGCGATCGTGTCGCCCCCATGCGGGTCAGCCGGAACCGCGGTGCCGCCCAGGCCAACCAGGGCGCCCAGATCGATCGGATCATAATGGGCGAACGGGGCTGCGCAGCAGTTCTCGTCGATATTGCCATAGTCGGCGATGATGCGGACTTCGGTGTTGTCGCCCGGATTCCACAGCAGCTGACCGCGCCAGGAGTGGCGATTGCGGTTGTTGATCTGACGGCCGTCGACGGCTTCGATATAGCCGTCATTGGAATGCATCGTGCCATCGACGCGGAAGGCGACCGTATCGCTGAGGGGACCGGTGACAGAGGCGCGCACCAGATTCATGCCGTAATTGCCGACGGTGACTTCGCCGACATAACCGAATTCGTATTCCGGTTCCTGGGTGATCACCGACACCACGCCGGCCGGCGTATTGCGGCCGAACAGGGTCGACTGCGGACCACGGATCACTTCGACGCGCTCAACCGACAGAAGGTCGTTGATCGCCGAACCGGAACGCGGACGATAGACACCGTCGATGAAAATGCCGACCGAGGGTTCCAGACCCGGGTTGAAGCTCGACGTCCCGACGCCGCGGATATTGAACTCCGTATTGGTTGAGGTGGCGAACTCGGACACGCGCAGCGAGGGAACCAGCGTCTGCAGGTCAGCCGCATCGCGGATCTGCGACTGTTCGATCTGCTCACCTGACACGGCCGCAACCGAGACCGGCGCCTCCTGCAGGGTCTGCTCGCGCTTCTGTGCCGTCACGGTGATGACGTCGACCTGCGCCATCGCTCCGGAGGCTCCGATCAGCCCTGCGAGAATCGCGGTCGTGCCAAGGGCGACCGCCTTGTTGAACTTCTTCATGGATTAACTCCCCTCTATACGCGGTATAATTCTGCCAACCGATCCGCGCTGATGGACGATATATGAACACCGCTCACGGCTTATGTCAGCCGCTTTATCCCAAATGCGCAAAAATCATGCCCGATTGATGCATGTAATCCTCACCCCGGTTTTCGCTCACGGATGAAATGCCGGCTCTTTTCAAGCCCGCTTTCTCTGCTAGGCTGCCCGGTGAACAGCGTTCAAAAAAGCTGTGATCGGGGAGCAAAATGAATAAGATAATCATAGGTTTGGTCGCAATTTCGAGCACCGCAGCACTCGCCGGTGCTGGCTGGTACTACCGTCCATGGTCGGAGTATTCACCTGCGGAAATCCAGGCTGCAATTGACCCGGAACGACTGCCTGAAACCTTTCGCAATATGGGCGAGATTTTCCCCTATCGCACGATCGAGCCGGTCGAATCGGCCCGCCCACTGCCGCGCGCCGACGCCACACAGAACGTCGCCTACAGCTTCAAGGGCGCCGATCTTCACGTCGATGACTGGCTTGAAGCCTCCCGCTCGACCGGCCTGATGGTGCTGCACAATGGCCGGGTTGTTCACGAGCAGTACCTGTTGGGTTCCACGCCCGAGACCCGTCACACATCCTGGTCGGTCGGCAAGAGCTTTGTCGCGACCCTGATCGCGATTGGGCTGGAACAGGGCCGTATCAACACGCTGGACCAGACCGCGGAAATGTTCGCGCCGCAATTCGGCGGCACGCCCTACGGCCAGACCTCCCTGCGCCACCTCTTGATGATGTCGGCCGGGGTCGATTTCGAGGAAGACTACTCCGCACCCAATTCCGACATCCGCCGCCTCTTCCTGGGCGCCAACATCTATGGCCAGAACATCGACAGCCTGGTCGCCGACGTGCCCCGCAACCGTCCGCCGGGAGAGGACCTGCACTATGTCTCGGCCAACACCCAGGTCCTGTCCGCCGTCGTGCGCGGCGTCTGGCGGGCACCGCTGGCCGAGGTCGTTCAGCAGGAGCTGTGGGGGCCGCTGGGCATGACCGGCCACGCCTATTGGAACCAGAACATCGAAGGCGAGAACGGCATGGCTATCGGCTATTGCTGCCTCAATGCCACGCTGGAAGACTATGCCCGCATGGGACAGTTCTACCTGCAGGACGGGGTCTGGGACGGACAGCGCCTGCTGCCCGAAGGCTGGGTCGAGCTGGCGACCCGTCCGAATGCCCCCTTCCAGGAACCCGGCCCCGACGCCGTCTATGCCCATCGCGGCTATGGCCTGCACTTCTGGGTGCCCGAGGGCTATGAAGGCGAATACTTCATGGCGGGCGTCTATGGCCAGTATGTCTGGGTCGATGAGCGCCGGAACATCGTCATCGCCCGCACGGCTGCGGATACCGAATGGGGCCCCAGGACCGAGGAATCGATTGCCGTGATGCGCGCCCTGGCCGCACACTATGGCGACCCGGTCGACAGTGTCCCGGCTGCGGGAGGCGATGATGAGTGATAGCGAGTTCGACTACATCATCTGTGGTGCCGGCTCGGCCGGCTGCACGGTCGCCGAACGCCTGTCCCGCGATCCGTCCGTCAGCGTGCTGGTGCTGGAGGCCGGCGGTTCGGACAACAGCCCGATCATCCGCACGCCGATGCTGCTGCAATACGCGGTGACCGGCGAACAGTTCAATTGGGGCTATTGGACCGAACCGCAAAAACACCTGTTCGACCGCAAGCTGCTCTGGCCGCGCGGCAAGACGCTCGGCGGCTCCTCCTCGATCAACGCCATGCACTACATGCGCGGTGCGCCGGAGAATTATGACGAGTGGGAGCGCGAATACGGTGCCGAGGGCTGGAATTGGGAGACTGCCCTGCCCGCCTTCAAGGAAGTCCAGCACCAGACCCGCGGCGACAGCGAGCTGCACGGCACGGGCGGTCCGCTCTGGGTCTCCGACATCGCCCCGCTCAATCCGCTGACCGAGGATTTCCTCAGAGCGGCGGACGAGCTTCAGTACAAGCGCAATAGCGACTTCAATGGCCCGGACCAGGAGGGGTTCGGCCCCTACCAGGTCACCCAGAAACAGGGCAAGCGTTGTTCGGCGGCCGACGCCTTCCTGCGTCCGGCGCTGGAGCGCGAGAACTGCGCCGTCCGCATCAACACGATGGTGCGCAAGGTGGTGCTGGAGAACGGCCGTGCCACCGGCGTGGAAGTGGAGACCGACGGCCAGCGCCAGGTCCTCACCGCCCGCAAGGAAGTCATCCTCTCTGGCGGTGCGATCAATTCGCCGCAAACCCTGCTCCTCTCCGGCATCGGCCCGGCCAACGAGCTGCGCGCCCTGGGTATTTCCGTCGAACACGACCTGCCCGGCGTCGGCAAGAACCTGCAGGACCATCTGGACGTCACCGCCCAGATGTGGACCCGCTCGACCAAGGCGATCAGCCGCTCGCTCAGCTCCGTGCCCAAACAGATGTATATGGTCGCGCGTTGGGCCCTGATGGGCGACGGACCCTTTACCGTGAACCCGGTCCAGGGCGGTGCCTTTATCAAATCGGCTTTCGCCGAGGAACTGCCCGACCTGCAGCTGGTCTTCATCCCCGCGATCTCCAATGATCACGGCAAGGAGAAGATCTCCGGCTATGGCGTCACCCTGCACGTCTGCCAGCTGTATCCGAAAAGCCGCGGCGAGATCACGCTGAAGAGCGATGATCCCTTCGAACATCCTGCCATCCAGCCCAACTACGGCCAGCAAGAGTTCGACATCGACGTGCTTGCCGACGGCCTCGCAAAGGTGCGCGAGATCCTGCGCGCCCCGGCCTTCGACCATGAGCGCAAGTCCGAACGCTTCCCCGGCGACGGGGTGACAAGCCTGTCGGAATTGAAGGATGATGTGCGCCGACGCTCGCAGACCCTCTACCACCCGACCTCGACCTGCGCGATGGGATCGGGCGATCTGGCCGTCACCGACAGCCGCTGCCGGGTGAAGGGGATCCAGGCGCTGCGCGTGGTCGACGCCTCGGTGATGCCACGCCTCATCGGCGGCAACACCAACGCCCCCACGATCATGATCGCCACGCGCGCCGGCGCGATGATCGCAGAAGACAATGCCTGAGGAGACGCATCATGAGTGAAGCGGAAGCCAAGCAGATCGAACGCATGAAGGCCCTCCTGGAGGCTCAGAAGGCCGCCTTCCGGGCCGAGCGTCACCGCCCGCTGGACAAGCGCAAGGCCGATCTCGACCGCATCGCCAGCCTCTGCCGCGACCATGCCGACGCCATCGCCGAGGCGATCAGCCGGGATTTCGGCAATCGCGCCCGCGAGGAAAGCGTCATCGCCGAGATCGCCTTCGTCATCCAGGACGTCGCCCACACCAAGAAACATCTGGCCCGCTGGATGAAGACGCGCCGTGTCGGCGTGCCGCTGACGCTGATGCCGGGCAAAGCCGAGATCCGCCGCGAGCCCAAGGGCGTCATCGGCATTGTCGCGCCCTGGAACTATCCGTTCCAGCTGGCCATCGCGCCGCTGGTCGCAGCGCTGGGTGCGGGCTGCCGGGCGATCATCAAACCGTCCGAATACACACCGGCCACGGCCGAGCTGATGAAGCGCCTCCTGGCCGACGCTTTCGAGGAAGACCATGTCTGCGTCATCACCGGCGGACCGGCAGTCGGCGAGGCCTTCACCCAGCTCAAATTCGACCACCTCTTCTACACCGGCTCGACCCAGGTCGGCCGCCTGGTCGCCAAGGCTGCGGCGGAGAATCTGGTGCCGGTGACGCTGGAGCTGGGTGGCAAGTCGCCGGCCATCATCACGCCGGGCTACCCGGTGGAACACGCAGCAAAATCCATCGCCTGGGGCAAGTTCTTCAATGCCGGCCAGACCTGCGTCGCACCGGACTATGTGATGACCCCCAAGGGCACCGAGCGCAGCATCGGCGCAGCCATCATCGACGCTGCCGGAAAACAGTTTGCCGACGCCTCCACCGATGACGCCTATACCGCCATCGTCTCGGACCGGCATTATGAGCGTCTCACCGGCATGATCGAGGAAGCTCGCTCCGGCGGCGCCGAGATCCTGCAGCCCGAGCATGATGCCCAGGCGGCCCAGGCCGGCCGCAAGATCCCGCCAACCGTGGTGCTCAACCCGCCCAGGGACGCCAAGATCATGACCGAGGAAATCTTCGGCCCGCTCCTGCCGGTGATCGGCTATTCAGAACTGGACGCCGCCGTCGACTATGTCGCCGACCGCGATCACCCGCTCGCGCTCTATGTCTACTCGACCGACAAGGTCCAGGCCCGGCGCGTGCTTGACGAGACCCAGTCCGGCGGCGCGGGTGTCAATATCAACATCCTGCACCTGTCCGTGCCCGACCTGCCTTTCGGCGGCGTCGGCGCTTCCGGCCAGGGCGCCTATCACGGCAAGGCCGGCTTCGACACCTTCACCCATGACCGCTCGGTCTTCTCGACCGGCAAATGGCATCCCTCGCGTCTCCTGGCGCCGCCCTATGGCAAGCTCTTCGAACGCATCGCCAAGCGGCAACTGGGCTAGCCAGCCCCCCGGTGAGACGGTGTAGACAGGGGCTGGTATCGCAGAATCAGGACCAGCCCCATGTCGCTTCCCCTCGCCGGCAAACGTGCCCTCATCACCGGTTCCAGCCATGGCGTCGGCCTGGCGGCCGCCCACCTGTTTGCCGCCCAGGGCGCCGAGGTCGTGCTGCACGGCAATGCCAACATGGCCGATGCCGATACCGCCGTTCAGGCGATCGGCAACCGGGCGCTGGGCGCGATCCAGGCCGACCTCTCCCAGCCCGGCGCCGGGCGCGATCTTTATGATGCCGCCCTGCACCTGGCCTCGGGCCGGCTCGACATCATCATCAACAATGCCGGCATTCACTGGGCCACGCCCCTGGACAGTGCCGACACCGACTGGGAAGCCAACTGGGCCGTCACCCTGCAGGTCAATCTGATGGCCGTCGCTGATATCTGCCGGGCCGCCATTCCCGAAATGGTCGCCTCCGGAGGCGGTTCGATCATCAATATCGCCAGCCGCGCCGGCTATCGCGGCGAGGACCGCAACCACATGGCCTATGCGGCTTCAAAAGGTGCCGTCCTGGCCTTGACCAAGACCATTGCCCGGCAATGGGGATCCGACCACGTCTACGCCTATGCCCTCGCCCCCGGCTGGATCGACACCCGCATGGGTCCCCAGCACGAGGAAGACCGCCTGCGTGCCCGGCAGGAAATCCCGATCGGCGACCTCGCCCAGCCCGAGGAAATCGCCGCCATGTGCGCCTTCCTCGCCTCCGGTGCGTGCCGCAGCGCGACCGGCAGTTGCATCGACATCAATGGCGCGAGCTATGTGAGATAGGGCGTGCCGGAACGGCTCCGGTTTTCCCGGACGCAAAGGCACCGCAGAGCGCCCGGTCAGCACGAAAGGTCGTTTTAGCCCCCGAAAGGTTGATGGCTGGTCCGGGGCTATCCCAGCAGGCTTGCAGCCGCTACCCGATCGCGCGCCGTTGCTCTTGCTGCGCGCCGTTGTACGCCGAAGGAAAGGTTGCGTTGGCGGCCGGTCTTGAAGCGGCCTCCACCGGTTTTTTGCGGCCGATGGCACGCTCGTGGCGTTGTGGCAAGGCGGCACCATGGTAGACGTCTGCCAGCTGCGAGCCCAACAGCATGATATCAAACGGCTTGGGAATGACTTCTCTCGCACCGGCTTCCTTGAGCATGCGCGCATTGGTGAGATCGGTCCGGGCTGTAAGGAAGATGAAGGGAACCTGCTTGGCCGCCGGCTCGGTATCCAGCAATTCCTGCATCACCTCGAGCCCGCTCTTGTGCGGTACGAGATAATCGAACAGGCAGACATCGGGTTTCCAGACACGGAACATTTCGATGGCTTCATCGCCGTCCCGGGCGTGCTTGACCTCAAAGCCGGAAATGGACTCGAGCGCAAAGCAAGCCAGCTGGGCGTTCGCCTCGACGTCTTCAAGCAGCAGCACGCGTTGCAAAGGGGCATTCATGTTCACGCCCTCCTCTTCCATCCGGACCTTCTCGTTGACCCGACCCTCGCGTTTGGCCATGAAGTGAAGGTTAACCATAAATGCAAGCGGATATCAGGATTAGCGTGACTTATATATTGACGAAACTATTCAGTCACTTCGAAGGAAGAACTACCTCAATTCATTGTCGTATTAATGTATTATGATAGGGTTTTGACTGCCTGACCGGCGCAGCAGCATCGGAAGCCTTGCTCCGGGCGCCAGGTTTGTTCCGGCCGCAGACGGGTTACTCCGCCACCGCCAGGTGATCCTGTCCGGCGCGATACAGCGTGCCGGGCCGAGCCCCGGTCAGTCGTCCGTTTTCCATCACCACTTCGCCAGCAACCAGCGTGGCCACATAACCCCGCGCACCTTGCAGCAGGCGCTGGCCGCCGGCCGGAAGATCCCGCTCCATGTGCGGCGGTTCGGCCTGAAGCCCGTCCAGATCGATGATGTTGATGTCGGCTTTAAGGCCCTCGCGCAGATAGCCCCGATCCGTCATGCCCAGATAGTCCGCCTGCCGTCCCGTCAGCATCTGGACCACAACAGGCAGGGACAGCCGGCGCCCGCGGCTGCGGTCTCGCGTCCAGTGGGTCAGCATGTAGGTCGGCATGGAGGCGTCACAAACCGTGCCGACATGCGCACCGCCATCGCTCAGCCCGTAGAGCGCCTGCGGATGCTCCATCATCTTCAACACATTGTCGTAATTCAGCGCGGTATAGTTATAGAGCGGCAGATAGATCAGTTCGTGACCATCTCGCTCCAGAAGCGTGTCGTAGATCATTTCCATCAACGGCACACCACGCTCGCGGGCCCGGGCCGCCAGCGAGTTTTCCGGCGGCTGTTCATAGTCCGGTGGATTGCCAAGCTGAAAGAATTTCTCGGCGACGAACTCGATGTGCTCCATCAGAAGATCGGCCAAAGGCGGCACCGAGGAGCCGGGGCCTGACAGCTTGTCCGTCTTCTGCGACAACAGGCGCGCTTTGAAAGCCGGGTCGCGCATCAGCTCCACCCGCTTGTCTAAGGGCAGATGCGCGATCGTCTTGTATTCTGGATACCCCATGAAGGGGTGGAAGGTGCAGTTGAAGCCCAGAAAAACCCCGATCGCGCGCGGCGCCACCTGCATGCGCGCATCCACGCCTTCCGCCTTCAGGCGCTCGGTCCGCTCGATCAGCTTGAGCCACTGGTCCGGTGCGAAATCACGCTGCATAAGCGAAAATGAAAAAGGCCGGCCCGACGCCTTGGCATAGTCGGCGATGATCGACCATTCATCGTCGAAATCCTGCTCGCCCCGTTCCAGATTGAAGTCGGACACCGCCTGCACCACGCCATGGTTCAGGCCCTCAAAGGCCTTGGCGATACCGGTCAGTTCCTCGCGGGTGGACTCCGAGGACGGGGTCCAGTCGCCATCGGCGGTCTTGTGCACGTCAGACCGGCCAGTGGCAAAACCGATCGCCCCCGCTTCCAGCGCCTCACGTGTCAGGCGGCGCATTTGGGCGATATCATCCTCATTGGCCGGCTCGGAGAATACTGCCCGGTCGCCCATCACATAGACTCGCAGCGGGTCATGCGGCAGCATGGCCGCGATATCGATCGTGCGCGGCGTGCGCGCCAGCGCATCGAGATAGTCTGGAAAACTCTCCCAGTCCCAGGTCAGGCCTTCATGCAACGCCGTGCCGGGAATGTCCTCGACGCCTTCCATCAGCTTGATCAGCTTGTCGCGATCCGCTTCTCGAACGGGTGCAAAACCCACGCCGCAATTGCCCATCACGGCCGTCGTCACGCCATGGTCGATGGACGGCCGCAATTCGTCATCCCAACTCGCCTGGCCGTCATAATGGGTGTGGATGTCGATGAAACCCGGCGTCACGATCCGGCCGGTCGCGTCGAGCGTCTTCCGCGCCGGTCCCAGATCCGTGCCAACGGCAGAAATCCGACCATTCTTGACGGCGATGTCGGCGCGCACGCCCTCATTACCTGCCCCGTCATACAGCGTTCCGCCCGTGATTTTCAGATCATGCATGCCCGACCTCCCCTTGCCCTGCCGGCCCTCTGTCGGGACCATGCGTGGATTCATCGTCCGAGTTTCAGCCAATCCGTGCTTCGGAACAAGGCGACAAGTCCCGATCCGGCGACCAGATGCCAGAGCGACCACATGCCCGTGATCGCCGCAGCTCCGCCCAGCCCGTCGAACTGGCTGAGCAGGATCAAAAGGCCCAGACCGGAGTTCTGGATACCAACCTCGAACGTGAGGGCCCGGCGATGCGGCACGTCCAGCCGCATCACCCGTCCGGCGGCCGATCCCAGTCCGAAGGCGGTGGCGTTGTGAATCACGGCGAGCGGAATGACGATGGCGCCCGCCGCCAGGATGATGTGCCAGTTCTGCACCGTTCCAACCATGACCAGAATCGCGATCCCGCCCAGGGACAGAGGCATAAGAATTCGCCGCATCCGGCCAGCCAGGTCGGGCCAGCGCGCCGCAAACGCCATCCCGGCCGCCAGCGGGATCGCCAAAAGGCTCACCGTCTGGGTGATGAAGGGCAAGGGGTCGATATCCAACCGACCGATCAGCTCGGCCGTCGGCGGATAGACCGAGGACCAGGCCAGGATGGACACCGGCGTCAACACTGCAGACAGGACGCTCGAGATAGCCGTCAGCGAGACCGAATAGGCGGTGTTGCCGCGGGAAAAATCGGTCAGCAGGTTGGAGACATTCCCGCCCGGACAGGCCGCCACCACCAGCATGCCCAGGGCAATGCTCGCCGGCGGGTTGAGGATCAGGATCAGGCCAAGCGTGACCAGTGGCAAGCCCAGGATCTGGGTCAGCACACCACCGATCACCCGGACCGGCGCTTCGCGGACCCCCTTGAAGTCCCGGATGCGCAATCCCAGCGCCACCGTGAACATCATCCCCATCAGGATCACGGCCATGGCAAGCCGCGTTTGGTCATCAACTATTACCCGCAGGGCATCGATTTCCATCGGTGTCATAAAACATTTATCCGTCAACCACTTGTCCCGGGAACTATGAGACAGTTCCGGAGCCTAGGCGAGGCTGGGACCGTTGTCATTTCAACAAAGGGGTCGCCAAACGGGGCCGAACATGTATCCTGTTGCGACATTTTTTTATGCGGGAGATATCGCTACCAGCGTGCGCTCTCGTGAGTGGTCGGACACAGCCTGGGACGCGAGGCCCGGACCTGTGACCGATTTGGCGTATCAATCCAAAAGGCCGCACTGGGCAGCGGCCGGTTTTTGGGGGACCTCGGATGGGTCGTAAACGTTTCGACGAAATGTCCTGCGCAATCGCGCAGACTTTGAACCAGGTTGGGGACTGGTGGACGCTGCTGATCGTGCGTGATGCCATGAAGGGCGCGCGCCGTTTCTCGGATTTCCACGAGAGCACCGGCATCGCCAAGAACATTCTCACTGACCGCCTCAAGAAGCTTGTCGACAACGGCATCATGTGCCGTGAAGAAGTCGGCGTCCGCGGCCAGCGCCAGGAATATGTCCTGACCGAGCGCGGCGAGGCCCTGTTCCCGATTCTCATGGCCATGCAGCAGTGGGGCGACAAATGGGTCTATGGTGACGCCGAGGCACCGGTCGAACTGTTCGACGTGCGCACAGGCGAGCAATTGGCGCCGATCCAGGTCGCCAATGAAAGCGGTGAGGAAGTCACCCACCGCGACCTCGGCTCCCGCGACAAGGCCCTGCGTTCCATGCGCGAGGCGGGCTAGCCCCGCCTCCGGCCTGTGCCCCGGCCCGCCCCGGGGTTCTTCCATCAGTCTTTCCTGCGACACCTGTGCCGCCCTGCTTCAGTGCGCGTCGGGACCGGTTGCCGACTGCGGCGCCGTTCCGCACCCGACTGACAACATACCCGCCGCTGGAAGCGTCATTCCCCTGTCACGTGAGTTTTGCAGTTTTCCTCGTTGAGCAGGCGAAATTCCTGCTCTATTTTCATACCCGGCGCTGGAAACCAACAAGACAGCGCCTGGTCTCACGAGGGGGAATCCATGCTTATCACGACCCTTGCGGCAACCCTGCTGCTGCAAAGCGCGACAGATGTTCTCGTCGCCAATGCCCTTGAGGTTTCGACCTCCCAGGGCAGCTATGTCACCTATTTCAACGCCGACGGCACCTACACCACCAATGTCGGCATTGCCGGCACCTGGTGGCTCGAGGGCGGCGAGCTTTGCGTCCAGCGTTCGACCGGGGAAGGCGGCTGCGCGCCGCTGCAGGACGGTCTCAGCGTCGGCGACAGCTGGACCGCCGAAAACCCCACCACCGGGGAAACCGTCACCTACACGATCGTCTCCGGCCAATAGTCGCGGGACACCGCCAGACAAAAGGGGCGCACCCACGGGTGCGCCCCTTTCTTTTGGGAATGGAATGAGGCCTCAATCGCCGAAACTGCCCGCCGGTCCGGGGAAGACCACCGGCGTTTCGGACCCGTCCAACGCCACCGCCGACACCCCGAAATAGTAATTGTCGATCACCACATTCTCGAGCGTGAACGTATCAACGCGGCCGACGAAACGGCTCCACTGCCATTGCGGCTGATCGGTCAGGCGCCAATAGACCCGGTAGCCGGCCAGGTTTTCCGCCGCCGTGCCTTCGGCCATGCGCCAGCTCAGCGTGGTGGAGGGCTGAACCGCCCCTTCGATCGTCACCCCGGCCGGAAACGGTGGTGCCCCGGCCATCTGCGCCATCACCGCGACATTCAGCGCGGTCAGCCGCGCCGCATGATCGAAATCCACCCCGTCCAGCGTATCGCCATAGACCCGGCCATTCTCGGTGCGCAGGTCCTGGTGCTGGCGGTCATAATGTTCATTGGTCTCCATGATCCGCACGCCCGGCATGCCGGCATCATTGAAGGGACGGTGATGCCCGCCGCGCCCGAAACGGTCGAGCCGGTAGACCATCATCACATCCAGATTGGGGATGTACTGGTCCGCCGTACGATCGACGAAGCGCGCCAGATTGCGCGACGGGCTGTCGACCTCACCGCCGGTGAAGCGCCGGATGCGCGCCTCCTCCGGCGTCTCCACCGCCCGTGTGCCCTCGGAAAAGACCCGCGCCGTGGTGTTGTTGATGACCCCGTTGATGCCGGCAATATTGCCGATCATGTCATTGTTCAGCACGCCCTTGATGCGCCAGCCCTGCTCCAACGCATACGCGGCGACGATCTGGCCGCCGAACAGGCCCTGCTCTTCCCCGGACAGGCCGGCATAGATGATCGACCCGTCGAACTGGTGCTGAGACAGCACTCTTGCCGCCTCGATCACTCCCGCCATGCCGGAGGCATTGTCATTGGCGCCGGGACTGTCGGAGATCCCGTCCAGCGGGTCGGTGACGCGGCTGTCGATATCGCCGGACATCATGACAAAGCGGTCCGGATCCAGTCGGCCGCGCTGAATCGCGATGACCGACACCACGTCGGTCGGATCGGGAATCCGGGTCTGACCGGAGATCGTGTCCGAGACATACATGACCTCAAGACACCCGCCACACGCCGCCGAAATCTGCTCGAACTCCTCGAAGATCCAGCGCCGGGCCGCGCCAATGCCGCGCCTGTCGCTTTCGGTCTCCGACAGGGTGTGCCGCGTGCCGAACCCGGCCAGTGTGCGGATATCCGCCTCGATCCGGTCGGCCGAAACGGCGGCGACATGATCGTGCACGGCGAGAACTTCCGACGGCGGCGCCTGGGTCTGGGCCAGTGCTGAACTGCCAGCCAGCACGGCCAGGGCCAAGCCTGAACTCAAAATGCGCATCTCATCTCTCCCCGTATGCGTTCCCGCATCACTGTGGAGCGAACGCGTCCCGGGTCAAGGCAAGGCGCTGATACCGGCACGCCTGGCCCCTTCCGGCAACCAGATATCAAGCTTGAACGAGAATTCCCCGAATTTTTCCCCGGAAAAGCGAAACATGCGGTTGTGTTGAGCGCCGAGACGCGTTCAAACTCCTGTGATCCAACAACCCGGGGGATATCGATGGGCTTTGTCGACGCAGTCAAAAGCGGCTTTTCCAACTATGTGAATTTCCAGGGCCGCGCGCGCCGCAGCGAATATTGGTTCTGGTTCCTGTTCACCTTCCTGCTCACCTTTGTGGCGTCCATCATCGACGGCATGATGGGCATGTATCTGCTCGGCGGCCTGGCATTCCTGGCGACCGTCCTGCCCAGCATCGCGGTCGGTGTTCGCCGGTTGCATGACACCGGCCGGTCCGGCTTCTGGCTCTTCATCGCGCTTGTGCCGTTGGTCGGCTTCATCGTGCTGATCATCTTCTACATCGCTGACAGCGCTCCGGGAGCCAACAAGTACGGCCCCAACCCCAAGGGCGCCTGAGCCCTCCAACCAGGCACGACATGAAAAAGGGCGGCTCCAGCGAGCCGCCCTTCTTGTTACGGACCTGTCTTATTCAGGCCTGATTCCACCAGATCGCACGGCGCCCTAGGGCACCAGCACCACCTTGCCGATCGCCTTGCGTCCGGACAGCGTATCAAAGGCCGCCAGGAAATCGTCCAGCTTGAAGGTCTGGTCGACATGCGGCTTGATCTTGCCGGCCTCGAACATCTCGAACATCTCGGCCATGTTCTGCGCATGCCCGCCGGGCACTGCACCCGCCCAGGCGCCCCAGAACACGCCCACAACGCTGGCCACTTTCAGAAGCGGCAGGTTGAGCGGCAGTTTGGGAATCTCGCCGGCCGCAAAGCCGATCACCAGATGCTTGCCGCCAAAGGCGATGCCGCGGAAGGCGGCCTCGGAATAATCACCGCCCACCGGGTCATAGATCACGTCCACGCCCTTGCCGCCGGTCAGCTCCTTGATCCGCGCCTTCAGGTCCTCAGAAGAATAGTTGATCACCTCGTCCGCACCGTGCGCCTTGCAGACCTCCAGCTTGGCATCGCTGGACGCCGCTGCGATCACCTTGGCGCCCATCGCCTTGCCCAGCTCCACGGTCGCCAGGCCGACACCGCCGGCTGCGCCCAGAACCAGCAGCGTCTGCCCCGGCTTCAGCTCGGCGCGCTGTTTCAGCGCGTGATAGGAGGTGCCATAGACAATCGTCATACCCGCCGCGGCTTCAAAGGACATGCTGTCCGGAAAGCGGGTCAGCGACGGCGCCGGCACCACGACCTGTTCGGCAAAGGCGCCGGTCGGCCCGTTGAAGATCACGCGGTCGCCCACGGAAAAGCCCTCGACGCCCTCGCCCAGTTCGGCGATCAGGCCGGCGCCTTCGGTGCCGGGCACGAAGGGCAGTTCCGGCTTGAACTGGTACTGGCCGCGCACGCACAGAAGATCGGGGAAGTTCAGCCCGCCGGCCTTCACGTCGATCCGCACATGGCCGGGCTTCAACGCCGGGGCCTCCACGGTTTCCACCGTCATGTTCTTTTCCGGGCCGAACGCGCGGCACAACAGAGCTTTCATGGGATATCCCCTCATTCGTGTTCGGGCAGCGGGCCGTCAGCCCAGTTTCACACCGTGATGCGCAGCGGCCTTGGTGAGGAATTTGATCGTCTGCTCGCCGCCGGCCTTGAATTCCTTCTGCGCCGACGGATCGAGAATGGCATCGAACTGCGCCGCGACATTCTCCGGCGACAATTGTTCCGGCGACAGATAGATGCCGTCGGTCTCATAGATCTTGGTGGCCGCAAAGCCGCCGGCACCGGCGCACAGGATGGTGCGTGACGGCCCGTCCTCGCTGACCAGATAGACCAGTCCCGTCGCCACCGTCTCCGGCCCCATCAGGTCCAGTGCGGCCGGCGGCAGCAGCCCCTCGGTCATGCGCGTTGCCGCGGTCGGTGCCAGGCAGTTCACGCGGATATCGTATTTCTGCCCCTCGATGTGCAGCGTGTTCATCAGGCCCACCAGGCCCATTTTCGCCGCGCCGTAATTGGATTGGCCGAAATTGCCGTAGAGGCCCGAAGACGAGGAGGTCATCGCGATGCGGCCGTAATTCTGCTCGCGCATGATCTCCCAGACCGCCTTGGTGCAGACCACCGAACCGGTCAGGTGGACATTCACCACAGCCTCGAAATCGGCCAGCTCCATCTTGGCAAAGGACTTGTCGCGCAGGATGCCGGCATTGTTCACCAGCACATCGACCCGGCCCCACTTGTCCATTGCCTGGGCCACCATGTCGGCGACTTCATCGGGCTTGGTCACATTCGCGGTGTGCGAGATGGCCTCACCGCCGGCCGCGCGGATTTCATTGGCGACGTCCTCGGCGGCGGAACCGGACCCGGTTCCGTCGACCGATCCGCCCAGATCATTGACCACCAGCTTGGCGCCGCGCGCCGCCAGGGCCATCGCGTGGCAACGCCCCAGGCCCAGACCGGCACCGGTCACAATGGCCACACGGCCGTCATAGCGAATTTCACTCATGCGTCTTGTCTCTCTCGGAAAGGGTCGGTCAGGCAACGATCTGCAGGGTCAGCCATTCAGCCATCAGGGCGGGTTTCTCTTCGCCCTCGATTTCCACCGTGACGCCGTATTTCAGCATCCACTGGCCCGGCTTGCGCTCGGTCGCATCGGCCAGCACGAAACGGCCGCGAATGCGCTTGCCGGCGCGCACCGGCTGCAGGAAGCGGATTTTCTCGAAGCCGTAATTGATCCCCATCTGGATACCGTCGATCACCAGGCTGGTTCCGCCCGCCAGGGCCGACAGCATCGACAGGGTCAAAAAGCCATGGGCAATCGTGCCGCCGAACGGCGTCTGCTTGGCCTTCTCCTCATCGATATGGATGAATTGATGGTCCTCGGTCACATCGGCAAAGATGTTGATCCGCTCCTGGCTGATCTCCATCCAGTCGGACACGCCGATTTCCTGGCCGAGCTTGGCCGCCAGTTCTTCCTTCTTCACCACCGGCATCAGGCGGTCTCCTTGTTCGTGAGCAGCATTTTGCGCAGGCCCGGCTTGTCGATCTTCGACGTGCCACCTCGCGGCAGCGGCTCATCCATCCGCCAGATCGTGTCGGGGATCTTGAAGGCCGCCAGATGCGGCTTCAGGAAGGCCTTGATGTCCTCGTCGGACAGGTCCGCACCCTCGCGCAGATAGACCGCCGCCCCCACACGCTCGCCCAGACGCTCGTCGGGGATGCCGATGACGGCGGCTTCCTGGATGTCGGCATGCTTGGCCAGCGCGCCTTCCACCTCCAGGCAGGACACATTCTCCCCGCCCCGGATCACCATGTCCTTGATGCGGTCGACAATGTAGAGGAAGCCATCGGCATCCAGAATGCCGACATCGCCGGTCCGGAACCAGCGATCCGCGGTCAGCACGGCTGCCGTGGCTTCCGGTTGGTTGAGATAGCCGCGGAACACCGCCGGTGACTTGATCCACACCTCGCCGGGCTCGCCCGTTGCGGTGGCCTCTCCGGCCTCATTCACGGTCTTGATCTCGGTGACGGCCGGCAGGACAGCGCCACACGATCCCGGCTTGGCCTGGTATTCGGCATAGCCGTTATAAGTACCCAGCGCGTTGGTCTCGGTCAGGCCATAACCCGAGGACGACCAGGCCTTGGGGAAGATCTCGTTGATCTTCTGCACATGCGCCTCGGGGCGTTTTGCTCCGCCCGTGCCCATGGACTGCAGCGTCGTCAGCTCGACACCCTGGCGTTCCGCTTCCAGCGTCAGCTCGTGCGACATGGTCGGCACGCCCACCATGTCGGTGATTTCCTCGGCCTGGATGAGACCGATCGCGTCGGCCGCATCCCACTTGCGCATCAGCACCATTTTCCGGCCGGAGAAGACCGACAGCATGAAGACTGCGTGCGAGCCCGTGCAATGGAACAGCGGCAGGCAGACCAGCACTGCCGGAATGCCGTCGGTGAAATCGGCATCGCCATTGGCCAGTCGCAGGGCAGCGCCCAGCAGCGCAAAGGACAGGATGGTTGTCACGGCACCGCGATGGGTCAGCACTGCGCCCTTGGGCGTGCCGGTCGAGCCCGAGGTGTAGAAAATCGCGAAATCGCTGTCGGTGTCGATCACCAGTTCCGGCGCCGGCTTGCCAGCGCCGGCTGCGACCAGACCGCCGAACGTGTCTTCCACGTCCTCGATCTCGCCGCGCCCGGCAATCAGGGTCAGACCCAGGGCGGCCTTGTGCGGACGGATACGCTCGATCTGACGGGCGCCGGCAATGACGATCCTGGCGCCACAATCCTTCAGCGCGAAGGCCATCTCCTCGGACGTCCACCAGCCATTCAGCGGCACCACCACGCAACCCGCCGCCAGGATGCCCAGGAAGCAGGCCATCCACTCCGGAGAATTGCGCATGGCCAGCGCGATCCGCGTGCCCGGCTTGACGCCGTGCTTGTCGATCAGCCCATTGGCGATGGCGACCGAATACCCGGCCAGCTCCTTGAAGCTCCAGCGCTGGTCCTCGAAGACCACCGCCGTGGCATCGCCATGCTCCATCGCCTTCATCAAGAGAAAGCGCAGATCCGGCGGTGCATTCACATAGGCCTTCTGGCGCACACCCAGCACGTCGGTCTCCCCGACGGCCAGCACCGGTTCGGCCTGCGTGATCTGCTGGGCGATGGCTTCAAGCTGGGCGCGTGGCGGCGCGGCTTTCCTTGCGGCCATGATCGGTCAGCCCTCCAGGCTCTCATTGAGATACTGCTTGAGCTCCTTGCGGGCGATCACCATGCGGTGGACCGCGTCGGGTCCGTCGGCAAAGCGCAGCGTGCGCAGGCCGGTCCACATCGCCGCCAGCGGCGTATCCTGGGACACACCGACGCCGCCATGCATCTGCATCGCCTCGTCGACCGTATCCAGCGCCACCCGCGGCGCGATCACCTTGATCTGCGAGATGTAGGGCGCCGCGGCGCGCGGATCGCCCTGGTCCATCATCCAGGCGGCTTTCAGGCACAACAGGCGCGCCTGCTCGATCGCCATGCGGCGCTCCGCGATGATGTCGTAATTGGCACCCAGCTTGGCCAGAGGCTTGCCAAAGGCCGTGCGCGACACCGAGCGGCGGCACAGCAGCTCCAGCGCCCGCTCCGACTGGCCGATCGCCCGCATGCAGTGGTGGATACGGCCCGGCCCCAGGCGGCCCTGGGAAATCTCGAACCCGCGGCCACGGCCCAGGATCAGCGCATCCTTGGGCACGCGCACATTGGTGAAGCGGATATGCATGTGGCCGTGCGGGGCATCATCATGACCGAAGACCAGCATCGGCCGCAGCACTTCGATACCCGGCGTCTTGGCGTCGATCAGGAATTGCGAGTGGCGGCCATGGCGCGGTGCCTCGTCACTCTCGGTCTTGGCCATCAGGATATAGACCGAACAGCGCGGATCGCCGGCGCCCGACGACCAGTATTTCTCGCCATTGAGCACCCATTCATCGCCGTCCAGCTGAGCGTCGAAGGCGATATTGGTGGCGTCCGAGGACGCAACATCCGGCTCGGTCATCAGATAGGCCGAGCGGATCTGGCCTTCCAGCAGTGGCTTCAGCCATTTGGCCTTCTGCTCTTCATTGCCGTAACGCTCGATGACTTCCATGTTGCCGGTGTCCGGCGCGGCGCAGTTGAACACTTCCGGCGCTAGCGGCGACCAGCCCATTTCCTCGGCCAGATACGCATATTCCACGGTGGTAAGGCCGTAGCCGCGCTTGGAGTCGGTGAGCCAGAAATTCCACAGGCCGCGCTTGCGCGCCTCGGCCTTCAGACCTTCCAGGATTTCGGTCTGGCGGTCGGTGAACTGCCAGCGGCTGCCCCCCTTGCCGATCTCGGCGTGATACTCCGCTTCCAGCGGCATGATTTCATCGCGCACCATGGTGCGGACCTGTTCGATCAGCGGTCTGACCTTCTCGCTAACGCCGAGATCCATCTGGTTTCTCCCCTTATCGTCCGTGTTCGTTGTTATCGATCAATTGTGTGCCGGTCTCAGACCGGCCGGCCGCGCTCGCCCATCATCAGACGGCGGAATTTGCGCATCCCGCCCAGCCAGCGATCGCGCTGGGTGGCCCGGGCCGCCTCGTATCCGGCCACTGTATCATGCGGCAGCGCCAGGAAGCGCTTTTCCGCGATGGCCGCCAGGGTCTCCGCCGCCACATCGGCCGGTTCCTTGATGCCATCGGCACCGGCAATACCCCCATCGGTACTGCCGCCCAGCATGTCGGTTCGCACTGCCTGCGGACAGACGCAGACCACTTGCAGCCCGTCATCACCATGGGTGATCGCCAGGCTCTCGGCAAAGGACACCGCCGCGTGCTTGCTGGCGGAATAGGACGAGGCCCCGATCTGGGCCAGAAGACCGGCAGCCGAGGCCACCAGCACGAAAATCCCGCCACCGCGCGGCTTCATCCGCGGCCACACCTGACGGGCCCCGCGCACGGCACCCATCACATTGACCTCGAAACTGTCGAGCCAGGCCTGGTCGCTCGCGCCGGCCGCATCCCAGCTCGGCTCATCGGTCCGCAGGATGCCCGCATTGGAGACATAGATGTCGACCGGACCCAGTTTTTGCTCTGCCACGTCCAGAAAGGCGGCGATCTCCGCTTCCTTGGTGACGTCGACCTTGCAGCCGACGCCGCCAAACGCTTCCGCGGCTTCCGGCGCACCGGACAGGTCGCCCAGGGCGATTTTCGCGCCTTTTTCATGAAACGCCTTGGCCATGGCCAGGCCAATGCCGCGCGCACCGCCCGTAATGGCGACGACCTTTCCGGAATAATCCATCTCTGTGCTCTCCCGGGGCCTAGTATTTACGCATCCGGGCGAATTTCTCCGCCTGGAAGTTCGCATCGCCATACAGCGCCTCAGCCACCCGCACCCGCTTCATGAAGAAGCCGATATCGAACTCGTCGGTCATGCCGATCCCGCCATGCATCTGCAGGGCTTCACGCGTGGCCAGCTGGGCCACCTGGCCCATCTTGGCCTTCGCCGCGCACACCATCATCGCCGCATGGTCCGGCGCTGCATCCAGGGTCTCCAGCGCCTTCAGCACGATCGACTTGCCCAGCTCCACCTCCGAATAAAGGTGCGCCGCCCGATGCTGCAGCGCCTGGAAGGTGCCGATGATCTGGCCGAACTGCTTGCGCTCCTTGAGATAGCTGTTCGTCGTCTCAAGGCATTGCTGGGCCGAGCCCGACATTTCCGCCGCCAGACCGGCGCGGCCGGCATCCAGCACGCCTTCCAGCGTCTTCAACCCGCCATCAACCTCACCCAGCACCGCATCTGCGGTGACTTCGACATTGTCCAGCGTCACGCGTGCCGAATTTCTACTGTCGACCATGTCGGTTCTTTCGACAGACACACCTTTTCCTTCGCGCGGCACCAGGAAAATCGTGATCCCGTCTGCCTCGCCCTCTGCCCCCGCCGTACGGGCAGAAACAATAAGCATGTCAGCAACATGGCCCTCCGCGACGAAGGTCTTTTTGCCATTCAGACGGAAACCATTGCCGGACCGCTCTGCCGTCGTTGTGACATGGGAAGGATTGTGCCGCGAGCCTTCATCAACGCCCACGGCCGTGATCGCCTCGCCACCCGCAATGCGCGGTAACCATTCAGCTTTCTGGGCTTCCGAGCCAAAGCGCGACAAGGCCGCAGCGCCCATGATCGCCGTCGACAGATAGGGCGAGGCCGTCAGCGTCCGCCCCATTTCCTCGGCAATCACGCCAGCAGCGACATAGCCCATCGCCACCCCGCCATGCTCTTCCGGCACCAGCACACTGGTCCAGCCCATCTCCGCCATTGCCGCCCAGGTCTTGCGGTCAAACCCGTCAGCAGACTTCTCATCGCGAAGCTTGCGCAGCTGCGCCACCGGCGCGCTGTCCCCCAGGAAACCCCGGGCGGCGTCCTTCAGCATCACGGCTTCTTCGTTCAGCACCATGGCCATTCTTGTGTTCTCCCCTTGAGGTGCGACTTAGGTGGTCGGCAATTCGAGAATGCGCTTGGCAATGATGTTGAGCTGGACTTCCGACGTCCCGCCCTCAATCGAATTGCCCTTCGAGCGCAGCCAGTGGCGCGCCACATCCTGATTGCCTCCCCATTCCAGACCGTCCGATCCGGCACCATCCATCATCAATTCCATGCGCCGCTTGTTGAGCTCGGTGCCATAGTATTTGAGGACCGAGGAATTGGCCCCGGTGCCCTGCCCGGCCTTGGCTTCCGCCGCCACGCGCTCCATCGTCGACATGAAGGCCAGCCCGTCGATCTCGAGCCGCACGATATCGGTCCGCAGAATGGGATCGGTCAGCCGGCCGGTTTCGTCCAGGCCCAGCTGCTGCACGGCGACATCACCCAATGGACGCATCGCGTTCGAGCCCATGCCGCCGATCATCTCGCGCTCATGGGTCAGCAAGTACTTGGCTACATCCCAGCCGCGATTGAGTTCGCCGACCAGATTGTGCTTCTCGCACCGCGCATCATCGAAGAAGGTCTCGCAGAAGGGCGAATTGCCGGAGATCAGCTTGATCGGCTTGGTCGTCACGCCCGGCTGGTCCATGTCGACCAGCACGAAGGAAATGCCCAGATGCTTGGGCGCGTCGAAATCGGTCCGCACCAGCACAAAAATCCAGTCAGCCTTGTCGGCATAGGAGGTCCAGATCTTCTGACCATTGATGATCCAGTGATCGCCCCTGTCCTCGCACTTGGTCATCAGCGCGGCCAGATCAGAACCGGCATTGGGTTCCGAATAGCCCTGCGCCCAGCGGATCTCGCCGCGCGCGATCTTCGGCAGATGCTCCAGCTTCTGCTCGTGCGTTCCGTATTTCAGGAGCGCAGGCCCGAGCATCCAGATGCCGAAGGATTGAAGGGGTACGCGCGCCTTGATCCGCTGCATCTCCTCCCGGAGAATCTTGGCTTCTGTGCGGCTCAAACCGCCCCCGCCGTATTCCACAGGCCATTCCGGCACCGTCCAGCCTTTTTCGGCCATCCGGTCGAGCCACAGTTTTTGCGGTTCGGAGAATTCGAACTTCTTACCGCCCCAGACAACATCACCCTCGCCTTGCATGGGCTGACGCATTTCTTCGGGACAATTGGCTTCCAGCCACTCCCGGCAGGACGCGCGGAAAGCTTCCAGGTCGGACATGTTCTCCCCTTTATCGATCTTTTCGAGCATTCGGTATGATGCACTTGCGAAGACGTTAGCGCCGTTGAGCCAATGCGTCCATGGGGAGATGTGCCTATTTCAGCGCAAAAGCGTCGCGGGCCATCCACCGCAGGGCAAAGAAAAAGCCCCGGCGAAATCGCCGGGGCTCGATCTTTGAAGAACGAGTCTTCGGATCAGGCAAATTGCGGGGCAATTTCCAGATTTTTCGCCAGACCCAAGCGCCGCAACACCAGAAGCATGGTGCCATTATAATCGACGATCCGGTTCCAAATGCCCTTCTTGGGCAGATGCAGGGCCGAACGCGGGAAATCGTGGTGGTGATCGTGCAGGGCTTCACCACCGGTCAGCAGCGCCAGCACATAGTCGAACCACACGGGTGTCTTCATGTGCCCGAACACATTCACGCCCAGCGTGGTGGCATGGAATTGCAGGCCGCGACCGATGATCACCGAGGCATGGATCAAGGCGGTGAGGATCAGCGAACCACCGGCCAGCGCCACGATGATGTAGATCACCGCCGGCACAATCAGGTGCATGGCCAGAGACAGCGAAATATGAAAACGGTCGGCGAAGTGAACGACCGGATTGTCCTTCAGCCACATCGGCATCGGCCGCGCGAGGTCGTTCTCGTCGCGCCACAGGATCCAGCCGACCCAGGCCCAGACCTTGCTCTCCAGCGGATTGTGCGGATCACCCGGCTTGTCGGCAAAACGGTGGTGCTGGGAGTGATAATTGACCCAATCCTTCAGCGTGCCCTGCATGGCCAGGATGCAATTGAACATGATGATGATCTGGGCCGGCCATTTGATCTCACCGGCGCGATGCTGCCAGATCCGGTGCAGCGGGCCGATGCCCTGATTGCACAAGAAGATCGTCAACGCCGTCACGCCCAGACAGATCGGGGCATACCACCAGTGCAGGGTCAGCCCGGTCAGGGCCAGACCAAGGATCAGCATGGTGGCCAAAAGGGCAACGCCCAGAGCGGGATAAATGATGGCTGAAAAGGCGCTGGCCCAGTTCAGGGTGCGCCAAGACTTGAGAATGGCCTCGGAGCGCGCAACGATCCGCTGGTCAAGATTCATGGGGTTCACTCTTCAAGATTCTAAAATACTCGGTACGGACGGACGTCGGCAATGTCCGCTGTCCCGCACCGCGGGTCAATTGAGATTGTGAGCCTAACCTGCTTCGCCGGTTTGTCGGCTCATAAATCAATCAGGTCCGCGCATGGGAGCATGAATGTCTTCGGGGTTCCGCGGTAGACTCACGTGGAAACTTGCCCCGCAACCTGGCATGGAATCTGCCCATATCCGTCCACCATGGCGGTCTGCTATCCGATGGCACATCGCAAGCCCGACCCCGGTGCCGGGAAATTCTGCCCGACTGTGCAGACGCTTGAAAACTTCGAATATTCGGTCGGCATGTTCCGCTGAAAATCCGATTCCGTTGTCGTGGATATGCAACAGCCAGTGATCGGCGCCCTCGCGCTCCAGAACCAACCGCACCACCGGCGGACGGTCAGCGCTTCGGTACTTCACGGCATTGCCGATCAGATTGTGCAGGAGTTGCCGCAGGAGCACAGGATCGGCACGCACCTTCTCTTCGGTGTCGCACTCGACTCGCCCGCCGCACGCAGCCAGGTCGAGTTCAAAATCCGCGACAACTTCGGCAACCAAAGGGGAGAACTCGATGTCCTGAATATCCAGTTCGACGTGGTTGGAGCGAGAGTAGTCCAGCAGATCCCTTATCAGGCGCTGCATCCGACCGGCCGCATCGGTCATCACATCAACCAGCTTCACGCCTCGTGCGTCCAGACGTCCTGCATAATCCCGCCTCAGCAGATCTCCAAAGGACGCCACCTTGCGGAGAGGCTCCTGAAGGTCGTGCGAAGCGACATAGGCGAAGCGCTCGAGTTCTGAGTTGGACTGACGCAGCGCCTCTGCCTGAAGGCGCATCTTTTCCTGCTGTATTTTTCTGGTCGTAATGTCGTCAACCGACCCGGCCATACGCAAGGCTGTCCCATCACTCGCCCAGGTCGCCTGTCCGCGCGCCCTCACCCAGATGAAGTCACCCCGGTCGCGCCGCAACCTGTATTCGATATCATAAGGTAGCCGCTCGGACAGGTGGGCATTGACCGCCAACATGACGCGGTCACGATCTTCGGAATGCAGACGGTCAGCGAACTCGTCAAAAGTTGCCCGGAAGCCGGTCTCGCCGACATCCAGCATGTCCATGAGGCGCGGCGACCAGAACAACGCATCTGTGCGAACATCCCAATCCCAGAGCCCGACTGCCGAGCCCGACACGGCCAACTCAAATCTTTCGCCGGCCATCCGAAGCGCAATGTGCTGGCTGATCAGGACGCCAGCCGTTTCAAATACCATCTTGTCGTCCGCGGTGAACGGCTCGCCTCGAGCTTCCGGGGCTGTCAGGCTGAGCGTACCGAAGACGCGCCCCTGCACCAGGAGCCGGACGCCCAGATATGTCTCCGACCGCTGGCGCTTGTAGCTGGGATGGTTCTTGAAAAGGCTCTTGCCAGCCTCATGTATGTACAGCGGCTTCTCAAGTTCGATCACGCGGCAGCAGAATGTCTCCGCGAGGTTGAAGCAGCAGCCCCGCTCCGGCGCCCCTGCAGCACCGGCAACGTGATCAATGGTATAGCGCTGCCGCTCGATGGAGCTGACAATGGCCCATGGCAAGTCGAAGTGCTGGCGGACTGCTTCAAGCAAAGCGTCGACCGCTCGCTCGTGATCGGGTCCAGCCTCGGCGCTGATCGCGACCAGTGCCAGAAGGGCGGACTGTGCACGCGACGGTTCTTTTCCTGAAACGGGCTCTTTTCCTGAGATGGGCGCCTCCGATTTTTCTAGATGCCGCCCGATGCACGGCCAGAAACACGCGCTCATACACTTGCCACGCGACGCATATAGCCAAATCCGTCGGTGCCCGCGACGAATACCATATTCGCTCAAATGTCGGATTTGTGACGATTTATCGTTTCTCGGGATGGACCCCGCCCCAGCATTACGCTTTCGTAACCATGAAGATTCTCGGGTGCGGCTGGGGAGGCGTATATGCGAGGCGGATTGGTGCTTTTGGGCACGGCGTTGATGAGTGCAGCCATTGTCATGGCTTGCCCGCCGTCGATGCGCGCAGATGTTGCCGATCGAGCAAATGTGCCGGACCACGTCGTGGAAGCCGCCGAGCGGCAGCTGGCGGCGTTCGTCAGCTGGGCCCGCAATGAAACCGAGCGCCCCGCCCTGTCCCAGGACACCGAATTCGACGTTTAGTCAGCCAAGGATTCACGCGCCGCAGCGAGGCGTGCCTCGACCATCGGCCGATACCCCGCGTCTTCGGGCGCAGACTCCAACAGCGCTTGCCACTCGGCAAGCGCTGTTTCTCTGTCGCCTTCCTGGAACAAAGCTTCCGCCATGAAGAATCGCGCCCGGACGTTCCGTGGTTCCAGATCCAGAGCGCGAGCAAATGCCTCCCGGGCCGGCGGTGTCATAGTACCATTGGCACCGAACAGATAGGCCTGCCCCAGGGAAGCGAAGAGAAAGGCATTGTCCGGGATCCGGTCGATGGCATTTTCAAAGGCGATTGCGGCTTCATCGTAGCGACCCAAGGTCATGTAGGCCTGCCCGAGTACAGCCCAGCCCTGCGGATCATCCGGATTCGCCATAAGATCCGCCGCCAGCGCGTCGATCTCGGCCATGACTGCCTGCATATCCTGTGACATCTGCGGTGCAGGCTCGGGGCGCGCGCCGACCAGCTGAGGCTGGCCGATCTGCATGTAGATCAGGACGGCGATCATCGCGGTGAGCGTGGCCCCGACCAGTACAGTCAGACGCAAGCGCGGGGATGGCCGTCCTTCGCTCCCGGACTGCGCCTCGGCCAACGCCGCTCGGCGCCGGATTTCGCGCTCCGCCGATGCGGCCGCGTCAGGATCGATCAGGCCCAGGTCTGTGTCGCGCCTGAGTTCGGCCAGCTGACCCGCAAACGCGCCCATCCCGCTGGATGCAGTCATCGGGGTCGGCCGCAGGACGGGTAATGCCAATGCCAGGACGACAAGACCGGAAATGAGTGCAATCAGCAGCCAGATCACGAGAGCCCCTCTTCGTCACTCAAGGCACCGGCCGACCGGGAATCCGCATCCGAGTCTTCCGGCTCGGCTACACGCCGTTTCTGACTTGCCACATAGGCAATCATGGCGACGCCCCCTCCCAGAAGAACGATTGCGGGCAGCAGCCAGAGCGCCATGGTGTTAGCCTGCAGGGGCGGCATCATCAGCACGTAGTCGCCATAGCGGGTCTGAAGATAGGCCAGCACTTCGCTGTCACTGTCTCCCGCCAGCAGGCGTTCGCGCACCACAGCGCGCATGTCGGCGGCCAGCGGCGCGCCGGAATCATCAATGCTCTGGGACTGGCACACCACGCACCGCAGCTGGGTGTAGAGCGACCGTGCCCGAGCCTCCATGCGCGCATCTTCAAGGCGCTCATCCGGTGCCGGTGAGGCGAACGCCTGTGCTGCCAGAAAAACGGTTGCCGCCAAGGCTAACAGCCAGCGCATCATCGCGCTTCCTCCGACTGAAGATGAAGCACCAGCGGCCGCAGGGTGTTCTGCCAGACCTCGGGTGTGATGACGCCGACATGCCGGTAGCGGACGCGGCCGTCGCGATCGATCAGGAAAGTTTCCGGCGCGCCCGTGATCCCCAGATCAATCGCCGTACGGCCCTGAGCATCATCGCCAATTCTCAGATAGGGATTACCGTTGCGCTCCAGCCAGGCAGCACCGGCCCCCGGAGGGTCCTTCCAATCGATCCCGTAAATCGGCACCTCGCCCGACCGGGCGATCTGCATCAGCATCGGATGCTCGATGGCGCAGGGCGGACACCAGGAACCGAACACGTTCAACAAGCGGACCTCACCGACCAGGTCCGTACTGGCAAGCCCTCGCTCCTGCCCGGAGATTGGCGGCAGATCGAACTCCGGCAGTTCCCGGTCGATCAGCTGGGAAGGAATTTCCGACGGGTCCTGACGCAGGCCAAGGCCGAAATAGACGGCCATCACGAGGAACAGCGCCAGCGGAAGAAACAGGAATAGCCGATTCATGACTGCACCTCAGCCTGCCGCCGCTGCGCGGTTTCCTGCCGGGTGCCCAGGGCCCGGCGTCCACGGTCGGCGATGGACAAGACCCCACCCAGCGCCAGAATGGCCGAACCGATCCAGAGCCACATTGCAAATGGGTACACATAGACGTGAACCGGCCAGCCGCGCTCGCGTGAGGGCTCGCCCAGGGTGACGTAGAGATCACCGGCCGGACGGGAGCGGATGGCGCTTTCGGTGGTGGACATCTGGCGTACGGGATAGAAGCGGCGCTCGGCGACGAGTTCGCCCAGTTCCACTTGGCCGCGCGACACGGTGAAGGTGCCCAGTTCGGCGCGGTAATTGGCACCCTCGACGCGGCTCACATCGTCCAGGTCGAGGGTATATCCGGCGATTTCAATGGATTGACCCGGCATCAGGAAAGCGCTGCTCTCCTGTTTCCAGGCGCTCACCCCGGTGATCGCGAAGACGGTGATGGCCAGGCCGAAATGCGCGACTGCCATGCCCCAGATACCGAGCGGCAGATTGCGCGCGCGCGCCATTGAAGCGGCCATGGGCAAGTCGAACAGTTTGATCCGATTAGCCAAATCGATCAGCACGCCGAGCCCGATCCAGACCGCCAGCGCGGTACCAAGGGCGCCGGATATGCGCATGCGGTCGGCCATCCAGGCGGCGATGAGCGCGGCGGCGAAGGCTGCAAAAAGGGCAGGAGCGAGCTTTCGGACCAGCGGCGCCAGCTTGCCGCGCTTCCAGGCCAGCATTCCGGAAACCGGAACCAGAACAAGCAGCAAGCCCATCAACGGGTTGAAGGTGGCATTGAAGAAAGGCGCACCGATGGTGATGGTCTGGTCCGACATCGTGTTGACGAAGAGCGGATAGAAAGTGCCGTAGAAGACGAGAAAACATGCAGCGCCGATGAAAAGATTGTTGATCAGCAGCGTACTTTCACGGCTCACCACCTGAAACACGCCCGTGGGCCGCAGCAGACCGGCACGCAGTCCGAACAGGGTCAGGGATCCACCAATGACACCGATCAGGATGGCGAGGATGAAAACCCCGCGCTGCGGGTCGACGGCGAAGGCGTGAACGGAGGTCAGCACGCCGGACCGCACCAGGAAGGTGCCGGCCAGGGACAGGGAAAACGTCATCAGCGCCAGCAGGATTGTCCAGGCCTTCAGCGTGTCGCGCTTTTCCATCACCCGCAGGGAGTGGATGAAGGCGGTACCGGCCAGCCAGGGCATCAGCGAGGCATTCTCGACCGGGTCCCAGGCCCACCAGCCACCCCAGCCCAGCTCGTAATAGGCCCAGCTGGCCCCGAGGGCGATGCCGACGGTGAGGAAGCTCCAGGCGGTCAGCGCCCAGGGCCGGACGATCCGCGCCCAACGGGCATCAACCTTGCCGTTAATCAGGGCCGCGACCGCGAAGGCGAAAGTGATCGAGAAACCGACATAGCCCGCATAGAGCATGGGCGGGTGCGAGGCGAGACCGGGGTCCTGCAGCAGGGGATTGAGGTCCTGGCCGTTTTCCGGTGCCGGCCACAGCCGGGCAAACGGGTTGGACGTGAAGACAAGAAAGGCAGTGAAGGCCGCCGTGATCAGTGACTGCACGGCAAAGGTCAGCGAGATCAGTCGCGCTTCGACCGGCTTCGCCGACAGGGCCAGCGCCGCGGTGTAGGCCGTCAGGATGAGGCCCCAGAGCAGCATCGAGCCCTCATGATTGCCCCAGACGCCGGTGAGCTTGTAGAGGAAGGGCTTGTCCGTGTGCGAGTTCTCCGCGACCACGAGGGCGGAGAAATCCGACACCGCAAACAGCACGGTCAGACAGCCAAAGGCCGCCAGCAGCAAGACGAATTGCACCAGTGCACCGGCACGGGCAAAGCCGTGGATGGCCGGATCCCCCGTCCGCAAACCGGCAAAGGTCAGCACGGACTGGGCCAGGGCAACGACAAAGGCCAGGATGAGGGCGAACTGCCCGAGTTCTGCGATCATGCGAGGGACTTCATACGGGACGCCGCGAAGGTCAAGGTGCAGTGTGTCGCAGGCAGCGACCGGTCACGCCTCGTGCGCGCGCCGCCCCAGCCACAGCACCGCCAGCGCCGGCACCCAGGGGAAGAGCCTTTCCATGGGGTCGCCCGGCCATTGGGCGGCCCGGATCAGTCCATCCAGCAGACCGCCGCTGACGTCCAGGGCGCCCAGTGCATTGAAAAGAACGGTGAGTCCGAAGCCCAGGCACATGGCTGTGCCCACGGCCCAGGCCTTGGGCTCCCAGTCCAGCACGCGGGCGACGATGATCGGGCCGAAGGCGGCGCCCAGGGCTGACCAGGCGAAGAGCACACGCGCGAAGATGGTGGCCGGCAGGGCCAGGGTCATCCAGACGGCTACGGCGGCGATGCCTGCCATCACCAGCCGGGAGACCAGAACCTCCCGCCCCCGGAAGCGCCGGGCGAGACGCAGATCGTGCGAAATCGCGGCGGACGCAGAGAGCAGGATGGAGTCGACCGTCGACATCACCGCAGACAACACCGCCGCGATCACCAAGCCGGCCAGCACCGGCGGCAAGAGATCGCCAGCCAGACGATAGAACAGGGTTTCACCGTCGCTCGTCGCCCCCACGAGGGCGCGCCCGGCCAGGGCCAGGATTGTCATGCCGGTGAAGACCACCACAGCCCAGATGATGGCGATGGTAAAGCCGCGCATCCGGGCGGCCTCGTCCTTCACAGCCATCAGGCGCGACAGCAATTGCGGCTGGCCCATGGCGTTTACGCCGACACCCCAGACGCCGAGCAGGAAACCGATGAAGACGAAACCGGCATGGCCGCCAAACGGATCCAGATAGCCTTGCGGCGCGGTGGCTTGCAGGCTCTCGGCAATACCGCCGAAACCGCCGGCCGCTACCAGGGCCGTCAGCGGCAGGATAATGGCCACCAGCGCCATCAGCGCGCCCTGCAGCATGTCGGTCACGCTGACCGCCCAGAACCCGCCCATCAGGGCGTAGGCGAGCACCACCACCGCCCCGATCAGCACGGACTCCGTCACGCCGAGGCCGAACTGGGTCTCGAAGGCCGCCGCGGCCGCGCCGAACTGTGCCGCGATGTAGAAGATGAAGCAGAAGACGATCATCACCGAAGCGAGCGCCGACAACACGGCCCGCGCCTTCGCACTCTGCCCGGCGACCATGAAATCTGTCGGTGTGACATGACCCTGGGTATGGGTTTCCGAGCGCAGCCGCCAGCCGAAGAACAGCCAGACCGCGACATAGCCGCCCCAGATCCGGGGGATCATCCAGAGCGCCGAAAGCCCGCTGGTATACACAAAGCCGGAAAAGCCCAGCAGCACCCAGGCCGATGAGGTCGATGCCGCATAGGACAGCCCCGCCACCCAGGCGCCCAGCCCCTGCCCCGCCAGGAAGAAATCGCCTTCCGAGCGATTACGGCCCGAGGCCCAGACACCAACGCCGATCAGCACCAGCTTGTAGGCGACCAGCGTCGTCAGAACGATCCAGTTGTCTTGGCTCATCATGGCCCTCCCCCAGGCCGCGTTCGCGCCATCTGCATGGCGTGGCGAAACGCAGCTGAATGCGTTTCCTGCCCCGCATGCTAGGTCTAAGCTGGTTTGCAGCCGATCACCAACTGCCAGCCGGACCCTGCCCCACCATGGCCGATGCCGACCCCTTCCTGATCCGCCACACCGCAGACCGGGCCGATCTGGTGCTCAACCGGCCCGACAAGCGCAATGCGCTGACCGAGGCGATGTGGGCCGGCCTGCCCGACCTGCTGGACAGCCTGTCCGAGCGCTGCCGGGTGCTGGTTGTGTCCGGCGCAGGCGATCATTTCGCGTCCGGGGCCGACATCTCCGAATTCGAGGCCATCTATGCCAGCCGCGAGCGCGGCGAGGCGAATTCTGCCAGCATTGCCCGGGCGCTGGATGCGCTCGCCCGTTTTCCCCACCCGACGATCGCGGCCGTGCGCGGATCCTGCATCGGCGGCGGCTGCGGCATCGCGCTGGCCTGTGACCTGCGGTTTGCCGACACATCCGCCCGCCTGGCCATCACCCCGGCGAAGATGGGCCTGCTCTACCCGTTCGGCGACACCAAGCGCCTGGTCGAGGCGGTCGGTCCGGCCATGGCCAAGGACATGCTGTTCTCTGCGCGCGTTCTGGAACCCGGCGAGGCGCTCGATTGCGGCCTGATCAACCGATTGTTCGAGCCGGAGGCCTTGGAGCGGGAAGTCGCGGATTACTGCGCGCGTCTTCTGGACATGTCGCCGGTCTCCGCGACATACACCAAGGCAATGATTGCCCGCATCCTGGATGGCCAGGATCACGAGGATGACGACACACGCGCCTGGTTTGCCAAGGCTTTCACGGGCGCCGACTTCAAAGAGGGCTACAAGGCCTTCCTGGACAAAAGAAAACCGGACTTTTCACGCAGAAAAGCCGACACCTGAGGGGAAGAAACAGCACATCATGAGCGAGAAACCGTCACTCAAGGCCAAGGACAAGCCCGACCTCTCCAGTTTCGACTGGGCCGATCCCTTCTATCTGGACGACCAGCTGAGCGAAGAGGAGCGCCTGGTTCGCGACACCGCCCACGCCTATGCGCAGGAACATCTGCAGCCGCGCGTGATCGAGGCGTTCCGTGAGGAAAAGACCGATCCGGAAATCTTCCGCGAAATGGGTGAGAACGGCCTGCTGGGCTGCACCCTGCCGGAAGAATATGGCGGTGCCGGACTGGGCTATGTCGCCTACGGTCTGGTGGCCCGCGAGGTGGAGCGCGTTGATTCGGGCTATCGCTCGATGATGTCGGTCCAGTCCTCGCTGGTGATGTACCCGATCTATGCCTATGGCTCGGAAGAACAGCGACAGAAATACCTGCCCAAACTGGCATCGGGGGAATGGATCGGCTGTTTCGGCCTGACCGAGCCGGATGCCGGTTCCGATCCGGCCGGCATGAAGACGCGGGCCGAGAAGATCCAGGGCGGCTATCGTCTCACCGGCACGAAGATGTGGATCTCCAACTCACCCATCGCCGATGTCTTCGTGGTCTGGGCCAAATCGGATGCGCATGAGGGCAAGATTCGCGGTTTTGTGCTGGACAAGGGGATGAAGGGCCTGTCTGCGCCCAAGATCGGCGGCAAGCTGTCGCTGCGCGCCTCGATCACCGGCGAGATCGTGATGGACGGCGTCGAGGTGGGCGAAGACGCCCTCCTGCCCCACGTCTCCGGCCTCAAGGGACCGTTCGGCTGCCTCAATCGTGCCCGCTACGGGATTTCCTGGGGCGCCCTGGGCGCTGCGGAATTCTGCTGGCACGCAGCGCGCCAGTACGGGCTCGACCGCAAGCAGTTCAACCGTCCCCTCGCCCAGACCCAGCTCTATCAGAAAAAGCTGGCGGACATGCAGACCGAGATCACGCTGGGCCTGCAGGCCTCGTTGCGCGTGGGTCGGCTGATGGACGAGGCCCGCGCGGCGCCGGAAATGATCTCCATCGTCAAGCGCAATAATTGTGGCAAGGCGCTGGATATCGCCCGCCAGGCGCGTGACATGCACGGTGGCAACGGTATTTCCGAGGAGTTCCAGGTGATCCGCCACATGGTCAATCTGGAGACCGTGAACACCTATGAAGGCGCGCACGATGTGCATGCCCTCATCCTGGGCCGGGCCCAGACCGGTCTGCAGGCATTTTTCTAGTTCCGCTTGCGCCAAAAGCGTTTGCCGCCTGCGGGCGGTAATGCCTACTATCCCCCCGGAATCTCGGTCCGGGGGGATAGATGCCGATACTGCTGGGAGCCCATGTCCTGATTGCCTTGTGCTGCGCGATCCATGTCGTGCGCACGGACCGACCGATGTACTGGCTGTTTGTCCTGTTCGCCTTTCCGGCGCTGGGCTCGCTGGTCTATGTGATCGCCGAAGTGCTGCCGTCAGCCGCCAACTCGTCCGCCGCACGCCAGGCCAGCCAGGCCGCGCGCAAGGCGCTGGACCCGGGCCGCGAGGCGCGCGAAGCCCTGGTCCAGCTGGAGATCAGCCGCACGCCCGGCAATCTCAAACGCGCCGCAGATGCACTTCTGGCCACCGACCGGCCCGCCGAAGCCCTGGAATTGATCAACGAAGCGGCCGCCGGCGCCTTCGCCGACGATGCCGGCATCATGTTCACGCGTGCCCGGGCCCAGTTTGCCAACGGGCAATACGACGCCGCCCGCGCCCAGCTGGATGCCCTGCGCGAGGCCCATTCCAGCCTCCGCCATCCCGAAGGGCATCTCCTGTACGCCCGCACCCTGGAAGCCCTGGGCGAGACCCAGGCAGCCCTGGAGACCTATGAAGCGGTGTCGGCCTATTTTCCGGGGCCGGAGGCCCGCGCCCGTTGGGCGCTTCTCCTGGAAGCCGTCGAGGAAGACGATGCCGCGCAGGCCCGCTGGCAGGAAATCCTCGCAGGCGCCCGCCACGCCCCGAAATTCGTCCGCCAGACCCACCGCAAATGGCTGGACATGGCCCGCAGCCGGGCCTGAACCCGCATCCGCCTGCATTGAATGTGGGAATTGCCGCTCCTCGCCCTTGATGCACCCGCGCCGGGCGATTAAACCGGCAGGTGGAGAGGTGGCCGAGTGGTCGAAGGCGCTCCCCTGCTAAGGGTGACCCGCTTCATGCGCATTCGCCTTGTATAGCAAGCAATCTGGCAGACTGCCCGGAGCCAAACTCCCAGATATCTCCCAAATCTGGCCAAGGCTGCCTCCTGACGTCCCCTTGCTCTGTGGCGTTCTCACCCCGTAGCGTGACCGGCATCACGCGCCAGACAGTCTAGCGGTGGCCACACTGGCCGCCATGTCCTGGAATGATGCCCCTCAATATACCGACCCTCGCAAGCTGCCCGGCTGGGTCTGGCTCGCATGGGCGGTTGCCGCGGCGGCTCTGGTAGCGGCAAGCTGGCTGATATAGACAGCCGGCATGCACGGCTCGCACTTCATGGATGAAAAACGGATTCGCGCTTTCCAGCTGGATTGCCGGTGTGGATGGCGGAAGGCCTATCCGCTGACAGAGCACCCGCAGCCCGACGTCGTCAGGCGCGCCATGGATCGGGCCGCGAGGAAGGAATGCCCGGACTGCGGCCGGATCGGCCTCGATCTGGAATGCAGATGGGACGAGGAAGCCGTGTCTCAACTCTGACGCATTGGCTTCCCGGTCCTAGATAATGTCGCGATGCTGAAACGCTATTCCCTATCTTCGCACCGCTCCTGCGCCAGAGCGACGATCTCCCAGCCCCGCCGGCCCCACTCCCGCGCCATGCGATCGCCGGAGACGTGAAGCCGCAAAGCGCGAGCCTCTTCCTCCGTGATCGGCGCGATCACCGCCGCACCTTCCGGTTCCTGGGGCTCCGGCTCAACCGGTGCGCAGATCCGGGCGTCAACGGCCAGGGGTGCCGTCTCCGGCTCCTCCCAGAGCACCCACCGGGTCGAGCAGCTCGCGAGTAGGCAGCAGGCGCCGCACAGGGCAATTGTTCTCATCATAGTCCGGTTCCTCCGGAAGAATGGACGGGGCGGCCAGTTCGGCTTGGCAGGTGGCAAGGCGTGCCTGCCATCGGCTGCGCTCGTCGGCCACGGCGACGCGGCAGATATTGGTCTCCGAGGCGCGCAGCCCTTCGGTCTCGACGATCTTGTCTTCAAGGCGGTCGGCAATGGCTTCCTGCGGCGCCAGCCGGTTCACGGTGTCCCGCATGCCGATGTAGGGCGTGAAATAGAGGGCCGCCGAACCCGCCACGATGCCGGCGGCGAAAACGGCTCCGGTCAAACCGGGAAATCCGGTCGCCAATCCCCAGAGATTCCTGATCATGCCTCGTTCTCCGAAATCGCCCCGCCAGCGGCCGCGAGCGGCACCATCGGGGCTTTGGGGCCCCCGGGCCAGCGGCGCGCGCCCAGAAGCCGGGATTTCGCGATTCTGACGATGGAAACAGCGTCGCCCTGGTTGCCACCGAGGACGTGAAAGCAGTCAGCGTCCTCGCCGATGTAGAGACCGACATGCCCGTTCGATCCGTCCGGCCGGCCACGCCAGAAAACGAGGACATCGCCGAGACCAGGCTCGACGGTCTTGTCGCCCCAATCCATCCAGCCCCGGGCGCTCAGGCAATCGGGCTGGACCCCGTACCCGGCCCTGGCTGCGCACATTGCCATGAACAGCCCGCACCACGGCACGGAGTCCTGCACATAGAAGGCTTCCAGCCATGCCCCGGCGCCAGCCTCGGCCGCCTCGCGCGCCCAGCCCAAGATGATCGGGTTGTTTGCGTCCCCCTCGCCTTCCACAAGGCCGAACTCGTTGATGGCAACGCCCAGCATGGGCGGCCATGGCACGCCCATCAGCCAGGAGTATTGGGGCGGAAGAAGCTTATGCATTGTCGCCCCCCTCACCCACATCCGGCCGGTGCCCGGTCCGCCGCGCGGCCAGTATCTCTTCCGCCACCTCGAAAACGGTCTTGCCTTGAAGCTTGGCCAGCGTCGCCGGGCCGGCCGCAAATCCGACCATCACCGCGATGATGTCCACCCCGTCCGGCACTCCGAAGCGGCGGGCCGCCAGCCCCAGCAGCGTGGCCGCGCCGATGCCGGCCGCGGCGTACACCCAGCGGCGCTGAAGCCCCGGCAGGAAGGGCAGGCTGCAGGCTGCGAAGAAGATCGCAATGAGGAACAGGTCAGACGCGTCATTGAACAGCGCGCGCAGGCGATCGAACCCCGTCATTCTCCGCCCCCGGCTTTCAGCCGCAGCGCGGCGCTACAGTGAAGCAGGATCAGCGCGGATCCCGCGATGATGTGGCCGCCAGCCAGAACCAGGCTTTCTCCCCGCCCCAGCTTGCGCCAGTCATAGCTGACCAGAAAATCGGTCGTCGAAACCACACCGATCAGGCAGGCGAGAACGGCCAGGGCCACGCCCAGAACCATGAAATCCGAAGGCCGCCAGCCGGCCGTACTCATCCGGATGCCGAACACCCAGCGCGTCGCATCAGCGATCAGACACAGGGGCGAGGCAGGCGGCCCCTGATAGGAGAGCGTCAGCGCACGCACCCCCGCGATGGCGGCCGTCGCATAAGCGGCCACGGCCCAGGCGAACGCAAACAGGTTCACCCAGCCCAGAAAGGTCTGCGGAAAGTCCATGGTCTTCCTTTCGGGCATGAAAAAGCCCCGCCGGAGCGGGGCCTTTTCAAATAACAGTGGCGTCCGGCCCTATTCGGCCGGGGCCATCAGCGGCTTGATCTGGTGATCGTAATGATGCCGCGCGTTGACGGTCAGGTTCCGGGCGATCTCGAACACCTTCCGGCCCGTCTCCGAGATCGGTGACAGGTCCGCAACAGCGGCTTCCAGGGCTTCGATTGCCTTGGCGATATCGCCGACCACTTCGGCATTGTGGGCGTCGGTGACCGCCATCAGTTCGGCCCGGCGGGCGTCGGTCAGTCGTGCATTGGCCATGATTCAGTCCTTTCCTTGGCGTAGGGATTGATGGGATGCCGGTGTGGCTATTTCGCCTTGCCGGCCGGAAGCGGGGTGTCCAGCGCAGCAATCGCCACGCAGGCCATGACCGGCGCGTTTTTCCAGCGGACGGGCAGACGCTTGGTGATCGTGGACACCTCGTCGGCATCGAGCTCCTGCTTGCCGCCGGCCGAGATCCGCTGTGCCAGGCGGAAGCGCTTCATGAACGCTTCTTTGGTCAGCTCTTTCTCGTCGTCCGGCACCGCGTTCATCAACGCCTCGGTACAGGCCAGGCCCAGCGTCAGCGGTGATGTCTCCGGCTGGCCGTTCTCGTCCAGCTTCATGGACGTCATCAGGCGCAGTTCCTTGCCGTCGAGGCCCGTCAGGGCTTGGTCAAAATCATACTTCATGGGTTCTTCCTTGGAGATCGTGGAGATGTGGAGATGCCCGCCCCGGCCGATCTCCACAGGCGGCCGGGGCGAGCGAACCGGCGGCGTGCGCCGGTATTCGGTCAATCGCAGCAGAAGGCCTCGGAGGCCGCTGCCTCGATCAATGCCTGCAGGCGTCCTGTCAGGACGGCTTCAGTGGTCGCGATCAGTTCGGGTTCGGCCGCTTCCACCCAGCCGCGCCGCACTGTCTGGTCGGCCGAGTCCAGGGCCTTGAAGGTGTCCGGGTCAGGGTCGGCCAGGCCCACCGTGCCGATGGCCCGCTCGGTAAGGCCGCTGGCCTCATCTGTGGCGTCCACTTGCCAGTGAACGGTCTCGACGACGCCGGCAAGACCAGACTTGTTGCGGCCTTCCAGCGGGCCGAAATTCCAGTTGAAATTGATGGACATGGCGATGCTTCCTATGCTGCGGCCAGCGTGGTCACTGTGCCGGATGAACCGCGATACTTCAGCGCGCCACCCTCGACGTAGATCTGGCCCACACCAGCGGGTGAGGATGTCGGGGCTGTTCCGTTCGCGATGGCAAAGACATTGGCGGCGCTCGCGCCAAAACTGGACGCTCCAACAGCCAGACCAGCGGTGCCTACACGCACCCGCTCCACCCCACCGGGCGCGCAAACGATTGCCCCGGTGCTGCTGGTCTGGAGGTACAACGTGGCAGAATTGGTCGCCGTGATGCGGGCGCGCTCGCCGGACGTGGCGTTTCCGAGGAAGAGGTAGGCGTCGCTCGTGCCAGCACCCTTGGCATAAAACGCGCCGTAACTGGTCGCGCCTTCCGACATGATGCCAACGTTATCGCCGACGACGTGGAGTCGGTATCCGGGCAAAGTCGTGCCGAGGCCGAAATTGCCCGAGGTATCGAGGACAGCCCTCTCGGAGCCACCCGCCCAAAGCTTGATGCCCGAGGAAACAGCGTAGATGCGTGAGTTGAAGCTCGCGTCGAACAGACCAACACCCGCGCTCTCAGCCCACAGCAGACCGCGGCTTGCAGCCCCGTAGATTTCGATTGCCGCGACATTGTCGGCGTTACCAATTCGGGCTGCGCCGTTAACTTGTAGTTTTCGTTCCGGGAACGCAACGCCGATGCCAAGCCCGGTCGATGTCAGGAACAGGCTTCCCACACCGCCGAGCGCCCAGCCCAGCGTGTTCGCCGCCGGGAAGAACATCCCGGTGTCCAGGTCACCCGTCGTGGTGATCGACGGTGCCGCCGCGCTGCCCGCCGCAAACTTGGTCTGCCCGCCCAGGCTCAAACCCACCGCCGCAGCCACCAGCGTTGAGACGTCGAACCCGGCACCGGCCGTCTGGATGCGGGTCGCCGCTGCCAGCTCGTCGCTGTCCGAGCTGTCGAAAGCGTGGATCTGGCCATCTTGGCGGGAGACCGACGGGCTGACCCCGGTGTCGATGAACGGCGCCCCTTTCGGGATGAAAATGAAGATATCGTCCGCCATCGGGCAGGCTCCTTACGAGAGACGCGGAACGCGCAGCAGGCAGCTTCCGGCGTTGATCGTGCCGGAGCCGCTGGAGACGCGCAGGCCAAGGTGGATGTAGACGGTGCCGCCGGTGATCGAGCCGTCCAGGAATTTCGGCGACACGTTGGAAACGAAGTCGCTCGACTGCTCCAGGATGTCACCGCCATCATTGAAGTATTGCAGCCCGTCGGTCGCGCCTTCAGCCAGCACCTGGGACGAGCCCACCACATTGGTATTGATGGTGCTGCCTTCGGCGGTCTCGGTGGCCGAGGCGATCACCGCCCATTGGCCTTCCACCGCGGCCGAACTCGCATTCGCGGTGGCGCTGGAATAGCCGATACCGGAACCGTTGAACCCGACAAGCGTGTTCTCGTCACAATCCTCGAGGGCGACTTTTGCGACCACTTCATAGATGCCGGCCGCGGTGGCGTTGATCGCCTGGTTGCCGCCGGTGTTCGTATAGACGTCCTGGCTGATCCGCCGGGCGCTGATGCCGTCATCGGCATAGACGACGCCCGTGGTAGTATCCTGCACCATGCGCACACTGGTCGGCGTCGGCGCACCGGATTGCGTCTGGATCAGCGCCTTTCCGCTCGCCAGTTCGGTGTCGCTGACACTGCTCTTCGTCGCCAGCGTGCCGGCACCCAGCCCGCCCAGCGTCACCTGACCGCCGCCGCCGCCGGTCAGGGCGCCGTTCGCTCCGATGGTGATGCCGGAATTCAGGATGCTCTCAGCCCCGGTCAGGGATGAAAGGTTCGCCGGACGCCCGGACACGCTGCCCCAGGCCGCGGTATTGCCCAGCCCGGCCCCATCCGTCAGCTCATTCGTGTTGGTGATGTAATTGGCGTTCAGCGCGCCGGTATATCCCAGCCCCGCAATCGTCACTTGCCCGCCACCCGCACCCGTCAGCGCACCGTTGGAACCGATGCTGACCGCCGAGTTCTGGATGCCCTCAGAACCGGTCAGGGCCGCCAGATTGGCCGGAATGGAGATGACGTTATCGCCCCAGGTTGCGCCCAGGGTCGCATCGAGATCGCCGTTGAAGAGTCCGCCGCCGGTGCGGCGCAGCAGGTCCGAAGATGTGGCCCGGCTGGATGTAATGTTGCGGACCAGGTCGCCATTGGCGTCCAGACCGGCGGTGATGCGGCCGTCTGTCAGCTCGGTCGGCCGGCCGGCCACATTGGTCGCCCAATTGGCACCCGCCGTCGCATTGAGATCCCCGACATAGCCCAGGCCAGAAATGGTCACCTGACCACCACCCGCGCCGGTCAGAAGACCGTTCGAGCCGATGGTGATGCCGGAATTATTGATACCTTCCGACCCGGTCAGCGCGACAAGGTTTGCTGGACGCCCCGCGATATTATCGCCCCAGGTGCCGCCGATCGTGGCCCACTCATCCCAGCTGGCACCACCCCACCGATATTGCGTGTCGGACGAAGTGTCGAACCACCACTCACCGGGGCGCGGGGAGACCGGGGCCGTGGGCGCCCGTGTCGTCGGCAGGGCGTCGCCGTTCAGACGCATCGCGCCCGTGTCGTCCACATAGAAGGCCTCGACACCCGCCGAGTTCAGGATCTCGAACCCGGTGCGGCCGGCGCCCAGATCACCCATCGTCAGCAGGCCGGACGATCCGAACGAACGGGTGAAATCCCCTGTGATCGCCAGCGTCGCGCCATCCCAGGCCATATACTGGCCGGCCGGGTTGCCCACCGCCAGCTTGTAGGCCGACCCGTCATAGCCCAGGAAGAAGCCCGTACCGGAGAGGTAGCCGGACGCGCCGCCGCGGATCGCGCCGCCGGCGGCCATGATGATGGCGTTGTCGACGTAAAGGTCGTTCGAGATACGCACATCGCCGCCCACCACTTCCATCGCCTTGATGGATGTGCCGCCGACGAAGTTGATGAAATAGAGCGCGTCGCCGCCCAGCGTGACGGCAGAACCGTCCTTGCCTGCAGTCAAGCCAGCGATTGCCGGGTTGCTGCCGGAGGCCTCGACCAGCGTCTCCCAATAGGCGGCGCCCGTCTCGATGTCGGCGACGGCGCCGGCCGTCGTTGTCGCGTGGCCGGAAATCGTGTCCGTTATCGCTCCTACCGCGAACTGATAGGACCCGATTGACTGGTTGACCTGTGACTCCGTCTGGAACGTTTCGATCGCATAGGCGCTCGTGACGTAGATGCCCGATACCGTGGTCAGCACTTCCGTCTTGGCCGCCGCGATGGCGCTGTCCTGGCCGACCTGCGTGGCCATAATCGACGTGATCACGGCCCGGGCGCGGCGGTTTTCCGTCAGGCTTTGCCGAACCGAGCCGGCCATCTCGCCCATAGACCGCTCGATCGACAAGAAACGAGATCGTGTCTCCGATGCCGGGTCCTGGAAGGCGTCAGCCGTGGTCTGGCCCGGACGCGCGAAAGCCGTGAAGGGCTCGCTGACCGCAACGCTGCCCTGCCCGCTGGTCGAAGCATCCGGCACCAGGCGGAAGCGCACCGTGGCAGCCGACGCCGGCGCCTGCACCACATCGGCCAGGCGGCCGGATGCTGCATTGTCCATCGCCTCGGTCGCCAGCACCGAACCGGCCGCGTCATACCAGACCGCTTCCAGAATCGCTTCGCTGGTCACGCCCTCGACGGCCACCTCGACGCCAGCTTGCACAAGCACGCCCGGCTTCACCGCCTTCTCGTGCGGGAACCACAGCACCTTGGTCGTCTGCTCGCCGCTGGCCAGCGACGGCCACATGGCCTTGAACCCGGTCGTCTTGCCGATGATGAAGCCGCCATCGTCGGCCACCCAGCCATCCGATCCGGTCGGGTCCTCGATCCAGTTCAGCAGCGAGTCCTGCAGACCGGTTTCGGCGGCCTCGGCCAGCTTGCCCGCCGCATCGGCCAGCGTTGCATCCGCCCGGCCCTGCGCGTCATTGATGGCATCACGCGCGGCATCGATCGCGGCGGTCGGGCCGGTGGCGTCATTCGCCACCAGTGTGTTTGGAACGGTGACGTTCGCGATTTCGACCAGCGGGTCGGACATCGCTCCCCGTTCGTCACGAAATGCGAAGCCGAAATCATACGCCTTGCCTGGCACAAGCCCGCGGATCTCGCCGGCGCCAGCCCTCGGTGTGTCTGAGAAGATCACGCGGTAGCTGGCAGCACTGGCGCCCTGCGCCTTGGCATAGACCAGCAGGTCTGCCACCCGCGGGTCCTCGACTGCTGTCCAGGTCACCGTCACGCCGGGAACCGACGCCCCGTCCGGACCCGCGAAGGTCACGGGCGTAACAGCCACACCGCTCGGCTGGGCCAAAGCATCGGAGGCGGCCAAGCCTGTGATCAAAAGTGGATCCCCGGCGCGGCCATCCGGCCCGAGCGAGGTGATCTCCACATCAAAAGTGCGGCCCGGAACGCCAGGCGGCAAAACGACCACACGTTCATCGCTTCGCAAGTCCGGAAGACGGTCGAAACGCGCGGTCGAGCCAGATTCCGGTGACTGGCGCCACCGGACTTGAAATCCTGTCAGACTTTCCGCGTAACTCTCCGGAACATCAAACCGGACGAAAATGCCGTCCTCGGTGACATAGGTTTCCGCCAGCGTCGGCTGCGGAGGCTTAGGCGCGCGAGGCAGTGTGATGCGCGTGTTGAACGCAGGCACCGTGCCATTGTCGGCTTCAAATCGCTCGGGCGCGTAGGCCACCCCCAAGATCATGGCATCGAAATTCCGTGACGGCCGAATCCGCTTGATCAGAAGCGGCGCGGTCTCCAGCCCCGTCTCGCCAAAGGCGACCAGATCGCCCACCTTGGGCGCGTCTGCCGGATCGACCGGCGCAGGCAACTGCAGGGTCTCCACAACGCCGGCGACTGTCGAGACCGGCAGGGAAGCACTGACCGAGACCTGATAGCTACCCGTACCCTCGCCCGCCTCCTCGACGAAGCGCCAGCGGATCGCGTAATCCTTGCCCTCTTCCATCACCAGGTGACCGGACGAAGCATCGCCGGCTTCATCCAGGGTGATGGCGGTTACATTGCCGCTGCCATCGGTGGTGAGGGATTTGACGCGGCCAGAGCCCAGCCCGACCAGCATGACATCATGCTGGACGGCCACCAGGTCGCCGATGCGCGAGGCGACACTCTCGACGTCCACATCAAACTCGACCGTCTCGGTCTGCAGCAGGGCCGTGTAAAGCCAGAACCGACCCAGCCTCCAGACAATCTCCGGATCCGTGACGCCGGGCAGCTGCAGCTGCTCGTAGAAGGAGGCGGCGACTGTACCTTCGACCTCACCATATTCCGAATATCCATCTGCAAAGACGAGCATTTCGTCTTCGCGATAGCCTTGCTCGCGATTGGTAAAGTTGATCCGCAGGGCGTGGACGTCGCCTGGAAAGGTTTTGCGAACCCGGAAACCGCGCGTTGAACGCGGAGTGAAGAGCTGGCGCTCGCCGTCGAGCCGAGGCCCATCGATGACGACCGACAGCTTTCCATTGATCCAGATCGGCCGCGCGCGGCCGGTCGCACACAGAAGCTGCGCTGCCTTGGCGCGCGTCATTTCGGTGTCGATCACATAGTCGACCGAGTAATTGTTATCGCGATTCCAGATCCAGAACGCTGCCCAGGCCGGCCAGTCGATCCGAGCGTCCGGCAGAGGCCGCTGTGTGTGTCCCCCACGATAGAGAAAAAGCGTGTTGTCGGCAGGGTTTCGCGTCGCCGTTTCTGCCGTCCAATCAGATGCCGCGACCAGTGAGAGGTCAGGTTCCGCAGCGTTCGCAATCGCTGCCGCCAGGGTCGGTGCCTTGCGCTTCAGGACCAGGTTTATGGCGTCAACGACGCCAGAGAGCTGGTCTGACGCCTTCACATACACCGCCATGTAGGCATAGCCGGTCAGCGGCATCGGATCCCGCGCGGAGATCGAGCGAAGCGCGCCCCATTCAACCCGATCGAACTTCTGTTTGCCGTCGCCCTGGGCGGTGTCCACACGCCGCACCTCGACATCGTACTGCCCCTTGGGAACAGCGGCACGCAGAGCGACGCGGAAAGGTTTGCCCGGATCCGACCGCGTGACGGTGTGGCTGCCAGAGGCGGTCCCGCCGGGCATGTTCCCGGCCCAGTCCACCAGATCCGGTTCAGCGACAAACCAGCTCAACCGGTCGCGCCCCACCGCCGCTGCGGCGGAATTGCCTTGAGGCGCCGTCGGCCGGTAGTAGACCCACGGTTCACTGCTACCCGTCGGTCGATAGCGCATCTCAACAGACGCACTCAGGGCCTTGTTTCGCCCTTTGTCATCGACCTGTCCAAGGCCCTGCGGAAAGGCGAAGACGGCCACCAGTTCGGTCGTCTCGGTCTGGCTGGTGCGCGACACCCAGCCGGCGCCGTCCAGCAGCGTGCCGACAGCCTCGGTAAAGGGATCATCCCGGTAAAGCGTGATCGGCGGATCGTCCGGCGTCGCCCGGATCTCGTACTCGACGCCGGAATACTCCGAGATCGGCGTCTCGCCGATCTTGATGTCCGCCACGTCATAGGCCAGTGGCATCGGGCCGAGATTGAGCAAATAGCGCAGATAGACATCGTCACCGACGATTTCCTGCACCGGCACACCCTGCAAGGGCGGAAAGACCCGGTGCTCGCCGAACAGGACCGGCATCGGCCTGTAGGGCAGCGCCTGGTTGCGCGCGCCATCCACGGAGTATGTCGGCGAGGGAAGACTGGGCTGGGAGAAGTCCGGTTGTGGCGGAGGGATCAGCGCATTGATCGCCAGATTGCCGACCACCATCACAGTGGCGGCAGCGGCGGCAGCCCAGAACTGCGTGGCTATGGCCCCGCCCGCACCGCCACCCACCCAGGTCGCCAGGGCCACGACCGCGATCTGAAGGACCGTACGCAGGATCTTGGCACCGTCATCACCGGACGGCCGCACCCGCAGCAGCAGGAAATCGCCCTCATAGACGGGCGTGGTGGCCCAGCTGTCCCGTGCAACCTCGATACCGTCCAGCTCGGCCACCAGGTGCGCACGCAGGATCGGATCGGCGACATGGCGGCACACGACTTGCTCGATCGTCTCGCCCGACGGAGTCGCAACCGTACGCACGCTGCCGGGGTCGAACGGATGCAGGGCGATCGCCGTGCGGCGGTTCTCGCGCGCAGGCCCGCACGCGGGCAGCGTTTCAAGCCCGGCCGGCATGTCATCACGCGGAGCGGTCATAGAAGCCTTCGACACGATTGGCCCAGACGGTTTCGTCCAGGCGTTCCAGATGGGTGGCGGGTGTGCCCGGCCGATATCCGGCCGGTGCTATGGCATGAAGGAAGCTGCCCTGGCCCACATAGAGACCGACATGGACCGGGCGGCCGCGGATCTTGAACAGCACCACGGCGCCAGGCCGACGCGGCACGCGCTGCCAAGGGCCCAGATGGGCGGTAATCATCTGTTCCTGCAGATCAAACCGAGCCGCGAGACCGGCCGGCTTTTCGGGCGTGTAGAGGCCGGCATGGCTTTCCGCCACCAGCCCGAAATGCCGGGGCCGACACCAGGCGATCAACCCCCAGCAATCCCAGCCTGCCGGCTCGCGCCCATGCCAGACATAGGGCGTTTGCAGATAGGGCCGATGCCAGCCCGATGCCGGGCTCATCAGAACAGGGCGGGAGCCGTGCGCGGTGTGAAACTGTTGGACGTGACGGGTTCGTCCTCGTCCAGGTCCACAGCCAGCTGGCCGTTCACCTGCAGGCGGTCCGCCTCGGCGCCGACGAATTGAAACTCTGGCAGAGTCTCCTCGACCGTGTCTGGATCCGAACCAAGGACAACCTCGACCAACACGGTCGGGCGGGATTGGAGGGAACGGATCGCCAGCATGATGCGCCGGTCAACATTGTCGATGACCAGCGTGGCGATCTGGCGCTCGTTCTCACCCTGGCCCGGCGGGGTGAAATCGAAACCGTAGGCCTTGAACACATCGCCGCGGCTGGTGATGTCCACCGTGTTGTTGACGAAGCGCAAGGCGCCATCGCTGACCCCCAGCTCGGGATACTGGATGCCCAGCGCCGCCAGATCCGGGTGAGAGAAGGTCACCAGCACCAGATAAACTTCATCGGTATGCTGGGCGGTGGCCGCTTCAAGATAGGTGCGCGACGGCATCAGATCACCCGCAATCGGCAGGACACGATGATGTTGTCACCCGGCCCCATGGTCGCCTCAACGCCGGCGGCGCCCCCGATGATGGTGGCGACGTATTCATCGCCCGACAACGGCTCCGTCCAGTCGAAGGACAACGCACCATCGGCCAGCGTGCCGTGCAGGAAGGGCCGCCACTTGTCATTGTAGTCACTGGTGGACCAACGCCAGGACAGCTCGACCACCGACGGCACGGCGGTGAACAGGCGCCGGGTTTTCTTCGGACCGGAATCCCGTTCGCTTTCCAGAACATTCCGTTCGGCGCGCGGCGGGCGATAGCCCTCGCGGCGCGGGTCCTTGGGCAGGCTCGCCGGCCAGGTTTCAGCCATCAGCGCCGCCCCGGACGCGGCTCAAGGCCAAAGCGTCTCTCGAACACATCATCAAACTCTCCCGAGCCGAATTGCCCCCTGATGACTTCCGCCAGCATGATCTCCATGCGGCGCGTACCGTCCGCCGAACGCCGTTCGGCGATGCGGGACTTGCCGCCCTCGCGTTCGTCCTTGAGCACGATCTCCAGCGTTTCGGCGCCGGCAGCCCGGGACGCGCCCCCCATCGGCCCCATGGTCTTCAGCGCCGGGATGATGTGCAGATCCTCATTCCGGCTGACCTGGGCAAAGGGTTGCCCGTTCAAGGCCAGCACATTCTGGTCAACGCCGGGATTGCCCTTGAAGGTGTATGAGGCACCCGTGTCATGTTTGGGCAGGCTCACACCCTTCGGTGAAGTTCCGAAACTGCCCATCCAGTTGCCCAGAGCCTGGTCGAAGGCACCGGCGATCGGGCCGATCACCATCCGCTGGATCGCGATCTCGGCCAGCACCCGCAGTATACGCTCCCCCATATCCTCAAAGGCGTCGCCGACACTACCGGCTCCTGTGGCGATGTCGGCCAATCCATCGCCGATCCCGTCCAGGATCCGCGTTCCTCCCGCATCGATCGCCGTGGTCAGGTTCTCGTACTCCTCCGCCATTTTGCGCAGGCCCGGGAACCGGTCCTCCACGCGGATGACATTGTCGCCTTCCGCGCCGTGCAGCGCCTCTTTCACCGCCTCGATTTCGGCGATGATGATGTCCGCATGCTCCGGACTCTCCCGCCACAGGGCGAACAGGCGCTCCAGCCGATCAGCCGCCTCGGTGGACGGGCGCAGCAATTCCTCCAGCAGCTGCTTTTGCTGTTCCACCGGATCCAGCGTGCCTTCGATTGCGCCCGCCAGCTTGCGCTGGTCATCGGTGAGCTGGTCGAGTTTGGGATGCAGGCCCAGCGCCTCGGCCCGCAGGGCGACCAGCTGATCGATCAGCTGCTGGGTGATCTCGATGTTTTCTTCGCCGATGGTGATGCCGGCCGCGCGGGCCTGGTTGAGATCGGCTTCGTACTGGCGCAGCTGCTGCAGGGGGGTCAGTGTGGCACGGTAAGACTGCTCCAGCAGGGCTTCCAGTTCGCGCCGGCGTTCGGTGGAAATTCCCGGGTCAGCACCCTGTTCATTCCACCCGGCCAACATCGCTTGATACGCTGCCAGCCCATCTGCACCGGTGCCCGTCACCATGTCCATTCGGGATCGGCGATCCAGCTCACCTGAGATTTCCCGTTCCAGCTGCAACTGCTGCCGCAGCACCCGTTCAATCCGCGCCCGTTCACGGACTTCCAGCCGATCGTTTTCCAGTCTGACTTCGCTGTTCCCGATCAGCTCCTGCGCCAAATTCAGCTGGGTCTCTAATGCGCTACTGGCCCGCTCGCGCAGTGGTATCTCTGCCTGAAGCAGGGCCGCCGCTCGCTCCTCGAACGTCGCCGTCGCTTCCTGGCGCGCGACTTCAAGGTCCAGCATAGCCAGGCTTTGCAGTTGACGAGCACGGTCCTGGCGCGTTTGCGCAAGTCGGATGGCCTCACCCGCATCTGCAAATCGACGAATCGCTTCCTCACTCAACGCTGCGTTCAGGTTATCCGCTGCACCGAGGATTCTTTCGATTTCATCTGCCGTCTGCTGCAGCAATGGGCTCGCCTCGCGCAAGCCCAGCTTGTCTGCGATGGCCAGCCGACGGGTGGGGTCTTGGATCTCCCGGATGCGCTCCAGGACAGCGTCGAGAATGGTGGTGGCATCAGCTCCACTATCGACCAGCTCGCGCAGGCCCAGCGCGTCGAAAGCATCGCGCCCCTCGCCCTGCCCGGTGGCCCGATATTCGCCGATGCGCTTGGAAAACTCTTCCAGCCCGGCAAGAGTGGCATTGAAGTCGCCGCCGGCCAGTTGGACCGCAGATCCCAAGGACAAGACCTGCTCTTCCATCAGGCCCGCTGCAGCCGCGGCGTTCTCCAGTTCTTCCGCCCAGAAGGCGGTCTCGCGACTGCGCTCCATCAGCATGAAGACTTCGCGCAAGGCCAGGGCAAGCACGCCCAGCCCCGCAGCGGCGGCGACGCCCCAAGGCCCGATCGAAGTGAGAAAGCCACCCAGCGGCCCCGCGCGGGACGCGAGATCGTCTATGCCGCCCTGCAGCTGCTTGCGGGCCTGATCCACCGCCTGGAAGCCTTGCTGCGCCGGCCGGGCGCCCCTGGACAGGTCCCGCCAGACGCGTTCACCCGTAGGCCCCAACTCTTCGAGGCGCCGCTTAAGCTCCTCCTGCCCGCGCAGGTCCAGCTTGATGACGACGCTGCCGGCCTTTTTCTCAGCCATGATCAGTCACCCTTTGCTTCGCGCGCGAGGGCCAGGCCGGCGTGGATGCCAGCCTCGGCATGGTCCAACAGTTCAAGCGCCAGCCAATCGGGCATGGCCGGTCGCATCTGGTGCAGACGCTGCAAGGCCAGAGACATGTCGATCCCCTCGAACCCCCAGCCACCGCGTTTCAGGCAGGCACCGCCCTGGATCAGCGCTAGAACCATCGTCCCCTCGACCGATCGGGGTTGATGTTCGCGGAACGGGCAAAGATGCGAGGGTTCAACATCCCGACCCTCGGTGCGCGGATCCCGCACCCGCCCGCCACGGGCACACGCATCACCGGCGCGAGCGCAATCCTGGCAGTTCAAAGCGCCACCCTCGTGGATCCACGACAGGGTGGCGCTTATGCGTTTCCCTCTCGCACCACCCGGTCGAGCGCCTTGTTGATTTCGGTCTGGATCTTCCGGGCGATCAACGGGTTGTCGATGATCAGTGCCTGGACCGCTTCGGGTGTCGGCGTATCAATCACGGCCCCGGTCTGCTTGTCCCCGAAATACTGCCAGGACCGGATGTGCATCTGCACGACCTTGACCAGGTCGAGCGTATCCGCCGCGGCCCGGATAGCGCTTTCCAACCCGGAACGCTTCAGTACTTTGCCGAAGCCCAGCGCATCCAGTACAGGTGCCGCTCGGACCGCGAAGTCCGCATCGCTTTCATCCTGGTTCGGTACCGGGATCATCGACCAGGCCTCGTGTTCGGCCGCCTTGCGCGAAGGCGTGGTGGGCCGATCGAGCACGATGCGCGGCACGCACAGCTTTTTGTTCACCTTCTCCGCGTGCTCGGGGAAGGTGATGACGATCTCGCCCGTGTCAGTGGGCCCCGTCGAGATCCGGATCATGACTCACCCGGGTAAGACGCGATCGAGTTGACCAGCGTTGCCTTGAAGGCCGCAGCGGATGCGGTCTGCTCGCCGCGCATCTCATAGCGCTCGGTGCGCACCCCCTGGCCGGTGGCAGGACGCTGGGTCGGCACAAACCGCACCGCCGGCAAGTCGATGGTCAGCTTGTTGCTGGCATCGGTAACGAACGCCAGCTGCAGATCATCGACATTCTTGGACGCCGCAATGTCGAACCAGGTGTTGTCGACCGGCCGGATGTCCAGAGATCCGCCGACATTCGGATTGACCTCGGGAATGAATTCCTTGGCGGTGCGATCCGGACGCGGGATCGGCCGGTCATCAATGAGCGTGCGATCAAACATCACACTGCCGCCCATGATGTTCGCCACCGCCACGGAGTTGTAGAGGATCTGGCAGCCAATGCCCGCCGCGAACGTGTTGAGCGCCAGCTGTGACGCGGGCGTGCCGGTCGGATCCGACACCGGATTGGTGATGTCAGACGCCTTGCCCTGCAGACGTACGCGCCGGCGGCCCGCCTCCGGCGTAAACCCGATCTCCATGCGCGACCAGGTGACGGTGTGCGCCAGACGCCAGTCCGGCCCATCCGGCCAGGCCAGCGACAGGCCCGCATGGGCCCGGGCGCCAGAGTTGAAGACGTGCGTGTAGGGGCCGGCGCCCGACGGCGCCGTGACGGCAAACAGGTGGGGCAGGATCCAGCCCAGCTGGTTGAAGCACAGCGGCAGATCGATGTCGAAACCGGCCTCGACCAAACCCTCGGTCGGCGGTTGCGGATCCATGACATTGGCCAGAGACACACCGATCAGCGGGTCATCGACCAGCGGGTCGGTGCGACGCGGTGTGAAGCCATAATGGGCGATCGGATTGAAATTGCCGCTGGCGGCGGTTCCCGCAGCAGCCTGGGCCAGCGCATAGAGCTGGACCTCGCGGCCGATAAGATGAGGCATGGAAATGCTCCTGACTTGAAGGAAGAGAAACGCCGCCGAACGCCGTTCGGCGAGACTGTCCGGCCCGGATCAGGCCTGGGAGATCCCGGCCAGGCGCAGGTCGCGGGCACCGGCCTTGCGGTAGTGCTCTCCGGCTTTGGCCTTGGCCTCTTTCAACCGCGTCGCCGTGACCGCGATCACACAGCCGCGAGAACCGATGCCGGGAATGTCGGCCAGCAGAACGACATGAGCCGGCTTGCCGGTGGTTTTCGGCGCAGCAGTTGCGGCGGCCGGCGCCGATGCGCCGTCCGGAGAGGTTTCATCAGCCATTTCGGCCTCCTGTTTGGTGATGGGATCAGCCCGTCTGGGTCAGACTGACGAATTGCACCGCGATGGTGAGCGCATTGAGCGTGGAAATCGCGACGCCCGGGGTTTTCAGGTCCTCGGGTTTGAAGCTGCGCGCCTCTGCATAGGTGACAGTGCCATCGAGGCGAGGAGCCGCGGCGATTTCTGCCGACACCGCCGTGCGAGCGGCGGAGACACGCGCCTGGCGCGCTGCATCATCACCGCCCAGCCCCTCGATTTCGAGGATGAACAGCCCTTCCAGGTCCCATGTTGGCGGCTGACCTTGCAGGAAGCCGATCTGGCTCACATCCCCATCGATCAGAACAGCCCGAGAGCGCATCTTGCCGGCATCCTGCTCGGCATCCAGATACCGCGGATCCCGGATCACCAGAGCCATGGCCGGATCCAGCGCAGCAAGAACCGGTTCGATGACGGACTGGACAGCCGCGCGGGCCTGGTCATGGTCGATCGGCGTGGACATGGGTCGCCCTACTCTGCCGGTCCGAACCGGCGCTGGGTGATTTCCTGGAAGGCCCGGGCAAATCGAGCCAGGCCCTCCCGGCCGATCGCATCGGCAATCGCCTGCGGATTGATGCTCTTGGGCATGGTAACGGCCGGCACCATGATGAACATCACGACGCCATTCTCCTGACGCCGCGCGTTGATCGTGCGCGCACTGGCGCGACCGTAGCCGCGCTTGTTCTTCTGGACGTTGTCCGCCATGACCAGGACGAGGTCGCGCCCCTTGACCTTGACATAACGCAGGCGACCGAACCGCTTTTCGGCCATCGTCAGCGCATAGGCGCGCGCCTTGCGAAGCCGGCCGGACTGTCCGAAGCCATAGCCCGCCTGCGGCGCATTCTCCGTCGGTATGAGGATGTATTTTCCCTCACCCGCCCTGATGGTCAGGCCTTCGGAAAAAGCCTGGATGATGTGCGGCGCATTCGACCACCAGCCGATCGATGGAGAGAGGCTCGCCTGACCGCTACGGTTAGGCCAGACCTTGGACCTCCAGGCATTCGCGACCTTGTCCCCGAGCGGCCCGCGCGTATCGGCGCGCAATTGCCCCTTTCCCCACGTCTCGACAGAGTCGGCGGCTGCCATGGCAGCCTGGGCGAGATCCTCCACCGTCGCATCCATATCGGCCGCCAGGGACTGGACGACATCCACATCAATCGAGAAGTCCACATCCCCGGAAGACGATCCGAACGCCATGGCGGTCAGGCCGTCGCCACCAGGTCGAGAAGCCACTCGCCGTCATGGGACCGGGGGGCTCCATCGATCATCAGGCGCTCGCCATCGGACCGCGTGAGGACGCCGTTGCGCGCCGGTGCGACGCCGACCGCTGCCAGGGCAGGATCCGCGATCTGGACTGACCAGACACGCTCGGCGGAGCGCATTTGCCCATATTCTCCGGCGCTGTGCTGGCGGTCCTGTTCATCCGGGATCACCAGCACCCCTTCGACCGCCGACCCGCCCGGCGGCGTGTAGGACATCGCCTCGCCGAACTCCGCATAGATCGCCGGCAGGGCGTCATCGCGGAAGGCCTGGTCGAAGGGGGACAGGGACATGGGGTCTAGAGGCCTTTCAGCCGGGTGCTGTTCTTGGCGGTGATGCCGAGCGCCTTGGCCTTGCGGGCCGACAGGGTGACGACATCGCCGGACTTGTAGTCGCCCACCGCCGCATCGATGCGGTAGCGGAACACGCCGGAGGGCTTGGCCGCCTTGGCTGCGTCCGGCTTTTCCTGCTTGGTTTCGGTTTTCGTGTTCATGAGAGGGTCTCCGGTTTGGCATCCTGGGAAGGGCAGGCCTTCAACTGAAACCCTGGACGGATGCGAGAACGCCAGGGCTTGAGAAGAAGGCCGGAGCACAAGGGCTCCGGCCTTTTTGATGCCGGATCGGACGAGGCCGATCAGTTCGAGGTGGTCACCTTGACCAGGGCGGCCGGCTGCTTGCACATCGGCAGCAGATTGCTTTCCGACCAGAACTCGACGCCCTTGCCGTATTTCATCATCTCCGTCGCCACGAAGATCGGCAGGGCGAACCGGCCCGCACCATCCGCGAAGTCCATGTCCAGGATCGAGGGCAGGCTGTTCAGCTCAGTGAGTGTATCGGCCGGCGCCGCGAACGTGGCGAACAGGTTTTCCGTGCCCACCGGATAGGCATGGCCGGTATCGGTGGCGATGAACTTCTCGGTACCCGACGCGACCGGCGCCGCGCCGCGGTATTCGATGTAGGTCACATTGCCGAACGGATTGAACATCCGCCCGCTGATACCGGCCTGCACATAGCGCGGCAGCAGGCGCAGCTGGGTCACATCCGAGCTTTGATGGTAGAGCTCTTTCACGGTGGGATGCTTGATCAGCTTGGAGAAGAAGGAGCTGTCGACCAGCACCTCGATCTCGCCGATGGTTTCACCGTAGACATTGTCCTCGATGTAGGCGCGGACTTCCTCATCCTTGGCCCGCACATCGGTGGCCTCGGTGCCCAGCACGAAGTCGACCACTTTCTGGGTCTTGCCGAAATCGGTGAACAGATTGGTCAGTTCACGGCCGGCACCGTCCTTGATGACGCCCTTGAGGGCCTGCACGCGCAGATATTCCGCGGTGATCGCGTGCCGGCGAGCGATCTCGTTGAGCCGCTTTGCGACCTCGGTGTCGAGATTGGCGGCCACCTCGACGCCGCCCATCATCACCTTGCGGTCCTGCAGGTCCTTGGCGAGGATCTGATCCTCGACCGGGAAGTGCGGCACCTGAAAGATCTTCAGGTTCTGGCGAGCGCGGTCGACCTTCGCCGCGGGACCGCCGCGCTCTTCAGCGGCCAGGACACGCAGGACACCATTGTCCTCGGTGATCTGCACGAAGGTGGAGTTGATGGGTTCGAGCGGAAAGATGTTCAGGCCCGAGACATAGCCGTAGCGCTTGGGGTGCAGACGCACCTCCTCGGTGAGCGCCCGGGCGGTAAAGGGAAAATTGAAGGACATGGCAGGCATTCCTTTTGCTGCCCGGACGCCCCTCGGCGCCGGGACGTGTCACAAAAAAGGGCCCGGCACCGTCTGGTGCCGAGCCCCGTGTCCGATCAGGACGGGAAGGGTTGGAGGGTTGCGGCCTAGACCGCGTCGAGGACCTTGATGCCCAGCGCGAGAAGCTGGGCGTCGATGGCGGCTTTCTGGTCAGCGGAGGCGCCGGAAGGATAGGAGAGCTGACTGCGGATCACCTCAGCCGGCCCCCGTTCCAGGACCAGGCCCCGCGTGCCGCTGACACCATCGGCGATCGTGAAGGCATCCAGCGAAATCGCGGCGACATTCTGGGCGCCGTCCACCGCCGTCAGATCCAGCGGTACCAGCAGGCCTGCAGCCTCGGTGACGGTGACGGTGAAGCTGTCACCAACATCGAAGTCTTCTGAACCATCGCCCAGCGTCAGCGCGATCTCGCCATTGTCATAGGCAACGGCAACGGTGAGATCTTCCTTGCGGTCGCCGGCCGGATCGAAGACAGCAAACACGCCGGCATTCGTGGCCTCAGTGATACATTCCAGCGTATAGACGCCGGTCTGGGCCTGGGCGCCGAGCGCCAGACCGGAGATCGTGCCATTGCCGACATTGCTGCCGCCGGCCGCCGAGGCGATCGACAACGCCGCGGAAGCCCCCAGGATCATACCGATCGTGACCGACAGGTCGGATCCGCTGGGCGCTTCATAGGTGCGGGTGTTCCGGCAGAAGCCGGGCTTGACCTCCCACTTGAGAAGATCGGACAGGGCCTTCGGTTCGGCCCCGGTGGAAACCATCAGAGACATGGCTTGCTCCTAGAAATGATGGATGAAGGGTGCGCGGTCTTTGAAGGTAGCCGCCCGCGCCAGGGCCGTTTGGCCCGACCTGCCGGCCGGATCAGGTGTTGCGGTTGAGCCGCTTCATCGCGGCGGACAGCGAGGTCTTGGCCTCATCGCCGCCCTTGCCGCCGACCGGCGCAGGCTTGAGCCCGTCCGGCGTGTTCGCCAGCGCGGAGGCCTTGAAGCCGGACCCTTCCGGCGCGGCCGCGGTGAGGATGTCCATCGCGTCGGCCTTGGTCATCTTGCCCAGGGCCACCTTGGTGGCCAGCGAGCCCGCCAGGCTGGGCCGGCTCTGGGCCGCCTTGGACTTGAGGACGGCATTGGCGCTGGCTTCGGCGTCGTCTTCCTCGTCGGCGGCCTCTTCCTCGTCATCGCTGCCGGCCGCTTCGGCGTCGTCTTCCTCGTCGGCCGCCTCTTCATCATCATCGCCGCCAGCGGCCTCGGCGTCGTCTTCCTCGTCCCCGGCGTCCTCGTCCTCATCGCCATTCATGGCGGCGAGCATGGCGGCCGCCTGGGCCAGTTCGGTTTCTTCCTCTTTGGAGAGGGTCCCGGCATTTTTCTTGCCCATCAGGGCGGTCAGCCGGCCAGTGAGTTTCGCCATTGTCGGCTCCTCTTCAATGGATCCAGCCGCTTGGGTTTCCGGGTTCTGGGACGCGCGGCCGATGGCGCCTCCAGTGGAAAGGGGCGAGGCAGTGCCAATGCGCGCCTTGAGCGCGTGATAGGCGGCCTCTTCATTCATGACGCCATCGATCAGACCGACATCCTCGCGCATGGGGTCGATCTCGGCAGGCGGCGGCGGATCGCCGGCGGTGAAGGTCTGGGCATCCCAGCCGCGATGATCACGGATCGCGGCGAGATCCAGACCGCGACCGGCGGCCAGTTCAACGAAAAACCGGTCGGCGCAGTGGTCGATCTCCATCTGGAACTGCGCCGCCTCGCGATCAGTCGGCGCGCGCCACCAGGCGCCCATATCCTTGAGTTCGCCTGATTTGAAGACGTGAACCGCCTCGCCCCACCGCTCCATCGCCGCGGACATGTCGAAGATGACGAGGCGCGCACCGACCGATCCGACCGTGGCACCATCGGAAGCAAAGATGGCATCGCACTGGGCGGCCAGGGCCATGCCAGCCGAACAGCACAGCTCGCCGACATGGGCGATGATCGGCTTGCCACCGGCGGCGGCGTTGAGCCCGCGCCAGGCGCGTGCGGACTCGATCAGGCCCGACACGAAACCGCCCGGCGTATCAAACAGGACCTGGATGCCCTCGACACGATCATCCTCGGCTGCCGCTTCCAGCGCTGCGATGTAGTCGCGGTAGCCGGGCCAGTAGCAGCCCGACCACCAGCCCTGGAAGCCGCGCGCCATCAGCGGCCCATCCACCGACATCAGGGCAATGTTTTCAATGAGGGTGTAACCGTGCGGCGTGCGCTCACCGCCTTCGGCCCAATCGGGCACATCCGGCGCCCAGCCCTCATCCCGGGCCTCGGCCGGCATGCCATCCAGCGCCGACGCGGCACCACGGACGAGGCGGCCGACACGCTCGCCCAGCCCCGGCTGCAGCCGGGCATCGGCGTGGACATGCCCGCCCTCGACCAGGGCGCGGACGATGGCGCTTTCATGGCCACCGGCCACAGCGACCACACGCGGGCCGGAGGCCTGCCAGAAACGGGATTTGGGCATGGCTCTAACCTTTGTCCTGCGGTGTGGCGAGCTGGCGATCGGCTGCGACATAGGCCTGCAGATCGCCCAGCGACATGCCGGCGCGTTTCAGCTTGCGGCGCTCGCGCGTGCCGCGGGCGATGATCTCGTCCAGGGACTGGCCGCGCCGCGCGGCAATATCGCCCACGGTGGCCGACATGTTCTCGATCTCCAGCCGGTCGCCGGTGGCGTCTTTGGTCGGATCCGTCAGCTCGCGTCCCGGTCCGATCTCCTGGCCGCCGAGATAGGCCTGCGGATTGTCCCAGATCGACGGCGCCCGCGCCGGCAAGGCGAGCTGGTGTGTCTCGAACGCTTCCTGCAGGACTGCCAGGCGCGTCGGCCGGGTGGCAAAGGAACGCAGCACCAGACGTTCGCGGCGCACCATGCGGAAGGCGTCATTGATGGCGGTGCGCGCGGAGGTGAAGGTGGTCTTGGAAAAGTCCCGCGTCATCAGCTCATAGGACAGGCCGATCGGCGCGCCGCACTGGATCGCCATGAAGGCGGCCACGTCGACATAGGCATTGGTGTCGCGCGGATCGGAATTCCATTTCAGCTCATCGCCCGGGAAAGTCTGGATGATGCGTGAACCGGCCATCTTGGAGATGCCGGAGCTGTCATAGAACTGATCGCGCAGGTCGAGCAGCTTGGACGCATCCTGGGCGCCGAGCAGTTCGGCCAGCATGTCCGGATCCGTGGTGGCGGAGGTGTAGGTGGCCACCACCATGGAATTGATCAGGAATTGCCGCATCTCCATTTCCGAGAGATCCCGGAAGAACTGGAGGCGGCCGGCCGAGGCCATGAAATCGGAAATCCCGCGTGTCTGTCCGGCCCGCTTGGGACGCATGACGTGCAGGAAGAAGGGCCGGGTATCGGTGGGCATCCCCGGCGTCATGCGCGGCACCCAGCGACCGGAAAACCGGTGAAGCGCGGACAGGCCGACATCATACGGATGACCGTCGAGCACATAATAGGCAACCGGCCGGCCGCGTTCGTCATACTGGACGCCGCCGCGCTGGCGATCACTGTCAGCCATGCCGGTCGGCTGGGCCAGGCGGTCCGGATCGATCACCTGCAGCGAGGTGCCGAAGAAGCCATCCCGATCGACAAAGGGCAGCATGGCCGTACCCTCGCCTTCCGCGCCGACATATTGGCGGGTCAGCAGATCGAGCTGCAGATCGAAGGGCAGCCGCTCCTCGTAGTCATTGCGGAACAGAGGGTCATTCGCCCAGCGGCGCCAGACCAGCTCGATGCTCTCGCACAGCGCCTCGTACTCATCGCTTGTCGGATCAATGCCGAAGGCGGCCGCATCGGGCGCGGACTCGAACCGCCAGCCATCGCCGACCAGAAGCGAGAGTTTCTGTTCGACCGCCGAGGCGGCCAGCGGCTCGTTGGCGATGAGATCGCGCACCCGCGGGATCGCCTCCAGGCGCTCGCGCAGCCAGTCCCGGTCCGCCGAACCGCGGCTGGCATAATTGCCGGCGAAGGTTGATTCGAACGGATCGCCGGCCTGATGCGCCGCCCGCGGGGCGCGCGGGACCATCAGCGTGTTCGCCCCGGTGCGACCCGAACCGGCCGCCGCACGGGCCTCGGCGCGCTTGCGAGCCTTCGACATCTTGCCCGCCATCAGGTGCGCACCGGAGAGACGGGCGATCGCGTGCCGGCCACGCGGGCGCGCTCGGCCTGCAGCTCGCGCAGCTGGCGGCGGCATTCCATCGTCAGATCCGCACCGCCGGCCGAACGCGACATCTCCCGGCCGTTGTGCTTGAGCGTCACGGCGCGATCCGGATCCGACAGCTTGCGCAGGCGGGTTTGCATCGCGGCGATTTCGGCATCAATTTCCGCAAGCGTTCGCGCCATGGTCAGGCTCCATTGATCGAAGAAAAGAACGGGCGGGACCGCCAGGACCAACAGTCCCGCCCTACACCGCGAGCCCCCTCAGACCCGCGCGGTATGAAGGCCGGCATCAGGCCCCGCGATTGCGGCGGGCCATGCGCTCAAGCGCGCCGGGTAGTTTCGGCTGGGCCGGATCAGCAGCAGCCGGTTTGCCGACAGGCGCCGGAAGCGCCTGGGCGTCGAACAGATCGCCCTGGCCCTGGGCCATCTCGATCTGGCGGCGGACCTCGGCTTCGCGATCCTGCCATTCCTCGTCCGACCAGCGCCCGCGATGATCGGCCCGGGCGCCGATGTGTTCGAGCGCCGCGACGGAATAGACATCGCAGTCGAAATAGTGGTTGTCGCCGCGGGCTTTCCAGACGACCCGGGTCCGGCCTGTGGCCTTGATCTCTTCCTCGAAAATGTATTCCGAGGTCAGCTGCTGGAAGACATGGTCTTCGCAATCGCCCGGGAAGTGATAGACGCCGCGCGCCAGACCATCGGCCTCGCTGGGCTTTTCCAGCGTCTTGTGGAACCGGGTGACGACGATGTTCTTCGCGTCATAGGTGCCGATGTGCCAGACCTTCAGCCCGCCGAAGCGCTTGCGCTTGCCCGAATTCTTGACCTCGGTCTCGGTGGCCTTCCAGATCAGCGGCTTGTTCCAGCCCGCCTCGCCGTTGATGGCCAGCACCCGTGGATCGCGCCGGGACTTCACCCAGGCCTTCACCGCGTCGGTGTTGTAGTTGGAGTCGATCAGGATCCGGTCGAAGGCGAACCGCGCCCGGCCGGGCAGCGGCGCGCCCTGGTCGGCGACGGTGTGCAGTTTCTTCCAGCAATCCGCCGAGGCCTCGGCGGTCTCGCCGGCCAGGAAACCATAGTCGAGGATCCAGCTTTCCTCGTTGCGGTTCCAACCCTTGACCCAGAAATAGATGCCATCGCGCTGGACATCGCAGGTCATCGTGAAGATCAGCGGCCCCCAGGCCCCGTGACCGCGCTGGAAGGCGCTGTCCTTGCGCGCCGCGAGCACTTCCCAATCGGGCACATCGGTGGCGATTTCAAAGACCCGGCCGAGCACGGTGTTGTAGAACACCTGTTCGGCCTTGGGATCGCCCTGCGCCTCGGCCCATTTGACGCAGATATTGTTGAGCGTTTCGAACGCATTGATGACGCCGGTGATGTGGAAACCCGGCCGGCCGGCCAAGGGCCCCATATCGCGTTCGCGCCAGTGTTCGACCTCTTCGGCCGCAATGAATTTCGGCGGCGCGACGCCATCCACCTTGGCGGTCGGGATCCAGACACCGGCCGCCAGCATTTCCGGCTTGTCGGCATCGCGGTGAAACTGTCCGCACGACGGGCAGACCAGGTGCGCGTCATAAGGCGCGACCTCATTGGCCTGGATGTCCTCCCAATCCCAATCGACCTTGCCGCCGCAACCCAGGCAGCCCATGTAAAAGCGGCGCCGATCCGTCAGCTCATACTTGCGCATGATGCGCGAGGCGCGCGCGATCAGCGGCGTGGAGATCGCCAGGATCTTGGCCAGACCCAGCTTGAGATAGGTCTTGAATCGCTGGTCGGCGAGACGGTCCGGATCGCCTTCGCCTTCGGCATTGTCGGTCCAGCCGTCCAGGTCATCCTTGACCCCGAACCGGATGGTGTGCTGGCGCAGCGTGGCCGCCGAGTTGGCGCCCGCGCCCAGGATGGACGAGCCGTTCGAGAACTTGATCTCGAAACTGGTCGAACCGCCCTCGGTACGCGAATGGCGGGGCAGAACGCAGCCACCCACCTCTGGATTGAGGACCGGAGTGGCCTCGACCAGCTTCCAGTACTTGCGCTCCGCCCAGGCCTTGAACTGGCCGAGCGTCGGATGGATCACCATGGCCGGCGCGTTGAACGCCCACAGCACAGCAGATATCCACAGATCGGCGACCACCGTGCCGCCCGACTGGGCCGGCTTGATCACCGGGATTTCATCGCCGGGCCGTTCGGGCGACAGCTCGAACAGGATCTCGCGCAGGTAGGGCGCGGTGGCATGGCGGAAGGGCCCCGGCGCGGGCGAACCTTCCGGGAAATTGACATGCGCCTCCGGCCAGGCCGCCACATCCAGCGGCGCAGGCGGGCGGACCGCTTCGGCAAAGGCATGCACCACCGACCGGGCATTGCGGGCCAGGGTGACTGACAGGGGCAGGTCTGCCGGGCTTTGCGGGCCCGTCCCTGCGATCATGCCATCAGGCATCGCCCGTTTCGAAGGCGGCGGCCTCTTCGGCCGCTTCCTCGATCAGCTCGGCGGACAGATCATCGGCAAAGCGCGACAGGGCCGTGCGCAGCTCTTCCACGATGATCTCGCGCGGCTTGCGCGGATTGTCCGGTGCGATGCGATTGGCCGCCGGAATAGCGGCCATCATCACCGCATTGACCATGCGGCCGCCGATCTGCAGCCAGAGACGTTCGATCTTGTCCTTGTCCAGCAGATTGCCGACCATGCGCTCGTAACGCACGCGGGCTTCCTTGGCCTTGAAGGTGCGCATGACCGCATCGGCCTTTTGCGAGGCCTGGCGGCTGGGATCGACCGGTTCGGCGCGCGCCGCGGGCGCATCATCCTCATCGCCGGCATCGGTCGGCAGTGCGGCCTGGGTCTTCAGCGCGTTCTGGTGTTCCGCCCGGGCACGATCGGACGCGGCGGCGTCGACCACCGTCTTGCCCGTGGCCGGATCCTCGACCAGCACAATCTGGCCGGCTTTCTTCCATTTCGAGACGGTCTGCTTGGACACGCCCCGCGCCTCGCCATAGCCCTTTTGCATGGCGAAATACGCCGGCGAACCATCCGGCAGGGTTTGGTCAAGCAGGTGTTTGTCCGCCATACGGGATTACGCGCCGGCGCCGCCTTTGGCCAGCGCGGCCTCCTTGTCGGAAAAGCTCATGCCATCGGAGGCGCGCACCGGCTCGATGCCCAGCTCGTGCCGGGCCCGGCGGCAGATCACCGAGGCGAACTGTTCATTCAACTCGACCAGCGCCGCGCGCCGGCCACGATTGTGCGCGGCGACCAGGGTCGAACCGGAACCGCCGAAAATGTCGAGCACCAGATCCCCGGACTTCGAGGAATTGCGGATCGCCCGTTCAAGCAGCGCGACCGGCTTCATGGTCGGGTGGGCTTTGGACGAGCGCGGTTTGTCGCACTCCCAGACCGAGGTTTCGTTGGTCGGACCATACCAGCTGTGCGCGGCGCCAGGCTTCCAGGTGTAGTGAAGCGCTTCGTGCGCATAATTGATGTCGGCTCGCGAGAGCACGATGTGCCCTTTGAACCAGATGATCACATGCTTCGCAGGAATTCCGGCATCCGCCATACCCTCCATCACCGCCATCTGCCCCGAGCCTCCAGGAGCACTGAAGGCATAGACCGCAGCACCGGGCGCGAGAGCATTGAACGCCGCGCCGAACGCAGCACCGATGAAGGAGCGCAGCCCATCGCCCTGCAGCTTGTCATTTGAGATATCAGTGGCGTTGCCATTGCGGCCGAGCGACTTGTTCATCGCCGCCTGTTTCCCCGAGTAGTCGCCCCCGTAGGGCGGATCCGTCAGCAACAGCGCCACCTCGCCTTCGGCGGCCACTTGCGCGACCACGGCCGGGTCAGTGCTGTCGCCGCACACCAGGCGATGATCGCCAATGTGCCAGACCTCTCCGCGCTCGACCACATCCGGCCCGATCAGCGGGTCCGGCCCAGACTCATCGGCAGGGCCCTCGGCTTGCGGATCGTCAGACGACGCAGCCTTTGATTTGGCCGCCTTGGCCTTCCGGTTCTCGGTCGGCAGGTCGAAGTCGTCGACCAGCTTGGCCAGCTCGTTGGTCGTGAAGCCGATCTCGTCAAGGCGGATATCATCACCATGCAGATCGGCCAGCTCGGCCTTCAGAAGATCATCATCCCAGCGCGCCATGTCGGCGATCCGGTTGTCGGCCAGGCAATAGGCCCGCGCCTCGTCCAGGCTCATGTGCGACAGGTCCACTCCCGGGACCGTCTCCATGCCCAGATCCTTGGCCGCTTCCCAGCGACCATGCCCGGCCAGGATCATTCCGTCCTGCCAGACACCGACCGGCACATTGAACCCGAACCGCTTGATCGCCGCCTTCAGCGTCTCCAGCTGCCGCTTGGAGTGCTTGCGCGCATTGCGCTCATACGGCCGAAGGTCGGCGACCTGAAACTCCCGAACCGGAGCCAGCACCACCTGATCAAACGAGGAATCCACGGTCCACGGTCACCCATGTTGAAAAGCTGTGTGTGTGCCAAACCCTCGCGCTCAGATGCCCCGTATACGGGAAATGCCCCAGGAGGACCCGCGGAAACGGGGCAAGGGCTTGAAATAGCGCGGGAATGGCTGGGAACCGGGCACGAAAAACCCCGCGCGGCGGGTGCCGGCGGGGTCTTTGTGGACGCAGTTTCCACTTCTAGGGAAAATCATATCCGCTAAAACTGTTTTACAGTCAACCAGTCCCCATGCCGAAATGTTGACCGAGGACCGACAAGCCAATGGAAAGCATGGTGCATTTTATCGCCCGGACCCGCACTGCGTCCCGCCGTTCCTCCTCGCCCGCCTCGATGGCGAAGTTGTCGATCGGCTGGCCCCCGTCCAGGCAGACCCAGTTGACGATGCGGCGGATGTTCACCGCCTTCCGGCGTGGCAGCCAGCGGAAGAAGGACTGGCCCGCCTCGCGAAACTGGCCCGCGGCGGTGCAGTGGTTGATCACCGACATCTCCGTGTCGCCGCCGCCGCCACCATCCACGCGCGGATCCGACAGGTCGTAGGAAGACGAGCCGACCTTGCTGGCATCGTTGAGGAAGGCGTAGTGCGCACCGGCTGCCAGCTCCTCCAGCGATATCGCACCATCCCCGCGCGCTGGCTTGTAGAGCCGGTAGAGCTCGGTCGAGGGCGACATCGCCCGGATGTCCTTCCCGCTGATCTCGATGCCCCGCACCATGGCCGTGAAGGCGTCAATGTGCTGGCCGTGGATCGACTTGGACAGCTCGCGCTCATAGCGGCGCAGGACGGCCAGGCGCTCTTGGGCGGCCCGGAACTCCTCGCTGTTGACCAGATCGGCCTGCCGCTTGGCCTCGGCCTCGGCCTTGGCGCTCCGGATCCGGGCCAAGTAGTCGGCATGATCCCGATATCCTGCCTGCCGGGCGCGTTCATCCATCGCCTCACTGGCCTTGGCCTGGGCAGCTGACAGGCCTGCATGCATTGCGTTCGTCGCCTCAAGCCGTGCCATGGGCGCGCTCCTCGTCCTGGGAATTGGGGGAAGGTTTCGTCTGCAGCGTCGGCTCGAACCAATCCGCCGGCGCTTCGGTCCCGGCCCAGACGGCCCGGCCGCTCTCGATCACGCGCTGGCCAAAGACACACGTCCACACGCTGTTCTTGTCATAGGCCAGATGGATCATCGCCCCCGTGAAAACCGACCGGAACTCGCGCTCATCGCCATCGACCACGATGCGCTTGTGTCCGCTCTCCGGTCCGCTAGACACCACCGCCACCCGGAAGCGTCCGCGCCAGGGCTTCAGCTTCGCCGGCATCCGGCTGTCATTGGCGGCCAGCGCCGCGCGGATCAGATCACCTTCGGGCCCCTGCAGGTCCGCACCCACCTCATCCCAGCCGGCCGGGCGCGTGCCCTCGGGCTCGCGCGCGTCCGCGCTGGATGTAGTATTTGTGGTCTTATTGTAGTGGGAGACACTACCGTCTCCCTTTTGCGTCGTATTTGTCTCCCTTTTGCGTCGTATTTGTCTCCCTTTCCCGTCCTTAAAGGGAGACATATTGTCTCCCTTTGTTTCCTCATCACCCACCGTCTGGGCTATGCGAATTCGCAGGCTTTTCGGCAGCCCGTCGATGGGGATCAATTCGCACAGCTTGTCGAGGCTAATCTGGTAGATCGGCGCGTTGCCCCGCCCCGATCCGGTGCCCTCCTGCATCGCCAGGATGCCCAGCTCGGACAGGCGCTTGAGCGCCCTCTGCACCTGCCGCTCGCCGTGCCCGGTGTCCAGGGCGAGGTATTCCTTGGCCAGCGGCCGCATGCCCATGCCGTCATCGCTGGCGGCATCTGCGATCCGAGCGCCGACCGCCTTGACCGCCGCCTCCGAGACCTCCTTGGGCACGCCCAGGCCGCGTGTCATCCAGAACAGGCCTTGAACAAAGCCGCTCATGCGCACCTCCGATACAGCTGACAGAGAGAAGGGGGATTGAGCGCGCACCGATTCCCCTTGGCCCCGCGCGCGGCTGGCGTAAGGTGATCGGCGTCAAGGGGCAGAGCCCCGCTCAAACTGGAGAAACTGACATGGACCTCGAAACCAAGGCTGCACTGGCCCGGCAATTCCCCGATTACGACATGGAAACCCTGCCCGACCTGCCGGATGCATGGGTGTCGGTGACCGGGCCGCACGACCCCTTCCCCGTCTTCGAGATCAAGGCCGGCAACGGTGCCGTCTTCCTGCACATTGACCACCCAGACCGCGCCCAGCGGATCCCTGACACCGGCTGCGCCCGATTCATCATCATGGCCAGCGCAGACGGCCAGATCGATGATGACACCAAGATGGTGGTCGAGGACGAATGGGACCGCGCGCATGAGGCGGTGATGATTGAGGTGGTCGCTCTGCTGTTCGCCGCCGGATTGGCGGAGACGATCGGCGCGGATGCGCTGGCCAAGGTGAAGCGGCGGAACCGGCAAAGCTTGTCCGATCCGGCCACGCCCTCCGGCGTTTGCGCCTCGCACGATTTCTGCGACGCCAACATGGTCATGGCCGATGCCATCCAAGCGGCCACGGGCGAGTATCCGAACGGGGACAATCCGCTCTGGAACCCGGCTTGGACCGCCGCAAAGCTCAACTGGCTGACTTCCCGTGACCGGTAGCGAGCTGAAAGCCGCGCGTCGTGCGCTGGGCCTCTCCGTCGAGGAGATGGCCCGCGCCCTGCGCCTGTCCGAAGCGAACGGGGCCGACACGATCCGCAAATGGGAGCGCGACAAGCCACCCATTACCGGCCCGGCCTCGGTCGCTGTCGAAGCGATGCTGAAGGGTTTCACACCGAAGCCCTCCGTCTAGGCAGACCCGCATCCGCCGCCGCGATCCGTTCGCCCAGCCACCGCATCACGGCCACAGCCATGGAGTTGCCGTAGGCCTTGTATTGCGGCCCGTCCGGGCAATCCGTCGCGTCCCGGCCCCGCCAAGGGATCAGGGTGTGATCATCAGGAAAGCCCTGCAGTCGGGCACACTCGGTGGTCGTGAAGCGGCGCACGCGCCAGCCTATGGCGGGATCCGCGACCATGGCTCGTGAGCCGCCGCCATCGCCGCCGCGAAGCGTGTGCGAGACCCCGCTCTCGTCCACCTCCATCTGGGCCCCGTCATCGCCTCGGCCGCGGATGGCAATTGACACAGCCAGCTGCCCGCCCGCATTGGCATGGCTCTCGGCATGGCCCATCGCGCGCATGGTCGGCGCGAGGCCTTCCACCGCGTCGGCGCCGTAATCCTTGCAGGAAAAGGCGATGGGTTCGGGAATGAAATCGGACGTTTCCAGATCCACGCTCGTCCCGCCGGCGCTCGTCCGCGTCAGGCACTTCGCGACGGTCGGCACATAATTCTCGAAATCGGTGTCGCCGGGCATGCCCGCGCGCTCTCCGGCAGACGCGCGCAATGGCGCACAAACCTCCGGCACCAGAGCCCCGTCCAATTCCGTGTCCGTGCCCAGGCCCAGGCCCCCGCCCCCTTTTGTGCGGGCGCTCAGCGTCGGTGCTACGGCATCTCCCCGCACCACGGGCACGGATCCGCCGGCGTGGTCACCGGCATCCGGCAGGCCTTGCAGTCGGTCTCCACCAGCTCCGCATCCGGAGCGTCCACCAGATCGCCCGCCACCGCCTTCAGGGCCGCGTCCAGGGCCGGCGGCAGCGTCTTGCCCCGTTTCCCGGCGCGGCGGAGAATTCCCGCCGCTGCCTTGGGGCTCAAATAATACCGCGGCTGGATCTCCGCCGGCGGCTGCAGGACTGAAGACAAGGAAGACACGCTCGCGGCGTTGGGCCAGGCCGAAATATTGAGCGTCGAGAATACGCCAGGCTGCGACGCCCCGGGGACCGCACACCAGACCGACACCCGGCCACCGTCCTGATTTTCGTGGGCAACGGAGGGCGGTATCAGCTCCGACAAGTCCTGCCAGGAAGCAGCCGAAGGCGTTGTCGTCGGTCTTGAGGACATCGGGGACGTTTTCCCAGACGGCCCAGCGAAGAGATCCGGTGTCTGACAGGTCATGCACAAGCTCCACATAAGCCAGGGACAGCCGCCCGCGGGGATCATCCAGCGAGCCTTTCTTGCCGGCGATCGAGAAGGCCTGACAGGGCGTGCCACCGACCAGCAATTCCACCATCGGCCAGTCAGCGGCCCGAATGGCGGTAAAATCGCCCAGCAGGGCCGGCCCGTTCCAGGACGGTGACCATCGCTCGCCTTCGGCCGGCTCGCGCGCGCCCAGCCGGTGTTCCAGCACCGCGCGCGGGAATTTCTCGATCTCCGACACAAACGCGGCCCGCCAGCCCAGGGGATCCCAGGCCTCGGATGCCGCCTCGATACCGGAACACACCGAACCGAAGATCACGGCCGCACCTCCCGGGTCTCGGTCCAGCGTGTGGCCGGGCGACCGAAGGTTCGTCCGGTTGATCGCGGCGGCATCAGCGGCATGCGCACATCGGTGCGGGCGATCTGGCGGGGCGGGGATGGCGGGCGGCCAATGCCCCAATCCCGCGCGAATTGCTGGATCGACTTGACCGGCCTTCGCAGGCTCTCCGCCACCGCTTCCGCGCTTTCCCCGGCCAGCAGGCGGGTGCGGATCTCCACCCGCTCCTCGCCGTCAAATTCGCGCACCTTCTGCAGGGCAATCGGATCAAGGGTCAGCGGCGCGGCGCCCGCCGCCCCGATCGCGTCCAGGGCCGCCGCGACGGCCGGCTCGTCCGCGTCCAGGATGGTGGGCACCCCTGTCCTAAAATCATTGTCATGCACCCGGCGCAGGGAATCGCGGGCCGCGTTGGCGTTAAAGGCCACCCCGGTCATCACCGCCGCTTCCAGCGCGCAGATTCCGTCCCGGCGGGCGATCGCCACCACGCCGGCCCAGCGCGCCCGGTTCGGCTTGACCCCGCGTTGCGAGGCCCGCTCGCGCTGCGGTGCAAACAACAGCTCCGGTTCTGCCTCGCAGACCGTGTTTGCCGCCTCGATGGCGGACACCAGATCGGCAGGCAGTTTGACCACGCGATTGGGTTGCAGGGCGTTCATGGCGCTCTCCTCGGCTCGATGTCGGAAAATTTCGTGCGGGATCCGTCGAAGTGCAGTTCGGCCGTCCCGATGGGCCCGTGCCGCTGCTTGCCGATGATCACCTCGGCGCGATGCTCGATGGCCCGAAACGCGTCTTCCCAGGCCAGATATTCCGGGGTGTCTTCCTGCGGCCGTTCGCGTTCCTTGTAATAGGCCTCGCGATAGACAAAGCAGACCACGTCCGCATCCTGTTCGATCGACCCGGACTCGCGCAGGTCCGACAATTGCGGCCGCTTGTCCGCCCGGTTTTCCACCTGCCGTGACAGCTGGGACAGCGCCAGCACCGGCACGCCCAGATCCTTGGCCAAAGCCTTCAGCGCCTGGGTCACCTCGGACACTTCCTGCACCCGGCTTTCCCCGGCCCGCGTGCGCGAGGCGGTCACAAGCTGCAGGTAATCCACAATGATCAGGTCCAGCCCGTGCGTGCGCTTCAGGCGACGCGCCCGCGCACACAGCTGGGCGATGGGCAGTCCGCCCTGATCATCGATGTGCAGGGGCAGCGAGGCGATTTCCAACGCTGCATCGCGCAGCATCTCATACTCGATCCGGTCAATCTCGCCGCGCCGGATTTTGGTGCCCGGAATGCCCGTGTAATCGGCCAGCAGGCGCGTCGCCAATTGCTCCGACGACATCTCCAGCGAGAAAAACCCGACCACCCCGCCCTTGATGGTCTTGTGCCCGCCCTCGGGCAGCGCCTTCGCCTCATAGGCCTTGGCGACCGAGAAGGCGATATTCGTGGCCAGGGCGGTTTTGCCCATCGAGGGGCGCCCGGCCAGGATGATCAGATCGGTCGGGTGCAGCCCGCCCAGCTTGTCATCCAGCGCCTTCAGACCGGTGGATATCCCCGACAGGCCGCCATCGCGTTCATACGCGGCCGAGGCCTGTTCCAGCGATCCGGCCAGCGCCGTCTTGAAACTGACAAAGCCCCGCTTCGCCGAACCGATCTCGGCCAGGCCGTAAATCTGCTGTTCCACATCCGACAGCAGTGCCCGCGCGTCGATCTCGGCATCCGCGCCGGCGCGTTCGCTCAACTCCCGGCCGATCCGCACGCCCTCGCGCCGCAGGAACAGCTCGTGGATGATCTTGGCGTATTCCACAGCCGCCAGGCCGGAAACCGCCCCCTCCATCAGCACGGCCAGATAGGTGGTGCCGCCGATATCGGCCAGCCCTTCATCGCGCTGGAAATGGGTTTTCAGCACCACCGCATCGGCCAAGGATCCGCGCGAGATCAGGTCTGCCGCCGTCGCGTAGATTCGCTGATGCACCGGGTCATAGAAGTGATCAGCCTTCAGCCAATCGGCCACGCGGTAGTAAAGCTCGTTGTCGTACAACAGCGCGCCCAGGAAGGCCTGCTCGCCCTCCAGATTGTGCGGCGGTTCAGTGGATTTCGGGTCGCCGGTGATGAAGGGCTGCAGCGCCGATGTCATCGGCACCACCGTGCCATAGCCCGGCCGGTGCCCAGCGCCTGTTCCGTAATCATCCATGGGCGGCCCTCCCCTCGGCCACAAACCGCCCCTCGCGCAGATAGCCGCGCCAGCCGGCGGGAGTTTCGATTTCCGGATAAACGCTGGCCTCGAACACCGATCCGGTGACCAGCCAGGACGGCCGCCGCCATGGCTGGCGATATCCCACCGGATCCACCACCACCCGCTCGCCCGAAACCGGGCAGCACAGCTCGATCCGGGCAATGCTGCCCGGCTTCAGGCACGGCCGGCCGGCCGCATCCTGGAATTGATAGTCGCCGGGCCACAGCACCCGGCCCTCGCGGATCAGATTGGCCTTGAAGCGCTGCGGGCGCGGGCGGGCGGTCATCCCGCACCCCCTGCCGTTTCGCCCATGTCGAACGCAGCCCAGCGGGCGGCCGCCAGGATGCGCTCGCGCAGTTCGGGTGGCGGCACGAACAGGCCCAGCTTGCCGCGCCCCTCGATGGGTTTCTGGAAGGGCACCGGATCCGCCAGCACCCAGGCGCGCGGCCCGGTGAAGAAGGCGCTCTCGTGATGCGACACCACATCCACCAGCCGCGCGATGCCGACAAAGCCGCCGGTCTGCAGCGTGTCCGGCAAGGGCCAGCCCTGCGCCACGAAGGCAGCGCGGGCCTCCTCATCCACCATGCGAGCGGCATGAATGATCAGCGGCCCGCGATAGCGCGTCGACCAGCTGCGATTCTCCACCGGCTTGTGCCCGGCCAGAATGGCCCAGGCCCAGGGCTGGCGTATGGATAGGGCGGGGATAGGATCGATCATTGCGGCAGGCCTCAAAAAGGCCCGCCCCGCGGGATGTCCCGCAGGGCAGGACACGTCCTATCGGGTGGTCCGTCCAAAGAAGACCGGCACGCCGGTGTCCTCGGTAACCTTGAAGGCAATCTGCCGGAACAGGGCCTGCCGGGCGTACTCCACGCGGTGCCAGTTGAAACCCAGCAACAGCCCGCCGGACGTCACCCGGAAAGTCAGGCGCGCCTCCAGCTGCATCGGTTCCTCACCGGCATAGATGGGGATGTCCACAGTGAACTTGCGCGGCACCACAACCTGTCCCGTCGTGCGGGTCTCTTCCTCATAGCGGAAGGCCCGGTCGCCGTTCTCGGTGCGGAATGACGACTTGAAGTTCGCCCCCTGCACCGCTTCCAGATCGCGGGCGATCTCGATCAGGGATCCCGCTTCCGGATGCAGCACATCCGTCGCGTTCTCTTCCAGGAAATGTGCGAACTCGTCCTGCTGGTGCAGCTCGCCCTCGAATGCATCCCAGCGCTTGAACTCCTCGGACACCCGCAAGGCCAGCACTGCCTGGTGCTCACGCGCACGCACCCGCACAGCAAGGTCCTCGGGTGTTTCAAAGGTCGCATCGTCCGAGGCCAGGTGATAGTCGACCAGGCCTTGAATCACCGCCCGGTCGATATCGGCGACCAGCACGGATCCGCCTTCCTTGAACCGGTTCAGGTAATCGATCAGGCTCTGCCGATCATCCACCACGATTGTCGAACGCGGCCGTGGCGCCAGGCGGTTCGGGTCGGACACATCCTTGAACTCATAGCCTTCCGGCACCATCGCAAATGCGCGGCCATCCGCCAGCGCATGCACCGGTCGGGCCGAAAAGCCCGCCTCGATCGCAGCGGCCAGCGCTTCGGCGGGCCGCGGATACGCTGCCGATGTTTCGGCAGCCTGGGTTTCGTCTGTCATGGGTCAGGTCCTTTTGACTGAAGGGAAAACGCAAAGCCCCGGTCGCTAGTGCGCCGGGGTCTCGCCGAGAATTTTCTCCCGGCGGGCGGCCAGATCGTCCTCGATGTCGGTCTGGCGCGGATCGGTCTTGGTCAGGCGGGCCTCATCCGTCAGGAAGAAGATGCCCGTGCCCAGGGCGCGCTTCGGCAGCTTGCTGGTGACCACCGGCTTGCATTCCAGCTGCCCGGCCTTGTTGAGCTTCATCGGCAGTTTGATCGTCAGATCACCGCCCTCGCCCGTCTGGTGGATGGCTTCGAGCAGCTTATCCAGCTGGTCGGAGCATTCCCCGGCCAGCGCACCACCGCGCAAGCCCAGGAAGAACTCGTTGAAACTGATGGTCTTCATGACCGCACCTCGTCCTGGTTCTGAAAATGGATCTGGCCCTGTCCGCCAACAGCGGTTCGTACGGGCCCGGGCACGCACACGCCCGGCCCTGCCCCGCGCCGGGCCAGCGCCCGCGCGGTGTCCTCAAAGTCCTGTTCGTCCGCCCACAGGCGGCGAATGGGTGGGGGAAGATGCGCCCAGATCATTGGGCGCCCTTGATCGGCGCGGTCTTGACGCGCTCGACTACGATCTCGACCTGTTGACAGGCGTCCCGCGGCCTCAGCGGCATCGGCAGGAACACATCAAACCCGTTGCGCTCGGAAACCGCGTTGAATTTCCCGGCCACCGCTTCGGCGAAACTGATCTTGGAGAACTCCGTGTACTGGCCGATCTTCAAGCAGTTGAACAAGGCGCGCTGGGCCTGCACCTCCAGCGTCTCGCGCAAGGTGTCATCGCTCACCCGGTTGCCGGTGATGCCGTCGTCTGACCGGTTGATTTTCTTGATGATGTCGCACATCCGACCGACCGCGGCAGATACCTGCAGGGCCGAACGTTCGGGGCAGAACAATTCACCGGGAAAGGCCTTGGCGACCAGATCCGCAAAGTACTTCGACGGAAATGCCGGCATGCCGGCACGGGCTGCCAGCAGGTCGAGATAAATGACCACATCCGCCAGCTCGCCCGCGATCCGCCGGTCGCTGTTCTCGTTCCGGCAGTGATTGCGCGCAACCACCTCGTCGCACAGCTCGTCCACCTCACCGGCCAGGGCAACCGCCCAGCGGTTCAGGTCCCAGCTCATCACCCCGCCATGGGGATGCCAGAGGGCGCAGCGTTCCAGATTGCGTTCACGCAACAGCTCAAAATCGAAAGCCTCGCTCATGCCGGCTCCCCTTCCTTTTTCCGGGTTGAAAACTGCACCACGCGGGCGTCGGCCCGCGCCTCGGTCTGGGCTTGGGCCAGGGCGCGCACCACGGCGCACATGGGCCCTTCGGCGGCGACGCGTTCCTGACTGGTCAGAAGGTCATCAAGATCCCAAGGGTTCGGCACCGTCAGCCGGTCGCCCAGCATGCTTTCCAGGATCCAGATCGCGTCCAGCACCAGCTTGATGTCGCTGGCCGCATGCATCGGCCGCATCGCCGGCAGGTGGATAAGGTCCAGCCCGGTCAACGCGCCATTGCGGTCGAACAGGCCGTCCACCGTCACCCGGGTGGCGCGCCAGAGGATCGCGATCTCGACGCGCCGCCCCATCACATCACCCCGCGCCAGGCCAGCGTCGCGCAGACCATCAGCGCCCCCGACGCCAGCAACAGGGAAAACACCGCACACAGGGTCAGGCCGGTGCGCGCTTCCAGACGGGTGGGCGGGGTCGAGCGCGGCATCAGCCTGCCTCCCCTTTGAGATGCGGATGCTCGGCCAGCAAAGCCGCCTCGGCCGCGGCAAAGGCGCGGATCCCCTCGCGAAGGGCGCGCAGGAAGTCCGGCGCCTCCTCACGGTCCACACGGCCATCGGCCAGATCGGCAGCGGCCTGCACACCAAACTCGCAGGCCTCGCGCAGGGCGTCGAAATGCACCCCCTTGCCTTTCACCGTCTCCGGTGCCGGCATCAGCAGATAGCCCGCCATCCGCGCCATCGCCTCGGTCACCCGGGGATAGCTGGCATGCCGTTCCGCGTCGGCGATCACATCGATGGGCGCAAAGGCTTGATGGGAATGCACCGTATAGCCGCGCAGCGTTTCCGCGCACCCGGCTCGCGTCTCCTGCCAGAACTGCTCTGGCCCGCCATTATCGCGCAGCACCAGCCGTGTGGCGTTTTTCAGCGCGGCATAGTCATCCGCGCCCAGCACCCGGCACGCGGGCGGTTTGGCTATACGGCCACCCATTCTTGGGTTCCTCCCGCTGTTCCGAATTTGCAGACCGCGCCTGACGGGGAATGATCCCCGTCATGGCGAAACACACCGACACCCCCCTCACCCCGGCCCACATTGCCCGCATCGCGGCGGATCTGGGCGGCCCGGCCGATCCGGCCCGCGACGCACGCATCGCGCGGCATGTCGCGGCACACGGTCGCCCGTCCACGGTCAAAGAAACGCCCGCCCCGGCGGGGATCACCGGGACGGGCGCCCAATGCCCTGCGGTTACGGCGCGAGGCTGCCGTCGTGACACAACAGCACTCGCCACGCAGGGCGGGGAGGAAACATGAGGGCATCACGAGGACACCTCCGGCCGGGCGGCCGCATCCGGCGCGACAAGGCCGAGGGCGCGTTCAACCGCAATCAGGTTTTCAATGGTCCGGGGGCGCCAGCCGGGGCGTGCCATGTCCTTGATCGCACTCGCAGGGACTTCGCACTGCTTGGCAAAAGCCGCCTTATTGAATCCACGGGCATTCAGCGCAGTCTGGATCAGTGCCAACGACTGCTCGGTAGCAGTCCTTGTTTTCTTTGGAGAAAGAGACTCGCTCATGCAGCACCCTCATCAGATGCTCGCAGAAAACGACGATCTTTCGTCGTTTGTCAAGCGCTAGCGACGATTATTCGTCCAAGCCCTTCGTTACAAAACGTGCAAGAACACCAACCATGACCGGCTGGAACGCAGATGCTCAACGCGACGCCTTTAAGCGCGCCATGGCCCGCCTGGGCCTCAAAACCGCGGCGGACATCGCCCGGCGAACAGGTATTCCCCAAACCACCATTCGCTCCTATCTGAACGGCCAGGCCGACTCGCTATCAGCCCGGAATGAAAAGAAAATCGCGGAAGCTACTGGCCTAACACTTGCCCAACTTTACGATGAGGATACGATTGCCACGCGCCAATGCGTGTGGGTTGTTGGGTTCATAGGTATAGGTGGCGTAGTGAGTTACATGCAGGGCGATGACCGGCCCAGTGGTCGGCGGGAACCACAAAAGCCGTTCGAATTTGACACAATCCAGGGTTTATATGAGGTGCGCTCACCGCCCGGACTGCCTGAAAACAGGACATACATCGCCTACGAGCTTCGCGGGTTTCCCATGCGCCCCGCAAAGGATCGTTGGGTTCTTTATTTCCTGAAGCATGAGGATGGCGATCTAGCCGATCTCATCGGCGAGCCCTGCATTGTCCAGACCACAGATGGCCGTTCTTTGTTTCGAGTTCTCAGGCCGGGCTACGCAGCAGGCCGTTTCAACCTGGAAAGCTGGGACGGGACCGACCTGGAGACGGACGTCGAAATCAAATCCGCTCACCTCTATGTCGCGCAGGCCCGCCCCGATATGGCCAGGGCAGACTAGCTGCCGGACCTGCGCCCTAGAGCTTGCTCGTACCGCGGGTCCACATAGTCATAGCCCGACCGTCCCGGGCGGCGCACATACACAATCGCAGGGCCATCGCCGAGCACCATGACACGCACGATTGCCACATCAGATCCCGCCGCCCCATGGGTCTCGAAATAGCAGGTAGCACCTGACGGCGATCGCTCGGATCCAAGCGTCACGCCGATGACGTCCAACCCCGACAACAGCGCCGCTCTCGTCGCCGTGTCATCCTGGCAATGCTGCCAGGCCGGCCACCGCCAAACACAGAACCCGACCACAACCACCAGCGCACTCGATAACACCCACCCGATAACGCCGCGCATCGCCCCATCCTCATCAGAATAAACCCAGCATTGCAGCAGAGCACACGCGACAACACGACGGAGTTTCGTCGTTTTTGTTGACTAACGACGATTTTTCGTCGTACTAGTCCTCCCATCATCCAGGAGGACATCCATGTCACGCATCCTGCGCCATCCGGCCTTTCTCTACCCCGTCCAGGTGATCGGGTTCGGCCTGTTCATGGCCACCATCATCTCCCCACTCATCCTCGCCGCCATCGTCTCGAAGGTGCCGGCATGAGCCAGGACACACCCGCCCCCGCCGATCCGGCCAACACCCTCGCCGCGGCGCTGGCCGACAGCGCCCGCGCGCTGGGCCTTGATGTGAACACGCACACCTTCACGCCCGAGGGCGCCCGCGCGCTCGCGGCGATGGAAGCGGCGGCCCGCCGCCTCTGGAAAGCCGAACGCGGCAGCGACCAGATGGATGCCGGTCAGATGATCGGCTGCACCGCCCACGCCGTGCGCACCGCCCTCACCCGCGCCATGGCGCAGGATGGTGTCACCGGCATGCAAGCGGGTGAATACGTGCAGATGGTCTGCAATATCGCCGCCGGTTTCCTCACCGATGCCCCGGACGAGATCCGCGAGGCGGTGGTCTACAATCTCTCCCTTGCCTTCACCCGCGAGGGACGCCGCGCCCAGAGCCTGATCGCGCGCGCCACATCGGAAGGGCAGGCATGAAATACATCCGCGTCATCGATTTCGAGACCACGGGCTTTGACCCGGCCTCCGAAGCCATTGTCGAGCTGGGCTGGACCGACGTGCTGCTGCCGGAAGGCGCGCCACCGCGTGTGGTCAAGGGCGGGCACCTGCTGATCAATCCGCACCGCCCCATCCCGCCGGTCGCCTCGGCCGTGCATCACATCATCGACGTGGACGTCGAAACCGCCCCGTCATGGGATCCGGGCTTCCTCGGTTTCGACGCGCCGCCTGATGGCGAGCTGATCGCCTATGCCGCCCACAACGCGGCCTTCGAACAGGGTTTCGCCGGGGCCGATCCGGCGGTGCCATGGATCTGCACCTACAAGGCGGCCCTGCGGCTCTGGCCAGATGCGCCCTCGCATTCCAATCAGGCCCTGCGCTATTGGCGCAATCCGGAGGGCCTTCACCACGAAACCGCCCAGCCGGCCCACCGCGCCTTTCCCGACGCCTACGTCACCGCCTTCCTGCTGCGCGATCTGATCGCTGCCGCCGACGGTCACATCGAGGCCCTGATGGACTGGATGCATCAGCCCGCCCTGCAGATCCATTGCCGCTTTGGCGAGCACAAGGACAAGCGCTGGGACGATGTGCCCAGCGACTATCTCGAATGGATCCTGCGCGCCGACTTCGACGCGGACGTCCGCTTCACCGCCGAACACCATCTCGACCTGCGTCGCGCCGCGGCGGAAGCACAGGCGGAGGTCCGGTCATGATCCCCACCCTTCCCCTCACCTTCTCGCCCGGCATGGTTCGCGCCATGCTGGACGGTCGCAAGACCCAGACGCGCCGCGTGCTGGAGACCCAGCTGACCCCCGTCGAGGGCGGCCCCATCCCGGAATGGCGTCTGGGCGAAAGCGCCAGCGCCCCGGTGTTCGACCGCGAGTCATTGAACTGGCACGCCGCCGACATCACCCGCTATGGCGCCACCACCATCCGCTGGGTCCGCGAGGCCTGGCGCACCGAGGCGCGCTTTGACGCCGTCAAGCCTGGCAGCCTGCCGGCCGGTGCGGCCCTGATGTTCGAGGCGGATGTGCGCCTGCATGGCGAACCGCCGGCCCAGGTGCGCGCCCGGTTCGGCAAGCTGCGCAATCCACGCTTCATGCCGCGCCGCCTTTCCCGCCTCACACTGTCCATGGCGCGGATCGAAATCCAGCGCTTGCAGGACATCACGGACGAGGATGCTATCGCCGAAGGCCTGCTCGGCCTCACCAAGGATGGCACCACCGTCAAATACGGCCTGCCGGATCTGGACGGCCTGCCCGGCTCGGATGATGTCGGCATGGACTGGGCCGACTGGAACACCGATCCCCGCGCGGCCTATCGCACCGTCTGGGACACGTTGAACGCCCGCCGCGGTTATGGCTGGGATACCAACCCTTGGGTCGCCGTCCTGCACTTCACCCCCATCCCCCGCAATGTCGATGCGGTCCTGCAGGAGCGGGCAGCATGAGCGGTCGGATATCAGTACCCGGCACGCGACTGCGCTGGGCGACCCTCGCCGAGTGGGCCGAGGTCGCGACACAAGCGGGTCGTGTCTCGCCATGCTCATCGATTGCCTACGCCCGGATGGGACGGATTTTTAGGTCACTCACGCTCTCCAGTATCCGTTCGTGCTTGGACACTGCGGGGCTAGAGCGCGTGCGAGCGATGATCTTGCACGCCCGCAGGAGTGGTGGCCCCTTGAGTCGTGGTCTTTCTATGGCATGGACACGCGACGAGCAGGGTCGGATGCTCTGCGAGATTCATAACCAGCTCCGATTTCTGCAAGCACGGAGACTCCCGCGAAGCCGGGGCCCCAAGCTGGATCCGAAGTGCATTCCAACAGATCGGCTGCGGCACTTGGCCCAGCGACATCGTGATATGCGTGTCGTGGAGGCCTGCAGGCAGGAACTTCGGAACCGGGAGCGGGCAGCATGAGCGGTCTGCGCCTCAAGCCTTTCGCGCTTCGCCGCTGGGCCGGTCTGGCCCTGGTCAAGCAGGCCACGATCTCGCAGATCACCGGCTACACCCAGGCGATGGTCTCGCGCTGGACCGCCGGCACGGCGCGCATCCGCCGCAAGGATCTGGACCGGATCATCAGCCACATCAACCAGCGCCTCGCCGCCGATGGACTGCGCCAGCGCGTCTCGGCACGCGATCTGTGCCAGGACGATCCCGACTCCCTCACACCCGATCAGCGCCGCCAGGCGTCCTATGCCCGCGAACGCCGGCGCCTGGGCCTCGAGCGCGAGGAAACCCTCGACCTGCCATGCCACAGCGGCCCGCGACGGCCCGGCCGACCGGTCACCTATCACGAGCATCAACGGAGGCTGTCATGAACACGCTGGAACACGCCACCCATCCCGACCCGCATCCCGACAATGCGGCCGTCGATCGCTTCGCCGATCGCATGAAGCTCAAGCTGGCCCGGGCCCGGCGCCAGGGGCGTGGCGGCTGGGATGATCCGGCCACCTGCACACCGGAACAGCTCGCCAAGATGCTGATCCGCCATATCTGGAAGGGTGATCCGGTGGATATCGCCAACCTTGCGATGATGCTGTCCGAGCGCGGCGTCCACGGCAATGGCTCGGTGATCTCCCGCACCTTCACCGCCCAGCTGGACGCACTCAGCAAAGCCGGCGCATTGCCCGCCGAGGACCGGATCGAGGCGGCCTATGGCGCCGCGCGCGATGGGGTTGAGGTATGACCCAGATCGAATGGACCCACCTGCCCGGCTTCAAGGGTGAGACATGGAACCCGATTGTCGGTTGTTCCATCGTCTCCAAGGGCTGCACCAACTGCTACGCCATGAAGCAGGCCGCGCGGATCCTGCGGATGACGGGCGAGCACTCGCACTATGCAGGCACCGTGAAGGACAGCAAGGGCGGGCCGGTCTGGACCGGCAAGACGGCCCAGGCCGGCGAGAACACGCTCACCGCCCCGCTGCGCGCCCGCAGGCCCCGCTGCTATTTCGTCAACTCCATGGGCGATCTGTTCGCGGAGAATGTGCCGGACGCCTGGATCGACCAGGCCTTCGCCGTCATGGCACTTTGCCCGGAACACCGCTTCATCGTGCTGACCAAGCGGCCGGACCGGATGAACGCCTACCTTCAACGCAGCTGTGGCCGGATTGCCGACATCGTGATGCAACTTCGAAAGACGCCGGAGGCCCGCCGCAAGGGCTTCGGCCCGAGCGCGGTTGCCCCCCTGCCTCACATCACTCCCGGCCGGGCCTGGTGGCCTCTTCCCAATGTCTGGCTGGGTGTCTCCGTTGAAGACCAGGCCAGCGCGGATGAACGCATTCCGCTTTTGCTGGATACCCCGGCAGCCGTTCGGTTGATCTCGGCGGAGCCGCTGCTGGGCCGCATCAACCTTCGTCACTTCGTCTTGGGCCTGCAGTGGGTCGTCGTCGGCGGCGAGAGCGGACGGGATGCTCGGCCGATGCATCCGGACTGGGCGCGATCCCTTCGCGATCAATGCGCCGCCGCTGGCGTGCCGTTTTTCCTGAAACAATGGGGCGAGTGGGCGCCACCCTGCGTCATGGGGTTCGACGAAAAACCCCAGCTGACTTTTGGCAGAAAGGCGGTCAGCAGACCCGAGCTGATTCACATTTTTCCTGACGGCGTGAACATGGGCCGCATCGGCAAAAAGAATGCCGGCCACCTCCTCGATGGCGTCGAGCACTTCAACTGGCCCGCGGACCCGGCGGAGGCGCGGGCATGACTCTGATCTCCGCTCTCACCAGCCTCGCGACCGGCGCGATCATCGCGGCTGTGGTCTGGCATTTCGCCTACCGCGCCGGCGTGAAAGCGGGCCGCCAGGCGATGGCACAGCGGCTTGAGCGGCGTGCCACCGCCGCCCTGATCGGCCTGCTGCCCGCCTCGCTCGCGCACATGATCATCCGCCGCGCCCTGCACGAGGAGGCCGCGCGATGATCCGGGTAGCCCTGATGCTGTCGGCCAGCCCGCTCGCGCAACTGCCGGGTGTCCTGCTCGATTTCATCACTTCGCCCTTCCCCGGTGCGAGCTCCTGCTGGCAGGCGAACTGGCGCCGACCGGCCCCGCGCTCTCGCCTGCGACCCCTCGAACCGGAGGCCTGATCATGGCGGCCATCGATCATCACCAGGACACCCCGCCCATATCCTGGCGCTGGTCGGATCATGCGGTGGCCGACCAGTTCGGGGTCACGGTGGTTTGGCTGCGCAGCGAAATCCTGAATAAAGTACCCGGCACCTGCATCCGGGTCGGCCGCTCCCGCTTCCTCACCCAGCGGCATATCGACAAGGTCGAGGCGGTCATGGAGGAAATGGCCGCCCAGAAGGCGGAGGCACGCACATGCCCCTCAAGCTCTACAAGCGCCCCTCGGGCATCTGGTATATCCGCGGCACCTTCCAAGGGGTCCGTGTGGACCAAAGCGCTCGAACTGGCACAAAAGAAATAGCCGACGAACAGCGTGCCGCACTTGAGGCCCGCATCTCCAAGGAATCCATCTTCGGCCGCGAGGCGGTGATCGGCTTTGCCGAGGCCTCGATCGATTACATGACCGAGACCGGCCAGAAGCGCTTCCTTGCCCCCCTGATCACCCATTTCAAGGACACCCCGATCGCCCGGATCGGGCAGGCCGATATCGAACGCGCCGCGCGCAAGCTCTATCCCAACGCCAAGCCGTCCACGCGCCGGCGCCAGGCCATCGTGCCCGCCAACGCGGTGATCAATCACGCTCGGGGCAGGCGCCCCAAACCGCGCCCGGGTGAAGAACCGCGGCCGCGCTGGCTCACGGTCGAGGAAGCCGAGCGCCTGATCCTCAACGCCGGCCGCATGGCGCCGCTGATCACCTTCCTCCTGTCCACCGGCGTGCGGGTCGGCCAGGCGCTCAAGCTGGACTGGAAGCATGTCGATCTGGAGAATTGCCGCGCCTGGGTGCCCAAGTCAAAACAGACGCCGCAGCGCTGGGTCTATTTCGGCCGGCGGTGCCGGGCTGCCCTGTCATCCCTGCCGGGCCGCGAAGGCCCGCTTTTCCTCACCCCCAAGGGAAAGCCCTACCGCGTCGGCGATGGCGAGAGCGGTGGCAATCCGGTCAAGCGCGGCTTTGACAAGGCCAAGGCGGCCGCCGGGCTGGGCGGGGATGTCACGCCGCACACCCTGCGCCATACCTGGGCCAGCTGGGCCTATGCGGTCGAGCATGACCCCTACCGCATTGGCGAATATGGCGGCTGGGCAGACGGCCAGATGCCACGCTATTACGTCAAGCTGTGCCCGCGCGGCTATGGCGCTGAGGTCAAGGCCGCCGGCTGGGAGATGTTCGGGCTGGAAGCGGCAGAGGCAGCGGCCATGGAGGGCCCAGACAGCGAAGGCGCAATTGCACAGACCCAGGGCGGCAACCCCGCCATCGGCCCGGATTCGGCCGGAAACCGCCCGGATCAGGAACACGCGGGGAACAAACCTCCCCGGAATCTCCCAAGCACTTCCCAAAATTCACCACATGTTCCGCAATTTCACGCAAAAACCGGGAGCAGTAGTCAATGACATTCGGGCTTGTTTTCCGTTGCCTGCATAGGCTATCCCGGTCAGTGGAGAGGTGGCCGAGTGGTCGAAGGCGCTCCCCTGCTAAGGGAGTGTACGCCAAAAGCGTACCGTGGGTTCGAATCCCATCCTCTCCGCCAGACCTTTTCAACCCTGAAGATTCACGCCGAGTGCATCGCGTTTGCGCCAGCCTTGGGACGCGTCAAGGCACCGGCGTCGACAGGGTGACCGCTTGCCCCTCCAGCACCACGTCCAGCGCCACACCGGCCGGCATTCCGCGGTCGCCGACGGTGATGGGCTGTCCGCCACCGATCCACAAGATGGCGGGGCCAGGCTCGACGCGGCGCTCACCAGTGGCGGTCACCGTGCTGAAGGCGCGAGGGTCGAGCTGGAAGCGGACCGGGCGGGTCTCGCCGGGGGCCAGCATGACCGAGCGAAAGCCCTGCAGTGTGCGCAGCGGCGCGCCCTCGATGCCCGGCCGCGCAAGGTAGAGCTGCACGATCTCGCGGCCGGCATGCGCGCCGGTATTGGTCACCGGCACGTCCAAGATCAGGCCGGCTGATGTGTCTGCCGGGCCCATGACCACCGGGTCACCGTAGGAAAAACGGGTGTAGGACAGGCCGTGACCGAAGGGGTAGAGCACCTCCCCGTCAAAATAGCGGTAGGTGCGCCCGGCCATGGCGTAGTCCGCGAAGGGGGGCAGGTCCCCGGCGGTGCGATTGACCGTGTAGGGCAGTCGCCCGGACGGGCTGAAATCACCGGCGAGCAGACCGGCCACGGCCAGGCCGCCCTCCCCTCCCGGATAGCCGGCCTGGATGATGGCGGGGATGTTGTCATCGGCCCAGTTGACCGCCAGGGCGCTGCCGCTCATCAGCACCAGTATGGTCGGAGTTCCCGTTGCGTGCACGGCCTCCAGCAGGCGCTGTTGCGGTGCCGGCAGGGCGATCGAGGTCCGGTCACCGCCGGAAAAGCCCTCGGCATCGACACGCATTTCCTCGCCCTCGACCCGCCAGGAGAGGCCTGCCACCACGATGGCCAGATCCGCCCCGGCGGCCAGATCGACCGCCTCGGCCTGCGCGTCACCCGGCGGGGTCCAGACCAGCCGCTGATCGCCGCGCGGACCATCCTGCAGCGCCTCGATGAGGATCGGATAGGTGCGGCCGGCCTCCAGCGTGACCGGGTTGCCGGCAATGGATGGAGGGTGTTCAGCGGACCAGGCATCGGTGACGACTTGACCGTCCACACTGATGCGGTAGCCATCTCCCGTGACGCGCCGGAACCGATACGCTCCGCTGGTCCCGACGCGCAGAAAACCGGTCCAGCGAACCGTGTGATTGCGGATTTCGCCGCTCCACAGCACCCGCGTGTCAGAGACGGCCTCGCGCGCGGTAACCGGATCATCCAGTCCCGGACCGGCAAGGGTTTCACGCCACAGACCGGTTTCGCGGCAGGCCGCGTCGCGACAGAAGCGCGAGGCCGGCACGTCCGGCTCTGCGGGGCCAACCAGGCCGGACCCCATGGCATAGACGATCTCGCTGCCGGCAAAGCGCTGGCGTATGCCGTCCAGCACGGTGACGTAATTGGTGGGGATGCCGTTGTAATTGCCGACCAGGGCGTCATAGCTGTCGGCATTCGGCCCGATTATCGCGATGCGCGACGGCGCCTCCGCCAGCGGCAGGAAATCGCCCTCATTGCGCAAGAGGACCAGGGAGGCTTCGGCCATGCGCAGCGCGACATCCCGGTGTTCCGGCGTGTCGTAGGCATTGGCCGGAATGTCGGCAAAGGCGCGGCTGCCCTCGGGATCGAACAGGCCGAGCCGGATGCGGGCGGTGAACAGGCGGATCAGCGCCTCGTCCAGGACCGCCACATCCAGCAGCCCGCTCTCCACGGCCCGCATGATCGGTTCCACTTCGGTGGACATGTTGTTGCGATAATCGCCGCAGACCAGGTCCATGCCGGAATTGAAGGCCAGCGCGACGCCGGCTTCCGGCGTCGGCGAATAGGCGAGCGCGTCCTCGCGGAAGATATTGGCCGCACCGCCGCAATCGGACACGACATAGCCGTCAAAGCCCCACTCATCCCTCAGGATGCGGTTCATCAGCCGATCATGGCCGCAGGCGGGAATGCCATCGACCGCATTGTAGGCGCACATGATCGAGCCCACCCCGCCCTCGACCACCGCCGTACGGAAAGCCGGCAGATAGGTGTCTTCCAGATCGAAGGGGCTGGGATAAACGTCCTCGCGGTGACGGTTGGATTCGGGTCCGGAATGGACCGCGTAGTGCTTGGCTGTGGCGATGGTCTGGAAGGCCTCGGGATCACCGCCCTGCAGGCCGCGGATGAAGGCCAGCGCCATCTGGCCGGTCAGATACGGGTCCTCGCCATAGGTCTCCTGGCCCCGCCCCCACCGCGGATCGCGGAAGATATTGATGTTCGGGGACCAGACGGTCAGCCCGCGATACCAGTCCGAACGGCCATCCTCGCCCACGGTCTCGTTGTACTTGGCGCGAAACTCGCGGCCGATGACCTGGGCGCTCTCCACCATCAATTCGGTATCGAAGCTGGCGGCCAGACCGATCGCCTGCGGAAATACGGTGGCATGTCCGGCCCGCGCCACACCGTGCAGCCCCTCATTCCACCAGTTATAGGCCGGGACGCCGAGATGCGGGATGGCCGGTGCGGTATGGCCGACCTGTTCCGCCTTCTCGCGCAAGGTCATGCGGGCGACCAGGGCCTCGGCCCGGACGCGGGGCGCCAGCGACGGATCCATCCAGGCCCGAGCCAGCGATTCGCTCGCCGGTGTGCCGGTCTCCCGGGCACAGCCGCTCACAGCACCGGCTGCCACAACGGTGGCCACCAGAAGCGCACCGAGCTTTCGGCATGTTTCGCCTCCCAGACGGTTTTCTTGCATCCCTGCCTCCCCGTTTCCCTTTCATATTGGGTATGACAACGATGCCAGACTGGCAAGCACCACGCTTGACCTCAGGCCGGGTGCTGCCCCAGCCGGAGCACGGTCCGGCTCCGCAATTTGGGCGGGATGCGGCGTGTGGAGACACGGGCGACGCCGGATGCTAGGTCATTTGGCCAAGTTCTGAGGGGAGACAGACATGCAAATCATCCACACTCCGGTCCTGGCCATGCTGCTGGCCGGCGCCCTGGCCGCCTGCAGCCAGCCGGACACGTCCGCGCCGGCCGACGCCACGGCCCAAGCCGGCGATGCCAGCGTGACCGAAGCCAGTGCCTTCACGGTTCTGGTGGGCGGCACGGCGATCGGCGGCATGTCGGTCACCCCGCTGGAAGACGGCTATACGGTAGAGTTTGAATACCGGAATAATGGCCGCGGCCCGACCCTGTCGGAAACCGTGACGCTGGACGAGGCCGGTCTGCCCTCCAGCTGGACGATCGAGGGCGCGACCACTTTCGGCAATCCGGTGGATGAAAGCTTTGAACTGATCGACAGCGAGGCGCGCTGGACCGACTCGACCGGGTCCGACCAGGCCCTGCCGGCGGGCCCTGCCTTTTATGTGCCCAATGATGCCAGCCCCTATTGGCTGGCGATCGCGGCCCGCGCCCTGATGGCCAGCGAGGACGGCACGCTGGACGCCCTGCCCGGCGGCACGATCCGCATGAGCGAGATCGACAGCCTGTTCGTGGGTGAGGACGAGGCCCGCAAGCCGGCCCGCGTCTATGCGATGGCGGGAACCGGGCTCAACCCGACCTATTTCGTCATGACCGGAGACGCCTTCTTCGGTCTGATCACGCCGGGCTTCACCGTGCTGGAAGAGGGCTATGAGGCCGAGGATGAGCGCCTGCGGGGGCTGGCCGCCGAATATGGTGCCCGGCGCTACCAGGAGATCCAAGCCCGCACGGCGCATGATTACGGCACGCCGGTTCGGATCCGGAATGTGCGCGTCTTCGACCCGGAAACGCTGAGCCTGGGCGAACCGGTCTCGGTGGTGTTCCAAGGCGATACCATCACCGCCATCGACGCCCTGGATGTCGCGACCGCCGATGGCGAAACCGAGATTGACGGGGCCGGCGGCACGCTGATCCCCGGCCTCTTTGAGATGCACGGTCACATGGGTGAAAGCGGCGCCATGCTGAATGTCGCCGCCGGCGTCACCTCGGTGCGCGACATGGGCAATAACAATGAAGTCCTGGGTGCGCTGATCGAGCGGATCGAGGCCGGCGAGATTGCCGGTCCGCGCATCTTCCGCTCGGGCTTCATCGAGGGCCGCAGCCCCTTCAATTCCAACAATGGCATCCTGGTCGAAACCGAGGAGGAAGCCGTCGCCGCCGTGGAGACCTATGCCGCGGCTGGCGATTTCATCCAGGTGAAGATCTACAACTCGATGAACCCGGACTGGATTCCGGCCGTCATCGAAGCGGCGCATGCCAACGGCCTGCGCGTCGCCGGTCACGTGCCGGCCTTCACCAATGCCGACACCATGATCGCGGCCGGCTATGACGAGATGACCCATATCAACCAGATCATGCTGGGCTGGGTCCTCGAGGAGGGCGAAGATACCCGCACGCTGTTGCGGCTGACGGCCCTGCGGCGCCTGCCGTCACTGGACCTGCAGAGCGATCAGGTGCAGTCCACGATCGACGCCATGGCCGAACGGGGCGTGGCGATCGACCCGACCTTTGCCATCCACGAGGCCCTGCTGCTGTCGCGCAATGGCCAGCTTACGCCGGGCGTGACGGACTATGTCGACCACATGCCGGTCGAGTTCCAGCGCCAGGCCCGAACCGCCTGGGCCAATATCGAAACGCCCGAGGATGATGCCAATTATCGCGGTGCCTTCGACCAGATCACCCAGACGCTGCAGATGATGCACGAACGCGGCATCTTCATCGTTCCCGGCACGGATCTGGGCGGCTCCTTCAGCTATCACCGCGAACTTGAGCTCTATCAGAGCATCGGCATGAGCCCGGCCGAGATTGTCGCCTGGGCCAGCCATGGCATGGCGGAATATCTGGGTGTGGACGACGCGCTGGGCGCCATCCGTCCGGGAATGCGCGCCGACTTCTTCCTGGTGCCAGGCGACCCGACCCAGGATTTGCGCGCAATCAAGACCATTTCGATGGTCGCGGCGGACGGCACGGTCTATTTCCCGACCGAGATCTACCCGGAGTTCGGCATCCGGCCCTTCACCGACGTGCCGAATATCCGACCGGCCCGGAACCCGTAACCGAAGGACTGGCCATGGCTCCGCTCACCCTGGTGATCAACCGCGCCAGCGGCACCTTTGAACGGAGCGATGGCGACGCCCTGCAGCAATCCCTGGAACGTCATCCGGCGGTCGGCGAGGTCTGGCCGCTGGATGATGGGCTGGCCGACCGGATCCGGGATGGCAAGCCCGAAGCGATCGCCATTGCCGGCGGGGATGGCACCATTTGCGCCGTCACCGATCTGGTCTGGCAATCCGAAGACGATATCGCCCTTCTCCCGCTGCCGCTGGGCACCGCCAACCTTCTGGTCAAGCGGCTCTATGGCGACCAGGACGCCATCGCGCTGCTCGACAAGGCCGCCTCCGCCCCGGTCCGCCCGGTTCGGCCCGGTCTGGCCGGTGACACGCCCTTTCTGGTCGCGGCGGCACTGGGTTTTCCCACGACGCTCGCCCGGGCACGCGAAAAGCTGCGCGACCCGGACGGCCCTCTGCCTTTCCCGTCTTTCTCGAGACGGGTCTGGGCATCCTTGCAGCAGGCCTTCAAACCGCGCATGCGCTATCGGACCGATAACACGAAGCCGGGCTATCAGCGCGCCAGCGGCCTCTATCTTGATCTGGACGCGCTGGATGGCGATGATTTCTCGCTGGTGCAGCTGCACTGGCGGGAGTTGCGGGACATGGCCCTCACCGGCCTGTCACTGTTCGGCACGGATACCGGCCGACCCGAGCCGCTGTCGCGCACCCATGAGCTGATCGCCACGGCGCGCAAGCCGCTGGCCGTGATGCTGGATGGCGAACCGTCCTTCATCCCGGGCCCGCTGACCTTCCGCCGCGCCGACCGGCCGCTGACATTCCTGGACTGCCGCTGATGACCCGCCTGCTTCACATCGCTGACCTGCATTTCGGCGACGAGGACGAGGGACTGGTCCAGGCCTTCCTGTCACGATGCGCCGAGCTGGAACCGGATGTCGTGGTTGCGGCGGGCGATTTTACGCAATCGGGTCGTCGGCGGGAGTTTCAGGCGGCCGCCCGCTTCTTTTCGGCCCTGGACGGGCCGGTCGTTGGCATCCCGGGCAATCACGACACGCCGGTGCGCGCCCTGCACGAGCGCTTCCTGCGGCCCTGGCGCCGGTTCGACCGGACGGTCGGCCCGCATGTCCAGTCGCGGCTGGCCCTGCCGGATCTGCAGATCGAAGGCCTGCTCAGCGCCCGACGGGCCCAGTGGCAGCCGGACTGGTCGCTGGGCCGGATCAATCCGCGCCGGCTGGAACCCGTCCTGGCCTCGCTGGACGAGGCGGACACCCACGTCACACGCGCGCTGACCTGCCATCACCCGATTCTGGCGCCGGGCGGCACGCGGGGCCGGGCACGGACGTTCGGTGCGGCCCGGGCCCTGTCCCGGATCGCCGCCAGTTGCGACATGGTGTTGACCGGGCATCTGCATGAGAGTTTTGCCCTGCCGGTTCGGGAAACCGGGCAAACCTGCTGGTTCATCGGCGCCAGCACCACCTTCTCGCGACGCACGCGGGACAGCGCGGCCGGTTTCAACTGCATCGATGTCGAGCCGGATGGCCTGACCCTGACCGTGTACGAGGCTGACGCCCGCCGGCCCCGCTTCAACAAGGCGAACAGCACGCACCTCGCCCGCTGAACGACACCCATGCAATTGCGCACGGCCGTCTTTCCCAATCGGGCACTAATCGCGACGCGCCCGCATCCCCATCTCCTGTCGCGAACAGGAGACACATCATGCGCTGGACCGGACTGGTTCTTTCGATCGCGATGCTGGGTATCACAACCAGCCTCTTCATAGCCTTCGCCCCGCAATCCGGGCATTCTCTGACCATTCGCGAAGCCGCGCCGGCTGTCGCGATGGAGAAGGCGGTCTGACCGGACCGATAGGCTCATGGATATCCAGATTTCCCTCGAGGAAACCGGCAGCAAGGGTCGCTACATGGCCCGGATTCCCGGCATCGAGGCCGTTGGCGAGATGACGTTCAGCCGGATCAGCCCGACCCGGATCATCGTCGATCACACCGGCGTTCCCGACGCGCTGCGCGGCCAGGGCATTGCCCAGGCGCTGGCGCTTCACGTGGTCGAGGAAGCCCGCGCGAAGGGCTTCACCATCGTGCCGCTGTGCCCGTTCCTGAAGGCACAGGCCGACAAACACCCTGACTGGTCGGACGTGATCGAGATGGCAAAGGCCTGAGGCGTCAATCCTCGGCCCATTGCCGCAGCAGGTTCGACTTGGTCTTCAGCAACAGGTCCAGCTGCGGCGTCTTGCCGGATGCCTCGAACATCGACCGGCAGACCTGGTCCAGATCGAACAGGATTTCGCGCTGATCGGCGCGCCGCACCAGGCTGCGCACCCAGCCGACGACAGCGACGCGCTCGCCGCGCGTGACCGGCGCAACCCGGTGCAGGGCCGCAGTGGGGTAAACCACCACTTCGCCGGGCTGCAGCTTGACGGCGGTTTCGCCCTCCACCCCGTCCATCACCAGCTCACCGCCCTCATAACTGTCCGGCTCGGACAAAAAGAGGGTGAAGGAGAGATCGGCGCGGCGACCGCCCATCAGGGCGTCATCCACATGCAGGCCATATTCCATGCCCTCGCGATAACGCGAGACCAGCATGCGCGTGATCGATTTGGGCTGGGCAAAGCTGGTGAACACGGGATGCCGCATCAGCGCCTTGCGCACCAGGGCCCGGATGGTGTCGATGCGCGGCCCGGCTTCGACCTGCTCATTGTGCTTCACCTCGCGCGCAGCCCAACCGGCCGTCTTCCGGCCATCGCCGTAATCGCTCTCCGCAGCCAGCATTCGCAACTGGCTGACCTCCTCGGGCGCGCAGACATTTTGCAGACACAAGAGCACAAACTTACCTGCGAATGATTGTCATCTTCGTGGAATAGGTTTAGTCGGTCCTCTAGGTCAATCACAAGCGTCTCAAGTGCAAGGGGAATGGTCATGGGAATCACGCGTCGGACCCGCATCTGGACATCCGTCGGAACCGCCGCCCTACTGGGTGGACTGGCAGGGTGCAGCGAGCCGGCCCCTCAGGACGCCCCCCCGGTTCACACCGAAACGCCGGCACCGGCCGGCCAGCCGGCAGCGCCGACCTTTTCCGAGGGAGAGGGAGAGGGTGAAGGCGAAGGCGGCGGTGGCGGCGGGGAGTTCGGGATCGATCCCGATGCCGCGGCCTCTGACCCGGTGGTCTACAATATCGCGCTGGAAGTCATGCGTGCGCACTACCTGGCCGGGATTGATGCCTTCCAGGCCGGGGATCGCACCGCCGGGGCGGAAATGTTCGCCCATCCCATTTCCGAGATCTATATCGATTTCGAACCCGTGCTGGAGGCGCTCGGCGCCCCGCTGTTCGGCGAAACCATGACGGCCGCCTCGGTGGCCCCCTATGCCGGCGAAAGCGACGCCGAGATCGCGGCCAAGGTGGAGGCCGTGATCGTTGCGATCGACGAGGCGGCCGCCTTTGCACCGGCCGGCAGCAGCTCGGCCGGTGCCACCCATGCACGCGTTCTGGCAGACCTGTTCGAGCGGGCCGCCCTGCAATACCGCGTCGTCGCCGATGGCGCCGGAAATGCCGGCGCCTATCTGGACGGCTACGGTTTTGCCAAGGCGGCCGAGCGCTACGCGGCCAACCATCTGACCGACATCTCGGCGCTCAATCCCAATATTGGCGACGGTTTCCAACTGGCCGTCAACGAGCTGTCCCGCGCCTACCCGCAGGCCCTGCTGCCCGAAAGCCTGCCCGCCGATCCGGACATGCTGCTGGCGGCGGCCGACCAACTCAAACTGGTCTCCATCACCCTGCCCTGACCCGGCACGATGTGACCGCGCTCACACTGCGGCATTGATCATCCGGACTAGCCTTCCATTCGGCAGGGACCCCAAGACCCCTGCCGAATGCGTTTGGGCAGGACAAGGGCCGCAATCGGCTTCGTGATGGGCTGGGATTCCGGATTGAGCATCCCGTTCGTCGCTTCGCTTCGAAGTGCTGGAACCGGCCGGCATGAATAAATTCACTCGATCCAAGTCCGGCGCCAATTCGCTATAATGAGAACACCGCATCAAGAGCAAAAACGTGGCGAAAGGGCTTGGAGCCATGGACTATTTTGACATCAACAACTTCATGCCGCACGGCATGTGTTTCCTCTGGCGTCCTGAGCTCGTGGGCATGCATGTGATCGCCGATCTGGCCATCGCCTTTGCCTATTTCTCCATCCCCATCACGATTGTGGTCTTCCTCAAGCGTTTGAATAGGCCGGTACCGTTTCGCTGGGCGTTCATCATGTTTGGCGTCTTCATCTTGTGCTGCGGCATCAACCACGTGATGAACATCATCGTGCTCTGGTACCCGCTCTATTATCTGGAAGCCATGCTGAAACTGCTGACGGCCGCGGCCTCGGTCGCGACCGCCGTGCTGATGTTGCCGCTGCTCCCGGTGCTGATCGACCGTTTCACCCGAATTGGTACGGCCGAGTAATGGCGGTGCGATGAAACGAAGTCAGGACAGTCTGGCAGATCACACGCGCGCCGAACAGCGGTACGAGACGCTGGTCGGCTTGCTGGCGGCCTATCGAACGCCGGTTACGATCATCCTGTTCGGCCTGTTTCTGTCCCTGACCCTTTTCTTTGTCACGCTGGTCGGCCACAGCCACGACAAGCAGCGCGAATTCGTGGCCCAGAGCGCGGCATCGGCAGCGCACATGGAGACGGCTCTTCTGGCCCTGACGCACGAGCTGGAGGAACTGGCCCGGGCCCTGGAAGCCGGCATCGGCGAGTCCGTCGCGTTTGAAATCTTTGCGCCGGGACACACCGGCATCAACAATGCCATCGGCATCCTCCACGCCAGCGGGCGCTCGACAGCGAGCCACCCCGACATCGCCCTTGAGGTCCGCCTAAGCCTGCACGCTCCTGACTCAGGGCCCGACCGCATCGAGGCGCCGATCATCGTGCGCCTGCCTGAACAGGGCCCGGCTGGCCTGCACCTGGCGCTGGTACGGCCGCTGACCGACCAATCGGGCAATCTTGTCTTCATGGCCACGACGCTGGAACAGGTGCTGGCGCGAGGTGATGACGGGCTGTCCACGGCGTGGGCCATTGCGCGCCTGAATGGCGCACCACCGGAAATTCTGTCCCCCGCGCCCCTTCAGGCCGGGTCCGGTCCGCTCGCACCCACAGTCCAAAGCCTGCTTGACACGGCGCCCTTCCAATTCGTTTGGCAGGGAAGGGATGCCTTTGCGGGTCTGACCGTCATCTATCTGCCGCGTCGCAGTTTCCTGCTCAGCATCGGTGCCCTGCCCTGGATGGTTCTGGGCTTCGGCCTGTTTGCCACCATGGCCATTGGGGCCCTGGCCCTGAAGGATGCGCGGCGGGCCACGGATATCAGCCGGGAAGTGGAGCTGAAGACCGCCGAACTGAAGCGCAGCCACGATATCATCGCCGCCAAGAACCAGGAGCTCGCCCGATTTGCTGCGCATGCCTCCCATGATCTGCAGGCCCCGCTGCGTGCCATGCAGGGCATGTCATCGCGACTGGTCGAGCGAACGCCGGATCTGGACGACCGGTCCCGGGACATGCTGACGCGCATCCATCGCGGTGCCGAGCGGGCCCAGCGACTGGTTCAGGACCTGCTGAGCTACACGCAGGCCGACGCATCGCGCGCACGGCCGGAACCCATGAACCCCGCGGACATTATCCAGGAAATTGAAGAGGCCCTTGCGGTCCCGATCGAGGAATCCGGAGCGACGCTTCACTGGAAGGTGGACGGGCAGATCCAGGCCGATCGCTTCCTGTTGACCCGCGCCCTGCACAACCTGATTTCAAATGCGATCAAGTACCGCGACAAGCGACAACCCGTCATCGAGATCACACTGGATTGCGATCAGGCCGGCTGCACTTTCACGGTCGCCGACAACGGAATCGGCATCAAGCCGGAGTATCATGAGCGGATTTTCAACGTTTTCGAACGGTTGCACAGCTCCGACCAGTATGAAGGCAGCGGTATCGGCCTGGCCTTGTGCAAGCGGGTGGCCGACTTGCATGAAGGCCGTATCTGGGTGGAATCCGAACCGGATGTCGGCAGCCGCTTCCACCTTTTCCTGCCTCATGCCCCGGCTCTGCCGCCCAGCGCTGCCAACAGCGCCTGATCCGCAGCCGCCCCGATGACCTGAAGCGTCGAGGGGCGTATACGGACGCCATGCCCCGTTATCTCATCGCCGCTCTCTACCGATTCACCCCCCTCACCGCCGATTCTGCCCTGCAGGACCGGCTGAAACAACTGTGCGAACAGCATGCCGTGTTCGGGACCTTGCTGCTGGCACCGGAAGGGCTCAACGGCACGCTGGCGGGGCCGGAGGACGGACTGCGGGCTGTGCTGGCAGATCTGCGCAAATTACCCGGCTGCGCCGAGCTGGAACACAAGGAGAGCTGGGCAGACGAACAGCCCTTCCTGCGGCTGAAAGTCCGGCTCAAGCGCGAGATCGTCACCATGGGCGTGGAGGGCATCGATCCCAACGCCATCGTCGGCACCTATGTCGAACCGGTAGACTGGAATGCCCTGATCACGGCGCCGGACGTGGTCACGATCGATACACGCAATGACTATGAGGTCCGCATCGGACAGTTTGCCGGTGCCGTGGACCCGCAGACCACCAGCTTTCGGGAGTTTCCCGACTGGTTCCGGCAGTTTCGCCAGTCCCACCCCGAGGCCAAGATCGCGATGTACTGCACCGGCGGCATCCGATGCGAAAAGGCGACCGCCTTCGCCAAGGCAGCCGGGGTGGAAGATGTCTTTCACCTGAAGGGCGGGATCCTGAAGTATCTCGAACACGTCCCGGAGACGGAAAGCCTCTGGCAGGGCGAGTGCTTTGTGTTCGACCGGCGGGTCTCGGTCACGCACGGACTGCAGACCGGCCGCCACACGCTTTGCCATGCCTGCCGCGAGCCGCTGGGTCCGGAACACCTCAAATCGCCCCTCTTCGTGGAAGGTGAAAGCTGTCCCTTCTGCCACGAGGCGAGAACCGAGGAGCAGCGCCAGCGTTATGCCGAGCGCCATCGCCAGGAAAGCCTGGCCGAAGCGCGCGGCGAGCGCCATGTCGGTCGTCGGACATCCGATCCGTGAGCCCGGTACGGCCCATCCTCTACTCCTTCCGGCGCTGCCCCTACGCGATGCGGGCCCGCCTTGCCCTGCATGTCAGCGGGCAGGCCGTCGAGCACCGGGAAATCCTGTTGCGCGACAAGCCGCAGGCGATGCTGGATGCCTCACCCAAGGGCACCGTTCCCGTTCTGGTCCTGCCGGACGGCCGGGTTCTTGACGAGAGCCTGGACATCATGCGCTGGGCGCTGGGCCGGAATGACCCCGAAGACTGGCTGGCGGACTGTGCACAAGGCCAGACCCTGATCGCTGCCTGCGATGGTCCGTTCAAGCACCATCTTGATCGCTACAAATACGCCAGCCGGTATGACAATGCCGACGCCGAGCAGCATCGCACCAAGGCGTGTGACTTCCTGGATGAGCTGAACCAGCGCCTGGCCGATCATGCCAACCTGCACGGTGACAGCATGCGCCTGGCCGACGCCGCGATCTTTCCCTTCGTGCGCCAGTTCGCCATGACCGACCGGGACTGGTTCGACGCACAACCCCTTGCCGGGGTCCGGGCCTGGCTCGATCGCCATCTGGCCGGCCCGCGCTTTGCCGCGATCATGACCAAGCATCCGCTCTGGAACAGCCCGTCCTGATCCCGTCCGGCGCCGGACATGGTGGCGTTCGCGCAACACTTGCGTCGCAATGACAAAATGCGGTCATCGCGGGACTGTCATCGAACAGCAATATCCGCTAACGGAGCGATCGACACCCATTGTGCAGCTGCAGCATCACGCCAATTTCTTGCTGTCGCCCACAATATCTTTTGGTCGGCTTCGAAAGATACTCCCATGAAAAATCCCCTTTCTGCAAAAAAGACGCTGTCTTTTGCCGGTGTTAGCGCGATTGCGCTGAGCGCCGCACTCGCTTCTCCCGCCCTGGCGCAAACCGAAGGCCAATCGGCTTCCGGTTCGACCGTGGAAACGATCATCGTCACCACGACCCGCCGTGAGGAAAACATCCAGGACATCGCCAATTCGGTGACCGCCGAATCCGGCGCCGAGCTGGCGCCCTATACCGAGGGCGGAGCCGACATCCTCGCGCTGTCCGCGCGCATTCCCAGCCTCTATGCGGAAAGCTCCAACGGCCGCGTCGCGCCGCGCTTCTACATCCGCGGTCTGGGCAATACGGATTTCGACCTTGCCGCGTCCCAGCCGGTGTCGGTGATCATGGATGATGTGGTGATGGAAAACGTCATCCTGAAATCCTTCCCGCTGTTCGATATCCGCCAGGTGGAAATCGCCCGCGGCCCGCAAGGCACGCTGTTCGGCCGCAACACGACGGCCGGTACGATCAAGTTTGACAGCGTCCGCCCCAGCCACGAGACCGACGGCTATTTCGAAGTGTCCGCCGGCACGCTGGGCACGATGAATTTTGAAGGTGCCATCGGCGGTTCGCTGGTCGAGGACGTGATCGCGACCCGTATCTCGGTGATGACCCAGAACCGTGAGGACTGGATCGACAACGGGTTCACCGGCGAGCAAAACGCCATGGGCGGCCACGAGGAATGGGCCGGCCGCGCGCAGGTCCTCTTCACGCCGACCGAGTATTTCGAGGCCCTGCTGAACGTGCACGCCCGTTCGCTGACCGGTACGTCGGCGATCTTCCGCGCCAACATCATCGGCCCGGGCAACAACAATCTGAACGGCAATTTCGATCGCGACCGCGTCTTCTTCGACAGCACGTTCAACAACCCGCAGGCCTATGACAGCTGGGGCACCAGCGCGACGATCAACTATCACCTCGATGATCTGACGCTGACCTCCATCACCGCCATCGAGAATGCCGAGGGCTACAGCCTGGGTGATATCGACGGCGGCAATATGGTCACCGGTCCGGGCTTCATCCCCTTCCCGTCGGAAACCCAGGACGGCATCGATTCTCTGGACCAGTTCACCCAGGAATTCCGTCTCGCCTCCGACGACAACCAGGCGACCACCTGGCAGGTCGGTGCCTACTGGTTCGACAGCCAGTTCGACATCACCACGGTCGGCCCGAACGGCGGTTTCCCGCCGTCCACCACCGTGCGTCACAAGAACCAGCTGTGGTCCGTGTTCGGTCAGGTCAGCCACCAGGCAACGGATCGCCTGGAGCTGTCCGGCGGCGTGCGCTTCACCAATGACGCCAAGCTGATGACCGGCATTGTCACCAACTTCCCGATTGCGGTCTATGAAGTCGAAGACGAGCAGATCAGCTGGGACTTGTCGGCCTATTATGATCTGGATGACAATCAGGCGGTCTTTGCCCGCGTTGCCCGCGGCTTCCGCGGCCCGTCGATCCAGGCCCGTGACGTCGCCTTCTTCAATCCGCCGTCGATTGCCGACAGCGAAACCTCGATCTCCTACGAGATCGGCTACAAGTCCGAGCCGCTGAACGGCCGCGCCCGCTTCAACGCCACGGCCTTCTACTACGAGGTTGACGACCTGCAGCTGTCCGCCGTTGGCGGCGCCGGCAATCTGGTCCAGCTGGTCAATGCCGATCGCGGCGTGGGCTATGGTTTCGAGATCGACAGCGAGCTGTTCGTGACCGACAACCTGTTCATCACCGCCGGTTTCTCCTGGAACGAGACCGAGCTGCAGGACAGCGATCTGGAAGTTGGCGTGTGCGCCCAGTGCACCGTGCTGGATCCGGATGCCGACTTTGACGGCTTCCACGAAGTCGACGGCAATCCCTTCCCGCAGGCGCCGGACATGATCCTGTCCTTCACCGCCCGCTACTCGATCCCCGCCGGCAATGGCGGCGAGTGGTTTGCCTATACCGACTGGTTCTACCAGGGCCACACCAACCTCTTCCTGTACGAGTCCGAGGAATTCTACTCCGAGGGCAATTTCGAGGGTGGCCTGCGTCTGGGCTATGCCGGCACCAGCCAGGCAGGCCGCGAGTACGAAGCCGCGCTGTTCGTGCGCAACATCACGGACGAGGAAAATCTCGTCGGCGGCATCGACTTCAACAACAATACCGGCTTCGTCAACGAGCCGCGCATCATCGGCGTGTCCTTCCGCTCGACCCTGAACTAGTCGGCAGGCCGGCAGCGCCGCCCAAGGCGACGCGCAAATAATGCTGATAAAACAAGAGCCCCGGGCGATGTCTTCGCCTGGGGCTTTTTGTACGATCTGTCAGCAATGGAAAAAGGGTTAACGGATCACCCGTCCATGTCGAATCGGTTTTGTATTTTATTCGGTGCTTTTCCCGGCCAGGTTTGAGACAAGAATATTGTCAAGACGCCGGGTGTTCCCCCCCGCCCTGGCTCAGACCCGTAACCCGGCCCGCTTCCGCCGGCTTACGATCCCCCGAGTGACGGAAGGGTGCCTTTCCCCCAGGCACCCTTCTTTCACATCCGGGCCTCTTGCAAACCCTATTCTGCCGGTTCCATCCGGGCCGCTTGCGCGGTCGGGCTGGACTTTCCACTGCCGCAGGCGCAGATCAGCGGATAGTCGGCGGTGTCGGCAATCGTGGGAATGCCCAGATAGTCGACCAGAACGGACTCGGCCGTACAGAACGCGCCCTCGACCCAGGCCTGGTCATTGGAGAAGGCCGAACCGACCAGATAGACCGGGCCGCTGTCTGCCCCGGCCAACAGCGCCGGCGCGCGGATCGCATTCATCACGTCGCAGATGTCATACTCTGCAGCCCAGGCGTGATAGCCGGCGCCGAACGGGTTGAGCCCCCAGTCCATGAAGACCGTTTCCAGGGGTTGCGGGATCTGCCAGGCGGCATCGGGATCATTATAGTGCACCTTCGCCAGCTGCAACAGCAGCATGCGGACCATGGCGTCCGGCGCCGGCCGTCCGCCTTCCAGAGGCTGCAGGTCCTCGCTGATGGGCAGGCTGCGACGCGTGTCGAGAGGCAATTCCATGCCGCGCCAGAAGCCGGCAAAGCGCATGTCGTCATAGGAGGCCAGCAGGCCATAGACCGGCGCCCCCTGCCCGGCCGGCGCGTTATTGCCGAAATAATAGATCTGGCGGAGCGGGATATCGGTGATCGTCGGCCCGAACACATTGCTGCTGCCTTGCGAGCTGACCAGTTTGGGCGGGTATTTGGCTGTCTCCCACCACGGGGTGTCGAAGAACATGGCCACCTTGTAGGAGGGTTGTTCGATGACGGCCTGGAGATAGTTCTGCACGCTCTGGGCGTTGAGGAAGTCCAGCTTGCCGGACATGTCCGCATAGCGCGTTGCGCGGGCGACCAGCTCGACCGCATGAGGTGGCATCGCCAGGAAGGCGTGGTCGGTCGACTGGGCCGCCGTGTCGGCATGATCGGGATCGCTGGCCGGTGCCGTGCAATAGGTCGGCACATCGTTTTCCAGCCAGATCGAGTGCAACCGTCGCCCCTGCGTCAGACTGAAGGTGATGCCGGCCCCGGCCGCGGCCGACTGGGCAGCCTGGAACAGCGACACGAACAGGCTGGAATAGCCGGTCTTGAGCGTCTTGAACGCACCACCGGGCGCGAACTCGCCATTGTAGATCGCGGCATCGGCCGCATTCCAGTTGATGACGTTGGAGGAGTAGCCACCGGCATCGGCCGCATAGTTGAAGCCCTCATTGCCGGCCTGGTCGTAGAAGAAGTTCCAGTAGCCGATATTGGATACGGTATCGCCGGCGGAGAACACGAAGGAGTTCGTGGTGTCGGGCAGCGTCCCGGAAGAATAGAACTGGCATTGCTCGGCCCGCGTCTGCGGGTTGGCACCGGATGTCATCAGCGCGGAAATGCTGGCGAAAAGGTCGTCAGCCGGCTTGGCATTATTGCCGGGCGTATTGTAGGGCGCGACAAAGCCGTTCACGCCCAGATCGTCCTGATAGAAATTGACGCCGCGCAGATAGAAGGCCGGATTGTCCGTCGTCAGGAAGGGCACAACCTCGCTGTCGAGCCCGAGCGCCGCGATCGTCTTGGTGACCAGTTGATGGCCTTCGCCGGGATTGGATTCGGTCCATTCCAGATACCGCATCCCGCCGATCTCGATATAGGAATTGCCAGCATCGGACTGATAGTGATGCGTGCAGATCCGACCGGCCGGCAGGCGCGTGCCACCATCGCCCTGGGTGAAGCTGTACTGGCCCCATTCCACCAGCTCGATCGTGTCACCGACGCCCAGCTTGCCGCTGCTGGCCAGCCGCCAGGCCGTATAGAGACCACCCGGCCCCGCCCCGAAAATCGTGTATCGCGCCACTCTGACCTCCCGAACCGGCCGGCCGACCCTGACACCCAGGCTCGCCACCAGACGCCGCGCCCGTTCAGGTTGTTTTCCAGGGTGGTGAAAGTCAAATCACTTTCATCGGCCCAATAAGAAACCCCCGGACCAATCGGTCCGGGGGTCCTAATCAAGCAAGGTCCTGAGCGTGTTATTGCGCCCAGTAATACGGGGTTGCCGATGTGTCGCCGGTGACGACTTCATCCAGCGTGTCCGCCTCGTAGAGACGCCCGTTCAGCATCACGTATTCGATGGCGTCCGTGTTGCGGATGTCCGCCAGCGGGTCTTCCCGCATGACCACGAGATCGGCCAGCTTGCCCACTTCCAGCGAACCCAGATCGTCGGCAAAGCCCAGGTGGGCCGCCGGTACCGTCGTTGCGGTCGCCAGCACCTGCAGCGGTGTCATGCCGCCGCGGGCGAAGGACCACATCTCCCAGTGAGCGGCCAAGCCTTCCTGCTGACCGTGGGCACCGATGGAGACATACACCCCGCGCTCAGCCAAGCGGAGGCTTGTTGCAGCCGCGTTTGCATCGACGAAATTGCTTTCCGGTGCGGTGGTGCGGCGGATCGAGCCCGGGCGCAGGATGTGCGGCGGAACATGCTGCGACAGGATCGGATGCTCCCAGACATTGGTGGCCTGACGCCAATAGGGATCGCCGGCCAGACCGCCATAGGTCACAACCAGGGTCGGGGTGAGCGCGACCTCGGTCTGTTCGAACATCGACAGCACATCCTCGTAGACATGCTCGACCGGCAGGTTGTGCTCCACCGACGTATTGCCATCGGCCACCATCGCCATGTCCATGTGATAGTTCGAGCCCCCCTCGCCAACGACGATGATGTTGGCTTCGCGGGCCGCCTCGGCGACCTGCTGGCGCTGGTCGCGCCGCGGCTGGTTGTAGTTCTTGATGCCGTGCGCGCCCTGGGCCTGCAGGCGGAAGACGTGCTGACGCGCATCGTCCAGCCCGTCGATATGGGCATAGACGCTGGGCGAACGGGCGCCATAGACGATTTCGCCGGTCGAATAGGTCCGCGGTTGCAGGATCAATCCGGCACGCTGCATCTCAGCGGCTGCAAAGATGTGCTGCGCCGAATTGGACGGGTCGAACACGGTGGTCACGCCCAGCGCCAGATGAGCACGGGTCGACCAGTTTTGTTGCGGCGTGATGCCGTCCTGCCCCTGCGGGCCGTGCGCATGGGCATCGATGAAGCCCGGGGTGATCACATGCCCTGACAGGTCGGCCACACGCGCGCCTTCCGGCACGGAGACTTCGCTGCGCGGTCCGATGGCGGCGATCCGGTTGCCGTCGATCAGGATGATGGCGTCATCGATCACCCCGCCGTCCTCACCCGCCATGGTGATGACCCGCGCACCGACCAGCGCGGTCATGCCGCTCGGCCGGGCCGTCTGGAATGTCATGGACAGGGACAGGCCGCTTTCCGGCGGCGCATAGCTCTCGTCCGACCCCGGACGCGGGCGGAAATCCTCCAGCGAGGCCGAGAACAGTTCGGGGCCCATGGTCCAGTTCACCTGGGTCCCGTCATTGGACCAGTGGATATCCGTGGCCCCGTTGCCGGACAGCTCGACCACCGGCACGGCGCTGGCGGTCCGGCCGGCACCGACATTCTGCGGGCCCACCGGCATCGGCATGACATAGGCGTCGTAATTCTCGCGGAAGACGAGATGCCGGCCATCTGGCGCGACATGATACTCGCTGACCAGACCGCCGGTGGCGTGGATGCGCTCGTCCAGACCGTCCAGATTCACCGAGTAGAGCTGGGCTTCCGGGTTGGGCCGGGTCAGGAAGATGCGGTCATTGCGCGCGCCGAAATGCGGATTGGACCCGACATCGGACACCTGCCGCATCTCGCCGCCATTGCTGTCAATCACGTAGATGCCCGGATTTTCCGACCAGTCGCGTGCCGTCAGATAACCACCGCCATCCTTCTCGAAGACGATCAGCGTGCCGTCCGGCGAGAAGCGGGGGCGGCGGTAATGGCCCGGCTGCCGGGTGACCGTGCGCTCGGACCGTCCGGTGGCGCTGATCGTGCGGATCGACCCCAGGTCTTCATCATCCCAGGTGGCGAAGACGACGCTGCGACCGTCCCGGCTCCAGCTCGGGAAGATTTCGTGCCGGTCGGACGTGTCCCGAGTCAGGCGGCGCGGTTCGCCGCCATCAGTGTCCATGATGTAGAGCTTGCCGAGCGTTTCGAAGACCACGCGCTGCCCATCCGGGGACACCGCGGCAAACCGCGGCATGCGGGTCTGGAACGTGTCCGGCGCGACCTCGACGGACGGACGGATGGCGTCGATGACATCGCGCGTGTCGTTGACGGCAAAGGGAATGTTGGAAACCGCACCGTCTGCCAGCTCGACCCGATGAATTCCGCCCCCGGCCCAGAACACGATGGCCGAGGAATCCGGCATCCAGTCGAAATTCGGATACATCCCCATCACGCCCCAGGTTTCCTGGTTGTCACGATCGAGATCGTCATACAGCCGGCGGATTTCACCGCTCACCAGGTCCTTGATGTAGAGCCCGGCCTGCATGTCATCGCGGCGCACGAAGGCGATATACCGACCATCGGGCGAGGGAGCCGGCCGCACGGCACCACCGACGCCGGAAACCACGGTATCCGTTTCGCCGGTTTCCAGGTCGTAGCGCTGGATATTGAAGAGGTCGCCGTTGGAATCCTCGGCGTAGAGGAAGGTATTGCCCGGCGAAACATTGCGGGTGAAGTACACATAGCGGCCGTCCGGTGAGTAGATCGGCTCGCCCTGTTCTTTCTGGAAGGCCTCGCTGGGACGTTCCACCAGTTGGACGCCATTGCCGCCCAGCACGTGATACATCCAGATCTCGCCGGTACCGGCCGAACGCCGCGTGGTGAAGTGCTTGCGGGCGACGATATAGCGACCATCCGGAGACCAGGACGGGTTGTTGAGCATGCGGAAGGTCTCTTGCGTCAGCTGGCGTGCATCGGACCCATCCGCATTCATGATCCAGACATTGTCGCCGCCCCCGCGATCCGAGGTGAAGGCGATCTGGCTGCCATCCGGCGAAAAACGCGGCTGGATTTCCCACGGCATGCCGGAGGCAATGCTCGTCGCGGTGCCGCCGGTGATCGGCAGGGTGTAGATATCGCCCAGAAGATCAAAGGCGATCGTCTGTCCGTCCGGGCTGACATCCAGAGACATCCAGGTGCCTTCGGTCACATTGATGTTGATCTGGCGCATCGGCACCGGCGGATTGGCCACATCCCATTCGCCCGACGCGGCGGTTTCCTCTGCCGCCTCGGCGTCTGCAGGGGCCTCCTGCCAGGCCAGTGCTGGTGCCGTTGCCAGGATCGTGGTCGCCGCAAGGCTCGCGAAAAATCGGGTCATGTCTCTCCCCCCAAATCAGTGCGTTGCGGGGACAATAGGAGCGCGAGGGCTCAGCGACAAACTTACCTTTCCGTGAGGCAGTTCCGGAACCGATCCCGGATCGCATTTAGGTTTCTTTTAACCACGCTTCTCAACGAAATATTTGAGCTGGGCAGGTCAGAATGCGGCATCATCGATGGGGATCTGACGTGGATTTTTCCAACCAGACACGCACTTGCAATTCGGGACCGGCCAACGACACCTCGCCGGACAACCGTCCGGTACTGTCCGACAAGGCCGCGAAAACCCGGGCTCATCTCAAGGCACAGGCGCGTGCGCCGCAGAACCGGGTCAACCGCAAGGCGCTGGGTCACGTGCTCCAGTCCGTCGACATTTTTGCCACCCTTGTCATTGCTGCCGCCGGCGCCTTCGCCGTGTCCGGCGGTCAGGTTGCTGAGGTTGCAGCCGGCGAACTCCTGCCGGTCCTGCTGTTTGCCGCACTGGCCCCCGCGCTGTTTCATGTCGGCGGGCTCTACCGTGTGGAAGCACGCAGCATTGCGGCGCTCCGCCTGGTCCGCGCCTTCATCGCGACAGGACTGGCCGGCACGGCCGTGGTCGCCCTGGCGCTGCTGACGGCACCGCGCTCGACGGACCTGATCGCCATGTTCGCCGTCACGGGCGTGGGCGCCCTCACCTTGCTGCACGTCATCTATGCCGGCTTCATTGCCCACTGGGCCCGCGCCGGACGCCTCGCCCGCAATGTCGTTCTGGTCGGCGCAACACCCAATGCCCGCAAGCTGATCAAGGCCAATGCCGGATCAGGCAGTGTCAATGTGGTCGGCATTTTCGACGACCGTATCTCGCGTGCGCCCCAGGATCTGGCCGGAGCGCCCTATCTGGGCACGACCAATGACCTTCTGTCCTGGCCGCTGCTGCACGAAGTCGACCGCATTATCCTGACCGTGTCACCCAAGGCCGAACAGCGCGTGCAGATGCTGCTGAACAAGCTGCGCACCCTGCCCCATTCGGTCTGCCTCCTGCTGGATCTGGACCAGTTCAATCCGGCGGAAACCTCGCTGGATGACATTGTCGGCGTTCAGGCCGCGCGCATGAATGGCGTCGAGGAACGTTTCGGCCACCTGCTGGCCAAGCGCCTGCAGGATCTGGTCATCGGCTCTGCGATGTTCGCCGTGGCCCTTCCGGTGATGGTGCTGATCGCGCTCGCGGTGAAGCTGACCAGTCCGGGCCCGGTTTTGTTCCGCCAGGTCCGCGAAGGCTTCAATGGCCGTCCGATCGAGGTGCTGAAATTCCGCACCATGCGCAATGATCCGCAACCCACTGACGGGTCGGTCCGCCAGGTCGAACTCAATGATCCGCGCGTGACCTGGATCGGTGGCTTCCTGCGCAAGACCTCGCTGGATGAGCTGCCCCAGCTGTGGAATGTGCTGAAGGGCGAGATGTCCCTGGTCGGCCCGCGTCCGCACGCGCCCGGCATGAAAACCGGCGGCACCCGCACGGCCAATCTGGTCGCCGAATATGCCCACCGGCACCGGGTCAAGCCGGGCCTGACCGGCTGGGCGCAGGTCAATGGATCACGCGGCCCGCTGCACTCTCCGGAAAGCGCCCGCGAGCGCGTGCGCTGGGATCTGGACTATATCGCCCGCGCCAATTTCTGGTTCGATCTGTGGATCATGCTGCGCACGGGCCCGGCCCTGCTGGGCGACAAGATCAATGTCCGCTGACCGGCAGACTGCCGACTAGCGCCGAAGGATCGGCCGGGGCCGCAACCGGTTTGCGGCCCAACCCTGTTCCAGAGCGTCCAGCACCGGATTGCCGGGTACCGGCGAGCGGGCTGACGGATCGGCGCCGTAGACCGGATTGAAGCGGTTTTCCTGCGCTTCATAGACCGACCAGCCGCTGTCCCAACGAAAATAGCTCCAGCTCGCCCCGGCCGCCTCGCACTGGGCGATACGCTCGGCAAGATAAGCCGAAGCGCCAGGCGACCAGCGACTGGCCCCAAACTCTCCCAGCATCCAGCGCCGTGCCGAAGGAAGCTGGAACCGGCCCTCGCCAGGCTGGAATGGCCGCCGATCGGCAGCGTCCTGATGGGTAAAATCGCGCGGCGCATAGTCATGAATGGCCAGCACGGTGCCGGATATGCCTTCAAGCGCCAGCAGGCGCTCGAACCGGGCATTCGCATAGCCGTCCGGACTGACCAGGACGGGCGTGTCGGCATCCACGTCGCGAACGCCACGCGCCATGCGCGCAGCCAGGGCCGGCCAGTCGGCTGGCGTTCCGGCAACGATGCGGGCCAACCGGTCGGGTTCCCAGATATCCAGGTCACCGCCATCCGGTCCGGGCGCGGCGAGATTGGCATTGGGCTCTACCATCAGAAGGTAGCCCGCCACATTGTGGCGGTGGCGAAAGCGGATGGCCGTGTCGCGCCACATCGCGACCCAGGCGTCACCGGCGGCCTCGGAGCGCCAGAGATGTTCGTCCAGCAGGTGGGCCGGAAACCAGTCGCCGGCACTGTCGCGATGGAAGGTGAACTCGCTGCGCCCCGGCCCTGCCCTGAAGCCAATCACGACAAACAGGCCCGCCTGTTCGCAGCGCCGGACCAGGCTGTCCAGGGCGTCCATGATGACGGGGTCCGGTGCGTAGGGGGCCGCGACAGTGCGCGGACCGGGATGGGACAGCACGGCCAGATTGGCACCGGAGGCCGCAAGCTGGCGCAATGCGGCGTCGGAGACGGGGGCGCCCACCGGTCCGGGCCCCAGGAACTCGGGACCATCGAGGCTTGGAATGACCCGGCGCTGCGCAAGGACAGCGCCGCGCAGATGGGGGCCTGTCGTGTTGTCCCAGAGATCGATTTTCGCCTGCCCCTGCGCGTCTGCCGGGCGCGGAAGGGCAAGCGCTGTCAGCCCGCCGCAGAGAAACTGGCGGCGGTCCGGGCCGGTCATGCGGCGTAGAAGCCGGCCAGACGGTCGAGCTTGCGCATCGCCTTGCCCGTCAGTCGCGAAAAGGCGTTGTTTTCGGCAGAAGACCGGCACAGGGCCGCCGAGCCTTCACGCAACAGGCCCATCAGCGAAGCATTGGTGTAATGCCCGCGTGAAATACCGATCTGGTAGGAGGACAATTCGCGCTTGAACTGGAAATCGCCCGGCCCGAGCTCGATACCCTCGTGACCCAGTTCCGCGCAGGTCCGCGCGGTTTCCACCAGCATGAGAAGTCCGGGGCTGATCGGGCTGAAATCCCGGTTGAAGGCCGGGAACCAGAACTGACACATCTGCTCGCTGCTCATGCCGACGTGGACGGCGACGATCTCACCCTCCACCTGCAGCGTCGAACAGACTCCGGAGAAGGCGTCGCTCTCGCGCTTGAGTACGGCTTCCAGAAGGCGGCGCGTCCAGGCAACCGAAAACACGTCGAACACGCCGGTCTGCAGGTATTGTTCCCGCTTCCAGCGGATCATGGCGTCGAGGGCTTCGGCGCGGTTGTCGGCCATGACAAAGCTGTGCTCGCCGGCCAGGTCGTCCAGCCGTTTGTAGCGGGTGCGCACATTGCGCATGGCCTTGGCATTGGCGGCCTGCCGGGCCGCCATCCAGGCGTCGAAACCATCCGACAGATCGATGACCCAGGAGCCCTCGATCTCAAAACCGGGTTTGCGGAAGCAGGCCTGGCTGGCCAGCGCGCCATGGAACTCGAAGACCGGAATGTGTGCGGCCTTCAGCCAGCTGCACAGTTCGACCGGCTGGTCGGGTGGGCAGATCACGCCGTGCAGATCACCCAGCGGTCCGGCTAGGGGGCGGACATAGCCGAAATGACCCGTCTGAATGGGCAGGAAACCATGCAGCTGGCCCTGTTCGCGCGCGATGAGCACGCGCGTGTCACTGCGCGCCTCTTCACAGCATTCGGCAAACTCGAGACAGAAGTACGGGCTGCCCAGGGCCGGATTGGCGGCGACGAACTCGCGCCAGGCCCCGCGTTCCTCGTTTGTCAGCTCGCTCGGCTTTCTCAGCTCGACTTGCATGGCGATGCGTCCCGTTCTCCCCGCTTTGGCGCCATGATTAACAGGAACGCCTTAGCATCGCGTGAACAGATCACGTCACCGTGTACCGACCCCTGTCGCAATCGCCTGGAAAGCGGCATCCAACTTGCAGGCTTCCCCCGTCAGGCGAGCGGAGCGTTTCATGCTTGGACGACATCTACTGGGCTATCTGCCGGTTCAACTTTCCCAGGCGCTGGTGGGATTCGGCAGTGTGGCCGTGTTCACCCGTATCCTGGCACCGGAAGAGTATGGCCGGTACGCGCTGGTTCTGGCGGCGATGTCGCTCACCCATATCCTGGTCTTCACCTGGCTCGAGGCTGCCATTGCACGCTTTCATGCGCGCGCGGAGCATCGCGGCCGGCTGAAGGACCATCTGGCCACGGCCCTTGGCCTCTATGCCCTGGCCGGGCTGGCCGGCGGCGCCATCCTGCTGGCGCTGATCGCCTGGCTGCCGTTGGATGTGCCGCTGAAGACGGCCCTGGGCTTTGCCACGGCATCCCTTTTGGTGCGCGCGCTGATGCAGATCGGCCTGCAGACACACCGCGCCCAGGGTGATGTCGCCCGCTATTCGGCGCTGGAAGCCAGCTTCCTGCTGCTCGGTTTCATGATCGGCGTGGGCCTGATCCTGACCACGGATCTGGGAGCAGCCGGCGTGTTCGCCGGAACCGCCATCGCGGCGGCCATGATGCTGGTCTTCGACCTGCCCCTGATGTTGCGCCGGGCCCGCGGCGGACGGCGCCAGCGCGTGCGCGCGATCAGCTTTGCCGTATACGGCCTGCCAATCAGCCTGTCGCTGATCTTCGAGCATCTCCTATCGATCGGCGACCGCTTCCTGATCGCCGGTTTTCTCGGCGAAAGTGCGGTTGGCATGTATGCCGCCGGCTACGGGCTGGCGGACCGGCTGCTGGACATCATCTTCATCTGGTTCGGCGCCGCGGTCTGGCCCCTGACCATCCGCGCGTTTGAACAGGACGGCCCCGAGGCCGCCCGCAAGGTGGCGGGTCAGGCTGCCGGCCTGATGGGGCTGATCGCCTTTCCCGCGGCCGCTGGCCTGGCGCTGGTCGCTGCGCCGCTGACGACGGTGCTGGTGGGTGAAGGCGTGCGCGCCGAAGCCGCGACCATTCTGCCCTGGATCGCCCTGTCCGGTCTGATGAACGGGATGATGACCTATTATTTCCACGAGGCCTTCACCCTGACCCGCCGGACCGGGGTCATGGCGCTTTTGATGAGCGGGTCCGCCCTGCTGAACCTGGCGCTCAACCTGCTGCTGATCCCGGTCTTCGGCCTGCAGGGTGCGGCGATCGCCACCGTGATCGCCTACGCGCTGGCTCTGGTGATCTGTGTCGTCATGGGACGCCGCCACTTCGTCCTGCCCCTGCCCTGGACCGACTGGATCAAGGCGGGAGCCGCCACCAGCATCATGGCCGCGGCCGTCTTCATCCTCCCTGAAGCGCCCTTTGCCTGGCTCGATCTGATCAGCAAGGCCGGTTTCGGCATCACGGTTTACGGGATTTCAGCCCTTTGGCTGGATATTGCGGGATGCCGGCAATGGCTGCGCGATGCCCGCGCCCGTATCCGGCCAGCGGGGGCTGCGTGATGAATGCGATGATCGACAATCCGGTGCGGGAATTTGCCAATGCCGCGGCTGAGACCGCCCCGGGCATCCGACTGTCCATTCTCATACCTTTCTTCAAGGACGATCCGGCGGATCTGCTGCGGCATCTGGGTGAGCAGGTTCCGGCGGGCGGGGATATCGAAATCCTTCTGCACGATGACGGCGAGCCCGATCCCGAGCTCAATGCCCGCATCACCCGCATCCTGGCGGCCATGGGACAGCCGGCCCGGCTGTTGACCTCGGCGCGCAATCGCGGCCGTTCGGCCGGGCGCAACCTGCTGGCTGAACAGGCGCGCGGCGACTGGCTGATCTATCTGGATGCCGACATGGCGCCGGTGCATGGCGACTTCATCGCACAATATCGCCAACTGATGGAGCAGGATGACGCGGATGCCGTGTTCGGCGGCTATGAGACCGTGTGGCCCGAGACCGCCGAATTGCAGCTGCATGCGGCCCTGTCGCGGACCAGCGACCAGAATGATGCGGCGACACGCAACCGGATCGGTGCGACCGCCTTCTGCGCATCGAACATCCTGGTGCGCGCCCGCGTCATGAAGGCCGTGCCCTACGACACAGGCTATACTGGCTGGGGCTGGGAGGATGTGGACTGGGCCGTAAGGGCCGCTGAACAGTTCAATCTTGGCCACGCCGACAATCCGGCCCGCCACGCCGGGCTGGAACCGGCCGACCGGTTGCTGGAGAAATTCCGCATCGGCGCGACCAATTACGCCCGCCTGCTTGAAAGAAATCCACAACTGGCAGACCTGCCAGGCACGCGCGCGGCCCGCTTCCTGTCGCGCATTCCCGGTCAGTCGGGACTGCGCGGTCTGTGGGCTGCCCTCACCCGCGCCGAGCGGCTTCCGCTGCGCTGGCGCACGCTGGCCCTGAAACTCTGGCGCGCCAGCTGGACTGCCGAGGCCATCGCATGAATGCTCCTTATATTCCCGGTTCCGGCCTGTGGGCCGGCCTGGCCCGTCGCTGGGCCCGTGTCGCAGCTCGAACTCCGCTGAAGATCGGCACCGATCACGCCATCGTCACCTTTACCTTTGACGACTTTCCCAAATCCGCCGTCACCGCCGGCGGCGGCGCGCTGGAAAAGCGCAATTGGCGCGGCACCTACTATGCCTCGGCCGGCTATGCCGGTGGACATACGCACCACGGCGCGATGTTCGATGCCGGCGATCTGCTGACCCTGGATCGCAAGGGGCACGAGATCGCCTGTCACACTTATGGTCATGTGGATGCCGCCGCGATACGCACCGCCGACCTGATCAAGGACGTGGCCCGCAATGCGCGGGCGCTGGAGGCGATGGGTCTGGAAACCCCGCTGGAGAGTTTCGCCTTTGCCTATGGCGAGGCCACGCCGGCCGCAAAATCCGCACTGCTGGAGCGGTTCTCCAATCTGCGGGGCGTGCAGGCCGGCATCAATCGCGGCACCGCCGATCTGGGCCTGCTCAAGGCGGTTCCGATCGATGGTGGCGAAGCCGGCATCGCCCGCGCCCTGGACGCCGCCCAGGCGCTGGAGGCCCATCCCGGCTGGCTGATCTATTATGCCCACGACGTGCAGGATGAGCCGACCCAGTGGGGCTGTACGCCGGAGCAGTTTGAACGCGTCTGCGAGGCCGTCGAGGCCTCGGGCGCCCGCGTGATGACGATGAAACAGGCCCTGGCGACACTGGAGGCCGAAGCATGAGCGTTTCCGTCATCATCCCCACCTACAAACGCCCGGACGGGCTGCGCCTGGCACTGGAAAGCGTCATCGCCCAGAGCCACCAGCCCGACGAGATCCTTGTCGTCGACAATGATCCGGAAGGGTCGGCCCGCACCATGGCGGCGACCGCAAAGGCAGTGGCCCGCTGTGAGGTCGTTTACGTCCATGCCCCCGAACCGGGTGTCTCCAATGCTCGCAATGCCGGCCTCGCCGCCGCGAAGGGCCGCTTCATCGCCTTTCTCGACGATGACGAGATTGCCAGTGGTATCTGGCTGGAATCGCTGTTGCGTACGGCCGAGGAGCAATCCGCCAGCGTCGTGTTCGGTCCGCTGACCGGTCAGGCCCAGAATGCCGGCGGCCTTGCCGGAGATCTCGCCCGCCGGCTTTATTCGCGTGTCGGCCCGGACGCCGACACCATGATCCCCAAGCCCTACGGGTGCGGCAACTCCCTGGTTGACCGGGCTGCGTTTGACCTGCCCGATGCGCCCTTCGACCCGGACTGTAATGAGCTGGGCGGCGAGGATGACCGCTTCTTTGCGATGCTGGCCGAACAGGGCGCACGCTTTGCCTGGTCGGTGAAGGCGCACGGCGTCGAGACCGTCAGCCCCGAGCGCACGACCCTGCGCTATCTTCTGGCCCGCTCCTTTGCCTTCGGGCAGGGCGCCACCCAGGGTGCCCACCATGCGCGAAATCCCGCCAAGGTGCTGTTCTGGATGGCCGTCGGGCTGGCGCAGATGCTGGTCTTCGGTCCGCTGGCGGCGCTCAGCCTGCTGGCCATGCCGTCCAGGGCCGCCGAATGGCTGGACAAGACGGTGCAGGCGGCTGGCAAAGTGTTCTGGTTCGACCGCTTCAATCCACGCTTTTACGGCGTGTCCAGCCCGGTCGCCGGTTAGCTTCGGGCCCGGCGGTCAGCGAGCTTGGCGGCCGTGGCGACAAACAGGACCCAGCCCATGGAGTTCTGCTGCATCAGATTACTTTCCGACACAGATACCACCGCGATGAGCGCGATATAGGGCAAGGCCCAATAGGCCTCCGTGCCCCGGAAGAGGCGCCCAATGGCGCGGACAGCCGCGCCGAGAAAGACGACGGCCATCATCAGCATGCCGGGAATGCCGATCGCCAGGGCGACTTCGATCCAGCCATTGTGGGCGGTGGGCACCGGCCAGGACGTGCCGGCGCGGACCCAGTAGACCGGACCGTCCTCGACCGACCAGAAAGCCTTGTATCCATAGCCCAGCCAGGGATCTTCGGCGATTTGGCGTGACAGGATGACCCAAATATCGGTACGGCCGGTCAGGGTGGCGTCACGGCCCAGGAGTTCGAGGAATTCCAGCGGCGCGATGGCCAGGATGAGCGCGAACAAGGCCCCGCCGGTCAGGGCCAGGAACAGCATCAGGGTCGCAAAGCCGAAACCCTTGCGACACAGGGCAATCCCGATGGCACCGCCCGTGCCGAGCAGCCAGGCAAGCAAGGCCGTCTTGGACGTCGAGAGCAGGATCAGGGCGGTACAGAGCACCGCAAGTCCCATCCAGATGAAACGGCGTTTGGGATCGAACTGGATGGCGGCATAGGCGCTGATGGCGCCCCAGCCCATCACCGCTCCCAGCGTGTTCTTCTCCCACCACAGACCCTTCCAGGCCCCGGCATGGACGTCATGGTCGATGCCCAGGGATGGTACCGCCAGCGCCATGACCACGCTCAACACGGCGAGCACGCCGAAGGTGGACGCGATCAGCAGGATGAGCTCGCGCCAGTTCCAGCGCGACGCCAGCCAAAGTCCGAACAGGGTCGTCATGATGAGGGCGAAGGACCGGCGAAGCGTGGTGTCCGGATCAATCGACCAGACGACCGACACCAGCGTCATCATCGTGACGGCCAGGATCAGCCAGTTGCGTGTGAGCGTCGACATCATCGCGCCGGGCCGGGCCACAGCCAGAAGCAGGGTCACCGCATAGACCGGCAGCCAGATCAGCCGCAGCACGTCGGAACTTTCCGGATTGGCCGGATCGGCGAACAGCGGACCGATCAGGCCCTGCGAAAACAGGAAAAGACAGGCAATCGTGAGACCGCCCTCGATGCGGCCGGCAAAGGCCAGACCCGGGGCCCGCCGAAGCCCGGCCAGAAAGGGTGGGTCATGCACCGCAGCGAGGCTCATGCCGCGCTCCGCTGCTGTCCCGTCCGGTTGAGAATGAGACCAGCGACAATGCCGCCGCGAGCTTCGATGGCCTGGCGGCGGGCCTGGATGCCGTCGACACGCGACATGCGGGCATCGGCGACCAGGATGACGCCGTCCATGTCGGCGACCATGGCCAGGGGTGCCCGGCTGCCGCCCGGGGCATCGATGATGGCCAGATCGACCGATTGCCGGACGGCCTGCCAATAGTCCGGGGCGGCGCGCAATCCGACCTGTTCGACAGCGCCACTGCGCGCCTGCAACTGGGTCACGAACAGGTTGGAGACCGCGCTTTCGCGAGCGATGATCCGGGCCGGCTGGCCGCCGGACTGAATCGACCAGAAGGGATCGCGCCCGAAACCGGCATCAAAGGCCTGTCCGCGAACGCGGGCCGCCTCGCTTTGCGGATTGCCGGCAAATTCAAGATCATAAAGCCAGACGCCGCGGCTTGAGCGTTTCGCCGCCAGGCGAGCCAGTTCTCGGGCGACGGTGGACGCCCCGGCCCCGCGGCTCGCCCCCATCACCATGAGCGCACGGCCTTCACCGCCCGGACGGGCGATCGGTTCAAGCTGATCGATCAGCTGGGAAAGGTCGGCAGTCAGATTCATGGATGGCCAGGCCCGGCGCGATTCGCAGTTTCGAAATCCAACCTGCCCGGAGTGTGGTTAACGTGCCGCTTACGCGGAACGGTCCGAGATGCGCGCCAACACCGGCAAGCCCTCGAACGGGTCATTCGCGGGCAAGGGCCTGTCATCGCGTGCAGCTGCCGCGACCGGCTGCGGACTGTAAAGGCCGCTATCGGCCGGGGCATGGGCCGGAGCGGCGACGGCGACGATGCGTGCACGCAGATAAGTCATCCAGTAACCGCGGATCAGGCCGAGGAAGACCGCAACGCCCATGGCCAGCACGGCCGAGGCAATGAGGCCCAGCTTCTTCATCGAGGCGCCTTCCAGCGGCGGGCTGGCCCGGTCGATGACGCGGACGAAATCTGCAGCCCCCAGCCCGGCCGACCGGCTGGACAGGGCCGCCGCTTCAAGCTCGGCGATATTGGACGCAGCCAGTTCCGCTGCGGCGACATCCTGGGCCAGGCGCGTATGGGCCGGTTCCAGGCTGCGCAGGCGCTGCAGGTCGGCGCGGGTCGCGTTGAGCTGTTGTTGCAGCGATGCGGCCAGGGAGGCCTCGGCGCGGGCATTGGCTTCACGTGTGGCCAGATCGGATTCCAGCGTCTGCCGGACCGGATTGGGACCGGAGCGCGACTGCCCCTCGCCTTGCGTCGCACCGGAGGCAATGAAGCTCTGCAGGGCCGCGATCTCGCGATCCACGGCGAGCACGGCGGGTGCGGTTTCCTGGTAGCGGGCCAAGAGGCTGGCGCGTTCCGCACGCAGGTCCAGCAGGCGGCCGGAGACACCATTCTCGACATAGAGCTCGATCTGTTCGGGGATCTGCTCCAGACGCTGGCGGATGGCCAGGGCGCCGGCGGCGTAGGATTCCTGGCTGGCGCGCGCCGTATTGACCCGGTCGGTGAGATTGGCGAGCAGGTTTTGCGCGGTCAGCTGTTCGGTCTCGAAATTCGACAGGCTGTTTTCGCGCAGGAAGGCGTCGAGGGCAGCCTGGCTGTCATTCAGGGCGGCATCAGCCTGGGCGCGCCGCACCGACAGGCCGGACACGCCGGTATCGACCAGCACGCGCTCGCGATAGGCCAGATAGGCGTCGATCACCGCATTGAGAATGAGGGCCGAGCGTTCCGCATTGCCGCTCTCGAAGGTCGCGTTGAGGGTCGAGGAATTGGGCGCCCGTGAGACGTTGAAACCGTCGCGCAGGGTCTTCAGGGCGGCGCTGCGTGCGTCCCCCTCCACGGCCTCGCCGAGAATCGCCTCCGCGCCGAGTGTCTCATAGGTCAGCGTGCGCACGGCGTTCGAACTCAACAGCTCGCTTTCCGACTGCATCACCTGATTGAGCATGAAACCGTCACCCCAGCCGGCGGCAGCGGGTGTCGGGTCCTCGTTCAGCAGCACCAGCAGGCGCGCTTCGGCGGTGTAGCTGGGCTTGAGCATCAGGAAGGAAGCGGCGACACCGATCGACATCAGCACGGCGAAGACCAAGACGATCAGGCCGCGCTGGGACCAGGCCAGGGCTAGCACGTCAAACAGGTCCAGCTCCTGCCGCGGGCCTGCCGCAGACAGGCCGGACGCTCCAGCCGGGTGGCCGGACATATCGGACGCGCGAGTCATGTCGGCATAAGACCCGCCCTGCGCTTAAAATTTTATTATCCAAGCGCACCGACACTCAGGACCGACACGCCTTCGGGAAGGATAATTCATGCGCCTGACGAAAACCGGCCTTTGCCTGGGCGTTCTGGCCCTCGCCAGCGCCCTGCCCGCCTGCGCCTCCAGCGGCGCGCCTGCGCCGCGCACCGAGGCCGCCTGGGGGCAGCCGCGCTTTGCCGCCTGGCAGGATACCGATCCGGATTATCGCTTCTATCCCGGTGACAGCATCGAAATCACCGTGCATTCGGCGCAGGAATTGTCCCGCACCGCCCTGATCGGACCGGACGGCCGGGTCAGCCTGCCGCTGCTGGCCAATGTCATGGTGGCCGGACAGACCGATTACGAGATCGCCAACACGATTGCCGACGCCTATGCGCGCAATGTGCTGGTCGATCCGATCGTGGAGGTGCGCCGCGGCGCTCTGGGCCCGCAGAACATCATTGTCGGCGGCGAGGTGAACAATCCCGGCCTGGTCGAGATGAGCGGCCCGATCGGGGCGCTGGAAGCGGTGATGATGGCCGGCGGCTTTCAGAACACGGCGGCCCGCGGCGATGTGGTGGTGCTGCGCCGCAATCCGGGCGGCGAGCTGATGATGCGCACCGTCAATCTGGGTCAGGCCCTGCGCGGGCGCCCGGGCAGCGACGATATCCAGATCCGCCGCCACGACATCATTTTCGTACCCCGCTCGACGGTGGCCGAGATCAATGTCTTCATCGAACAGTATGTGACCGGCATCATCCCGCTGGACAGCGCCATGTCCTACGCCATCGCCGACGCGATCACGAACAATTAGGTCTGGCGCCAGATCGTTGAGTGATTTCAGACGCGCGTTAGGGCGGCGCTGGAGATCTCGTTCGAGATGACGTGCCGTCAATCCGCGCAGCAATTCCGGGTCATCGACCGGCTTGCGCCTGCCGTCCTCCGGAAGCGTGGCGCGTATCACAGATGAACACGCACGTTTCCGATCCGAATTGAAGACCGTGCACCTGGACCAAGGGTCCCGCCTCTACGCCCCGCTTTCGCGGGACATCCGGCCGGGATGACACAAGTGATTGTCGTGTGCCGGAGCCGTGGCATCCACACAAAACCCGGTCTGCCGGCGAATGCCCCCATTCGCCGGCGTCACCGGTTCTGCATCGTGTGGATCACCCGTCCTAGTGACGGGTCGAAAGCCACTCGCGCGCGGCGCGTTGGGCCGCCGCGACTTCATTGGTCGACATCTGGTCGGAGATTTCCTGGCGATAGTGTTTCGCCGGCTCCGAACCCATCAGGGCCGCCAGATTGAACCATTTGTGCGCTTCGATGTAATCGATTTCGCCGCCCTGTCCCGTGGAATACAGGATGCCGAGCTTGCACAGATCTTCGCCCGTCGGATCGGCGAACACTGCTTGATGGGCCTGGGTCGTTTCTACGTCCGTAAAAGCCATTGGGGTCTTCCCTTACTCTACTCCGGCGCGTGTGCCTTTCTGGCTAATCACGTGCCTACCACCACCACGTCCGAATGCCTCGAACACGGGAGAGACTGGAGAAAGAGGATTGCTTTAAGGTTAAGCGAAATCAGGAAAAATACGCCTTAAATGCTTACGCGCGTTAGGTTTTCCTACCAAGCGTTAAACGCGATATCCACGCATCGGCAAGGTTTGTCCGGCTGGCCAGGCGGATCCTGCGCGGCGTGACCACCCGGATCAGCGTTAACAGCAACACCAAAGCTGCAGAGATCAGGGCAAGCATGGTGCGCTGTTCCAGCTGCGGGTTGGAGCGGTCCGGGCCCGCCGCCGCGTCCGAGCGCAAAATGGCGTCATCCGGCAGGATCATCCGCGCGGCCAGCGTGCCCGGCCCCAGGACCCGCGACAGCACGGCGACCCGGGACAGGTCTTCACGCGTGGCAACACCGTCGAGCAGGCGCATGGCGACGATTGGCGATGTGGCATCGCGCAGACCGCTGAGGTCTTGCAGGACCTGAGACAGCTCAACCGCCCGTGGGGCCGTGCGCTGATCGAGCTGATGATAGAGTGACAGCGCCGCCCGGTCCGGAGCGGCAAAGGCCAGATCGGCCCGAATGGCACGGTCCTGCAAGGCGCCACGGACCAGGGCGGCCGGCACCGCATCCTCGAGCACCATGCGCAGCCAGGCAGCAAACTGCGGATCCAGGCGCCCCGCCAGCCAAGCCGCTTGCAGGGTTTCGGCCCCTGCACGAACGGCGCTGGAAGGAATGTGAAGCTGAACGGCTCCGGCTTCCATCGCAGCAAGAGCGAAATGGAGATCATCCCGCCTCTGGTCCGGAATGATCTCTGATCCGCAGCCGACCAGGCCTTCAACCTCCTGGGCACAGGCCTGCATCATCAGATGACGCACGCCGCCATAGATCCGGGTCGACCCCGTCACGTCCGGGCTGACCAGTCCGGACAGGCTACGCATCTCGAATTCGCCCTGACGGACGCCTCGGAAGAAGCCGTCGGCGCTGGTCTGTGCCACCGACCAGGCAAATTGCGAACGGGCGTAGCGATCCCGTATCCCCGGTGCCGCAAAGACGAGCTCAGGGGGAACCATCCCGGCGGCCGCGCCTGATCGCAGCGCATCATCAAACGCGGCATCGAGGCGCTGCCGGCGCGCCTGAGGCGGGCCGGCCCGCAGACGCGCATCCAGCACCACGGCCCCGCCCGGCCCAGCCAGCCGCTCCAGGGCGAGCCTGTCACGGCCCACCAGGTCAGGACCCAGCGCAGCCCAGGAACGGAATAGCTCGATGTCGGGACGTCGGCGGTGATCACCATCCAGGGCGGCGTTCAACCGGGTGTTCCAGAAGGCCTTCGCATCGGTGCCCGCCGGCACGGAGGCCGCGATCGCCGACCGGATCCGTTGCGCCGGCCCGGGTTGGGGCCCGGCCACGGCGTCGACACCGCCAGCACTCATCATCCAGGCGAGTCCGTACCAGGCCGCAAGGCCGAGCGACAGAATCAGCCAGAGCGGCTGGAAGCCCTTGAATACGGCCCGCCAGAGCAACCAGCCGGCCAGGCCAAGAACATTCGCTTCCCAGGGCGACTGGGTCTCGGCACGCCAGCGCTGCACATTTTCACGCCTGATCGCCTCGCGCATGGTCAAGCCCGCACGGCGATAGGCATGCGCATCCGGAATCGTGTCCGTCTCTCCATGGACGGTCTCCGCCATGACGCCCCCCAGCTTCCCGAGTGCAACTTTCCGGCAATCGCGCCGGAGGGCAAGGCCTTGCGCGTCAGGCGCGAAACACGCTGGGCACGCCCGGGCGTCTCCCCGGAGATGATGCCTGCCAAGCCCGGCTCTCTCACGGATAGCCGGCGCGGCTCTCAGGCTGACGGCTGTGTGCCTGCGCTTGGCAGGATGGCGGCGAGGCCGTAAATCTCCCGCACGATATCGAACAGGCTTGACCGATGACTGACACGCTGTCCCGCTTCCCCCCGGTTTCCATGTCGCTGCAGGCGACCGACAAGGCACGTTTTGCGCGCGAGCTGGGTCGCAGTTTCCGCGAATACGGTTTTGCCGCGATCTCCGATCATGGTCTCGACCAGAACCTGATCAAGCGCGCCTACACGCTGGCTGCGGATTTCTTTGCCCTGCCGGAAGCCACCAAGATGAAATACTTCATCGAGGGCGGCGGCGGGGCGCGCGGCTATACGCCCTTCGGCAAAGAGATCGCCAAGGACGCCAAGCATGTCGACCTGAAGGAATTCTGGCATGTCGGCCGCGACCTGCCGGAAGGCCACCGCTATGCCGCCGACATGGCACCGAATGTGGTGCCGGCCGAGATTGCCGGCTGGCAGGACACGGTGCATGGCCTCTATGACGCCTTCGACCAGCTGGGTGTAAAAATCCTGCGGGCCATCGCCGTCGATCTGGGGCTGGAAGAGACCTTCTTCGACGATACGGTGAAGGACGGCAACTCGGTGATGCGCCTGCTGCACTATCCGCCGGTGAAAACGGATACGGGCGGTTCGATCCGCGCCGAGGCTCATGGCGACATCAACACGATCACGCTTCTGCTGGGTGCCGAGGAACCGGGTCTCCAGGTCAAGACGCGCAGCGGCGAATGGGTCGACATGAACCCGCCGCCGGGCTGTCTGGTCGTCAATATGGGCGACATGCTGGCGCGCTCGACGAATGACGTCCTGCCCTCGACGCAACACCGGGTGATCAATCCGGTGGGCGCGCGGACCGATCATTCGCGCTATTCCATGCCCTTCTTCCTGCACTACCGGCCGGACTACATGATCACCACCCTGCCCGGCTGTTCCGGCCCGGACAATCCGGACAAGTATCCCGAGCCGATGCGGGCGAATGATTTCCTCAACCAGCGTCTGCGCGAGATCGGCTTGCTGAAATAGACGTCCCTCTAGGGAGCCTCATCGACATCGGGCAGCGGCGGGCCCAGCATTTCCAGCTCGATGCGGACCTCGACCGGATCCCCGACGCCGATATTGAAGTCCGGCGACGGCAGCCCGTTGACCAGGCCGAAGTCCGAACGGTTGAATGTCGTCGTCGCGGAGAAACCGATCCGCCCCTGCGGATCATAGACCGGCATGCCGGCATAACCGCCATTGTAGGTGACCGCGAGCACGACTTCGCGCTCAACGCCCAGCAGCGAAAGCTGACCTGTGACGTCTGCCGTATTGGCGCCGGTCTGGTTCACCCCCGTCGAGGTGAAGGTGATGTGGGGATGCGTCCCGGCATCCAGCCAGTCCGGACCGGTGATTGTGGCATCAAAGTCGACATCGTCACGCGGATAGCCGGTGCGAAGGGACGTCACATCGATCTGCGCTGAGATCGACATGGCTTCCGGATTGGCCGGGTCGAAGTCCAGTTCGGCCTCGAAGCGGGTGAAGCGGACGAGATAGTCCGACAGGCCCAGATGGTCGACAAAGGCCAGAAGATTGGCATGCGTCGGATCAACCCGGTAGACCCCGGCCGGCGGGTCCCCGAAATCCTGGGAGACGGCTCCGGCGGGACAGGCCAGCACAGTACAGCCGGCGATGAGGGCCAATGTGCGCATCAGCCGTCTCCCATCGTGCGGGCATAAGTCGCCAGCTGTTCCGCAACTGTGCCCCAACCGTCATGGAAGCCCATGTCCTCGTGCCGGCGACGCGCCTCAGCATCAGCATGCAGCACCCAGGCGCGGTATAGCGTCCCGCCGCTGGCGGACGGGGCAAATCCCAAATCGGCCGTCATGAAGGCGGTGTCCCGCGGACGGAACTCCGGGCCCAGTCCATCGGTCCACACCAGTCGCCTGTGTGGCTCCACGATCAGGAAACAGCCCGGCTCACCCTTCTGGTCCTGGCCCTCCGGGGACCGCATCACCGTGTGAAAGATGCCACCGGGCCGCGGGTCGATCTCGACATGCGAGACGCTCCAGGGCTTGGGCACGAACCAGTGCTTGAGGTGCTCCGGCTCGGTCCAGCAGCGCCAGACCCGTTCCACCGGCGCATCCAGTTCCCGCTCCAGGATCAGGTCGAGCTCGGGGTTGAAACGACTATTCATCACGCATGTCCTGCTGTTTGAGGGTATCGAGATAGGTTTCCAGCCGGTCCAGCCGACCCTCCCAGAGCCGCCGCTGGGCGGACAACCAATCGCTGGCCTGCGCCAGACGCGCTGTTTGCAGCCGGCATGTCCTTACCCGGCCCTGCTTGTGCGAGCGTATGAGGCCACCGCTTTCCAAGGCTTTGAGGTGTTGCATGAAGGATGGCAGGGCCATGTCGAAGGGGGCGGCCAATTCCTTGACCGAAGCCGGCCCTTCGATGAGCCGGGCAATCACCGCACGCCGTGTCGGATCGGCGAGCGCGTGGAAGGTCTGGTCGAGATGGGCATCTAAGTTAGGCATATGCCTAACTATTTGCGCGCCCGCTCACTCGTCAAGCAAAAACTTAGGCGATTCACTAAGCAAGATCCGGAAAAGAAAAAGCGGGACGCGGTCCCCATGTCCGCATCCCGCAGGATCTGCTGCGTCATGCCCGGATCGGCTGTGCGTCCGTCCGCGCTGTGACACAGGAAATATCCTTGGGTTGTATTACCCGAATCCTAACGAATTCAATCCATGAACGTCTTGTAATCTTTGGGCATCGATACAGCCAGGGGTGTGCCGCAGGCGCGATATTGGCATTCTCGATGCTTGCCATAGGTGCAATTGATTTTCTCTGCCGCCGCCACCGGTCTAGCGTGCAGGGACATCCGGATCATGCCGCAGGCCCGAATACGGGCACGAAGCAGGGTCCGCACATGGCCTTGCGGTCGGCCCCGGGATGACCGGACCGCCATCCGCAAGCCTCAAGGACGCGGGGGACTCTCCATCTCCGCGTCCTCTTTTTGTCAGCCTGGCTATCAACTGGTTTCTTCGATCAGCGCCTTGACCGATTTGGCCGGCAGGTCCTTGAGATGGACATCGACCTGCGGATACGGGAATTCCACACCGTTTTCGTGGAAGCTCTCCCAGATCGCCATCAACACATCCGAGCGCACATTGGACAGGCCGTTCTGCGGATCGGTGATCCAGAAACGCAGATCGAAATCCACCGAGCTGGCGCCATAGGACATCAGGTTGCAGACCGGTTCCTTGTCGGAGACGACGCGGTCGACCGTCTTGGCCGCTTCGATGGCCAATTGCTGGACGCGCTTCAGGTCCCGCGTCTCATAGGCCACGCCGAAGGGTGCGTGCATGCGCACTACCCGATCGGACTTGGACCAGTTGATCACACCATTGGCGATGAAATGCTCGTTCGGGATCAGGTGTTCAGTGCCGTCGCGCGTGCGCATGGATACATAGCGGGACTGCATGCCGGTGACCCAGCCGAAGGTCCCGTCGACCTCCAGCGCGTCACCCGGCTTGATCGACTTGTCGGCCAGCAGGGTGAAGCCGGCGGCGAAGTTCGAGACGGTCTTCTGCAGACCCAGGCCGACACCGATACCCACGGCACCGGAGAAGATCGCCAGCGTGGCCAGGTTGAACCCGGTCAGCTGCAGGGCGATCAGCAGCGCCACGATCGGCAGGACAAAACCCATCACCTTGGCGATCAGGGCCCGCAGGGCGGGCGAGATCTCGTCGGCACGTTCCAGCTGGGCATTGAGCGCCCGGCCGGCGAAGGAGGCGGCCCAGAACAGCACGCCGAAATAGATCAGCGTGCGCAGGATATCGAACAGCGACAGATCAACCGGCTGACCGTCCTCGGTTTCGCCGAGCGGAATGGCCAGCGCCTGCAGCTGCATGACGACATCGTCCAGCAGGCCGAACACATCCAGCGCGGCCACCGGCCAGGCAATGTAGAAGGCCAGTTTCGACCAGAAACGCGAGCGGATGATCAGGGTCACGGCCCGGATCACCAGCCAGGCCGTCATCAAACTCATCGCGGCATCGATCAGATGGACCGCCCGGTCCAGCGAGCCCAGCACGATCCGCTCGACCGCCAGAACCGCCAAAAGGGCAAGCGGCGTCGCCAGGGCAATGGCGGCGGTCAGGAGCCGGCGGGCCAGCCCGGTGCGGATGCGGTCACGCGTGAGGGGCTCGACAATATCCCGCAGCCGCGGACCGAAAATGAAGGCCGGGATCAGCGCCACCAGCACCAGGCCCAGCTGCAGCGCGACATTCACATCCGTCGCGGTTGCCCACGCCCAGTCGATTACAGCCTGCGCGCGTTCCTGCAGGACGTCGGTCGGCAGGAGTTCGTCCAGTGCACTGTCATCCTGGGGTGTGCGCATATCCGCTCCGGTAGTTTCAGGCTTTTGAGAGGGTTAGCACGAGCGGGATACCCAGCGCTAGGGAGATGGGACGGCATGCCGACGCAGTACCGGCAGGCCCCAACGCGATCTCACCGGCGTTCCGCCTGCCCGCGGTGCGAGACCTGACCGCCCGGCAGCGCTATAGCTCCTGACCATGATCCCGCTGTTCACCGACATGCGCTATGGCCAGGTAAGGGCCCTCATCGCCGCGATTTCCTGCGCGGCCGTGTGCGGGACCGTGTTCGGCCTGTCCATGCCGTTGATCTCGCTGCGGCTGGAACACATGACGGGTTCGGGCCTCGTGGTCGGCCTCAATGGCGCGGCTGCCGCGATCTCCACCCTGGTGATGGCCCCGGTCGTGCCGCGCATCATGACCCTGGCACCGCCGCGCTGGATCCTGTCGGGCTCGCTGGTGGCGGCCGCGGTCCTGTTCGTGCTGTTTCCGTTGTTGGAGAATGTCACGGCCTGGTTCGTGCTGCGCTTTGTCGTCGGCTGTTTCATGACCGTGGTGTTCGTGATCTCGGAAAGCTGGATCAACCAGGTGGTCACGCCGGAAAGGCGGGCCTTCATGCTGGGGATTTACGGCACGGCGCTGGCGGGCGGATTCGGTGTTGGCGGGCTGCTGTTCGCGGCGCTCGATCCGATGGCAGATGCGGGCTTCTTCGTCGGCGCCGGCATCTTCCTTCTGGGCATTCTTCCCATCGGCCTGCTGAGCGGACCGGAAGCGGTGGCACCGGACGACGAACATGCCGCCATCGGCGCGATGCTGGCCGCGGCCCGCACGGCCCCGGCCGCGATCCTGGCTGGACTGGCGTTCGGTGCGCTGGAGACCCTCGCCTTCTCGCTGCTGCCGGTCTATGGCGACCGCATCGAGCTGACGCACGCGATGATTGGCGGCATGATGGTGGCCGCGGCGCTGGGCGCCCTCACCTTCCAGATTCCGCTGGGCTGGATTGCTGACCGCACCGATCGCCGGGCGACCCTGTTCTGGATCGCGGCGATCACCGTACTGGCCCCGATCGGCGTGGGCCTGGCGGGTGCCGACCCGGTCTTTCTGCTGCCGCTGGTCTTCCTGCAGGCCGGCATGGCCAGCGGGATGTATTCCGTGGGTCTTTCCCTCTTGGGCGAACGCTTTACCGGCGGTGCCATTGCACCGGCCAATGCGGCCTTCATTTTCGCTTATGGCCTGGGCAGTTTTGCAGGGCCGCCAATCGCCGGCGCGGCGATGGACAGCCTGGGTCCCTGGGGGCTTCTGGTGACCCTTGCGGCGATCTCCGCTTCCTATGTCATCATCGTCGGCGCAAGAAGCCTGCTACGGCAGGACAGCTGACCGCTCACAGCAGTTGACTTCACCCCGCGCATGCGTATGTTCGCGCGCTCCCGCGACGGCATAGGGCCGTGGCGCGCGCGAAGTTTGCAGGACCAGAGCCATGGCGAAGCCGACTACCATCAAAATCCGCCTGAACTCGACGGCTGGTACGGGTTACTTCTACGTGACCAAGAAGAATGCGCGTACGATGACCGAGAAGCTCGTGCTGAAGAAGTACGATCCTGTCGCGCGCAAGCACGTCGAATTCAAGGAAGGCAAGATCAAGTAAGTGCCGGGCGCCACTCTGGCGCCCCACTGAAAATCTTGTTTTTCAGAGACTACAGGTCAGGCCGCAGCACTCGCTGCGGCCTGAACTTGATTCCGGCCTTCATGCTTGGCTGCGTAAAGGGCCTGGTCGGCACGTCGCAGCAGGCCTTCAAAGCTCTCATTCGCGCCCGCCTGGGCCAGGCCAATGGAAACGGTGACATTGATGTCGGTACCGTCTTCCAGGACAAAGGGGGCGTCAGCGATGGCCGCGCGTACGCGCTCGGCGGCAATCCGCGCCTCTGCCAACCCCGCTCCCGGCATGACCACGACGAACTCCTCGCCGCCATACCGTGCCGCAAGGTCCAGCGCTCGCAGACCCTGCTGGATCCGGTCGGAAAAGGCTTGCAACACCTTGTCGCCTGCCTCGTGGCCATACAGGTCGTTGATCGACTTGAAGTGATCAATGTCCGCGATCAGCACCGAGACCGGTGCGCCGCCATTATTGGCACTCGCCAGCGCCTGGCGCAGGCGCGAGGAGATATAGCGTCGATTGTGCAAGCCGGTCAGCGGATCGGTGACAGCCAGCTCCAGGCTCTGATCCAGTGAAGACCGCAGCCGGTCGGCATAACGCTTGCGACGCAATTGTGTGCGCGCCCGGGCGTTGAGCTCGCCAGCATCCACGGGTCGATGAATGATGTCATTCACACCCAGATCCAGAGCGCGCACGGCTTGCGGGACATCATCGGGATTGACCACGGCCAGGATCGGCAATTGTCGAGACTCAGCATCGGAACGGACCCGGGCACACAAGCGCAGCCCGTCATACTCCGGCGACGTCAGATCGACGATCAGAAGATCGGTCCCCGACCGGATCGCATCCATGGCGGCCGCCGGATCGGAATGGGCCTGCGCATCGACACCCTGCGGCAAGGCCCCGGCATAGCGCTGGGCCGACCGCGGATCGGCGCTGACAATGATGGCGCGGCTGACCTCGGTCTCGTCGTCACCGTGTTCGGCATCGAGCTCGCTGATGACACTGTTGCTCTCGCGGTAACGCAGCTCGTCGAGCACGGTTTTGAGCCGCAAGAGGCTGCGGACCCGTGCGAAGAGCGCGACATCGTCGATCGGCTTGGTGAGAAAATCGTCCGCGCCCGATTCCAGACCGCGGATCCGGTCCTCGCGCTGGTCCAGCGCCGTGACCATGACCACGGGGATATGGCGGGTGTGCCGGTCGGCCTTGAGCCGGGAACAGGTTTCATACCCGTCCATGCGCGGCATCATGACGTCGAGCAGGATCAGATCGGGCTGCTCGGCGCGGGCGACCTCGATGGCCTGGAAACCATCGCTGGCGGTGCAAACGTCGAAATATTCGGCCTGGAGCCGGGCTTCCAGCAGCCGCACATTGGCCGGCTGATCATCAACGACGAGGATTCGCGCACTCACCCTGTATCCTCCTAATCGAGGAACTGGCGGACGGTCTCGATGAAAGTCGTCACGGTGATCGGCTTGGAAAGATAGGCTTCACAGCCACCCTCCCGTATACGCTCCTCGTCCCCTTTCATCGCAAACGCGGTGACAGCGACAACGGGAATGGCCGACAGTGATTCATCGTCCTTGAGCCATTTGGTGACTTCGAGCCCGGAGACTTCCGGAAGCTGGATGTCCATGAGAATCAGATCGGGGGTGTGCTCGCGCGCCAGCTCGAGCGCCTTGAAACCGTCCTTGGTCTGCAACGTCTCATAGCCATGCGCTTCCAACAGGTCGTTGAACAGCTTCATGTTGAGCTCGTTATCTTCGACAATCAGGACCTTTTTCGGCATGACCTGCAGCATGTCGGCGACGCGCTTCCCGTTTGATGCACGCTTTTATCGTGCGTGTTTAACCCCGCTCGCATCAAACCCGATCTTCCTTAACCAACCATGAGTCAACGGGGTGTTTTCCAACTTTCCAGAACAAGATAAGAACAAAAATGCCAGTTGGAAAAGATCAGGCAAAAAGGGGGAGGCGATGCTGAGGATCGGAATCGATCTGGGCGGAACCAAGACGGAAGCCGCGGTGATGAATGAGGCCGGACGCCTGCAGGCGCGGGAGCGCTTTGCCACACCGGGTGGGTATGAACCGGCGCTGGATGCGATCACCGGCATGGTGCACGATCTGGAGGCGCAGCACGGGCCGGCCCGGGTCGGGCTTTGCCATCCCGGCTCGATCAGTCCGGCGACGGGGTCGATGCGCAATGCCAACTCGCTCTGGCTGAACGGTCAGCCCTTCAAGACGGATCTTGAAGCCCGGCTGGATCGCGAAGTCCGCATGGCCAATGACGCCGACTGTTTTGCCCTGTCCGAGGCGCGCGATGGTGCCGGGGCCGGCGAAGCGATCGTGTTCGGCGTGATTCTGGGCACCGGCGTGGGCGGCGGTATCGTGATCAATGGCTCTCTCTTGAGCGGTGCCCAGCACATTGCCGGGGAATGGGGCCATAACCCCCTGCCCTGGCCCACGGCGGAGGAGACGCCCGGCGAGGCCTGCTGGTGCGGCCAATCGGGCTGTATCGAGACCTGGCTGTCGGGGCCCGGACTGGCGGCACAGCATGCGGCCCGCCATGGCGGAGCCCGCGAACCACGCGACATCCTGCAGGGCCAGGATGGTGCCGCCCGCGAAAGCCAGACGCTTTATGTTGACCGGCTGGCCCGCGGACTGGCGACCATCTGCAATGTCATCGACCCGCAGGTCATCGTCCTGGGCGGCGGCCTCTCCAACACGGCGGATTTGCCGGCACGGGTGGAGGCAAAGCTGAAGCAATACGTGTTCTCCGACGTGGTGAAGACCCGGATCAGACGCCACATGCATGGCGACAGCTCGGGCGTGCGCGGGGCAGCCTGGCTGTGGCCGGCGGAGGATGAATGACGCCAAGCCTGGCAGATCCGGGATATTGCCGTTCCTGCCTCGGCGAGCTTCAGGCCGGGGCGGACCGGTGTGCATCCTGCGGATCACACAAGCAGCTGCGCCATCCCGAGATCAACAGCCTGTCCATCGCCCATATCGATTGTGACGCCTTCTTCGCGGCAGTGGAGAAACGGGACAGGCCGGAGCTGGAAGACAAGCCGGTGATCATCGGCGGCGGCCAGCGCGGCGTAGTGTCGACCTGCTGCTATGTGGCGCGCCTTTATGGCGTGCACTCGGCCATGCCGATGTTCAAGGCGCTCAAACTCTGTCCCGACGCCGTGGTGATCAAACCGGAGCATGGAAAATACACCCGCGAGGGCTATCGCATCCGCGATATGATGCGGGAGGTCACGCCCCTGGTGGAACCCCTGTCAATCGACGAGGCCTTTCTGGACCTGACCGGCACCACCCGCCTGCACCATGCGCCGCCGACCCTGACCCTTTTGCGCCTGCAACGCCGGATCCGCGACGAGGTCGGGATCACGGTGTCGGTCGGCCTGTCCTTCAACAAGTTTCTCGCCAAGACGGCTTCGGACCTCGACAAGCCGCACGGCTTTGCCGTCATCGGCCAGGCCGAGGCGATGGACTTCCTGGCCAAGCGCAATGTGCGGGCAATCTATGGCGTGGGACCGGCCTTTGCCGCGCGGCTCGAGCGCGACGGCATCCACACGCTGGCCGATATCCGCCGTCAGGGCGACAAGGTGATGGCCCAGCGCTATGGCGATATGGGGTACCATCTCTCGCGCCTCGCGCGTGGCGAGGACATGCGCAAGGTCACCCCGACGCGCGAGCGCAAGAGCGTGTCCTGCGAGACAACGTTCAATGCCGATTTCGATGATCGCGAAACGCTGGAGAAACAACTCTGGCGGCTGTCGGTGCGCGTGTCTGACCAGATGAAGGAAAAGGCAATCTCCGGCTCGGTGGTGACGCTGAAGCTGAAAACGTCCGACTTCAAGACCCGCACCCGCCGGCGCACGCTGAACGAGCCGAGCCAACTGGCCGACACGCTGTTTCGCGTCGGTCGGGAATTGCTGGCATCGGAGATCGACGGCACCCGCTACCGGCTGATCGGGATCGGTTTTTCCGACCTGCGTGATGCGGTGGGCGATAGCGGCGACCTTCTGGACCCCAATGCCATCCGCCGCGCGACGGCCGAACGCGCCATGGACAAGGCCCGCCAGAAATTCGGCGGCGATGCGGTGGTCAAGGGAATCGGCTTCCGCGCCAAGCCCAAGCGCGAGCCCGGGGATCAAAGGTAGGTCTCGAACCAGTCGAAGGGCAACGGCCAGAAGGCGCTGGCGTCACGCTTGAAGGCGCCGAAATGATCGACACGGGCAGCGCCGACATCCTGGGGCGACAGCCGGATCAGATCGCGCGGCGCGGCCGAAAACAGGCGCATGAAATCCGACACGGAGCGTTCCGAGGCGATTTTGTCATCGGTGAAGGCATAATTGCGGATCGGCGTGGTGATGCGGGCGAATTCGTTTTGCCCGATCGCATCGAGATCATCGCCGAAATAGTTCGGCATGAAGGCCCAGTGCCGCCATTGCCGGAAGACCTCGCGCGGCAGGGCCTCGCCACCCCAGAGACCCCCGGCCGGCAGATAGCCCTTCAGGGCCAGGCAGGCCGGTCCGTAGATGCGCCAGAAAAACAGGACGCGGCGGCGGTAGGACGGGTCGTGCGCGCCCCAGTATCCGGTCCCGCTGCACACCATGGCATGGGCTCTGACGCTGTGGATATTGTCGGCAAAGCCGATGAGATGGCCGCCGACGGAATGGCCCAGCGTGAAGAGCGGCCTGTCCGGGGCCAGGGCGCGAGCCTGATCCAGTGCCACCGTGAAGTCGAGCCGGCCCCAGTCGAGAATATCGGCCTTGAAGCCCTTCAGGCTGGGCGGCGCGGAGGCGGCGATGCCGCGATAGTCATAGATCAGGCAGGCAAAGCCGCGCTCGGCTCCGGCGACGGCGATACGGCGATAAAGCCCATGCGGGAAGCCGGTGCCCGAGGAGATCAGCACCGCCGCCTTCGGGCGCCGGGGCGCAATGATCCGGCCGGACAACGCGTAACCGTCGCGGGCAGGGAATCGAACCTCGTTTTCCTCGATCTCTTCGGTCATGGCAGCACTCTGCCCGATGACGTGCGCGTCAAGTCAAGAAGACGGATTGCATGCGCGCCATACGCGACTAAGTTGCCGGGAAAATCCGATGGAGACACCCATGTCCGACTTTGACGCCCGTCTTGCCGCCCTTGGCATCACCCTGCCCGTTCCGGCCGCTCCGGTGGCCAATTACGTGCCCTTCGTTCAGTCGGGCAGCCAGGTCTTCATTTCCGGCCAGGTTTCGCTGGGCGCGGACGGGCTGGTGAAGGGCACGTTGGGCGCCGACATGGATGTCGCCGCCGGCCAGGCCGCGGCGCGACTGTGCGCGATCAATCTCATCGCCCAGCTGAAAGCAGCCTGTGGTGGCGATCTCGGGCGGCTGGTGCGGGTGGTGAAACTGGGCGGTTTCGTGGCCGCCCAGCCGGGTTTCACCGATATCCCGCAGGTCATCAATGGCTGTTCCGACCTGATGGTCGAGGTGTTTGGCGACAAGGGCCGGCATGCCCGTTCGGCGGTCTCCTGCCCGGTCCTGCCGCTGGGAGCCGCGGTGGAAGTGGACGGCGTGTTCGAGATCGCGTGATCAAGCGCAGGCTTGCACAACACGCGGAATTTACAGGCGCCCCCTCGCCGCGGCGGCTGTGGTCGGCTAATCAGGCGGCGGGATAGATACCAGACCAGGATGCGTCGCATGCTTCGATTTGCCGGATTATTCCTTGCCGCCCTTGCCCTGATGGGCTGCCAGCAGCCTGCTGCCGATGCGCAGCTGACCGAGCAGCAGCAGGACGAAGTACGCGGGATCGTGCGCGATTACATCCTGGAAAACCCGGAAATCATCGAAGAGGCGCTGATCGAACTGCAGCGCCGGGCCCGCGAACGCGAGATGCAGGACATGTATGCGGCCGTCTCCGCCCAGTCGGACGCGATCTACAATGATGCCCGCGACCCCCGCGTCGGCCCGGATGGTGCAGACGTCGTGGTCGTGGAATTCATGGACTACAAGTGCTCCTATTGCCGCGTCGCCAACAGCTGGGTGCAGGACATCCGCGAACAGCATGGCGACCGCGTCCAGTTCATCCTCAAGGAATACCCGATCCTGGGCGAGGAATCGGTCCAGGCGGCCCGCGCTGCCCTCGCCGCGCACCGCCAGGGCATCGAGGTCTACGAGGCCTTCCACAATGCGATGATCTCGTCCTCCGGCCCGCTGCCAGACCAGCGGATCGACCAGCTGGCGCGCCTGTCCGGCGTCGATGTCGAGCGCATGCGCGCCGACATGGAAGATCCGGCGATCCTCAACCACATCTCCCAGGTGCGTTCACTTGGCAGTGTGCTAGGCGTCAGCGGCACGCCCTTCTTCATCATTGAAGGCACGGTGATCCCGGGCGCCAACGAGATGGCACTGAACGAGGCCCTGGCGCGGGCGCTGGCCGACTGATCGCCGGCGCCTAAAGACCCATCGAGATCATGCCGGCCGGGTCGATGACCCACTGATTGTTCCAGGCGATTTCCCAGGCATGGCCGTCCGGGTCGGCGAAATAGCCGGAATAGCCGCCCCAGGGTGCCTCCTCGGCGGCTTTCAGCAGCGTGCCGCCGGCGGCCACGGCTTCGGCCAGCAGGGGATCAACCTCCTCCTTGCGGCGGACATTATAGGCCAGCGCGACACGGCCCAGACCGCCATTCTCGCGCATCATGTCGTGATCGAAGGCGTCACGCTGGAACAGGCCGAGCACGAGGCCATTGAGCTGGAAGAAGGCGATCTGCTCGTTCTCGAACGCAGCCTTCCAGCCGAGTTTCTCGTAAAAGGCGCGGGCCCGTGCGGGGCTCTCAACACCAAGTGTGATCAAGGACACACGCTGTTCCATGCCGGTTCTCCAAATTGGAAAGCCAGACTAGAACAAAAACAGAACAAGACAAGCCGGAATCAGATCAGGCCCGATAGCGGGCTGGACGGGTCGGCATAGCGCTTCTTGGGCATGCGGCCGGCCAGATAGGCCTCTCGCCCGGCGATGACGGCATGCTTCATCGCGCTGGCCATGCGGATCGGGTCCTTGGCCTCGGCGATGGCGGTGTTCATGAGGACGCCGTCACAGCCCAGCTCCATCGCCACGGCGGCATCCGACGCCGTGCCGACACCGGCATCGACGATCACCGGAACCTTCGTCTGCTCGATGATCAGGCGGATATTGACCGGATTCTGGATGCCCAGACCGGAGCCGATCGGCGCGCCCAGAGGCATGATCGCGCAACAGCCGATCTCTTCCAGCTTCTTCGCGTAGACCGGATCGTCCGAGCAATAGACCATGACGTCGAACCCGTCCTTGATCAGGAGCTCGGCGGCGCGCAGCGTCTCGGCCATGTCCGGATAGAGGTGTTTGGGGTCGGACAGGACTTCCAGCTTCACCAGATTCCAGCCGCCCGCCTCGCGCGCCAGACGCAAGGTGCGCACGGCATCCTCGCCGGTGAAACAGCCGGCGGTGTTGGGCAGGAAGGTGTATTCGTCCGGCGAAATGAAATCGACCAGGCGCGGCTCGTCCGGATTGGACAGGTTCACCCGGCGCACCGCGACGGTGATCATCTCGGCACCGGACGCTTTGAGGGCCTGCGCATTCTGGGCATAGGTCTTGTACTTGCCCGTACCGATGATGAGGCGGGAGTTGAACGTCCGGCCGGCGACCACCAGCGGCTGGTCCTGTGTGGTCACTTGCATGGCATCATCCATTTCATCCACCTCCTACAAAAGCGACAATTTCAATCCGGTCGCCATCGGCCAGTTCGGTTTCGGCGTAAAGCGAGCGCGGCACGATTTCCAGATTGCGCTCGACGGCGATCTTGCGCCCGTCCAGCTGAAGAGCGGTCACGAGGTCGGCGACGCAGGCCCCGGCACCGATCGAGCGGTCTTCGCCATTGACTGTCAGCTGAAGCACGGCTTGGCTGGCCCTTCTGTGAGTCTTACACGGTCACACACCTCGTAAATCCCCTTCGCACGGCAAGGCAAGGCCATGAGCAAGCCCATTCACATCCTCAACGGACCCAATCTCAATCTTCTGGGCACACGGGAGCCGGAGGTCTACGGCACGATGACGCTGGCCGATATTGAAAAAGCCTGCGCACAGCGTGCCCGTGACTTGGGGTTTGATATCGTGTTCCGCCAGTCCAACCATGAAGGCCAGCTGATTGACTGGCTGCATGACGCAAACGTCAACGGCTCTGCAGTAGTTTTCAACCCAGGTGCATTTACGCATACATCGGTCGCTTTGCATGACGCCGTTCGCGCTATAGAACCTCCCGTCATCGAAGTTCATTTGAGTCAGACGGCGGCACGCGAACCCTTTCGGCACCACTCCTACATCGCCTCGGCAGCACGGGGCTCCATCACCGGGCTG
>CBDETA010000004.1:0-1557500 GCA_965242785.1 uncultured Maricaulis sp.
ATCGGCCAGATCGCCGGCCGGGCCGGCCGCTTCCGGTCCGACGGCACATTCGGCGAAACCGCCGAATGCCGCCCCTTCGAGCCCGATGTCGTCGAGGCCGTGGAAGCCCACCATTTCGCCCCGGTCGAACGCCTGCAATGGCGCAATCCCGATCTCGACGAAAGCTCGCTGGAAGCCCTGCAATACACGCTCAACCGGCCCTCGCCCCATCCCGTGCTGGAGCGCGTCGGCGAGGCGATCGACGAGCGGGCGCTGGGCATTCTGGCCGTCGATCGCGACATCCTCGACCGCACCGGCTCGCCTGCCCTGGTCCGGCGGCTATGGGATGCCTGCCGTCTGCCGGACTTCCGCCGGGCGACGCTGGACGCCCATGCGCGGCTGGTGAAGTCCATCTTCATGCACCTCACCGGCCCGTCCGGACACCTGCCCGACACCTGGCTGGATGCCCAGCTGGAGCGGCTGAACAAGACGTCCGGTGATGTCGACGCCCTTGCTGCCCGCCTGTCGCATGTGCGCACCTGGGCCTATGCCGCACACCGTCCGGACTGGACTCGCGACCCCGACAACTGGCGCGGCCGGACCCGTGAAATCGAGGACAGGCTGTCCGACGCCCTGCACGAGAAACTGATGCAGCGCTTTGTCGACCGCCGCACCAGCGCGCTGGCCAAGAGCCTGCGCGATGACCGCGACCTGCTGGCCGGTGTGGCCCGCAATGGCGAGGTGACCGTCGAGGGTCACTTCGTCGGACGGCTTGACGGTTTGCGTTTCAAGCCCGATGCAGAGGGCCGCGAGCTGGAAGCGCGCACCCTGAAATCGGCCGCCGTGAAAGCGCTGCGGCCTGAAATCAACCGGCGCCTGCGCGCCCTGGCAAAGACGAGCATGACCGAACTCACCTTCAAGGATGACGGCAAGATCGAGTGGAATGGCGAGATCGTCGCCCAGCTGATCCCCGGACCGACCCCGCTGAAACCCGCCATCAAGCTGATCGGCGGCGATCTGGGCACACAGGAAGCCCTGACGCAGGCCCAGAGCGGTCTTGAGGCCAAGGTGCGCGAACACATCGAGAGCGTGCTGGCGCCCTTGTTCAAACTTCGCGAGGCCGGTCAGTCTGACGACTTGCCGGGCCCGGCCCGCGGTGTCGCCTGGCGCCTGCACGAAGCGGGTGGCGCAATGATCCGCACGCTCATCGCCGACGAAGTGCGCGCCCTGGACCAGGAAGAGCGCCGCGGCCTGCGCCAGGCCGGCGTTCGCATCGGCGAGCACATGATCTATGTGCCCGAACTGGTCAAACCGGCTCCGGCCCGGCTGAACGCCCTGCTGCAGTCCATCCACACGGGCGGCTCCGGCATTGACTGGATCCCGGCGCCCGGCCTGACCTCGATCGCCAATGACCGCGCCCGCACCCGGGCCGACTATGCGATGGTCGGCTTTTATCCGTGCGGCCCGCGCGCGGTGCGCTTTGACATGCTGGAACGCCTGGCCGACACGCTGCGCGAGGCGCGCGACAAGGATACCGAGCCGGGCTTCCCGCTGACCGCCGACATGACGGCGCTGCTGGGCTGTTCCGTCGAGGACATGCGCGGCGTGCTGACCACGCTGGGCTATAAGCGCATCCAGAAGGGCCCCGATCCGGAGAAGGCCGAAGGCGAACGCTGGGAACGCAAGAAGCGTCGCCCGGCCGGCCGCGGCAAGCCGTCCGGTGCGCCCGACACGGCGCGGGGTGAAACCCGCGGTCAGCGCCCGCGCGGCCATCGTCCGCCCTCTGCCGGCCGCGACCGGCGCGAGCGCCGCTCCGAGCCGCTGCGCATGCCGTCCGACAGCCCCTTCGCGGCCCTGGCCGAGCTCAAGCTGGAGAGCAAGCCCGCCCGCCCGGCCAAACCGCGCAAAGCGAAGAAGCCCCGTCCGGCCCGGGCCGCCCGGCAGACCGACAAGGCCCCGGCGTCCGAGACAGCACCGACAGCTGAAAAGGCCCCAACGTCGGACAAGCCTGGAGCCGACGAGTCTTGAGCGAAGACGCGGACGCGATCAGGGTCGATGTCTGGCTCTGGCGGGCCCGCTTTTTCAAAACGCGCAGCCTGGCCACAAAGATTGTCGCCGATGGCCAGGTCCGGCTCGGGCATGCCGGAACCGTCCGGCGCCTGACCAAGGCTTCCGCCCTGGTCCGGCCGGGCGACACGTTGACGCTGCTGGTAAACCGGCAGATTGTGCAGCTGGAAATCCTGGATCTGGGCACGCGTCGCGGCCCGGCGTCCGAGGCCCGGGGCCTGTACCGCACCATCGAGGCAGACGCCCCCGGAACCCCGGAGACGTAATTCCGCGCCCTAAGGGCATCCAGCAGGCACCCACCGGAGGGCCCCTTTAATGTTCGACACGCTCAAGCGCATGTTCGCTTCCGATCCGACAGAGCTGCACCCGGAAATCGACCCGCACGTGGCCGCGACCGCACTGCTGGTGGAAGCCGCCCTCGCCGATGGCATCTATGCCGATTGCGAACAGGACCGCATCCGCCACATTCTGGAAAATGCCTTCAAGCTGGCGCCGGCCCGGGCGTCATCCGTGCTGGAGAACGCCGAGGAACTGGCCGAGACCGCGATCGACCACCACCGCTTCACCAAGGTCGTGAAAGCCTGTCTGGGCAAGCAGGAACGCACCGCGCTGGTGGAGCAGTTGTGGATGGTGGTTCTGGCCGACGGCGAGAAGTCGCCCTTCGAGGACGCCTTCATCCGGCGCATTGCCCCATTGCTGGCCGTCGATGACCGGGAACGGGTTTTCGCCCGTTCGCGTGCAGAAGCGCGCATGCGCCCGAGTTGACAAATCCGGCCTCGCAGCCCATGTCCCGCCGGCACACCTGACTGCCCCCGGGAAATCCGCTTGTTATGACCTATATCGTCACTGACGCGTGCGTCCGCTGCAAATACACCGACTGTGTCGAAGTCTGCCCCGTGGACTGCTTCTACGAGGGCGAGAACTTCCTCGTCATCCATCCGGACGAATGCATTGATTGTGGCGTGTGCGAGCCGGAATGCCCGGTCGAGGCGATCAAGCCGGACACCGAGGACGATCCGGATGGCAAGTGGCTGGCCGTGAACTCGAAATTCGCCGAGATCTGGCCGAACATCACGGTGCGCAAGGATCCGCCCGCTGACGCGGATGCCATGGCCGATGAAGCCGGCAAGTACGAGAAGTATTTCTCGGAAAAACCGGGTTCGGGAGACTGATCCGGTCCGGTTAACCAAACGCTACCGTTTGGAATTTTGCAAAATTCGTGTTATGTTCTTCGAATTGATGGGCAGTGCGTGTGGCGCTGCCCGCTTTTCTGCACGGTGGCTTGCACGCTTTTTCATATCGATCTCGGAGCCGGGTGGGTGCCGGAGCAACTTTGAGACCGAGCTGCGAGCTATTGTCAAACCGTGTATGGAAAGCTCAACGAGAGAGCATCCATGACGAAAAAAACCGCCAACGACAACAAATCTTTCAAGCAAGGTGATTTCATCGTGTACCCGGCCCACGGCGTCGGTCAGGTCACGGGTGTCGAGAAGGATTCGGTCGCGGGTTTCGACATCGAAGTCTACGTGGTGACATTCGAACAGGACAAAATGACGCTGCGCGTTCCGACCGCCAAGGCCGACGCCTCCGGCATGCGCCCCCTGTCCAGCGACCGCATCGTGAAGGATGCGATGAAAACGCTGAAGGGCAAGGCCAAGGTCAAGCGGACCATGTGGAGCCGCCGCGCCCAGGAATACGAAGCCAAGATCAATTCCGGCGACCTGATCATGATCGCCGAAGTGGTGCGCGACCTGCACCGGGCCGACGACCAGCCCGAACAGTCCTATTCCGAGCGCCAGCTCTATGAATCGGCTCTGGACCGTATGGTGCGCGAGCTCGCCGCGGTGGAAAACATCGAACATGATGCCGCCCGCGAAATGCTCTCGACCTCGCTGGCCAAGAAGGCCGCCTGAGGATTTTTCCTTCAGGACTGACTGACAGAACGCCCGGCCACGCGCCGGGCGTTTTGCTTGGGTGATCCGTCTGCCGCCTGCCGCCGTAAACCGGTGCACAAGGAGGTGCGAGATGGAAGCCAAGCGTGTGAGCACAACCCGCGATGCCGGGGAGCAACGTTTCATCAAGTCGGCCATGGCCCGGGATCTGCTCGAGCGGGACGAGGAACACGCTCTGGCACGGGCCTGGAAAGAGGATCGCGACGAAACGGCCCTGCACACGCTGACCGAGGCCCACATGCGCCTCGTCGTATCCGTCGCCGCCCGCTATCGCCGCTATGGACTGGCCTTCCAGGACCTTATCCAGGAAGGCAATATCGGTCTCATGAAGGCCGCCGACCGGTTTGAGCCCGATCGCGAAGTCCGCTTTGCCACCTATGCCACCTGGTGGATCCGCTCGACCATCCAGGACTATGTGCTGCGCAACTGGTCGATCGTGCGGACCGGTACGACCTCGGCCCAGAAATCCCTGTTCTTCAACCTGCGCCGCCTGCGCGCCCAGATCGGTGATGTCGACGGCGCCCAGATGAGCCCCGAGAACCGGCGCCTGATCGCCGACGAGCTTGGTGTGCGCGAGCGCGATGTCGATGCCATGGCTTCGCGCCTGGGTGCCGCGGACCGGTCGCTGGATGCCCCGGTCGGGGAAGAGGACCAGATGCGCTGGATCGACCTTCTGGTCGACGAGAGCGTCGCTCCCGAGCGCGAAGTGATGGAGCGCACCGACAGCGAACGTCGCAAGGCCTGGCTCGGCCAGGCGATCGACAGCCTCAATGAGCGCGAGCAATTGATCATCCGCGAACGCCGCCTGAGCGAGGACAGCTCCACCCTGGAACAGCTGGGCCAGCGCCTGGGCATTTCCAAGGAGCGCGTCCGCCAGATCGAAAGCGTCGCCCTCAGCAAGCTCAAATCCACCCTCACCCGCGAAGTCGGCGATCCGTTCGAAAGCGGCCTGGTCCCGGGCTGACCTTCGTTTCGGCAGAGCCTCCGCGCCCGGGCTGGCCCCTTCGCTTCGGAACGGCTGACTCCGTTTTGCGCTTGGGCTTGCCCCTTCGCGCCGAACCGGCTGACTCCTGCTCGCACTTGGGCTGCCCCCTCGCGCCGAACCGGCTGACGCCTGCTCGTGCTTGAGCTGGCCCCATCGCGTCGAACCGGCTGACTCCGTTCCGCGCTCACGCTGGACGGCTCGCGCGCTCCATCGGTCCCATGTCCGCCGGTACGGCGCGGGCCCTAGGCTTCAGATCACATCCTGCCGCCTGTAGCTCAGCCCAGCATCTGGTGCCCTGAACCGGGGCAGTGCCGCCTTCTGGAACTTTCGCCACATAGGGCGCGCCCTTCCGGCCAAGCTCTCCCCTCCGACCTCAGTCAGCCCTGCCGACCAGTGTCAGCCCTTTCGGCCTGCGCCGGCCGCGCCAACAGGGCTCCCCATCCTGCCTCACGGCCCGTCCGGCAGGACCTCGATGCGCTCGGGATGATCGATGCGGATCATCGGGCCGTTCTCGTCCTCCACCCAGCCGCGCACCCGGATGAGTCGACTCTCCAGCGCATCGGGCCCGAGCCCGGCTTCCAGGAAGGCATCGGCGTGTTCGGCCGCGATGAAGACTGTGAAGTCCGTCCGGTAGTCGGCGCCGAAATTGAGATAGATCCGGCCCGACCGCAATTGCGTCGCCGAGACCACCCGGCCTTCGACCAATTGCACCGAGCCGATATCCTGGGCGAGCAGATCCGGGTCCGGCCGCCGAACGCCATGGCGTCCATCACCCCAAATTCCGGCCTGGCCGGCCCGCGCCTCGGCCTCGAGTGCCAACAGGGTGGCCGTCTCAAGCCGGGTATCGGCATGGCTCAGCACCCGCGCCGCGCCCGACCGCACCAGCTCACCCTGGACCCAGGCCCCTGCCTCGTCCCGGGGCGCCAGAAAAACATGCGCCAGCGCCCGGCCATACCTGTCACGGGCCTGACCCGCCGGCTGCCACCAGACCCGCGCGTCCAGGACCAGTGCCTGCAACGCGTCTCGCGCCCGCGCCTCATCCGGCGCGTCCAGCTCCGAAAGCCGGACTTCCAGGCTCGAATCACCCGCTGCGACGGCAAAGCTCAATGGGCCGGTAATCGCGGTCGCGGTTCCATTTTCCCGCGCCGGCTGGGACACTGCCTCTGGCGAACACGCTGCCAGCCACCCGACCAATACAACCCCAAGATGGATCATTCGCATGACAAGACGGGCCTCCACACCAGCACTCGCATTTATATACCACCTGAACGTGTATTTCAATATGACGCGCCCGGATTCTCGCGGCAACCACCGCCTTTCCGATCCGTTTACCATCTCGGGCTAAAGCTGAGGGCTGAACTCAAATCCGGGAATTCAGCCACCATGAACGCCTACGCCTATTCCGACGATGCCCACGCGGCCGATCAGTCCGCCACCGATGCCCACGCCATTGCCGAAGCTGTCGGCGAGACGGCGGCCCGCGCCTCCCAGGGCGCTGAAGCGGCCCAGGTCGCGCGCGATGCGATGAACCAGGTCGAGGAATCGAGCCAGGTGCTCGAGCGCCGGGTCGAGGCACTCACCGATGCCTCCCAGCGCATCAACGCCATCCTGTCGACGATCGAGGCGATCGCCAGCCAGACCAATCTCCTGGCCCTCAACGCCACCATCGAAGCGGCCCGGGCCGGTGAAGCCGGCCGCGGATTTGCCGTCGTCGCCGGTGAAGTCAAGGCGCTGGCCGGTCAGACCGCCAAGGCCACCGAGGACATCGCTGCCCGGATCTCGGCGCTGGACGCGGAAGTGAAGGAAATCCTCGATGGCGTCCGCGGCTCCGGCCAGTCGGTTGCGCGCGGCAAGCAGGCTGTCGACCAGATGACCCAGGCCACCCAGGAAGTGGCCCACCAGCTCAACAATCTGCGCGAACGCGTTCGCTGAGCCAACGCTGACACCCCGACATGACAGCGGGTCGCCCTTACAGGGTGGCCCGCTTTCGTTTGTGTGATTGGCAATCAGGGGCGGGCATGGCTAACTCGCCGTCATGACCCTTCACGCCGATCTCTTCTGGTCCTTTCGCAGCCCCTATTCCTACCTCGCCCTGCCGCGCCTGATCGCGCTGGAAATGGAGTACGAACTGCGCTTCATCGTCCGCCCGGTACGCCCTCTGGCCCTGCGCCAGCCGGACTTCTTCCAGCGCGAACACCCCAACTGGCTGCACTATCTCCTGATCGATGTGGCGCGGCTGTCCGAGCATCTGGGTATCGCGTTCGCCGCCCCGAATCCGGACCCGGTCCTGTTCGATCATGCAAGGAACCAGGCCGCAGCCGACCAGCCCCATATCGACCGATTGACCCGCCTGGGCGTTCTGGCCGCCGAAGCGGACAAGGGTTTGGCCGCGCTCTGGTCGATCTCGCAGCGGATCTGGTCCGGGTCGCCCTGGACCCAAACCGGTGCCCTGGAGACAGCCCTGACCGACGCCGGCCTCGCCCCTGACATGCTTGCCCGGACCGACACCGAGGCAACGCGTCTCGATACCCTGATCCGCGACAATGAAACTGCCCTGGAGGCCGCCGGCCATTGGGGCGTACCCACCCTGGTCTTCAACGGCGAACCCTTCTTCGGCCAGGACCGGATCGAGCTGCTGCTGTGGCGACTGCAGCAAAACGGGCTGACCCGGCGCTAGAGAGCTTCTGCCCACGCGCATTTCCGGTTAAGAGCAATCCCGGCTGGCCCCGTAGCTCAGCAGGATAGAGCAACGGATTCCTAATCCGTAGGTCGCGCGTTCGAATCGCGCCGGGGTCACCATTTTCTCTGCCTCGACAGTCACTCGCAGCGCCTCGCGCAACTTGGGTCAGTGCAGATGGGGGCGGCCCGGTCGGGCTGAAAGCCAGGCCAGGGTGTGGGCAAGAGCCAGCATGCTGGCGCCGGCAACAGTGATGCCGCGCTCGGTCAGCTCGGGGACGTCTGCCAACGCGCCGTAGAACAGAAGACCGATGCCAGCGGCCGCGAGGCAGCGCAGGATCAGGCCCCGTGTACCGCCAAGCCAGGTTCGCATGGCAAACACGCCCACCACCAGCGCCAGCCCCGCCAGGGCCAGGTGCGTCCACTCGCTTTCCATCCAGGCCAGGGCCGGAGCCAGCGACAGCAGGACCGGGAGCGCCAGGCAATGCACCATGCAGAGCCCGGACAGGCCAATTCCGATCGCGTCCTGTTTGCGCATGCGGGTCTCCTCAAGGTAACAGAAATGAAATGACGCCGCGCTTGAACGCCATCAACGTTACATAATAACGTATGAATGAGCACGCAATGCTGCCAACCTGTTTTCGTGGAGACGAGCCATGGGGCTGATCAACATCTTGGCGTTCGCAGCGCTGGCCATGGGCGCAGGCCTTCATGGCGCACAGGGCCATGCGGCACATGTCCATGGATCCGGGCAATTGGCCATGGCCATGGATGCCGCCGGGCAGCTGCAGGCCGAATTCGAGGCGCCCGGCGACAGCGTGTTCGGATTTGAAGGCCCACCGCGCAGCGACGTGCAGCGCGAAACCATGGCGCAGGTGATGACGCGACTGCTGGATGGCGCGAACATGCTTGGCTTCAATGGTGAGGCTGGCTGCGATTTCCGGGGCGCGACATCAGGCGATGACGGTCACCACCATGCCGCTGACGATCACCGTGACGACCATGCGCACAGCAATGTTCACATCATCTATCAGTTCCAATGCGCCCACCCGGGCCGCCTGACCCGCATCGAGACCAGCTTGTTCACAGCCTTCGAACGGCTCGAGGAGATTGATACGGTCTTTCTCTCGCCTCAGGGCCAGCAAGGTTTCGAACTCACCCCCGCCTCACCGGATCACCGCATCGCGCAATGAGCATTCCCGCCATCACCCTTTCCCGGCTGCGCTTTGCCTGGCCGGGGTCACCGCCATTACTGCAGATCGACCGGTTCGAGCTGGCCGCGGGCGAGCGCCTCTTCCTGGCCGGCGCCAGCGGCAGTGGCAAGAGCACGCTCCTGGGTCTGATTGCCGGCATCACACCGTGCCAGGACGGCGAGATCACGGTTCTGGGCGAGCGCATGGATCCGGCCAGGCCGGCCCGGCGCGACGCCATACGCGCCTCGCAACTGGGCGTGATCTTTCAGCTCTTCAATCTGGTGCCTTATCTCAGTCCGCTGGAAAACGTGCTGTTGCCCCTGCAGTTCTCGGCCGATCGCGCCGCCCGGCTGAGAGCATTTGCCGACAGTCCGGAGGATGAGGCGCGCCGTCTTCTGGCCGTCCTGGGGCTGGAGGGCGATCTTCTTCATCGCGCGTCCACGGCGCTCAGCGTCGGTCAGCAACAGCGTGTGGCAGCAGCCCGCGCCCTGATCGGACGACCGGGCCTGGTCATCGCCGACGAGCCGACCTCGGCGCTCGATCATGATGCCCGTGACGCCTTTCTCTCACTCCTGACCCGCGAATGTGAGGCCGCCGGCACGGCACTGCTCTTCGTCAGCCATGACCGCAGCCTGGCAGGCCGGTTCGACCGCATGATCGCGCTCGACACCCTCAACCGGGCATCGGTGAACGCATGAGACTTCCCCTCCTCACCCTGGCCTGGAAAAGCCTGGCCAATCGCGGCGTCTCGGTCGGTCTGACCGTACTGTCCATCGTGCTCAGCGTGGTGCTCTTCCTGGGCGTGGAAAAAATCCGCACCGGCGTGCGCGACAGTTTCAATTCCACCATCTCCGACACCGACCTGATTGTCGGCGCACGGGGCGGCGCGCTCAACCTCCTGCTCTATTCGGTGTTCCGGCTGGGCGATCCCACCGCCAATATGGGCTGGGACAGCTATGAGCTGATCGCCTCGGCGCCGGATGTGGAATGGGCCGTGCCGATCTCGCTGGGCGACAGTCATCGGGGCTATCGGGTCGTGGGCACCACGACCGACTATTTCCGCCACTACAGATACGGCCGCAGCCAGCCGCTCGGCTTTGCCGCGGGACGGGCTTTTGACGGGGTCTACGAGGTGGTGCTCGGTGCCGAGACTGCCCGGCAGCTGGGTTACGGGCTGGGAGACGAGATCCTGCTTTCCCACGGCGTTGGTGAGGTCAGCTTTGCCGAACATTCCGGCCATGAATTCGAGATCGTCGGCATCCTGGCCCCCACAGGCACGCCGGTGGACCGTTCCGTCCATGTCTCGCTGCAGGGCCTCGAAATGGTCCATGTCGGCTGGGATACCGGCGCCCCTCCGTCGGCACGCGAAGCTCATAACGACGCAGACGACCGTGCGCTGACGCCCGACAGCGTGACTGCGGTCTTTGTGGGCGTCTCCTCGCCGATCCGGGTCCTCAGCCTGCAACGGCAGATCAATACCTATGGCGGGGAAGCCTTGAGCGCGGTGATGCCGGGCGTGGCCCTGTCCCAGCTCTGGGAGGTGATCGGCGCGGCCGAGATCGCCTTCAAGGCCATCTCGCTCCTTGTGGTCATCGTCGGCCTGTCCGGCATCCTCACCGCCCTGTCCGCCGGTCTCAATGAACGACGCCGAGAGATGGCCGTGCTGCGCGCGACCGGTGCCCGTCCGCGCGACGTGTTCGCCCTTCTCATCCTGGAAGCCGCCTCGATTGCGGCCGCCGGCGCGCTGATCGGCATCGCCCTCACCCAGGTCGGCTTTGCACTGCTGACCGGCCAAGTCCGCGCGCGCTACGGCATGGACCTGGGTGGCGCGGTCGGCCTGACCGAACTATATGTCCTCCTCGTCGTCACCCTGGCCGGCGCGGCACTGGGGGCATGGCCGGCCTGGCGCGCCCAGCGCAATGCCCTGGCTGATGGCTTGTCGATCCGCTTGTAAGGTTTCCTGATGCTGTCTTTTCGCCGTCTTGTCCTGTTGTCTGCCCTGGCCCTGGCGGCCTGCAGTGCCAATCCGCCCGAGGCAGAAGCCGGACAGGACGAGGCCGTGACCGAACCGGCCGCGCTTGCCGCCCAGGCCGAGACAACATCCGCCATGCCGGATCCAGCCATCACCGAAGACGACGCCCCGCTGCGCGCCACGCCGCCGCCGCCCGGCCCCAATCTCCCGGATCCGGACGAGAACGGAATCATCACCATCAATTGGGACGACCTTCTGCCGGAAGGCGAGATGGAGCGGATCGAGGAACTCTATGCCGCCTCGGCCGTGATGACCCAGATGGATCATTTCGGCGGCCAGATGCCCCAGATCGGCACGTTCAATGTCGAACCCGCCCTCATCGGCCAGACGGTGCGCATGCCCGGCTACATCCTGCCGCTGGACTACCAGCCCGGCGGCGATATCACCGAGTTCCTGCTCGTCCCCTATTTCGGCGCCTGCGTGCACACCCCGCCTCCGCCACCCAACCAGATTGTCTACGTCACCTCCGAGGAACCTGTCCGCGTCGAACGCCTCTGGGCCGCCGTCTGGGTCACCGGCGTGATGACCGCCGACCGGCACATGAATGATCTGGGTGATGCGGCCTACACGATGCAGCTCATCGGGCACGAGCCGTATCGGCGATAGGGCCGACCTTCGCCTCACGCACCAGAATACAGGCGCTTGTCCACGCACGGACGGGGGCGCCATCTTTCTGCCCCCGCTGCGCGGGGGAAGTGGTTTTGCCAAAGGCAAAACCGAAGGGGGCCAGTCCCATCCGCGAAATTCAGCCTGCTTGGCACCCCCTTCTCCCTTGGGGCTGAGGAGCCAAAGGACAGTCCGGGGGACTGTCCGGCGCGACGAAGGGTGCCGCGAAGCGGCGGATGAGGGGGAAATCCCGGTGGTGCCTAGAAAGGCTCGACCTCGCCGTCCCCCCTCACCCCGGCCCTCTCCCCAGGGAGAGGGAGGAAAAAAGGGAGGATAGAAAGAAGATATCCCCACCCCTTCCAGCCGCCCGCATACTCCTCCCCGCCTCATCACCGCTCGAGGCCCGGTCTGGTCGGCCGGGGGTGGTGGGGGAGTGGAGCGTGTCCTGAGAGCCGGGTGACCGCCGGCGGGACGGGCACGGCGGTCAGGGAGCACGGCTGTCATGCTACTCATGCAGCATCCTCGCCTGATATAGGACACACCCGCCCCGGCGGGTGAAATCTCCAAGTGCGGGACGCCGGATGGTGTCACTCACTCATACCTAGCGAAGACGCCTGATGACGTCCCGCACCCTCACTTCTCTCATACCGCCAGCGTGCAAGCGCGTGGCGCTGTTGGTGGTGGGAGGAAAGCTCGATGCATCACCAAACACTCATCCACTCCAACCCACCGTCATGGCCCGGCTCGTCCGGGCCACCTCGGCTAACCTGCCAACAGGATGGGAGAGGTCCCCCGGACCCCCGCCTTCGCGGGGGCAGGCAAGCCGGGGGATGACGGTATTGGAAATGGGGGAAGAAAATGAGAGCAGGCGGAGCGCGCCTTTCCTCCCCATGCAATGGGGAGGGGGACCGGCCGAAGCCCGAAGGGCGAAGGCGGGTGGAGGGGCCGCGGCCGTCAGGCCGCGGAAGGCGACACGCTCCACGCCGCCTGCGGCGGCGCCCCATCAACCTTCGCTCCGCTCGGCCACTTTCCCACGGGGTGGGCAAGAAACACCAAGCCCCGGCCACCGCATTCGCCCTTCGCACCTCTGGCACCCTTCTTGCTCTCCTCTCAGGGGAATTCCCGGGAGGAGACACATCATGGGCCGTCCGCTCGCTGCCAAGACCGATCGCCTCATCCATCTCGACGTACTGCGCGGGCTGGCGGTGCTGGGACTGTTGTTTGCGCGCTTTCCGGCCAAGGGCGGGTCATCGCTGGCGCTTGAGCATCCGGATGTACTGGGCTGGTCGCTGGGCGAGCAGGTGATCTGGTGGCTCAATTCGGTACTGGTCGACGACGCGATGCGCGGCCTGTTCGCACTCCTCTTCGGTGTTTCATTGTGGATGATGACCGGCCCGCGCGAAGATCGTGCCCTAGTGCCGGTCTGGTCGTCCTACCTGGTCCGCACGGCCGGCCTCTTCGTGTTCGGCCTGGTCTTCCATGTCATCCTCCTGGCCGAGGCCTCGGACATCCTGCATGTCTACGCACTGGCGGCCGTGGTGGCCTTGGCGGTGTCCCGGCTGGATCCGCGCCTCATCGTGCTGGGCGGAGTGGCCGGTTTCCTGCTGCTCGCCGGGCATGACGCCATGGGCGACATCTCCACCGCTCCGGTGACCGCGCAGGCCATGGAGCAGGCGCGCCTGGAACGTTCCACGGGCTATCTGCCACACGTGCTGCAGTCGATCGAGAACTTCCAGGCCTGGAGTCTCAATGCCGGCATTATCTGGAAATGCCTCGAGGCCGGCAGCTACATGCTGTTGGGTCTGGGCCTGTTCCGGCTCGGTTTCTTTACCGGCGGTACTGCGGGTGCCCTCACCCTCACCGCTGCCGGCTTCTATGCCATCGGCATTGCCCTGTGCGGCGGCGTCGCGCTGACGATTGCCGCTGGCGGGTTCGAACAGCTGGTGCGGGCCCACTTCATCACCACCCTGGGCAAGCCGCTGATCGTGCTGGCCCATGCCGCCATGATCATGGCGCTGATGCGTTCACGCTCGGTTGGCGGTGTGCTGACGGCGGTGCTGGCTCCGGTCGGACGGATGGCGCTGACGCTCTATCTCGCCGGTTCGGCCATGATGCTCTTCCTCTTCACCGGCGCGGGACTGGAACTGGGTCCCTTCGACCGCTACGGCGTTACCGGCATGGCGGTGGTGTGCTCGATCGTGCTGATCCTGACGGCACGGGTCTGGCTGGGCCTTGCCCGCCAGGGACCGTTCGAATGGACGCTGAAGACCTGGACGCAGATCCTGTCCGGTCCGGTACAGGCCCTGGCGGTCCGCCTGATTCCCGCGGGTCGGCTTCAAAACGCCTGATCAGGCCGTCAGGCCGATCACCCCGCCCTGGCCGCCAAACACGCCGCTTTCACCGCGGTGGTGGGCGCGGCGGGCGGAAAAGAGCAGCCTTTCCTCGGCATAGGTGCACAGGGGCGAACGCCAGACGGCCCGCTCTGGCACCCCCCCGGCAAGAAGCTGGCGGCGGCAGGCCTCGGCCACGTCCAGCTGAGCCCCGCCCTCCGCATCCAGTGGCGACAGAATGCCGCCGGTCGCTTCAAACACCGCCTCGAATTCCGCCACCACTTCCGGCCCGACGCGGTAATGGGCCGCCGAGATCGAGGGGCCGATCGCGGCGATCATGTCCCCGGGATCACAGCCATAGTGCGCAACCAGCGCCTCCAGCGCGGCCTGGATGATGTTCTGTACCGTGCCGCGCCAGCCGGAATGGATCGCCGCGATGGCGCGCCGTTTCGGATCGAACAGCAGGACCGGCGTACAGTCGGCGGTCTGGCAGACCAGGCCAATGCCGGGGCGGTCAGTGATCAGCGCGTCCGCCTCGCCGGCCGGTTGGTCGCCCTTGGGCGGCTGGTCAACGCGCACCACGGCGCGGCCATGCACCTGGGTGGCAAATACCAGATGATCCAGACCGACCGCCCGGCGCACCCGCTCGCGATTCTCCACCACATGCGCCGGATCGTCCCCGCGCGACCGGGTGATGTTGAGGGACGCATAGGGCCCGTCGCTGACCCCGCCCGGGCGGGTCGTGAAGGCATGGACCAGGCCATCATCCGGCCAGCCATCGGCGTGAAGCAACTCGAGCATCAGGGGTAATTATCCTTTCCGCTCAACACCCTTGCCCGTGTCTCAAACGAGGTCAATCAGACAGATACCGCGCCGACCACGGGTTGTGTATACTGCCGTCACGCCATCCGTGAGGGGAAATCATGAAACTCGACGCGCACCGCCTGGTGAAGCCGAACGGCAATCCGGTGAGCTTCAAGCCGACGCCCAATATCAGCGCCAACCGCACCATCACGCCGCAATACCTGGTCATCCACTACACCGCCGGCGCCAGCCTGGGCTCCTCGGTCAACTGGCTGACCAATCCGGCGGCCCAGGCCTCGGCGCATCTGGTGATCGGGCGCGAGGGCGAGATCGTCCAGCTCGCCGAGTTCAACCAGCGCTGCTGGCATGCGGGCGTGTCCAGCTGGCGCGGGCTCAGCGGTCTCAACTCGCACTCGATCGGCATCGAGCTGGACAATGCCGGCATCCTGCAGGAGACCAGCGATGGCTGGATCTCGGCCTTTCAGAAGCGCTATGCGGACACCGATGTGCTGGAGGCCGCGCACAAGAATGACGGCGTGATGCGCGGCTGGCACCGCTACACGACCGCCCAGATCGAGGCCGTCATCGAGATCGGCTGCCTGCTTGCGGACGCCTACCAGCTCAAGGATGTCATCGGCCATGACGACATCGCCCCCGGCCGCAAGACCGATCCGGGCCCGGCCTTCCCCATGGAGATGGTGCGCAGCCGCATCATGGGCCGCGCCAAGGATGACGAGGAACGCGTTGCCGCCACCGCCTCGCTCAACATCCGCTCCGGCCCGGGCACCGGCTACGGCAAGATCCGCGACCCGCTGCCCAAGGGCACACAGATGAAGGTGACAGGCTCGGACGGCGTGTGGATCGCCGTCACCGTGATGGATGGCGATGAGGCGACCGATACGGGCTGGGTGCACTCACACTACGTGTCGGAGGTCTAGCGGCCAGGATTGCCGGCCTGGATGAATCCGGATCGCCCGGCTGCCAGCCCATAGGCCTCGCCGGTTTCGCGGATGTCCGCGATCAGCACCTCCAGCACCGACCAGTCGTCGTCCTCGGCGATACGATCCCAGACCGCTTCCACCGTCTCGATCACCAGATCGACCGGCTCGGACCGGGCGAAACAAGGGTGTTCGAGGCGCTCAGGCCGGTCCGGTGCGTGCCCGGCCAGCGCCGCCTGCCAGGCTTCGAACGTCTCACCCTGATAGCGCTCTGCCCGCGGTCCGGACATCGCCCGTTCGCGCGAAGCCTCACCGCCGAACCAGTCGAAGATCACCGCCTCCCAGGACAAGCGGCTCTCCTCCATGAAGGCCAGAAAGGCCCGGACCAGCGCCTCGTCCTTGTCACGGCCAGCGGAGACCAGACCGAACCGCGCCATGAAAGCGTCCAGCAGGGCCAGCCGGTAGACCGCCGGAAAGGTGTTCAGTGCCGCTTCCAGCGACAGGCGATCGCCCACCTGTGCCAGCGCGCCGGCAAACTGCTGCAGCGCCCAGAACACGGCTTCCGGCTGGCGGGCAAAGCAGTAAAGCCCCGTCTGGTCGAAATAGGCCGCCGTGAAGCCTGGCTCGTAGTGCGGCAGGAAGCGCCAGGGCCCGTAGTCGAAACTCTCGCCGGTGATATTGATATTGTCGGTATTGAGCACGCCATGGACAAAACCCGCTGCCATCCAGCCCGCGGCCATTCGGGCGCAGGCCTGGACCACGCGCTCCAGCAGGGCGGCCGGCCGGTCCGGCGCATTCGCCACATCCGGGTGGTAAAGCGTGATGGCATGATCAACCAATTGCTCAAGCCGATCCGGCGCGTGCTCGAAGGCGTGCCGCTGGAAAGTGCCCAGCCGCACATGGGAGTGTCCCAACCGTGTCAGCACGGCCGAGCGCGTCGGTGACGGCTCGTCATTGCGGGTCAGCTGTTCACCGGTCTCGAACACGGCAAAGGCCTTGGACGTATAGACGCCCCGGGCTTCCAGCAGCTCGGCCGCCATGATCTCGCGCACCGCGCCCTTCAGGGTGAGCCGGCCATCCCCGGCCCGCGACCAGGGCGTCTGCCCCGACCCCTTGGTGGCCAGGTCCAGCAACCGGCCCGAGCGGTCCCGCAGCTGGGCAAACAGAAAGCCGCGCCCGTCACCCAGGTCCGGATTGTAGGTACGGAACTGGTGGCCGTGATAGCGCATGGCCCGCGGCTGTTTCTGGTTTTCCGGCAACGGGTCAAAGCGATGGAAATGCGCCGCCTTTTCCGCCGCATCCAGCCCGTCCAGCCCGACCTCGCGGGCCCAGCGGTCATTCCAGAAGCGCAGTTTCGCTTGCGGGAAATCCGCCGGCTCGACCGGGTCGGAGAATTCATCGCCCAGACGGGCAAACTGCGGATCGGGACGATAGTCGGCGGAAACACTCATGCGTCCGAGCTAGGACCTTGCCGCCCGGAATGCAAACCCCTTAACCGCGCAGCCCGTCGCCCAGGGCCAGCGCCACCTTGTCCATCAGGGTCTTCGCGCCCGGCAGCACGGCCGTCAGATTGGCATAGCCATGCGGCAGCGCTTTCCCCAGCGTGTACTGCGCCTTCACGCCATGCGCCTGCAGCCGGTCGAAATAGACCCGCCCTTCATCCAGCAGCGGGTCCAGCTCGGCGGCGAAAATATGCGTTTGCGGCAGACCGGTGAGATTGTCCTCGAAGAGTGGCGACACCCGCCGGTCATGCGCCTGCTGCGGATCGGTGAAATAGGCGCGCGCGATCTGCTCGAGCGCGAAGGGCGCCAGCAGATGCCCTTCCAGCGCCTTCAGCTTCGGCTTGCGCCGCTCGACCATCTGCAACAGCGGATAGATCAGCAACTGGAAGCGGATCTTCTCGCGGCGCACCTGTCCCAGCATCGCCGCCAGGCCGCCGCCCGCACTGTCTCCGGCCACCGCGATACGCTCGATATCGGCACCGGCCGTGTCTGCCCCGACGCCAGTCAGCCAGTCAAAGGCCGCCAGCGCGTCATCGCTGGCCGCCGGGAAGGGATTCTCAGGAGCCAGTCGGTAATCGACCGCCAGAACACGGACCCCGCCATGCGCTGCCAGACGCCGGCACAGCCGGTCATGTGTCTCCAGATCACCGATGACATAGCCGCCGCCATGCAGAAACAGCGTCACGGGCGCGGGCGCGGTCGAGCCGAAAGGAATATAAAGCCGCGCCGGAATATCGCCGGCCAGGCCGGGGATCAGCAGGTCCTCCACACGGTCCACGGCCGGCGGTTTCACATCCATGAAGGGGATCGCATCGCGCAAGGACTTGCGCAGCCCCGGCGCGGCACGCGCGGGCTCGAACGGGTCGTCCAGACCGAATTTCGTCAGGGCTTGCGGCCAGGCAGTCGTGTCCATGGCGAGAGCGTTAGCACAGTCGCACAGCCGTGCAACTGCGGCGCTTTGGCTCGCGGCGCGGCCTAGTGCAGGACGATATTGCCAGAGCGCTCGAGACGGCCGGCCAGGGCGTCTTCCATCACCGCGCGCAAAGCCCGCCAGGCATCGGCGCTTTCCGGCAGGCCCTGATTGTCCAGGTCCGTGACAGCTTCATCGGCATAGCCGATGGCTTGCGCCCCGTGCAGGTCGACCATCGTCCAGGCGATCTGGCGGATATCTTCGACGGTGATGTGAACGCGCGGGGTCATGCAAGTGCTCCAAGTGACGATCTGGCACTGTCAGGAGCAAGCGCAAGGCCAAGTCCGGACGGGAATAAATCCGTTTCTTTTCTGCTAGATAGAGTTATCCACAAGACCCATGCACCGGGTCAGCCCTGCCCTCCGGACGTTTTTGCCGAGTCAATCCGACCGGGAGCATAGCCGCCGGAGTCCAGATAGACCTGTTCGGCCTCGGTCGTCGTGCGCCCCAGCGCCTTGTTGCGATAGGGGAAGCGTCCGAACTTCACGATCACATCGCGATGCAGCCGGGCATGCCGGGCCGTGGACAGGTCGCTCAAGCGCTCTTCGGCGTAGGCGATGCACATTTCCTGGTCCGCCAGCACCTCGGAGTGCATGAAGGGCATGTACACAAAGGCCCGTCGCGCTTCCGGGATGGCCCAGTCAAAGCCGCGCTCGATCATCGACCGGGCCATATCCAGCGCCAGCGGATCGAAGGCAAAGGCCTTGTTGGAACCGCGCCAGATATTGCGGGGAAACTGATCCAGCAGGACAATCAGCGCGAAGGCACCTTCCGCGCTGTCCTGCCAGGGATGGCGCCCCTGCTTCAGAAGCGCCGCTTCGCGCTCGACAGCCGCATGGAACCGCCTTCGGACCACCGCGTCAAAGGCGGGCGAGGCGCTGTACCATTTTTTCGGGCCGGCTTCGTCGAACCAGAAGCTGAGAATGTCGTCTGCGTCGGGTTGGGTTAGGGTCATACCCTAAGGTCGCCCGAGAGGATCGCCTGGTAAAGCTCTGGCGTGAGCGTCACGTAACGATTCTCGCCGGGATGATCGAACAGTATGGTGTCGCTCACCGCGTCCGGGTCGAAACCCTGTTTGACCAGATCCACCTTGCGGAACTTGAAAGTTCCGGTCGTGTCGGTCTGTTGCTGCAGGCGCAGGAAGAGCGGCCGCGCATAGGCCGGCAGGCTTGCATGGACGTGCGCATGCAAGGCTTCCAGATCCAGCGGATACGACCCGGTGACCAGCGCCGCCATTCCGGCCCGACCGGAATGCCCCTTCACCTCGACGCCATACACATTGGCCTGTTCGATACCGGCAAAAGAGAAGGCTTCGGCGACCTCGCCCGTGGCCACATTCTCCGACTTCCAGCGGAACGTATCGCCGACCCGGTCGACGAAATAGTAATAGCCCAGCTCATCGCGGGTCATCAGATCGCCGGTGCGGAACCAGGCATCGCCAGGCTCATAGACATCGCGCAGGATCTTCTTCTCGGTGTCTTCCTGGCTGCCATAACCGTCAAAGCGGAAGCGCGCATCGCTGGGATCGATCCGGCCGATCGCTTCGCCCACCTCGCCGGGCTGGCAGGCAATGCAATGCCCGTCCGCTCCGCGAATGGGCTTTTCCGCATCCATGTCGAATTTCACCAGATCGATATTGAACCGGCTTTTCAGATAGCCCGGCACACGACCGACCGCGCCGGGCTGGTTGGTAGCGTTGACCAGGCCGACATTGCCTTCGGTCGAACCGTAGAATTCGACAATGTCGGGCAGGTTGAAGCGCGCCTGGAAAGCCTCCCAGACATCCCGCCGCATGCCATTGCCGATGGCACAGCGCAGCGTGTGGTCCTTCTCCTCCGGCACTTCCGGTGAGTTGACCAGGAAGCGGCACAGCTCGCCGACATACATGAACAGGGTCGCCTTGAAGCGTTGGACGTCCGGCCAGAAACTGGACGCCGAAAAGCGCGGCCGGATGATCAGCGCGCCGCCATAGGACAGCGCGCAACCCACACCGCAAAGACCGCCCGTGGCGTGATAGAGCGGCAGCACCATCATCATGCGATCCGTCTCGCGCGATTTCGACACCACGGCGAAGACGTTGAGATAATACAACGCGCGGATATGGGTCATGATCGCAGCCTTGGGCAGGCCGGTCGTGCCCGAGGTGAACATCTTCAGCACCGGTGCTTCCGGTGCCACATCCGCGCGAACCGACGGATCCAGCCGTTCCGGCGACTGCTCGCTTAGGGCGGCATCCAGATCCTGGGCCCCCTCAAACCCGCCATCCACGCTCCACAAGCCCATGTCCGACAGACCGCAGGCCTTGGCCGCTTCGATGGCCGGCGCGAGCTCGGGCTCGGTGATGACCTGGCGGGTTTCGCCGATATTCAGGCAGTGGGCGAGCGAGGCGCCGGTCAGCTGGTTGTTGATCAGCGAGGTGACGATGCCGACCTTGGACAGGCCGAACCAGATGGCGATGTAGTCCCAGCGATTGGTCATGAACAGTGCGACCGTGTCACCGGCCTTCAGGCCTTGCGCCAGAGCCCAGCGGGCAATCCGGTTTGCCTGGGCGTCGAACGCGCGATAGCTGATCTCGCCATCGTCCAGCAGCGCCATCGGCCGGTCGGGAAAGCGATCCACGGTCTTCTCGATGTGGTCAGGTACGCGCAGGCCGGATCCGGAACCGACCTTGCCCACCTCACGCAGGACGCGCAGCATGCCGGTCACATACTCGTACTCGCGTGCCAGCGCGGTAAAAAGACCCATCGATTTTCCTCCCGAATTAGGCCGGAACAGTATGGAGGGGGCCACACCGGTCAAGCGAACGCACCGGCGGGCGCGGAAAGTGTGATCCGTGTTTCAGAACATGTCCGGCGATTTTCGCGTCAACGCCCGCGACGTGTTCCATCGCGCCCGGTCTCCGCAAACAACGCCAGGCAGGCGGCCAGAAGCGGCAGATCCTTCAAGAGGAAATGTCCGGAACGCGCCAGAGCCGGAAACCCGCCCAGCTCCGCATCCCAGCTGCCGGCAAAGGTCACCATGAAGGACAGGGTCAGCACGAACGTGACCGCTGCCAGCACCAGCCCGATCCGGTAAAGCCGGGCAGAGAACCAGAAACCGGCCAGGGCCAGAACGGTCACCAGCTCGATCACCCCGATCACATAGGACGTGTTCTGGATACCCATCAGGCCCGGCATCCAGGCAAAGGCGAGATGCGACGCCACCAGCGGCTCGATGCCGGCTGCTTCGGATGCCGTGAATTTCATCCCGCCGATCCAGGCCAGCACCAGGACCAGCCCGGCCCACATGACCAGCTGGCTCCACTCCCGCATCGCCGAATAGCGGCTGGAGAACATGCGGGAATTGTCAAAACTGCCAGCCCACAGCGTCAGGCCCAGCACGGCAATGTATTTCAGGATGCCCTGGCCGGACCCGATGGCGGGAAAGCCGCCTTCCGCGTCGAGCCAGACATTATTGGTCAGCATCACCGTCAGGGCGATCGCGGAGTAGCCCGCCGCCATGCCCAGTCCGATCCGGCGAAAGCCGGCCGACGGGATCGGCAGGCCGATCAGGACTGCAGCGACAATCTGGTACATGCCGATGGCAAAGGCGGCTGATGCGGCCTGCCCTGACAGTCCGGACAGGAAGGCGTGGCCGGTGATCCAGCCTTCGACAATGCCGATCCCGACGGGCGTGAAATTCATCGCCCCGAACCAGGCCAGCATCACGGCAAGCGCCGCACGCGCAAACAACAAGGCGCTTCCCGGTGACAGCAAGACCGAACTCCCTCTGATGACCCCGCCAGCTTGCCATTGAGGAAGGCTAGCACCGTCAATGGGATGTGACGAGGCTCTGAATATCGCAATTCACAGATCGGTCAGGACGGAGTGAGGGCGGGTTGGAAGGAGGCAGGCCTGTTCGCCATCCAGACAGGAAGGCTCCGCGCCGTCAGACCCGCCTCGCCCCCCCGCAGCCCTGAGCGCGTTCCATGTGAGCATCGACCCCGTCACCGCAGGCCGCGACCGGCCCGGGTCGAGCGGAGCGGGAACAATCAGAGAATCAGAGAAATGGTGCCCCTGGTCCGACTCGAACGGACACTTCCGAAGAAAACGGATTTTGAATATAATTCGTCTAGCCAATTTACCGCTTAGCACGTTGATTTTAAAGTATAAATTAATCTGGAAATTAATTTATGTGTAAGTTTTTGTGTAAGTTTTGGCCGGAATTATCACCCCATCAGACGAACGCTCAAGCTACCAGCGGTGATGTCAGGGGTAGATTGGGCAATCTAACTGATCACGACTTGGCCTTCACTAAACAGGCCTCTTGCGACTAGCTCGTCTCGCATTGCTTCAGGTGTTGGTGTGAAGAAGAGAATTTTGAGATGGGCTTCAGCACGTGAGAAACATACGTAAGCAAGCTTTCTCCCTCGTTCAGCCTGCCCCTCAGTGGGATCACCCGCAACTCCAGGCGCAAGTAGCTTAGAGAAGTTGTACTGATTCCAATTGGCTTCGACGTCATCAATGACCACCAGTACATTTGGATATTGCTCGCCCTTCACACCATGTTGCGTGCTGTAAGGCGTGCTCTCCAGGATGAAATCTCGGTATGCGGAGAGCTCGTTGGTTGGCATGCTAAAAAAGCGATCCGCCAACCACTCTCCCTTATCTTCGCTGTGCGTGTCGTTATTGTATTCCTCAGTTCGAGGTGGCCTTGCAAGTTGATCGGCTAATCGGTCTGACAGATTGATAAGCCCGTTCTCACTGCAATAGGCCAGAACATCTTTGGTGGTTCCTACGCCCCATATTTCAGTCAACTCTGTTAGTTGGGCTTTTGACTGGTCTACCATTTCCTTGAGCTTGCGGTCAGCGTTGTGTCCACGTGGATCGTAGGTAGGGCTACCGGCTCGTAGGATGTCGATGACCTGTCGACTTTGCCCTTCGGTTGACGCTTCGATAAGGGGACAGATTACTTTGAGAAACGGCTTTAGAAGGTAGTGCTCACCGGACTCGTAGTCATCCTGAGCACGCTGTGATGCATATGCTCCAGTGAATAACTCCTGCAGGCCAGAAAACTTCAATCGCCTTGCGATCATTTGACGGACAAGAAAAAGGCGAATGACATCTGGATTATCATCCCATCCCCACGCCTTGATTGCATCGTCCATCTTGGTAAGCGCTCGGTCGAGCTGTTCTTTGGAATACCTCCTGCGCGGCCCTTCGGGAGGCTCCGCCTGCACCAACTTTATCTCTACGCTGCCATCTACTTCAGCGTTGCCACCAGCGGCAACCTGCTGCACATCAGTCCGAAAGGCGTTCAGAAAGTTGATCACTTGGGGTGAACACCGGAAGTTCTCGACTTTGGTGATCGGCACCCCTCCATCTGGAGGAGCGAAATCTCCGGCCCTTCCTTCATAAATCTGCTGCCATGGGTCTCCGAAGTATCCAACCAAAGGCAGGCCCTGCGCGGCGCAGGTTTGATTCAGACCGTCGACGATTGGCACAAATGTGTCCTGAGCTTCATCGACAAAGATGAATGGGTAGCGCATGCCAACTAGCCGGCGAAAATTCTGACGTTCTCGGAAAAGGTAGCCGGCGATCTCAATGATGTCGTCGTGACTCAGTTTTCCATTTAGGTAGTCACTGAACGCTGCATCATCATACGAAAACTCGGCCACTCCGGACAAACCAGCCAGTTCAAGCTCGAGCTTGGCGACTTTCTCTCTCGCCTTTCGAGCTTTTTGGGTTTCTCTCCCATTATCATCCTCTGCAGCTTTGGCGATTTGGGCTGGCAAACGGTATTGCTGAAGGGCATCTCGAATATCCTTCTGAAATCGACCTATCTCGCCCCAGAGAAAACTGTGGAGCGTCGATACTTCGTATAAGTCATCGAAACCCAACCTGCGCTGTATGACCCCCACAGCTCTATTGGTGAACGTGATACAGGCAATGCGCTGACCATTTTGGCGCAGCGTTGAACCATAGGTCGTTCGAATTTCTGCCAACGCATCGACAAGCGATGTTGTCTTGCCAGATCCAGCCCCAGCGATCAGTGCGAAACTCTGGCGCTCAGCAATGCACTTACGAACAGCTTCATCGGCGGCAGTTTGAATGCGGGCAGTCATAGTTACGCTTGCTCCTCTCCGGCTTGAGAAGAGAGGCGGTCTTCCAACCACTGAAGCCCCTCAACGATGTAAGCTGGAACCTGCCAGGCAGCACCACTTACCAACGCATCCATTGCGAAATCAGTTTTCTTGAAACCGCTAGACTTGATGCGTTCGAAGATTGCTTGATAGGCGTCCTCGAGTGCGTTTGGAATTTCAAGGCCGAGATTCAGCGTACCGTCTCTAAAGAGTGCGAAATTCTCGTAAGCAAAAGCCTCTTCCAAGGTTCGAGGGCGCATGGTCTTGGTATCACCATCATCGGTTACGACGATGTCTTGTTGGAAAGTGATGTATCGATCTCGTTCTGCGTTGTGTTTCTGATCTGGCGTGAGAGCCACCAAACCGGCAACGGAATTTTCTCCGAACAAATATTTCAGTGAAGCATTTGAGGTGAGCGCCCCCCCATGATCAGCTCGGCACACTGGGTGTCGACCATCTGGGTGAACGGAATCGAGATCCGTGATTACCAGGTAGGGGATATTCAGAAAGGTCAGGAGTTCATCAAACCGGTGTGCGTAAGCGCCACCCACTTCCAGCACAGTGAGATATGACGCCTGGAGTTTACTGGCTTCCTTTTCAATCATCATCGGAAGCAAAAGTTTTTCGACTGCCCCTTCGACGAGGATCGCGGCATCGGCAAAAAACAAATCGCAATGAGTGAGGCGCAGATAACGTTTGAGAAACACCAAAGTTTCCTCTGGGGTTGTTTCCTGGCCATCAACTTCAACGGCGGTCGGCTGAAAATTCCTCAAGTTGTGAATTTCAGTGGCATTGAGAACTCGCCCAGGTTCAGGCGCTTCACCTTCTATGTGGCAGCGTCTGAAATAGCGAACTTTGTTAAATTCGGTGGCATCAAGGATGTGCGACGAATGGGTGGTCACAACGAGCTGCGGAATCCAATCACCAGCTTCTTCTGCTTCCGCGGATTGCTGAATTACGTCCCAGATGTTGCTTATAAATGTCTGCTGCACTTGAGCGTGAAGATGGACCTCAGGCTCTTCAATGAAAATGATCTGACAGAGTGGCCGGTTTTGGGCGGTGCGAACCCATTGTGAATGATAATGCTTCGCTTGGATCGCCATATAAATGAGGTTCTTGAACCCGAGACCATTGTACAGTTCAGGCAACTTATGGTCTCGATCTTTATCGATGTAGAGAAGCTCGGTATTTCCACGAAGTGCCGTTTCAGGGCTAAGTGTGGAGACGATTTTTAGCTCGCGATCGTTGATCGACGGAACACCAATCCCTTTGATAATGCCCATGATGCCGGAAAACTGGTCATCGTAGTGCGCCGTAAGTTGTTCGTTGTTTTCATCGATAACTCGGTGCGCTTCTTCCGCTGTCTCTGGTTGCTCAAGGTTCCTTTGGTAAAACCCCGCAAAAGCGCTCGAGAGCTTGTTGCTTCTATGTCCTTCCTCGTCATCGATGTTTCGTTGGGCATCAACGAAATCAATTCGGATGAGATTTTGAAGTAAGGTTCGTCCCTCATCCTTTCCTAACGGCGTTGCTTCAACATCTCCATCGACCTCTTCAAGTGAGCCATACGTAATCTCGAAGTGCCTGTTGAGCTCGTTGTCGTCGGCGAGAAATGCGGACAGGGGTACTTCGGATTTGGGTTCGCCTTCTTGCGGATAAGCAGTGTGGTATGCCTCAAGAAGTTTCGATGGATCAGTCACAGCATACCGAAGCCGTACACCTAGTCGCTCAAAGTTGTCGGATAGATTGGGAAGAAGCGTGAATGCTCTTCCGAATTCGATCGAATTCGGATCGACCTTGAACCAAATGTCCAACTCAATCGATGGTAGCGCATCAGTTTCGCCGCTCTCGAAGTCATCGAAATCTGCAATTCGCGCAACAGAGAAGTCATAAATTCTAAATCTGCGCTGCCCGAGAAAGCACCTGAAAATGGATGTTGCCGAGGTTTTACCGCTATTATTGGGCCCAACAAAAACAGTCTCTTGCTCTTCAATCCCTGCCGACACTTTCTCAAGGCGACGGAAGTTTTTAATGTCTATGCGGTCAATTTTCATATGGTTGCGCCCGTTGGGTTAATTCAACCCATGAGTGTACATAATTGACATGTATATGAGAATTAAATTCTAGGCACATGTAGAAGACTTCGACCCGTGGTTTTTGAGTTATGAGCCGATTAGGGGGCTAATCGGCTCATAGAGTCAAAATCACTTAGTTGGAAAACCGACGAAATAACCGGATATGCTAGCCAGTGCCGCCCTGAGCACCTGGAAATGTGTTCGTCCGGCGTGACCTCCGTCACCATTCCCTTGGTGAGACACCCGGCATTCCCTCGGAGCCGACACGCACTCAACAAGCATCGCCTCGCAGCGATCGTCATACCCCCGAAGCGGGGTTGACCGAGCGAGAGCGACGCTATGCTGACAGTTAGGCTTCTTTGGTCAGGCTAGCTGTTCACTGGCTAGATTGATCTCGTACCGGGCACTTCGACCGGCACCGACAGGCAGCAGCGCACCTATCTCGGCAAGATGCTGCAGATCCCTTGTGGCCGTCGCCTTCGACACCTTGGCCATAGACATGTACTTGCGCGCATTCATGCCGCCCTGGAACCCGTCAGGCCCAGCTTCCAGCATCTTCACAACGACCTTGTTTTGACGCTCTGATAGCGCGTCACCATGGCGATCGAAGAAGCGCGCCTTGGCGAGGATAAAGCCAACCTGTTCATCCGCTCTATCCTGAGCGTCCACGATGGTGCTCACGAAGTAATGCACCCATTCAGTGACATCATTAGACCGCTGTGCGCGCTTCAACGCGTCGTAATAGTCATTACGCTTTCGCTCGATCGCCTCGGATAAGCTAAGCACGACCGGACGCCCGAGCCCTTGAGACAACACCTTCTCAGATAGAGCCCGACCGACACGCCCATTGCCGTCTTCAAACGGGTGGATACTTTCGAAATAGACGTGAGCTATCGCGGAGCGAACCGGCGCCGGCTGCATGGCCGCTGCCCCATCTGGCGCACTGTCATTGAACCAACTTATGTAGCGCGCCATCTCGTCAGGGACGCGATCTGATGGTGGCGCTTCATAATGGACCTTCCATTTGCCGTAGGCGCCAGACACGACTTGCATGGGCTCATCGCTGGACCGCCATTGCCCGACGCTCAACTTCTCTGGATCGGCAACACCGCCGAGCAGAAGTTTGTGCCAGTCAAAGAGCATGCCTTCGGTGAGCGGGTTGGCATACTGATCGCGCACACGCAACATGAGCTGCGCCACACCTTTGGCGCGCTCATCACTTACTTCTTCTGGTTCTGGCCCAACGCCGAGATGCTTCATCAGAGAGGAGCGAACATCCTCTCTACTGATGTACTCACCCTCGATTTCGGAGGTCTTCACAGCCTCGGCTACCATCAGCTCGATGATGGTTTCGGTTTGCATGGAGTCTGGCAAACCACTCAGCGCACCACTTACGCGCCCCGCTTTCTCAGCGAATTCGTATAAAAGCCCTTGTATTTCCGCGACTTCAAAGCGGAATTCTGGCCATTCTTTTTGTTGCCAATTGTACTTCATGAGCCGATTGTACCACTTAATCGGCTCACAAAACAAACTAATTGTGAGCCGATTAGAACTTCTAATCGGCTCATAGCGCTAAATCAGAGCGAGTTGTTGGATGCTTGGATCAGAGATTCCGTACACTTCTCGCGCCATCGAGATGGTTTGAGAGCCCGCGAAAATGGGCTCATCTCGAACTTCATTTGGATGGTCCCAACCAGCCCAGATACGCAAGCCAGAGCCTCGATAGGATACAGAAATCCGACCGGGCCCACAGGAACCGCCTGCGATGCCAAGAACCTTTTCAAGAAACGCATGAAGTTGGTCATCGGTTGCTCCACCTTCGAGGTCGTCACCGAACCAGCGCAAAAGCGCGCTGGTCGCGATTTCGAATGCGGTACGCTTGTCCGCATATGAGAGGGCCGCGCTCATGACGCGGCCTTTGTGGTTGATTTGCACGTTGTCTTCTTGGCGCTTCTTGCGTCATCCAAGAGCATCACGACGCCGTCGGGTGGCAATGCATCCAGCTTAAGGCGAATGTGGCCGCCCTTAGTGGTCCAGGCAGCGCCGATCTCACGCCAGAAGGCTTTTCGGCCGGTGGCTTCATCACCATCGCGAACGGCGAAGGCACGAAGTGCGGGTTGAGCGTTAATTGTCATGGTTTTGTCTCCTTTGGTTTGGGCTGAAACACGTCCGTCGTGTTCCAATCGCGGATCACCAAAGGTCGATGGGAGGGGGCTTTGCTGCCCTGAAACCGTAGGCGGCGTTAGCCGGGGCTTAGCGAAGCAAACCCCACGCACCTAGATTTGCGTTTTTTGGACAACGAACGGATGAGGGACGCCAAGAACCGTGGAGAGCCAATGCAACGCTCGTCACCGCTCGTGGCCGTCGTCACGTTCATGTCGGCCACGCCGTCGGCTTAACCGTCGCTCGATCTCATTTAGCTCGCTCCGATCAAGAGCGTCCTGACGATCGAAGCCACCGGCTTTCTTTCGCTGCGCTTCGTAGCCCTTCCAGTCGCCGAAGCGTGCTTCGAGCATCGCCAGACGATGTTTCTTGCCCCCTACCTGCGAAAGCTTCGCGAAGCCCTTCCCATCGCTGAAGATCAACCCTTGGCCCTTGCCATGGATGCCGAGTCCACGCTCGGAAACCCGATCTTCAAGATCGTTCCATGAGGACGCTTCATCGAAGTGCGGCCGAATGAATTGGCGCAACTCACCGATCTTGTCCTTGCCCCATTGGGCAAGCGCGTTGACGTCAAACCCACCTTCAACCCGTTTCTTCAAACGCTCCCCAAAGCTCAACACACGGGAGAGCCGTCCAGGCACCTCCTGTAAGCCTAACTCCCTCTCTTGGGTTTTGAGAGAGCGCTCAAGGCGGGTCTTGTAGCGCCACTTTGGCCAGGCCTTGCCGCTCTCCGGATGCACCCGGTTGACCAGCACATGGAGATGCGGGTGTTCGGTATCGTTGTGACAAACAATAACCGACTGATGCTCCGACAAACCGAGATCAGACAGCGTTCGGTCGGCCACGCCAGCCATGGCGTCAGGCTCTAGCTGCTCCTCGACGGGCCAACTGACAGAAAAATGAAAGACGGGATCTTGAACCCGTCGCGACATCCGCGCCGTGGCACGCATCATCGCAGGATAGGTATCCGGATCGGTTGTCGGCAGATTGCGCGCCTCTGCCCACTCGACCCGTTCAGGTCGATCGCCACGCTGCCCCGTGGCGAGATATCGGGCGAGGCCGCCAAAGCCGGTTCCGGTCTGAGCTTCTCCGATCATGAAAAGCTCAGCCGATACGGCGCACAGCGGACAGGACAGCGTCCAAGGCTGCGTTGATCGCACCAGACGATACAACGAAGCCGGCGTTGGCCTGCTTAGCGAGCTGATTGAGGTTGTTGCCAACCTTAGTCAGCTGGCGAATGGCGTCCGCTGTGACGCGTGCGGGTTTCGCTTGAGGCCGGGCCCCCAACGCACACGCACGCACGAAGGCCGCACGGGTCTGATCGCAAGTCTCCGCCGCCTCGTTTATGGCCGCTAGCTCCGCTGGCGTGACATAGACGTCGATCCGTTCGGATCGCACCTCGGCGCGTGACTTGCGATAGCCCCTAGGCGGCATTCGTTAAGCCCTCCTGGCACTTGAAGGACAAGCAGGATATGCCTTGAGGACACACATCGTGTGCTTCGAATGGTATACATGTAACGGAGCATTTTTGCCCGTATACATCCTGCTTGCTCTCGCCCAAGTCGATCTCATCCGCGGAACTATACTCCAGGTTGAACCGTCGGCCTATTGCACAACCGACACATGTGACGTTGCACCGATGCTTCACCCCAAGCACCGTGGCACATGTGTCACGAGGGCCTGACGAGTCCCCACTAGGGGACTCTAGGAAGGCCCTCGCCAAGAAGCCGTCACAAGACGGATTCGACAAGAAGAAGGGGGAGACACAATTGGCCGGGTAAAGGCCAATTTGGATCACACTTCAGGCCGCAGGCCATCAGGGTGGGAAAGGGTGGGTAGCGTCAGCGTCTCGCCCCTCCTAAGGGGCGAGCAATCTCGAACTCGTGATCAATACGAGCACTCAAACGCCTTGTGCCTGTAGTTACTACAGGTGCTATTGTAGCAAAATGTCAGTGACACGATCAGATCAGAATTTTCTCTCTCGCGCGCTTTCGAGTGGCGGAGTGCTTGGAGGGTTTGCAGCATTCGTGGGTGCGTCGTGTTGCGTCATCCCGATATTGCTTGTGCACTTTGGGGTCGCCACCGGATTGGTCGCGAAGCTCGGCTGGTTCGTGCGCTGGCAGCCGTACTTCTTTTGGACCGCAGCTGGTCTTCTCGCCATTGCAGCCTCTTACGCAATTTGGCGCGGCCAGGCATCGAGGTCTTTCTGGATTTGGTGGGTGATCGGAACGGGCTTCCTCGTCGCTGCATTCATCCTGCCTCAGTACGAGTTCCGTCTTCAAAGTTGGGTTTTGGATTGGACGAGGAGGTAGCATGGCAGGGACAGAACCGACTTTTCGTTTTGATGCCGCCGGTACGATCCCACCGCCAGGATGGATCGGTCGCGCTGTTCGCGCATTCCTCGGCTACGGCTCACTCTATTGGGTCTACCAGATCATAAGCTTCGGCGACGCCGCAGCGCTCACGAATTTCTACGTGATTGGACTCACGCTCTTCGCTTTGCAGCTTGTCCCGTACACGGTGAACATTGGCTCTGGCGTGAAGCTGTCCTTCTGGCCTCGCCTTATTGCCGCGCTCGGCATAGCCATCGCCGGATATTTTGGTTGGCAATCAACGGGGGACATCGCATCGCCGACCCTTTGGAACGCGATCGCGATATTGAACATTTACGTGTACGGCCACCTCGGAATCTCGTTCGCGCTCTCAGCAATCTTCGGCACGGCTGGTTGCGAAATGCGGGCGGTTCCGATTTTGATCGGTCGGCTGACAGGGCGGAAAGCTCGTGACCATTATTGCCCAGGGCCAATTCGCACCATCGACAATTGGGAACGAAAGCTATTTGGTCGACAGCCCTAGACTTGGATCAGCACAAAACTGAGATGAACGGATGAACATCACGCGTGGCAAACTCGCCAAGCTCACGGGCTGTCATCTAGAGACCGTGCGGTACTATGAGAACATCGGGCTCATGCCCGAGCCGGCTCGCGCGGAAAACGGATTTCGAACGTATTCGGACGAAGATGTGCGTCGACTCAAGTTTTTGATGCGCGCACGGAACCTCGGCTTCGGCGTCGCTGAAGTACAAACCCTCCTTAGCTTGGTGGACAGCAATGCATACAGCTGCGGCGAGGTTCGAGATATGACCCTCGGCCAGTTGGCGTCTGTGCGGAAGAAGATCGAAGATCTGAAACGTCTTGAGAGCGTTCTTGGCGACATGGCTTCACAGTGTGATGGTGGTGTGGTTCCGGAATGCCCTATCGTCGATGCCCTCTACGATTTTGCGCCAGAGGACTCGTCAGCCTCGACCTGAAGAAGAATGTCCAAGACGTGACACTGTGCGGCCGGGTCCGTTGAGCACTTTTTCGCGGCCGCACGAAGAGTGGACGCGACACCCTTCAGTTCAGCAATACGCCGTTCAACGACTTCGATATGGGAATGGATCTGCTTTGAAACCGCCTGGCATTGGCCAGAGTGATCATGTTCCAAACTCACCAAGCCACGACATTGGGCCAACGAGAAGCCGAGATCTCGGAATTGTATGATGAAGTTTAGGATCGCGATGTGGCGGCGATCATAGTGGCGGTAACCGTTCTCAGCGCGGCGAGGCGCAGGCAGTACGCCTTGTGTTTCGTAGTAGCGAATTGTTTCTGCGTTGCATCCGGTGAGACGCGCAAGTTCGCCTCTGGTCAGTGCGCTCACAGTAGCGTGTGTTTTCGTGTTCATTTTCTCCTTGAGTCTGTAGTTACTACAGGGATTAGCCTAGTTGAAAATCTAGGAATGAGCAAGAAAACGAATGACCGATATCCAACAACCTGGTGACCACAATCCCGAGCCAAATCGGGGAAAGAACTGGCTGGCAGCAGGCGGCATAATCGGCGCGATCGTCGCGTCATCCTGCTGCATCTTGCCGTTGGTCTTGGTTTTGGCTGGCGTCAGCGGCGCTTGGATCGGATCGCTCACGGCACTCGACCCATACAAACCGTATTTTATCATCGTGACGCTCGGCTTTATCGGTTTCGGCTTTTGGCATGTCTATTTCAAGGCCGAGCCACCGTGCGAAGACGGCTCATATTGCGCCAAACCTCAATCCAGCATCATCACGCAAATCGCTTTGTGGGTAGGGCTTGTGATCGTCCTACTCGCGGCCACCATCGATTGGTGGGCACCATTTTTCTACTAGGAGACAAACAATGAAACGAACATCAGCCCTCATTCTTTCGGTCGTCCTGCTTGGCGCAACAGGCGCTGGGCTGTCGGCGTTTAATCGTGCGCCGTCGGAAACTTCTGAGCAGTCGAATTCGGCCGTTGCTCAAACAGAGACCGCGACTTTCGAAATCGAAAACATGACGTGCGCGACGTGCCCAATCACGGTTCGAACAGCGATGAGCCGCGTAGAAGGTGTGGACTCGGTGCAAGTAGATTACGAGAGCAAGACCGCCGTCGTTCATTTTGATCCAAACGTCACGACCGCTGCACTTGTCGGCCAAGCCTCCACTGATGCTGGATACCCGGCGCAGGTTGCGAGCCACGATAATACGGGTCGTTCCGAAGCCGAACATCAACAATAGTTGCGGCAGCCACTACTCCGATGGAGAATTTTCCAATGAAAGATTGCTGCTCAGGTGGGAACAACGGTGAGTATGACATCGCCGTTGTTGGTGCTGGATCCGCAGGCTTCTCGGCGGCGATCACCGCAGCTGAAGCCGGAGCGCGCGTGGCTATCATTGGTCACGGAACAATCGGCGGCACTTGCGTCAATGTTGGGTGTGTTCCGTCGAAGGCCGTAATACGAGCCATGGAATCTGCGCATGCGGGAGTCGCTGCACGCCGGTTTGCCGGCGTGCATGTTGAGTCCAAAGTCGACGACTGGTCGGCGGTCCAATCGCAGAAAAATGCGCTCGTATCTGAACTTCGTGACAAAAAGTACGAAGCGCTTCTGCCTGAGTACGAAAATATCGACTACCTCGAAACGAACACTCCAGCTCGTTTGATAGACGGCGGAGTGACTTTTGATGGTCAAACGGTTCGAGCGTCGAAGATTATCGTCGCCACGGGTTCTTCCAGCAGCACCCCGCCCATCCCCGGCATAGAAAACGTTGAGACGCTGGATTCGACAAGCGCGTTAGAACTGGATCGCTTACCCGAAAGCATGGTGGTCATAGGCGGTGGCGTGATTGGGTGCGAACTCGGGCAGATGTTCGCTCGTGCTGGCGTGCCGGTGACAATATGTTGTCGCTCACGTCTCATCCCAGAAGCCGAACCGGAAATCAGCACTGCCCTCCAGGCATCATTTGAGGCTGAGGGAATTACTGTCTGTTCCAGTGTTGGATACCGGCGCATCGAACAGACGCAAACCGGAGTTGCCCTGCACTGTGAGACGGGTAAGGGCACCGAGGTCGTAAACGCCGAGAGAGTTCTGGTTGCGACCGGTCGACGCCCAAATACTCAACATCTCGGCCTAGATGAAATTGGCGTAGATACCGACGCTCGTGGCGGCATTTTGGTCGACGACCATATGCGAAGCAGCAACCAGTCAATTTATGCGGCCGGTGACGTCACTGGACAGGACCAGTTCGTCTACATGGCGGCGTATGGCGCGAAGCTGGCTGCAAAACACGCTACTGCTCAATCCGTCAAACCCTACGACAACAGCGCAATGCCTTGGGTCGTGTTTAGCGACCCGCAGATCGCTGGTGTAGGCTTCACCGCTTCAGCAGCCGAGGCGAAAGGCTATGACGTGAAGACGTCCATCGCACCGCTGGATCAAGTGCCTCGCGCCCTGGCTGCAGCCGACACACGCGGGCTAATCAAGCTCGTTGCCGACCGCAAAACTGACAAGCTTCTCGGCGCGCAGATCTTGGCGCCTGAGGGCGCAGACAGCATCCAAACCTTGGTTCTAGCCCTCAAGTTTGGCATGACCACAAAAGAGCTAGGCGAGACGATTTTCCCGTACCTCACAACGGTTGAGGGCTTCAAACTAGCCGCGCAGGGATTCGACAAAGACGTTGCTAAGCTCTCGTGTTGCGCGGGGTAGTTTCATGGACGACCTCGCACGAGTGACAGCCGTTTTGGAAGCGGGATACACGGACGAAAATCCGAAGGATCTCCAAAAAGCATCGCTCTTTGTATACCGGTCGCTAGCGAACGGAAGTCCAGTCTCATTCGCCTCCGTGGCGAACCACCTCGGGACATCTCTGGAGGCAGCCGCCACGATCCTCAACCTTGTGCCTACAAGCGCGATCGAGCTGGACGACAACGGAGACATCGTTGGCTTTGTTGGCCTGAGTATTGTCCCCTCGGCGCACCGATTCAAAACAGCCCGGCGTTCATTGTTCACTTGGTGCGTTTTCGATGCATTGTTTCTACCGGAGCTGATTGGCTCCGCTGCCACGCTTCACACAGCGTGCCCGCAGACGGGCCGGGAAATTGAGATAAGAGTGGACGAGACGCATTTGACCGCGATCTCACCTGACCAACCGGTTATGTCGCTGGCCAAAACTGACACCGAAGCTTGTTGCAAAGATCTGCGCGGTGCGTTTTGTGATCAGGTAAACATGTTCGCAAGCCAAGAAGCGTTTGACCATTGGAGCTCAAATCGTGCTGAAGCGATAAGCGTCTCGTTGCCGCAAGCAGCCGAGTTGGCCCAGCAGCGCAATTCGTGGCGCTATCCGAATCTAGAGCTTTAGCATCCAGGCCAAATTCGCCCGTCAAACAAGCTGAGACGTTCGGGTTATCGACTAGCTCGGCAGGAAAGCTGGCAACGAAATTGGACACAAGTGATTTGAGATTTACCAATCATCCCCGGTGATCACTTCAATTCGGATTTGCTTTGGTGAAATACGAAGACCGATTTTTACCTACCGAGCACTGTTACAAATACCGGCTCACGATCCTAGCATATTGCTCAAACGTCTCCCCGAAAGTTCGCTTCATGTGCGGTTCTTCGACCCAGGTGATGAACACATGGATGATCACCAAGAACGAGATTGCCGACAGAAGCGCGAATGTTGACCCTGCGGCCACCGCGCTGCCGACGAACATGGCGCCATAGCCCACATACTGAGGATTGCGGGTGCGTTGATAGATCCCGTGTTGGATCAGCTCATCTTCGAGCAGCCCATAAACGCGATCCTGCGAACCATAGGCGTAGCGTCCGAGAAAGATGACGAACGCGCCTCCCAGAAAGAGTACGCCACCCGATGCAAGCGAGATCAGGTTCGGAGCGAACAAGCTGCCACGGTCGAGCGTTGCGAGGGCGAGCGTTGCGAGGAAATGGCCATGCATGATGAGGCCCGAAAAGACCGCTGTTGGCCGGGACCATTTCCCTTGGCGTTGAAAATCTGCGCGGGCTTGCAGCGTGAACGGAACGGCGAGCACGGCGTTGATGAGGACATACCCCACGACGATCGTAAGTAAGGGCGACATTTAGGCGTCTCCGGATTCAGCGATGGGGTGGTTGTGGCTACGCAGCTCGGCAAGCGCCTGACTGCAGATCGACCAAGCTGAGCGTGTGAACAGCGCGACCAATGCGAAGGCCAGAATTAGATCAGGCCATGCGGACCCCGTAATGGCTACGAGCCCACCGGCGATCATCACGCCGACATTGCCGATAGCGTCATTGCGGGAGCAGAGCCAAACCGAGCGCACATTAGCATCGCCGTCTCTCCATTTGAGGAGGATGAGGACGCTGGCCGCGTTAGCTAGGAGCGCTGCGAAGCCAACAATGCCCATGGTTTCCGCGACGGGCGGTTCGCCGGACAGGGCGCGCATCAGGGTCATACCCAGCACAGAGATCGCGATCACGATCACCAGGCCGCCTTTAAAGAGCGCGGCCCGAGCACGTAACGCCAAGCTCGAACCGATCACCAGCAGGCTGATGGTGTAGGTCATGGTGTCACCGGCGAAGTCGAGAGCGTCGGCTTTAAGGGCCTGAGAGCCGGAGGCGAACCCGGCTGTGATCTCGACGGCGAACATCACCAGATTGATGAGAATGACGGCCCATAAGGCGCGACGATACGCAACTGATGTGCCGTCGAATTTTTGGTCGTTTGAGCAACAACTCATTTTCTTGACTCCTACCTTTGACATGGAGTCTAATTTCTACAGCGACTATAGAAGCAAGAAGAAAATGACAAAAGAATTCAGTATCGGCAAAGCGGCAAAGACCTCCGGCGTCAAAGTGACGACGATCCGCTACTACGAGAGCGTTGGTTTGATGCCGGAACCAAGGCGGGTAGAAAGCGGCCGCCGGGTCTACGATCAAGCGTCAGTGGGTCTGCTTGGATTTATCCGGCATGCCCGCGACCTTGGTTTTACCGTCGAGGCGATACGTGACTTGATCGACCTGCAGGAGAACCCTGGTACAGATTGCACAAGGGCTGACGAGTTGGCTCGTCATCATCTTGTCGAGACGCAAAAACGCATCGAGCAGCTACGCGTTCTTGAGCATGAGCTCAAACGTATGATCGAAGGATGTGCAGGCGGAAAGGTTGGCAGTTGCGAGATCGTCACCAGCCTGTTCGATCATTCAAAATGCTTGTCAGATCACAGCCCGGCACGGATAGGAAAAAAAGTGATCAACGTATCCCCGGCGCCTTAAACTTTGAGCCGCTTCCATCCGAGAAGTAACAATGCCGCCCCTATGAAAATGAAGACGTCGGCCAGATTGAAGGTGGGCCAGCGCAACGCTTGCCACCCAAAATCTAGGTAGTCTGTAACAGCTCCGTCGCCGAGCCGATCGATAGCATTGGCCAACCCACCTGACGCAAACAAAATACCGGCGGAATTAACAAGTTTCGATTTCTGCTGCGCGGTCCAAATCAAGACAGCAACGACGAGAACGACAGCCACACTCGAGAGAAGATAGGGTGCGAGCCAATGCGCACTATCCAACACACCAAAACTAACGCCCCTGTTGTGGCCGAGCGTTAGGTTGAACCCGGGCACCAGCGACACCGACGTGCCAACATCAACAAGCAGGCGTTCGATTTGGGCTTTCACGATCAAATCGAAGGCGACTAAGAACGCCCAAAAGGCCAAGTACGCTGAGCGTATCCGGCGAAGACCGGACATCTTGCGACGAATGTAGGCAGGTCGAATAACTGGCATCTTCAGTTTGTCCCTCTAGTCGAGTGAAACGCAATCAAGTGAACCAAACAGCCCCGAGCGACTGTGCTGGGGGGGACAGGACGCCCGGGGCTGCCGGCGGATCTGGTGGTTGCGAGAGCAACGAGTTGCCCCACCAGATCCTCACCTGCCTTCGGTTAGGAAGGCAGGTGTTCAGCAGCGCGCTTTTGTGGATGTGGCGCGAACCACTTGTAGACAGCCGGTAGAACCAACAAGGTCAGTACGGTCGAGGTGACCAGGCCGCCGATAACAACGGCGGCGAGCGGTCGTTGAACTTCCGAGCCGATCCCCGATGCAAACAACAACGGCATTAGGCCAAGCCCGGTAGTTGTCGCGGTCATCAAGACGGGTTGAGCACGGCGCACCGCGGCCTCGACGCTGAAGGCATCAACATCCAGACGCTCTTTGGCAAACCGGTCGAGGAAAGAAACCAAGACCATACCGTTGCCGAGAGCGATGCCAAACAGTGCAATGAAGCCAACCGATGCCGGGACAGATAGGTTTTGCCCCGTCAGCCAAAGCGCCGCTATTCCTCCGACGAGGGCCAGCGGAATATTGGCAATGATGAGCAGTGCACTCTTCAATCGACCAAAGCTGAATAGCAAAAGCAAAAACACGACACCGAGAGTGACCGGAATCACGATCGCAAACCGCGCGTTGGCTTGTTGTTGAAGCTCGAACTGGCCACCCCATTCAACAAAATACCCTGGCGGGAGTTCAATGTTTCCAGCAACGGCATTCTGACCTTCCGCTACAAACGATCCAATATCGCGTTCACGGACATTTGTTTGGATGGTGATGTACCGTTGGCCATTTTCACGCGTGACCTGGCGAGGCCCTTCGATCCGTTCAACGGTCGCAACCTGGCTCAGTGGGATTATCTCATCCCCTGGGCCGTTCAGAACAATCCGGCTGATACGTTCGGCATTCAGTCGATCTTGCTCGCGATAGCGTACTATGATGTCAAACCGCCGAACCCCTTCGAAGACCTGACCCGCTTGCGAACCACCGATAGCGGTTCGGACCACAGAGAGAACATCTTCTACGTTCAAGCCATATCGACTTATCGCTTCTCGGTTCACCGTTATCCGGAGTTGCGGCGCCCCTGTTACCTGATCGGTTTGAACATCAGCCGACCCGGAAATCTCACGAATGACGCCTGCAATTTGAGCTGCGTAATCCTCGAGGACAGCCATGTCCTCTCCAAACAGCTTAATTGCCAAATCAGCTTTCGTTCCGGTCAACAACTCGTCGGTTGCCGCAGCGATTGGCTGCGTGAAGTTGAACCGGGCACCAGGGAACGCTTCGAAGCTCTCACTCATCAGCGCTAGGAGCGCCTCTTGCGTCCTCGCGGTTTCCCACTGATCCCGCGGGGCGAGAGCTACGAACGCCTCTGCGCTGTTGACGGGGTCAGCATGCGCACCAACCTCTCCGCGTCCGATACGTGTTACAATGCGCTCAACTTCGGGGAAGTTGGAGAGCAATTGTTGTTCGAAACGGGTGACGGTTGACCGAGCTTCCGGCAGTGAAATCGACGGAGCCATTGTCAATCGAACGAGCAAATCGCCTTCATTCATTCGTGGTGTAAACTCAGAACCCAAACGCGGGAAAATCGCGCCGCCAACCATGAGCATTGCGGCTGCAAGTACGAGCGCCGCCCACCGTTTATGAACGAAAAAACGCACAAGTGGCGCAAACCGCTGTTCGTAGAAGTCGAGCTCATCAGAACCTGACGACTTGTTGCCGATCTTCAACCCGAGCATCGACGCCGCAGGTGCCAGTAGCACAGCGAAAACCAACGACCCTGCCATAGCGAAGACGACCGAAAACGCCAGTGGTCGGAACATTTTTCCTTCGACGCCCTCAAGGGTCAGGATCGGCAAGAACACAACGACCACAATCAAGATTGCGAAAACGAGCGGTTGCAGCACTTCCGCACACGCGTTCGCGATAAGCGCACGCTTGTCCTCGCCCTCGGTTGACGCGTTTAATATGCGGTTCGCGTTTTCTACAATGACGACCGCGCCATCCACCATCATCCCAATGGCGATGGCGATACCGCCTAGAGACATGAGGTTTGCAGAAACGCCGAAAAACTGCATCGAGAGCAATGCGAAACCCACCGAAAATGGGATCGAAGCCACAACGATCAAGCTTGGGCGCCAGCCTCGAAGGAAGAGGAACAGGATCACAGCTACGAGTAGCGCACCCTGCCACAAAGCTGTGGTCATCGTGCGAACGGCAGCGCCAACTAACTCCGACTGATCATAATAGGGAACAGCCGTCACGCCGGGCGGGAGAGACGCATTGATCCGTTCCATCCGATCGTGAACGCGCGCGATCACTTCATTCGTGTTTGCGCCGAGCAGTTTCAGCACGAGGCCGGCAACGACTTCGCCTTCCCCGTCCATGGTGGCCATGCCTTGTCGAGGGGCGCCGCCGATTTCGATGTTCGCGATATCGCGAACGCGAACTGGCACGCCGTCCTCGACCTTCACGATAATGTCGGAGAGGTCGTGAATTCCTTGGGCCAGGCCAACTGCACGAACGGTGTATTGTTCGCTGTTCTCGATGAGAAACTGAGCGCCCGCATTTGCGTTATTGGCCTCAACAGCCGCAACAATGTCTTCGATCGCTAGCTGATAGCGAAGCAAAGCGTCTGGGCGAACATTGATTTGATATTGCTGCTCGAAACCACCGAGTGACAACACTTCCGTCACGCCGCGTACCGTTTGAAGGTCGAATTTGACCTGCCAGTCCTGCAACGTACGCAGCTGAACGCCGTCGAGGCTCTCGTCCGACGTTTGGAGGAAATAGAACAGAATTTGCCCGAGTCCAGTGGTGATGGGCCCCATCCCGGGATCACCAAATCCTTCGGGAATTTCTTCTCTGGCTTGTTGTAGGCGTTCACCAACGAGTTGCCTCGCCCAATAGATGTCAACGCCATCTTCGAAGTAGATGTTGACGACAGACAAACCAAAGTTTGACGTCGACCGCACCTCGCGAAGCCGCGGCAGCCCGTTCATGGACGTTTCTACGGGAAACGTGACATATCGCTCGACTTCTTCCGGAGCGAGGCCTTCAGTTTCTGTGAATACCTGCACGAGCGTGGGTGTTACATCCGGAAACGCGTCTACAGGCATTGTCCGAAATGTGACGATTCCGCCGATGAGGACGAACGCAAATGCTAGAGCCGCAAGAAGGCGCCCTCCAGCAATGCGATTTAGCAAGCCCGCTAAACCTGCGGTTTGTTGTGAGGAGTTAGTGCGCGTGTCCATCGTCGAACTCCCCTTTTTGTAATTCTGCTTTCAACGAGAACGTCTCGGTAGTAGCGATCATCTCGCCCAGACTGACGCCTGACAGGATCTCTGCGAAGCGATCCGACCTCCGCCCTAAGCGCACTTCACGGACCTCAAAACCATCCGCGCTACGAACGAAAACAACTGTTTCGCCATCCAATGTCTGGAGCGCGGTAACTGGCACGCGTACCGTTGGTTGGGCGTCAGAAGCCGCCGCAAACACCGTCACAAACATCCCGGGCCGCAACCGGTCTCCTGGATTTTCAATGACAATTCGAGCACGACCAGTTCGCGTCCTCTCACCGATTTGAGGGCTCACGAAGTCGATGGTTGACTCTATTGGTGGACCACCGTCACCAGGGTCAATTGAAACCGGTGCACCTGAGCGAATCCGCCCAAGATCAGCGCCGTAGATTGCCGCATCAACCCACACTGAATCAGTATCCGCCACAATGAACGCAGGTGGCTGAGCACCTTCTTCCAACACCTCTCCAAGCACGGCGTGGCGCTCGATAATCGTGCCGGAAATCGGGGCTGCCAGCTCGTATCGGGTAAGCGATACATCTGACGATGCCACCATTCGAGGCAGAGATGACACATCAACGCCCAATGCATCGAGTTGTTGGCCGGCACTGCGAACCTCAATTCGAGCCTCCTCAAGCGCCCGTCGGGCATCCAGGAAGTCCTGTTCCGCAGAGATCTGGCGTTCCCATAAACGCTCTTCACGTTCGAAAGAACTTTCAGCCAGGTCCAATCTGGCGCGCGCTGAAAGGTAGGACGCCTTGGCGTCAGCGAGCGGGCGGCTGTTTAGAACTGCCAACACGTCGCCTGCCTCAACACGATCCCCCTCAGCCACCGCGACGCTACGCACAATGCCAGATACCCGAGGCGATACGTGAGCGAGATGATTCAGGTCAAAACCAACTTCAGCGGGCAGCTCAAGAATGCCGTCAACCGCACCGCTGGAGACAGGAGACACGACAATACCAAGATCAGATATTTGGCTGGCATCGAGATGAACTTCAGCACTTTCACTGTGCTCGTTGTCTTCACCATGACCGTCATCATCGCCATGACCATCGTCATCTTCGTGGCCTTCGTTTCCATGGTCATCCTCGGCATGGCCCTCCGCCTCGGCGTGGTTCTCATCCTCGCCATGATCGTCGTGTCCAGTTTCAGATGCCACGTTGCCTGCGACGCTAGAGCGATCGCCGTTTCCAGATTGTTCGCTCTGACCTTCAGGAGAACATGCCGCTAGAGCCAGAACGCTGGCCGTAATCAGCAGGAGATTGATTTTGTTTTTGGTCATTGTACTGCCTCCTCTGAGTTGGTTTCGACCAGTCGATTGAGTTGCGGTGCGCCTGCCAGGACATCAAGCTCGATCGCGGCACGAGCCAGCTCGGCGCGAGCAGTAATCAGATCCACTCGCACGTCGAAGTACGACCGCTGGATATCCAGGAAATTGAGGATATCTAGAGCCCCTTCCCGATACGCCTCTTGCGCGGCCCCAAGCGCGTTTTCAGACGCCGGGAGGATGTTCTCGTTGAGTTGCGTATAGGTCGATTGCGCTCGTGCGAAACGACCAGCCGATGAGGCATATTGAGCGATCAAAGATCGTCTCATCACCTCTTCGTTGAGCCGCGCTGCATTTTCGCGCGACGCCGCAGCAGCGACACCGCCCTGATTACGATTCAGAATCGGAATAGGGACCTCAAGGGTTGCGACAAACGCTGTTTCATCAGTGCCTCCGAAGCGCCGAACGCCGGCTCCCACGGTAAGATCCGGAATCGCAGCGGCACGCTCTCGACGAATTTCTTGGCTGCGTGCGCGCGTAATGGCCCTGAGTTGGAGAAGCTCAGGATTGTCGGATATCCAATTTACTGGTTGAGCGTCAGAGTAGGCGGTCAGATCGAACGTCTGAAGTGGCGGCGCCAACTCGCCGTTGACCGGTCCTCCAGACCAGATCGCAACGAGTTGATTATTAGCTGCCGATTGTGCGCTAGCAGCATCGTTGGCGGCGATTGTGGCCAGCCCGACGAGCATATCCGCTCGGTTCCGTTCGATCGGAGAAGCCCGACCGGCCTCGACGCGTGAACGGATCGCGTCAGCGGAATTATTGGCAATTTCCAACAACTCCATTCGCAATGACAATGTTTCTGACGCCGCTTGTGCGGCAACGTATGCCTGCGCGGTGCTGGCCAAGAGACGGTTTCGTTGAAGTGCGAGTTCCGCGCTTGCGGCACTCGCCCAAGCGTTTGCAGCCTCGCGAGCTCGCCCTCGATCACCACCTAGGGGGATCGTTTGATTGATTGACAAGGTGGTATCCGCATCGCCGAGACCCCCGCGATCAGATCCGAATTCCTCTATTTCTGCTCCAAGAGTGGGGTTATCCCACAGCCCGGCCTGCAGCGCGTCGGCTTCGGCGGCGCGTATTTCTGCACGCGCCGCTCCAGTTATTGGGTTATTCTCTAGCGCGAGACTTAGCGCACCCGAAAGGTTCAACGGGTCAGCAGAGGTCGTTTGAGCCTCAGCTGCGACGATGGAGACTCCGACAAGCACGATTGCTGCCACAGCTCTCCGCCCTAGCCAGTTTGGCCAGGCGACAAATTTTGATTTCATTTAGTGTAATTTCCGATTGTTAGTTTCAGTTAGACGAATTGGTCAGACTGAAATCTCAATCGGCGGCTGGAACGGCGGCTCAAGAGCTCGCGACGACATACGGTCGCCCGTGAAATCGTACTGATGGTCCGTAACGATGGCTATAACGCCAATCATAAGCAGGCGCCCATCAACCATGTGATGACACACACCGCATCCATGAATGGCATGTTTGCCGTGTTCGCTTTCGGGCGTCTCGATAGGCCCTTCGCTCAACACAGACTCAGAATGATGATCGTGCTCAGGCATTGCGTTAGCCGCCCCTTCGCCGCCAAAGACGAGGAGCATAAAAAGCACCAACAAGAGTTTCACGAGTCGATTCATTCGCTAATCCTAACGCAGGCAAATGATAAAAAGAAGAAAATTATCATCGACTCATCTGCAAATGCTATAAAATAACACTTGGAGTCTAAGTCAAAATTCAACCACATTGTGCTTGAACTTATGGCTGCATCGAACAGAATGGTGCATACTGTTCAGATATTTTGTTTCATTCAACCGGGAAAATAACCCGAAAGGACATTATTGAACTTTGCGGCCCGCTCGCTTTACGACCATAAGGGCAAACGCCTCTACCTAACGCCTGTCGAGCGCACACGTTTCCTGGCAGCCGCAAAAATTCAATCACCTGAATGGCGCACCTTTGCAGAGTTCCTACTTCTAACGGGCTGTCGAATTTCGGAGGCGCTTAATGTCCATGCAGATCATTTCGATTTCGAGGAAAACCGCGTTGCAGTCGAAACGCTCAAACAGCGTCAACGAGGGATCTGGCGTCGTATCCCGCTACCGGAATCTTTCTTGGCTGACATGGACCGCGTTCATGGGGTACGCCGCACTGAAACCTCAGAAAATATCTGGCCCTGTGGACGAACAACGGCCTTCGAAAGGATTAAGAAGGGTATGGCCGCAGCCGAGGTTGTCGGCCCCCAGGCTTGTCCCAAGGGGCTGCGCCACACCTTCGCCATTCACGCCCTTCTCTCTGGCGTACCAATAACTACCCTCCAACGGTGGATGGGTCACGCACGCCTGGAGACCACCCAGATATATCTATCTGTTGGAGGCGACGAGGAATATCAGCTGGCGGCTCAAATGTGGCGAGATTGATTTTGACTTGCGCACCCGCCACAACCTGAGATATCGTTAACGCACCCAACTCGCGCCGAAAAGGAATTTCTTTTCAATAGATTGCGCGCGACGAGGTCAGGGGATGATGCAATGATTGATCAGATTTTTGTGGCGCTTGCCATTATCGCAGCGGTATTCATGTTTGTTGCCTGGCGCGAACGAAGGTCTGCGACCACGAGCGTTGGCTTCTTTCAAGCAGGCCGTAACATCGGCGCAATCCCAGTTTCAGGCACCTATATCGCGACAAGCCTCGCTTTAGCAAATGCCGTTTTTTATTTCCTATGGCTTGGGTACACGGCTGGGCTCGTTGGAATCTGGATCCAAGTCGCCTGGTGCTTTGGCTTCCTCGTGCTGTTTCAATTTGCGCCGAAAATCTTAATGCGTAGCGGACACCTAACATTTCACGACTTTATCGCCTCGCATTTCGGTCGGAATGTCGCAATTCTCGCCGCGATTATCTCATTTGTGGGACTTAGCCTGAACTTTGGGTATGAAGTTCTGATTGGCTCGACTATCGCGACTGAAGCTGGCGCTCTTGGCATATTGCCCGTTCTAATCGTGGCAGCCCTCGTGACGTTGCTGGTTATCAGTTACTGCGTCGTCGGTGGCTTCGCCGCGGTCATTCGAACTGACATGTGGCAGTGGTCACTTGCAACCATCTCCTTGCTGATATGCTTCTTCGTCCTAATAACGGGCGTGGTCAGTGATGTTGGATGGCGTGAATTTGTTGCGTCCAATCCGGATCATTTCGACTTTTTCTCACTTCAGGGCATTGCGGCTATAGGTGGCGGATTAGCGCTGCTAAGCAATTTGCTGTTCAGCCTCCCCTGGCAAATCTGCGACATGACATCGTGGCAAAAACTTTCGGCATCGGACGATAGGCAACCCGAGGCAGTTCGGGTTGGGATCTTAGCGAGCGGCGTGTTCCTCCTGATCGTTCCGGGATTCTTGGTGCTACTTCTTGGCATTTTGCTACGCAGTATTGAGGGAGCCGACACCGCCCTTCTCGGGGCCATGGTCCAACAGGTTGCCGCCCTTGGTGGTGTCGTCACGGTTCTTGTGTTGATCGGCCTTTTCGCCGCTCAAGTCTCTTCAGCGGACACATTCCTAATCGGAGCGTCACAAGCTCTCGTAGTGGACCTAATTGCGCGTAATCGCGATAATGTGCCAATGGCGGCTTATGACGCGCCGGATGAAGTGGCGATCAGCATCCCTGACACGCATGTCAACACTGCGAAACGCTTTATACCAATAATCGCAATCACATCAGTGTCGATCGTGTTCGCACTTTGGTACTTTGTGCTGGGCAGCAACACTGATGGCCTCTTCAACGTGGTCTACATCGTTTATTCAATGCAGCTGGCCTTGGCTGTCGTGGCAATACTCGCTCTCTTGGCGCGCAATCCGATATCCAAGCCGGCTGTCGGCTGGCTATCAATCGGCTTTGGTGTAGCAGCGAACTTCACAGTCCTTGTCGGATCATCATTCGGACTGGAATTGCTCATCGCGGAGCAAAATGTTCTGTCAGTAAATGCCATGCCGACCGTATGTCTGCTGGCATCCCTCCTAGGCGCAATCATAGGCTTCGCCGGCCCCACTAAACGCTCCGTTTCTCCAGCATAGAAAACCTGGCCATGCTTGTCATAATGATGATGGTCGATTTCGCGACCGCTTGCCTGAGTGTCACGTTGCTAATTTCATTGGACCCAGTCCTGAAGATTGCTCTTCAAAGGGACCGTTACAGGGCATACAAATCACATCTCGACTCGAAAAAACTGTACTTTGGCAAAAAGTTACCTCCCTCAGATATTTTGGCTACCGAGGTGGCGCGGGTGCACCGCGAGGGTGATCAAATCGTGCACACGCTCAGAGACAACGCCGCTACAAACCATTTTTTCGAAGCAAGAATTCCGCGCCTAATTAACCATTTCCGTACCGCTCTAGTTTTGATCACTGTGCTTGCCGCCGGCGGAATCGTGTTCGGCGTAATTGAACTTCTTACCGCCGATATCACGTTCGACCGGTCATGGGCTGAAACAACAATATCTGCCCTTAAGTCAAAGTGGTATTCACTGGCAGGTCTACTCGTTCTCATTAGCGCGGCAATCGGTCTGAGATGGGAGTTTGCGCACTTTCATCGCGCGGCACTCAATCAGCTGGGAGAGAGCGTCGAAAACGAAATAGACGCCTAGAGCCAGCCCTCCCGAACAAAATGCACCATTCTGTTCAACCCCGAACTGCAGTTCGGAGTGCGAGGTGCGTTTATGGCCGAGGCTTCTTCTACCGAGCTTTCCCCACAGGATTTAATTGCAAAGTACCGTGGGTATTACTTTTTCCTGCAAATGCGGTCGTTGATCCTGGGCGCTGCCCTTATCACGGCCGCGGCAGCATTTTTTCCGGAACACCAGGTCATCGTGATGGTGGCGGCAGCTGTAGCCTTTGATTTCTATCGCCTCCTGAATGGCGCGCGGCTGCATCACGAGGCAACGGGCCGCCTGTTCGATGCCGAGGTCAATGAGCTAAGGCGCTACTTCCTCGCATCAACTCCACGTCGGTGGCTTGAGTACGCGCTGATCGCGTTGCCGGCGAACGCCGCCCTCACCTACCTGCTCCTCGGCGGATCAATCGACGCGGTACAGAACCTTGGAACATACACTCTGAACGTCCTGCGGGAAGCGGTCAGCTTGATCGCTGGTGAGGTCTCCAATCTGACCGCCGGGCTTGCCTCATTGGTAGTCGATATCGGCGTTGTTGGCGCCCTGGAATACGTCGCGGCACGCTGGCTTTTTTCGAAAAGGAAGTTGTTTTTCAAAAAGAAGACTTGAAATCCGCAACCGCAACCGCAACACCAATACTATCCGTATACGGATTAAAACAATATAGGTGATGCATGTATAATGGGATTTTTGAGACTATTTGGTGTTCCAGAGGGAATGTCGGCCGCTGACGCAAGAGAATTGAGGCGATTGGAAAGTCACGGGATTAGCCGTGAAACGAGCGTTGAGAACGCCCCCGAACGATCGACTGTGGCGTTAAGCGACGATGACAGTATCGAGGTCACCGGATAGTGGCTGGCTACCCAGAAACACGCCACGGCGGCTACCATCAACTTTCAGGTACGGATGATTTCGCATACGTCGATATGCGGCAACCGCAATGGTTTGAGCCCCACCCAAAACTAACCGGGCTTCGCCTTGCCATCTTCCGTATTGCTCGCCGCCTTTGCCAAAACCAGAGCGTTTGGTTCAGCCCGTCCTGGTTCAGCAACTTCTACCGGAAGCATGGCGTGCCGCCGCTTAAGCCGCATCAAACCTACATGCACTACGACAAAATATTCTACACAGGCAGAGTTCCCGTGCTGCTGCCACCATTGAATGAATAACGCTTAAATGGCAGTTTCGACACCCACACGGGAGCGTCGATTTTGGCTGACGAACAAACCACGCGTAAGGATCTAGAAGAACTTGTCCGGGTCGCCCAGTCACGCGAGAAAACAGCCCGCAATCACCTCAATGCGGCAATAGAAGCAAACCGGCAAAACCCCGCTCAGGGAAAGACACTCGCAGCCAGACAATCGGAAGATCGACTAACGCGCGAGTATCGCAAAGCACAGCAGAAGACCAAATCTGAAGAACTCAATCTGCTGACCTTTGATCGCATCGAAGCTCGTAAGCGTCAAAAAGCGCTCCGAAAAGAACGCGAGCTCAAAGAAATCGGTGACACTCAACAACGTGAGGCCGGAAAATCTGCACGCGGCTTTCGCAGACGCGGAAAAAGCTTCGACCGCGAACGTTAGGCGTCAACCGCGTTTCCACGTGCTGTAGAGACCTTCCAAAAGCTCAAACTGATAATGAGGTAGCTTGGTGGCCAGGATCGGCCGCCGATTCCGGATGAACACAAATTGGAGTTCTTCGGGCAACGCCCGAACATCCGACGCCGTCGCAATCTTCCACTTTGTGTAGCGATGATTGATACGATCAGCTTCGTGTTCCAAGTTTGTGACTCTTGACGTTGAGCTACTCGTGCCTCTCGAATTGTTGTCGGAGCGGTTCGTGCTGAACCCGGACGAATATTTGTTTGATGAGTTGCTCCCAGAGGAAGAGCCGCTGTTGGACGATTGTCCAGTTTGGTCGGTGATCGATCCCGCGTTGTAATACCCACGAGCATAGTAGTGCTGCAGGGTCTCGCTCGTTTCCCCCAAAAGCCGCTCGACGTATGCCGCCGTATCAGGATCGTTGACGCCAAAGAATGACGTCGCCCCCGCATTGGCAGGGAAATTCTGCCAGGCTTCACCGTAGATCGATTTTAGTTGGCCAATGCTCTGCGCGAACGGCCATAGCTGGACACCATATCCAGCCAAATACGCGAGCCCATTGGCAATGGGCGTCATTTCTCCAAGCGCCGGAAACTCGTCGAGCAGGAACAGAACCGAGCATGGCGGTTTGCGGCGCCATCCTGGCTCATCCGACCATTCTCCGACGCGTGTCAGCTCGACAGCGGCGAGCCCCGTCATCATTCGCAAAACACTTCGGTATTCGTTGAGATACTCAGGCGGAATGATGACATAAATCGTCGTTGGAGCCGGATCTTCATCAATCGGTCGGCACATGGATTTTTTGAGATCAGAGAAGCGAAAATCGCTGCGATCCGTAGCGCTCAACAATCGATCAGACAGCCAAATCTGCATTCCCGCTCTACAAGTTGACAGGATGCTGCTTGCCACTTTCTCGTGGTGGCCCAAAAACGCCGTCGCGAGTGCATGCAAGGGCCGGTAGTTGATGCTCTCTGAGTAGACCTGCATCGTCACGAACTCTCGCTCGATACCGGTCATGTCTTCGTCGTCGTCACCAACGTACAGAACATCAACAACAGAACGCATCGTGCGCGCGTCTGAAGCATAGCCGTTGCGGCAAACCACATACATCAGGATGGATGTGAGGATGTTGCGGGCCTCTAGGTCCCAATACTCGTCTTTCGATTTTCCGGTCTTAGGGAGCAGCATTTCCGCCAGTAGCCGACAATCCTCGAAAGTGTCTGGTGTCGGCCCACCATCGTCGGCGGTTCTGACGAAATCCAGTGGATTGTACCGATCCGTTTGCTCTTCGAAGGGGGAGAACTTGATCACCTTGGCCCCGGGAAACATCTGTGCCCGGTGCTCGCCGGTAATGTCGTAGTTTTCGCCCTTTATATCGATGACAAATGCACTGCCGGCATAGAACAACAAGTTCGGAATAATCTGACTGACACCTTTACCGGTTCGCGTTGGCGCAATCGTCAGCAAATGGCCTGCGTCGGGAAATTCCAAAACTCCAGCATCTTGCGAAGGCGTGCCATCCTCTCCCATCGCCAATACGCCGAGAAACGGCCGTTTGCCCTGGGGGTAGTCATAGACCAGAGGCGAGGCTTCAGATCGCGCCTCAGTTGCTCCAAGAAGCGCATTGAATCGGTGAGTTTCATGCCAATCGGGTGTTCGGTGCCAGCGACTTTGCCAATAGTCACGCCAAAGGTCTGCGTATTGCTCGACGTTCGTCTTCGACTGGAAAAGGGACGCAGTCATTGTGCCACCCCCGCGTCGCTCTGATCATCCCGAGTCTCTTCCGATCGCGGATCTTCGTCGCGTAAACTCCAAAGGGCGGCGAACCGATTGGCATGTTGATGCGATGCCATTGCTTGCCGGTGCGCTTCTTCTTCACGATTTTGGTCAAGAACGGCACCGCGAAGCCGAGCTGGCGAAAACGCCTCCCATTCGTCCTCAGGTCCGGATAGCGCCCGCAGAAGGCCCGAGAGCAGATCGGCCGGATAGTCTTCAAGAAACTTCCGGTCGAAATTGTAGTCTACAAAGCCATATCGGTAGAGCTTAAGACGTTTGGGCTCCGGTGTTTTTTTAGCTGTTGTGCTGGTGCGCGGAACGTCACCAGTCTTTGAAATAACGATTGGGCGAACATCTCGAGGGAGCGAGAGATAGGCGCCCGCGATCGGATCGTCGTAGTGAGGATCCATTTCCAGCTCTTTGGAGGCTGCGGCCCATAAACCGAACGGGTCATATAGAATCGGGAATGACGGGCGAAGCCGCTTTTTGATCTCACCCTCCAGCCAGGCGAAATCGCCAGATATCTTCGTCCCGAAGTCATTGTCCAAGCTCTCGCTCCAAAGGGACGTCTCGGCGTTCTCGTAGAGAAAAAGTTTTGCGTTGAATTCTTCGAAGCGCGTCACCGGGTCACGAGGTTTAGGGAACACGTGCACGCCCTTTGTTGGCGGCTCCTTCCCAAGTTCGGCTTTTAACCGAGGAACATTGCCAGGCTCGGTGTTCGTCGGAGCGGACGGTGTTGGCTTTGATGGAGCTGGCGCTGGCTCGCTCGGCATCATTTCGCCGAGCTTTTTCCAGATCCGCTTCATCCAAAGAATAATTGGGTGATTTTTGGTTTTCGGATGCACAAAGAGCGTGATGGCTCCAGCGACGAACACAACAAAAAGTACCAATTCCATAGAACGCCTCAACACGAAGGGGTGGGTGAGGAAGCCATCTAACCGAGATTAGCTCTGGTTATCTAGTTAAAATTGCGCAGATGACATTGCACACTCACGGGCTGTTCCGCCGCGCGATTGCTACCCAATCAGCCCAATCCAAGCGATCGGCTTTTCGTTGGCCGCGCTTGGCCAAATAGGAATTCAGTTGGGCGCAAGTTTCTTGAGTGATTGCGGCGACGACTTCGTCATGACGACGCGCAACCTCTTTGTCGGCCAAGGCGACCACTACGCGCCAGTCCGGACCACTAGCGTCTAGCGTTTTCTGTTCAAGCCAAACTGCTGTGCTGGTTGAATTGTAGTCCCGGCGGGATACGTAAATGCGCGCATTCTTGTCGGCGCTACGCGGGCGCCAATAATTCAATCTAATCATACTCAAAGCATGGGGCCCCAAACACTGAACCACCATACCTATGATGAGGTAGAGGCCTATTGGCCCCAGAAGATATGGACCTCTTCGAACCCTTCCGTGACGACTTCAATTTCGCCACCGAGCTGGAGTGACCGGGCCATGGCATCGTAGTCGATGTAATACGCGAGCTGTTCCGGAATTTCGTACCACTGCTCCGCACATTCTTCCGCAAAAGCAGCCACCGAGATGTAGCACCCGGCATAACGCTCAAGCATCGATCGGGCCTCCGAGAGATCGCCAAACGAGTCCTTGAGAGTGACGGCTGCCAACGCCCCGTGCTCAGAGAGAAAAGTTGCAATCTCGGACACGTCTCGGAGTCCAGAAAACTCACTGATGAAGGCACCGCCGAAGTCTTCATAGTCGTGGATTGCATATTCCTCAGCGCCTGCGATAGGCGATGCGGCTAGCATGGCATTTACTTGATCCTGCATCTCGCTCACGCCCTGGGCAGCGTCGAGCCAGGCACCGTGCAGGTAGCCATTATTGTACGCCGCAAGGCAGGCAACATAGATACGTGGTTCAAAGTTGGTCGTCATTGATCTGTCTCCTGTTAGAGACCGTGTTCATTCACGGCCTGTTAGAGAGCGAGCAGCCGACACCGGTTGAGCGGCGCACCTCGTCAGAGGCGTCCAGAATGAGAGACGCTGAAGGGGATGTTTCTTGGTTGGGCGAGGAGTGAGTGCAGCTCACGGCGAAGAAACCTCACCGCAGGCGTTGCGCCTTGCGAGCCAAGTCGGCAAATCTCCAATAACAAGGCCGGTGCAACCGGTTTCACGGAGCGGATCCACGTACCGCTGCCAAACGACATCTCTTGTTTTCTGAAAGAATGTGGTGCGGACGGAGGGACTCGAACCCTCATGGCCTTGCGGCCGACGGATTTTCTTACCCGCTACGGCTTTCGCCGCCACTCGCTATCCGGATGAAGCATCCACGAGTGTTTGTGGTCTGGACTATCCCTTCGTCGTACTTCGAGCATGCCTCGAAGCTGTTCACGACGTGATTTTTGTAGTTTTAGCAGAGCTTTCATTGCGCCAACGACGCAGCTCTGGTGCGGAAAGGGTTCTCTTTCCGCGGAAATTTTGTAAGTGAAATGAATATGGTGCGGGTGGTCGGACTCGAACCGACACGTCCTAGGGACACCAGATTTTGAGTCTGGCGCGTCTACCAGTTCCGCCACACCCGCACGAGTGAGACCGTGTTTACACTAGTTCCAAATGAAGGCAACAATATATGTTAGTTAGCATAAATTGCAACGTTTAGTTTTATTGATTATTGGATTTCTTAACCTTTCTTACATTTACGGCAGCAGCATTAATACTGTTCGCAATGTGGGCAGCATAATACTTTTCGATCATTTCAACGCTTGTTCTGCAATTTTTAGCAACCTGATAAATATCGGCCCCCTCTGAGAGGCGCATTGATATGTATGTATGGCGCAACGAATATGCGGTTCGACGCTGCCCTTCGCGGTCAAACTTCAGATCTTCCTCATCCAGAATGGCGTTCAGAAGTTCGTTGTGACTCTTCGGGAATAACAGCTCTGTAGGCGCCCCATTGTTCCGCTTTTGAAGTCGCTCGAATGGCCTGACGGCACCGGGCATGCTTTTGCAATAGCCGACTCCTCGTTTACCACGCACCGAGAGGAGAAGGATGACTTCCTCGGTGTCTTGATCCTCAACGATCTCGACGTCTCGGTATTCCAATCGTTTGATTTCATCTGGGCGGAGCCCGGTATTGGCCATCAGCAGAACATAGTCGTGCAATTGCTCGGCTGACCAACGGTGGTTCTTGCGCGCAGCGGCGCGTATGCGTCGACGCGTCGCCTCATACAGACGCTTATATTCGTCCGGCGCGAACCACGCACGCCGTGTGACTTTTTTGTTGGTGGCGTAGGGCTGAGATAGATCAGGCAAACGATCAAGCCAGCCATGACGGACTGCGGTCTTCAGAACCTGGCGCAGCGCCACGATCTCCTGATGGATCGTATTATGATGCGGCCTTTTGCCCGAATGCTCTTTCTTTTGATTGTGTCGCTTCACCGAGAAAGATTGCCGGTGGATCCGATACTCCTGGATAAGGCCGGCCGTAACTTCCGACAGCCCTCGATCACCGAAGTAGGGGACGATGTAATTGTCTAACTTTCGCATCATTCCGGTCACGTAGGTCTCGGCTCTTTGACCTTCAGTGATGACGAGGTACTCACGCTTGAATTGCTCGGCCGCGTGCTTGAATGATTTTTCGTTCTTCAGAAGACCGTCACGTGCACGACCTCTCAGGCCAAGGTACCAATCCTCGGCCACCTCCTTAGCGAGAGACAGGCTTTCTTCACCGGTACTTTTGCGCCGATTTTGACCCTTTAGGAACGCGGCGCATTGCCAGAACTTGCTGTTCTCGCGCTTATAAAGGTGGAGCTTCCCACCGAACAACGTGTGCTTTTGCGTCATCCCGCAACTATACCAAACGTTGTGCGGTAGAGCAAATTTATGTGTAACACATGTGCAAGGGTTTTATGGAGATGAAATTTCGATTGATGACACTTAATGCGTTGTTTTTATTATGTTTTTTGGATAGTGATTTTTGAATACAAAATCTTTTGAATCCGTCGCGTCTACCAATTCCGCCACAGGGGCTCCCGTGGGCTTCGCGCGCGGGGGCGCGAGCGGTGGCGCAAGCTGCCTATCCGGGCGCGGCAAGTCAACAACCCATTACGCTCGACGGGCAGGCCTGCCATGGCTAGGCTTCCGCTTCATTCGCCACGGTCCGGATTGGATGCAGCACCCGATGAGTGAAGCCGCGCAGGAAAGGGGCCTGATCAGCGCCCTGGAAGAAATTGCCCGCGATGCACCCGAGGACGGGTTGAGCCTGGGTGATTTTGTCGACGCCCTGGGCGAGCGGGCCTTCGGCGTCATGCTGTTCGCGCTCGCCCTGCCAGTCTCCATCCCCTTCCTCTATGGCGTGCCGCAACTCATGTCCCTGCCCATGATGGCGCTGTCGGCCCAGATGGTGATGGGGCGCGAAGAGCCCTGGCTGCCGGCCCGGTTCAAGCGGCGCATGATCGCCCGGGCATCGCTGCAGCAGATGGCGCGGGGCGGTCGTCGGTGGTTTGGCTGGCTGGAGGCGCTGGCACGGCCGCGCCTGCTGGTTTTCTCGCATACCGCCGCAGAGCGCGTCATCGGCGCCATCTTCACGCTGTTCTGCGCCTCGATCATGGTGCCCCTGCCGGCCACCAACACGACCCCCGGCATCGCCCTCGCCATCGCCGCCCTGGGCCTTCTGACCCGCGACGGTCTCCTGATCCTTCTGGGTCTCATTCTCGGCACGGCCTGGATCACGCTATTGTTGGTTCTGGGATCCGCGCTGGTGGACATAATCAAGGACTATATCCTCTCGCTGCTCTGAGCCCTGTGCGCTTATGGCGCAGTGCGCAGATCGGCCGCCCTAGAGACAATGCCAACAAGTATCAGTGTGACCCTGTGAAAATGACGCCTGTCCTGACCGAGTTCCCCTTGACCCGATGGCCGCTGCTGATGGCCGGGGCCTCCTTGAGCCTGCTTCTGGGCGCCTGGGGCTTCCAGTATATCGGTCACTACGACCCGTGTGCGCTTTGCTTTGACCAGCGTCACATCCACATGGCGGTCATCGCGCTGGGACTTCTGTCCGGACTTGCGCTGATCCTTCGCCCGGATTTCGCTCGCTTTGCGCCCTACATGATCTTCGTGATCGCTGCCGTGCTGGTTTATTCCGCCGGATTTGCGGGCTGGCATGCCGGCATCGAGTACAAATGGTGGGATGGCCCGGAGACCTGCACGGCCTCGGGCGGCAGCTCGGTCTCGGTCACCGACGTTCTGGCCGCACTGAATGGCGAACGCCCGGTGGTGATGTGCGATGAAGCCGCCTGGACCCTGCTGGGTATCTCCATGGCGGGCTATAACGCCTTGATTTCAGCCGCCTTGGCCGTCGCTTCCATCTTTGTCGGTGTGAAGGGTCTGCTCTCGAAATGACGCCGCGAACCCGCCCCGCCTTGCCCGGTCAGCGCCGCGATGCCCGCCGCATCGAGCAGATGGTTCGGGTCGACCATGCCGGTGAATACGGCGCCGTGGCGATCTATCAGGGCCAACGCGCCGTGTTCGGCAAACTCCCGCACAAGGCCCGCATCGCCGCTCAGCTGGAAGAGATGGAAGCCGACGAACAGCATCATCTCGACGCCTTCGACGCCTTGATTTTCAAGCACAATACGCGCCCCACCCTGCTGGCGCCGATCTGGAATGTGGCCGGACATGCCCTGGGCGCCGCAACGGCCCTGATGGGTGAAAAGGCCGCCCATGCCTGCACCGAGGCCGTGGAGACCGTGATCGAGGGCCACTACGCCGGCCAGGTCGCCGAGCTGCAGGCCATGGGCGAAAACGAGCTGGCCGACCAGTTCGAAACCTTCCGCCAGGAAGAGATCGCCCATCGCGATCTCGCGGTCGAGGAAGGCGCCCGCGACGCCACGGGCTACCCGCTGCTCTCCGCCGCCATCAAGGCCGGCTGCAAGATCGCCATCAAGGTCAGCGAACGGATCTAGCGCGCCGCGACAGGCAGCCGCACTGCAAACACGGTGCCGTCAGCGCCGGTCCTCACCAGCTCTACATCCCCGCCATGCCCGCGCGCCAGCTCGCGCGCGATCGACAGGCCGAGACCGGTGCCGTCACGCCGGGTCGAACCGGAGAATGCCTGGAAGAGGTTGTCACGCGCCTTGGCTGGCAGGCCCGGGCCGGTGTCGATGATCTCGATCACGGCATAGCCGTCCTCGCAGCGCCCGCACACAGCCAGCTTGCGTTCCCCCTCATGCCCATCCAGCGCCTGAACGGCATTGCGGCACAGATTGAGAAAGAGCCGGTGCACCTGATCCGGGTCGGCATCGAGCTCGAGCGCTGGCGGAACCTCATTGGACCAGGCCAGAGCCTCGTCCTTACCGGCGTGCATCACGACATCATCCAGCAACGGCCGCGCCGCCACTGCCTGGCGTTGGGGCGGGGCTTCCTCGGCGCGTCCGAACTGCAGCGTGGCTTCACACAGGCGGATGCCCCGGTCGATCGCCCGCACCAGGCGCTCCCCCATCCGGCGCACGCGCTCATCGCTGTCCATGGCCAGCCGGTCAGAGACAAGATGCGTCGAGGCCAGCACATTGCGCAGATCGTGGTTGATCTTCGCCACGGCGCTGCCGAGGGCAGCCAGACGCTCACGCTGATGGAGGGCCTGGCGAATGTCCGCCTGCATGCGGGCAAGCTCGGCCTCGGCCTGCCCGATCTCGTTGCGGGCACCGGACGGCCTGATGGTGCGTGCCGGATCGGACGGGTCATGCCGGAAGTGCGTCATGGCCCCCGCAAGGCGCCGCATCGGCCGGACAAACAGGTAGAACAGTGCCGCGTAGATCGCGATGCCGGCAAAGACCGCACCGATGCCGGCATAGAGCAACAGCCGACGGGAGAAATCGTGCAGGTCCTCCTGCAGGGGAGCTTCGCGAACGATCACATCGATCACTTCGCCCGGCGCGCCCATGGGTTCGGCCCGAATGCGCAACAAGCGGCCGGGCGGTGCAAACAGGACATCAACCGTCTCGGCGACATGCCGGAACCAAGTGGCATCGCGCAGGTCGCTGTCGACCAGCCTCGCCTCGATCGGACCGGAATAGAGCACCAGCTCGTTCATGCCATTGCGCACCCGGGACACAGCCACGGCATCAGCCCCGCGCAACAAGGCCCGCACCTCGTCCTCACCCAGCGCCCCGCCGGGTGCAACATCGGCTGCCAGCGCAGCCAGATGGGCTGCCTCGGCGCGGTCGCTCATCCACTGAATGCGGAAACTGGCGGCGGCCGGGAAATAGACCAGCAGCACGCCAGCAAAGATCAGCCCCATCGTGACCATCAGCAGCTGGCCGGGCAGGCTGTCTATCAGTTGCCCGATACCCGGCCGGGGCCGGGGTGCGTCATCGGCCCTCTCGGCGGACGAATCGGTGTCGGTTGCTTTGACCATGGGACATGACGCGGATACCTTACGCCCCTCATGGCGGCAAGCGGCCTGCGATAAACGTTCCCGACCGGCTCGGGTGCCAGGTGAAACAGGCCTGCGCTTTTGCCGCTGCAGGTCTTGACGCGAGAAGTCCAGCCGCGTATTAGCCGCCGCTCTCGAATTGAACGCCGATGGAGCGCCACCCGTGAAACGCACATTCCAACCGTCCAAGCTCGTCCGCAAGCGTCGGCACGGCTTCCGTGCGCGCATGGCCACCAAGAACGGTCGTCAGGTCCTGGCTCGCCGCCGGGCCAAGGGCCGCAAGCGCCTGTCCGCCTAGATCAGATGAACACGCAGCCGCTGGCCGTCAAACGGCTGACAAAGCGGCGCGAATTTCTGTTCGTCGCCCAAGGCAAGAAAGCCGTCCGGTCCAGCGTCGTGATACAGGCGCGAAGACGGGACGGCTCTTCTCATTCCGGTGACGAAATCGGATGCGGGTTCACCGCCACCCGTAAAATCGGCGGTGCCGTTGTGCGAAATCGCAGCAAACGGCGTTTGCGGGAGACGGCAAGGCTGCTACTCCCCCTCCACGGACAGCCCGGGTTTGACTATGTATTCATCGCGCGTGCGTCCACGCCCGACAGGGACTGGTCGCGCCTGATGGGGGATGTCAAAAGCGCACTGGTAAGCCTCGCCAAGGATGAGGCCCCGGGCAAAGCGACAAAACAAGCCTGAAAGGCCGTGTTTTCATGGGCGAAGATCAACGCAATTTCTTTATCGCAGCCGGCCTGATCATTGTGATCTTCCTGATGTATGACGTCTTCGTTGTACGTCCGGGACAGGAAGCCCGCGAAGCCGAACGCCAGGCCGCCATCGAGGCCGCAGGCGAGCTGGCCGATCCTGATCTGCCCGTCGCGCCCAATGAACCTGCCGCTCCGGTCTTTGAAAGCCGCGACGCCGCCCTGGACAATGTGACGCGTGTCGAGATCGACGGCCCGTCCGTGATCGGTTCGATCTCGCTGACCGGTGCGCGCTTCGACGATATCCGCCTGGTCCGCCACACCACGACCGTGGATGACGAAACGCCAGTGGCGCTTCTGAACCCGATCGGCACGGAACACGTCTTCTATGCGCGCGATGGCTGGCAGTCGGCCACGCCGGGCTTCAATGACCTGCCCGGTGGATCGACCGAGTGGACGCTGGTCTCCGGTTCGACCCTGACCCCGGACAGCCCGGTCGTGCTGGCCTATGACAGCCCGTCGGGGCTGCGTTTTGAGCGCACGATCTCGGTCGACGAGAATTATCTCTTCACGCTGGAAGACACGGTCACCAACAATGCGGGCAGCGAAGTTGAACTTTCGCGCTATGGCCTGGTGCGCCAGGAAGGCATGCCGGAAGAGCTGGTGAACAATATCGCCGTCTTCGAGGGCGCCATCGCCGTCGTCAACGGATCGACCGAGCAAATCAAGTTCTCCAAGCTGGAAGACGGCGAGGAGATGGAAGAAAGCGGTTCCACAGGCGGCTGGGTCGGCATCACCCAGCGCTACTGGATGGCGGCTGCCATTCCCGACCAGGACCGCAGCTTCACTGCCCGCTTCCGCACGATCGACCGCGCCGGCACGCCGGCCTTCGAGGCCAGCTTCGTCGAGCAGGCCCAGGCTCTGGCCCCGGGCGCAAGCCTGACCTCGACCACCCGCATTTTCGCCGGCGCCAAGGAACTGGACGTGCTGCAGGCTGTGCAGAATGACCTGGGCGTCGACAAGTTCGACTATGCGATCAACTGGGGCTGGTTGTGGTTCCTGGCCCGTCCCTTCGTGTGGCTGCTGCACGTGCTGGAAGGCGTGACCGGCCACTTCGGCCTCGCCATCCTCGCCCTGACCCTGATCATCAAGATCCTGATGTTCCCGTTGGCCAACCGCGCCTACGCCTCGATGGCGAAGATGAAGGCGGTTCAGCCGAAAATGGCCGAGATCAAGGAGCGTTATGCCGCTGATCAGCAAAAGCAGCAGCAGGCGCTGATGGAGCTTTATCGCAAGGAGAAGATCAATCCGCTGGCCGGCTGCCTGCCGATCCTGCCGCAAATCCCGATCTTCTTTGCCCTCTACCAGACCCTGTTCAATGCCATTGAAATGCGCCACGCGCCCTTCTTTGGCTGGATCCGCGACCTCTCGGCACCGGACCCGACGAACATCTGGAACCTGTTCGGCCTCATCCCCTACGACCCGTCCGGCCTGTGGCTGATCGGCGGTATCTTGGGCATTGGCGCCTGGCCGATCATAATGGGCCTCACCATGGCCGCGCAGCAGGCGCTCAATCCGCCTCCGCCGGACCCGATGCAGGCGCGCATCTTTGCCTTCCTGCCGGTGGTCTTCACCTTTGTGCTGGCACCGTTCGCCGCCGGTCTGGTGATCTACTGGGCGTGGAACAACTTCCTCTCGGTGCTGCAGCAGTATGTGATCATGCGCCGCCACGGCAATGAGACCCAGTTCGACAAGCTGGTCGCCCACCTGCGCAGCAAGATCACGGGAGGCCGGTCCTGACCAACGGCGCTGACGGTCTGGATCTGGCAAAGGGTCGGAGACTGTTCTCCCGGCCCTGCACTTTCCTCATGGGGGCGGTGGATCTGGACCATTTGCCGCCGCCCGACCGGATCGAGGTCGCATTCGCCGGTCGGTCGAATGTCGGCAAGTCTTCGCTGATCAACGCGCTGACTCGCCAGAACGGTCTCGCCCGAGCCTCGGGCGAGCCGGGCCGCACCCGCGAGCTCAACTTCTTCGATGTCGACGAAACAGGCTTGCGGATTGTCGACCTGCCCGGCTACGGCTTTGCGAAAGCCCCCAAGGACGTGGTCGAGAAATGGACCCGCCTGACGCGCGCCTTCCTGCGCGGCCGGGTCAATCTCAAGCGCGTCTTCCTGCTGATCGACAGCCGCCACGGCCTCAAGACGGTCGATGAGAAGATCATGGACGTGTTTGACGAGGCCGCCGTGAGTTATCAGATCGTCCTGACCAAGACCGACAAGATCAAGCCTCCGGCGGTCAAGCGTGTCAGTGAGGAAACGCTCGCAGCCATCGCCAAACGCCCCGCCGCCTTTCCGCGAATTGCCGCGACTTCCAGCAGCAAGACGCACGGAATCGACACATTGCGGGCCGAGATTGCCGAGCTGCTGCCGGACTTTTCCTAGGGAGACTTCGAAGATGCGTGCTGTTCGCCTAGTCCCGCTGCTGATCGCTGCCGGCCTGATGGCTGGGCTGTCGGAACGGGCCAGCGCAGCGGACATCTGCAATGAGACCAGCTTTGTCGCAGAAGTCGCCGTCGGCTGGACCGTCGAAGGTGGTGTCGCGATCGAAGGCTGGACCCGCGTGCGCCCCGGTGAGTGCGAAGAAGTGGCCACCTCAGCCAACCTGCTCGCAGACCAGCCGATCTTCTATTACGCCAAGTCTTCGCTCGCCTATCTGGGTGGCGTGCGCGAATGGCGCGGCACTGTACCGCTTTGTGTCGACGAGGCCGATTTCGAGGTTGTCGCCAATACGCGGTGTGCGGCGCTGGGCCTGGCAGCCCGCGAATTCTTCATCCGCGAGGGCGATGATCGCGAGCGCACGGTGCTGGCGGAGCCCGCCGATTACGGACGCCGGTCCAGCGCTGCCGGTATCCAGCGCCTGCTCCAGTCCGCCGGCTATGCCGTGACCGGGGTCGATGGCTATGAGGGGGCGTCCACGCGCCGCGCCATTTCACGCTTCCTCGCCGATGCTGGCATTTCCGGTCGTCCGGACGACGCCGCCTTGATCGACGCCCTAGAAGAACGGGCGCTGCAGCGCAATTCCGGCAGTGGGCTCACCCTGTGCAATGAAGCAGACGGCGACATCTCCGTGGCCGTCGGGCACCGTGTCGGCGAGATCTGGCAGTCCCGTGGCTGGTGGCGCATCCATGCTGGCAATTGTGCGCGCCTTCTGGCCTCGCGCCTGGAAAGCGACAATGCCTTCTTCTACGCCGAGCGGGTCTCAGCATCCGGGCGCCGTGCCATGAATGGCGGCAATGAGAGCTTCTGCCTGGCCCCGGCCCGTTTCGTGGCGGAAGGTCGCATCGAATGCGCGGAACGCGGCTACACCACCGCGAGTTTCCGCCGCGTCTCGACCCCGACGGATGGCGGCGTCCGGATGAGCGTCTCCGAAAGCGACTTTGCAAGGCAGTAGATCATGACCGGTCCAGCCCCCGACCTGACGCATATTTCCCACTGGGTGTTCGACCTGGACAATACACTCTATCCGTCGCACGCACCGGTCATGCCGCAGGTCGACCGGCGCATGACACAATTCGTGGCGAAGCTTCTGGACCTGCCCGAAGCCGAAGCCCGCGACATCCAGAAGCACTATTGGCGTACCTATGGCACCACGCTGAACGGGCTGATGACACATCACGACGTCGATACACGCGCCTTTCTCGACTTCGTCCACGACATCGACGCATCCATGATCGACCCGGACCACACGCTGGCCGACCGTATCGCAGCTTTACCGGGCACCCGCCTGGTCTATACCAACGGCTCCCGCCGCCACGCCGAGAACATCCTGGCCCGGCTGGGCCTGGACCACCTCTTCTCCGACATATTCGATGTCGAGGCAGCCGGCTTCACCCCCAAGCCTCACCGGGAAGGCTTTGATCGTTTCACGGCCCGCTTCGACCTGCCGATCCGCCAGTCCGTCTTCTTCGAGGACAGCGTGCGCAATCTGAAGACAGCCCATGATTTGGGCTTTACCACCGTGCTGGTTCGGGCCAAGGAAGGCCCCCGCGACGAAGAAAGTGCCGGCCCGGACGAGCATCCCGAGCATGTGCACTACGCCGTCGATTGCCTGAGCACTTTCCTGGGTGAGATCCGCACCGCCCCCCAAACGACCGAGACATCATGACCGACACGACCCTCATCTCCACGATCGAAACCGCCTGGGACAATCGCGACAGCATTTCGACCGAAACCACGGGCGAGGTCCGCGAAGCGGTCGAGGCGGCGATCCAGCTCTTGGACCGTGGCGCGGCCCGCGTCGCCTCTCGAGAAGGAAATGGGGACTGGCAGGTCCATCAATGGCTGAAGAAAGCGGTGCTGCTGGGCTTCCGGCTCAATCCGATGGGCACGATTTCCGGCGGCGTGGCCGCAGGCCAGTGGTGGGACAAGGTGCCGTCCAAGTTCGAGGGTTGGGGCGAGGCCGAGTTCCAGGCCGCCGGTTTCCGCGCCGTGCCGCCCTGCGCTGTTCGCCGCGGGGCCTACATTGCCAAAGGGACTGTCCTGATGCCGTCCTACGTCAATATCGGCGCGTATGTTGATGAGGGCACGATGGTGGATACCTGGGCGACGGTCGGCTCGTGTGCCCAGATCGGCAAGAACGTCCACATCTCCGGCGGTGTCGGCATTGGCGGCGTTCTTGAGCCCCTGCAGGCGGGTCCTGTGATCATCGAGGACAATGTCTTCATCGGCGCCCGGTCTGAAGTGGCCGAGGGCGTCATCGTGCGGACCGGTGCCGTGATCTCGATGGGCGTCTTCCTGGGCCAGTCGACCAAGATCGTGAACCGAGCCACCGGAGAAGTCAGCCGCGGTGAGATCCCGGCCTATTCCGTCGTCGTTCCGGGTACGCTGCCCGACCCCAAGGGCGGCCCGTCACTCGCCTGTGCCGTGATTGTCAAACAGGTCGACGCCCAGACCCGTTCAAAGACGTCGATCAACGAGCTCCTGCGCTAGGCCTCCGGCCATACCCGACTTTTCGCGGAGCGACGTTCTCATCGCGTGAGCCAGTGCTCGATACCCCGAGCGGCAGCGAGGCCGGTTGCAAAGCTTGCTTGCAGGAGATAGCCGCCCGTCGGCGCATCCCAGTCCAGCATCTCGCCAGCCGCGAACACGCCCGGCTTCGCTGTCAGCATCAAGTTCTCGTCCAGTGCGGTCCGGGCGATCCCGCCGGCCGAGGAAATGGCGCGATCGAGACCGCGCTGCGCTGTCACCCTCAGCGGGACGGCCTTGATCAAGGCCGCCAGCGGGGCCGGGTCACGCGGCACGTTGGGCACCGCATCCCGCAGAACAGAAATGGCCTGCGGCGACAGACCGGCCTTGCGCAGGAGATTCGACAGGGACTGCCCCTTCCTGGCCCGGCCCAGGGTCTGGACCAGGGCTTCGACCGTCACGTGCGGCCTCAAGTCCAACGACAGGGTCACTTCACCCTGCGCCAGCGCTTCGCGTAACCCGCCGGACAGCGCGTAGACGGCCCCACCTTCCAGCCCGTATCGCGCCAGAACCAGCTCGCCCTCCACGCGTTCGGTGTCAAAGCTGAGGGCGATCGTTTTCAGCGGCGTGCCGGCGAAGCGTTCGCGCGTCACTTCGGACCAGGCAATCTCGACACCGCAATTGGACGCAGAAAACGGGATGGTCTCGACCCCTTCAGCGCCCAACCATGCCGCCCAGCGACCATCCGATCCCAGGCGCGGCCAGCTGGCTCCGCCGAGGGCGAGCAAGGTTGCGTCCGCGTCGGCCTCATGGTGCCCGTCCGGGGTCTCGAACACCAGCGCGCCAGACTTGCTCCATCCCGTCCAATCGTATCGAACATGGAATCGGACGCCGCGCGCATCCAGCCGTGTGCGCCAGGCCCGCAAAAGGGGGGATGCCTTCATGGCTTCCGGGAAAACCCGGCCTGAAGAGCCTACAAAGGTGGCCTGCCCTAGCCCCTCGCACCAGGCTCGCAAGGCGGCTGGATCATGCCTGAGGATCACAGGTCCCAGCCAGTCGGCCGCTTTGCCATAACGGCCCAGAAAAGCCGGCAAGGGTTCTGAATGGGTCAGGTTCAGGCCACCGCGTCCCGCCATCAGGAATTTGCGCCCCGGCGTGGGCATTTTCTCGAACACGTCTACGCGGTGGCCGGAAGCGGACAGGTGCTCGGCGGCGATGAGGCCGGCAGGTCCGGCCCCGATGATGGCAATGGCAGGCGCTTGGGTCATGCCGAACACCTAGCGCGGAAATCCCGCCGCGTCAGGCGGCAAGTGCGCTGATGCGCCGCTACCGCTTGAGGCTCGAATCTGATGGGATGTGCGTTTCATGTTCAAGATGAGAGGGGCCCGCCATGACCGACAATGACACCCAGGAACGCCCGGCTGTTGCCGATCCGGCCGCGCCCTATGGCTCGGCGAACAATCCGTCAGAATTCGACGTGCTCAAGCGACTGGCCCCGGATGAGCCTTATTTCATCATTCGCGGCAGTGACCCGCTCTCAGACGCGCTGGTCGAGCTTCATGCCTATATCGGTGCTGGCCAGTCCGGCGCCGCGCATGACACGCTCGAGCGCATTCTGGCCCTGACCTCGCAGAAACCACCGCGCCCGGTGGGATCGCCGAAATACCGGGAAACCTTCAAGATTTCCGTTTCCATGGAACGCTATCGCGAGACCCACGGACGCTGAATCCTCAGTAGTGGGAGCCGTCCTTGCGGGTGAAGGCTCCCACGCCGGAATAGCGGCCGGGCAGGGCCTTGAGGTCGATGTCCGGATAGTCGCAGGCATCGCTGTCCGAGCGGGATCCGACCACCAGGAAGACGCAGTCCTCGTCCGAACGGTTGATCAGATGGTGGGCATTCTCAACGCCCGCCGGAAAGCCGGCACAGTCGCCAGGTCGCATCACCGTTTCGCCCTCATCGGTCACCAGGACAGCCTCGCCCTGCTGCATCACCACCAGCTCATCCTCGTCTGAATGCCAGTGACGCTGGGATGACCAGGCGCCCGGCTCCAGGCGTACAAGATTGATTCCGAAAGCATCCAGTCCCGCAGCCTTGGCCAGTTGGCGGACATGGCGTCCCTTCACCGCCTTGGCGAATTCGGCCGGGTAGCCGGTTGCGTTCGTTTCCTCGACATCGGTCACGGCAAACTTGGTCATCGGTCGTCCCTATATGGCTGCCCCGGATATAAGTGAGCCGCGCGACCGGTGCCAGCCCCGTCAGTCAAGACGTGTCTGATGGGCAGGAGGCTGCGGGCCATGCTCAACCCGGCTACAGACGGCCGGGCCAGCAATGCAACGTCCCAGCCCGGCTCCATCTGTCCTCGATGCCCGCCTTGCGATCCCTTCGTCTCACTCCCGGCATGGCTTGAAGTTCCTTATACGCCTTATAAGGCGTATAAGGATCAGCTGAAGCGTCGCGGAGAATTGGCTGCACGCGGGAAGCGACGTGGTTGAAAACAGGGAGAGCGGCATGGGCGAAACGGTGATCAAGCTGGACCTGGCGTGCCGCAAGGCGCTCGAGGCGCAGCGGCAGAGCCACGCAGAGACGCTGGAAGACATTCTTCGGCGGGTGCTGACGGGGCGGGATGCCTCGGGCCGCGCGACCGAATTCAAGGCCGGACCGGTTCCGGTGGACTGGTTGGACCCCTATGCCGCGACCGAGCGGAAGACCGGAAGCTACCGGGTCGAGATGGGCGAGTTGTGCCACTTCGCGCCAAGCCAGAAGGCGGCCTACCGGCTGGCGCTGATCTGGCTGGAGAAGGCCCGGCCGGGTGCGCTGGCCCGGCTGGCCGGTGAGGGGTCGGCGCGGCGGCGGATTGTGGCCGGGACACCGCAGGCGCTCTTTCCGCATTCCACGGCGCTGGTCAAACATGCTGAAAAACTCGCCGACGGCTGGTATGTCGATGTGAACCTGTCACGAGACCAGAAGGTCTTGCGATTGAAGACCGCCTGCCGCCTCGCCGGCCTGGAATTTGGCAAGGACCTCTTTGTTGACCTCTGACACGCGTCCGGACCTTTTCGATCCCCTGCCGATCGCGCAGGCGCTGATCCAGCGCCCGTCGATCACACCGCGCGATGAGGGGGCGCTGGGCGTGGTGCAGTCGGCCCTGGAGCAGCTGGGCTTTGACTGTCGGCGCTATCCGTTCGGCGAGGTGGACAATCTCTATGCGCGGCGCGGCACGGCTTCGCCCTGTTTCCTGTTTGCCGGTCACACCGATGTGGTCCCGCCGGGCGCCGATGCGGCTTGGCAGAAACCGCCCTTTGCGGCCGAGGCCGAGGATGGCCTGCTTTGGGGGCGCGGTGCGGCTGACATGAAGGGCGCGATTGCTGCGATGATCGCCTCGGTGCAGCGCTTTCTGGATTCGCAGGACAGCCCCAAGGGCTCGATCGCCTTCCTGATCACCGGCGATGAAGAAGGCCCGGCCATTCACGGTACCAAGGCGGTGCTGGAGGCGTTGGCGGCCGAGGGCGAGACCTTTGACCACTGCCTGGTGGGCGAGCCGACCAATCCCAACCAGCTGGGTGATACGATCAAGTCGGGCCGGCGCGGCAGTTTGAACTGCACGATCACGGTGACCGGCCGCCAGGGCCATGTCGCCTATCCCGAACGCGCGGAAAACCCGATCCCGCCGCTGCTGGCGCTTCTGAACCGGCTCGAGGCGCGCAAGCTGGATGATGGTGTGCCGCATTTCCAACCGTCCAACCTGGAGATCACCACGGTCGATGTCGGCAATCCGACCACCAATGTGATCCCGGCAACGGCGACCGCGCGCTTCAACATCCGCTTCAACATCGCCCATACCGGCGCTGAGCTGAGCCGCTGGATCGAAGATGAAGCGGCCAAGATCGACCTTCATTTCGACGGAAAGGTTTCGCTGGACATTCATGTCACCGGCGAAGCCTTCCTGACGCCGGCGGGCGATTTCACCACCCTGCTGCAGGACTGCGTAGAGGCAGAGACCGGTCGGCGACCGGCCCTGACAACCGGCGGCGGCACGTCGGACGCCCGTTTCATCCAGGCCTATTGCCCGGTGGCCGAGTTCGGACTGGTGGGCGCCACGATGCACCAGGTCGACGAGCGCGTGCCGGTCAGCGACATCGAAAGCCTGACCCGTATCTATACCGCCATCCTGACCCGCTATTTCCGGGACTTTGCAGCATGATCCGGCTGATTGCGGAAGGACTGGTCGCCATCAACGCATCGCGGCGGATGCTGACCTTCCGGTCTGACTGGCGACAGGGTTTCAATATCTCCGTTCCCGGCTTGTGGCGCTCTTTCTTCGCCGCAGTGATGGTACTGCCGCTGATCGCGCTGATCATCCTGGGTCGAAGCCATGCCGGTTTCGAGACCGATTTCGGCCGCTTCATTCCCGGCTATGTCCTGTCCTGGCTGATCTTTCCCCTCGCCGCGGCGCTGGCCTGCCGGGTGACAGGGGCACGGGCGGGCTTTGTCCCCTGGGTGATCGTGCACAACTGGGCCGTGGTCTGGCTCTACGGCCTGCAGGCGCTGTTGTGGATGCTGTTCACGGCGCAGCTGATCAATCGCGACATCCTCGCCCTCGCCTTCCAGCTCTACATGTATCTGCGCATCCTGGTGCACTGGCGCATTGCCTATGCAACGCTGGGCCTGCCGACGATCACTTCGGCGCTGGCCGCGGCGGTGCCGATCATCGCCGGCGAGATCCTGGTCGTGGCGCTTTATACGTTGGGCGTTCCCGAGCCGGCATCTGGCGGATAATCCACCGCCACCAGGTAAAGCCCGTCCGGCGGCGCGACCGGACCACAGCGCGCGCGGTCTGCCGCATCCAGCGCCGCCTTGAAGTCCCGTGCCGACCACTTGCCGATGCCGACTTCCACCAGCGAGCCGACCATGGAGCGCACCTGGCGGTGCAGGAAGGAGCGGGCCGAGCAGGTCAGCTGCACTTCCTCGCCATAGCGCGAGACTGAGATCGTATCGAGCGTCTTCACCGGGCTTTCCGCCTGGCACTGGGCATCGCGGAAGGTGGTAAAGTCATGCTGGCCGACCAAAGCCTGTGCGGCGTGATGCATGGCGTCGGCATCCAGCTTGCGGGTGACACGCCAGACCTGGCCGCGATCGAGCGTCAGCGGAGAGCGCCGGTCGATCATGCGATAGAGATAGTGGCGCTGCGTGGCGGAGAAGCGGGCGTGGAAGTCGTCGCCGACCCGCTCGGCCTCCAGCACGGCGACCGGGTCCGGCTTGAGATGGAAGTTGAGGGCATCGCGGACCTTGTCATTGGACAGATCCTTGGTGAGGTCGAGATGCGCGACCTGGCCGAGTGCATGGACACCGCTGTCCGTTCGGCCCGCGCCATAGACCAGCACCGGCGCGCCATCCAGCGCCTCGGCGGCGCGTTCCAGGCTTTCCTGCACCGAGGGGGCATTGTCCTGGCGCTGCCAGCCGGCAAAGGGGGCGCCGTCATATTCGATCGTGATCTTGTAGCGCGGCATCAGGCCAGGACCGTGCCGGCCGGAACCGAATTGCCGCGCAGGAAGTCGCCGGCATTCATCGCGCCCTTGCCTTCGCGCTGCAGGCGGGTGAGACGCAGGGCACCTTCGCCACAGGCGATGACCAGCTCGCCCTCCAGCACCGTGCCGGCAGGACCGCCCGCCTCGACGGCTTCGGCCATCAGCACTTTCACCCGCACCGTGCCCTTCTCGCCCGGCAGTTCGAACCAGGCGCCAGGAAAGGGCGACAGACCGCGCACATGGCAGGACAGTTCGGCTGCCGGACGGGTCCAGTCCAGTCGCGCTTCCTCACTGGAAATCTTGCGCGCATAGGTGACACCGTCCTCGCTCTGGGGCGCGGCCTCCAGCGAGCCCCGCTCGAGTGCGGACAGGGTGCGTGGCCACATCAGCGCGCCTGTTTCCATCAGCTTGTCATGCAGGCTGGCGGCCGTGTCCGTGGAGGCGATGCGCACGGTTTCCGACAGCAGGATCGGGCCGGTATCGAGCCCGGCCTCCATCTGCTGGATCTGCACGCCGGTCACGTCATCACCGGCCATGATCGCCCGCTGGATGGGGGCGGCCCCGCGCCAGCGCGGCAGCAGGGAGGCATGCAGGTTGAGACAGCCCAGGCGCGGCGCATCCAGGGCGGCCTGCGGCAGGATCTGGCCATAGGCGACCACCGCGGCGACATCGAGATCGAGCGCGGCGAACTCGGCCAGGACGTCCGGGTCACGAAAGCTCTGGGGTGTGGAGACGGGAATGCCCAGAACCTCGGCCAGCTGATGCACCGGCGTCTTCTGTTCGGACTGGCCCCGCCCGCGACGCCGCGGCGGCTGGGTATAGACCCGAACCACCTCATGTCCGGCCGCAGCAATCTCGGCCAGCGAGCGGACGGCGAAGTCGGGTGTGCCCATGAAGGCGAGGCGAAGCGTCATTTCCGGCTTTCATTCATCTGCGGTTGGGATGAAAGCTGTGATACCGTCACGGTCCACCTGTCGCCAAGAGAAAGCGTCACCCATGAAACCGATCTGGCTCCTGCTGCCCGCCCTCATCCTGACGGCCTGCGCCACCACCACGCCATCCGGTCCGGAACCCGGCGATAGGCCCGGGGTGATCGAGGTTGGAATCGGTGAGAGCTGTGGCGGCTTCCGCCGGGTGCCGCACATGTGTGCCGGCGAGCCGGAAACGACCTATTGCCGCTATGAGCCGCAGGCGATGTGCGGAGCTGCGGATGCCCCGGGAACCTGCCAGCCGCGACCGCAGATGTGCACGCGCGAATACCGTCCGGTATGCGGCTGTGATGGCCAGACCTATAGCAATGCCTGCACGGCCGCATCGGCCGGTGTCAGCGTCGTTCATCAGGGCGAATGCCGGCCCGAATAATCAGAAATAATTCGTGATCGCACTGCAGCAATTTCCCTCTGCCGCGGCGACAAAAGCAGGAGTATTTCCCGCGCCCGTGCCAATGACGGCACTCGGGTCAAGGACACCACATACATGCGTATGAATTTGGCCGCTGCCCTCGTGGGCGGCGTATTTCTGATGGCCTGCTCGGCCGCGGAAGACGTCTCCGCCATGGACGACACCTCGACGGTTCCGGCTGCTGAAGCCTCTGTCGAAACCGATGGCGACACCACCGATACCGCTGCAGTCTCCGAAACGACCGCAGTGACGGAAATCCCCGCTGAAACCACCGAAGCTCCGGTGAGCGAAGCCACTGTTACGGAAGCTGTCGAAGTGACTGAAGACGCTCCGATGTGCGCCCAGGACTATGCGCCGGTTTGCGGCGCTGATGGCGAAACCTACGGCAATGCCTGCGAAGCCCAAGCTGCTGGCATCGAAGTCTCTGCCGAAGGCGAATGCCACCCGGAAGGCGCCGAAGAGCACTAAGGCGTCCGGACGCGAGGGTGGAGCCGCCTTCCCACGGCCACCCTCGCGGCCTTTCTAGTCGCTCGCGCCCCAGGGCGCCGGCGGGGTTTCGACCGGTTGCGTCAGGTCGAACACAGCCCGGAAATGACGCCCCTCCCGATCCAGCCCATAGGTCAGCGCTCCGTCCTCGATCTCCAGGAACCACACATTCGCCGCCGAAGCGGGAATGGCATTGTGAACGAACAGGTCGCGCGAATAGGGATCGGCCGGAAACTCAACCCGCAAGGCATCACCGACCGGCGCCGACAGGCCGCCATACTGGGTCAGCACATCCTCGCTGCCATCCTCGTGGCGGTGGTCATGCTTGAGCTGCAGTCGGCCATCCTGGCGTGTCAGCACCCAGGTGCGGGAGCGATCCTCACCGACATGCAGCGGCACCCGGATCTCGTCCGGCGAACAGGTGCGCACATGCGCCACAAGCCGTTCCTCACGCCAGTCTGCGTCACGGGGATCATCGCCCAGCACCCGGCCTTCAAAGGCCTCGCCGCATCGGGCCATCAGGGCATCAAACAGCCCGCTGGCCTGAGTGTCGACCGGGTCTGCGGATTGTGACGGGGAACAGGCGCACAAAACCGTCAGGGCCACGCCAACTGCAAGTGTCTGTTTCATGGGGTTTTCCTTGCCGCTGCCCCATAACCTGCCCCATCCCTTCCGTTATGGAAACAGTCACTTTCGCCAGCGGGTCTGGGTGGGCGGTGCCGGGCAGCCTATCTTCACGGTCAAGGACGCGTCCAAAGCGGACGCCTTGAAATGAAGGGAGGCCCCTCATGGCCACGACAGACACCCTGAACAAGACCCGCCGGATCACGAAGATCTCGCGCGGACTGCCGACCTCGGACGGGGCCGGCGTGAAGCTGACCCGGATGCTGGGCCATCGCGGCCTGATGGATCTGGACCCGTTTTTGATGCTGGACCAGATCCGCTCGGACGAGAGCGCCGACTACATGGCCGGCTTTCCCAACCACCCGCATCGCGGCTTTGAAACCGTGACCATCATGCTGGATGGCAAGATGCGCCATGGCGACAACAAGGGTCATTCCGGCGTCATCGAGGGCGGCGGCATCCAGTGGATGACGGCCGGCCGCGGCATCGTGCATTCAGAGCTTCCCGAGCAGGATAATGGTCGGCTCTGGGGCTTTCAGCTCTGGGTCAATTTGCCGGCGCGCCTGAAGATGACTGATCCGGGCTATCAGGAGTTTTCCAAGGACGAGGTGCCGGTGGAAACGCGCGAAGGCGCAAGCCTGCGTGTGCTGGCCGGTCGCACGATGAATGGTCTGGAAGGTCCGGCCAAATCAGTCTCGATCCAGCCGACCCTGATCGATATCACGCTGGAACCCGGCGCCACGCTGACCGAGGCCATCGACCCCGGACACACGGCCTTCATCGCCGTCTACAAGGGCTCGGTTTCGACCGGTGAAGGCCGAGTCGATGATCCCGATCTGGGCGTTCTGGAAGACGGCGACATGATCGAGCTGAAGGCCGGGCCGGACGGTGCCAGCCTGTTGCTGGTCGCCGGCAAGCCGATCAACGAACCGGTCGCCCGCTACGGCCCCTTCGTGATGAACACGGAAGCCGAGCTGCACCAGGCGGTGCGGGACTTCCAGGCGGGACGGTTCTGATCCCAATGCAAAAGGCGCGAACCCCGGGTTCGCGCCTTATATTGCGATGACGATCAGGCCGCGTCGCGGTCCTTGTTCTTCTCGACCTTCTTCACCTTCTGAACCGCGCGCTGGCGTTTCAGACGCGACAGATAATCGATGAAGAGCACGCCTTCCAGGTGGTCCATCTCGTGCTGGATGCAGACCGCGTACATGCCCTCGGCGATCTCGTCGACTTCATTGCCGTCATAATCGAGATACTGCACGCGGATGCGATCCGGGCGTTCCACCTCGTCATAATAGGTCGGCACCGACAGGCAACCCTCTTCATAGGGTTTCAGCGTGTCGGACGGGTCTGACAGAACGGGATTGACGAAGAATTTCGGCTGCGGCTCCTCGTCCGGGCGCGCCAGATCCATCACGATGACGCGCTTGGGCACGCCGATCTGGATCGCCGCCAGGCCGATGCCATCGGCCGCATACATCGTCTCCAGCATGTCATCCATCAGCGCGCGCAGATCATCATCAACGCGCTCAACAGGTTGCGAGACTTCCTTCAGGATCGGGTCCGGGACGGTGCGAATTTCACGTATAGCCATACGCCCTAGATAATCCGGCAGGCTCAAGGGTTCAAGAATCGACCGCTTCTGGCGCCTGCAGGGCCGGCGCATCGCTGTCCGGCTCGACCCCGGCGGCATCGAGATAGTCCGACGGCAGGGATTTGCGGGCATTGGCGCCCAACGTCTTCAGCATCTCGGTCTGGCGCACCAGATTGCCGCGCCCTTCCACCAGCTTGCCCTTGGCCGCCGACCAGGCATCCTTGGCGCTGTCGATGCGCTTGCCGACAGTTTCCAGATCAGAGACGAAGCCCTCGAACTTGTCGTAGAGTGCGCCGGCCCGGTCGGCGATGTCGATGGCGTGGCGGTTCTGGCGGTCGATCGTCCACAGATTGCCCACCGTGCGCATCGCCATCATCAGCGTGGTCGGCGTGGCGATCATCACATTGCGGTCCCAGGCATAGCCGGACAGCTCCGGATCATTCTGCAGCGCCAACGAGGCCGCACCCTCCAGGGGAATGAACATCAGGGTGAAGTTCACGCCCTCATAGAACCGCGCATAGTCCTTCTCGCCCAGCGCCTTGATGTGGGCCCGGACGGAGGCGAGGTGCTGTTTCAGGGCTGTCTTGCGCGCCTCTTCGTCTTCGGCATTCACACAGCGCTCGAAAGCAATCAGCGAGACCTTGGAGTCGATAACCAGGCGGTGTTCGCCGGGCATTTCCACGATCACGTCGGGCCGCAACAGGGCGCCGTCCTCATTGCGCTCGGACTGCTGGGTGAAATAATGCTCGTTCTCGCGCAGACCGGCGCGCTCCAGGATGGTCGACAAGACCATCTCGCCCCAATCGCCCTGCACCTTGGAGGATGCCCGCAGCGCATTGGCCAGATTCTGGGCATCCTCGGACATGCGGGCCGCATCCTTGCGCACCGTGTCCATCAATTGCTTGATCTCGCCGGCATGACCGGAGCGCTCAGCGGCGTCCTTCTCCACCTTGTCGCGGAATTCCTTGAGCTGTTCGCGCAGCGGGTTGAGCAGGGTCTGCAGGTTTTCCGTGCTCTGCTTGTTCAGCTCGGCGCCGGAGGATTTTAGGATTTCACTGGCCGCAAGCTTGAACTGTTCGGTCAGGCGCTCGCGCGCCTTTTCCAGCTCCGCCAGCTTGTCGGCATGGTGTTCCAGCGTGGCCTCATGGGCCGATTTCAGGCTGGCATGGGCGCGGTCCAGCGCGTCCTTCTCCTGCTCGAGCTGTTCCAGCTTGGCGCGCAGGCGGTCACGCTCTTCCACGGCGCTTTCCAGCCGGGCGACCTGTTCGCGGGCCGTGGCGGCCGCCTGGGCGTTCTCCTCGGCGCGGCGGCGCCAGTCATCGCGCTCGGCCTGCAGGGCTTCGGCCTGGTCAGCGCTGAACCCGTCCTGCACCTGCGGACGGCGCATTATCAGCACGAGCAGCATCACGGCCACCAGGGCCAGACCGGTGAGCACCAGCCAGGTTTCGAGCGCAATATCGGTCAGGGTCATCGCATCACTTTCGGGTTCATTGGGCATTCTGCGTGAGTCGGATCAGCCCGGCCAGCATGCCGCGTACCGGCGCCAAAACCTGTCACCCCCTGAGACGCGAAACCGGCCCGCAACTTGCGTTCGGACGGTGCAACGAGATTGGGAGGCCTCAATGCGCGCGCGGATCGTTTCAATCAAGGACATGACACCCCAGCTGATCCTGCTCTGGAACAGTTGGGCGTGCCCGGATGGGCGGTTGGTGAGCCCCTATCTGCGCTTTGAATTCACCGAGACCGTGGCGAGGGCCCGGGGCGATGTCCGCATCGCGATCCTGGAAGATGACGGCGAGGTTGTGGGCTTCTTCCCCCATCACCAGGCCAATGGCGGCGTGATCCGCCCGGTCGGCGCACCAATGAGCGACTACCAGGGTGTCATCGCCGGTGACTACCGCCGGATCGATCTGGAGGCTTTGGTGCGCGCCCTGCCCGGCTCTTCGCTGGTGTTCGACAACTGGTACTGCCCGCTGGGCGGTCGCGCCGATGCCCGCCGTGAGCGCGACGGCAGTGTGGTGGTCGACCTGACCGAGGGCGCGGAGGCGTATTTTGCGGACCGCCGGGCGCTTCACAAGGACCAGTTCAAGAAAGCCGACCGGCGGCTGCGCGCGGCACGGCGCGAGTTTGGCGATGTCCGTGTGCAGCTCGGCGACCCCAAGGGGTCGGCCTTTGCAGCACTGACGCGCTGGAAGAGCGAACAATACACCGCCACCGGCAAGCTGGACGTGTTCGGCATTGACTGGGTGCAGTCCGTGCTGGCTGACCTGCGCCGGCGCGAGGGACAGGAATTCTCCGGGCTCACGGCATCGCTGTGGTTCGGTGACCGGCTGGCGGCGGTCGAGTTCGGCCTGGTCGCGGGCGACATCTATCATTCCTGGTTCCCGGCCTACGCCCCGGAGCTGGGCCGCTTCTCGCCCGGCCTGCTGCTGTTGCACGGCCTGTTCGAGCGCGCCCACGAGCGTGATCTCCACCGGATCGATCTCGGCCGCGGCGGCGCGCATTACAAGAAATACTATGCCAGCTATGAAGTGCCGCTGGACCAGGGCCGCGTGCTGACCCCCGGGCTGGCGGCTGCCGGCATCCGCGGTTGGGAAATGGCAGAGACTGCGGCCCGCATCATGCCGCAAAAACTGGCTGAACTGCCGGTGCGCGTGCGCCGGCGTTGGTCGCAGGTGAGCGCCTTCCAGCCGCGCATGACCTCGCGCCTGGCCAGCCTGGCCGGATCGATCTCGCTCTGACGGCTACAGCCACTTTCCCGTCATCACACCCGCGCGAACCCCTTCAAACCGGCCCCGCAACGCCCTAGTTTAGGCGCAAACAAGGGAGACAGGTTCATGCGTGTTGTGGCGAGCGGACTGATTGCGGTGGCCCTGAGCGGTGCGGCACTGGCACAAACCGAGATTCACGAGACCGAACAGGCCGATTTCTCGGTCGAGACAGTGGCAACGGGACTGGAATTTCCCTGGTCCATCGCCTTCCTGCCGGACGGCGACATGCTGGTCTCCGAGCGCGAGGGCCGTTTGCGCTATATCGACGACGGCAGTCTGCGCGACGCCCCGATTGCCGGCCTGCCGGACATTGCCGTGGTCAACCAAGGTGGCCTTCTGGGCCTGGCCCTGCACCCGGATTTCGAAACCACCCGCTGGGTCTATTTCGCCTTTGCCGAAGGCAGTGCGAGTGCCAACCACACCGCCCTCGCCCGCGGCCGGCTGAGCGCGGACGGCACGGCCCTTGAAGACGTCGACACCCTGTTCCGGGTCAATTTCGAAAAGGAGCGCGGTTTCCATTTCGGCGGTCGAATCCAGTTCCTCGAGGACAGCACGCTGTTGCTGACGCTGGGTGATGGCGGGCTTCACCGGACCGAGGCCCAGAACCTGTCCAATCACCTCGGCACGATCATCCGGTTGAATGACGACGGCTCGGTACCGTTCGACAATCCCTACACCTCCGCCCGCGGCGCCCAGCCGGAAATCTACTCCCATGGCCACCGCAACGTTCAGGGCATCGCCATCAACCCGGCGACCGGATCGGTCTGGGCACACGAGCACGGCGCCCGTGGCGGCGACGAGATCAACATCGTGCGCCCGGGCCTGAATTATGGCTGGCCGGTGATCACCTACGGCATCAATTACGACGGCACGCCGGTCTCTGACGAAACCCGCCGGGACGGCATGGAGCAACCGGCCTGGTTCTGGGTTCCCTCCATCGCCCCGTCAGGCATGACCTTTTATGCCGGTGACGCCTTCCCCAACTGGCAGGGCGATGTCTTTGTCGGTGCACTCGCCGGCTCGATGCTGGTGCGCTATGAGGTGGATGGGGACCGGATCATATCCGAAGAGCAGTTGCTGACCGAGCGTGGGGATCGCATCCGCGACGTCGCCACCGGGCCGGACGGCCATCTCTACATCCTGACCGATGACCTGGAAGGCTCGATTCTGCGGCTGGATCCGGTGACCCCCTAGCCGCGCATATCCGTCAACTTGCGCCCCTGGGCGATGTTGCGCAGCAGGTAGACGAGGGGCGTATCCACCACGGCCACCAGGATCTTGAAGATCACCTGGCCCAGGATCAGGCTACCGATGGCGGACCAGGTAACGATGCCGGCGAAGGCGACCGAGATGAAGATCGTCGAGTTGAGAATCTGCGACACGATGGTCGACAGATTGTTGCGCAGCCAAAGCCGGTTCTTGCCCTGATCGCGCTCGCGGAAATGGTGGAAAATCAACACATCCGTCAAGGCGCTGACACCAAAGGCGACCAGGCCAGCAAAATTGGTTCGGTTGCCGGAGGAGAAGACGGACACGAATTCGGCCTGACGCTCGGGCGTCCAACTTTCCGAGAGCGTCATGAAAGGCGCAATGCTTTCCACATGCATGGCATAGACCAGCAATAGTGCCATCACGATCCGCATCGCGACGCCTGTCAGCACCACGCACAGCGCGAATCCACGGCCCCACACCTCGCTGATCACATCCGTTGCCAGATAGGTCAGACCAAAGGCCAGGGTGCCCGCCGGGACCAGCACCGAGAGCGGGCCGAAACTCACTTCGTGCACCTTGATGGCCGTCAATGCCGCCAGCACGAGGGAGACCATGAACAAGCCGGTACAGAAGAAGAGCACGAACGCCTTCCGCGTGACGCGTTCGGTATTCATCTCAACAATTGTGGACCGTTCATTCATTCCGATCTCCCGCGAATTTGTCAGAGAATAGGATGAATCGCTCGCCTGCCCAGAAAAATCAGACGGACGATCGTGAACGGAACGCGGCCGCAAGCGTTCCGTCGTCCAGATAATCCAGCTCGCCGCCCACCGGTACACCCCGCGCGAGCGAAGTGACCGACACACCGGCACCATCCAGCTTGTCGGCAAGATAGTGGGCGGTGGTTTGGCCATCCACCGTGGCATTGAGTGCCAGAACGATCTCTTCAACCCCGTCCCGCCGGGCTCGCTCGATCAATTTGGCAATGTTGAGATCTTCCGGCCGGATACCATCCAGGGCGGACAGAACGCCGCCGAGCACGTGATACCGCCCCTTGAAGGCCCCGGCCCTTTCCAACGCCCACAGATCGCCGACCGTTTCCACCACGCAGATGGCGTTTTCCAGCCGGTTGGGGGCGGAACAGACGGCACAGGGGTCGCTGACATCCAGATTCCCGCATTCGGTACAGGCGCGGATCTTGTCGGCCGCATCGGCCAGGGCTTCGGCGAGCGGACGCATCACCTGGTCGCGCTTGCCCAGCAGGTGCAGAGCTGCACGGCGCGCCGAGCGGGGCCCTAGGCCCGGCAGCTTGGCCAAAAGCGTGATCAGGCGCTCGATTTCCGGGCCGGCAGAAGCGGTACGCATGCGCGGCGGGCCTAGAAGGGCATCGACATGCCGGGCGGCAATTGCAGGCCTCCGGCAGCTTCGCGCAGGATTTCCTGCTGCTTCGCCTCGGCCTTGCGGCGCGCATCATTGTGGGCCGCCATCAACAGGTCTTCCAGGATCTCCGGCTCGTCGGGATCCATCAGTCCCTTGTCGATATTGACCTTTTTCAGGTCGCCCTTGGCCGTCATGATCAGGGTGACAAGGCCGGCACCGGATTCGCCCGTAACCTCGACCTCGTCGAGCTGCGCCTGGGCAGCCGCCATTTTCTCCTGCATGGCCTGTGCCTGCTTCATCAGGCCCATCAGGTCCTTCATGCGCGTTTCTCCGTTGTTGTCCGATCTTGGCCGGACGTGTCTTCCGTTTCAGCGGATCGAACCGCCAGCAATTCGGCGCCCGGGAACAGGCGCATCACTTCCATGACGGCCGGATCCTGCTTTGCGCGTTCCAGCCGTTCGCTCTCCAGACGTTGCCGGCGCTCGAACCAAGTCTCACCGCCCTTGGCGTCGGCACTGGCCAGGATGGCCCAGCGGGCGCCGGTCCATTCCAGCAGCCGCTTGGCCAGACGCTGGGCCAGATCCGACGGACAATTCTCGGTCGGCTGGTAGGTGAAACTGCCCGGCTTGAAGCCGGCAGGACGCACAAAGCGCTCGACATCGGTCTGCAACGCGATGTCCCGCTTGTTGCGCAAGAGTTCGATCAGGTCGGCAAAGGTCTCGGGTCCTTCAGCGGGCACCTCGCCGTCCGGCATCTCGCGCGAGGGCGGGACGGCCAGTTGCATGTCTGCCGGCGCCAGCGACGCCGGCTCAGGCTTTCCCGGCGCCTCCGGGGCTGGAGTTGAGGGCGTGTCGCTGGCTGCTGCGGGAGGCGGGGGATGGCCCGCCAGGATGCGCGCTGCCTCTTCCGGCCCCGGCAGGGAGGCAGCCGCCGCCAGGCGCAGCACGGTCATCTCGGCCGCCGCCAGCGGGTCAGGAGCAACGCGGACATCGTCCAGCCCGGTCAGCAGGATTTTCCAGAGCCGCGTCAGTTGCGCCAGGGACTGGCTGTCCGCCAGCCCAGCAATACGCTGGACCGTATCGGCCGCTTCACCCAGATCCGCACCGGGTCCGGCCGCCTTCACCCGCGAGATCGCATGGACATAGTCCAGAAGATCGCGCGTGATCACGACGGGATCGCCCCCGGCATCATAAAGCGCCGCCAGTTCGGCGAGGGCCTCAGCCGTTTTGCCCGTCAAGGCCTGTTCCAGCAGGTCCAGCACCCGTGCGCGGTCGGCGAGGCCCAACATGTCGCGGACCTGGGGAGCCGTCACCGGTCCGTCATCCTCGCTGCCCTGGACAATGGCCTGGTCCAGCAGCGACAGCGCGTCGCGCACCGAGCCCTCGGCCGCCCGGGCAATGAGAGACAGACCTTCACGATCGACCTGGGCGTTTTCCAGCTTGCAGATACGGTCGAGATGGTCGGTCAGCATTTCGCGGTCGATCCGCTTGAGATCGAAGCGCTGGCAGCGCGACAGCACCGTCACCGGCACCTTGCGGATCTCGGTCGTCGCGAAGATGAATTTGGCGTGCTCGGGCGGTTCTTCCAGCGTCTTCAACAGGGCGTTGAAAGCCGACGTCGACAACATGTGCACTTCGTCGATGATGTAGACCTTGTAGCGCGCCGAGACCGGGGCATAGCGCACGCCCTCGAGGATTTCTCGGATATCGTTCACGCCGGTACGCGAGGCGGCGTCCATCTCCATCACGTCGACATGGGCCGAGCGGGAAATGGCGTCGCAATGCCGGCCCGGTTCGGCCAGGGTCATGGCCGGTCCGTCAACCGTGTCGGTGGCGTAGTTGAGGGCCCGGGCGATCAGGCGCGCCGTAGTGGTCTTGCCGATGCCGCGCACGCCGGTGAGCATGTAGGCATGCGCAATGCGGCCAGCGGCGAAGGCGTTGGTCAGGGTGCGCACCATCGCGTCCTGGCCGATGAGATCCTCGAATTTGGACGGCCGATACTTGCGCGCCAGCACCTGATAACCCGGATCAGGCGCGGTCTGCGGCAGGTCGAGCCCCGGCATCAGGACATCGCTCGCTCCGGCGTCATCAGTGGGGAGCGGTGTGTCGTCCATGGGATCCTGTCGATTGGCCTGAGCGGTGGATGTCGCATGCTCGGTCGCACACCCGGCGACCGGTGGCGAGCCTAGAGCAAGATTCGCGTTTCACGAAACGCCCTGTCGCTGATTTGAAGTGGAAGACCGGACAGCGACCCGAGTGAAAACTCGTTACGGCTGCTTCCTTCCGGACCTGACCGGGTTGGCGAGGCACTCGTCCACCGCCGGCCTTCCAAGGCCTATATCGCGTGCCAGAGGCGCCGACGCAAGGCGTGCGCTCATTGCGGCCGGTGGATTTGCGCAGATCGCAGATGCGCAGCAGCGGCCAGGAAGCTGGCATGGTCGTCCAGCACGGCGATCAAGTCCTCGCTGCCACCGGCGGACAGCAGGAGATCGCGCCAATAGCCAGTGACGCGGGACTGGGTCTCCAGCCATTCCTGCACGGCCAGGCGCGCATGATCGGCACACAGGGAAATCGGAGCGGCGGGTTTGGTCTGCATCGGGTCACCTCCTGCGCCCAACTTAGTTGCGAATTATTCGCAAATGCAAGAGGGAAAGTGCGCCTCTCGCTCCGGCCAGCTGGCCTGCATATCCGGAGACGCGCCCTTGTTGTTGAAGCCGCCGACAAACCCGTCTAGGCCTGCGGCACGTTCTGGCTGGCGCGTGCTGCCAGTGGATCACACGGGAAACGCCCCATGAATGATCGCTCCCTCCTGCCACCCGACCGCCCGATGGTCTTTGCCGGCTCCCCCCTGGACCGCGGTGACCCGCTGCGCCGCGACGAAGCGACTCTGGAAGCCCTGCTGGCCGGCGATGACGGCTGGTGGATGGTCCTCCAGGACGGTTCGCCCCTGTTGCTGCCCGAGGAGAACCTGTTCTGGTTCCGCCGCGAGGAGCTGGCCGGACTGGACCTGAAGTCCGAGCGGGTTTTTCTGGGACACTACAAGGGGTCGCCCTGCTTTGCCGTCGAGTTGAAAGCGGATGTGCCCCTGCCCGAGCCGGCCGTGGTAGTGGAGGTACGACGGGCGGCGATGGGCCTGTCGCATGACGAGGCGGCAATGCTGGCGCAGGCCCGGTCACTGCTGGCCTGGCATCAGCGGCACGGCTTTTGTCCGCAATGCGGGCAAGAGACCCAGATGCGGTCCGGCGGCGCCCGGCGGCTTTGCCCGGGCTGTCAGACCGAACATTTCCCGCGCGTCGATCCGGTGGTGATCATGCTGGCGGTCGATGGGGATCGCTGCCTGCTGGGCCGCCAGGAAGCCTGGCCCGTGGGCATGTGGTCGGCGCTGGCTGGTTTTGTCGAGCCGGGCGAAACCCTGGAAGAGGCCTGCGCGCGCGAGCTGCATGAAGAGGCCGGGGTGACGGCCGACATCGCCGCCACCCGCTATGTGATGGGCCAGCCCTGGCCGTTCCCGTCATCGCTGATGATCGGCATGTTGGCGCCGGTCACCGATGCCACGGTCACGGTTGACCCACACGAGCTGGAGGACGCCCGCTGGTTCAGCCGCGAGGATGTCCGGGCGATGCTGGACGGCACACACTCTGACGCGGCCATGCCGCCCTCGATCGCCATCGCCCGGCGCCTGGCCGAGCTTTGGGTCGAGGGCAGCATCTGACCGGTCCCCTGTGGCAGAACCGACCCGGCTATTCTGCCGGGTTGGCGTGGGTCAGGATCGGCTTGGACCAGCTCATCGCCTGGAAGGCCTCATCCAGAGGCGTCTCGGCGATGTGATTAACGTAGTTGGACAGGATCTTCAGCGTCACGCCATTGATCACGTCGAGCACATTCGCCTTGGTAAAACCGGCCTTCAGGAAGGCATCGATGTCCTGGCGTTCGACCAGGCCGCGATTGCGCACAACGCACAGGGTGAATTGCCGCAGGGCCTCCAGCCGCGGGTCGGCCCGGATCACGCGTCCTTCGCGAATGGCATTGATGTCGGACCGGTCGAGACCTGCGTTCAGCGCCATGGTCGAATGCGCCGCGACGCAATAGCCGCAATTGTTCTCGAAACTGGTCGCCAGCAGCACGACCTGCTGTTCGATGGCCGTCAGCCCGCTCTTGCCGAACAGGGTGGACAGGCTGGTGTAGGATTCCAGCGCCGTCGGCGACGCCGCCAGCTCGCCCATCAGATTGGGCACAAAGCCGAGTTTCGCTTTCATGGCCTTCAGCGGGGCCTTCGAGGCCGCGGGAGCATTGGTCTCGTTGAAGATGGTGAATTCCGTCATGGGATCGCCCTTTCCTGCGTTGGCAAGCGGAAAACCGCCTGAACCGGTTCGCCGGGGCGCATGGGTCTGTCAGGGTGACGTGTCTGGCAGGGCCACGATGCGTCGGCCCGACGGGCGGGCTCAGGAGACGCCGGTGTGGCGGGGCGATGGGCGCCGGGCCGGACACGCGGCGGCACACACGGACCGGCGCATCGCGCTCGATCCGGACAGGCAATCTACCACAAGGGCTCAAGGCCAGCGAGTCGGGAAAGGCCCGGATCGGGACCGCGCAGGGGGTGCGCGGTCCCGTCGGATGCTGGCCGGCCATGACCGTCCCGGCATCAGCCTCCGAAGCGCAGGACGTAGGACAGGCTGAAGCTGTCGGCCTCACCCAGGCCGTCAAAATCGGCGCGGGTGTAGTCGAAGCGGATGCCGGAGGTTTCGGCGAAGTCCCACTGGGCGCCGACGCCCCAGGCGAAGCTGCCATCGCCAATGCCACCGGTCGGGGTGAAATTGGCGTCGAAATCGGCGTGCTGGTAGCCGGCCCGGCCGAAGATGTTGAAGGTCTCACCGATCGGCAGACGCGCCACACCGTACAGACCGGCTCCGTACTCCAGATCCAGTTCCCGGTGCACAGCCGCACAGACAAAGCCGGTGGGACAGCCATTCGCCGTGTCACCGTCGATGCCCAGGTCGAGCTGGCCCTCGACACCGAAATACTCGGAGAAGTCATAGCCACCGCGGAAGGTGATCAGGTCCAGCTCGTAGTCGTCGAGCTGCATGCGGGTATAGCCGCCGGACAGGGTGAAACCCGTGTCCTGGGCCAGAGCACCGCCCGACACGCCAGCCAGCAGGAAAGCGCTGGCAATAAGGGTACGCAACATTATGAAAATCCTCGCAAAAACCAGGAAAGCCTCGCTCAATCCCAGAACACCCCCTTCTTGCGATACCCCGCCTGACAGCCAGCTGAATGGCGAGTTCATCGAGGTTACGATTGCGCAATGGCCCGGACACGCCACGGCAATCTGTGCCAGCCGGAATGAAAACGGGGCCGCACCGTCCGGTGCAGCCCCGATTTGCCATGCCCTTTAAAAGGGACGATGCGATCAGCCGCCGAAGCGACGGACGTAGGACAGGCCGAACACGTCGGCCTCGCCGTCTTCAAAGTCGAAGCGGGTGTAATCGACGCGCACGCCGTTATTGCCGGCGAAGAACCATTCGCCACCGACGCCGTAGGCCCAGGCGTCGTCATCGGCTTCGACACTGATGCCAGCAGCAGACGCTTCGGCTTCGGTCGTGGTGTAGCCCGCGCGCAGGAAGATGTTGGCCTGCTCATTGGACCACGGGCGCACAACGCCAAACACGCCTGCGGAGTGGTTCAGTTCGACATCAGCGGTGATGGCACCATCGGTGATCGTGTCATCGCCGATACCGAAATTGACCTGGCCTTCGACACCCAGATAGCGGGTGAAGTCATAACCAGCGCGCAGTACGACCGTGTCAAATTCAGCGCCGTCGGCGTCGACACGCTCATAGCCGGCCCCCAGGGTGAAACGCGGCTCGTCCTGAGCCGATGCACCTGCAGAAAGCGCCAGAGCAGAGAGGGATGCAAGGAGGAGGGTACGGGTCATTTTATCAACCTAGACTTTCTTGTGGTTGGCTTTCGCCAGTACGTGACCCCCAGCACGAGCGCATTTGGGCGTCGACCGGGGCGGAATCAAGGCAAGGCGACGACGGATTTGCGTCCCGACTGCAGTCACGTTTCAGCGTGACCTTTCCGCCTCAGGGGATCGCGGCCCTGCCTGTCCCTCTCAACGCCCGGGCAGCCGGATTTCGTCTTTCCGGGAGATGAAGCTGCAGTCATTTTTCGGACATGCGGCGAGGCACCGCATGCAGAAGAGCGCTTTGGAGTGTTGCCTGTGGCCGCCTTGCGTGCCAAACACGCTCCCGATCTTAGACCTAATGATTTTGGGGGCGTCCATGGGCGATCTCTTCTTTAACAAGGTAGCCGGTGTGGTCATCGGCGCGGTGCTGGTGGTTCTGGCCATCACCGAGTTCGGCCATCTGATGGTGCCGGCCCATGCGGCACACGAACTGACCGCCGAAAATACCGCCTATCCGGTCGACTGGGCCGCGATCGAAGCCGGTGGCAGCGGCGAAGCCGTGGCCGAGGAAACCGGACCGACCGATTACGGCCTGCTGCTGGCCAATGCCGATCTGGGCAATGGCGAGCGTGTCGCCCGCCGCTGCGCCGCCTGCCACACGTTCGAAGAAGGTGGCGCCAACGGCGTTGGCCCGAACCTGTGGAATGTGGTCGGTGCCGACATCGCCTCGCACGCCGGTTTCTCCTATTCCGCCGCTCTGCAGGGCCTGGAAGGCAATTGGACGTTCGAAGCGCTGAACCACTTCATCGAAAACCCGTCGGGTTATGCGCCGGGCACCGGCATGTCCTTCCGCGGCCTGCGCGATGAGGCCCAGCGCTTTGACCTGCTGGCCTATCTGCACTCGCTGTCGAACAATCCGGTGGCCCTGCCGGATCCGCTGCCGGCGGCCGGTGCCATGACCGAGGAAGTCACCGAGCTGGCCGAGGATGCTGCCGCAGCCATAGGCGAGACGGCAGACGACCTCACCGAGGAGGCTGTGGAAGTTGTCGAAGACGTGCCGGCCGAAGAGCCCGCGGCGGAAGACGACCAGAACTGACACCGCGTCAGGCCGCCTGATACGAAAAAGCCCGGATCGCTGATCCGGGCTTTTTTCTTGGCCACTGCTCGTCAGGGCCGACGCACAATGGTCCGCACCGGGTTTTCCTTTTCACGGATGCGTGCTTCAGCCTCTGCAAAGGGCTCCAGCGTACAATCCATGCTGGACGCATTGGCATGCAGCAGGTGCTCGCTGTCGGTCATGATCCCGACATGACCCGGCCAGAAGACGATATCGCCGCGCTCGCGATCAGGCACCTCAGTCACTTCGCGCCAGATCGATTTGAGCAGGGCTTCCTGCATGTCGGTATCGCGCGGAACGTCGAGCCCGGCCGCCCGCAGCGCCATCTGGGTGAGACCGGAACAGTCCAGCCCCAGGCTTTCCTTGCCACCCCAGAGATAGGGCGCGCCGAGAAAAGCCTCCGCGACGGCGACGAAATCACCGGCGTGCTCGTCCAGCGCCCCGGTATGCGCCTCGATCACCCAGCCCATCCCCTTGGCCTCGACAAAGCGCCCGCTCCGCTCGCCGCTGTGGATCAGGGCGTTCAGGGACAGGAGCGCGTTCGGCGCCGATTTGATGTCCGGTCGGGAGAAGGCGTAGGTGCGCAGGACCGATATCCGCCGGTCCGGTTGCAGCAGGCCAGAGGAGAACCCGGCCAGTTCCACCCAGCCGACATAGCCGCCCGCGCGGGAGAAGCCCCAGCCCCAACCATCCGATTCATCGACAACCGCAAAGACCTCGCCGCTCAGGACCTGGTCATCCACGGCCGCATCGGATGACGGGCCGCGACGGATCGGCGCTGCCGGAATCCGACATTGCCAGTCGACTGGCTCGACAAAGCGTTCGGCCTGGACCTGGCCCTCTAGATGAGCGGCTGCGACATCGCCTCGCGATGGTGTGGTGCGGGGGTCGAGCTCGGGCATGTCCGGGTTTCCTCGGCGCGAAGGGCTACGCGTTCGCCGTAATCGTACAGGAAGACGGCGCCTTTGACAGTGCGATGCACCGAGACATCGCGCTTGTCGGCCTGGTCCTTCTTGCGTCGGACAAAACCCTGGCGCTCCAGCACATCCAGCGCCCGGGTCACGGCCGGCTTGGGCAGACCGAGCATGCGTGACAGATCACGCACGGCATGCGGTCCGGGACGCATGAAGATCGACAACAGCAACGCGAACTGACGCGAGGTCAGATCTGCTGTGGCACCGCTGACCGTGTCGGCGGCAACACGCCGCATCATCTCAAGCGAAGTCATCGCCTGTGACGCCATGGACGCTCTCCTGAGGACACCCGATTCGTTCGGACCTCAATCCTGAAACCGCTCCTTGAGCATTTGGTAAACGGCGCGCGCAGCATGCATGTCGCCGCCTTTCGGACGGCCGGGTCGGTCCTTCGGATTCCAGGCAAAGATGTCGAAATGCATCCAGGCCGCATCGCCCACAAAGCGGCGCAGGAACAGCGCCGCCGTGATCGAGCCCGCCATCGGCATCGCGGTCGAGTTCACAATGTCGGAAATCTCGCCATCGATATCGCCCTCATAACCACTCCACAGCGGCATCCGCCAGACCGGGTCGGCCACCTTGCGCGCGGCCATGGCCAGGTCCGAAGCCAGGCCATCATCATCGGTGTAGAAGGGCGCGATCTCGGGACCCAGCGCGACACGCGCGGCCCCTGTCAGGGTGGCAAAGTCCAGCATCAGGTCGGGTTTGCTCTCACCGGCCTTGACCAGGGCGTCGGCGAGGACCAGGCGCCCTTCGGCATCGGTATTGTCGACCTCGACCGTGATGCCCTTGCGCGAGCGCAGGATGTCGCCAGGCCGGAAAGCGCCGGCCCCCACGGCATTCTCCACCGCCGGCACGAGAAGATGCAGACGAACCGGCAACTCCATCGCCATGATGATCCGGGCCAGGCCCATCGCATTGGCCGCACCGCCCATGTCCTTCTTCATGAGCCGCATGAACTGGGCGGCCTTCAGATCCAGGCCGCCGGTGTCAAAACAAACGCCCTTGCCGACCAGGGCAAGGCGGGGATGCTGCGGATTGCCCCATTCCAGCTCCAGCAGGCGCGGCGCCTCCGCGGCGGCCCGGCCGACCGCATGGATCATCGGGTAGTTCTGGGCGATCAGATCATCGCCGCGCACCACGTGGACGCTGGCCCCGAAACTGTCGGCCAGATTGCGGAACTCGGCTTCCAGGCCTTCCGGTCCCATCCGGTCAGCGGGCGTATTCACCAGATCCCGCGTCAGCATGACGGCGCGCGCCACCGCCTCGGCTTCCCGTGCATCGGCCCCGTCCGGCAGGGCCAGACGGGCCGGTTCGCGGTCGGCGGTCTTGAAGGCCGTAAAGCGATAGCCGCCGATCACCCAGGCGATTGATGCCAGTGTCGGGTCCCAGCCTTCCGGCAGCGCCGCCAGCTTCCAGTCACCGGCCGGCAGCGCAAGGGCCGCCGCACCGACAGCAAAAGCGTCCTGGCCATCGCCGATGCCCAACCAGGCTTCAGCGGTATCGCCGGCCGGCCAGAGCACGCATTGACCGGGCTTGCCGGCAAAGCTGGCAGCGACCGGACGCAAGGCTTCCGGCAAGTCCTGGACGAGTTCCTTAACCTCGGCCGACCGGACCAGCCGGACCATGCGGGCAGTTGAAGGAGCGGCAAACAGGTCAGTCATGTTGAGGCCTCTTGAGGGCCGCGCAAAGCGGCCGGTTGCGATTAACGTATTCTTGACCGGGTCAGCGCAGATTCAAGCCCACGCAAACAGTGACCGGCAAATCCCATGCGCCTGACCTTCGCCCTTGTCCCGCTGACCGCCCTCGCCCTGACCGCCTGCGCCACCACGGCTGCGACGGAAGAAGAACAGGCCGTCATCAACACGATGAATGCGAATACCATCGTTCCCGCCTCTGCGCAGGAACGCCAGGCCGTACGCAGCCAGGACCTTCTGACCCAGGCCGCCTTCTGGGCCGAGGCCTATGAGCTCAACCCGTCCGATCTGGAAGCAGCACTGGAACTCTCTTCGACCTTGCGCCAGCTGGGCAATCACCGCCGCGCCGCCGAGGTCGCCCAGCAGACGCTGGCTCTCTATCCGGACAATATCAATCTCATTCTGGCCCAGGGCAGTGCCATGGCCGCCGCGGGTCGCGGTGCAGGCGCGCTGGAAAACCTTCGGCGCGCGGCCCAGCTCGACTCCACGAATTGGCGGGTCTTCAACACGCTGGGCGTGGCCTATGAACAGTCCGGTCAGGGCGAGATGGCGCGCAATGCCTTCCGACAGGCGCTCGACCTGTCTCCGGGTCAACCGTCAGTCCTGTCCAATATCGCGCTTTCCTATGCCATGTCCGGCGATGCCGAGACCGCCGAGCGCATGCTGCGCGAAGCCATGGTCCGGCCCGGTGCCGACGCAACGATCCGCCAGAACCTGGCGCTGGTGATTGCGCTTCAGGGCCGGTTCGACGAAGCCGAGACCATGGCCCGTGTCGATGTCAGCCCGCAGATGGCGGAGGCGAACATGGCCTATATCCGCGCCATGCTGACCTCACGCCGCCGTTATGATGCGGTGGCCAGCTACTAGGCGCCTTCCACCACATAGGTCGCGTCCTGCGCGACCGGAAAGTTCACTGACCGGGCGATGAAGCAGTATTTGTGGATTTCGCCATGGATGGCATCGGCCCGATCGGGGTCCGAGCCCCGCGCCAAGGTGATCCTCGGTTTCAGCAGGGCTGAGAGGAAGCGCCCGGACCCGTCCGGAAGGCTCTCACCGACAGCCTCCGGCGCATCCCGGTAATCCGTGACGACAATACCCGCAACGGCTGCGAGGTGCAGATACCAGAGCATGTGGCAGGCCGAGAGCGCTGAGATCAGCAGCGTTTCCGGATTGTGCAAGGCAGGATCCCCGCCCAGCAGCGGGTCATTGGAGCAATGCACCACCGGCTTCCCCGGCGCCGCCATGTCCCAGGTACGATCATAGGCCTTGTAAGACGATGTGCCCGAGCCGCGATTGCCGGTCCATTCGATGCCGGCGGTATAGGTGTGCTGTGCCATGATGCCTCCGCTTCATGTCAGCGGAGTAGGCCCTTGTGACACCGACGGCAAGCGCGTCAGGAAACCGGTGCTGGCGGCGGAGGCGGGGGTGGAGGCGGTGTGTCCTCGGCTTCCACCTTTTTCAGCGGGAAGTCCTTGCGCAGAAGCGGGGTGACCAGCGTGTGGTCGAACCGGAAATCCTCGACCAGGTCGCGCAGCTCTGACGGAGCCCGGCCGTCGCGGGAGAATTCAGAACCACGATAGAGCGCATACAGGCGCAGATAGTTCTTGTCGTCGCGCGAAAGCGAAGTGTCATCCAGACGCGAGCATACGGTGATCAGCCGCTGCAAGCCGTTGCGCCGCTTGCCGGTCTTCAGCTCGAGCATCGCCGTGGCCAGACCGACCTTCCAGCCCATGTCGGCAAAATGCGTCTTGGGCGCCTCGCCCAGCAGCTTGCGGGCCTTGTCCGGATTGTCCAGCGCCAGCGCATGCATGGCGGCACCCACCGACTGGTCGGCGAGGCGAATCTCTTCGCGGCGCTGTTCGGCTGTCTTCCGTCCGGAAAACATGGGTTGTGTCCACCTGTGCAACATGTTGGTGCGCCATTCAAATAGCGCGCCATATCCGATTATCACATAGCGTTGATACGGATAATCGCAGGACCGAGGATAACCACGAACAACACCGGCAGGAAGAACACAATCATCGGCACGGTCAACTTGGCCGGCAGCGATGCGGCCTTCTTCTCGGCAGCTGCCAGTCGCATGTCCCGGTTTTCCTTTGCCATCACGCGCAGGGCCTGCCCCAGGGGCGTACCATAGCGTTCAGCCTGGATCAGTGAGGTACAGACGGCTTTCACGCCGGGGTGGTTGGTGCGCTTGGCCAGGTTTTCATAGGCCACGCGCCGGTCCTGAAGATAGGACAGCTCTGCCGTGGTGAGTGACAATTCCTCGGCCAGTTCGATCGAGGCCGAGCCGACCTCGGTGGAAACCTTGTGAAAGGCCGCTTCGATCGACATGCCCGATTCGACACAGATCAGCAGCAGGTCCAGCGCATCGGGAAAAGCGCCCATGATCGACTGTTGGCGCTTCTGGGCGACGTTCGAGAGGTAGAGGTTGGGACCGTAATAGCCCAGCAGGCCAAGGCCGAAGGAGAAACAGAAGCGGGTGATCGTCGGCAGGCCGAAATCATTGATCATGAAGACGTAGAACAACGCCCCCGCAAACAGGATGATCGGAGTCAGAAGACGGAAGAAATAGAAGGTGACGGCCGGGCGGCTGCCGCGCATGCCCGCCTGCTCCAGCTTTTCCTTCAGCGCCGGATCCTCGAACGCCTTTTGCAGGTTGAGCGAGTCGACGACCTTGCGCATCAAGCCCCTGGCCTCGGCACCGCGGATGGATTGGCCGCCCTTCGAGTTGGCAGCCAGTTCCATCGCCGCCCGGCTCTTGCGGCGCAATTCCTCGCGGCGGTTGTTCACCGACTTGATGCGCTTGTCGAGCTTGTCCGTCGACATCATCGGCGCGGCCAGCGTCAGGATGGTCGCGAACACCAGGATGGCCGTGACCAGCATGATCAGCGATTGCGGATCGGTCAGGAAGTCCCGGATGTCGAAGAAGTCGATATCGAACATGCCGGCCCTAGATCTTGAAGTTGATCATGCCGCGCATGACCATGATGCCGATGAACATCCAGGTCGCACCGCCCAGCAGCATCAGCTGGCCCGTCGGATGGGTGAACATCTGGCCCATATAATCCGGGGTGGTGGCGTAGACGATGCCCAGCACACCCGGCGGCAGCGAGCCGATGATGGCCGCCGAGGATTTGGCTTCCGAGGACAGCGCGCTGATTTTCTCGCGCATCATCTTGCGCGAACGCAGCACTGTGGAGAGGTTGGACAGGGTTTCGGCCAGATTGCCGCCGGTCTTCTGCTGGATCACCAGAACCGTGCGGAAGAAGTTCAGCTCGGGCAAGGGCATGCGTTCGCACATCCGGTCCAGACCGTCGGACAATGACACGCCGACGCTGATGCCCTCGACCAGCTTCTCGAATTCGCTGCGAATGGGCTCGGGGCTCTCGCGAGCGATGATCTTGAGACACTCGTTCAACGGCAGGCCGGATTTCACACCCCGCGTGATAACGTCCAGCGCATTGGCAAACTCCGCGGTGAACTTCTTCTGGCGTCGGCCGCACAGGAAGCCCAGCCACCAGCGCGGCAGTCCAAGGCCGCCGATCAGCCCGCTCATGCCGACCACAATCAGGTTTTGACCGGTCAGGAAGGCGACGGCCAGGGCTGCCAGTCCGAGACCGGCCGAGACCAGCCAGAAAGTCGTCGGCGTGAAAGACATGCCGGCCTGCTGGATGCGGGCCTTGATGGTCAGGGTTTTCTTGCGCTGGTCACGCTGGCGTTGTTCGAGGTCCTTGAGACTTTCCTGGACCTGTTTCTTGCGCTGGGCCGCCTGGTCAAGCGCCGAGGTGTGGCGCTTGCCGCGCTGCAGACCGCCAGAACTGACGGCACGGTTCACGCGCTTCTTCGACTGCGCATCACCGGCCGCGCCGACCACCACCCAGCCGACCCCGCCGACCGCCACGAAGGCGGCCGCTGCGGCGAGCATGAATGCCATGTCCGGGGTCATGTTCAGGCCTCCGCCGCATCGAGGGCATTGGCCAGCTCGCGCTCGAGGCCGAAATAGCGGGCGCGGTCCCAGAATTTGGGACGGGCGATGCCGGTGGAACAATGACGGCCGGAGATGCGGCCATGCTCGTCCTCGCCCTGGATCTCGTAGAGGAAGAGGTCCTGGGTGACGACGACATCGCCTTCCATGCCGATGACTTCGGTAATATGGGTAATCTTGCGCGAACCGTCGCGCAGGCGGGCAGCCTGGATCACCACATCGATCGAACCGACGATCATCTCGCGGATCGTCTTGGCCGGCAGGTTGTAGCCGCCCATGGTGATCATGGATTCGATCCGCGACAGCGCCTCGCGCGGCGAGTTGGCGTGCAGCGTGCCCATCGAGCCGTCGTGGCCGGTGTTCATGGCCTGCAGGAGATCGAAGGCCTCCGGGCCACGCACCTCACCGACGATGATCCGTTCCGGACGCATACGCAGACAGTTCTTGACCAGGTCGCGCATGGTCACCTGACCGGAACCTTCCAGGTTCGGCGGGCGGGTTTCCAGGCGCACCACGTGCGGCTGCTGCAGTTGCAGTTCGGCGGCGTCTTCGCAGGTCACGACCCGCTCGTCTTCCTCGATGAAGCCAGTCATGCAGTTCAAGAGCGTGGTCTTGCCCGAACCGGTACCGCCGGAGATCAGCACGTTACAGCGCGAAGCCCCGATGATTTCCAGAACCTTGGCGCCTTCCGGCGAGATGGAGTTGAACTCCACCAGATTCCGCATCGTCAGCTTGTCTTTCTTGAACTTACGAATGGTCAGGGTGGGACCATCCAGCGCCAGCGGCGGCGCGATGACGTTGACGCGGGAACCGTCCATCAGGCGGGCGTCACAGATTGGCGAGCTTTCGTCGACGCGGCGGCCAACCTGGCTGACAATGCGCTGACAGATATTCATCAGCTGGGCATTGTCACGGAAGCGGATATTGGTCTTTTCCAGCTTGCCATTGACTTCGATGAAGACATCGTCGGCGCCGTTGACCATGATGTCGGCAATGTCGTCACGGGCCAGCAGCGGCTCCAGCGGGCCGAAGCCCAGCACGTCATTGCAGATGTCCTGGAGCAGTTGTTCCTGCTCGGCGATCGACATGGCGACATTCTTGATCGAGATGATCTCGGTGACGATGTCGCGGATTTCCTCGGCGGCCGTCTCATTGTCGAGCCGGGCCAGCTGGCCCAGGTCGATCGTGTCGATCAGCGCGTTGAAGATCGTCGTCTTGATTGCGTAATATTCTTCGGACCGCCCGCCGGGCTCGCCCCGAGCCGGCTTGGAAGCCGGCTTGGCCGCCAGTTTGGGAGCCGGTTTCGGTGCCGGCTTGGGGGCAGGCTTGGGCGCCGGCGCCGTCGCACGGGTTTCAGGTTTCGGCGCAACAGCCGTTGCGGAACGCGTCTCGGGCGCCGCTTGCGGGCGCACATCCGCCTTCGGCGCCGCGGGGGGCGGCGCCGGCGGGGCAGATCGGGTTGTCGGTCCTCCGGCGCGCTTGCCGAACATCGCAGACTAGCCTCCGAACAGTTTTCCGATGAAAGACCGCTTGCGCGGCAAGGGGGCGACCCGGCCCGAGACCAGACCGGCGAGATGGCCGAAGCCTTCTGCCGCCTTGGACTTGGCATCCAGCTCGGTGATCATCTGGCCGTTATTGGCGGCTTTGCCGAACAATTGCGGCTCAAACGGCAGGACCAGAGCCGGTTGGGTTCCCAGCGCCTCGGCGAAATCCTTGACCGGGATTTCCGGACGCTTGGGCATGCCCGCCATATTGATCACCACTTTCGGCGGCTCGTCATTGGGACGGGCGCTGGTGACCAGGTCGAACAGGTTTTTCGCATTGCGCAGGGACGCCAGGTCCGGCGTCACGGTCAGCACAACCTGATCCGCACTCAGCAGGGTCTGACGAACCCAGGGGCTCCAGGCGTGCGGCAGGTCCAGCGTGACGAAGGGCGCCTGCCGGCGCACCTTGTCCAGCACGGTCTCATATTCGACCGGACCGAATTCCCAATCCTTGTCCAGCGTCGCGGGGGCCGAGAACAGGCTCAGCCGGTCGGTGCAGCGGACCAGAAGACGATCCAGCAGGGCGTCATCCAGGCGGTCCGGATCGGACAGGGCATCGCCCAGCGTCTGCGCCGGGTCCTGATTGAAGTCGAGCCCGGCGGTGCCGAAGGACAGGTCCATATCGACCAGCACGGCATCCGACTGAATGCTTTCGGTCAGCGCCCAGGTACAGTTGTGGGCAATGGTCGAAGACCCCACCCCGCCCTTCGAGCCGATAAAGGCGATCGTCTTGCCGGCAAAGGGCTGGTCCGGATCCAGGAAAAGTTCGGAAATGGTGCGGATCAGGTGCAGCGGCGTCATTGGCGGCACGAGATATTCGCTGACCCCGCGCTTGATCAGCTCGCGATAGAGCGAGATGTCGTTGGCCGCGCCGATCACGACAACCTTGGTGTCCGCATCACAAACCCCGGCCAGTTCTTCCAGCTGGTCGAACAGGCTGCGGCCACGCATCCCGCTCTCGATGATCAGGAGGTTCGGCGTCGACTCATCATGATAGCGTTCGATGGCTGCCGGCAGACCGCCCAGCTCGACCGTGACATGCGCCTTGGCCAGGCGGCGATCATTGGCGGCATTGTGGATCAGCGCGCCGGTTTCCGGGCGCTCGCAAAAGGCACCGACCGTAATACGCGGCACCGGTTGGTTGGAGAAATCATCATCGATTTCGCCATACATCGAATCCACGCCCGGAAGTGCTGCGACTTCGTCGCGCACATCCTCGATGTCGGGATGTACCGGTGCGGGTTCCGGCCGGTCGTCATAGGCCGCTTCTTCAAGAAAGGGGTCGGCTTCGCTTGTGCTGGCGCCGAAAGGCGCATCGCCATCATCCTCTCCCAGCAGCAGGCGCTCGATATCGGCAGCCTCCAGGAAGGGATCATCACCATCCAGAAAATCGTCTTTCAGGGCTCGGTTCGCGTCTGACATGTCCCTCTGCCCCTTTCTTAGTCGTTATTGACGTTGGACACGGCACCGCTCTCGTGCTCGGAGCGTTCGCTGGCCGTCGATTCACCGGCGCGATAGCGCTCGATCACATCCAGGCGGCGACCGGTATCGCCCACACCCATGGTGCGCGGCGCCACCAGGTCACGCGGATCGGCAACCATGGCCGCCAGGTTCGCCGCCATGGCACATCCGAAATTGCTGTGGTGCTGGTTGTCGAACTCCACGGCCATATTGTCCCAGCGCTGCCCGCATTCGGGCGCCACAGCCGTGTAGCGCTGGAAGGAAAAATAGATCTCGCCGACCTGCCGGCCGCGTGCGTCATACGCCCCACCGGTGATCTGTCGCCAGCTGATGCCACGCTCGTAGAAGAAGGTGCGGGCCTCGGCGATCGCACCGATGGCGGCGTCTTCATTGCCGGCACCCTGCGGGTAGCTGATCACCAGCGGACCGTGTCCGCGGGCCTGGTATTCTGCGGCGATGAAGGCCAGCTGGTCCTGCTGCGCCCAGGTCAGACCATTGTCGCGCGGGTCTACCGGCATGGCCGAGCGAAAGGTCTCCGCGACGGCGCTGGCCTGCGGCAGGCCCAGATCGGCAGACGGCGTGGAAGCACAGGCCGGCAACAGCGCCGCGAGCGCCAGGCTGGCCAAGGCAGCGAGTTTCTTGCGTTTATCCACCATCACCCACTCCACTACTCGAACAGGAAGCCGATCGGACCAGCCCAGCCGCGCTCACCCGTGTCGGAGCCGGGAACGGCATAGACCTGGTTGATGCGGTTGAAGAGCAGGCTCGAAGCTTCGCCGGCATTGCGGTACCCGTCCGCCGGCGTGGCCAGCTGGTTCGGGTTCGTCGGATCAACCAGATAGGGCGTGACCAGAACGACCAGCTCGGTTTCCTGGTTCTCGAAATCACGTGAACGGAACAGCGATCCCAGCACGGGCAGGTTCTGCACGCCCGGTACGCCGTCCAGATTCTGGCGTGTCTCTTCCTGGATCAGGCCAGCCAGTACCAGGGAACCGCCGGACGGCAGCTCCACCGTGGTCTCGGCCCGGTTCACATTCAGCGCCGGAATCGTCAGACCCGGGATCTGGCCGATGATGTTGCCATCATCATCCGTCACGGCGCTGGACTGGAAGGTCAGCGCACCCTGATTGGTCAGTTCGGATACTTCGGTGGAAATGCGAAGGGAGATGCGATTCTCCGACAGCACCACCGGGGTGAAGCCCAGACCCACGCCGAAAGGCTTGTATTCAATTATGATATTGCCGTCGCGGTCCCGTCCGACCGGAACCGGGAACTCACCGCCGGCCAGGAAGTTGGCGCTTTCGCCGGTGATTGCGGTCAGGTTCGGCTCGGCCAAGGTGCGCACCAGGCCGACGCGCTCCATGGCCATCAGCAGGGACTGCACGTTCGATATTCCGTTACCGGAATTACCGCTGACCCAGTCCAGCACGGCACTGGTGCCGCCCAGGAAACGTCCGACGCGAGAAAAGTCCGGCTCGCTGGCGACCGAGAAGCCAAATTCGCCCGAGGTACCACCGGCCGTAAGGTTGACGCCCAGCTGGCGCACGATCGTGCGCTGCATTTCCACGATGCGCACTTTCAGCATCACCTGCTCGCGCGCCTGCACCGTGACCATGTTCAGGATGCTTTCCGGATTTTCCACCCAGCGCTGGGCGATGCGCATGGCGGCATCGGCATCCGACGCACTCGGTACGGAACCGGACAGCACGATATGGTTGTTCATGGCTTCTGCGGTGACGCGGGCGTGCGGCAGAAAACGTTCAAGCGCGTTCTGCAGCGGTGCCATGTCGCGCTCGACGCGCAGATCAAGATCCAGAATCAGCTGACCTTCCGCATCAAAGAAAAAGGCGTTTGTCTGCCCGATCCCCATCCCCATCAGGTAGGCCCGGCGCGGTGTGCGCACGACGGCATCAACGACGGCCGGATTGGTCACCAGCACATCGGCAACATCGACCGGCAGGTGCACGATCGCAGCCTTGTTCAGCGGCAGATCCAGATTCTCCGACACCGGGCCGTTGCCCGGCTCGCGGATATAGACCTGCATCGTGTTGCCACGTTCGGAGCCCGGGGCCTGGGCGGCGGCCGGTGCGGCCATTGCCAGGGCGGCGAGAAGGATCAGGGAGCGGATCATCGCGTCAGTCCTCACTCGTCTCCGGCCAGCGCGACCTGTTGGGCGCGGCCATAACGGATCAGGGTCACATGGCTGGAACGGCCGTTCAGCGCGTCCTCGCCGCTTGTATTGCTGTGCACGGTCTCGCCGCCGGAAATCAGGGTGGGACCACCCTCATTGTCGGTCAGGCTGCGCAGTATCAGGTGGACATTGCCACGGGCCACAGCCAGCGACACGGCACGCGCCTGGTCCGGCGCCAGTTCCAGCGTCGCGGTTTCACCCAGAACCACATCTTCGCCCTCGCCATCGCCGTAGGTCTGATCAATCGCCAGGACGCGGGCATTCTCGACGACCGTCCGGGCCACGAAGGCCCGTCCGCCGCGCCGGCCTTCGGCGTCTTCCTCGAACGAGACGATCACATCGACCCGGTCATTGGGCAGGATGAAACCGCCGGCACCGGTTTCGGCCGAGATCGGGACCGCGACGGCACGCATGCCAGGGGTCAGGACGGCGGCCATGAAACCAGCATCACCCGGCTGTACCAGGCGGCGGCCGGTGATCGGTTCGCTCTGGGCAATCGGCGCCCGCACGACAGAGCCGGCAAAGTCCTCGATACCCTGACCGCGGCCTTCCACGATATAGCCCGGAGCGATCGCTTCGTCCGGCCAAGCCTGCCAGTACAGGTCAGCCGCCGAGATGCGGTCTCCGGTTGAGAGATCGTTGCGTGCTGCAAGAATTCGGACTGCCGGACGCTGTTCCTGCTGCACTTCCACGACTTGCGGAGCTTCGCCGCCGGACATGGCCTGACGGACAAAGAAAGCGACCGCGACAGCCGCAACGGCGGCAGCCACTAGAATGGCGATACGGACAGCGTTCATGGGACGCTCCAACCTCTCGGACGCACGAATACGTCCGCTAGGAGACGCCGAATTCCTCAAAGTCGCGTTAATGCTTCCGGAACAATGCGGTCGATCTCAGGTTATTTCGAATCCGCCTGCAGTGACTGGCTAAAACTCGAATCAAAGCAGAGCAAAAAGCGGGGTCTGCGGCAGCACCCAGAGGGCCCCGGCTGCGATCGCCAGACCGTAGGGAACCGGCGCTCCCTGCGCGAGGGCCGTTTCCTCAAGCCATCCGGAGGGCACCCCGGCCAGAGGAGCAGCACGCCGCAGGGCCAGAAGGCCGAGAACGAGAACACCGCCGGCCAGAACCGTTGCGAACAGGAAGGGCAAGAGCGCCTCCCAACCCAGCCAGAGCCCGGCTGCGGCAAAGAGCTTGGCATCGCCCGCCCCGATCCAGCCGGGTGCGAACAGGGCGAAACCGATCAGCAGCGCCAGAATGCCGGCCAGGACATGAAATCCGGCCAGCGGCCATGAAAAACCGGAGACGAGAGCCGCAACGGGGAACAGGGCGAGCAGGATCAGGACCAGCCAGTTGGGAATGATGAAACGCGCCGCGTCTGAAATCGCTGCTGCGGCCATCAGACCGGCAAAGGCCAGGATCAGGATGTGCGTGAGCATGGACTACTCCCCTCGTCTCGACCGCGGCAGCAAACCACAAAGGGCTTAAGAAGCAGTTGGCGCATACGACAAGGGCCGCCCCGATCGGGACGGCCCTGCCGAATTACGCGGTATTGGGTTCGCTTAGAGCGCGCCGGCAACCGTGTTGAAGTTGTCGCTGACGCCCGTACCGAGGGCCGTCACGGCGCCGATAATGACAACGGCGATAAGAGCGGCAATCAGGCCGTACTCGATCGCAGTGGCGCCGGATTCGTCTTTGAAGAAGCGAGAAATCATTTTCATTTTTAAACTCCCGTGTAGGTACCTCACCATCAGGAGCCGATCCGTCCCGACCCCTCCTGAACGATGCCTACTAAACACGAGAACAATTTCGGTTGAGTAAAAATACGTGCCTAACAAAACATTTATATTCGGGAACGTCAGCTATAGTTAATTTTCGGATAACAACACTGGCACACTCAAAAGCAAATTGAAGATCAAATAAATGAGCGCGCGTTTAGGAAAGATTCAGACGCGCGCGCGAGAATGCCGGCATGTTCAGCAGACCGGGACGGAGTGCCCCCATGTTCAATCGGATTGCCGCAGCGTTCACCCTGGCCCTGGTGCTGGTCGCACCCGCCGCCGCCAGTGATATCGACGTTCCGGTCGAGCATGCCCAGGTCATCCGCCTGCCGGGCGATGCCTCGGCCGTCGTCGTCGGCAATCCCTCGATCGCCGATGCGATGGTCCATGATGGCCGCACACTGATCGTGACCGGCCGGCTGCAAGGCCGCACCAATGTGATCGCCATCGACCGGATCGGCCGTGTGATCTACTCGCGCGAGATCGTGGTCTCCAATCCGGTCGGCGGACAGGTCGCCCTGTTCCGCGGTACGGATCGCGTGACCCTGTCGTGCGGCGAGACCTGCGAAAACGTGCCGCGCGTGGGCGATGACCAGGCCACGACCGAAATGCTGACCGATCAGCAGCGCAACCGGCTGTCGATTGCCGACCAGGCGATGGCTGGCGATGACGCGATGGGTCTGCCGCAATAACAAGGACGGGGAACGCTGGGACGTTCCCGGGTGGAGGCAGGTGACATGAAACGTCTGTCGGGGCAGTCGCAAAGCCGCAGGACCGGTCTGCTGCGCCGTTTCGGCTCCGGCCGTTCCGGTGCCACGGCAGTCGAATTTGCGATGATTTCCGCGCCCTTCTTTTTTCTCCTGTTCGCGATGATCGAGATCGCGGCCGTGTTCTTTACGGGCACGGTGCTGGAAAACGCGGTCCTTGAGGCATCGCGCCAGATTCGCACGGGCCAGGCCCAATCCGGCGGCATGTCCCAGGCCGGTTTCCGCCAGGAAGTCTGTGATCGCATCGGCGTCGTTGGCTCCTGTGACCGGCTGGAGATCGACGTCAAGGTGTTCCAGGATTTCGGCGATGTCGACCAATCCAGCCCGATCGATGAGGGCGGCGAAATGGATACATCCGACTTTGGCTGGGATCCGGGCGATGCCGGCGACATCGTGCTGGTGCGGGTCTTTTACCGGTGGTCCCTGCTGACCCCGAATTTCGGCGGAGCGCTGTCGAACATGAAGGACAATCAGCGGCTGATCTCCGCGGCCACCGTCTTCCGGAACGAGCCTTTCGATGACTAGCACGCTCGTTCACCGCCTGCGCCGGTTCTGGCGCGACAGACGGGGCGTCTCCGCGGTTGAGTTCGCGCTGATCGCCCCCTTCATGATACTGCTTTATCTGGGCGCAGTGGAAACCAGCCTGGCGCTGTCGATCGATCGCAAGATCACCTCGGTATCCAGTGCCCTGGCCGATCTCGTCGCCCAGGACGATGTCATCACCGATGATGAAATGGCCGACATTCTCAATGCCGGCAGCGTCATCATCGCGCCCTTCGACACCACGCCGCTACAGATCCGCATTTCCAGCGTAATGATGGACATGGACGGCGATGTGGAAGTGCAATGGTCGGATGCCGTCGGCATGTCGCCCTACGCGGAAGGCGGCAGCGTGACCATGCCGGACGGTGTGCTCAGCCCGAACCGCTCCATCGTGATGGTGGAGGTGGAGTACCGCTACGAGACCATGTTCTCCGAACTGGGCGTGTCGCACTTCGACATCAGCGAAGTCTTCTACCTGCGGCCGCGCCGCTCGATCGTGGTCTCGCGCGGCTAGTCCAGGATTTCCGAGATCGATCCGGGCAGTCCGGAACCGGTGGCCACGGCCTTGCCGTCCAGCGCCGAGACCGGCACCGCGCCCATCAGCGCATTGGTGACGAAGACGCATTCGGCTCCCGTCAGCGCATCCCGCCCGAAGGCCCCCATCTCCACCGACAAGCCGTCCAGGATAGCCGCGCGGGCGGTTCCCGGCAGCACGGCGCACTCCTCACCCGGCGTGAACAGCGTGCCCGAGCGCATCCAGAACAGGTTGGCGCAATCGGCACCCGACAGGTAGCCGCCCGTATCCAACAACAGGGCCATGCCCGCCCCTGCCTGACGCGCCTCGCGGCGGGCGGCAAGATTGTCAGTATAACCCAGCGTCTTGTGCTGGGCGGCCAGACTGGTCGGAGCCCGCCGGATCTGGCTGGTCTTCAACGTGATCGAACTGGGCGGCGCAGTACGGGCGGCTGCGGTCAGAAGGACCGAAGGCCTGGCATCCGGATCGCGGTCCAGCCCGCGCGGTCCGATTCCGGCAGTCACCGTAAGACGCAGGGCCGCATCCTTCAGCTTGTTGCGATCGCAGATCTCAAACGCGAGGCTCGCCAGCTTGCCCTCAGTGATCGGACAGGGCAGGCCCAGGGCTGCACAGGCCGCTTCCAGGCGCGCCATGTGGCGCGAGAGACGCTCCACTTCACCGCCGCGCCAGCGCAGGGTTTCGAACACGCCATCCCCCAAGAGGGCGCCGCGGTCTGCAGCCGGCCAGTGCGCGTCCTGCGCATGCATCCAGCTCCCGTCCTGCCAGACGGCGGCGGTATGATGATCGGCTCGATTCACTGTCCTGCTCCCAGCGCCCGGCGCAAGGCGGAAGCCTTGGTCAGCGTCTCCGCATATTCTGCCTCAGGCTCACTGTCCGCGACAATACCACCGCCGGACCGCAGGCTCGCTTTCCACCCGCTTTTTGACCGTCGAAGGGCCGCGGTCCGGATCATCACATTGAGGTCCATCGCCGAAGCGCCATCCATCCACCCCAGCGCGCCGCAATAGGGACCGCGGGGTTCGCCCTCCAGTTCCGAAATGATCTCCATGGCGCGCACCTTGGGGGCCCCGGTGATCGAACCAGGCGGAAAGCTGGCTTCCAGAAGATCGAAGACATCGCGGTCATCCGCCAGATCACCCGTCACCACGGAGACCAGATGATGGACATTGGCATAGCTTTCCACATCGCACAGGCGCGGCACCTCGACAGACCCGGGCCGGCAGACACGCGAGAGGTCGTTGCGCATCAGATCGACGATCATCAGGTTCTCGGCCCGGTCCTTGGCGCTGGCCAGGAGTTCGGCGACCAGCGCGGCGTCGGCATCGGCATCGCCTGAACGCGGCCGGGTGCCCTTGATCGGGCGGGCTTCGACATGGCCGTCACGCACATCCAGAAACCGTTCCGGCGAATTGGTCATCACCACCGCATCATCGCCCAGGCAGAGATAGGCCGCATGGGGTGCGGGCGAGCGGGCGCTCAGACGGCAGAAGACCGGCCAGGGCGCATCCCCGTCGGCCAGCTCGATATCGAACCCCTGGGACAGGTTGACCTGGAACACATCGCCCGCATGGACATAGTCGCGCGCGCGTCTTGCCGCCGCGAGATAGGCCTCGCGGGTCCAGCGCGGAACCCAGCGCGCGTGTCCGGTCGGCAGATCAGCCTCGATACGGCCGCCTTCGCCCAGGCAAGCGGCAAAGCGCTCGGCGCTGACACGGTCAGGCCCATATACGTCCAGACGACCCGCGGCCTTGTCGAGAACCGCCCAGGCCGGGTAGCGGGCAAAGCTCAGAGGTGGCCAGCGCGGGTCCAGATGGGGCAGGCGTTCAAAGGCAGCTGCCAGGTCATAGCCAAAAAGACCGGCATGCATGCCCCCGGTCCGGCGTACCGAAGTCGCCAGCGCATCGAAAGCGGCGCGTCCCTCACCAGCGAACACCGCGTCCGGCCGGGCGAAGATCCGCGCGCGGCCATTGCGCCCGTCATGCAGCAACAGGGCCTGAGCCTCGCTACTCAGCGGTGCAAAGGCCACCAGCGGGTCACGCCAGGGCAGGCTGAGTTGGGGCGCCGTCATGACCAAACCTGTCGGCTAGCGGGTCAGCCAGCGGTGCCGCAGCGCCTCGCGCTCGGCATCCGAGATGCCCAGATGATCGCGCACATAGGCCTCCACCGAGCCCATCGTGTCAAAGGCCTGGGCGAGATAGTCCGCATCCACGCCCAGAAAGATCTGCATCAGCGGGGCCGGCATGACCTGGCCCAGCTGGTCGCGCGTGCGCTCCTGGATGCGCGGAATGATGGCATCAAAGTCCACGGCCTGATTGGTCAGGAGATAGTCTTCCATCACCGTGTCGCGGTCGACACCCAGCTCGTCCAGAATCAGGGCGCAGAAAATCCCCGTCCGGTCCTTGCCGGCGGCGCAATGCACCAGAAAACCGGTGTCGGCCTCGCCATTGGCCAGCGCCTTGTAGGCCTCGCGATAGACTTCCTGATTGCCGCTCTCCATGGGAATGCGGCGATAGGCCGACAGCATGTAGTCACGCACAGCCTGTTCGGAATGATCGCCCTTGCGCAGGAAGGCCAGGTGCGGCGGCTCTCCGCCAGCCCCGAGGTCCGAGGCGATCACCCGCACCTTGTCCGGCCACAGCGAGGGTTCTGCCTCACGCTCGCGCGGCTTGCGCAGATCGGCCACGACGGTAATGCCCAGCCGGTCCATCAGCGCCCGGTCGGCCTCGCTGGCGCGGCTGAGATGGCCGGAACGGAACAACCCCTCGCGCACGCTCGCGCCGTCATGGCCGGCATAGCCGTGGAAGTGGCGGAAATTGTGAACACCGTCGAGGGGAGTGATCCGAGTCATGGCATCGGAGGTACGCAATCCCCTGCCCGGCGGCAAGGCCTGATCGTGCCGCGCACCCGCCTATTCGAAACCGGCAGCCGCCAGCTCTTCCAGCAGGCGCTGATAGTGACGGATCAGGAAGCGTTCCTGCGACGCCAGCTCGGAAAAGCCGATCTGGGTGAAACGCAGGCTGGGCTCCAGATCGGAGACGCGCATCACTTCAGGTCCCGAGAACAGGAGGGTGACGATCTGCCGCCAGGTCGAATCCACCCCGGCCTCCTGCATCGCATAAGCCCGCGCCGTGCCTGCCACCACGTCATAGGGCAGAACGTCCAGGTGACCATGCTGCTGGGCGTGGTCCCAGGCAAAACGGGTCAGGCCCGGCGCATTCACGCCGCGCGGCATGATGGCCTCGAATTCGTCGAAGAAGGCCCCGCGCACCGGTTCCGGCGACGCCTCGATCTCGGCCAGGCGTTCCCCGATCCGCTGCACCACGCTCTCGTGATAGCCGACCACGGCTTCCAGCTGGGCGATATTGCCCTCGATCTCCACCACCACGCGCGCCATCGCCGCCTCGGCCGCATGCCGGTCGGCGACATCCTGGCGCCATTCATTGACGATGAAACCCAGCACGACGGCAAAGACGATCAGCGCGCCTTCGACGAGCGCGCGGCCCAGCCAGGTGGGCGCGGAAGTGGTGGCAGTGGACATCAGACAACCCGAACAGCTTTGCCGCCAGAATAGGCGGAAAGCCGTCCGGTGCCAGCCCTAGCGGAAAGGCGGCTCGTCAAAACTGCGCAGCTTGCGCGAGTGCAGCGCCGCGCCCTCATCCCGTTTGAGGATCTCCACCGTCTCGATCCCCGCCGCCAGGTGTTCCGACACCGAGCGCTGGTAGAAGAGATTGGCGGCGCCGGGCAGTTTCAGCTCGCCATGCAGCGGCTTGTCGGAGACGCACAGCAGCGTGCCATAGGGCACGCGCAGGCGCAGACCGTTGGCGGCGATGGTGGCGCTTTCCATGTCCACGGCGATGGCGCGGGACTGGTTGATGCGCCGCGCCTGCTGGGCATAGCGCAGCTCCCAGTTCCGGTCGGCATAGGTCGCCACCGTGCCGGTCCGCAGGCGGGCTTTCAGGGCTTCGCCCTTGTCGCCGGAGACATTGGCCACGGCGTCTTCCAGCGCGATCTGGATTTCCGCGATCGGCGGGATCGGTACTTCCAGCGGCAGGTCCTCGTCCAGCACCGAGTCGTAACGCAGATAGGCGTGAGCCAGCACATAATCGCCCAGGCGCTGGGAATGGCGCAAGCCGCCGCAATGGCCGATCATCAGCCAGCATTGCGGACGCAGCACGGCGAGGTGGTCCGTGATCGTCTTCGCATTCGACGGTCCCACCCCGATATTGACCAGGGTGATGCCGCGCCGCCCCGGTGCCATCAGGTGATAGGCCGGCATCTGGAAGCGGCGCCACGGCGCGCCCTCCACCACGGCGTGGGCATTGGGCGTGGAGGCATCCACCCGCACATTCCCCGCGGCCGAGAAGGCCTCGTAGTGATTGTCTTCCTTGAGCTGGCGGATCGCCCAGGCGGTGAATGCGTCCACGTAGCGGTGGTAGTTGGTGAAGAGGATGAATTGCTGCGTGTCTTCGTACGGCGTGCCGGTGTAGTGGCGCAGGCGCTGCAGCGAATAATCGACCCGCGGAGCCTCGAACAGCGAAAGCGGCTTCACCTCGCCCGGAACAGATGGGCGCAGGCCATTGGGCAGCTCGTCATCGATGCGCGACAGGTCGGCATAGGGGAAGTGCCGCACCAGCTCGGCCGGCGAGGCTGCATTCATGTCCAGATCGTCAGCCCCGTCCAGCACGTAGGAGAAGGGGATCTCGGTCTGTGACGGACCGGTCTCGATGGTGATCTCGTAGGTGTCCGACAAAAGGGAAAGCTGCTCGATCAGATAGTCGCGATAGAGCTGTGGATTGGTGATCGTGGAGGCATAGACCCCGGTATCGGTGAACTTGCCGAAGGCCCGGCTGACGGGCGGCGGCGGACCGTCGGGCGAATAGGTCACCCGCAGTTCCGGATACACAAAAGCGCCGGACCGGCGCTCGTCTTCACTCGGGGGCTTTCCACCTTCCAGGAAGGCTTTCAAGGCATTCTGGAGGCGTTCGACGGAGGCCTTGTAGAGCGCATCCAGCTGCTCCACAGCCTCTTCTGGCGTTTTTGCAATTTTATACGTTGTCATCGCGCACCTCATGCATGAATTCCGCGCACGGGTAAATAGGATGTCGGCCAAGATTTGATGACGGTGCTTGGGCGCTGTTGCAAAACTGTGCCAGCTTTCACGCCGCGAAACCCAGACCAGGATAAAAGCCGAATGACCGACACCGCGACCTTTCACGACCGCGTCAGCCTCACCCTGGCCGATCACATCGCTCATGTCGAAATGACCCGGGCCGACAAGCTCAATGCGCTGGATCCGGCGATGTTCGACGGCCTGATCGAGGCGGCCGCCTGGCTGGCGGAGCGCCGGGATGTCCGGGTGGTGATCCTGTCTGGCCAGGGCCGCATGTTCTGCGCCGGGCTGGATTTCGGCAGTTTCGCCGCGATGGCGGGCGAGGACGGCGCAAGCCGGCTGGAGCCACGCACGCACGGCCTGTGCAACAAGCCGCAATATGCCGGCTATGCCTGGCGCGAACTGCCGATGCCGGTGATCTGCGCGATCCAGGGCGGAGCGCTGGGCGGCGGGCTGCAGATCGCGCTGGGGGCGGATATCCGCATTGCCGCGCCGGACGCCAAGATCGCCATCGCCGAGACGCAATGGGGTCTGGTGCCCGACATGTCCGGCTGTGCCACGGTGCGCGGCCTGGTTCGCGGCGATATCCTGCGTCAGCTCACCTACACCGCTGAACGCATCGACGGCAGCCGCGCCCAGACGTTGGGTCTGGTGACGGAGACCCATGCCGACCCGCTGGCGCGCGCCCGGGAGATCGCCGCGCAGATTGCCGGGCGGTCGCCGTCAGCCGTTCGCGCTTCAAAATCCCTGCTCAACACGCTGGATGATGCTTGCGCCGCCGACATCCTGCTCACCGAGTCGCGGCTGCAAGACGCGATCATGGGCCAACCCAACCAGGTTGAGGCGGTGATGGCCAATCTGGAGAAAAGAGCGCCAAACTTCGGCGATTGACGGCAATTCCATTGCGCCGTTCTGGCCGGGACTGTGGCGTTCGCGCATTTATCTGTTGTTGCGCCGCAACAGGACCTGTATGCACGCCGCGCCCGGGCATCCAATCCCGCGGCCTGCAATGGAGATCGACATGAGCAACACGCAAAACTGGGTCGTACTCAAGTTTGGCGGCACCAGCGTGAAATCGCTGGCCGACTGGCGTGTCATCTCCAAACGCATCCAAGCCGTCAAAGCGGAAGGCAAACGGGCCTTTATCGTGCATTCGGCGGTGACCAAGATTTCCGATCTTCTGGACACGCTGGTGGCCCGTGCCGTGGCCGGCGAAGGCGAGGCCGAACTGGCCGCGATCCAGGACCGGCATCTCGCGCTGGCGACCGAGCTGGGTGTCGATGGCCCGGCCTTGCTGGCCCCCTATTTCGAGGAACTCACCCGCCTGCGCGCTGGCCTGGCGCTGACCGGCGATGCCAGCCCGCGCCTGAAGGCCCGGATCATGGCCCAGGGCGAGCTGATGTCGACCACGCTGGGTCAGGCCTGGCTGGCGAAGGAAGGCGTGGCCTCGCGCTGGCTGGACGCCCGCGACCATCTCGCCGCGATCCCGGCGCCGGGCGCCCGCGGCTATCTCGCCTGCGACTGCGTCCACACACCTGATGCCGACCTCCAGTCCGAGCTGGCCAAGGGCCCGGACGTGATCATCACCCAGGGCTTCATTGCCCGGCGCGAGGATGGTGACACCGCCCTGCTCGGCCGCGGCGGTTCGGATACGTCAGGCGCCTATTTCGCCGCCAAGCTGGCGGCTGACCGGCTGGAAATCTGGACCGATGTGCCCGGCTTCTTCTCGGCCGATCCGCGCCTGACGGGTGCTGCCCGCCAGATCCGCTCGCTGGCTTATGAAGAAGCTCAGGAACTGGCCTCGATGGGCGCCGGCGTGCTGCATCCGCGCGCCATCGCCCCGGTGCGCCGCTATGGCATCGAGATGCAGGTGCTGTGCACGCACAAGCCGGAGATGACCGGCACCACCATCTCCGCGACGCCGTCGGAAGACACACCGCGCCTGAAGGCCGTTTCGGTGAAGAACCGGGTCCGCCTGATCACGCTGGAGACTGACGGCATGTGGCGTGCTTCCGGCTTCCTGGCCGAAGCCTTCGAGCCCTTCGCGCGCCATGGCGTGTCGATCGACCTGGTCTCCACCTCGGAAACCTCGGTCACAGTCTCCCTCGATGACGAGCCGGGCCTGACACCGGACGTCATCGCCGCGCTGCAGGACGATCTGTCCAAGATCGCTCGCGTCACCCTGATCGAGGATTGTGCCGCCGTGTCCATGGTCGGCCGCGGCGTGCGGGCCCTGCTCGCCCAGCTCGGCCCGGCGATGGAAGCCTTTGCCCACTATCCGGTGCGCCTGGTCTCCCAGGCGGCCAATGATCTCAACCTCACCGTCGTGGTCGATGGTGACCAGGGCAAGCCCTTGTGCCGCCGCCTGCACGACCAGCTGATCCAGCCCAAGCCGCGGGACAAGACCTTCGGCCCCTCCTGGCGCGAGATCGGCGAGAATCTCGTCGACGCCCAGCCGGCCGGAACCGGCAAGTGGTGGCGCACCAAGCGCCAGGCCCTGCTGGACCTCTGCCCCGCCGACAGCGCGGTCTATGTCTATGATCTGGAAACCGTGCGCACCCGCGCCTCTGCCGTTGCCGGGCTGAAGCATCTCGATCGCGGCTGGTATGCGATGAAGGCCAATGGCCATCCCGACATGATCCGCACCGCGGTCGAGGCGGGACTGGGCGTGGAATGCGTCTCGATCAACGAGGTCAAGGCGGCGATGAAGGCCGTGCCGGGCCTGGATGTCGACCGCATCCTCTTCACCCCGAACTTCGCACCGAAGGCAGAATACGCCGAAGCGCTGGCGCTGGGCATTCATGTCACCCTGGACGGGCTGCACCCGCTGCGCGTCTGGCCGGAGATCTTCAAGGGCCGCAGGATCACCCTGCGGATCAATCCGCAACGCCCGGAAGGCCATCACAAGCATGTCCGCACCGCCGGACCGGAAGCCAAGTTCGGCCTCCACGCCGCCGAGCTGGACGAGGCCAAGGCGCTCGCTGCCAAGGCCGGCGCCATCATCAACGGGCTGCACGTGCACTCCGGCTCGGGCATTTCCGATCCCGATCACTGGCGCCGTGTCGGCCTCTTCCTGGTGGAAACCGCCCGCTCCATGCCCGATGTCGAGATCCTCGACCTGGGCGGCGGCCTTTCGGTGGACGAAGCCTCGGGCGTGCGCCGCATCGACATGGCAGCGCTGGACGCGGTGCTGGGCGATTTGAAGACCGCCCATCCGCAATACCAGCTCTGGATCGAGCCGGGCCGCTACATCTCTGCCGAGGCCGGTGTGCTGCTGGCCCGGGTGACCCAGCTCAAACACACGCCGGATGCCCGCTTTGTCGGCATCAATACCGGCATGAACTCGCTGATCCGCCCGGCCCTCTATGGCGCCCGGCACGAGATCGTCAATCTCACCCGGCTGGACGACGAGGCGGCCTATATCGCCGACATTGTCGGCCCGATCTGCGAAACAGCCGACCGCCTCGGCGCCCAGCGCCTGATGCCGGACACCCAGGAAGGCGACATCATCCTGATCGCCAATGGCGGCGCTTATGGCCGCGTCATGTCGTCCAGCTACAACATGCGGGAACCGGCGGGCGAGGCGGTGATCTAGGCGCTGAAGACCCGCATCCCTGGAAGCGGCTGTCCCGGCTTGTGCCGGGACAGGCTTCTACACCCCGGCGGCCGTCTCCCGCAGCCCCTTCTTCCGGTTCAGGATCGGTTTCAGCAAGATCTGGATCATCCGAAGCGCGTAGCCCAGGGCAGAAAGCGGCAGGATGATGATCAGCCCGTAAAAGAGCAGGCCTGAAGAATCGGCAAGCAAGAGCACCAAAAGGATCGCAACCAGGAGGGCCGCAAGGATCAGCCCGGTCCGCATGACATCCTTTGAGAAGCCCTTCCACATTTCCGGATTTGCCTTGCCGCACTCCGGACACGGCACCAGATCCACGCCGGTGTCCACGGCCCTGCGGACTTTCTCTTCGAACTTGTCCGGATCGCCTTCGGTTACCTCAACCGCGTGAATGTAGTGATAGGCCGTTCCGCATGCCTGGCATGTCACGTCACGACGAATATCCGCCTTGTAAACTCGACCCATTTCTTTCCCCGAATGAGCACATCACACACGCACGAAATTATGTCGAAGTTTCAGGGAGTACCAGAGCTTCGTCACCGGTTCGGGGGTCAGTGCCGCGAGGCGCAAATGAGCGCTGCTTGGCAGGAGCCCGGCTCGGTTCGACCCTCACCCAGCTATTCCGGCCGGAGCCCAAAAGGAAAATCTTGCGCCACACCTGCAGTCGGCGCGCAGAAAAACCCTTGCCTCACCCCATTCCCTTGTTAGCGTGAAACAATTCACGCGTTGGGGAAGGGTGTTGCATGTACGGGCTGATCGGAAAATTCATCGCGAAACCGGGCGAGCGCGAGGCGCTGATGGAGATCCTGCTCGAGGGCATGCGAGGCATGCCGGGTTGCCATTCCTACATCGTCGCCCGTGACCCGTCCGAGAATGACACGATCTGGATCACCGAGGTCTGGGACAGCCCCAGCCACCACCAGGCCTCGCTGCAGCTGGCCTCCGTAAAGGCCGCCATTGCCAAGGGCCGGCCCCTGATCGCCGGCATGGAACGCATCGCCGAGACGGTGCCGCAGGGCGGGATCGGGCTGGCGGTCGAGCCTTTGTAGTCGCGCAGGTCACTCTCTACCGTCATGGCCCGGCTTGTCCGGGCCACCTCAGCTGACCTCTCAGCAGGATGGACAGGTCCCCCGGACAAGCCGGGGGATGACGGTGTTTGAAACTAGTGCTGACGCTACTCCGCCAGCTCCGCCGCATCCTTCTTCTTCATCTTGTCAAACATCGACCAGACGCCGTCATCGCCATGCCAGGCGCCTTGCGTGGCGCCCTTGGAGTATTCGGTGGCGCGGGCTTCGAAGAAGTTGGCGTGCTCGACGCCGTTGAGGATTTCCGCCAGCCAGGGCAGCGGGTGATCCTTGATGCCGTAGATGGCCGGCAGGTTCAGCTGCTTCAGGCGCCAGTCGGCGATGTAGCGGATATAGCGTTTGATATCCTCCGGCGTCATGCCTTCCACCTCGCCGGCCTCGAAGGCCAGTTCGATGAACTTGTCCTCCAGCTTCACCACGGTCTGGCAGCACTCGACGATCTTGTCCTTGACGTCCTGGGTATAGGCGCCGGTCTCAGCCGCGAAGGTGTGGAAGAGCTTCATCATGCCTTCGCAGTGCAGGCTCTCGTCGCGGATCGACCAGGTGACGATCTGGCCCATGCCCTTCATCTTGTTGAAGCGCGGGAAGTTCATCAGCATGGCGAAGGAAGCGAACAGCTGCAGGCCTTCGGTAAAGCCGCCGAACACCGCCATCGAGGTGAGGATGTCCTTCTCTGTCTCCACGCCGAACTGGCCGAGATAATCGTGCTTGGCCGCCATCTCCTGGTATTCCATGAAGGCGGAGAACTCGCTGTCCGGCATGCCGATCGTCTCCAGCAGGAGCGCGTAGGCGGCAATGTGCACCGTCTCGATATTGGAGAAGGAGGCGAGCATCATGCGCACTTCAACCGGCTTGAAGAGCGGCATGTAGTTTTCCATGTAGTTCGCGCCGACCTCGACATCCGACTGGGTGAAGAAGCGGAAAATCTGCGTTAAGAGATTGCGTTCCTTGTCCGTCAGCTTGGTCGCCCAGTCCTTGCAGTCCTCGCCCAGCGGCACTTCTTCCGGCAGCCAGTGCACCTGCTGCTGGCGCTTCCAGAATTCATAGGCCCAGGGATAGCGGAACGGCTTGTAGGAATGGCTGGGCGCAAGCAGGCCGGGCAGCTCGATTGTGGGTGCGGTCATGTCAGCTCTCCTGCAAGCACGGAATCAGGCGTCGAACACAAGATATTGTGCCCATCCCTAATGAAACGTCTACAGCTTGATGCTGCATCGACGGTTCACGACTGTGGAGAGTGCGCGATTCGCGTGGTTTGAGCCATGCTTGGCTCGCGCGAAATCCGGACCCTACCAGGTCCAGTTCACCGACACCGCGCCGAATTCCTCGGTCTCGTCGAACTTGGTGACGCCGGCGACATGGTCGTATTCGCGACGGACATAGGCGAGCGACAGGTCGACATCTCCGACGCGCATGGCAATGCCGGCCTGGGCATCACCAACGACCTGGCGATCGGTCAGCGTCATGGCGCTGGTGAAGTCGATGCCCTGGCCGGGATCATAGACAAGCGCCCGGCGGTCGGCGCCGGCGAAGACATACCAGCGCGGCTGGGCTTCATACTCGCCCTGCAGGTATTGTCCGACCCGCACTTCCGCGCCCGCGCCGGCGGCGGAACCGTCAGGACCGACGCTGACACCCGCACGCGGCGTGAAGCTGACATCCAGCTCCTGGCCATAGCCACGCTGGCGGAACTCGCGTTCGTAATTGACGGCGACGGTAGCTTCGGGCTCTCCGCGGCGGAGCACCACCGGCGAGTAGCGATCGCCACCGGCCGCAAACAAATGGTAAGCGGGGTCATTCCGGCCATTGTCCAGCACCGCCACTTCCAGCGTGCCGGCCTGGCCCAGGTCGATGCGCTGGCCCTGCGCGCTGGTCATCGCTGCCAGTGGCAAGCCACTGACCGGGTCAGCATCCATCGACAGGGCCGACAGCGCCACGCGCGCCGCGGCCGGCGACAGGGGGCGCACCTTGCCTTCGTCGTGAAACTGGCTCTGGATCATCTGGTTGGACGAGGCCCAGGCGCTGTCAGCGCTGGAGGGCATGGTCAGGACATAGCTCACACCGCCCAGAGCAATCGCTCCGGCTGTCAACAGCTCGGCGGTCCGTCCCAGTCTCATCGCCTGCGTCTCCCCATCAGACGCCCCACCATGGCGACCCGGACGCGCATTGCACCCTGATTCACCGTGGAGGCGAAATAAAGTTAACGCGGCTCGCGACAGGGGTCCATTGAATTGCAACGACTTGTGACGGGCCCAACAAGAAAGGGAGCGCCCACAGGCACTCCCTTTCAGGAACCGGCCTCTCCCCCTCGAATTGGCCGGCATGTTCGCAATGTCGCTGGCATGCCTATTGGCAGGCGAGGCATTCCTCATAATCGGTCGGCGCGGAGGCCGCCATCGCCTTTTCGGCCTCTGACGTCTTGTCCGAGCCGGCGTAGGCAGCCCGCTGGATCGACTTGGACCGGCAGTAATAGAGCGACTTCACGCCCTTTTCCCAGGCCGTCCAGTGCAGCATGTGCAGGTCCCACTTATCGATATCGCCGGGCAGGAAGATGTTCAGCGACTGCGACTGGCACACGAAGGGCGTGCGGTCGGCCGCATGCTCGATCACCCAGCGCTGGTCGATCTCGAAAGCCGTGCGGAACAGCGCCTTCTCGTGCTCGTCCAGGGCGTCGAGATGCTGGACCGAACCCTCGTGCTCGAGGATCGACGCCCAGGTCGCCGGCGTGTTCAGGCCCTTGTCTTCCAGGACCTTTTCCAGGTTCGGATTCTTCACCGTGGTGGAGCCGGACAGGGTCTTGTGGGTGTAGACATTGGCCGGGATCGGCTCGATGCCGGCAGAGACACCGCCGCAGATGATCGAGATCGACGCGGTCGGCGCGATCGCCAGCTTGTGCGAGAAGCGCGCCTTAACGCCCGACGCTTCCGCATCCGGGCAGGCACCGCGCTCTTCGGCCAGCTTCACCGACGCGGCATCGGCCGCCGTACGGATGTGCTTGAACAGCTTCATGTTCCAGGACTTGGCCATGGCGCTTTCAAACGGCGCATTCATCTGCTGCAGGAAGGTGTGGAAGCCCATCAGCCCCAGCCCCACCGAACGCTCCTGGATGGCGGAATAGACGGCGCGGTCCATTTCCGCCGGGGCGCGGTCGATGAAGTCTTGCAGTACATTGTCCAGGAAGCGGAAGATATCCTCGATGAAATCGGGATTGTCCTTCCACTCCAGGTATTTCGCCGCATTGAGCGAGGACAGGCAGCACACCGCCGTGCGCTCCTTGCCGTTCTGGTCGAAACCGGTCGGCAGCATGATCTCGGCGCACAGGTTGGACTGACGCACCTTCAGGCCCAGCTTGCGCTGGTGGGCCGGAAGGGCACGGTTCACCGTGTCGGAATAGATGATGTAGGGCTCACCGGTCTGCAGGCGCAGCTCGATGATCTTCTGCCACAGCTTGCGGGCATTGACCGTCTTCACCACTTCACCGGACTTCGGCGATTTCAGCTCGAATTCCTCGTCATTGGCGACGGCTTCCATGAAGGCGTCGGAAATGTTGAGGCCGTGATGCAGGTTCAGGGACTTGCGGTTGAAGTCGCCTGACGGCTTGCGGATCTCCAGGAACTCCTCGATTTCCGGATGGTGGATGTCCAGATAGACCGCTGCCGATCCACGGCGCAGCGAGCCTTGGGAAATCGCCAAGGTCAGGCTGTCCATCACGCGGATGAAGGGAATGATGCCCGAGGTCTGGCCGACTTCGCCGATCTTCTCGCCGATCGAACGCACATTGCCCCAATAGGTGCCGATGCCACCGCCATTGGAGGCGAGCCAGACATTCTCCGTCCAGGTGCCGACAATATCGTCTAGGCTGTCGCCAACCGAATTGAGGAAGCAGGAGATCGGCAGGCCGCGGTCCGCCCCGCCATTGGACAGGACCGGCGTGGCCGGCATGAACCAGAGCTGGGAGATGTAGTCGTAAAGGCGCTGCGCATGCTCGCCATTGTCGGCATAGGCCGTGGCGACGCGCGCGAACATGTCCTGATAGCTCTCACCCGGCAGCAGATAACGGTCTTCCAGCGTCTTCTTGCCGAAATCGGTCAGCAGCGCATCACGCGACCGGTCGATCTTGACGCTTTCCACCACGCGCAGATGCGTCTGGGCGTTCGCCTTGGGCTTGCCGCGCGTCGAGCGACGCGTGTGGGCAACGTGCGTTTCCATCTGGCGATTGGCGGCCGAATCCAGTGGCGTCATGATGGCATTTACTCCCCAAGCCGAGGCGAATCTGTCCTGTTGCGCGGCAGACGGCACCGCGCAGCGATCGAACCCAAAGGTTTAAGAAACTCTGTATAATGTGCCGCTGTTTCCAGCCGACCCAACATATAGTGGATGAAGGCTCAGAAGCGGTCAACGCCCTGAATGGTCCGAAGCCGGACTTTTTGGTTAACAAATCCTGAATCGCCGTTGCGTCAGGTTACCAGCAGTTAAGCATCGCCAAGCCAGACGGGAACATCCACCCGGCACGCCTGAATGTGGCGCACCTGTCATTGCCTGTGGAAAGTCTGAAACGGCCCAAAACGGGTCCGAAAAATCGGCGGCGGGAGACCCCGCCGCCGTCCTTGAGACACAAGATGTAGTGTCCGGGCCCGGAAGCCCCCAGCGCTAGTCCAAATTCAGAAGTTCCGGATCCCCGCCCTGGGCGGCGATATTGACCGTCACCGTGCGCTCGCCGGCAAAGCGGTGCAGATAGTGCGGGCCGCCCGCCTTGGGACCGGTGCCGGACAGGCCCTCACCGCCGAAGGGCTGCACCCCGACCACGGCACCCACCATGTTGCGATTCACATAGACATTGCCCGCCGGCACGATCGACTGGATCTGCCGGTGGAAGGCCGTCAGGCGCGAATGAATGCCCAGCGTGAGACCATATCCCTTCGCCGCCAGCTGCCGGGCCATCGCGGACACCTCACGCCGCTTGTAGCGCACCACATGCAGCACCGGGCCGAAGACTTCCCGGTCCAGCATGTCCAGCGAGGGCAGTTCCACCAGGGCCGGGCCGAAGAAGAAGCCCTGCTCGGCCAGGTGGCCCACATCGATCTGCTTGATCACCCGGGCCCCGGCTTCCATCCGCTCCATGTGACGCAGGAGAAGCTCGCGCGCCTCATTGTCGATCACCGGACCGACATCGGTGGCCGGGTCGGCCGGGTCGCCGACCTGAAGTTCGTCCATGGCACCGGCCAGCGATTCGATCATCTCGTCGGCGGTGTCCTCCGGCAGGAAGATGATGCGCAGCGCCGAACAGCGCTGACCGGCCGAGCCGAAGGCCGACATGATGGCATCATCGACCACCTGCTCGCGCAGCGCCGAGGTATCGACGAACATGCCGTTGAGCCCGCCGGTCTCCGCGATCAGCGGTGCGATCGCGGTTTCCCGCGCTGCCAGTGACCGGTTGATCAGGCGCGCCACCTCGGTCGAGCCGGTGAAGGCCACGCCCGCCGTGCGCGGATCATTGGTCAGCGCCGCACCCACGATCTCGCCGGTGCCGGGCAGGAAGTGCAGCACCGAAGGCGGCAGTCCGGCCGCCTGGAACAGGCGCACGGCTTCAAAGGCCACCAGCGGGGTCTGCTCGGCCGGTTTGGCGATGACGGCATTGCCCGCCGCAAGCGCAGCCGCGACCTGGCCGGTGAAGATCGCCAATGGGAAGTTCCACGGGCTGATGCAGACGAACACGCCGCGGCCTTTCAGACCGAGATGATTGGTCTCGCCGGCCGGTCCGGGCAGGCGCACGTCGCTGTCGAATTCGCGCTCGGCCTGGGCGGCGTAATAGCGGCAGAAATCCACCGCTTCGCGTACTTCGGCGATGCCGTCATTCAGCGTCTTGCCGGCCTCGCGCGCCATCATCACGAGAAGGCGCTCCATATTCTCTTCCAGCGCGTCGCCCATGGCGCGCAGGATGGCACCGCGCGCCTTGCCGCCGCGGGCATCCCAGGCCGGTTGCGCCGCCATGGCGATCTCGAAGGCCGCGTTGACATCCTCCACCGAGGCATCCGCCGCCGTACCGACATATTCCGCCGCATCGACGGGCGACATGATCTGGTGGGCGGCGCCGTCCATCAGCTGGCCATTGACCAGCGGCGAGGCGACGATCTTCTCGGCCTTCTCGAATTCCGAGAACGCCTTGCGCAAGCGCGTCTGCACGACCGCCTGGGTGAGATCGAGCCCCTTGGAATTGCGACGCTCCTCGCCATAGAGATCAAGCGGCCGCGCGATCTTGGCGTGGCGGTCGATCGCATCGGCATTGTGGAAAGGACCACGTGCAACATCCTCGACCGGCACATCCGGATCCAGGAAGGAGTGCACGAAAGAGGTGTTCGCCCCGTTCTCCAGCAGACGCCGGACGAGATAGGGCAGAAGGTCCTCATGGCTGCCCACGGGCGCATAGACCCGCACGCGCTGCTTGCCATAGAGCTTGTCCGCCGCCGCATAGAGGGCTTCGCCCATGCCATGCAGGCGCTGGAACTCGTAATTCTCCACCCCGGCGGCCTGGGCGAGGTCCCGCACGGCGCACAGCGAGTGCGCATTGTGCGTGGCAAACTGCGAGTAGATGGCTTCAGGCGCGGCCAGCATGACGCGGGCACAGGCCAGATAGTTGAGATCGGTCGCGGGTTTGGTGGTCCAGACCGGGAAATCATTCCAGCCCATCTGGTGCGCCAGCTTGATCTCGGTATCCCAATAGGCGCCCTTGACCAGGCGCACCAGGAAACGGCGTCCGGTCTGACGGCCCAGGTCAACAAGCCGCTCGATCACGTGGCGCGCCCGCTTCTGGTAGGCCTGCACGGCCAGACCCAGACCCTGCCAGCCATCCAGTTCCGGATCGCGGGCGAGACGGTCCAGCAGTTTCAGCGAAATCACCAGCCGGTCGGCCTCCTCGGCATCCAGGCAGAAGCCGATATCATATTGCTTGGCCCGCTTGGCCTGTTCCAGAACGCGGGGATAGAGCTCCTCCATCACCCGGGCTTCCTTCACCGCCAGGTATTTGGGGTGCAGGGCCGAGAGCTTGACGGAAACACCGTGCTCCAGCTCGACCGGCTTGTCGCCCCGCACCTTGCCAACGGCATCGATGGCGTCGAGATAGCGCTGATGGTAGCGCTTGGCGTCGGCAGCCGTCCGCGCACCCTCGCCCAGCATGTCGAACGAGCACAGGCGCCCTTCACCCTTCTTGGCCCGTTTGATCGCCTCGGTGATCTTGCGCCCCAGGACGAAATTCTCGCCCATGATGCCCATGGCCCGCATTGTCGCCGCCCGGATTACCGGCTCACCCAGCTTCTGGGTCAGGCGCTTCCAGTAGGCACCGGGATTCTCGCGCGCTTCCGGGTCCACATCGAACAGGCTGCCCGTCATCATCAGGCCCAGCGTGGAGGCATTGACCAGCCAGCTTTCCGAGCGGCCCATGTGCTCCGCCCATGCTCCGCCGGAAATCTTCTCGGCAATCAGCTTGTCGGCAGTGGGAGCATCGGGGATGCGCAACAGGGCTTCCGCCAGGCACATCAGCGCCAGGCCCTCGCGATTGGACAGGCCGAATTCCTGCAGGAAACTGTCCATCAGGCCACGCGCTTTCGTCGTGGCGCGAGCCGTCTTCACCAGTTCCACGGCGCCTTCATGGATGCGGGCCTGGGCCGCATCATCCAGACCGACCTCGACCGCCAACCGGCGGACAAGGGTCGATTCATCGGCGAATTTCACCGTGTCGAGGTCATCCCAGCGAAGCGTTTCGCGAGCCTGAACATTCATGACTGAAACTCCCACTTCAGCAAATGAACGCGTGGGACAATGGTCCCGACTTATACGCGGGGCAAGTGAAGTATGCGGTTGTTTTATGTTCACGATAACAAACAGCGTTTCCGCGAAACACGTAACTCACCGAAACTTCGCCCGATCCTTGCGCATGACGGGTTCCCGATCCGGATTACAGGGATTTTCTTTCCCTCTTTCCGCCCGGGTCCGGCAAGCCGTCCCGGCCCATCGGACACGGCTCTTGCGCAGTTGCGCGGCGCTTAACCGCTTTCTCCGCTTCAAGCCAGCGATTTCGCCAGTATGCTGCGAGGCTGACAGACCGGTCCCGGTCCGCTAAACGCGGAACCCACTGAATGACCGCCAGCCTACGGATCGAAATGACCCAGATTCCTGACAACCACGACGACACATCCGACATCGACGAACAGGATGACGAAAGCCCGGCGAACGGCGAGGACCGGCCCCAGCGGATCATGCTGGTAACCGATGCCTGGGAACCGCAGGTCAATGGCGTGGTGCGCACCCTGTCGCGAACCGTCGCCGAATGCCGCGCCATGGGCCATGAGGTCGAGGTCATCCATCCGGGCCTGGGCTATAAGACCTTCCCGCTGCCGACCTATCCGGAAATCAAGTTGGCCCTGTTCACCCGCAAGGACATCGTGAACCGGTTCAAGGCGTTCGAGCCGGAGGCCATCCACATCGCCACCGAAGGCCCGCTGGGTCTGGCGGCACGGCGGATCTGCGTGAAGTGGAAACTGCCCTTCACCACCTCCTACCACACCAAATTCCCGGAATACGTCAACGCGCGCTTTCCCTTCATCCCGCTCTCGGCCGGCTATGCCTTCATGCGCTGGTTCCACGGCGCCTCGGGCCGCATGATGGTGACCACGCCGTCGATGCGCGATGACCTGGCCGAACGCGGCTTCAAGAATCTCACGCCCTGGGCGCGGGGTGTGGATGTCGAGCTCTTCCATCCCGACAAGCGCCGGATGGGTGGCGAAGATGTCTATGAGGGTCTGGAGCGCCCGATCTGGGTCAATGTCGGCCGCATCGCAGTGGAAAAGAACATCGAAACCTTCCTCAAGCTGGACCTGCCGGGCACCAAGGTGGTGGTCGGGGACGGCCCGCAGCGCGAGGAGCTGAAGCGGAAATTCCCGGATGCCGTCTTCCCCGGCTCCAAGTTTGGCGAAGAGCTGACCCGCTACTTTGCCGATGCTGATGTCTTCGTCTTCCCGTCCTGGACCGACACGTTCGGCCTGGTGAACCTGGAGGCCATGGCCTGCGGCACGCCGGTCGCGGCCTTCCCGGCCCACGGTCCCAAGGACATCATCCCCGGCTCCGGCGGGGGCTTCATCAATGAGGATCTGCGCCAGGCCTGCCTGGACTGTCTGGAGATCGACCGGGCTGCGCCGCGTGCCCATGCCGAGAAGCATTCCTGGCGCCAATGCGCCATCGACTTCGTCGCCAACCTCACCCCGCACCCCAAGCCGGAACGCAAGCGCTTCTGGCGCCGCCTGCGTCGGCAGAAGTCGCTGTACTGAGTGCACGAGGGACCCGCACAAGAAAGGGCGCCGCGAAGTCTCGCGGCGCCCTCTTCATTTGAGATCGCGGATGCGGCCTATTCCGGCGCGCGCGTCATGGCGACCAGGCCAACCGCACGCTCGCGGGTGGCGTCACGGTCCGCGTCAGCCAGCGGGATCAGACCGCGGTCGGTCAGATAGCCATACTCACCCCAGGCATCTTCCGAGGTGAACTCGTCGACGTATTCGCGCAGGCCCGGCACGATGGCGGCGTGCTGGTTCTTCACATAGAAGAACAGCGAGCGCGAGATCGGGTAGGAACCGTCGGAGATCGCCTCGAACTCCGGCGCCACGCCGCCAACCGAGACCCCGCTCAGACGGTCGGAGTTCTGGTCCAGGAAGGAGAAGCCGAAGACACCGAAGGCGTCCGGCGTGTTGACCAGGGTCTGGACGATGGCGTTGTCATTCTCGCCTGCATCGATCCAGCGACCATCCTCACGGATGCGCGCAGCGATGGTCTCGAACCGGTCTTCGTCGGTTTCGGCCAGTTCCGCCATGCAGGGAATGCCCAGGGCGCCCTGCTGCATGCCCAGCTCAACGAAAGCGTCACGCGTGCCGGACGTCGGCGGCGGACCGAAGACCTCGATCCGGCGGCGCGGCAGGGACGGATCAATGTCCGACCAGCGCGTGTTCGGGTTCGGCACGAAGCTGCTGCAGGTGTCGTCGGCCGGAACTTCGGCGGCCAGGGCCAGCCACAGCTCGGTCAGTTCCAGATCCATGTCGCTGACGGAGCTGTCGGCAGAGCCCAGCACGATGCCGTCATAGCCGATACGCACTTCGGTGATTTCGCGCACGCCATTGCTCTGGCAGCGCTCATACTCCGAAGCGCGCATGCGACGCGAGGCATTGATGATGTCCGGATGCTCGGTACCCACACCCGAACAGAACAGGCGGAAGCCGCCGCCCGTACCGGTGGATTCCACGACCGGGGTCGAGAAGGCCGTCTTGGCACCGTAGGATTCGGCCACGGCGGTAGAGAACGGGAAGACCGTCGAGGAGCCGACGATGCGGATCTGGTTCCGCTGTTGGGCCTCGGCGCCGCCGGCGATGGCCAGAAGAGCCGCTGCCGCCACCAGATGAGCTTGGAGTTTCATGTCACAATTTCCTTGCCACTAGAGCCTGTTCCCGCGCCTTGCGCGCGGGAGGATGATCAGAAGTCCCACTGCAGTCTGAGTTGTGCGCCCGAGACCTCGGTTGAAGCGGCACCCGGGACATTGAGCCGCCCTTCAACGAGATTGCCCATGATGCGGAACCGGTCTTCCAGATGCCAGTTGAGCCCGAGGGTCCAGTTGTTCAGGGTTCCGGCCTGGACAGTATCGAGGTCCGCTTGATCGTATCGCACCGCGATTTCCCAAGCGCCCGGGCCGCCCTCCGAGAACGGAGCCGCCGGCCGGGTCCGGCCGAACTTGCCCGAGCTGGCGGAATAGCTGCGGGTTTCCCCGGTCAGGAACCAGCCCGCGCTGACATAGACCGCCTCGAAATCCGGATTTCCGGTCGGACCTTCGACCTGCAACTGCATCCATTCGGCTTCCGCGTGGAAAGCACCCTGGATGAGCGCGGCCTCCAGGCCCCAGAACATGGAGGTCTCGGCTTCACCCAGCGGACGTCCGGGCCGGAAATCGGCCGTTACGATCCGGTCGGTGATGTGCGTCTGGGGCCGAACACGGACGCGCGTGCCGGCATCGCCATAATCCATGTGGCGGGCGGAGGCCCCGATGTGCAGCGTACCGTGATCGACGTTGACCGCGCGGGTAACGCGGACCGCCAGGGCCGAGCTGTCATCCAGCTCGAAGCTATCCGTCAGATCTCCCGGCCGGCCGCCAAACACGCCGCCACTGACCGAGAAATTGTCTCCCCCATAGGTCAGCAGGGCGCCGACCCGACGATCAAGCCCGAACAGGTCGGTGCCCAGGCCGCGCTCCATGAAGGTGGTATAGCGCGACGAGGTCTGCTCCTCGATCGAGTTGGGGGTTTTCATGTGACCGACCTGCAGCGCAAAGCCCTGATTTTCGAAGGTCAGAAAGACGTCATTGGCGACGATTGCCTCATTGATCAGGTCGAACTCGGCGACATAATCGACGCCGCTGAACTGGCCGGTGACACCCAGGCGCGCCGTGCGCAGCTCGGTATCGTTCCAGGATTGGTTGGTCGCACCGGAGAAGTCCACATTGGCGGCGTCAATGAAGACCCGGCCACGGAAGGTGAAGCTGTTGCCGGTCTCCGGGTCGGACCAGGCCGGAACGCCATCAAACGTCCATCCACCCTCGTCCTGAGCGAAAGCGGGTTGGGCGGAAGCAAGAGCGGCAGTTGCGGCCAAGAGCGTGCTCGCAAGAAGGGGTTGGGTCACTGTTGGCTATCCTGAAATGTTCAGGACGCCGGTCTGACGTGGTCCGCTACAGGGGCAATGTGTCAATCCGGCGTCGGTTGCGTGAAGGTTTTGCTGCGACTTTGGCAATTCGCGAAATCACGTAACCGGAATCGATGACAGTTTTGCTACACTTCCATCACAGGTTTGTTGCACTTGGTGTGCGGCAGAAAAAAGGCCCGGTCTGCTGCAGCAGCCGGGCCCTTTCTTTTGCGTTGTGGTCTCGAAACGTCAGGTCAGTCGCTTGCGCAGCAGCTGCGACAGGAGATCGATGGCGCTGACCGCCAGGACAATCACGATCACGATGGCGGCGGTGCGCTGGTAGTCGAAGGCGCGGACCGCTTCGAACAGGATCTGGCCGACACCACCGGCGCCGATCAGGCCCAGCACAGTGGCCGAACGCGCGTTCGATTCGAACCGGTAGAGACCGAAGGACGTCCACAGCGGTGCGACCTGCGGGATCACGGCCCAGATCACCTCGTGCAGAGGCGTCGCGCCGGTGGCGCGGACACCCTCCACGGGCCCGTTATCGACCGCTTCCACGGCTTCGGAGAACAGCTTGGCCAGCACGCCCGTGGTGTGCACGGCCAGCGCCATGACACCCGCCAGCGGTCCAAGGCCGACAGCGGCAATGAAGACCAGGGCGATGATCAGTTCATTGATCGAACGGAACACGTCCATCAGACGGCGGATCGGCTGCACGACCCAGTTGGGCGCCACATTACGCGCGCTCAGCAGACCGAAGGGAATCGCCGCCAGAATGGCGATGAACGTACCCCAGATCGCGATCTGGACCGTGACGATCATCTGCGGCACCGCTTCGGTGAAACCATGCATCAGGTTCTGCCAGTAGCTGGTGCGCGAGGCTTCCGAGGTGATGTCCTCGGGGAAGAAGCCGGCGATGAACTCGCCCATGTCCGACGCGTTCTCGACCAGCAGGTAGGAGCGGTCCATGTCGGCGCTGTCAAAGCTCCAGACCAGGATGATGATCACGCCGGCCGCAATCACCGCATTGGCCAGGCGCTCCATCAACGGCACACGCGGCCCGGGTCCGCGCGGTGCCGACACCCACAACAGCCCCGTCATCAGCACGATGGCAAGCGCCAGCATGGCGCCCGACGCGATCCAGTTGACCGAGGATGTCGCGGCCGGGGCCGGTCCCTCCGAACCGGCCTGCCCGATGGCATTGGCCTGGCTGATCAGACCGGAATTGCCGGCCTCAACCTCGGCCAGGCGCCGTTCCAGCTCGGCGATACGGGTGGCGCGCTCGTCCGGCGACAGGTCGGGATCATTCCTTGCCGCCGTCAGATCGCGCACGATCTCCAGCTGGACGATCGGGTCCAGATGCGCATTCGAGGACGGCAGGAAGAGGCCGAAATACAACGGGTCCAGGACCGCTCGCGCCTCGGCAATGTCCTCGGGCGAGCCCATGCGGCCGTAATTCATGAAGAAGTATTGCAGCCGCTGCTTGGCTTCATCGTCCAGATCCGAGCGCCAGATGATCGGATCGGTCTGGATCGCCGGCGACGTCCAGATCACCCGGATGCGAGCGGCAATGTCCGGACGGGTCCGCTGCAGCAGCGTCATGTTGGTGGTGTTGTTGGTGCCGACATCGATCAGCCCGTTCGCTACCGCCACGGCATTCGCCTCGTGATTGGCATTGCGGACCGAGTTGAAACAGGTCGCCGGGTCAATGCCACGCGGGGCAAAGATGAAGGCCGACGGCACCAGGTAGCCCGAGGTCGAGTTGGGATCCCCCATGCCGAAATCGATCGTGCCGTCACAGGCCAGCACGTCCTCGACCGACTGCAGCGGGCTGTCGACCGGAACGATCAGCACCGAGTTGTAACCCTCAGATCCGTCCGGATAGGTGGCCTTGGCAAAGACCTGGCCACCGCCCAGACGGACAGCCTGCAGGCCGGAGAAATTGGAGAACCACGCCACCTGGATCGAGTTGTAGCGCATCGCCTGGATCATGCCGGCATAGTCGGAGGCGTAGAAGGGCTGGATGTCATAGCCCGTCCATTCCGACATGGCGGCAATGAAGGGGCGCCAGTTGGACTCGAGATTGGAGGAGGATTCCGTGGCAATAATGCCGAAATTCAGCGTCCGGCGTTCCCCCTCGCTCGCCTCGGAGACGTCCTGCGGAGCGGAGTCTTGCGATACGGGTGCGCTGCAAGCCGACAGGCCCAGCACAGCGGTCACCAGGGCGAGGCGGGTCAGGGTCTGGATCAGGGCGCGCATCATTCGTCGCCTCCATAGAAGGCCGTCTCGAACTCGGGGCCGTAAATCTCCACCAGCTTGTCACGGTCCAGCCCCTGGGACGGTCCGTCATAGACAATGCGGCCCTTGTTGAGCGCCACCGTGCGGTCGCAGAATTTCTGCGCATAGTCCACCTGGTGCAGGGTCACGACGACAGTGAGATTGTCAGTGTTGTTCAGCTCGCGGAGCAATTCCATCACCTTGCGTGCAGAGACCGGGTCGAGCGAGGCGATCGGTTCATCGGCAAACAGCACTTCGGCGCCTTGCACCAGCGCACGGGCGATGGCGCCGCGCTGCTGCTGGCCACCGGAAAGTTTCGAGGCCCGGCGTCCGGCGAACTCGGCAATGCCCACGCGTTCCAGCGCATCCATCGCCTTCTGCTTCACATCGGTCGGGAACAGGCCCAACGCACCGCGCCAGACCGGAATGCGACCCAGCGCGCCCAGCATGACATTGGAAAACAGGGTCAGCCGGCCAACCAGGTTGAACTGCTGGAAGATGAAGCCGAGACGGGCCCGGTTGCCGCGCACGCCGGAGGCGATCTTGCCGCCCTTCTGCATGGTCCGTCCCAGCACCGAGACCGGGCCGGACTTGGCGTCGGCGGTCTGCAGGGCTGCGGCCACGCGCAACAGGGTCGACTTGCCGGACCCTGACGGTCCGATCAGCGCGACCATCTCGCCCGGTTCGACTGTCAGGCTGACATCATCGAGCGCTCGGGTTTCGCCGAATGTCATGCAGACATTTTCGGCTTTGAGCGCCGGCACGGCCTCTGTCATGTTGCTGTACCCCTTTTTGGATGCCGTCTTGTGGCGCACCCATATGATAGTTTTGTGACAGAGGCCGCATGTTTTTCACCCATGCCGCAAGCCTGATCCTGCTGATCGCCCTGTCGTCCCTCGCTTGGACGGACTTTCGGACATACCGGCTGCCCGATCCAGTCACTTTGCCACTCATCGGCGCAGGACTTCTGCTCAACGGGCTGCATTTCGGCACTTTCTGGGTCTCACTGGCCGGGGCCGCCATCGGCTATCTGGCCTTTGTCGGCATTGAAACCGGCTTTCGTCGCCTGCGTGGCCGCGATGGGCTGGGGCGCGGCGACGCCAAACTTCTGGCCGCTGGCGGAGCCTGGTGCGGCGCCTGGCTGCTGGCACCCATCGTGCTGATCGGCGCGGTCAGTGCGCTGGCGTTCGTGACGGTCACTGCGGCGCTCGCCGGCCGGCAGCCGGAGGAAGGCCAGGCCTATGCCTTCGGCCCCTGGCTTGCGCTTGGCATTGCTCTGGCCTGGATCTACCGCGCCTACGGCCCCGGCCTTTATCCGGTCCTGCCCTACTGACGTCCCGACACCGCAAGACGGCAGGCATAGTGTCCGATCAGCGGCACCACCAGCGTGTGGCCATTGGGCTGGCTGACCCGCATCACCGTCCGGTCGATCCGCTGGCCCTGCGGCAGCGGATCACCGATCGTTCCGGACAGCCGGATATCCAGCTGCCGCGCCGGATCCGCATAGACACGCCGGTAGGGATCGCCTGCCACATAGGCCGCCTCGCGGGGCGGCAGGTAAAAGCCGTGCACGGCACCATTGGCAAAGACCCGCGCAAAACCTTCGGTCTCGTTCTCGAAGGCGACAAAGCGATGCTCGGCATCCGCCGTCCAGAAGAAGGTGGCACAGGCACCCGGCTCAAGCGCCTGGGGTGGCAACTCGCGTCCATCGCCGGACACTGTCTCCGAGGGGGCCACCCGCACATTCGACATGACAGGCGGCTGCAGCGCCGTTCCCGGCGTGCGGGTCGCGCAAGCGGCCGTGCTGACCAGCACAAGCACGAGACCGCTAATTCCACGCCACATCGCTTGCGCTCCCTTCAGCTTGCCACCCCTCTGCCGTGCGTGTGAAACCGGCCAGCGCCAGAATATCTGCCAGGGCCGCGTCACCGGTCCGGGCTTCCATGCGCCAGTGATAGCCATCCGCCCGCAGCACGGCTTCACCCGACACGGACAGATCCGCTTCATCGCCGGAGAAGGTCAGCACCAGCGCGCCCTCCCGGCAGGACAGCTCTCCGATCAAGGCCGGTCCCACCAGCCCGTGCCTCGATGCCAGGCTGACCAGGGCTCCGCTTCTCGCGGTTCCGACTGCCTGGCGGCACTGGCCCGCCTCCAGCTCCAGCTGCAACACGCGGACAAACAGGCGTTCCTGCGGGTCCAAGCCCGGAAGGTCTCCCAGACCCGCTCTGCCCAGGGTCACTGACAAGGAAGCATCGTCCAGCCACCAGCGCCCTCCGGGGGCCAGACTCACGCGTCCGGACCCGGTGATGTCGGGATCCTCCAACCGGATGTCTGCTGTCAGCCGGCCAGCGAACAAAGCGGCCGGTCGAACGCCGATTACCGTTTCCCGGACCGGCTGACCCTGCATTATCAGCCCGTAGACCCGCCCATCCCAGACCGTGCCGAACACGTCGGCATAGCCCAGGCGCGGCGCACCGCCTGCCATCAGAGCCACGGCCTTCATCGGCAGCAGCACGACCAGCCAGGCCAGAAGCAGCAGCAGAACCAGTCCAATCCTTGCCATCATGATCAGCCTCCCGCCCGACGCAGAACAAGGGAGGCAGACACCAGACCCTCGCCTTCCCGGTCCAGGGTCGAGGACATCACCGCGATGTGGTGGCGCTGGTCCAGATCGATCAGCCAGCGCAGCACCGCCTGGGTCGGAGCCCGGTCGATATTCACTGTCAGGGCGCCATCATCCGTGGGCACCATCCGGGCCAGGGAAATCTCGTGTCGCAAGGCGACAGAGGCGACGACAGAACGCAGCGACTGGGTGGTCGCGGCATTGGCGCTTTCATCCTGTGACATCTCGCGATAGGTGCGCGCATCGGCTTGGATCGACCGGTAGAGCTGCATCGCGGCGGCATAGTCGGTGCGCGCATGATCATTGAACCGGACCAGGGGCTGGATCACGAGCAGGGAGACCAGCAGCAGGACGGTCAGCGCTCCCATCACACCCAGCAGCAGCTGCTCGCGCGCCGTGCGCGCCTGCCAGGACCGCAAAAGAAGCGATATCAGGGTCTTCATGGCAGCCTCACTGTGAACTCGCCCTGAAGCGCCGAACCGCTCTCGCGCGCGCCGCCATCGGTCAGCACGATGCCAAGCTGGCCAGCGCGCTCGCTCAAAGCATCGAAATCCGCGAAGTCGGTATACAGGGCCGAGACCGACAATTCCCCGCGAGCCCGGTCGAAGCGAACATGGTCGATCCGCACGGTGTCGCTGCCTTCGGTCAGCTCGGCCAGGGCCGCCATCAATTGCAGGAATGACGACGTCGCCTCCCCACCGCCCCGTCGGGCCAGGCTGTCATTCAGCAGGCGCTCGGCTTCCGCCGGGATGACGCGACGCGTGATATCCGGCCGCGCGGCTCGGAATTCGGCGATAGCGGCGGCATCGAACCGGTCCGCCTGGAGCGAAAAGTACACACCCTCTCCACCCATCAACAGGCAGAAGCCGCCTAGCAGCGCGGCAGCCAGGGCCAGGGGCCGCTTGAGCGGCGCCGCCAGCCCGTTCCAGTTCAGGCGGGACAACAGGTCAGAACCCAGCAGCGGCGGCAGGCCGGCCAGCAGGTCAGCCGGCAAGGCACTGGCCCGCAGGTCCAGAGCGGCGCGCGGAACCTGCCGCAGGCGCTCGCCGGCCAGTCCCAGACTGGACGAAACGGCGGTCTCGCCACCCTGGGCACCTTCGACCAGCGCCGCCACAAGAGACCCGAACAGGCCGGGCTCCAGCGCACCTCCAGCCGGACGGCCAGTCTTGCGCGCAGCGTGCCCGTAATACCAGAGCACGCAATCGCCGCGGTCGAACAGCGTCAGCGCCGTATCCGGTTCCGCAGCAGCCAGACAGTCCGGAAGAACGAACACCGGGCGTACCGCCACATCCACGATCCGCGCCCGCCAGTCCGCCACCAGCGTCTTGTCGGCAGCCATCACCCACCGGTTGCCATCGCCCTGGCGCGTGCCAGTGACAACACAGGTCTCGGACAGGCGCGAGGCAAGCTCCTCTTCGATAGCGAAGGGTGCAGCCTGCGCCGCCTCGCGCTCAGTGCGCGCGGGCAGATCGACATGGGTGAAGAACACGGCTTCGGACGGCAGCAGGACCAGCGTGCGGTCGACCGCGTCGAGGCTGGCAATCTCCAGCGCGCTGTCGGCGTTCGTTTCACCCTCTTGCACACGCTGGCCGGATGGTCGGTCGACAATCGACCAGCGAACCTTACCGGCGTTATCGGGCCTGAGGATCAGGTCCTGGCTCATGACAGGCTTCCATAGGTTTGGGAGAGGCGGCGCACGCGTCCGCCGGATGCATCCAGCAGGGCCGTCAGGCCAAAGACCTGGCCGGCGTGGGACACATCGATCTCGATCTCGAAATAGCGGGTATCGGTGCCGACCATCTGGCGGCGCACGGCATCCGGATCCAGCGGGCGGACGGCATCAAGCGCCCAGAAGGCGTCTGCCGATGAAAAACCGTCCGCAGGGCGGGCGAGCAGGATGCCGTCGATCGCTACCCGGCTCAGCTCGCCCTCGAACAGGGCAAAGAGCTGGGGCCAGTTCTCGTTCTGCAGCGTGTTGATGTTCAGGGCCACAGGCTCAGCGACCGGCCGGACACAGACATGCGGGCGCAAACGCTCAAACAGTGCCGGATTGACCGCCTCCAGCGCCAGCAATTCGGCCGCTTCCACCATCAGCGCATTGGCTGGCCTGTAGCCTTGGTAGAGGTCGTCCTCACCCCCGCCAGCGACGGGACGATTGTCACTGTCGATCCAGTCCACCGCCTGCGCTGCGACCCGCGCGGCTTCTGCCGCCGGAATGTCCAGCGCCCGCATCAGGTATTCCAGACGCCGCTGCTGGACGGGGTCGCCTTGCCGGCCGCCCTGCCCGTCCGCCACGACCAGGCTGTTGAGATTAAAACAATTGTTTCCGTCACGGATGCGGCCGACCAGCTGTCCGCCCTCGATCGGAAAAACGCGCGCATCGGACAGCCAGCTTGCACCCGGGCGCAAGGCCTCGGCGGGATCACGCATCGCGCTTTCCACCAGCGACTGGGAAAACTCGCGCGCGCCCAGCGCGTACCAATAGGCCTGATCGCGCACATCCATGTTGGCGGACCGGCGCATGGAAAAGCGCAAATCCCCTGCCAGCGCCATCGCCAGGCTTGCCATCACCGCGACCAGAAGCAGGGCGCTGACCAGCGAGGCGCCGGTTTCCCGGTTCCAGTCGGGACGCGTCATTGCCCCCCTCCCGCAGCCAGCACCACATGTTCCATCTCGCCCAGCGGCGGCCAGTCATAGCGAAGCCGGATCGCGCTCGGCAGCGCACCATCGCCGGAGGCCGGCAGGTGCAGGCGCCGGGTCCAGCTCGCTCCGACCAGAAGCTCCAGCTCCACATCGGACACCTGTTCCAGCAGCACCTGCTCGTCCATGCGAGTCTGGGATGTGGCGTCGGGATAGTCGCGGGTGCGCCGGACCAAGCTGTCGCCGCGCACCAGGTATTGCACGTGCAGCAGCGAGCTGCGGGGTCGCAACAGGCCCGGATTGGCGCGACCGTGCCGGGTCAGGCTCAAAAGGATGCGCTCTTCGCGATTGGCCCCGACGCCGGTCAGACCGTCCGCATCGCCGGCGAAGATGTCAGGCTGGACATAACCCTCTGCGTCGCGCACCGGTCGCAGCGCAATCTGCCCGAGATCCTCGCGCAGCAGCGTGCGGGCCCGGTCCAGGGCCGCGGTGCGGTCCAGCGCGTCGCGATTGACGTCCTGCGCTGTCAGGCTGGCCGACATCAGGGCCACGGAGATCGTGCCGATCACGGCGAAAATCATCACCGAGACCAGGACCTCGATCAGCGAGAAACCGGCATCCGGGCGGACCATGGGCATCAGTCCCGCCTCCGGAATGTGTCCAGCTCGCTGACCACGCGGTCCGAGCCCGCCGGCCGCAGCACCAGGTGCAGACGGACGAGCTGATCGCTGTCGGTCTCGAACACATCCAGCCGCCAGTCGAAATCCGTGCCGGCAAGTTCATAGCGTCCAGAACGGGCCTGCACCGGTCCCGGCTCCAGCCATTGGGCATTGAGCACATTCTCCGCAGCGAGGGCCGCAAGTGCGCGTTCCTGGACCGCAGAAGTGTTGCGGGTCGTCACCTGCGTCATGTTCATCAGGGCCAGGCCGGCCACCGCGATCACCGCCAGTGCCGCCATCATTTCCACCAGGGAGAAGCCGGATTGCGACTGCGCCTGCGTCATGTCCGGGCCTCGCTGCGACGTTCCAGGCGTCCGCCGGTGGTCCAGGCCAGTTCCAGCCATTCGCCGTCCGCACCCAGACGCAGGCTGAAGGGTTCGGTCAGGCCGGCCGGGTCGAACCAGATCACGGGGGTCGGCGCCATCGCCCGGTCCACACCAGCCTGGCCGGACTGGAAGAGAGCCTGCGTGGCGCTCAGCCGGACCGGCGAGCCCAGATCGTGGCGCGCCAGGGTCGGGTGGTCCCGCAAGGGCCACCAGCGACGGTCGACATAGCGGTAAAAACCATAGCGCTGCCCATTCGCTTCGATCGCCAGCCCGATCGGCTGGCCGGTCGCGATCGCTTCGGCGGCAGCCTGGTTCAGCCGTACTCCCAGCCGGTCGGCCTCGCGGGCCAGCGCGCCATCACCCGGTTGCAGGGTGAGCGTCACCGCAAAGGCCACGATCGCCATGATCGAGATCCCGACCAGGATTTCGATCAGCGACACGCCGGCTTCGCGGTCGGTGCTATGGCGCGCAGGCGACAGCATCAGCCCTGCCAGTTTCCGATATCGGCATCCAGGCCCTCGCCGCCCTCACGGCCATCGGCGCCCAGCGAATAGATGTCCAGCAGGCCATGCTGGCCGGGATAGACATACTGGTAGGGATTGCCCCAGGGATCATCCGGCAGGCGGCGGATATAGCCGCCCTCGCGATAATTGGCCGCGTCACGCGGCGCCTCGACCAGCGCCTGCAGGCCCAGGTCCGACGTCGGGTATTCGCGCATGTCCAGCCGGTAGGCGTCCAGCGCCTGTTCCAGCGTGGCAATATCGGTGCGCGCCTTCTGCACCGAGGCCTGGTCCCGCGCTGGCAGGACATTGATCACCACCACCGTGGCCAAAAGGCCCAGAATGGTGATCGAGATCATGATCTCCAGCAGTGAAAAACCGGCCTCCTTGCGAACCTCTTCCGTGTCACGCAGCGAAGTTTTCGGGGTTGAGACGGCTTGCATCAACGCCTCCCTAGCCAAGAGCCAATGTATTGAGTTGCAGAATGGGCAGCAGGATCGACAGCACGATCAGGACCACCACCAGACCCAGCACCAGGATGATGCCGGGTTCGAGCAGGTTGAGACCCACGGTCACGGTGCCGTCGATCTCCTGTTCCATCTGGTCGGCTGCGCGGCGGAACATCTCCCCCAGCGCACCGGAGCGTTCGCCCGCCGCGATCATGAACAGCATCAGGGACGGAAACCAGCGGCTGGCCCGCAGCGCGTCCGACAGCGCCTGGCCGGTTTCCACATCGCCGACCACTTTCTTCAGACGCGCCCGGAAGGCCAGATTGCCGGTCGTGCGCGATGCCGCGCGCAGCGCGTCCGGCAGCACTGCGCCGGATTCGATCAGGATACCCATCGTCCGGGCAAAGCGCGCCGCTTCGATCTTGCGCAGGAAGCCGCCCGCCAGCGGCAAGCGCGACACCATGCCGTCCAGTGCCTGCCGCACGGCCGGCTGGCGCAGGGCCAGAACCAAGCCGAGTGCTGCCATCACCAGACCGCCCAGAAGTATGGGCCAGCCCGCGCGCAAGGCTGCTGACAGGCCGATCATGATCTGGGTCAAAACCGGCAGGGTCACGCCCATGCCGTCGAACTGTTCGGCGATGCGCGGTACGACGACCGTCATCAGCAGAGTCACCACGCCGGCCGCCACCACGCTGAGCACGGCCGGATAGATCAGCGCGCCGGAAATCCGGTTGGCGATCGCCTGCTCCTTCTCCAGATAGTCGGCCAGCCGGCCCAGCACCGCGTCCAGACCGCCGGCCTGTTCACCGGCGGCCACCATGGCGCGATAGACCGAGGGGAAGGAGCCGGGAAACATCTCCATCGCCACCGACAGGCGCTCGCCTTCGGAGACCCGGGCCCGCACCCCCATCAGCACGCGCTGCAGATGATGGCGTCCGCCCTGCCGGGCCAGAAGACCCAGCGTCTCGGCAACCGGCATGCCGGCCCCCAGCAGGCTCGCCATCTGCCGGGTCACCAGCATCAGTTCGCGGCTCGACAGGTCCTGGGCGCGCAGGCGCTGCCACAGGCTGCTTTCCCCGTCGCGCCGCGCCGAAACAGCTTGTGAGCGATTTTCCGCCGACCGGATCGACAGCGGGGCCATCGCCCGGCTGCGCAGTTCCCGCCGCGCCGCAAACTCGCTGTCCGCCGTGATCAGGCCGCGGGACTTCTTGCCCCTTGTGTCCAGCGCCTCGTACTCAAAGGCCGGCATCGCGACCTCCCTCCTCGCGGCACACGCGCAGGATTTCGGAAACGCTTGTCGTGCCGGCCAGCACCAGATCCACCCCGTTCTGGAACAGGGTCTGACGCCGGGCAAAGGCCCGGGCCGCCATCTCGCTCTCGCGCGCGTCCTCGTGGATCTGCTGGCGCAGGGCATCATCCACCACTACGATCTCGTAGAGACCGGTCCGGCCGTCATAGCCGGTCTGCTTGCAATGGCTGCAGCCGGACGGGCGGTAGAGGGTCGCCGGCCGGGCAGGGTCGAGCCCCAGGATCTGCCGCTCGGCGGCGTCCGGCTCATAGGCTTCGCGGCAATGCCCGCACAGGCGCCGCACCAGGCGCTGGGCGATGATGGCCGACAGGGTGGAGGCCAGAAGATAGCTTTCCACGCCCATGTCGCGCAGACGGGCGACCGCCGCGATGGCGGAATTGGTGTGCACCGTCGACAATACCAGATGGCCCGTCAGGCTGGCCTGGACAGCGATCTGGGCCGTCTCGACATCGCGGATCTCGCCGACCATCACGATGTCCGGGTCCTGGCGCAGGATCGCCCGCAGGCCGGCCGCGAACGTCATGCCGACCTTGGCATTGACCTGGGTCTGGCCGACCCCGTCGATGGCATATTCCACCGGGTCCTCGACGGTGAGGATATTGCGGGTCTGCTCGTTCAGGAGGTTGAGACCGGCATAGAGCGTCGTCGTCTTGCCGGCACCGGTCGGCCCGGTGACCAGGATGATGCCGTTGGGCTGGGCCAGCGCCTTGCGCAGATCCGCCAGCATCGCCTGCGGCATGCCCAGATCGTCCAGCCTGAAACGGGCCGCCGAATTGTCCAGCAGGCGCAGAACCACACGTTCGCCATGCCGCGACGGCAGGGTCGAGACACGCACATCGATCGCCTTGCCACCCAGCGTGATCGACAGGCGGCCATCCTGCGGCACCCGCTTTTCGGCGATATCCAGACGCGCCATCACCTTGATGCGCGAAACCAGCGGCGGGGCCAGGCGCGGCGACACCGTCACTGTCTCGTGCAGCACGCCATCGACGCGGTAGCGGATCGAGACCCGGTCCTCGAAGGGTTCGACATGGATGTCCGATGCGGCGGTGCGCACGGCCTCGGCGATCATGCCATTGATCAGCCGGATGATCGGCGCATCGGACGCGCTGTCGAGCAGGTCTTCCGTACGCGGAATTTCGTCGATCAGGCGCGACAGGCTTTCGCTGTCCTGCTCGTCGGCATCGGTGCTGTCCGCACCCAGGCCGTGATAGGCATAGATGTCCGACAGCGCCCGATCATAGCTGGCCGCGTCGCAGGTCTGGACCGGACAGGACCGCCCCACCACCCGGCGCACCTCCATCAGCGCCAGGCGGTCACCGCCCTCACGGACCAGAAAGGCCGGAGCCTCCCCGGGGCGGAAGGCGACGCCCTTGGTCCGCGCGAAGGCATAGGTGACCGGACTGGCCGTCCGGCCAACGGTGTCCTCGCCTGTTGCCGGCTCACTCACCATCATTGCGGCCCGTTCGCGGCGTCTCGCTCATCATCATTTCGACGAGGGCTTCCAGCGAGCTCGAACCGCTGTCCGAGGTCTGGATCTGCTGGTTGCGGATGTAGTCATAGCGGTTGGCCGTGACGGCCCGCATGTCCGCCTCGCTGCGGATGATGGTCGGACGGATGAAAACCATCAGATTGGTGCGGCGGGTCTGCGTGCCTTCCGAGCGGAACAGGCGCCCCACGCCGGGCACGCGGGACAGGCCTGGCACGCCGGACACCGACTCTTCGTCATCCTGCTGGATCAACCCGCCCAGCACGATGATCTCGCCATTGTCGGCCAGAACCGTGGTGTTGACCGAGCGCTTGTTGGTGATCAGGTCAGTGGAGTCCGCGTTGACGGTTCCGGCGACCGAGGACACTTCCTGCTCGATCAGAAGGCGCACCGTATTGCCCTCGGTGATCTGCGGACGCACCACCAGACGCACACCCACTTCCTGGCGGTTCACCGTGCGGAACGGGTTGGTGTTGTCAGCGCTGAGCACTTCGCCGGTGGTCACCGGGATTTCCTGGCCCGAAAGGAAGGAGGCCTCCTCATTGTCCATGGCCAGGATGGACGGCGTCGCCAGCACGTTGGAGTCGCTGTCGCTCTCGACCGCATTGAGCACCAGGCCGAACAGGTTGCCGCGCGAATTCTGGCCGCCGAACCCGATCGTGCCGCCGCTGGCGCCCAGCAGCGAAGTGAGCGCCGCCTGGCGCAGCGTTTCATTGAAATCACTTTCATTGTCGCCGACCGACGTGATGGCGCCGGTCAGCGCCAGAAGGTCCGGCGTGTTGTTGCCGAACCGGGTCATTCCCAGCGGGGAGTCACCATCGCCGCCAGCCAGCAGCATCTGCACGCCCAGCTCCTGGGCCACCGTGTCCGACATTTCCACGATGATGCCCTCGACCAGCACTTGCGGCCGGCGCACATCGAGCTGGCGGATCACCAGCTCCAGCTCGCGCTGGATGTCCGGATCGGCATTCAGCACCACGGCGTTCGACGGCTGGTGGTAGGAGACCGACGGGCGGCGGGTCATGCCCTCCGTGTCCGACATCGTCTCGACCACCTGCTGCAGGATCGGCAGCAGATCCTCGCCATCGGCATGATTGAGATGGATCACGCGAAAGCCCTGGCTCGACCGGCTGACACTGTCGACGCGGCGGATCAGGACGATCATTTCGGCGACCGCTTCCCGATTGCCGCGCAGGACCACCGTGTTGGAGGCCGGGATCGGCGCCACGGTGACGTTGAACACCGTGTCGTCCTCGCCGGCCGCATTGCGGGTCCGCATGGTCTGGATGATGCGGGTCATCTCCGCAGCCGAGACGTTCTCCAGCTCGATCATCTCGACGATGGAGGTGTCGCGATCCAGGTCGCGCAGGACCTGCCGGATGCGACCGACATTCTCGGCATAGTCGACAATGACCAGGACATTGCCGCCCTCGGCCGCGTTCACAAATCCGTTCTGCGACACCATGGGTCGCACCACGGTCAGCGCATCGCGGGCACCGGCATGGTTCAGCCGCACCACCGAGGTGACGTATTGATCACCGCGCACATCGGCATTCACCGGATTGGACGAGCGTGCGCCGGCCTGTTCGGGAATGATCTGGTAGGCGCCGGATGCGGTCGGCACGACGGCATAGCCATGCACCCGCATGGTCGACAGGAAGACCTGGAAATACTGCTCCGCCGTCAGGGGCGATTGCGAGGTGATGGTGACCCGGCCGCGCACATTGGGATCCACGATGAAGGTGTGCCCGGTCACGGCAGAGACATCATCGATCACGGCCTGGATTTCGGCCTGGTTGAAGTTGACGACCTGGTCCTGTGCCTGTGCCGGCGTCGCGGCAAGAGGCAGGGCGGCGAACAGGACGAATGCCAGAAGCCGGACGGCCAGGCTTTGCACGAAATCGCTCATCAGGGCAGATCCACTTGGACGGTGAGGGGCAGGCCGCCCCGGTTGACAGAAAGACTGAACTGGTCGCGCCCGCGCACCCGCGTGAACTCGGCTGCCAGGTCGGAAATGTCCGAGACGGGGCGTCCGTCCACGGCGGTCACCACATCGCCATTGCGAACGCCCATGGCGTCCAGCATGACGGCATTGCCCTGCGTGATCCGGTATCCGGTCACCCGGCCCGCCTCGCGCACCGGTTCGGCGCGGAAGAGCCCGTCGATCATCTGGACATCTGCACGGACAGGCGCCTGATCCGCATCCCCACCACCACGGCGAGACGCCAAGTTGGACGCGCGGCTGGCGCCGCCCTCGTCATCGCGCAGATAGAGCGACTCGAGCACACCCCGTCGGTCGATAAGCACGTGGTCGACATGCACTTCGCGCAACGTCACCCCGTCCAGGATCTCCGCCCCGGCCGCAAAGAAGCGCTGGCGATTGTCCGGCGTCTGGATGATCGCCCCGCCGGCATCCGGCGTGGCGTCCCGGCGGATGCCCCGCAGGGTGAGATTGAGCTGGGTTTCCTGGACCGCCGTCTGGGCCGGCTCGGCCGCGGCGACGGCGCGCCGGTCGGCAAACAGGTCGGCTGCGTGCAGGCGAGTGAGGTCGGCCATGTAGGCCGGGCGCGTCGAACCTGTCGCGCGGGAGGGGTCACTGTGCTCGAACGCACCGGCGCTGGCGCCGAAGGCGACCAGCCAGATCAACCGGGCCAAAATGAAGGTCAGGGCCGCCAGCAGGCCAAGTTCGGTCACGGCGATGAACAATCGGGCCGGGCGCGGGATGTCCCGCACTGCCGTCTGCCTGCCTGACTTTGCCAATGCCTGCGTCATGAAAGTGTTCGCCCGATCCCTTGCGGAAACCGACGGGCGTTCAGCGCATCACAAGCGCCAACCCCTTCGGAGACCGGCTATCGGATACACGGGCCGTACGTCAGTTTTACGACGTTTCGGGGTTCATCGTCGCGTGAAAGCAGTCGGGCGGGCCCGAAGGCCCGCCCTGCCGAAAGTCGGTTTACCAGCTGCGGCTGACCGAGAAGCTGAACGAAGTGCCCCGGTCGTAGGAGTCGACGATCACGTCGACACCGCCACCGGACTGCGTGGCCTCATAGTCATCGCTGAGGATATTGCGGATCGAGAAACCGAAATCCCAGTCGGCATTCGCCAGTTCAACCGTGCGGCTGTAGACGAAGTCGAGCGAACTCGGGACCTGCTCGGTGATCTCCGGCGCATTCGTACCCAGATTGGCCACGGCGCGAGACCGCTCACCGGTGTAGTTGTACAGCAGCGCACCGCGCGACTGGCCATCAAAGCTTTCGAAACCCACCTGCAGGTTGAACAGATGTTCCGACTGGCCTTGCAGGGCCCGGCCATCCTCGATGAAACCGGCGGCATCCAGCACGTTCGGCCGCGGTTGGCCGAAGGCACCCTGGGCGATCGTCACCGTACCGTCAGACGATACTTCCGACTGGATGTAGGTGTAGTTCGTCTTGATGAACCATTCACGGTCATTGAAGAACGGACGATCCCAGCGGCCCGAGAAATCGAAGACCTTCTCGAACTCGATCTCGGCACCCGTCAGCGTCGCCTCGGGCGCGTTGATGAAGCTGGTGCCCAGCGTGTCACCCGTGGCGAGGATGAATTCCTCGATCGGGTTGTCCAGCACCTTGTGGAAGGCCCCCACGGTCACGAACTGGTCGCGGCCGAAATAGTACTCCAGACGGGCGTCAAAGCTCTCGATCTCGGTGTTGACGAGATAGGGATTGCCCTGGAAGCGCTGATCGGTCTCCGAGTTGAAGAACTCGGCGAAGGCCAGTTCGCGGAATTGCGGACGGGCGATCGACTGGGAGTAACCGGTGCGGAGCTGAAGATTATCCGCAAAGGTCCAGGTCAGGGTCACCGCCGGCAGGACATAGTCCTCGTCGATCCGGGTCTCCACCAGGCCGCTGTCACGCGGGCTGGCCGGGAAGGCGAAGGTATCGACTTCCTGCACGCCTTCCTCGAAACGCGCGCCGATGGCGGCACGAACGAAATCATTGATCGCGATATCGGCCCCGGCGTAGTAGGCGTCGACTTCCAGGGTGCCCAGATAGGCTTCCGGGAAGGTCAGGCCACCGGTCTCCACCAGACGCAGGCGTTCGTCGACGATGTTCTGCGTGGCGAAGATGTAGTCGATCCGGCTGAAGCGCAGATCCGCAGGCAGACCCGTGCCGCCCTGCTCGAAGGAGAAGGTGCGGGTATAGGCCGTGCGCTCACGCTCGGTGACGGAGGCACCGGCCTTCAGCTCGACATCCATGCCACCGATCGTAACCGGCAGTTCCAGGTCGAAACCGGCGTCCTGCGTGTTGTCTTCGATTTCCGAGAAGGCCGTGCGGTTGTCGCCGACATTGCCCGGATACTGAAGCCCCAGCGGGGTGTATTCATAGCGGTAGGAACGCTGGTACGGCGCATCGCGCGTCGCGGTCGCGTCCGAAATCCGCCAGTCAACGGCCAGATCGCCCAGGGAGGCGAAGACGTGTTCGCCCGAAAGCTGGTTGAACAGAACCTGACGTTCGATCCACTCGGTATTGTCGATCCGGAACACGCCCGAGCTGCCGGCATTGAAGGCAGACGTGGTGCGCGCTTCCTTCGACGTCGACCGCAGGGCCATGGTCAGGAAGTTGATCTCGTGGTCATTGTACCAGTCGATGCCGACCGACAGCATGCCGGACGCGTCGATGACGTTTTCCGTCGCCATGTAGTTGGGACGGGCGTCATTGGGGTCTGCGACCACATCGGTGAAGTCTTCATTGGGCGGACCGTTGATATAGCGGGCAGACGTGCCGTCCACACCGGCATAACCGCGGATGCCCTCGCGGGTTTCCCACTCGTTGGAGTAGGAGGCCGCACCGATGATGCCCAGCGAGAAACCGTCGAAATCGAACCGGTCACCGGCCGACACCTCGATCTCGCCATTGGCGTCGACATCGACGTTCTGCAGCACCCAGAGTTCCGAATTCACCAGCGACCGGCCAATGGCCTGCTGCTGCGCGGCCGGCAGGTTGTTGCCGACGCGGGTGGTCTGCCAGATCGCCGCAATCTCATCCGGCAGATCGCGCAGGCCGTCATCATAGCCCAGCCAGTCAGTGTCCGAGCCGGCATAGGTCAGACCGCCATTGCCGGTGGTCACCGTGTCAAAACTGCCGCCGACACCAATCGTCAGGAAGGTATCTTCCGGCAGGTTCGCGGTTTCCACACCGATCACGCCGCCGCCGAACTCACCGGGGAATTCCGGCGAGAAGGTCTTCTGGACCAGGACGTTCGAGAGAACATTGGTCGGGAAGATGTCGAGCGGGGCAGCGCGACGGAAGGGTTCCGGCGACGGCATCGGTGAGCCGTTCAGCAGGGTGTTGGAGTAACGTTCGTTCAGGCCGCGGACGACGACAAACTTGCCGCCCGTGGTCGAAAGACCGGTCACCCGGACCAGGGCCGCGGCCAGGTCAGAGTCGCCAGTGGTTTCCAGATCGCCGATGGACAGGGCCGCGGACACTTCCGACGTCACGCGACGGTCGTCCGGGATGTACTGATAGCGAACCTGGATGACGTCTTCGGGCTCGGACGAGGTCGTGTCCTGCGCGAAGGCGGCTACGGGAACAAGCGTGGTCGACGCCAGCAACGCAGCCGAGAGTGCGATTCGATTAGTTTGCATCTTCATCACCATGAGACTGCGATAATCCTCACCGGTATCCCGGGCAGCCGAAGCCACCCGGGAAACCCGGCGTGCGTTACTGTTGGGGACGGAAGGTCCAACCCTGGTACCAGGTGTCCGAGGCATCCTCGACCGCACCGACGTACTGGGCGTCGACGAACCAGGCGTCGATCACATTGACGTCGGTGGCCGTCAGGGCCTGCTCGGCCGAACCCGGAACCGCACCGGTGCCGCCCGCAAAGAACGGGGTACCGGTCAGGCTGTGGGTGTATTCCGCATTGTTCGGCCGCGACAGGAACCAATCGGACAGATCAAGCAGGTCGCCCGTGCTCTCGTCGAAATTGTTGACGCAGTCCAGGGCGACCGACTGGATGTCCAGGAAGTCGCTGGCTGCACCGATGCGGGCGAAGGTGGCGTCCTGGTCGATGTCGATACAGTCATCACCGAAGTTCACGACAAGACCGTTGTAGAGCTGGCCGGCCGTCCCTTCACGGATCAGCATGCCCTGGTCACTGTCGTTGGAACCGGCACCATTGCGGTTACCGATCAGGGTGAAGTTGGCGATCATCGGGTTGGACCGCGGCGTCAGATTGTTCGCCGTGTCATTGCCGCCGCGATTGTCGAACTCGAAGCCCTGGTCGCCCGAGGCACCCTGGACCACCAGCACGAACTGGGCGCGGCCGCGCCAGCCATCGGTATAGTCGAAACTGTCATCATCATTGCCGGTCAGCAGGACGTGACGGACATCAACCGTGCCGCCGAACATTTCCACGCCATCATCCGCATTGTTGTGGACCTGGACATAGTCCACGAACGTGTCCGAGCCGACGCCCTGGAAGGCGATGCCGTTCAGCTCGTCCTCATTGTTCACCTTGAAGCCGGCGAAGCGGACCTGCGTGTAGGTGATGGAACCGGAATTGTCGTCGGTGGTGGCGCCACCGAACAGGCCGGACGAACCCTCACCCGACTTTTCGCACTCCACCGTGCCGCCGGTCGCCGTGGCGTCCGTGCAATGGTTGATCGGTGCGCGGCCATTGATGACCAGACCGCCCCACTGACCCTTGGTGTTCACACCGGCCGTGCCTTCCAGGTCCGAACGGGCCGTGAACACCACCGGAGAGGTGGCCGTACCGTTGGAATGGATGGTCGAGCCGCGGGCGACAACGATGTAGTCGGAACCGGCGGTGCCGAAGACGCTCACGCCCGGATCGATCGTCAGGGAGGCCTCGATGCCGGACGGCAGCGGGCTGGCCGGATCGGGGCCGCGGTCGACGCCGACAAAGACCGGACCGGCCAGCTCGTAGATCGAGCCGCGGGTCAGACGGACGTCAGAGGTGATGTTGCCGGTGATCTGGCAGACACGCTGGCCATTGATGGTCTCGGCCGACTCCGTGGTGCCCGTCGGGCAGCCCGGATCCTCGAACAGGTCGAAAGTCCAGCCAGCGGCCCAGTTCGATGCGGCGGTCTCGTCATCGGCGAAGGCGCCGATGAAGTCGGCCGCTTCAAACCAGCTGTCATCACCGTTCACATCGTAGGCGACAACCGCCTGTTCGACCGGACCGGAGAAGACGCCGGACATGGTGTTGTTGATTTCCGCATTGTTCGGCCGCGACAGGAACCAGTCGGACAGATCAAGCGGGTCGCCCGTGCTTTCGTCGAAATTGCTGATGCAGTCCAGGGCGACCGACTGGATGTCCAGGAAATCGCTGGCCGCACCGATGCGGGCAAAGGTGGCGTCCTGGTCGATGTCGATACAGTCATCGCCAAAGTCGACGACAATGCCGTTATAGAGCTGACCGGCCGTGCCTTCACGGATCAGCATGCCCTGGTCGCTGTCGTTGGAACCGGACCCGTTGCGATTGCCGATCAGGGTGAAATTGGCGATCACCGGGTTGGAGCGCGGCTCCAGATTGTTCGCCGTGTCATTGCCGCCACGGTTGTCGAACTCGAAGCCCTGGTCACCGGACGGGCCCTGCCGGACCAGCACGTACTGGGCGCGACCGCGCCAGCCATCGGTATAGTCCATCGAGTCGTCATCATTGCCGGTCAGCACGATGTGGCGCAGATCGACCGTACCGCCGAACATCTCCACGCCATCGTCCGCATTGTTATGGACCTGGATGAAATCGACTTCGGTACCATTGCCGACGCCCTGGAAGGCGATGCCGTTCAGCTCGTCCTCATTGTTCACCTTGAAGCCGGCATAGCGGACCTGGACATAACGCAGGATGCCCGAGCTGTCGGCCGGGTTGTCGCCGCCGAACAGGCCGGAGGAGCCTTCGCCGGACTTTTCGCAATCGGCCGAGCCGCCGACCGCGGTGGCGTCCGTACAATGGTTGATCGGGGCGCGGCCATTGATGACCAGACCGCCCCACTGACCCTTGTCATTCTCGCCCACCGTGCCCTCGATGTCCGAGCGCGAGGTGAAGATGATCGGGCTGTCGGCGGTGCCGACGGCCTCGATGCGCGAACCGCGGGCGACCACGATGTAGTCGGAGCCTTCAGCGCCGAACAGCGTGGCGCCGGCGCCGATTTCCAGCGTGACCGGTGTGCCGCCTGCGCGAGCGTAATCCTTCTGGGGGGAAGAACCATCGTCCAGGCCGACAAAGGTCGGACCGGTGATGATGACGCCGGCATTCGCGGCGATCACCGTGTCCTGCGTGATATTGCCGGTGATCTCGCAGGCATTGATCGTCACATCGCCATTGGTCACCGAGGTCTCGCGGACCGAACCGGTGCCGCAGCCGCCGGCCGGGATGAGGTCGATGGTGGTCTGGCCACCACCACCGCCACCACCGCCGCCACCGCCACCCGGAGGCGTGCCCAGGTCATTGCCACCGGGCGAGGAGATGGACGTATCCGCACACGCCGCAAAGAACGCGCACGAGGTGGTCACAAGCAGGAGCTTGCGAAAGTTTTGCTTCACCGACATTGAAGACCCCCAAAAAGGATTGAATCTCGACTACGGGGGACCATCGGATTACGGCCCTCACCGCATGGGCGGGGCATAAACATCAGCATTGTAACGCTTGAATGACAGGCGAGGCGCGGAGCCTGCCGGAACAGCCTGCGCGAAACCACCAAGGGTGGGGGAAGATCGCCGAACGAGCCACCAGATGCTGTCCACACAAGGGTTTAGCGCCCGGTGGCAAATCCGCCACATTCGAAGAATTCATCTTTGAAATTTTTGCGACAATCCGCAGCATGACAGTTTTTTTACAGAATTCACCTCTGAATACGGAATATCGCGAAATATAAACTCTCGTCGTTATTTGTCCGGTCACGGAGCAACCATTCCGCCCCTTGAATCCGACGGCGCGCGCCGCGAGACTGGGATGTCTTTTCGCAACCGGAGGACCACCTCCATGACAATGTGCAGGGTGCGGAAATTTCCTGCTTTACAGAGGCATCGTTTGACTTTAATCGCCCTTTTCCCGGCGGAGGCGACGATGCCGGATTGGGTTAACTGCCAACAGGGGGTCACGTGAGTTGCACACGTACCATACTCCCCTGGACCTGGTCCGTTCGCGGCACGTAGAAGCCCCGGTCGTCTGTGCACGTCCGGATCGTGTCGAACACGCGAGCCAGTGGTTCCAGGACAATTTTCCGGGCGAAGTCCTTTACGCGGTGAAAGCCAACCCGAGCCCCTGGATTCTCCAGACGCTCCACAAGGCCGGAACGCGCTTCTTCGACGTCGCTTCGATTCCTGAAATCAAGCTGGTGACCGAGCATTGCCCGGGCGCCCGCATGGCCTTCCTGCACCCCGTGAAGAGCCGCGAAAGCATTCGCCGAGCCTATTACGAGTTCGGCGTGCGCATCTTTGCGCTCGATTGCGAGGCCGAGCTGAAGAAGATCCTCGAGGAGACCAATTACGCCAAGGACGTCACGCTGATCGTGCGCCTGGCAGTCTCCAATGACGGCGCCATCTTCTCGCTCGCCGGCAAGTTCGGTGTCCCCGCCTATGAGGCGGCGGAGCTGATCCGGATTGCCCGCGCCCATGCCGACGAGCTGGGTGTGAGCTTCCATGTCGGTTCGCAATGCATGCAGCCCTCGGCCTACCGGTCGGCCATGCTGGAAGCCTCGCGCCTGATCGTTCAGGCGGGTGTCACCGTGGACATCGTCGATGTCGGCGGCGGCTTCCCCTCGATCTATCCGGGCATGGTTCCGCCGAAGATGGACGACTACATCACCGCCATCGAAGACGCCTTCGAAGAGATGATGGTGCTGGAGAACGCCGATCTTTGGTGCGAGCCCGGCCGTGCGCTGGTTGCCGAGTGCGAGAGCGTCCTGACCCGTGTCGAACTGGTCAAGGGTGACGCCCTCTATCTCAATGACGGCGCCTATGGCCGGCTGTTCGATGCGGCCCATTCCAAATGGCCCTTCCCGGTGCGCCTTCACCGTCCGCGCGGTGAACATGGCAGCCAGACGGCCTCCTTCCGCCTGTTCGGCCCGACCTGCGATTCGATGGACGCCATTCCCGGCCCCTTCGAACTGCCGGCGGACATTGCCGAGGGCGACATCATCGAGATCGGCATGCTCGGCGCCTACGGCACCGCGCTGGCCACCGATTTCAACGGATTCGGCGCGATCGAACGGGTGACGGTTGAGGATATGCCGTGGCCGTCTATGTTCGAGGCTCAACCCGACCAGGCGGACGACACCGAAGCGACCGTCATTTCCTTCGCCCGCGCCCGGCGGCGCCGCCCCAGACTTAGGAGACGTGCATGAGCGATAACTCGAACCGCAAGGCAGAGCTGCTCTCTTCCCCGATCGAGCATATCGACATCACCGCCTTTGACGGCCGTCAGATGATCGACAGCTGGGAGAAGATGTCCTTCACCTCGCGCGACGCCGCGCGTGCAGCCCGCATTCTGCAGGCGGCCGTGGCGGATCCCGATTGTTCGGTCATCCTCACCCTGGCCGGGTCCACCTCGGCCGGCGGCTGCATGCATGTGTGGCGCGACATGGTGCGCCACAACATGGTCGACGCCATCGTCTCCACCGGTGCGTCCATCGTCGACATGGACTTCTTCGAAGCCATGGGCTTCAAGCACTACCAGGCCAAGGAAATCCCCGACGACCGGGTGCTGCGCGATCTCTATATCGACCGCATCTACGACACCTATATCGACGAGGAAGAACTGCAGGCCTGCGACCACGCCACGCTGGAAATCGCCGACATGCTGGAACCGGGACCGCGCTCCTCGCGCTCCTACATCAAGGCGATGGGCAAATGGCTGGCCGACGGCAATGCCAAGAAGCAGGGCTCGCTGGTCCAGGAATGCTATGAGCAGGGCGTGCCGATCTTCTGCCCGGCCTTCTCGGACTGTTCCGCCGGCTTCGGCCTGGTGAAACACCAGGTCCAGCGCATGAAAGCCGGAAAGCCCTACCTGTCCATCGACAGCGTGGCCGATTTCCGCGAACTGACCGACATCAAGATCAAGGCCGGCACAACCGGTCTCTTCATGGTCGGCGGCGGCGTGCCGAAGAACTTCGCCCAGGACACCGTCGTCTGCGCGGAAATCCTCGGCGAGGACGTGCCCATGCACGCCTACGCCGTCCAGATCACCGTCGCCGACGTCCGCGACGGCGCCTGCTCGTCCTCCACGCTCAAGGAAGCCTGCTCCTGGGGCAAGGTCGACGTCGCTCTGGAACAGATGGTCTACGCCGAAGCCAGCACCGTGGCCCCGGTCATCGTGTCGGACGTCTACCACCGCCGCGCCTGGGAAAAGCGCCCGCGTCACCGCTATGGGGACATGTTCCAGGACTGATCCTGACGGCAATGAAGCATGCAGAGGCCCCGGCGAGATCGCCGGGGCCTTCGCGTTTGAGCTGGACCGTGAAGCCCATTGCGCCGCCCAGCTCGCGCTTGTCCACGCGCCGTCCGTGGAAATCCGGACACCGCCTTTCTGCTCCCGCTGCGCGTGGGAAGTGGTTTTGCCCTTGGGCAAAACCGAAGGGGGCCAGTCCCATCCGCGAAATTCAGCCCGCCTGGCACCCCCTTCTCCCTGGGGCTGAGGAGCCAAAGGACAGTCCGGGGGACTGTCCGGCGCGACGAAGGGTGCCGCGAAGCGGCGGATGAGGGGGAAATCCCGGTGATAGCCAAGCTAACCACCAGCCCCGCCATCCCCCCTCACCCCGGCCCTCTCCCCAGGGAGAGGGAGGACAAAGAGGGAGGATAAAAAGAAGATATCCCCACCCCCTCGGGGTGCCCGCATAATCCTCCCCGCCTCATCACCGCTCGAGGCCCGGTCTGGTCGGCCGGGGGTGGTGGGGGAGTGGAGCGTGTCTTGAAGGCCGGGTGACCGCCGGCTGGACGGGCACGGCGGTCAGGGAGCACGGCTGTCATGCTACTCATGCAGCATCCTCGCCTGATATAGGACACACCCGCCCCGGCGGGTGAAATCTCCAAGTGCGGGGCGCCGGATGGTGTCACTCACTTATCTCTAGCGAAGACGCCTGAAAGCGTCCCGCACCCTCACTTCTCTCATACCGCCAGCGTGTCAGCGCGTGGCGCTATTGGTGGTGCGGAGGAGGGGAGAATTTCATGCGCATCTCAAACTCAATTCACTGCCATCCAAATCACCGTCATGGCCCGGCTTGTCCGGGCCACCTCAGCGAACCTGTTGGCAGGATGGACGAGGTCCCCCGGACAAGCCGGGGGATGACGGTGTATGGTGGGGAAAGAATGAGACTGGAACACGCGAGCGGCGGCGAAGGAGCACCTTTCCTCCCCATGCAATGGGGAGGGGGACCGCGCAGCGGTGGAGGGGCCGCCGGGCGCCAGCCCGGCGGAATGTCCGCGACACGCTCACGCCGCCCGCGGCGGCGCCCCATCAACCTTCGCTCCGCTCGGCCACTTCCCCAACTCACGTTGGGGAAGAATACGCACCCCCGTTTTTGCATAACCAATCTGCTCAGCCATGCACAAGAATTTCCGTGACCCGGCGGGTCAGGGCGGTTATGCGGGCTTTCGGACAAGGACAATCGGCATGCTTGAACTCTTCACCTCCGCCCTCGTGACATTCTTCGTTGCCATCGACCCGCCCGGCGTGGCGCCGATCTTTGCCGCGCTGACCGAGGGCGCGCCGAAAGCGCACCGGCGGCGCATGGCCATCAAGTCGGTGGTGATCGCGACCGGGATCCTTCTGGCCTTCGCCTTTGGCGGGTCGTGGCTGCTGGACGCGATGCATATCTCGCTCGACGCCTTCCGGGCGGCCGGCGGTGTGCTGCTCTTCCTGATGGCGCTGGAAATGATCTTCGAAAAGCGCACCGAGCGCCGCGAAGAACGGGCCGAGGAAATCATCCATGAGCATGAGAGCCATCCGGAGAAATGGGACGACATCTCCGTCTTCCCGATGGCCATCCCGATGCTGGCAGGCCCCGGGGCCATTGCCACGATGATGCTGTTCATGGCTGATGCGCCCAGCCTGGCCGCCCAGGGCGTCATTCTGGGTGCCACGGGCATCATCCTGGTCTTCTGCCTGATTACTTTCCTGCTGATCGGCCCGGTGATGCGCCTGATCGGCGAAAGCATGGCCGCGATGATCACCCGGATCCTGGGCGTCATCCTGGCGGCCCTCGCTGCGCAGTTCATCTTCGACGGCATCAAGGGCGCACTGATCGCAGCCTGATCCAGACCGCCCGGCCTTGGCGGACCGGAGACTTGTCCCCGGTCCGCGCGGCCTGGCTAGTCTTCCAGCCGGGTCAGCGTCATCTGCATGGACGGGAAGCAGGGGCCCTCGGCCAGACAATACTCACCGCTCTCGGTCCACACACCGTCCTCCACGCGGGTGGTGAAAGTCAGACGGTTAGGCCCCAACGCCATCCACCAGACAAAGCCATTGTCCTCGATCCGCATGTCATAGGCCTGCGGACCACCGCGCTGGGTGGCGGCGTACATTTCATAGCCGTCCGGCGTGAGGCTGATCATGCCCACAGCGTCATGCACCGGCTGGCCGTCCCGCCCGGCCCCGGCCGGCGCAAAGCCCTCGCCACGCACCAGGACCACATGGCCGCCGGCCGTCACCTCCACCCGCTCGAAGACATCAAACGTCTCTCTCGATCCGTCCGGCAGCGCGACCCAGCCCTGCCCGACCCAGTTACCGGCCAGAAATTCCAGCGCCGCCCCCGGCGCCGGCTCCGCAATGGCGGCGCCGGTGCTGGCATCCGCATCATCCTGCGACCAGCTGGCCGCACCGATCCCCGATCCACCCGCCGCCAGCATCACAGCCACCGGCAGAGCCTGCAGACCCTTCGTCAATCTCCCTACCATCACCCGTTCTCCCTTGAACAGTTCCACGATGGACGTACTTTACACTTTGAAGTGCTTTTCGTAATGGGAAAGCGGACGGTGCAATCCCGCACACCCCGGCCATCGCCAGAATCCGCGCGCCGGAAACCAAGCGTTAGACATGATGTGCCATCATGCTGGCTCAATCGGCCGCCAAAACGGCCATAATGGGGGTGATGGAGGATTGAATGGGCGCTCGCCTGGCAATGCTGCTCGCCGCAGCCTTGATGACCACCGCCGGATTTACCGCATCGGCCTGGAGCCTGACCCAGGGTCAGACGGACCAGGCCATCGCCTTTGGCTGGCCGACCCTGGCCGTCGCCGTCACGCTCGCGCTGATGATACCCGCCAGCAAGACGGCCGCTGGAAAGACCGGCTAGGTCCGGGGCGAAAAGAAGGGCGCATAGAGATCCGGGCGTCGATCCCGGAAGAAGCCCCAGGCGGCCCGGTGCCGCTGCAAGAAATCAAGATCATAGGTGCCCGTCACCACGCCGGTCTCCTCGCGGCCCAGCTCGGACAGTTTCGCGCCGGTGTGGTCAGCGGCAAAGGACGAGCCGTAGAAAACCTGCCCACCCTCGTCACCGATCCGGTTGGCGGCAATGACCGGGATCACGTTTGACACCGCATGCCCCTGCATCGCCCGCTGCCAGCGCGCCGCGGTGTCCAGGCTGTCATCATGCGGTTCCGAACCGATCGCCGTCGGATAGAGCAGGACCTCCGCCCCCAGCATCGCCATCGAGCGGGCGGCTTCCGGGAACCACTGGTCCCAACAGATGCCGACGCCCACCTTGCCGAACCTGGTGTCCCAGACCTTGAAACCGGTATCGCCGGGCCTGAAGTAGAATTTCTCCATATATCCGGGACCGTCCGGGATATGGCTCTTGCGGTAGACGCCCATCGCGGAGCCGTCCGCATCCAGCATCACCAGCGAGTTGTAGTAGTGCGGACCGTCCCGCTCATAGATCGACACCGGGATGACGACACCCAGCTCGGCCGCCAACGGCGCCAGTGCAGTGACGCAAGGGTGCTCCATCGCCGGATAGGCCCAGGCGAAGAAGCGCTCGTCCTGCACCTTGCAGAAATACGGACCCTGGAAGAGTTCCGGCGGCAGGATGACCTGCGCTCCGCGCCCGGCCGCGTCCCGCACCAGCTCCTTCACCGTGGCGATATTGGCAGACATGTCTTCGCCGAACGCGGCCTGCAGGCCGGCGACAGTGATCGAACGGGTCATCGGGTCAGTCCTCTTCGAAACGGTCCAGCCACGTACCCGGGCCATCGCCGGTCCGCAAGTCCATCACCGTCGGCCACAGCCACCAGGCCGGGCGATTGTCGGAATTCCACAGCGCGACAAAGGCAAAGCCCGTCGCCGGCTCAAGCACGATCTGGGCGCCGTAACCGGACAGATAGCCCGAATGCAGCACCAGGGTGCGGCCTTCCCAGTCATAGATGCGCCAGCCCAGCCCGTACCAGGTCTCGTTCACCCGCGCGCGCAGATCGCCCAGCCGGCGGGTCTCCCGCAGGGACGGGGTGAGTGGCGAATGGATACGGGTCCGCACGTCCTCGGACAGGCCCGGCATCGTACCCAGCTGCAGCTGGGCCCACAGGATCAGATCGTGCAGCGACAGGTTTATCCCCGCGGCAGACGGAATGTCGTCATAGGGCGTTGCCGGGTCGCCGGGCGAATTGGCCGTGCGCCGCCAGCCCGAATGCGGCCTTGCCCAGGACGGCGCAGAGGTCAGGGCCGCCGCGCCCACCGATGCTGTCGGCAGGCCGAGAGGCTCGATGAGACGGGTCCGCAAGGCGGTGGAAAAATCCTCCCCCGTTGCGCTCTCGACGATGCTCTCCAGCGATGAGAAGGCGACATTCTGATAGGAGTAGCACTCCCCGACCGGGCACATCAGGTCGACCCGCGCCAACCGCTCCCGGATCCGCGTCGGGGCCTGCCCTGCTTCCAGATCGAGGTCATAGGCATTGGGCGGCAGCCCGGTCCGGTGGCTGGCGATCTCTTCCAGCGTGGGCGCCCGCCCGGCCTGAAGACGCAGCACATTGCCGGGGATGGGGGCGGACAGGTCCACGAGGCCTTCGGACTCAAGAATGCCCAGCAGGGTGCCCGTGAAGGTCTTGGAGACCGAAGCGGCCCGGAACAGCGTGTCCGGGGTCACCGCCTCACCGGAACCCGCCGCGGTCTCGCCATGGGTGTAGATGAAGACCGGCTCCCCGCCCTCGATCACCGCGGCAACAAGCCCGACGATGCGGGCGTCGGCGGCGACGGTCCGGTCGAGGCGCGCGCGCAGCGGCTGCAGATAGGCGTGACCGGTTTCGGGCCGTTCGGACGACAGGACAGGCGCATCCTGAGCGAAGACCGGACAAGTGATCGCCAGGGCAAGGCTCGCGGCGCCGGCAAGCGTTCGGATCAATTCCGGGCTCCAGGCTGGTGACATGTGACACAGTGGAAGGCTCCACCGCCCGTCAGTATGGCACGTGCCGGCGAGGCGACAAGCTGGTGATCGGGAAACAGCGGCTTGAGCGCGCGAATGGCGGCCTTTTCGCTGTCTGTCCCGTAGGTTGGCACCACCACATTGCGCGGTCCGATGACCCAGTTCATGTGGCTGGCTGGCACGGTTTCGCCATCCCCCAGATCAACCCGACCCGGCGAGGGCAGGGTGAAGACCTGGAGCTTGCGCCCCCTGGCGTCGGTCATGCGCGCCAGCTGGCGGGCGATCGACGACAGCACGGCGGTCTGCGGATCATCCTTGCCGCTGGGTGCCTGGCAGGCCACGACGCCCGGGCGCACGAAGCGCACGATATTGTCGATATGGCCGTCGGTGTGGTCGGCCTCGAGGCCCTCATCGATCCACAACACCTTGCGCACACCCAGGGCCGATTTCAGCACGTCCTCCACCTCGGCTTCGGACACACCGGGATTGCGATTGGGATTGAGCAGGCATTGCCGCGTGGTCAGCAGCGTGCCGTCGCCGTCGAACTCCAAAGCGCCACCCTCGGCGACGAAATCAATGCGGCGCTCCTCGGCACCGGCGATCTTGGCCATCACGCCGCCGATCGTGTCATCGCCAGGCAACTCATACTTGCCACCCCAGCCATTGAAGCGGAAGCGCACCGCGATATCGCGCCCATCTTCCTGCAGGAAGACCGGGCCAGTATCCCGGGCCCAGACATCCCCGAAGGGCGCGCGGACGACGTCTGCGCGGCGCCCCAATGCATCCCGGGCCGAAGCCTCGGCCTGGGCCGTTGCGGCCAGGACAACCAGCTCCAGCTTGCGGCCGGAAGTGCCGGGCTCAGTCACCGCGCGCAGGAATTGGCCGAACTCGGCCTGAGCCGGTTCCAGGTCTTCTTCCCAGAGATCGGCAGCAGACGGCCAGCAGGTGAACATCCGGCGAAGCGGGGCGGTTTCGTGGGGCAGGTAAATCGTGCTCATGGGCCGCGCCTCTATCATGCTGCGGCGGCGGTTGCGAGACACAAAAAAAGAAGGGCGGCCACTCGGGCCGCCCTTCCTGGAAGTCTGGAACCGAAACGGTTCTTAGAACTCGTAGCGAATGCCGACGCGGACGCGGTACACCGAGACATTGCGGTTCTCGTTGTAGACCCAGTCCGGGTTGGCGATGTTCGAGTACACATAACGGCAGGACGTGGCCGTCTGGCACATCTCGCCGGTTTCGTTGTTGAACAGCATGCGATCGTCCGGGGTGCCGAAGACACCGTCGGTACCGGCATGCTCCATGCCCAGTTCCGCCGTCGAGAGCGAACCGAAGCGCGGTCCGGTCACCACCTGGCCCCACTCGTCGTTGAGCAGGTTCGGGAAGTTCTCGATGTCCAGCACGAAGATGGCGCGATTGTCGCCGACCCAACGATTGAAGGCCGAGATGCCCGGCAGCTCCTGCTGGAAGCGGAAGTCCCAACGCTGCGTCCACGGCGAGCGATCAACGTTGCGCGGCAGGATGGAGCCGGCAAACCGCTCCAGACCCCGCTGCTGAACGAAGCTCAGGAAGTCGGCTTCATCCTGTGCGGTCTCAAACACCACGCGGCTGTCATTGAAGGCACCGCCCGACATTTCCGGGATGTAGAGCAGGTCGTTTCCGTCATACGGCGAGCCACCATTGGCGCGACCGAAGAACGGGTTCGAGGAGCCCACATTGTAACCGTAGGAGAAGGGCGAACCCGACTGCACCACACCGAAGACCGTGAAGGAAGATTCCAGGTCGGCGATGAAGTCGCGCTCATAGGTCAGACGCAGGGCGAACTTGTGCTCGGTCTCGTTCGAGGACGTGGACACGATCGGATTGTTCCGGTCGGTACCCACGATACCACGCCAGGACGACACGGCACGGGAGGACGCGTAGGCGATCAGATCATCGACGTCCTGGTAGGCATAGGAGAAGTCAAAGCCGAAGCCGTTGTCGTAGTCCTTGGCCACCTGGAAAGCCAGTGCGAGGTTCTCGCCACCTTCCGTCGTCGTGATCATGAAGGCGTCCGGCACGTTGAATTCGCGACGCGAGTTCGTCGGATCGGCCGGATCCGGAATATCACCCAGATCCGGATAGATCACACGGCCATCCGGAGCGACACCGACCGAAGACTGCAGGTCGGCACGTTCAAAGGCCAGGTTCCGCCAGATCAGCGTCTCGTTCTGCTTGCCGTAAACGATGGATGCCGTAACGCGATAGTCATCGCCCAGGCCCCACTGGCTCAGATTGAGATTGTAGTCAGCCGACAGCGAGGCGCGGGTGACGTACGGGATCTCGAAGTTGGGGTCCATGATGTCGATGTTCTGGACCGCATTGAACGCGCGACGGTTGGTCGTCGTGTTCAGCGTTGCCGGCTGGATGCCGCCTGCGATGATCGCCTGCAGCGCGGCCGGGACCGACGAACCGGTCACGCCCGTGGCGCTGTAGCCGAAGAACGAGCCCGTGGCACCGGTGTAGTTGTTGGAGATCCAGACTTGCGGATTACCACCGGAGTAGATGCCCACACCACCCGACAGGGTCAGGCGGTCAGAGTAATCATAGGTAAAGCCGAAACGCGGCTGGATCAGGTCCAGACCATCCAGATTGTCCTGGCCGGAGAAGCCGTAGACCTGTTCGAAGGTGAGCAGCTGGTCCGGATTGGACGCATCGATCACGGGTTCCGGTGCCGGCGGCACATCGTCCTGATAGATACGGTCGTAGCGGATACCATAATTGACGTTCAGCTTCGGCGTGACCTGCCAGTTGTCCTGCGCAAACAGCGACAGCTGATCATAGCCCCAAGCCGCAATCACGTCATTGGAGTCGTTGGAGAAGGCGTTGATGTAGGAAATCCGCGCCACCTGGTCTTCCAGGTCCTGGATCGACGAGAACTCGTACTGGCCGCGCGAGTACTGACCGAACACGTTGAACAGTTCGTACTGTTCATACTGGGCGCCGAAGGTGATCAGGTGATCGCCCATCGAGTAATCGCCCTGGAAGTAGTACTGATTGCGCTCGTCATTGAAGGCGTTGTGGTGACGGAACACGTCCGGGCCCAGGCGGAATTCGCGGGATGCGGTGCCGCCGAGCAGAGCCGCGCCATCGAGACCATTGGCCGCCCAGTAGGGGTCGGACGAGTCGGTTTCGATGATGAATTCACCGAAGGACGTACCCGTTGCCGAGGTGTCACCCAGCGAGTCCTGGCCGCGCGTGTATTCCTTGCGAGCCACGCGGATGATGGTCGAGAAGTTGTCCGTCCAGTTCGAGGTCAGCTCAGCCTTGTAGAAGTCCTGGTTCGACGACAGAACGTAGAAGTTCGTCGGGAAGGAAAAGGCGCTCTGATTGGTGAGCACGCTGTCTTCAGAGTGCTGGTAGGACACCGACAGGCGGTGATCTTCGTTCAGCACGAAGTCGAAATTGCCCATCCACTTGGTGGATTCCTCGACGATGTCGGAATTGGCGAGCGAACCCGGGTCATAATTGTAGACCGAGTTCATGACGCTGGAGATTTCCGAGAACACCTGATCGGACACACCCTGACGGTCGAAGTTCAGGGGCACGGTGTTTTCGACGGTTTCGAAACCGACGAAGAAGAAGGCACGATCTTCTACGATCGGACCACCCAGGTTCACGCCCCACTCATTCTCGGAGAAGCTGTTGGTGACATCGCGATCAAACGCGCGATCGCCAACCATGCTGTCGTCGAAGAAGTAGTAATAGGCCGAGCCATCAAATTCATTGGTGCCCGAACGCGTCACCACGTTGACGAGACCGCCGGTGAAACCGTTGGCCAGCACCGAATAGTCAGAAACCTGAACCGAGGTTTCCTGAATCCAGTCGATGGAGATCGGCTGGCGCAGCGTCGGGAACAGGCCCTGGTCGAGACCGAAGTCATTCTGCTGAGCCAGGCCGTCGATGACGAAGCCGTTGAAGCGCGGCGGCTGACCAGCGATGGAGATGGTGCCAGTCTGGCGGCCGCGGCCGTCCAGGGCGCCCAGGGTCACCAGCGGATCGCCAGCAATGGAGGAAATGACGTCGCGATTGATCGACGGCTGAGCCGCCAGATCGCTGGCCGAATAGACCGAGCCCACACCGCCATTCAGGTTCAGGGTGGACTGAACCGCCGAGCCGAGAACCACAATGCTTTCAACGTTGTTGCCGCCCAGCACCACGTTGAACACTTCCGGCTGACCGGCGCTCAGGGACAGACCCTCGCGCGAAGCGACGTCGAAACCTTCAGCAGCGACAGAGACCGTGTACGGACCACCGACGCGCAGGCCGGTTTCGAAATAGGTGCCGTTCGCAGACGTGACGGTCCGCGCCGTGGCACCCGTCGGAACGTGGGTGACGGTCACCGTTGCGCCGGACACCGGATTGCCGGAACCGTCGATGACAACACCACGCAGCTGAGCGCTGGTCTGCTGAGCATGCACTGCAGCCGGAGCTGCGGCCAGCAGGGCGATGGTCGCCGCGCTGTAGGAAAGTTTTTTCATGAATGACATAGGAACATGTCCCCCGAAAGATCGATCAGAAGGGGGCGCCGCCCCCAATACGAAGCAAGCGCCTCCTACGCCGGGCGTTCAAACTTTCCAAGACGTATATATGAAGGTTTTGTGACAGCGGCGGCGTGCCGCGGCGCACCGAATCAGTTCGCAGACGCACCCAAATCGCAAAATATGTGTGTGCAGGTGCACAAAACCTCTAAATCCGGGATTTGTCGAACTGTCGGACAGGCATTTATTTTGTCCACGCCCCTTTACCCCCCGATGCGAAAAGCGCATAGGCTGCGGCGAAAATGATACACTTTTTGACCCGTGCTTTTCCGACATTCATGACTTCAAGTGCGTTTACCAAGATGATTCCCTCCGACCGCTGGACGCGCGCGATGATTGTCGCCGTGATCCTGATCGCGATCGGGCGACTGGCGGCCCTGGCGGTGTCTCCTGTGGGCCTGCATGCGGACGAGTCCCAATATTGGGTATGGTCACGCACATTCGACTGGGGATATTTTTCCAAACCTCCCATGATTGCCTGGGTTATCGCCCTGTCGACCAGCCTCCTGGGGGACAGCGACTTTGCCGTCCGGGCCCCCGCCTCACTGCTGCACAGCGCGACGGCCTGCTTCCTGTTTCTCTCCGGCCGGCAGCTCTGGGACAGCCGTGCCGGGTTCTGGGCCGCGATCCTCTATCTCTCCCTGCCCTCGATCTGGCTGTCCGGCTTCATCATGTCGACGGACACGCTGTTGCTGTGCGCCTGGTCGGGCGGGTTGTATGCCCTGCTCAGACTGCGCGACGGCGCCGGCTGGGTCTGCGCGGTGGCGCTCGGCATCGCCATCGGCCTGGGCTTTCTCTCCAAGTACGCGATGATCTATTTCGGCATTGGCCTGGGGCTGAGCCTGCTGGTGGATCCCGCGACGCGACGCGCCCTGCTGACGCTCAAGGGTCTGGCTGCCGGTCTGGTCGCCCTGCTCTGCCTGGCCCCCAATCTGGCGTGGAATGCCGCCAATGATTTCGCCACGGTCTCGCACACCGCCGCCAATGCCAACTGGGGCGGGGAGCTGTTCCGCCCCGGCGAGATGATCAGCTTCCTCACCGATCAGCTGGCCGTTTTCGGCCCGGCCTATTTTCTGATCCTTGTCGGTCTTCTGGGTCGCAATCTCGCCGGGTTCCGCACCCTGCGTGCCGAGACCCGCCTGTTGATGTGCTTCATCCTGCCGCCCCTGCTGGCGGTAACCACCCAGGCCTTCCTCAGCCGCGCTCACGCCAACTGGGCCGTCAGCGCCTATATCGCCTCGACCCTGCTGGTCCTGGCTTTCCTGCTGCGTGGACCGGCCTGGCGCCGCGGCCTGCTCTACGCCTCGGTCATCGGCCATTCCGTCCTGGGCATTTCGGTGGCTTTGCTGGCCGCCAGCCCGGTCCTGGTGGATACGCTCAACCTGGAAAACGGCACCAAGCGCATCCGCGCTTGGGACGACACCGCGGCGGCCATCGCCGAAGCCGCACAAGCGGGCGAGTACCGCTACATCGTGTTCGACGACCGCAATGTCTTCCACCAGACCCAGCGCTATGCCCCGCAACTGCACGGACAGTTGCGCATGTGGCTGCGCTACGAGCACCCTGTGAACCATGCGGAGGATGTCTGGCCGCTCCCATCCGAGGCGGAGGGACCCTTCCTGATCGTGTCCCATCGCCCGCTGGAAGTACCGCGCTTGCGGCAGGACTTCGCCGCATTCGAACCGGTTGGCGAGCTACACATCGCACTGGATGGCGACATGACCCGGGACTTCACCCTCTGGCGCGCAGAAGGCCAGCAACGCGTGACCCGAGACGAGGCCTATGAAACCCATTGGCAGGCCATCGACGCTGAAGCCGGCGTCCAGCGCGGCTACAGCGACGGCGACACAGCCAACTAGCGGCTGTCTTCGGGTAGCCCCAAGGCGATGCAGAGGTTTTGCACCGCCTGAACGGCCGCGCCCTTGAGCAGATTGTCCAGCGCGCTGACGATCACGGCATGCCGGCCCGTGGCATCCAAGCCAAAACCACCAATGACCACGCCCGGCATCTGGGCGCCGTCCCGAACCTCCGGAATGCCGTCGATGACCCGAACCAACGCCTCATCAACAAAGCTCTTGCGGTAAAGCTCGCGCAGACCGTCTACCGTTTCCGGCTCGGCCAGGCTCGCATGCACCGTGCAGACAATGCCCCGGAAGAAGGCGGCCACGTGCGGTGTGAACCGCACCGTCTCACCCAGATGCCGGGACATCTCGCCTTCATGGATATGACCCGTCAGCGCGTAGGGCATCAGATTGTCGGCCAGCGCCTCCGAATCATTCTTGCGCGAGGGCGTCGTCCCCGCACCGGAATAACCCGACACACCGAACACATGGGCCGGCCCGCTGAGGCGGCCACGCAAGGGCGCCAGGGCCATCTGACCAGCCGTTGCATAGCAACCGGGATTGGCAATGCGACGGGCGCCGCGGATACCGTCACGGCCGTAGATTTCCGGCAGGCCGTAGACCCAGCTGTCGTCAAACCGGTAGTCCGCCGACAGGTCGACAATCACGGTTGCCGGGTCGATGGCCGCCACGAAGGCCGGCGCAGCGCCGTTCGGCAGGGCCAGTATCACGGCATCAACGGGGCGGGCGCCAAGGTCGTCCGGGGACAGCGCTTCAAACGCAATATCCTGCTCCAGCTCCGGCGCGACCTCGCGAACCGGCTGGCCGGCAAACTCGCGCGACGAGGCATAGGCCAGCTCGAGATCGGGATGGCGGGAGATCAGCCTCAGGATTTCCCTGCCGGTATGGCCCCGGGCACCGACAAGTCCGATCCGGGCGGTCATTGCGGCGCAACCAGGGTGGGCGGCAGGGCAAAGGCTTTTTCGACCACGCCGTTGATGTCGGCCAGGGCGATATCCTCGCCACGCCAGAACACGGTCCACTCGTCGCGGCGCACCGCGCCGTCGCATTCCTCGAAATAGAACCCGTTCACCGGATTACTGGTGCGCGAGCGCCAGATCAGGCGGGGCGCGTATTCCACCAGCCTGTGCCAGACCGCGCGGCCCAGTCCTTCACCGCGTGCATCATCCAGCACGGCAAACTTGTCCAGATAGATCCAGCCATCCAGTCGCGTGGTAATGGCCGCTGCACGATAGCTGTCCGTGACGAATGCGTGGTCCAGCTGCAGACCATCCCAATAGCCGGCAATCGGTGCGCGGCCGAATGCCTTGGCCACCAGCTTGTCCAGCCGGTCGATATCCAGGTCCGCCTTGTCGGTGGTCGCATTGATGCGTTCACCGCGCCGGATCAGCGTGCCGGACCCGGCATGGGTGAACAGTTCGCGAGCCAGTTCGGACGGGCGGGTGATCGAGACCGAGCTGGACAGCGGCAGATCGTCCAGCAGGCGCTTGATTTCCTCCAGCTTCAGCCGCATGCCCCCATTGACCCATTCGGCATCCATCAACTGGCTGAAATCGGTCGCCAGGTTGATCGAGGACAGCACGTCGCCCCACTCATCCAGCAGACCACCGGTGCCGGTCAGGAACACCACCTTGTAGGGCTGCAGCGCGTGCACCAGGGCCCGCACCGCGACATCGGCATTGATATTGACCAGACAGCCGTCCCGCGTCTCGCCCAGACAGGCCAGGATTGCGGCCTGCCCGGCGCGCGCCGCAGCCGCCACCAAGTCGAGACGGACCCGGCTCGGCTCGCCGACACGTCCCAGACGCTCGGGATCGACCAGATCGGCCTCGAACACACCGCGCGGGATCGCCGCGGCCCGGCCGCCAGCCTGGCGGATGGCGTCCACCAGCGAGAGATTGGCTTCGGTCAGGGTGTCGCGGATGACCGGAATCGCATCATCGCGGGTAACGCGCAGGCCGTTGACCCGCTCGGTCGCGATGCCACTGGCCTCCAGTGCCGCATCCAGCTGCGGCCCGCCGCCATGGACGACGACCGGTGTCAGGCCCACCGATTGCAGAAAGGCGAGCGCCGAGGCGAGGCCGGCCAGATCGTCCTGGATCACGGCTCCGCCGACCTTGATGACGGCAAAGCGCTCCTGGTCGACACCGGAGAAACGGTTGAGATATTCCCGGATTTCCTTGCCGTCGCGCATCTGCGACAGCAATTGCACGATCGTCTGGCGGACCGGCGGCGCAGGGGTCTGGGTCGACATCAGGCCGCTCCCTGCAAGGCCAGCGCTTCCATCACCGCCTTCTGGACATGCAGCCGGTTCTCGGCTTCCTCGATCCCCATGAAGTTGGGGCTGTCCACCACGGCGTCCGCGATCTTCACATTGCGCCGCATCGGCAGGCAGTGCGAGACGGCGGCATTATTGGTCAGCGCCATCTTCTCCGGGGTGATCATGAAGTCGGCACCCTTCGCGCGGAACGGCGCCTCGTCATCCCAATTGCCGTAGAAGGGCAGCGCCCCCCAGCTCTTGGCATAGACCACGTCCGCGCCTGTGTAGGCCGCCTCAACGTCGGTCGTCAGGGTGACCGACCCGCCGCCCTGCGCGGTGAAACGCTCGGCGGCCGACATGTAGCGCTCGTCCAGACGATAGACCTCGTCCGGCACCAGGATGCGTACATTGGCGCCGAACTTCGATGCGATCAGCAGGGAGGAGTTGGCCACCGCCGTGTTCAGCGGCTTGGGATGCGGCACCCAGGTCAGAAGATAGGTCTTGTCTGCGATCGGCCCCATGCGCTCCTGCAGCGCCAGCATATGCGCCAGCTCCTGACAGGGGTGGACGATGGTCTCCATGTTGATCACCGGCACGGTCGCATGCTTGGCGAAGGCCGTGATCATCGGATCCTGCTTCTCGCTGTCCCAGTCCTTGAACTGCGGAAAACAGCGGATCGCGATCAGGTCGACATAGCTGGACAGGACCCGTGCGGCTTCGCGCACATGCTCTTCCTCGGTGCCGTCCATCACGGCGCCGTCGGAGAATTCCAGCGGCCAGGTTGCGCCCTTGGCGTCCAGCACGATGGCATGCCCGCCCAGCTGGTAGGCACCGATATCGAAGGACGACCGGGTCCGCAGCGAGGGGTTGAAAAACATCAGCGCAATCGACTTGCCCTCCAGCGATCGGCTCTTCACGCCCGACTTGAAGGCGGCTGCTCGGTCGAGCAGGCCCTGAAGTTCATCGCGAGACCAATCTTCGGTGGACAGGAAATGGCGCATCGGCTTCCTCGTATTGCGCTGGAGGGGAAGGTGAGATCCGGCCATAGGGCCGCAATCGCGACATGTCTACACATCGCAGCCGCCGGTGCACGGGAAAATACGCGATCCGCGCCATCGGTGGCACTGGCGAAGTGGAAATCGGCCGCGGATTGTGGAACAAGCCGCATCAGCAAGAAGGAGCGTCCGGTCCATGTCTGTTCTCGCCGTCATTCCGGCCCGTTACGGCTCGACCCGGTTTCCCGGCAAACCGCTGCACAAGATCGCCGGAAAGATGATGGTCGAACGGGTCTGGCGCATTGCCGCTGCCGCCGATGGTGTCGACCGCGTCGTTGTCGCCACCGACGACACCCGCATCCTGGACGCTGTCGAGGCGGCGGGCGGCGAAGCGGTGATGACAGACCCGGCCTGTCGCAATGGCACCGAGCGCGCTCTTGATGCGCTCAGACGCCTTAAGAGCGACGCCGAGATCATCATCAATGTCCAGGGCGATGCCCCGCTCATTCCGCCCTGGGTCATCGGCGGTGTCGCCGAGGCGCTGCGTGCCGACCCGTCCTTGCACATGGCCACGCCGGCCATTGCCCTGCCGGCGGAGACCGAAGCCCGCATGCGCCAGGACAAGGCGCAAGGGTCCGCGTCCGGCACCACCGTCGTCTTCAACAAGGCGATGGATGCCATGTATTTCTCCAAGAATGTCATCCCTTTCCGGCGCAAGCCCGGAGAAGGCGCCCCGACCTATCAGCATATCGGCCTGTACGGTTATCGCCGCGACGCGCTGGAACGCCTGGTCGCGCTGGAGCCAACGCCGTTCGAACTGACCGAAAGCCTGGAACAGCTGCGCGCGCTGGAGAACGGCATCCCGATCCGTGTCGTGCTGACCGATTATCGCGGCCGCTCGGCCTGGTCCGTCGATGCCCCGGAAGACGCCGAGCGCGTGGAAGCCATCATTGCCCGTGAAGGGGAGCTGGTGGAATGAGCCGCATTCTGCTGGCCCGCCATGGCAATACGTTCGGGCCCGGCGACACGCCGGTCTGGGTCGGCGCCCGCGAGGACCTGCCGCTGGTGGAAAGCGGGGAGGCGCAGGCGCGGGCGCTGGGCGAGGCCTTGCGCGACGCCGGCCTCGTCCCCGGTCGCATCCTGTGCGGTCCTCTGAAGCGGACCCGGCGGGCGGCCGAGATCGTCGCCGGCCTGACCGGGTTTGACGGCGAAATCCGGATCGACGAGCGCCTCAAGGAAATCGACTATGGATCCTGGGGCGGCAAGTCGAACGCGCAAATCGAAGCCGAGGTCGGCGCAGACGCCCTGGAAACCTGGGACCGGCATCACCGCCGCCCGGCCGGCGTCGACTGGACACCGGACGAGGACACGCTGAAAGCCAACGCCCTGTCCGCCATGCAGGACGCCGCGCAAGTCCCGTTGACGCTGGTCGTCACCTCGAACGGAATCCTGCGCTACATGCATGCCGCCCTCACCGGCCCTGACGGAAACGCCAAGGTAAAGACCGGCCATGTCTGCGCGGCCGATGTCGGGCAGGGCACGGGGAAACGGCTGTTCTGGAACGAGAAGCCGACTGCGGATCTGTTGAAACAGGCCTTCTGTCAGTCGACCTGATCGAGGAAGGTATCGATCACGGACCAGGCTTCCGGCTCGGTCATGAAAGGCGCATGCCCCACATCCGGCACCTCGACCACGATCAGCCCCGGCTTGCGCCGCGCCATCTCGGCCACGGTTTCCGGTGACAGGAGGTCGGATATCCCGCCGCGTACGAGCACGGTCGGAAACGCCTTGAACGGCTCCCAGAACTCCCAGATGTCCGGCAGGGGCGCATCACCGTCGATCATCGAGATGATATTGCCGTCATAGTCCAGCTCGACCCGCCCGTTCCGCTCGATCCAGGTCTTGCGGGCGAAATCCTCCCAGAAAGCCGCATCATCGGCCCGTTTCGGGAAGGCCGCCAGATTGGACTCGCGTGTGCGAGCAGCCGCCTCGGCCCAGCTGCCGACCGGTTCGCGACTGGAGGTGTTGAACTTGATCCGGTCCAACCCCGGCTTGGAGATCGACGGGCCGATATCGTTGATCACCGCCGCCGCAATGCGCTCCGGCTGCGTGCCCGCAACCATCATGGTCATCAGGCCGCCCATGGATGTGCCGACGAACACCGCCCGTTCGATGCCCAGACTGTCGAGCAGACCCAGCATGTCGGCCGCATAAACCGGCGGCTGGTAGCGTTCCGGCTGCGGATCGGCCTCGGACTTCCCGCGGCCGCGCTGGGAGGCCACGATCACGCGACGCCCCTTGGCGGCGATCCGGGGCGCCAGATCCTCGAAGTCCTTCACATTGCGCGTCAGACCGTGCAGGCACAGAACGGGCAGGCCGCGCACCTCACCCACGGCGGGATAGTCGCGAAAGTTCAGGGTGAGACCGTCGGCGTTCGTGAAAAAGCGGTCTTCAAACATCGGTTCAGTCATGAGCGGCTTCCGGCTCCGTCGGCGGCTCGGCGGCGGGAACAGGCTTCAGCGCACCATCGGCTTCCCAGTCGCGGGCGAGGTAGCGCGAGGCCCAGAACATGAAGAAGGCAGCGACCAGGTAGAGACTGGCGCCAATGACGATCGAAATGCGCAACGAGCCATCACCGAAGGTCGGCTGAAGCACGGTGGAAATGCGGCCAAGGACGTATACCCCGCCGCCAATGCCCAGCAGATTGTTGATCAGCAGGAACACCGACGATGCCGAGGTCCGCATGTGCGGCGGCATCAGGTGCTGGAAGGCCGACAGGACCGGGCCCAGCCAGGCCAGACCCAGAGCGGTCGGCACGAACAGGATGATCGTCGCCATCATGGGGGACGGGGCCAGGATGCCGGCCCAGTAGAGCGGCGCGCTGAGCAGGAAGGCAAAGGCCGGAACCGTCGCAAAGGCCGAGCGCTTGCTCTTGCCCATCAGGTCACCCATCACGCCGCCCAGGAAAATGCCCAGACTGCCCGCGACGAACAAGACACCCCCGAACAGCCAGCCCGTCTCGGTCAGCGACAGCTGGAAGCTGCGGGCGAAGAAGGAGGGCAGCCAGAAGAACACCCCATAACCCATCATCGAGGACGCAGACGCGCCCAGGATCATCAGCCAGAAGCTGGGCTTCTCCAGTGCCAGTGACATGAATTCACGGAAGGCGACGAAGAAACCGCCCAGCAGGGCTCCGGCAACGACGTGGCCGATCAGCCATCCGATCGCGGACGCACTGAAGCCGGCGCCACCCAGGGCCGGAATACCCCAGGCCACGACCGCCGACAGCGGCATCAACAGGGCCAGGCCCAACATCAAGGGCACAGCCTTTGTCTGCCGCCCCACCCAGACACCGGCCATCCAGCCGGACACCGCGCCCACCAGGGCTGCGCCCAGCAGGACCGGCACGCTCTGGATCGGCATGGCGCCGAAGACCAGCATGTTGAAAAGCGACAGCAGGCTGGGCAAAGCAAACAGGAAGGCGCCGGCGATCGAGAGAATACGTACCTTGCGGGGCGAATAGGCCGTGATCTGCGCATCTGTTTGAGCCGGACGCGGCGGCGTCACATCGAATTGTCCGCGCTTGGGTTCGCGCACGACCAGCTTGAAGATCGGCGCCAGGACAATGCCGGCCAGACCGACGATGACGAAGGCCGCCCGCCAGTCCAGGGCATCGGAAATCCCGCCACCAGCAATCTGCGAACCTGCGATCACGCCAAAGGCGCTGCCAACCGGAATCCCCAGCGAATAGATCGCCAGCGCTCGGGCGCGTTCGGCCGGCGGATGATAGTCGGCGATAATCGTGTAGGCCGGAGCCACGCCGCCGGCCTCGCCAACACCGACCCCGACCCGGGCCAGGAACAGCTGGGTGAAGTTCTGTGCAAACCCGCTGATCGCCGTGAAACCGCTCCAGACCGTCAGCGCGATGGTCATGATCCAGGTCCGGTTCATGCGATCGGCGAACCAGGCGATGGGCACACCCAGCGTGGAATAAAGCAGCGCGAAGGCGATACCGCCCAGCAGACCCAGCTGCTCGTCGCTCAGGCCGAGCTCTTCCTTGATCGGAATGGCGAGGATGGAAATGATCTGCCGGTCCAGGAAATTGAACGCGTACACCAGAAACAGAAGCAGCATGACAATGCCGCGATAACCTGTACTGACATGGCTGGGCGCGCTGGCTGCGCCGCCCTGATTGTCTGCTGCCATGATGTCTCCCCTCGGCGTTCCGGTGCTTTGACCGGTTATCATTCGCTTTCCCCGCCAAACATGAATGGTGGTTCAGGTTTGGTCAAACCCCTTTTCCGCGCCAAGCATGACGCAGCCTCTTGTACAAGCGGAGCCCGAATGCAGGATGTGCCACACAATTGCGACAATGCCCAAGAGCAAGCTGTCCGGAAGGGAGAATTCCATGACACGCATCTCGCTCAGCGCCGTACTTTGCGGCCTGGCCATCACCGCCTGCTCTCCGACAGAGCAAGCAGACACCCCCCCAACAAACGCCCAGCCGGCTGAACAGGTGAGCGATTCTGAAAGCCCGATCTCCGAGGCGGACCTGCGGTCGCGCATCGCCACGCTGGCTGATGATGCCTTTGAAGGCCGTGCTCCCGCTACGCCCGGCGGTATCGCCGCCAGCCAGTGGATTGCCGACGAAATGGCCCGGATCGGTCTGCAGCCGGGCTATGAAGGCAGCTACTTCCAGCCCGTTCCACTTCTGGAAGTGACGCTGGACACCGCCAATTCGCATTTCGACATCTCACATGACGGTGAGCCGCTCGGCCTGCAGATGGGGTCCGACATCGTCTACTGGACCAAACGGTCAGCCGAGGAAGTCACGCTGGAAGACAGCGAGCTCGTCTTCGTCGGCTATGGCGTCGTTGCGCCGGAATATGGCTGGAACGACTATGCGGGCCTCGATGTCGAGGGAAAGACCGTCGTCATGCTGGTCAATGACCCCGGCTATGCGCGTCCGGACAGCGGCCGGTTCAATGGCAATGCCATGACCTATTACGGTCGCTGGACCTACAAGTTCGAGGAAGCTGCCCGGCAGGGTGCTGCCGGGGTGATCCTGATCCACCAGACAGCGCCGGCCTCCTATGGCTGGAATGTCGTGTTCGGCTCGTGGACCGGTTCCCAGCTCGATCTGGCCCGCGAACCCGGCGAAGGCACATTTGCCGCCGTCGAAAGCTGGCTCACTGAGAGCGATGCTCGCCGGCTGTTCGAACTGTCCGGTCTGGATTTCGACGCGCTGACGGATGCCGCGGCAGACCCCGGTTTCACGCCGGTTCCGATGGAAGGCCTGACCGCTTCTGCCACGTTGCGCAATACGACCCGTACGCTGGATTCGCGCAATGTGGTCGGCGTCATTCCGGGCACGACCCGTCCGGATGAATATGTTCTCTACACTGCACACTGGGACCATATCGGCGTCCGTGAGGTGCCCGAAGGCGAAGACGGCATCTTCAATGGCGCTGTGGACAATGCGACCGGCACAGCGGCGATCCTGGAAATCGGCGAAGCCTTTGCGGCCAATCCGCCCGAGCGCTCCGTCATGATCCTGGCCGTGACGGCCGAGGAATCCGGTCTTCTGGGCTCTGCCTATTATGGAGAGAACCCGATTGTACCGCTCGAGCAGACCGTCGGCGGCATCAATATCGATGCGATCCTTCCCACCCCGCGTTCACACGATGTTGTCGTGGTGGGATACGGCGCCTCTGAGCTGGAACACATTCTGGCAGAGGCCGCGAGAGAGCAGGGTCGCCATCTCGTGCCCGACCCGAATCCGGAAGCCGGTTACTTCTACCGTTCCGATCACATTTCGATCGCCAAGCGCGGCGTACCGATGCTCTACGCCGATGGCGGAGAGGATCTGGTCGAGGGCGGAACAGAAGCCGGTCGTGACATGGCCATGGACTATCGCGTCAATCGCTATCACGCACCGCCGGACGAGTATTCGGATGACTGGAACATGGACGGTATCGTCCAGAACACGGAGCTCTTCTATGTCGTGGGATCGCGCCTGGCGAATTCCACAGACTGGCCGAACTGGTTCGAGGGCAATGAATTCCGGGCCCTGCGGGACGCCCAGCGCAGCGAATAAGCGCTGGAGCCAAGTGAAACAGGAAGGGCGGCCCATGGCCGCCCTTCTTCCTTTCCGCGTCAGACTGAAATCACGCCGTCAGAAGGTCCGCCTCAGCACCACCTTTTCACCACGCTCTTCCAGCCGCGCCGTATAGCGCGCCTCATCCAATACCGCACCGGAGTGCACGCAATAGACGGTCCGGGCCTCGGAAATGCGTGGCCAGTGGATGAAGTCGTACAGAACGGTCTTGAGCCCCGAAGACACATTGATCTCGAGCGATCCGAGCGACTGGCCATAGGCGAGGTTGTTCTGGAACATGCCCTCCTCGCGCAGCTGGCCCAGCGCGCTCATGAAATCACCGCCCAGGAAATCCTTGACGTTGCGGCCTTCCGCCTCGTGCCGGCCAATGCCGAACAGTTCCAGGGCGCCGCGCGACACGGCCTTGATCATACCCATGCCGTCGGTGACGAATTCGACAGAAGGGTTGAGGGTCACCAGATCGACCCATGTCGGAGCCGGCGCCACAACAAACGCGTCCTGAACCAGTTCGGCCATGCGGCGTTTGACCCGTTCAGGCGGATCGCTGTCTCCATTCTCCCACCGGGAAATCATCGCCTGCGTCACGCCCAGATCAGCAGCCAGTGCTGCCTGTTTCAGACGTTTCGACATCCGGAAATTCCGGATCACGGATGGCCAGTTCACCTTGCTCGATGAAACAGACAAAGTCATGTCCTGAACCAATTCTGCCCCCCTCAAGGGCTCTAGCGCGCGCTCACCGGATGTATCCTGCCGGATAGAATGGTGCGAAGTTCGCGATACTCCGCTTCGTCTATCCGCGCCCCTGAAAGCATCCAGCGAACTGTGCCGTCCTCTCCCCGATGCGGCCAGTGCAGTCCGTGAACCCAGCAACTGGCGTCGCATCCATTCTTGTCGACAAAACAGTACTTGTCAGCACTTTCAACGCTTTCGTGGCTTTCGTCAAAGAATCCGATTGAATTCAGCCGGTCATGCAACTCCGGAATATCCCCCCGGAACACATCCGCAAGCGCCTGCCCCTCCACCGAATCCAGCGTCCGGTCCATCAGGGCCAGCAGACCACGGCTGGCGGTTTCAATCATGCCGGTCTGGCTGATAACCGCGGCCAGGCCCGGAAAGGCGGCCGTGTAACTGCGCCAGTCCACAAGCGGCGTGGCCTCGTCATCGTCCGCAATGACCTTCTCGATCCTGGCCTGCATCGCCGGACTGGGGTCGACCAGGCCCGACTCCCAGCGCGAAATCATGGCCTGGGTCACACCCAGATCGGCAGCCAGGGCTGCCTGCTTCACATTTCGGGAAAACCGGAAACGCCGTAGACGCCCCCGCCAGGTCTCCGGTTCTGAAACATCCGCTGTCTTCCGGGGCGGCTGCGACATGATCAGATCGCCTTTCGAATGACGCGCGCCCCGCCATTGCGGCTTCGGACATCCCGGAATACGGACGGCGAGACTTCCGCGCCCGATAACAGCCAGACGATCCGGGGGCCCGGCAGGAAGGTGGGGCGATGCAATCCGTGCCCCAGAAGTGTGCGGGCCCGGCCATCGGCGCCGTGGAACTCGAAACGATCCATGCTTTCTGCCGAAGCGACACGGCCCTCGAAAAAGCCGCTCGTCGTCAGCGTGTCGAAGAGATCCACCAGGTCCCCCTGAAAAGCCTCCTGTACGAACCGGCCTTCCAGATCATGACGCCGGCATTTCAGGATGCGCTGGAAGCCCCGGCTGACACGACGCATGCGACCACTGTCGTCGATCACGCCGATCAGGGCCGGATGCTGACCGATGCGCTGCAACCAGGCTTCTTGGGACACGCTGACCTGCGCCCGCCAGTATAGCTGAACGACCTTTTCCTGGATGCGATGGCTGGGCATGGCCGCGCCCGATTCCCAGCGCGACACCATGGTCTGGGTCACTCCCAGATCATGCGCAAGCGCAGCCTGTTTCAGGCCTTTGGACAGTCGGTAATGCCGGATGACGGAGGGCCAGTGAATGGCCTGCGTTTCTACCGGGGACAACATCTGGATCATCAGCGCAACTCCGTCGAAACGGGGGCGCCAGCCGCGGCAGGCTGAGTTCTAAAATATAACCCAACCAACCCTCGCTGTGAACCCGGATGCATTACACTACTGAAGCGACTGTTTTGCTTGGGACCTTCACGACAGTTCTGTGAAATTCGCATGCTGAACCGCATTGCCAATTGATCAGATGAACTCAGGCTTGCTACCTGCCCCGGCTCTTCACCGGACAAGGTAGTCGACATGGCGGATCTTTCTCTCGCGGCCTGGACGTTTTCGATCGTCGGTTTCCTGATCGCGTCCTACTCGATCGTTGCGAATGATGCGATCCAGACTCTTGGCACCTTTCTCAGCTCCAACGCAAAGCGGCCCTGGTGGATCCTGTGGGCCTATGCCTGCTCCATCATCCTGGCCGTCATGTTGTGGGGATATTTCGCCGGCGGGCAGGATATTGCGTTCGGACGACTGAATTCTCTGCCCTACCCCGAGACCGGTGTTCAGTGGTGGCACGCCATTCCCCCGCTTTTCCTTCTTGTGCTGACCCGGTTTGGCGTGCCGGTGTCCACCACTTTTCTCGTTCTCACCATCTTTGCCCTGACGGGCGGCGCCGAGACCGAAGGCGTCCTGCCATCCATGCTCACCAAGTCCGCGCTGGGCTATATCGTCGCCATCGGCGCGGCCTTTGTCGTGTATCTGCTGGTGTCGCGGACATTCGAGCGCTGGGTCAGCCGCACCCGCGACGAACCACACCAACCCGTTTGGTTCGTCCTGCAATGGATCTCAACGGCCTTCCTGTGGTCGCAATGGCTGATGCAGGACCTGGCCAATATTTTCGTTTTCCTGCCGCGGACGACCGAGCTCGTCCCGGTAATGGAAAACGGCGCCCCGGTCCTCCAGGACGGCGTTGCGGTCCTGCAGACCCAGGTGTCCTTCTCTCCGGTACTGCTCATCTTCGCGACCGTGGTCATGCTGGCCCTGCACGCGATCATCTTCGCTACACGCGGCGGCGAGATCCAGAAGATCGTCCTGTCCAAGACCAATACGACCGACGTCCGCGCCGCCACGCTGGTCGACCTCATCTACGGAATTATCCTGTTCATCTTCAAGGAGTTGAACGATATTCCGATGAGCACGACCTGGGTGTTCCTGGGCATGCTGGCCGGTCGCGAGATTGCCATCGCCTATGTCGCGGGCCTTCGCTCGAAACTGGCCGCAGCCTGGGATGTGCTGTCGGACATTATCCGGGCCTTTATCGGTCTGGTGATCAGCGTGGTCCTCGCAATCTTTCTGCCCGCCATGGCACGCGGCGAACTTGGGGAATTGATGAGCGATCTGCCCGGCTACGTCGCCAACGCGCTCGGCCTCGGCTAAGAACTCATTAAATATGAGTGCCTTGTAACGAAACGACTTTTTAGAACGGAGTCGGGTTCGAGGGACGAGGCGGTCTGCACGCATGGATTGGGCCAAGACGGTACGGGAATTGCGGCTGCGTCTGCGCCTGAAGCAGGGCGCCATGGCGGACCTGATCGGGGTCAGCCAGACCTATGTGTCCAGGCTGGAAGCTGGCATCACCGAACCGGCCCCTCAGGTCGCCGACGCCATCCTGGCATTGTCCCGCAATCCGCGCACCCGCAGCACGTTTGACGACTTTGTGGCGACCGTTCGATACAGCCCTTTTCCCTGCTTTCTCGTCCTGCCGGAGCCTGAGCAGGACAGATTCGGCATCGAGGCCATCAGTCCGGGCCTGCTGAACGGCCATCCTGCAGAGCCGCGCGAGATTTCGGACTGTCCGCTGCTTGCGCCCATGCGGGACCAGATCTGCGAAATCTGCAAAGCCGGGTTGCGCGATGGCAAGCTGCTGAGCGCGACCGCGCACTGGCAGGACACGCACCAACCCCCGCGTTTCTGGACAACGCTCTACATCCCGATCCGGGATGAGGCCGGGAACTGTTATCTTCATGCAACGCTGAGCGAGCAGGACACGCCGCACCCGTCAGGGCCGGACATGTCGCTGGTGATCGAATGGTTCGAGGGCAGCGACGCCTGATCAGCGATAGCGTTTCTGCAGGCCGGCCAGAGCCTTGGCCCCCGGGTTCAACTGGTTGAAAGGCAAGGCGTTCAGCGGTGTCCTGGGCAGGTGGTTGGCCGCGTGCATGTCCGGCATGTCTTCATTGAGATAGAGCAGGCCGGTGCGGATCGTGCCCTCGCTGTCCGTCATCATCAGGGTCTCGATCGCCTGCGCCTTGTCGCGCGGATCGTAATCCGAGGCTGTCCGGCGCATGCGCAGCTCGCCACCATGGTGCAATTGCACGCGCATTTCGTCATCGCCAGCGTAACTCCCGGTGAGTTCCTCGGCGTGGGCAACGAAATCCGTGTGAACCAGCGGGTGATAGTATTTGTAGGTGTGGGCGTAACTCTTGGTGGACCCGTTGTGGTCGTTGAAGGTCACGCAGGGTGAAATCACGTCGATCAGTGCGAAGCCCTTGTGCATCAGCGCAGCTTTCACCAGCGGCACCAGCTGCGACTTGTCGCCGGAGAAGGCCCGGGCCACGAAACCGGCCCCCAGCGTCAGGGCCTGGATGCAGGGATCGATCGGCGTCTGCTCGTTGGGGATGCCCTTCTTGGACTTCGAGCCGATATCGGCTGCAGCCGAGAACTGCCCCTTGGTCAGACCGTAGACGCCGTTGTTCTCGAGCACGTAGAGCATGTTGAGATTGCGGCGGATGGCGTGGGCGAACTGGCCGAAGCCGATCGACAGGCTGTCGCCATCTCCGGAAATGCCGATGTAGTGCAGATCACCGTTCACGGCATTAGCGCCGGTAGCCACGGAAGGCATGCGGCCGTGGACGCAGTTGATGCCGTGCGACTGGCCCATGAAATAGGCAGTCGTTTTCGAGGAACAGCCGATGCCGGAAACCTTGGCCGCGCTCTCCGGCGCCAGGTCCAGCTCCCAGAAGGCCTGGACGAGGGCGGCAGTGACCGAGTCGTGACCGCAGCCGGCGCACAGGGTCGACATCGAGCCTTCGTAATTGCGGACGGTCAGGCCCAGCTTGTTCTTGGGCAGATGCTTGTCGATGAAGGGTTTCGGCATGGAGGTCATGCGGCGTCTCCCAGTGCGTCGAGATGGGCGGTGATGCCCTCGACGATGAATTTCGGATTGGCAGCCATGCCGGCATAGTCGAGCACGGGGACGAGTTTCTTCTTCTCCGCCTCGGTTTCGTTGATCAGCAGGGTGCGCAGCTGGGCGTCGCGGTTCTGCTCGACGACGAAGACCTCGTCATGCTCGGCAATGAAGGCGTCCACCTCGTCGCTGAAGGGGAAGCCGCGGACCCGCAGATAGTTGAGGTGGATACCCTCGCGGGCGAGCCGGTCGAGCGCTTCCTTGACCGCACCATCGCAACCGCCGACGGAAATGATCGCGCGCCGGGCCGGCTGTTCGCAGCGAATGACCACCGGGGCCGGCACGGCCGCAGCGGCGCTTTTCCACTTGCGGGTCAGGCGGTCGAGCACCTCCTTGTACTCGTCCGCGTCCTCGGTATAGCCGCCCTTCCAATTGTGACCGGAACCGCGAGTGAAATAGGCCCCCTTGGGGTGAACGCCCGGCAGTGTGCGGTAGGTGATCCCGTCACCATCCCGGTCCTCATAGCGGTAGAATTTGGTGATCGCCTCGAGCTCGTCCTTGCCCAGCACCTTGCCGCGATCGGGCTGGTAGCTGTCATCCCAGGTCAGCTCGGGGATCATCCAGTCATTCATGCCGATATCCAGATCGGTCATGAAGAAGACCGGGGTCTGGAAGCGTTCGGCCAGGTCGAAGGACTGGACCGCCATTTCGAAACATTCCTTCGGATCGGCCGGGAAGACGAGAATGTGCTTGGTGTCGCCATGGCTGGCATAGGCCGCCAGGGTCAGGTCGCATTGCTGGGTGCGCGTGGGCAATCCGGTGGAGGGGCCTGCACGCTGGACATCGAACAGTACCACCGGCACTTCGCCGTAATAGGCAAAGCCGATGAATTCGCTCATCAGCGAGATGCCGGGACCGGAGGTGGGCGTGAAGGCCCGGGCCCCGTTCCAGCCGGCGCCGACGGCCATGCCGACCGAGGACAGCTCATCCTCGCCCTGGATGATGCAGAAGCGTTTCTCACCGGTCTCCGGATCAACCCGGTATTTCTCGCAGAAGGACTTGAAGGCATCCATCAGCGAGGTCGAGGGCGTGATCGGGTACCAAGCCCCGAATGTCGCGCCGGCGTAGAGACAGCCCAGCGCGGCGGCCGTATTGCCGTCGATCATGATGTGACCGGCCGTGGCATCCATCGCCTCGACCTTCAGCGGCAGCGGGTCCGGATAGTGTTCGCGCACATAGTTCAGGCCCAGTTCGATCGCCTGCATGTTGGCATCGATCAGTTTGGGCTTGGCACCGAACATCTCGGTGACCATGGAACGGATGATCTCGACATCGATCCCGGTCAGGCCGGCCACGGCTCCGACATAGGCCATGTTCTTCATGAGAACGCGGGTGCGGGCGTTCTCGAAAGTCTCGTTGCACATCCGCGCCAGCGGTACACCGATGGCGGTGATGTCCGGGCGGGCATGCAGGTCCGGACGCGGCCAGGTGGAGTCATACAGCAGGAAACCACCGGGCGAGACCTCGGCGAGGTCCTGCTTGTAGGTCTCCGCATTCATCGCGACCATGAATTCCGCCGTTCCGGAACGCGCCATATAGGCGTCCTTGGTCAGGCGGATCTCGTACCAGGTCGGCAGGCCCTGAATGTTGGACGGAAAGAGATTCTTGCCGACCACGGGCACGCCCATGCGGAAGATCGCCTTCATCAGGAGACCATTGGCCGACGCGGAACCGGTGCCGTTCACATTGGCGATCTTGATGACGAAGTCATTCACCCGGACTTCGCTCTTGGTATCGACGAGGTCTTTCATTCCGCCGCCACTTTCCCAGCTTCATTGTCGACGTGCGGAATGAAGATGTCCGCATCCTGCATGTCCCAGGCTGCCGTCGGGCAGCGCTCGGCACACAGGCCGCAATGCAGGCACAAATTCTCGTCCTTGATCATCACCCGCCCGGTATCCTTGAGCGGTGCAGAGACATAAAGCGCCTGCTCCCTGTTGTTCGCTGGCACGCGCAGGCTGGCGCGCAGGGCGTCCTCGTCACCGTCCGGCACGATGGCCAGGCAATCGACCGGGCAGATGTCCAGACAGGCATCGCATTCCTTGCACAGCGGCGCCTCGAACACGGTCTGCACGTCACAATTGAGACAGCGCTGGACCTCGGTGGCGATCCGCTCGGCATCAAAGCCCAGCTCGACCTCGGTCTTGCGATTGGCCAGGCGCGCCTTGAGCTCGACCAGCGGCATGTCACGGCGGTGCGAGCCGTCATAGGCGTTGGAATACATCCACTCATTCACGCCCATCTTGGCCGATTGCAGGTTGACCCCCCGCGGCAGGCGCTGGTCCAGCGCCTCGCCCTGGCAATGCTTGTGAATGGAGATCGCCGCCTGGTGACCGTGCTCAACGGCCCAGATGATGTTCTTGGGACCAAAGGCGCTGTCGCCGCCGAAGAACACGCCCGGACGGGTCGAGGCATGGGTGGTCTCGTCGACAACCGGGACGCCCCATTTGTCGAACTCAATGCCCAGATCGCGCTCGATCCAGGGGAAGGCGTTTTCCTGGCCGATGGCAAGGATGACATCGTCGCACGGAATGATCTTGGTGCCGACCGTGCGCGTCTGGGTGATCCGGCCGGTCTCGTCGAGCTCGTACTCCATGAGCTCGAATTCCATGCCGGTCAGCTTGCCGTTCTCGACGACGAAACGCTTGGGGGAGTGATTGACCAGGATCTCGACATTTTCGTCCTCGGCATCTTCCAGTTCCCAAGGGGAAGCCTTGAAGAATTGCCGCGGCTTGCGAGCCATCACCTTCACATCGTCCGCGCCCAGGCGCAGCGAGGTGCGGCAGCAGTCCATGGCCGTATTGCCGACGCCGATGATCAGGACACGTTTGCCGATCCGGTCGATATGGTCGAAGGCAACGCTTTCCAGCCAGTCGATGCCGATATGGATATTGGCGGCAGCGTCCTGGCGGCCCTCGATCTCCAGATCCTTGCCCTTGGGCGCACCGGACCCGACGAAGACGGCATCATAGCCCGCATCCATCAGGCTCTTCAGGCTTTCGACACGATGGTTGAGCTTGAGCTCGACACCCATGTCGAGGATGTAGCCGATCTCCTCGTCCAGCACTTCTTCCGGCAGGCGGAAAGCAGGGATGTTGGCGATCATCAGACCGCCGGGGCGGTGATGCGCCTCGAAGATGGTGCATTCATAGCCCAGCGGCGCGAGGTCATTGGCCACGGTCAGCGAGGCCGGACCTGCACCGATCAGGGCGATCTTCTTGCCGTTCGTGCTGGCCGGCTTTTGCGGCACGAGGTGTTTGACCTCGTTGCGATTGTCCGCGGCAACGCGCTTCAAACGGCAGATGGCAACGGGCTCTTCCTCGACCCGGCCACGACGGCAGGCCGGCTCGCAAGGCCGGTCGCAGACGCGTCCCAGAATGCCCGGAAACACGTTCGATCGGCGATTGACGAGATAGGCCTCGGTAAACTTCCCCTGAGCGATCAGGCGGATGTATTCGGGGACCGGCGTATGCGCCGGGCACGCCCACTGGCAATCCACGACCTTGTGAAAATAGTCGGGATCGCGCGTATCGGTCGGCTTCATTCTCCTCACCCCGGGCGTTTCGCCCGCAACTTGTTGCGCGGACCTGCTGAATGGCCCGCCTTTTATTGCGCCCATTCTCACATCTGTAACCGCCGACGGGTCAAGCGATTTCCCTTGCTACGCCACAGGATGTGAACGGGTTTGTTTGTTCCTGCGAGTGAATTGCGATGGTAGCGGCCACATTGTCCGGCGACGCAAGAAGCGGATTGGCAGGCGCGGCCGGTCTCGCCAGTCTGCCGGCATGACCCGCCCCTCCCCGCTTCAGAACCGCGTCGCCCCGACCGGCGAAATCTGCCCGCATCCAGCCCGCGGCACGCTGATGGGCAATCGCGGCATCCTGCACGATGACCGGCACCGGCTGGGTCCGGCCCGCTGGAAGCATCAGGCCTGGGTCACCTGCGCGCTGAGCTTCAAGGGACGACGGCGTGAACTGATGACGCCGGGGAATTACACCGAACTTTTCTTCACCGACGAGGCTGTTGCCCTGGCGGCCGGCCACCGGCCCTGCGCGGAATGCCGGCGGGCGGATTTCGAGCGGTATCAGGAGGCCTTCGGGCGTGCCCATCCGGAGTTGGAGACGCCCGTGCGTGCGCCATTAATGGACCGGATGCTGCATCGGGCGCGGGTGAAACGGTCGCGGGATCAAGTGACCTTCCTGGCGGCATCAGCCGGTCTGCCCGATGGCGTGTTCTTTCGCGTGGGCGCGGATTGTCTGGTGCAATGGCAGGGCCGAGCCTGGGTGTGGGGCTTTGAGGGATACTCGAGGTTTTCGGGTGGTGTGCCGGAGCAGGTAGAGGTGCTCACTCCTGAGCCAAGCGTGCGAGTGATCGCGGCAGGCTACACGCCCATATTCACAGCCTCTGCCTAGTCCTCTTATCGCGCGTCATGGCCCGGCTTGTCCGGGCCACCTCAGCTAACCTCTCAGCAGGATACGAGGTCCCCCGGACAAGCCGGGAGATGACGGATGAGTTGGGTGGCGCGTCACAGCTCATCCACCGAGTGCTCGTGCACGCGCGCCTCGTTCCGCAGCCAGGCGATGAAGGCCTCGGCGTCCGACGAGAGCGGCCGGTTGCGGGCGGTCACGATGTGGTAGGCCGAGCGGACGGGTGAGGTGCCATCGGCGAAGAGGGCGACGAGGCGGCCGGAGGCGAGATCGTTCTGGGCCAGGGCGCGTTTGGCCAGGGCAACGCCCCGACCGGCGACGGCGGCATCGATGACCAGGGCAGACTGGTTGAACTTCAACCCGCCTGCCGTATCGACACCGCGCACATTGCGGGCCTTGAGCCAGGAGGCCCAGTCGGCGCCGTCGACATCACTTTCCGGTGAGGCATCATGCAGGAGGGTGTGACCGAAAAGATCGCGCGGCGTGCGCAGCGGCTTGTCCTCGCGCAGGAGATCCGGCGAGCAGACAGGCAGGACTTCTTCCGGCAGCAAGCGCTCCTCGTGCAGGGTCATGTCCCCGCCGGGGCCATAGCGGATGCCGAGGTCGGCGGCCCCGGCCGCGAGATCGACGCGCTCCGATGTGGCCGCGATCCAGACTTCCAGTTCCGGGTGGATTTCCTGGAAGCGGTAGAGGCGCGGCGCCAGCCACTTGCCGGCGAAGGACGGCGCCACGGAGACTGTAAGCGCACGTCTTTGCACGGGTTGTCGCATCAGTGCGACGGCCCGTTCGAGCGTTTCAAAGGCGTCCGAAGTCATGTTGGCAGCGGCCCGGCCGGCTTCAGTCAGCTTCAACCCGCGCCCTTCGCGCAGGAAAAGCGCGGTGCCGACATGCTCCTCCAGGGAGCGAATCTGCTGGGAGATCGCACCCGGCGTGACAGCCAGTTCGTCGGCCGCGCGGGCGAAACTTTCCAGCCTGGCGGCGGCCTCGAAGGCGCGCAGGGCATTGAGCGGAGGAAGGCGGGAGGATCGGGCCATGGGTTCAGTTTAGATTTTCTAATCTGAAATGCCAAGAAACGTCGTTTGAAAAGCGTGTATCGAATAGAAATATTGCATCCGTCGCGCCGCGAAGGCGCAGGATCGGATGAGTGATGATGCGTGTCTTTCCCGCCTCCATACCCCTAGATGGACGCACGGTAATCGTTGTCGGGCATGGCCCGATGGCGGAGCCGAAGGCCCGCCTATTCGCGTCTTCCCCAGCCCGGTTGCTGTGGTTCACCGGCAAGAGCACTGATCCTGTCGCTTCGGATATCGCCCAATATGCGAAGATTGAACGCCGGATGCCGACCCGGCGGGACCTTCGCGGCGCGGCATTGCTTTTTATCGCCGGTTCGGACGATGTCCCGGTCGAGGCCCTGGCGCGCACCGCGCGCCGGCTGGGCGTCCCGGTCAATATTGTCGACAGCCCGGCCGCGTCAGACTTTCAGACTCCGGCCATTGTCGACCGGGGCGGCATTGTCGTCGCCATCGCTTCGGGCGGTGCGGCGCCCGTGCTGTCGGTGGATATCCGCTCGGCCATCGAGCAGGTGCTGCCGGCCCGCATCGGCGTGCTGGCCGATCTCGCCCGCGAACTGCGCGGCACGGTGAAATCCGTCCTGTCCCGCTTTGACGACCGCCGCGCCTTCTGGGAACGCGCCCTGCGCGGCAAGGCCCGCGACCTGGCCCTGTCCGGTGACAAGGCCAGAGCCCGCCGGGAAATGCTGCGCGAGCTGAATGGTGACGCACCGGAAAAGGCCGGCATCGTGCACCTGGTCGGAGCGGGCCCGGGCAATCCGGACCTGTTGACAATCAAGGCCGCCCGCCTGCTGCGCGAGGCCGATGTGATCGTGCATGACCGTCTGGTCACCGCTGAAATCCTGGACCTGGTCCGCCGCGATGCCCACCGCATCGATGTCGGCAAGACCAAGGGTCATCATCCGGTCCCGCAGGACGAGATTGGCGAAATCCTGGTTCGCGAGGCCCGCAAGGGCCAGCGCGTGGTGCGCATCAAGGGCGGCGACCCTTTCATCTTCGGCCGCGGTGGCGAGGAAATGGACGTGGTCCGTGCCGCCGGCATCGCCGTCGAGGTGACGCCGGGCATTACCGCTGCCATGGCCTGCGCGGCCTCGGCCGGTGTGCCGCTGACCCATCGCGACCATGCCCAGTCGGTGACCTTTGCCTCCGCCGTGGTGAAAACCGATGGACCGGATGCGGACTATCGCGCCCTGTCGGCCAGCAATTCCACGACCATCTTCTACATGGGCGTCGGTGCCGCGCCTGAAATCCAGCGCAAGATGATCGAGGCCGGCCGCGATGCGGCGACCCCGGTCGCACTGATCGAGAATGGCAGCCTGGCGAATGAGCGCCGCATCACCGGCACGCTGGGCGAACTGGCGGAGCTGGTCACCCGCGAAGCGATTTCCGGCCCGACCATCATCATCATCGGCGAGACGGCTGCCTTTGCCGCCGCGCGGAGCGAAGACCAAGACCAACGCCTGGAGCAGTTTGCATGAAAGCGATCACCGCCAACCGCCTCACCGATGGCCGGGTGATCTATCGTACGGCCGACGGCCAGTGGGTGAGCGATATCGCGCAGGCCGAACAGCTGGACGATACCGTCGCTGACGCGCGTCTGGCCGAGGCCGAAGCCGAGGCCGGCATCGCTGTCGGCCCCTATCTCATCGACATCGAGGCCTCTCGCCCCGGCGGCCAGAAATGGCGCCGCGAGACCATCCGCCTCACCGGTCCGACGACCGGTTCCACGCATCAGGCTGCCTGACCCATGTACCAGTACGACACCTATGACCACGCCCTGGTCCGCGAGCGTATCGCCGAGTTTCGCGACCAGGTGGAACGCCGCCTCGATGGCCGGCTGACGGAAGACCAGTTCAAGCCGCTGCGGTTGATGAATGGCGTCTATCTGCAGCTGCACGCCTACATGCTGCGGGTGGCCATCCCCTATGGCACGCTGAACGGTCCGCAGGTGCGCACGCTGGGCCATATCGCCCGGACCTATGACAAGGGCTATGGCCATTTCACCACGCGCACGAACATCCAGTTCAACTGGCCGGCGCTGGTGGACATCCCGGACATCCTGGAGCATCTGGCCCGGGTCGAGATGCACGCCATCCAGACCTCGGGCAATTGCATCCGCAACACCACGACCGACCCGTTCGCCGGTGCGGCCGCGGACGAGATCGAGGATGCGCGCCCCTGGGCCGAGATCATCCGGCAATGGTCGACCTTCCACCCGGAATTCACCTTCCTGCCGCGCAAGTTCAAGATCGCCGTCAATGGTGCCCGCGAGGACCGGGCCGGCATCCGCGTTCACGATATCGGCCTGCAGATCGTCAAGGACGAGAACGGGCTGACCGGGTTCGAGGTCTGGGTCGGTGGCGGCCAGGGCCGCACGCCGCGCCTGGCGCAGAAGATCCGCGACTTCCTGGCGCCCAAGGACCTGTTGTCCTATCTGACCGCCATCCTGCGCGTGTACAATCAGCACGGCCGCCGCGACAATCTCTACAAGGCCCGGATCAAGATCCTGGTCGAAGCCATCGGCGCGGAAGCCTTCGCCCGGGATGTCGAGGCCGAGTGGGCCGAGATCCGCCGCGGCGAGCTGGAGCTTCCCGCCGCCGAGATTGCCCGGATCCGCGCCTTCTTCGGCCGTCCGGACGTTGCCCAGCCCAAGCCCATTCCCGCCACCGGCCGTGCCGATTTTGGCGCCTGGCTGCGCCGCAACCGGCGGCCCCACAAACAGGCCGGCCTGTCCTCTGTGGTCATTTCGCTGAAGCCGATCGGCAAGGCGCCGGGCGATATCACGGCCGACCAGCTGGATGCGGTCGCCGACCTGGCCGAGCGTTTCGGCTTTGACGAGGTTCGCGCCACGCCGGACCAGAATCTGGTGCTGCCGCATGTGCGCAACCAGGATCTGGAAGCGGTGTTCGACGGGTTGGTCGCGGCCGGCCTGGCGATAGCCAATGCCGGTCTGGCGACCGATATCGTGGCCTGCCCGGGGCTGGATTATTGTGCCCTGGCCAATGCCCGCTCGATCCCGATCGCCCAGGCGATCTCCAGCCTGATCGAACAGGAAGGCATTGCCGAACAGGTCGGCGATGTGACCATCAAGATCGATGGCTGCATCAATGCCTGCGGCCACCACCATGTTGCCCATATCGGCGTGCTGGGCGTGGATAAACGCGGCGAGGAATTCTACCAGATCACGCTGGGCGGAGCCTTCGGCACCGATGCGTCGATCGGCAATATCATCGGCAAGGGCCTGGCCGGGGAAGACGTCCCCGCCGCCATCGTCCGCGCCCTTCGCACCTATCTCACCATCAGGGACGAAAACGAACGCTTCATCGACACGCTGCGGCGTGTGGGAGACGAGGCGTTCAAGGAGTCGATTTATGCTGCAGCTTGACCGCAAACCCCTGACCCGTGACGTCGCCGACGCCCAGCTTGAAGCCGGCGGCGGACAGATTGTGGAAATTGCCGGCGACACGCCCTGGCGCGAGGCGGCCGAACAGGCGCGCGGGGCCGTGCAGGTCGATATCCGCTTTGCCAGCTTCAAGGACGGCCGCGGCTTCTCGCTGGCGACGCTGCTGCGCGAGCGCGCCGGTTTCACCGGCAAGCTGCGTGCGGTCGGCGATCTGATCCCGGACCAGGCCCAGTATCTGGCCCGTGTCGGATTTGACGATGTGGCACCGAACCGGACCGATCTGGCCGCCGACTGGGACAAGGCCCGGGCGCGCTTCTCGCAATTCTACCAGCCGGCCCAGGACAAGGTGACGCCGATCTTCCGGCATCGCCTGAACCGTCCGGCCGATGACCTGGCCAGCCTGAACGCCCGTTATCGCGGAGCCGATGCCGTCGACATCCTGCGCGACGCACTGCGCAATCAGTGGCAGGGCCGGATCGCGATGCTGTCCTCCTTCGGGGCCGAAGCGGCCGTCGGTCTGCACATGATCGCCCAGATCGCACCGGACACGCCGGTAATCTTCCTGGAAACCGGACGCCTGTTTGCCCAGACCGAGCAATACCAGCGCGCCCTGACCGAAAAGCTGGGCCTGACCAATATCCGCCTTCTGCGCCCGGATGCCGACGAGGCCCTGGCCGAGGATTCGGACGACAAGCTGTGGCAACGCGACAGCGATGCCTGCTGCGCCTTGCGCAAGGTGCGCCCGCTGAACAAGGTGATCGGCGATTACGATGCCCTGATCACCGGCCGCAAGCGCTTCCATGGCGGCGAGCGTCTGGCCCTGCCGGTGGTCGAACGGATCGATGGCCGCATTCGGGTCAACCCGCTGGCCAGCTGGAACGCCCAGCAGGTGAATGCCTATTTCCAGCGCTATGATTTGCCGCGACACCCCTTGAGCGATATGGGGTATCAGTCCATCGGCTGCTGGCCGTGCACCGCGCCCGTCCAGGATGAAAGCGATGTACGCTCCGGCCGCTGGGCCGGTCGCAACAAGACCGAATGCGGCATCCACACGCCTTCGCGCATCGCCGCCGAATAGTTCAAGGCGCTCGACGCCCAGATGTTTGAAAGGACACGTGAACCCGTGTCTCATGTACTCGACCTGATCGGCAATACGCCGCTGATCCGGCTGGATGGCCCTTCGGCGGCTACCGGCTGCGAGATCCTCGGCAAGGCCGAATTCCTCAATCCCGGTGGTTCGGTGAAGGACCGCGCGGCGCTGAACATTGTGCGCGAGGCCGAGGCCTCCGGCGCGCTGAAACCGGGCGGCACCATCGTCGAGGGCACGGCCGGCAATACCGGCATCGGCCTGGCGCTGGTCGGCGGCGCGCTGGGCTATGACGTCATCATCGTCATGCCGCGCACCCAATCAGAAGAGAAGAAGCAGGTAATCCGTTCGCACGGCGCCCGCCTGATCGAGGTCGATGCGGCCCCCTTCTCCAGCCCGAACCATTTCGTCCACTACTCCCGCCGCCTGGCCGAAGAGCTGGACGAGACCCAGCCGGCCGGGGCGATCTGGGCCAACCAGTTCGACAATCTCGCCAACAAGCGGGCGCACGAGCGGACCACCGGCCCGGAAATCTGGCAGCAGACCGGCGGCAGGATCGACGGCTTCATCTGTGCGGTCGGCTCGGGCGGCACACTGGCCGGGGTTGCCGCCAGCCTACGCGCGAACAAGCCGGACGTGGTGATCGGTGTCGCCGATCCGGCCGGCGCAGCGCTGCACAGCTATTACACCCAGGGTGAGCTGAAGGGCGAAGGCTCGTCGATCACTGAGGGCATCGGCGTCAACCGCATCACCGGCAATCTGGAAGGCCTTGAAGTTGATCACGCCTTCCGGATCGAGGACGCGGAAATGCTGCCGATCCTGTTTGACCTGGTGAAGACCGAGGGCCTGTCCCTGGGCGGTTCGGCCGGAATCAATATCGCCGGCGCCATCCGCCTCGCACGGGCCCTGGGCCCGGGCAAGACCATCGTCACCATGCTGTGCGACAGCGGTTCGCGCTATGCCGGCAAGCTGTTCAACCCTGAATTCCTGTCCAGCCGGGGCTTGCCTGTTCCGCCCTGGGCCGATACCGAAGCGCCGCGCGTGACGGCCTGATCCAGACCCGCTCCGAGGAAGAGACGCATGAATGCCATGACGAACCCGACACCGGCCCGTGCCCGCAACACGATTTCCGCCAAGCCGGGCCCGTTCACCGTCGAGACGGTGCTGGAGGTCAAGCACTACACGGATCGCCTGTTCTATTTCCGCATCACGCGGCCGGACGCCTTCCGCTTCCGGTCCGGCGAATTCATCATGATCGGCCTGCCCAAGGAAGACGGCAAGCCGCTGCTGCGCGCCTATTCCGTCGCCAGTCCGTTCTGGGACGAAGCGCTGGACTTCTACTCGATCAAGGTCGCTGACGGCCCGCTGACCTCGCGCCTCCAGCACATCCAGCCCGGCGACGAGCTGCTGCTGGGCAAGAAGCCGACCGGCACGCTGGTGCTCGATGCCCTCAAGCCGGGCAAGCGCCTCTACATGATCTCCACAGGCACCGGCATTGCGCCCTTTGCCAGCCTGATCCGTGACCCGGAAACCTATGAGAAGTTCGACCAGGTGATCCTGACCCACACCTGCCGCGAAGCCGCCGAGCTGGCCTATGGCAATGAACTGGTCGAGGCGGTGAAGTCGGACGAGCTGATCGGCGAGATGGCGCAGGAGAAGCTGGTCCATTTCACCTCCACCACCCGTGATGACGGCCCGGTGAAGGGACGCGTCACCGACATGATCAATTCCGGCGAGCTGTTCACCCATCTGGGTGTGCCCGCGCTGGATCCGGCGGTCGACCGGGTGATGATCTGCGGCTCTGAAGGCCTGCTCAAGAACACCAAGCAGATCTGCCTGGACCGCGGCTTCATCGAAGGCTCGAACGCAGCGCCGGCCGACTTCGTGGTCGAGAAGGCGTTTGTGGCGACCTGAGACGGCTGAGCCTGTCGCCTTCCCTTAATCCTTCCTCGTAGAACCACCGTCATCCCCCTCTCCCTGGGGAGAGGGTCGGGGTGAGGGGGGACGGCGAGGTTGAGCCTGTCCTGGCTCCACCGGGATTTCCCCCTCATCCGCCGCTTCGCGGCACCTTCTCCCCAGGGAGAAGGGGGTGCCACGTAGGCTGGGTTTCGCGAATGGGACCGGCCCTCTTCGGTTTTGCCTTTGGCAAAACCACTTCCCCCGCGCAGCGGGGGCAGACGGTAGCGTCCCGCCATCCCCGTCAGCACTTGAACACGGCGGACGACTCCACCTCTTGACACACATAAACATATCTTTATACGTGAAGGCGCGCCGATTTGATGTTCAGCTTGCGGGCGCGGAATAAATGCGGCTAAAGCGGATCGTGTGAAGGACTTCAACGGCTGGTTCGCGCCCTCCTTCCCTTTCCCGTCATCGGCGCCCGCATGTTTCCGCACCAGTGGAAAATGCCATGTCGTCTGTTGCCGCCCTTGAATATGACCTGACGCCATCCGTGACCCGCACCCAGCGTCCGCGCCTGCGGGCTGTGCTGCTGGGCTGCGGAACTGTGAATGCCGGTGTGCTGGAAGGACTGGAGAGCCTGGCCGACCGGATCGAGGTCGCCGCCGTGGTCACCCGTCGCCGCCGCGCCGAGACCGACGACAGCACGAAAAACCGCACCGCCTGGCTGACCGACATCAAGGCCGCGTTCGATACCGGCCCCGACCTGATCATTGACGGCCTGCCCGATTGCCCCGCCGCCGAAAAGGCGCTGGACCTGGCCGTAGAACGCGGCATTCACGTCATTTCGGCCAACAAGGCCGTGATTGCCCGCCGCCCTGACCTGGAAGCGCGGGCACGGGCCAAGGGCATCCGCTTTGCCTATTCCGCGGCGGTGGGCGGCGGAGTGCCGGTGCTGGAAACCATCGGACGCCTGGTCGCCTCCGGGGAAACCATCGCCAGTGTCCGGGGCGTGCTGAACGGCACATCGAACTATGTCCTGGGCTTGCTGGAAAAGGGTGTCGGCTTTGACCAGGCGATCGCCTCGGCCCAGGCGGCCGGATTTGCGGAAGCCGATCCGAGCGCGGATATCGACGGGTTGGATGCCGCGGCCAAGCTGGCGCTGATTGCCCGCCGGGCGCATGGCATCGCACCGGACTGTCTGAGCATCCCCTGCGACAGCCTGCTGGCGATCGATCCGGGCCAGGTGTGCGGCGCGCGCGAGAACGGGTTGCGCTATCGCCAGCTGGCCGAGCTGACCCGCACCGAGACCGGAGTGGATGCCCGGGTCCGCCTGATCGCCCTGCCGGAGGATCATCCGCTGGCCCGGCCAGAGAACGAGGAAAACACCGTCGAGATCGTCTGCGAAAGCGGGCTGAAAGTGGTGTTGCACGGCAAGGGCGCCGGCCAGGCGCCGACCGCCGGTTCGGTCCTGGCCGATGTGCGCGAACTGGTGCTGGCCGGAGAGGTGGGATGATCGTGAGCGTGGACTGTCTGCCTGCCATCCGAACCCGGGATCTCACGACCATCGCCCTGGCAGCGAATGGTTCGCCGGTCCGTGTGACCGGACGCGTTACCGGTCCCGAGGCGGGTCCGGCTGTTCTGGTGCTGGGCGGCATCTCATCGGGGCGCCATGTCGCCGATACACAGGAAACGCCCGGCTGGTGGGCCGACCAGGTGGGCCCCGGTGCGCCTGTGGACACGGCAGCGCGCCGCGTGCTGTCGTTCGATTTCATCGGCGATGAACTCACCCCCTTCCCAACCACCCAGGACCAGGCGCGCGGCATCCTGGCGCTGGCCGATGCAGCCGGGATCGAGCGTTTCGACATTGTCGGTTCGTCCTATGGCGGCATGATCGGCCTGGCCGTGGCGGAGCTGGCGCCGGAGCGGGTGGGCAAGGCGCTGGTGATTTCCGGAGCGCACCGCGCCGGCGCCATGGCGCAGGCCTGGCGCTCGATCCAGCGGGAGACGGTGGAGCTGGCCCTGCGCCTGGGTGATGGCCGGGCCGGTCTGGACCTGGCCCGGCGCCTGGCGATGACGACCTATCGTACGCCGGACGAGCTGGAAGCGCGCTTTTATGATCCGGCGCCGACAAGCCGCGATGCGGCTGGCGTGGCAGCCTATCTGGAAGCGCGCGGCAAGGCCTATGTTGAAACAGTGACACCGGAACGCTTCCTCGCGCTGTCGCATTCGATGGATGCCCACATGGTGGACCTCTCCCGCATCGCCTGCCCGGTAACCTATCTGGCGGTCGAGGAAGACCGGCTGGTGCCGGCCAGCCAGATGGCAGAAGGCGCCGCGGCGACGCCGGACAGCCGACTGGTCCGCATCCGTTCGACCTATGGTCATGATGCCTTTCTGAAGGAAACGGCTATCGTGGCGGATACGCTGAAAGCCTTCCTCGGGTCCTGACATGTCTGACAAGCAACGCACCAAGGCCATCCGGGCCGGCCTCAACACCGACCGGAGCTGGAACGCCGTCATTCCGCCGCTCTCGCTGTCCACGGCCTACCGGCGCGAGGACCCGGCGATCCAGCCGGCCTATGACTATGCGCGCACCGCCAATCCGGGACGGACGCTGCTGGCCAATGCGATTGCCGAGCTGGAGAATGCTGCGGGGGCCGTGGTCACCGGATCGGGCATGTCGGCGATCGATCTTTTGCTGCACGACCTGCCCTTCGGCGCACGGGTGATCTGTTCGCATGATGCCTATGGCGGTACGCGGCGCCTGCTGGATGCGCGCGGCCAGGACGGCCGGCTGGTACCGGTCTATGTCAACACGACGGATCTGGATGCCGTGGCAGACGCGTTGAATGACGACGCCGCGCTGATCCTGGCCGAGACGCCGTCCAATCCGCGCCTGCGGATTTCCGATCTGAAAGGCCTGGTGCGCCTCGCCCGCGATGCCGGTTGCGAGCTGGCGGTGGACAATACGGTGATGTCGCCTGCCCTGCAGCGGCCGCTGGACTGGGGCGCGGACTATTCGGTGCAGTCGATCACCAAGCTGATCAATGGCCATTCCGACATGGTGGGCGGGGTGGTGTGCTGCGCCGATCCGGAGCGGGCTGAACGCCTGGCCTGGTGGGCCAATTGCGTCGGCACCGGCGCCGGGGCGTTCGACAGCTATCTGGCCCTGCGCGGCCTGCGCACCTTGCCCCTGCGTGCCAGGGCGCAATGCGAGAGCGCACTGGCCGTGGCGCAATGGCTGGAGGCCGATCCGCGCATCGCGCAGGTGGACTATCCCGGCCTCGAAAGCCATCCAGGACATGACATTGCCGCCCGCCAGCAGGACGGATTCGGTCAGCTGATCGCCCTTCAGCTATCCTCGTCTGCGCCGAGCGCGCGCGAAGTGGTGTCCAGTCTGGACATCTTCACCCTGGCCCAGTCGCTGGGCGGGGTGGAAAGCCTGTGCTGCATCCCCGCCCTGATGACGCACGCCTCCATGTCACCGCAGGCGCGGGCCGAGGCCGGCGTGCCGGATACGCTGATCCGGCTGTCGGTGGGCCTGGAGGACGCCCAGGACCTGATCGCCGATCTCGACCGAGCGCTGGCACCGGCCTGAGCCCGCGCTTCAGACGTTGGTCCGCACCCGGGCGACAGCATCCGCCCAGCCGCGGCGCGCCGCGGCTGTCGCTTCTGCTTGTCCGGCGGGCGCAAAGGCACGGTCCTGCTGCCAGAGCGCACGGCCGTCCTCGAGGATGGCGAACAGCCCCGCTCCCAGTCCGGCAAGGAAGGCTGCGCCCCAGGCCGTGGCTTCCGACTGGACCGGCCGAACAACCTCGATACCGGTGAGATCGGCCAGGCGCTGCAGAAGGCCGTCATTACGGGCCATGCCGCCATCGACCCGCAGGGACCGGGCTTCAACGCCATCGGCGGCCATTGCGTCCAGCAGGTCACAGGTCTGATGGGCGGTGGAGTCGAGCGCGGCGCGGGCAATCTCGGCCCGGCCGGCGCCGCGGGTGAGGCCGGTGATGGCGGCACGGGCATCGGCGTCCCAGTAAGGCGCGCCCAGCCCGGTGAAGGCGGGGACGAGGTAGACGCCGCTATCCGGATCGGCGGCGGCAGCCAGGGCTTCGATCTCGGAGGCGCGCGCGATCAGGCCCAGACCGTCGCGCAGCCACTGGATGGTGGCCCCGGCGGACAGGATCGAACCTTCCAGCGCATAGGCCGTCTCGCCGCCCAGCCGCCAGGCGACGGTGGTGAGGAGGCGATTGGAGGAGGCAACCGGCCGGGTGCCGGTATTGATCAAGAGGAAGGCGCCGGTGCCGTAAGTGGACTTCATCTCGCCAGGCGCGAGGCAGGCCTGACCGATGGCCGCGGACTGCTGGTCTCCGGCCACGCCGGTGATGGGCAGGGCCCGCCCCAGCGCCGCGGTCTCCGCAAGGCCGAAATCGCCGGCGCTGTCACGGACCTCGGGCAGAAGGGCTGCCGGGACGTTGAACAGGTCGAGCAGATCGGCGTCCCAGCACTGGCGGTGGATGTCGTAAAGGCTGGTTCGGCTGGCGTTGGTGGCGTCCGTGGCATGGACTGCACCGCCGGTGAGGCGCCAGATCAGCCAGGTATCGACGGTGCCGAAAGCCAGCTCACCAGCCTCGGCGCGCGCACGGGCGCTGTCATGATGGTCCAGCAGCCAGGCGATCTTGGTGGCGGAGAAATAGGGGTCGAGCACAAGGCCGGTACGGGCGCGCACGCGGTCGGCATGACCGGCCTGGCGCAGGGCGGCGCAGGTGTCGGCGGTGCGCCGGTCCTGCCAGACGATGGCATTTCCCAGAGGCTCTCCGGTCCGGCGGTCCCAGATCAGCGTGGTCTCGCGCTGGTTTGTAATGCCGATGGCTGCCGGCTCATACCCCTTGGCCGCGGCCGCCTTGAGCGCTTCGCGGGCTGTGGCGCGGACGGTGGCCCAGATCACTTCGGGATCATGCTCGACCCAGCCGGGTTGCGGATAGATCTGCTGGAATTCGCGCTGGGCGACCGCGACAACCTGATAGTCCGGCGTGAACACGACGGCGCGTGAACTGGTGGTACCCTGGTCGATAGCCAGGATGGCCGTGCGTTTTCCCATCTTCGCTCCCCCGCGGTTTTTGCGTGTGACGACAGCCATGACGCAATTGGACAAAACAGGCTAGGCTTCGATGAGATGAAAAGGAGCCGGCATGGCTGAGGACGGTTTTCCCCTGGACTATCTGGAAACGCCCAGCGGCGCCCGCCTCGCGCTGCACACGCGCGAGGCCCAGGGCACGCCGCGCGGCATCGTGCATATCAATCACGGTCTGGCCGAACGGGCCGGCCGTTATGCCCGCTTTGCCGAATTCCTGAGTGCGCGCGGCTATCATGTCGCGGCCCAGGATCATCGCGGCCACGGCCGCACGACGGCCAAGGACGGGGCGGCCCGGCGGTTTGCCGATGAGGATGGCTGGACCAAGCTGATCGATGATGTCGGTGCCGTTCAGGCGCATCTCAGAGCCCGCTGGCCGGACCTGCCACTGGTGGTGTTCGGGCATTCCATGGGATCCGTGGTCGCCTTCAACTACATCCTGCGCCACCCCGAGACGGTGGCCGGAGCAGCCATCTGGAACGGCAATATGGCCCTGGGCGGGCTGAAATCGGTGATGCGGCTGGTGCTGTGGTTCGAGGCCCTGTTCGGCGGCCGCTTCGCCCCCAGCACCACCATCGACAAGCTGACCTTCAAGGCCTGGAACAAGCGTTTCCCAGAAGGCCGTACGGATGCCGACTGGCTGTCCTCGGACACGGCGGAAGTGGATGCCTATGTGGCGGACGAGCTGTGCGGCTGGCCCTCGAGCGTGTCGCTGTGGCGGGACTTCCTGGACGGGGTCGGCTTTGCCGAGGATGACGCCAATCTGGCAGCCCTGCCACACGACCTGCCGCTGCACCTGATCGGCGGATCGCTGGACCCGGCGACCGATGGCGGCGAGGCCGTGCGCAAGCTGGCGGCGCGGTTGAAGCGCGCCGGGATGAGCGATGTCAGTTGCGAGATCGTCGAGGGTTTCCGACACGAGACCGTGAACGAGGTGGGCCGTGAGCGGCCGATGGCTGACTTTGCCGACTGGCTTGATCGAGTGACGGGACAGGCCTGAGCCGCATGCTGCGCTTTGATGCCGTCATCATCGGGGCCGGCGCGGCCGGCATGATGTGCGCCATCGAGGCGGGGCGCCGGGGACGGTCCGTGCTGGTGATCGAGCACGCCCGCAAGCCCGGCGAAAAGATCCGGATCTCCGGCGGCGGCCGGTGCAACTTCACCAATCTCCACGCCGGTCCCCAGAACTATCTGTCGGCCAATCCGCACTTCATGAAGTCGGCGCTGAAGCGCTACACGCAATGGGATTTCATCGACTGGGTCGATCGCAAGGGCATTGCCTGGCACGAGAAGACGCTGGGCCAGCTGTTCTGCGACGGCTCTGCGCAGCAGATCATCGACGGGCTTCTGGCAGACATGGCCGACGCCAGAGTGGTACTGCGCACGGGCGTATCCGTGCAGGAACAGGCGCGATCAGATAACGGGTTCCGGCTGGCGCTGGATACCGGCGAGCACGTGGACTGCCGCTCACTGGTGGTGGCCAGCGGCGGCAAGTCGATCCCGAAAATGGGCGCGACGGGCTTTGGTTACGACGTGGCGCGGGCGCACGGGCTGTCGGTAACCGAGACGCGTCCGGGCCTGGTGCCGCTGACCTTTGATCCCGACACGCTGACCCGGTTCAAGCCGCTGGCAGGAGTGGCGGTTCCAGTGCGCCTGACGCACGGGCGGACCCGGTTTGACGAGGCGATGCTGTTCACCCATCGCGGGCTGAGCGGCCCGGCGGTGCTGCAGATCTCCTCCTACTGGCGTGAAGGGGACACGCTCACGGCCAGGCTTCGCCCCGAACTGGACTGGGCCGAACTGCTGCTGGCAGAGAAGCGGTCAGCGCCGAAACGGGCCGTCACGACGGTTCTGGGCGAGCATCTGCCCAACCGGCTGGTTCAGCTGCTGGCCGAGCTGCACGGCATCGACGGCAATCTGGCCGACCAGTCCGACAAGGCATTGCGGGCCCTCGCCACAGCGCTGGCGGCCTGGCCGCTGGTCCCCACGGGCTCGGAAGGTTATCGCACAGCCGAGGTCACGCTGGGCGGCGTGGACACATCGGACCTGGACAGCCGCACAATGCAGGCCCGGAATGTTCCCGGACTGTATTTCATCGGCGAAGTGGTTGACGTCACAGGCTGGCTTGGCGGATACAACTTCCAATGGGCCTGGTCATCGGGATGGTGCGCAGGCCAATTCGTTTGAGCCGGTGACAGGGGGGAGCTGGCATTTCGTCGCGGCGGCGTGATTGCGCTCGCCTTGGCGTGCGACCAGCGCTATCAAGGGGCCCGTGAACAGCGTTTGCGGCTTGGACGTGTCCGGTTCAGGTCCCGTTACAAGAATTGGTCATGACCTTGAACAAGTCCTACATAGCGGCACTGGCCATCTTCCTTGCGGTCGTGCTGTTGTTCACCATTGGCACGCTGTTGCAGGCTGGTGAAGCCAACTCCCACGAATCCCGACCGGAATCGACGCACACTCCGTTTGAAGTCGTCACGCGGACGGTCACGGCGCAGCCGCGCCAGGCGGTGCTGTCCCTGCGCGGCCGGACCGAGGCCTTCCGGGAAGTCCTGGTGCGGGCGGAGACCGGCGGCCGCGTGGTCGAGGCGCCCATGCAGGAAGGCTCTCCGGTCAGCGCCGGCGACGTTCTGTGCCGGCTGGATGTCGATGCCCGTGCGGCGGCCGTTGCCCAGGCCGAGGCCGACCTGCGGGCCCGGCAGCTGGAATATGACGCGGCGGTGGAATTGCGCAATCGCGGACACCGCTCGGCCAACCAGGTCGCCGCCATGGAAGCCGCCCGCGACGCTGCCAGCGCACAGCTGCGCGCCGCACGCGAAGAGCTGGCGAATGTCTACCTCACCGCCCCCTTTGATGGCGTGTTCGACGGCCGCAATGCCGAGGTCGGCGATTTCCTGCGGGCCGGCGATCCGTGCGGCACCGTGGTCGAGCTGGACCCCATCCTGGTGGTGGCCGAAGTCCCCGAGCGCAGCGTCAGCGAACTCGCTCCCGGCATGGCCGGACGCGTGCGTCTGGTGACCGGGCAGCACGTCGAGGGTCAGGTCCGCTTCATCGAACGCCGCGCCGATCCCGCCACGCGCACCTTTCGGGTTGAGGTGGAGGTGCCCAATCCCGATCTGGACATTCGCGCCGGCGTGACCGCCGAAATCCGGCTGGACCTGCCCGAGCGCCCGGCCCACCGCATCCCGGCCTCGATCCTGGCGCTGGATTCGGACGGCGAGCTGGGCGTCCGCATTGTCGAGCCGGACAACCGTGTCCGCTTTGTCCGCACCGAATTGCTGAGCGATGATGGCGAACAGGTGTGGGTCGGCGGCTTGCCGGAAACGGCCGAAGTAATCGTTCTGGGCCAGGAATTCGTGTCAGACGGCGTCCTGGTGCGGGTGGCCCGGGAGGGAGCTTCCCGGTGAAGGGTATCGTCGACTTCGCGATCGGCCGGGCCCGCATGGTGCTCGGCATTTTCGTCTGCGCACTCGCTGCCGGCCTGATGTCCTTCCTGACGCTGCCGCGCGAAGCCGATCCGGACATTCCCTTTCCCTTCGTCATCGTGGTAGTGCCGCTGGACGGGATCTCGCCAGAGGACAGCGAGCGCCTGATCGTGCGCCCGACTGAAACCGAGATGCGCTCGATCGAGGGCCTGGTCGAGCTGAACGGCAATGCGTCTCTGGGTGCCGGCACGCTGATCGCGGAATTTGGCGTGCCGTTCGACGCCGACCAGTCGGTGCTGGATGTGCGCGAGGCCGTCGACATGGCCCGCCGGGAATATCCCGAGGACGTGCGCGAACCGGTGATCCAGGAATTCAATTCCGCCCTCGCCCCGACCATTGCCGTGCAGGTGTATGGTGAGGCGCCGGAGCGCACGCTCTACCGCATCGCGCGGGACCTAGAAGACGAGATCGAGACCCTGCCGCAAATCCTGCAGGTGGATGTCCAGGGCATCCGCGAGGAAGTGCTGGAAATCGTCATCGATCCGACCCTGCTGGAGACCTATGGCGTCACCTACAACCAGCTTTTCAATGCCGTGCAGTCGAACAACCGGCTGATCGCGGCGGGTTCGCTGGACAGTGGCGAAGCGCGTTTCCAGGTGAAAGTGCCGGGCCTGTTCGAAAGCGCCGAGGATGCGCTGAGCCTGCCGCTGACCCGGTCCGGAGACACGGTGGTAACCCTGCAGGATGTGGCCACCGTGCGCCGCACCTTCAAGGATGCCGACAGTTTCTCGCGCTATAACGGCGCCCCCGCCTTCACGCTGCAGGTAGTGCGCCGTTCGGGCGAGAATATCATGGATACGGCAGCCGCCGTCCGGGCCCTGACGGCTGAGGTGGCCGAGAGCTGGCCGGAAACCGTGCGCCATGATTTCAGCCTCGACCTGTCGACCTATGTCCGCGACAGCCTGCAAAGCCTGACCTCCTCCATCATGCTGGCCATCGTGCTGGTGCTGATCATCGTGGTGGCGGCGCTGGGCCTGCGTTCGGCGCTGCTGGTCGGCGTGGCGATCCCGTCCAGCTTCCTGTTCTCCTTCCTGTTATTGAATGTCTACGGGCTCACCGTGAACTTCATGGTGATGTTCGCGATGGTGCTGGCAGTCGGCCTGCTGGTCGATGGCGCCATCGTGGTGGTGGAATATGCCGACCGGAAACTGGCTGAGGGCGCAACCCGTCGCGAGGCCTATTCCAGTGCCGGCAAGCGCATGTTCTGGCCGATCGTGTCGTCCACCGGCACCACGCTGGCGGCCTTCGTGCCCTTCCTGTTCTGGGATTCGATCCCGGGCCAGTACATGGCCTTCCTGCCGCTGACGCTGATCTTCGTCCTGTCCTCGGCCCTGGTGATGGCACTGGTATTCCTGCCGACCCTGGGCTCGGTGCTGGGTCGCAAGGGCGGCGTGGCCGATGAAGACTCGGCAATCGCTCACCTCAATGCGGCAGAGGGCGGCGAACCGACCCGGTTGCCCGGCCTGACCGGGGCCTATGCCCGCCTGATCTCGGCCCTGGTGAAACGCCCGGTCATGGTCGGTCTCGCCTCGCTGGGCATTGTCGTCAGCATCGTCTTCAGCTTCGGCGCTGTCGCCTCGTCCATGCGCACCGAGTTCTTCCTCGATGCGGAACCGGAACAGCTCTACGTCTTCGTCCGCGCCCGCGGAAACCTGTCGCCGGCAGAGCAGTATGAACTGGCCCTGGAAGCCGAGCAGCGGCTGGCGGGGATCGAGGGCATCAAGGGGTATTACACCGTGGCGGGCGAGCCGCCCGGTCGCTCGCCGTTCGATGGCACCGGCTCGGCACCCGCAGACAGCGTGGCGCGGATCTTTGTGGAGTTCGAACCCTTTGGCCAGCGCCCCAATGGCCGCCTGATCGAACGCCAGATCCGCGAAGCCATGGTCGGCATTCCCGGTGTGATCATCGAGGTTCGTCCCTTCCAGCAGGGCCCGCCCGTGGGCAAGGACATCCAGGTCGAACTGCGTTCCGACGACGCGGCAGCGCTGGAGCGCGCGGCCCGACTGATCCGGGCCCGGGTCGACGCGATGGACGGCACGACCGATATCGAGGACACGCTGCCCCTGCCAGGCGTGGAATGGCGGCTGGAGGTAGACCGTGCCGAAGCCGGCCGTTTCGGCGCCGATGTCACCCAGGTGGGCGCGGCGGTGCAGTTGGTGACGACCGGATCCCTGGTCGGGCGATACCGGCCGGACGATGCCGATGAGGAGGTGGATATCCGCGTCCGTTTCCCGGCAGCCGACCGGGACATTTCCCGGCTCGACGACCTGCGGGTGAACACCACCAATGGCGCCGTGCCGATCACCAATTTCGTCACTCGCGAAGCGCATCAGCGCATCGACTCGATCAGCCGGCGCGACGGCAAGCGCGTGCTGGTGGTCCGGGCCAATGCGGCGGAAGGCTTTGCCGGCAATATCCTGGTCGCGGAACTGCGCGAATGGGTCGCCGAACAGGTGGCCAGCGGTGCGATCGAGCGTTCGGTCGATATCAGCTTTCTGGGCGCGGACGAGGAGAATGCGGAAGCCGGGGCCTTCTTCGCCGGGGCAATGCTGGCCTCGCTCTTCATGATGGCCGTCATCCTGTTGTGGCAGTTCAACAATTTCTGGCACGTCGTGCTGACCCTGCAGGCCGTGATCCTGTCGGTGGTCGGCGTCCTCCTGGGCGTGATGCTGACCTTCCCCTACATCTCCATCCTGTTCCTGGGCACGGGGATCGTGACGCTGGCCGGCATCGTGGTGAACAACAATATCGTGCTGATCGACACCTTCCAGCGCCTGCGCGGCCTGGGCATGGACGTGGACGAAGCGGTGGTGCGCACGGCCGCCCAGCGTCTTCGCCCGGTGATGCTGACCACGATCACGACGATCTTCGGCCTGCTGCCGATGGTGTTCCAGATCAATGCCGACTTTGCCCATGGCGTGCTGTCGATCGGCGGCCCGGCCTCGGAATGGTGGGTGCAGCTATCCTCAGCCGTGGTCTGGGGGCTCGGCTTCTCGACCCTTCTGACCCTGGTGCTGACCCCGGTAATGCTGGGCGTGCCGTCCCGGCTGGGTGCCTGGCGCCGCAAACGCATCGGCCAGGCACTCGACCTGGTGGGTGTGGACCGAAAGGCGGAGCCGGCTGAGTAAGCGGGATCTAGGGAACCACCCGGATCAACTGCCCGTCGGCCGCATCCGTCAGCAGCCAGATTGTACCGTCGGGCGCGACGCGGACATCGCGGATGCGGGCCTCCAGGTCACCGAACAGGATTTCCTGCCCCACGACCTCGCCGCCTTCCAGATCCACACGGCGGACATGCCCGGACGGCGTGCCGGCATCGCCGGGGATCAGGGCCGCAACCAGGAGATCGCCCTGCCAGGCCGGAAAGGCGTCGCCGTAGTAGACCGCCATGCCAGCCGGCGCGATCGAGGGCACCCAGGCGACAAGCGGATCTTCCATGCCCGCATAGGTCTCGAACGGGGTCACCAGGGCGCCGGTATAGTCGATCCCGTGGCTGGCAATCGGCCAGCCGTAATTGCGCCCCTCCACCAGGACATTGATCTCGTCACCGCCGCGCGGCCCGTGTTCATGGGCATAGAGCGTGCCGGTGCGCGCGTCGAAGACGACGGCCTGGGGGTTGCGATGACCGATGGTGAAGACACCGGGCGCCGCGTCCGGGAAAGGCGAAGCCATGGGCCGGCCGTCGAGGGTCAGGCGGACAAAACTGCCGAAATGGGAGCCGGTATTCTGGGCCTGTTCGCGAAAATCGAACCCGTCACCGATGCCCAGGACCAGCGTGTCCGGGATCGGGGCGGCGTCCGGGCTGTGATCGGTAATGTCACCGGGCAGGAAGGCCATACGGCCGCCATAATGGACGTCGGTACGGCGGCGCGGTTCGGCGGAAAAGAGAATCTCGAAATCCAGCAGAGCGTTCCCGTCCAGCCGACCGCGCCCGAGATGCAGCGTGTTGTCGCGCGGCGTGCCGGACGACCATGTGAGGTAGACATGGCCGGTCTGCTCGAAATCGGGCGACAGGGCGACGTCCAGGAGACCGCCTTGGCCGGAATGCAAGACTTCGGGCACGCCGGTTACGGGGTCGCTGAGCTGGCCATCGGGTCCGACAAGTCGCAGGCGTCCGGGCTTTTCGGTGACCAGCATGCGGCCATCGGGCAGGAAGGCGAGGCTCCAGGGGTATTCCAGACCTTCCGCCACGACCTGCGTCGACTGGGCCGAGGCTGCGGCGCAAAGCGCCAGGCTGGCCAGGAAACCGGCAAAAACACGTTGCATCGACTGTCCTTCGATTGTCGCCCTGGCGGTCACACTATAGGCTTCGCTGGACCCTGTTGAGCCCCTCTGGTGGGCCGCTGAGCGAAAGACCCGTCATGGCGATTGTCCGTACCGTTCTTGTTTTCCTGCTGGCCGTGCTGACGGGTACCGTGCTGGTCAGCCTGGCCAATACCCATGTCGACCTGCAGGCGCTGGTCGCGGCAGGAGCCGACATTCCAACGGCCGTGCGCATCAATGCCATCGAGCGCGACCTGGCCGGATTTGCGCCGACCCTGTTCGTGCTGATCCTGGCCGGCTTCGCCATCGCCTTTCCGGTGGCCGGCTGGGTGAGCGACCTTCTGGGGCCGAACTGGCGCCGCTTGGGCTTCACGCTGGCCGGCGGGCTGACCATCGCGGCCATCATGCTGGGCATCACCGCGCTCTACAGCCAATTGCTGGACGCCACGATCACGCCGGTCGCAGCGAGCCGCGAGCTGGGCGGACTGCTGACCCTGTGCCTGGGTGGGGCGGCGGCGGGTTTCCTGTTTTCCCTGTTCAAGCCGATCTACAAGCAGGGAAAGCCGGTGAGGGCCTGAATTAACCGCAATAATCGGCATTCGATTCAATTCACGGCGGCAGGGCAGACCTCTCCTTAAAGCGGGCCGGGTTAGGACGTATCCAGCCCGTGGAGACGCCCTGCATGACCCGCATCCGTGAAACCCTGCGCTCCGATCTGCGCAACATCGTCAAGGGCGGTGCGACTTCACGGATTCTCGACCTGCATTCCATTGCCCTGCGCTATGGCCACACCGATGCGCATGGCGAAAAGCCCTTCTTCATGCATCCCCGGCTCAATCGCTGTTTCATCATCAAGCACACGGTGAGAGCCCATGAACGGCCCTATGTGATGTCGTCTCAGCCGGTGGTGACCAAAGTGCTGGTCCCGCTGGCGCATGACGACCTGTCGCTGGGTGGTCACGCCGTCTTTGTCGAAGAAACCGGGTTTGCCACCAAGATGCGAACCCTGTTCGAACGGCCCGACGAGCCGCACGTGCTGGATCTGGACCTGATCCGGCTGCGCGAGCTGGCCGCCCTGCCCTCTTTCGATCCCTTCCTGCTGGCCGAACGTTATCGCGACCACGCCCGGCCGATTGATGATCTCTACTTCAACATCTCCGACGACGAGAAGGAGCGGATGGAGGATTCCGTCGCGCGCCAGATCGTCACCGTGGTGGCGTTGGCCTTCGGCGATGACAGCCATGACCAGGATGATGACCGTGCCATGCGCTTCACCCGCCAGCTGCTGGCCTGCGATCTGGACGGACGGCTGAGCGTCCTGCGCAAGTCGCTGGACATGACGGAGATGGAATTCCGCTCCGGCATCTTCGGCTGGCGCGGCATTCTCTACTATCGCTGGCACATGGGCGAGGCACTGTCGGCGCTGAAGAGTTTCCTGAACGAGCTCAAGGCGGTCACCATCGTCGGGGCCAGCGATCACGAGTATACCGAACTGGAGCACATGCGGCGCTCGATCATCGAGGAGACGCGGGCACGCTGGAGCTCGCTGACCGGAGTGATGGAGGAGTACGAACTGGTGTTCGGCCGCTTCTGCCGCGGCGAGGACGTCAACGGTTTCCGCCGTTTTCTGCTGAAGGCCCCCGCCCTGTTCTATGATGTCGGCAGCGACCTTTCGGTGGTCAGCCATGTGCCGGGATATTGGCGCTACTGGGCCAGACAAAACACCAAGGGCTTCCTGCACGCCCGCGAGGCCGTGACGCTGTTCTCGGAGTTTACCGCCAGCGTGACCCGGATGTCGCCGGGCAGCGCCACGCAGGATCTGGACAAGGTGCGCCGCACGCAGTCGCCCATCCCGATGCCGCAGGTGTTTTCCGCCGGCGCCGCCTGAGCGCCGGCCTGCTGATCCGTCCCGCAGGGCCGCTGCCGTCACCCTTCCGGCAGCGGCCCCTCCGAGCCCGCAAAATTAGACAGTCATCGGATATTAAGTCCCCCTCGCTATCTTGCCCGGAAGAGACGCAACGAGAACAAGAATGAGCGGGTCTGACCGGCAAAGCCTGAAGCGCATCGTGCGCGGCGGCGCGACACCGCGCATTCTCGACCTGTGGTCGATCCGGCGACGTTATGGCGAAACGCTGGAGATCGAGGCCAAGCCGTTCTTCCGAAATCCGCGGTTGAATGCCTGCTTTCTGCTGAAGCATACGGTGCGGCCGCACGAGCGACACTATCTCTACACAGAACAGCCCGTAGCGACGAAAATCATCATCCCGGTCTCCACGGAAGATCTGGGCATGGGGGGACATTCCTTCTTCGTCGAGGAAAAGGGGTTCGAGAACCGGCTCAAGAACTTTCTCGGGATCGGTGTATTGAACAAGCACTACGACCTCGATCTGGCACGCATCCGCGAACTGACCTTGATGCCGTCCTTCGACCCCTTCCTGTTGGCAGACAAATATGGCCGCCACGAGCGGCCGGTTGCGCGCTTCTATTTCAACATCTCGCCGGACGAGCAGGCGAAGATGCAAGCCAATGTCACGCGGCAGATCGTCGGCATGGTGAGGCTGGCCTTCGGCGATGAAACCATCGACATCGACGATGAGCGGGCACGACGCTTTGCCGACCAGCTGCTGGACGGCGAGGAAAGCCGCAAAATGTCCGGCCTGCGCCAGGTCCTGGGCATGGCCGAGGACGAGTATGAGCACGGCATTTTTGGCTGGAAGGGCATCCTCTACTACCGCTGGCGCCTGCGCGAGGTGAAGGATGAGCTGCGCCAATTCCTGATCGAGTTGAATGATGTCATCGTGCGGGGCGCCGGTCCGGCTGAAGCCAAGGAAATCAACGATATCCGGCGCGCCATTCTGGCTACGGTCCGCCAGCGCTGGACCGCGCTGACCGCCGTGATGGATGATTACGACAGCGAGTACCGCCGCTTTTGCGCCGGCGCCGAAGCCTCCGCCCTGAGCAGCTTTCTGCTGAAGGCACCCGGCCATTTCGGCCAGCTGGGCCACGATCTTTCGGCGGTGGCCCACGTGACATCGTACTGGGGCTATTGGTGGCAAGAGCGCGAAAAGGGATCCCTGTCGGCGACCGATGCCATGGAGATGTTCCCGTCCTTCCTGCGGTCACTGATCCACAAACGCGTCGAGCACGATCATTCCAGCGACACCCCCAACGCCGCTACAGGCTGACACTGAAAAGGGCCGGTCGTGACGACCGGCCCTTTCGCTGTTTCGGGACTGCGACGGCATCAGCGGTCGACGATCTCCACGGCTCTCAGATTGTCGTCTGAGTCCCGGTCGATGAGCTTGTTGTAGGGATCGATCCCCACAAAGGCCGGCTGTTCATCGACGATGAGCTCGATCCGCATCGTGTTCTCGTCGATCCGGTGCTTGTCCATGTAGAGCACATGGTCGGACCCTTCGATGGCATCGTCGAGATCCTGGGTGAAGACACCGATATCGATGAGATAGTCGATGGCCTCCTCGGTCTGTTCACCGGCACCGTCGGCCTCGAACTTGTGCGCCTCGATCTCCAGGGCAACATCCCAGCGACCATCCTCGCGCTCGGTGGCGGTCGCGGAGATGACCTCCAGATCGAACAGGATGATGCGCTCGAAGAAGTCGTGGATCACGCCTTCCCATTCCGGCCCGGCTTCCTCGCGCAGGAGGCGCAGGAAATCGAGCGTGGTGGCGTAGGGCGCATGCTGGAAGGCCCGCTCGTCGATTAAACGCCGCAAGGTGCGATTGACCGTTTCCTCGCCCAGATAGTCAGCCAGCGCATACAGGATCACCGCACCCTTGCGGTAATGGATGTAGGGCTGGTTCTCGACGCGGTAGAGCGGCACTTCCTCGATCGCTTCCGAGCCGCGGGCCGAGAGATAGCTGTCGAGCTCGAACTTGAGGAAGCGGCGCATGTGGTCGGCGCCGTATTCCTGGCGCATCACCATCAGGGCGGAATACTGGGCGAAGGTCTCGATCAGCATGGTCGAGCCCTGCACATTCGCCGCCATCACCTGATGCGCCCACCACTGGTGAGCCGCTTCATGGGCGGTCACGTAGTAGACATAGTCAATGACTGAAGGGTCCGAGAGATCGGCGATGAAGCCGATGCCTTCAGAGAAGGGAATGGTGTTCGGGAAGGCCTGCGCGAAGTTGGCATAGGCCGGGAACTCCAAAATCCGGTACTGTCGGTACTGATAGGGGCTGAGATTTTCCGAGAAATAGCCGATGGAATCTTCGCCCGCTTCCAGCATCCGCTCCACATTCCAGGCGTGATCGGGATGGTAGAAGACCTGGTAGAGAACGCCGTCGGTCTCCCGTTCGGCAACCTCGTAGCGCGCGGACAGCCACGAGTAGAAGTTCAGGATCGTGCGATCCATCACATACTCATAGCAGTTGCGGGCCCGGCCCGCCTCGTCGGTTTCGGTCCATTCGCGTTCCAGATAGCCCGGTGCCACCGCGATCTGGTCCGCCGAGGTGCACACCTCTGAACGGAAACCGACATAGTGCGAGTTGGTGATACCGTTCTCGTACCAGCGCGTTTCGTCTTCCAGCGGGAAGGCCCGGTCGATGGGCTCGAGGCCCTCGCGCCGACGCTGCTGACGGTCGGTCAGGCGCCAGTTTCCGTTGAAGCCGATGATCGCCATCGACTCGCCATTGTTGAAGAAGGTGCCATTGTCGTTGACCGTCTGCACATTGCCGGAATTGCGGAAACCGGGATTGCTGCGCTCGACCTGGAAGTCGAACGACCGGGTCTGTCCGGCCTCCAGCGGCGGATCCATGGTGAATTCATAGAGGTAGAATTCATCATCCTCGCTGGCGAGCGTTCCGCCCTCGAGGCCATGGCTGACCACCGTCGTGCCCGGACCGTAGGAGATCCACACCGTGTCCAGTGCCGCATCGGTCTGGTTTTCCAGCACATAATGCCCCGTCGCCGTGAAGCGGCGTTCCGACGGGTAGATATCGACCTCATAGGCGGTGTCGACGATTGTCGGCTGCGGCACGTCCTGCAGGTGCAGATACTGGCGCTCATACTCGGCCGCCTGCGCCCGCTGGGCGTTGGACGAGCTGTATTCGTTCAGGATGTTGGTGTTGTAGAAGATCCAGCCGCCCGTCGACACCGCGCCGGCGATGGCGATCAGGGCCACAAAGGCGGTGCCCGGCTGGGCAAAGCCGCGCGGCAGGGTGGCCAGCCGGCGCATGATCGGCGTCAGGGAACCCCGGCTCCAGAGCAGATAGGACAGCGTCAGGAGCAAGAGCGCCCAGAAGCCCCAATAGGCGTAGAACCAGAGCTGGATGCCCAGGAAGTGACCATACCCGTTCATGTCGGAATAGGGCGCGCCGGGGGCGTTGGCATAGGTGTAGAGATTGTGGTCGAGACCGATGTTGGCCATCACGATCGAAACGATCTGGTAGACCAGAAGTCCGGCCATGCCGAGCCAGCGATTGTTGAACAGGACCTGGGCGAAGATCGCCAGCGCCGCGACCAACGCGGCCGGGACGATCATGCCGACCACGCCGCGGATCGCGTACTGATCCAGTTCGATCCGGTCAAAACCCATCGCGAGCTGCGACAGCGCCGCTGCGATCAGAGACGTGGCGATCAGCGCCGCAATGACCACGCAAAGGGCCAGAAACTTGGTCGAGATGAAAACCCAGCTCGGCGTCGGTGTGGCATCGACGATGTAAGAGAAACCGAAACGGCGCTCGCGCCACATCACTTCTGCGGCGTAGTAAATGACCACGACAAAAGGCAGCCAAGCGAAGGCGCCCTCCACGACGGTCACCAGAATGCGTGTCACCGGATAATTGGGCGTGCCGTAGAACTCATTGCCGAGGAAGAAGCCCGGAATGGTGTTCAAGAGACCCAGCACCAGCAGGATCCAGAAGGCGACGTTGAGAACGACGCCCTTCACCTCAAAACCAAGGCGAGCCAGGAATTGCTGGATGGCCGCGCCGCCGTCCAGACGCGGCGTGACGCGCGGAAGGTCGAACTCGGAAATGGCATGCGACGTGACCGCTGGCGCGGCGGCAGACGATTTGCGCAGCTTGAGGCCACCGCCCTGACGGAAACGGAAGGTCAGCACGTTCAGCAAGAGCAATGCTGCGCCAATGCCGATCCACATCAGGCGGTTGGTCACCAGAATGCCTTCAAACGGAACCACGCGGGCATTCTGGTCGAAGACCGTCCAGTACCGTGTCATTTCACTGAAGGTGTTGAAACCGAATGGATCAATCAGGGCGAAGGTTTCGCGCAGGTCCGGCTGAGCCTGGGACAGGCCGAGGCCGACGAAGTAGAGAACCAGCAGGGCGACGAAAGCCGAGTAGGTCATCACCGTTGAACGGGTGAAGTTGGCCACAGTGAACAGGATGGTGCCCACCACCCACATGTTCACCAGGCCGAACACGGCATAGATGTAGACATACCAACTCAAGTCTGTCGGCCCGACCAGTTCGGGGTCGAGCCAGGGCATCATCGAACCGATCAGAAATGCCAGGGGCACCGCTGCAAAAACGGCGGCGGTGATGACAAAGCCACCGATAAATCGGCCCAACACGAAGTCGAGTTCGCGCACGGGTCGCGAATAAAACAGCTCGGAGGTCTTGAAACCGAAGTCCCGCAACACGCCGGATGACAGGAAAACAGTCGGTATGATGGCGCCGAACACCGAAAAGATCAGGACATTGACCGTCAGGGCGTTGGGCGAGTTGATGTTGACGGACCCGCCGCCACCAACCTGGATCTGGTCGATGGTGACGCCGCCGAAAACCAGCAGGAAGAAGATCGCAAAGATCGCGATCGAGGCGGGTGAGAAGAGTTGGAACCGGAATTCAAATCCGGCGATCTTGGTCAGCATGATGATGTCTCCGCTCGTCCGGCCCGATCAGGCCGCCGCTGCGGCCTGGCGGCCTTCGGCGATGGTGGCGAAATAGACATCTTCCAGGTCCGGCGTGGCGGGCTCGAAACCCTCGCCCGGTGCTTCCGATGCGATGATGCGGATGACGACCTGGCCCATGACCAGACGCTCGGAGATCACGTTGAAGCGGGTTCGCAGGGCCGGCAGGTCGGACTTGGCGACCGTGCGGGCATAGACCTTGCCGTCCAGCTGTTTGACCAGCTCATTCGGCGCGCCCTGGGCGACGATGCGGCCCTGATTCATGATCGCCATGTTGGGACAGAGGTCGGCGACATCCTCGACGATATGGGTCGACAGGATGACAACGACATTCTCGCCGATCTCCGAAAGCAGGTTGTGGAAGCGGTTGCGCTCTTCCGGGTCGAGGCCGGCGGTCGGCTCGTCGACGATGATCAGCTGCGGGTCGCCCAGAAGGGCCTGGGCAATGCCGAAGCGCTGGCGCATGCCGCCGGAATAGGAGGCGACCGACTTGTTGGCGTGCTGTTTCAGATTGGTCTGTTCCAGAAGGGATTCAACGACCTGCTTGCGTTCCTTGCCATTCGTCAGGCCTTTCAGCACGGCGAGATGGTCCAGCATGGCGCGGGCCGACATGCGCGGATAGACACCGAAATCCTGGGGCAGATAGCCCAGCGTGGCGCGCAGGGCCTTGGGCTCCTTCATCGGATCAAGCTCGCCGAAACGGATCGTGCCGCTGTCGGGCACCTGCAGCGTGGCCAGGGTGCGCATCAGGGTCGACTTGCCGGCACCATTGGGGCCCAGCAGGCCATACATGCCCTTGGGGATCGACAGGGTTACCCCGTCCATCGCCCGCACGCCATTGCCATACGTCTTGGTCAGATCCTTGATCTCAAGCATGAATTCCTTGACCTGCGCAGAGCAGGCCCTCCCTCTCCTGTCCGGGCCTGAACCTACGCCTGACCCCATTGTGTCGCAAATGAGGCTTTGTTCATGGCCGCGGCCAGAGGGACGGTTCGGCCGATCGTCCCCCTCGGCGGGATAATCTGAGGGAAGTGCGTGACCGGGACAGTGCGGCCTAGTATGCGAAAGCGCATGTCACCACCGCTTCTCACGCTTCAGGGCATCCACCTGACTTTCGGCGTCACGCCGCTGCTCGACGGGGCCGACCTGCAGGTTGGCGAGGGTGAGCGTCTGTGCCTGGTCGGGCGCAACGGCTCGGGCAAGTCAACCCTGATGAAGGTCGCGGCCGGCCTGGTGGAAGCGGACCAGGGTGACCGCTTCGTCCACCCTGGCGCGACCGTGCGCTATCTGGAGCAGGAACCGGACCTGGCCGGCTTTGCCACCGTGCGCGACTATGTCGTCGCCGGTCTGGCGCCGGGGGACATGGACTACCGGGCCGACTATCTGCTGGAGCAGCTGGGCCTGACCGGGCAGGAGAAGCCCGAGGTGATTTCCGGCGGCGAGGCACGCCGGGCCGCGCTGGCCCGGGCGATGGCGCCGGATCCCGACATCCTGATGCTGGACGAGCCGACCAACCATCTCGACCTGCCGGCCATCGAATGGCTGGAGAGCGAGCTGGCGCATTGCCGCTCGGCGCTGGTGCTGATCTCGCACGACCGGCGCTTCCTGGAGAACCTGACCAAGAAAACGCTGTGGCTGGACCGCGGCCGGACGCGGCTTCTGGACAAGGGCTTTGGCGGGTTCGAGGCCTGGCGCGACGAGGTGTTCGAGCAGGAGCAGGAAGAGCTGCACAAGCTGGACCGCAAGATTGTGCGCGAGGAGGACTGGCTGCGCTATGGCGTCACCGCACGGCGCAAACGCAATGTGCGGCGGCTGGGCGAGCTGCAGGACCTCAAGCGCCAGCGGGCCGAGCACCGCGGACCGCAGGGTCAGGTCAAGCTGGAAGCCACTGAGGCGCAGGACAGCGGCAAGCTGGTGGCCGAGGCGAAGGCGATCAGCCTGGCCTTTGGCGACCGGACGATCGTGAAGGACTTCTCCACCAAGATCGCCCGCCGGGCCCGGATCGGCCTGGTCGGTCCCAATGGTGCGGGCAAGACGACGCTGTTGAACCTGCTCACGGGCCAGCACCAGCCCGACGCGGGCGAGGTCCGCCTGGGCACCAAGCTGGAGATTGCCAGCCTGGACCAGAAGCGCATTGCCCTGAAGCCGGACTGGACCCTGTCCGAAGCCCTGACCCAGGGCGGCGGCAACCAGGTCGAGGTCGGCGGCAAAACCAAGCACGTCATGGCCTACATGAAGGATTTCCTGTTCCCGCCGGAACAGGCCAACACGCCCGTGCATGTGTTGTCTGGGGGTGAAAAGGCGCGGCTGATGCTGGCGCGGGCCCTGGCGCTGCCGTCCAATCTTCTGGTGCTGGACGAGCCGACGAATGATCTGGATCTGGAAACCCTGGACCTGCTGCAGGGCCTGATCGACGAGTATGCCGGCACGGTCTTCCTGGTCTCGCACGACCGGGACTTTCTCGACCGTGTGTGCACCAGCGTCATCGTGTCGGAGGGCGAAGGCCGCTGGACGGAATATGCCGGCGGCTATTCCGACATGCTGGCCCAGCGTGGTCGGGGCGTGTCGCAAGCCGACAAGACGGTCGCAAAAACCGCCAAGCCTGCTGCGGCCGCAACGCCCAAGCCTGTCTCGGAAGCCAAGCCGGAACGCAAGCGCATGGCGAACAAGGATCGCTATGCGCTGGAGCGCCTGCCCGGTGAGATCGAGGCCTTGGGCACGAAGATCGCCGGTCTGGAACAGCAGATGGCCGATCCCGGACTGTTCAGCGACAGCGCCAAATTCGCGCAGGTGTCGCAGCAGCTGGCAGACGCCATGGCCGAACGCGAGGCCAAGGAAGACCAGTGGCTGGAGCTGGAAGCCCTGCGCGAGGAGATCGAAGGCGGCGCCTGAACGCCGCCTTCAGGAAACAATACCCGCCGCTAGCGGAAAGCCCGTGAACGGGACGGGCCCAGGATCACGGCATTGAGCAGCAAGAGGTCGAGCCCGTCCAGATAGGCTCGCGTGGTCGGCGACTGGGTGAAGGCCACCACCTGGCCCGAACCATAGGATTGCGACAGCACGAAGGGCTTGAAGGCCAGCTGGTCGGCGTATTCCTCCCAGAGATAGCCACCGGCCACCAGCTGGTCCCGGGCGGCAAAGCGGATCGCCGTGTCGGCATCATCCATCGCCACAGGGGCATAGATGTCCGAACCCGTGACCAGGGCCGCGGCGCCGTCATCATAGCCGGCCGACATCCAGGCATTGGCATTGGCGACGAGATTGACCAGCGCGCCCGGCGAGGAGTCCGGCATGGCACCGGCCTCGGCTTCGGCCGCCTGCATCTCGGCCGGATTGGCCAGGACCGAACCGTCGATCACCGAACCGGAGGCACCACCACCGTCACGCGGGGAGTTTGCGGCGCGCTCACGCTGGGCCGGGATCATCCCCGTGTCACTGTCGGCAAGCCAGCGCGTCGCCGAGCCCAGGCCGACCACGACGCCGCCATTGCGGGCGAAAGTCTGGATGGCGGTGCGACCGGAACTGCCCAGCGCTTCACCCAGCCCCCATTGCTCCGGCAGGATCAGCACGTCATAGCGGTCCAGATCGGCCCGGCTGACCGTGCCGGTGCGGATCACAGCCACCGGGATCCCATAGCGGCGTTCCAGCACGAAACGGGTCGGGCCGGCCGAGAGCGGGCTGACACCCTCATCCCACAGCATGGCCACGTTGGGAGCCCGCAGGGTGTGGAAATTATCCGAGCCCGGATTCGGTCCCTCATCGACCCAGCTGGTGGCCATGCCCTCGTAGTGGGCACCGATCTCGGCCGCCAGGCGCGTAATCAGGCTGTCCAGCTCGGCCGGAGCGGAATGGCGCGGCACCACGACGCTGCCCCGCGGGAAGCGGCGGTCGCCGATGCGGAACTCCAGATTGGTGGTGCGCATCGGCACCCCCTCTCGGGCGAGCGCCGCGACCAGTGCCGCCTGGCCAGCATCCGACCAGGGAATGGCATAACCCCACTCGGCGGAATGATCGCTGGTGATGCGGGCAATCGGCATTTCCTCGTTCACCACACTGCCCGTCACGGCCGGTGCCCGGCGGCAATAGGTGGCATCGACATCGCTCATCAGCGGCAGCGACCAGGCGGTCACGTCATAGAGTTCGTGATCCAGGCCGGCAGCCCGTCGACGTTCCTGCTCGACCATGAAATCGGCCGGCAGATCGGTGGTGGGGTCCAGAAGCGTGCGCGCCAGGCGACCGGAGGGCTGGTCATAGCGGACCAGGAAGGCGCCATCCGCAAAGCGCGCACCGCAGGCACTGGTACCCGGCGCGAGCCGCGTGACGGTGATGTCCTGGGCGGCCAGATTGCGCGCCAGGCGCTCGGCGCCCCAGCGATTGGACGCCAGGTCGAGCAGGACAGCCTGGTTCTCACCCTCGCCGCCCGCTGCGGCCGTGCGGCGGAAAGAAACAAAGTCACGCAGGAAGCGCTCGCGGTTCTCGGCCACGGCCTGGGCGGTGGAAACGCTGGCGACGAAATGCTGTTCGACGCCTTCGCCATAGGTCAGGAGCGAGCCATCTCGGCGGCGCCAGACAAGGCCGCGCGAGGAGGCCTGCTCATAGGTCATGGCGACGGCACCCTGCATGGTCGGCCACATGTCGCCATAGCCGGGATAGAAGGCGTCGAAGACCTCGCGGGTGTAGAAGTCATAGCCGAAACGGTCGAACCAGCGGCCATTATTGCGACCGATCAGGTCCTGGGCCGAACGCTGGGAGTTCTGGATGTTCGGATTGAACGGCTCGGCCGAAGGCGCAAAGAAATAATAGCTGTCGCCGCCCATTTCATGCGCATCGACCACCACGACAGGACGCCAGTCGAGGATGGCGGCGACCCGGCCCCGGGTTTCCGGCTGGGTGCGGGCAAACCAGTCGCGGTTGAGATCGAAAAGATAATGATTATAGCGCCCACCCGGCCAGGGCTGGTCGTGTTCGGCGGTAAAGCGATCCTCGCTCGGCTCCAGCCCGCGCGCGGCGGTGAAGGACTGGACGAAGCGGTTGCGGCCATCGGGGTTCTGGGTCGGGTCGATGACGACGATCGTATTGGCCAGAATGGTGTCGACCACCGGGTCATCCTGGGCGGCGAGCAAATGATAGGCGGTGCGGATGCCGGCATCGGTGGAGGAAATCTCGTCGCCATGGACGCCATAGGACAGCCAGACGACGGCGGGCAGGTCGGCAATGATGCCATTGACGGCCTCGGCGGAGAGGCCGACCGGATTGGCCAGCTGCTGCAGGTCGGCCTGGACCTCGTCGAGCCGGGCCATGATCTCGGGTCGGGCGATCACGGCATAGACCAGCGGTCGACCTTCCCAGCTACGGGCATACTCGAAAACGCGGATCCGCTCCGGCGCGGCTTCGGCCAGGGTGTAGAGATAGTCGACGGCGGCCTCGGGCGGCGTGATCTCGGCCCCGAAGGCATAGCCGAAGGTGGCTTCGGCGTCGGGAATATCGGGGTCATAGCGGGTCTGGAAGGGCGAAGTCTGGGCCACGGCCAAGCCAAAACCCGCAAGTGTGGCACAAACCGCCAGAACCAAAGTGCGCATCAGGAAACCCCCAGGATCAGACTGGCGCCCAATTAATCAGGTTTTTCGTCCGGCGCAAAAGCCTGATCACGGGAAATTCAGGGGGTTACGATGGCAAAGCCCGGCTCGGGCTGCTCCAGCAGGGCAAAGAAACCGTAGAGCGCCCGTCTGTCGCCTTCGACGGCGAATTCCCCGGACGCGACCATATCCAGCAGACCTGCCTCCTGGCGCAGCAGGCGCATCCAGAATGCCCGTGTCAGCCTCACCGTGGCATCCGCACCGGCCACTGGATCGCGCCGCGCGTGATGAAGCACACCATTGGACAGGGAGATGACATGGGTTTCACCGATATCGGTGAAGACGAAATTGAGCACACGATCCTGTTCGGCCGCCCTGATCCCGTCCAGCCGTGTCGCCATCGCCGCGAAGAACATGTCCAGCGGGATGGCATCGAGAATGTCGGCGCCAGCCTCCATGGCGTCCTCGCGGACGATGCCGTGTCGCAGCTCGCGCGCGCCGGTCAGATAGACATCACGCCAGGGCGCCGATTCCGCGACATAGCCGAGCTGTTCATAGGCCCTGGCCAGAAGATCGCGCGCCGCAACGCTGTCCGGTTCGGCAAAGACCGCGTGCTGGGCCAGCTCCGCCGCCCAGCGGGCGTCCCCGGCATCCAGCGCCGTGCCGGCCTGTTCCAGCACGGCGTCCAGACCGCCCATGGCTGTCACATAACGCCCGGCCGCCTGGGTTCGCGGGAGCGGGTCGAGATGGGCCGGCACGCCATCATACCAGCCGAAATAGCGCTGATAGACGGCCCGGGCATTGTGGCGGACGGTGCCATAATAGCCGCGGACCGCGAACCTGTCCGCGAGGCTTTCGGGCAGTTCCAGCGTCTCGGCGATTTCGTCCGGAGTCAGTCCGCGCGCGGCCAGGCGCAGGGTCTGGTCGTGGATGTATTTGTAGGCATCGCGCTGGGCGACCAGAAAATCCTGGACCTCCGCCTCACCCCAGAGCGGCCAGTGATGGGAGTTGAACATCACCGAGGCGCGGCCCTCGATCATGGATCGGGCCTCTTCGATGCCCGACGACCAGGCCAGGGCGTCCCGCACCTGGGCCCCGCGCAGGGTGTAGAGATTGTGCAGGTTTCGCGAGACCAGTTCGGCGCCGCACCAGGCGGCCAGATCTGGAAAGAGGATGGTCAGCTCGGCCGGGGCCTCGGTGTCGGGCGCGTACTGGAACTCCATGCGCACGCCGTCGATCTCCAGCGTCTGGCCGGTGCGGTCGATAAGGATGGTGGGCTCGGCAATCGTGTGGGTGCCCAGGGCCGGATGCTTGCCCAGGCCCGATCCGACATGGCCGCGCGCCGTGCGCGGCAACGGGGCTCCGTACATGTATTCGGCGCGCCGGCCCATGACGATGCCGGCCAGGACATTCTCACTGACCGCGGCTTCCATGAAGCCCGCCGGGGCGATGACAGGGACATCGCCCGTCTCCAGCGCGTCCGACAACGCCCCGACACCGCCGAAATGGTCGATATGGCTGTGGGTGAAGATCACGGCAGAAATCGGTCGCGGCCCCAGTTCGCGCTCAACCAGATCGAGTGCGGCGCGCGCAGTTTCTACCGAGGTCAGGGGGTCGATGATGATCCAGCCTTCATCGCCGGCGACAACCGACAGGTTGGCAAGATCATAGCCCCTCACCTGCCAGATGCCGGGCACGACCTCGAACAGACCGTGCAGGCTGTTGAGCTGTGCCTGCCGCCACAGGCTGGGATTGACGCTGGGCGGCGCATCACTGGCAAGAAAATCATAAGCCTGGCTCTGCCAGACGGGCCGGCCGTCGGCAGTACGGATATCCAGCCGATCCTCCCGGGCCACCAGGCCGCGTCGAGCCAGTTCCAGATCGGTCGTCGGCTGCGCAGCGAGCCATTGCGTGATCTGCGCATTGCGCCGGGCCGTCGCTCGTGAGGCGCGATGGGCGCCGTCTGCATCGATCTCGACGGAGGAGTCTTCCACCTCCGTCAGCGGTTCCGGTTCAGGAGCGCAGGACACGAGCAGGGCTGCCAGCGAAAGACCGAGCATCCGGCGGGATTGCGACCAAGAACCCATTTTTCTCCCCTGAACGGTGTTTACCAACTCTAGCCCCGCAATTCGCGATTGGCGATTATGGAGAAACCGGCAATGATTCCGATTCAGTAACCAGTTGCATGCCCCAATCCGGCACGAGGCCGCATCAGGAGGAGGGTCGGTGAATGGCGAGTGACGAAGCCTGGACGATGTCCCTGGATGCTCTGGGCATTGATGACGAAGCCGCCCGGCAGGCCGTGATGGCCGCGGCGGACGTACGCAGCTTCAATGCAGGCTCGGCGATTATCGCCCAGGATGATCAGGATGATCACGCCTATATCCTGCTGGAAGGTGCGGTTCGCGTTGTGTTGTTGTCGGAAGGCGGACAGGAAATCTGGCTGGACTGGCTGGGGGCTGGAACGATCTTCGGCGAAATGGCGGCGTTGACCGGCAAGCCGCGGACATCCGAGATTGTCGCGGAGACAGATTGTCGTCTGGCCGCGATCTCGGGCGAGGCACTGTTTGAACTGATGCGCCGGCATGGCGATGTGGGACTGTCGATCTCGCGTATCCTGGCGACCCGGATCCACCACACAACGCAGCGCATGTTCGAATTGTCGGCGCTGTCGGCCCCGGGCCGGATTTATGCGGAATTGCTGCGCATGTCCGAACCCTCGGGCGCTGATTCAACCCGCCGCACGATCCGCCGCGCTCCGTCGATGACCGAACTGGCCCGGCGCGTGAACACGACGCGCGAGACCACATCCCGAACCGTCAACGATCTGGAACGCCGCGGCTTGCTGAAGCGGCGGGAGAAGGCCTTCGAACTGGTCGATCCGGACCTATTGAGCCGGATGCTGGGTTCGAGCTGAGTGCTGACGGCCCGCGGCCAGTGAGCCCGGCGCAACAGCGCGCAGGGCGTACAGCGGCATGTCGGGCAGGAATGGGTCGATCTCGGTCAGCCCGACATATTCGCAGCGGAAGCCGTCTTCCCCGGTCATGGCCAGCCTTGCAGCGAACATTTCGCTGACAAAGATCGACCCGGGCACGGTCACACCCTCAATCCGCGCAGCGATCGCGACCTGGCTGCCAAAGGGCGAGATGCGCTTCTGGATCGGGTCCATTCCCTCATGCACCGGCCCGCAATGACCCGCGATGCGCAAGCCAAGACTGAGCGGCAGGCCAAGCGTCTCAAGATCAATGCGGGCGAAAGCCTGGCGCAGGATGACGGCAGCACGGGCGGCTTCGGACACTGTCTCGAAGGCCAGGAACAAGCCATCCCCCCAGCTGTCAGCATAGACCGGCGCCTCGTCGAGGCTGGAACAGACTTCGGCAAGCCGGCCCAGCACATGCCGGACGAAGTCCGGAATGCGATCGTCCGGTACGGTGGAAGAGCCGCGGACGTCCAGGAACAGCATGGCTCTCAGAGCCGGGTTGAAACCGTCACGGCCGCAGGCCTCGGGCAGTTCAGCCCGTCCGACCGGATCGTGTGGCCGACTGAAAGGAATGATGCATTGCGGTGAGCCGGTTTCGCGCCAGACCTGAGCATCCCGCCCGGTCCCGAAGGCCCCGGCGACCGATTTTCGATCCTGCACGAGAAGCTGGACGGGGCGGGTCGCCAACACATCCGCACGGATTCGGGTCAGGCCCATGGCGACCGAGCTGGCGTGATTGACGCTGAGCTGGGACATCAGCTGGCGGTCGGAGGTGACCTCGACAATGTCCGCGGCGCGGTCGAGGCAGGCTTCGCAGCGTCGCACCCAGTCCTGACCGAAGGGACGGACCGAGGTGTCGATGAAGACCGACACCGGCACAGGCAGGACGATGGTCAGCGGCCGCCCGGCCCCCAGGGCCGATTCGCAGACGACAATGTCCGAACCGGCGGCGATGGCGCCATAGAGCTGGCCGATATTTTCCTGCTCGAGAAGATCAGCCACGGTTTTCTTGAGATCGGCCTCGTGTTGGGGCGGCAGCCCGCCTCGGCGGCTCTCGGCGCGAAAAATATGGCCGGCGAAATGCGCGGGCCGGGGCGGTTCCAGGCTCTTCAGCCAGGTCTCGGCGACACCCTGGGCGCGGGACACCAGCCGCAATTGGCGCAGCGTGGTGGCGTGGGCCATGAAATTCTCCCGGTCGCAGGCCAGCGCGCCGCGCAGGGCCATGTTGGCCGCGCCCAGCTGGCCGAGCAGGAGATAGGCCTCGGCTTCGGATGCGCGCTGATAGTAGGCGGCTTCCGGATCAGACGAGAGCGGCTCCTGGCAAGCCGTCAGAACCGCTCGCGCCAGGGCCCGGGCGCGGTCATGATCACCGGCCAGGCTGAACATGGTGGCCGCATTGATGCCGGGATAATGCCCACCGGTCTGATCGAACACGCCGGCATATTTCTCCGCCGCAGCCCGGGCGCGGGGCACAAACTCCGCTTCACCGCTTTCAAAGGCGATGGCCTTGAGCAGCCTTGCCCCCAGGGCCAGGCAATCCTCGTCATGCCGGGCCTCGGCGAGACGGAAACGTTGGTAGTCGGCTTCGGCCCGCTCCAGCGCCCCGGAGCGGATCAGACAAAGCACGGCACGGTGACGCAGCCAGAGATCGTCCGGATTGGCGCGCAGCGCCTCCACGCACAGATCGTAGGCCCGGGCCAGGTCACCCCGCTTGAACCGTTTGGCGATACTGTCCCTTTGCCCCATCCGCGCCCCGGAAACCTGTCAGGTGCGGCTACAGTATCAGGGATCTTCCGGCGGCGTCAGTTCGATCTTCGGGTCGATGATCACGCGCGTGGCCTGATTGCCGGCATCCTGAGACGCCTTGATGAAGAGCGCATATTCGAACACCCCCTTCTGCGAACACCGCGTAGTGAGCTCAAAGCTGTAGGGCTGCATGCCGGCACCATTGAGCGAGAGCCATTTCAGGCCGCAGAACTCACCGGCCGGCAGGTCCGACTTGAACTTGATCCGAGCCGGTTCAAAGCCCCAGCCTGGCGAGCTGACATGGAAGATCATCCGCGTGGAAGCCGTGATGTGCTCGTCGAAGGGGCAGGGCGGCACGGCACCGCAGGGGGTCCATTGCCCCGACAGCGCCTGCAGGACCGCCGTGCGGATCGTCGCCGCATTGGCCCCCGGGAATTGGGCAAGGGTTTCGGAGAAAGTTACGAAAATCGCGGAAATATCGCTGTCGTCAAACGGCGCGCGATCCTTGTCGCTGCCCTGGACCACGACGAAACCGTCTGACGCATTGGCGATGAGGACCAGTTGCGTGCGGTCCGCCTTGAAGCCGCAATCGGTTTCCAGTTCCGTCTGGATGATGGTCCCGTTGAAGGATGCAGCATCGATACCGGCCATGAGTATCTCCCCCTTGCAAGCCGCTCGAACCGGGCTGGTGCGGGATGCGCCGGCCCGAACCTTTTTTTGCTCCGTTCCAGCCCCTATTCAGCGCTCACGCGCTCGGCGGACAGGGCCGCCTGGGCTTGGCGGATCTGTGCCCGCGTATCCAAAGGCAGCCGGTCCAGATAGGGCGTCAGCCGGTTCACCATGGCCTCGCGCAGGCGGATCGCTTCGCGGATCTCGCCCTGGTGTTCCAGCAATTCGGCAAACGTATTGCTCGTCGCAGCGTAGAGATAGGTGCCCTTGAACAACCGGCTGTTCCAGTCGTCGAACTGCTCCAGCTCCACCAGCAAATGTTCCAGCGACAGCCGCGCCGACTCGTCATCTCCCATGGCCAGGAAGAGTTGAGCCTCGATGAGAAGGGCCTGCAATCGGGTTTCCTCGAACCGCTGCCCCTCGACGGTGGCCCAGGACGGGTGGGTCATGAAACGGGTCGCATCCAGATAGGCGCGGCGCGCGCCATCAATATGTCCCTGCAGCAGGCTGGCCTCGGCCAGCCAGATGCGCTGGCGAATGCCGAGCAGGCGCCATTCCACATTGCTGGGGTCGCGATCAACCAGCGCGTCAGCCTCATGCGAAGCTGTGCGCAGAATGTCCAGCGCGATTTGGATGTCCTCGGGCTGGCTGTCCCGGCCATCGGAAATGTAGAGACGGGCAAGCGCATAATCGGCACCGATGGCACTGCGGCGGACATTCCAATTGTCCACATCTGAGAGCTGCTCATCATAGATCGCGATCTGGCTGAGAATTTCCCCGATGGCGGCTTCACGGCCTTCCAAGGCCTCCCGCACCAGACCCAGCCAGGCATGGGCGTCGGCGACATCAATCCAGGCCGGCTCGCTGTCCGGCGTCAGTTCGGCGATGTGACGGAAGAGGATGAGCGACTGGGAAAACGCCTCACGCGCCGGCGCCAGGTCGCCACGTCCGACATAAAGCGTGCCCAGATTGGAATGGGCATAGGCCGCTTCGGAGAGGTATTCCAGATTGTCCGGTTCGGCGGCGACGAGTTGCGAGGACAGGTCGCGATACTCGATGAAGCGGGCTTCGGCCGTGTCCAGATCGCTCATTCGCCAGGCAAAGTAGCCGACATAGAACGCGCTTTGGGCATGCTCGTAAATGCGGGCCGGGGAGGTCGGTTCGACCGCGAGAATGCGGCTGGTCGCGTCATAGGCGGTCTGGAAATGGTGCACGGCACCATCCAGATCCCCCTCGGCGCTGTCGATCCGCCCGAGCAGGTGGAAGGCGCGCGACCGGCGGCCCAGGTCATCCAGGGACATCTGGCCCGGGTTCTGGCCCTCATAATATTCGATCACTTTGGCGCCGACAGCATCCAGCACATCCAGGCGGCCGACAGGTTCCAGCTTCAAGCGCAGATCGTTAAGCATGAATTCGATCAAATCCTCTGCCTCGGCCTTGCGCCGCTCGGCTTCGGATTGGGCCGAAACCGCCAGCAGGGCCAGTGCCGCCATAATAAGCGACAGGGCAATGGAAGCGCCTGTGATCACCGTCACGCGTCTCTGACGGCGCTGGAGGTCGCGCTGGATCAACTGGTCCAGCGGCAGATCAAGCAGGCCGGCAACCAGTTTGAGCAGCGCCATGCGCCGACCATCACCGGCATCGCGAAAATCCGCCGCGACCGGCTCAGGCTCGCCCTCCACTCGGACCCGTAACGCCTCGGGAAAACATTCCTGGTCAGCGGCCAACCCCGCAGCCTCGGCATGAGGCTCACCGGCGATGATGGCCGCCAGCACCACCCCTCCCGGATTCACATCCCGGAACGCTCGGATCTCCTCATTGACCCAGCGTGAGCGGGCGGCCGACGGCGAACACAGGACCACCAGCGCATCGGACCGCGACAGTGCCTCGCGCACCGAGGCGGACAGATCGCTGGATGCAGGCAGGTCCTCGCGGTCCCGGAAAATGGGCGCGAGCCGTGAGGGCACCGGGCCACGCGCCGTGGTCTGGCCGACCAGGCGCGCCGGAATGCGGTAAGTTTCCAGCTTGCCATGCAGCCAGCGGGCCTTGGCCTGGTCATCATGGCTGTAGCTGATGAAGGCCCGATAGCGGGGATCGTCGGCCATGCGCTGCGTCCTCGGCTGCTGCACCGGTCGCATCATTCGTGCTTCGACCTCACGGCGCAACCTCACAGCGCAAATAAGCCCCTGCCTCTGTCGCGCTTTCAACAGGATTGCCGGACGCAGATGAATGCCCAGGTCGGTCTGGCACAGACGGCTTCGCGCAAGTCGCACGATCGCACGATCGCGCTTCAACCAATACTCAGTCAGCCGGGAGGATGGCCGGGGAAAGGACAACGCTGAGCGAAGTTGGGGCTTCGCATTGGGCAAGGTAAGCGCCGTGCCTCTCCCCGGCACAAACTCGCTCCGTCGGGGAGGAGTTGTCGCGCGCAAGCGCGCAACCCTCACGTTTTAGCAGGCCAAGAAGGGGAGGCGCCGTGATGCGCATCACACCTGCAGGCCTCTGCAGCAGAATAGTTTTATTCCGAACCCTGAAATTCCAGCGATGTGGCCTCGATGGTCACACCGCCCAAGCCAGCCCGCGTGTGCAGTCGAATCGGCATGGACACGCCGGCTTCGGGAAAGCTTGCGATCCAGATCGTCAGCGGATGACGCAGTTCGGAGGCCGATGGATAATCTTCCGGATCATAGCCGGACACCGGATCGTAGAAGGCATTGCAGACCCGGACCTCGCCGCGCCACGCACGTGTACGGGCCTCACGGGTCCCGCCATCTTCAAGGCGCAGATTGTAGCGCTGCTTGCCGTCGAACACGGGAAGTCGCCCGGAACACCCCGGACCACCAGGGGCCGACATGCGGTCGGACAAGCGAAAAAAGGCTGTCATGGGGTCGATCACACCCGTGCGATCGGCCCGGGACGCCGGCGGCTGTCCGAGCGATCCGAACGGCGGCTCTGCCACGGAAACGGCAGCGCCGGAGCCGAACTGGACCTCCACGGAGCGAACCTTACGCCCCGTACGCTCGACATGAGCATAGCGGTCCGGCCGGGCACCGCCGGCTCCCCGGCGACCCTCGACTTCCGCACGAATGTCGAAGTCAGTGAACAGGGCCGCCAGACCGGCAGCCTCGACGAAGCTGCTCGCACGATATCGGTCGGGCCCGAACTCGGCTTCCAGGGTCACCTCGCCCACTTTCAACATCAATACCGAACTCGCATAGACCGCCCTGACCTGAACGTGGCCTTCGCCAGGCGAGGCGGTGCGGGAATGCGCGGTGGTACCCGCTGCACTCGCCGTGGACAGGGCGAGAACCGGGACGAGCACAAGCAGGGCGCGCCAGACAGGCATGGTCATCCTCCAATTGGACGTCTGTGCCTGACGGAAAATCTGACGGTTTCTATGGCCGGATCAAGCCGGAACCGGGGCAAGCTGCTGGTCCGCCTCGGCCGCAAGGCCCGGAATGGACAGGCCACCCTCTTCGGCCGGTCCTGCCAACTGCCTGAAACCGGTGAATAATTCCCGCCCCATTCCGGTCTGTACGGTTACCGGGGCGCTGGCCAGCGGACGGGCGTCAAAGCCTTCACCGTCCAGCTCCAATGTTCCGGCAATGGCATCCAGTCGGATGATATCGCCGTCTTTCACACGCGCGATCGGGCCGCCCAGCGCCGCCTCCGGGCTGACATGGATAGCGGCCGGTACCTTGCCGGAAGCGCCGGACATGCGGCCGTCCGTGACCAGGGCGACCTTGAAGCCGCGATCCTGCAGTGAACCGAGCGCCGGAGTGAGCTTGTGCAATTCCGGCATGCCATTGGCGCGCGGCCCCTGGAATCGGAGCACGGCGATGAAGTCGCGATCGAGATCGCCGGCCTTGAAGCGGGCCATCATTTCGTCCTGGCTCTCAAACACGATGGCTGGCGCGGTAACCTGGCGATGTTCTTCCTTCACGGCCGACACCTTGATCACCGAGCGGCCGATATTGCCATCGAGCACTTTCAGGCCGCCATCGGCGGCGAACGGCTCGGAAACCGGCCGGACGATGTCCAGATTGGCGCTTTCGGTGACCGCGTCGCGCCAGGTCAGCGCGCCATCGACCTCGAAGGGTTCGGCGGCGTAGTGGCGCAGACCCGGGCCCATGACGGTGTTGACGTCCTCGTGCAGCAGACCGGCATCCAGCAATTCGCGGATCACAAAGCCCAGCCCGCCGGCTGCGTGGAAATGATTCACATCCGCCGGACCATTCGGATAGACCCGGCAGAGCAGCGGCGTGACCTTGGCCAGATCGTCGAAATCATCCCAGTCGATGATCAGACCAGCCGCCCGGGCAATGGCGATCAGGTGGATGGTGTGATTGGTCGAACCGCCGGTGGCGTGCAGACCGATGATCGCATTGACGATCGACTTCTCGTCGACAATGTCGGCGAGCGGGATGTAGCTGTCGCCGCCCGCCACGATCTGTGCCGCTCTCACCGCCGCGGCCCGGGTCAACATGTCGCGCAGCGGATCGCCTGGATTGATGAAGGCGGCGCCCGGGATGTGCAGGCCCATGATCTCCATCAGCATCTGGTTGGAATTGGCAGTACCGTAGAAAGTGCAGGTGCCGGGCGAGTGGTAGGACTTGCTCTCGGCGTCCAGCAGTGCGTCTCGGCCGACCTTGCCCTCGGCATAGAGCTGGCGGACCTTGGCCTTTTCCGGATTGGGCAGGCCGGACCGCATGGGACCAGCCGGCACGAAGATCACCGGCAGATGGCCGAAGCGCAGGGCACCGATCAGAAGACCGGGCACGATCTTGTCGCAGACACCGAGGCACAGCGCGACATCGAACATGTTGTGGGACAGGGCGATCGCCGTCGCCATGGCGATGGCATCACGGCTGAACAGCGACAATTCCATGCCCGGCTGGCCTTGGGTGACACCGTCGCACATGGCCGGAACGCCGCCGGCGACCTGACCGACAGCGCCGACCTCGCTCAAGGCCTGCTTGATCAGCGGCGGATAGGTCTCGTAGGGCTGGTGGGCCGAGAGCATGTCGTTGTAGGCGGTGACAATGCCGACATTGGCGGAGTTGCCGTCCTTCAGGGCGCGTTTGTCAGCGCCGGGGCAGGCCGCGAAACCGTGAGCCAGATTACCGCAGGACAGGACCGACCGGTTGCGGCCCTCCTCGCGCGCGCCCCGCATCTGGGTCAGATAGGCCTCGCGGGAGGCTTTGCTGCGCGTGCGGATGCGGTCGGTGACAGCGGCGAGCGTGGGATGGATGCGGTCGGCCATGATGGGGGTCCGTGTTTGCTGGGCAGTCGGTATGCGAGTGGTCGGGTTCAGTCGGTCCAGTGGATTTCCAGGGGCAGGTCGCGGGCCCGCAGCACCGCACGCACCGGAAGATCGGCGACCGGGCCATCCTGCAGGGCGCGCTCGAGGGCATCTCGCTTCGCGGCCCCGGCAATCATCAGGAGAATGCGGCTTGCGTCGGCGATGGCGCCAAGCGTGAGGGTCATGCGCTGGGTATGGCGGCCGGTCACATCGGTCTCGTCGGCCTTCACCGCCGCGACCATCGCACCATTGCGGCTGAGCGCCTGGTCAAGACCCTGGGCACGCGGGAACCAGGAGGCGGTGTGACCATCCGGCCCCATGCCGAGAATGACGATGTCGGGCTTGCCGGTATCGGCCAGGCGCGCTTCGACCTCCTCGACGCCATCGAGCGGAGTTTCAGCGGCGGTCTTCAGTCCGATGAAGCGGGCCTTGGAAGCCTGACCGGACAGAAGCGTCTGCTCCACGAAGGTCTGGTTCGAACCGGGCTCACCGGGATCGACCCAGCGCTCATCCACCAACACGATGGTGACACGTGACCAGTCCAGCCGGGCATCGGCAAGCTTGCGGTAGAGCGCAGCCGGTGTGGACCCGCCGGACACGGCGATCACGGCCTCACCCTTCTGGGCCAGCGTACGGGCGAGATCATCACGCAGCGTCGCGGCCAGGCGTTCGGCCATCGTGTCAGCATCGGGATGAACGGTCATCGGCATGGCGATCTCAGCGAGCGAGGCCATCGAACCACTCCCTGTTTTCCCGGTCCAGCATCAGCGCCGCCTGGGTCGGACCGTCCGATCCGGCCTGGTAACCGTAGAGCTTGGTCTGGCTGTCGTCCCAGGCCTGGATGATGCCATCGACCCAGCGCCAGGCCGCCTCGACCTCGTCGCGGCGCATGAAGAGGGACAGATTGCCCCGCACCACGGCCATCAGAAGTCGCTCATAGGCATCGGGATAGTCGGCCTCGAAATGCTCGGCGTAGGACAGGTTGAGCGGGACATAGCGCAGGCGCAGCCCGCCCGGACCGGGGTCCTTGGTCATCAGCATCAGCTTGACGCCCTCGTCCGGCTGCAGGCGGATGACCAGGCGGTTGGGATGCAGGGCCCCCTTGGCCGCACCGACAATGTCGTGCGGGATCTGCTTGAACTGGACGATGATCTCGGACCGGCGCGAGGCCATGCACTTGCCGGTGCGCATGTAGAAGGGCACGCCGGCCCAGCGCCAATTGTCGACCATGGCGCGGATGGCGACGAAGGTCTCGGTGGAGGTCTCGGTCCCCACCTCCTCGGCATAGCCGGGCACCGGCTTGCCCTCGACGGCCCCGGCCTGGTACTGGCCGCGCACCACGTCCTGGGCGACCTTGCCGGAGGTGATCGGGCGCAGGGCCTTGAGGACTTTCAGCTTTTCGGTGCGCACGGAGTCAGCGTCCAGACTTTCCGGCGGCTCCATCGCCACCAGACAGGCCAGCTGCAAGAGATGGTTCTGGACCATGTCCCGCAGGGCACCGGAGCGGTCGTAATAGCTTGCCCGCTTGCCCGCCCCCAGCGTCTCGGCAACGGTGATCTGGACGTGATCGATACCGCCGGCATTCCAGAGCGGTTCGAACAGGTAGTTGGCAAAGCGCAGGATCAGCAGGTTCTGGACCGTTTCCTTGCCCAGGTAGTGGTCGATCCGGAAGATGTTGTTCTCGGCAAAAACCTGGCCGACCTGGTCATTGATCTGGCGCGCGGTGTGGTAATTCGAGCCGATCGGCTTTTCCAGCACGATGCGGGCATTGGGCGAGTTGAGCTGCTGGCGCGCGAGACCGGCACAGACCGCGCCATAGATCGAGGGCGGCAGGGCCAGATAATAGAGCCGGATCTTGCTGTCGTCGGGGTCAAGCGCGGCCTTGAGATCAGCCCAGTCTTCGCCGTCACCGGCGACATCCAGCGAGACATAGCTGAGATGCTGGCAGAAGCCGGCCCAGGACTCACGCCGCTTCTGGGACGTCTTGTCATTGATGATGTGGGTGGCGGCGACTTCGGCGAACGCTTCGTTGGACATGCTGTCTCGCGAGGCCGCGATGATCCGGGAGTCACCCGGAATCTGGCCGTCGCACCAGCGGTGGAAGAGCGCCGGGATCAGCTTGCGCAGGGCCAGATCGCCTGTGGCGCCAAAAACAACGATATCAAACGGTTCAACGGGTACGAGTTCGGCCATGCCTGCCTTCCGGTCGGGGGAATTCCAGCGTGTTTCATCCCATGTATAGCGACAATGTTACCCCTAACATAGCTCTTTCCGCCCTGCCATCCAAACCGGAAGCAGTTGCAAGGTGCCCGGTGCGCGCTCAGCGGCGCAGATCGCCCGCACATGTCACGCTGCGGGGATCCGGGGCAGGATGCGGTGAATAGCTTGATGCCGCAAGAAAAGGAGACGACACCGGCAAGCAGGTCTTATAAGAACCGGTTGAAACTACTCGGTGGTCCGGTGTGAGATCCGTCATCCTTTCAGCCTGCGTCCTGTTCGCGTCCGGCTCTGCGTTTGCGGAACCGCTGGCGCGTGTCGAAGGCGTGGAGGCCGGCGAGCTGATGACAGCGCTGGAAACCGCCGTCGGCGAACGGGCGAACGCGACCTCCGGCCGGTCGAGCGCCATCCGCCGGGCCCGCACAGCCGCCGAGCGTGCACGCCGCCTGCTCCGCTCGCGCGGCTATTACGCAGCCACGGTAACGCCGGATGTCGGTGCGGCCCGCGAGCCCGTCATCCGCATCGAGACCGGCCCTCAATTCCTCGTGGCCTCGCTCACAGCCTCGACCCAAGGCGATGATGCTGCTCGGGAAACGGCCCTGGGCCGGATCGCGCTGCCCGAGGGCGCCCCCCTGCTGGCTCAGTCGGTCATCGATGCCGAGGCCCGCGGTCTTCATGCCCTGCAGGAGGCGGGCTGGCCGGACGCATCAGTGGCAGAGCGGGAAGTGGTGGTCGACCACGCCACCCATGCGGGCCGCATCAATTTTCGCTACCAGCCCGGTCCTTATTCGCTCTATGGCGACATCGACACCGAAACCGCGCCCTGGAACGCCCAATTCATCGCCCGCATGGCTCCGTTCAACGCGGGAGATCCGGCCAAGCGTGAGGAAATCCTGACCTATCAGCGTCGCCTCGACGCGTTGGACAGCGTGCAGTCCTCCCGCGTGGTGCTGGGTGAGGTTGGCGAAGATGGACGCCGCCCGGTGGGCATCGAACTGACGGCGGCGCCCCGGCATTCCCTGGAAGCGGGTCTGAGCTACTCCACCAGCGAGGGCGCCGGAGGATCCAGCCGCTGGTCGCGGCGCAATGTTTTCGGCTCGGACGAGACCTTGACGCTCACCGGTGTGCTGGCAACGTTGAACCAGTCCCTGACCGCCGAGATCTCGCGCCCACACTGGCGCCGCTACAAGCAGACCCTTTTCATCAATGCCGGTCTCACGCGCGAAGACACGGACGCCTACTCTCAGGACGAGGCCGGCCTGGGTGCGGAGATCACGCGCGAAGATGGCCGGCGGCTCTACGGGGCTGGTGTGCACCTGGACTGGTCGCGGGTCACGGACACGCTGGGCCAGCGCGATGTGGTGACGGCCAAGCTGGACCTGGTGGCCGGTTATGACAGTCGCAATGACCCCCTGGACCCGGACCGTGGCGTACGCGGCACGCTGCAGGCCAGCCCGGCCGTGACTTTGGGCGATTGCAGCTGCCAGTACGTCCAGCTGGATGCCCGGGGCAGCGCCTACCAGCGCCTTGGCGAAAACCTGGTTGCAGCGGCGCGATTGCGACTGGGCTCGGTGATCGGAGCATCGGCGACCAACATGCCGGCCGACCAGCGTTTTTACGCGGGCGGCGGTGGGTCGGCCCGCGGCTTTGCCTATCAATCCCTCAGCCCGTTGGCGAGTGACGGCACGCCGTTTGGTGGATCGTCCGTGGTGGAAACCAGCCTGGAACTGCGCTGGCGCGTGCGGCCGCGCTGGGGGGTGGTCGGTTTTGTCGATGCGGCCATGGCCTCGGACACAAGCCAGCCGGACTTTTCCGGCATGCGCGCCTCGGCCGGCATCGGCGCCCGCTATTATTTCGACTTTGCCCCTGTCAGGGTCGACATCGCCACGCCGCTGGACCGGCGTGACGGCGAGGACGCCTTCCAGATCTATTTCAGCCTCGGGCAGGCCTTCTGATGGCAGCCACCCGCAAACGTCTCGTCTCGGCCCTGCGCTGGGCCGGTCTGGCGCTGGTTGTGCTGATCCTCCTTATTGCCGGCCTGCGGCTGGCCGTGAGCAGCGCGCCCGGGCGATGGGCCATCACTGCGGCGCTCGATGGCCGCACGATCTCTGGCCACACGCTGGAGCTGGAAGGCCTGTCCGGCGATCCCCTGTCCCGTTTGCGCCTCGCCCGGTTGCAGATCCGTGATGCCGAGGGTGTCTGGCTGGACGCCCGCGACATCGAGCTGGACTGGCAGGCGCGCAGCCTGCTGGCGCAGCCCTACCGGATCGACCGGCTGGCAGTGCGGCGTCTGGATGTGCTGCGCCGACCTGTATCTGCCGGAACCGAACCCGGAAATGGCGGAGGCGCGTCCTCAATTCCCTCGTTCCAATTGGGCCTGCTGGACCTGGCCGATATCCGGCTGTCCGAGGACCTCGCCGGGCAGGCTGTGCGCCTGCAGCTGGCCGCGCGCGCCGACGTGATCTCGCTGGAGCAGGCCTCGGCGGTGCTGGACATCAACCGGCTGGATGCACCAGGGGACACGTTTCATGCCGAACTGGAACTGAGCGGACAGCGGGTATCGGGAACGTTGGGCGCACAAGGCGCACCGGATGGACCGCTGGCCCACCTTCTGGGCCTGCCAGGCCAGGCGATCGCGGCCGATGGTCGCCTGGATGGCAGTTTGGAATCGGGCAACGGGCATCTGACCCTGATGGCTGACAGCGGAGACGTCGCGGTCATGGAAGGCCGCTGGACGGTGGCGGAATGGCAAGCCGAGGGCCGAGCCGATATCGCCCCCTGGGGTCTGGTTCCGGAAACCTATCTGCCCCTGCTGGACACGCTGGATTTCGCGGCGTCGGGCACACGCCAGCCAAGCTATGCGCTGAGCCGCCTGAGCGCGAGAACACGGGACAGCCGGGTCATTGTCGAACCGCGGGGGGAAGGCCTCTGGCACATCGAGACCCATCTGGGCGCCGCCAGCCTGGCGCATCTGGGCGAAGGCTATGGCGCCGCCGATGCGCTGGACTGGAGCGGCGAGGTCGAACGGCGTGACGGCACGATCCTGGCCCGCGGCGAAGTTGTCCTGACCGGACTGACGACCGGCGAGGCCCGGGCACAGTCCGTCTCCGGGCCCGTGACAGTCCGACAGACCGCCGAGGCCTATCAGGTCGAGACGTCCCTGCAGCTGAATGATCTGGTCACACGGCTGGAACAGCCCAATGCCCTGCTTTCCCCCGTGACACTCGTCGCCGCGTCCGGACAGTTCGCGCCGGGATCTCGGGAAATCTTCGTGTCCGATCTGACGGTTCAGACGGACCATGCGCGCCTCGCGGCCCGCGGCGTCTACAGGCTGGAGCCGGGCGAGCCGGAAATCATCGCCGAGCTGCAGATCGACGCCGTCGAACGTCTGACCGACCTGGCCCGCGGGCCGGTGCAATTGTCACTGGATCTGGGGGATGTCCGAAACGGCATGCTGCGGATCGATGCGCGCGAACTGGTATTTGCTGAAGAACAGACCGACCTGCTGCGCGGCCTGACCGGAGAAATCCGTGTGGTTCGGGAAGATGCGGCGTGGCGCCTTGAAGCGCTGAATGCGCGTGCGGCAGGCATCGACCTGACGGCGCGGGGACGCCATTCCGGCGACCACTGGGAGCTGGCCGGCGACCTGGCGGTCTCGGGGCGGCTGCCGATCGCACCGGTGGAGATCGAGGGCGCGCTGGCAACGGCGTTTCGTCTCGAGGCGCGGGGCACAAGCATCACGCTGCGCTCCGGCACGCGCAGCCAGACCATCACCGCCGGTCCGCTGCGGCTCGACCAGCCGAACCTCGCCGTGGAAGCGGTGTGGAACGGAACAGCGCTGAGCGCTGACTGGATGCTGGAGGCGACGCGCAATGCCAAACCGGTCGCGCTGGACGGTGATGCCGGCTGGTCCGCCGAAGCCTGGCACTTCCGGCTGAATGAAGGCCAGCTCAGCCCGGTAACGTTATCGGCCTTCCTGGCCCGGACAGCCGGTGAACTGCAGGCCGAACTGGCCATTGCCCTGGGAGATCGCGCGGCAGCCGATCTGGGCTTTGCGGGTCCGGCGGACGATCTGCGTGCCGGGGAGCTGGCGGCGCATCTGGTCCTGGCTTCGCACGACTTCCCGGGCGGCTTTCTCAACCGCTCCGAACTGACCCTGGACGGACCGTTGTCCGGTCTCGCCATCAATCTGACCACCAGTGGCGAGCTGCGCTCGCCCTTCGAGCTGGCGGCCACCGGAGAATTGCGCCTGTCAGAGCAAGGCCATGTCGCTCTGGATCTGCGGCCGCAAGGCGCCTGGAGCCTGCACCGGATATCCGCGCCCGAGCCACTTCGGCTGACACACGCCAATGGCGCGATCAACCTGACGGGCCGCATCGGTGTTGATGAAGGCGAGATCGGCTTTTCCTATGCCAGCGCCGAACCCGAACCGGAGCTGGGCCTGTCTCTGACCGACCTGCCGGCCGGTGCCATTGCCGACATCGCGCTGTTGCCCGCCACATCGGGACGGATCAATGGCACCCTGTCCCTCGTCCAGCGCGAAGGATTGTGGCAGGGCGAAGCACAGGTGGATGTGGATGACCTGATCTCGTTGAATGTCGAGGAAATGGACCCGATCACCATCCGTAACCGGCTGTGGGTGACCCCCCAGGAAGTCCGGGCCGAGAGCAATGTCAGCGGCGGTGATCTGGAAGTCACCAGCTGGATGACCCGGCAGGGCAGCACACCGCGACTGGAGGATGTGCTGGGCGACGAAGGTGTGGCGATCGCGGGACGTCTTGACGCGCTGGGCGATCTAAGCGCGCTGGCGGCCCTGTTCCTGCCTGAGGAAATCCAGCTGAGCAGCGCCAATATTCGCGCCGCGGTCGACCTGACCGGACAGCGCGGTGCCCCGGAGCTGGATGGCCGAATCCGGATCAGCGACGGTCGCCTTGTCGCGACCGCCACGAACACCGTGCTTGAGAACATACTGATCAACGCCCGCTTTGACGGCAACGGGTTCGAACTGACCCGCTTCAATGCCACGGACGGGCGCGACGGCACGGTTCGGGGTTCCGGCGAACTGACCCTGCCTGCGGAAGGTCCCACCGGGGACGCCCGGTTCCGGTTCGAGCGCCTGCTGGCGACCCATCGCCCGGACTTGACGGTGCAGACCGGGGGAATGACGACGCTGGATCTGGACCCGCAGGGCCTGGTCATTGCGGGTGAGGCGAACATTGTTCAATTGCGCGCCGAGCCGTCGATGAACGGGGCTACGGCCATTCCCGAAATCGACGTGCGCGAGATCAATCTGCCCAAGAACCGCAGTGCCTACACCCGCTCCGTCCTGCCGGTCCAACTCGACTACAGGATCAATGCGGAACGCAGCGTCTTTGTCTCGTCTCGCGCCTTTGCCTCGGAATGGGGGCTGAACCTGCACGTCACCGGCCCGGCTGCGAAGCCGGAGATTCGCGGCTCGGCCACCCTGGTGGATGGTGACGCCTTTGTCCTGAACCGGCGCTTCACCCTGGAAGAAGGCGAAATCCGGTTTGACGGCCAGCCGGGTGACGCCCGCATCGACTTGACGGCCCAGCACGTGCGCACGGGCTTCGCCGCCACGGCCAATATCGCCGGCCCGATCCGGGCCCCGACGATCACACTGAGCAGTCAGCCGGCCCTACCGGAAGATGAAATCCTGTCGCGCTTGCTGTTCGACGAATCCGTCAGCGAACTGGGTGCCTTCGAAGCCGCCCAGCTGGCCGCACAATTGTCGGGGCAGAGCCTGCTGAACGTGGTCGGCCAGCTGCGCGATTTTGCCGGCATCGATCGGCTCGACCTGTCGACCGATGCCGACGGGAACATTGCCGTCACCGGCGGCCGGCGCTTTGGCAACAATGTCTATGTAGAAGTCGGCAGCTCCGGTGCATCGGCCCTCAGCCAGGCATTGGTGGAATGGGAGCTGACGCCGCAATTGAGCATTCTTTCGCGCGTGTCGGCCGACACCAATGCCGAGGTCGCGATCCGCTGGCGGCGCGACTACTAGCCTCGTCCCGGCCACCGCCCGCCTTGCCAGCAGACGGGGCGCAGAGTAGGCAGGTTGAGGTCCCTCACTGCACGGAGACATGACGTAAGCGCATGAAGTCCTTCCTGCTCTCCATCATCAAGCCGAATAATGCCTGGGCCGCCTGGCTGCTTTTCCTGACCCTGGCGGGCACGGTGGCTGCAGGCCTGACCGGGCATTTCGAGATTGTCCGCCAGTATCTCGACACCGACACCCTCACCTTCTCGCTCGGCAATATCCGCATCAGCGCCTACACCGCCCTGCGCGCGCTTCTGGTTGTCGCGCTGGTATTCTGGACGACCGCGATCCTGGCCAATCTGGTCGAGAAACGCCTGTCCAAACTGTCCAAGGTGCAGACCACCACGCGCATTCTGATCACCAAGGTCATCCAGATCGCCCTCTATGTGATCGCCAGCCTGGTTGCCCTGGACCTCATCGGGCTGGACCTGACCACGCTGACCGTGTTCGGCGGTGCCATCGGCATCGGCATCGGTTTTGGCCTGCAGAAGATCGCCTCGAACTTCATCTCCGGCCTGATCCTGCTGCTGGAGCGGTCTGTGGAGCAGGACGACCTGATCGAATTGCCGGACGGCACGACCGGTTTCGTGCGCAAGTCCTCGGCCCGCTACACGCTGGTGGAGACGTTTGACGGCAAGGAAATCCTGATCCCGAACGAGGATTTCATCACCAACCGAGTCACCAACTGGACCCTGTCGACGACGAAGGCGCGCATTCAGATCCATCTGGGCGTTTCATACGGCTCCGATATCGAAAAGGCGCGCGAACTGATCCTGGAAGCGGCGCGCGAGCACCCGCGCTGCATCGAGGATCCGGCACCGCAATGCTTCCTGCTGAATTTCGGCGACAGCTCGGTCGACTTCACGCTGCTGTTCTGGGTCGCCAATGTCGTCGAGGGCCGCTGGGCTCCGCAAAGCGAGGTGATGTTCGCGATCTGGAAGAAGTTCCGCGAGAACGGCATCGAAATCCCCTTCCCGCAGCGCGACGTCCACATCAAGTCCACGGCAGGAGGCGAGCATGGCTGACGCACCGGGCATTCTCTATGCCACGACCATCAATGGTGACGGCACCGGCACACCCCTGACCGATCGCGAGACTTCCGAACACATCAAGGCCGAAACCCTGGCCTGGGTGCATCTGGACGGCCGCCACCCCGAGGCGCGGACCTGGATCCAATCCGAGCTGAGCTATCTGGACCCGCTGATCGTTGATGCCTTGCTGGCCGAGGAGACCCGGCCGCGCCTGGTGGAGATCGAACAGGGCGCGCTGATGATCCTGCGCGGGGTCAATCTCAATGAGAACGCCCAGCCGGAAGACATGATCTCGATCCGGCTGTGGATCGATGCCCACCGCATCATCTCGGTCCGGCTGCGTTCGTCCAAGGCCGTGCAGGATATCCAGGACCGGCTCGCGGCGGGCAATGGACCCAAGCATGCCGGCGAATTCATCGCCATGCTGTCCGCGCGCCTGTTCGAGCGGATGGAAGGGGTGATGACCGAGCTCAACACCTCGCTGGACGATGTCGAGGAGCGGGTGATGGATGATCCGCGCATCGAGGAGCGTCAGGATATCAATCAGCTGCGTCGCCAGGCGATCATCTTCCGGCGCTATTTCGCCCCCCAGCGTGATGTGATCGCGCAGCTGCGGACCATGGATTTCGTCTGGCTGGACCCGCCGGCGAAACGGCGCCTGCAGGAGAATCTCGACCGCATCACACGCTATCTGGAAGACCTCGACGCGATCCGGGAGCGGGCCCAGATCGTCAAGGACGAGCTGGCCAATGCGCTGGCCGACCGGATGAACAAGAATCTCTACGTGTTATCCCTGATCGCCGCGATCTTCCTGCCACTGGGCTTCCTGACCGGGCTTCTGGGCATCAATGTCGGCGGCATTCCCGGCGCCGACATGTCCAGCGCCTTCTGGCTCTTCGTCGGCATCCTGATTGCCGTCAGCGTGATTCAGATCTGGGTGTTCCGGAAGATGAAATGGCTTTGAGCTAGCCCTGCTTCGAGATGTGGTAGAGCCACTGATTGTGGCGCTCGAAATTGCGCAGGAGTTCACGGATCACCTGCACCTTGGAAAAGCCGAAGACGCAATAGTGCTGACCGCCATCGCTGAGGATCACCTCGGCGCGGGCGTATTCGCTGTTGCGGCTGTCATCGGCATCGGCCTCATCCGTGTCCGGGGTCGAGAAATAGGGTTCGTCATAGAGACGCCGCTCGACCTGGAAGACAAACTCGGGCTTGTCCGCATCAATGACCCGCATCTGCGCCTTGCCGCGGGCTGATTTCAGAGCGACTTCATAGCCATACGAGCGCAGTTCACTGGCAACCTCTTCCAGCGCCGGGGCCACGGTTTCGTCGATATAGCGGTCCACCTCCTCGCCCGTGGGCTGGGAGAACATCAGTCGCAAACGGCTGCGCCAGGGCATGGCCGCGCCCTCGACGGGCAGTTGTGCGGCGGTCTTGACCCCGGCCCGTCGGGCGGTCTCGACCGAGAAGGCGCGCAGGAGGCCGGCGAAAGCCAGGATGAGGACTAGGGTGAAGGGAAGCGCAGCGGCAATCGTGGCGGATTGCAGGGCTGCGAGACCGCCTGTCAGCAGCAGCACGGCGGCCACCACGCCTTCCAGAATGGCCCAGAAAAGACGTTGGGAAACCGGCGGGTTGAGGCTGCCGCCCGAAGCCAGTGTGGACTTCACCAGCGAGCCGGAATCCGACGAGGTCACGAAGAAGGTTGCGACCAGGATGATGGCCAGTACCGAGGTAATCTGAGTGAACGGCAAATGCTCAAGGAACGCGAAAAGGGCGAGCTCGCTTGAACCATTTCGGACCGTGTCGACGAGTGTTTCCGCACCGCCGGAAAGCGCCAGGCGAAGCGCGCTGTCACCATAGACGGTCATCCAGAGGAAGGTGAACAGGGTCGGACCGAGAAGCACGCCGAAAATGAATTCACGGATGGTCCGGCCGCGCGAGATGCGGGCGATGAACATGCCGACAAACGGCGACCAGGAAATCCACCAACCCCAGTAGAACAGCGTCCAGTCATTGACCCAAGTCCCGTCGCCATAGGCGTCCAGGTTGAAGGTCAGCGTCGCCAGCTCGTCCAGGTATTCGCCGATATTCTGCACATAGGCGCTGATCAGGAAAAGGGTCGGTCCGGCCAGCAGGACGAAACCGATCAGGGCGATGGCGAGATAGAGATTGATTTCCGACAGGCGCTTGATGCCGGCATCCAGGCCGGCGACGACAGACAAGGTCGCAGTGGCGGTGATCACGACGATCAGGACCAGCTGGACGGTCGGATCGATGGGCACGTCGAACAGCGTGTTGAGACCGGCATTGATCTGGGTGACGCCAAAGCCGAGCGAGGTGGCGACACCGAACAGCGTGCCCAGAACCGCGATGGTGTCGACGATATGCCCCAGCGGGCCGTGAATGCGGTCACCGATCAGCGGATAGAGCGCCGAGCGGATGGTGAGCGGCAGGCCGTGGCGATAGGTGAAATAGGCCAGGCTGAGCCCGACCACGACATAGATGCCCCAGGCATGGATGCCCCAGTGGAAGAAGGTCAGCACCATCGAGTGGCGCGCCGCGGCGACGGTTTCCGGGTCGCCCTCCGGCGGGAAGATGTAGTGGGTCAGCGGTTCGGCCACGCCGAAGAACATCAGCCCGATCCCCATGCCGGCCGAGAACAGCATCGCGAACCAGGGGGCAAAGCCGTATTCCGGCTCGCTGTCATCGGGCCCCAGCTTGATCCGGCCCCAATCGGAAAAGGCGACGATCAGCAAGGCGACCAGGAAAAACCCGACCCCGACGGTGTAGAGCCAGCCGGTGGTCTCGGTGATGGCGATGCGCAGGCCGGTGAAGATCTGCTCGGCCTGTTCCCCGGCCAGGACGGCATAGGCCACCCCGGCGAAAACCAGGGCGGCGGCGGGGAAGAAGACGGCAGGTTCGATCTTGCGCATGGGTCTGTCCTTGCTGTCGGCGGTGTCAGGCAGGCATGGCCTGGGGGCGGCGATAGCCGGTCAGGGCCGTGCCCAGGGCTTCGCGCAGCGGGTCGAGATGGGCGTCGTAATGGCGCCATTGCTCGATCCCCTTGGTGTTGATGGGCTGGCGCACCTGTTCGGAACTGGCGGTCCGCACGGCGCGTTCGGTGGCGTGAAAGTCGAGGCAGGCCTGCTCGAACGGCAGGCCGCAATAATCCAGGATGCGGCGGACCTGGGTTTCCAGATCGGCCACCACATCCTCGTACTGAACCCGCAGGATCTGTCCGGGCAGGACCTGGTCCCAATGATCCATCAGTTCGACATAGCCGCGATAATAGCGGCCCACTTCGGTGAGCCCGTAGGTGAATTCCTGGCCTTCGGCGAAGAGCTGCTTGAAGCCGGAGAAGCAGCACGCCATGGGTTCGCGACGGGCATCGATGATCTTCGCATTGGGAAGGATCAGCTTGATCAGCCCGATATGCCGGAAATTGTTCGGCATCTTGTCGGTGAAGAAGGGCGCGCCCTGGCGGTGGATGCGGGTGTTCTCGATATAGTCCTCGCCCAGCTGGCGCAGCTGCTCGGCCGGCATGTCATGCAGGATGCGCGGATAGCGGGTCTCCTCGGACACGCGCTTGCGACCACGCAGGCGATGCGAGAGCGCCAGGATATTGGGCAGTTCCAGCGTGCCGTCGACCTGGCTGTGAGAAGCGAGGATCTGCTCGAGCAGCGTCGAGCCGGCCCGCGGCAGGCCGACAATGAAGATCGGATCGGGGGCATCGCACCCCTGCCCGGCCCGCTTGCTGAACAGGTCTGCCGTGCACAGCGATGACTGGGCCTTGAGCTCCTCGTCCATCTGGTCGGCGGTGTAGCGCGTCTGCACGCGCTTGAGATCATTGCCCCGGGCGTAGAATTCAAAGGACCGGTCGAAGTCCTGGCGATCCTCGAACGCCTTGCCCAGTGCAAAGCAGAGATGGATGCGGTGGGCAAAACCCAGCTCGGGCCGGGCCTCCTGTTCGACCATCGCCGCCACCTCATCATCGGTGAAACGGTAAGTCTTCAGATTGGCCAGGGCGTAATAAGCATCTCCATGATCGGGACGGGCGGCGAAAGCGGCGCGATAGGAAGCCACAGCCTCGTCCTGCCGGCCCATCGTCTTGAGCGCATGGCCACGCGAGGTCAGGGTCGCGGGATCATCCGGCAAGCGGTCCAGAATGGCCTCGAACAGGTCCAGCGCGCGGCCATAGGCGCCGGTCTGCATGCTCTCGATGGCGTAGTGGGACTGGAAGAGCGGATTGTCCGGATCCGAATTGTAGAGCCGCTCGGCCTCGGCCAGGGCCTGCGCGAATTTCTGCCGCTTGCGCAGCACCTGGATGTAGTCGAGGCGCAGCTGGATATTGTCCGGGTCAAATTCGATGGCGCTTTCCAGCAGGAAGTCGGCATCTTCCAGCACACCCAGCCGCGAACCGATCTCGGCCAGAAGGCGCATTGCCTCGATATGGTGCGGGGTCTTCTGCAGGAAGGCGCGGCAGAGGGTTTCCGCCTTGATGAGCTTGCCCTCATGCAGGAGGTGGGTGACCGAGATGAGCTCACGCGGCAGCGCCGCCATGCGGTCGGCCTGGCTGCGGGCCTGCGCCGCCTCACCCGTCTGTCCCTGCGCTTGCAGGATCTCCGCCTGTGCGCGCCAGGCCGCGATCAGGGCCGGATTGTACTGGCAGGCCAGGCGATAGGCGGCCAGGGCACGCGCCTCCTCGCCGCGCGCACGGAAGAGATGTCCTTCCTCCTGCCAGGCGCGGCCGAATTCAGGCGCAGCCTGCTTGAGCGTGTCCAGGCGGGCCTGGGCCGCGTCCCATTGCTTGAGATAGCGATGGCAGACCGCGCTCATGTAGAGCGCCTCCGGATCGTCCGGCGTTTCGGCCAGATGCGCATCCAGCGTGGCCAGGGCCACGTCGAACTGCCCCTCATACATTTGCGCTTGCGCCGTCTTGAGCGCGGAAGCCGGATTGTCTGCCCGTTGTGTCACGCGGTCGGTTTCCCGCCTTTCCGGAAGAACACGAAGAAGCGCCCCGGCAAGGGGCGCTTCGACAAGATGGACCAGGGCCAAAGCCCTGTCAGGGTCTAGTACTGAATGCCGACCCGGATGCCGACCGTGCGGGGCCGGATCACGGTGACGCGTTCACGGTCGAAGACGAAATTGTTCGACAGCTCACCGCGCTCGTCGGTGATGTTGTTGGCGAACAGCTCGACCGACCAGTTGTCGCTGGTCAGACCGGTGGTGAAGGCCAGCGTGGTGTAGCTGTCGACCGGCGCCTTGTTGATCTCGATCACGTCGGACACGCTGTCCGCCGTGTAGACGATCTGAGGCATGACGTGGGCGGTCAGCCCGCCTTCCGTGTTCCACTCATAGCGGGCCCGGATATTGGCCTGCAGGCTGGGCGCGAAGGCCAGCTCGGACCCGACCAGCACGTCATTGGTCGGCGTGATCACTTCGGTAATCTCGGTGTCCAGCATCGAGAAGGCGCCGGCCACGGTGAGACCTTCAATGTCGATCGGTGCCCAGGTGAACTCGCCCTCGATGCCCTTGATTTCGGCATTGGCCGCATTGTCCGAGAAGAAGAGATTGGTGATCGACGGGTCGAAGATCGTCGTCTGCAGGCGCTCGATCTCGACGAAGAAGGCATTGCCGTTGAAGCGCAGCTGGTTGTCGAACAGGTCCGCCTTCCAGCCGAACTCGTAATTGGTCACGTCATCGGTATCGAGCGCGTAGGGCACGGTGTAGCCGCCGGGACCGGCTGCGCCGCCCGGACGGTTGAGCAGGCCCGGACGGAAGCCTTCCGACACCGTGGCGTAGAACAGCGTGGTGTCGGTCGGGCGCCATTCCAGCGTCCCCTTGAAGATGAAGCCGTCGGTCTGCGCCGCTTCCGGATTGCCGCCCGGATTGTTGGGGGCATAGAGCGCGGAGATATTGGTCCCGAAGGCCTGGGCATCCGTGGTCTGACCGAAGTTGAAGAAGGAGGAGTTGGCGCTGCCTTCCAGGTCAACCTCGATGTCGTAGTAGCGGGCGCCCAGCGTGATGGAGAACTGGTCCGTCACGTCAAAGGTCGTCTCGCCGAAAATGCCGAACTGCTCGTCCGTGCGCAGCACGTCATTGCGGAAGATCACCCCGGCCGGGAACGGGCCCGGATCGGAATAATAGCCCGGCGCGGCATTGCCGATCTCGCCGGTCACCGTGGTGTTGGTGAGCGGATAGTTCGGGCCGAAGCCGGTCGTCACCCCGTCAAAGGAAATCGCCATTTCCGAGCCGGGATAGGTGAAGTCGTTGAGTTCGGCGACCTGCATGTCGGAGTAGAAACCGCCGAAAGTGGCGCGAATCCGGCGGTCGGCCGGCGTGTTGAAGCGCAGCTCCTGGGTGAAGACCTCGGTCCGGGTCGAGGAATCCACGAACAGGTTGGGCGCCTGGCAGGTCCCCGAAGGGTTCGCCGCACCCGGATAGGTCACCGAGCCATCGCAGATGTAGTAGGGCAGATACTGGCCGACGAAGAGATAGTCGGAATAGTCGACCCGCTGGCTGGTGTCGCGGTCGGTGTAGGCGCCGGTATAGACCATTTCCAGTGCGCCCAGGCGGCCCTCGAGGGTCCAGCTGGTATTGTGGAAATAGTCATCCAGCTCGTCTTCCTCGAAGCGCTGGATTTCCAGATCGTCCAGATCGGGGTCCATGAAGAAGACGCCTTCGGAATCCAGCTGCTGCTGCATGTGCATGACGGTCAGCGACCAGTCCGCATTGAAGTCGTAGAGCGCCGAGATCCGGAAGCCGGAATAGGTGGTGTCGTTGAAATCATCTTCCAGCAGGCCGGAATTGTCGGCGTCCAGGAAGGTGACATTCGACAGGTCTGCCGTGGACTGGAAACCGGCGCGCTGGGCGCTGACCGGAACGCCATTGTCGCGCATCGTGCCCTGGGCCCGGAAGCGGGCGGACTCGGAGGCATTCCGGGTGCCGGCGACATTGTCGATATAGCCGCCCTGGTGGTCGGCATAGACGACACCGCGCAGGGCGAAATTGTCGGCCACCGGCATGTTGACCACGGCTTCGACCTTGTTGCTCATCTCACCGCCTTCGGTGAAGGAAACAGCAAAATTGGTCGAGGCATAGAAGGCCGACGGGTCGGGGCGGTTGGTGATCAGGCGCACGGTGCCGGCCTGGGAGGACGCGCCGTAGAGCGTGCCCTGCGGTCCGGGCAGGACTTCCACGCGCGCCAGGTCGGCGGCGTAGACGTCGAGATTCCGGCCCGGCTGGGAGACCGGCTGTTCATCCAGGTAGAGCGCCACATTCGGGGCGAGACCGGCCACACCGGCTGTGGTCAGGTTCGGCGTCGTCGACGCCAGGCCGCGGATATAGATCGTCGCCTGGCCCGGCCCCGAACCGCCGGCGGTTACGCCGGGCAGTTGTTGCAGATAGTCAGTGAAGACATCGACGCCGAGTTCCTCGAGCGTTTCCTCGTTCATCGCGTTGACAGCGAGCGGAATGTCCTGGGTCGAGCTCTCGCGCTTGGTGGCCGTAACGGTGACGACATCGACCTGGGCGTGAGCGGTGCCGGCCAGGGTAATGGCAGCGGCGGTGAGGATCGTGGAAGTCAGTGCACGTTGCTTCAGCATGACGCGGTAGCAGCCCCTGTATTGCGCAGAAAGATATGGATTGATCCGGGTGGTAAAGGCTCCGCTTGGCACTGACCAGACTTGCTTTGCGTTCTAATCACCCTAAAAGCACACCCCCAAGCGCTCCCATGGCAAAACCAATCACATATCATTCTGATTTATATTGGTTTATCAGGCAGCGTTGCATCATGGATACAGGTTTACGCAAAACCCGGTGCCAAGCACCTACCCGCGTGAGGGGAAAACATTCATTGCATTCGAATCGATTTTCGGACCGCGGCGTTCAGGCAGTTGGATTGCCGCGCAAGCAGGGCTAAGGAAGGAAACGGGCAATTCTGACCCGTCCCAGAACGGAATGACCGCATGAGCGATCACGACGAAATTCTCGTGGCCCTGCGCCGCATCACCCGCGCCATCGACCTGCAGTCCAAGCGGCTGGTCAAGGCGACGGGGCTGACGGCCCCGCAACTCGTGGTCATCGACACGCTGCACAAGCAGGGCGAGCTGTCGCCCAGCGCCATCGCCCGCGCGGTCTCGCTGAGCCAGGCCACGATCACTTCGATCCTCGACCGGCTGGTGCAGGCCGGTCTGGTGGAACGGATCCGCAGCGAAACCGACAAGCGGGTCGTCCTCGCGCGCCTGACCGAAAAGGGCGAAACGGCCAGCAATAATTCCCCGGAGCTGCTGCAGGCCGGCTTCATGCGCTCCTTCCGCACGCTGCAGCCTTGGGAACAGAACATGCTGATCGCCTCGCTGCAGCGCATTGCCGAGCTGATGGATGCCGAGGAACTGGACGCAGCGCCCTTCCTGGACAGTGGCGAGATCAATCGATGAGTGACACGACAGCTGCGCCACTGGCCGGCCTGCGCGTGATCGAGCTCGCCCGGGTGCTGGCCGGGCCGTGGATCGGCCAGACGCTGGCCGATCTGGGCGCGGACGTGATCAAGGTGGAAAGCCCCCAGGGCGATGATACACGCACCTGGGGACCGCCCTGGATCGAACATGAGAGCGGCCGGTCGGCGGCCTATTTCCATTCCTGCAATCGCGGCAAGCGCTCGATTGTTGCTGATTTTCGCGATGACGATGATCTGGCCATGGTCAAGGCGCTGATCGGAACCGCTGATGTGGTGATCGAGAATTTCAAGGTCGGCGGGCTGGCCAAGTTCAGGTTGGACTATGCAAGCCTGGCCGAAACGCATCCCCGCCTCGTCTATTGCTCGGTCACCGGCTTTGGTCAGGACGGGCCCTATGCGCACCGGGCCGGCTATGACCTGATGATCCAGGCCATGTCCGGCGTGATGGACCTGACCGGCGAGCGGGAGGGCCCGCCCCAGCGCCTGGGCGTGGCCTTTGCCGATGTGTTCACCGGACTCTACGGCGTCATCGGCGTCCAGGCCGCCCTCGCCCAGCGCGAGAAGACGGGTCGGGGCCAGCATGTCGACATGGCCCTGCTGGATTCGATGGTTGGGGTGCTGGGCAATCAGACGATGAACTATCTCGCCACCGGCGTCTCGCCCAAGCGGATGGGCAATGCCCACCCCTCCATCGTGCCCTACCAGGAATTCCCGTGCGCGGACGGCCATATCATCATCGCCTGCGGCAATGACGGCCAGTTTGAACGGCTCGCCGGATTGCTGGAGCTGGGCGAAGACGTGCTGGCGGCCAACCGCACCAATGCCCAGCGCGTGGGCAACCGGTTGGCGCTGACAGCCCAGATGGCGGAAATCCTGGAGCAGAAGAGCCGGGCGCACTGGCTGGCCGCGCTGGAGGCGCAGGGCGTGCCGGCCGGGCCGATCAACACGGTTGCGGAAGCGCTGGCAGACCCGCAGGCCCTTCATCGCGGGCTGCAGATCGAGCGGGACGGCATCCCCGGCATCCGCTCACCGATCCGGATGTCGGGAGCTCCGGTCGGCGAAACGGGACGCTCGCCGGGGCTGGGTGAGCACACGGCAGAGATCTTGGCGGAACTGGCTGGGCGAGCGGACGAATAGGCCCTGACCATCCTTCCCCTTGATGGGGAAGGTGGATCGCTGCGTAGCAGCGAGACGGAAGGGGTGAGAGCGCGAAGCGCTGCGAATCCCGGTGGAGGCCAGCTTGGTTAGACCTCGCCCCCACCCACTCCACCGCTTCGCGGTCCCCCTCGCCCATCAAGGGCGAGGATGGAGCGTGGCCCCGCTAGCAGAGCCTAGTTGAACGTCTCGCCCTTCGCGGCTTTGTCCAGCAAGAGCTGCGCGATGTCCGGCTCCGCACCGGCCGCCTTGGCCTGCGCTTTCAGGCCGGCCACCACCCTGTCGAGGCCGATCGTGTCAGCCCAGAACATCGGGCCGCCGGTATAGGCCGGCCAGCCATAGCCGTTGATCCAGACCGTATCGATGTCGGATGCGCGCTGGGCCATGCCCTCCTGCAGGATTTTCGCGCCTTCATTGATCATCGGGAACAAGAGCGCCTCGCGCACTTCATCCGCTGTGAAACTGCGCTGGGCGAGGCCTGATCTTGCCGCAAAGTCCCGGATGATGTCGGCGACTTCCTCTGACGGGATGGAGCGGCGGTTCTCGTCATAGTCGTAGAAGCCCTTGCCGGTCTTCTGGCCGCGGCGGTCGCGCTCGCACAGCACGTCGCGGATGGTCTCGCCCTTCGAGTTCGCCTTGTCCCAGCCCAGGTCGAGCCCGGCGAGGTCGGACATCTGGAAGGGCCCCATCGGCATGCCGAAATCGGTCAGCGCCTTGTCGATATCCCACGGCATCGCGCCCTGCAGCAGCATGGCCTGGGCGGCGCGCTGGCGCGGGGAGAGCATGCGATTGCCGATGAAGCCGAAACACACGCCGGACACGACGGCGACCTTGCCGATCCGCTTGGCCAGGTCCATCGCGGTCTTGAGCACGGCCGGCTCGGTCTTTTCGGCGCGGACGATTTCCAGCAGACGCATGACATTGGCCGGCGAGAAGAAATGCAGACCCAGTACGGAGCCGGGGCGCTGGGTCTCCGCCGCCATCTCGTCGACATTGAGATAGGAGGTGTTGGACGCAAGGATGGCGCCCTGTTTGACGATGCCGTCCAGCTGGCGGAAGACATCCTTCTTCACGTCCATGTTCTCGAACACGGCCTCGATGACGAGGTCGCAATCGGCCAGGTCATTATAGTCCAGCGTCGGGGTAAGAAGATCCATGGCCGCCTTGACCTGGGCGTCCGTGAAACGACCCTTGGCGGCCGATCGCTCGTAATTCTTGCGGATGATCGAGACGCCGCGATCAAGCGCCTCCTGCTGGCGCTCGACAATGGTCACGGCATAGCCGGCGGTGAGGAAATTCATCGCGATGCCGCCTCCCATCGTGCCGGCACCCAGGATGCCGACCTTCCGGATCGGGATCAGCGGCGTGTCGGCCGGGATGCCGTCAATCTTGGCGGCCGCGCGCTCGGCGAAGAAGACATGGCGCAGGGCCCGGGACTGGGTGCCGGTGACCAGCTTGCCAAAGAGCTCGCGCTCCTTCTTCACACCTTCCGCGTAGGGCAGGTCGATCGCCGCCTTCACGGCCTCGATGCAGGCTTCCGGGGCCTCAAAGCCCTTTAGGCGACGCATCTGGGTCTTGCGGAATTCGTCGAAGAACGGTGCGTCCGAAGCGATCTCGCCGATCTTGTCGGTGCGACGGGAGGAGACGGGGTGCTCGGCCTGGGCCAAAACGGCGCGGGCATGGGCGACGCCGCTTTCGGCCAGCCCGTCCTCGGCGACCAGCTTGTCGATGAGGCCGATCCTCTCCGCCTTGGCGGCCGGGATCGGATTGCCGGTGACGATCATCGGCAGGGCTTCGGCCACGCCCACGACGCGGGGCAGTCGCTGGGTGCCACCGGCGCCGGGCAGGATGCCCAGCTTCACTTCGGGAAGGCCCAGCTTCGCCGAGGCCACGGCGATGCGGTAATGACAGCCCAGCGCGACCTCCAGACCACCGCCCAGGGCGGTGCCGTGGATCGCGGCGACCACCGGCTTGGCGCTGGCTTCGATCCTGTCGATGACTTCGGGCAGGGAGGGGCCGACCGGCGGCTTGCCGAACTCGGTGATGTCGGCGCCGGCAAAGAAGGTGCGACCTTCGCAGGTGATGACGACGGCCTTGATCGCATCGTCAGCGGCAGCCTCGGCCATGGCGTCGGCGAGCCCGGCCCGCACGGCCTGGCCCAGCGCATTCACCGGCGGATTGTTCGACGTGACGATCAGGACGTCGCCGTCCCTGCGCGTGGTGATGACGGACATGACCTTGTCTCTCCCTTGAGGTGGCAGACCGGCTCTTGCCGGTTCTTGCGCCATTTATCGACCTGAAGCGGACGCATACCCTGTATTCGATCCGGAAATCAAGACAGGGCAAACTTCTGACCGGAAGCTTATGCCTTGCGCGCCTGTGATATCAACCCTATCGTTCAAAGCACAAAGAACAAAGCAAACCCAAAACAGGATTGCAGGGGATGGGAACGACACAGACCGCCGCGGGTGACGATCTGGCATACCAACTGCCCGAAGGCTGGCCGAAAGCGTCCCTGGAACAGATCCAGTCCGCGCTGTGTGCTCCCGGTGCCCGCTTCGAAATGGAGACCGTGACCATACGCGGCGCTGAGACGCGGGTCTGGAAACACGCCCTGCCCTCCCTGGCCGCACTGGCTGCACATGCCCGTCAGCACGGACAGCGCGTCTTCACCATCTATGAGGATGAGCGGCTCACGTTCGATGCCTGGTTCCGGGCGGTCGCCACGCTGGCGCATGCGCTGCGCGAGCGGGGCGTGGACAAGGGTGATCGTGTCGCCCTGGCGATGCGCAATCTGCCGGAATGGCCGGTCGCCTTCTTCGCGATCACGGCAATCGGCGCCATTGCCGTGCCGCTCAATGCCTGGTGGAGCGGGGCGGAGCTGGGCTATGGCCTCACCAATTCAGGCGCCAGGCTGCTGATATGCGACAGCGAACGCTGGGAACGCATCGCGCCGGAGCTGGCCCGCACCGATGTGAAGAGCGCCCTGGTCAGCCGCTCGACGGGCCGGCTGGACGCCCCGGCCACCGCACTGGAAGACATCATCGGCACGCCGCAGACCTATCGCCAGCTAACCGCCCTGGACCTGCCCCCGGCCGACATCCATCCCGACGATCCGGCGACCATTTTCTACACTTCCGGCACGACCGGCAGTCCAAAGGGTGCCCTGGGCACGCACCGCAACATCCTGACCAATATCCTGTCCTCGGCCTATGCCGCCGCCCGCTCCTTCGTCCGGCGCGGCGAGATGCCGCCGGAGCCGACGCCCAAGACCATGCTGACCGTGATCCCGCTGTTTCACGTGACCGCATGCAATGCGGGCCTGATGGGCGCGGTCTTTGCCGGCAACACCATGATCTTCATGCACAAGTGGGATGTGGTGAAAGCCTTCCAGATCATCGAACGCGAACGGGTCAATGTCACTGGCGGCGTGCCGACCATCGCCTGGCAGCTGATCGAGCATCCCGACCGCACGAAATACGACCTCTCCTCCCTGGAGACCATTGCCTATGGCGGCGCCCCGTCTGCCCCCGACCTGGTCCGCAAGATCAAGTCGGTGTTCGGGGCGCTGCCGGGCAATGGCTGGGGAATGACCGAAACCTCGGCAACGGTCACCAGCCATTCGGCTGAAGACTATCTCAACCGGCCCGACAGTTGCGGCCCACCGGTTCCCGTGGCCGACCTCAAGATCATGAGCCCGGACGGCACGCGCGAACTGCCAGTGGGTGAGGTCGGCGAGCTGTGGGCGAAAGGTCCGCAGATCGTGACCGGCTACTGGAACAATCCCGAGGCTACGGCCCAGACCTTCATCGATGGCTGGATCCGCACCGGCGACCTGGCACGGCTGGATGAAGAAGGCTTCTGTTACATCGTCGACCGGGCCAAGGACATCATCATCCGGGGCGGCGAAAACATCTATTCCAGCGAGGTGGAGAATGTTCTCTACGATCACCCCGCCGTCACCGACGCCGCGCTGATCGGCATCCCCCACCGCATATTGGGCGAGGAGCCCGCTGCCGTGGTGCATCTGGCGCCGGGCCAGAGTGCCAGCGAAGCCGAGCTGCAGGCCTGGGTACGCCAGCACCTGGCCGCCTTCAAGACGCCGGTTCGCATCCTGTTTTCCACCAAGACCCTGCCGCGAAATGCCAACGGCAAGATCATGAAATCCGACTTGAAACCAATGTTTGACGCCGAGATCGAGAGCCGCAAGGCCGAGGGCGTCGCGTAAGGGAGGGGATATCCCGATGAGCCTGCTTGCCACCACACTGATGGCCGGTCTGACCAGCCTTGCCCAGCCCGGCAGCTATGTCGCGCCGGACTATGACGACGCCTCCAACTGGCTGTGCCGCCCGGGCCGCGCCGGCGATGCCTGTGACATCAACCTGGACACCACCATTATCCAGGCCGACGGCTCGACCGAGCTGGAGAGTTTTGCCGCGGCGACAGACCCGGCCGTCGACTGCTTCTACGTCTATCCGACCGTGTCGAATGATCCGGGCAACAATTCCGATCTCGCCGCCAATGACGAGGAAAACCGGGTCATTGCCGCCCAGTTCGCCCGCTTCGGCTCGGTCTGCCGCACCTTTGCCCCCCTGTACCGGCAGGTCACGCTGACCGCGCTGCGCGCGATGATGGCCGGCCAGGGCCAGATCTCGCAGCTGGACGGCGTGCTGGCCTATCTGGATGTGGCGGCAGCCTTCCAGCACTACATGGAAAACGACAATCAGGGCCGGCCCTTCGTGCTGATCGGGCATTCCCAGGGCGCCCGCATGCTGGAACAGCTGGTGACGCGGGTGATCGACGGCCAGCCGGTGCAGGACCAGATGCTGTCAGCCATGCTGATCGGCTACAATCTGACAACGGCAGCAGATCAGGAAACTGGCGGCTCCTTCCAGTCGATCCCGACCTGCCAGGCCCGCGACCAGACCGGCTGCGTCATCGGCTATGTCAGCTTCCGCGCCGATGCGCCGCCGCCGGAAAACGCCCGGTTCGGCCGCAACCCGGACCCGGCAACAGACATCATCTGCACCAATCCGGCCGATCTGTCCGGCAATGGAGATGTGCCGCTGGGCGCCTATCTGGCCACGGGCGGGGCCTTCACCTCATCCGCACAGGCCGGCCCCTGGATCGAGAATGGCCCGGCGATCGAGACCGCCTATGTCCGCGCGCCCGGCCTGTTGACCGGCCAATGTCTGGACAATGAACACGGCCGGTATTTCTCGGTCAGCGTGCATGGCGACCCGGCCGATCCGCGCACCGATGACATTGTCGGCGACGTGATGACACCGGACGGCACGATCCTGGCGGACTGGGGCCTGCACCTGCTGGATGTGGGCATCGCCCAGGCCGATCTGATCGCGCTGGTGGAAAGCCAGGCTGCAGCCCACGCGGACTGACCTGCCCACAGCGATGACCAGCGGGGGCGTCCGGTCACGACCGGGCGCCCCTGACTTTTGTTCAGACGAAAATCGCGACGCTCTGCATGCCGGTGATGACCGGCTCGCGGTCGGCATTCCAGACCTGCATGACCTGGCTGGACGACCCGTCGCGGGCCAGATCCGAGGTCGACCGGGTCAGCCACCAGCCATCGCGAGTCTGCGGGTTGGCGGTCAGCAGGTTGAGCATCCAGGCCATCGAACTGATCGGACCGGGTTTTTCGAACAGCGCCATGGCGGCCGGCGGCAGGGCATCGCCGATGGCCATCAGCTCGACCATGGGATGAAGACCGGTGCGCTCCTTCAGCCGCACCCAGCGCAGGAAGTCCGGCGTGTGGCGTTCCTCGATGGGCAGGGCGTGGCGATAATCCAGATTGCTGGTGAAGAATTTCGGATCCGGATTGGTCCGGGCGGGGGCCGCAGTGTCCGGTTCGGGCGCTTCGGGGCGAATGTCCGCGGCATAATCGATCGTCGACGGCAGGGCCGTCATGAAGACGAACAGCGCCTTGAGGCCCAGCTTGCCTTCGGCAAAGACATTGGCCTCGATGAAGGCGGCCGTCCGGCCCCGGCGCAGCAATTGGGTGCGCACTTCAACCTCGCCGGCCAGCGGGCCGACAAAGGCAATCTGGGCGGAGCGCAGGGGCGGCAGGTCCGGCTGTGAACGCAGCGCGGCCTCCAGGGCGAGCGCCGCGCTGAGACCGCCATAGGCGGTGCGGCCCTGCATCCAGGTTTCGGGGATCGCGGCGATCAGGGTGTTCTCCCCCGATTTTGCCGCGGCGATGATATCGACCAGATTCAATGCGATGTCCTTTTGGGGTTGGGATCAGAGATCGCGCACCAGGAGGCAGGTGGTGCGGGCACCGGCTTCGCGATCGGCGGAAATGGCCCGGGCGATAACATGGACAGTCATGTGTCCTGAACCTTCTGCAGGGCGGCTTCGACCTCTCGAATGGTGGACGGTGCCACGGGGTGGGAGGTCGACAAACCGCCATCCGCGGATATCGCCTGTCCATTTATGTAGCTGGACGCATCCGAAGCGAGGAACAGGGCCAGCGCCGCGATTTCCTCGGCCCGGCCACCCCGGCGCAGCGGGTTGATCTGGCCGATCTTGTGTTCCTTGCCGGCAGCCCGGGCCGCGTCGAAGGCAAAGGCGGTCATTCCGGTCTCGGTCAGGCCCGGGCAGATGGCATTCACCCGCACACCGGTCCCGGTCAGGCTCTGGCAGGCAGTCTGCACCAGATTGACCACGCCGGCCTTGGAGGCCGAATAGGCCGCCGGCCCGGCACCAAAGCGCAGCCCGGCCACCGAGGCCGTGCAGATGATGGAGCCGCGCTTCTGTTTGATCATGTGCGGGGCTGCGTGCTTGATCGCCAGGAAGGGCCCGATCAGGTTGACGCGCAGCACCTCGGACCAGACCTCCGGCGTCAGATCGAAGAAGTCGCGCAGGCCACCGGTGATGCCGGCATTGGCATAGACCACGTCCAGCCCGCCGAAACGGTCGATAGCCTCGGCAATCGCGCGGGACACATCGACCTCCTCACCGGCATCCATGGTCACAGCAAGGGCTTCGCCGCCCGCCTCGCGGATGGCTTCAGCGGTCGCTTCGACTTCGGCGGAGAGATCGGCAGCCACCACCCGGGCGCCTGCCTTGGCAAACAGCCGCGCCGAGGCCCGGCCGATACCGGAGGCCGCACCCGTGACCAGCGCCGTGCGGCCTTCCAGCGACAGAAGGTCGGCGCTCATATCGTCGACCCGCCATCAACGACGATCATCTGGCCGTTCACATAGCCGCCGGCATCCGAGGCCAGGAATACCGCCGCCCCGGCCAGGTCTTCCGGATTGCCCATCCGGCGCATCGGGTGGCTGGTGTTGAAAGCCTTTTCCGCCTCCGGATTCTCCCACAGGGCGCGGGCGAAATCGGTGCGGATCAGGCCCGGCGCGATGCAGTTGGTGCGGACATTGTGCTGGCCGTATTCGACCGCGTAATTGCGGGCGAGCTGGAAGTCGGCGGCCTTGGAAACATTGTACGCCCCGATGGTGGGCGAGCCTCGCAGACCCCCGATCGAGGACACCACGATCAGCGCGCCCTTCTTGCGCTCGATCATGTCCGGCAGGCACATCTGCATCAGCCAGTGATTGGACAGGATGTTGTTGTCCAGGATCTTGCGGAACTGCTCGTCCGAAATGCCGCTGATCGGTCCGTAATAGGGGTTGCTGGCTGCGTTGCAGACGCAGATATCAATGCCGCCGAACACCTCCCGCGTCTTGGCGACAAGGTTCTCGAGCGCGTCCTTTTCCGAGATCGAGGCCGGGATGGCGATCGCCTTTCCCCCACCCTGGGCATTGATGGCGTCGGCGACCTCTTCACAGGCGGGACCCTTGCGGCTGGAGATCACGACATTGGCACCGTGGGCGGCAAACTGTTCGGCGATAGCCCGGCCAATGCCGCGGGACGAGCCGGTGATGATGGCCGTCCGGCCGTCCAGACTGAACAAGGACATGGACTGTCTCCCCTTATCGAACCGGCCCGTTGACCGGGCCTATTTGGCGCCCGCCTTGCGGGCAAAATCCCAGGCCGCCTGCGCCAGCGGCACCAGACGGGCGACGGTCGCCTCGGCCTTGTCGCTGGAGGCATTGCCATCAATGATGCGCTTCTTGATGCCCTGGACGATGCCGACCAGGCGGAAGAGATTGTAGGCGAAGTACCAGTTCAACTCGGGAACGCCCGTGCGGCCGGTCAGCTCGCAATAGAGCCCCACCACCTCGTCCAGGTCGGGAATGCCGCTGGCCTCGAAATCGACGCCCAGCAGCCCGGCACTTCCGCTTTCCGCCGGCAGGCCCCATTGCATGGCCAGATAGGTGAAGTCGGCCAGCGGATCGCCCAGGGTGGACAGCTCCCAGTCCAGCACAGCCAGGATCTGCGGACCGTCCGGCGCGAACATGGCATTGTCGATGCGGTAATCGCCATGGATGACCGAGGTGCGCGTCTGTTCGGGCACGGTGTCGGGCAGGTAGGCGATCAGCTTTTCAACTTCCGGGACGTCATCGGTCTGGGCGGCGCGGTATTGCTTGGTCCAGCGGCCGACCTGGCGGACGAAATAGTTTCCGGGCCGGCCGTAATCGCCCAGGCCGATCGTTTCAGGATCAAAATTGTGCAGTTGGGCCAGGGTTTCCACGAGGGCGCGGTACATGGCGCTGCGCGTTTGCGGTGTTTCGCCGGGAAGGCTGCCATCGGCGAGCGAGCGGCCCTCGACATGCTCCATGATGTAGAACATCGAGCCGATCACGCTGTCGTCCTCGCACAGGGCAAAGGGTCGGGCCACCGGGAAGCCGGCGGGATGCAGGGCCGAGATCAGGCGGTATTCGCGATCAACCGCATGGGCGGATGGCAGCAGCGGACCGAAGGGTTTGCGCCGCAGCACATAGGTCCCGTTTCCCGCCTCCACCCGATAGGTCGGATTGGACTGTCCGCCGGGAAACTTGCTCAGCGACACCGGACCGGAAATGCCGGGGATCGCGCCGCGCATCCAGGCCTCCAGCCGGCCCAGATCGATCGCTTCGCCCGCCGGAGCCGGATCAGCTGTTGAAACCATCTGCACACCCTTTCACGAGACACCGGCCACCCGGTCATGATCGCCGGACGCTACAGCATACCGAAAACTCGGTAAATGCATAGACCGCACACCGGTACAGACGCGACCACAGGCAGGAACCATTTGATTTATTGAAACATACAAGCACGTCGAAAGGGCCTGCACATTTCCATACCGTTTCTGCTATGATGGAGAACAGGAAGGAAGAGCAGAACTGTTCCCCGCTTGCGTGACGATATCAACGAACTCTGCTAAGCGAATGATATGAATGCGACTCCGAAGACAGTGGACAGCGCCAAGACGCGCCGGTTCCAGCAAAAGCGCGAGCTGATCCTCGACGCCGCCGCCCGGCTGATCAACCAGCACGGCGTGCGCGGCATGACATTTGTCGACGTGGCGCAGCTGGTCGACCTGAACACGACCAGCATCACCTATTATTTCAAGCGCAAGGAATTGCTGGCCGCGGCCGTGCTCGAGCGCTCGCTGCAGCGGCTGGAAGCCCTGATCGAGGAAGCCGCGCTGGGCCAGACACCGCAGGAGCGGATTGCCCGCTATATCCGGCTGAACTTCCAGCTGCACGCGGCGATCAACCGGCAGGAAGAACGCCCGATCGCGGTGCTGTCGGACATTCGCGCGCTGAACGAGCCCTATAATTCGGACCTGACGACGCGCTATGTGCAGGTCTTCCGCAAGCTGCGCACCTTCTTCGACGCGCCGCGCTCGGAAGACGACAAGGTCCTCAACACCATCCGCGCCCACGTGTTGGTCCAGAACATGTTCTGGATCCCGGCCTGGATCGGCCAGTATTCGACCAGCGACTACGAACGCGTCAGCGAGCGCATGATCGAGATCTTCGAGCATGGCTTTGCGCCCAAGGGCGCCAAGTGGGCGCCGCATCTGCTGCCGATCGACGAAACCACTTTGCGCGTCGGCATCGAGGGCATGCCGGGCAATTTTGCCCGTGCGGCGACCTTCCTGATCAATGAGCGCGGCTATCGCGGTGCGTCGGTCGAACAGATTGCGTCGGAACTGAACGTCACCAAGGGCAGCTTCTACCACCACCTGGAAGCCAAGGACGAGCTGGTGCTGGAATGCTTCCGGCGCTCCTATGGCCGGGTCTCGCTGGTCCAGCGGGCCGCGATCAAGGCCGGCGGCGACCAGTGGCAGATGCTGGTCTCGGCCATGGTGACGCTGCTCAACATCCAGCTGTTCAGCGAATTTCCGCTGCTGCGGACCACGGCCCTGCAGGCCCTGCCGACCGAGCTGCGGGATGATGTCATCGAAGCCTCCAACCGGGTCGCCCGGCGCTTTGCCGGCATGCTGATCGACGGCGTGACCGAAGGCTCGGTGCGCGCGATCGATCCGCTGATCGCCTCGCAGCTGCTGGTGAGCTCGCTCAACTCGGCCTATGACCTGCGCGACTGGATCCAGAATTTCCCGCAGGAAAAGACCTTCGCCTTCATCGGCTCGACCCTGGCCTTCGGTCTGTTTGCCGATCCACCGGCGCCGCGGCTGGGCTGACACTTTACACAAGCCGACACGAAAAGGCCCCGGTCAACGACCGGGGCCTTTCCTGTTGGGGCTGTGCCCGTGACCTAGAATTCGGTCGAGACGCCCAGACGGAACATCCGGCCCAGCGGATTGCCGGTGAACGGATCGTAATTGTAGTCCAGACGCGCCAGCGCCGGATCCTCATCGGTGATGTTCAGCGCCGTGAACGAGAAGGTCGTCGCTTCGCCGAAATTGTAGATGAGGTTGAAGTCAAATGTGGTCTGGCTATCGATCGTCGCACCCTGCATCAGCACCGGATTGCCGGCGATGTAGGGATTGGGCGCAAACGGCCCCGTCCCCAGATCGGCGCGCTGATCGCGATAGCTGTCGATATAGTTCATCGTCAGCCGACCATCGAAGGCCCCGTGCGTATACTCCAGGAAGGCGCGCGCCTTCCATTGCGGCACGGGATAGGCTGTGGTCTGGAAGTTGAGATAGCCCACGCCGTCAAAACCGTCCTGGACCTGGATGCCCTCGACAGTCTCGGCACCCAGTTCATTGCCGATCATGTAGGTGGCCGTCACGCCGCCATTGAGATCGCCGCCAGCCACTTCACCGAAGTCATAGTTGATGATGAAGTCGATGCCGGAACTGGTCAGGCTGCCGCCATTGACCCAGCCGGTGCGGACCCGGGAGATGTTGGACACCGCACAGGTGCCCGCGCCCGGAACGCCACCGCCATCATTGAACTGGAAGCGCTCGCGCAACCCGTCAAATGCCGGATCGGTACAATTGGCCAGGTTGGCAAACATGGTCTCGACCATGCCGGAGAGCGGCTCCACCGTGATGGTGTCCTCGATCTCATAGCGGAAGAAGTCGACACTGGCCGTGAACGGGCCGGTATCCACCAAAAGGCCGACCGAGTAGTTGGTCGCCGATTCCGGTGCCAGGTTCGGATTGCCGAAGACATCGACCGGGCGGAAGCTTGACGCGATCACCTGCAGCGAGGTGACATTCCGGTTGGCCAGCTGCTGCGCCGGCGGGCCACGGAAGGTCGTCGCCACCGAGCCCCGCAGGGCGAAGGTGTCGTTGATCTGCCAACGCGCGGTGATCTTCGGGTCAAAGGTCGACCCGGTGCCGCCACCATAGTCTTCATAGCGCGCCGCCAGCTGGACATTGAAATCGTCCGTCACCGGCAGTTGCAGCTCGCCGAAGACGGCATAGACGTCATTGTCCGCCGTCGTGTCGGCATTGGAGCCGAGGAAGGCCAGCGCGCCATTGGCCGGATTACACGTCGTATTGCCATAGACCGGCGTATCGCGGCACGGATTGACGGCGATATTGTTGTTGTCGCCATAGATCGCAGAGAAATGGTTCTGCCGGTACTGGACGCCCAGCCCGTAGAACACATCGCCCCCGGCCATCTCCCAGCCCGTCCGGCCGGACAGGGTGGCGTCAAGGACGAAGAGCTCGGTCTCCAGGAAGGTCGAGGAGTTGACGAAGAACCAGTTGATCAGCTCGGCGGAATTCTGGTTCGGCTCGCTGCCCGGGCGCTCGGTTCCGTTGACTGCGTCATGCGTGGCCTGGTTGCCGAACGGGTTCAGCCACAGACAGCCGCCCGTACCGGGCGCGCCGGCAAACGGCGTACAGTTCGGGCCACCATAGCCCAAAAGGCCCAGCTGGACCCTGTCACCGAATGAGTCGCGACCGTCGAAATAGCGCTCGAACTTGTGATAGGTCGCGGCCAGATCGAGCTGGGTGTCATTGCCCAGATCGAAGGACAAGCCGGAAGACACCCGAAAGCTGTCATTCTCGCGGAAGCCGAGGCCGGATCCGAGTTCATTGCCGGAATCCCGCAGCGCCGGATTGCCGCCTGCCAGCAAGGGGCGGAACAACAGGGTCGGGAACAGGGCCGCAACGGTTGTGGCCGGGACATAACCCGGGTTTTCCGTCACCATCTGGATGAAGCCCGGATTGTTCGCCGGCACGATGAAGCCGCTGGGCGAACCGCCGACGGAGGCCGAGGGCGGCTGGGTCAGCAGGTACATCGGTGAGGTGCGATAGCGCGGCACCTCGTCATTGCCGTAGAGAATGCTGAAGTCCCAGGTGATGTTGTCGGAAAGGTCCACTTCGAGTTGAGCGTAAAGCTGGAAGCGGTCCTCTTCCTCAACCAGGTTGTCGAAGCCCGTATACTGCGTCCGACACCAGCCGGCCGCCGTGACATAACCACCCAGCACGGCACAATCCGGGTCGGCTCGAAGACCACCGATCGGCGCCACGCCCACGCCAGGAATCACCCCCAGCGGCAGGAAGGTTGCCGGATTGCCCCCGCCGGTCCAACCGCCTTCGGGATTCTCTTCGAAGGGCCGGACTGCAAAGTCGCGATCCATCGCCAGCAGTTCGGAACGGTGCTGATAGCCCGCCGCCAGTAGCAGGCTGACATTGTCCCCCTGATAGCCATAGCTGGCTTGCAGGCTGTAATCGCCATCGCTGTCGCTGACGAACGTGTAGTCGCCCCCGAAGCGGAAGCCGTCCTGGTCCGAACGCGTGATGAAGTTGACCACGCCCGCCACGGCATCCGAGCCGTAGATCGCCGCCGCGCCATCCTTCAGGATTTCGATGCGCCCGATCGCTGCGTGCGGCAACAGGTTAACATCGACAAAGGGCGTCCCCGTACCGGCTTCGACCAGCCGGCGATTGTTCAGCAGAACCAGCGTTCGCTGCGGGCTCAGGCCCCGCAGATTGACCGAGGCCATGCCCTCGGTGGCCTGCGACCGGCTGTCAAACTGGTTGGTATCCCCGATGACGCCGCTGGATACCGGCAGCGCCTTGATCAGTTCGACCGGCGACGGATTGCCCAGCCGCGCGAGTTCCTCGGCCGAAAGCACGTCCACCGGCAAGGCAGCGTCCTCCGGTGTCCCCTGAATTACCGAACCTGTCACAATGATGACGTCGTCTTGCGCCAACGCCGCGGAATTGATCCCCGCAGTCAACGCAAGGGCAGTCAGCGCGCTGCTCGCGCGCATGAGACCCTTTACAGTCATTATCTCCTCCCAGACTGATGCGGCTGCCTTTATTTTTTGCATACCGCATATTCGATTAGATCAATGGGAATTGATCAAGTCAAGAAGATAGAAGGATGTTTGCTTGTTATAACTGGCCAATCGCGCCAAGGCTTCCCTAGAGGTCAAGCATTTTCAGGCGACGCGGTTCGCGTACTCTCAATACGAGAACAGCCAGCGCCACAGCCAGACAAGCGATCGAGAGAACAAATACGGGAACCAGGCCGAACGCGGCCGCAATCACACCACCGATCACCGGCCCGAGGGTCGCAATGGAGGTCTCAGCGGTCGTCGAAAGCGCGAGCCGCATGGGCATGTCATCGCGATGCCCGAACTCCAGGACCAGTGTCGTCACGCTCATCATGTTACCAGACATCGCCGCGCCCAGCCCGAAAAAGGCAAGCAGGAAATGCCAGGGTTCGACGGCAAGCAGCATTCCGGTCAGCGAGATCAGCCAGAGGGCAACGGTGCCGATGAAGGTCAGGCGAAACCCGTACCGGTCCCCCAGAGTTCCCCAGACCAGGTTGGTCAGCGTGTCCGCGCCCAGGAAGGCCAGCGAGAAAAGGCCGATTGCGGCACCGTCAATCTCCATCTGCTGGCCGGCGCGCAGGATACAGAAGGGAATGGCAATCCGCCCCATCGTCGCAAACAGCGATGCGACCAGGAAATTGCGATAGTCCCGGTCTGCCAGAAGGACCGGAAACTCCCGCAGCCGCTGCAGGAACGGCATCCGGGCTCTCACGGTGGGACTGCCCGGCTCACGCATGATCAGGAAGAGCGTCGCCAGCCCGGCACTCGTCAGCAGGAAGGCCACGAAGAAGGTGGTGGCATAGCCATTGCCGAACACATTGGGGCCGATCAGATAAACGCCGGCCCACCAGGAAAGGCCGGCCGCAATCGCCCCGCCGGCCAGGTTGCGCCAGGCCTGAAGCCGACCTCTCAGCCGCACCGGGATCACCTTGGCCAGCACGACCTGAAAGGCCACACGCTGGGAGCCCAGGAAAAAACCGAACAGGAAGAGAAAGAGGAAGCTCGCCAGCAGCAGAGAGGAGCCCGTCAGGAGCCAGCCGGCCAGCGCCAGCCCCAAAAGCTGGACGCGCATCAGCACGCCGATCGTCATCGCCGCCGGCATGACATGCCGACGATGCTCGATCTGGGCCGCACCCATGACGGGCGAGGCAATCGCGCCCGCCTGGATCAGGGCCTGACCCAGGCCGACCATGAAGGGCGAACCCGTCAGCATGTGGAGGTAGGCGGGCACGAAAGTGGGCGCAAAGATCAGGCGAAATCCGGTCATGCCCAACATGCCGTGAGTGAAATGCGCCAGATAGTTCCGCTTCAGATTGCCTTCGACGAAACGGTCATAGGCCCTCTCGCGCTGCGCCAACCGCACCCCCGAACGCTCCCCGGCCATCGCTGGATCGGCGCCCGGCTCACGCAAAGCCGGCTCCGCCGTGCAGGGCAAAGGCACAGACAGGATTGCCCATCCCGGATGAGGCAGGTGTGGTGGCCAGGCTCAACCTCCCCTGGGTGTGAACATGGGAATGGGAGGCGCGCCGTCTTCGGTTGGCTTGAAGACGACGCGCACGGGCTGGCCGATGGCCAGCGCGTCATGGTCGCAATCGACGATATTGGTCAGGATGGCGGGCCCTTCGGCGAGGGTGACATAGGCCACCGCGAAGGGGGCGCCTTCACCGCGGCGCATGACCGAGACCGAATAGATCTCGCCCTCACCCCGCGTTTCGACCCAGCGCGTGTCGGCCGAGCCGCAGTGCGGACAGATCGCGCGCGGATAGTAATGCGCCTTCGAGCAGTCCCCGCAGGTCTTGATCTTGAGGATGCCATCGGCCGCCGCCTCCCAGAAAACGGCGGTCTCGGCATTGGGCTGCGGGGCGGGAAGCTTGCGCTCGCTCATGACAGACGCTCCAGGATGACAGTGGCGGCGCCATGGCGTGCGCCCAGGGATCCGCCGATCCCGGTGGCCACGGCCAGGTCGCAATTGGGCACCTGAACGACCGGATGCGCCTCGCCGCGCAACTGGCGCACGGCCTCGATCACCTTGGTGATGCCGCCGCGGAACATGGGGTGATTGTTACACAGCCCGCCGCCATCGGTGTTGAAGGGCAGCTGGCCGGTGCCGGAGATCAGATTGCCGTCGGCGACGAATTTCCCACCCTCGCCCTTTGCACAAAAGCCCAGGTCTTCCAGCTGGATGAGGACCGTGATGGTGAAACTGTCATAGATCGAGGCGTATTTGATGTCGGCCGGCGTCACGCCGGCTTCGGCGAAGGCGGCCGGGCCGGACCGGGCCGCCGCGGAGACCGTGAGATCAAGACCCAGCCCGCCGGACGGTCCCTTGGTTGCCTCGCCGGCACCGCGCAGCGCGATCAGCGGGCGGTTGAGAGAGCGGGCAATCTCCGGCGCCACGACTACCAGCGCGCCGCCGCCATCCGTGGTCACGCAGCAATCCAGCCGGTGCAGCGGATCAGCAATCATCGGGCTTTCCAGCACATCCTCGACCGTGACCAGCTTGGGCAGCATGGCGTGCTGATTGTGCTGGGCATGGTGGGAGGCGGCGACCTTGATCCAGGCCAGCTGTTCGGACGTCGTGCCGTACTCGTGCATGTGGCGGGCCGCGCACATGCCGTAGGAGGTGTGGTTGGTCAGACCCACCCATTGCTCGAAGGCCTGCTCCGGCGCGCCCGGCCGGAAGCGCATCACAGTCTCCGAGCGCGGACGTCCGGCCAGGGTGATCAGCGCGACCCGGCACTTGCCCGCGGCAATCGCCTGCGCCGCATGGGAGACATGCTGGATATAGGTGCAGCCCCCCATTTCGGTGGAGTCGGTGTGACGCACATTGAGGCCCAGATAATCCACCATCGAGATCGGCCCGAAACCCGGCGCGTCCGTGGCGCAGAAATACCCGTCCACATCCGCCAGCGACAGACTGGCATCGGCCAGCGCCCCGGCGGCACATTCGGCATGCAGCTGCGGCGTGGTCTTGTCGGGGGCCAGACGCGTGGGGTGTTCAAAGGCACCGGCAATGCAGGCGGCGTGACGCAGGGACATGAAGGCTCCGGAAGGTCAGGTTCGGGTTTCGCGGATCTGGGCCGTTTCGCGGGCCCGGATGGAGGCCAGATTGGCCTCGTGGCTGGCGCGGTCGATGCGGTAGAAATAGAGGAAGCAGGCGCCGCCGACATAGAGCAACACCATCATCGGGATGTAGAGCTGGGCCAGGCTGATGACGACATCCGGCTCGACCCCGGCTGTGCGGGCATCGTCGGGCATGCCGACCACGGCGAGCATGATCGCCGCCACCATGGCGCCAAAGCCGGAGGCGCATTTCTGCATGAAGGAATTGGCCGAATAGAACAGGCCTTCGGCACGCCGCCCGGTGCTGATCGAGCTCTCGTCGATGACATCCCCGATCATGGCATGCACCAGAATGGCCGACGAGATCGCACAGGAAGAATAGACCGCCGAGATCACGAACACGGCCGGCAGCAGCATCGGGTCGCCGTTGGCGTAGAAGCTGCCCAAGAGGCGCAGCGTGTAGGGCGAGACCGCCAGCAGGGCGCCGACAATGGCCAGAAGGAAGGCCGCGCCACGCTTGCCGAAGCGTTTGGAAATCCGCGGCGCGAACACCAGCGCCAGTCCGGCCCCCAGCAAGCCGTCCAGGGCGAGGATGGCCAGCTGGTCACTGGCAAAACCCCAGAGCAGGGAACCGAAATAGAGCACCAGCGCAGCCGTCATCCCGATGGCGGTGTATTTCAGGACGCCAAAGCCCAGGATGGCGAGGAAGCCGCGATGGGAGAAAGTCCGGCCCATCATCACCAGGGTCTGGAACGGATTGCGGGTCCGGGGTGGCGGCAGGTTGCGCAGGTATTTGATGCGGTGGTGCGTGCCGGCCGTCGAGATCAGCACCGAGGTGATCATCATCAGCGCGCCGATCAGGCCGAAGGTCACATACCCGCCTGGATTGGTGATGCCGTAAGGGTGTTCTGGGGTGGCCGCGAGTAGCAGCCACAGCGTGATGAAGGCCAGTCCGATGCCGCCGACATAGCCGAAGAAGAAACGGTAGCTGGCGATGGAGGTGCGCTCGTCATAATCAGTCGCCAGCTCTGGCGCGAGCGCGGAAGACGGGATTTCATAGAGCGTGATGAAGGTTCGCACACAGGACGCGACGATAACGATGTACCAGAACAGGCCCGCACCCTCGAGGCCATCCGGCGGGAACCACAGCAGCAGGAAACTGCCGGCCGCCGGCAAGGCTGAGGCGTACATCAGCGGGTGCCGCCGCCCCCAACGCGTACGCAAGCTGTCAGAAATCTGCCCGACAATGGGGTCGGACACGGCGTCCACGATCATCACCACCAGGATGGCAGCCCCGACCAGCGCCGCCGGTGCGCCGACCACGTAGTTGTAAAAGTAAAGCAGGAAGACCTTGAAGGCCGCGTCCTTGACGCCATAGGCCATCGACCCGAAGCCATAGAGAAACTTGGTCCGAAAGTTCAGCGGCGGCGCGTCCGCCGGGATTTGAATGTCTGTCATGCGTCCTCCACAGGCCTGTAGCGGACTCGCGCGCACCGCCCCGTCATGGGCACAGCCCCCTCCCGGATATCAGCGCGCCGTCTTCAGCGTCGCGGCAATCTTCAATACCCGGGTATGACCATACCTGTATTTTGAAAACCGGCAAGACCGCATCAGGCAGGCAGTATCGGCAATCCCGCCTGAACATGTCGGGCTCGACCTGCTATAATTTGAAGAATGGGTTCGGTTTTTTCTTGCAGGGAAACGCTCCCGGCGACTACAACCCTGACACCGACCCGACCGGGTTGGAGCGCGAAGAGGCCCCAGGTCACGGCAAGAAGGACCAGGCGCAACCAGGCAAGCCTGGTCTTCGAACTTTCCGCAAACCCGGTCTTCCGCCGCCGGTCGACGGCGGACCATCACCGTCCGTTTCGCACGTGACACCAAAGAGAATTCAAAAGGGGAAGCCCCATGCGTGATGCAGTCATCGTCTCCACCGCCCGCACGCCGATCGGCAAGGCCTATCGCGGCGCCTTCAACGCCACACCCTCACCGACGCTGGCCGGCCACACCATCGCCGCGGCCGTCGAACGCGCCAAGATCGATCCGGCCGAGGTGCAGGACGTCGTCTATGGCGCCGCCCTGCAGCAGGGCGTCCAGCACACCATCGGCCGCACCGCCGCCCTGCGTGCCGGCCTGCCGGTGACCGTCGCCGGCATGTCGATGGACCGCCAGTGCTCCTCCGGCCTGATGACCATCGCCACCGCCGCCAAACAGGTCATCGTCGACCGCATGGATGTTGTCGTCGCTGGCGGTGTCGAGTCGATCTCCATGGTGCAGACCAAAGAGATGCGCGTGGCACCGGACCCGCAGCTGCTGGCCATGCACAAGGACATCTACATGCCCATGCTGCAGACCGCCGAAGTGGTGGCCAAGCGCTATGGCATCTCGCGTGACCGCATGGACGAGTATGGCCTGCAGTCCCAGCAGCGCACCGCCGCCGCCCAGGCCGCCGGCAAGTTCGACGACGAGATCGTGCCGATGAAGTCGACCAAGATCGTCGTCGACAAGGCCACCGGCGAGACCTCGCAGCAGGACGTCTTCCTGGAAAAGGATGAAGGCAGTCGTCCGGAGACCAATCTGGAGGGCCTGCAGGGCCTGAACACCGTCATCGAGGGCGGCACGATCACGGCCGGCAATGCCTCGCAGCTGTCCGACGGCGCCTCGTCCTGCGTGGTGATGGAAGCCGAGCTCGCCGCCAAGCGCGGCCTCGCCCCGCTGGGCCGCTATATGGGCATGGCCGTTGCCGGCACCGAGCCGGACGAGATGGGTATCGGTCCGGTCTTCGCGGTACCGAAACTGCTCGAGCGCTTCGGCCTGAAGACCGACGATATCGGCCTGTGGGAACTCAACGAAGCCTTCGCCGTCCAGGTTCTGTACTGCGCCGACACGCTGGGCATCCCGATGGACAAGCTGAACGTCAATGGCGGCGCCATCTCGATCGGTCACCCCTATGGCATGTCCGGCGCCCGCATGGTCGGCCACGCCCTGATCGAGGGCAAGCGCCAGGGCGCCAAATATGTCGTCATCACCATGTGCGTGGGCGGCGGCATGGGCGCAGCCGGCCTGTTCGAAGTTCTGTAGGCCCAGCGCGCATCACAATGAGAAAGGCCGCGGATCACTCCGCGGCCTTTTTCTTACCTGTGCGGATCGCTCAATCCCGCAGTCGGATCAGGCCTTCCTGCGCGGTCGAGGCGACCAGCCGGCCGTCGCGGGTGAAGAGCTGGCCGCGATTGAAGCCGCGGGCGCTGCCGGACCAGGGACTGTCGGTGGTGTAGAGCAGCCAGTCATCCATGCGCACATCATCATGGAACCAGACCGCGTGATCGAGGCTGGCGGTCTGCATGTTGTGGCTCAGCCAGGACACGCCGTGCGGCTGCATGCAGGTCGACAACAGCGCCATGTCCGAGGCAAAGGCCAGCACGGCCCGGTGCATCAGCTGGCCCTCGCCGATATCCCCACGGGCCCGGAACCAGATATTGCGGGCCGGGTCGCGCTTTTCCGGATCGATATGCGACCAAGGCTCGACCGGGCGGATCTCGATCGGCCGGTCGCGCGTGAGGAACTTGAACAGGCGCGGATCCAGCTTGTCCTGATACTTGCGGATATGCTCGGCTTCGGACACGAGCGTTTCCGGATCCGGCACGGTCGGCATCTGTGCCTGGTGTGACAGGCCTTTTTCGCGCCGCTGGAACGAACAAATCATGTTGAGGATCGGCTTGCCCCGCTGGGACGCGATCACCCGCCGGTTCGAGAAACTGCCGCCGTCATAATCGCGCTCGACGCGATAGATGATCGGAAAGTCCTCATCCCCGGGCCGCATGAAATAGGCATGCAGCGAATGCGCCACCCGCTCCGGATCCACCGATCCGACCGCGGACATCAGCGCCTGGGCGATCACCTGGCCGCCGAAGACGCGCCCCTTGCCGCCGGGATTACGCCGGCCGCGATAGAGATCGACGTCGATCTCCTCGACCTCCAGCAGGTGCACCAGGCCCGTGGCCAGTTCCTGTGCCGTCGGGCGGCGGCCCTTTGCGGGCTTGTCCGTGGAGTGTTCGGCCCCGTCCATGCAAGTCTCTCTGTCTGAAATTCATGCGCTGCAACAATGTGGACTGTTGCAGCGCATAATTCCAGCTTCCGGTACGGCCGGGGACTGTGAATGGCGGCGGTACGCGTCAGGAAGCGACCAGGCGGAGCGACTTGGTCGGCGCATCCCAGGTCAGGTGCTTGTCCTCGATCATCACCATGTTGTCGCGGTTGATGATCTCCGGACGGGCGTGATAGCCCAGCAATTCCTTGACGTTCTGGTCGGTATGACGCGCCAGCACCATGGTCTCGTCGGACGAGAAATTGGTCAGCCCGCGCGCCAGCTCCTCGCCATCCTCGGCATAGACGTGCAGCACGTCGCCCTTCTGGAAATCGCCGTGGATCTTGATCACGTCGGCATGGCTGACGCCGCCGCGGCCCGTCATCAGGAGGTCGGCCGCCACCTTGGAGATGACCAGGCTGCCGGCCTGGTGCAGGCGGTTGGTCAGCCACACGGCCCAGGACGAGGACGGCGTGCCCTTGGCGACGCAGCGCGTGTGCCGGCGCTCGCGCTTGAGCAGCGCAGACACCGGCCGGTCGATCTGGCCTTCGCCGATCAGCGTTTCGATACCGGCATTCTGGGCCATGTTGGCCGCCTGCATCTTGGTGAACATGCCGCCGGAACCCAGCGAGCTGGTGCCGCCGGTGACTTCCAGATAACTGGACACATCATCCACGGTGGAGATGAATTCGGCGTCCGGATCTTCCGGATTGCGGTCATACAGCCCGTCGATATTGGTCAGCAGAACCAGATAGTCGGCCTGGATCATCTGGCCGACCTTGGCCGCCAGCCGGTCATTGTCGCCCACCCGGATTTCCTCGGTGGTGATCGTGTCATTCTCGTTCACGATCGGCATGATGCCGCGCTCGAACAGGCGCTGGATCGTGTTCTTGGTGTTGAGGAAACGACGGCGCTCTTCCAGATCGTCCAGCGTCACCAGAATCTGGGCGATGTCGAAACCGTGCTCGTGCGCGACCTGCTTGTAGGCGTTCAGCAGCAACGGCTGGCCGACAGCGGCGGCCGCCTGCTTGTCCAGCACGCCCGCCTCTTCCGGCGTCGCCTTGATCGCGTTCAGCCCCAGCGCCACCGAGCCCGAGGACGCCAGGATCACGTCATAGCCTTCGGTCCGCAACTGGGCGATGTCAGCCAGCAGACCATGCATGAAGGCGTATCTCAGCGTCAGCCGGCCATCGCTGGCCAACAGGCTGGAACCGATCTTGACGACAATGCGCTTGCGTTCGGACACGAACAACTCCTCTGCGACGCAGGAGGTTTCCTGCAAATTCATTTGGGCGCAAAATATTTCGGGCTCAAATAATTTCAACCCCGGTTTCAGCCTGTCGCACCGCAAAACAGGATCAAACACGTCATATATTATTGGATAATCCTAAGCAGGCCCTAAGAATCCGGGCGATATATCGCATTTGCAAAATTTATTTGAACTCGAAATAGTTTCTGCTATATCCCCCTCCGCAGCGGCTCGGTGCGCCTTTTTCGGCGCGTCGGGCGCATTTGTTGTGAGACTTGCTCAGACCGGGAATGCCGAAGAGGCTGCCCCGGACACTGACCCAGCACAGGGACGCGCGATGGACATTCTGATGGTTGGATGCGGAAAGATGGGCGGCGCCATGCTGCGCCGCTGGATCGAGGCTGTCCCGGCCCGTTTCACGGCCGTCAACCGCACCCCGTCCGCCATCCCGCAAGGCGCCACCCATGCCGGTTCCCCGGCGGCGCTGGAAGGACAGGCCTTCGACGCCATCATCATCGCCGTCAAGCCGCAACAGATCGCCGAGGTCATGCCGCCCTACATGGATTTCCTGAAATCCTCGGGCTGCGTCATCTCGATCGCTGCAGGTGCCTCCATCGCCTCGATGAAGGCGTCGCTGGGCGATCACCCCGTGATCCGCATCATGCCCAACCTGCCGGCCCTGATCGGCCGCAGCGTCAACGGGCTCTATGCGGACCCGTCCTGCCAGGCCGGTCATCGCGACCTGGCTGACCGGCTGGCCAAGGCCACCGGCTCGGCCATCTGGCTCGACAGCGAGGACGAGATCGACCGCATCACCGCCGTGGCCGGATCCGGCTCGGGCTATGTCTTCGAGATTGCCCGCTCCTATGTCGCGGCCGCCGAGGGTCTGGGCTTTGCGCCGGACACCGCGCGCACCCTGGTGCTGGAAACGCTGGCCGGAGCCATCGAGATGGCCACCCGCTCGCCGGAAGACCTGGCCACCCTGCGCAATTCGGTGATGAGCAAGAAGGGCACGACCGAGGCCGGCATCAACGCGCTGCGGCGCGACGGCCTGCTCGACCAGTTGCTGGTCGAGACCACGCGGGCGGCCTACGACCGGGCGGTCGAACTGCGCTAGTTGCCGCGCGCCCCAAACTCCCCAACAATCCCCCGAACGGACGAGACATGTCAGACCGAATGCAAGCCTATATCGAACAACTGGGCCGCCAGGCCCGCGCCGCCGCCCGCCAGCTGGCCACGGCATCCACAGAGCGCAAGAATGCGGCCCTCGTCGCCGCCGCCGCAGCCCTGCGCATGAATGCGGACGCGCTGATTGCCGCCAATGCCAAGGATGTTTCCAGCGTGCGCGAGGCCGGCAAGCCGGACGCTTTCATCGACCGGCTGATGCTGGATGGCGGCCGCATCGAGGGCATTGCCCAGGCGCTGGAACAGATCGCCGAGCTGCCCGACCCGGTCGGCCGCCAGCTGGCGCTGATGGAGCGCCCCAACGGGCTGCGCATCGAACGCGTGGCGGTGCCGCTGGGCGTGATCGGCATGATCTATGAGAGCCGGCCGAATGTCGGCGCGGACGCCGGCGCGCTGTGCCTGAAGTCCGGCAATGCCGTGATCCTGCGCGGCGGCTCGGAAAGCCTCAACTCCACCCGCATCATCGTGGATTGCATGAAGGAAGGCCTGCGCGAGGCAGACCTGCCGGAAGATGCGATCCAGATGGTCGACACCACCAATCGCGCGGCGGTCCAGCACCTGCTGCAATGCACGCAATATGTCGATCTGGTGATCCCGCGCGGCGGCAAGGGCCTGGTCTCGCTGGTGCGCGACCAGGCGCGCGTGCCGACGCTGCTGCACCTGGACGGCAACTGCCACACCTATGTCCACGCTGCGGCTGACCTGACCAAGGCAACCGCCATCGTGCGCAATGCCAAGCTGCGCCGCACCGGCATTTGCGGGGCCACGGAAAGCCTGGTCATCGACCGCGCCATTGCCGGAGACGCCCTGCCGTCACTGCTGGACGCCATGCCGGACTGCGAGTTCCGCGGCGATACGGATGCCGTGTCCATCGACGGCCGCATCAAGCCGGCCGAGGAGGCCGACTTCGACACCGAATATCTCGACAGCATCCTGTCGGTGAAACTGGTCGACGGTCTTGAAGAAGCGCTGAACTGGGTCTCCACCCATTCCTCTGCCCATACCGACGCCATCATCACCGAGGACGCGGATGTCGCGGCAGTCTTCCTCAGCACGATCGACAGCGCCGTGGTGATGCACAATGCCTCGACCCAGTTTTCCGATGGCGGCGAGTTCGGCATGGGTGCCGAGATCGGCATCGCCACCGGCAAGATGCATGCACGCGGCCCGGTCGGGCTGGAGCAGCTGACCTCGTTCAAATACCTCGTTCACGGCAGCGGCCAGACGCGTCCCTGACGCCGGGGCCGCCGCTCACCCCAACCCGAACCAACCCAAGGCAGGTAGATGGATATCGAAGCTCTGATTTCCCTGGCGGGATACTTTGTCCTGATGATGCTGATCGGCTTCTACGCCTATCGCAAGTCGACGGACGATGTGTCCGGATACATGCTCGGCGGACGCCAGCTGAACCCGGCCGTGGCCTCACTGTCGGCCGGCGCGTCCGACATGAGCGGCTGGATGCTGATGGGCCTGCCGGGTGCCATCTTCGCGACCGGCCTGTCTGAGTCCTGGATCGCCATCGGCCTGATCATCGGCGCCTATTTCAACTACCGCCTCGTGGCGCCGCGCCTGCGCGTCTATACCGAGATCGCCGACGACGCGATCACCATCCCGGACTTCTTCGAGAAGCGCTTCAACGACACCTCGCGCACACTGCGCGTGCTGTCGGCGGTGGTGATCATCATCTTCTTCACCCTCTACACTTCGGCCGGCGTGGTCTCCGGCGGCAAGCTGTTCGAGGCCTCCTTCGGCCTCGATTACCGACTGGGCCTGTTCCTGACCGCCGGTGTGGTGGTTGCCTATACGCTGTTCGGCGGCTTCCTGGCCGTCTCGCTGACCGACTTCGTGCAGGGCTGCATCATGTTTGTCGCCCTGGTCCTGGTGCCGGTGGTGACGATCATGCAGCTGGGCGGTTTCGGTCCGACCACAGACGCGCTGAGCACGCTCAGCGTCAATATGGGCGACTGGGACAAGGCCTATCTGTCGATGATCCCGCAGGAAAGTCTCGGCCTCGCGGCCATCGGCATCATCTCCACCATGTCCTGGGGCCTGGGCTATTTCGGCCAGCCGCACATCATCGTGCGCTTCATGGCCGTGAAGACGCTCAAGGATGTCGCCATCATGCGCCGCATCGGCATGAGCTGGATGATCATCACCGTGATCGGCGCGGTACTGACCGGTGCCGCCGGCCTCGCCTATGTGAAGAGCCAGGGCATCACGGTCGCCGATGACATCAATGTCGCCCGCGTCGTCGACGCCCCGGCCGACGCCACCAGCTTCTCCGAGCTGGAGGATATCGACACCACCGGGGCCTTCTCGGAAGGCGAGCAGGTGGTGCTGAGCGACCAGGAGACGATTTTCATCCTGCTCTCCCAGGTCATCTTCCACCCCTATATCGCCGGCTTCCTGCTGGCGGCGATCCTGGCGGCGATCATGTCGACCATCTCGTCGCAATTGCTGGTCTCGTCCTCCTCGCTGACCGAGGATTTCTACAAGATCTTCCTCAGACGCGGGGCCAGCCAGAAGGAACTCGTCCTGGTTGGCCGGTTGTCGGTTCTGGTGGTGTCGCTGGTCGCCATCGCCCTCGCCTTCGATCCGGACAGCAACATCCTGTCGCTGGTTTCCAATGCCTGGGCCGGTTTTGGTGCCGCCTTCGGTCCGATCATCCTGATCAGCCTGTTCTGGCGCGGCATGACCCGGGCCGCCGCGGTCGCCGGCATGGTGACCGGTGCCGCCACGGTGCTGATCTGGATCTATGTCCTGCAGCTGTCGGGCGTGATGTACGAAATGGTGCCGGGCTTCATCGCCTGTACCCTGGCCGTGCTGATCGTCAGCCGCTTCACCCGCAAGCCGGACGAGACCGTCACGGGCCATTTCGACTCGATGACGGGCATCCTCAAGACCGGCAAGCTGCCGAGCGAATAGTTCGGGCCCTGCGTCCACACACTGAGAAGGCCGGCGGCACTCCCCGCCGGCCTTTTTTATCCGGTCTTGAAACAGACCTGCACCACCGCTCCGCCATCCTCGGCGGCGCCGCGTTCCAACGTCCCACCCAATCGGCTGGCCAGGGCCGACATCAGCGATGTCCCCATGCCGCCGGAACCGGCCGCGTCCGTATCAAAGCCCCGGCCATTGTCACGCACGCTGACGCAGACCCGGTCGTCGGATTCGCGTTCCAGCCCCACGACCACTTCACCGGACTGGCCTTCGGAAAAGGCATACTTGAAGGCATTGGTGACGGCCTCGGTGACCAGCAGCGCGACCGGGATGGCCTGGTCGGGGTCCAGCGACACCGCATCCACCGCAACGCGCAGTGTCACCTGGGCGCCTGAACTGCCGGAGGCTTCGCGCAGATAGGACAGCAGGTGCTCCAGGAAGGGGGCCATATCGACCGTGCGCAGATCATCATTCTCGTAGAGCGTCCGGTGGACCAGGGCGAGCGCATAGATCCGGCTGCGCGCCTCGGTCAGCACGCGGCGGGCCTCGGCATCGCTGGTGCGGCGCGCCTGCAGGTTCAGAAGGCTCATCGTGACCTGGAGATTATTCTTCACCCGGTGATGGATCTCCCGCAGCAGGGCGCCGCGCTGGTCCGCCAGGTTCTCCAGCTCGGCGCTGCGGACGTCCAGATCACGCGCCATGGCCGCCATCACATCCGCCAGTTCCCGGATCTCGCGCGGGGCGCGGCTGGCCTGGATCGGCTTCACGCCCAGGCGCCCCGACCCGTAGAGACGGGCCAGCCGGCCCAGATAGGACAGCCATCCCAGCACGAAATAGTCGACGGCCAGTGACACGGCGAGCAGCGCCAGCAACCACATCAGCACCGGCACCAGCACCGTGCCGACAATGTCAAAGCCGGCCCAGCGACCAAAGAGCGAGGAAGGAGCACTCAGCGCCAGCTGCAGGTCCCGGCCCGGCAGGGGAGCAACCAGGACCGCCCGGCCCGGCGAGGCTTCCAGCTGTTCCGCCAGCACCGGCTGACCGGTTGCCCGCACCCGCGCCATCATGTCCTCGGGCAAGCGTGCCAACCGGTCCGCCTCGGGCAGTTCGGAGACGTAGGACAGGTTGCCCTGCGCATCCACCAGGGCCAGCCCCATCTCGGCCGGCAGTTCCTGGTTCCGCAGCAGGTCGAGGACCGTCCTCACATCCAGATCAATGGCGATCACACCGCCAAACCCGGCGCCCCGCTCGAGCCGCCGTGCGACGGTCATGACCGGACGGTGCAGCGCCCAGTCCAGATAGATCCCGGACAGGGTGGCCACTTCGCCGGCCAGCATGCGCTGGAACCAGGCGGTCTCCAGAAGATCGGCGCTTTCATCGGTCGCTTCCGCCGCACACAGCACCGTACCGTCAGCCGCGATCCGCCGGATATTGGCAAAATTGGGCTGGACGGCTCTCAGCGCGCGAAGCGTGTCATCGCACCGCCGCCCCCGCAGATCGGGGAGGTCGGGATAGCTGGCCAGGGTCTCGGCCACACCGGAGGAGCGCTGCAGTTCCGCCTCGAACTCATCCGTCGCCCGCATCAGCACGGACCGGAACCGGTCAGCCTGCGCCGCACGCTCCTCGCGAAACTCGATCAGGCCCTGCGCCAGTGAAAGAGCCAGCAGGGGAGACAGGCTGATGGTGAGAATGAGCAGGAGCTGCAGCCGCAGGCCCCGCCGGCCGGACCGGCGCGGACTGAGGGACAGAATTCTGGAAAGCGCCTGTTTTATCCGGTCGATGGACATGCCCTGACTGTATCAAGGTCACGCAGGATCGTGTCCAGAGCCGAACCGGCATCGACGCCGTCTTCGCCACGGCGTGTCCCGGGGCCGCGTTCGAGAACTTCGGCCAGGCGCTGACGGGCCCGGTTGACCCGGCTCTTCATCGTACCGACCGCACAGCCACAGATCTCGGCGGCCTCGTGATAGGCATACCCGCCGGCGCCCACCAGAAGCAGGGCCTCGCGATGTTCCTCGGACAACTCGGCCAGGGCCCGGCGCACATCGTCCAGCTCAAGCACCATGGACGCATCATCATGCGCCACCAGCGTGCGCTCGGCGGTCTCCGGGTCCAACTGGGACTGGCGCCAGCTCTTGCGCCTTTCCGAGTAGAACTGGTTGCGCACGATCGTCAGCACCCAGGCCCGGAAATTGGTGTCGGCACGGAATTGCGACCGGCGCTGCCAGGCGCGCAGCAGGGCTTCCTGTGCCAGTTCGTCCGCCGCCGAGGCGTCGCCGGTCAGACCGCGGGCAAAGGCGCGCATATTGGGGATGGCTTCGTGCAGGGCCGACTTGAATTCCTGGTCGCTCAGGCACGTGAAGCCCGCATCGGGATCAGTCACCTTGGCCTCCTGCCTGGCCCTGCGAGGGAGACTCCGGCGTGTCCGCGTCCAGCACGGCCTCCAGCGAGTCCAGCAGATCCTCGAACTCGGACGGAACGCCCTCGCTGAGAACATCTTCGTACATGTCCCGCAATCGCTGCCCGATCAGTTTCTGTCGGGAACGTGCCGTATCGGCATCCACGATTCTGGGCCCGGCAGGCTGCCCGCTCTCGTCTCGCATGATGGCCATCAGCTCCAAGGTCTGCACTCGCTCTTGCCTAGCAAATTTTCGCCACGAATTCACGCACACTGGAGAAATGCGCGAAACGGCAAAGGGTTCCCGAAGAATTTGACGACAGGGAACCAACGGCTCATTCAGGCGTTATGTTCACCCCGGACTCCAGGCGACAGGGAAGCAGGAAAGATGGCGTTGGCAGACACACTGAAGCTTCACATCCCCTATCTCAGGCGGCATGCCCGTCTGCTCACCGGCAGCCAGACCAGCGGCGATGCCGCCGTCAGGCACACGCTGGAAGCCTTGGCGAAGGGCGAGCTGGTGCTCGATACCGCACTGTCCCGCCGGGCCGCGATCTATCAGGCTTTCCACGCCAGCTGGGAGCCACTGCCGCTGGCGACAAAACCGGGCAACGAGGCTCCGGAAGCCCGCCTTGCCCGCATTCCGAACCTGTCGCGCCGCGCCCTGCTGCTGACGGCGGTCGAGGGTTTTTCGTCCCAGGAGGCCGGGCACATCCTCGGGGTGAGCAGCGATGATGTCGAGCGACTGCTGGTGGCCGCCCAATCGGCGATCGAGACCGAATTGCTGACCCGCATCCTGATCATCGAGGACGAACCCATCGTCGCCCTGGACATCGAGGCCATCGTCAATGACAGCGGCCATGTCGTCACGGCGACAGCGCGGACCCGCAGCGAAGCCCTGGACCTGTTCCGCGCGACGCGCCCCGGCCTGGTGCTGGCGGATATCCAGCTGGCCGACAATTCCTCCGGCGTGGATGCCGTCGCCGACATCCTGGCCGAACAGGATGTGCCGGTGATCTTCATCACGGCCTTCCCGGAGCGCCTGCTGACGGGCGAAGGCACCGAACCGACCTATCTGATCACCAAGCCCTTCATGCCCGAAACCGTGTCGGCCACGATCAGCCAGGCCCTGTTCTTTGCGCCCGAGCGGCCCGCGCCCGCGGAACCGGCCTGAGCCGCACCGCCCCGGTCTGAACCGACCGAGGCCAGCTGAAGTCCTCGCAACAAGAACCGCCCGCCTCCTGCTGGGGAGACGGGCGGTCTGAAGGCGAGCCGTGTCTGGGGGGAGGCGGCTAGCGGCCCTGGGGATCCTCGATGGCTTCAGCCTCGTCGGTATCGTCATATTCGGTGCCGGGTTCCGGCTGTGCCATGGCCCAGACCTCGAACTCGGTCTGACTCAGCGCGCCATCATCATCATGGTCGAAGGTTTCGAAGTCGGCTTCGGTGACCTCCGGGGCCACGGCCTGCACTTCGGACAGGCTGATCGCGCCGCTGCCATCGGTGTCCACATCTTCGAATGAAGGCGCCGCAGCCAGAGCCGGAGCGGCCAGTCCCAGCACGGCCGTCGTGGCCAGCATGAGCTTGATGTTCATCGGTTGTCTCCTGTGTTGTTCAACCAGACAGCCAATCGGCCATCCGCTCAAACAACGCAGGTTCCGGACATTCGATCCCTGTCGATCCGGGGCCATTTCGCGGCCATTTTGCGGCCGCATCAGGGCCGCTGCATCCCGCGCCCGGCGCGTTGGAACCATGCCGCGGGATGGCGCGTTTCTGGAGCAGAGTGCCGCATTTCGCGACTTTTTTCGCCGCCGGGACGATGAGCCAGTCGAGTTCCACTAGCCCGAGGCGTGTACTTCGCTATGCTGCGCTCTCCCAAAGGGGGAATGTGAGCAAGGAGAATTTCCATGAAAGCAATGCATTGGATGGTTGCCCTGGGCGCAATCAGCCTCGCGGCGTGTTCCGATGGACCGGCCGAAAACGCGGGCGAGGAAGCGGATGCCGCCATCGAGGAAGTCACCGGTGAAGAAACCACGATGATGGAAGATGCCGGCGAGGCCATGGACGAAATGGCCGACGACGTCGAGGACGCTGTCGAAGACGCGACCGACGAGCCGCAATAAACCTGCCTGGCTGGCTGCCCAACCGGCCGATCAGCCGATCGGCCGTGCCAGCAGGGCGTTGACCCGGGACTCGAAGGCCCGGCCAACGCGCACTTCCGTGCCGTCATCCAGACGCAACGTCTTGCCGCCGGTGGCAGTGGCGCAGGTGCGGGCAATCCGGCGCAGATTGACGATCGCCGAGCGGTGAACGCGGGCAAACTGGTGATCGTCAAGGCGCTTTTCCATCGAGCCCATGGTCGCGCGCATCAGCCACGACCGCGCTCCGGCGTGGATGCGCACATAATCCCCTTCAGCCTCGACCCAGTCGATGCGCGCCTTCTCCAGGCGGACCCGGCCCGTCCGGTCGCGGATCCAGAGATCGGGATGGCGATCGCCGTCGTGGCCGCGCAGCGTGTGCACCAGCGCTTCGAGCTCCTCAGCCCGCGTCGTTGCATCCCGGCTTGCCATCTGCATCCGGGCCCGGCCGAGCGCTTCGTCCAGCCGCTCCATCTCCACCGGCTTGAGCAGGTAGTCGACCGCCGCGGCTTCAAAGGCCCGCACCGCGTGTGACTCATAGGCCGTCACGAAGATGATTTCCGGACGCGTCCCCTGCGCCAGCAGGCTGGCGACATCAAACCCGTCCAGCTGCGGCATCTGGATGTCGAGAAACACGAGATCCGGCGTCAGCTCCTGGGCCGCGCGTACCGCGGCCTGACCGTCGCGCACGGCCGCCACGACCTCGACCCAAGGACGGCGAGACAAGAGGATTTCCAGCCGGCGCAGGGCCAGGGGCTCATCATCCACCAACAATACGCGCATCGCTATCCTTTCCGGCTTGTTGCCCCCCGGCCAACTCCAGTGGAAGTTCCATCGTCACGGCGAAACCCGTTCCCTGCGGGCGTGCCTGCATGCTCGCCTCATCGCCGTACAGCACCGACAAGCGCGAGCGGATATTGGCCAGTCCCACACCGGCCCCGGTGCCGGCCTTGGCCGGTGACAAGCCCGCGCCGCTGTCGCGCACTTCAAGACGAAGCCTTCCCGGCTCCGGGGAACCGGCCTCCACCTCGATCCGCACCGGGTCGCTGGTCCGGGCCACGGCATACTTCACCGCATTCTCCAGCAGCGGCTGCAGGATCAGGGTCGGTACCAGCGCCGCCTGCACGGCCGGATCAATGCGGATATCCACTTCCAGGCGCTCGGCAAAACGGGTCTGCTCGATATCGAGATAGAGTTTCTGCGCCTCGATCTCCTGATGCAGGGGCAACCGGTCATCCGGTGCCACGTCCAGGGTGAAGCGCAGGAAGCGCGACAGGCGCGTCAGCATCATGTCCGCATCGGCATTGCGATTGTCCAGCAGCAGCGTGGAGATGGCGTTGAGCGTGTTGAACAGGAAATGCGGATTGAGCTGGAAGCGCAGCATTTTCAGCTGGCTTTCCTGGGCCAGCATCACCGAATTGTAGAGCTGCCGCTCCTGGGTGCGCAGACGCCGAGCAGCATCCAGCGCCAGATAGAAGCCGGCCCAGCCAACGAAGACCGGGAAATTCAGGAAGAACCAGCGCGGGCCGACCTCCAGCAACAGGCTGAACCCGGTATCGATCGGCTCGCCATTGCTCAAGGGCGCGTCGACAGGGAAGATGACGAAATATCCCACCCAGATCGCGGTGACATAGCCCGCGGTCAGCAGCACCGCCCCGCCGAGGGCCAGCGCCGCGCGTCGATAGAGCGGCCAGCGCCGACTGGGCCGCAGCACCCAGTAGTGCATCGCCGCCGTCATGATCAGGCCGCCGCTCTCGGCGACTCCCAGTCGCCAGGTATTCAGCGCGCTTTCGCCGGAATTGATCGCATTGGCCGAGGAGAACACGAACATCGCGATCCAGAACACGCCCTGGAAAGTCCAGAACCAGCGCGGATTGAGGCCCGACACCGCCTCGTCCTGTCCCAGCATGGCGGTGCGCAGCGCATGATAGCGCTCGGTCTCGGCCTGTTCGGCGGCGGCAGCCGGACGATCCTGGTCCAGCAGGAGAAAGAATCCGGCATGCGCGATGAAGATCCAGTAGTGCTTGAACATCATCTGCAGCACATGAATGCCCGCAGCGACGCCGTAGAGCCGGTCCGGCCGCATCGGAGCGATGAGAAAGGCGGCCAGTCCGGCATAGATCGTCACCGCCACCAGCGAGAGCGCCGCCGCCAGCACCAGGCGAGACGGGGCGCTCCAGTTGCGCACTTCCGCCAGCCTCCAGGCGATGCCGATCGACAACAGCGCCCCGATCACATCGGCCAGGATGAAGCGCCAGAAGATGTCGAGATGGGCGCTGACAGGCTCCCAGTTGGCGGCCAGGGACAGGGCCGAGAACGTGCCCCAGAATCCGAAGGCCAGGGCCGCCACGGTGATCGGCCCCACCGACCGGTCGGATCGGGCCGGCGTCCAACCGCGGCGGGACATCGGGGTCCGAGGCAGATGCGCATCATACGTCATGAGCCGAGTATAGGACGAGCGCCCCGGGGGCGGGAAATCGCAGACCAGGCACTTTGTCGTGAGTTTCCCGCCGTTCGTCGCAGGGTTTCACAGCACTCGTCGGCGCCAAGCCCGCTCATCGCGTTTCACAGCCAGATCAACGCTTTGGCCGCGAAGTGTGTGACTTCGCCATGACAGCGTGTGCCTGACGAGCGGGGGGACCGCGCGTCGACAGCGCCTGTGCGCTGATCACATCCAACGAAAACGAGGGAAATATGAGCCGCGATAAGAAGTCACCCCTGTCCCTGCGGGGCGCCCTGATGACGGGTGTCGCCTTCGCCGGGCTGAGCCTGGCGGGACTGGCCCCGGCGCAGGCGCAGGACAATGACGTGGTCATTGTCACCGGCACCCGCATCCAGTCACCCAATGTGGTGTCCTCCAGCCCGGTCCAGTCGGTTGATGAGGTAGAGCTGGAATTCCAGCAGGAAGCCAATATCGAACGCGTGTTCCGCAACCTGCCCGCCACCATTCCCGGCGACGGCCAGAACGTGAACAACGGCACGGCCGGTGCCGCCTCCATCAACCTGCGCGGCCTGGGCACCAACCGCTCGCTCGTGCTGGTCGACGGCAAGCGCCTCACGCCCTATGCCCTGACCGGTATTGTCGACACCCAGACCATCCCGACCAACATGATCGAGCGCATCGATGTGGTCACCGGCGGCGCGTCGGCAGTGTACGGTTCAGACGCCATGTCGGGTGCCGTGAACTTCATCCTCAAGGATGATTTCGAGGGGGTGGAGATCAGCTATGAGGGCCGCGCCTCGGAACAGTCCGACGGCGAGCAGCACAGCGTGTCCGTCCTGCTGGGTACCAATCTGAACGATGGCAGCGGCAATGTGACCGCCAGCCTGGGCTATACCCAGCGCTTCGGCGTCCAGTTCGGTGACCGGCCCTTCGGTGCTGTGGGCGTGTCTTCCACCAATGGCTCCGGCCTGGGCGGCTCACCGGTCCTGCCGCAGGAACCGGACTGCCAGAGCCCGGGCGGCGTCGATGAGACCGCCTCCGGTTCCACCACCGCCATCCCGACCGCGCTGGACCTGCCGGGCCTGACACTGCAAATCCGCGATGACGGTTCGCTAGGCCCGCGGTGCTCGCGCTTCAACTTCAACCCGTTCAACTATTACCAGACCCCGCAGGAGCGGTTTAACCTGGACGTGAACGGCCGCTATGAGATCAACCGGCATTTCGAATTCTACGGCCGCGGCAATTTCACCTCGACCAATGTGACCCAGCAGGTCGCGCCGTCCGGCGTGTTCGGCAATGTGTTCGAAGTCCCGCTGATGAACCCCTTCCTGACGGCTCAGGCCCGTCAGGCGATCATCGACCAGGTCAATGCCTTCGCCACCGGTGCGGGTCTGAGTGTGTTTGATCCGGTCACCGGTGCGATCGACAACAACAATAATGGTGTCTTCGATCTTGCCGACTCGATCGACGTTCCGATCCGCCGCCGCACGCTCGAACTGGGCACGCGTTCCGAAGCCTTCGACGCCAACCAGTTCCACTTCGTGCTCGGTCTGCGCGGTGACTTCCTCGGCGACTGGACCTACGACCTGTCCTTCCAGCACGGCGAGTCCGACCGGACCCGCGTGCGCGCCGGCTATACCAATGTCACCAATATCGCGACAGCCCTGAACACGGTCGATCCCAATACCTGCATCACGCCGAACGGCGATGTCGGTCCGTCGACCTGTGTGCCGCTGGATCTGTTCTCGACCGGTTTCGGCTCGATCACGCCGGCGATGGCGGGCTTCTCCTCGGTGACGGCCCTGCTGCAGGAAAAGACAACGCAGAACATCCTCTCGGCCTCGGTCAGCGGTCCGGTGAGCGGCTGGCAATCGCCCTGGGCCGACAGCCCGGTGGAATCCGCCTTTGGCGTGGAATACCGCGAGGAGCGGGCCTCCTCCCTGCCCGATGACTGCCTGCAGACGCCTCCGACCAGCTGTCAGGGTGGTGCCGGCGGCAATATCCTGCCGGTCTCCGGTGGCTATGACGTCTATGAGGCCTTCGGGGAGATGTTCGTCCCGCTGGTGTCCGGACGCCCGGGCTTTGAGGATCTCAATTTCGAGCTCGGCTACCGCCTCTCCGACTTCTCCCTATCCGGCCAGTCCGCGACCTGGAAGGCGGGTGTGAACTGGTCACCGGTGGAGAGCCTGCGGTTCCGCGCCATGCTGCAGCAGGCCAACCGCGCACCGAACGTGTCCGAACTGTTCAGCCCGGTCACGACCGGCCTGTCCAACGCCACGTTCGATCCGTGCTCCAACGGCAACCCCAATCCGATCGATGCCACGCTGCGGGCGTTGTGCGAAAGCACGGGCGTTCCGGCCGCGCTGGTCGGCGTGGTCGGCGATATCGTCGCCGGTCAGGTCAACCAGTTCTCCGGCACGCAGCCGACCGCGCTGCCGAACCCGGAAACGGCCAATACGCTGACCCTGGGCTTTGTCTGGTCGCCGTCGCTGAACATCGACGGCATGACGGATCCGGTGATCTCGGTCGACTATTACGACATCGAGATCGAGGACTTCATCGGCACCTTCTCGGGCCAGGAAGCCATGGACGCCTGCTATGTCCTGGCTGATCCGGCTGCCTGCGCCGGCATCGTCCGCATCAACGGCTCTCTGGCCACCTCCGGCGCCGGCCTGCCGGGCTTCAACACCAACCTCGCCTTCCGCCGGGCCGAGGGTGTGGAAATCAGCGCCAATACGGGCTGGGATCTGGGCCGCTGGGGCATGATCGATGCCTCGGTGAATGCCAACTACTACCTGACGAACGAGCTGCAATCGGCTCCGTTCTCGCCGGTGGTGGATTGCAATGGATTCTACGGCACCACCTGTGACCCGGTCCCGCAATTGCGCATCGCGCAACGCACCTCCTGGTCGCTGGGTAATGTGGAACTGTCCTATCTCTGGCGCCACCTGTCCGGCGTCGAGGCCCAGACCACGGAAGCCGCAAACCTGTTCCCGGCCTTCCGCGAGATCGATGCCTACAACTACATCGACATCACGGGTGCCTACACGGTGAACGACCATGTCCGCTTCATCGCCACGGTCGACAATATCTTTGACGAAGATCCGCCGGTCATCGGCAACAACACCGGCACCACGGCCTTCAACTCGGGCAATACGTATCCGAGCCTCTACGACGTGCTCGGGCGGGTCTATACGGTGGGCGTGACGGTCAACTTCTAGGCCCCTACCGGCCTATGTCCCATCAGCGGCGGCCCGCGCAGTCGGGCCGCCGTTTCTTTTCAGGCCATTGCGGCCGCGCAATAGCCATTGATGAAGTCCTGGTGCGCCGGCATGCGGGCCACCGCATGCGCGATATTGGTCTTCACGCCGTTGAGCGCGCCACCGATCTGCTCGCGCGTCATCAGCCGCCCCATCAGGTGGTAGGCCTGCGGCTCCAGCCTCTGGCCCAGCATCACCTGCACCCAGCTGTCCACCCGGAACAGATCCTCCCCCGCCTGGTAGGCCCGGGCCGTGTCACGGAACAGGTCCAGGCGCTGGGCGAGACTGTCGGGGATCGCCATGTCGCGACAATGCCGCCAAAACGCCGAGTCCGCGCGTTCGGTCAGCGTGTAGTGCAGCACAATGAAGTCGCGGATGCCCTCCATCTCGGCCCGGGCAATCGCGTTGAAGTGCCGCACAACCGACGGGCTGATCCCGCCAAAGGGAAAGGACTGGATCAGACGGGTGATGCCAACTTGGATCAAATGGATCGACGTGGATTCCAACGGCTCCACAAAGCCCGAGGACAGCCCCAGCGCGACGCAGTTCTTCGACCAGACCTCCTCGCGCCGGCCGGTGCGGAAACGGATCGTGCGCGGCTCGGTGCGCGGTGCGCCCGGCAGATTGGCCATCAACCGGTCCTGCGCAGCCGCGTCGGAACAGAAATCGCTGCAATAGACGAGGCCGGTGCCGACCCGGTGCTGCAGCGGAATGCGCCATTGCCAGCCCTCCGGATGCGCGATGGCCCGGGTGTAGGGCCGCGCCGGTTCGGAACTTTCGGTCTGGACGGCCAGGGCCGAGTTCATCGGCAGCCAGTGGCTCCAGTCCTCATATCCGCTGCCCAGCGTCTTTTCGATCAACAGCGCGCGAAAGCCGGTGCAGTCGATGAAGAAATCCCCCTCGATCCGGCTGTCATCCTCCAGCACCAGCGCGGTCAGATCTCCGGTCTCGCCGTCCTGCTCGACCCGGGCGATCTTGCCTTCGACCCGCCTGACGCCATGACCCTCCGCCAGCTTGCGCAGATAGGCCGCATAGACTGTGGCGTCGAGATGATAGGCATAGTTGATCCGCGCCTGGTCGGAGGTCGCGAACTTGCCGGCCTCCGCCGCCTGCAGCTCGAAGCAATAGGCCGACAGGTCGTCGGCCAGTCCCGCCGCACGGGCCTCCAGCCAGATATTGTGGAAATCGCCCATCCAGGTCGGTTTGCCGATCTGTCCGAAGGAGTGGATGTAGCGATCACCCTCTCGTGCCCAGTTCTCGAAGGCGATGCCCAGTTTGAAGGTCGCATTCGTGGCGCGCATGAAGTCGCGCTCATCAATGCCCATCAGGTGGTGGAAGGTGCGGTGTGTGGGGATGGTTGCCTCGCCCACACCCACGGTGCCGATGGCATCGGACTCCACCAGGGTGATGTCCAGCAGCGGTCCAAGCTGGCGCGCCAACGCCGCCGCCGCGATCCAGCCCGCCGTGCCGCCGCCGGCAATGACGACCCGCTTGATGGCCTGTCCCTGCATGCGTCCTCCCTACCGGTTGAGCCGGTTCAGCAATTGCGCGCGCAGGCGTCGCGCCGTCATCTCGTCCAGCGGGCCCAGAGCCCCGCGTGCGTGTTCCGGCAGGTGCGCCCCCGCACCGCCAGCATCCCCGAAAACGTAGAAGTCAAACAGCTCCCGCCACGCCGCCTTTTCCGATGCAGGCCGGTCGCGCAGGCTCAGCAGCCCATGCAATAGCGTGTTCATCGGCGTGTCCATGAAGGCGGGCACCGGGTTCCACCAGTAATTGATCATGGCGTTGAAGACCGGATCCAGCGCCTCGACCTCATGCCACCACAAGGCCGGATAGATCAGCACATCCCCCGGTTCCATGTCGGCGCGCAGGGCCTGGTCCAGCGCGGTCCGGGCCCGGGGAAAGCGCTCGAAATCGGGCGCGCGCCAGTCGACCATGGTCACCACCTGTCCGCCCGGTGTCGGCTCCAGCGGACCGGGATACATGTTGGCCGCCTGATCTGGCGGGAACAGGGTGAAACGCCGCTTTCCGGCGACACAGCAGGCAATGTTGTTGGACATGTCCCAGTGGGCCGCCGCCGTGGTGCGATTGCCCATCCACAGGCTCATCACCGGCCGGAACTCCTGCAGCAGCGGCACCCCGGCCGACAGGTCATTCTCGGCCCGCAGGCCCGGCAGGAAGGCATCGACGTCAGTCGAACCGACATAGAGCGAGGGGGCGTCTGCGGCGCCCGCGACAGACCGGATCTCGTCCCGGACGGCCTTGAGCGCCGTCCGCCCGGCCTCGAAATTCAGGCCCGTCAGCGTGTCATTGTAGAAGAAGCGGCCGCCGATCTCCGGCCCCCCGCGATAGGCCGTGACGGGACGTCCGGCATCAAAGCGGGCCAGATAATCCATCACCGCCATGGCGGATTGCCGGGCGGCTTGGACAACCGGCCAGTCTCGAACGAGGCCACGCAGCAGGACCGGTTCGCCAGCCTGGAGCAAGGCCTCGATCCCGGCCGCGCCAAGACCGGTCCCGGCCTGTTCATTCACACAGCGTTCGATCGTATCGAGAGCCATGGTCCGGTGATCCGCTCAGGCGGCCTCGCGCCGCAAATGCTTGAGGTCGATCAGCCGGTTCACATTGCCGATCGAGGCCGCGACGAGATAGGCCGAGCCGAGAAAACCGCTCTGGTTGAGGGCATCCAGTGCCGCCGCATCGAGGTTGGCCAGGCGTTCCTCGCTCACCGTGAAGAGATCGGGAACCGTGTAGCGTTCGGCATCCGTGATCGAAATGTCCAGCTGCACCGGCTCGATGATGCCGGCCTCACCGAAAGCCTCGAACATGGCCGGCGCCAGGCCGATCCCTTCATGAATGCGCCGGAGAGCATCGGCCACACCGTCCAGATAGGCCGACTGACCGCCCTGCGGTTTGAACACGGCAACGCCTTCGCCGTCAGTCGCGATACGCGGATGCTCGAGATCCACCTGGATCATGGCCTGCGGCCCGTCTTCGCCGTCCTTGGTGAGTCCGATCAGGAACGGGCCCCGCGCATGGATCGCCGGCACATAGCGCGCCTGCCAGTGGCTGCCGTCCAGGAAGAGGTTTTCGTCCCGGTCCAGACCCAGCAGGATGATGCACTGGAAGCGACCCTCGCCGTCCTGCCGGAAAAAGATCGGGTACTCGCGGTGCAACTCGCCGAACTCGGTCGGGAACACCAGGACCTGGTTGATATTGTCACCAAACTCCGGGCCGAAGCCGGTGCGGACGTGCAGGTCCTTGTGGGTGACATTGTCCAGCAGGGCATGTTGAGGCATGGGACGGTCCGGCTCCTGATGCAAACTGTTTGACATCGTCGGCCAATTGACGCGCCTGTTCAACCATGTGCGCCGAGCCGACCTGCCAAGGAAAGAAGAGGCGGCCGCCAGACGGGCTGGCGGCCGCAGTTTGAGGTGACAGAGGAAGTCACATCACACAGTACGAGGGAACACTCGTTAGAACCGGTACCGGCCACCAAACACGTAGCGCGGGTCGAGTTCCTGGGCGAACCAGACATTGCTGGGATCACGCCCGAAGGTCCGAAGGTCCTCACCCGTGATGTTGATGGCCTCGAAGGTCACCACGAAGTCATCCGTGACATCGTAGGAGACATTCAGGTCCAACTGGGAGAAGGCTTCCACGAAGACCGGGTTGCGCGAGCCGCCACCGCGGTTGGTCGAGGACAGGAACTCGTCGCGCCAGTTGTAGGCGAGACGGGCCGACAGACCATGGTTCTCGTAGATCAGCGTGAAGTTCGCCGTGTCGGACAGGCCGACAAGGGCAAACTGGTCCACACTCGGATCGGCGCCGACATCAATGCCGACATCGCCGTCCACCATGGTGTAGTTGGCCTGAATGCCGAAGCCGCTGTCACCGAAGAAGTGCTGGAGCGCGATCTCGAGACCGTTGATCTTGCCTTCCCGGTTGTTGATCGGCCCCGTGACTTCGAACTGGAACAGCGGATCGCTGGCGTTCGGGGTCACATCATAGGCACCCAGCACGTTATCGATGAAGGCCTGGTCCAGGGCACCCCCGGAGAAGTTGGCCTGGAACTGGGTCAGGGCACTGGCCAGACCGAACTGGTCGATCAGCGCAGCCATCGTGAACAGGTTCACATCGGTCGGATCCGCACCAATGCCGGCCAGGGCCGTCAACGCATCCCCCGAACGGGTACCCGCGGCACCGGAGCTCGGGTCACGCAGGTCGAACAGGGTCTGCGTCGTCTGACCGGTACCGACGAAATTGCGGACACGCTTGTCGAACACGCCGATCGAGACGTAGCTGGCATCGTCATAATACCATTCCAGCGACACATCGAAATTGTCCGATTCAAGCGGCAGCAGGCCGGCATTGCCGGTGGTCCCGGTCGCGATACCACCCAGGGCGGTCGGGCGCGGCGGGGTCTGGGCCGTGTCGGCAACAAAAAGATTGCCGAAGCTCGGACGGGCGATCGTGTTCGAGAAGGAGGCCCGGGCGATCAGGTCGTCCCGCAGCTCGATCTGGAAGTCGAAGGCCGGCAGGATGTTGTCGTACTCGCCTTCCTGCGTCACCGGCTGGACCGTGTTGGACAGCTGGATCGTGAAGTCATTGTCCGACTGCCAGATGATGGCTTCCGGCACCGAGACCAGGGCGGTCGAGGTCACTTGCGTGTCCTCATAGCGCACACCGGCAACGAAGCTGGCCGGACGGCCCAGGACTTCGCCTTCCATCGACACCTGGGCGTAAGTGAAGAACACGTCCTCCTCGACCTGGTTGAAGTCGTTATTGGTCGTGTTGACCGCATTGCCCATGGAGACATATTGCGAGGACAGTGCCTGGTAGAGATCAACCGCATTGCCGCGGAAGGCCACCAGGGACGCGCCCGACGCCATCGGGTCATAGCTGTCGAACATGCAGGTCAGGCAGTATTCTTCCAGCATGCCCGGCGCGTACTGCTCGACATCGCCGACATTATTGATGCCCCAATCGCCCAGTGTCTGCTGGGTCTGGGTGCGGCGCTGGATCATGGTCGAGCTGCGATAGCCGGCCCCGAACTCGAAACGGCTGCCATTGTCGAAGTCCCACGCACCGTCAAGCCGGAACTCGTCGACATCATGCTCCTGGCTGGAAGCGATGGTCCGGGCCACCTGGGTGCCAATATCGCCGGCATCCAGAACGCCATTGCCATTGCCGCGGATGGAGTCGTCAATGGTGATGGACTGCACCGGAAAGCCGGTGGAGAAGTCGAGGGAGTGCGCGGCAACCACCGGAGCACCCATCGAAATCAGGGTCGAGCTGACGCCCATCGGATTGTTCGGCAGGCTTTCCGCCGACGAGGAGTGGGCGTCGAATTCCAGCATGAAGCTGTCGCTCAGCCACCATTCGGCATTGAAGCCGATCGACTGAAGCGTGTCCTGGGTGGCCCGGTATTGCTGCTCGAACCCGGTATCCTTCACGCCGGAGATATTCTCCTGCAGATAGATGGTCGAAGCGACCACCGGATTGCCGTCAAAGGTGAGATTGTTCCAGGGGCGGTTGAACCAGTTGGTCTGGTCAGTCCGCTGCTCGTCCACCTCATTGCGGGCATAGGTAAAATCACCGGTGAAATTGAGCCGGTCATTCGGCGCGAACTGCACGACCAGCTGGCCGTTGACACGCTCGCGCGTGGCTTCGGCGAGGTGATAGCGGCTATCATTGGGATAGGCGACCAGCTGCGCGGGATCCGGCGGATTGGTGATATTGGTCGAAGACGTCACCCGGCCGTTCGCCGGATCCAGGAAGGCGCTGCCGCGTTCCACATTCCAGCCGTTCACCGTGCCGGAGCGCGAGGCGCTGTCGCGGCGCTGGAAGGCACCGAACAATTGCACGCCGAAGGTTTCTTCCGGATTGGCCCAGCTCACCAGGCCGGTCAGTTCCGGCGTGATGTCGTCACCCCGATCAACACCCGTATCATGCACACCCGCCGCGCCCAGCGTACCGGTAAAGCCGGCGCCGGCATCCAGCGGACGGGCGGTGCGGATATTGATCGTTCCGCCGATACCGCCGGACGGGATCGCCGCACGGCCGGTCTTGTAGACTTCCAGCGTGCGCACGCCTTCCGACGCGAGGTTGGAGAAGTCGAAGGAGCGGCTGGAGCCGGTCGCAAAATCGGCCTGCTGGTCACCACCGACCGTGGCCACATTGGCCGTCGGCATGGTCCGGCCGTTCAGCGTCACCAGGGTGAAACCACTGCCGAAACCGCGCACGGTCACAAGCGAGCCTTCGCCGTTCACACGGTCGATCGAGACGCCGGTGATCCGCTGCAGGGATTCCGCGAGATTGGTGTCGGGAAAACTGCCGATATCCTCGGCGGAGATAGCGTCGACAACGCCGTGCGCGTCACGCTTGATGTCCATGGCCCGTTCCAGGGAGCCGCGGACGCCGGTGACGGTGATCACTTCCTCGGATCCGTCCTGGAACGCCAGGGCGGGTGCGGCCACCCCGATGGCCATGGTGGACGCACCGGTCAGAAGGGCCAGACGCCCCAGGTGGCCGGCTCGACTGAGCAGAACCGTCTTGCTGGTTTTGTTCGACATGCTTTCCTCCCCTATTGGCGACTTTGGGTTCGCGCCTGTCAGACGAACCCGCGCTGGCTGGAGCCGTGTCCGGTGTTCCGGACTTCGGCTAACGACCTGAGCGGATGTGCCGGCCGCATGATTTGGGGAGAACCGGACGCACGTCGGGCGTCTGCGTGCTTGGCGCCGCGCCCTCCCCCATTTTTAATAGCGCTATCAATAATGATGATAGCAATTGTCTGTTTTTTGTAGACACGATTCCACCGTGTCAGCCCAAATCCGGCCATACGGCCGGAAGGCCACACACGTTCGGAACCGTGCATTGCGGAAACGCTCCAACTTTTGTCCTACGATGTCAATAGCTGTTTTTGCGGTCATAGAGCGTTTTTTGGCACGAGGATGCCCCACCAGACCCGGCGCACCGGACCGATGCCAGGCATAAATTCATACCCGGGCAGCGGTTCTTAAATTGTCTGAGTTTTGATGCTGCGTTGCGTCATTTTACGCACCGCGACCACCCGCTGAACGCGAATCGCTTAGAAATTATACGCGCTTAGGCTCCCGACGCGGCACGACAGACCCAAGCGCACCCTCGCGGCCGCGCGCAGATTACTGCACGCGACACAGGCACTGGGCATCGTAAAGAAGCTGCACAGGCTTCCGACGGCGCAGGCGGGAAATGCGTCAGGCCTGCATCGAGGCCGAAGCGCGCACAACGCCGGGTGTCTGGGCCGAAAGGACAAGGTCGATGTGACCGTACTCTCCGAAGGACACACGGCTGCTCGAGCCGACCGATGCCTGGTGCACACCCGTAACGGCGCCGGTCGAGATCAGGGACCCCGCCGGCAGGGCAATACCGCGCTCGCGCATCAGACGCAGGATGAATTCCAGGGCGCCGATGGGACCGCCCGGCAGGGCCGCAGCCGTGGTCGCGCCCACGACTTCGCCGTCAATCGTCACGCTGGCCGGCAGGTCCGACCAGTTCTTCAGCCGCCAATCCTTGATCTCGGGCCCAACGATCAGTCCGAAGTTATTGCCAAAATCGGTGACCACGCAGATCGGCCCCAGATCATTGATCCCCGGGAAGGGGCTCGAGGCGATCTCGACACCGATATGGAGCGTTCCGGCGACATCCCGGGCCAGATCAGCCGTGATCGGCGCATTGGTCGGAACGTCCTTGGCCAGCCGGATGACGAACTCGGCCTCGACCGCGGCGAAGCCGTCGGCAAACACCGGCATGTCATGAATCTGACCTTCGGCATGATCCCGGATCAGGCTGGAGAAGATCGGACCGACCAGGCGCTCGGCCCCGACGGCCGCCCGGAAGTCCGGCGGCACAAGGCCGATTTTCCAGCCCGCCACATTGTCTGGCCAGCGCGCAATCGAATGGTCCTGGATCGCATAACCTTCTGCCAGACTGGCCGGCAGGACGCCGGGATAATGCGGCAGGCCCACCGCACGCTGACGGGCCGAAACAAAAGCGTCGGAGATGGATTTCTGATTCGGCGTCACAGCGCATTTTCCCCGGTCTGACCCGCCTTGTTTCACGGCGGTTTTGCATGACGAAGGGGCTTGCACCGCCTCCGATTTGGGTTACGGTCCCCGAAAAGGAAACCGGTGTCATTTTTCACGGTATTCCCACAAGATCAAGCCGCAAGCTCAATTTCGCGGTATCATGCAAGGGCGTTCCAGGGGAAAAGCGGGACGCCAGGGAGGAGACAAGAATGCTCAGGAGCGCTTTGCTCATTGGCGTTTGCGCCAGCGTCGCTGGTTGCGGTCACATGCCACAATTTTCCGCACCCGGATTCTCGCAGGACGCTTCCGCTCCCGCCGCCCCGTCAACGGGCGCGACAGCCAGCGAGGCCGCGGATGTCATCGCTTTTCCCGGTGCCGACGGGTTCGGCCGGTACAGCCGCGGCGGACGCGGCGGCCGGGTCTACACGGTCACCAATCTCAATGACAGCGGCCCCGGCTCCCTGCGTGAAGCCGTTGAGGCCGAGGGCCCCCGCACGGTCGTGTTTGCCGTATCCGGAACGATCCAGCTGGAAAGCCATCTCAACGTCCTCAACGACTATATCACCATTGCCGGCCAGACGGCGCCGGGGGCCGGCATTGCGCTGCGCGACTATCCGCTGCGCATCCACGCCAACCATGTGATCGTGCGCTACATCCGCTCGCGCATCGGCGGCGAGTCCGGCGTCGAGGATGATTCCATCTCCATCGTCGGCGGCTCCGACATCATCGTCGACCACGTCTCCACCAGCTGGGCGATCGACGAGGTCCTGTCCTCCTCGCAGAGCTTCCGCGGCACGCCGGGCCAGAAACACCTGACCAATCTGACGGTGCAGTGGTCGATCATCGCCGAAGGCCTGTACGACGCCGGCCACGAGAAGGGCGACCGCGCCTATGGCAGCCTGATCCGCGGCAATAACGGCGCGCGCTATTCCTGGCACCACAATCTGTGGGCCAACCATCATTCCCGCATGCCCCGCATCGGCAATTACGCCACCCCGTTCGACGATCCCGAGGGCCTGCTGCTCGATTTCCGCAACAATGTCTTCTACAACTGGGGTCATGGCGCTGCGACCGACTTCTGGAACTGGATTCCGGAAAGCGAGGATTTTGATCCGTCCCAGCACCTCGGCCTCAACCAGCCGCCCCTCTACGGGCGCGAAGGCACGGATTATCACTACGCCGCCGGCACCGATCTCGATCCGGCCTCCGTGGCGCAGTACAATTTCGTCAACAATGCCTATGTCCAGGGCCCGCAGACGTTGGGTCCGGTCATCTTCTACATGCGCAATACTACCGGCCGGGCCTATTTCTCCGGCAACACGATGGATGGCGAGGAACGCGAACAACTGCCCATGCTGCGCTCGGCCGCACATGAGCTGAGCTGGGTCGACGAGCCTTATGACGTCGTGTTCGGCGAAACCCAGGATGCGCTCGACGCCTACGAGGCCGTGCTGGCTTCGGCCGGTGCCTCGATCTGGCGCGACAGTGCGGACGAACGCATCATCGCCGATGTGCGCAACCGCACCGGTCAGATCATCTCCTCGGAACAGGAAGTGGGCGGCTGGCCGGACCTGCCGGGCGGCGAACCCCGCACCGACAGCGATGGCGACGGGATGCCCGACGAATGGGAAACCGCGCACGGGCTGGATCCTGCAGACCCGGCTGATGGTGCCATCGATCCGGACGGCGACGGCTATACCCATCTGGAAGACTGGCTGAACAGCCTGGTGCCCGGACACTGATCCGGCGCACCCGGGAAGGAAGCGTCATGCTCAACCGACGACACCTCATCGCCACCGGCGCCGCTCTGGCGGTCGCCGGTTGCGGCCGCGGCCAGCGCGCCCTCTATTCGGCCGACGCCCACGCCTCGGACTATCCGACCGTGCAGGGCGTGCAGGCCATGGCCGACCAGGTGGCCGAGCGCACGGGCGGCCGGATCGAGATCAAGATCTTTGCCGGCGGCCAGCTGGGCTCCGAGCGCGACACGCTGGAACTCACCGTGTTCGGCGCGCTCGATCTCAACCGGGTCAATCTGGCACCGCTCAACTCGATTGCGCCGGAGACCGTCGTTCCGGCCCTGCCCTTCCTGTTCAATTCGATCCCGCACATGCGCCGCTCGCTGGACGGCGCTCCGGGGCAGACCATCCTCGATGCGCTGATGCCGCACGACCTGGTCGGACTGTGCTTCTACGACAGCGGTGCGCGCAGCTTTTACAATACGCGCGGACCGATCCGCGAACCGGCCGATCTCTCCGGCCTGAAAATCCGCGTGCCGAATTCCGACGTCTATGTCGCCATGGTCGCCGCGCTGGGCGCCAACGCCACACCGATGGCCTTCGGCGAGGTCTATCAGGGCCTGGTCCAGGGCGTGATCGACGGCGCCGAGAACAACTGGCCCTCCTACGAGGCCACGCGTCATTTCGAGGCTGCGCGCTACATCTCCCTGACGCGCCACGTGATGGCACCGGAAGTGCTGTGCATGTCGCGTCGCAGCTGGGACCGCCTGTCGGGCGAGGACCAGGACATTGTCCGCCAGGCCGCGCGCGACAGCGTGCCAGTGATGCGCGAACTTTGGGATGCCCGTGTGGACGCGTCTCGCGAGCGCGTCCTCGCAGCCGGCGTCGAAGCCAATGAAGTCAATGATATCAGCGCCTTTTCCGAGCGCATGGGCGATGTCTGGGGCCGTTTCGTGACCAGCGACGTTCAGCGCCGCCTGGTCGAGGATATCCGCAATCTGGGAGGTGAGGTCTGATGCGCATGCTCGCCCGCCTGCTCAACCAGGCCAGCCGCGCCCTGCTCCTGGCCGGCGGCCTGGGCCTGATCGCCATGACCGCCATCATCGGCTGGCAGGTCTTCGCCCGCTATGTCCTCAATGCCAGCCCGCCCTGGTCGGAACAGGCCGCGCTGGTGCTGATGATCTGGTACGTGTCCTTTGCGGCGGCCGCCGGCGTGAAGGAAGGCTTCCATATCCGCATCGGCGCCGTGGCCAATGCGCTGCCGCCCGGTCCGCGCAAGGCGCTGGCCCTGTTCGCCCAGCTGGTCGTCGCCCTCATCGGCATCGCCATGGCCGTCTGGGGCGGCGAGCTGATCAGCCGGACCTGGGAACACGTCATCCCCACCCTCGGCATCCCGCGCGGGGCGGCCTATCTGCCGCTGCCGGTCTCCGGCGCGCTGATGGCCCTGTTCGCGCTGGAAAACATGCTGGAAATCATCAACCCGTCCGTCGCCGAAGACGCGGAGGCCTGACCCATGGAACTCTCCATTCTCGTTTTCACCCTGACGATCCTGCTCATCGCCGGTGTGCCCGTTGCCTTCTCGCTTCTCGGCGCGACGCTGGTCACCTTCTTCTACATGGACATGCCGGCCGTGGCCGTGTTCCAGCGCATGGCGGGCGGGATGAGTGTCTTCTCGCTGATGGCCATTCCCTTCTTTGTCTTCGCCGGCGAGCTGATGCACCGGTCCGGCATTGCCGAGCGACTGGTCAGGGTGGCTGAAGCGGCCTTTGGTCGGGCCCGCGGCGGCCTGGGACAGGTCGATGTCGGTGCCTCCATGCTGTTCGGTGCCGTCTCCGGCTCGGCCATCGCTTCGGTCTCGGCCATGGGCTCGACCCTGATGCCGATGATGAAGGAACGCGGCTATGACGCCGACTACGCCGTCAACGTCACCTCCACCTCGGCCATTTGCGGCCTGCTGATCCCGCCCTCGCACAACATGATCATTTATGCCGCGGCGGCCGGTGTCGGCGTGTCCATCGGCGAGCTCTTCGTGGCCGGCATCATTCCGGGCCTGCTCACCGGTGCGGCCCTGATGGTCGCGGCCTGGGCCGTCGCCGTGAAGCGCGGCTATCCGCGCGGCGCCTTCCCCGGCTGGATGGCCTTCCTGCGCGCGCTGATCATGGCCCTGCCCGGCCTGATGACCGCCATCATCATCGTCGGCGGCGTTCTGGGCGGTCTCTTCACCGCCACGGAAAGCTCGGCCATTGCCGTGATCTACACCGTTGTGGTGGCGGCACTCCTCTACCGCTCGATGGGGCCTCGCGCCTTCCTGGATGCTGCCATACAGGCCGTGAAGACTACCGCCATGGTGCTGCTGATCATCGGCGCGGCGTCGGGCTTCGGCTGGATGCTGGCGCTGCTGGAAGCCCCGGCCCAGCTGGCCGAGCTGATCACCACGATCACCGACAATCCGATCCTGATCCTGTTGATCATCAACCTGATCCTGCTGGTGCTGGGCACCTTCATGGACATGTCACCGCTGATCGTGATCACCACGCCCATCTTCCTGCCCATCGTGGTGGAGCTGGGCATGGATCCGGTCCAGTTCGGCGTCGTGATGATGCTCAATCTGGGGATCGGCCTGGTCACCCCGCCGGTGGGCTCGGTGCTGTTCGTCGGCTCGGCCATCGGCAAGGTTCCGGTAGAAGACACCGTGAAGACCATCTGGCCTTTCTACGGTGCCCTCTTCGTGGCGTTGATGGCGGTGACGTACTGGTCTGACCTGTCGATGGGCCTGGTCAATCTGATGCGCTAGGCGGCGCGTTCCTGGCTGCGGCGGATGCGGACGGCCAGTTCGACGATCCCCAGCGTCCCGGCATGCGCCACAGCGCCCACCGTCCACCACAGCATCGGCCATTTCATGACCCAATAGCCGGGATTCATGCCGATGCTGATCGCCGCAAACACGGTCATGCCGATCACATAGCTGATCAGATGGATGCCGACAGACAGGCGCAAGGCGGCCAGGCCCTTCTCCTCCTTCTTGCGGACGATCTCCGCGGCCTCGACCTCCGGATCGATGCACAGCGCCAGAACCTCGACCCCGAAGGCTGAGGCCAGCGCCATCAGCGTTTCCTTGGCAGCGGGCTCACCCTTCTCGATGCGCTGCAGCGTGCGCAGTCCGATCCCGGCCAGTTCGGCCAGGTGTTCCTGCGACCAGTGCCGCTCTTCGCGCCAACGTTTGATCTTTTCCGCGTCTGCCTTGAAAGCCATGATGTTCTCCTTGGGGCTCACTCGTAAACCGATTGCCCCGAAAGACCATCCACGGCTCAAAACCACCACGCCAGCCCTGCGCCACAGACCCGCCAGCATGCCGTCAGCGGCCCGCCGGCAGGGCGTCAGAGCGGGCTATTCCCCTATTTCAGCCTACGCGCCCATCGCCCGGAAGGGCAACCGATCACCCCAACGAAAAAGGGCGGCCCCACGGACCGCCCTCTTCGCATCAGCATGCCTGACCGGCTCAGTCTTTCTTGCCGCCGAACAGGGTCTCCAGGTCGATATCGCCGGAGCTCTTGAAATCGTCTTCGTCCTCCTGGCGCAGATCTTCCTGGGCCTTGAGCGTATCGGACAGCATTTCCGGATTTTCCTCTTCCAGCTTGCGACGGCGGGACGAGGCCTTCTTCACCTGGTCATCCAGATCGATCTGGGTACACAGGCCGAGCGAGACCGGGTCGGTCGGCTTGATATTGGCCGAGTTCCAGTGCGTGCGCTCGCGCACGGCACCGATCGTCGTCTTGGTCGTGCCGATCAGCTTGGAGATCTGGGCGTCGGACAGCTCCGGGTGGTTGCGCACCAGCCAGGCGATCGCGTCCGGACGGTTCTGGCGGCGCGACAGCGGCGTGTAGCGCGGACCGCGGCGCTTGGCCGGCGAGTGCAGGTCGGCGTATTTCGGCTTCACCACCGTCATCTTGTAGGACGCGTTGGCTTCGGCCTTCTCGATTTCCTCGCGGGTCAGCTGACCGTTGGAGATCGGGTCGGCGCCGCGCACGCCCACGGCCACATCACCGTCCGCAATGCCCTTCACCTCCAGCGGGTGCAGGCCGCAAAAGCCGGCGATCTGGTCAAAGGTCAGCGACGTGTTGTCGACGAGCCAGACAGCCGTGGCTTTCGGCATCAGGATCTCGGTCATGATTCCCTCTTGGCATGGGGAGAAACAAAAAAAGCCCGACACGGCGGCCGGGCTTGGGCTCCGACGCTTTGCAGTGGCATCAGCCGATCACAAAGCGATTTGACAGTTTTATATCGCGTTCAGCCGCGTCTGGAAAGCGATTCCGGCTGCTCTCTGTCAGTCTGTCAGCAGAATCTTGCCTGCGTGCGCGCCGCTATCCAGACGCTGATGCGCCTTTTGCACATCGCTGCGGGCAAACCGGCTGTCGATCACCGGGCGCACCTGCCCCGCCTCGATCCACGGCCACACGGTCTCGTGCACCGCCCGGGCCAGCCGGGCCTTTTCCTCGATTGGACGGGCCCGCAGGGTGGAACCGGTCAGGGTCAGCCGCTTCAGCATCACCCGCATCAGGTTCACCTCGACCTGGCTGCCGGTGAGAAAGGCGATCGAGACGATCCGCCCGCCCTGGCGCGCGCAATTGATGTTCTTCTGCACATAGGTCCCGCCCACCATGTCCAGGATAACGTCCGCACCACCGGCTTCATTGACCACGGCCTCGAAATCCTGATCGCGGTAGTTGATGGCGATGTCCGCGCCCAGCTGCCGGCACAGCTCCACTTTTGCCGGCGTTCCGGCTGTGGCGATCACCCGGGCACCATGCGCCTTGGCCATCTGGATGGCCGTCGTCCCGATCCCGCTTGTGCCGCCATGGACCAGAAGTGTTTCATCAGGCGACAATGCACCGATCTCGAACACATTGGTGAACACGGTGAAGACCGTCTCGGGAAGGCCTGCAGCCTCCACCAGTTCAACGCCGCGCGGCGCCGGCAACACGCTGCCGGCCGGTGCCACCACGTACTCGCCATAGCCGCCGCCCGCTACCAGGGCGACCACGGCGTCACCCTGGGAGAAGCCGGTTCCTACACCCTTGCCCAGCCCTGCGACATGACCGGATACCTCCAGTCCCAGCCCTTCCGGCGCCCCGGCAGGCGCGGGATAAAAGCCCAGTCTTTCAATCTGGTCCGGCCGGTTCACCCCGCTGGCCACCACCTGGATCAGCACCTCGCCCTCACCCGGAACGGGGATGGGGCGCTCGACCCGCTCCAGCACTTCCGGCCCTCCCGGTTCGCGGGCGATCACGATGCGATGGCTTGTCGGCAGGGGCATGGGAAACTCCGGTCGTCCGCGCTATTATCCAAGGAAACACAGCATGATGCCGGAGAGAGCCATGTTCAATGACGAAGACGGTATGAGCCCGGACAAGGCCGGGAACGCGATCATCCCGGGCGAGGATCTGTCCGCCCTGTCGCTCGACGACCTGGCCGAGCGCAAGGCCCTGTGTGAGGCCGAGATCACCCGCATCGACGCCATGGTGCAGAAAAAACAGGCCAGTCACAGCGCTGCGGACGCCGTGTTTAAGTTTTGATCAAGAGTTTCAGGCAATCTGGCCCGTGTATTGCTTCGAATCGCTCGAACACGCCGAACGACCGAAAAAACGGACGCCTGATGACCGATAATACGCCAATGCTCTTCCCCGCCGGTGGTGCGCCTGCAGCCCGGGCCCAGGATTTTGCCAATTCGGAGATGTTCCAGAAACTCTTCCGGGAAGGCATGGATCTGGTCGAGGAGACCGCGGCCTATCTGGACGGTCCCGGCCGCGACGACTCCAAGTCACTCGACCGCGCCGGCGCGCTTTCCTACGCCACCGAAAGCATGAAGCTGACGACCCGCCTGATGCAGGCCGCCTCCTGGCTTCTGGCCCAGCGGGCCGTGTCGGAAGGCGAGATGAGCGCCGAGGATGCGACCGATGGCAAGTATCGCCTGTCTGCCGACCGTCCGACGACCGGGCTGTGGCCGGAGGACGAGGAGGCGCCGCGGGTCCTGATGATGCTGGTCGAGCGTTCGCGCCGCCTCTATGACCGCCTCAAGCGCATCGACGACAATCTCTATGTCGACGGTCTGGTCGAAGCTGACGCCAATCCGGTCGCCGACCAGATGGCCATGCTGCGCGGTGCTTTCGGCGACCGCTGAGCCAAGCGGACATCCCGGCAACGAAAAAGGCGCGCCCCACCGGAGCGCGCCCTTTTTGTGTCCGCTGTGCGGAAAGTCCGGCTTACACGAAGCCCTTAAACTTGTCCTTGAAGCGGGAAACACGGCCGCCGCGGTCCATCAGCTGCTGATTGCCGCCGGTCCAGGCCGGGTGCGAGGTCGGATCGATGTCCAGGGTCAGGACGTCGCCTTCCTTGCCCCAGGTCGATTTGGTCTGGAATTCCGAGCCATCCGTCATCTTCACGGTGATGAGGTGGTAATCGGGATGCGTATCCTTTTTCATCGGTCCGGCTTTCTTTTCATCCGCCGCGCCGCCCGATTACGTTGCCGGGCACGCAGCTCATATAAACTCAGGAGCGGGGCAGATACAGGAAGAAGCCAGCCATGGCAAGCGGGGCATGGAGTCGGGCCCCGCCCGGCTTGCGGCGCAGCGTCAAATCACCCAGCTTGGCCGCTCCCCAAACCGGAGGCCTGCCCCTTGAAGTCCATGCTCGCGCCGTTCGCGGCCCTTGTTCTCCTTGCGTCCCCGGCCTGGACCCAGGCTGAAACCGAGGTTGTCGCCGGGGTACAGGAAACGCCCATCACCGCCGGGGTCAGTTTTCAGCTGCCCTCCGCCATTCTGGACGAGACCCGCACCCTCAATGTCTGGCTTCCGCCGCAGCATGACACCGCGGAAACGCCCTATACCGTGCTCTATCTCATCGATGGCGGTCTCGAGCAGGACTTCCCCCACATCGCCGGCCTCGCCCAGCTGGGCGTTGTCTCCTGGCAATTCCAGCCCCTGATCGTGGTCGGCATCGAAACGCAAACCCGCATCCATGAGCTGACGCCGCAGCCGCAGGACCCGCGCTATGTCAGCGCGTTCGACACGGCTGGCGGGGCGGCGGAATTCCGGCGCTACATCGCCGAAGAGGTCATCCCCTTCATCGAGAACCGCTACCGCGTCGGCGAGCGCCGCGCCATTATCGGCGAGAGCCTGGCCGGCCTGTTCATCGTCGATACCCTGCTGCATCAGCCCGATCTGTTCGATGACTATATCGCCGTTTCTCCCAGCCTGTGGTGGGACGACCAGGCCGCTGCCGGGACCGCCGCGCAAAGCCTGGCCCGGGCCGAACGCACCAACTGGCGGCTCTACATCACCATGGCCGATGAGGGTGGCACGATGCAGGCCGGTCTCGACCGGCTCCTCGCCGCGCTGGAAGCCGCACCCGGCGCGCCCGAGCTGCACCATGTCGACCGATCGACCAGCGAGACCCACAGCACCATCTTCCATCCCGCTGCCCTGGACGCCCTGCGTCGTCTCTATGCCTACCCGCCCTATGACTACGGTCCGGCGCCCTGGTATCTGCGCGAAGGCGCCCGCCCTGAGGACGACACCACCGAATAGCGTCGGGGCCGACATGGCCTCATACGCTTGACGTGTGTATACTCATACACACCTTTCGGGAGGCCCTCATGCATGATCCGAAATACGGTCAGCCGGAACGCCGCAAGCGCACCAATCTCACCGTGCGCGAAGACATCATGGCCGAAGCCAGAGCCCTGGGTCTGAACACGTCCCGTGCCGCCGAGGCCGGTATCGCCGCAGCCGTGAAAGCGGAAAAGGAAAGGCGCTGGCGGGAAGAGAATGCGGAGGCCATCAAGGCTTATAATCGCCGCATCGAGCAGGAAGGCATGCTGCTGCCCACACCCTGGTGGGCGGAACCGAGAGACGGTTGATGGCGCGGTTCGACCTGTACCGGGTCGATGCTTGGAGGGTTCCGTTGCTGGTCGATGTCCAGGCGGGCATGCTGGATGGCATCGGCAGCCGCGTTGTCATACCGCTACGAGCGATCACGGAGTCCCAGGCGCCAATCCTGCCTCGATTAACCCCGATCCTGGAGATTGGCGAAGACCGATATCTCCTGATGACCGCCGATATCGGCTCGCGCCCTCTGCACTGGCTTGGCAAGCCAGTCGGCAATATCCACGATCACCGCGACACCATCACCGCGGCGATGGACTTCCTGTTCCAGGGGTTCTGACGCCTATCTCGACGTCAGCTTCAGCTCGATCCGGCGATTGCGGGCATGGGCCTCGGCCGTGCGGCCTTCAGCGATCGGATAGTGCTCGCCAAAGCCGGCCGCCACCAGGCGGTCTGAGGGCACGCCCAGCTCCTCGAACCAGTTCACCACCGAGATCGCCCGCGCCGCCGACAGGTGCCAGTTGGACGGGTAGGTGGTGCGGATCGGCACCGGGTCGGTGTGACCGTCAATGCGGATGACCCATTCCAGGTCTTCAGGGATCTCTTCGGTCAGCTGCATGATCGCCGCTGCGATCGGGCGCAGGCTTTCGCGGCCTTCCGACGACAGCGCAGCCGAGCCGGACGGGAACAGCACATCGGTCTCGAACACGAAACGGTCGCCAACCACGCGCACACCGGTCCGGTTGCCCAGGATTTCGCGCAGGCGGCCGAAGAAATCCGACCGGTAGGCCGCCAGTTCCGCCGCCCGCTCGGCCAGCGCCGCATTGAGACGTCGGCCCAGATTGACGACCTGGGCTTCAGCTTCCTCGGCCCGTGTCTCGGCGGCTTCCAGGGCCGCATTGAGCCGGGCGATCTGTTCGCGCAGCACCTGCATCTGCTGGTTCAACAGGGCCAGGGCGCGGCGGCTTTCCTCGGACAGCTCCTGCTCGGCCGCCAGTTCGGCTTCCAGGCTGGCCGCCTGGCCCGTGGCCAGGATCAGGGCGCTTTCCAGCGCATCCCGCTCTTCTTCCAGTCCGGTGATCCGCACTTCCAGCGCCGCATTCTCGTCGCGGGCGATATTGAGCTCATTGGCCAGGGCCGCAAGCTGGGCATTGAGATCGGCCAGCTGGTCATCGCGACTGGTCAGGGCACGGGACAGGGCGAACTGGCCGGCCACGAAGATCGCCAGCAGGAAGATGATGACCAGCAACAGCGTGGCCAGGGCATCGACGAAGCCGGGCCAGTGGTCGCCATTATCGGCTTCCTGGAAACGCGCAAACCGGGGCGAGGCCATGGTTTAATCCCCTCCCCGCTCCCGTTGCTGCAGGGACCGGATCAGAACCCGGATCTCGTCGCGCAGGGCGCGGGCGGCCTCCTCGTTGGAGGCACGGCTGTCATCGGCAAAACGCTGAAGCGTCGTGTCCAACTGGCGCGTGTGACGCTCCAGCGTGTGCGCAAGCCGGTCCAGCGTCTCGGCCGTCTGTTCCAGCAGCGCCCCGACATAGGCCGAGGAGACCTCGCCATCACCCGACGTCGAGGGCCCGGCGGCTGCCAGGCGGGAGATGGAGGACAGCCATTCCTCGATTTCGTTGTAGAAACGGTTCTGGGCCCGGCTGGCCTGCAGATCCAGGAAACCGATCACCAGCGAGCCGGCCAGACCGAAGAGCGAGGAGGCAAAGGCCGTACCCATGCCTTGGATCGGTTCTTCGATGGCGGTCATCAGCCGCATCACATCCGCTTCGCCACCGGTCGAGCTCTCGGTGACGGCGCGAACGGCCTCACCGACATCGCCCACCACCTGCAACAGGCCCCAGAAGGTGCCCAGAAGACCGAGGAAGATCAGAAGCCGGCCGAAATAGCGGGTGAAGGCGCCGGCTTCCGCCATGCGCGCGGCAACCGAGTCCAGCACGGTACGGACCGAACCGGCCGACAGCGAAACCCGCTTGCCGGTCGCCCCGATCATCGACGCCATCGGCGCGATCAGGGCCGGCGGGCGCGGCAGGCTCGCCGGATCCTCCGACGAGCGGAAGCGCATCAGCCAATGCGCCGCCGGGCTGATCCCCAGCGCCTGGGCATAGGTGTAGAGCACGCCGATGACGAGAACGCCCAGGATCAGGCCATTGATGGCCGGATTGGCCATGAAAGCCTCTTCCAGCGGCCCCACCAGGAACACCGCCAGGGCGATGACGACGGCAGTGAACAAGGCCATCCAGATGATGTAGCGCCAAGGCCCCGTGAAACGCACCGCCGGTGCTGCATCACGCATTTCATCATTCCGGTCCAGAACAGGCATGCCTTCCCCTCATTGCGGCGTGCGACTTTCCTTACCCCCGATTGGGACATTTTGGAGGCGAGGTCAAAGCCTTCCTCCCCCGCCATGACGCATGACCCTTGCCAAAGTGGAAACAATAACCTTCCCGAAGCCGAACTTATCCCGAGAAGGCATGGACACCATCTCCCCGGCACAGAGTTTTGTGCCCGTCAGCGGGCCCGAATTGAGGAGAATTTCCATGTCCCGTTCATCTGCACCGCACATTCTTCGCATCGACGCCAGCATGCGCCGCGAAGGCTCCCAATCCCGCCGCCTCACCGATCGCGTGATCGAGCGACTAACCCGGCAACGGCCTGACAGCCTGGTTACCACGCGCGACCTGGCCGAACAGGCGCCCGGCTTTGTCAGCGAAGCCTGGATCGGCGCCAATTTCGCCGATCCGGCCGAACGCAGCGACGCCCAGAAAGCGGCCCTGGCCCGGTCCGACACCCTGGTCGCAGAGCTCAAGGCCGCTGACACGCTGGTGATTGGCGTCCCGGTCTACAATTTCGCTATTCCGGCCGCGCTGAAGGCATGGATCGACATGGTCGCCCGGGCCCGCGAGACCTTCCGCTATACCGAAGACGGCCCGGAAGGCCTGCTGACCGGCAAGCGCGCCATCCTGGTGATCGCCTCCGGCGGCACGGCGCTGGGTAGCGAGATCGACTTTGCGACGGACTATCTGAAGTTCATTCTCGGCTTCATGGGCATTACCGACATCGAGATCGTCGACGCCTCACAGCTGATGTTCAAGGAAGCAGAGAAGGTCGAGGCCGCCCACAGCCAGATTGACGCGCTGGCGGCCTGACGAGGCCTATTTCGCGGCGGCGAGGCGCTTTTGAAGCTCGCCCAGCATGGCTTCATTGCCCGCCGCGATATGGCCGGTCCGCAGGATGTCTTCGCCGCCATCGATCTCGGCGGCAAAGCCTCCGGCTTCCTTGACCAGCACGATGCCGGCGGCAATGTCCCAGGCTTTCAGATTGCGTTCCCAGAACCCGTCATAGCGACCGGCGGCCACCCAGGCGAGGTCCAGCGCGGCCGAGCCCATGCGGCGGATGCCGGCGCAATGCGGCATGATGCCGTGCAGCTCCTTCAGGAAGCTGGCATGGCCGGTCTTGCCCAGGAAGGGCATGCCGGTGGCAAAGACGGCTTCGTCGAAGTGCTTGCGGTCGGCCACGCGCAGGCGGCGGTCCGACAGCCAGGCCCCACGGCCCTTCTCGGCATGGAACATCTCGTCGGTGGCCGGATTGTAGACCACGCCGGCCACCAGCTCGCCTTCGCGCTCCAGCGCGATCGAGACGGCAAAGTGCGGCATGCCGTGCAGGAAGTTCAGCGTGCCGTCCAGCGGATCGACGATCCAGCGGTGCGAGCGGTCGGTGCCCTCGACAATGCCCCGTTCCTCCATCAGGAAGCCATAGCCCGGACGGGCCTGGTTCAGACGGTCATAGATGATTTCCTCGGCCTTCCGGTCGGCCACCGAAACGAAATCCGCCGGCCCCTTGCGGGACACCTGCAGGTGCTCGATGTCGCGGAAGTCGCGGTTCAGCGAACGCCCGGCGCGGGCGGCCACTTCGGTCATCACCGTGAGGAGGGGGGAAAGGGCACCCATGACGATCAATCCGCCCGGCGAACGTAGGAACCGTCTTCAGTGGCGACGATGATCTTCTCGCCGATGCCGACAAACGGCGGCACAGCCGAACGCACGCCATTGGACAGGATGGCCGGCTTGTAGGAATTGGCGGCTGTCTGGCCCTTCACCACCGGCTCGGTCTCGGCGACTTCCAGGGTGACATGCTGGGGCAGGGAGATGCCGATCGGACGCTCCTCGTGGAACTCGACAACCACGGTCATGCCTTCCTGCAGGTAGGCCGCGCGGTCTTCACCCACGAAATCCTTCTGCAGTTCGATCTGCTCATAGCTCTCGCTGTCCATGAAGGTCAGCATGTCGCCGGCGTCGAACAGGAAGGTGTGGTCCTTTTGCTCCAGACGTACGCGTTCCACCTTGTCGGCGGCGCGGAAACGTTCGTTCAGCTTGCGACCGTCGAGCAGGTTTTTCAGCTCGACCTGCGCAAAGGCTCCGCCCTTGCCCGGCTTGACGTGGTCGGTTTTCACCGCGACCCAGAGCGTGTCCTGGTGCATCAGCACATTGCCGGGACGGATTTCATTGCCGTTGATCTTCATGACTCACCTGTCGAGCGTGGCGGATTGTTCCTGCGGGCGGACGGTCCGCCACAAAGTGGCGCTCTCCTATCAGCGGGGGCCCGTCACGGCAAGCTGTACGCGCCTTGCGCCTCAGTCCACAGCGACCTCGGTGCGGATCCGCGCCTGGACATCCAGCGGCAGCACACGCTCCAGCGCCGCTTGCAGCCGGTCTCGATCCCGGTTGTGGACCGGTGCTCCCATCTCGTCCCGCGCCGCCAGCAAGGCCCAGCGGTAGGCGGCCTCGACATTCCGGGCCACGCCATCGCCCTGGGCCAGGACAAAGGCATAGAGATACTGGCTCTCGGCATCACCGCCCCGCGCGCCCTCGCCAAACCAGTGTGCTGCTTCCTCGCGCAGCTCGGGGCCGCCGCGGCCCTGGTAGAGCACCAGCCCATACTGGCCCTGCGCCGGCGCAAACCCGCTTTCCGCAGCTATGCGCAACCAGCGCCGGGCGGTCTGATCGGACGCTTCGCCGCCCTCGCCATCCGCCCACATCATGCCGGCCTGGAAAGCCGCCTCGGCGATGTTGGCGTTCGCGGCACGCTCGTACCAGACACGGGCACCGGCCGCGTCACGCGGACCGCCCGTGCCGTCATCCAGCATCTGCGCCAGCTGGAACATGCCCTCGGCCGACCCCTGCTGGGCTGCACGCTCGGCCCAGGTCCGCGCCAGCGCTCCCTCCTGGGGAATGCCGGACGATTTCAGCGCCAGGGCGAAAGCGACCATGCCATCGATATGCCCGGCGCGCGCCGCCCGCTCGAACCAGCGCCGCGGCAGGCCCAGGGCCAGACTGTCATCGGAAAGCCGGGCCAGCAGACCCAGCTGATACAGCGCCACCGGATGTTCCTGCTCGGCCGCACGCTGGAACCAGCGCGCGGCAGTGGCCAGGCTGCGCTCTCCGCCCCGGCCGTCGCGGGCCATGATCCCGGTCAGTGCGGCCGCATCGGCATGGCCGGCAATTGCCGCCGTCTCGGCGTAGCGGCGCGCCGCAATCCAGTCGCCGCCCATGTAGGCGACCTGCGCCCGGTACCAGGCCTCCTCGACCGGTCCGGCCCCGTCCGGCACCTCGGCATCGGTCGCATCGAGACCGGACCGGGCCGCGTCCTGGACATCGGCCGGCAGCAGGATCAGCTCTTCGGGAAAGGCGGAGACGGCACCATCCTGACGGGCCAGGGCCGGCGTCGTCATTGACAGGGCGAGGAGAGACAGAAAGAGGCGCTTCATGCCGTCATCCTTCAATGCAGTTGGCATCGCGGCAAGTGACAAGGCCGTCACCCGGCCACGGTTCAGCCTTCGCCGTCACACAAACGGGCAAAGGCCGCGACAGCGGCGGCGGGGCCATCCGCGTGGTTCCAGACACCCGCCGACACCGCCAGGAAATCCGCACCGGCCTCGACCAGCGGCGCTGCATTGTCGACGGTGATCCCGCCGATCGCCACACAAGGCAGCTCAAAGAGCTCGGTCCACCAAGTCAGGATGGACACATCAGCCTGGGTCGGAGCGTCCTTGGTCGTGGTGGGAAAGAAGGCGCCGAAGGCCACATAGTCCGCCCCCGCCTCGCCGGCGGTCATTGCCAGATGACGGCTGTCATGACAGGTGACACCGACCGTACGGTCCTTGCCCATGACGGCACGGGCGGCCTTCACAGTCCCGTCCTGCTGGCCGATATGCACACCGTCACAGCCCAGCGCATCGGCCAGTTCGGGATCATCATTCAGGATTACTGCGACACCGCGATCCTGGGCCAGGCGGATCAGCGGCGGTGCCAGTTTGCGCACCTCATCCGGGCTGTGATCCTTGAGCCGGATCTGCAGCGCCGCCACCGGGCCGGCATCCAGGGCCGCGGCAAGGGTTTCGGCAAATCCCGCATCGATGCGCGGCGGAGTGATGAGATAAAGCTGGGTCGTCATGACGCGCCTTGTGACAGCCACGACCCTGTCTGACAACGGATTTTGCGGCAGCCACGGAAAGGCCCCAAGTCGTTCATGTTGGCTTCATGTGGCAAGTTAGAGAATGACATCCATGGCGCGCAGTGTAAGTTCATCGCCCATGCTTCGTTGAGGGGAAATCCATGACCATCAAAACCATTCTCGCGGCCACGGTTGCCGTAGCTGCTTTCGCCGGCGTGTCCGCCGCGCAGGACTGGTCGCTGAGCCCGACTTTCGGCTCCACCACCCTGTCGGCCGGTTTCGCTCCGGATCCGTACACCGTTTCGATCACCGCAGGCGGCGATATCGACGCCGGCTCTTCGCTTGGCGGCGCCTGCCGCGGCATGATCGCCAACGCTCCGGACTACCGCCTGCACTACAATGCCGGCAGTCTGCCGCTCTACATCGGCGCCCGTTCCAATGCCGACACCACGATCGTGGTCAACGCACCGGATGGGTCCTGGTACTGCAATGACGACACCAATGGCCTGAACCCGCAGGTCTGGTGGTCCAACCCGCAGTCCGGCCAGTACGACATCTGGATCGGCACCTATGGTTCCGGCTCTGGCCTGGCATCCTCGACGCTGACCATCTCCGAGCTCGGTCACTAGGCATCTCTTAGCATCGACCGATCGGAAGCGGGGCCCTTTCAGGGCCCCGTTTTTTTTACTTTTTCGGCCCTTTTCCTTCACAAGCACAGCCGGACAGCCTACCACTCTCTGGCGCACTTCGCGCCTTAATCCAAAAGGGGGACAGAATGCTTCTCAAGATCGCGACTACCGCCGCCCTGGCTGCCAGCAGCCTCGCCGGCATCGCTTCAGCGCAAGACTGGAGCCTGAATCCGAACTTCGGCACGGCCAGCCTGACTGCAGGTTTCGCACCGGATCCTTACGGCGTCGACGTCGTCGCTGGCGGTTCCGTTGATGCTGGCAATGTCGGGTGTGCCGGCATGATATCCAATGCGCCTGACGTGCGCCTTCAGTGGAATGGCGGCCAGATCACGATCGGTGCCCAGTCTGGATCCGACACCACCCTGGTCGTCAATGCGCCGGACGGGTCCTGGTACTGTTCCGACGACGTCAACGGATTTGACCCGGAACTGACTTTCACCGGCTCAGGCCAGTACGACATCTGGGTCGGCGTCTATGGGGGCGGCACTGCAAGCGCAACGCTCTATTTCACGGAGTTCTAAGGTCCTGCATTGGACTAACATGGAGACGGGGCCTTCTGGGCCCCGTTTTCTGTTTCGGCGGCACCTTGTGTCCCCATGCAAAACGCCCCCGGCCATCGTCCGGGGGCGCTGCTGAACGTGCAGGCATGAAGCGCTCGGCGCCTACGCCAGCTCTTTCTCCATGTCCGGCGTGTATTCGCCCAACGCGGCCAGACCATTCATTTTGGCGCGGTGGTTGAAGGCGGCCTGACCAGCGGCGACATTTTCGGCCTTGCCATTCCAGGCCGACAGCGGCGCCGCCTGAAGGGCGCGGCCATAGGAGAAGGTCAGCGGCCAGGGCAGGTCATAGCTGGCATTCATGATCGAAAGGTGCTCGGTGGCTTCCTCGTCGGACTGGCCACCCGACAGGAAGGCGATGCCCGGAACCGCAGCCGGCACGCAATTGGCCAGGCACTGGACCGTCATGTCGGCGACCTCTTCCGCGCTGGCGCGATCGGCAGCCTTTGTGCCGGAGATCACCATGTTCGGCTTCAGGATCGTGCCTTCCAGCACCACACCCTGGTCGAACAGCTCGCGATAGAGCGTCTTCAGGGCGAACTCGGTCACTTCGTAGCAGCGCTCGATCGAATGGTCGCCATCCATGATGACTTCCGGCTCGACGATCGGGACGATATTGGCTTCCTGGCACAGGGCTGCATAGCGCGCCAGGGCGTGCATGTTGGTGTTGATGCAGTATTGCGACGGCACACTGTCATCATTCTGGCCACCGATATTGATCACGGCACGCCATTTCGCGAAGCGAGCGCCCAGATCGTAATAGTCGGCGAGGCGATCACGAAGTCCGTCCAAACCCTCGGTGATCGTTTCGCCTTCGGCTCCGGCCAGCGGCTTGGCCCCCGTGTCCACCTTGATGCCCGGGATCGAGCCGGCATCCTGGATCAGCTTGACCAGCGTCGTGCCATCCTTGGCGCTCTGGCGGATGGTTTCATCGTACAGGATGACACCGGAAATGTGCTTGGACATGGCCGGCTCGGTGCGGAACAGCATCTCGCGCCAGTCGCGGCGATTGTCCGGCGTCGACTCAAGACCAATCGAGGCAAAGCGCTTGCCGATCGTCGAGGTCGACTCGTCCGCCGCCAGAATGCCCTTGCCCGGGGCCACCATGGCGCAGGCGATTTCGTTGAGTTGATCGAGATCCATCACATCCATCCCAGCTTCAATGTGTGTCGAACGCCCCCCACGGGCCGTTCCCTGACATCGTCAACGCCGTTCTAAACCGAAGCGGCGCGCTTGCCCACAGCGACCAGACCAATTCCCGCCCGGCCGCCCCGGACCTATTCATGTTACCGTTACCAGCGTTGCGATGGCAACGCAATCCGATCCGCCTCAGGCGGCCACGCCCGCCGTGTCCATCAGCACGGCGACGCCCGGCAGTGCCTTGCCTTCCATCCATTCCAGGAAGGCGCCGCCGGCGGTCGAGATGAAATTGAAATCATCCGCAACACCGGCCTGGTTCAGCGCAGCCACCGTGTCACCACCGCCGGCCACCGCGACCAGATCACCGGCCTTGGCAGCCCGCGCGGCAGCCTCGGCAGCCGCGACCGTGGCGGTGTCGAAGGGCGGCGTCTCGAACGCGCCCAAGGGGCCGTTCCAGATCAACGTCTTGGCCGATTCCATCGCCAGGGTCAGCGCCACCACCGTGGCCGGTCCGCAATCGAGGATCATCTCGTCGGCCGCCACATCGCTCACCGCAGCCAGGCGCGTGGCCGGATTGGGCTTGAATTCCTTGGCCAGCACGACATCGCTGGGCAGCATCAGCTTGCAGCCGGATTCCTCGGCGGCCGCCAGGATCGCCCGGGCCGTGTCCACCAGATCCTTCTCGCACAGACTGGCACCCACATTCACGCCCTTGGCGAACAGCAGCGTATTGGCCATGCCGCCGCCGACGAACAGGATGTCGACCTTCTTCACCAGGTTCTGAAGCAGGTCGATCTTGGTCGAGACCTTGGCGCCGCCCACCAGCGCGATGACCGGACGCTGCGGCGCTTCCAGCGCAGCGACCAGATGGTCGATTTCGCGCTGCATCGCCAGGCCGGCAAAGGCCGGCAGCAGTTTCGCCACGCCTTCGGTCGAGGCATGCGCCCGGTGCGCCGCCGAGAAGGCGTCATTGACGTAGAGATCGCCCAGTTCAGCCAGCGCCCTGGCAAAGGCCGGGTCATTCTTTTCCTCGCCGGCATGGAAGCGGGTGTTCTCCACCAGCATCACATCGCCATCGGCCATGTCGGCGATCGCGGACTGGACATCCTCGCCCACGGTCTCGGTGCAGAAATCCACTGCCACGCCCAAGAGGTCGGCCAGCGGCTGGGCCACCGGCTCCAGCGACATGTCCGCCACCACCTGGCCCTTGGGACGGCCGAAATGCGCCAGCAGGATCACCTTGGCGCCCGCCTCGGTGAGATGCTCGATGGTCGGCAGCGCGGCGCGCAGACGGGTATCGTCAGACACCTCACCATCCTTCATCGGCACATTGAAATCGACGCGGACAAGCACGCGCTTGCCGGCAACATCTGCGTCCTGGATGCGGCGGATCTTGGTCATGGAGGCCTGTCCCTTGCGCGGTCTAGAGGAACTTGCCCATGGCCACGGTCGTGTCGACCATGCGGCAGGCAAAGCCCCACTCATTATCATACCAGGTCATCACCCGGGCCAGGCGCTCATCGATCACCTTGATCTTGTCCAGGGCGACGATGGAGGAGCGGCTGTCGTGATTGTAGTCGATGGAGACCAGCGGCAGGCTGTCATAGCCCAGCACGCCTTTCATCGGACCGTCCGCGGCGGCCTTGATGGCCTCGGCCAGCTCGGCTTCGCTGGTCGCCTTGCCCGGCGTGAAAACCAGATCGATCAGCGACACGTTCGGCGTCGGAACGCGCACGGCGGCACCGTCCAGCTTGCCCACCAGTTCCGGCAGAACCAGGCCGACAGCCTTGGCCGCACCGGTCGAGGTCGGAACCATGGACATCGCGGCGGCACGGGCGCGGTGCAGATCCTTGTGATTGCGGTCCAGCGTCGGCTGGTCGCCGGTATAGGCGTGGATCGTGGTCATGTGACCGCGTTCGATCCCCACGGCGTCATTGAGCACCTTGGCCACCGGCGCCAGGCCGTTCGTGGTGCACGAGGCATTGGAGACGATGATGTCATCGGCGGTCAGCGTGTCGTGATTGACGCCATAGACGATGGTCTTGTCGGCATTCTTCGCCGGGGCCGAGCACAGCACCCGTTTCGCGCCGGCCTCGATATGCGCCATCGAGGCTTCCTTGGAATTGAAGGCGCCCGTGCATTCCATCACGATGTCGACGCCCATGTCTGCCCAGGGCAATTCCTTGGGATTGCGGTTGGAGACCTTCTGGATCTTGCCGAAACCGGCATCGATCCAGTCATCACCCACCTTGATCTCGCCCGGATAGCGGCCGTGCACGCTGTCATAGGTCAGAAGGTGCGCATTGGTCTCCGGCGTCGAGCTGTCATTGATCGCAACGATCTCGACCTCGTCCCAGCGCTTGTTCTCCAGGACGGCACGCAGTGCCAGGCGGCCAATACGGCCGAAACCGGTGATCGCAACGCGAAGGGCCATGCTTTTCATCTCCATGAGGCGGCAGCCGAACAGACACGCGTCCGGCCAATTCTGGCGCGGATTTAGCGACCTTTCCTCGTCCCGTCCACCGACGGAGTGCGTCTAATTTAGCAAAAACAGAATTTTTTCTTTTCCGGCTCCATTGGCATTATTTAATCAAATAACATTACGCAAACACAATTTTGTGCCACGCATTCAGGAAATATAGAGATTTCTTGTCTTTGGTAGCGGTACCTGTGAAAGTGACAGGCAAAACCGAGCCTGAGCACCTGCCCCATCAAGCGCAGTGCAGCTGGGGCCGCAGGCCGGGACTTGCATTGCTCCCGTGGCCTTGCGAGAACCGTTGGATAACGGACCAACACGTCAAGGGCAGGCGTAACACATGAAAGTCATCGTACTCGGCGGAGACGGCTTCTGCGGATGGCCGACGGCCCTCCACCTCTCCAATCTCGGCCATGACGTCGTCATCGTGGACAATCTGTCCCGGCGCAAGATCGATGTGGAACTCGAAGTCGAGAGCCTGACGCCCATCCGTCCGATGTCCGAACGCCTGGCTGCCTGGAAAGAGGTTTCCGGCCGCGACATCCGCTTCGTCAACATGAATGTCGGCAAGGACTACCAGGAGCTCGTCGACCTGATCGATTCCGAGCGCCCCGACACCATCGTCCATTTCGCCGAACAGCGCGCCGCGCCCTATTCGATGAAGTCGGCCCGCCACAAGCGCTACACGGTCGACAACAATCTCAATGCCACCAATGACGTGCTCGCCGCCATCGTCGAAAGCGGCCGCGACATCCACCTGGTCCATCTGGGCACGATGGGCGTCTACGGCTATGGCACGGCGGGCATGAAGATCCCCGAGGGCTATCTCAAGGTGAAAGTGGAGACGTCCGAAGGCCTGAAGGATCAGGAGATCCTCTATCCGGCCAATCCGGGCTCGATCTACCATATGACCAAGACCCAGGATCAGCTCTTCTTCCACTTCTACAACAAGAACGACAAGGTGAAGATCACCGATCTCCACCAGGGCATCGTCTGGGGCACGCAGACCGAAGAGACCAAGCGCGACGAGCGCCTGATCAACCGGTTCGACTATGACGGCGATTACGGCACCGTGCTGAACCGCTTCCTGATGCAGGCGGCTGTCGGCTATCCGCTGACCGTGCACGGCACCGGCGGCCAGACCCGCGCCTTCATCCACATCCAGGACACGGTGCGCTGCATCCAGCTGGCGGTCGAGAACCCGCCGCAATCGGGCAGCAAGGTGCGCATCCTCAACCAGATGACCGAGACCCACCGCGTTCGCGACCTCGCCGCCATGATCGCCGATCTGGCCGGTGCCGAAGTCCAGCTGGTCCCCAATCCGCGCAACGAGGCCGACGAGAACGACCTGCACGTGGAGAATGACACCTTCCTGCAGATGGGCCTGAAGCCGACGACGCTCGCCGGCGGCCTGATGGAAGAAGTCACCGACATCGCCCGCAAATACGCGTCCCGCTGCGACAGGGCCAAAATCCCTTGCATCTCCTACTGGGGCAAGGGCCGCGAAGACGCCGCGAAACCGGCCGCGACGACGGCGGCGGAGTAGCTGGCGCCCCCTACCCCCGCGGCAACAGCCACTTCAGCGCATCGCTTTCCGCCTCGCTGATGATCTCGCGGTCCGATCGCAGGATTTCCTGCATGTCGATTCGGCCCTCGAACCGGATGCGAAAGGACCGGATATCCGGATCATAGCGATACTGGTAGCTCATGCGGACCCCTGTCTGCTGCGGTCACGCTTCCAGCGCCCGCACCAGTTTTTCAAGGAATACGCAGCATTCCTCCAACTGGTTCACGGCCACGAACTCATCCGGCTGGTGGGCCTGGCTGATCGAGCCGGGGCCGCACACCACGACCGACAGACCCGCTGCCTGGAACTGCCCGGCCTCGGTGCCATAGCTCACCACCCGAGTGGAATTGTCGCCGGTCAGCTGACGCGCCAGCCGCTCGGCCGCGCCGTCCTGTTCCGGGGCAAAGGCCGGAACATTGGACCGTATGGCAATGTCGATCCGCGCTTCCGGCGCCGACTTGCGCATCTGTGCCTCGATCTCGGCCGCCTTCGCCCGCAGACCGGCCTCGATCTCGCGCGGCTTGTCCCAGGGCGCCGGACGCATCAGCGTGCCGAACTCGCAGTCCAGCGCCAGAATGTTCAGCGCCGTACCGCCCTTCACTTCGCCGATTGTCAGCGTGCCGTGGGGCGGGTCGAACGGGCTGTCCGCCGGTGCTGCCGCTTCCAGCCTGGCCGCTTCATCCACCAGATACTGCATCAGCGGCACGGCGTAGGTGACCGCGCAGGCCCCGTCCTTCACCAGCGAGGAATGCGCCTCACGACCACGGATCTTCACCGTCATCGAGAACAGGCCCTTGTGCGCGGTGACGACCTTCATGTCGGTCGGCTCACCCACGATGACGATGGCGGGTTTGACGGGCCCCGCCATGATCTGGCGGATCATCGCCGGCGCGCCCAGGCAGCCCACCTCCTCGTCATAGGAGAGGGCAATATGGACCGGCTGCTTCAGATCCGCTTTCGCCAGCTGTGGCGCCAGCGCCAGGATGCAGGCCGAGAACCCCTTCATGTCGCAGGTGCCGCGGCCATAGAGCCGGCCATCGCCCTTGTCGGTCAGCGTCCAGGGATCCGACGTCCAGGGTTGCCCATCCACCGGCACGACATCGGTATGCCCTGACAGCACCACGCCACCATCCACCGCCGGCCCGAAACGGGCATGCAGGTTGGACTTCGTCCCGTCGGCATTGGGAATGCGCTCGCACACAGCCCCCAGCGCGGCCAGCTTGGCCTCGACATGGGCAATCAGCTCCAGATTGGAGCGGCGCGAGGTGGTGTCGAACGCGATCAGCTCGCGCAGTTCGGAGATGGCGGTATCGAGATGGCTCATGCCCCTCGTCTCGCAATGCCCCGGCGCTGCGTCAATGGGAATCAGCCTTGCGGCATGGGCACGCGACTGTCGATGGAAAATCGTGCGTAAAAAGTCTCCACCAGCGGCAGGGTCACCGGATAGGCGTATTCCACCTGGATACGCCCCACTGGAACGGTGCCGGTCTCGTCGACATTGAACGTCACCTCCACCTGCAGGTCCTCGCCCAGCTCGGCCAGGTCGGCTTCGATGATCTGGGTCAGCGCGGCCGCATCGACACTGGCATCGATCATCGCCACACGCACAGCCCGCTCGGAGACCCACTGCACGGTAGACCCTTTGTAAAGCGCCAGTGAGACCTGGATCACCCCGATGATCATGAACAGAAGCGCCGGGCTGATCAGGGCGAATTCCAGGGCGCCGGCCCCGGATTCGCCCGTCATCATCCGGCGCCAGGGGCATCTGGTTTCAGCGCGCACGGACAACCTCCTCAACGCTGACCTCGTACTCGCCGAACACGCCGGTGAAATAGGCGGTCGCCCGGATTTCATGCAGGATGTCAGGCACCTCGCCGTCCGGACAAAGCTGACCGCAGGGCGCGGCCTCGCCCGCGCATTCACAACATTTGACGACGGTGACCTGGGCATTGTCCGGCCTGTTGGTCCAGGACTGGTTCACGATCTCCGCCGCGGCATCCATGTCCTCGCCACCGGCCATGAAATACTGTGCGCCACCCCGGACGGCCGTATGCAGATCCGTCCGGTCATAGGTCATCCGGCCCAGATCGAAGACGCCCAGCAGCAGGCCTGCCAGGACCGGAACCAGAAGCGAGAATTCCACCGCAGCGGCGCCGCGGGACCCGCGCAGGAAAGCGTCGAAGCTTCGCTTGAAAGATATCATCTCATTCCACCAATCTGACATCGCTGGGCACTTTGGGAGATTGCAGACCAACGCCGGTGCAATCCGTTGTGATGTTGGCATTGCCGCCGATCTCGACGGTGTAGCCGACCAGCTGCATGCAGCCATCCTGACCGGAAAAGTTCCCCAGGAAGCGGATATCGCTGGACGGGGTGTAGATCGCCCCGGTGATCTGGCTGCCGGCCGTGCCGTTGAAGACGTGGTCGACGCCGAAATCATCGCGGTCACCAAAGAAGGCAAGGCCGGAGAAGTCACCGGAAGTCGGCGCGGTGATCCGGATCTCGGCCCCGCCATTGAAACGGGCCCGCGCCCCGTCCGTGAAATAGAAGGTCACGCCCTCGGCCACCACATTCGCCTGCGCGCCGATCCGCAGATCGCCCCCATCAATCACATAGACCCCCGGCTCGAAGACATAGTCGCCAGTCAGGTTCAGACCGTTGCAGAAGCGCTTCACGCCGGACGCTCCCGCGGTCACCGTCACGGGACCGGAGTTGTTGCCGCCCCCGCCACCATTGATATTGCTACACGAGGACGGCATCGAGGGCGGTTCGACATCGGCATAGGGGTCCTGCGCCCGGGGCAGGTTGATCCGCGGCGCACGGCATTCCGTCAGCGTATAATCTGCCGACCCGCCGCCAACCTGGAAACCTCCCACCGAATTGATGCAGGGCGCCACGATATCGGTCGAGCCGCGCAGCAGCACGGCATCCTCGGCGATCGAGTTCGACATGATCTCGCATTCGATCAGCGCCACATTGGACGAGCCGAACAAGTCGATCGCCGCCCCTGCATCCGGGCTCAGGGCCAGCAGGCAGGCATCGGCCTCCTCCTGGTAGGTTGCCACGGCGCGCACGGAAATCTGCACGGGCTCATCATTGAAGATCGCCGAAAACAGGCGCGGCAGGGACTGGTTCAGCACCACTTCCATGGAGCGCAAATTCTGGTTCTGGCCGGTCAGGGGTGGCGTATTGGCCGTCATGCTGCCCGCGGCAGCCTCAAACCCATGAAGTCGCGCCTCGGCCTCGGCTTCGGCCCGCGCTTGCCAGACCGGTTCGTGATTGCGCAGCGAGACGGCCCCGGCATAGGCCGCCAGATCTGCCGCCGTCTGCGCCTCGCGCTGTCGGTATTGCCAGAAACCGGCCTCGACCCCCAGCCCGGCGCAACCGAGCACGACAGGCAGACACAAGGCGAAAACCACCGTCGTGTTCCCTGACCTGTCCTGGAACCAAGCTCGAAACATGCTCTAACCCCAACTTCAGTCCAAGGCATACTGACGCTGAAAACTTCGCCGGACGTGAAGTCGCGAGGCCGATTTTTCGACAAGCTTTCAGCAGATTTTGGTAAAACTTTTTCTTCCTTTAAGTTTCTGAAATTTCAAATGGTTTTCAAACTTCACCCCACACCGGCCCGGCAACCGGAACGATTTTCGCGCCGCCGTTACACCGGCCTTTACCGAACCCAGGGTTTGGCGTTCGCGATGGCATCGACTTCAGCGAGTATGGGGCAGGAAACCGGAAAAGGCGCCGCGGCCAGGTCGCAGGGATTAGTGAGTTGGAAACCGTCTGCAATAACCGCGCCTTAATCCGCAACCATTAGAATTTTACCGAATAGCGGTGGAAATCCGGCCATGGCCCTTGCGCGCATTGTCAGCTTGATCACGACCTTCCTCGGCGATCGCCGGGGCAATGTGGCCATGATCTTTGCCATTTCCCTGCTGCCCGTCACCCTGTTATCCGGCGGCGCTGTGGATCTCAGCCAGGCCATGAACGCCCGTTCCCGCCTGGCCCAGGCCCTGGATGCCGCGGCCCTGGCTGTCGGCGTCAACACAACACTGTCCGATGAAGATGCCCTTGGCATCGCCAACGACTTTATCGCGGCGAACTATCCCTCGCGCGAGCTCGGCACGATCATGAATGTCGCTGTCCGGATCGACGAGGAGAGTGACACCGTCACCGTCACGGGTGAAGCCCGTGTGCAGACGCTCTTCCTCGGCCTTGCCGGCTTGAACTACATCACCGTCCACTGGGAAAGTGAAGTCCAGCGCGCCCGCCAGCGCCTTGAGCTCGTCATGGTGCTCGACAATACCGGATCCATGAGCGGCTCAAAAATTCGCTCTTTGCGGGACAGTGCCGAATTGCTGACGGAAATTCTGTTTGAAGCGGCCGACCAAACCGGAGACGTCAAGATCGGTCTGGTCCCCTTTGCTGCGACCGTGAATGTCGGCACCAACTACGAGCGTGTCTGGTGGCTCGACCCGGATGCCATTTCGCCCCAGCATGCCGATTGGGCCGGTCCGGACGGCATCATCGAGGTCGAAGAATGCCAAGGCCGTGGCCGGCGCCGCCGCTGCACGACCCAGGAATACAACGTCAATCACTGGGAACTGTTCGACCTGGTCCGCAACTCGGCCTGGCAAGGCTGCGTCGAGGCCCGCCTGCCGCCGCACGACATCCAGGACACGCCCCCGTCGGTCAGCAATCCACTGACGCTGTTCGTGCCGTATTTTTCTCCGGACGAGCCGGACATCGGCGGATTTTCCAACAGCTATCTGAATGACGGCCTGTCCGGCGGTGTGAGCGAGCGCTTGCTGAACATTTTCAAGTACGAGAATGCCTCGGCCTACAATTCACGCACCAACCGGTCCTGCACCACCACGCCGATCACGCCCCTGACAACGAACCGGCGCACGATCGAGAACGCAATTGGTGACATGGAAGCCAGCGGCACCACCAATATTCCCAACGGGATCGGTTGGGGTGTGCGCGTTCTGTCGCCTGAAATTCCCTACACCGAAGGTGTGGACTGGGATGATGACGAGGTCATCAAGGCCATGGTCATCCTGACCGACGGTGACAATGTCATGCGTGGTCGGAACACAGACCTGATGTCCGACTACGAGGCCTATGGCTATGCCGTGAACGGTCGGCTCGGCGTGCGGTCATCCTCGGGCGGCGTTCTGTCCAATGCGCTGGATGACCGCACTGAAGCGGCGTGCGCCTACGCCAAGTCCCGCGGCATCCGTGTCTACACGATCACCTTCCAGGTCTCGTCGAGTTCCACACGCACCCTGATGCGCGAATGTGCCTCGCATCCGAGCCTCTATTTCGACTCACCGTCGTCAGAAGCGCTCCAGGACGCCTTCGAGATGATCGCCGGCGACCTCACAAATCTGCGCCTGTCGCGCTAGGCGCGACTATTCGGCCGCGTCCGGCAGCCCGACCAGTTCCAGCTGGAAAACCAGGGCCTGATTGGGCCCGATCGGGCCGACTCCGCGCGCGCCATAGGCCAGCTCACTCGGGATGTAGAGTTCCCAGACCTCACCGACACGCATCAGCGGCAACGCCTCGACCCAGCCCTCGATCAAACGGTCGGACGGGAAGGTCGCCGGTTCACCGCGTGAATAGGAGCTGTCGAACTCTTCGCCATTGGGAAATTGGCCGCGATAGTGAACCGTCACACGGTCACCGCTGACCGGTGAAGCCACATCGGCCGGACTTGCGACACGCACGCGGAGCATCAGACCCGATTCCAGCTCGAACACGCAGCGCTCATCACGCACCTCGGCCAGATAGGCCTGCGAAGCAGCCGCATTGGTGGCCGGATCCCCGGTGGTCGGCCCGCCTTCAGTCAGCAGGATTTCCGTGCTGTCCGGTGTCGTACAGGCACGCGCAGCGGCCAGGACTTCAGCGTCGTTGGCGGGCCGGGCGGCCGAACAGGCGGCCATCAGCAGACCGGCGGCTGGCAGGGCAAACAGGGTGGACTTCATGTCAGGTCACTCCGGGGTGGATGGCTCGGTTTCACGCGGCAGGATGGTCACACGCCAGCTGCGGTCCGGCTGCAGATAGCTTGCCGCTAGCTCGATGAGCTCCTCGCGCGTGATGCTCTCATAGTCCTCCGTCAGCGCCCGGATCCGGTCAAGCCGCGCAGGATGCTGCCAGGACTGCGCCAACCAGCTCATCCAGGCGCCATTATTCTCGAACGCGTTCTCGATCTGCTCCAGCAACGGACGGCGAGCCCGCAGCAGCTCGTCCTCGCTGATCTCGCCGGCCGCCAGCGCTGCCGCCAGCTCGTCGATCGCCGCATAGGTGGCCTCGACATCGGCAATGCGGACATCCGCCCCGACATAGAGATAGCCGTAATCGGGATAGACGTCGGAAGCCGTGTCATTGTTGAAGGCCGAATAGGTGAAGCCCTCCTGTTCGCGCAGGCGCTCGGTCAGCTTGAGATCGAACACCGCCCGCAACAGCGACAGCGCCCGCGTCCGGCGCGGATTGCTGTCATCAAAGGTCGGCCAGTAGACATTCGCCATGGCCTGATAGTCCGGGCCGTTATGGTGCAGCACGACCGGCTCGGCGACGGGGTCCGGGAAGCGCACCGTGCGCGCGTCCTCATAGGCCGGCCAGTCGGTCGCCCGCGCCGGCAAGGCACCCAGCGTCGGGGCCAGGGCTTCGATCAGGGCATCCTCGCTGATATCGCCGACCACAGTCACCTCGATTGGCGCCCGTTCCAGCGCCGGGCTCAGAAAAGCCCGGATATCGTCCATCGAGATCGCCGCCACCTGTTCCGGATCGGGCAGGCCGTAGCGCGGATCACCGGAGCGGATCATGCGCGTGACGTCCGCCTGCAACACACCGGACGGCGAGGCATAGAGATTGCGCCGGATCTCCGGAATGATGGCGCGGAACTGGTCCAACCCCTCTTCGCGCCAGCCCGGATCGGTCAGATAGGCCGTCAGAAGATCCATCTGAACCCGCAGGTCCGATGGCGTGGTTCTGGCCTGGAAGCTGAAACTGTCATCGCCCACACCAAAGCCATAGCCGACATTGCGCCCGGCCAGGACGCGGCTCATCTCGTCCTCGGAATGCTGGCCCAACCCCGCCGAGGTGAAGACCGAACCGGCAATGATGTCGACCCCGTCCTGTGCCCGCGGCTCCAGCTCGCCACGCCCGAAATCCAGGCGCAAACGGATCGTGCCGTCCTCGAACTCGGTCGGCTTGAAGGTCACGGCAACGCCGTTCTGGAACTGCAGCCGCACCAGTCCCAGATCCTCAATTTCAGTCCGCCCTGCCACCGCGCCTGCCGGACCGAAATCGGTATAGGCAAATGCGGTCGCGCCGCCGGTCTGCGGCGCCTCGACCGGTTGCCGGGCGCTCTCGTCCCAGACAGTGCGGATCTCCGTTTCCGCATCCTCCAGCGTGATGGGTGTGGCCAGGAACAGGAGCGGCTCGACGCCCTCCCACTGGGCCCGGAACGCGGCATTCACCGCCTCGACCGTCACCCCGTCCAGCGAGGCCTCGAAGCGCTCCAGCATGGAGGCCGGAGTTGTCATCACCTGGTCCGAACGCCAGTTTGACCAGATCTGATCGGCCAGGCTGGAACTCGTGCGTGTACCGGCCTGGTCTGCAGCATCGCGCAGGCTTGTCCGCATATTGGCGACCTGCTCGGCCAACTCGGCTTCAGTGAAACCATGCTCCAGTGCCCGGCGCAGTTCCTGTTCAACCGTCGCGACACCCTCCCGCCAGGCATCCGGGCGGGCGATCGCCAGAACCGTGGCCCGGTCAGTGATCTCGAAATCGCTGCCATGACTGGCCGATGCCTGGATCAGCGGCGACGTGCCCGAACTGGTCAGGCTCGCAAACCGCCGTGACAAGATACGGTTCCCCAGCGAGGCCAGGTTATTGCGGAACCGAGCCTCGCCGGTATCCAGCTGCGGCACATGCGGACGCAGCGCGTCGACCGTGAAGATGGTGTAGATCTCGGGATCATTGAAATAGCCGACCGAAAGCGGACGGTCGGTCGACAGGGTCCCGGCAACAGGATCGCCGCGCGGATCATCGATCGGGGGCCAGTCGGAATAGCCCGCCACGATCTTGGCCTCGACGGCGTCCGGATCGATATCCCCGGTGACCACCAGCAGGCCGCGCTGCGGCACGTAATAGTTCTCGTAATAGTCGACAAAGCGCTCGCGCTGCGCGGTTTCAACCACCTCGACCGTGCCGATCGGATCGCGGTCGGCGATGATCGAGTCCGGCAGGCGGAAACGCCACAACGCATTGTTCCAACGACGGATCGGCGTATTGCGGAAGCGTTCCTCCGACAGGATCACACCGCGTTCGCGGTCGATCGCCTCGGGCTCCATCAACAGCTCGCTGGCTGTCTGGCGCATCAGGAACAGGGCGGTGTCGACCGTCTCCTCGTCCACTTCGGGAATGTCGAGCTGATAGCCCACCGTCTCCAGCCCTGTGAAAGCATTGGTGTCCGGCCCGAACTGCAGCCCATGACGCTCGAGCAACGGTACCATCTCGCCTTCCGGCACATCGGTAGAGCCATTGAACGCCATGTGCTCGATGAAGTGCGCCAGTCCGCGCTGATCGTCGGCCTCCGCCAGCGAGCCGACATTGAACACCAGGCGCACGGAGGCGACATTCGGCGGGGTCCGGTTGGCCAGGATCGCATAGCGCAGCCCGTTCTCCAGCTCGCCATAACGGATCGCCGGGTCGGCCGGCAGATCGCTGACCTCATGGACGAAACTGTAGTCCAGCTCCGGCGCCGGCTGTTCCGCAGGCTGGCAGGCAGCCAGACCCAGCATCACAGTGCCGGCCGCCAGGCCGCGCAACCACATCATCGTCCGGAGATTTGCCATGCGTGCTTCCTTTCGGTTCTGCATGCGAACCTAAAGGCGCTCCACGGCAAGTCGAGTAAATATGCCGTCAGGCTGCAGTTCAGGCCGCATCCGCTTCCATCGGATCATGCTCGGCCACCCAGTGACCCGGCTCGACCTCGATCAGCTGCGGGCGGTACTGCTCGGCATCCGGATCGTCGATCAGCTTGGAGCGCATGAAGCGAAGCTGCGCCCGCGTGTCCATCGGCGAGGGCAATTCCCCGTCCAGCTTGACGCGGACCTTGGACTTTTCGACCACAGGATCCGGCACCGGCACGGCCGAGATCAGCGCGCGCGTATAGGGATGCCGGGCATCCTCATAGATCTGGTCGCGATTGGCCATCTCCACCACACGGCCCAGATACAACACCATCACCCGGTGCGAGATCTCGCGCACCACCGACAGGTCGTGCGAGATGAAGATCATCGACAGGCCCATCTCCTGCTGCAGCTTGATCAGCAATTCCACGATCTGCGCCTGGATCGACACGTCCAGCGCCGAAACGGCCTCGTCGCAGATCACCAGCTTGGGTTTCAGGATCATCGCCCGGGCAATGCCGACACGCTGGTTCTGACCGCCCGACAGCTCGTGCGGATAGCGGTTGATCATGTTCGGGTCGAGACCGACCTTCTCCATCATCTCCCGCACCAGCTCGGTACGCGCCTTCTTCTTCATCGACTTGCGGAAGGTCAGCAGCGGTTCCTCGATCGAGGCGCCGATGGTCATGCGCGGATTGAGCGAGGCCAGCGGGTCCTGGAACACGATCTGCAGGTCCTCGCGCGCCTTGCGCAAGGCCGTCGATTTCAGGCCCAGCAGGTCGCGGCCGATCCAGGACACCTCGCCGGACACCGCCGGCACCAGCCGCAGGACCGCTCGGGCGAGCGTGGATTTTCCGCATCCGGATTCACCCACCACACCCAGCGTCTCGCCGGGCTTGAGGTCGAAACTGATCCCGTCGACGGCCCGCAGCGTCTTGTATTGCGGTCGCAATCCGCCCGACACGCGGATCGGGAACTGAACCTTCACGTCCTCGACCTGCATCAGGGGCTTGGCCGTTTCAGCGTCCGGAACCGGCTGCAGCGCCGTGTGGCCCGGCCGGTCCGGACGGTCCAGCCGCGGCATGGCATCCAGCAACATGCGCGTATAGGCGTCCTTGGGATTGGCGAAGATGTCCTCGATCTTGCCACCTTCGACATAGACCCCGTTCTTCATCACCTGGGCCCGGTCGGCCATGCGGGCAACGACGCCCATATCGTGCGTGATCAGTGCCAGCGCGGCCCCGGTCTCGCGCTTCAGCTCGTCCATGATGTCCAGCACTTCTGCCTGCACCGTGACGTCCAGCGCCGTGGTCGGTTCGTCGCAGATCAGGAGATCCGGCTCGCACAGCATCGACATCGCGATCATCACACGCTGGCGCATGCCGCCGGACAGCTCGTGCGGATACTGCTTCAGCCGGCGTGCCGCTTCGGGAATACGCACCCGGCTCAGCCATTCCAGGGCGCGTTGCTCGGCAGCCTCGCCCTTCAGGCCCATATGGATGCCCAGAACTTCGCTCATCTGCGCGCCAATCCGCATGTGCGGCGTCAGAGAGGTCAGCGGATCCTGGAAGATCATCGTCATCTTGCGCCCGCGGACGCGGTTGAGCTTTTGCGGTGACAGGCCGAGAATCTCGTCGCCGCGATACTTGATCGACCCCGTCGCGCGGCCATTCGAGGCCAGCAGGCCCATTGCGGCCAGGAAGGTCTGGCTCTTGCCGGAGCCGGACTCGCCGACCACGGCCAGGCATTCTCCCGCCTGGATTTCCAGGGAAACACCCTTGACCGCGTTCACCGCTCCGTCGGGGGTCTGGAACGTCACGGACAGGTCGCTGACCTGCAGGATGGGCGATTTGCGCGCCTCGACGCCACCGGAAACCGTCAAACTCGTACTCCTCCTACCCCAGGCGGTGGGCGAGCATATCGACCCAGCCCGTCTTGACCAGTCTCGGCTTCACTCCACCTTCACACCCGCGGCCCGTCCGCCGGCAAATGCAACGCCTCCCAGTCCAGGGCTTTTCTACCGGCCTCAGCAAGGGCAGAATGGCTGGGAGCTCTCATGGACGACAGGTGGATGGGAATCAGGACCCGGTGCGCAGCTCGCCGGAGCCGCTCGTGACCTCAAGCACGCACGAAACGCTCCGCGCCTTATATCAGAGCAATCCCAGCGCCGTTGTCGCAATCGACAGCGACCTGAAGATCATGTCGCTGAACCCGGCCGCGCATCGGATATTCGGCCCCAATGCTGCGGATCTTGTCGGACAGGCAGCGCTGGACCTGTTCGCCCACGCCAGCGATTTCAGCCCTCATGCCGAAACCGGTTTCGGCATCGCACCGGGGCAGAACGAAAACCAGTTCCAGGCTCGCATGCGCTCGCGGTCGGGCCGTGTCTTCGACGCCGAGATCGTCGCCACACGGATGCCGTCAGCCGCGCCCGAGCTTGGGTCCGACTATCTGCTGATCGTCCGCGACGTGTCGGCCGAGCTCAATCTCAAGGCCAAGCTGGAAGCCAGTGACATCCAGCTGCGCGCCGCCCTGGCCTCGGCGAATGAAGGGGCTTTCTCGCTCAATTTGATCACCGGGCTTGGTTCAACGCGCGGCTTCATCAATGAATTCCTCGGCATTGCCTCGACGGATGCCACAATCAGCTTGGAACGCTGGCTCGACATCGCGGATCCTCACACACGGGACGGTCTCGCCGCAGCGATCAACAAACTGCGCGACAATGCCACCGCACCGCTGGATATCCGATATCGCGCCCAACGCGCCGACGGGAACTGGCGCTGGCTGCACATGCGCGGGCGCGTCACCGAGTTTACCCGAGAAGGCACGCCACTGCGGATTTCCGGCGTTGTCGCCGACGTCACGGAGCGGCAGTCCCTGGAGGAGCGTCTCGCCGAGCGCGAGCGCCAGCTCGCCAACGCCATCGAGGCCGGCACCAGCGGGGTGTGGGAGCTCAAACCCGCATCACGCCGTGTCACGCCGCTGGGCGAAATCCGCGAAATCCTGGGTCTGCCGGACGAACCCAAGGAGATCAGCAGCGAAGTCTGGCTCGAGCGTACCCATCCCGATCATCGGGCCGAAGTCTCGCGCCAGATCCAGGCGATCGCCAATGGCGAGATGGAATCCATCGATGTCGAATACCCGCTGCGCGATGCGCGCACGGACACATGGATCTGGCTGCGCTCTCGCGGACGCCGCACGCCGTCACATTCCGGCGAGACCATCATTGCCGGGGTGCTCACCGACGTCAGCGACCGGAAGCGGCTTGAGGATGCCGTTGCCCAGAGCCAGGGCATGCTGCGTGAAGCAGTCGAGTCCGCCAATACCGGCACCTGGAACTGGGACGTCGTCAGCGGACGCATGCAGATCACCGGCTTTGTGGTGCCGCTGCTGGGTGTCCGCGCATCCGGCGAGAAGCCGGAAGCCGAACTCGATTTCAGGACCTGGATGCAACATGCGCCCGCCGCGGACCATGACCGCGTGTTTGAAGGGCTGGAAATCCTCAAAAAGGCCACGCCCGACTCCGATCCGGACATTCTCAACTTCATGTTCGGCGACTTTCCGATGGTGGCAGCGGACGGCTCGGAAGTCTGGCTGCGCTCTCAGGGCCGGATAGTCGAATGGACCGCCGAGGGGCATCCGAAACGTTTGTCGGGCGTGGTTTCCAACATCTCCGAGGAACGCCGACTCGAACAGGCCCTGCGACAAAGTGAAGGCCGCCTGCGCGATGCCCTCCAGGCGTCAAATGAAGGGGCCTGGCGGCTTGACCTGCGCAGCCGCATCGCGGAAGTCACAGCGGTCATCGCCGAAATGGTCGGCCTGCCGCCGCGCGATGCGCGCATCAGCTATGACGACTGGCTGGACCGGGTCCACCCGGACGACCTGTGGATATGCACCGACTGTTACACAAGCCTCCTGGACGGCACCAGCGACACGATCGACTACATCGTGCGCTACCGTTCCGAGGCCGGCGGCTGGATCCGCATCCACAATCGCGGCCGGATCAGTGCCCGCGACGAGGCCGGGGCTCCGCTGGTCGCGACCGGCTTCATGGCTGACATTTCAGACCGGTTGCGCACGGAGGAGGCGCTGCAGGCGCGCGAACGCCAGCTTGTCGAGGCAGTCGAAGCCGCGTCGATCGGAACCTGGCGACGCAATTTTGCCGACGACACGGTCAGCTTCCAGGGGTCCCTGGTGGCCGAGCTCTTCGCCACGGGCACCGAAATCACCCTGCCCATCGACGAGTGGCGCAAGCATGTCCACCCGGACGACAGGAAAATGCTGGAAGCGCTTACCAGCCAGATCGTGACCGGCGGTGTGCAGACCGCGGATTATGAGTATCGGCTGCGCAATCACCGGGATGAATGGGTCTGGTATCGCAATACCGGTTCTGTGGTCGAGCACGATGCCAACGGCCAGCCCCTGGTATCCAGCGGAGTGATCTGGAATATCGATGCCGCCCGCAAGGCCGAGATTGAAATCGAGGAAAGGCGTGAACGCTTCGAGCGCATCTACCGCGCTTCGCCGGGCATGATGCACACCATCGACCGCGACGGTTACCTCGTGGAGGTTTCGGACTACTGGCTGGCCTGCCTGGGTTATCAGCGCGAGGAAGTCATAGGCCGCAAATCGGTCGATTTCCTCGATGAGGAATCCCGCCGCCGCGCGGTCGAGATCAATCTGCCCAACCTGTTCCGCACGGGTCGCAACACTCATCTGCCCTACCGGCTGGTCCGCAAGGACGGCAGCAAGTTCGATGTCCTGCTGTCCTCCTTCCTGGAACGCGACGAGGCCGACCGGCCTTTGCGCAGCTATGCTGTCATCACCGACGTGTCCGAGCTGCGCGAGGCCAATCTCAATCTGGAGCGCACCAATCGGGAATTGGAGCGCTTCGCCACCGTCGCCTCACACGACCTGCAGGAACCCCTGCGCAAGATCGCCGCCTTCTCCAGCCTCATCAAGCGCCGCTATGCCGACCGTCTGGATGCCGACGGTGTGCGCAATCTGGAATTCCTTGTCGACGCGGCGCACCGCATGCAGCGCCTGATCGATGACCTGTTGTCCTATTCCCGCCTCGCCAGCCAGGCAATCGAACTGGAGCCCACAAGTCTGGGCATGGCCCTGGACCAGGCACTGGAACGGGTCGAGGCCGCCATCGAGGACAGCGGGGCCGTCATCCATCGCGACAGCCTGCCCACCGTTCAGGCAGACCCGACTCTCTTGATCCAGATTCTTCAGAATCTGGTCGGCAACGCTGTGAAGTATCGCGGCAGGAACCGTCCCGAAATCTGGGTCACGGCCGAGCCGCAGGACGAACATTGGCGCATCTCGGTCCGCGACAACGGGATCGGGCTGGACACCCGCTTTGCCGACAAGATTTTTGCGCCCTTCCAGCGCCTGCATTCGCGTGAGGACTACCAGGGCACAGGTATCGGCCTGGCCATAGTCCGTCAGGCTGTCGAGCGCATGGACGGACAGGTCTGGGTCGACAGCAAGCCGGGGGAGGGGGCGACCTTCTCCTTCACCCTGCCGCGCACGCCCCGGACGCCGCATCAGGCACAACCCTCGGACCCGCCCGCCGCCGACTAGCTATTCAAACCTCAGCGCCTCGATCGGGTCGAGCCGTGACGCGCGATGCGCCGGATACAGCCCGAAGAACACGCCCACCATCGCCGACGCGCCGATCGCGATCGCGACGATCACCGGATCGATGGCGATCTCCAGCTGTCCGACTTCGGCATAGATCAGCGTCCCGGACACGCCTGCCACCAGGCCGGCAAGGCCACCGATCAGGCACAGGACCACGCTTTCGATCAGGAACTGGTTGCGCACATCCCGGCGCTTGGCACCCACAGCCAGGCGCAGACCGATCTCACGCGTGCGCTCGGTGACCGAGACCAGCATTATGTTCATGATGCCGATGCCGCCAACCAGCAACACGATCCCGGCCCCCACCGCCAGAAGCAGTCCCAGCTGGCTCTCCGTCTCATTGCGCGCCCGGATGAACTCGGCCAGGGATCCGACGGCGAAGTCATCTTCGGCGCCCGGAGCGATGCCGCGCCGGATCCGCAGGAGATCCTCGATGTCGGCGATGATGCGGCTGGTCGATTCACCCGGAGCGATGTCCGCATAGACGGTCTGCACCGCATCGCGCTGGGTCACGCTGATCCCGGCGCCGAAGCGCTGGCGGATGGTGTTCAGCGGCGCAAAGATCACATCGTCCTGGTCCATGCCCCAGGAATTCTCACCCTTGGCCTCCACCGTGCCGATGATCTCGAAGGGCTGGCCGCCGATCCGGATGGCTTGCCCCAGCGGATCAGCCCCGTCGAACAGCTCGTTGATGATGGTCTGACCGATCACCGCATAGCGGCGGCCCGACTGCTCCTCGGCACCGGAAAAGGCCCGGCCCTGTTCGATCGTCCAGCCGCGGGCGCTGAAATAGTCCGGATTGACGCCCTGGATCCGGGTCGACCAGTTCACGCCGCCAAACACCACCGTCGACGCCGTGCTCACCTCACCGGACACCCCGGCCAGACCGGCGATTTCGTTGCGCAGCGCCTCGACATCACCATCGGTCAACGGATCGGCCGTCCCGGCACCGCCGCGCCGGCCGCCGAACATCGACGAGCCCGGCCGGATGATCAGCAGATTGGCACCAAAACTGGCGATCTGTTCTTCCACGGCCCGTTTGGTGCCTTCACTGATCGAGACCAGCACGATCACCGAGGCCACGCCGATGATCACGCCCAGCATCGCCAGCGCACTGCGCAGCGCGTTCACCCGCAGCGCGATCAGCGCCACGCGGAAAGAGGCCAGCAGATTCATGACCGGTCCTCCAGGATCTGGCCGTCGCGGAACACGATCTGGCGTCGGGCATGGTCGGCCACATCCTGCTCGTGAGTGACGAGAATGATGGTGATGCCCTCGCGGTTCAAGCGATCGAAGATCGCCATGATGTCCGCCGAGGTCTGGCTGTCCAGCGCGCCCGTCGGCTCGTCGGCGAGCAGGATTTTCGGATCATTGACCAGCGCCCGGGCAATCGCCACGCGCTGCTGCTGGCCGCCGGACAATTGCGAGGGATGATGGTCCGTGCGCTCGCCCAGCCCGACCTGTTCCAGCCGCGCCAGCGCCCGGCGCCTGCGTTCGGCGGCCGGCACGCCGGCATAAACCAGCGGCAGCGCAGCATTCTCCAGCGCCGAGGTGCGCGGCAACAGGTTGAACTGCTGGAACACGAAACCGATCGTGCGATTGCGGAAGGCCGCCAGCCGGTCTGCATCCAGCCCGCCCAGCTCTTCACCCGCAATCCGCATCGTCCCCGAGGTCGGACGGTCCAGCGCCCCCATCAGGTTCATCAGCGTCGACTTGCCCGAACCGGACGCCCCCATGATCGCCACATAGTCACCGGCCGCGATGTCCAGGCTGACCCCGTCCAGCGCGCGCACGGTCTGGTCGCCCATCGTGTAGGTGCGGACGAGATCGCGGCACTCGATCAGCCCGCTCATTCACGCACCTCGCGGGCCCGGGTGACCACGGCCTCGCCGGCTTCCAGATCGCCGCCGACGACCTCGGTCTTCTGGCTGTCGGAAATGCCCAGCCGGACGCGGCGTTCCTCCAGCAGGCCATCGGCCGTCTCGACCCACAGCGTGGCCATGCGGGTCTCGCGCGCCTGGCGCATCATCTCGCGGTAGCGCGCGCGCTGGTCCTCATCGAGGATCGCCTCGATGCCGCGGGCGATCTCTGCCTGCAGGGCCTCCCGATCCACTTCACCGCCAGCCTGGGCCTGGCTGAAGGCGGCGCGAAACACGGCGCGCGCCTGTTCCTGCTGGCTCTCGCTGAGACCCAGCTCCTCGGCCATCCGGCCCATCGGCCCGCCCTGGCCGCCGGGACCGCCCGGTCCGCCGCGGCGCGGACCGCCGGCTTCCGGCGCCTCGAGCGCGCGGGTCCGGCTTTCCAGCGCTGGCGAGGGACGGAAACGCAGCGCCGCATTGGGCACGGTCAGCACGCCGGTGCGTTCACCGGTGATGATATCCATGTTCGCCGTCATGCCCGGCAGCAGGCGCTGGCCCGGATTGGCCGCCGACACCACCACCGTATAGGTCACCACATTGTTCAGCGTCTGCGGGGCCAGGCGGATCTGCTCCACCACACCGCTCAGCTGGGTGTCCGGATGGGCGTCCACAGTGAACTGGACCGGCTGGCCCTGGCGGATCTGACCGATATCGGCCTCATCCACCTGGGCATCGATCTGCACCTGGCCCAGATCCTGGGCGATGGTGAACAGAACCGGCGCCGACAGGCTGGCCGCCACGGTCTGGCCGACATCGACCGCCCGGTCGACCACCACGCCGGAGATCGGCGAGCGGATCGTCGTGCGTTCCAGATCAATCCGGGCGCCTTCCAGGGTCGCATCGCGCTGGGCCAGCACCGCCTGGGCATTGGTGATCTGCGCCCGCGCCACGCCCAGTTCCGCGTCTGCGGCGGCCAGGGCCGTCTGCGCCGTATCCAGCGCCGCCTGTGAGGCATTGCCACGCTCGTGCAGGGTCAGGGTCCGGTCATAGGCCAACTGCGCCTCGCGGCGATTGGCCTCGACCCGGGCCAGGGAGGCGCGTTGCAATTCCAGGCTCGCCGCCGCCGTCGCGCGCGAGGCCTCGGCTTCGCGCACCCGCGTTTCATAGGTCTGCGGGTCCAGCCGGGCGATCACCTGCCCGTCCTCGACCGTGTCATTGTAATCGGCCATCAGCTCGGCAATCTGGCCGGAAAGCTGCGAGCCGACCTCCACTGTCACAAGCGCCCGCACGGCGCCGGAAGCGGCCACGATCCGGCGGACATCGCCCGCCACAGCCGCTTCGGTCTCGACCCGGATCTCACCGCGCTCGCCCCCCGAACGACCCAGGAACCACCAGCCCGCCAGCACGACCAGCACGACACCCGCAATCGCAATCCACAAACGCCTGTTTTCGAACATGACTTTCCCCTGGCGCGGACGCTCGATGCGCCCCGTCCTGACCTGTCTTCACGGATCATGACGGAAATTCCGTCGCGAACCTGTCCCCGCGGATGTAGCGCGCAGTGCCCTGAAAGGCTATGAGATGGTTCCGAATTTCAAGGATTTGCGCGTGGACGAGATCAAGATGCTCCTGGCGGTGCCCGGAATGGACCTCGCCTTGCGTGCCGCACCCTTTGCCGGGTTCGCCGTCTGGCTGATCATTGTATTCAACCTCTGGCGCGGCGGATTTCGCGATCTTGCGGAAAGACTCACCCGGCCGCGCTGGGCCGGCCGCGAGCGCGCCCGTGCCCTGGCCATGCTGCCGCTTCGCGCCCTGCTCCTGGCCGGCGTCGCCGCCTTCGCGGCCGGCATGACCCTGCTGGGTCTGCTGTTCAATGCCGCCGTGGTTCTAAACATCCTGCAGGCCGTGCGGGCCGGCTGAGCCACGCCGTTCCAGACAACACCTTACGGGAAATTTATTTTCACCTTACGCCCGGGCTGTTGCAATTTGCAGCCACAAATTTCGTGAGCGGGAGAGAGACATGTCACGTTTGATCGCTGCAGCGGCCGCTGCTGCGCTGACCTTTGCCGGCCTGGCATCAGCCCAGGTCCCCGATATCGACATCCCTTATGACCGGTTCCAGCTCGAGAACGGCCTCACCGTCATCGTGCACGAGGACCGCAAGGCGCCCATCGTCGCCGTGTCGATCTGGTATGGCGTCGGCTCGGCCAGCGAGCCCGAGGGCCGCACCGGCTTTGCCCACCTGTTTGAACACCTGATGTTCAACGGGTCGGAAAACTACAATGACGACTATTTCGGTCCCTTCGAACAGGTCGGTGCCACCGGCATGAACGGCACTACCTGGTTCGATCGCACGAATTACTTCCAGACCGTCCCCACCCCCGCCCTGGAAATGGCGCTGTGGATGGAATCCGACCGCATGACCCACCTTCTGGGCGCGGTCGACCAGGAGCGTCTGGATGAACAGCGCGGCGTGGTCCAGAACGAGAAGCGCCAGGGCGACAACCAGCCTTATGGCATGGTCGAATACTCCCAGCTGCGCGCCCTCTTCCCGGAAGGCCACCCCTACGCCCACTCCACCATCGGCTCGATGGAAGACCTTGAAGCCGCCTCGCTGGACGATGTGCGGGAGTGGTTCGGCCAGTATTACGGCGCCTCGAACGCCGTGCTCGTCCTTGCCGGTGATATCAATGCCGAGGAAGCCCGCCCGCTGGTCGAGCGCTATTTCGGCGACGCCCCGGTTGGCCCGCCGCTCACCCGCATGGACCAGTGGATCCCGGAACGCGAATACGACACCACCGAGGTGATGTATGACGATGTGCCCCAGCCGCGCATCTACCGCACCTGGGTCGTGCCCGGCCGCATCACCGAGGAACGCGCCCATCTCGAAGTGTTTGCTACCGTCCTGGGCGGCGGCCGCACCTCGCGCCTCTATGAGGACTTCGTCTTCGACCGCCAGGTCGCGACCCGCGCCGTGGCCTATGTCGAGGAACACCAGCTGGCCAGCCAGTTCCACATCGATGTCACGCTCAATCCGGGCGAGGATGTCGCCGCCGCTTCGGCCCGCATTGACGAAATCGTCAGCCAGCTGCTGGCTGAAGGTCCGACGGCTGACGAGCTCGCAGCCGCACGCACCCGCATGAATGCCGGCACGATCCGCGGCCTGGAACAGATCGGCGGTTTCGGCGGCAAGGCCGTCGCCCTCGCCGAAGGCCAGCTCTACGCCGGCGATCCCGGTTTCTGGCGCACCCATCTGGAGCGCATGAACACCGCGTCCGCAGCGGCGATCACCGCGACCGCCCGTGAATGGCTGAACACCGGCTCGCACCAGATCACCGTGATGCCCTTCGGCGACTTTGCCTCGGTGGAAACGGATGCCGACCGCTCGGCCCTGCCGGTCGTCTCCACCACGCCCGAACTGGTCTGGCCCGAAGTCCAGACGGCAGAACTGTCCAATGGCGTCGACATCGTCTTCGTGCGCCGTGATGCGGTTCCGGTCGTGGAAATGCAGATGGTGTTCGATGCCGGCTATGCCGCTGACAGCGCCGAAGGCGGCCAGGTCGGCCTCAATTCCTTCATGATGAACATGCTGGACGAGGGCGCCGGCCGGATGAATGCCCTGCAGATCGCCGCCGAGGCCGAACGTCTGGGCGCCAACCTGTCGACGGGGTCCAATCTCGACCTGTCGACGGTCACGCTTTCCGCCCTCACCTCCAACCTCCAGCCCTCGCTGGACCTTATGGCCACGGTGATCACCGATCCCCGCTTCCGGGACGAGGACATCGAACGGGTGCGAGAGCAGACCCTGAACGGCATCCGCCAGGAGATGGCCAATCCGATCGCCATCGCCCTGCGCATGCTGCCGCCGGAAATGTATGGCGAAAACCATGCCTATTCGGTGCCCTTCACGGGTTCGGGCACGCCGGAGAATGTCACCGGCTTCACCCGCGACGATCTCGTGACGCATCACCGCACCTGGCTGCGTCCGGACAATGCCACGCTCTTCATCGTCGGTGACACGACGCTGGAGGCGATCACCCCCATGCTCGAGCGCGCCTTCCGTCGCTGGAACGCCCCGTCCTCGCCGCTGCCGGTGAAGAATATGGGCGAGGCGCAGAATGCCGGTCAGCCGCGGGTGATCATCGTGGACCGTCCCAACTCGCCGCAATCGCTGATCCTGGCCGGCCTGATCGGTCCGGCCGGCACTGTCGAGAATTCGGAAGTCTACTCGGCCATGAATGACGCCATCGGCGGCTCCTTCACCGCCCGCGTCAACATGAACCTGCGTGAGGACAAGGGCTGGTCCTATGGTGCCCAGACCCTGCTCTGGGGCGCCCGCGGCCAGCGTCCGTGGATCGTCTACGCCCCGGTGCAGACCGACCGCACCGCCGACAGCCTGTCCGAGCTGCTGCGGGAATTCACCGAATTCACCTCCACCAATCCGGCCACTGCGGCCGAGCTGGAGCGTTCGGTGAACAATTCCACCCGCTCCCTGCCCGGCCAGTTCGAGACCGCTGCCGCCGTCCGCGGTTCGCTGGTGTCGAGCTTTAACTACGGCCGCGACTGGAACTATCCGGCCACGCTGACCGAGCGCTATCACAACCTCGAACTCGGCCCGATCCATGAAGCTGCCCGGGAAGTCGTCAACACCGACAACCTGATCTGGCTCATCGTCGGCGACGCCGCCCAGATCGAACAATCCATCCGCGATCTGGACATGGGCGAAATCGAAATCCGCCGCTTGGGCCAATAACCCCAGCGAAAACCTCGAACAAGAAAGGCGCCGGAGCCCACTCCGGCGCCTTTTTTTGTGCCGCGCCCCCTGGTCCACGCGCCGACCGGGGAAATCCGGACACCGCCTTTCTGCCCCCGCCACGCGGGGGAAGTGGTTTTGCCATCGGCAAAACCGAAGGGGGCCAGTCACTTAACTCCGGTGCTTCGAACCCCCGCCGCCGGCCTGCGGCCGGGGCCTCCCCCGCTCGCGGGGGCGGAAATCATTCTTGTTTATCCTCCCCCCTCAGGGCTCGGCGTATTCTCCTTGTGCCTCATCGCCGCTCGAGGCCCGGTCTGGTCGGCCGGGGGTGGTGGGGGAGTGGAGCGTGTCCTGAGAGCCGGGTGACCGCCGGCTGGACGGGCACGGCGGTCAGGGAGCACGGCTGTCATGCTACTCATGCAGCATCCTCGCCTGATATAGGACACACCCGCCCCGGCGGGTGAAATCTCCAAGTGCGGGACGCCGGACGGTGTCACTCACTCATACCTAGCGAAGACGCCCGAAGGCGTCCCGCACCCTCTTCTCCCATAACGCCAGCGTGCAAGCGCGTGGCGCTATCGGTGGTGGGAGGAAAGCTCGATGCATCACCAAACTCTCATCCACCACACTTCACCACCGTCATGGCCCGGCTTGTCCGGGCCACCTCAGCTAACCCGCCAACAGGATGGAAGAGGTCCCCCGGACAAGCCGGGGGATGACGGTGTGTGGTGGGGAAAGAATGAGACGGGAACACGTGAGCGGCGGCGAAGGAGCACCTTTCCTCCCCACACCGTGGGGAGGGGGACCGGCCGAAGCCCGAAGGGCGAAGGCGGGTGGAGGGGCCGCCGGGCGAAAGCCCGGCGGAATGTCCGCGACACGCTCCGCCGCAACGCCGCCTGCGGCGGCGCCCCATCGACCTCGCTCCGCTCGGTCACTTCCCCAACTGGCGTTGGAGAAGAAAATACCCAATCCTAGAACCCGCTGCGCGTATGCGATACGCCGCCATCGACCGTCAGGGTCGAGCCGACGACATAGTCCCCCGCCTTCGAAGCCAGGAAGATCGCGGCGCCGGCCATGTCGGTCGGTTCGCCGATACGCTGGGCCGGGATGCCCGGGGCAATGGCATCGCCATGGTCGCGGGCGACCTTGTTCATGTTGGAGGCAAAGGCACCCGGGGCGATCGCCGAGACGACAATGTTTTCCTTGGCCAGCTCGATCGCCATGCGCTTGGTCAGGTGGATCAGACCGGACTTGGAGGCGGCGTAGGAATAGGTCTCCATCATGTTGACGGAAAGCCCGTCGATGGAGGCGATATTGATCACCTTGGCCGGACGCTCCGCCGAAGCAGCAGCCTTCAGCGCGCCGTGCAGGGCCTGGGTGAGGAAGAAGGGCGTCTTGACATTGAGGTCCATGACCTTGTCCCAGCCGCTCTCGGGAAATTCGTCGAAGGGTGCCCCCCAGGCCGCGCCGGCATTGTTGACCAGAATGTCCAGCTTGTTCTCGTGTTCCAGGAAGGTCTTGGCCAGCGCCTGCGCCCCGTCCGCACCGGACGCATCGCCCGGCAGGGCGATACAGGTGCCGATCTGCGACAGGCGTTCGGCCGTGGCCAGGCATTCCGGCGCCTTGCGGGCGGTGATGTAGACCTTCGCCCCGGCGCGCACATAGCCCTCGGCAATCATCTCGCCGATGCCGCGCGAGCCGCCGGTGATCAGGGCAATCTTGCCTTCAAGGCTGAAAAGGTTCTCGAACATGCTGGGGACCTCCCGTTACGGTTTGCTCTTATGGCAAGAGCCGTAGCGGGAGTTCCTGCATCTGTCGAGGCTTGGGTATGCCCGGACGTCATCCGGGGGCTGCCCTGTCTGCTAGCCCGCCGAGCGCGAGGCCTTCTTGCGCTCGTGTTCCTTCAGGAAGATCTTGCGGATGCGGATCGACTGCGGGGTCACCTCGACGAGTTCGTCGTCATCGATGAATTCCAGCGCGTATTCCAGCGTCAGCTTGACCGGCGGCGTCAGCACGATGTTCTCGTCCGTCCCGGACGCGCGCATATTGGTCAGCTTCTTGCCCTTGGTCGGATTGGCGATCATGTCCTCTTCGCGGGCATTGATGCCGATGATCATGCCCTCATAGACCTCGATGCCGTGACCGATGAACAGCTTGCCGCGTTCCTGCAGGTTGAACAGGGCAAAGCCCAGCGCCTTGCCGTCGATCATCGAGACAATGGCACCATTGTGCCGCTGGCCGATCTCGCCGGTGGTGCGCGGGCCATAGTGATCGAAAGTGTGGAACATCAGGCCGGTGCCCGAGGTCAGGGTAAGGAATTCCGAGCGGAAGCCGATCAGGCCGCGGGTCGGGATGACATAGTCGATCCGCACCCGGCCATTGCCGTCCGGCACCATGTTCTTCATCTCGGCCTTGCGCTGGCCGAGCTTCTCCATCACCCCGCCCTGGTGTTCTTCCTGCAGGTCGACGGTGAGCGCCTCGAACGGTTCCAGGGTCTGGCCGTCCTCTTCCTTCAGCACCACGCGCGGCCGGCCCACGGCCAGCTCGAAACCTTCCCGGCGCATGTTCTCGATCAGGATGGACAGGTGCAGTTCGCCGCGTCCGGAGACGGTGAACTTGTCGGCATCATCCTGCTGCTGCACGCGCAGCGCCACATTGTGGATCAGCTCGCGGTCGAGCCGGTCCTTGATGTTGCGCGAGGTGACGAATTTGCCTTCGCGGCCGGCAAACGGGCTGTCATTGACCTGGAAGGTCATCGACAGGGTCGGCTCGTCCACCGACAGCGGCGGCAGGGCCTCGACGCGGTCCGGATCGCACACCGTGTCGGAGATCTTCAGATCCTCGATGCCGGTGAAGGTGATGATGTCGCCGGCCTGGGCGCTCTCGCGCTCGACGCGCTCGAGACCGTGGAAGCCGAAGATCTGCAGGATCTTGCCTTTCACCTTGCGGCCATCGGCCTTGGCCACGGTCACCGCCTGGTTGCGCTTGACCTTGCCGCGCGAGATGCGACCGATGCCGATGACGCCCGTGAAGGAGGAATAGTCCAGCGCCGAGACCTGCAGCTGCAGCGGCCCGTCGCGATCCACATCCGGCATCGGCGTGTGCTTTGTGATCATCTCGAACAGCGGGTTCATGTCGGTGCCGATGACACCGGACTCGTTCGCGGCCCAGCCCTGCAAAGCGGAGGCATAGACGACCGGGAAGTCGAGCTGTTCCTCATTGGCGCCCAGCCGGTCGAACAGGTCGAAGGTCTGGTCCACCACCCAGTCGGGGCGGGCCGAAGGACGGTCGGCCTTGTTGATCACCACGATCGGCTTGAGGCCGCGCGCCAGCGCCTTCTTGGTCACAAAAGAGGTCTGCGGCATCGGGCCGTCGACGGCATCGACCAACAGCAAAACCCCGTCGACCATCGACAAGACGCGCTCGACCTCGCCGCCGAAATCGGCGTGACCGGGCGTGTCGACAATGTTGATGGCCCAGTCATTCCAGGTCACGGCCGTGTTCTTGGCCAGGATGGTGATGCCGCGCTCTTTCTCCAGATCATTGGAGTCCATCATGCGCTCGGACACATTGGCCCGGTCGCCCAGGGTGCCGGATTGCTGCAGCAGCTGGTCAACCAGGGTGGTCTTGCCATGGTCGACGTGGGCGACGATGGCGATATTGCGCAGCTTGTCGAGGGACACGCTCATGTTCTGTGTATTCCTGTCGTGAAAGGGCGCGCCCTCTTACGCTGCCCAGCCTTGCCTGGCCAGCGCTTATTCTGCGGGTGCGAAGGAGTCAGCGTTCGAAGAAGGTGCCGTGTCCGGCGAGCCGGACCTGTTTCTGGTTGCCGGGACCGCCGGGGCGTTCCTTCATCCGCACCAGGCGCCGGACCGGGCGCAGGCGGCGCAGCACGCCGCGCAGAGCGGCAAAGCCGAGGGAACACGCCATCACAATGGCAAAGATCACCGCCGCCCGGTGCTGCGCCGTGGCCTGGATGTCCGCCATCGGAACCACCGAGACAAAATACCAGTCAGGCCCCGGTATTCGGCCGAAGGCAATGAGATGATCTCCGCCGGGCACTGTCACGATGCCGCGCGGTCTGGGGTCATCCTGCAACAGGCTCATGATCACGACCGGATTGACCAGGCCGTCCTCGGGTGCCGCCGCGCCGCGCGCAATCACAGCGCCCTCACGATCGAACATCATGTTGATGCCACCGGCAGGCGGCGTCTCCAGCGTCTGGGCCAGGTGCCCGGTCATGTCGATCGAAGTCCCGAACGCCCCCATCAACGTGCCGTCGATCCGCAACGGTTTGCGGCAGGCCGTTGCCGAGCGTTCTCCGCCATCGGAATAGACAAAACGCGACAGCCGGGTGCACTGCATGGCGCTGTCCGGATTGGTGTCCAGCGAGAACAGGCGCGGATCCTCATCCGCCTGCAGCTGGAAGTCGGCCGGCGCCGTAATGCGGTAGAATTCCAGCCGGTCCGGGCGGTTAGGCGCAAAGATCACAACCCGCCGGTCCGGCGTGAAGTAATAGAGGCTGGAAAACTGGTTGAGATGGGCTTCACCCACCGACCGGACAGTGTGGAAAGCGGTCAGATACCGATGCCGTTCATCCGCCGTCATCGTCCCGGCATCCGCCAGGAAGGCTCCGACCCCGAAGACGTAGTCACCGCCGGGAAGGACTTCCCCCTCGAAGACAGACGGCGCACTGCGGCGCGTCCCGTCACCGAAATCCGGGTAGATGCGATCGAATTCACCTGCGAGCTGATCCGGGTCCAGCCGGTCCAGCCGACGAAGAAAGGCCTGTTCGGCAGCCTCGATATAGATTCTGGCCTGTTCGAACAGCGACTGCTCGCGCTCGGCACGGACGCGGATATAGGTCTGCAGCGTGGCGGCGCGTCCCTCGGTCAGGGCGGCCTGAATGCCGACAAAAACAGCCAGCGCCGTCACTGCAGCCAATACCGCAGAAACCACGACATGCAATGCCATGACATACAGGTTACGCATCGTCACCCGGGACCCTCCAACCGCCCTGTATACACAATGCATTCCGCCTGGCGCGTGATATTTGATGAGCCTGCACGGGCGGCCGCCTTGGGGCTATCGCTCGGCATCCGGCAGCGCCTCGGCAAGACGCCGGACAAGGCTGCAAAACTCGATCTGCTGGTCGCTGGGAATCATGTCGCTCGCTGGCATCGAGACCGCTTCCACGGCTGGCCGCAAGCGTGTGTACAACGCCTCGCCCGCCTCGGTGAGGTAGAGATGACTGATGCGGCCATCCGCCTGCGAGGCGTGCCGCACCAGATAGCCACCGGTCAGCAGGGCTTTGGTTGCACGGCTGACGATACCCTTGTCCATGGGCGTCATCGTCACGACCTCGGCAGCGGTGCGACCGGGCTTCTCGGCAATCGCGGCCAGAACGCGCCACTGCGACAGGTTCAGCCCGGCCTCGCGCTTGACGATCGCAGCGGTCTGCCGCGCGATCCGGTCCGCCAGCACGGTTATCTGATAGGGCCAGTAGCTATCAAGCTTCAGCGCATCGACGGCGGGCGCCGGCTCGCCGGATCCGGAGGACAGGGGCAGCGAGGATGGGGACACAGTCAGGTTCATGAAGCCAGTTTAGTTGCGATCACAACTTGACGCAATAGCAACCAATACGATATGAAACGCGCAGGCTGGGCAGGCCGCGATCGGCCGGCCCCGAAACAATCCACCCCCAGGAGCGGGGCGGCGCACAGAGCGGGACAACCGCCCGCGTCCGACGGTCCAGACGACCGCCCGCCAGTTCAGGAGACGCGACATGGCAGACCTTTTCGAAAACCCGCTGGGCCTCTGCGGCTTCGAGTTCGTCGAGTTCACGGCACCGGAGCGCGGTGTCATCGAACCTGTCTTCCAGGCCATGGGCTTCACCCATATCGCCAATCACCGCTCCAAGGACATCGAGCTGTGGCGCCAGGGCGGGATCAATTTCCTGATCAATTACGAGCCGGGCACGCCGGCCGCCTTCTTTGCCGCCGAGCATGGTCCGTCAGCATCCGGCATGGGCTTCCGCGTCCGCGACGCCCAGGCCGCCTACAAGCTGGCCCTGGAAAAGGGCGCCCAGCCGGTCGAGACCGAGACCCGCGTTTCCGAACTTCGCCTGCCGGCCATCAAGGGCATTGGCGGCGCGACGGTCTACCTGGTCGACCGCTTCGAGGATGGCGCCTCCCTCTACGACATTGATTTCGTGTATCTCGACGGTGTCGACCGCCATCCGGAAGGCTGCGGATTCAACGTCATCGATCACCTGACCCACAATGTCTACAAGGGCCGCATGGACTACTGGGCCAAGTATTACGAGGACCTCTTCAATTTCCGCGAGATCCGCTATTTCGACATCAAGGGCGAATACACCGGCCTGGTGTCGCGGGCGATGACCGCGCCGGACGGTCTGATCCGTATTCCGCTGAACGAGGAAAAGTCGGACGCCGTCGGCCAGATCGAGGAATATCTGCGCGAGTACAAGGGTGAAGGCATCCAGCACATCGCCTTCTCCTGCGACAACCTCATCGAATGCTGGGACCGGCTGAAAGCCTGCGGCGTCAAGTTCATGACCGCGCCGCCGGAAACCTATTACGAGATGCTCGACGAGCGCCTGCCGGGCCATGGCGAGCCGGCGGACGAGCTGAAGAAGCGCGGCATCCTGCTCGACGGCACCACGGAAGGCGGACAACCGCGCCTTCTGCTGCAGATCTTTGGTGAGAAAGCCATCGGCCCGATCTTCTTCGAATTCATCCAGCGCAAGGAAGACGAGGGCTTCGGTGAGGGCAATTTCAAGGCCCTGTTCGAGAGCATCGAACGCGACCAGATCAATCGCGGTGTCATCCGGGCCGCCGAATAGGAGCTGTCGATGTCCGTCAATCTCAAGCGCATCCACCACGTCGCCTACCGGTGCAAGGACGCCAAGGAGACGGTCGATTTCTACAAGCGGGTGATGAACATGGACCTCGTCCTGGCCATCGCCGAGAACGAGGTGCCCTCCACCAAGGCGCCGGACCCCTACATGCACATCTTCCTCGATGCGGGGATGGGCAATGTGCTGGCCTTCTTCGAACTGCCCAACTCGCCGGAGATGGGCCGCGACGAGCAGACCCCGGCCTGGGTCCAGCACATCGCCTTTGAAGTGGAAGACATGGACGCCCTGGAGAAAGCCAAGGCCCACATCGAGGGCGAAGGCCTCGACGTGCTGGGTCCGGTCAATCACGGCATCTTCAAGTCGATCTACTTCTTCGACCCCAATGGCCACCGCCTCGAACTGGCTGCCAATACCGGCACGCCCGAGCAGATGAAACAGCTCAACGAGGTCGCCCCGCTGATGATCGAGGAATGGAGCCAGACCAAACGCGCGCCCAAGCACGCCGCCTGGCTGCACGAACAGGACTGAAGGACACCCCAACCGGCCTCAGTCCCGAACGCCCCGGCACCTCCCGCCGGGGCGTTTTTCTTTGGCGGGACGCCGGGCGGAACAATACCCGTTTCTCGTGTCCTGCCGGCATGCTACCCGGCATGAGGGAGGGCAGAATGCGACGATCTGGCAAGGAACCTCGACAGCGACGGCAGAAAAAACCTGTGGCCGCGGGCCTATACGCCACCGGACTTGTCACCGTCGCGGCAGGCATCTGGTACATCCTCTTCTACTTCGTGGTCGTCAGCTATGCGTGCCGAGCCTATGTCGACTGGTGGCTCTCATCCCAACCCGGTCGGCCGATCCTTCTGGACGCCTTCAGCCTGTTCTCCATCACGCTGTTGTTCTGGCTGGTTGCCGATATTGCGCGCCCCAAGCCGCGGCGCCACCCCGTCACCTTGCGGGCCGTCCAGCTGGCGCTTGCCGGAAGCATGGTTCTCATGAGTGTGATGCTGTCCGGCCAGCTGAATCCACAATCCGGCGATGGAAGGGTGCACGCATTCGTCCTGCATGACTTGGCCGAGTGGCCCGTGCCTTCCTGGTACCTGTTGGCAGGTCCAGTCTGGTCCGATCATGCCCACTTCGATGTCGACTGGCGTGACCCGGCCTTTGATCGCTATCGCGAAGCCGAAGCCAGATACTGGTCCCGCTTCGGCAACCCGGCCGTGCCGCGCGAGTTCGGCGTCGTCGACGGGCAGTTGGAATGCGAGGCACGCCAGGGTCTGGAGGCGGAACTGGAACAGGCATGGGCGCTCTACCGGCTGCGCGTGGAGGCTGAACAGGAAGCGGCCAAGCCATCTCTGTGGGAGCTCAATCCCTTGTCTTCTGCCGAAACGCCTGGCTCGGACGAGTAACCGTCACCGCCGCGGCCCCGCTGGAGAGACAGCGGCGCCCCTCATCCCCCTTTCACCATCAGCGGTTTTGTTGAAAAGTGCGGCTCAACCGGCTGGGGAGGCGGTCCGCATGACAGAATTTGAGCTGGCACTGCTGTTTTCCGAATACCTGAACACGGCCAACTTCATCTTTTCCAATTTCATGGCGCTGGTCTTTGCCATGCTGACAGCCTCCTTCTTCCTCGCGCACCGGATGGAGCTGTGGGTCGCCGTTCTTTTCCTCGTGCTCTACACGATCGGTGCCATCCTGACCGGTTCGGGCGTCCTTTTCGCCTTTTCCGATTTTGCCGCCTTGGGTGTGCATATCCATGAAACCGCCGCCGGCTCACAGGACCTGGCCTGGCTGGGCCCCGCCGGCCCGGGCGGGGCAGGCATGGCCGCCATGCCGGTGATGATCGCCGTTCTCCTGACCTTCACCTATCTGGGCTCCCTGGGTTTCTTCATCGTCGTCCGCCGCAAGCGCATGGAACGGCCGAACAGCGCGGAGGCGGACTCTTGATCCTGGCCCGCCTCACCCGCGCCGTCCGCGAGCAGAACTGGCTCGCCGTCGCCATCGAGTTCACCATCGTCGTTGCCGGTGTGGTGATCGGCTTCCAGGTCTCGCAATGGGCCGACGATCGCGCGCTGGAACAGCGCCGGGAAGCCGCGCTCGAACGCCTGCATGACGAAGCCGAGCAGATTGTCGCCTATCACCAGTCCCACCTTGACCTGCACGAGCATATGAACGCCCTGCGCACCGAAGCCATTGAACGGCTGATCGCCAATGACTGGGCCGACGCCAACCCGGCCGACATGGCGCAGGCCCTCAACTCGGTGGGTATCCTGCCGGCAGCCTATCCGCCACGCACCGTCTATGACGAGCTGGTCAATGCCGGCGAATTTGCCAATATCGGCTCGCCGGTTCTGCGCACGGCGATCAGTGCCTATTATGCCCAGCTCACCTTCCTGCAGGGCCAGATCGACTATGTCCGCGACCGGATCGAGGACCCGCTCCGGGTCGGCCAGCCCGGCGCCCGCGTCATCTACGTACCGGGCACCGTCCGCGAGCGGCGCTGGCAGTTCGACTTCGACACACTCAGCGGGGACGAGGCCTTCCTTCAGCGCCTTCTGCTCGGCAACAATTCCCAGCGCGCCGTGACCGACTGGACACGCGAGGCGCTCGCGGCCGCCCGGGCCATGTGCGAGGCCCTGGCCGAAGCCACCGCCCGTCCCTGCCAGCCGTCTGGGCCTCAAGCGCGGGTCAACGCCAATACACCCGACCCGGCCGCGGACAGCGGGCCATGAGTTCCGGACGCCGTTTCACACTCCGCACCCCGCGCGGCTGGCTCCCCATCGCCCTCACCGGCCTGGCCCTGGCACTCGCCGTGTTCGCCCTGGAATGGCTGGAATACCGCTTCTGGTCGCGCGCCCTGGGCGTGGAAACCTTCATCGCCCTGGTCGGCACCGGTTGCATCGGCCTGGGCATCTGGCTGGGCGTCCGGCTCACCCGGCAGGCCCCGACCCGGCCGTTCCAGCGCAATGATGCCGCGATCCGCACGCTCGGCCTCACCCCGCGCGAGCTCGAAGTACTGGAAGCCCTGGTCGGCGGCGGCTCGAACAAGGCGCTCGCCCGCCAGCTCGGAGTGTCGCCCAACACCGTCAAGACCCACATGGCCAGGCTCTTTGACAAGCTCGATGCCTCGGGCCGGGTCCAGGCCATCGAGACGGCACGCACGCTGCGACTCATCCCCGCACCGGGCGATCAGGCCGGGGATCTCAGTGACACAAACGGGTGATTTCACGAAAATCACCCGTCCGGGTGACGCGCCGCGCCAGCCGTCATGGCGGGTTTCCAGCGTCAATCAAACGAGAGGCGCCGCCCGCGGCGAAACACCATGACACGCAACATCCTCATCTTCGGCAGCATCGCCGGCATCATCGTCTCGGTCATGATGATCCTGGGCTTCACCCTGCTCAGCGGATCCGACGGCGTCGGATCCGAAGCCTTCGGCTATCTGACCATGCTGGTGGCCCTGTCCTTCATCTTCCTCGCCGTCAAACGCCATCGCGACATCAATCTGGGCGGGGTGATCAAGTTCTGGCCGGCTCTGGGTCTCGGCCTGGGGGTCGCGGCCGTGGCCGGCCTCTTCTACACCCTCACCTGGGAGGTCTATTTCAACCTGTCCGGCGGTGAATTCATGCAGGCCTATATCGAGGCCCAGGTCCAGGCCCGACTGGATGCTGGTGCCACGCCCGACGAGGCAGACGCCTTCCGCGCCTCGATGCAGCCCTTCATGGACCTCTACGCCAACTGGTGGTTCCGCCTGCCGATGACTTTCACCGAGATCTTTCCCGTCGGCGTGCTGGTCAGCCTGATCTCGGCCGCCGTCCTGCGCATGCCCGGTGTCCTGCCCCGGCGCGCCTGACCGGCCTTAGGCCTTGCGGGGCGGCCAGGGGATGAAGGCCGATGTTCGTTCAACATAGGCCCGATATCCCGGACGCCGCTCCAACAGGCCCCTTTCCAGCAAGGCTGCGCCGGACCATTTCACCAGCGTGAAGGTCAGGAAGAGCGGCCCGACCACGGTCCACAGCCCAGTGCCATCGGCCACGGCACAAAGCCACAAGCCCCAGAACACACAGGCATCTCCGAAGTAGTTGGGATGCCGCGTGAATTTCCAGAGACCGCGATCCATCACCTGCCCCTTGTTGGCCGGGTCAGAGCGAAACCGCATCAGCTGCCAGTCACCCACGCTTTCAAAACCCAGCCCCAGCGCAAACAGGCCCACACCCACCCAGCTTGCAGTATTGCCCGGCCACCCGCTCTGGGCGGCGCTCTCCTGGACCGGCAGGGAGACCAGCCACAACAACGCGCCCTGCATCAGAAACACCGTCACCAGCGTGAAGAGGTGCACATTGCCGACCGCTTTGGCGCGCAGGGCCTGATAGCGCGGATCCGCGCCCTCCCGCCGCCAGCGCAGGAAGAGGTGCACCCCCAATCGCAGCGCCCATACGACCGCCAGCCAGGTCACCGGATGGGCCCAGTTGCCGGCCTGCCAGGCCGCCAGCACGCCCATCAGGGCAATGCCGGCCGGCCATACCGCATCGACATAGGACGGGTCGCCCGAACGGATCGACATCGGCCAGAGCGCCGTCATGGCCAGAAGGGCCAGGCCCAGATTCATCACATAGATTGTCATCCCGGCACCTCTGCCCGTCTTGTGCTGGCACAGGATATAGCACCCCGGCGGGAGAGGGCGAGAGCGGCGCGCCAATTGCAAAGGATGTGTTAACTGCGGCCCATCCTGTTGCATTTCGGGTCGCGGGCAGCAACTCTGGGGACATGAGGGACATGCCGGCACCACAGCAGCTCACCGAAGACGAAGACCGCACGATGCGCGTGCTCTGGGATCGCGGCGGGGCATCCGTGGGTGAACTGGCCATTGCCACGCGGCGGCCGCCCGGCGAGACCCTGTCCATGCTGCGCAGCCTGCGCCGCAAGGGGGCCGTCGACCGCCACCAGTCCGGTCGCGATGTCATTTACCGCCCGCGCCTGAACCGAGAAACCGCGCGCACCCATGCACTGGGCCGCCTTCTCACCGGCACCTCGGTTTCGGACGGCGATGCGGGTCTGGGTGTCGTGGTGCTGCGCGAATGCGATGTCGACCCGAAGGATTGGGCTGACCTTCAGGCCGAAATCGCCGAACGCGCCCGTCGCTAGTTCTGCGCCCAGAAGGCCCGGACATCCGCCAGCGTCCTTGCCGGAGCCTCTTCGTGAACCACATGCCCGAGATCGGGATAGAGCACTGTTTGTGACCGGGGCAGTGCCGCTTCGAACAGCGCCGCATGTGCAACGGGAACCATCGCATCGCGTTCGCCCCACAACAGCAGGACCGGTGCGTCCACCCGGGCTAGGTCCGCTTGCGGATCGGGTAAGGTGAAGACCCCCAGACGCTGCACCAGCGCCGGTCCATTGCCCTGCATCAGCGCGTGCACGCGCCCCGGAAGGTCCGCGCTCATCCGGGCAGGATCACCGAACAGCCCGCGGCTGGCGGCGGCCACCATCGCCTCCGGCGCCTGGTTCAGATAGAAGCTCACCGCCATCGGCACCTCGACCGGCTCCTCGGTAACGCCATTGATCGAAAAGCCGCCTGGCGCCAGCAGCACCAGCGTCTCCACGCGTTCACCGTGGTCTGCGGCATATCTCCAGGCCACCAGACCGCCCAGGGAATTGCCCACAAGATGGGCCCGCTCGATCTCCAGCGCATCCATCACGCCCGCCAGGAAATCGACGGTTTCGGACACGGAATAGCGTTGCTCCGGATCCGGTCCGGTCAGGCCATGACCCGGCAGATCCATCCGCACGACGCGGTAGTCAGCCGACAGGTCCGCGGCCCAGTCATCCCAGCTTTCCAGCGAGAAGGAGAAGCCGTGCACCAGCACCAGCACCGGGGCCTCCTCCGGGCCTTCGACACGCACACGCGCCATCATCCCGTCCACCTCCACCAGCCGGTCAGCCTCGCTCCAATAGGGTGACTCGATTGACGCAGCCGGGACAGGATCGCCGGAGCCGCCGCGGAACATCAGCAGCCAGATCGCACCGGCAGCAACAATGACGAGAATGGCAACCAGCCAGAATATCGGTTTCATGGGTCTTTCTCCTGCCCCCACCAAAGACGAAGGCCGGCGCTCCGTCCAGAGCACCGGCCTTGCAGTTCAGCCCGTATCAGGCCGGGGAGGGGCCAACCTGATCCCCCAAGGCCCGACTAGTAGCGGAAGGCGGCCGTCGCCGTGACCGTGCGCGGATTGCCGTAATAGGCAATCAGCGTCCCTTCCAGACCCAGTTCCGGAGCCAGGGTCGTGTTGTTGACGAAGTCATAGCCGGACACCTTGTACTCTTCGTCGAGCAGGTTGCGGCCATGCACGCCGAACTCCCAGCGGCTTTCATCGCTGCCCCAGATCACAGAGGCATTCCACAGCGAGTAGGACTGCTGATCAAGCAGCGGGAACGGGAATTCAAACTGGCTCGAGTCACCGCGGTGCACCAGCGTATTGATGAAGGTCATGTCGCCACCGAAGGCCGGCGTGACATAGGTCAACGTCAACGAAGCCGTGGTGTCCGGCGTGTTCTGGATCACCACATCGTCCGACACATCGACACCGAAGGCGTTGACGAACTGGTCATACTGGCCGTCGAGAAGTCCGAGCGCCCAGCTGAACGACAGATGGTCACCGGCAACGGCGATATCGCTGCCAACATCCAGATTGCCTTCATACTCGATCCCGCGAATGGTCGCGGCACCGGCATTGGTCGTCACACCCGTGAAGGTGTCGTTGATGCCGTCATTATTGGTGTCGACACCCACCGAACCGGGAACCTGGATATCGGTGTAGTCCATGTTGAAGAAGGCCAGGGCGTGACGGTAGCGCCCGCTCTGGAAACGCCAGCCCAGTTCAAAACTGTCGACCGACTCCGGATCAAACGCCATGAACTCATAGATCTCATCCGCCTCGACCGTGCCGTTCTGGTCGAAGTCCGGAGCACCGGTCGTCTGGGCCCGCGGGTCGAAACCGCCGCCTTTGAAGCCCTGGCTGAAGGTGGCATAGAAATTGTGCTGGTCATCAGGCTGCCAGGACAGGGTCACCGTCGGGCTGAAATCATCCCAGGAATTGGTGCCCGTGAAGTTCGACGTCGTGGCGATCGGAATACCGGCGCCGCCGAAAAACTCCGAGAAACCGCCGATATAGGTGCGACGCAGGACCGTCGACGTCCGCTCGTCCTCGGTATAGCGGCCGCCCACCGTGACGCTCCACTCGTCGGTGAGGTCGTAGGTGAAGTTGGCAAAGACCGACCAGGTCTTGGTATCGACATCACCGAAGGTCTGGGCGTTCAGACCCGGCAGGCTGATCAGGGTGCCCAGGTTTTCCAGCAGCACGTCAAACACCGTGGAAGCGTTGGCGTCGAGGTAGAAATACCCCATCACACCACTCAGGCGGTCGCCTTCATAGAGAAGCTGGAATTCTTCGGAGAACTGCTCGTTCTCGTAGATCGCGGGCACGTCCAGATCGCCGCTCGGCAGGTTGTCGAAATCGATCGGCGTATCGGAGCGGTCCTCGCGCTGGGACAGGATGTTGCGGACCGTCCAGTTGTCGTTGATCTGCCATTCGGCGGTCAGCGACAGGCCTTCCGCGGTCACCCGCTGGTCGATCACGTCCAGACCCGCACGCGTGTCGAATACATTGTCCAGAACCGGCGCACCGGACAGGGCGCCCGGCGTCAGGCGGTGGCCCCCGCGCGGGTTCGAAGTATCTTCCACATTGTCATAGGCCAGGCGGAAGAACAGGTTGTCGGCCGGTTCCCATTCCGCGGAGACGCGGTAGCCCAGGACATCCTTGTTGGCATTGTCCGCACCGGTGTTCAGGTTGGTGCCGAACCCGTCACGCTGGAGGTTGGCAACGGCGGCACCGATCCGGAACGTGTCACTGACGGGCAGGGAGCCCGAGACAATCTGATCGAACTGACCATGGCTGCCCACATTGACGCGGGCATTGAGGGTCGGGTCATCCGCATCCAGTCGCCGGGTCACATACTTCACCGCGCCACCGATCGTGTTGCGGCCGTACAGCGTGCCCTGCGGTCCGCGCAGCACTTCGATACGGTCGACATCATAGATGTCCAGCACCGCTGCCTGCGGACGGTTGAGATAGATGTCGTCAACATAGATGCCGACGCCGGCTTCAAAACCGGCCACCGGATCCTGCTGGCCGACGCCGCGGATAAAGGCCGACAGCGTCGAATTCGTGCCGCGGGACACTTCCAGCGTCACGTTCGGGGCCGAGTCGGCCACGGCCGTGATGTCGATCGCACCCATGTCCTCCAGCGCGTCGCCGGAAATGGCCGTCACCGACATCGGCACGTCCTGGATGGTCTCTTCGCGGCGACGCGCCGTCACCGTGATGACGTCCTGGGTCTGGCTGGCGGACGCATCATTCTGGGCCAGGACCGGCGCGCTGATCAGCGCCGTGCTGGCCACCGTGCTCAGCAAGAGCGCGGTCTTGGTCAGTTTGGTTGTCATGATGTGGTACTCCCCTCGATAGTCTGTTGTGAGTTCGTGCCGGGCGACACCCGGCTGACGAAGAATTCCACCGCGCGGGCAAACTCTCTGGGTTGCTCCAGATGCGGTGCGTGCCCGGACTGGGCAAACTCGGTGATCTCCGCGCGCGGCAGTTCCGCAGCGAGGAAGTGGCTGGTTTCCGGCGAGTAGGCGTCGCTCATGGCGCCGTGGGCGATGAGCACCGGCAGACCCAGCGAGCCCAGCAGGGCCCGCTTGTCCTGGTCGACCATGGACAGCCAGATATCCGCCATGTCCTCGCCCCGACGCGAGGCCAGTTCTGCGGTGACGTTAGCGACCAGTTGCGGATCGGACTGGCGCCGTTCGCGCGCGAACATGCGCGGCGCGAAACTCGTTGCATAGCCGGCCCAGTCCTCGCGCATCAGGGCGACCGCGCGGTCGCTGGTGCGGGCGTCCAGACCATTGGCCATGCCCAGCGTCCAGTCGGCATCATTCAGCACTCGCGGCGACATGTCCTCGATCACCAGCCCGGCCAGCTTGGAGGATCCGTGGCGCTCGATCATGGTCCAGCCGACCAGCGCCCCCATGGACCAGCCCAAGAGGATCACATGCTCCAGCTCCAGCGCCGCGATCAGCTCGGCCAGGTCATCCGCCAGCGTCTCGATCGACAGCGGCAGGCGTCCGCGCGGCGTGTCGCCATGCGCCCGCAGGTCCGGCATCACCAGACGACAGTGCGGCGCCAGTTCGCCGGCCAGGCCCGAGAAGAAGGTGCGCGACGCAGCCCAGCCATGCACGGCCAGCACGACCGGGCCTTCACCCGCATCGTCATAGGCCATCGCCGTTCCGTCCCTCAGGACAACCTGTCCCGGGCCGGAAGGGTGGCGCTGCGTCTGATCCGTGCGGATATCCAGCACGTTGCTCTCCCCGAATGGCCGTTTTCGACCGTTGTGTGGCATATTGCCTTGGATGCAATTTTGTGAAAACTGAATCATATGTCAACTTTGGAAACGACGACGGCGTCAAAAAAGCCGAAAACGGCCCGTGGGGAGAGAACGCGAAGCAAGCTTCTGGAGGCGGCCGAGGGCGCCTTCGGGGAGAATGGTTTCCACACCACCTCCATCGGCGACATCACCCGGCGGGCCTCGGTCGCGCTGGGCACGTTCTATGTCTATTTCGACAGCAAGGACGAGATCTTCCGCGCCCTGGTCGCCCATATGGGGGGCATGACGCGCAGCTGGATCGCCGAGCGGGTCAAGGGAGCCAAGGATCGCCTCGATGCCGAATATCTCGGCCTCGTCGCCTATATCGAGTTCGCCCGGGCGCACCCGAACCTCTATCGGATCATCGAGGAATCCCAGTTCGTCGCCCCTGACGCCTACCGCGCGCACTACGACTCCTTCGCCGAACGCTATACCCGCAATCTCACCGATGCGGCCCAGCGCGACGAGATCCATCCCGGTGACCATGAAACCCGGTCCTGGGCGCTAATCGGCATGAGCGTTTTCCTCGGTCTGCGCTACGGGATCTGGGACACCGAGCGCCCGGTCGAAGAGGTCGCCCGCACCGCGGCAGACTTCATCGCCAACGGCCTGCGGCGCTAGGACGGCGGAGCGACGCGATGGACATCCTCACCGATCTGACCGCCCGAAGGGCGGCGCTGACCCCGGACCGGGTGGCTTTCCACGACGTCCTCAGCGGCGAGCGGCTCGACTATCGCCAGCTCGAGGACCGCTGCGCCAGAACGGCCAGTCTCCTGGCCGATGAGGGCGTTGTCGCCGGTGACCGCGTGGCCGTCCTGTGCCGCAACCGGATTGAATTCTTCGAGCTCCTGTTCGCTTGCGCCAAGCTGGGCGCCATCCTGGTTCCGCTCAACTGGCGCATGCCCGCCCGCGAACTGCGCGAACTCCTCGACGACTGCACGCCCAGGCTCTGCTTCACGGGATGCGAGGACCACACCACGGCCGAAGCCGCCGTCCGGGGCACGTCCTGCCGGCTGATCGATCTGGAAAACGGTCATGCCGAGGCCCGCGATGCCGCCGACCCTCATCCCGGCCGCCCGGCCTGGCCCGGCGACGAGACCTGGTATCTGATCTACACCTCGGGCACCACGGGGCGGCCCAAGGGTGTGATCCAGACCTACCGCATGGCCCTGGTGAACTACGTCAATATCAGCCAGGCGATCGGTCTGCGGGGCACCGATTCCACGCTCAACTTTCTCCCGCTCTTCCACACCGCCGGCATAAACCTTCACACCCTGCCCGTCCTGATGTCCGGCGGACTGGTCCATGTCCTGCCCGGATTTGACGCCGGCCGTGCGCTGGACCTCATTGGTCAGGGTGCCCTCGACGTCATCCTGGGCGTGCCTGCCGTGTTCCGGGAACTGGTCAATCATCCCGATTTCGCCACCACGGACCTCACCTCGGTGCGCCACTGGGCCTGCGGCGGCGCGCCCCTGCCGGACACGCTGGTCGAGCAGTTCGCCGCCCGCAATGTTGTGGTCTGCAACGGCTTCGGCATGACCGAGACCGGCCCGACCGCCTTCCTGGTCGACGCCGAACGCGCACTCGACAAGATCGGCTCCGTCGGCAAGCCGCAACTCCTCGTCGATGCCCGCATCGCCGGACCGGGAGACCGCCCGCTTCCTCCCGGCGAAGTCGGCGAATTCCAGTTCTTTGGCCCCGGACTGACACCGGGCTACTGGCAGCGCCCCGATGAGACCGCAGCCCTGTTCACCTCCGATGGCTGGCTGCGCAGCGGCGATCTGGGGCGGCAGGATGACGAGGGCTATGCCTACGTCGTCGGCCGTATCAAGGAGATGTATATCTCCGGCGGCGAGAATGTTTATCCGGCCGAGGTCGAGAATGTCATCGACCAGCACCCGGCGGTGCTGGAAGCCGCAGTCTGCGGCGTCGGCGACGAGAAGTGGGGCGAGGTCGGTTGTGCCTACATCATCCCGCGCCCGGGCCAGCGCGTGACCGAACCCGACATCCGCGCCTGGTGCCGCGAACACCTGGCGCCCTACAAGGTGCCCCGTCACATCGTGTTCTGCGACGACCTGCCCCGGACAGCGGCCGGCAAGGTCCAGAAGCACCTGCTCACCCCGCCGCAACCCCAGGAGTGAACGCCGCCCGGAAACGACCTCACGGATCGATTTACCTTTTTCCCGCGGCGTGAAATCACTGGGATATGACAACCCCTTACGCCCCGGCTTCCCGACAGGCCGAAACTGATGTCGTGATCATTGGCGGAGGCCATAACGGCCTTGTCTGCGCCGCCTACCTCGCCAAAGCCGGCCTCAAGGTGACCGTGCTGGAACGGCGCAACGTGCTCGGCGGTGCCGCCGTCACCGAGGAATTCCATCCCGGTTTCCGCAACTCGGTCGCCGCCTACACCGTCTCCCTGCTCAATCCCAAGGTCATTGCCGACCTGGACCTGCACCGTCACGGCCTGGCCGTCGTTGAGCGCAAGGTCGGCAATTTCCTGCCGCTCGACGGCGACTACCTGCTCGCCGGCCCCGGGCTGACGCACGGCGAAGTCGCCCGTTTCTCTCGCCGCGATGCCGAGCGGCTGGCCGAGTATGAAACCCGGCTGGAGACCGTCGCCGACACACTGCGTCAACTGGTGCTGGAGACGCCGCCCAATCTGCGCGAGGGCAGCTGGGCGTCCGCCGTGCCCGACATCCTGAAGGCGGCAGGCCTGGGCACCCGCCTCGGCAATATGTCGATGACCGCCAAGCGCGACATCCTCGACCTGTTCTCCAAATCGGCCGGCGACTGGCTGGATGGCTGGTTCGAGAGCGATCCGATCAAGGCCCTGTTCGGTTTTGACAGCATCGTCGGCAATTTCGCCAGCCCCTATACGCCCGGCAGTGCCTATGTGCTGCTGCATCACCTGTTCGGCGAGGTGAACGGCAAGAAGGGCGCCTGGGGTCATGCCATCGGCGGCATGGGCGCGATCACCCAGGCCATGGCAGCCTCCTGCCGCGAGCGCGGCGTCGTCCTGCGGACAGGCGCGGAGGTGCGGGAAGTCATCTCCGAGCAAGGCAAGGCGCGCGGCGTGGTTCTGGCCAATGGCGAAACCGTCCGGGCCAAGGCCGTGGTGTCCAACCTCAATCCCAAACTCCTGTTCCAGGACCTTGTGGATCCGGCCGCCCTGCCTGCCGATTTCCGCGACCGTATCGCCCACTACCGCTGCGGTTCCGGCACTTTCCGGATGAATCTCGCCCTCAGCGAACTGCCCCGCTTCACCTGCAAGCCGGAGCCAGGCGATCATCTGACCGCCGGCATCATCATGGCGCCCAGCCTGACCTATATGGAGCAGGCTTATATCGACGCCCGCCGAGAGGGCTGGTCGCGAGAGCCGATCATCGAAATGCTCATCCCCTCCACCCTGGACGACACGCTTGCTCCGCCGGGCCAGCACGTCGCCAGCCTGTTCTGCCAGCATGTGTCACCGCAATTGTCCGGCGGTCGGGACTGGGACGATCATCGCGAGACCGTCGCCGATCTGATGATTGACACGGTCGACCGCTGGGCGCCGGGCTTCAAGGCCTCCGTCCTGGGTCGGCAGGTGCTGTCGCCGAAGGACCTGGAGTCCAAATTCGGCCTCGTTGGCGGGGATATCTTCCACGGCGCACTGAGCCTGGATCAGCTGTTCTCGGCCCGCCCTGTTCTGGGTCATGCCGATCACCGCTCGCCCATTTCGCGGCTCTACCAGTGTGGTGCGGGGACGCATCCGGGCGGTGGCGTGACCGGCGCACCGGGCCACAATGCGGCGCGGGAAATCCTGAAGGATTTCGGCAAGCGCATGCGCGGATAAAAAGTCGGCCGGACAGGAGCTGTCCGGCCGCAGGGGAAGTACAGAGGAAGTCGCGGCGCTAACGCGCCAGCCAGCCGCCATCGACGGCCAGTACCGTGCCGTGGACATAGTCCGCGGCGGACGAGGCCAGAAACACGGCCGCCCCGCCCAGATCCTTCGGGTCGCCCCAGCGCCCCGCAGGAATTCTTTCCAGAATTTGCTTGTTCCGGTCGGCATCCGCCTGCAGGGCCGCCGTATTGTTGGTGGCGAAATAGCCCGGCGCGATTGCATTCACATTGATACCCTTGCCGGCCCACTCATTGGCCAGAAGCTTGGTCAGCCCCGCGATCGCACTCTTGGACGACGTATAGGACGCCACCCGGATGCCGCCCTGGAAGGACAGCATCGAGGCAATATTGATGATCTTGCCGCCGCCGGCGGGGATCATCCGCTTGGCCGCAGCCTGGCACAGGAAGAAGGCCGACTTGATGTTGACGTCCATCACGCTGTCCCAATCGTCCTGCGTGAAGTCGATGGCGTCATTGCGGCGGATGATGCCCGCATTGTTGACCAGGATGTCGATGGATCCGGCCATTTCCACCGTCTCGGCAACCACGTCCTCGACACAGGTCGGATCCGAGAAATCGGCCTTCACCTCGAAGAAGCGGCGACCCAGCGCTTCCACGGCCTTGCCGGTATCGGCCGCACTGGACCGCCCGGCCACGACAATGTCGGCTCCGGCTTCAGCCAGCGCGACGGCCATGGCCTGCCCCAGCCCGGTATTGCCGCCGGTCACCAGGGCGACCTTACCTTCCAGATTGAATGACATGCTTATGTCTCCCCGTGCATCGAGCGGACGGCCAAAACGGGTCCCGATCAGGCCAGCACACCGCGGATATAGTCCGCGATCGCATCGTCCTGGCAGTTGGCAAAGAAGTATTCCTGGAACTTCTCACCGGCGATGGCGGCCTTCAGCAGGTCCTGGTCGACGGTTTTCAGAACGGTCAGCATGTCATGGCAGGAGGCGGCCTTGAGATCGGTCAGGATGCCGCGGTTCTTGGCCATGATCTCGGCGCGTTCCTTGGGATAGCCCGCCCCGGCCTCGAACTCGAAAATCTTGCGGTAGCAGTCCTGAAGGTTCAGCTCGGCGGCCCAGCCAAAGCCCTTGGCATAGGGCATGGAGATCGCATTGCCGGCATTGATCTGGCCGAACAGGAAGGCATCGGTGGGGTCAATGATCAGACCACAGAACACGCCCGGCATCGCGTTGGCGGCCAGGTTGGAACCCATGCCGGTGCCACAGCCGGTAACGACGAAGTCGGCCGCCTTGGAGTTGATCAGCAAGCCGGTCAGCAGACCATTCATCACATAGGTCAGCGAGGCTTTGTCTTCCGGCGTGTACATGCCGTAGTGGAAGACTTCATGACCCAGAGGCTCGGCCACGGCTTTCAGGGCGTCGTGAACGATACCGCTCTTGGCGGCCTGGCTGTTTTCGATGATGAGCGCGATCTTCATGGGAAATTCCTGTCTCAGTTGGGTGCATCGAGTTTGTAGGCGCGTTTCGCCAGAGTGTAGGCGAGGTCGGCCGCCAGCTCGGCGGCCTCGTCTCCGGCCAGACGGTGTTCAGCCACCAGCCGGGCAAGGAAGGCACAATCCACCCGCCGCGCCATGTCATGGCGGGCCGGGATGGAGAGGAAGGCACGGGTGTCGTCGTTGAAGCCGACCGTATTGTAGAAGCCGGCCGTCTCGGTGGTCTGCTCGCGAAAGCGCATCATGCCTTGCGGGCTGTCATGGAACCACCAGGCCGGCCCCAGTCTGAGCGCGGGATAGTGGCCTGCCAGCGGCGCCAGCTCGCGCGCATAGCTGGTTTCATCCAGCGTGAAGAGGATCAGCGTGAAATCCGGCTCATTGCCGAACCGGTCCAGCAAGGGCTTGAGCGCATGCACATAGTCCGTCCGGGTCGGGATATCGCAGCCCTTGTCGCGGCCATGGCTGGCGAACAGGCCGGCATTGTGATTGCGGAAGGAGCCTGGGTGCAACTGCATCACCAGACCGTCTTCCAGACTCATCGCCGCCATCTCGGTCAGCATCTGCGCCCGGAACAGCTCGGCATCGCCGTCACGGCCCTTTCGCGTGACCAGGCGCTGGAACAGGGCCTCGGCATCCGCGCGGTCCAGATCGGCCGTCAGCGCCGTGGGATGGCCATGATCGGTTGAGGTGGCACCGGCCGCCATGAAGTCGACCCGGCGCTGGCGGTGCGCCGCCAGATAGCCGCGCCAGGTCATCACGTCTTCGCCGGTGACATCGCCGAAGGTTTCCAGCGCGTCGAAGAAGTCTTCGTGATCGGCATCGATCACCGGATCCGGACGATAGGCCGTGACAACCCGTCCTGACCAACCGCTGCGGGCGATCGCGTGGTGATGGTCCAGCGTATCGGTGGGCGATTCCGTGGTGGCCAGGACCTCGATGTTGAAGCGGTCGAACAGCGCGCGGGGCCGGAAAGCCGGCGTTTTCAGGGCCGCATCGACGGCATCATAGATCGAAGCGGCCGAATTCCCGTCCAGCCTGTCCTCAATTCCGAAGACTTCGCCCAGCACATGCGTCATCCACATCGCGGACGGCGTACCGCGGAAGAGATGGAAGTGCTCGGCAAAGGTTTGCCACGCCGCCCGCGGGTCCGTATCCGGCGCGCCAGACCTGGAAGGAACGCACAGTGCGTCCAGGTCGACACCCTGACTGTACAGCATGCGGTAGAGATAATGGTCCGGGGCCAGAAGCAGCTGGGTCGGATTATCGAACTGCGCGTCCGTCGAGAACCAGCTCGGATCGGTGTGCCCGTGCGGAGAAATGATCGGCAGATCCTTGACCGCCCCGTAGAGCGCACGCGCCATCGCTCGGACACCGGCATCGGCCGGAAACAGTCGATCTTCGTGCAGAAGCGGGGTTGCAGGCATGATTGCGTGTCGGGTCCAGGCTGATGTCGCGCGCAAGGTAACCGGTGTCATTGCGAACATCAACCGGGGCGAGGTCAGGTTTCAGCAGGCTGGTTCCAGGAATGCCGTCAGTCCGGCACGCGCGCCGAGCTCTCCCGGACGATCAGCGTCGGCAGCCCCTTGGGGTCCCCCGTCTCAACCTCGCCCGAGCCCTGTGGATTGATCAGCTTGGTCGACGCCCGGCGGCCGATCTCCCGTGTCGGTGTATTCACCGTGGTCAGGCGCGGCCAAAGCCGTTCGGCAAGCTGGAAATTGTCGTAACCGACGACCGAAACGTCTTCCGGCACCTTCACCTTGAGCGAACGGGCAGCCTGCAGCACGCCGGCGGCCATTTCATCATTGGCCGCGAAAATGGCAGTGGGACGATCGGTTTTTGACAGCAGCGACACCGCACACTCATAGCCGGACTCGAATGTGTAGGCCCCTTGGGCGACATATTTTTCGTCCAGCGTCACACCATGTCGCGCCAGGCCCGCCTCATATCCCCGCCGACGTTCATGTGAGGACCGGAAAGTCGGGCGGCCGGATATGAAACCGACCCGCTTGTGCCCCAGCTCGGCCAGGTGCTTCCCGGCCGCCTCGCCACCCAGATGGTCCAGCGTGACGATCATGTGTTCCGGCTCATCCAGCGAGACCGAAGCGATGCGGATAAACTCACAGCCGATCTCGCGCAGCACCGGCGGCACACGCTCATCTTCCGATACCGATGGCGTCAGCACCACGCCATACAGCTTCTGGCGTTCCACAAAGTTACGCACGTCGGACAGGAAAGTTTCGCTCGCCCTGTCACACGGGTGCACGACCAGCTCGAACCCGGTTCCGCGCATCCCGTCCAGCAAACCCTGTTGCATATTAACGACATACTGGGGGTTCGGGTTGTCGTAGATCATACCGATCAGGAAGGAGCGGCGGAAGGCGAGGCCTCGGGCCTGGGGATCGGGGGCGTAGCCGATCTCGTGCATCACTTTGAGGATAGCCTCGCGGGTATCCTCGCGAACGGCGGGTGATTTGTTGATCACGCGCGAGACGGTTTTCTTGGAGACCCCGGTCAGCCGGGCGACGTCGTTGATCGTGGGCCGCCGGTTCCGGAACTCGTCCCGCAGGCTCGGTTTTTCGCCCTCGCTCATGCGCCTTTTGCCCCCGTTCCCGTTAACATGAGGCATGTCCTCTAAAGGACATTTCCTTTCTTGTCATGCTTTTAGCACGATCCGGACCCGGCAGTGAAATTTCGGGCTTGCCGAAAAAATGACACCGGTTACCATTCAAGCCAGAAAGCACAAGAGACCCCATGACTGTTGCCGAGAAAACGGCCGTACACACGGCCCTGGTTCTACACCCCGATGACACTGTCGCCGTGGCGCTGGAGGATTTGCCCGCCGGGACATCCCCCGGATCCGGGCTTCCAAAACTGCTGGATAACGTCCGCAAGGGGCACAAATTCAGCCTCCGCGACCACAAGGTCGGCGAAACGGTCGTGAAATACGGGGCCAAGATCGGCGAAACCTCACGTCCAATCCGCGCCGGCGAACACGTACACGCCCACAACCTGGTGACAGGCCTGCGCGGAGAGGAACACTACGCCATCCCCCTGCGCACCCCACAGCCCCGCACCGCGCCACCCGGACGCAATAGTTTCATGGGCTATCGGCGGTTTGACGGCCGCGTCGGCATCCGCAACGAGATATGGGTCGTGGCCACGGTGGGCTGCGTCAACCGCATTTCCGAACGCATCGCCCGCATGGCCGGCAACCAGGTCCGCGGCCTGGTCGATGGCGTCCATGCCATCACCCACCCTTTCGGCTGCTCGCAGCTGGGCGATGACCTCGACCGCACCCGCGCGATCCTGGCCGGTCTGGCCCAGAACCCCAATGCCGGCGGCATCCTGCTGGTCGGCCTGGGCTGCGAGTCCAACCAGTACAGGGCGCTGCTGGAAGCAATGCCGGACACCGATCCGCTGCGCGTACGCGCCTTTGCCTGCCAGGAGACCGGTGACGAGCTGGACGCCGGCATCAGCGCCATCGCCGAGATCGCCCGCCACATGTCGGAGATGGACCGGCGCGAAACCTGCCCGGTTTCCGATCTGGTTCTCGGCCTGAAATGCGGCGGCTCGGACGCTTTTTCCGGCCTCACCGCCAACCCGCTTCTGGGCCGCATCGCCGACCGCCTCGACGCCCATGGCGGCAAGCTGCTGCTGACCGAGGTGCCGGAAATGTTCGGCGCGGAACACCTCCTGATGGAGCGCGCCGCCAGCGCCGAGGTGCAGTCCCGCATCGGCGCCATGATGAACCGCTTCAAGCGCTATTTCCTGGATCATGGCGAGGTTGTCCACGCCAACCCGTCGCCGGGCAATATCGCTGGCGGCATCACCACGCTGGAGGAGAAATCCCTGGGCGGTGTGCAGAAGGCGGGCAGCGCGACGGTGACCGAAGTCCTGGCCTATGGCGAGCGCATCCGCCAGCCCGGCCTGTCCCTGCTGGAAGCGCCCGGAAATGATGCCGTCTCGACCACTGCTCTTGCAGCGGCCGGAGCCAACATGATCCTCTTCACCACCGGGCGCGGCACCCCGCTGGGCACCCCGGTCCCGACGCTGAAAATCGCCACCAATTCCGACCTGGCCACCCGCAAGCCGCACTGGATCGACTTCGACGCCGGCCCGGTCGCGCGCGACGCAAGCCCGGACGCGGTCGCCGACCGGTTGTGGTCGCTGGTGCTGGACACGGCGTCCGGCAAGCACGCCCGCAATGAATTGTTCGATGAACGCGAAATCGCCCTGTGGAAGGGCGGCGTGACGCTCTGAGACGGACGGATGACACACCCTCTCCTGCCGCTCCGCCCCGCCGCGGACTGCCGCTGGGACATTGTCTCGCTGGGCGAGGTGATGTTGCGGCTCGATCCCGGTGAAGGCCGTATTCGCAACACCCGCAGCTTCCAGGTCTGGGAAGGCGGCGGCGAGTACAATCTCGCCCGCGCCCTGCGCAAATGCTTCGGCCTTCGCGCCAGCATCCTGACTGCTTTGCCGCGCAATGATGTCGGCGCCCTGGTAGAGGACCTGATCCTGCAGGGTGCTGTCGACACCAGCCACATTCTCTGGCGCGACTATGACGGCATCGGCCGCTCGACCCGCGTCGGCCTCAATTTCGTCGAGCGCGGTTTCGGTCTGCGCCCGGCCCTGGGAGTCTCCGATCGCGGCCACTCGGCCGCCTCCCAGATGCAGCCCGGGGATATCGACTGGGACCTTCTCTTCGGCGCCGAAGGCGTCCGCTGGTTTCACACCGGCGGCATCTTTGCAGCCCTGTCCGACACCACCGCCCAGCTGACCCTGGATGCCCTTGCCGCCGCCCGTCGCCATAGCACCCTGATCTCCTATGATCTCAACTACCGGCCCTCGCTGTGGGCCGAGCGCGGCGGGTCTGACGCTGCCCGGGCCTTCAATCGGGACATTGCCGGCCATGTCGACGTGCTGTTCGGCGCCGAGGGGCTGGGAAGCCGGTCCGTGACCGGCACGCCGCAGGACGTGATCACCAGCGTGGTCGAGGACTTCCCCAATCTCAAGGTCGTCGCCACCACGGCCCGCAAGGCCCACACGGCCAATTCCAATGACTGGCAGGCCTTCCTGTGGGCTGGCGGCGAACTGCATGCCTCGCGCGCCCGGGACGGGCTGGACATTTTCGACCGGGTCGGCGGCGGTGACGCCTTTGCCGCCGGCATCGTCTATGCCCTGATGACCGGCAAGCCGCTGCACCAGGCCGTCGAATACGGGGCCGTGCACGGGGCCCTGGCCATGACCACGCCGGGCGACGCGTCAATGGCGTCACTGGACGAGGTCGAACGTGCAATCCGAAACGATGATGCCGGAGTGATCCGATGATCCAACCCCTGCTTGACCGCCGCAGCTTCCTTCTTGCCACAGGTGCCAGCGCCGGCCTGGCTGCCAGGGCCTGCGCCCAGCCCCGCGGGTCGGACCCGGTCGTGCAGACCGCGCACGGCCCTGTCCGCGGCCGCACGGAAGACGGCATCCACTGCTTCCTCGGCGTTCGCTATGGTGCCGACACCGGCCTCGCCCGGTTCCAGCCGCCGCGCGCTCCGCAGGCCTGGACCGACATTTCCGACGCCACCGAATACGGCGCTGCCTCGCCACAAACCTCCGGCGAAGCGAACCAGGACGAGGACTGCCTCTTCCTCAATGTCTGGACACCGGGCCTGGAAGCCGGTGCCGACCGACCTGTCATGGTCTATTTCCACGGCGGGGCCTACTCCAACGGGTCCGGCTCACACCCGCTCTATGACGGCACCCGCCTGTGCCAGCGCGGCGATGTAGTGGTGGTCACCGTCAATCACCGGCTCAATGCCTTCGGCTATCTCTATCTGCAGCGCCTGCTGGGGCCGGCATTCTCGGCCTCGGGCAATGCCGGCCAGCTCGACCTGATCCTGTCGCTGGAATGGGTACGCGCGAACATCGCGGCCTTCGGCGGCAATCCGGACCGGGTGATGGTGTTCGGCCAGTCCGGCGGAGGCGCCAAGATCGCCAGCCTAATGGCCACGCCCGCGGCAGACGGCCTGTTCCATGCCGCCGCCAGCATGAGCGGCCAACAGGTCACGGCCTCCGGCCCCGCCAATGCCACCGCACGCAGCCGGGCCTTCCTGGCCGCGCTGGGCCTGGAGGACAGCACGGCGCATCAATTGCTGGATATGCCCGTGGAACGCTTGGTCGAGGGTCTGGCAGCCGCCGATCCCGTCCTGCCCTATGGCCGCGTCTATTTCGGCCCGGTGATGGACCAGGTGGTGATGCCCCGCCATCCCTTTTATCCGGATGCCGCACCGCAATCGCTGCACATTCCGATGATCATCGGCAATACGCATGACGAGACCCGCGCCTTCCTGCGCGGTGAGGCCTATGACACTATCGGCTGGGACGACCTGCCCGACCTTCTCATCCCCAATATGCGCGTCGACATCCGTCCCGAGACTGTCATCGAACGCTATCGCGCCTGGTATCCCGAGCGCTCACCCAGCGAGCTATTCTACAACATCACAACGGCCGCGCGCTCCTGGCGGGCCGCCGTGATCGAGGCAGAGGAGCGCGCCCGCGCCGGTGCACCGGCCTATGTCTACCAGATGGATTGGGGCAATCCCTACGCCCCCCACACTTTTGATATCCCGCTGGTTTTCGACAACACAGCCGTCGAGGGCAGCCTGACCGGAAACAGCGAGACGGCGCGCAACATGGCGGCCCTGATGAGCGAGGCCTTCATTGCCCTGGCGCGCTCGGGCAACCCCAATCACGCCGCCCTGCCGACGTGGACGCCCTACAGCCTGGCCAACCGGGAAACCCTGGTGTTCGACTGGCCGCCGCGCATGGAGAATGATCCGCGCGGACAGGAGCGGGCGCTGTTCGCAACCGTGCCCTACGTCCAGCCGGGCACCTAGCGTCTAGTCCTGCGGCAGGTTTTCCAGGAAGAAGCGGATCGTGTTCTCGCCCATCACCTGGCGCACCTGGTCTTCGTCGAGACCGGCGGCCAGAAGACGGTCCGTGAGGACGGCGTATTCGGACGCGTCGAACGTCGTGGTGATGGTCCCGTCATAGTCCGACCCCAGTGCCACATGGTCGATGCCGACCAGATCGATCGCCGCCAGGATGGCCGCGGCCACGCCTTCCGGACTGTCGTCGCAGGTCACATCCTCCCAGAATCCGATACCGATCAGCCCGCCTTCGGCGGCGATGGCCTGCATCAGCTCGTCGGAGATATTGCGCGTGACCGGGCAGTGGCCGTGAATACCGGTGTGCGACACCACCAGCGGCCGGTCCGTCATGGCCAGCACCTCGCGCACCACCTGCGGTGAGGAATGGGCGACATCAATGATCATGCCGCGCTCCAGCATGGCTGCGACCGCATCACGCCCGAAGGGCGTGAGCCCCGCACCGGACAGGCCGTGCAGGGAGCCACCCAGCTCATTGTCGAAAAAGTGCTGCAGCCCGATGAGGCGATAGCCGGCGTCCCACAGCGGACCGATATTGGCCAGATCGCCTTCCAGAGGATGGGCGCCCTCCGTGGCCAGAAGTCCGGCCAGAACGGCACGGTTGGAGGCCCGCCGGCGCAGGGCATCGGCCAGGTCACCCTGCGTCCGAACAACAACAAAGTCCTCATCCCTCTCTGCAAGGCGATTGAGGCGGTCGGCATGGTAGAGCGCGCGATTGCGGATCGAGCCCCAGGTGTCGATCGGCCAGCGCTGGGCGATGGCCAGCGGCGTGATGTTGTCGCTGTCGGCCGAGTTGGCCTCATAATTCATCGAGGATGGGGTCTTGGTGACGCTGGCAAAGACCTGGAAGGCCACTTGCCCCTCGCGCAGACGCGGCAGGTCGGTGTGGCCGCGATCATTGCGGTGAGCCGGATTGCGCATCCACAACAGCATGTCGGAATGCAGATCGGCGACCCGCAGCTGCGCGTGCAGGGCGCGGGCCTCGTCCGAAAGCGCATAAGGGGCATGATCGACGACCAGATTGCGGCCCGCATCGATCCGCACCGGAATGACGTAAAAGAAGGCCACCGCCACGACGCTCACCAGCAGCGCCACAAGACCCAGAAAAACACGCATCGATCCACCCCGAAAATCCTGTTTGATCCGGGAGTAGCGCGAAAAGCGGACACAAAAAAGACCGCCGGCGCGAAACGCCGGCGGTCGATTTGAAACGATGTCCGATCCTATTCGCTGAACAGTTCGGAGATCGACAGCGAAGCCTGGGCATTCTCCCCCTGGCGGTAGGAACCGATCCAGATGTCATAGGTGCCCGAAGCCGGATTGTGGAAAGTCAGCGCCGGGTTGAGGCCGGCATTGCCGCCATCATCATTGCAGTGCCAGTTGCCGTTCGGGTCATTCACCAGAATGGTCGTGTCCGAAGAGGAATTGGCCGACAGGATCAGCGGCAGGGAACCGGCCGTGAAGCTCAGCTCGAAGTCCGGAGCCGCAGACACCCAGCCGGCACAGCCCGAACGCACTTCAGACGCCTGGTGGGAGCCGCCGGAAATGATGTCCACGCGATAGGGATCCGGGGTGAAACCGCCGTTCAGGCTGACACTGCCGAAATTGGCCGGAAGCGACCAGTCGATGCTCTGATAGGAAGAGCCCCCACCGGAAGCGCCGCCACCGGCCAGACCCAGCTCCGAGATCGACAGGGTGGCATCGGCATAATTGCCTTCGCGGTAGGAACCGACCCAGATGTCATAGCGGCCCGAGGCCGGGTTCGCGAAAGTCAGCGACGGGTTGAGGCCCTCACCGCTGTCATCATCGCAATACCAGTTGCCACTGGGTCCGTTGACCACCAGCGTGGTGTCGCTGTCCGACACGGCTCCGATCGTCAGATCGAACATGTTGCCGGCCTGGTAATAGACGGAATAGTCCGGCGCATTGGCGATCCAGCCGCGGCAGGAGCTCGACACATTGCTGGCGGGACGGGCGCCACCCGAGGTCAGCCGGACATTGTAGGGATCGGGGGTGAAACCCGAATTCAGGTTGACACTTCCATAGGTCGGCGGCGCGGAATAATCCTGCGCCAGCGCCGGTACGGACAAGGCAGCAACGGAAACAACAGCAGCGAGAATGGTCTTCATATCAGGCCCCCCTTCAAGAGCCGGCCATCGTGCAATCCTGACGCCCCCTGCGTCCGGAAGCCTCCGGCAACTGATTGAAGACTAGACGATATCTTCGCTGAACCCTAGCTGAACGCCGAATTTTTCCATTCCGAGCCATGCCGGGCCCGGTTTTCGGCGCGAATTGACCCCGGACCGGGCCAAGCTAGTCCCTTGCCGGCGAAGTGTCAGGCGGGAGCAGAATGATGGCCTCGACCACATTTCCCGCGCCAAGATAGGTCACCGAGGCAAAGGACAGGGCCCGGGCCATGGCAATGCCGCGGCCGCGATAACCCGTCGCATGCAGGGCATCATCATCCAGCCGGGCATGGTCGAAACCGTCCCCTTCATCCTGGATCGTCAAAGAGATCATGCGGCGTCCGCGATTGAAGTTCACGATCACGCGGCGCTCGGCATAGCGCGGGTCGCGCAGGCGGCGCTCGATTTCCTCGCGCCACCCCCCCTGGATCAACAGCTCCTGCTTGAGCTGCGCCCCGATCTCCAGATTGCCGTGCTCGACAGCATTCACCAGCAACTCCTGAAGGCCCATCACGACCGCATCCGGATCCGGGCAGGCGAGCGCCAGCATTGTGGACAGGTTGCGGGCTTCCTCCAGCGTGGAGAACTCGAACTGGCCCGAAATGATTGTTCCGACCGCGGACTTCCGGTTGGCCACATCCAGACGCAGGGACGCGACCTGTTCACGGAATTCGCGGGCCGCACGGACGATGCTCATCACGGCAGCGGCCTGGGCATCAGCCGGCAGGATGAAGTCGGCGCGCACGGACGTGTCCGGGTCTGCTGTCAGCAGGATGGTCTGGACGGCCTGGCCGCCCGCGCGGCCAGCACGTGTCAGGACCGAAGCGTGGGCGTCGTCGGCGATGATGATGCCAATGCCGGCAACATCCGGCAGGTCTCCGGAGCGCACCGGCTCCTGTCCGGTTTCCGACGCGATGGCCCGCTCGAGGCCCGCCGGACACCCGGCTTCGGTCAGCGCCAGCCAGATGCCGTCAGGCTTGCGCATCTTGAGCCTTCATTTCAACCAACAGCCAGGTCAGGTCATCGCGGAAACGCCGGTCGGGTGTCCCGAACAGGGACTGCATCAGCGCCGAACTGAAATCACTCTGCACGCCCAGAGCCGACACCAGGCCGCGCGCCAGCTTCTCGGCGCTCAGCGTGTTCTGGGGCGTTTCGAAATCCTCGTACAACGCGTCGGAATAGACGAACAGGCGATCGCCCTTGCAGAGGGTTTCGCGCGTCGCCTCGAAGCCGACACCGGACCGGCAGCCCAGAAGCGTGCCGTGCTGGTCCAGCCAGCGCACTTTACCGTGAGCATTGACGAGGAGCGGTGGCGGAGCGCCCGCAGAGACATAGTCCAGGCATCCCTGCGCCGGGTCGATCAGTGCGTAGAAGCCGGTGGCGAAATGCTCGACCGGCAGGATACGCACCAGACTCTCGTTCAGACGTTCCATCCAGGCCGAGGGATCACGGCGCTCCTCGATCTGCTCGGCCGCCAGCATGTGCACCCGGAAGGCATTGATCGCAGCGGTCACGCCGTGCCCGGACAGATCGACCATGAACAGGCCGAACCGGGTCTCGTCGACCGGGAAGATCTGCCAGAGATCACCGCCCAGCGTGTTGGACGCCTGATAGCGGGTCTGCATGTCGCAGCCGCGCGGGCCGACGATGGTCGCCACCTCGGCATCACTCATCAGGAGCGAGTGCTGCATCGCCTGGGCGACGCCGAGATCTTCCTCCATGCGACGCTGATAAGTCTGCAGCCGACCGATCATCCGCCGCCGCTCCAGGTGCAGCTTGACGCGCGAGACCAGCTCTCCGGCATTGATCGGCTTGGACACCAGGTCCGAGGCGCCGCTGTCGAAAGCGCGCACCTTGAAATCGCCCTCCTGCACGCCGGTCTGGACCAGGATGGGGATGTCCAGCGCTAGCGCCTCACGGACATGCCGGCAGACTTCGAAACCGTCCATGCGCGGCATGACGATGTCCAGAACCAGCATGTCGGGGGTTTCTTCCCGGATCGCTTCGATGGCCTCGACGCCGTCGGCGGCCGTGACCAGCTGCGTGAAACCGGCGCTGCGCAGGATCGACTCAATCAGCACCCGCGAGGAATTCAGGTCATCGACGATCAGGATGCGGCACTGCCGGTCTTCATCCGAGCCTGTCAGTGGCCGCTTTGCCATACCGGCCTCAATCGATCGGGATCAGCTGTTCCAGTCGCGACAACTCCACGACCTTGGCGACATGGCCGCTCACGCCGCGGATGCGCAACTGCTTGTCCTGCTTGCCCGCGCGATCATTGGCCAGCAGCAGCATGCCGATGCCGGCGCTGTCGATCTGTTGCAGAGCGGACAGGTCGATCACGGCCGTGGGTGCCGGACTGTCGGCGATCTCGGTGACGACGCCGCGGAATTTTTCGTGATCGTCAAAGGTCAGTACGCCTGACAGATGGACGACGAGTGCGTCTCCCGTGGCTTCCGTGCGATAGTCCATGCCCTCTCCCCGGCTTGTCTGCGTTCAGGCCGCCATCAGCTGACTGACCGCGCTGTCCAGCACGGTCTCCAGGTGTGCCGCAAAGGCGTCATTGCCCTTTTCCAGTTCGGCCGCCAGCGCGCCCAGTCGCATCAGGCCGATATTGGAGGCGGCGCCCTTGAGCGCGTGCGCGATGGACCTGGCCTCGGCCCCATCCTGCCGGGCCAGAGCCTCGGCGTATTCGCGGCCGAGCCGTTCAAGATCGGCGACGAACTGGGTCTTCATGTCATCGAAAACCGGTTTGCCCACCGCAGAGACCAGGGTGGATACCGTGGTGGTGTCGAGTTCCGGCCGGGTTTGCCAGTCAGACATGCGGGGCCCTTCCATCAGTCAGTCACGTCGCACAACACGCGGTTCACCCACACTACGCAGCGCCGCCCGGCCGGGGCAAGCGCGTGATCCCGCGTCAATGCGGCGGCGCGGAGGAATCCCGGATGACGATCTCGGAGCGGATCTCGCGGGACTGTTCCGGGCCGGGATCCTCGCCGGCGCGATGGCGGTCCAGGCTGTCAGCCAGCAGCTCGATGGCTTCGGCAGCCATGCTGGAGATCGGTTGGCGCACCGTGGTGAGCTGCGGCCAGATGGCGGTCGCCGTCTGGGTATCATCGAACCCGACCACGGTGAGATCGCTGGGAATGTCCAGATTGTGCCGGTGGCCGACGGCAATGGCCGCGACGGCCATGTCATCATTGGAGGCGAAGATCGCGGTCGGGCGCGCCTCGAGCGAGAGCAGCGCCTCGGTGGCCTCCAGGCCGGAGCGGTAGGTGAAGGCGCCTGGCTGCACCAGGTCCATGTCCAGCGGCAGGCCGGCCGCCTCGATGGCGGCGCAATAACCCTCATAGCGCTGCCGGCTGGCCCCGTGCTCGCCCGGCCCCTGGATGAAGCCGATGCGCCGATGACCCAGTTCGAGCAGGTATTCCGTCATCCGGCGCGACGCCGCCGCGTCATCCGTGACGATCCGGGCCGAACGTTCGGTTTCGACATCCGGCGAGATCCGCACATGGGGCAGGTTGGCGGCCTCCACGGCATCCAGGACCGCCAGGTTGTCACACACGGGTGGCGGGATGATCACGCCATCGAAATTCGACGTCCGCAGCATGTCGGCAATCGAGCTTTCCCAGTCCTGGTCGGCCGAGCCGCAGCTCTCCACGACCAGGTGGTAGCCCGCCTTGCGGCAGCGGTTCAGCGCGCCGATCAGGAGCTCGCTGATATAGCCGGCACTCGGATTGTCGTAGAGCAGGCCGATGAAATAGGTGTTGGCGCGCGCCAGGTTCCGGGCCGACAGGTTGGGCCGGTAGTTGAGGTCGCGAATGGCCGTTTGCACGCGTTCGCGTGTCTCGGGCCGCACATTGGGCTCGGCGTTCAACACCCGGGACACCGTCATCGCCGACACGCCCGCATGCTGGGCAACGTCCTTGATCGTGGCGCCGGATTGCTTGTTGGCCCGGGTTTTCACACTCATTTTTGGCGGCGGTCCGGTTGTTGGTAACGCTTGGCTGACGCAATGGTAGCGCAAACGCAGAATAGACGCATGTCGCTTCGGCACAACTGCGACATGACACCGGACCGCCGCCGGGAAATATTCAGAGCCCGGTGAAAACCTGGAAGGCCCGCAGGAGCGGACTTTCAAAGCGCAGCTTGCCCTCGGTCAGGGCCAGGCAAATGCACTCGCCGCCCTCGTCAATCCGGATGTCATGCTCGACGTCCGGATCGGCGGCCTCCAGGTCACCCGGCGCGTACTGCTGGTCGCCGTCCCAGAAACTGCCCTTGAGCACCAGGGTCCATTCGCGTCCGCGGTGGCCATGGTGGGGGATGGCCATGCCCGGCTGGGCCTTCAACAGCCACAGCTTCTCGCCATGCTCGCCCTGCCACAGCACCGCCTTGGACAGGCCCGGTCCCAGAAAGCTCCAGCGCACGCGCGTGCCGGTCGTGTCCAGCCATTCGGTCAGGGCGCGCGGCAGCGGCAGTGACGGATCCCGGTCATTGGCGGGCTTCGCCAGCCCGTCCGCCGGAACCTGCTCGTCCAGGGCGAATATGTCGTCCGCCGAAAACGCCGGTGCAGCCCCGCCGGATGCGTCGCCCAGAACAGCGCCCCCGATCCGGTCAAGCATGGCCACGCGATCCCGCGCGGCGTCGGACAGTTCGACATGCGAGGCCAGGATCACCTGCTGGCCCTGAGTGGCCAGGGTGCCGGCGGCATAGTCGAGATACCAGCTGTCTTCCAGCACGTTTCCACGCCGGGTCATCCCAAGTCTCCAAGTGTCTGTCTGAGCTTCGTCATGGCCAGCCGCACCCGGGACTTCACAGTCCCCAGGGGCAGATCAAGGCGCTCAGCAATCTCGCTGTGCGACAGGCCTTCGCGAAAGGCCAGCGACAGCACGTCCATCTGATCAGCCGGAAGTTCGGCCAGGGCGGCCGAAACCGCATCAGCCTCCTGCGAGCGGCTGATCAGTTCATCGGCGTCCGGCGGTGCGTCCGGCAGCAATTGCGGGTCGGATTCGTCGAGCCTCTGGGCCCGGCTCTCCTTGCGGAAATGGTCGATGTGCAGGTTGCGCGCGATCGTATAGATCCAGGTCGCAGCGGAAGCCTTGGACCGGTCATAAGTCGCCGCGCGCCGCCACACAGTCAGCATGACCTCCTGGGTCAGCTCCTCGGCCAGGGCGTTGGTGAGGCGGCGGTTGATCAGAAACGTCCGCACCCGCGGCGCGAAATGGTCAAACACGGCCCGATAGGCCTCGCGGTCGCGCGCCCGTCCAACCCGGTCGAGCAGTCCGGCCAGGCGCACGGTTTCCGTGGGAACCGGCAGTCGATCGCCTTCATCCTTCATGCGCGCCCTTCCCGAATCCAAGGCAGCGGTCTGGCCCTTCGCAGAGTATTGGGCCCTCGCGGCCATGGTCCGGTTTGCAGCGTACATGTTCGCTTCTACGACGCCAGCCGCAATCTGGATCATCGCCGCGTGTTCGCGAGTGGAGGGTGATCCGCATCGCGCGACCCGGCGTAACCCCTCGCAAAACTGCAATTGACCCGAGGGGCGTCCAGCATGACCAAACGACCACCGCTTCATCTCCGGCCCGTGCAGTCGATTGCCGTCATCGGGTCCGGCATCGCCGGTCTGTCTGCCGCGTGGCGCCTGTCCCAGACCCACAACGTCACCCTGTTCGAAGCCGGCTCGAAATTGGGCGGACACGCCAATACGGTGCGGGCCTCGGTCAAGGGCGATGACGTGGATGTCGATACCGGCTTCATTGTCTTCAATCCGCGCAACTATCCGAATTTCACCCCGCTCCTCGAACATCTCGGCGTGCCGTCGGCGGTCAGCGACATGTCCTTCTCGGCATCGCTGGACGGCGGCCGGTTCGAGTATTCCTCCCACCCGTCCGGCCTGTTCGCCCAGAAGCGCAACCTCCTGCGTCCGCGCATGTGGCGCATGCTGGCCGACCTATTGCGCCTGCACGACCAGGCCCGTTCGATCGACCCGTCCACCGAGACACGGACATTGGACGAGTTCCTGCAGGCGGAGGGCTATTCGCCGGAGTTCCGCGAAGATCACATCCTGCCCATGTGCGCCGCGATCTGGTCATCCCCGGTCGAGCAGATGCGTCACTATCCGGCGCAGACCTTCTTCCGCTTTTTCATCAATCACGGCCTGCTGCAGCTGGCCGACCGCCCGCAATGGCGCACTGTTGCCGGTGGCAGCAAGCTCTACGTCGCCGAGCTGGCGGGACGCGTCCGCGGCGAGATCCGCACGGGATGCCCCGTCAACCGGATCGAGCGGGATGAGGCGGGCGTCACCGTTTATTCGAATGCCGGCACCGAGCGGTTTGATGGCGTGGTCCTGGCCTGCCACAGCGACCAGGCCTTTCAGCTGCTCGCCGACGCGGACACTCTGGAACGTCACCTCCTGGGCGCCATCCGCTACCGTCCCAACACCGCAGTCCTGCACACCGATACCCGGCTGATGCCGCGCCGGAGGCGCGCCTGGTCGTCCTGGAATTATCTGGAATCGCGCCGCTCGCCGGCCTCAACTACCCGGATTTCCCTGACCTACTGGATGAATGCGTTGCAGCCCTTGCCGACACGTCATCCGGTCCTGGTCACGCTGAACCCGGAAATCGAACCGGCTGCGGACTGCGTGCTGCACACGGACGAATACAGCCACCCCGTCTTCGACCGCGCCGCGATCAACGCCCAGGCCCGCTTCGGCGAGATACAGGGCCATCGGAACACCTGGTATGCTGGTGCTTGGCTCGGCTCGGGCTTCCACGAGGATGGCTTGCAATCCGGCCTGGCCGTGGCCGAAGCCCTGGGCGCCCCCGAGCGTCCCTGGGGTCGTGACGGCGCCACAGGGCGTATCCCCTGGCATGATACCCCTGCGCCCGACCTCTCGGCGGTGGCAGCGGAATGACCCCGCTTGCGGCCTCGCTCTATGCCGGTGATGTCGGGCACATGCGGCACGGGCCGCGCCGGCACAGCCTGCGCTATCCCGTTCTGTCCCTGCTGGTCGATATTGATGGCCCCCATCGGCAGCAGGCCGGCGCCTTCGGCTTCTCCCTCGATCGCTGGAATCTGGTGAGCCACCACTGCGCCGATCATGGTGACGGCCGGGACCTGCGAACCTGGGTCAATCGCAAGCTGTCAGAAGCCGGCATTGCGCCGGCGACCGGCCGGATCCAGGTGCTGGCCGCGCCGCGCATGCTGGGCGCCGTCTTCAATCCGCTGTCTGTCTTTTTTTGCCATGACAGCCTCGGACATCTCGTCGCAATGCTGTTTGAAGTGTCCAATTTTCACGGGGGACGGGGCGTCTACGCCTTTGCCCTGTCCCCAACGCATGATGAGGACGGTCCGCTGCGGTTTTCCTGCGAGAAGACTTTCTTCGTGTCGCCCTTCAATCCCGTCGAGGGCCGCTACACGTTCAAGCTCGACCGGGACGAGAACACCTATCGCCTCGCCATCCGGCTGCACCGCGATGGTCAATGCGTCATGGGTGCCATCCACACGGCGCATCGCCAAGACCTGTCGAGCGCCGCCATCCTGCGGGCGGCGGGCCTTGTTCCCCTGAATACAATCACGACTGTTGGTGGTATTCTGCTGGAAGCACTTCGCTTGCGTCTGAAAGGCCTGCGCCCCCATGCGCCGCGCCGGGGAACCGTGGACACGATGCCGAGGAGGCTGTGATGGACTACACGACCGGATCCGCGACGCGTTCAGAAATGCGTGCCAGCGGCCTGCAGCGTTTTGCCGGGCAGAAGCTGCGCTCTGCCTTGACGGGACTGACCGATTGCCGCCTGCGGATCTCCCTGCCCGGTGGATACCGCTTCGAATGCGGACCCCAGGATGCCGAGCTGGCCGCGGAGTGGAACATCAAGCGGTGGAATGCCCTGCTGCGCATAGCCAGTTCCGGCGCCCTCGGCTTCTCCGAAGGTTTCATCAATAACGAGTGGGACACACCGGATCTGACCGGTCTTCTGACCGCACTGGCGGGCAATATGGATCGTCTGGACAGCGCCCATCGGCACGGCGGCCCCAGCCGGCTCATCGGTCGCATCCAGCACTGGCTGAACGCCAATACGCGGCGCGGCAGCCGCCGGAACATCGCGTTCCACTATGATCTGGGCAATGCTTTCTACGAGACCTGGCTGGATCGCAGCATGACCTATTCCTCGGCGCTGTTTGACGACGGCGCAGACGAGCTGGCGGCCGCCCAGACACGCAAATACCGTCGCCTGTGCGAGCAACTCCAGCTGAAACCGGGTGACCGGGTGCTGGAAATCGGCTGTGGCTGGGGCGGGTTTGCCGAGATCGCAGCCTCGGAATTCGGCTGCCATGTCACCGGCCTGACCCTGTCAAAAGAGCAGCACGATTACGCGGTTGATCGCCTGTCGCGCGCGGGCCTGTCCAGCCAGACGGATATCCGGCTGCAGGACTATCGTGATGTTTCCGAACGCTTCGATGCGATCGCGTCGATCGAGATGTTCGAGGCGGTCGGGGAGGCCCACTGGCCGGTTTATTTCGACCAGGTCCAGGCCTGCCTGAAACCGGGGGGCCGGGCCGCCCTGCAGATCATCACCATCCGGGACGACCTGTTCGACAGCTATCGCGGATCGGTCGATTTCATCCAGAAATACGTTTTTCCTGGCGGCATGCTGCCAACCGTTGAGCGCCTGGAAGAAGAAGCCGACCGGGCTGGCCTGATCCCGGCCGGAAAGCACATGTTCGGTGGCGACTATGCCCGCACGCTGGCCGCCTGGCACCAGTCCTACATGGCGGCCTGGCCTCGCATCGAACCGCTTGGGTTCGACCGGCGCTTCGACCGGATCTGGCGCTATTATCTGGCCTATTGCGAAGCAGGCTTCGTCAGCGGCCGCATTGATGTCGGCCAGTTCGAGTACCGTCGCCCCGCCTGAACCGCGCATAAAGTAATACCGCCAAACTCGGCTGTTTCATCCCTGAGCTGCAGGAATTCGCAGTTCTGATGACGACCCCTTTACCTTGTTCGGAGCAGGCTGGCCCCAAGAACGGAACAATAATCCGGTGGGATGGCATGAGCCGCACACTCGACAGACAACTGGGTCGATTCATCAATGTCGCGGCGCTGGTCAGCCTGATCGCGTCCGTGCTGATGATCTACTTTTTTGTCGGTGCCCTGAACCGGAACGCCGCCAAAACGGACCGCCAGCTTCTGCGCGCGGGTATCGAGACTGCCGTGCACCTGAACGAGACCTGGGTCGCCGATTATGGCTGGTGGGACTATGCCCGCGAAATGCTGGCGGAACACCGGGTGGACCAGCTGTCCGAAAGCATGGCGTCGTCATTTTCCGACCATTTCGGATTTGATTTGGTCGGTCTGTCGGCGCCCGCTGATGCCTATGGCTATTTCTGGCACCGGGATACCGGCGAGACGCCGGTCAATGCCCTGTTGTCCGTCGAACAGCTCGCCGAGCTGCGCGCTGACCTGCAGGCCGGCTATGCGGACGGCCAATTCATCAGCAGCCACATGATGCAGGTGAACGGCCAGCCCTACGTGGTGTCTGTGACCATCGTGGGCGAATATGAGGACCGCGCGGCGACCGATCCGGCGACCGATCCGCTGATCTTCATCGGAACGCGTCTGGACAGCACCTTCTCCTCCAGCCTGGAAAGCCTGCTGCTGCTCAACAATATCCGCTTCGTGGACATGAACAGCGAGCTGAACGGTCCGGTCGTTCCGGTTTCGGACCATTTCGGTCATGCTGAGGTCGGTCTGACATGGTCGCCGTCGCGGCCCGGTATCGAAACTCTGCGCTTCACCTTCATTCCGCTGATCGCCTACGTCCTGGCCTTCTTCATCGCGGCCCAGGTCATCGTTTACAAGGCCCGCGGCCTGGCCCGCCGGGCTGAGCGCAACGAGCAGCGCGCCATCCGCGCCGCGGGCACCGATACGCTCAGCAATCTGCCCAACCGTCTCGGCTTCACCCGATTCATCGAGTGCGAGGCCGCGACAGCTGCTGCGAGACGCGGGGAAGCCGCTGTCATCTATATCGACCTCAACGGCTTCAAGGCAGTCAATGACAAGGCCGGCCACCGCGCCGGGGATGAAGTGATCCGCAGCGTGGCCCGGAAATTCCGTGACGCCCTGCCCGAGGATGTCCATGTCGCGCGGATCGGCGGCGACGAGTTCGCCTGCGCGCTGATTGGCGAGGACCGGTCCGAACAGGCCCTCGCCATCGCCCGTCGCCTGTCCGACAGTCTGAAGGACACGTTCGAAATAGACGGCCGCGCCTTTGAGATCGGCGCCGCCATCGGCGTCGCCTGGTCGCGTCCGGATGCCATCAAGGACTTTTCCCAGCTGGTGCATGATGCCGATCTGGCGATGTATCGCGCCAAGGCCAACCAGCTGGACCAGCCGCTGTGCTTCGATGCCAGCCTGGGTCTGGAACACGCTGAGCAGCGCTCGCTGGAAGCGGATATCGAGGCCGGACTGTCGCGCCGCGAATTCCGTGTCGTCTACCAGCCGATTGCCCGGGCCAGTGATGGCTCGATTGCCTCGGTGGAGGCGTTGCTGCGCTGGGAGCATCCCTCCCGCGGGGCCGTGCCGCCGGATGTCTTCGTCGCCGTGGCCGAACGCTCCAAACTGATCCGCAAGCTCGGCGATTTCGTCGTCGACAGCGTTTGCCGGGACATCGGGCCCGATGCGCCCTATTCGGTGTCGATCAACCTGTCCCCGGTGCAGCTCAATGACCCGGACCTCTGCCAGCGTTATGTCGACCGGCTGGAAGCCGCCGGCATGCGCACATCGGCCATCGAACTGGAACTGACCGAAGCCGTTCTGGTGGATGATTTCGATCGTGCCAAGCAGCGCCTGCTGGAATTTCACGCCGCCGGTTTCCGGGTCAATCTGGATGATTTTGGCACCGGCTTCGCCTCGATGGGCTATCTGCACATGCTGCCCTTCTCGAAGATCAAGGTCGACCGCAGCTTCATCGCTTCGATCGGCAAGGGTGAAGGGCCCAACAAGATGCTGCAGGCCCTGGCCCTTCTGGGCGACGCGCTGAACCTGGACATGGTGGCCGAGGGCGTGGAGACCGAAAGCCAGGCCGCGATGCTGCGCCTGCTGGGCTTTGAATACCTGCAGGGCTGGCATTTCGGAAAACCGATGAGTGCCGAAGATTTGCGCTCGCGCCGGGCGGCCTGAATCAAGGCCGCGTGATCGGACCGCTTCGGCCCTTGCGCGGGCGCGGGCGCTGCGGTCAATTGCCCGGCATGCGGCGTCTTCTTTCCACCTTGGCTCTGGCCACCCTGCAGGCCATTTGCGGGCCGGCTCCCGTCCGGGCCGATGAGGCGCTGGTGGCCGTGGCGTCAAACTTCGCCGAACCGGCCGAGGCGCTGGTCCAACCCTTCACGGCGGCCACCGGACATACCGTGACCCTCACGCCGGGTTCGACCGGTCGGCTCCATGCCCAGATCACCCAGGGCGCACCATTTGATGTCTTCCTGTCAGCCGACGCCATCCGTCCGGCTGAACTGGAGCGCGACGGGCTGGCCGTGGCGGGAACACGGCAGACCTATGCTGTCGGCCGGCTTGTCCTGTGGGCCCACGCCACCGGCCCGACATCGCCTCTGGAACGGCTCGAAACGGGGCGTTTTCGCCGTCTTGCGATCGCCAATCCGGATATCGCCCCGTATGGCTCGGCCGCGATCCAGGTGCTGGAACATCTGGCTCTGCCGGACACCGTGTCCGACCAGCTGGTGATGGGAGAAAACATCGCCCAGACTTTCGCCTTCGTCGTCACCGGCAATGCCGATCTGGGCTTTGTCGCCCTGTCACAGGTGGAAAGCCCGAGCTTCGGGCGCGCCGCCCAGTACCAACGCATTCCGGCCGACTGGCACGACCCGATCCGCCAGGATGCGGTTCTGCTTCGGCACGGCGCAGACAATCCGGCGGCGGTGGCTTGGCTGGATTTCCTGCAGACCGAAGAGGCCGCCACCATTCTCAGCCGGTTCGGCTACGAGGCTGTGCCCTGATGCCCGGCGGCTCGGCCATTGTCCTGACGTTGCAGCTGGCCCTGGTAACGACACTGATCCTGTTCGTGCTGGGCACGCCCCTGGCCTGGTGGCTGTCGCAGACCCGAAGTCGCTTCAAGCCGGCCATCGAGGCGCTGACAGCCCTGCCGCTGGTCCTGCCGCCGACGGTGATCGGCTTCTACCTGCTGATCCTCCTGAGCCCGAACACGGCAATCGGCGGTTTCTGGGTCAGGCTGACCGGGGAGACGCTGACTTTCTCCTTCACCGGGCTGGTGATCGCATCCCTCCTCTATTCCCTGCCCTTCATGGTGCAGCCGCTGCAGACCGCCTTCGAGCGCGTCGGGCGCGACCAGATGGAGGCTGCCGCCAGCCTCGGTGCCTCGGGCCTCGACCGTTTCCTCAGCCTCGCCGCGCCGCTCAGCGTCCGCGGCTTCATCACGGCCGGCGTGCTCAGCTTCGTGCACACGATCGGCGAGTTCGGGGTTGTGCTGATGGTCGGCGGCAATATCCCCGGCCGCACCCGCACCATCTCCATCGCGCTCTACGACCATGTCGAAGCGCTGCGCTATGATGAGGCCCACGCCCTGGCCGCGGGCCTGATCGCACTGTCCTTTGCGGTCCTGCTTCTGGTCTACGCCCTCAATCGCCGGTATCCCGTCCATGCAGGATAACGGCCTCGACTTCGACCTCACCCTGACCCGCGGCAGTTTCGTGCTGCGGGCCGCCGCGAGCCTTCCGCGCACCGGGATCACTTCGGTCAGCGGTCCCAGCGGCGCCGGCAAGACCAGCCTGCTTCGGGCTCTGTGCGGGTTCGAGCCGGAAACCCGCGGACATATTCGTTTCGACAGCGAAACATGGTTGGACGCCAACCGCCAAGTGCCTGTCGAAAAACGCAGAATCGGCATCGCCTTCCAGGACACCCGGCTCTTCCCCCACCTCGATGTCGCCGGCAATCTGGCCTATGCCGAACGCCGTTCCAGGGGCGAGCCCGGTGCCCGGCGGGACGACATCCTCGATCTTCTGGACCTGCATCCGCTCCTCACCCGACGGACCCCTGCGCTTTCCGGCGGCGAGCGCCAGCGCGTCTCGCTCGGCCGCGCGCTCCTGTCCTCTCCCCGCCTGCTCATTCTGGACGAGCCCCTGTCCGCGCTGGATGCCCTGCATCGCAACGCCCTGATCCCGGCCCTGCGGCAGGCGCTGCTGGACGCCGCCATCCCCGCCCTGCATGTCAGCCATTCCGCGCACGAGATTGCCCAGCTGGCCGACCGTGTCCTGCCGCTCGAAGCCGGACAGACGGGCGCGGTCGTGCCCGTCGCCGACTGGCTTGGCACCGGCCACAGCCGCGAGCCGGCGGCGCTGATCACGGCCACGCCGCAATCCCATGATCCCGATCTGATGATCGTCAGCCTGTCCCTGGCCGGCCACACGATCCGGCTGCCCGCCGCACAGCCGCTTGCCACCGGCCAGCCGGTCCGGCTGCACATCCTGGCCCGCGACGTCTCCCTGGCCCGCACGCCCGCCAGCGACCTCTCCATCCGCAACCAGCTTCCCGCCACGCTGATCAGCCTGCGTCCGGACGCAGCGACGTCCTATTGCGATGTCGAGCTGGAGATGGACGGCCAGACGCTGTGGTCGCGCATCACGCGAGACGCCGCCCGCGAGCTGGCGCTGCAGCCCGGCGAGACGGTCTGGGCGCTGATCAAGAGCGCGTCGCTGGAGCCGCCACAGGACTGACCGGCGTGCCCAGCACCCGGTAGAGATCCACCAGCGCCGCCGTCTGGTCGGCCCGCGCATCGAGCTGGGCTTCCCGGCTGGAGATCAGCGTGCGCTGGGCATCCAGGATGTCGATAAAACTGGCCAGACCCTCACGATAGAGCGCGTTGAGCTGTTCGAAAGCCTGTTCGGACGCCGTCACGGCGGTTTCCAGTTCCACCACCTGCGCATCCACCGCCTGCAGCTGCACCAGCGCCGTCTCGACCTCGGCCAGGGCGTTCAGCAGGACCGCACGATAGCTCAGCCGCGCCTGGTCCAGGCGCGCCTCGGCGGCCTCGACACCGGCCCGCCGGGCAGCGCCATCACTCAGCGGCACGGTCAGGCTGGCGCCCAGCCGGGCCATCACACTGGACACCAGCCGCTCCGCCGATCCCAGATCGGCCGTGATCGACCCCGGCAAGGAAAGGGATGGATAAAGATCAGCCTCGGCAATGCCGACAGCCGCGCTGGCTGCGGCCAGCTCCCGCTCGGCCGCCTTCAGGTCCGGCCGCTGGCGCAGCAGGTCTGCCGGCAATGCATCCAGCGGCATGCGGGCCAAGTGCGGAATGGCCGCCCTGTCCGCTCCGGCCAGCCTCGCTTCGCCGGGGATCTGACCGGTCAGCACCGCCAGGTCATGCAGGGCCGCGGCCCGGACCACATCCAGGGATCCCCGCTGCGCCCGGGTCCGCGCCAGATCGGAGGCGGCGCGCTGAACGTCCAGATCGGCCGACAGTCCCGCCTCGGCCCGACGCTCGACAATCTCCAGCGTCTGTCTTTGCAGATCGAGCGAGGTCTCCAGCAGCGCCAGACGCGCCCGGCTGCGCTGCCATTCGACATAGCGTCCGGCAATCGCCGCTGCCGTCAGCCGGCGGGCATCTTCCAGGGCAAATTCACGCGCCTGCCGAGTGGCTTCGGCCTGTTCAATCCGACGCCGCTGCCCGCCGAACAGGTCCGGCATGTAAGCCAGTCCCAGCCCGAGACCGGCTCGGCTCTCATCCGACCCGTCGCCGCTCAGCACGGCGGATGCCGAACCCTCTGCTGACGCATCCAGGCTGGGCGCGAGGCCCGCCTGTGCACGCGTCACCAGCGCATCGGCCTCGTCCAGCCGCGCCCGGGCGAGCGCAATGTCCAGATTGTCGTCCAGCGCCAAGGCGATCAGCCGCGCCAGTTCGGGATCATCAAAGCCCTGCCACCAGGCCGGCTGGGCCTCACCATCCGCAACCGGCAGCGGCGCATGGAAAGCGCCCGGCAGGTCGGCCTGGGGTGGGTTATAGTCCGGCCCCACGACACAGCCGGACACCAGGCCGCTCCCGGCCAGAACAAGAAACAGGCTGCGCATCATCATTCCGCCGGGTGAGAGGCCGTGCCGGGATCGCTCTCGGCACGGGCCAGCTCGTCCTCCAGATCCGCCAGATTGACCGAGCGCGGCTTGCCGAAACGGGCCACGCCCAGATAGATCACCGGCGTCAGGAAGAGGGTGAACAGGCCGGACAGGCCCAGACCGCCGAACACCGTCCAGCCGATCGCGCTGCGCGCCTCGGCACCCGCCCCGCTGGACAGGATCAGCGGCAGCGCGCCCAGGACGGTCGAGATCAGGGTCATGGTGATCGGACGCAGGCGGATGGTCGCCGCCTCCTCGATCGCCTCGCGCACCGACTTGCCCTCGGCCCGCAGCTGGTCGGCGAACTCGACGACCAGAATGCCATTCTTGGCCATCAGACCGATCAGCATGACCAGACCGATCTGGGAAAAGATGTTCAGCGACACGCCCGAGAGGAAGAGCGCATAGACCGCCGCCGCCAGCGCAAAGGGCACGGACAGGATCACCACGATCGGGCTGGTCAGGCTTTCAAACTGGGCGGCCAGAACCAGGAAGACGATGATGAAGGCGAACACATAGGTGATCGCCATGTCGCGCGAGGTTTCGTTCAGCGTACGCGCCTCGCCCTGCATCAGCATGTCGATCCCGTCCGGCAGCACGGCATCGCCCAACCGCCGGATTTCCGCCACCGCATCGGCCAGGGCAACACCCTCGGCGATATCGGCCTCGAAATTGATCGAGCGGCGCTGCTCGGTGCGGTTGAGCTCGGCCGCCACGCCTTCCTCGACGATCGTCGTCAGCGTGGACAGCGGGATCAGCTCGCCGGTGTTGGACCGCACATAGAGGTTCTGCAGATCCGACGGATCATCGATCGCATCCTGGGTGCTCTCCAGGAAGATCGGGATCGCCTGGTCGCCGACGTTGAGGTCCACCAGCTCGTCGCCCCCGACCATGGCCCGCAGGGTCACCGAGAGCTGGTCCAGCGGAACGCCCAGATCAGCAGCCCGACGCCGGTCAATGCGGATCGACAATTGCGGCTGGGTCGGCTGGTAGGAAATCTCCGGATTGGAAAAGATCGTACCGCCGGTTTCCACCGCATCCTCCAGCGCCAGGGCGGCTTCGTAGATCTCGGCATAGTCCCGCCCGGTCAGCGCCACCTCGATTCCGCCACGGCTGGCGCCCCGCACATTCAGGCTGTTGCGCCCGAAGACCGAGGCCCGCACGCCGGGAATGTCGGACAGGGGCCGGCGCAGCTCGTTGATGATCTCCTGCTGGCTGCGCGAACGCTCGGACCAGTCCGCCAGCGTCGCCGTGACAGAGATGCGGTTCGGGTCCCAGCGGCCGATCACGGTGTCCAGCGAGGTGATCTCGCCACTGTCCAGATAGGGCTGGAGAATGGCCTCCACCTGGTCGGCCTGACGTTCCATGAAGTCCAGACCGACCCCATCCGGACCGGTCGCGAACACGATGATGCGGCCACGATCTTCCGGCGGCACCAATTCCTGTTCCAGCTGGGTATAGGTCAGCACCGATCCGGCGGCGAGGATCACCATGCCGCCCGCCGTGATCCAGGGATGGTTCAGCGCCAGGCGCAGCAGGCGGGCATAGACACCGGCGACCGCCTTTCCCATGCGTTCCAGCGGCCCGGCCTTGGGGGTCTCACTGCGCAGCCACAGCCGCGCCGCCAGCGCGGGCACCAGCGACAGGGCCACGAAGGAGGAGATCACCACGGCCAGCGCCAGGACGAAGCCGAATTCCCGGAACAACCGGCCGGCCGTGGACGGCAGGAAGGAGATCGGGATGAAGACCGAGACCAGAACGGCCGTCATCGCCACCACGGCAAAGAAGACCTGCCGGGTGCCCAGCACGGCAGCGGCCCGCCGGCCCAGCCCCTTCATCTGCAGGCGCTGGATATTCTCGATCACCACGATAGCGTCATCGACGATGAGACCTGTCGCCAGGACCAGCGCAAGCAGCGTGAGCAGATTGACCGAAAATCCGAGCAGCCAGATCCCGGCCAGAGCCCCGATCAGCGCCGCCGGAATGGCCGTGGACGGGATCAGGGAGGCGCGGAAGCGGGCGAAGAAAAGCCAGATCGTGCCCACCACGATGATCACGGTGATCATCAGGCTGGTCAGCACTTCCTGCACCGAACCGCGGATGAAGACGGCATCATCCGAGGTGACCCGGATCTCGATATCGTCGAAGCGAGCATTCAACCGCGCCACGACCTCCCGGACACCGGCCGAGATCGACATCGTGTTGGACTGGGCCTGCCGCACAATGCCCAGGCTGATGATCGGCTGACCGTCCAGACGGACGAAACTGGTGGCATCGGCCGGGGCAAAAAAGGCATCGGCAACGTCGCCCACCCGCGTATTGCCAGCGACGATGACATCCATCACGCGCTCCGGCGTCGCGGCCGTGGCTTCGGCGCGGACAAAGAGCTGCTGGTCCTCGGAGCGGAAACTGCCGACCGGCACATCAAACGGCGCCTGACGCAGGGCTGCGGCGACATCGCCGACCGTCAGTCCGAACCGGCTCAGTCGCAACGGATCGATCACCACGCGCAGCAGGCGTTGGCGCGCACCATCCATATTGACGCTGGCAACACCTTCCACCGACAGGAATTCCGGCAGGATGTCGTTTTCCACGATCGCCGTCAGGCTCTCTTCATCGTGGCGGGTGGACAGGATGGCGAGGCGGATGATCGCCTCGGCATTGTCGTCCGCCTTGACCACCTGCACCTGCTCGACGCGGTCGGGCAGGTTCCGCGCCACCCGGGCCACCGCCTCGCGAATGTCGGCGGCCGCGGAATCCAGGTCGACGCCTGCATTGAACTCGACCCGCACGCGCGAGCCATTTTCCTCGCTCTGGGCGTCGATTTCCCGGACGCCGGAGACACGAGCCACCGCGCCTTCCAGCTGGGCCGTCACCTCGGCATCCACGGTTTCCGGTGCCGCACCGGGAAACTGGGCTGTCACGGACACGACCGGACGGTCCACATCGGGCAGTTCGCGCACTTCAACGCCGAACAGGGCCGCCAGACCGCCGATGATGATCAGCAGATTCAGCACGGCCACCAGGACCGGGCGCTTGACCGCAAGGGCCGGCAGATCGTTGCGTTCCAGGCTCATGGGGTTTCATCCGCCGACATGAAGCCGCCACCACCCACCGTGAAATCACGGGCATCGGGATCATTCACCGGGCTGCCTTCACGGACCTTCTGAACCCCTTCGGTGATGATGCGGTCATCGGCGCCCACCTCACCCCGGACCAGGACATAGCCGTCATGCCGGGAAACGATGCTGACCGGAATGCGATAGGCCCGGCCATTCTCCACGCCCCAGATATAGGAGCCGGACCCACCCCAGATGATCGCCGCTTCGGGAATGCGCGGATGGGCCTCGCCCAGAATGGAGAAGGCGACCCGGAAGCTCATGCCCGGCCGAAGGATGTCGGCAGAATTGTCAACTTCGGCGCGGACCGTGAAGGTCCGCCGGGTCGGATCAATACGGCTGTCGACGGCCACCACTTCGGCATCCACCGCCAGTTCGGCATCGGCAAAGGGCGATACCGAGACGATGTCTCCCACGCGCAGGCGCCCGAACACCTGTTCGGCCGGTGAAAAGTCGACGTAGAGCACGCTGCGGTCATCCAGTTGTGCGACCACCGTCGTGGGCGTCACCCGTGAGCCCGGATCAATATTCGTCAGGCCGACATGACCGGAGAACGGGGCGCGCACCGTACGTTCCTCAAGCGCGATCTCGGCCTGGCCCAGCTGGATGGTTGCAGCATCCAGCGCCGTGCGCGCCTCATCGATCTGGCTGGCGGAAATCGCGCCGGTATGCTCGATACGCCGATAGCGCGCCAGCAATTGCTCGGCTTCCTGCACGGCGACCCGGGCAAGATCCACGGCCAGCCGTTCCTCGCGATCCTCCAGACGCAAGAGGATGTCCCCTTCCTCCACATGCGCTCCGGCCGTGAAGGGTACATGGGTGACGACGCCGCCCGTTTCCGGGAAAATCTGCGCCGTGGCCCGCGCCCGCGCGGTCCCGACAGCCTCGACATCGGTCCGGACACGCTCAAGCTGGACGGTCTGGGTGATCACACGGATCACGTCTTCTCGCACACCCCCGCCTGTGGCCGCCCCGCCGGAGGGGTCGCCACATGCCGCCAGAACAAGGGCGGCCACCATGCCCAGGCTGATGCCTGCGCGCCTGAATCGAACCGTCAATCCTGCCTCCCAGCATTCGGAGCCGTAGCCCCGACGGGTTCTCCGTACTCCTCGCTAACGAATTAGGACAGCATTTCCGTTGGTCCAGACTGCGATTTATTCGCAATCAGCTGCAGCACGCCACGAGATGGCATCAAGCCAAGCCCAGCAGGGCCGGAGAAGCCGTGATCTAGGCCTTCATCGCCGCGGCCGCCCGCGCATTGGCCTCGATCCCGGCCCAGTCACCGGCCTCGACCATGTCCTTGGTCGCGATCCAGGAACCGCCGACACAGACCACATTCGACTGGGCCAGATAATCCGGCGCGCGTTCCCGCGTGATCGAGCCGGTCGGGCAGAAGCGGATATCCGGCAGCGGGCCCGCCAGCGACTTCAGATAGGGCAGCCCGCCGGCCTGCTCGGCCGGGAAGAATTTCAGCAGCTCGAATCCGGCTTCTGCGGCCGACATCGCCTCTCCGGCGGTTGCCACACCCGGCAGAACCGGCACACCGCAGCCCAGCAGGGCCGGCACCAGTTTCGGCGACAGGCCCGGCGAGACCAGAAAGTCTGCACCGGCCTTGACGCTGGCGGCGGCCTGCTCCGGCGTGCGGATCGTGCCCATGCCGACGATCAGGTCCGGCTCGGCCGCCTGCATCGCCTGCATGACCTCCAGTGCCGCCGGGGTTCGCCAGGTCATCTCGATGACCTTGAGACCACCCGCCTTCAGCGCCTTGGCCAGCGGCGCGGCGTGGGCGACCTCGCCGACGGTGAGCACGGGAATGACGCTCGCCGCGTCGACAAGCTGGTTCAGGGTCACGGCCATGTCAGGAAATTCCTTGTTCGGCGAGCGCAGCGGCCCCGCGCAGGGCGGCGCTGTCACAGGCAATGAGACGGACCGGGATGTCCTTGACGTATTGCGTCATCGGACCACGATCCGTGAAACGGGTCATGAAGGCGCTCTGTTCGAGCAGATTGCGGATGTGCGGCAGGATCCCGCCGCCCAGATAGATGCCGCCGCGGGCGCCGGTCAGCACGGCGACATCGCCGGAATACCCGCCCAGCGCCGTGCAGAAGAACTCGACCACGCGGGCGCACATGGATGTCGGCGCGCTCTTGGCTTCCTCGGTGACTTCCTCGGGCCGGTGGCCGGGCCAGCTCACGCCCTCGATCTGGCAGAAGGCCCGGTGGATATTGACCAGGCCGCGCCCGGACAGAAGCCGCTCCCAGGACACAAAGCCGTATTCCCGCTCCAGCACCTTCACCACGGCAAACTCGCGCTCGGTGCGCGGCGCGAAGGTGGCGTGACCGCCTTCCGTCGCCACCACGCGCAGGCTTTCCCCGTCCGGCACCAGCAGGCCCAGGCCCAGCCCGGTGCCCGGCCCCAGCACGGCGCGCGGGGCCGTCAGGATCGGCTGGCCCGTATTGATCTCGATGATGTCGCTGTCCGGGGTCAGCGGGGCGCCACGGGCCTGGGCCGCGAAATCATTGACGGCGAACAGGCCGGCAATCCCCAGCTCCCGGCCCAGCTCGGCCGGATCGAAGCGCCAGGTGGCATTGGTCAGCTGCACCACGCCCGGTCGGATCGGCGAGGCGACGGCAAAACAGGCACGGTCCGGTCGCTCGCCATCGCACGTCTCCAGATAGGCCATGACGGCATCGCGCAGATGCTCGAAATCCTCGTTCTTGAGTCGGCGCACATGCTCCAGGTCAAATCCCGACCGGGCGGTGCCGCGCGCAATCGCGAACCGGGCATTGGTGCCACCGATATCGGCGACCAGATAGCTGGGTTCGTTCGTCATTCTTCCCCTGCCCGGCGCCCGTCGGAGCCGATACGGCTTGTTTCGCTCGTCTGCCGCTGCTGGACGGACGGCCCCTTATAGTACGAATGTTACCCCTAACATAGCCCGGAAATCCACCCCGCTTCCCGAGCGCATTGCAGCAGCAGGAGACGCTCGGCTCAGGCCGGAACGGGTCCGGTGGAATCGCGATAGATGATGGAATACTCCATCATGCCCGACGGCCGTTCAGGCTGGCCGGGCTTGCGGGTGGCCGCATCGATCAGCTGGCGCGCTGCCAGCTGGCCCAGATCCAGCAGCGGCTGGCGCACCGTGGTCAGCGCCGGCCACATCTTCTCGGCGATCTCGGAATCGTCAAACCCGACCACCGACACGTCCCGCGGAATCTCCAGCCCCATGCGGTGCGCCGCCATCAGCACCCCGGCCGCCATGTCGTCATTGGCGGCAAATACCGCGGTCGGACGGGTGTCCATCGCCAACAGCTCATGGCCCGCCGTGAGGCCGGATTCGAAGTTGAAATCGCCTGGCTTCACCAGCGCCGCATCCACCACGACCCCCGCCGCCCTGAGCGCGTCGCAATAGCCGGCATGGCGTTCATGGGTGGCGTTCTGGTCTTCCTTGCCGCGTACGAAGGCAATCCGCCGATGACCCAGGCTGATGAGATGCGCCGTCAGTTCGCGCGCCGCCTGCCGCTCGTCGATCTTCACGATGATCTGTGCCGCGGGAATGTCGTTCGGCCCGACCCGCGCCACCGGCACCTCGAATTCATTGAGCACGTCAAACAGGCGTTCGTCATTGGACAACGGCGGCACCAGGATCAGCCCGTCCGGCTTGGACGTCGCGATCAGCTTGCCGAACCGCTCGCGCAGCGCGTCCGGCGGCAGGTCGCGCAGATCGTCCATCAGCGACATCATCAACTGATAGCCCTCGTCCTGGCAGGTCTGCATCGCCCCGAACTGGATCGCATTGACATAGTTCGAGCGGTGCGAGTGCGAAACCATATGGATGGTATAGCTGCGCCGCGAACGCAGGCGCCGCGCCGGCGTGGAGGGCACATAGCCCACCTCGCGCGCCGCCGCGCGAACCTGTTCGCGCAGGGCTTCCTTCACGTGCGGCTCGTTGTTGAGCACCCGTGACACGGTCTTGATCGACACGCCGGCCTTGCGCGCCACATCGATCATCTTGGCCATGGCTTGCCCCTCCCCTTGGCTCAATCCTCGCCGATCTCGCCGACAATGCTGGCATGAACGCGTCGGTCCAGCGGCAATCTTAGGATCACCACACAGGACAAGGCCAGCAGCACTGTCGGTCCGAGAAATATGTGCAGGCGCAGACTGTCTGCTGTCGCCTGGCTCTGGATGTCCTGCGCCACGTCATAGCCGATCATCGACAGCATCGTGCCGACAAACAGCCCCATCAGCCCGCTCGACAGTTTCTGGGTCAAGAGGACCGAGCCGAACACCGCACCCTCATTGCGGTCGCCGGTCTTCCACTGCCCGTACTCGACCGTATCGGGCACCAGCGCCCAGACCAGCACGCCGAACGCCCCGAAGGCCGCCCCATAGACCACAATCTGCAGCGGAATGCCCGACACCACCCGCGCGCCGGACAGGGCCAGGTCCAATCCCGCCAGCCCGGCCAGCACGCAGGCCGTCAGCCAGCCCGCCTTCTTGCCGAACCGTCGGATCACTGCGGTCCAGACCGGGATCGACGACAGGGTCGCCACCGCATAGGCGGTCATCACCACTTCCTTGCCGGCAAAGCTGTCCCCGTTCACCTCGACGAAGAAGGTCAGCGGGATCAGGAAGCTGGCAACCGCGCTCGATTGCAGGAAGATCACCACCAGCAGCACACCCAGCGCCTTGTTGGCACGCACGGCCGGCCAGAACTCTGCCGCCCCGTGCCCGCGCGCCGGCTGGCCGGCCCGGCCCAGCGGCGGCTTCTCTCTGGTGCCCGCAAAACAGGCCAGCAGCGCCAGCGTCGCGGTGACCGCGCCGATGGCGGCTGCGATCTGGAAACCGGTCGCGGAAATGTCCGACCCGTCGCCGAAATGCCGCACCAGCGGAAACCACAGGCCGGACACGATCAACAGGCCGGAAAAGGCAAAGAACATGCGGAAGCCGGAATAGGTCGTCCGCTCGACACTGGAATAGGTCAGCCGCGCGGCCAGCGCCGAATAGGGCACTGCAACGATCGTATAGGCCGTGCGGAATACGATATGTCCCACGGTGAGCGCCGCGATCAGCGCAACCCCCTCCAGCGGCGGGATCCAGAACAGGAGGATGAAGGAGGCGCCCAGCGCGAAACTGCCGAACAGGATGTGCGGGCGATAGGTGCCGAACCGCGATTTCGTGCGCTCGGTCAGATTGGCGACGATCACGTCGGACACCGCGTCCCAGGCCATGCCGACAAAATAGATCGCGCCGGCCACCTGCGGCGGCAGCCCGACCACTTCGGCGTACCAGAACAAGAGGACCAGCGCGAGTGCGTTCCAGTAGATATTCAGCCCGAAATCGCCGATTCCATAACCCGCATATGCGCTTGCACTCTTCAGCCTGGCCATATCCCATCCCGGTTTGAGGGCGCGGGCCAAGGTGTCAGACCCAGAACGAGATGACCAGGCTCCCCAGGAAGCCGGTCAGGCTGACGAGTGTGGCCGCAACGCTCCAGGTGCGCAGCGTTTCGCCTTCGCTCAAACCGAACAGGCGAGAGACCAACCAGAACCCTGAGTCGTTGACATGTGACAAGCCGGTTGCCCCGGAGGCGACCGCGATCACGACCAGCGCCATGTCCGCCGCGCCCAGCCCCGCCGCTTCGGCAATCGGCGCCACAAGACCCGCCGCGGTGATCATGGCGACGGTGGCACTGCCCTGCGCCACGCGGACCAGCAAAGCAAGGCCATAGCCTGCTACCAGCGGGATCAGACCCAGCCCAAGCGCGGCATCGGCCAGCTGCGCCCCGGCGCCGGTATCAACCAGCACCTGTTTGAACGCCCCCCCGGCGCCGGTGACCAGAATGACGGCTCCCACCGGCTCAAGGGCCCGCGCGATGGCATCGCGCACACCGCTCTTCTCGGCATCCGTGCGGGACGGGACCAGGATCAGCGCCGCACCGCAGGCAATCAGCAGCGCACTGAAGGGATGCCCGACCAGCACCAGAACATCGCGCAGCCCCCCCGCATCCAGCATCGTGCGGGCCAGGGTTCCGGTCAGGATCAGCACCAGCGGCAACAGGATCAGTCCGGCGCAGGCCCCGGCACCCAGCCGCGGCGGCACGTGATCATCCGCCGGCGCCAGGCGGGTTCCGGCCGGCAGCCCGCCGCGGCCTTCCAGCCAGGCGGAAAACACCGGTCCGCCGATCAGCGTTGCCGGCAGACCGATCAGCAGGCCAAAACCGATCACCCAGCCCAGATCCGCGCCCAGAATCTCCGCCACCGCGATCGGACCGGGTGTCGGCGGAATGAAGGAATGCGCCGCCGCCAGTCCAGCCACCAGCGGCAGTCCGAAGGCCAGGGCCGGCCGGCCGGATTTCTGCGCCATCGCAAAGACCAGCGGCAACAGGATGATCAGGGCCACATCGAAAAAGACCGGGATGGCCGCCATCAGGCCTAGAACGGCCATGGCCGACCGTCCCCCGCTGCTTTCCCGTCCGGCCAGCAGGCGCGCCGCCAGGGCCCGCAGCCCGCCGGAAGCTTCGACGATGGCGCCGAACAGGGCCCCCAGGCCGATCACCACGGCGATGAAGCCCAGCGTGCCCCCCATGCCCGAGACCAGCGTGTCAAACGCGTCACCCGGCGCCATGCCGGCAGCCAGCGCGGTCAGCAGAGCCACCAGGATGAGCGCAGCAAAGGCATTCATCCGGAAGCGCAGGATCAGAACCAGAAGTCCGGCCACCCCGGCCAGCGTGGCCAGCAGGGCGCGGTTCTCGGCGATCAGCTCCACGCCAGCCCCCGGGTCCGGGTCTCCAGCCGCATCAGCCGGTCATGCGCCGTCATGAACAGGGTCGAACCGTCCTCGCCAAAGGCACAGTTGGCGGTCGCGCGCCCGGTACGGATACGCCCGAGGCAGATCCCGTCCGGTGAGATCACGAGCACGCCGCCGGGTCCGGTGGCGAACAGATTGCCATGCCTGTCGATCGCCATGCCGTCCGGCAGACCCGGTTGATCCGGTCCGGACAGGGCGGTCGCATCGAACCAGAGACCGGCCTCTTCGACACCACCATCATCCAGAAGGACGAAGCGGCGGATGACCGGTGCGGCCGGGTCCGACTGGGCGACATGAAGGTGGCGGCCGTCCGGCGACAGGCCGATCCCGTTGGGAAAGGTCATATCGGCGACCAGGCGCGAAACCTCACCCGAGGGGGCCAGGCGATAAACGCCATTGGCGTCCTGACGTTTGAGCGGTGAGGCGTCCAGGCCTTCAAGCCCATAGGGCGGATCGGTGAAATAGATTGAGCCATCCGCCCCCGGAACGAGATCGTTCGGACTGTTGAAGGGCTCGCCGGAAAAACCGGAGGCCAGGGCCGTCCGCTGGCCGGACGCCAGGTCCAGGCGCTCCACGGAACGGGTTCCGTGATTGCAGACCAGCAACTGCCCGTTACCGGCATACCAGAGTCCGTTGGCCCCGGGTTCCCGGAACCCTTCCGCCTCGCCAGCCGGGATGCCGGACGGGTCCAGAAACACCTCGACGCCCGCATCGCGGGTCCAGCGATAGGCGCGATTACCCGGCACGTCGGTGAAGTAGAGGCAGCCGCGATCCCCGTCCCAGGTGGGACCTTCCGACCAGGTAAAGCCGCCACCCAGCGTTTCCAGCTGGGCGTTCGGATCGACCAGATCATCCAGCGCAGCATCGAAACGCTCGATGACGATATCGGCACTGGCGGGCGTTTGCCCGCAAGCCATCACGGCGAGACTGGCCCCGGTGGCCGTCAGGAATTGTCGGCGCTGCATCAGTCTGTCTCCGTACGGGTGGCAATGGCACTGGCCGGGATGGCGGTTTCGCCTGGCGTGGTCACGGTGACGGAGGCGTGGGCGCGAAGATCGTCGGATGCCGGCCCGACATGAAAGTCCAGCCGGCCCGCCTCGACCTGCCATTGTCCCGGCGACCGGTAGATCGCGGCCTGGGCCGCCGAAACGACAAACCGCACGGTCCGCGTTTCACCCGGCGCCAGGGTCAAACGCTCGAAGCCGCGCAACTCCAGGCGGGGACGGGCCACGCGCGCGACCGGATCGCGCATGTAGAGCTGGACAACCTCGTCCGCGGCCCGGTCCGAAGTGTTGGTTACCGCGACGGACAGGGTGACAGTCCCGTCTGCTGCCAGGTCCGTCCGGTCTACCTCCAGCGCGCCGTAGTCGAACTGCGCATAGCCCAGCCCGTGCCCGAAGGCGAAAAGCGGGGTGATCGGCAGGTCCATGTAACGATTGGTGTCACGGGCCGGATCCGGATCGGCAGGACGACCGGCGGGATATTCCGAATAGGTCAGCGGCACGGCGCCGGAACCGCGCGGAAAGGCGACGGGCAGGCGCCCGGCAGGCGACACCGCGCCATAGACGATGTCCGCCAGGGCGTTGCCGGCTTCCACGCCCAGCATCCAGCTCACCAGGATCGCATCCGCAGCGTCGGCCAATTCCGGAATCGCCAGAGGGCGACCGGTCACCAGGAGCACGGTGACCGGTCGTCCGGTCGCCAGTACGGCCTCGGCCAAAGCACGCTGGCTGGCCGGCAGGCGGATATCGGCGCGGCTGCGCGCCTCGGCCGACTGGGTATAGCTTTCACCGATCACCAGCAGCACGCGGTCTGCTCCGGATGCGAGCTCGACGGCTTCCGCGATGCCGGACAGATCGTCCGACACCGGATCGGCGCCAACGGCATAGCGGATCGTCACTCCGTCCGGCGCATGGGCCTGCAGACCCGCCAGCAGGGTAACGACATCCTCGGCCTGACCGCGGGCCCGCCAGGAGCCCAGCTGGGTCAACGCGTCCTCGGCCAGCGCACCGATCACCGCCACTTCGCCAGCGCCGGCCATCAGCGGCAGGGCGCCATTGCGGTTCTGCAGCAGCACCGGCGCGCGCGTCGCGATGCGGCGCGCCTCGGCGCGATGGGCCGGTGCCAGGACTTCGGCTGCCTCGCGCGCCACGTCATGATAGGCGTAGGGCGCATCGAACAGGCCCAGCCGTTCCTTGGCGGTCAGGATGCGGGCGACCGCCAGGTCCAGATCGGCCAGAAGGTCCGGATCGGCCGCGATGGCCTCGGCCAGATCTTCGCCGAAGACGCCGCTGGTCATGTCCATGTCGACACCGGCCCGCAAGGCCAGGGCGCCGGCCTCGGCACGGGTCTCGACCACGCCGTGATTGATCAGTTCGGCAATGGCGTTCCAGTCGCTCAGGACCACACCATCAAACCCCCAACGGTCACGCAGATGCCCGTCGATCAATGCCTCATTGCCCGTCGTCGGCACGCCGCCGATATCGTTGAAAGCCGTCATGACCGAGCCGGCGCCCACCGCATTCGCGGCATAGAAGGGCGGCAGGTAAATCTCGTGCATGCTGCGCTCGGACACATCGGCCGTGCCGTAATCGCGGCCACCGATGGGCGCGCCATAGACGCCATAATGCTTGGCGGTCGCCAGCAGTGTGTCGCCGCGCGCCAGATCGCCATCCTGATAGCCCAGCACCTGGGCCTCGGCCATGCGCGACCCGAAATAGGGGTCCGAGCCAGCCCCTTCCACGATCCGGCCCCAGCGCGGATCGCGGGCGATATCGATCATGGGTGCGAAGGTCCAGTGCAGCCCCGAGGCCGTCGCTTCACGGGCCGAAATCCGCGCCGCGCTCTCCCAGTCATCCGGGTCCCAGCTGGCCGCCAGGCCCAGAGGCACCGGGAACAGCGTGCGATAGCCGTGCACGACATCCATTGCGAACAGCAGGGGAATGCCCAGCCGGCTCTCCTCAACAGCCACGCGCTGCAGCTCGCCCAGCGGTTCCGCGCCCGCAACATGCAGGTAGGACCCAACCTCTCCGCGACGCACGCGATCAAGCTCCTCAGGCGTCAGGCGGGAATTCAGCGACATGGACCGTCCGCCCGCTGCCTGCACCAGCTGACCCAGCTTTTCCTCCAGGGTCATGCGATTGATCAGGGATTGAACCCTCGGGGAGACGCCGGGCACCGCCCCGTGTTCGGCCCCCGCATCTGTTTGGCTCCACCCGGGCGCCGCCAGCATCAATCCCGTCAGCCCGGCTGCAACCAGCTGTTTGAACATCATTTTCGTCCCGTCTTTCCCCGGGCCACAGCTGCCGGCCCACGGGGATCAGGCCACGAAAGAATGCAGCCAGTGAGCCCTTGCGGGCGCTGGCTGCAGATTTCGTCGGCATGACCACCCGGAGGGAGGGGCGGCTGCGGCGTCTTCAGTGCTTGCGGTCAGCGTGTCGACGCCGGTCGCAAGGATGTGTCTGACCGGCTCGATTGATGGGGAGGGTGTCGGCGAACAGCCTGAATTCTCCGCGAAACTTGCGGCAGACCGAACCCCGTTTTCCTCCCCGGGTCTTTGCCCGTCGCTGCCATTGACAGCGTTGTCAGTACCTGTCAGCTTCGACCGGTCTCGCAGCCGTGTCAAGAATGCCCGGCGACAAAAAAACGATCTGGGGAGGTCGTGTGATCCAGCTTCAAAGATCCGCATGCCTGTCGGCGATCGCCGTCCTAACGCTATGGGGCGAAACAGCTTTCGCCCAGGAAGCCTCGTGTGAGGCCTTGCCGTCGAACGTCGAGGGCGCACCGGCCATCCGGCTGAGCCAGGTCGGCTTCGAGAGCGGCGGGTCCAAGCGCGCCATCCTGAGAACCGCGGCCGACGCACCGGTGGACTGGCGGGTCCTGTCTGCGACAGGCAATGTGGTGCTGACCGGCCTGTCACAACCCTTCGGACCGGACGAAAACTCCGGCGACACCGTTCACCGGATCGACCTGACAGAGCTGGAAGGCCCCGGCGACGGTTTTGTCCTGGAAGCCTGTGGCGCGCAGAGCCGGGCTTTCGGCATCTCGGACCGCCCCTTTGCGGACATCAGCGAAGACGCACTGCGCTATTTCTATCTCAATCGCCTGGGCACGCCGATCGAGGCGGATTTCACCCATGGACCGCAATGGGCCCGTGCGGCCGGAATGCTGGACTCGCACCCCACCTGCTTTCACGGACAGGACGAGGCCGGCAATGACTGGCCGGGTTGCGGCTACCGCCTTGATGTGACCGGTGGCTGGGCCGATGCCGGCGATTACGGCCAGTATGTCGTCAATGGCGGCATTTCGGTCTGGACGCTGCAGCATTTCGTGGAACGGCTGGACGCGCTCGGCGGGCCGGAACAAGCCGGCTGGGGCGATGGCCGTGTGCCTGTGCCGGAAAACGGCAATGCCATCACCGACATTCTCGACGAGGCCCGCTGGCATCTGGAATGGATGCTCGCCGTGCAGGTTCCGGACGGCGAGACGGTGGCTGTGGTCCGCGGCCGCCAGGATCCGCGTGAAGGCCTCGACATTACGATGATCGACGCCGGCGGAATGGCGCACCACAAGCTTCATGAACGCCATTGGCTGCCCCTGCCCCTGCTTCCCGCCGATGCGCAGGAGGAACGCCTGCTGCAACCGCCCTCAACCGCCGCCACCCTCAACCTGGCCGCCGCTGCCGCCCAGTGCACCCGGGTCTGGCGCGACCGGGATGCGGCCTTCGCCGATCGCTGCCTGACAGCCGCCCGCCGGGCCTATGCCGCCGCGCAGGCCTATCCCGACATTTACGCCTACAATAATTTCGGTGGCGGGGGCGGCTATGGCGATTTCGAGCTCGCGGACGAGTTCGCCTGGGCCGCCGCCGAGCTTTTCCTGACCACGGGCGAAGCGGCGTTTCTGGAAGACCTGGAAGCGTCCGGCACGCTGTCGGGCGATCCGGGCAATATCGCCTGGCCCAGCGTCGGCCTCCTGCCAGCGCTCAGCCTCGCCGTCACACCGGGCGACATCGATCCGGCGCTGCGCGAAGCCGCCCGCGCCCAGATCGTCTCGGTCGCGGATGGCTATCTCGAAGACGCTGAGCGCGAAGGCTATGCGATCCCCTTCGAGACCAGCCAGTATGTCTGGGGCTCCAACGGCAATATCGCCAATCGCGGGATCGTCCTGGCGCTGGCCCATGACATCACCGGCGAGGCCCGCTACCGCGCCGCCGTCACCGATGTGATGGACTACCTCCTTGGCCGCAACGCGCTGGACCAGTCCTACATCTCCGGACACGGCACCCGCGCCATGCGCCACCCGCACCACCGCTTCTGGGCCGCCGGAGCCGATCCGGAATTTCCCGAAGCCCCGCCCGGTGCCGTCTCCGGCGGCGCCAATGCCTTTGCCATGGTCGACCCGGTCGCCCGCGAAATGCGCGGCACCTGCGCGCCCCAGCGCTGCTGGGCCGACCATGTCGATGCCTACGCCCTCAACGAGGTGGCGATCAACTGGAATGCCCCGGTGTTCTGGATCGCCGCCTATCTCGACAGCACGCCGCCCTCGCATCGTGCCTCGCCTGACTGAGTTCACACAGGACAACTGACCACCATGACCCGCTTTTTCACCCATTCTTCACGTCCGACGTCTGCTTTTTCACGCTTGGATTACGCTGGCTTTGACCTGCGTCTGCGCCGCAAGCACGCCCTTCTTGGTGCTGCGTCCGCGGGCCTTCTCACCCTGCTTGCGGCCTGCTCCCCCGCGTCCGACGGGGCCGAAGCTGCGCAGATCGAAGCAGAGGCGCCTGAAGCCACCGCGACCATCAATGCTGCGAACTGGCCCCGCATCGAACCGCTGCCGCTGGACCCGGTCGTGGAAGCCCGGGTCGAGTCGATCCTGGCCACGATGACGCTGGAACAGAAAGTCGGTCAGGTTATTCAGGCAGATAGCGGCTCCGTAACGCCCGAAGACGTGCGCGATTACCACCTCGGCTCCGTCCTCTCCGGCGGCAATTCCGCCCCCGGCCCCCTGCCTTACGCCGACACCCGGACCTGGCTGGAAGCCGCCGACGCCTACTACCAGGCCTCCCTGGAACAGGAAGGTGTGGAGGTCTCCATCCCCATCATCTGGGGCATCGACGCCGTCCACGGTCACGCCAATCTCATCGGCGCCACCGTCTTCCCCCACAATGTCGGCCTCGGCGCCGCCCGCAATCCCGACCTGATCGAGGAAATCTCCCGGGTCACCGCCCGGGAACTCTCCGTTTCCGGCCACGACTGGACCTTCGCCCCCACCCTCGCCGTCCCGCAGGATGACCGCTGGGGTCGCGGCTATGAAGGTTTCTCGGAGAATCCGGACGTCGTCGCGGCCTACGCCCCGCGCATCGTCGAAGGCCTCCAGGGTACGTTCGGTGGCGACGATTTCATGGGCGTCGGCTCGGTCATTTCATCGGCCAAGCACTATCTTGGCGATGGCGGTACGCTGGACGGACGCGACCAGGGCGATGCCGTGATCTCCGAAGCCGAGCTGCGTGACATTCACGGTGCCGGTTATTTCACCGCCATTCCGGCCGGCGTTCAGACGGTGATGGCCTCTTTTTCATCCTGGCAGGGCCAACGCATGCACGGCCAGCGGGAGTTGCTGACCGACGTGCTGAAGGAGCAAATGGGCTTCAACGGCTTTGTGGTCGGCGACTGGAACGGCCACGGCACCCTGCCGGGCTGCACGCCAACCGACTGCCCGCAATCGCTCAATGCCGGTCTGGACATGTATATGGCACCGGACAGCTGGCGCGGCCTCTATGAAAGCACGCTACGCCATGTCCAGGAGGGCACCATCCCGATGGAGCGTCTGGACGATGCGGTGCGCCGCATCCTGCGCGTGAAGATCACGGCTGGCATCTTTGAACGCGGCCTGCCCTCTACCCGTCCCTTGGCAGGCGATACCAGCATCCTGGGATCGCCTGAACACCGCGCTATCGCGCGCCAAGCCGTGCGCGAGTCGCTGGTGCTGTTGAAGAACAACGACCAGCTCCTGCCCCTCGATCCGGGCCTTCGCGTTCTGGTCATTGGCGATGGTGCGGACAGTATTTCCAAGGCATCCGGCGGTTGGACCTTGTCCTGGCAGGGTGGCGGCATCGAGAACTCCGAATTCCCCAATGGCCAGACCATCCTGGATGGCATCCGCGAAACCGTGGAGGCCGCAGGCGGCACGGTTGTGTTCGACCGCAATGGCGACGACGCAGACATCGAGGCTGACGTGGTGATCGCCATTTACGGCGAAGATCCCTATGCGGAGTTCCAGGGTGATCGGGACCATGTTGACTTCGTGCCAAACGGGTTCGACCCCACGGTTCTCGACAGGTTTTCCGAGGCCGGGCTTCCCGTCGTGTCGGTCTTCCTGTCCGGACGGCCGCTCTGGGCCAATCCGGAAATCAATGCGTCAGACGCCTTCGTCGCCGCTTGGCTTCCCGGCAGCGAAGGCGGCGGCATCGCCGACCTTCTGTTTGATGCGGGCGATGGGTATGACTTCACCGGCACGCTGTCCTTCTCCTGGCCGCGCACCGCACTGGATTCCGTGCTCAATGTCGGATCCGCGGACTATGATCCGCTCTTTCCTTTCGGCTACGGGCTGACGTACGGCGATGACGGAAACCTGCCCGATCTCCCCGAAGACTCAGGTCTGTCTGCCTCGGACGCTTCAGACACCAATCTGCTCTTCGCTCAAGGTCAGGCCAATCCGCCCTGGACTCTTTCGCTCTCGAATGGTGAAGCCGACCAGCCTGTGACCGACTTGCCAGCAACGCTAGGCTCTGCGGAACTCCTCGCCACCGACCGGACCAGCCAGGAAGATTCGCTTCGGCTCATGTGGTCAGAAGCTGGTGCCCGTGTCAGCCTCGTCCGGACGGAGCCTGCCGATCTTGAGCGCCAGTCCAACGGCGCCATGGAATTGTCCTTCCAGGCGAGGGCTGTGGGTTCAGACCCGGCTCCGGTCAATATCGGCATGGGATGCGCCGAGTCGAGCAATTGCGAGGCAACGATTCCGGTTACCCTGATCAGTGGCCCATGGCGCGAATACCGCGTCAGCCTGGCCTGCTTTGCCGACCGGGGTGTAGACATGCGCACCATCACCACAGGCCTGTTCCTGGAAGGTGTCGGCCCAACAGGTGACGTCACGCTGGGTGATATCCGGCTTGACAGCGACACCGATGCAGCGCGCGATTGCGGGGACGCCGGCTAGGCTGGCGACAGGTCTCGCAAGGGGTTTGCGTGAGTGCAGGACGGGGCAGCGGTGTCTGGACCGCATTGACATGGCGCAGGGCTGCGCTGGCATCGGGAGCCTGTGCCCTGATTGCCGGCTATGTGGCGATCTGGGGTCTGGGACGACCGGATACGGGCATGCTGCCATCCCTGTGGCCAGTATCCTTGGTCGGGCTGTTTGGCGCCACGGTTGCCAATTCGACCGGTGTCGGTGGCGGCGTTGTCTTCATTCCGGTCTTCAACCTGTTGCGTGAAGCCGGACTGGGCGATCTTGATCCGCGCACGGTGGTCGGCGTCAGCTTTGCCATTCAGTGCTTTGGCATGTCGACGGGATCGCTGACCTGGCTGGCCCGGATTTCCCGTCCCAGCATCAGTGCCGGCGAACGCGCGGCCCGTTCCATGTCACCCGGGGTGATCGCCTGGGTGATGGTCACCGGGCTGCCATCACTGCTGCTGGCTCAGCGCCTTCTTGCGGTGGATGGTCATGTTGCCCTGTTGCTGTTCAAAGGCTTTTCGATCGTGCTGGGCCTGTTGCTTTTGTTCCAGCTGGCACAGAAAGATCAACGACCCCATGCGCCTACGCTAGAGCGCGTTGACCGTCTGGTCTTGCCACTGATCGGCATAGGAGGCGGCATCGCCACGGCGCTTTTCTCGGTCGGCATCGGCGAGCTTCTGGCGCTTTATCTCTTTCTGCGCCGCTATCCGCTTGAGGCCTGTGTCGCGCCGGCTGTGATCTGCTCGGCGATCAGTGTTCTGGCCGGGGTCGGCCACCACATTGCCGCGGGTGAGGTGGTGGCGGAAATTCTTGTATTTGCTGCGCCCGCGGTGATTCTGGGCGGATTTCTCGGCCGCCGTGTGGCTCAGGCGCTCGGGTCCGCGCGTCTGAAATTCTGCACCGCGATCTGGATCATCGGGTCCAGCCTGGCCCTGATCGCGGTGCAATAGGCGTCAGGACGGAACGCGGATTTCCTCGACCATGTCCTGCACGGCTTGCGGGGGCGGCGGGGTCATGAGGGACACGCTGATCGAGACGACAAAGGCCAGCGCCATGCCGACGGAACCGAAGCCTTCCGGGGAAATCCCGAGGATCCAGTCGGCGTCCGCGCCACGGGGGATGTCGGTCAGAACGCCTGCCAGGCCGAGCGCGCCGATCACAGTCAGCCCGGCTGTGAGGGCGAGCGGAATGCGCGCGCCGCCGGTCTGACGTCGTACACCCAGGTACAAAATCCCGGCCGCGAGGGCGAGGATCAGGGAAACAACACCCATCACCGTAGCCGAAAAACCGATCTTGAAGTGAATGATATAGCCACCGGTAAGGAGCAGGCCGGTGAGCATGCCGGCAATAGCCCCTTCCTTGTTCATCCGCTTCCAGAAAATCCCGAGGAAGATCGCCGGGAAGAAGCTGGCGGCGGCCAGACCGAAAGCGAAGGCCACCACTGCGGCAACGAAGCCCGGCGGATAGATGCCCGCGAAAATCGCGATCAGGACCGCCCCGACGGCTGCAGAGCGGGCGACGAGCAGTTCCTGCCCTTCGCTCATGCCGGGCATCAGGACCTTCTTGCACAGATCGTGGGATACGGCGGACGAGATGACCATCAAGAGGCCTGCAGCCGTTGACAGCGCGGCCGCGAGGCCGCCGGCGACGACCAGGCCGATCACCCAGGAGGGCAGGTTCCCGATCTCCGGGTTTGCCAGAACGAAAATGTCGCGATCCAGTGTGGTGACTTCGTTTTCAGTGGGGTCGGCGCGATACTGGATGCGCCCGTCACCATTGTGATCGGTGAAGCCCAGAAGGCCGGTGCGTTCCCAATTGTAGAACCAGTCGGGCGTGGCGTTGTCCGGACGGTCTTCGGCGGGAAGCTCGGCGGCGTAGGTGCTTTCATTGACGGTTTCGATGAAGTTCGAGCGCGCGAACACGGCCACGGCGGGCGCCGTAGTATAAAGAACCGCAATGAAAACCAGGGCCCAGCCGGCAGATTTGCGGGCGTCCGAGGCCTTGGGGACCGTAAAAAAGCGGATGATGACGTGGGGCAAACCGGCCGTTCCCACCATTAGGGCCAGGGTGATGGCGAAGACATCCAGCATGGATTTGGACCCTTGCGTGTAGGGTCTGAAGCCAAGATCGGTAAGCGTGCGGTCAAGCGATAGCAGGAGCGGAGTACCGTCCTGGGCATTACCGATGAAGCCGAGCTGCGGGATTGGCGTTCCGGTGATCTGCAGCGACAGGAAGATCGCCGGCACCATGAAGGCGAAGATCAGGACACAATATTGTGCGACCTGCGTGTAGGTAATGCCGCGCATGCCCCCAAGGGCCGCGTAAAAAAGCACGATGATGGCGCCAACAACGACACCGATTTCGACCGGCACGTGAAGGAAGTTGGCAAAGGCAATGCCAACCCCGCGCATCTGGCCGGCGATATAGGTGAAGGACACGAAGAGGGCGCAGATCACGGCGACGATTCGGGCCGCCTGGCTGTAATAGCGGTCTCCGACAAAGTCCGGGACGGTGAACTTGCCGAACTTGCGCAGATAGGGTGCCAGAAGCAGGGCGAGGAGGACATAGCCGCCGGTCCAGCCCATCAGGTAGACCGAGCCGTCATAGCCGGCAAACGCGATGATGCCGGCCATGGAGAGGAAGGAGGCGGCACTCATCCAGTCGGCGGCGGTGGCCATGCCGTTGAAGACCGGAGGCACGTCGTGGCCGGCGACGTAGAATTCGTCGGTCGAGGCGGCGCGGGCCCAGATGGCGATGCCGATATAGAGACCGAAAGAGGCGATGACGAAGATCGCGGTCCAGATCAGGGTAGCGTCCATCGGCTCAGCCCTCGCCGTCCAGCTTGTACTTCCGCTCGATGCGGGTCATGCGCCAGGAATAGACAAAGATCAGCGCCACGAAGACATAGATCGCGCCCTGCTGGGCGAACCAGAACCCCAGCGGCGCGCCGCCGATCGAGACCTGGTCGAGGACATCGCGCAAAAGGATCCCGAAGCCGAAGGACACGATGAACCAGATCACCAGAAGCACGGCCATCAGGGTGAGGTTCTCGCGCCAGTAGGCACGCCGGGCTTCAGCCCGGCTCATGAGTTCCTGCTCGCTCATTCAATCCTCCCCGATTGACCGGCTGCGCGGTGTTTTCGGCACACTGGCAGGGTTTGCCGGTACCGCAAAGCTTATCGCGGTTCGGCGGCCTGGAAGGCGGCCGCAATGGCGTCACGAAGCGGTTTGGGCTGGTAGTCCGCATCATAGGGCGTCGGCCGCTTGGCCTCGCCATCGGCGCGCGGCCAGAGGTTCTGGAGCCAGGAATAGCGGTCGCACATGCCCCAGCACAGGACATCCTTGGTCTGCGGGTATTCGAACATGAGATCGAGATAGCGGCGGCCCAGATCGGCCACGGCCTGGTCCCGACCGGCAAAGTCATAGGGCAGGTTCTTGTCATGGACGTCGAACTCGGTGATCAGCAGATCGAGATCGAGCGCCGTGACGGCGTCGAGGAAGCCGCGCCAGTGGTCGTCGCGGGCCGTATCGAAGCCGGTGGACGTGTCGTAATTGCCGGAACCGATATGGCTCTGCACGCCCAGCCCGTCCAGTGGCACGCCGCGCTCGCGCATGCCTTCGAGCAGACGCAGGACACCTTCCTGGTGGGTTTCGTGACCAGCTTCCCAGCTCATGTAGTCATTATAGACCAGCTCGCCATCGGGATCGGCTTCGCGGGTGGCGTGATAGGCGATGTCGATGATGTTCTCGCCCAGATGCCGGGTCAGCGAGGTCTCGCGCAGCAGACCGGTGGACGGATCAATCGTCTCGTTGACCACGTCCCAAGACCGGATGATGCCGCGATAGCGCTCGACGACACGTTGAATGTGCGTCCGCACCAGACGTTCGGCCTCGGCACCGGGCCGGCTGCCGAAATTGTAGTTGTTGACCCAGGCCGGGGAAAACTCTTCGCGGTTCCACAAGAGGGTATGACCACGCAGGGCCGCGCCCTGTTCGCGGGCAAAGTCGGCCAGCGTGTCCGCGGGGTCGTAGAAGAAGGTCTCTTCGTCCGGGCGCATGACATACCATTTGAGCGCATTTTCATGGACATAAATCCCGCACTCCCGGGTCAGGATCGCACGGTATTGCGGGTCATAGAACGCGCCGGTGAGAGTTCCAGGACGCCCCAGCCCGACCGCCGTGCCGAACCGCATGCCCTTGGCCTGCGCGAGCGCGTGCAAAGAGGATGCATCCTGTGAGAAGGCGGCCGGAGCAGCGGCGGCAGCAAGGCTGCCTGCGGCCAGGCCGGCCAGGGCATCGCGGCGGGTAATGGGCTTGGACATGACGGCTCTCCGATGGCTGTCGGGCAAGAAAAAGGGGGCGCAGGTCCGGTTTCACGGTCCCGCGCCCCCTGATGGTGTGGCGACCTAGTAGGTCGCGCGGATGATGAACGTCACGCGACGGTCGTTCATGAACCAGGAGCGCGGCGCCGTGAGCAGATCGTTGTTGAGGACCTGGCTGGTGCGCGTGACCTGGTTCAGCAGGTTCACACCCTGAACGCCGACACGAATGTTGTCGTTCACGCTGAAGAAGGCCGAACCATCGAGCTGGCCGCCCGATTCCTGAACGATCGGAGCATAGGGCACGATCACGTCGCGGACGGTGACGACGAAGTCGGACCGCCAGGCGTAAGCGAGGCGCAGCGACATCCAGTCATTCTCGTAGAAGCCGGCCACGTTGACCGTGTGCTCCGAGAGGCCCTGCAGCGGCAGGAGGCTGGTGTCGATGTTGGCCACACGGCCCGCCGCCACATCCGGGTCGGTTGCGGAGAGCGTGGATTGGACCACACCTTCACTGTCGACATAGGTGTAGCTGGCATTCATGCCCAGACCCGACCAGATACCCGGCAGGAAGTCATAGGTCTGCTGGTAGGCCAGTTCGAAGCCCTTCACCGTACCTTGTTCCGGCGAGTTCGACGGGGTCGTCACGACGCCGGAGAACGTCGCACCATTGTTGGTGAAGGTCAGACGTTCGGTACCATTGGTGATGACATTGTCGAGCTGCTTGTAGAACAGCGCGAAGGTGAGTGAACCGACGCTGGCAAAATACCACTCGGCCGAAGCGTCGAAATTCATCGACTCGATCGGATCGAGATAGGGATTGCCGACCGTCGAGTTGATCGTCGGGCCCAGCACCCGCACGCCGTTATTGTCGAAGATCGGCGCCTGGAGGGTGATGTTGTAGTAGTTCCGGGTCAGACCGACATCCGGCATGGTGATGGTCTTGGATACGCCCAAGCGGAACTGCCAGCCATTCTCCAGCCGTGCAACGGCGTTGAAGCTCGGCAGGTAGTACTCCATGTCGTGCGATGTGGTGTTGGGCGTAATGGATCCGTCTGCGAAGGCCCGGGCAGCATCACGCTCGGACAGCGACAGCAGACAGAAGTCTGGCGGCTGCTGACCGGCCGGGACGGCCGCACAATCGGCTTCCGACGAGAAGGTCACGTTGGTGAACGAGTGGTAGCCCTGGGTTTCGCGCGTCATGTTGACATAGCGAAGACCGAAGTTACCGGACACGTGCACGCCGTTGTCCATCTCCTGGTCAAAGCGGAGCATCGCGTAAAGCGAGTCGTTGGTTTCCTGGATCGGATTGACTTCCTGCAGCAGGAAAGGCGTACCCGGCTCGAACTGTCCACAGCGGGCCGCCAGCGGCTCCCAGTTCTCACAGGTCGTGGTCGGACGCCAGGCGGAACCCACGCCAACCGCGAAGTCTTCCATCTGCTGGTAGTTCTGGATGATGTTCGAACCCCAGAACAGGCGCGGCTCGTCGCCGGTCGGCACCGGAACCTGGCCTCGCATGAAGTTGTCGAACGAGAAGGTCGTGAAGTAGTCGGACAGCTGTCCGCCACCACCCGGAATGGCACTATCCAGCCAGACCGGGCCGCCATTGCCCCACTGCTCGGAAATCACACCCCAGTTGTAGGTCGAGAACCGGGTCGTCTGGTCACGATTGGAGTGGCGATAGCCGAAGCGGATGCTCTCTGCCCAGCGGTCCGGATTGTTGAAGTGATACTCACCATCGGCCCGGAAAGCATCCAGCGTTCCTTCTGACTGTTCGATATGGTCCATCGCCGCGCGCGGGAAGGAGTTGAACGGATCCGAGAAGCTGTCATGGCCGGTGCGGTAGTAGGCCGGACAATTCTGCGTGCCCGGATTGCCGGCACACGGCGTGCCATCAAGGCCCGGCGGCTGGAAGATGACCCACGGAATGCTGTCGCCATTCAGGGCGATAGCGGCATTCTGGTAGGTCGACGCCCACAGGCCGATATCCGTCACGTCGACGGTTGACTCAACATGTTGGAAGTCAAAGTTGAACGACCAGCTGTCATTCGGCGTCCAGCGGAAATTGAAGCCGATATCTTCCGTCACATAGTCCTGCAGGACGTCACGGCGGATATTGTTCGACTGCAGCCCGTGGGCTGGCGTGCGGTTGTCGCCATTGAACTGGTCAGAGCGCCAGCCCGTATTGTCCGACGTGATGATGCCGCCCGTGAACAGGCCACTGGGACCGAAATCAAGCGTGGTGCCGTCGACAGCCTGAGAGTCGCCATTGCCAGCGACGTTGTCGGTGGCGATCTCCATGGCGTGCTCGGTCCAGGCCTGCTGTGAGTCAGAGCGCAGATACTGGAGCGTGGCTTCCATCGTACGATCTTCGGAGCGCCACTGGGCCGCAGCACCGATGCCTTCGCGGGTCCGGTCGAAGATCTGGGAGCGGAAGGCCGCGCCGCGCGGGAACCAGACCGTGCCAACAGCGGTGTCTCCGGCGCCCGGAACCACATCGCCATTGGTGTAAAGCGTGCGTTCGCCATAGTTGGAGATTTGCTGGCCGTCAGAACGGGCGGTGAGCTCGGAGTTCACATAGTTGAACAGCAGGCCCCACTCGCCACCATTGCCGGTATCCCAACGGTTTGACGCCATGATCGAGTAGGTCGGCGTCCATTCCTCGGCAAAATCGCCATAGCTGGCCTCGACCGAAGCCGCGAGCGTCGGCGAGCCGTCGAACGGACGCCGGGTGCGCAGGTTGATCGTGCCGGAAATGCCGCCTTCAATCATGTCGGCGGATGGGCTCTTGAACACGTCGACGCCGCCCATCAGTTCCGACGGCACGTCGGAGAAGGACAGCACACGGCCGTTATTGGCCGAGAAGGTGTCACGGCCGTTCAGCTCGGAGCGGACCCAGGTCAGGCCGCGGACGACAACGCCGGAGCCTTCAATCGAGAAGTGGTCCGGGTCGACACCGGCACGGAAGCGGTCGATCGACACGCCCGGCACACGCTGCAAGGCTTCGGTGACCGAACGGTCCGGCAGGGCACCGATATCTTCGGCGGTGATCGAGTCCACGACGACTTCACTGTCGCGCTTGATCGTTTGCGATGTTTGCAGGCTGGAGCGATAGCCGGTGACCTGAATGATCTCCGTATCCTCGCCATCCGCTTCATCGGTGTTGTCCTGTGCGAAGACCGGCGCGGAGGCCAGCATCGCGGTCAGGGCCATTGCGGAAACGCCCTCCCGCCAGCCCGGCAGCGCCGGACGACGAGATGCGCGCTGACGCACCTGTGGTGTTGATTTCATCAGACTTCCTCCCCTTTGAAATCGCATTGTTAGCGCTACTAATTTTATCCAGCGCAAATGTCTGATTAATTGACTGCGTACCCCAAGAAACGTCGCCGCACAACCTTTCCCTGCCCAGCGGCAGAACGAACGCTCCCAAGTGTCGCCACAATGTCACGGTCCTACTTTTGTCTTACGATGTCAATGGCCTGAATAGTGGCATGGCTTGCGGGCATCGGCCGGTATCAATCAATTGACCGCGCCAAACTGCGTCGAATAAGCTTCAAAGAAAAACACGAGGGAGGGCGCATCCGCATGTCGGACAATAGGGTGAAACGCGTGCTGATTGTCGGCGGCGGAACCGCTGGCTGGATGACCGCGGCTGCCCTGTCCAATGCCTTTCGCGCCTCCGAGCTGAGAGTTGAACTGGTCGAGTCGGAAGCCATCGGTACGGTTGGGGTCGGCGAGTCGACGATTCCCCACATCCGGTATTTCAACGCGGGCCTCGGCATCGACGAAGCGGCGTTCATTGCCGAGACCCGCGCGACCTACAAGCTGGCGATCGAGTTTCGGGACTGGAACCGTATCGGCGACCGCTACATGCACCCGTTTGGCGCCTTCGGCATGCCGGGCAGCGAGATCGGATTTCACCATCTCTGGAGCCGTTTCGGCGGCGCAGATGCCTTTGGGCCGATGGACACCTATTCCCTGCCCATCCAGATGGCGCGGGCCGGCAAGTTCGCCCCGCCCGCCTCCGACCCCGCATCCCTGGCGTCGAGCTATTCCTACGCCTTCCAGTTCGATGCCGGTCTCTATGCGCGTTTCCTGCGCCGCTATGCCGAGAGCCGCGGCGTAGTGCGGACCGAAGGCCGGATCGAGCGGGTCGAGCAGGATGCCGAGTCCGGGCATGTCCGCTCGGTCACCCTGTCGGACGGCCGCACCTGCCAAGCCGACTTCTTTGTCGATTGTTCGGGCTTCAGAGGCCTTTTGATCGAACAGACCCTGCAGGCGGGCTATGAGGACTGGTCGCGCTGGCTGCCGTGTGACCGGGCGATCGCGCTGCCCAGCGCCTCGACCGGAGACCTGCCACCCTATACCCGCGCGACGGCCCTGGAAGCGGGGTGGGCCTGGCGCATCCCGCTGCAGCACCGTGTCGGCAATGGCCATGTCTATGCCAGTGCGTTCATGGAGGATGCGCGCGCCGAGGCCCTGTTGCGGGAGCAGCTGGAAGGCGCCGCCCTGGCCGAGCCCAACCGGCTGCGCTTTCTCGCCGGCAAGCGGCGGCGGCAATGGGTGTCCAATTGCGTCGCCATCGGCCTGTCATCGGGCTTCCTGGAACCGTTGGAGTCGACGTCGATCCATCTGATCCAGGCCGCCATCGGCTATCTGCTGGACTTTTTCCCGACCGGCTCGTGGAGCGCGGCCGACAGCCAGGCCTTCAACCGCGTCATGGCGATGGAGTATGAACGCGTCCGGGACTTTCTGATCCTGCACTACAAGGCGACCGAGCGGGACGACAGCGCGTTCTGGTCCTATTGCCGCGACATGTCTGTGCCGGACACGCTGGACGCCAAGATCGAACTGTTCCGCGAGCGCGGACTGGTCGCCCGGCACGAGACCGGCGTGTTTCTGGAACCCAGCTGGGTTGCGGTTTTCATGGGACAGGGCATCACACCACGCCGCACCGATCCGCGCGCAGCAGCGTATGCGCCCGCGCAGGCCGAGGCCGGTGTCCGCGCCCTGAACCGCGAGCTGGAGGGTCTGACGTCACGCATGCCGACCCATCGCGAGGCGATTGACCGGCTGTTGGCCCAGGCTTCGGTCATGGGAGCGGTATGATGGACGACCGCGCCGTCACCCGGCTGGCCATTCTGGGGGCCGGGCCTGAAGCCTGGATTTCGGCCCTCTATCTGAAACGTCGGCTGGGCCCCGTCGCCCCTGAGATCACGGTGCTGACCGGAAATGACAAGCCGCAGCCGGGCGCGCTGTCGACCCTGCCCGCGATCCGCGACCTGCACGCCCGGCTGGGCCTGGACGATCTTCAGCGGGTTGCGCAGACAGGCGGCACCTTCAAGCTGGGCGAGGCCTTCCGGGACGCCCCGAGTGTGGGGGATGCCGGCTTCCTGCCCTATGGCGAGATCGGTGCGGCGATCGGTCCCGTCCGGTTTCACCAGCAATTGCACCGCATCGATCCGGCAGCACCGGCCTCCCGCCTGGCGGACTATGCCCTGGCCACCCGCGCCGCTGCTGAAGGCCGCTTTGCGCCGCCTTCGAGCGATCCGCGCAGCCTGCTGTCGACCCTGGATTTCGGCCTGCACCTGGACGCGGCGGCGTATGCCGAATTTCTGCGGGGCGCTGCTGTCTCTGAAGGTGTCACGGCGCTGGATGATGCGGCGGCCAATCTGCAAGCCGGTGAGAACGGTCAAATAAAGCAGATCAAGCTGGCGTCGGGCGCCAGCTTGGAGACGGAGCTGGTCATCGACACCCGGCTGCCAGACGGCGGGCCGGCAGATTGGCTGACCGTGCCAAGCGCGTTTGACTGTCTGGTCGAGGGTCCGATTGCCGCCGATGACCCGCCCGCCCCGCGCACGCTGAACCGGGCGGTTGCCGAGGGCTGGCTGCGGCAGATCCCGTTGCAGTCTGGTACCTGGCAACAAATGTTGACGACGGCGGATGCGGCGACGGATCAGGTGCTTGAGACGGGGTTCGGGGTCGATGGGCCCGCACGCCGGGCCGCGTGGACCACAGGTCGATGCCAAGCGCTGTGGCAGGACAATCTGATCCGGCTGGGTCCGGCTGGCTGGCGCGCCGACCCGCTGGCGGCTTCCGATCTCACTCTCCTGGGCCGCGCCCTGGACCTGCTGTGCGCGATGTTCCCGCACAGGGATGAAGGCGCGGTGGAAGCGCGCGAGTTCAATCGGCTGATGGCGCTGGAGATCGATGCGGCCAATGCGTTCGCGATGATCTTCCACCACTGCCAGGCCCGGACCGAAGCTGTCTGGCAGGCCGCACGGGATGTGCCGATTGCCGAGATGCTGACCGAGACACTCGCCCTGTTCTGCAGCCGGGGCCGGATCGGCGTCCGCGAGTTCAGCCATCATGACGAGACCCGCTGGGTCGCCGCACTGCTGGCGATGGGCGTGACGTCGGAGCATCACGACCCGCTGGCCGACAGCCTGGGCCGACGCGTCCTGACCGAACGGGCCAGCCGCATCCTCGATACGGTTGCCCAGACCGCGTCCAGCCTGCCGACACAGGCGGAATTCCTGTCACGCCTGAAATCCGGAGCCCCGGCCTGATGATCAATCCGAGAACCCTGCGCAAGGTGGTGATCGTCGGCGGAGGCTCGGCGGGCTGGATGGCGGCGTCGGCGCTGTCGCGGATCCGCGGCAATGGCGTCACCGAGATCGTTCTGGTGGAGTCCGAGGAAATCGGCATTGTCGGCGTCGGCGAAGCAACCATTCCGCCGATCCGGCATTTCAACGAGCTGCTGGGCCTGGACGAGCGCGAATTCATCCGCGCAACCCAGGGCACCTTCAAGACCGCGATCCGCTTTGAGGGCTGGACCCGGCCCGGGCATTCCTACTTCCATTCCTTCGGCGCCTATGGCGCCGACATGAATGGTGTGAAATTCCACCAGTACTGGCTGAAATTCCACGCCATGGGCAAGGCAGCCCCGTTCGGCGAATACAATCTGTGCGAGGTCGCGGCGATGCAGAACCGGTTCGGCCCGGTCCCGCGAGAGCGCCAGATCCCGGTCTCGTCCTTGCACTGGGCCTATCATTTCGACGCCACCCTCTATGCCCGCCATCTGCGCGCCCATGCCGAGGCCCGGGGCGTGTCGCGGATCGAGGGCAAGGTGGTCGATGTCAGCCTGCGCGGCGGTGACGGTTTCATCGAGGCGGTCACCCTGGCCGATGGCCGGCGGATCGAGGGCGATCTCTTCATCGACTGTTCCGGCTTCCGCAGCCTCCTGCTCGGCGATGCGCTGGGCACCGGGTTTGAGGATTGGACGGACATGCTGCCCTGCGACCGGGCGGTGGCCGTGCCGTCGGAACGGACCGGCGAGCTCATGCCCTATACCCGCTCCATCGCCCATGATGCGGGCTGGCAATGGCGCATTCCGCTGCAGCACCGCACCGGCAATGGTCTGGTCTTTTCTTCCCAACACCTCGGCGAGGATGCGGCCACCCGGCGCCTGCTGGACAATCTGGACGGCAAGCCGCTGGGCGAACCGCGGGTGATCCGCTTCCGCACCGGACGGCGGCACCAGGCCTGGGTGAAGAATTGCGTCGCCATCGGCCTGGCGGCCGGCTTCCTGGAGCCCCTGGAATCGACCGCGATCCATATCGCCCAGGCAGGCATTTCGCGCCTGATGGGCCTGTTCCCGGACCTCGATTTCCATCCCGCCGGCATCGCCGAGTACAATCGTCAGTCTGCGCACCTGTTCGAGAGCATCCGCGACTTCATCGTGCTGCATTACCACGCCAATGGCCGCACCGGCGAAGCGCTGTGGGACCAGTGCCGCACCATGCCGATCCCGGACAGCCTGCAGCGGCGCATCGAGCTCTTCCGCCTCAAGGGGCGGCTGTTCCGCTATGAAGACGAGCTGTTTGCCGAGCCCAGCTGGCATGCCGTGCTGATGGGCCAAGGCATCATGCCACAAGGCTATGACCCGCTGGTCGACGCCGCCCCGGACGCCGAAATCGAACACGCCCTGGCGCAGATGCACGCCATGGTCAAAGCCACCGCCGAGGCGATGCCCCCGCATGGCGACTTCATTCAACAGACCTGCCCGGCCCGTCCTGAGCCGGCAAGCATGTAAGGACAGGCAATGAGCGATCCGCGTATCCGCAAAACGGTCATCGTCGGCGGCGGCACCGCCGGCTGGATGACGGCGGCCGCCCTGGCCAAGATTCTCGGCCCCGACTATGGCGAGATCACCCTGGTTGAGTCCGATGCCATCGGCATTGTCGGCGTCGGCGAGGCGACCATTCCCCAGATGCGCCTGTTCAACACCATGCTGGGACTGGACGAGAACGAGTTCGTGAAGATGACGAAAGGCTCGTTCAAGATGGGCATCGAATTCGTCGACTGGGCGCGCAAGGGCGACCGCTATTTCCACCCGTTCGGCCCGTTCGGCGTCGACATGGAAGGGGTCTCCTTCCACGCCTTCTGGCTGCGCCTGCGCGAGGCCGGGCTGGAACACCCGATCACCGACTATTCGCTGCAGTCGGTGGGCGGCAAGGCCAACAAGTTCATGCGCCCGATCAATGCCGGCAAGTCACCGCTGTCCAACATCGCCTACGCCTTCCATTTCGATGCGCATCTCTATGCCAAGTATCTGCGTCGTTTCGCCGAGGAACGCGGCGTGAAGCGCCAGGAGGGCAAGGTCGTCCAGGTTCACCAGGATCCGGAAAGCGGCTTCATCCACTCGGTCGAGCTGGAGAGCGGGCAGACCATCGAGGGCGAGCTCTTCATCGACTGTTCCGGCTTCCGCGGCCTTTTGATCGAGCAGACGCTGAAGGCCGGCTATGAGGACTGGACCCACTGGCTGCCCTGCGACCGGGCGCTGGCCGTGCCGTGTGAAAGTGTCGAACCCTTCACGCCCTACACACGGGCCACGGCGCGTGACGCGGGCTGGCAATGGCGCATCCCGCTGCAGCACCGGATCGGCAATGGCTATGTCTACTCCTCTGCCCACATTTCCGACGATGAGGCCCACGCCACCCTGCTGGCCAATCTGGACGGCAAGCCGCTGGCCGATCCGCGGCTGATCCGCTTCGTCACCGGGCGGCGCAAACAGGCCTGGGTGAAGAACTGCATCGCCATCGGCCTGTCCTCGGGCTTCATCGAACCGTTGGAATCAACCTCGATCCACCTGATCCAGTCCGGCATCGCCAAACTGTTGCAGATGTTCCCGCGCACCAGTTTCGAACAGGCCGATATCGACCGCTTCAATGCCCGCACGAAGACCGAGTTCGAGCAGGTGCGCGACTTCATCATCCTGCACTACAACGCGACCGAGCGCGATGACACGCCCTTCTGGGACCATGTCCGGACCATGGATGTGCCCGAGGCGCTGAAGGAGAAATACCGGATCTTCAAGGGCTATGGCCGGGTGTTCCGCGAGAATGAGGAATTGTTCAACGACACCTCCTGGTTCGCCGTGATGATCGGCCAGCGCATCGAGCCGCGCTCCTATGATCCGGTCGCCGAAGTGCTGAGCCTGGAGCTGACGCAGGACCGGCTCAACCAGGTTCGCCAGGCGATGATCACCTCGGCCGACTACATGCCGACCCATGCCGAATTCATCGCCCAGAACTGCGCCGCCGACATGGAGACGATGTGATGCGCAAGTCTTTGCTGATCGCCGCATCGACCAGTTTGGCCCTGAACGCCTGCGGCGCTGACATGACGGCTTCACAGGACGCCTATTTCGACTGGTTCGAGTATTCCGGCGGCGATCCCGTGCATGCCGGAGCGCTGGGCGATAACCAGGCCTTCAACCCGGTGCTGGCCGGCTTCTATCCGGACCCGTCCAACACGCGTGCCGGAGAGGACTACTACCTCGTCACTTCCACCTTTGCGTACTATCCCGGCCTGCCGGTCTTCCACAGCCGCGACCTGCTCAACTGGACCCAGATCGGCAATGCGATCGACCGGCCGGACATGGTCGATTTCGGCCGTCTGGGCCTGTCGCGCGGCCTGTTTGCGCCAGCCATCGAGTTCCATGACGGCACATTCTACATCCTCAATACCTGCGTCGATTGCGGCGGCAATTTCATCATAACGGCCAGCGATCCGGCCGGCCCATGGTCCGACCCGGTCTGGCTGGATGATCTGCGCTATGGCATCGATCCGGCCCTCTTCATCGACGCGGACGGCAGCGCCTACATCGTCAATAACGGCCCGCCGGACCGCGAGCCGGAATATGAGGGCCACCGCGCCGTGTGGATCCAGCGCTTCAATCTGGAGACGCTGGAAACCTTCGGCGAGCGCGTGGTCCTGATCGATGGCGGGGTGGATTTCTCCCAGCAGCCGATCTGGATCGAGGGGCCGCACATCTACAAGGTTGATGGCCGCTACTTCCTGTCGGCGGCCGAGGGCGGCACAGCGGTCAATCACTCCCAGGTGGTGCTGGTCGGGGACGACCCGATGGGGCCCTATGAGCCCTGGGACCAGAACCCCTATCTCACCCAGCGCGACCTGCCCGCCGACCGGCCTGATCCCATCACCTCGGCCGGTCATGCCGATCTGGTGCAGACGCCGAATGGTGACTGGTGGGCGACCTTCCTGGCCGTGCGACCCTATGAGGGCGACAGCTACAACACCGGAAGGGAAACCTTCCTGATGCCGGTCGACTGGTCGCAGGGCTGGCCGCGGATCACGGCGCCAGGCGAAGAAATTCCCTATGTGATCGAACGCCCGGACCTGCCGGATACCGGCCGTCCGGACGTGCCGATGTCGGGGCCTTTCTCGATCCGCCAGGAGTTTGACGCCGACAGCCTGCCGCTGCACTGGATGACGGTGCGCAATCCGCAAGGCAACTGGCTGGACCTGCGCGATGGCGCGCTGGTGCTGACGCCGCGCACCGAAGGTCTGGGCGATTTTGCCAACCCGTCCTATGCCGGACGCCGGCAGCAGCATCTCAATGCCGTGGCCGCAACCTCGCTGAGCTTCACCCCGCAGCGCGATGGCGACCGGGCGGGGCTGGCGGTCTTCCAGAATGATGAATACTGGTTCCTGCTTTCCCTGTCGCAGCTGGACGGCGAAACCGCCATACGCGTGGAGCGCCGGGCCGGACCGGAAGATCCGGCAGATGGCGTGGTGATCGCCGAGACACCATTCGACGGGCAGCTGCCAGTTGAGTTGCGGGTGACGGCCCGTTCAGACGCCTATGACTTCCACGTTCGCACCGGTGGCGACTGGCAAGCGGTGCTGGAAGGCGCGGACGGGGAAATCCTGTCGACCCGGGTCGCGGGCGGTTTTGTCGGCGTGACGATGGGTCCCTACGCGCATCGGGGGGATTGAGGGCTGGTTGGCGCTGTCTTCTCCTAGCTGAGTTGAGGATGTGGCAGAGCGGAGCGTGTCGCCTTCCGCCGGGCTATCGCCCGGCGGCCCCTCCACCGCTGCGCGGTCCCCCTCCCCACGATGTGGGGAGGAAAGGCGTTCTTCCGAATTCTCTGATTTGTTTCCCAATCAAACTCCGTCATCCCCCGGCTTGTCCGGGGGACCTCGTCCATCCTGTTGGCAGGTTAGCTGAGGTGGCCCGGACAAGCCGGGCCATGACGGTGGATTAGGGTGGTAGGCGTCAAGTGTGGTCTCCTCCTCTCCCTGGGGAAGGGGGTGCTTGGTGGCCCGTGTCGACTTGAAAACGCGCGTCTACTCCGCCTGGCGGCTGCGCGGTGGGCCGAGATAGGTTTCCGGCAGGTCGGTGGTGGAGATGATCAGGCGCTGGAAGACCACGCCGGTATCGACACGCCAGAGGCTGACGGTGTGCGGGCCGGGTTCGACGTCTTCGAACACGGTGCTCTGGCGTTCGACGCTGTCGGCGACGCCTTCCATCCAGTCCTGGTGGGCGTCCAGATCGTCCATGGTGAGAATGACGGGGTCACGGTCGTCCAGCGAGACTGCGAAGCGCAAGCCGCCATGGCCACGGAAGTCCAGCGTCGGTGAAACGAGGGTTTCCACCGTGATGTCGCCCGGCGAGATCAGATGGATGTCGTATTCCAGCCGTTCGCTGTCACCGCGCGGCTCAGCCGCCGCTGCGGTAACCGGGAAAGCCTCGACACCCGACGTGTAGCGACCCAGACCGGGGATCACCGTCCAGCGGGTTTCGCCGTCGACCGCGCGGGCGAAGTCCTGGGCGTCCAGCGTGACGTGGCCGTCAGCCTCAATGAAGCGACCGGGTTCGATCCCGTCCTCGGGCTTGACGGCGATAACCTGGATGCGGGCTTCAACACCGCCCGATCCGGAAAGCACAATCGCCGCCTCGGTCCGGCCCGCCGGGAGAAGCGACCAGTTGACCGAGACGGCGACACGCACAGCCCCATCCACATCGCCCCGGCTACGCGACAGCTCGACCCAGCCGGCCTCGGAGGAGAGTTCGAAACTTGCCGGCCGCGTTCCACGGTCAAAGAGGTCGATGTAATGGGTCCCCTGCCCGTACTGATGAAACTGGGGGAGTGATGCTTCGCCGTCGGCTCCGGGCCAGGCGCGAACATCGCCTTCCACGGCAAAGCCCAGGGCGCGGCCGCGCACCGCCTCGACGGCGGCAAGTTCCGGCAGCACGTCTTCCTCGGGCTGTTGCCAGTAGGTGTAGGAGATATGGGTCTGGGACATGAAATGGTTCCATTTCCCGTCGGCCACATCCTCGTGATAGATGCGCTCGAGCTCGATATCGCGAGCAAAGGCCTCGCGTACCCGCTCGGCAGCCGCATTGGCCTCGATGCGACCCTGCTGGGCCCAGAGCCGGTTGCGGGCCGTCTCGATGTGCAGGCGCGTGAGATTGGCGCTGGACATGACCGGGAACCAGACCAGCTGGACAAAGGCGTCATCATAGGCCGCCGGCAAGGCCGCGCGGACGCGGTCGGCCTCGGCTTCCAGCGCCGCCCATTCGGCCAGCACACGCTCATCCTCGTTGAAATCGGTGATCGAGAAGGTGTCGGGCGTGATCAGCTCGTGCTTGCGGCGCGAATTGTACTGGGTATAGCGCGCCAGGAGATGGGCAATGGCATCGGCCTCTTCAGCGCCGAACTGCTCCTCGGCCCACATCCGGGTATAGCCGGACATGGCGTCCAGCGTCATCGCCTCGGGATCCCAGGCGTGGTCGAGGAAGAAGGAGATCGGGAATTCCATCGGCTTGAGATCGCCGACATTGACGATCCAAAGCTCGCGGGCGCCGAACTGCCAGCTCAGATCCATCTGCTCCCAGGTACGCTCGATCTGGTTGGTGTTCTGCCACTTGTAGTTCCGCGGATCACCGACATAGTCGAAGTGATAATAGACGCCATAGCCACCTTCGCGCGGCTCGCCCCCCTGCACCGGCAGACGACGGACATTGCCCCAATTGTCATCAGCAAACAGGAGCATGACATCGTCGGGCACCTGCATGCCCTGGTCGTAATAATCCTGCACTTCCTTGTAGAGCGCCCAGACCTGCGGGGTTTCGGAGGCCGGGCGACCGGTGGCACGCGCGATGATCTCGCGCTGGTTGGCGACAATGTCTTCCAGCAGGGCGATCGCGGTGCCTTCGGTCATCGCCTCATCGCCATCGCCGCGCATGCCGATGGTGATCAGGGCCTCATTGTCGCCGATGCGTTCCATGCCTTCGCGCCAGAACCGGCGCAGATTGTCCTGATTGGTGGAGAAGTCCCAGGCACCCTCGCCATGGCGTTCCCACTCGGTATGGGCACGGCCCAGGGGTTCGTGGTGCGAGGTGCCGATGACGACGCCGTACTCGTTGGCGATCACGGCGTTGAGCGGGTCGTCATCGTAGAAGGCCTTGCCCCACATGGCCGGCCAGATGTAGTTGCCGCGCAGGCGCAGGATGAGCTCGAACACATCTTCGTAGAATTCATGGCCGAAGCCGCCATAGGTCTCGTGCACGAAACCGTAGAGCGCCGGGTTCTCGTCATTAAGGAAGATGCCGCGATAGCGCACCGACGGCATGTCCACACGGGCACCGGGGGCGATGTGGAGATTGTCGTGGCGGTCGGCCGGAACATCGGCCCACCAGTACCAGGGCGAAACACCGATGGCGCGGGACATGTCATAGGCGCCGAAGATGCCGCCGCGCATGTCCGAGCCAACGATGACCAGGGCGCTGTCGATACCCGGTGCCGGGTTTTCGACGACCTGGTGCAGGAAGGCCTCCCACTCACCCTCAATGGCCGACACATCGATGCGGCCCTCGGCGACCAGTGCATCGATGATCGCATTCTCGCCCAGCGTGCCGATGATCACGGCACGGCCGCCGGCATGGTCGGCCCGGGTCGAAGGCAGCTGGCCGGAAACCCGTTCCAGGTCTTCGCGCAGATCCGCCGCCGCCCGGCGCAGGCCGGGATGGTCGCCGGGGTCAGTCAGGACGGCTGCAGGATGACCATGGTCGATCAGGGTGAAACCGCCGACAGGCGCCTCCTCGCCGCCACACACCGCGGCGGCGGCCGGGTCTTCGCACGGTCCCGGCCCCAGTTGGGCCAGGGCCGAGCCCGAGGGGGCCAGCAGGAGCGCCACAGCGGCTGCGAAAGTCTGGAGCATCGCGGTCGGTTTCATGGCGGCCTCCTGCCGGTTGTCTCGGACTATTCGGTGACGGTCAGGGTGGCGGACTGCAGGTCCACCGAGGAATGACCGGCCGAGATGGTGAAGGTGCCCGGCTCGATTTCCCGTTCCATGTCGAAATTCCACACGGCCATGGCGCGGGGTCCGACCTCGAACGTCACCGTTTGCGTCTCGCCCGGCTCCAGCGTGACGCGCTGGAAGCCGGCCAGTTCGAGCACGGGACGCGTCACCATGGAGGCATCGTCGCGCAAATAGAGCTGGACGACATCATCGCCGGCGACATCGCCGGTATTGGTGATGTCGACAAGGACAGTCGCAGTCTCACCGGCCGCGATGGTGTCGCGCTCGAAACGCGGCGCGGAGATGTCGAACGTGGTGTAGGACAGGCCATAGCCGAACGGATAGAGCGGCGAGGTATCACCGAAGAGATAGCCACGGCGGGCCGAGGGCTTGTGGTTATAGAAGACCGGCAGCTGACCGACCTCGCGGGCGAAGGACACCGGCAGGTGGCCGCCCGGATTGACGTGACCCAGCACGACATCAGCCACGGCATTGCCGGTTTCCTGGCCCAGATACCAGCCTTCCAGCAGGGCATCGGCATTCTCGGCCAGCTCGGTGACGGCCAGCGGACGGCCATTGAGCAGAAGGACGATGGTCGGCTTGCCCAGGGCGAAGATTTCGCGGGCCAGGTCCATCTGCTGACCAACCAGCTGGAGGTCGGACCGGTCACCGAGGTGGTTGTCGGCCCAGGCCTCGCGGGAGAGCTGTTCATTCTCGCCCAGGACCAGAAGCACCACATCGGCTTCGCGGGCCGCGGCCACGGCCTCCTCGATCAGCTGAGCGTTGACGGCCGGATCGACGAGATTGACCTCGTCGGCCGCCCATTGTCGGCTCTCGGTGAGGCGGACGCCTTCGGAATAGACAACCTCGAAATCATCGCCGGCAGCGTTCTGGAAGCCTTCCAGAACGGAGACGACGTGACGCGGGATGTCGGAATAGCCACCGATCGGCGTGTCGACCGCATGGGTGCCGATGACGGCCAGCGTGCCGATCTCCGACGCCGTGAGCGGCAGGGTGTCGTTGCGGTTTTCCAGCAGGGTGATGGCCCGTTGGGCCGCGGTGCGGGCCAGGGCGATCGCCTCCGGGGTCGCGGTGTTGGCGACCGCTTCCTCGCCGTCGGCATAGGGGTTTTCCCAGACGCCGGAGAGGAATTTCAGTCGCAGGATGCGGCGCACGGCTTCATCGATCTGGGCTTCGGTGATCCGGCCTTCGGCGACCAGATCGGGCAGGCGCAGATAGGCGTCGCCATGGGGCAGTTCGACATCGACGCCCGCTTCCAGGGCGCGCACGGCGGCATCGTCGATATTGTCGAACATGGCATGACGGGTGATGGTTTCGCGGATGGCGAAATAGTCGGAGACGACCAGGCCTTCATAGCCCCATTCATCGCGCAGGATGTCGCGCAGCAGCCAGTTGTTCACATGGCTCGGCAGACCGTCGATCTCGTTGTAGGAGGCCATGATCTGCATCACCGGCAGCTCTTCCACCAGACGCTCGAAGGGCGGGAAGAAGATGGTGCGCAATTCACGTTCGGAGACCTGGGCCGGGCCGATATTGATGCCGTTTTCCGGCTGGCCGTGCCCGGTCATGTGTTTCAGTGTGACAAAGACGCGGTTGTCCGCCAGCGGCAGGTCCTCGCCCTGATAGCCGCGCACGACGGCCAGGCCCATTTCGGAGACCAGATAGGGATCCTCGCCATAGGTTTCCTCGATCCGGCCCCAGCGCGGATCGCGGGCAACATCGACAACGGGGGCGAGCGTGGTGTGCACACCGCGCAGGCGCATTTCATAGGAGGCGACACCGAAAATGTCGGTCAGCAGCTCGCGGTCCCAGGTCGAGGCCAGGGCGATGGACTGCGGGAAGCTGGTCGCATTCGGCGCGACATAGCCGTGCAGGCTTTCCTCGTGGAAGAGGAGCGGGATGCCCAGCCGGGTCTCCTCGATGGCCCAGCGCTGGGCGGCATTGACGTATTCCACCGTCTCGCGGCCGTCGCGATTGCTGGCGCCGGCATTGGCACCGGCGGCCGTCGTGCCCTGTTCGACACCTTGGCGGTCATAGGGGCGGGAGATCTGGCCCAGACCGTGGGGATAGTTCTGCGAAGCGCGCTCGGGATCGAAATTGCCGGCCGGGTCCTGGATCTCGGCCTTGTTCTGCCAGATGCCGATCATCTGGGCGACCTTCTCCTCGAGGGTCATCCGGGCGAGCAGGTCCTCGACGCGTTCGTCGACCGACAGGCTGCTGTCGCGATAGGGCGCATCGGCGGGCGGGCGGTCATCCTGCACGGCACAGGCCGGAGCCATCATCACACCGGCCAGGACAAAACCGGCGGTCACTCGTCCGACAATACGGCTCATCGAGCCAAGCGGCTGCGTCAGGCGCATCGCATTCCTCCCCTTTGAAACAATCTCGGGCCCGCCTTGCGCGGCAGACCGGTGCTTTGCCGGGAAAGGTAGAGGGGGAATGGCGCAAGCGTCAATGCAATTGTCTGACGATTGTGCTGTGAGTGGACACAATGCAGTCGTGGAAGTATGACCGATGCAACGTTAATGCGTTCCGCACACGGCGGTTTTCGCTTTGGACGCATGACCTGAAGGGTAGGACGAAACAGACATGGCGACGCGCAAGACGGCGGATGCGCCGAAGAGCCGGCGGACCGGCAACCCGGCCCGGATCCACGGAACCATCGCGAATGATCTGGGCATCGCCATCGTCTCCGGGCAGTACCAGCCCGGTGAGACCCTGCCCAATGAGATCGATTTCTCCGAACGCCTGAAAGTCTCGCGCAGCGCCTATCGCGAGGCCGTGCGGATCCTGTCGGCCAAGGGGCTGGTGGAGAGCCGGCCCAAGACCGGCACCCGGGTCACCGACTCGCGCAACTGGAACCTGCTCGATCCGGACGTGCTGGCCTGGTATTTCGCCGGCGAGCCGGACCCGAAACTGGCGCACGGCCTGTTCGAACTGCGCCTGATCGTGGAACCGGCCGCGGCGGCACTGGCCGCCGAACGCCGCAAGCCGGCGCAGCTGACCGTGATGCGCGAAGCTCTGATGGATATGGAGCGCTTTGGTCTGGACAATGAAGACGGTCGCAATGCCGACCGCGCCTTCCACGACGCCGTGCTGGAAGCGACCGGCAATATGCCACTGATCTCGCTGGCCTCGACCATCGGGGCCGGCGTACGCCTGACCACGGTCTACAAGGCACGCAAGGACGAGCTGCCGCGCGACCCGATGCCCGATCACTGGAAAGTGTTCGACGCCATCGCCGCCGGCGGCCCGGACGAAGCCCGCGAAGCCATGACCGAGCTGGTCTCGGCGGCCCTGCGTGACACGGCCCGGGCGCTGGAACGCTCGAAGTCCGCCGCGAGCTGACTGCTAAATCTGCCGGCCGGATCAGGACATCGGGCGCGATCCGCGCCTGCGCCCCCTTGCGCGCACCGGATTCCACGGGTAATTGTCCGACTAATATGATTGTCGACACCTTGACCGACAACGCAGTGTGCGCTCGCCGGATCGCCCGGCCCCGGCGCGCGTGGGAGACGACTGAATGACCAAACGCCTCCGGTCCCGCCTCTGGTTCGACAATCCGGACCATCCGGATCTCACCGCGCTCTCGCTCGAGCGCTACATGAATTACGGACTGACGCCGGATGAGCTGCGTTCGGGCAAGCCGATCATCGGCATCGCCCAGACCGGGTCCGACCTGACCCCCTGCAATCGCCACCATATCGAACTGGCCAAGCGCGTCCGCGAGGGCATCCGCGAAGCCGGCGGCATTGCCATCGAATTCCCGGTGCACCCGATCCACGAGAACGGCAAGCGCCCCACCGCCGGCCTGGACCGCAATCTGGCCTATCTGGGCCTGGTCGAGGCGCTGCACGGCTATCCGATCGACGCTGTGGTTCTGACCATCGGCTGCGACAAGACCACGCCGGCCTGCCTGATGGCGGCGATCTCGGTCGACATTCCCGCCATCGCGCTGTCGGTCGGCCCGATGCTGAATGGCTGGCACAAGGGCGAACGCGTCGGCTCCGGCTCGATCATCTGGAAGGCCCGTCAGATGCTGGCCGCCGGCGAGATCGACTATGACGGCTTCCTGGACCTGGCGGCGACCTCTGCCCCGTCCGTAGGCTATTGCAACACGATGGGCACGGCCTCGACGATGAATTGTCTGACCGAGGCCCTGGGCATGAGCCTTCCGGGCTCGGCCTCCATTCCCGCACCCTATCGCGAACGTCCGCAGATCGCCTATCACACCGGCAAGCGGATCGTGGAAATGGCGCTGGATGATCTCAAACCGTCCGACATCCTGACCCGCAAGAGCTTCGAGAATGTGATTGCGGTCAATTCGGCCATTGGCGGCTCGACCAATTCCACCGTCCACATCACGGCGATGGCCCGCCATGCCGGCATCGAACTGCCGATCCAGGACTGGCAGACGCATGGGCTGAAACTGCCGCTACTGGTGAACCTGCAGCCGGCGGGCAGCTATCTCAGCGAGGACTTCCACCAGGCCGGCGGCGTGCCGGCCGTGGTCAATCAGCTGATGCGCAAGGGGCTGATCCACGAGGATGCCCTGACGGTCAATGGCAAGACGATCGGCGAGAACTGCCGCGGCGCCGAAATCGTGCTGCCGGACGTGATCCGCACCATCGACAGACCGCTGGTGAAGGAGGCAGGCTTTCTGGTGCTGACCGGAAACCTGTTCGACACCGCGATCATGAAGACCTCGGTGATCGCCCAGTCCTTCCGCGACCGCTACCTGTCGGACCCGGATCACCCCAATTGCTTCGAGGGGCCGGTCTGGGTGTTTGATGGTCCGGAAGACTATCATGCCCGCATTGATGACCCGGCCGAAGGCATCACGCATGACGCGATCCTGGTGATGCGCGGCGCCGGCGTGATCGGGCATCCCGGTTCCGCCGAAGTCGTCAATATGCGGCCGCCCAAATACCTGCTGGACAAGGGCATCCAGGCCCTGCCCTGCCTCGGGGACGGGCGCCAGTCCGGCACGTCGGGTTCGCCTTCCATCCTGCATGCCTCACCCGAGGCCGCGGCGGGTGGCAATATCGCGCTTTTGCACAATGGCGACCGGCTGCGGATCGATCTGGGCCAGGGCATCGTGACCTGGCTGGTCGACGACGCCGAGATCGCTGAACGCCGTGCAGCCCTGGAAGCGGCCGGTGGCTATCAATACCCGCCGTCCCAGACACCATGGCAGGAAATCCAGCGCTCGATGATCGACCAGCTGGACCAGGGCGCGACCCTCAAGCCGGCGGTGAAGTACCACCGCATCATCGACACGCTGGGCAATCCGCGCGGCAATCACTGACGGAGAACCGCCATGCTGCGGACTGCCCTGCTTTGCCTGGGTTTCATCGGCCTGGGTTTCTTGGGTCTCGGACTGGGTCCCGCCGGGGCGCAGACCGAGCCGGAAATCCCGCACTTGCGGGCGCATGGCGCAGCGACGCATCTGATTGTCGACGGGGAACCTTTCCTGATCCTGGGCGGCGAGCTGGGCAATTCCACGGCTTCGAGCCTGACCTATCTGGAGGCCCAGTGGGAAACGCTGGAAACGCTCAATCTCAACACCGTCCTGGCGCCGGTGTCCTGGGAGCTGATCGAACCGGTTGAAGGCCAGTTCGACTTCACCCTGGTCGACGGCATGCTGGAACAGGCCCGCGCCCATGACATGCGGCTGGTGATCCTGTGGTTCGGCGCCTGGAAGAACTCGATGTCCAGCTATGTGCCGGCCTGGGTGAAACGCGACCAGGCGCGCTTTCCGCGGGCCCGCGATGCGCAGGGCCGGGCCCAGGAAATTCTCTCGCCCTTCTATGACGAGAACCGCGAGGCCGACCGCCGCGCCTTCACCGCGCTGATGGCGCATCTGCGCGAAGCCGACAGCCGTCATCGCACGGTGCTGATGGTGCAGGTGGAGAATGAGATCGGCATGCTGCCGGACGCCCGAGATCACTCCGAGGCCGCCAATGCCGCCTTTGCCGAGCCGGTTCCCGTACAGATCCGGACAGCGCAGGACAATCCGGGCGAGGACTGGGAATCCCTGTTCGGAGCCTCGCCGCAGACCGACGAGATGTTCCAGGCTTGGCATTTTGCCCGCTATGTCGAGGCGCTGGCCGCGTCTGGCAAGGCGGAGTATCCGCTGCCCATGTTCGTCAATGCGGCCCTGAACCGGCCCGGGGTCGAGCCCGGCGGATATCCCAGCGCCGGCCCGCTGCCGCACCTGTTCGATATCTGGCAGGCTGGCGCGCCGTCACTCGATTTCCTGGCACCGGACATCTATTTTCCGAACTTCGTCGAACGCATCTCCGAATTCCGTACGCCGGACAATCCGTTGTTCATTCCCGAGGCCAATCGCGCCGGGCGCGGGGAAGCCACCGCAGATGCGCTGTTCGCATTCGGCGCGCTGGACGCGATGGGTTTCAGTCCCTTCTCGATCGAGAATGCGCCCGATCCCGAGCATGACCTTCTGGGCGAGGCCTATGCCCACCTGGCCGAACTTGCCCCCCTGGTGCTGGAACGCCAGGGCACGGACCGGCTGACCGGTTTCCGGCCGCCGGTCTCCTATTCCGGCGAACTGGACGTCTCGCGCCAGAGCTTCGAGATGGGCGGCTATCGCTTCACCGTGACGTTTGATGACCCCTGGACGCCGGACGAGGCCCAGGCGATGGAAACCCATGGCGGACTGTTGATGCAGCTGGGCGAGGACGCGTTTCTGGTCCTGGGCCACGGCGTCACCCTGACCTTTGAAACGTCGGACGGGGCGGGCGACATCGCCGGCATTGAGAGCATTTGGAAAGGCCGTTATGCCGAGGGTGCGTGGCAGCCGGGTCGTCTGCTCAATGGCGATGAAAGCCATCAGGGACGGCATTTGCGCCTTCCGCCCGGCTCGGTGGGCCTGCAACGCCTGCGGCTCTATCGCTACAACTGACCGGTTTGGATTTCGAGACGGATCCGCGCGGTTTCGCCCGCTGCCAGGACCGGCATGTCCCCGATCATGCCGTGAATGGCGTCGGGGCGGTGGGTGACGGGCTCGACACAGGCAAAACCCTCGCCCCGCGGTGTGAAGACGTGCCAGAAGCGCGTGTCTGAAAACAGCGTGACGCGTCCGGCCCGGGTGTCGATGCACACCGGCCCATCATCCGCTTCATAACAGTGGTCGACCGGCGGATTGTCCCGGATTCGCGGCCCATCACGCCAGTCCGCGAACCCGTCAGCTGTCTCCTTGCGGTCCGGAACCGCATCGCCACCCGGTTGCCAGACCGAGCCGGCCGGCAGGATGAGACGGGATGCATCATCAATCGCGAAATAGGGGTGCAGGCCAAGACCGGCGGGCATCGCGGTTTCGGCCTCATTGGTCACAGCCAGTGTCAGGACCAGCCGGTCCGGTTGCAGCCGGAAGCTCTGAACCGCGCGCCAGGCCCAGGGCCAGCCGTCTTCGCCGACGCGCGCCGAACACGTCAGCTCGGCCCGGTCTGCCGACTGTGATGTGACCTGCCAGGGCCTGAGCCAGCCCATGCCATGCAGGGCATGCGGCGCAAAGGCGTCCAGCACCGGCAGCGCGACGTCATGGCCCTCGAACCGGAAGCGCCCGCCGGCAATCCGGTTGGCGAAGGGCACGAGCGGAAAACAGGCCATGTCCAGCGGTTGCCGGCTGACCTGCGGTGCCGGGCGCAGAATGTCAGCCCTGCCCTGCCGGAAATGGCTGATCGATCCGCCGACCTCTGGCCGGATACCCAGAGAGAGCGAGCCGCGGACGAGCGTCAGGCTCACAGTTTGATCAGGTTCTGTGCCTGGCCGGGCGTGTCGACACGCAGGCGGAACAGGCCGCCCGCGGCCGGGGTCTGTGCCAATTGCTTATCGCTTTGGTGCAGCCGGGCCGTGGTGATGTAGAGGGTTTTCAGATCGTCATCACCGAATACGGCCTTGGTGATGGCCGGAACCGGCATTTCGATCTTGCCCAGGGACGTGCCATCGGGCGCGAAGCGGGCAATGCCCCAGCCATTGAACAGGCCGATATGGACCGTGCCGGCACTGTCGACGCTCGGACCGTCACAGAAGCCCTCGTCCATGGTGGCAAACAGGCGCTTGTTGGACAGGACACCGCCCTCAGCGCAGTCGAAGGCGTAGGTTTTCTTGTCCAGCGTGTCGTTGTGATATAGCGTCTTGCCGTCCGGGCTCAGGGCCGGACCATTGGTGACGCCATAGCCGTCATCCTTGCGCTCCAGCTTGCCGTGCGCCCAGCGATAGAGCGCCCCGGTCTTGCCCGCCTCGCTGTCATCCATCGAGCCGAACCACAGCGCACCGTCCGGCGCGACAAAACCGTCATTGAGCCGGTTCTGGGGCCGGTCTTCCTCGACCGCGAGGATCATCTCGAAACGGCCGGTGGCCGGATCGAAACGGTGCAGGCCGCCGCGCACACCGCAGATCAGCGAGCCGTCTTCGGCCGGAAGGGCAAAGCCGGTCTGGTCCGGCGTGTCGAAGCTGGACTTGCTGTCATCGTCGACACCATAGCGATGCAGCTTGCGCTGCTTGATATCGACGAACCACACACAGCGCTCGCGCGCCGACCACACCGGACCCTCGCCCAGCGTCGTCTTCAGGTCCCAGATCAGTTCCACATCACGCATGCGGGTCTCTCAGAGGAAAGACAGCCCGGGCGGAACAGGTCCGCCCGGGCCGGAGGGTAGGTCTCGTGAAAATTAGCCCTTCATGTCCTCGAGTTCCTGGCCACGCGTCTCGCGGACGGCCCGGATCACGAAGAAGATCGAGATGGCCGCGAACAGCGTGTAGATGCCGTAGGCGCCAGCGAGACCGATCGAACCCAACAGGATCGGGAAGGTCATGGTGATGCCGAAGTTCGAGCCCCACTGGAACAGGCCGGACACCGCCAGGCCGGAACCGCGGATCTGGTTCGGGAACATCTCACCCAGCATGACCCACATCACCGGGCCCCAGGAGAAGTTGAAAAACATCACATAGGCCAGGGCTGCCACCAGGGCGAGCTGACCCATCTGGGCCGTCATCTGCAGCGTGCCGTCCACCAGCTCACCGGTGGAGAAGGCATAGCCCGCCAGACCCAGGGTCACCGCCATGCCGATCGAACCGATGATCAGCATCGGCTTGCGGCCGATCTTGTCGATGACGAAGAGGGCCACGATCACCGCGAGGATGGACAGGCCACCGGACAGGACGTTGGTCAGCAGGGCATCGCTTTCCGAGAAGCCCGCTGCCTGCCACAGCACCGCGCCGTAGTAGAAGATCACATTGATGCCGACCAGCTGCTGGAAGGTCGCCAGGCCGATACCGACCCAGACGATCGGACGGATCTTCTTGGTGACCGGGTCGATCAGGTCCTTCAGGCGCGGCTGGTGATCCGCGGCCAGGGAGGCCCTGATCTCGCCAACCTTGCGTTCGGCCACCTTGGCGTTGAACAGGCTGCCCAGCACCGTCTTGGCCTGGTCATCCTTCTTCTTGAACACCAAAAAGCGCGGGCTTTCCGGAATGAAGAACAGGGCGACCAGGAAGATCGCGGCCGGGATCAGCTCCATCCAGAACATCCAGCGCCAGGCCTGGAAACCCATCCAGAACTCGGCCGTCGACGAGCCGGCGGCATTGGCCAGGAAGTAGTTGGACAGGAAGGAGAAGAACAGGCCGGCAATGATCGCCACCTGCTGGATCGTCGCCAGACGGCCGCGAATGCCGGCCGGAGCGATTTCCGAGATATAGGCCGGAGCCATCACCGAGGCAGCGCCGACGGCAAAGCCGCCGAGGATACGGTAGATGACGAATTCCAGCGAGCCGTTGGCAACGCCGGAACCCCAGGCCGAGATGATGAAGAAGACCGCGGAGACCAGCAGCAGCGTGCGGCGGCCGAACATGTCGGCCATGCGGCCGGCCAGCAGCGCGCCGAGCGCACAGCCCAGCAGCATGGAGGCCACGTTGAAACCGGTGCCGATGGATTCCGAATTGAAGGCCTGTTGCAGCCCGTCGACGGTGCCGTTGATGACGCCCGAGTCATAGCCGAACAGGAAGCCGCCGATCGTCGCCACCAGCGCGATCGACAGGATATATCCCAGATTATGGCTGTCGGCCGGCGGTGCCGCCGCTTCAGCCGGATTGGCTGTATCTGTCATTTCACTTACCTCCCCATGGGGCTCTCTCCCGGCCCCTCAAGTTGATGATCCGGGCCTACCTCCAGCCCGCATCGACAAAATACTCGTGCCCGGTACAGGCGCGCGCGTCATCTGAGGCCAGGAACAGGGCCATGGCCAGAATATCGCGCGGTTCGACCCGCAGTTTCAGGCATTGCGCCGCCACGATCTCGGCTTCCGCCTCCGGCGTGTACCATTTGTCCTGGCGCGGCGTTTTGACATTGCCGGGCACGATGCAGGTGACCCGGATCCCGTCCGGTCCCAGTTCGCGCGCCAGGGCGCGGGTCATGCCTTCGATCGCCGACTTGCAGGTCTGGTAGACGGACAGGTCCGGCAGAGCGAGGTGCCAGGAAATCGAACCCAGATTGATCACCGCACCGGCACCCTTGGCCTTCATGCCGGCCGTGACGGCCCGCGTCGCGAAGAACTTATGGCGCAGATTCACGGCGAGGCGGTCGTCCCAGTATTCCGGGGTCACGTCCTGGATGCTGTGGCGGTCATCATTGGCCGCATTGTTCAGCAGGATGTCCACGGCTCCGAAATCCGACTGGATCGCCGCCATCGTGGCATCCAGTTCGGTCAGGTCCGTGAGGTCGCAATGGCGATAGACGGGCGCGGGACCGAGACCGGCCAGCTTCGCCTCCAGGGCGCGGGCCGGTTCGTCGCAGATGTCCAGGAACACCACCCGGGCCCCCTGCCGGGCGAAGCCCTCGGTCAGGGCCGCGCCAATACCGGAGCCGCCGCCGGTGACGACCACCAGCTTGCCCTTGATGGAGGGGTAGATGGCGCCGCTCATGCCGCGCCTCCCAGCAAGCCGCGACCCGCCAGATTGCGCATCAGATCGCTGATACCGAATGTCCAGGGCGGTGCCTGTTCGCAGGTGATGACGATATTCTCCAGCACGCCGAGGCGCTCGCTGGACACCTTCACGCGATCACCCGGCTTGTGGGTGAAGCCCAGACCCGGCGCGCCGCGGTCATCGACCGGCGCGAACATGGTGCCCAGCATCAGGACGAAACCGTCCGGATACTGGTGGTTCGGCCCGATGGTCTGACGCACCAGCTCCAGCGGATCGCGGCTGATCAGGCCCATGGAGCTGGCGCCTTCCATGCGGAAATTGTCCGGCCCCTCGACTTCCAGCGCGATGGTCGCCTGGCGCACATCATCGATGGTGAAAGCGTCATCGAACAAGCGCACGAACGGCCCCAGCGAGCAGGACGCGTTATTGTCCTTGGCCTTGCCCAGAAGCAGGGCAGAGCGGCCCTCGAAATCGCGCAAATTGACGTCATTGCCCAGGCAGGCGCCCAGCGCCCGGCCCTTGGCATCACACACCAGGGCCACTTCCGGTTCCGGATTGTTCCAGCGCGAGTCGGCGCGCACACCGACATAATCGCCCCAGCCCACAGCCGAGAGCGGCGGGGATTTGGTGAAGATCTCGGCGTCCGGACCGATCGCCACTTCCAGGTATTGCGACCACAGGCCTTCGGCAGACAGGGCGGATTTGAGGTTTGCCGCCTCGTCCGAGCCGGGCTTCACCGAGGACAGGTCGGCGCCGACCTTGTCCTTGAGCATGTCGCGAATGTCCTTGGCGCGGTCGGCATGGCCCTGCGCCCGCTCCTCGATCACCCGTTCGATGGCGGACACCGCGAAGGTAACGCCTGACGCCTTGATGCACTGCAGATCGACCGGGGCGAGCAGTTTCAGAGCATCGGCAGGCGCATCCTCCCAGACCGTCACGAATTCATGCGAGTCCAACGCGCCCAGGTCGCGGCCGCTCACGCCGGCCAGGTCAGCCGAACGGGCCAGGGCATCGGAGACAGTGGGGGCAAAGGCAGAAATGTCGTAGAGGCGTCCGGCGCGGACCAGAACCGGGGTCGGCCCCTCGGGCAGGGCGATCCGTCCGATCAGGGTCGCGTCCTGCCAATCAGCCGCCAGGCTGTCGGTAAGCTGGGTCATTCCTCCCCCAAAACTCGTCATGTTTCCGCCGTCTGGCCGCATTTCCGCAGCCACCGCGGACAGCGCCGTCTTCGCGGCATTTTTAATAGCGCTAACATCATCGGGGCGCGCCCAGCTGTCAAGCGCCCCATTTAAATGTCTGACATATTACTCAGTCCACCGCGGGAGCCGGACCCGAGGACGCGCGCACGATCAGCTCGTGCGGCAGCATGCGGTCGACCGGCTTGCCGGCCCGGGCCCGGTCGCGACCGGACCGGCTCTCATCCAGCACGATGCGCAGGGCCGCTTCCGCCATCGCCGCCACAGGCTGGCGGATCGTGGTCAGTTCGGGCCAGACGGCGGTAGCGATGTGGGTGTCGTCAAAGCCGACCACGGTAAGATCGCCCGGCACGTCCAAGCCACGCCGGTGGGCGGCTGCCATGACCCCGGCGGCCATGTCGTCATTCGAGGCGAAAATGGCGGTGGGCGGCTGCGGTTCGGCCAGCAGTTTCTCGGCCGCCTCGAAGCCGGATCGATAGGTGAAATTGCCCTGTTCCACACTCACCCGGGCAGCCGGTTCGGCCTTGCGGATCTCGTGTTCAAAGCCCAGCTGGCGCTCCATCGACACCGACTGGTTCTCCGCGCCCTTGATGAAGCCGATGCGGCGATGGCCCAGTTCCAACAGGTGCCGGGTCATGTCGGCAGCGGCCCCGAAATCATCCATGCGAACGACATTGGCATCCTGGCGCGAACGCCCTGTACCAACGGCGACGGCAATCACGCCCTGGTCGCGCAGATCGGCGATCGCGGGCTGGCTGTCGGCGTGCGGGGCCGGCAGGATCACGCCTGCCACGCCGCCGGAAACCATGCGGGCGATGGCCGCCTTCTCGCTCTCCAGCGACAGGTCGCACTTCTCGATCACCAGCAGCGCCCCGGAGCGCTGGGCCTCGTCCAGCGCACCGACCAGGATTTCCGACAGATAGCCGGCAGACGGGTTGGAGTATAACAGCCCGACCCGGCCCGACCCGTGCCGCGCCAGCGAGCGGGCCGCGGCATTGGGCGAATAGCCCAGCTCCTTGACCGCCCGCATGACGATGTCACGCGTGGAGACCTTCACGCCGGGGACATTGTTCATCACCCGCGACACGGTCATGACCGACACGCCGGCATGCCGGGCGACCTGGTCCATGGTGACGGCGCCTTTGCGTTTTCCCTTCAGGTTCACGCTCTTATCCCTGCCTCCCCCGCCATTTCCGGCGCTGGCTCCATGATTGGCCATTCCCCCGCGGGGTCAATGGCCCGATCTCACTGCACAGCCGACGCCGCGCCTTCACGCATCAGCCCGGCCAATTGCCGGGTCAGTTGTTCGACCAGTTGCTCATCCTGCGGCAGATCGCGACCGAAGACGGGCTCGATGGCCAGAAGGGCGCGCACGATGGCGCCCGGATCACCGCCGCCGGCTCCGATCGCGGCGCGCATGGTCGCGGCCAGCGGATCATCGACCGTGTATGCCGTGCCGCGCTCGTCCACGCCGAACTGCCAGCGCATCCAGGCCGCCACGGCCAGGCTGATGGCGTCGCAGGCCAGGCCCTTCGCCCGGGCCTGACGCAGTCCGGCCAGCAGGCGTTGCGGCAATTTCTGCGATCCGTCCATGGCGATCTGGACCAGGGAATGGTTCAGCGCCGCATTGGCGTAGCGTGCCTTCAAGGCATCGCGATAGGCACGGGCATCAAACCCCGACGGCGGATCCAGCACCGCTTCGGCCTCATCCCACAGGCGCTCGACAAAGCGTTCGAAACCGGGCGCGGCAATGGCCTGGTGAACATAGGTATGCCCGGCCAGCGCACCCAGATAGGCCAGGGCCGAGTGCGAGCCATTGAGCAGTCGCAGCTTGGCGCGCTCCCAAGCCGCGACATCATCGGTCATCTGCACGCCGACGCGCTCCAGCGGCGGGCGACGGGCCCCGAAATCATCCTCGACGACCCATTGGGTGAAGGGCTCGGTCTTGACCATCGCTGCGTCGTGATAGCCGGCCTCGGAGGCCAGGGCGGCAATGTCCTCCGGCGTGGTTGCCGGCACGATGCGGTCCACCATGGAGGCCGGAAAACGGACCTCCGCGGCGATCCAGTCGGCCAGTCCGGCATCCAGCTGGCGCGCAAAGCCGAGCACCGCCTCTCGCGTGCGCGGGCCGTTGTCCGGAAGGTTGTCACAGGACAGGACGGTAAAGGGCTCCAGACTTGCATCGCGCCGGGCTTTCAGGCCGGCTGTCAGCACACCGGGAACCGTGCGCGGGCGGGCGGCGTTGACCAGGTCACGGGCAATCGCTTCATCTTCCAGGCGCAGTCGGCCGGTATCGGGATCGAGATGATAGCCCTTCTCGGTCACGGTCAGGGTCACCAGCGCCACATCGGCATGGGCCAGCGCGGCAATCACGGCGGTCTCGTCCTGCGGTCCGACCAGCACATCGCGGACCGAACCGATCACGCGCAGGGACGTGTCTGAACCCTCACGCTCGACGATCGTGTAGAGCCCGTCCTGCGGGATGAGCTGGTCTGCGACCGTGGGCGAACGCAACGAGACGCCCCGGATCATCCAGCCGGTCTCGCCCATCCGCATCAGCTGGTCGAAATACGCCGCCTGATGGGCTCGGTGAAACGCCCCCAGACCAAGATGGACAATGCCGGCGGGCTGGTTGCGGTCATATTCCGGCCGGGCGATGCGCGCCGGCAGGCCCGTCAGCACGTTTTCATTGAGACGCTGGGTCAAGACATCACTCCGGGAAGCCAGAGGGAAATCTGCGGCACGAAGGCGATCAGCACCATCACCGCCAGCAGCGCCAGATAGAAGGGCCAGATTGTGCGGATCGCCTGTTCCGGCTTAACCCCGCCAATGGCGCAGCCCAGGAAAAGGACCGAACCGACCGGCGGGGTCACCAGACCAATTCCCAGATTGAGCAGCATGACCACGCCGAAATGGATCGGGTCGATCCCCACCGCCATCACCACCGGCAGGAAGATCGGCGTGGTGATGATGATCAGCGGGGCCATGTCCATGAAGGCGCCCAGGACCAACAGGATGACCAGGATCATCAACAGGATGATGACCGGGCTGTCGGACACCGAGGTCAGGGTCTGGGCCAGGATCTGCGGGCCTTCCAGTACCGCGAACAGCCAGCCGAACATGCCCGCCGCGCCGATGATCATCATGATCATGGCCGTCGTCTTCACCGCGCCGCTGGCGGCCTCGATGAGACGGCTCCAGCCCAGGGTGCGATAGACCAGAACGCCGATCAGCAGCGTGTAGATGACGGCGATGGCCGAACTTTCGGTCGGGGTGAAAATGCCCAGCAGAATGCCGAACACGATGATGAAGGCGGTGGTCAGACCGGGAATGGTACCGGCCAGGGCTCGCAGGAACTTGCCCCAGCCGGGAAAGCTGCCACGCGGATAGCCGCGCTGTTTGGCCACCAGCCAGGCCGCGATCATCAGCACGAACCCGGCCAGAAGCCCCGGCATCAGCCCGGCCAGGAAGAGGTCACCGACAGACAGGCTGACCGGCGAAGCGGCCGCATAGATGATCATGTTGTGCGAGGGCGGGATCAGGATGCCCAGGATCGCCGCCGTCACCGTGACATTGACGGCGTAGTCGGCGTCATAGCCCTTCTCGCGCATCATCGGCATCAGGGTGGAGCCCAGGGCCGAGACCGAGGCGGCCGCGGAACCGGAGACCGCGCCGAACATCATCGAAGCCCCGACATCGACCTGTCCCAGCCCGCCCTGCGACCGCCCGAAGGCCGCTTCGGCGACATTGACCAGCCTGAGCGCGATGCCGCTGCGGGCCATCAGATCACCGGCGAAGACGAAGAAGGGAATGGCCATCAGGGAGAAGACATTCATGCCCGCCGCCATGCGCTGGAAGGCCACCACCAGCGGAATGTCCAGCCAGAGGAAAAGCGACAGGCTGGCGGCCCCCAAAGCGAAGGCGACCGGCACCCCCAGGGCCAGAAGACCGAACAGGATGAGTAGAAGGACGATCAGCTCCATATCGGCTTGACCTCCTTGCCGCGCAGCTCGGCAACCGCCTGTTCCAGGGCGAAGGCGGCGATCAGCGCACCCGCTGCGGAGAGCGGGATATAGGCGACACCGCGCGGAAGCCCCAGCGTCGGGATGACATGGGTCCAGGTCGACAGCACCAGCTCCGCCCCGCTGACCGCCATGGCCAGTCCGAAGGCGAGAACCACGGCATGGGCGACTAGCCGGATGATCCGGCGAGCCGGGGCTGCGGCCAGGTCCTCAACCAGGGTGAGGCGGATGTGGAAACCCTCGCGCACGCCGGCAGCAGCCGCGAACAGGATGAACCAGAGCATCAGCAACAGCGCCGCCTGTTCACTCCAGGCGGGCGCGGCATTGAGCCCATAGCGGGCAAAGACCTGCCAGCCGATGATCACGGTCATGGCAGCAAGGCCGAAAGCCGACATCGCCAGCGCCAGGCGGCTGGCCCAGCGCGAAAGGTTAGCGAAGAGATCAGGCATCACCCGCTCCCATGGCCCGGATGGCTGTGACGAGGTCCTCGAGCGCGGACGTGGTCAAAAAGCGCTCCCAGACCGGCGCGACGGCCTCAACGAAGGGTGCGGGATCAGGCTCGGTGACGCTGACGCCGGCCGCCGCCAGAGCCGTCTGGGCGTGGGCGACCCGCGCATCCCAGAGATCGCGCATGAAGGGCACGCTTTCGCGGGCGCACTGTCGGATCAGGTCCTGGTCCGCGGCTGAGAACTGCCGCCAGCTGCGCGCCGAGACCAGCAGCACTTCCGGCGCCATGACATGGCGGGTTAGCGAGTAGTGCGGCGCGACCTCGAAATGACGCGAGCTTTCATAGGAGGGCCAATTGTTCTCCGCCCCGTCGATCACGCCCTGGGTCAGGCCCTGATAGATCTCGCCATAGGGCATCGGGGTGGCATTGCCGCCCAGCGCCTCGACCATCGACACGTAGAGATCGGAATTCTGCACGCGGATCTTCAGGCCCCCAAGGTCGTCCGGCGTGCGGATGGCGCGGTCACGGGTGTAGAAGCTGCGAGCGCCGCTGTCATAGAAGCACAGGCCGATCAGACCGTGCGGCTCCAGCGCGTCCAGAATGGTCTGGCCGGGCGCCCCATCCATGGCGCGGCGCATATGGTCCGTATCGCGGAACAGGAAGGGTAGGGCCGGCACCAGGGTTTCCGGCGCGATCGAGTTGAGGGGGGCCAGGTTGACGCGGTTGAAGTCGATGCCGCCGAAGACGGTGATCTCCAGCGTGTCGCGCTCGGCCCCCAGCTGCGCCCCGGCATACATCTTGATGCGCAGGCGTCCCTCCGTCCGCGCTTCCAGCAGGCGGGCCATTTCCTCGACGGCCGCGACCGTGGGATAGCCCGGCGGCTGGGCGTCGGTGGCGCGCAGGGCAACGCCCTCGCGCGAACAGCCCGCCAGGAGCGTCGCAGCAGCGGGCGCTGCAGCCAACAAAGCGCGGCGGGAGAGCGGAAGGCCGGTCACAGCTTGTAGGCCTTTTTCACGAGGCCATAGGTCAGGTCCCGGGCGATGCGCTCGGCCTGCGAAGCTGTCAGCCGGTGCTCGCTGATCAGCCGGGCCAGGAAAGCGCAATCCATGCGGCGAGCGACATCGTGACGGGCCGGGATGGAGAGGAAGGCGCGAGTATCATCATTGAAACCGACCGTGTTGTAGAAGCCGGCGGTCTCGGTCATCTGCTCGCGATAGCGGCGCATGCCCTCCGGGCTGTCATGGAACCACCAGGGCGGGCCCAGCTTGAGCGCCGGGTAATGCCCGGCCATGGGCGCAAGTTCGCGGCTGTAGGTGGTCTCGTCGAGCGTGAAGGCGATGATCGTCAGCTCCGCTTCATTGCCATACCGGTTCAGCAAGGCCTTGAACCCGTTGGTGTAGTCGGCCGCCAGGGGCAGGTCGTCGCCCATATTGGGACCGAAGCGTTCGGCGAGCTGCGCATTGTGGCTGCGGTAACAGCCGGCGTGGATCTGCATCACCATGCCATCGTCCAGGCTCATGCGCGCCATTTCCAGCAGCATTTGACCGCGGAAGGTCTCGGCATCCTGAGGCGTCGCCTGGCCCGACTTCACCCGGTCGAACAGGGCGTCGGCTTCAGTGCGGGACAGATCGGCCGTGTGGGCCGTGGCGTGGCCGTGGTCGGTGGCGGTGGCCCCATGGGCGCGGAACCAGGCGCGGCGGTCCTCCAGCGCGGCCAGATAGCCGGCATAGCTGTGGGTGTCCTGTCCGGTGATCTCGCCGAGCCGGACCAGATTGTCCGCAAAGCCGGGATGGTCGGGGTCCAGGACATTGTCCGGGCGGAAGGTTGTGATGACACGGCGGCCCCAGCCATCAGCGCGGATCTTCGCGTGATGCGCGAGCGGGTCGAGCGCATCTTCCGTGGTCGCGATCAGCTCGATATTGAACCGGTCCATCAGGGCGCGCGGGCGGAAATCGGGCGCCTCGAGGCGGGCCTGGATGGTGTCGTAATAAGTGTCTGCCGTCGCCGCGCTGAGGCGTTCGGTCAGACCGAAGACCGCGGCATAGACCCAGTCATGCCAGGCCTGCGACGGGGTGCCGTCGAACGCATGATAATGCGCGGCGAAACGGCGCCAGATGGCACGCGGGTCCTGCTCGACCGGGCGGCCGGTCCCGGTCCGTGGCGCGATGCCGAGATCCTCCAGCGCGACCCCCTGGCTGTAGAGCATGCGGAAAACATAATGGTCCGGCGTGATCAGCAGCTCGGCCGGGTTCGGAAACGGCATGTCTTCAGCAAACCAGGCCGGATCGGTATGGCCGTGCGGGCTGATGATGGGCAGGTCGCGCACCGACTGATAGAGGCCGCACGCCAGATCACGCTGGACCGGATCGGACGGAAACAGGCGGTCCGGATGCAGGACGAGCGGCTCGCTCATGCCTGGCTGCGACGATGCATCGGATCGTTCTGGCGCATCATCCCCTCCCGCGCTGACGGCTTAGACGCCGGTTTTCGATTTGGCCCGACGTTGACAGAGGCCACCGAGCACGTCAATCAATTGTCCGACAAAATAAGCACAGTGAGACTGGCATGAAAATCACCCGCGCCAAGGTCATCGCGACCTGCCCCGGACGCAATTTCGTCACCCTCAAGATCGAGACCGATGAGGGCGTTCACGGGATCGGCGACGCCACGCTGAACGGGCGCGAAAAGGCCGTCGTGGCCTATCTGGAAGAGCATGTCATTCCGGTCCTGATCGGCCGCGACCCGCACCGGATCGAGGATATCTGGCAATATCTCTACAAGGGCGCCTACTGGCGCCGCGGGCCGGTGACGATGTCGGCCATTGCCGCTGTCGACACGGCCCTTTGGGACATCAAGGCCAAGATCGCCGGCCTGCCGCTCTATCAATTGCTGGGCGGGGCCTCGCGCGATGGTGTGCTGGTCTACGGCCATGCCAATGGCAGTGAGATCGGCGACACGGTGGATGCCGTCGGCGCTTACAAGGAGATGGGCTATCGGGCGATCCGGGCGCAGTCCGGTGTGCCGGGCGTCAAGGGCGCCTATGGCGTCGGCAAGGGCGGGATGTATTACGAGCCGGCCGACAGCAGGCTGCCGGAAGAGACCGTCTGGTCGACCCCGCACTATCTGCGCCACGCGCCGAAACTGTTCGAGCGCATTCGCGCCGAGCACGGCGAGGAGATCGAGCTCTTGCACGATGTCCACCACCGGCTGACCCCGATCGAGGCGGCCCGTCTGGGCAAGGATCTCGAGCCCTTCCGCCTGTTCTGGATGGAAGACTGCACGCCGGCGGAAAATCAGGAAGCCTTCCGCCTGGTGCGACAGCACACGACCACGCCGCTGGCCGTTGGCGAGATCTTCAACTCGGTGCATGACTGCCGTTCGCTGATCCAGGAACAGCTGATCGACTTCATCCGCACCACCGTGGTGCATGCGGGCGGGATCACCCACCTCAAGCAGATCGCCAGCCTGGCAGCACTCTACCAGGTCCGCACCGGCAGCCATGGCGCCACCGACCTGTCACCGGCCTGCATGGGAGCAGCCCTGCATTTTGATCTCTGGGTGCCCAATTTCGGCATCCAGGAATACATGCGCCATACCGAAGCGACCGACGCCGTCTTCCCGCATGCCTACACCTTCGCCGACGGCTATCTGCATCCGGGCGAGACGCCGGGCATCGGGGTCGATATCGACGAGGCGCTGGCGGCGAAATACCCCTACAATCCCAAACAGCTGCCGGTCGCCCGACTGATCGATGGCACGCTCTGGAACTGGTAGGGACACGATCATCATGGCGACACCGCGCACGGTCATCATCGGGGAAGCCATGCTGGAACTCTCCGGCACGCAGGGACCGGTCTCACTGGGCCGGCCGCTGACCCTGGGCCAGGGCGGCGACACGCTGAACACGGCGATCTATCTGGCCCGGCTTGGTCACGACGTTGCGTTTGCCACGGCGATCGGTCGCGACACCTTCTCGCGCGCCATGCTGGACAATTGGCGCTCAGAAGGCGTCGGCACGGACCTCGTTCTGACCCATCCCACCCGCATGCCCGGCCTCTATGCGATCGAGACAGATGCCCAGGGCGAGCGCAGCTTTCACTACTGGCGCGACACCTCGGCGGCCCGGCACATGTTCCAGCTGGACGGGTCCGACACGCTTCTGGCCCAGGCCAGCGCGGCCGACTGGCTGTATTTCTCCGGCATCACTCTATCGATCCTGGACGAAGCCGACCGGCTGACCCTGATCGACCTGGCGCGCGTGGTCCGCTCGCGCGGCGGCCAGGTGGCGTTCGACCCCAATTTCCGCCTGCGCGGCTGGCCCGACCCGGCCAAAGCCCGCCAGCTCTTCATGGGCCTGGCCCCGCATCTCGACCTCGTCCTGCCGTCGCTGGACGATGAGGACCAGCTGTTCGGCAGCGCCTCGCCGCGCGATCACATCGAGCGCTGGCACAAGGCCGGCGTTCCGCTGGTCGTCGCCAAACAGGGGGCCAAGGGGGCCTGGGTGTCGCGCCAGGGCAGCGCGCCGCAGCCGGTCTCGGTGAAGCCGGCCAAGCGGGTGATCGACACTACGGGGGCGGGTGACAGTTTCAATGCCGGCTTTTTGGGCGCCCTGATCGACGGTGCCGACGCCATCAGGGCCGCAACCCGCGCGGCTGCACTGGCGCGTGTGGTGGTCGGCCATCCCGGCGCCATCGCGCCAGCTTCAGCCTGGCGTGAGATCCAGGCCACGGAATGACAAGTGACGACCGGACAATGCCGGTCAGGGGAGGATGACATGACCCGGATGGATCGCAGCATGGCAGGGCTCGCCCTGTCGGCCTGGCTGGTGGCCGCAATACCCGCGCAGGCCCAGGAGGTCGGTTCGGACCGGCTTCTGGGCAGCGTGTTCTCCGATCACATGGTGATCCAGCGTGGCCAGCCGATCCGGATCTGGGGCGAAGCCGCCCCGGGTGAGACCGTGGCGGTCTATCTCGACGGGGCCCGCCAGGCCGTGGAAGCGGACGAAGAGGGGCAGTGGCTGGCCGAGTTCGCAGCCCGGTCACCAGGCGAGGCCTTCACCATCGCCGCAGAGAGCGCCAGCGGGTCCATCGACGAGATCGAGGATGTCGTCATCGGCGATGTCTGGCTGTGCTCGGGCCAGTCCAACATGGAATACCCGGTCTATCGCGCCCTCAATCCGGACAGCGAGATCAGCGGCAGTACCAATGACCGCATCCGGCTTCTGTCCATCACGCACGAGCACACATCGAGCCCCCGCACCCGGCACGAGACGGTGCCGGAATGGCAGCTGGCCTCTCCGGTCAACGTGCGTGACTTCTCGGCTGTCTGCTATTTCTTCGGCCGCGAGCAGGAAGCCCGCCGCGATGTGCCGGTCGGTCTGATCGATGCATCCTGGGGCGGATCCCAGATCGAGGCCTGGCTGGATCGCGAACGCCTGCGCGAAGCCGGTGACTTCCAGAACCAGCTGGCACTGCTGGACCTGCATGCCCACGATCCGGACGCGGCGGCGCTGCAGTTTGGCGGCATCTGGGAGGACTGGTGGCACAGCCGCCAGGACACGAGGCCCTGGCAGGAACCAGGCACGGGCTGGTCCGACGTACCGAGCCTGACCGACTGGCAGGGCTGGGAGGGCACGGATGCGCCCGGCCATCTGGGCCTGGTCTGGTACCGCAATGAGATCGAGATCCGTGCTGAACAGGCCGCCGCTCCGGCCCGTCTGTCGCTGGCCGCCATCGACGAAATCGACGCGGTCTGGGTGAACGGAACGTTTGTTGGGTACTCTTTCGGCTGGGGCACACACCGTCACTACGACATCCCCGCAGGCGTGCTGCAGGCTGGCTCCAATACGATCACGGTCAATGTGCACAATTCCTGGGGCGCCGGCGGCATGACCGGTCCGGCCGAGGCCATGCAGATCAGCTTTGACGGGGCAGAACCCGCCCCGATCGGAACCGGCTGGCAATACCGGATCGTGCCCAACAGTGTGGGCAGCCCGCCGCAGGGGCCCTGGCAGTCGGTAGGCGGTTTCACCACTATCCACAATGGCATGGTCGCCCCGCTGGGCCCGCTCTCGCTGACCGGAGCGCTGTGGTATCAGGGCGAGTCCAATACCGGACGGGCGAACCAGTACGAAACCTTGCTGCACGGCCTTCTGGCGACCTGGCGCGACCAGTTCGGCCAGCCCGACCTGCCGGTTTTCATCGTTCAATTGCCCAATTTCGGCAGCCTGCAATCGGGTCCCGTCGAGAGCGGCTGGGCCAGGCTGCGCGAAGCCCAGCGCCAGGTGGCGCTGGCTGATCCGTACGCCGGTCTGGCGGTGGCCATCGATCTGGGCGACCGCTTCGACATCCATCCGCCCAACAAGCAGGCCGTTGCCCAGCGCCTGTTGCGATCCGTTGAAAGCCAGCTCTACGGCTCCGGCCTGTCGCCGCATGGCGCTGAACCGGTGTCGGTCACACGTGAAGACGGCACGGTCATCATTGGTTTTGGAGGGGATAGCGGCGGCTTGATGGTTGTCGGGGATGCAAGGCCCAGCGCCTTCGAGGTGTGCGATGACACCACCTGCCGCTTTGCCGAAGCGCGGCTGGACGGGTCGCGAATCATCCTGCACGGCGAGACTGCGGAGACAGCAAGCCGGGCGCGTTATTGCTGGGCCGACGCCCCGATCTGCACGCTCTATGACGCCACCGGCCTGCCGGTGACGCCGTTCGAGGCAGCCATCACGGACTAACCCAGGGCAGCGGCCAGGGCCGGATAGGCCGTTTCGGCGAAGGCCCAGGGGTCTGCCGCATTGTCGTGTTCGGCATAGACATGGGCGATGTGGCGGGCTTCGGGCAGGTTGAGGAAACGGGCAAAGTCGATCTCGCCAGTCCCGATATCCGTCATGCTACCATCCGCGGCCCGGTCCTTGGCGTGACACAGGGTGAAACGCGCCGGGCCCTGTGCCAGCAGGGCGGCGGCATCGCGCCCCGCATGCCGGACCCAGTAGAGATCGAGTTCGAAACTGACCAGGGCCGGGTCGGTCTGGGCCCAGATCAGATCAAAGGGCACCACATCTTCGGTGCGGTGAAACTCGAAATCGTGATTGTGATAGGCCAGACCCAGGCCGGCAGTCCTGCACAGCGCACCAAAATCATTCAGGGTCTCGGCCCAGCCGCGCCAATCATCGGCGCTCTGGCGCAAATGTTCCGGGATCCAGGCAATCACGGCTTGCGCATGCCCGGCTTCCAGGACCGCATCGATCGCGGCCTGCGGCTCGCTGCGCGCCAGCTCGGCCTCGACATGGGCGCTGGGTGCCGACAATCCGTTTGCAGCCAGTATCTGCCGGATCTGTGCGGGTGAGCGGCCGAAATAGCCGGCGAATTCCACCTCGCGATAGCCGATGCCGGCCACGCGCTCGAGGCTCGCCTCGACGGACGCCTGCATCGCCTCGCGCAGCGTGTAGAGTTGAAGCCCGGGTCGCCGACCGTTTCGGCCGCATCCGCCCAGCACCAGTCCGGACCCCAGGACCCCGGCCATCAGGCCGCGCCGTGTCATCATCTCAGCCCCTCCCCAAGGGACGCAGAGGGAAACCCGGATATGTCAGGGGCGCAAGCCCAAGCGTCCACTAGAGGGCGTGGCGCAACCCGGCAGGCGCAGCTTGCGGACTGGCAGACGCGGGATGGACCGCGACCAGACGACCCTGACGATCCAGCTGCAACAGGTCTGCCCGGGCGCCCGGTGCGATCACGCCGACCTCGCTGGCCAGCCCGAGGAAGCGGGCCGGATTGGCACCGGCCATGGCCACCGCCTCGGCGATGTCGAGCTGCATCAGGGCGATGGCATTGGCGACCGCCTTGTCCATCGTCAGATGCGCACCCGCCAGAACACCCTTCTCGTCCCGGCACTCGCCTTCGCTGACATGGATCTTGCGGCCCTGCAGCACGAAATCGGTCAGCTCGGTGCCGGCATTGGGCATGGCATCGGTAATCAGGATCAGCTTGCCGGCCGGCCGCAGCCGACGCGCCAGCTTCAGCATCACCGGATCGACATGGCGTCCATCAACGATGAGGCTGGTCCAGGCCGTCTGGGATTCCAGGGCAGCGCCGACCACGCCAGGCTCGCGGCTATGCATTTGCGGCATGGCGTTGAAGAGGTGGGTAAAGCCGGTCGCGCCCGCCTCCAGCGCCGCGCGGGCGTGGGCGTACTTGCCGTTGGTGTGGCCCAGCGAAACGATGACCCCGCGCTCGACCAGGGTGCGCACCTGGTCCGGCGTACAGGCTTCCGGGGCCAGGGTGACCAGGGTGCAGCCGGATCTCAGCGAGCTCAGAAGCTCAATTGCCGCATCATCCAGGGTGAGGAACTTGTCCGCGTCATGAATGCCGCGCTTGGCCGGGTTGAGAAACGGACCTTCGACATGGATGCCCAGGATCTGCGCCATGCCGGCCTCGCGGGCCGCCTCGACGGCGCGCATGCCGGCATCAACAACGCTCAGGTCGTCACTGATCAGCGTGGGCATCAGCGCGGTCGTGCCCGATTTCAGGTGCGCAGCGGCGATCGCTGCAAGCCCCTCGATATCGGGCCGGTCATTGAACAGGACGCCGCCCCCGCCATTGACCTGGATGTCGACATAGCCGGGCACCAGGAGACCGCCCTCGCAGTCGATCTCGACGGCATGGGTGTCAGCGGCCGCATCATCGACCGCCTCGATCCGGCCCGCGCGGGTCTTGACGGTCACATCCGACCTGAAGCCGGTGGGCGTCAGGACAGACGCGTTCGTGAAGACTGCGGACATCAAACCGTTTCCGTGACTTTTTTGAGGGCCGGCGGCTCGTCGGGATTGCGGCCCCGGCTGAGAGCGAGGTCAGCCACGGCGCGATAGAAGCTCTGGACCATCAGGACCGGCTGCAGAAGCGGATGGGCATCCAGTGTCGGCAGGCTGACTGTGCCTTCGATCGACGGACCGGCGAGATAGACCGGCGCGTCCATCGCGGCCACACGCGCCACGAAATCACGCGTTGCCGCCGCGCTTTCATCCGACTGGGCAAAGACCAGGACCGGGAATTCCGGACCGATCAGGGCCAGCGGTCCATGGCTGCATTCAGCCACGGAGAAGGCCTCGGCGTGGATCTGGCAGGTTTCCTTGAATTTCAGCGCCGCCTCACTGGCAATGCCGAGACCGGGACCGCGACCAACCACATAGAGGTTCTCCGCAAAGCCGACCGGGCCCAGCGGCGCAGACCAATCCAGAGACCAGGCCTCTTCCAGCTGGTCCGGCAGGGCCTGCAGCGCCGCGGTCAGGACATCGTCCTGGCTCCATTCGGCGACGATCCAGAGCATGTTCACCAGCGAGGCGATGTAGCTCTTCGTCGCGGCCACGCTGGTTTCCGGCGCCGCGTGCAAGGGCAGGGCGATGTCGGCGGTCCGGGCGAGCGGCGAATTGGTATCATTGACCAGGGCCAGGCCGAAGGCGCCGGCCTCGCGCATGGCTTCGCCGGCTCGCACAATGTCCGGGCTGCGGCCCGATTGCGAGATCGACAGGCCCAGCGCCCCGTCCAGCTGCAGCCGGGCGCCATAGACCGAATTGACCGACGGCGCGCCGGATACCACCGGCAGGCCCAGACGGGTCGACAGCAGGTATTTGGCAAACAGGCCCGCATGATCCGAACTGCCACGTGCATTGGTCATCACGAAGCGCGGCGGCTCGGCCCGCAGCCGGGAGCCCAGCTCCCGGAAGAGCGGACGGTTCTCGCTGGCAATCCGGCGCGCCACGGCACCGGCTTCGGCGGCCTCGGCATGCATCCGGGTCGGCATGTCTGTGGTCTGGCGGGTCAATTCCTGCCCCATCGCTTCAGGACGAGCGTCCCATTTCCAGTTCCGCGACGAAGTCATATGCATCCCCGCGATAATAAGATTGTGTGATTTCAACGGTCTGCCCCGTTTCCAGATAGCCCCGGCGCTCGATGAACAGGCCGGCCGACCCTTCCGGAATGCCCAGCTTGCGGGCGACCTCGCCGGTGAAGGGAATGGCCCGCAGGCGTTGCAGGGCGCGCACCGGGCGGTGACCGGTTTCATCCAGCGCCGCATAGAGCGAGACGCCGACGCGATCGAGCTCGCCGATGGCAAAGGCCGGAATGGTCGAGATTTCCAGCGCCATGGGCTCGCCATCAGCCATGCGCAGGCGCTGGAAACGGTAGACCGGTGTGCCCGGGCTCAGCCCCAGCGTCAGGCTTTCATCCGGCGTCACGGCGCCGCGGTCCTTGAGGATCCACTGGCTCGACGGCTTGCGGCCGCGCGCCTCCATGTCTTCGGTGAAGGAGCTGAGCTTGGCAAAATTCTTCTCGATCCGGCCGGCCACGAATGTGCCCGCCCCCTGACGCCGGGTCAGCAGGCCCTCGCGGACCAGGTTCTCGACCGCCTTGCGCACGGTGACGCGGGAAATATTGAGCGTTTCCGCAATCGTGCGCTCGGTCGGCAGCATGGACTCCGGCGCCAGCGCCCGCGACTCCACCGCTTCGCGCATATTGCGCTGCAGCTGCATGTAAAGCGGTTCTTCGCTTTCCGGCTTCAAGGCCCGGAAGATGAGCTCATGCACCATCAGAGTCATCCTGACTGTTGCTGTCTTCCCATAATTGGCATCGTACCATTATTGTCAAACCTTCTTCCGCACACCAAGCCAAAAAATCGGAATCGGGCTTGAAATCGTCGATTTTTCGTGTCTTCCTGAAATTGGAAACATACATTTCACCAACCAATCAAAATTGGTATTATTGCTTTCGGGGATACATTTTTCGGGGACACATTGGGGAAGGAGCACCCATGTCTAGGTTCAAGAGCGCCCTTTTGGGCATGACCAGTTTGACGGTCCTGGCGACCGGCGCCGCCGTCGCACAGGACGGCGGGGAAGCGCCGGAAGTCATTACCGTACAGGGAATCCGGCAATCACTGCAGCAGTCGATTGCCCAGAAGCGGGAGGCCGACGGCATCACGGAAGTGATCACCGCGACCGATATCGGCCGCTTCCCGGACAAGAATGTCGCGGAGTCTCTCCAGCGCCTGACCGGTATTACCATTCAGCGTGAATACGGCGAGGGTGAACGCGTCTCGATCCGCGGCATCGCCTCGAACCGCAATCTGACCCAGCTGAACGGCCACTCTGTTGCCACCGCCGACTGGTTCATTCTCGACCAGCTTTCCGCTACCCGCAGCTTCAACTATCTGATGCTGCCGTCGGAGATCGTTGCCTCGGTCAATGTCTACAAGTCCGGCCAGGCCAATATCGATGAAGGCGGCGTCGGCGGTACGGTCAATGTGATCACCCGCCGCCCGCTGGACACGCCGTCCGGCGAGTTCCGCGTCAATCTTCAGGGCGCCTATTCCGAACTGGCCGAGAGCATGACGCCCTACGCGTCGGGCCTGTTCTCCTGGGCCAATGAGGACAACACATTCGGCGTCCTGGTGGCCGGCGTCTACCAGGAACGCGATCTGCGCCGCGACGGTATCGAGGTCCTGGGCTATTCCCAGCGCGCGATCACCGACCAGGGCGGTGCCATGCTGGAAGTGCCGGACCTGATCGGTTCCGCCCTGTTCCAGCAGACGCGCGAGCGCGTGGGCGGCAATCTGACCGTCCAGTTCCGTCCCAGCCATGATCTGGACGTCACCTTCAATGCCTTCCACACTTCGATGGAAGCCAACAATGTGAACCACAACTACATGGCCTGGGTGTCCCAGGCGATGGGATCCGGCGTGCAGCCGACCAATACGGTTGTGGGTGCCTCCGGCACGCTGCTGGCTGGTGATTTTGCGGCCGGGACCGCCAATGGCGTGGTCTATGACGCCATCGTCCGCGATGCGCGTACCGAGACCAGCGCCTTCGACATCGACGTGGAATACCAGCTCACCGACAATATGACCTTCCACGGCATGATCGGCTTCACCCAGGCGGAGGGTGCCACCGAAGCCCAGCCTTTCTGGGAAACCAATGCGCCGACCTCGTTCAGCTATGACATGACGAGCGGCATTCCGGAGGTTTCCTTCGGCGATATCGACCCGACCTCCATGGCCGACGCACAGTCCATGGTGCTGGGCTGGGCCTCGCACAACATCATCGAGAATTTCGACGAGGAATTCTTCGCCTATGGTGATGTGACGCGCGAGTTTGCCAGCGGTCCGTTCGAGAATGTCCAGGCCGGTCTGCGCTTCTCCCGTCACGAGCGGGATGTGGTGGTGACCTATGGCCAGACCCGTTCGCTGCTGTCGGCCGCCGGTTCGACCGCCTGCGGTGGCGCACGCTGCACCCTGGCCACGGTGGCCAATGGTGCGACCACACCGGGCAATTTCCTGGGCGGTCTGGGCGGCAATCCGCTGGACAGCTATCTGGTCGCCGATGCCGCCGCCATCCGGGCCGTCTACGACCAGATCGTCTATGGCAGCGACTTCCCGGACTTCTACCACTCCGGTCCGCTCGACAGCTTCACCGTGACCGAGGAAGTCACCTCGGGCTATGTGATGGGCGAATATGATACCGGTCCGGTGCGCGGCAATATCGGCGTGCGCATCGTCAATACCGACCAGACCGTCGACGGTTTCTCGGTCGGCGTGGATCCGGCCACCGCGGGCAGTTTCGACAACCCGTTCGGCCGCACGGTTGCGACCTCGGAGAACCGCTCCTACACGGACATCCTGCCGAGCGCGAACCTGGTGTTCGAGATCAATGACGACATGCTGCTACGCGGTTCGGCGTCGCGGGTGATGGCCCGGGCCGACTACAACCAGCTGGCCGGTGCCGTCAGCCTGAACCCGACCCTCCTGTCAGGTGCCGGCGGCAACTCCGCCCTCGATCCCTTCCGGGCCACCGCCTTCGACTTCGGCTTTGAATGGTATCGCAGCGATGATTCCATGCTGGCCGTTGCGGTGTTCTACAAGGATATCGGCTCCTACATCACCAATGCGACCTTCACCGAGCGCCAGCCGGTCTCGATCGCCGATCCGGCGACCGACACGCGGGTGCTGGATGCCAGCAATAACTGCGCCTCCACGCCTTCGGCCGGTGATCCGAACCTCTATACTTGCGATTTCGCCATCACCCGTCCGGTCAACGGTCTGGGCGGCACCAACCAGGGCATCGAGGTTTCCTACCAGCAGCCCATCGCGAACGGGTTCGGCGTGATCGCCAACTACACCTATTCCGACGCTGAATCGGATGCCGGTGACCCGATCCCGGAAAACTCGCGTCACGCCTACAACCTGATCGGCTATTTCGAGAATGAATGGCTGAACGCCCGGTTGTCGCTGAACCACCGTGACCAGTTCTTCATCGGCGTGGATCGCAATCGCGAACTCTACCACCAGCCGATCACCACGCTGGACGGCTCGGTCTCCTGGTATGTGAACCAGAACTACGCCCTCACGCTGGAAGCGGTGAACATCACCGAAGAGACGCTGGAGCAATACTATGTCGATGAAGGTCGCCCGGCGCGCCTTTACGACAATGGCCGCGTCGTCTTCGTCGGCGTTCGCGCCTCCTTCTAGGAACTCCTCCGAGGGGCTGGCGGGCCTTCGTGCCTGCCAGCCCTTTTTCCGTCCGGGACTTTGGGTGCCGGACGGGCTCGGTGGTACAGGTGTCAGATGACACGGACCAACTCCTCCATCCTCATCATCGGCGGCGGCACGGCGGGCTGGCTGACCGCGGCCTTCCTGGCCCGGCGCCTGGGCACGGGCCGTCCCGGCGGCGTCGCGATCACGCTGGTGGAATCACCGAATGTGCCCAGCGTGGGTGTCGGTGAAGGCACACTGCCTTCGCTGCGCCTGACCCTGGCCACCTTGGGTGTGGACGAGGCCGAATTCATGCGCGACTGCGATGCCACCTTCAAACAGGGCATCCATTTTTCCGGCTGGACCCATGATGCCGCCGGCGCGCCGCAGGAATACTTTCACCCCTTCAATTCCCCGCGCCAGATGGGCGGGATCGAGCTGGCGCCCTACTGGCTGATGGGCTGCGCGGATGACGCTGCGCCCTATGCCGCTGCGGTGACACCGCAATATGATGCCTACCGGATGCAGCGCGCGCCGAAACGCCTGGCGGACGCACCGTTTTCCGGCCCGCTGAACTATGCCTACCACCTGGACGTCCACAAGCTGGCCGACTTCCTCAAGCGCTATGCCACCGGGCTGGGCGTCACCCACCGGCTAGACCATGTGCGCACGGTCGAACAGACACCGGATGGCGCGATTGCGGCGGTGACTGCCGAACAGGCCGGGCGCCTGCAGGCAGACCTCTACATCGATTGCACCGGCTTTCGGGCCCGCCTGATCGGCGAGGCGCTGGGCGAAGACCTGACACCGGTCTCCGACACGCTGTTCTGCGACCGGGCGGTGGCCCTCCAGGTCCCTTACGGCACCCCGGATCACCCCTTGCGCTCGGTGACCGTCTCCACCGCGCACGAGGCCGGCTGGACCTGGGATATCGGCCTCACCGGCCGGCGCGGGGTCGGCTATGTCTATTCAAGCGCCCATGCCGGGGAAGACGAGGCGGTCGCCACGCTGAAGCGCTATATCGGTCCGGACGCGGAGGCGCTGGAGCCACGGCACCTGACGATGACGACGGGCTACCGACCAGTGCAGTGGAAAGCCAACTGCGTCGCGGTGGGCTTGTCGGCCGGCTTCCTGGAACCGCTGGAATCGACCGGCATTCTCTTCATTGAGGCGGCGGCGCATCTGATCGCCGATCTCTGGCCCTCGGCGGGGTCCTTTGCCCCGGCGGCGCGGCAGTTCAACCGGGCCATGAGCGCCCGCATGAGCGCGGCCGTGGACTTCCTCAAACTCCACTACTGCCTGAACAATCGCGAGGACACCGCCTTCTGGCGCGACAATCGCGCGGCTGCGGGCATCCCCGACAGCCTGGCGGAGAAGCTGGAACTCTGGCGTTACAAACTGCCGGGCCAGTACGATCTGGACACGGTCCATGAGAGCTTCCGGCACATCAATTACGCCTACATCCTCTTGGGCATGGAGGCCGGGCCGGATCTGCGCGCCGAAACGGCACGCCATCCCCACACGCTCGAGGCAAAACGCGAATTTGCCCGCATCCGCGAGGCCGCCCGGCGCGCCGTGGACGCGCTGCCGGATCATCGTGCGCTGATCGAAGCGATCCGCACACAGGGCTTTGCCCAAACCACACAACAAAGCATGGGAGGGGCGGCATGAGCCGCAATGCGTATCTTCTGGCGGCGCTGTCCGTCGCCCTGGCCGTACCGGCCTGTTCGCAACCGGAAAGCCTGGAGATCGAGGCTGAAGCACCGGTTGCGAGCCTGGCCGCGCCGGCGCTGATCCCGGCGCCGGCCCATCTTGAAACCCGCAGCGGCGCCTTCGCGCTGGGCTTCACCACGCCGATCCTGCCGCAGGGTGACGCAGAAGCCGCAGTGGCGGACTGGCTGGCGGGCGAATTGCGCGCCACCACCGACTGGCGTGGCGGCGGCGAGGGGCCGGCCATCCATCTGGCCATCGACCCGGCACTCGAGGGCGGCGAGGAGAGCCACCAGATCGAGATCACCGAGGACGGTATCAGCGTGCGCGCGCCCGCCGAGGCCGGGCTGTTCTACGGCGCCGTGTCGCTGTGGCAGATGGCGACGCCCTGGCCGGCGGCCTCGGACACCCACGTCCTGCCGGCCCTGAGCCTGGATGATGCCCCCCAATACGCCTGGCGCGGCGTGCTGCTGGACAGTGCCCGGCACATGCAGTCGGTCGATTTCATCAAGCGCTTCATCGACTGGATGGCGCTGCACAAGCTGAACACGCTGCACTGGCACCTGACCGATGATCAGGGCTGGCGGCTGGAAATCCTTCAATATCCCCGCCTGACCGAGGCCGGCGCCTGGCGTGTCCCGGCGGGCGAAGCCCCGGCCCGCGACATCGATCCGGCCACCGGCGAACCGCGCCGCTATGGCGGTTTCTACACCCAGGACGAGGTGCGCGAGATCGTGGCGTATGCGCAGGCACGCCAGATCACCATCGTGCCGGAGATTGATGTCCCCGGACACGCGCTGGCCGCCATTGTCGCCTATCCGGAACTGGGCGTGACCGAGAACCCGCCCACAGAAGTGATGAGCGATTGGGGGGTCTATCCTTGGCTGTTCAATGTCGACGAGCCGACCTTTGAATTTCTGGAGAACGTGCTGGACGAGGTGATGGACCTCTTCCCGGGCACCTATATCCATATCGGCGGTGATGAGGCGCCCAAGAACCAGTGGCGCGAAAGCTCGGCCGTGCAGGCCCGCATGACCGAGCTGGGCCTTGCCGACGAGGACGCCCTGCAGGGCTATTTCACCCACCGGCTGGATGAGTACCTGACCGCCCATGGCCGGCGTCTGGTCGGCTGGGACGAGATCGTCGAGGGCGGGCTGTCACCCAATGCGACGGTCATGTCCTGGCGTGGACTGGAAGGCGCCGAGGCGGCCGCCGAGGCCGGTCTGGATGCGATCATCGCTCCGAACTCGCATTACTATCTGGACTATCGCCAGTCAGCCCTGCCGTCCGAACCGACCGGCCGGGGCCGGATGATCACGCTGGAAGACCTCTACACGTTCGATCCGTTCGGCGCCGAGCTGGACGAGGAGGTCCGCAATCATGTTCTGGGCCTGCAGGCCAATCTGTGGACCGAGCACATGCGCACCGAGGAGCGCCTGACCCACATGGCCTTCCCGCGCCTGGCCGCCCTGGCCGAGCGGGCCTGGAGCGCGGAAGCGGATTTCGGCGACTTCCTCGCCCGGCTCTCGCCGATGATGGAGCGCTATGCCCTGCTGGACCTGGACGCGGCGGACAGCGCTTTCCGACCGGCTGTTATGCTGGCAGCGACCGAAACGGGTTATCGCGTCCACCTGTCCAGCCAGACCGGTTATGGCGAGATCCGCTACACGCTCAATGGCGCAACGCCGGACCAAACCTCCGAGCTCTATGTTCAACCGCTCGAGCTGGACCATCCGGTCGAGCTCCGGGCCGTCACGCTGGATGGCACACGTGCCCTCTCGGACGTGGTGGCCCGGTCGCTGGACCGGTCGGTTCTGGACACCCGCGCCGATACCGAGCTGGAGACCTGCGGCGACGCGCTGGTTCTGGTGCTGGACGATGACGCACCGATCCGCGGCGAACGGGACCATTTCATCGTCGACATCATGGATCCGTGCTGGATCTGGCCGGATGCGGACACGCGCAATGTCGAGAGCATCGAGGTCGAGGTGGGCCAGGTGCCCTACAATTTCCAGCTGATGGCCGATATCGACAATGTGCGCGTCCGTCCGATGCTGGGCGACACGCCGGAACTGATCGTCCGCGCCGGCGGGTGCGAAGGCGAGATTGCCGCGCGCCTGGACATTTCCCTGGCTGAAGGCAATCCGGAGATCACGGCGCTGAACGCCCCCTTCTCCGCCAGCGAGGAGATCAGCGATCTGTGCTTCACCTTCCACACCGGTGAAATCGATCCCCTGTGGACACTGGCGCAAGTGACGCTGCAGCGTGCAACCGGCGGAGCGGAATGATGAACAAGCCTGTGAAAGCCGACCATCTCGAAGCGGGCCTGCATGTCGATATCCTGGCGCCCTGCCGCGGTTTTGTCGTAGCGCTGGACGCCATTCCCGATGCCGCATTCGCCGGGGGCGCCCTGGGCCCGGGTATCGGGATCGAGCCTTTGGAATCCGGGCTGTACGCGCCCTGCGATGCCGAGGTGATCGCCGTGAGCCGGACCCGGCATGCCGTGACGCTGAAGGCCGGCAATGGCGCGGAAATCCTGATCCATGCCGGGATCGACACGGTGAAGCTGGACGGAAAGGGTTTTGCGCCGCAGGTCTCGGCGGGCCAGTCCGTGAAAGCGGGTGACCCGCTCTTGCAACTGGACCTGGGCGCGCTGGCCGAGGCTGCGCCCAGCCTGTGTACGCCGGTGATCATCACCAATGGTGATGCCTTCGCCGTTGACGTCCTGGCCGCACCCGGCCTGGTCGATCGCGGCACGCAAATCCTCCAGGCAACCGCCAGGACGGCCGTCGCAGCACTGGCTGATCCATCCGGCGAGAGCGCGCGCGAGACCCTCATTCTGGAGCTGGCCGACGGCATCCATGCCCGCCCGGCCGCTCGGATCGCCAAGTGCGCCAAGGGCTTTTCCGGCCGCATCGAACTGGTCCGGGATGGCGTGACGGTGAACGCCAAGAGTGCGGCCAGCCTGATGGGGCTAGGCGCCGCCCATGGTGACAGGATCGAGATCATCGCGACCGGAACGGGTGCCGCTGAAGCCGCCACCGAACTGGCGGCCCTGATCCGCGCCGGAGCCGGCGATGCCGTGACGCCGGTGGCGGCGGACACTCCCGTCCCGGTCGAGGTGCCTGCGAGTGCGCCCGCCGAACTGTCCGGTGTGGCCGCCAGCCCGGGCGTGGCGGTCGGACCGATCCGCCTTCACACCGCCGCGCAGTTTGATGTGCCCGCCACCGCTGCGGACGAAGCGGCTGAACAGGCCCGGCTGGATGCTGCGCTGAAACAGGTCCAGTCTGCCATCGCTGACGAAGCCCGCCAGGCCCGCGGCGAGCGGGCCGCCCTGCTGGAAGCCCATGCCGAACTGGCCGATGACCCGGCCCTGATCGACGCCGCGCGAGACCGCATTGCCCAGGGCGCTTCGGCGGGTGCCGCCTGGCAGGCTGTCACCCGCGAACAGGCCGCACAGCTGGAAGCCATCGGCGACAGGCGGATGGCAGAACGGGTCGCCGACCTCGCCGATATCGAGGCCCGCATCCTGGGTGCCCTTTATGGCACGGCCGAGGCCGCCGATCCGGCAGACCTGTCCGGCGCCATCATCATCGCCGCAGACCTCCTGCCCTCGGAATTCATGCGCTATGCCCAGGCGGGCATCGCCGGTCTGGCCCTGGCCGAGGGTGGCGCGACATCGCATGTCGCCATCCTGGCTGCGGCCGAGAATGTGCCGGCGCTGATCGGCCTCGGCCCCCGGGCCCTGAGCCTGCCGCAAGGCAATCCGGCCCTGCTGGACACGGCAGCCTGCAAGCTGGTGCTGGACCCGTCCGACGCGGCCGTCACGGCGATCCGCGACCGCAAGCGCCAGCGCAAGGAAGCCGAAGCCCTGGCCGCCCTGGCCGCAGGCGATCCGGCGCGCACGAGCGACGACCGGCGCATCCATGTCTATGCCAATCTGGCCTCGATCGATGATGCGACTTCAGCCCTGCGCAACGGGGCGGAAGGCTGCGGCCTGCTGCGGACCGAATTCCTGTTCACCCACCGCCGCACGCCGCCGGGCGAGACCGAGCAGGCCGAGGTCTATATGGCGATCTCGCAATGCCTGAAGAACCAGCCCCTGACGGTACGCACGCTGGACATTGGCGGCGACAAGCCGGTGCCCTTCCTCGATCTGGGCGACGAACCCAATCCGGCGCTGGGCCTGCGCGGGATCCGCACCCTGTTCGCTCATCCCGAACTGATGCGCGAGCAGGTCCGCGCCCTGTTGGGCGTCGCGGCCCGGCGCGACATCCAGATCATGCTGCCCATGGTCTCCAGCCCGTCCGAACTGGTGGATTTCCGCCGCATCGCGCGCGAACTGGCCGACGAGATGGAGATCGACAAGCTGCCGCCCATCGGCACGATGATCGAGACCCCGGCCAGTGCCGTGATCGCCGACCAGATCTGTGCGGTGGCGGATTTTGTGTCCATCGGCACCAATGATCTCACCCAGTACACCCTGGCGATGGACCGGGGTCATGCCGCGCTCGCCGGGCGCATGGATGCCCTGCATCCGGCCGTGCTGGCGCTGATCGGCCAGGTCGGTGCGGCAGCCCGCCGGGCCGGCATTCCGGCCAGTGTCTGCGGCGGCCTCGCCTCCGACCCGGTCGCCGTGCCTGCGCTGATCGGGCTGGGCATCGGCAAGCTTTCCGTCGTCCAGTCGATGATCGCGCCGATCAAGGCGATCGTGCGCGCGCTGGACGCTGAACATTGCACCCGTTTCGCCGCCGACCTGCACGCGCTGGACAGCGCCGAGATCATCCGCGCCCGCCTGGTGGCCGAATGGCCGCAGCTGGACCGCTGGCGCTAGGAGACCCGCCATGAAGACCGTGATGTCGAACATCCAGCAATTGGGCCGCGCCCTGATGCTGCCGATTGCCGTCCTGCCTGCCGCAGCGCTGCTGTTGCGCCTGGGCCAGCCGGACTGGATCGAAAGCCTGGCGCCCGCCGCTATCGCCGAAGGCGGCAATCTGATCGCCGCCCTGCATGCCACTTTGCCCTTCATCGCAGCGGCCGGCGGCGCGCTGTTTTCTCATCTGGGCATTCTATTCGCCATGGGGGTCGCCGTCGGTTTTGCCCGCGAAGGCCATGGCGCCGCGGCGCTAGCCGGCGTGGTCGGCTATTTCGTCACCCTGGCCGGCGCCGAAGCCTTCCTGACCGTGCCGCCCGAAGTGCTGGCCGGTGTTCCGGACGCTTATGCCGGACTGGTGGCCGACCAGTTCCGCGACGGGCTCCTGAGCCGCGTGCATGTGCCGGTGGGCATTTTGTGCGGGGTCACGGCGGGCGTGCTCTACAACCGCTTTCACGATATCGACCTGCCCGACTATCTCGCCTTCTTCGGCGGCCGCCGCTTCGTGCCGATCGCGGCGGCGGGAACGGCACTGGTCTATGCCCTGCTGCTGGGCCTGTCGGTCGAAACGATTGTCGGCTGGATGGAAGACGCCAGCCGCGCCGTGCTGGATGCCGGCGGGGTGGGACTTTTCATCTACGGCATTCTCAACCGTCTGCTGATCGTCACCGGCCTGCACCATATCCTGAACAATCTGGCCTGGTTCCAGATCGGCGACTTCAACGGCGTCGCGGGCGATCTCAACCGCTTCTTCGCGGGCGACCCGACGGCCGGCAGCTTCATGTCGGGCTTCTTCCCGGTGATGATGTTCGGCCTGCCAGCGGCCTGTTTCGCCATGTACCGCCAGGCCCTGCCGGCGCGGCGCAAGGAAGTGGCGGGCATGCTGGGCTCGATGGCGCTGACCTCCTTCCTGACCGGCGTGACCGAGCCGATCGAATTCACCTTCATGTTCCTCGCCCCGGTTCTCTATGCCGTGCACGCCGTGCTGACCGGCATTTCCATGGCGCTGATGGACTGGCTGGGCGTGAAGCTGGGCTTCGGCTTCTCGGCGGGCCTGTTCGACTATGTGATCAATTTCGGCGGCTCGACCCGGCCGCTACTGCTGATCCCGGTCGGGATCGCCTATTTCACGCTCTACTACGTGATTTTCTCGGTCACGATCCGGGTTTTCAATCTGGCAACGCCGGGACGCGAGCCGGAGGCAGACACAGCGACGACGGCCGTCACAGACAGCGACACCGGAGCCGCCTTTGTTGCCGCGCTGGGCGGAGCTGAGAACCTGGTCTCGGTCGGCGCCTGCACGACACGCCTGCGACTGGACGTCGCCGACGCAGCCGCGCTGGACGAGGCTCGGCTGCGGGCACTGGGCGCGAAGGGCTTCGTGAAGCCGTCTGCGAACACCGTACAGGTGATCATCGGCCCGACAGCAGAACGCGTGGCAGACCAGATTCGGCAGGCGCTGGGCGCTGCGCCGGCACCGGCCGTCGCGACATCCACACCTGCCACCGCACGGGTCGTGGCCTTACCCCAAGCGCTGGCGGACCTGTTGGGCGCACTCGAAGCGCGGCTGGTTGCGGGCAATCGACTGGTTGTTGGGACCCTGATGGAGAACCGGCCTGACGAAGCGGCCTTGGCGCGAAGCGGACTTGTTCCTGTTGACGCTGGCAAGGGCGACGATGCGCAGTATCTCGTGACGGATCGAGAATTGCTGACGGCGCTGAAGGGCTAGTTTCCCATCCTTCCCCTTGAGGGGGACTGAGGAGCCCAAGGACATGCCGGGGGCATGTCCGACGCGACGAAGGGATCGCTGCGAAGCAGCGAGACGGAAGGGGTGAAAGCGCGAAGCGCTGCGAATCCCGGTCGAGGCTTGCTCGGCTGCACCTCGCCCCCACCCACTCCACCGCTTCGCGTGCGGCGACCAATCAGGAGCCGATCCCGTCGCGGAACGGATCATCAGCCTCTTCCACCAGCCTTGTGTCGGCGAACACGAAGGCCTCGCCGCTGATCGTCGGGATGATGCCACGCGGACCGGGGCGGTAGGTGCCGGTGAAGCGGCTGCCGATGATGCTTTCCTGGACCCAGGGCTCGTCCGGCGCGAGCTTGCCGTGATGGGCAAGGCAGGCGAGCTTGGCGCTGGTCCCGGTACCACAGGGCGAGCGGTCATAGGCGCCTCCCGGACAGAGCACGAAATTGCGACCATGGGCGCCGGCAGTGCCGGGCGGGCCGAAGAATTCGACATGGTCGATCTCGGCCCCGTCCGCACCGGTCAGACCTTGCGCAACCAGGGCATGACGAACGGCCCAGGCCGCATCCGTGAGCGCGGCGATATTGTCCGGCACCAAGGCACAGGGCGCACCATCAGTCAGAAAGAACCAGTTGCCGCCCCAGGCGATGTCACCGCGGATGCGCCCGAGACCCGGCACGTCCAGCTCGACGTCCGGCTTGAGACAATAGGCCTCGACATTCTCGAAGCGGGCCGTATGACCGCCCAGCCATTCCAGATCGACCAAGCCGACCGGGGTTTCCAGCACATGATGGCCTGCATCGAGCCGGCCCAGCCAGGCCAGCGTCGCAGCCAGGCCGATCGTGCCGTGACCGCACATGCCAAGATAGCCGGTGGTGTTGAAGAAGATCACCCCGGCCGCAGCCTCGGGATCTTCCGGTTCGCACAGCAGCGCCCCCACCATGGCGTCAGAGCATTTCGGCTCCAGCACCGCTCGGCGGCGATAGACGTCGAACTGTTCGGCAAAGCGACGCCGGCGTTCGGACAACGGCCCGTGGCCCAGATCCGGGCCACCCTCGATGATGACCCGGGTCGGCATGCCGCCGGTATGGCTGTCGATGACGCGCATGGCCGGATCAGTCGGCCTTGCCGGGCCAGTTGGTCCACCAGTCGCGGAAGCGCTGCCAGCTCATGTCGACAAAAGCGAGCTGGGACGGGGAGAGTTCATCGCTGGCCATCAGCTGGTGTTTGTAGGCGGCATGGCCTTCCAGAACCATCAGGCGCTTGTAGTAGAGCACCAGATCCGGATCTTCATCGAAGGTGGCCAGAACCTGCATCGCATCGCTCAGCTCCTTCGCCCAGACCCGGGCCTGGGCATCGCCGGCTGCGGCGCGCTTGGACAGGGTGATCAGGCGCAGGACCTCACCGGGCAAGGCATTGCCGACCCCGGTGATCGCGCCCGTCGCGCCGCAATTGACATAGCCGTGCACCACCTGGGTATCCACGCCGACCATCAGGGTGAGATCGGGATGGCCGGTGGTAATCGCCTCGGCGGCATAGGTCAGCGCATCGGCCCCACCAAATTCCTTGAAGCCGATCAGGTTCTTGTGGTCCTCGCGCAGCGCAAAGAAGAGGTCGGCGCGGGTGGCAAAGCCGTAATAGGGTGAATTGTAGATCACCGCCGGCAGGTCCGGGGCGGCGCCCAGGATGGCCGCAAAGTGATTGCGCTGGGCCTGCATCGCCGAACCCCGCGACAGCACGCGCGGGATCACCATCAGGCCGGCCGCGCCATGATCGCGCGCATGCTCGGTAATGGCGACGGCACGGGCGGTGTTCTGGGCACCGGTCCCAACCACCACGGGCAGACCCGCCGCACACAGACGCGCCACGCCTTCGCAACGCTGCGCATCGGTCAGCAACGGCCAGTCGCCCATCGAGCCGCAATAGACGACCGCATCCATGCCGGCATCGATCAAGTGCTGACCGGTCGCGACCAAAGCGTCGAAATCGGGCGTCCCGGATTCGTCGCAAGGCGTCATCAGAGCCGGCATGACGCCGGAAAACACGTTGTTATTGAGGCCCATGCCTGTCTCCCCCTGATCCTGTTTTCTGGCGAGCCTAGCCAAGGATCAGGGGAAGTCACGCACTGTTTTCAAGCTCAGGACCGGACGCGTCAGCACGCCAAGACTTCACGCGGGGTCATGATAAACCCCTTCGCGAATCTGCATTGGGCGCCAGGCCAAACACCCACTATTCCGGCATTTCGAAATGGCGGGCGCTGAAGCTGTAGGCGGCCGCGGGCATGGTGCCCGTGCCTGCCATCACATCGAGCGCGTATCCGGTGCTGGTGCAGGTGCCGGGGCGCTCGGGCAGGGTGCGATTGAACACCATCAGCGCGGCGTGGTCGAAACCGGACGTGTCGACCGTACCTGCGCGGCCCAGCGGGATCACGTCAATACGGTCGCCGGCCTGGCCAAGCAGCACCAGTTCCAGCCCGGCATCGCCCTCCAGCGCAATATCGTGACGGCCGGACATGTCGAGGCCGATATAGTTCGCACCGGTTTCTTCCAGCCCGCCCTTGGAGCTCCATTGCCCCGGCCCGGAGAGGCGGTGCTGCATGGCGACAGTAATGGCGAAATGGGGTGCCAGATCATAGTCACGGGCAAAGTTCTGGGCACGCCAGCGTCGCAGCGTGTCCGGCAGGTTGGTGCCGGCCTGCTCCAAGGGTACCGACATGGTGTCGAACCCGTCCAGCTCGATACCGTGCTCCCAGAAATCCACGACCATGCCCTCGCCATGCACATCGGCGACCGATTGCAGCAGGGTCCACTGGGCATAGTCGAAGCCATTCTCCGCCGTGGTCCAGCAGATCTGTGGCGCCTCATAGTCGGTCTCGACATAGTCGGTGGCATCCTGGTCGGCGCCGACGGTGATGGTCTCGATCCAGGAAGCTGTGGCTTCATAGAGCCAGTCCAGGCCTTCCTCGGAATCATAGCCGAACTGGACGACATGGTTGAATTCATGCGTCGCCGTCGCCCGCATCAGCGAGTGGACCGGCGCCTCCTTGCCCAAGCCACGGAAATCATTCTCGATCAGGAAGACCGTGCGCGCAGCCGTGCTTTCCCGGTCCTCGTCGGTATTGGGGTTGTCGAACACAACCTGCACCGGATAGGTCACGCCCATCGAACCATCCGCATCGGCGATATAGGCCCGGTAGAGCCCGTCCTCGTCGCGGATGGGTTCGGCCCAGCCCAGCCGGTTGATCTGGATGTCATAGACTTCCTGCAGCGCCTCACCCACGGTGACGGCATATTCGGTGGACGAAGCATCGCGGCCTTCCAGCGTGTAGAAGACGCGGAAATCCTCGGTGTCCAGGGTCAGGACCTCGCCCGACAGGCTGACGACATTGTCGCGCAGGGCCTGGAGCACGCTGACCGTCTCGGCATCGACCGCACGCAGGATGAGCTGGAATTCACCGCCGGTATTGCCAGCCCGGTAGCGTTCGACATTCAGCGTGTAGCTTCCGGCCACCGGCGCGGTATAGGCCAGCGCCGAATTGAGCGAACCGTCACCGCGATCATCATTGAGCGCCACCGCGAAACCGTCCGGATCCAGCAGACGGATCACCGGGTCGAGATCACCCGTCAGCGTGTCGACGACAGCATAGACCGTTTGCCCGACCGCGAGTTCGACCGGATAGCCGCGTTCCGGCATGGCATCACTGATTTCGCCGACATGTTCGCCCAGGGGCTCACCCTCGACTCCGGCAAAATCGAAGGGCACTTCCGCTTCAGGGTCGATGGCCAGCGAGAGCACCAGATCGCCCTGGTCACTGCCGCTATAGGAGCCCACCTCGACCGTGTAGCGTCCGGCGGTTTCGGCCTGGAAGACAAGCTGCGAGTTCAGGCTGCCATCGCCGCGATCATCATTCTGGGCGATGATCGTGCCATCGCTGCCGGTCAGGGTCAGCAAGGTGTCGAGCGTGTCCTCCAGCGCGAATGTGGTGGCGACCAGAATGTCACCGGCTTCCAGGTCCACGCTGCGGGTTTCGCTGACGCTGTGGGCATGAAAGGTGACGACGCTCTCGTCCAGCACCCGGGCAGCGTCGGACAGGCCGGCATCAATGCCATTTTGAACGAACAGTTCGAACGGGCCGGTGGCTTCGCCATAGCCGGTGATCGCGACGGTATAGGTGCCACTGTCCTGCGCCATGTAGACGAGCTGTGACTGCAACACACCCGGGCCACGGTCGTCATTCTCGGCCAGCGGCTTGCCGTCCGGCCCCACCAGGGTGAGGATGGTATCGACATTGTCCACGGACTCGGTGGACAGCGTGACCACGGCGCCAGCCTCCAGCGTGACCTCGAACGTCACCCGCGGCGTGTCCGCCGTCAGCTCACCCGAAAACGCGCCATCTTGCGCAAAAGCGCCCGCGGCCAGACAAAGCCCGGCCATCACCGAAATCCCGAAACGCATGCCAATCCCCCTCAAAACCACCGACAGCAGCGTCGATGTTACCTTGGTTCAGGGTGTAGCGGCTTCCTTGTGAAGCAACAAGGTGGGCGACCTCTGGCTGAAGCGCGGTCATCGCTTGGTGTCCAGCTTTGGACAGTTCGGTTTCTTTCGGGCGTTACAGGCACGCCCGGGCACGAAAGCGGCCGCTGTTTCGATCCTTGCGCCTGACAGGGAGCCGCCGTTTCTTGCGCAAATGATGGATTGAACCGCCCTGTGGTTCTCGACCCCATGGCCTGAGCGACCGCCATCTGCCGAACTGCACGCGGGCTGACCGGGCAAGCAAGACGGTGACGCGTTTGCCATCACAATCTGCGGAGACGTATGGCTTGTCTTCGTCAAGAATTCACGCCTTGTCCAAGCCTGCGAAGGGCTGAGTCTTGGGGGCGAGTCGCTCGTCATCACCGACTGACCGCCCCTCAGGCTGAGACGTCGAGCGGTCGGAGACAGGCGCCCGGAAACATGCCTGCCACACTATCCCGGGTCAGACGCCCGGCTTCGCATAAAACGTTGGCCGAGCTTCGCCGACAAACCTTCCAGGACCTCGCCCTTCGTTTCGGGCACATAACGGATCACCAGAACGAGAAAGACGACCGACAATCCGGTGTAGGTGAGAAATGTTGGGCCGGCCCCGATCGCGAGAAGCTGGGTCGGAAACAGCAGCTGGATGCAGAAACTCACCGCTGAGTTCACAAAGGCGACCAAGGCGATGGCCGTCCCGCGATAGGTGTTCGGGAAAATCTCCGACAGCAAGACCCAGGTCACCGGCCCGAGCGAAACGGCGAAGGCCGCAACAAACAGAAGTATCGCTGCCAGAATGACTCCGCTCTCCAGGCTCGCAGCTTTCTGCAACAGTTCGGCCTCATGCAGAGCCCAGGCCTGGGGTCCGGCGATCTGCGTGACCGCCTCGCGGAAGGCCGTGTCCGACTGGAAGCGCTGCCCCTGAATCTCACCCAAGAGGCCGGACAGTGTCGGCTCGTCAAGATCGGCAAGGGCCGCCGGGGTCAGCTCGTATTCGGCTTGAAGGAATCCCGCACCGGCGACAGCGGTGCTGAGAATGACGCCGGCCAGGCCAATGATCAGAAGGGGACGACGGCCCACGCGATCAATCGCAAACATGGCGACGATTGTGAACAGCACGTTGACGACCCCGAGCACGGCTGCCTGGACGAATGCGGTGCTCGCCCCCACTCCGCTTTGCTGGAATACCGTGGGCGCGTAGAAGTAGATCGCATTCACGCCTGTGGCTTGTTGAGCGATTGCAACAATCAGGGCGATACCCATCATGGCGCGCAAGAGCGGTGTCCGGAGCAGATCCAGCACCCGCCCAGAGCCCTCCGCCTCGGCACCCAGAGCCGCCCGGATGCGATCAATGGCCAGGTGGGCAGCCGACGGATCGCGGACACTGCTGAGAACCCGATGGGCTTTGTCGATCTGGTTTCGCGCAACCAGCCAGCGCGGACTTTCAGGCACAGCGACCATCAACGTGCCCAGCCAAAGGACGGCCGGCGCGAGTTCGGCTGCCAGCATCCAACGCCATGGCGCGTCCGACATGCCGATCAGGTCAACCCAGCCCGCGCCGGATTGTGACAGGTGAAGAATGGCGAGATTCATGAAATAGGCGGCGCTTAGCCCCAACACGATCGCCATCTGATTCATGGAGACCACGCCGCCACGCGATTTGGCAGGTGCGATCTCGGCGAGAAACATGGGCGCAACGACCAGTGATGAGAACGCGAACCCGCCGACCAGACGGGCAATGCTCAGGGACAAGAATCCCGATGCCGTCGATGAAAGGACAGCGGACAGGATGTATAGGACGGACACAAAGAGCAGCACCGGGCGCCGCCCGAACCGGTCTGCCAGAGGTCCCACTGCCAGGCTCGCAATCATGGCTGACAGGGTAGGAGCGCTGACCACCCAACCGACCTGCCAAGGCGACATGGAGAACTCGGTCTCGACCATTTCGATCGCGCCGGAAATGACGACGGCGTCATAGCCGAAGACGAATCCGCCCAGCGACACGCTCAGGGCGATCACCAGCATTCGACGAGCATCGGCTGCCACGGCTGCGGATCCGCTCCAGGTCAGCGTGGCACCCCCTTGGTGCCCGCCGGGGCATCATAATCCAGACGCCGGCGTGAACCAGTCTCGAAAGCGGAAAGAAGCCGGAAACCGCGTGCTTGCGAGGAGGAAGTCAAAAGTCGCAGCTTGCGGTCTCCGGCAAAGGTCTCAGACGGACGTCCGTAACAGACATTGACAGGTCGACGCCCGTACCGAGCACGAAGGGATGGGTTAAACTCGCCAGCCTGGTTGCGGAACGCAAACCGGGTCGCCGGCGAGACAAAGGGGGCGGATCGAGCGGCTCGCCAGAGGCGCCGGCGACCCTGACGTCAAGGACAGCGCTCGCAAGTCCGCCATGATGACTTTCCTTTCCCCGATGCAGACGCTCTTGGGGGCACCTGTAAAATGACAACGTTGTTTAATTGCGGTGATGTTAGCGTCTCGTGCGGGCACGTCAATCGATTATCGAGGTTCTGAGATTCTATTCCCTTGCCGTCAGGCAGGCCTGCGTTTCCGGCTCACCGGCGGAGCAGGCATACACCCTGACGAAGTCGATGCTCAGGGTCTTGGGAAAACCGGCGTCCGACACGCCTTGCTCATTGGCGCTCTCCGGCCAGTTGCCCCCGATGGCCAGGTTCAGCAACAGGTGAAAGCGCTGGTCGAACGGCGCATGCGCCCGGTCCTCGCCCGCCGTCGCAGAATACCAATTCGCCGAGGTTTGCGTGGCATAGAGCTGATCATCAACGAACCAGTGGATCACGCCCGGCGCCCACTCGATCGAGAAGGTATGGTAATCCGTTGTCAGATCGGGAACATGAACCGGAGCGCCGGAGTGGACATTGTCCGGCCAGGATCCCCCATAGTGAAGGGTTCCCAATATCCGGTCCTCGCGTCCTCCCGGGCATTCCGGGCACACACTGCCCAGATTGACCGCCTCCATGATGTCGATTTCGCCCGACGCCGCCCATCCGCCATAGGCTTGGTCCTCGGGCAGCATCCAGATCGCCGGCCAGACGCCCTGCCCACCCGGCAACAGGGCACGAACCTCGATCCGGCCATAGCGCCAGGCCGCAAGCCCGCGAGTCACCAGCCTTGCAGATGTGTACTCCCGGGTGACCAGATCCACATGTCCGTCGGGATGCCAGCTGAGCGGTTCGGCAGGTCCGCGCGCCCTTTCCCGGCGTGCGATGATATTCAAGACACCACCGTCAACATGCGCATTCTCGGGTCGATCCGTGTAGCACTGGCGTTCATTATTGCCGCCGCCCCAACAGTCCAGGTCATAGTCCCAACGGGACGGATCAATGCGCTCGCCTTCGAACTCATCCGCCCAGACCAGAACCCAGGACGCCTCTGCTTGTGCTTCTTGGGCCAGCACGTCGCCTGCGCCCACAAAAACGAGCAGGGCCGCCAAGCCATGGAGTCGGTTTGCCACTATCTCACTCCCCTTGTTGTCATGTCTTGCGACAGACGCGCGGGCCGAACCGGCTTTCTCGACCCGGCGCCAGACTGCCTGATGCCCCAGCGTGCAGGTGATGGGTTGTTCGGGTCAGTGTGACCGGACCACGCGCCAACAATCTGCATGGAAACACCCAGCGCGCATGCCGCGACGGTATGCCTGGGGCGCCTGATCCCGTATCCGACATGCATTTCCGCCAAAACGAGCCTTGCCGGCAGCATCAAAACCGGTCTTGGCAACGTTGTCCAGCGGGGCGGCGCGCTGGGCTTCCGGCGTACATCTGCGCAAAGACAGGCTGTCGGTTACGACGGCTCGGGTCCAGGCCTTCCGGGTGTGCAGCCCGACAAAGCCGGAGACCACTCTGACGGCTTTTCTCGCCCTTGTCCGGCACGCCGTTTCAATGTGCTCGCGCGTTGTCTGGACGGGCAAATGTCCCCTGCGGACCCACGGGCGAACAGATCGATGCCGGCCATCAATCTGCCGCGCGCTGAAACGCATGGCGCTGGATGCGACCCCACCCTTTGCAGCCGCGCAGGAAATCAAGCGTCCCGCTGAAACGCCACAGATTGCTGAGCTGCCGATAGCCAAAATTCTCGATGATTGCCGCGCACATCAGCTGTCCAATGGCTCGCAGCGACGCTGTCCGGCGCAGCTCGATCTCCTGCAAGAATATGGCCGAAGCAGACAGGAAGAATCCAAAACTGCTGACCACCGCGAACAAGGCCCCAAACCAGGCCCAGGACACCTGGCCCGTCAGCGCGAGCAAGAAGGCCAGGACATAGCCGAGAACTTCCAGACCCGGGCCGATGACGTCGATGATGATCATGCTGCCCAGGCCCAGTGTTCCGGGAAGCCCGTACCCCGGACGCAGGGCTGCATCCCGATGCCGCCAAAGCGTCTCAAGCGCGCCGCGCTGCCAGCGACGCCTCTGGCCGGCAAGATCGGAAAGGTGTTCCGGAACCTGGGTCCAGCAAACCGGTTCGGGAATGAAACGCACGGCAGCGGGACGGTCGACATCATGGCCGTTCCGGTGCAGGCGCACGATCAGTTCGGCATCCTCTCCCACGGTGCGGGTATCGTATCCGCCAACATCAACGACCCGAGCACGATCGAACATTCCGAACGCACCGGACACGATCATCAGGGCGCCAAGTTCGCTGAGGGCATAGCGCGCGACGAGAAAGGCCCTGAGGTATTCCAGCGACTGCACAAGCGGCAGGAAGCGCCGGGGCAGCCCCGCCGACTGCACGGCCCCGTCGCGCAGGGTGCAGCCATTGGCCACCCGCACGGTACCCGCCACCGCGACCGTGTCGGGGTTGTCCATGAAAGGCTGGCTGGTGCGGATCAGGGCATCGGCCTCCAGCAGGGAGTCGGCGTCGATGGCGCAGAACAGGTCGCCGGAGGCATGCGCGATGCCCGCATTCAGGGCATCAGCCTTGCCGCCATTTTCCTTGTCGATCACCCAGAGCGGCACCGGGCCTGGCCGGTGATAGACACCGCGGACTCTGCCGAACTTCAGCCGGTCCGAGCATTCCCGGTCCGTGAGGACCAGTTGAAAGGCGCGGACCAAGCGGGACAAGGTGTCATCGCTCGACCCGTCATTGATGACGATGACCTCATAGTTGGAATGGTTCTGCCGCAAGAGCGCCCGCGTACAATCCACCACGGTTTCGGCCTCGTTGAAGGCGGGCGCCAAAATGCTGACCCGCGGCGCTGCCTGGCCGGTCTGGCGCACCAGCCTGTGGGCATTGGGCTCCAGCCGGCGACGCAGCAGGGCCGAGCCGGCGATGGCGATCAGCATGGCGTACAGGAGGTCCTGGAACAGCGCGCTGGCAAGGATCAGAATGGTGACCGGGGTCGTGATGGTCGGCCATTGGAAGGCCGCAGAGATCAAATCCATTGGATCACTCCGGATGTTTCAGGGCGCGCCGGCCCCTCGGCCAGTCTGCGCAAGGCCAGGCGCGCGGTTTCCCGGACCCGCCAGGACGGGTCCTCAAGCATTTCGGTGATGCGGTCGGACGCGGTCGACACGCGCAGGTCGGCCAGACCGGCCAGGCCGAGGCTGCGGCAGTGGGGATCCTCATCCCCCAGCGCCCGAAAGAATGTCTCGGTGGCATCCGGGTGTCCGCGCGAAACCAGCACATCCAGCGCCTTGCGGCGACTGGCGCGGTCGCTCGACCGGGCCAGCCTGTCGAGGTCTTCAACCAGGGCGCCCTGCCAGACTTCGCCCGCCGGCCGTACCCGTTGCCAGGGTCTCCCGCGGGACGGCGAAACGGACTCTAACCGATCCGCAATAAGCCGGAGGGTGTCCCCGTCAGCGCCTGCAAGCAATTCAGCCAGCTGCCGGGCGGTTCGGGCCCAGGCACGGGCCGCGCGCCGTGTCTTCACTTCAGGCAAGGCCGTCCTGGCAGCGACATGATCCAGCAGCGCCGCGGCGCGGAAGGCATCACGGCTGGCCCGGACAGGGGCTCGCCAGCGCTCGACCAGCACGGTTGCGGCGGCGCAGGCAATCAGTCCCAGCCCGGTGAAAAGCAGGGAAGCCGTCGCGGTCCAAATCAAGTTGAGCATGTCGGTCATGATGTTTCCTAGAAGCGTTGGCGCAGCGACAGGACGAAGCCCGAGCGGGCGTAGCTGCCGGAACGGTCCGTTCGGGTGATTGTCCAGCCCGCCTCGCGATCTGCGCCGAAGGTCCGGCGCAGACCCAGCTCCAGGCTGCGGGTTCGTGCGACACGCCCGGCCTCGACCTCGGGGGCCCAGCCCAAACCGCCCCGGACGCGCCAGGCCCCGCCTGCAGCGATATCGCCACGCACGGCGAAGCCGCCTTCCCAACGGCCTTCCGAGCCGCGAACGAGGATAGGCGCGGCTGAGATCCAGGCATCCCGATCGCGAAAATAGTGCACCACGCCCGGCGCCAGGACAGTGACCATGCCGTCCCCGTAGTCGGCGAAACGCGCCGACAGGTCGAAATCGGTGCCTCCGGCACCCTGGTCCGGTCGCCAGAACGGGCGGGTCCAGGAGATCTGCAGGCCGATACGCTCCCGGAACGTGCCGCCGAGTGCGGTGCCGACAGCGACCGAACCGACGCCCCCGGCGAACCGGTCTTGCAGACCCAGCTGCACAAACCCGTCATCGGCGCCGAAGCGCCGCGTCCACTCGACACGGCCCCAGACGAGGCGACCCTGACGGTCTCGCCGCCCGACCTGAAAACCGGCCGAGGACCAGTCCTCCAGCGCCGTACGCGACAGGGCGGCATGACCGATGTCAGCATCCAGCGTCCAGACGGAACCGGACTGCGCCTGGGCACCGGACGCGGACATCACGAGCAAGGCGAGACCGCCGAGTATCCGGGAACGGAGGCTCATGCTGCCATCTTCTGCCGGGTCAGCGCCCCGGCTATGCGGGCGATCAGCTCACGCGGCTGGATCGGCTTGACCAGGCAATCATGCGCCCCCGCCTGCAGGGCGGCGACGGTGTCGGCCTCATGCGCATAGGGCAGCAGCATCATGACCGGGACGTCGGCGGTGGCGGCGGCCGTTTTCAGCCGGGTCAGCACCTCCAGTCCGCGCATGTCCGGCAGCATCATGTCGACCAGGACCAGTTTCGGCGGGGCCCAGCTCGCCAGGTCCAGCGCCGAGCGTCCGTCGATGGCGGTAAGCACGGAGTGTCCGTTCATGGTCAGCCGATGGCACAAGAGCGTCGTCATCATCGGTTCGTTCTGGACAATCAGGATGGGTTTCATTGCACATCTCCCTTGCAAGACAGGACTGAATGAAAGACGCCGGGCCCGAGGAGGGGGGATGGCCCGGCGCCTTTCGCCGGCTCAATCGACGTTGATGCTGACGGAATTCCCGATTGCCGCTGCCGTGGCAGCTGCATCGGCGCCGTAACCGATCGTCGCATTGAGCACAGCCAGTTGACCGGCCACGTTCCACTGGTTCACCGAGCTGGAGACATTGCCGGCAATGGCGCTGTTCAGGCTCGTCAGGCTGTAGGAATTGCCGATGGACGCCGCGGTTGCCGTGGCGTCGGCAAAGCCGGCCAAGGTCCCGTTGAGTTCGGCCATCATGGTGCCGGAATTGCGCTGAGCCGCCACGATGGAGCTCCCGCCCGGCATTTCCACGGACAGGGAGTTGCCGATCGAGGCCGCGGTCATGCTGACTTCGTTGAGGTCCGAGGCGGCGCCTGACAGGGCAGCAGACATGTTGCCCAGATTGTTCTGGTCGACCGTCATGTCGACCCGGGCGGCCGTCGAACCGATCGAGGCTGTGTTTCCGATCGCGGCGGACGTGATCGCGACCGTGTCAATGGCGTTGACCGACGCAAACGCTCCGGCGGTCGCGTTGCCCTCATTGCCCTGGGTCAGATCGGCGCCGACATTCGCGGCCGCTTCCAGCGCGTAGGAATTGCCGATGGCGGCAGACGTGGCGGTCAGGTCACCCACGGCGGTGCTGATCAGGTTCAGGTAGGAATCCTGGTTGCCCGAATTGGATTGGCCGGTGGCGTAGTCGACGGCATTGGACGCAGCCTGGTTGGCACCCCCCAGATCGACGCTGACGGCCGACAGACTGTCAGCGCTCAGATCGACAGAGGCATCGATCAGCTCGGAACCGCCCAGATCAACACTGGCGTCGATCAGGTTGTCACCGCCGATTTCAACCGTGGCATCGGCGATTTCGCCCAGGCCCAGGTCAACATCGACCAACGGGTCGGTGGACTGGGCAAAGGCCGCAGGACCGGACAGGACCACCACAGCGGTGGCAAGCAGAACAGACCGTTTCATGATTATTCTCCCGAATTGAGGGTCTGGTGAGGAGCAGGAGCACCGGTCGCGGTGGCGCCTGCGGCGGAACAGGACTGCGCGGCTTCGCCGGCAAGGCCTGAAACAAGATCGAAAACAGCGCTTTCGATGATGGTGCGGATTGCGGTGTGGACCGGCTCCTGGACGCGTTCGCCCAGGCCGATATCCAGCGTTGTGTCGCCGATGAATTCGAACACGCCCGCGCGGATCTCGTGGCCGCGGATGACCTTGCTCTGACTGACGATGTCGATGACCCGAAGGTCCGTGGCATCGACCAGCCGCAGGTCCAGGCCTACGGTCATCGCGTAGTGGCGGCGGCCGCCGACCAGGGGGCCGATGCGGGCTTCAGACACGCCGCTGTGCAGGTTGAAGTTCAGCTCTGTGATCCCGCCCAGGACGATGTAGTCGCTGCCCGCGATCGAGCCCGCCATGACCCGGCGATAATGCTCGGTTGGCTGGCCATCGGGACCGATGAGCCGGCTGTTGGCGTATTCCAGCTCCAGCTGGGCCACGCGGGTGTCCAGGCGCTCGGCCAGCGGAAACCCGGCCCGGGCCAGTGCAGACATCACCATCAGGGCTGCGCCCTGGGTGGCGACAGTGCCGTCCAGCGAGGAAAAGCGGCCGGTCAGGTCGCCCACCTCGCCGACGGCGATGCGGGGACGGACCGGCGAGGCGCGCTCAGACAGGCAATCGAGACCTGCGGAATAGGCGGTGCTGTTGTCGGTCACCTCGGCGCCGGTCTGGCGGATCATGGTGGAATGCACATCGCCGGGCAGGCTGGCGCAGCCGGTGGCCGCAAGCAGGGACAGGGCGCTCAGGCCGCGGAGCAGGGCGGAACGGGTCATGTCAGCCCCCCGAGCCCGACGGGACCTGGCCGACAATGGCGGTCTGGTCGCCCAGATTGATCTGGGTGGTGTCGAGCACCACCGTGTTGTTGTTGCCGGTGACCGTGACGCTGATCAGATTGCCGATGGCCGTGGCCTGCCCCAGCGCGGTGGCGCGGCCCCAATCCATCATCAGCCGGTCCCGCGAAGCGTTGCCGGAGACGCTCGAGGCGGACGCCTGACCAGCGCCGGCCACAATGATGCGGTTGCCGCGCCCGTCCTGCTGGAAGCTCATCGCCTGGTTCACAGCGAAGCCGGAATCCAGGCTGACGGGGGCGGACATTTGCAACGCGGCAAGGGCAAGGCTGGCGAATGGCATGTGAAACCTCCTCGGTTCATTGCGTCATGTCCCGAGGTTCGCAGCCGGACCGGCGTGGCGATATTGACCAGGCGGTAGGAAGGTTTGGGCAGAGGAACAGGATGACCTGACCGAAAGGACAGGGTCCCTGACCGAAAAATCAGGGGCGCGCGACCGTAAGGCGAGCGAAGGACCTACCTGTCCGAATGGTCAGGTTGATCCGGACCAGCGTGCGGTGAGAATGGGGCCGGGATCTGCGAGGAGATTTTCATGAAGGGTGTCGTGTTTCGACAATTCCTGGATCATGTCGAAGCGAATTTCGGCGATGCGCTGGTCGACAGCATCCTGGACACGGCCGACCTGCCGTCGGGCGGGGCCTATACGAATGTCGGCTATTACGACCATGCCGAGATGCTGACCCTGGTGGCGCGAGCCTCCGAGCTGACCGGCCGGTCGCATCGCGACCTCTTGGTCGGGTTCGGACAGTCGCTGTTTGCAGCGCTGATCGCCAGTCACGCGCAGGCCGGAGTGACGCACCCGTTCGACCTGCTCCAGCGCATTCACGGTGTGATCCACCGCGATGTCAGAAAACTCTACCCGGACGCCGAGGTTCCCGAAATCATCGTGGCCGAGCGTGCGGGTGAAGAACGGTTGATTGTCGACTACACCTCGTCACGCCCCATGGCAGACTTGTGCGAGGGCATGATCCTGGCGACGCTGGACCACTACGGCAAAGACGGCGACTATGCGGTGATCCGATCCGACAATGCGAGCGCGCCCCTGCGGGAGGCCCGTTTTGAGATCACGCGCAGGATGTGACCCTGACCGATATCGAAGACCAGCTGAACCGGTTGCAAAGGCGTCTCGCACGGGAAACCGCGGCGCGGGTGGAAGCCGAGCGTCTGCTCGAAGCCAAGTCGGCCAGCCTGTATGAAGCCACCGAGCGCCTGAGCGCCGAAACGGCCCAGGTGCAGCGACTGAGCCTGGCGATCGACCTGTCGGCCGACGGAATTGCGATCACGGATGCCGACGGCTGCTACACCTACATGAACCCGATGCATGCCAGCATGTTCGGGTATGCGTCCGTGGATGACTGTCTGGGCCGCCCCTGGCAGGAATTCTACGAGGCCGAAGTGCTGGCAATCTTCGAGCGCGAGGTGTTTCCGGCCTTCTTGCGCGACGGCTGTTGGCGGGGTGAGGCCACCGGACGGGCCCAGGACGGTTCGCCAGTGCACCAGAACCTGTCGCTGACGGCCCTGCCGGATGGCGGCATCCTGTGCTCGACACGCGATGCGGCGATCTTCAAGCGTCGCGAGGCGCAGCGCGAACGCCTGCAGCAATTGCTGGCTGATGCGGAGCGGCGGGACGCACTGGGGCGGATGGCCTCTTCGGTCGCCCATGACTTTGCCAATATCCTGGCGACGATCAATGCGTCGGCCAAGCTGCTGGAAACCGCCACCACCGCGACGGACCCGTCCGTGCTGATCCGCCGCATCCTGACATCCTGTTCCCAGGCAGATGCCCTGGTCACGGATCTGATGGGGTTCGACCCCCAACCGGTGCGCGAGGCCTGCGCGGTCAATGAGGTCATTCGCGATGTCGGCGAAGTGATGGTCAACCAGTTCTCGTCCGGACAATTGCTGGACATCGCGCCCGGGACCCGGCGCCTGGTCTGTGAAACCGACCCGACGCTCTATGCCCGTCTCGCGGCGAACCTGATCAAGAATGCCCTGGAAGCGCTCGGTCCGCGCGGGCTCGTCAAGGTCTCCCTGGAGCGCGTGGAGACCGACGCGGCGATCAACCTGCCCTTCCAGCCGGCGGCCAGCTTCCGGCGCGGCCGGGCCGTCTACCCCGCCGCCCGACTGGTGGTCAGCGATGATGGATCGGGCATGCCACAGGAATCCCTGGACAATGCCTTCACGCCCTTTCAGTCAAGCAAGGGCCGGGGCCGCGGCCTGGGCCTCGCCACCATCGACGCTCTGCTGACCGGGCAACCGGGCCAGATCGCCGTCTTCAGCCGGCCCGGCGAAGGCAGTTTCTTCGTGCTGGACCTGCCCCTGCAGGAAACCGGGGTCGACCTCAGCCCCACGCCACGCTCGGAAATCGCCGAACCCGTCGCCTCCAAAGGCGCGCTGGTGGTTGATGACGATGCCGTCCAGGTGGAGTTCATGTGCGAAGCCCTGCGGATGGCGGGCTGGGACCCGGTCGCCTTCACGGACCCCGTCGAGGCCCTGAGGGTCTTCAAGGCCGCCCCGAGAGCCTTCGGGCTTGTCGTCACCGACCGGCGCATGCCCCAGATGAGTGGCGATGAACTGGTCCGTTCCATGCTGGATATCCGGCCGGGAACCCGTATCGTCATGTGTTCGGGCGCCCTGCAGACGCCATTGCCGCCCGGCCTGTCCGGCACCTTGGCCAAACCCGCCCTGCTGGAAGACGTCATCAATCTGGTCGGCCCGCCGCCGGCCCGCGAGGCCACCGAGGCGCTGACATGAATATTCTGATCGCCGACGATCACGACCTGGTGCTGGATGCGGTCCGGTCGCTGCTGGAAAACGAGCTGCCGGACGCGCAAATCGAGACCGCACGCTCCGGATCGGAAGTGGAGACTCTCCTGGATGAGGGCCGACGCTTCAGCCTGATCCTGCTGGACCTGCGCATGCCGGGCATTACCGGTGCCCAGGACGTCAAGGAGCTCATCCTGCGGCACGCCGACCAGCCCATCGCCATCCTGTCCGGCATGGCAGCCCGGATGGAGGTCCAGATGCTGCTGGAAAGCGGCGCGCGCGGCTTCATCCCCAAGACGATGCCGGCCGAGGGGCTGGTGGCGGCCGTCCGACTCATCCTCGCCGGTCAGGTGTTCTCGCCGATGCAGACCGATGACGACAAGGACAGCGCCTTTTCTGCCCTGACGCCGCGGGAGCGCGAGGTCCTGTTCTGCCTGCAGCGCGGAGAAGCCAACAAGGAAATTGCGCGCAGCCTGAACATCCAGGAAACGACCGTAAAGCTGCATCTGCGCTCGCTGGCGCTCAAGCTTGAAGCCCGCAACCGGACTGAAGTCGTGGTGAAAGCCATCCAGGCCGGCTTGCTGGCCTAGCCTCGCCCGAGCGGGGTAATGGCGGAGAGGGAGGGATTCGAACCCTCGGTACCCGTAAAGGCACAACGGTTTTCGAGACCGCCCCGTTCGACCACTCCGGCACCTCTCCGCACGCAGTCCCGCGCATTCTACCCGTGGTCGGACGGGTTCCGAAGGCAAAGCAGGAGCCGATGGCTCAAGCGCGCGCTCCACGCGGGGAGCGGGGGTTTTGGCCGAGGGCTCGGACAAAATCAAGGGGACAACGCTGCTGCCTGCTTGCAATTTCTGCATGCAGTTCGGTCATTCGTCGCATTCACCATTGTCAGCCCCGCCCTACTGGGGCACGGTTCGCGACCCTCAAGGGGGCCGGGAGCACACGAAAAAGATGTGGCCGGGCATCGGGGTATCAGCGGGACACCTCCCGTGTCGTTAAAGGGAGTATCAGAATGAAGAAGATCTGGATCAGCAGCGTCGTGGGCGCTGCAGGGCTGCTCATGTTGTCCGCATGCGCAACCACATCCAATGATGAGATGGCGGCCAACGCGCCCGACGAGGGCGTGACCGAAGACGGTACGCAATATACTTGCCGCATGATCCGCGTCACCGGAACGCGGCTGTCCGAGCGCGTCTGCACCAGCAATGAGCAGTGGGAAGACCAGGCCCGTCGCACCCAGGATGGTGTCGACCATATCGGCGCCCACGATCGCGGCGCCGTGCGCCCGGCCGAATATGGTGGCCCGGGCGGCTAGGCCCTGCAGGGCTGATCAGCACATCAAAGCATGGGCGAGATTGACTCTCGCCCATGCATGCGTATAACGCCCGCTCCTGCTCGCACGGCCTGCCTGTGCGGGCCCATAAATATTGAACAACGCTCCGGGCATACGGGGTGAAGAAAAAGGACCTCGCCAGACCTTGTACGCAAGGGCTGGACGGGATCGAAAACAAGGATCGAAGATCATGTTTGCAGTGATCAAGACCGGCGGCAAGCAATACCGCGTCGCAGCCGGTGACGAAATTCGCATTGAAAAGCTTGACGGTGCGCCCGGCGATACGCTGGCGCTCGGCGATGTCCTCATGCTCGGCTCGGATGCCGGCGTCACGGTCGGTTCTCCGCTCGTCGACGGCGCCCAGGTGATCGGCGAACTGCTGGACACCAACCGCGACAAGAAGGTCATCGTCTTCAAGAAGCGCCGCCGCCAGAACTACCGCCGCACCAAGGGCCACCGCCAGTGGGGCTCGACGGTCCGCATCGCCGAGATCGTCGCTCCGGGCCAGACCGCCAAGACCAAGCTGAAGTCGACCACGGCTGCGCCGAAGACCGAAGCCAAGGCGCCTGAAACCAAAGCTGCCCCGAAGAAGGCTGCAGCTCCGAAGGCCGAGGCCAAGGCTGCTGCGCCGAAGAAGGCCGCCGCCCCGAAAGCGGCTGCCAAGGCTGCCAATGACGACCTGACCCAGCTGGCTGGCGTCGGTCCGGCCCTGGCCACCAAGCTGAATGAAGCCGGTGTCACCTCCTACGCCCAGATCGCGGCGTGGACGGATGCCGACATGGAGACCCTCTCCGAGACCATCACCGGTCTCAAGGCCAAGGCCGAGAAGGGTGACTGGATCAACGCCGCGAAAGCGCTGGCGTCGTAATCGGAGGGCTTAACTCATGGCTCACAAAAAAGCAGGCGGTTCATCCCGCAACGGTCGCGACTCCGCCGGTCGCCGCCTTGGTGTGAAGAAGTTCGGTGGCCAGGAAGTCATTCCGGGCAACATCATCGTGCGTCAGCGCGGCACCAAGGTGAATCCGGGCGCCAATGTCGGCATGGGCAAGGACCACACCCTTTACGCCCTTACCGAAGGCCGCGTCGTGTTCGCCAAGAAATCTGGCGGCAAGTCTTTCGTCTCCGTAGAGCCGATTGCCGACGCAGCCGAGTAACGGTCCGGGACATAGCCGGACTGTCCGCCTAGCGGGGTCCGGAAACGCCACAGCGTTTGACAAAGGGGAGACGGGCCACCGCCTCCCCTTTTGTTTTGCCCCCCACCCGCCAAGGAGAGCGGATCATGGGTCCCAGGATCGAAACCGAACGCTGCCTGTTGCGCCTGCCGGAACTGGAGGATGCTCCGGCCATTTCCCGCTATTGCGGCGAATATGACGTCGCCAAGAATACCGCCCGCATCCCCCACCCCTATCCGGCGCTGGCCGCGGAAATGTGGGTACTGATGACCCGGGCCGGCTGGACGCCGCAGGGCAACCAGTCCCTGACCGTCGAGCATGACGGCCAGGTGATCGGTGGCGGCGGCGTGTTCAAGCGCCAGCCTGACGCCGACTGGGAGCTGGGCTACTGGATCGGCCGCCCCTGGTGGGGCAAGGGCTTTGCGACGGAGATCGGGCAGGCCCTGGTGGGATTTGCGACCGGCCAGCTCGGCGCGTCCGTGTTGATTGCCGGACACAATGCGGACAACCCGGCGTCGGGGCGAGTGCTGGAAAAGCTCGGCTTTGTCTACACCGGACACACGGTTGAACTGTTCGGCATGGCCCGCATGGGAAAGGCATTGTGCCGCGACATGGTCTGGCATGACGGGACTCAACCGGTGCCAAGCCGTGCAGAAAGCGCTATAGCGCACTGAACTCTGGATTTTTTGCGATGAAATTTCTCGACCAGGCCAAAGTCTATGTCCGCTCCGGCAATGGAGGCGGCGGGTGCGTGTCATTCCGGCGCGAGGCCTATGTGGAATATGGCGGTCCCGACGGCGGCGATGGCGGCAAGGGCGGGGATGTCTGGGTGGAGGCCGTGGAAGGCCTGAACACCCTGATCGACTATCGCTACAAGCAGCACTTCAAGGCCGATACCGGCATGCACGGCATGGGTCGCGACCGGACCGGGGCCGGCGGTGCGGACGTGGTGCTGGAAGTGCCCGTGGGCACCCAGATCCTGGACGAGGACAAGGAAGAACTTCTGGCCGACCTCACCGAGGCGGGCCAGCGCGTCCTGCTGGCCAAGGGCGGTGATGGCGGCAAGGGCAATGCCCGCTTCAAATCCTCCACCAACCAGGCCCCGCGCAAGTCCACTCCCGGCTTTCCCGGGGAGGAACGCTGGGTCTGGCTGCGCCTGAAACTGATCGCCGATGTTGGCCTGGTCGGCCTGCCCAATGCCGGCAAGTCGACCTTCCTGTCCGTGGTCTCGCGCGCAAACCCGAAGATCGCCGCCTATCCCTTCACCACGCTCTATCCCAATCTGGGTGTGGTCGATCTGGGTCCGGGCAACCGCTTCATCGTCGCCGATATTCCCGGTCTCATCGAGGGCGCCCATGAAGGCGCCGGCATCGGCGACCGCTTCCTGGGCCATATCGAGCGCTGCGCCTCGCTGATCCATCTGGTCGACGGCACGCAGGACGATGTCGTCGCCGCCTGGCAGACCGTGCGCAACGAGCTGGAGGCCTATGGCGGGGGTCTGGAAGACAAGACCGAAATCCTGGCGCTCAACAAGATCGACGCGATGATCGACGAGGACATCGCCGAGAAGAAGGCCGCCCTGGAAGCCGCCAGCGGCAAGACCGTGCGCCTGCTCTCCGGCGTCTCCGGCGACGGCGTGAAACAGCTGTGCGGCGAGGCCTGGAAGATCGTGCAGAAGGATCGCAAGGCCGAGAAGGAGGCCGCCGAAGCGGAAGCCTCTCCCGGCGAAACCGGCTGGCAACCGTGACACGTCCCGCCCTTGATGCCCTGAAATCGGTCGTCATCAAGGCCGGGTCCGCCCTTGTCCAGGCAGGACCGGACGTGCTTTGCGTCATTGCCCGCGACATCGCTGCCCTGCACGCCCGCGGCGTGAAGGTGGTGGTCGTCTCTTCCGGGGCCGTCGCGCTGGGCCGCGCCAGGCTGGGTCTTGAAGGGCCCTTGTCGCTGGAGCAGAAGCAGGCCGCGGCTGCTGCCGGCCAGCCGCGCCTGGCGGCAGCCTGGGACGCTGCACTGGAACCGCACGGCCTCGCCACCGCCCAGGCCCTGTTGACACTGGACGTCACCGAGAACCGTCGCTCCTGGCTCAATGCGCGCGCCACCCTGGCCACCCTGCTGGACCTGGGCGCCATCCCGATCGTCAACGAGAATGACACCATCGCCACCGACGAGATCCGCTATGGCGACAATGACCGGCTCGCGGCGCGGGTTGCCCAGCTGGTCGGCGCCGAACTGCTGGTGCTGCTGTCCGACATCGACGGTCTCTATGACCGCGACCCACGGCGCGATCCCTCAGCCCGACGCATCGGCCTGGTCGAGCGCATCGACGCCTCGGTCCACGCCATGGCGGGAGAGGCCAATGCCGCCGCCTCGGTGGGAACCGGCGGCATGCGCACCAAGATCCTCGCCGCCGAGCTGGCCGGCCGCTCCGGTTGCGCCACCGCGATTGCCCTGGGCACGGCCGACCAGCCGGTGCTCAGCCTGGCGCGGGAGGATTTCGGAACCTGGTTCCAGCCGGCCCGCTCGGCAGCCAGCGCCCGCGAAGCCTGGATTTCCGGCGCGGAAAGCCCTGCGGGCGCCATCCGCATCGACGCCGGCGCGGTGAAGGCCCTGCAGGCCGGCAAGTCCCTGCTGCCGGTCGGCGTGCGCCTGGTGGAGGGCCATTTCGCACGCGGTGACACCGTCCGCATCCTGGACGAGGCCGGCGCGGTCATCGGCCGCGGCGTCTGCGCCTACAGTGCCGAGGATTGCCGCCGGATTGCCGGCATGCGCTCCGAGGAAGCCGAACAATGCCTGGGCTATCGCCGCGCCAGCGCGCTGATCCATGTCGATGATCTGGTGCTGCATGGCTGAATTCGATAGGCAGCCGCCCCTGAGATCGGAAGCCCTGGCGCCGGGTCTGCGCATCGGCCTGTTCGGCGGCACGTTCGATCCGCCCCATGCCGGGCACCTGCACGTCGCCCGCACGGCCAAGCGCTGTCTCGGCCTGGACCGGATCTGGTGGCTGGTCTCGCCGCAAAATCCGCTGAAATCCCGCCAGGCCAGCGATCTGGAACGCCGCATGGGGCTGGTGTCCGAGCTGGCGCGCGATCCGGGCATGGTGGTCAGCGATATCGAGGCCCGCCTGGGCACGACCCGCACCATTGACCTGATGCACCACCTCAAGGAATTCCGACCGGCGGTAAAATTCGTCTGGATCATGGGGGCCGACAATCTCGCCTCCATCCATCGCTGGGCCCATTGGCGCGGCGTGTTCGAGAGCTTCCCCGTGGCGGTGGTGTCCCGCCCCACCGACGCCGTGCGGGCCCGCCTGTCGCCGGCAGCGCGCATCTATGCGAACCACCGCCTGCCGCAATCAGCCGGCCTGGCCCTGGCCGACCGGACGGCGCCCGCCTGGATGTATCTGACGGCCCGACTGCATCCGCATTCCTCCACAGCCTTGCGAAAACAGCGATAGCGCCATGCGCTGACGCGCTCGAACAGGCGGCCGAAGCGTGCTATAGAGTACGGATTGTTGTGGATGTCAGAGAGGACACCAGCCCTGTCTACGGAATTATCGCCCCGCAAGGAGCAGGAATCGGCCGCCGCCGTTCGCGTCATCGGTGATGATGCGCATGTCGAAGCACTGGAAGCCCTGGTGATCGACTCACTGGAAGACGACAAGGCCGAAGACATCGTCGCCATCGATCTTCGTGGCAAATCCTCCGTCACCGATATCATGATTGTCGCCTCCGGGCGGTCGGCTCGCCATGTCAGCGCACTGGCGGACCATCTCGTGCGCAAGCTGAAGGAGCACGGCTCGGGCAAGGCCCGCGTCGAAGGCACCCAGACCTGCGACTGGGTGCTGATCGATGTCGGCGACGTCATCGTCCATCTGTTCCGCCCGGAAGTGCGCACCTTCTACAATCTGGAAAAGATGTGGTCGGTCGAGCCGGAAGCCTCGGCGTCCTAGGTGAAGCTGCGGATCGCCGCGCTGGGCCGGCTGAAGTCCGGCCCCGAGCGCGAGCTCGTTGACACCTATCTGGAACGCGGCACTGCCGTGGGCCGTCCGATCGGTCTGGGACCGCTCAGCGAGACCGAGATCGACAACCGCGCCCTCAAGACATCCCAGGAAGAAAGCCGCGCTGTCGCGGCCACACTGGAGCCCGGCAGCAAGCTGGTCCTGCTGGACGAGCGTGGCAAGGCACTGTCCTCACGCGCCTTCGCCGACACGCTGGGCCGCTGGCGCGACGAGGGGGCCCGCGAAGCCGTGTTCTGCATTGGCGGGGCGGACGGCCACGACCGGTCCGCCTTTCCCCAACCCGACCTGATGCTGGCCTTCGGTCCCGCCGTCTGGCCGCACAAGCTGGTGCGCGTCATGCTGGCCGAACAGCTCTACCGTGCCGCCGCCATCCTCGCCGGCACGCCCTATCATCGGGATTGAGCGCCATGCCGTCGCCCTCTAGCCTCGCCCCATGCTGAGCCTCGCCGCCGCCTTTCTTCTCCTGCAGACCCAGCCGGCCGCGCCGCCGGACCCGGACGAGGCTGCCCGCCTGGAACAGGCGCAGCGCGAAGCCGCCGAGCGCGCCGAGGCGATCCGGCTGCAGGCCGAGGAGATCGCCCGGGAAACCGCCATCATGCAGCGCCAGATGGTGGAACTTGGTCAGCGCGTTGGCGCCAGCGAGAACGCGGCCCTTCTGGCCGAGGCGACCCTGGCGGAGCTGACCGCGGACGAGGCGGAGATCCTGGCCCGGCTGGAAGCTGACCGGGACACACTGATCGCGCTGTTTGCCGCCATCCAGCGCATCGAGACCCAGGCGCCGCCGGCCATTCTCGCCGCCCCGGGTGACGCCGCCGATGCTGCCCGCGCCGCCGCCCTGATGGCGGACATCGCCCCGGCCCTGCGGGAACGGGCGGCCGAACTGGCGGCGGAACTGGAACGGCTGCAGAGCCTGCGCAGCTCGATCGAGAGCGAGCAGGCCCAGCTGGCCTCGACCGAGGACACGCTGGCGGCCCAGCGGCTGGAGCTGGAAGTACTGATCGCCGAGCGTCGCGCCCTGGAGGCCAGACGGCGCAACGAGGCCGTGGAACTGCTCGCAGTCGCCTCCAGCGCCGGGGAGCGGGCCCGTTCGATCCGCAGCCTGATCGGCGAACTGTCGCGCATGGCGGAAGTCACGCCCAATCTCAATCCGCGACGCTTGGAGATCGAGGATGCCATCCCCGAGCCGCGTATGCGCCCACCGCGCGAGCTGGTGGCTGCCCGCGTGCCCAGCGCGCCACTGGAAACGCTGCGCTTTGCCGATGCCCGCGGACGGTTGCGCGCACCGGCAGAGGGCGAGATCGCCCGGCGCTTCGGAGACGTGGCCGAAGATGGCACACGGTCTGACGGAATTTTCATTCGGACACGGGCCAGGGCGCAGGTAGTGTCTCCCTTCGACGCCCGTGTGGAATTCGCCGGACCGTTCAATACCTACGGCGGTCTCTTGATACTGAATGTCGGCGATGACTACTATATTATACTGGCTGGCATGGCGGTGACCTATGCCAGTGTCGGTCAAAGTGTTCTGGCAGGTGAACCTGTCGGTGCGATGCCGGATCAATCCCAACCGGCACCGGATTTGTATCTGGAGCTGAGACGGGATGGTGACGCCATCGATCCGGCACCCTGGATCCGCACCCGAAATCAGACGGGTTAGGGCCAGACCGGTTAGGGTCAAAAGGGTCGAGGCCAACAGGGCCGAAACCTGGTCGGCCAAGGAATGTCGCGCTCAAAGGACGCGAGCAAGCATGCGTATCAATGTCTTCGCTTCCATGGTGGCCTTCGCGGTCGGTGCCGTGGCGATTGCCGTGTCCGCCGAGGGCAGCCAGGAAGACCGGTCGGAAACCTTCCGCCAGCTCGAGCTCTTCGGCGATGTCCTGACCCGTATCGAGGCCGACTATGTCAGCGATACCGACCAGGCCGAGCTGATCGAGGCCGCCATCGAGGGCATGCTCAACTCGCTTGATCCGCATTCCGCCTATCACAATCCGGATGCCTATGAAGACCTGCGCGTCTCCACGCGCGGCGAGTATGGCGGGCTGGGCATGGAAGTAACCCGCCGCGACGAGTTCATCACCGTGGTCTCGCCGATCAGCGACACGCCGGCCGAACGCGCGGGCCTGCGCACCAATGACCGGATCATCGCGGTTGATGGCGACAGCATTGTCGGCATGTCGGTGGACGACGCGGTCGAGCTGATGCGCGGCGCCGTGGGCGAGCCCGTCACGATCACCATCGCCCGCGATGGCGAGGACAGTTTTGATGTCACCCTGGTGCGCGACACGATCCCACTGCGCACGGTGGCCACGCGTCTCGAAGACGGCGTGCCCTACATGCGCATCGCCGGCTTCAACGAGCGCACCACCGAAATGGTCCATGAGGGCCTGACGGAGCTTGAGAATGAATATGGCGCCGAACTGCCGGGCCTGATCATCGACATGCGCTACAATCCCGGCGGTCTCCTGGACCAGGCCATCGGCGTCACCGATGCCTTCCTGGATGGCGGCGAGGTGGTCTCCACCCGCACGCGTGATCCGCGCGAGACCCAGCGCTACAATGCCCGTCCGGGCGACCGGCTGAACGGGGCTCCGATCGTGGTGCTGATCAATGAGGGTTCCGCCTCGGCGGCCGAGATCGTGGCTGGCGCCTTGCAGGACCGCGAGCGCGCTGAACTGGTCGGGATGACCTCGTTTGGCAAGGGTTCCGTGCAGACCATCATCCCGCTGCGCGGTGGCCGTGATGGTGCTTTGCGCCTGACCACGGGCCGCTATTACACGCCGGCCGGCCGCTCCATCCAGGCCACCGGCATCGTGCCTGACGTGCAGATTTCCTCTTTCCCGCTGAACAATGAGGAAGAAAGCACGCCGCAGCTTTCCTCTGAAGCGGACCTGCCGGGCGCATTGGAAAACGAAAACGGCGATCACCGGGCCGACACTGTCGTCTCCGAAGTCGAGCAACCGCCTGCCGACTGGGCTGCGGATGAGGACTATCAGCTCTTCCGCGCCCTGCAGATCCTGCGCGACCGCATGGAAAGCCAGCAGGCCGCGCTGCAGTAGGCGACGCCAACCCGCAATGGCGCGGCGGACCGGTCAGGACTGCCGCGCTGTTAACCCTTTATTTCAGGCGAATCGAGCAGATTGGCGGGTGAGAGGGTGCGTCCGGACGGACGGGCCCGCATGAACCGACAGCGACCCGATCCAAGCGATGCCGACCGCCGTACTGCGCCACGCCCAACCGCTTCTGACCGTCAAGGCCCCGCTCTTTGCCGGGCTGGGAACCGCCCTGCTTGTGTGTCTGGGACTTGGCGGCGTGGCCCTGTTCGGTGAGGCCGATACACGCCTGCCCGGCGCCCGCGGCGCGGTCGAGCCGGCTCCGGTGGTCGAGGCTCATGCGGAACCCGCTGCCGAACACGCCAGCGAACGTCCCATCCGCTTTCTTGAACCCGATGCGGACGAGGACATTTCCCTGGCCGGCGTCAACGACGGCTTCTCGGCACCTGCCGCTGCAGCCGCACCCACGGCCGGCTCGGATCCGGCCGACGCCGAAGCGCGACATGCGGCCGACCGGCATCGGCCCGTCGCCAACCCGAACGCCCTGGTCCGCGCCCCGCTGCCCGGCCTGACAGAACCGGGTCCCGGCGGTCCGCTGCCGATCATTGCGGCTGACGGCACCCGCCCGTCGCGAGCCTATGCCCGCCCCTTCCATGGGGATCCCGGCGCGCCGACCATTGCGGTGGTCATCGGCGGCATGGGCATGAATGCCACGGTGACCCAGGCCGCCATCGACGAGCTTCCGCCGGAAGTCGCACTGTCCTTCGCGCCCTACGCCCGGGATCTTCAATTGTGGATCGACCGCGCCCGCGCCGCCGGACATGAAGTTCTGATCGAAGCGCCGATGGAGCCGTTCGACTATCCCAACAATGATCCCGGTCCGCACACTTTGCTCGCTGACGGTTCCGCCGCCGAGAACGGACGCCGGCTCGCCTGGGTGCTCAGCCGCGCAACAGGCTATTTCGGTGTGACCAATTATCTGGGCGCCCGTTTCTCCGCCTCTCCGGATGCGCTGGGGCAGGTCTTCGAGACCCTTGAACAGCGCGGCGTCGCCTTCCTGCATGATGGCGCCGGGCGCCGATCCACCATCGAGGCCACAGCCAGCCGTGCCGACATGGAATACGCCATCGCCGACCGTATCCTGGACGAGGATCTGAGCCCGGACGCCATCGACCAGCGCCTGCTGGCACTGGAAGCGCTGGCCCTGCAGAATGGTGCAGCCCTGGGCGCGGGATTTGCCTATCCCGCCACGGTCGAGCAGATCCGCGACTGGACCGCCAATCTCGACCTGCGGGGCTACCAGCTGGCCCCGCCATCTGCCGTCATGGCTCGCCGCCGACTGGAAGCCCGGCTGGCCGCGGAGGCTCAGGCCCACGAACCGCAGCGCGCTGTGCCCAATCGCGCGCCCACGCGAACCAATGTCGGTCCCCAGGACAGCGACGATCATGAAGCGGCCAGCTCGAGCGGAAGCCACTGATGTCAGGGCCTGACCCCTTTCCCCATCACCGCACCAATGTCGGTATCGCCCTGTTCAATGCGTCCGGCCAGGTCTGGCTCGGGCGCCGCGAGGCCACGCCGCCGCCCTGGAACTGGCAATTGCCTCAAGGCGGCATCGATCCGGACGAGGACGCCCAGACCGCGGCCCTGCGCGAGCTGGAAGAGGAAACCGGCATCGACCGAAGTCGCGTCCGCTATCTCGGCGAGATCGAAGGCTGGCTGGCCTACGACTATCCGCCCGACGTGCGCGAGGATCCGCGCTTTCACAAGAAGCGCCATCTCGGCCAGAAACAACGCTGGTTTGCCCTGCGCTTCCTGGGCACCGATACAGACATCGACCTTGAGCGTCATGGCGAGGTCGAGTTCGATGCCTGGCGCTGGGGCGACCTCAAGGACATCCCGGACCTGATCATCCCCTGGAAGCGGGATGTCTACGTCCAGGTGGCCGAAGCCTTCGCCCGCTTCTCCGGATAACCCAGGGATCGCCGGGTCGGAACGGTAACGGCGCAACAAAAAGGCCGCCCCGTCCAGGGCGGCCTCTTTGCAATCGGTGCGTCGACGGCGCTAGTTCGCCAGGGCGGCTTTCATCGCCTCGAACTTGGCAACCAGACCTTCGGCGTGCTCGCGCGCTTCGTCGGTCTTGGCCGTGGCCACGTCTTCACGGGCGTCCGACAGGTCCTGGGCCAGCTTCTCCGCGTCGATCTCCGACATCGGAATGGCTTCCTCGGCGAGGATGGTCAGACCGGCCGGCGTCACCTCGGCGAAACCGCCATGGATGAAGGTGCGTTCGGAGGTGCCGTCATTCAGCACGGTGATCGCACCCGGGCGGATCACCGACATGAAGGGGGCATGGTTCGGCAGCACGCCGAAATCACCCTCTTCACCCGGCACGACCACCTGGTCGACCGCGCCGGCAAACAGCCGGCGCTCCGGGGAGACGAGATCGAAATGGAGTTTGTCAGCCATCAGGCGTGTCTCCGGTTGGACCGGGAAACTGCGTTACGCAGCTTCCGCAGCCAGCTTCTCGGCCTTCTTCACGGCGTCTTCGATGGTGCCGACCATGTAGAATGCCGCTTCCGGCAGGTGGTCGTACTCACCGTCACAGATCGCCTTGAAGCCCTTCACGGTCTCGGCCACCGGCACCTGGATGCCCGGGAAGCCGGTGAAGACTTCGGCCACGTCGAACGGCTGCGACAGGAAGCGCTCGACCTTACGGGCGCGAGCCACGGTCAGCTTGTCCTCTTCCGACAGCTCGTCCATGCCCAGGATCGCGATGATGTCCTGCAGTGCCTTGTAGCGCTGCAGGATTTCCTGAACGCGGCGGGCCGTGGCGTAGTGCTCTTCGCCGACGATGCGCGGCTCGAGAATACGCGAGGTGGAGTCCAGCGGGTCCACGGCCGGGTAGATACCCTTTTCCGAGATGGCGCGGTTGAGAACCGTGGTCGCATCCAGGTGGGCGAAGGTGGTGGCCGGGGCAGGGTCGGTCAGGTCATCGGCCGGCACGTAAACGGCCTGCACCGAGGTGATCGAACCCTTGGTCGTGGAAGTAATGCGTTCCTGCAGCGCACCCATGTCGGTGGCCAGGGTCGGCTGGTAGCCCACGGCGGACGGGATGCGGCCCAGCAGGGCCGACACTTCGGCACCGGCCTGGGTGAAGCGGAAGATGTTGTCCACGAAGAACAGCACGTCCTTGCCTTCCTCGTCGCGGAAGTATTCCGCCTGGGCGAGACCGGACAGGGCGACGCGGGCACGGGCGCCCGGCGGCTCGTTCATCTGGCCGAACACCAGCGCGCAGCGCGAGCCTTCGGTGGAACCGTTGTTTTCCTTCGGATCCTTGTTCACGCCCGACTCGATCATCTCGTGATAGAGGTCGTTGCCTTCACGGGTCCGCTCGCCGACACCGGCGAAGACCGAGTAGCCGCCGAACATCTTGGCGATATTGTTGATCAGTTCCTGGATCAGAACCGTCTTGCCGACGCCGGCGCCGCCGAACAGGCCGATCTTGCCGCCCTTGGCGTAGGGGCAGAGCAGGTCGACGACCTTGATGCCGGTCGGCAGGATTTCCGCAGACGTGGCCTGCTCGTCAAAGGACGGGGCCGGACGGTGGATCGGGGCGCGCTGGGTGTGCACCACGTCACCGGCTTCGTCGATGGCTTCGCCGGTGACCGACATGATGCGGCCAAGCGTGCCCGGACCGACCGGAACCGTGATCGGCGAACCGGTGTCTTTCACTTCAGCACCGCGCTGGAGGCCTTCGGTGGCGTCCATCGCGATCGTGCGGACGGTGTTCTCGCCGAGGTGCTGGGCAACCTCGAGGACGAGCGTCTTGCCGTCATTGGTGGTTTCAAGGGCGTTGAGGATGTCCGGCAGACCGCCTTCGAATTCAACGTCCACAACAGCGCCCGTTACCTGGGCAATGCGGCCTTTAAGAGTGCTCATAGCGGGTCTTTCCTCTCGCCTAGAGGGCCTCGGCGCCGGAGATGATTTCGGTCAACTCCGTGGTGATCTGCGCCTGACGCGTGCGGTTATAAACAAGGTTCAGTTTGTCGATGAGTTCGCCGGCATTGCGCGTGGCGTTGTCCATCGCAGCCATTTTTGCGCCCATCTCGCCGGCGACATTCTCCAGCAGGGCGGAGAGAATGACGGTATCGGCGTAACGCGGCAGCAGCACGTTGAGGATGGTTTCCTCATCGGGCTCGGCCTCGTAGATGGCCCCGGCCAGATCCGGACGCTCGACGCCTTCGTCGATCGCATCCTTGGCCGGGATCAGCACCTTCGCGCGCGGCTGCTGCGAGATCACGGACACGAATTCCGAGGAGATGAGTTCGCAGACATCGAACTCGCCATTCTCGAACATGTGCCGGATCTTGTCGCCGATCCGCGCTGCGGTGGCACCGGTAATGGTCTTCTCGCCGGACAGTTCCATGCGCTCGACAATCAGCTTGGCGAACTGGCGCTTGAGCTGTTCGCCGCCTTTCTTGCCGACGCAGATCACCTTCACATCCTTGCCTTCGGCCTGGAGCGTGGTGATCCGTTCGCGCGCCTTCTTCACGATATTCGTGTTGAAGCCGCCGCACAGGCCCCGGTCTGCGGTCATGACGACCAGCAGATGGGTGTCCGACTTGCCGGTGCCCACCAGGAGCGGCGAAGCGCCCGGGGTGCCGGCCATGGCGGTGGAGAGGTTTGCCATCACGGCCGCCATGCGCTGGGCATAGGGACGGGCAGCCTCTGCCGCTTCCTGCGCACGGCGCAGTTTCGCGGCAGCAACCATCTGCATCGCCTTGGTGATCTTCTGCGTCGACTTGACGCTTTCGATCCGGTTCTTGAGATCCTTAAGGCTGGCCATTCGGCTCTCCTTGGCGGTTGGTCCCGGTCAGGTTCACGCGAAGTGTTCGGTGAACTTCTCGAGGACCGCCTTCAGCTTGCCTTCGGACTCGTCCGACAGTTTCTTCTCGTCGCGGATGGCGGCGAGCAGACCGGCATGATCGGCGTGGAGATGACGCAGCAGGTCGGCTTCAAAACGACCCACATCGCCAACGGCCAGACGGTCGAGATAGCCCCGCGTACCGGCGTAGATCACGCAGACCTGTTCTTCCATCGCCAGCGGCGAGAATTGCGGCTGCTTCAGGAGCTCGGTCAGGCGCTGACCGCGGTTGAGCAGTTTCTGCGTCGCGGCGTCCAGGTCGGAACCGAACTGGGCGAAGGCGGCCATTTCGCGGTACTGCGCGAGCTCACCCTTCATCTTGCCGGCAACCTGCTTCATCGCCTTGGTCTGGGCCGAGGAGCCCACGCGCGACACCGACAGGCCGACGTTCACGGCCGGGCGGATGCCCTGGTAGAACAGGTCGGTTTCCAGGAAGATCTGACCGTCGGTGATCGAGATCACATTGGTCGGGATGTAGGCCGACACGTCGTTCGCCTGGGTTTCGATGACCGGCAGGGCGGTCAGCGAGCCATTGCCATTGGCTTCGTTCAGCTTGGCGGCGCGCTCGAGCAGGCGGGAGTGCAGGTAGAAGACGTCGCCCGGATAGGCTTCGCGGCCCGGCGGGCGGCGCAGCAGCAGGGACATCTGGCGGTAGGCAACGGCCTGCTTGGACAGGTCATCATACACGATCAGGGCGTGCATGCCGTTGTCGCGGAAGTATTCGCCCATGGCGCAGGCGGTGAACGGCGCCAGGAACTGCATCGGGGCCGGATCGGACGCGGTCGCCGCTACGACGATCGTGTAGTCCAGGGCACCGTTTTCTTCCAGCGTCTTCACGATCTGGGCGACCGTGGAGCGCTTCTGGCCGACAGCGACGTAGATGCAGTAGAGCTTGGCGCTCTCGTCATCGCCTTCGTTGATGGCCTTCTGGTTCAGGATGGTGTCCAGCGCAATCGCGGTCTTGCCGGTCTGGCGGTCACCAATGATCAGCTCGCGCTGGCCACGACCGACCGGGATCATGGCGTCGATCGCCTTGATGCCCGTCGCCATCGGCTCGTGCACGGATTTCCGCGGGATGATGCCCGGAGCCTTCACGTCAACGCGGCGACGCTCGGCGACGTCCTTCAGCGGACCCTTGCCGTCGATCGGCTCGCCCAGACCGTCCACGACACGGCCCAAGAGGCCCTTGCCGACAGAGGTGTCGACGATGGAACCCAGACGCTTGACGGTGTCGCCTTCCTTGATGCCCCGGTCATCGCCGAAGATCACGCAGCCGACATTGTCGTGCTCGAGGTTCAGGGCCATGCCCTTGATGCCGCCCGGGAACTCGACGAGCTCACCGGCCTTCACCTCATCGAGGCCATAGACGCGGGCAATACCGTCACCGACGGACAGCACGCTACCGACATCCGAAACTTTCGCTTCGGAGCCGAAATTCTTGATTTGATCCTTCAGGATCGCAGAGATTTCTGCGGCACGGATGTCCATGGACCTAGGCCTCTTTCATCGCGGTCTTCATCCCGTCCAGCTTGGTGCGGAGGGAGGAGTCGAACATGCGGGAGCCGACCTTCACAATCAGCCCGCCCATCAATTCAGGCCGCACATCCGTGCGGACCTCGATTTCGCGCCCGAAGGCACTTTTCAGCGAAGCCGCCAGGGCTTCGGTCTGTTTCTTGGTCAGCGGCGCGGCCGTCTGAACGTCCGCGGTGACCACGCCCCGATCGGCGGCAGCCAGGGCAGCGAAGACCTTCGCCACGGCGCCAAGCTCGCCGGCGCGACGATTGCGCGCAGCGACACCGAACGTATTGCGGGTGAGTTCGTGGAACTTGGCCTTGTCCGCCAGCGCGCCCAGCACGGCCGACTTTTCGTCGGCCGAATGCAGCGGCGAGGCCAGCAGGTCTGCCAGTTCGGAGGAGGAATCGAGCATCGCGCGGAAGGCCGTCAGGTCAGCCTCCACCGCATCTGCGGCACCCGAAGATTTGGCCAGCTCGAAGAGCGCGGTCGCATAGCGTCCGGCTGCGTGGGCTGTCATGGCGTCTGCACCGGTGTTCACCGTGACGTCACTCTCTCGGTTGGATCCGCACTCGGGGTTCACCAGAATGGTGCAAGTGCTTGTTATTCAACGATTATGCTGAACCCGAATTTTGTGCTGCGGCGCACGCCCCTCAAGGTTCGGCGCTGCGATAGCACAGGGGGGAGCGGGCAGCAAGCCGCATGGGCGGGCTGTTTCAGCGTGCGGATTAGCTTTCTCAGGGCTTTCCGCGCCGCCGCACCTTCTTCGCCAGGATGTTCAGTGTCTCCACGAACAGCGAGAACGCAATCGCGAAGTAGAGATAGCCGCGCGGGATGTGGAAGCCGATGCCGTCGGCGATCAGGGCGACCCCGATCAGCAGGAGGAAAGACAGGGCCAGCATCTTGGTGGTCGGGTGACGGGCGATGAAATCGGCCACGCTGGAGGAGGCCCACACCATGATGGCCATGGCAATGGTCACCGCGGTGACCATCACCGGCAGATGATCCGTCATGCCGACCGCCGTGATGACGCTGTCGAGCGAAAAGACGATGTCGATGGCGACGATCTGGGTCACCACAAGGCCGAAGGTCGCCGCGGCGCGCGCCTGGTGATGCGCCTCCTCTCCTTCCACGGCATGGTGGATTTCCAGCGTGCCCTTGCCCAGCAGGAAAAGCCCGCCACCGATCAGGATCAGGTCGCGCCAGGAGACGTCATGCGCCATGACGGTGAAGACCGGGGTCTCCAGATGCGCGATCCACACCAGGCCGAACAGCATCACCACCCGGAACACCAGCGCCATGCCCAGCCCCAAGGCGCGGGCACGGGCCTGCTGGTGCTCCGGCAGCCGGGCAGCCATCAGCGCCACAAAGATCACATTGTCGATCCCCAGCACGATCTCGAGGAAGGTGAGGGTGAGAAGTGACACCAGCACTTCCGGCGAGGTGAGGAGTTCAAGCATGAGAGGACGCGGAGGAGGCTGGCAGGGATCGTCCTAGCTAGCACCGTTTGGGTGCGATGCTAACAAGAGACTCTACTCGGCGGACTTTGCAGATTGTCATCCCTGACGGATGCCCGGCCTTGAGCCGGGCGTAGATCAGGGACCCATGCCTGCGCCAGCGAGGTGCTCCGCGATGGGTCCCGGCGCTGCGCCCCCGATCAAGTCGGGGGCATCCGGCCGGGATGACAATCAAAGCCGTAAGGCTCGTATACACCCTCAAATGAAGCTGTACGGCTCTACATCAATGGAAACACGGACCGCGCTGGACGTCTTCACCCGTCCTGCCCAGGCGCGCAGATAGGCCGAGATGTCGATCGTCTTGTCCGCGCGCACCAGAAGCCGGCGCCGGTGCCAGCCGCGGACCATGGCGCGCGGCGGTTCGGCCGGGCCCCAGATTTCCACCCCGTCCGTCACCGGAGCCGCGGCCGCCCAGTCATTCGCCGCCTTGTCGACCTGCGCCGGGTCCTGCGCCATCAGGCCGACGGCGGCCAGACGGCCAAAAGGCGGCAGGCCGAGCATTTCCCGGGCGGCGAACTCCATGTCGAGAAACCGGTCCCGGTCGCCGGCAATCAGCGCCTGGATGGCATCATGCTCGGGCTGGTGGGTCTGCAGCAGTGCCCGTCCGGGACGGTCCGCCCGGCCGGCCCGTCCGGCCACCTGGACCAGGGTCTGGTAGGTGCGCTCCCCGGCCCGGGGGTCACCACCGGCCAGGCCCAGATCGGCATCGATCACGCCGACCAACGTCAGATTGGGGAAGTTGTGGCCCTTCGCGGCGATCTGGGTACCGACCAGGATGTCGATCTCGCCCTGTTCCATCGCCGCCACGATCTCGGCGCCGCGCTGGCTGTCGGAGGAATAGATCTCCACCCGCGCCTCGGGAAAGCGCCGCTTGGCCTCCTCGGCCACGCGCTCCACCCCGGGACCGACACTGGTCAGACTGTCCTCGGCGCCGCATTCCGGACAGGCCTTCGGCTTGGGCATGGAGAACCCGGTGACATGACACACCAGCCGCCCGGTATATTTGTGCTCGACCAGATAGGACTGCGTGTCCGGCGACACCATGCGATGCCCGCACGCCCGGCACAGCACCAGCGGGGCATAGCCGCGCCGGTTGAGATAGAGCAGGCTCTGCTCGCCGCGCTGCCAGGTCTCCGCGACCGCCTTCACCAGCACCGGTGACATCCAGTGTCCCGGATCGGGCGGTGCCTCGCGCATGTCGATCGTATCGATCTCCGGCAGGATTGCCGTGCCGGGCCGTGCATCCAGACGCACATGCACATAGCGGCCCTGGCGCGCATTGGAGAGGCTTTCCAGCGACGGCGTCGCCGAGGCCAGCACCACCATGGCCCCTTCCAGCTTGGCCCGCACCAGGGCGAGGTCACGGGCCTGGTAGGCGAGCCCCTCATCCTGCTTGTAGGTCGGGTCGTGCTCCTCATCGACCACGATCATGCGCAGATGCCGGAAGGGCAGGAAAAGCGCCGAGCGCGCCCCGACCACGATCCTTGCCCGGCCCTCGGCCACCTCGCGCCAGGCGCGGCGGCGGTTCTTGGGCCCGGCCGCGGAATGCCACAGCGCCGGCTGGCAACCGAACCGCGCCTCGAAGCGCGACAGCACGGCCTCGGTCAGCGCGATTTCCGGCAGCATGATCAGGATCTGGCTGTGCGGATCGCGGCGCAATTCCTCGGCGATAGCCTCGAAATAGACCTCGGTCTTGCCCGACCCGGTGACCCCGTCCAGCAGGGCCGCCTGGAAATCCCCGGCCCGCACCAGGCGCCGCAGCACGCCGGCCGCCTCGACCTGCATCGCCGTCAGCTCCAGGCCCACCCGGTCCGGGTCCGGCGCGTCATAGGGCAAGTCCACCGCCCGGCGGATTTCCGTCAGCGCGCCAGACTTGGCCAGCCCCTTGACCACCGAGGCGGTGACGCCGGCCTCGCGCGCCAACTCCGCCGCACTGGCCTCACCCAGAGCTTCCACCGCATCCAGCACGCGTTGACGCGCCTCGGTCATGCGCTCCGGCTCACCATGGCCAGGCCGGAAGACGGTCTCCACCGGCGAAGGTTTCAGGGCATCGCTGGACCGCAGCACCGAACGCAGGATGATGCCCGGTGGCTGGACCAGGTAGCGCGCCAGCCAGGCGATGAAATTCCGGGTGCCTTCGGGCAGCGGCGGACCACCGGACGCCGCATCCACCGCTTTCAGCTTGCGGTCGGGATCACCCGGCTTGACGGCCCAGACCACGCCGCGCGCCAAGCGCTTGCCCAGCGGTGCGCAGACATGGTCGCCCGGCTCCAGCGCCATCCCGTCCGGGATGACATAGTCGAACGCCTCCGGCAGCGGCAGCGGAAACAGGATCGCGGCAATGGAGGGCGGGTCGGACGGCATACGGTCAGGCTTCCTGATTCGAGCCTCCAGCTTAACGGCGCACCGGGTCTGCCGACAGGCTCGGAAGCCGAACCGGCAGACAGACGAAAGCCAGCAAGAGGATTTGCCTTGTGGAGCGGGATCGGGCGAAAACGGGGCGCACTGATTCTCGAGGCCGGCATGACGCAAGACACAGACACCCCGCCCGCTCTGGATACCACCGGCATTCGCCAATTCCTCATCGATCATCCCGATTTCGTGCGCGAGGATGCCGAACTGCTGGGCCTGATTGCGCGCCGTGACGGGTCCGGCGATGTCATTGATCTGGGCGCGGCCGCCCGCGACAAGCTGCTGGAGGAAATCCGCCAGCTCAAGGCGCTGAATGCCGGCATCGTCGAAACCGCGCGCGCCAATCTGGCGATCCAGTCGCAGATCCACATGGCCGTGCTGGCCCTGTTGGAGATCGACAGCCTGGCCGCGCTCGACCGCAAGATATCCGGCCGGCTGACCGGTGCCCTGGGCGTGGATGTCTGCCGCATCCTCATCGAGGGCCATGCGCCGCTGAAGAATGGCGAGAGCATTCTGGGTGCGTCCGAAGGCTTTATCGGCGAGGTTCTGGGCGAGAAGGTGGAACGCCTGGGGCCGGTCGATCCGGACCGGGCGCACGCGCTTTATGGCCAGCAGGGCGCGCGGGTCAAAAGCGAGGCCATCGTCCGCCTCGATTTTGCCGGACATGACGGACTGATGGCGCTGGCGGCCCGCGACGCCCAGCTCTTCCAGTCCGGGCAGGGCACCGAATTGCTCAACTTCATGGCCCGCGCCATCGAACGGCTGATCCTGAAATGGCTGCACGCGAGCTAGACCAGACCCTGAGCCAGGCGCTCACGGCCTTCTACGCCCATCTGGAGGGCGAACGGCGGCTGTCGCCGCGCACGCTGGAGGCCTATCGCCGCGACCTTGATGGCCTGGCGGCCTTTTTCGACTTCCATTTTGGTGAACCGCTCACCCTCGCAGCCCTGCCCCAATTGCGGCCGAGCGATTTTCGCGCCTGGATGGCCGACCGGCGACGCTCCGGCCTCTCGCCGCGCTCGCTGGCACGGGAAGTGTCGGCGGTTCGGACCCTGTTTGCCTATCTGCAGCGGCGCTGGGGTATCGAGGTCGCAGCCCTCTCCCTGGTGGAAACACCCAAGGTCGGACGTTCCAAGCCCAAGCCGGTCAGCGAGGACGCCGCACGCGCGCTCATCGCGGAAACCGGCCGCCGCGATGCGGCTGACTGGGTCGAAGCGCGCGATGCGGCCATCCTGCTCCTGCTCTATGGCTGCGGCTTGCGCATTTCCGAGGCCCTGGGCCTGACAGCGGGCCTCCTTCCGTTGGGCGACACGTTGCGCATCACCGGCAAGGGCAACAAGACCCGCATTGTGCCGGTCCTGCCGGTGGTGGCGGAAGCCTGTGCGCGCTATGCCACGCTCTGCCCCTTTGATCTGGAACGCGACCAGCCGCTATTCCGCGGCGTGCGTGGCGGGCCGCTGCAGCCGCGCGCCACCCAGGCCTTGATGCAGGACCTGCGCGGCCGCCTGGGCCTGGCCCCCAGCGCCACGCCACACGCACTGCGCCACGCCTTCGCCACCCACCTTCTGGCCCATGGCGGGGATCTGCGTGCCATCCAGGAACTGCTCGGCCATGCCAGCCTGTCGACCACCCAGGTCTATGCCGATGTCGAGACCGCCCGCCTGCTCAACCTCTACGACACCGCCCATCCCCGCGCCCGCAAGCCCTGACGCCCGGCCCGGCGCCAGCTTGTCAAACCGCTGAGCGCTCGATACTTTATTTTTTAAAGTTATGGGAGCACGCAATGACGGACGAATCCGACCTGGCCTATCTGAAGTCTGTGGCCGAAGCCGGCCAGTCTGCGGCACCCCTGGCGGGACGGTTCTTCTTGTGGTGGGGCGGCCTGGCCAGTCTCGCCCTGCTGGGACACTGGTCCGTCCTGGCGGGCCTGACCGGGATCGAACCGCAATATGTCGGCGTGATCTGGATGGGGTTCGGCATCGTGGGAACCGTCGGCTCGGCCCTGCTGCGTCGCGGCCTCAGCCACAAGCCCGGACTGGGCGCGGTCAATGTGCGGGCTGAAAGCGCGGCCTGGCGCGGCGTGATGGGTCTGGTCATTGCCTACGCCATCGGCGCCGTCATCGCCATGAGCCTGGGACGCGGCCATCTCATCCTCTTCGACACCATCCCGCTCGTCGCCTTCGGCGGATATGGCATGGCGTTCTGGGTCTCCGCACAGCTGGGCGGGCCGCGCTGGATGACGCATCTGGCCTTTGCCTCCTGGCTGGCCTCAGGACTGGGTCTGATGTTGGTCGGCCAGGCCGAGTTCTACCTGTTCGCCGCAGCCGCCACGGCCCTGCTGGCCTTCCTGCCGGGGCTGATCCTGGTCCGCCGCGAGCCGGCCGGGGAGCCGGGCTAGATGAGTGCGGACTTCGACGCCTCACGCATCGACGAGGTCATCCACGGTAAGCTCAGACTGGGCATCATGGCCTATCTGTCGTCCGTAAGCGCGGCAACCTTTCCCGAGCTGAAACGCCATACCGGCGCGAGTGACGGCAATCTTTCGGTCAATCTGCGCAAGCTGGAAGACGCCGGCTATGTCAGCATTGAAAAGCGCTTCGTGGATCGGAAACCGCAGACCCGGGCCAGCCTGACCGCCTCCGGCCGGAAGGCCTGGCTGGCCTATCTGGACCATCTGCGCGTGCTGCTGAGCCCGGACTAGGCTCAGGCCGCCGCCTTGCTGGGCGTGTGGGACCAGGCGATGACGTCGATATTTTCCGTTTCGTCGTGAAACTCGCCCGTCTTGGAAAATCCGGCCTTTTCCAGCACCCGGTGCGAGGCATCACGGTCATCGCGGGTATGCGCGATGACCTGTTTCACACTGTCATGGCTGTAGGCCCAGTCCAACAGCGCCGTAACGCCTTCCGTGGCCAGGCCCTGCTCGCGGTAGGAGGTCAGCATCGAATAGCCGATCTCGACGCGGCCATCCGCGTCCGGCGCGCCCTTGAAACCGCCACTGCCCAGGAGGCGGTGCATCACCGGGGACACATAGACCCAGGAATACCAGCCGACATGTTCGGGATGGGCCGCCAGCTGATCGCGGGTCCAGCGCATGGCGGCTTCATCCACCAGTTCCGGCGGCCAGCCCGGCTCCGGATCAACGCCGAGCGCCTCGAAGAACCCCATGCGGTCGGACAGCTGCAGCTCGGCCAGCTCCGGCGTTAGAGCAACCAGCCGCAGACGCGGCGACGCGAGTTCGGTCGGCTTCGTCATCGTAAAACGATCCATGTCCCAACGCTGTGCCGCACCGCCCACCGGCACCGCACACATTCCCGTATGACTCAATCGGTCCGCCTTGTCCGCACAAAAACCCGCAATTCCCAACAGAATTGATCAAGCTTCCGGCATCAGCCGCCCGCGCGCCATCCTGAGACGGTTTGACGTCGGTATTGCGACAATCGCCCCGGGTCAGGCCTGGGTGGTCCAGCCCTCCACACCCATGGCCGCCTGCCGGATCGCCTCGGTCAGGGTCGGGTGCGGGTGGCAGGTGCGCGCGATATCCTCGGACGCAGCCTGGAATTCCATCGCCAGGCAGACCTCGGCGATCAGCTCGCCGACATTGGCGCCGATCAGGTGCGCGCCCAGGATCTCGTCGGTTTCCGCATCCGCCAGGATTTTCACAAATCCTTCGGTGGCGTGGTTGGTGCGGGCGCGCGAATTGGCCTGGAAGGGGAATTTGCCCTTCTTGTACTTGCGGCCTTCCGCCTTGAGCTCTTCCTCGGTCTTGCCCACTGACGCGATTTCCGGCGCGGTATAGACCACGCCCGGAATGACACCGTAATTCACATGCCCCGCCTTCCCGGCGATGCGTTCGGCACAGGCCACGCCCTCGTCTTCCGCCTTGTGGGCCAGCATGGGGCCGTGCGTGCAGTCGCCAACCACCCACACATTCTCGGCCGAGGTGCGGAAATGGTCATTGGCAATGAAACCGCGCTTGTCGGCCTCGATGCCGACCGTCTCCAGGCCGAGACCCTGAGTGAAGGGGCGGCGACCGATGCACACCAGCACCGTATCCGCGTCCAGCGTCTGCGCCTCGCCGCCCTCGGCCGGCTCGATGCTGACCTTCAGCGTCTCGCCGGACGCGTCCACGCCGGTGACCTTGGAGGAGAGGTGGAATGTCATGCCCTGCTTGGCAAAGGTGCGCTGCGCCGTCTTGGCCAGTTCACCATCCATGCCGGGCAGGATGCGGTCGAGATACTCCACCACCGTCACCTCGGCACCCAGGCGGCGCCAGACCGATCCCAGTTCCAGCCCGATCACGCCGGCACCGATCAGCACCAGCTTGCCCGGAACCTTGTCCAGCGACAGCGCGCCGGTGGACGAGACAACCCGCTTCTCGTCGATTTCGACGCCCGGCAGCGGGGTCACTTCAGATCCGGTGGCAATGACGATGTGCTTGGTGTCCAGCGCCTGCGTGCCGTCTTCGGTCTCGACCTCGACCTTGCCGGCACCGGCGATGCGGCCCTTGCCGCGGATGTAGTCGACCTTGTTCTTCTTGAACAGGAATTCGATGCCCTTGGTCAGGCCGTCGACCGCCTCGTCCTTCTGCTTGAGCATTTGCGGCAGGTCGAGCTCGACCGGACCCGTCTTGATGCCCAGTCCGGCGAATTCATTGCCGGCGGCCTCGAACAGCTCCGAGGCATGCAGCAGCGCCTTGGAGGGGATGCAGCCGACATTGAGGCAGGTGCCGCCCAGCGTGCCACGCATTTCCACGCAGGCCACCTTCAGACCCAGCTGGCCTGCACGGATCGCACAATTATAGCCACCCGGGCCGCCGCCGATGATCACGACATCATAGGTCTCGGACATCACTTGCCTCGCATCTGCATTCGTCTGAGTTGTGCCATTGGGGCTCTATATGCCCTTCCTCGGCACGGAAAGTAAGGGTCTGTGCGTGAGGTCTGCAGTTCGCCGCCAGACCTGCCTGTCCACGGGTCAGCCGGGCCGCGAGAAGTGGCGGCGCTGGGCCAGGACCAGCAGCCCCAGCATGGCAATCAGCAAGCCGGCATTGATCGCCCAATCGAACGCCGCTTGTGCCAGCTGGTCATAGGCAAAATTCATCGAATAGCTGAGCCAGCTGCCCAGATCGAGCAACAGCGCCAGGGCGTAGACATGGGGACACCAGCGGCTGCGCAGCCCGATCAGCGCGGCGGCAACCGGATAGATCAGGCCGCTGGCCAGAGCGGTCCCGGTCTCCATCAGGCTCAGGCCTTCGATCAGCTCGATTCGATAGGGGTCCAGCCCCAGCGCCTCGCCATGACCGGTCAGCACGGCCGTCACGCGGACCACCATCCACAACTGGTTGGCCGCCCACAGCGAGACGCCCGCGAAGATCGACCAGCGTGCAATCCGCTCCCAGTCCACTGAATACCCCAACTTGCCCACGGACAGTCTAGGCGCCCCACACGTGATGCGCGAGCCTTGACGGTCCTTGAAAAACGAAACCGGCCGCACACGGCGAAGCGGTGCGGCCGGAAACAGGAAGGTCGATGCTGTCTGCCTAGAGGTCGAACAGCATGCGCTGCGGATCTTCCAGGTTCTCCTTGACCCGGACCAGGAAGGTCACGGCTTCCTTGCCATCGACGATGCGGTGATCGTAGGACAGGGCGAGATACATCATCGGGCGGATCACGACCTGGCCATTCTCGGCTACCGGACGCTCCTGGATCTTGTGCATGCCCAGAATGCCCGATTGCGGGGCATTGAGGATCGGCATCGACATCAGCGAGCCGTAGACACCGCCATTGGAGATCGTGAAGGTCGCACCCTGCATGTCCTCGATCGACAGCTTGCCGTCCCGGGCCTTCTTGCCCAGGCGGATGATGTCCTTCTCGATCTCGGCCAGCGACATCTGGTCGGCATCGCGTACCACCGGAACCACCAGACCCCGGTCGGTGCCGACGGCCACGCCCATGTCATAGTAATTCTTGTAGATGATGTCGGTGCCGTCGATCTCGGCATTGACCGCCGGGATTTCCTTCAGCGCGTTGACGCACGCCTTGATGAAGAAACTCATGAAGCCGAGCTTCACGCCGTGCTTGGCGACAAAGGCCTCCTGGTGGGCCTTGCGGGCAGCCATGATCGCCGACATGTCGGCTTCGTTGTAGGTGGTGAGGATCGCCGCGGCGTTCTGGGCGTCCTTCAGGCGCTTGGCGATGGTCTGGCGCAGGCGTGTCATCCGCACGCGTTCTTCACGCGGACCGGTCTCGCGCGGCGCGGACGGGGCCGCCGGCTTGGGTGCCGCGGGGGCCGCAGCCGGAGCGGGCTTCGGAGCTTCGGCAGCCTTCAAGGCATCGCCTTTGGTGATGCGCCCGTCCTTGCCCGTGCCTTCGATGGCGCCGGCATCCAGCTTGTTTTCCGCGATCACGCGGGCCGCGGACGGCATCGCCTTCTTGCCGCCGGCACCGCCGGAGGTCGGCGCGGCCGGCGCCGCTACGGCAGCCTGCCCCCCAGCACCCTCGGAGATCCGCGCCACCGCGGTCCCCGGAGCCACGGCATCGCCTTCGCCCACCAGCAGCTCGGCGACCACGCCGGCGACCGGCGAGGGCACTTCCACCGCGACCTTGTCGGTCTCGATCTCGACCAGGGCCTGGTCCATGTTCACCGTGTCACCGACCTTCACCAGCCAGGAACCGATCGTGCCCTCGGACACGCTTTCGCCCATCTGCGGTACGACAGCATCAACAGCCTGGCCGCCCTTGGCCGGGGCCTCGGACGTCTCGGCCGGCTTGGCTTCGGCCTTGGCTTCGGACTTTTTCGGCGCCGCCCCGCCGGCATCCAGCTCGGCCAGCTTGGCGCCGATCTCGACCGTATCGCCTTCCTGGGCGACGATCTCGCCCATCACGCCATCGGCTTCCGCGCGCACTTCCACGGCCACCTTGTCGGTTTCCAGTTCGACCAGGATGTCATCCTTGGACACGCTGTCGCCGGTCTTGACCAGCCAGCTGCCGACGGTCGCCTCGGTAACGCTCTCGCCGAGCTGGGGAACGGTGATGTCGCTCATGTCAGTTCTCGTCCTTTGAAAAGACTTGGGTGGGTCAGTCAGGGCCGGCGGACTAGCTCAGGGCTTCGTCGACCAGGGCGTCCTGCTGCTGCTTGTGTTTCGCCAGGATGCCGGTCGCCGTGGAGGCGGTCGGGACGCGGCCCACATAGCGCGGGCGCTTGGCCTGGCCCTCGATCTTGCCGAGGACATACTCGATATTGGGCTCCACGAAGGTCCAGTAGCCCATATTGCGGGGCTCTTCCTGGCACCACACGACTTCCGCATTCGGGAAGCGCGCCAGCTCGGCCATCATCGCCTTGTAGGGGAAGGGGTAGAGCTGTTCGACGCGCAGAAGGTAGACATCGTCCACGCCCTTCGCCTCGCGCGCTTCCAGCAGGTCGTAATAGACCTTGCCGGTACACAGCACGACGCGGCGGATCTTGTCGTCCGGCTGCAGCTGGATATCGGTCTGGCGGATCTCGCCTTCCGGACGCGTCGCCGCATCCGCATCATCCCACAACAGGCGGTGGAAGGAGGATCCCGGGCCCATCGCCGCCAGCGTCGACACGCAACGCTTGTGACGCAACAGGCTCTTCGGCGTCATGATCACCAGCGGCGAACGGAAATTGCGGTGGATCTGCCGACGCAGGATGTGGAAATAGTTCGCCGGCGTGGAGCAGTTGGCCACCTGCATATTGTCTTCCGCGCACAGCTGCAGGAAGCGTTCGGGACGCGCGGAGGAGTGCTCCGGACCCTGCCCCTCATAGCCATGTGGCAACAGCATCACCAGGCCGGACATGCGCAGCCATTTGCGTTCACCGGAAGAGATGAACTGGTCGATGATGACCTGGGCACCGTTCACGAAATCGCCGAACTGGGCTTCCCACATCACCAGCGTGTTCGGAGCCGACAGCGAGTAGCCGTACTCAAAGCCCAGAACCGCCTCTTCCGACAGCATGCTGTCGATGACTTCATACTTCTTCTGGCCCTCGGCCAGGTGGTTGAGCGGGGTGTAGCGCTCGCCCGTCTGCTGGTCGATGATGTGCGAGTGACGCTGGGAGAAGGTACCGCGACCGCAATCCTGTCCCGACAGGCGCACCGGGAAGCCCTCGGTCAGCAGCGTGCCGAAAGCCAGGTGTTCGGCGGTCGCCCAGTCCAGGCCTTCACCCTTCTCGATCATCTCCCGGCGCGCGCCGATCACGCGCTTCAGCGTGCGGTGGATGTTCACGTCCTCGGGAACTTCGGTCATCGCCATGCCGACGGCACGCAGGCTTTCCATCGTCGCCGAGGTCTCGCCCCGGCGCTCGTCATCCTCGGGCAGGCCCAGGCCGGACCAGCGACCGTCCAGCCAGTCGGCCTTCTTCGGCTCGAAGGATTTGCCCGCCTCGAACTGGTTCTCCAGGAACTGATCGAACTCGTTCTCGATCGCCTCGGCCTCGGCGGCGGTCAGCACGCCCTCGGCGATCAGGCGTTCCTGGTACTTCTTCCGAACCGGCGGCATGTCATTGATGATCCGGTACATGATCGGCTGGGTGAAGGTCGGATCATCGCCCTCATTGTGGCCGTAGCGGCGGTAGCAGATCATGTCGATGACCACGTCCTTGCCGAACAGCTGACGGTATTCCGTGGCAATCTTGGTGGCGTGGGTCACCGCTTCCGGATCATCCCCGTTCACATGGAAGATCGGTGCCTGCACCATCAGCGCCACATCGGACGGATAGGGGCTGGACCGGCTGTCCTTCGGGTCGGTGGTGAAGCCGATCTGGTTGTTGACGATGAAGTGGATGGCGCCACCCGTACGGTGACCGCGCAGGCCCGACAGGCCGAAACACTCGGCCACCATGCCCTGGCCGGCAAAGGCCGCATCGCCGTGCAGCAACAGCGGCAGCACCGTGGACCGCGGGGTGCCCGGTGCGCGGCGGCAATTCTCTTCCTGCTTGGCGCGCGCCTTGCCCAGAACCACCGGGTCGACGGCCTCCAGGTGGGACGGGTTGGCGGTCAGCGACAGGTGGACCTTGTTGCCGTCAAACTCTCGATCCGAGGACGCGCCCAGGTGATATTTCACATCGCCCGAGCCGAACTCGTCCTCGCCCTGGGTATTTCCGCCCTGGAACTCATGGAAGATCTGGTCATAGGGCTTGCCCATCACGGCAGCCAGCACGTTCAGGCGGCCGCGGTGGGGCATGCCGATGATGATGTCCTCGACACCCATGGCGCCGCCGCGCTTGATGATCTGCTCCAGCGCCGGAACCATGGATTCGCCGCCATCGGCACCGAAACGCTTGGTGCCCGGATAGCGCTTGTGCAGGAATTGCTCGAAACGCTCGGTCTCGATCAACTTGGACAGAATCGCCTTCTTGCCTTCCGGGGTGAAGGCGATGTCCTTGTCCGGCCCCTCAAAGCGCGATTGCAGCCAGGCCTTCTCTTCCGGGTTCGAGATATGCATGAACTCGACGCCGATCGGCCCGCAATAGGTGCGCTTGAGGATGTCCAGCATCTGCCGCGGCGTGGCGACGTCCAGACCCAGATACCCGTCGATGAAGACGTCCTCGTCCATCGCCGCGCCGGTAAAGCCATAGGTCGCCGGGTCCAGCTCGGCCTGGTAGCCGAAATCGGTCAGGCCCAGCGGGTCGAGATCGGCGGCCAGGTGCCCGCGCATGCGGTAGGCGCGGATCATCATGATGGCGCGGATCGAGCTTTGCGTGGCACGACGGACCTCGGCCGGGTCAGCCCCGGCACCGGCATGCTCGGCCACCTTTTCGATCATCGTGGCCTCGTCCGGACCGATATCGCCCAGCGCGGACACCAGATCGCCATTCGCCCGGCGCGGCCAGTCGGCGCGCTTCCAGGCCGGCCCCCGGGCCGCATGGCTCACATCAGCCGGCGCATCACCCATGGCGTCGAAGAAGGCTTTCCAGCTCGCCGGCACGGAATGGGGGTCCTTGGCATAGGCTGCGGCCATCTGTTCCAGATAGACGGCGTTCGCGCCCTGCAGGAAGGACGTGTCGAGGAAGGACTGGTTTTCGGGGGAGCGGTTTTGGTCAGACATTAGGGGGGAGACCTGAGTCAGGAGGGTGTCTGGATGCGGTGCTATACCGCTAGGGTTAAGCAACCATCTAAGGCGAATGTCCATGCAGCAGTACCGTTTTGCACGGGTCTGCTGCCAAGATACTGACAGGCTTATCACCTCGGTAAGGAAATCCCTTGGGTCCGGGAATGGGCTGGCCAAGCGCATGAAGGCGGCCGCCCCGGGCTTGTTCCGGGCAAAGAAAAACCCCCGCCGGAGATCCGGCGGGGGTCTTGTCCCTGAAAGGGGCGGGGCGCGTTACTCGGCCTGTTCCGCCTCTTCCTGCTTGGCTTCTTCGCCGGTCTCCTGGTCGACGACCTTCATCGACAGGCGGACCTTGCCGCGATCATCAAAGCCCAGGAGCTTCACATAGACTTCCTGGCCTTCGGACACGACGTCGGACGGGTGCTTCACGCGCTCGTTCTTCATCTGCGACACGTGGACGAGACCGTCCTTCGGGCCGAAGAAGTTCACGAAGGCACCGAAGTCCATCACCTTGACGACCTTGCCCTTGTAGATCTTGCCTTCTTCCGGTTCCGCGGTCAGACCGTGGATCCAGTCGAGGGCAGCCTTGATCGAGGCCGCGTCGGACGAGGACACCTTGATGATGCCGTCATCATTGACGTCCACCTTGGCACCCGTGGTTTCGACGATCTCGCGGATCACCTTGCCGCCGGAACCGATCACGTCACGGATCTTGTCCGTCGGGATCTGGATGGTCTCGATGCGCGGGGCAAACTCGCCCAGCTCGGTGCGGGCTTCGCCCAGCGCCTTGCTCATCTCTTCCAGGATATGCAGGCGACCGCCCTTGGCCTGAGCCAGAGCCGTTTCCATGATGTCCTGGGTGATGCCAGCGATCTTGATGTCCATCTGCAGCGAGGTGACACCTTCGGACGTACCGGCGACCTTGAAGTCCATGTCACCCAGGTGATCTTCGTCACCCAGGATGTCGGACAGCACGGCCACGCCTTCCGGATCCTTGATCAGACCCATGGCGATACCGGACACCGGACGGGTGATCGGCACGCCGGCATCCATCAGGGCCAGCGAGGAACCACAGACCGTTGCCATCGAGGACGAGCCGTTGGACTCGGTGATCTCGGAGACGAGACGGATCGTGTAGGGGAAATCCTCGTGCTTGGGCAGCACAGCGCGCACGGCCCGCCAGGCCAGCTTGCCGTGACCGATTTCCCGGCGACCCGGAGCCAGACGGAAAGACGTCTCGCCGACCGAATAGGGCGGGAAGTTGTAGTGCAGGAGGAATTTTTCCTTGTAGGTCCCGGTCAGGTCGTCGATGAACTGCTCATCTTCGCCCGTGCCCAGCGTCGCCACGACCAGACCCTGGGTCTCGCCGCGGGTGAACAGGGCCGAACCGTGCGTGCGCGGCAGGATGCCCGCTTCCGACACGATCGGACGGACCTGGTCCAGCGACCGGCCGTCGATGCGCTTGCCGGTCTTGATGATGCCGCCGCGGACGATGGAGCTTTCCACCGACTTCAGCACATCCTTCAGCACCGTACCCGGGATACCGTCCGGACGCTCTTCGGTCTGGGCCAGCTCTGCCACGGCCTTTTCCTTCGCCGCACCGACCGCCTTGTAGCGCTCGGTCTTGTCGGTGATGGTGTAGGCGGCGGCCAGGTCGGCTTCGACCAGCTTGCGAACCTTGGCTTCTTCCGCCGAGTAATCGGCCGGGGTGTAGTCCCACGGTTCCTTGGCGGCTTTTTCGGCCAGCTTGATGATCATTTCGATCACCGGCTGGAAGGCCTTGTGGCCGGCCATCACTGCACCGAGCATGATTTCCTCGGACAGCTCCTTGGCTTCCGATTCAACCATCATCACGGCGTCGGTGGTTCCGGCGACAACCAGGTCCAGCGCGCTGTCGGCCATGTCGTCCACGGCCGGGTTGATGACGTAATCGCCATCGATATAGCCCACGCGGGCGGCACCGATCGGGCCCATGAAGGGCAGGCCGGACAGGACCAGCGCCGCAGAGGCGCCAACCATGCCGACGACGTCCGGATCGTTTTCCATGTCGTGGGACAGGACGGTGATCATCACCTGGACTTCATTTTTGAAGCCCGGCGCGAACAGCGGACGGATCGGACGGTCGATGAGACGCGAGGTCAGCGTCTCTTTTTCCGTCGGACGGCCTTCGCGCTTGAAATAACCGCCCGGGATCTTGCCCGCAGCGAAGTATTTCTCTTGGTAGTTGACGGTCAGGGGGAAGAAGTCTGCCCCCTCCTTGACCTGTTTGACGCCAACGGCGGTGGCGAGAACCGTGGTCTCGCCATAGGTCACCATGACCGCGCCGTCTGCCTGTCGGGCGACCCGCCCGGTTTCGATGGTGAGCGGGCGACCCGCCCACTCAATCGTTTCTTTTTGAATATCGAACATATCGTCTTTCGTACGGATGGCGTCGCGGTTTAGCGGCGCAGACCGAGCTTCTCGATCAGAGCCACATAACGGCTCTCGTCTTTCTTCTTCAGGTAATCGAGAAGACGGCGACGCTGGGAAACCATCTTAAGAAGGCCGCGACGCGAGTGGTTGTCCTTCTTGTGGGTCTTGAAGTGCTCGGTCAGGTTGGCAATCCGTTCGGTCAGGATGGCCACCTGGACTTCGGGCGAGCCCGTATCTTCTTTGCCACGGGCATTGTCTTTGATCAGCGCGGATTTGCGCTCTTGCGTGATCGACATCGTGTTCTCCTAAAACTCTTTGTCGCCCCGTTACGGGGTCAGGTTGAATACGCGCCAGGGCTGAAACTTTCCGGCCCGGGCGTCACCGATCGCCACAACCTGGTCCCCGCAGGTCGCCAAGACGGAGAAACTGCAGTCCCGATCCGCTATGAAAAGCGGACGTCGCTGCGATTTCAGCTCTTGCGCCTGACGCGGGAGCAGGACGATCGGTCGTCCTTGCTTCAAGTGGAAGGCTTCCTCCTCGGTCACGGCCAGTGCCGGGATGTCGTCCAGCGCGGTCTGAACCGGGAGCAGAGCTTCCGAAGCGGCGCCCTTATGGGCCATTTCTGCCAGCGCGTCCAGTCTTGTGGATTCCGCGAGCGAAAACGCCCCCACGCGCATCCGGCGCAGGGCGGCCACATGGCCCTCCGTCCCCAGCGCCAGGGCGATATCGCGGGCCAGCGAGCGCACATAGGCGCCTTTCCCGCAACGCATTTCAAACACGGCCATTTCCGCCGTCGGACAGTCCAGCAGGGTCAGCGCATCAATCCGCACCGTTCGCGCTTCCAGCTGCACATCCTCGCCATCCCGCGCCAGGTCATAGGCGCGCTCGCCATCCACCTTGATCGCCGAATAAGCCGGCGGGACCTGGTCGATCTCGCCGATGAACCGCTCCAGCACCGCCTCGATCTCCGCCCGGACCGGGCGATGGTCCGACGTCGCGACGATATCGCCCTCGGCATCCAGCGTATCCGTACGCTCACCCCATTTCACCGTGAAGCGATAGACCTTGTCGCCCTCCATCGCGAACGGCACTGTCTTGGTCGCCTCACCCAGCGCGATCGGCAGGATGCCCGATGCCAGCGGGTCCAGCGTTCCGGCATGCCCGGCCTTCTTCGCATTGAAGATGCGGCGCACGGCCGAGACGGCCTGGGTGGAGGTCATGTCCAGCGGCTTGTCCAGGATCACCCAGCCATGGATGTCCTCGCCCTTCTTGCGGCGGCCCATTGCAATTCTCCCTCTCTCGCCGGGGATCGGACCCGGTCGCGAAAGCGGGCGTCACTAGACCAGCCCCGCTGGCTTCGCAAGGCTTTCAGCCCGCAATCCGGATTTTCACGCCGGCTGGCTCGAAGACCGGGGAGGATTGCCCTAGGGTCTTCACCGACCTTACAGCGAACCTTCACTTGTCTTGACGCCGGATCGTCCTTCATGCGCCCGTTTCTTGCCGTCCTCTTGTGCCTTCTTCCCGTCTGTGGTGTGGCCAAGGCCCAGGATTTTCACACAGACCTGACCCAGCGCATCACCTCGCTCGTCGCCCCGCTCACCGAAAACCGCGACCTCTCCGGCGTCATCGCCTGGCGCCATGGCGACGGCCCCCTGCACGAGATGCGCTTCGGCTATGCCGATTGGGAATCCGGCACGCCCTTCACCGCGCAAACCCCTGTTCCGGCAGGCGATATCACCCACAGCATCACCTGGGTCCTGCTGCAGGACCTGCTCCGGCGCGGCGATATCTCGCCCATCGACACCCTTCGCCGCTACGCTCCGGACGCAGACCTGTCCGGCGTTAACACAGTCGCGGACCTCCTGGACCGGCTCGACCAGCCCGGCACCGCCAATCGGTCCGACTGGGCCCTGGCCGCCCGGATCATCGAGCAAGCCTCCGCCGCCCGCTTCGAAACCCTCGCCGCATCAAGCATCCTGGCGCCGCTGGAGTTGAACCGGTCCAGTCTCCAGCGCGGCCACGCCCGCCCCGCGGGCACCGCCATCGCCTACGCCCCGGGCCCGCGTCCGCTCGACCTGCGCCGCCTGCCCCGTCAGCAACTGTCACCCGGCGCCGATGGCCTGGTCAGCACCGCGGACGATCTCACCCGTCTGGGCCAGGCCATCCTGCAACGGCGCATCGACCTGTTCCGGCCGGACGGGCAGATGGCCGCCGGCTGGCAGGTGATCCAGCGCAATGGCCAGGTCGCCTACGGCATCAGCGACACCAGCAATGGTTTGCGCAGTGGAATCCTGGTCCTCGGAACCAGCGAATTGACCCTGGCCTATGCCGTCAACATCGAGTCCTATCCCGCCGCCGAGATCGGTCGCCTGGTCCTGGACCTGGCCTTCGGAGCCAGCCCGACCTTGCCGGTCCGGCCAGACACCGTTGCGCTGGCAGACACCCACCTCTCGGCCATCGGGCAATATGACAGCGCCATTCTGGGCTCTGTGCGGCTGGAGGCGGCAGAGGGCGGTCTCGACCTGGTTCTGCCCAGCAGCGGACGCCGCGACTATCTCACGCCCTCAGGGCCGGACACGCTGTTCTGGCGCCGGATCGGGGCAGGGCTCACGCTGGAAAGGGACGCCGCCGGACGCGTCACCGGCCTGTCCGGCCAGCGCCTTGCCGCGACGGGCAGTCCGGCCTTGCGTCTTGAACGCGCTGATCTGCCACCCCTGACCGCGACAGGAGACGTCGGCGGTGCAGGAAGGGACTGATCAGTCCTCGCCGTCCTCGTCTGACTCGGCCTGCTTGCCGATATCCTGCTTCACATGCGGCCGGTTCAGCAGCTCGTCGACATGGCTGGCCGTGTCGAAGCTGTTGTCGGGATGAAAGTGCAGCTCGGGCGTGAACTTCATGTCGATCTCGCGTCCCAGACGGCCCCGCAGGAAGGAGGCCGCCCGGTTGAGCGCTGCGGCGACCTTTTGCTGATCGCCACGCCCCAGCGGCGCGACATAGACCTTCGCCTGACGCAGATCCGGGCTGGGGCGCACCTCGGTGACCGAAATCAGCACCCCGTCCAGATCCGGATCGCGCATTTGTTCACGCGCGAGAATGTCGACCAGGGCATGGCGCACCAACTCGCCGGCACGCAGCTGGCGCTGCGAAGGGCCCTTGGTTTCATTGCGATTGTGACGGGCCATGGCGGCCTCCGGTATCTGCGACGTCAGGGCGCGGGGGTGTACGCCCGCAAGCGCGTCGATGCAAGGGGCAGCATCGTGACCGCAAGCTGACACATCGTCCAGAATTCTCCCGCAAGCGTGACTGGCCGCCCGGCAAGGCCCGGCCTACAGCAGGCAGGGGAGAGACAAGGGGACAATCATGCTTTCAATCGGACACACGCTTTGCGCGCTTGTGCTGTGGCAAGCCTCACCGGCCGAGCCCCTCGCCGTCGCTGAAGCCTATCTGACCGCCTATGAAGCCCAGGACTTCGACGCCCTGCGCGCCCTCTACGCGGAGGATGCGGTCTTCATCGACCCGACCTCTGCGAACGTACAGCCCATCACACCGCCGATTTCCTGGCAGGGACGGGACGCCATCATCGAAGGCCTGCGCAGCTGGGGCGTTGCCCGCATGGACTATACACTGGACCGGACATTCCATGCTTCCGGCCAGGTTGTTTTCGACGGCACCAGTGACGTGATCTACCAGACACCGAATGGCGAGCTGACCTATCGCTTTCCCATCATCACCATCATCACGGTCGCGAACGGGCAGGTGACCGAGCACCGTGACTACACAGACTATGCCGGCATGCATCAAGTGCCGGCTCCCGGGACAGGAGAAACAGAATGATCCGAATGATGTTGGGCGCGGTAGCGCTCTCGACAGCCCTCGCCGGCACGGCAAACGCGCAAGCCACAACTGACGCTGAAGAACTGGCACGCACCTACATGAGCCACTACTCGCGCGTCGACTGGGATGCCATGGAGGCCCTGATGGCCGAGGACGTGGTGTTCAGCGATGTCACGGCGCAGGGCGAGGGCATTGGGCCGGACGGGCTGCACCATGAGGGGCGCGCCGAGACCATGCAGGCACTGCGCGACTTCTCCGCACAGTACAATCCGATCGAGCTCGGATTTGTCTGGGACGATGTCTTCGAAAGCAATGGCCGGGTCGTGTTCATCGGCCATGTCAACGCGATATTCCCTACCGAGGATCCCGGAGAGGTCTTCCGCTGGCGCGCCCGGCAAGTCTCCGTGGTCACGGTTCGCGACGGCCGGGTCGTTCAGCATCACGACTACGCCAATTATGCGACACCCGAGCAGAGCGTCATTCCGGCGCAGTAGAGGGCTACGCAAGCCCGGAACATAAAAAGGGGCGAACCGGCCGGCTCGCCCCTTTCTTGTGACCATCAGGCCTGTGACACGCCTCAGCTTTCCAGCTTGCGGGCCACTTCGATGACTTCGAAACACTCGATCGTGTCACCAGCCTGGATGTCTTCGTAATTCTCGAAGGCCATGCCGCACTCGGTACCGGCGCGAACGTCGGACACTTCGTCCTTGAACCGCTTCAGCGTCTTCAGCTTGCCCTCGTGGATCACCGTATCGTCGCGCAGCAGGCGCACGCCACAGCCGCGCTTGACCACGCCCTCGGTGACACGACAACCGCCGACCTTGCCGACCTTGGTGATGTTGAACACTTCCAGGATCTCGGCGTAGCCGATGAAGTTTTCGCGCTTCTCCGGCGCCAGCATGCCCTCGATCGTGTTCCGCACATCGTCGATCACGTCATAGATGACCGAGTAGTAGCGGATCTCGACATTCTCGCGTTCGGCGAGCTCGCGGGCCTGCTTGTTGGCGCGGACGTTGAAGGCAAAGATCGGGGCACCCGATGACTTGGCCAGCAGCACGTCGCTTTCATTGACGCCGCCCGGGGCCGCGTGGATGACACGGGCACGGACTTCGTCATTGCCGATCTTCTCAAGCGATTGCTTGATCGCCTCGGCCGAACCTTGAACGTCCGCCTTCACCAGCAGCGGCATTTCCTGGGTCGCATCCTGCTTCAGGCGCGCCATCATCTGCTCGAGCGAGGTTCCGCCACCGGCACCGGCGACACCGGCCTCGCGTTCCTTGCGGACACGATAGCTGGCGATTTCACGGGCGCGGCTCTCATTCTCGACCACGGCAAACAGCTCGCCCGGTTCCGGAGCACCGTCCAGGCCGAGAATCTCGACCGGGATCGACGGACCGGCATCCTGCAACTGCTGGCCGCGCTCATTCACCAGGGCGCGCACGCGGCCCCATTGCGAACCGGCGACGACAATGTCACCGCGCTTCAGCGTACCGCGACGCACCAGAACCGTGGCGACCGGGCCGCGGCCCTTGTCGACTTGGCTTTCGATCACCACACCGTCGGCGGCGCGATCCGGATTCGCCTTCAGGTCCAGCAGTTCGGCCTGCAGCGAAATCGCTTCGGTCAGCTCGTCCAGACCCGTACGGGCCTTGGCCGAAACCTGGACCGCCTGCACATCACCCGACATCTGCTCGACGACGATCTCGTGCTGCAGCAGGTCCGTCAGCACTTTCTGCGGGTTGGCATCCGGCTTGTCGCACTTGTTCACCGCGACAATGATCGGCGTACCCGCGGCCTTGGCGTGGTTGATCGCCTCGATGGTCTGCGGCTTAACCGAGTCATCGGCGGCCACGACCAGGATCACGATATCGGTCGCCTGGGCCCCGCGCGAACGCATGGCCGAGAAGGCGGCGTGGCCCGGCGTGTCCAGGAAGGTAATGCGATCACCCGACTTCAGCTGCACCTGGTAGGCGCCGATGTGCTGGGTGATGCCACCGGCCTCGCCCGCCACCACGTCGGTCGCGCGCAAGGCGTCCAGCAGCGAGGTCTTGCCATGGTCGACATGGCCCATGACCGCAACGACCGGAGCGCGCGGCTGCTGGTTCTCGTCCGGATCGGCCTCGGCGATAAAGCCTTCTTCGACGTCGGCCTCGGACACGCGCTTGATGACATGGCCGAATTCCTCGATCACCAGCTCGGCGGTGTCGGCATCCAGCACGTCGTTCACGCGGACCATCTGGCCCTGTTTCATCAGGTATTTGACAACATCGACAGCGCGCTCGGCCATGCGGTTGGCGAGGTCGGACACGGTGATCGCCTCCGGCACCACGACTTCACGCGCAACCTTGTCACGGCCACCCGTGGTGTCCATGCGGCGCTGCTTTTCACGCTCGCGGGCGCGGCGGACCGAGGCCAGCGAACGCTGACGGTCCTCGTCACCATCGAGAATGTTCTGGATGGTCAGCTTGCCGCGACGGCGATTGTCGGTCTTGGCCCGGCTCGGCTGGGCCTTGGCCGGAGCGCCACCGACGCCACCCTTGCGCTTGACCCGGCCACCCATGGCCTCGAGCGCGGAGGCGGCGCCATCGGCCCCGTCATCATCGCGATCGGCGGTCTTGTCTTTTTCCTTGTCCTTGGCCGGCGGTGCCTTGCGACGCGGCTCGTCATCATTTTTGACGAGCGCGGCTTCGGCATCGGCAGCAGCGGCAGCGGCCGCCTCGGCTTCGGCACGCGCCTTGGCATCGGCTTCGGCACGGGCGTCGGCTTCAGCCTTCTTGGCTTCGCGGGCTTCACGCTCGCGCTGCTCTTCCAGCTGACGTTGCTCGTCCGCCGCACGCTGGGCGCGGGCCTCGGCTTCTTCTTTCTGCTTGGCTTCGCGATCGGCAGCCTCGGCACGGGCGCGGGCGATGGCCCGCTGACGCGCAACGAGCTCTTCCTCGGACAGGCCCAGCTGGCGCGCCTTGGCGGCCAGGGCACTTTCACCGCCCTTGCCGGCGGCTGCGGGCTTGCCGCTCGCCGGAGCTCCGTCCTTGCCCGGCGCGGCTACGCGCTTGCGCTTCTTCTCGACCACCACGGCCTTCGACCGTCCGCGCGCAAAACTCTGCTGCACGGTGCCACCACCGGATCGTTTCAAAGACAGCGGCCTGCGGCCGGACTTGTTGTCGTCTGCGTCGCTCATACGAGCCTTCCAAATCGGCTTTCGTTCCACGCTGCTTCCCGGTAGCCGAATGCCGGAAAGGCGCACTGTTCAAACCTCTACCCGGTTCGAAGGCTCGCTAAACTAGCCAGCTCCGCTCCGGACGCAACCGCTTGCGCGGTTCAGGACGCATCTTCCGCCCAACCCTCCGGCCCGGCATCGATACGGCGGAAACCTGCCAGTTTCCGCATGATCACGTCGAAAGACCGCGCCTGCGACCCTTCTGCCATCGCGGCATGGACCGTCGGTCCGCGCCCGATCGCCTGGCCGATCTGCTCGGCCGAGAAGCACCCCGCCACCGGGACGCCCTCGCCCCAGGCCGCACGGGCCAGCCGGTCCAGCTTGGACCGGCCATCCGCCGCACCGTCCGACGCCTCGATGCGCCAGGCCGGCTTGGCCGACTTCAGCGCGAGCCGGACGGCGTCCTGACCCGCTGCCAGATCCCCGGACCGCCGCGCCAGACCGATCAGGTTCAGCGCGCGCTCCGCCAGCAGGGCGTCCAGTCGGTCGGCCAGATCGCCTGCCACCTCGACCGGTCCGCCGAAGGCGCGGTTGAACGCCTTCTTCTTGATGGCCCGGTCGACCATCTCGCGTGAGGCGCTGAGCCAGGCCCCGCGACCGGGCAACTTTGCCGCCAGGTCGGGAACCACGGTCTGGTCCGGCGCCAGGGCAAAGCGGATCAGATCCGCCTCATCCATCACCTCGCCGGTCGCTATACAGCGCCGCTCACGCTCCTTCTTCATCGCGCAGTCGGGGGCTTACGCCTCCTTCTCCGCTTCTGCAGCCTCGTCCAGGTCCAGACCCAGGGCCTCGGCCTCGGCTTCCAGCTCGGCCAGGTCCATGCTCTCGACATCGAACACAGCTTCGGCCTCGTCCTCGAGAACCTCTTCCTCGACAGCCTGCTGCGGCAGATCCTCTTCCGAGATCCAGCCGGCCGCCACACGCGCCCGCATGATCATCATCTCGGCGTCTTCAACCGACAGGTTGAAATCTTCCAGGATGCCCGGTTCGCGCACGCGTTCGCCATTCTTGGTCTCGAACCAGCCGCGAAGGTCGTCCGACACCAGGCCGGCCAGGTCCTCGATCGACTTCACATCGTTCTCGCCGAACTTGACCGCCATGGCGAGATCGACACCTTCGACCTCCAGAACCGCATCCTCGACACCCAGTTCCTTACGCTTGGCGTCCTGTTCTGCCGCCAGGCGGTCCAGATAATCACGGGCGCGAGCCTGGATTTCTTCGGCCGTGTCCTCGTCAAAGCCTTCGATCACAGCGATTTCACCGAGCTCGACATAGGCGATTTCCTCGACGTCGGAAAAGCCTTCCGTCGCCAGAAGCTGTGCAATCACCTCATCAACATCCAGGGCACCGATGAAGAGCTGGGTCCGTTCGGCGAATTCCTTCTGCCGGCGCTCAGACTCTTCTTCCTCGGTCAGGATATCGATCGACCAGCCTGTCAGCTGCGAGGCCAGTCGGACATTCTGACCACGGCGACCGATGGCGAGCGACAGCTGCTCGTCCGGCACCACAACCTCGATGCGCTGGTCTTCCTCGTCCAGCACGACCTTGGCCACCTCGGCCGGCTGCAGGGCATTGACGATGAAGGTCGCCGGATCATCCGACCACGGGATGATGTCGATCTTCTCGCCCGCCAGCTCGGACACCACAGCCTGCACGCGCGAACCGCGCATACCGACGCAGGCGCCGACCGGGTCGATCGAACCGTCATTGGAAATCACGGCGATCTTGGCGCGCGAGCCCGGGTCGCGGGCGACCGACGGGATCTCGATGATGCCTTCGTAGACTTCCGGCACTTCCTGGGCGAACAGGGCGGCCATGAAGTCCGGATGCGCGCGCGACAGGAAGATCTGCGGGCCGCGAACCTCTTCGCGAACATCATAGATATAGGCGCGAACGCGCTCATTGTTCTGCAGGTTTTCCCGCGGAATGCCGTCGGCGCGGCGGATGATGCCCTCGGCGCGACCCAAGTCGATGATTACATTGCCGTATTCGACACGTTTGACGATGCCGTTGACGATCTCGCCGACACGGTCCTTGTACTCGTCGAACTGGCGCTTGCGCTCGGCTTCACGCACCTTCTGCGTGATCACCTGCTTGGCCGTCTGCGAGGCGACCCGGCCGAATTCGATGGGCGGCAGCTCGTCCGAGAACACCGTGCCGATCTCGGCAGCCGGATCGATTTTCTTGGCGTCGGCCAGGGTGAGCTCCTGGCTCTCGTTCTCGACCTCTTCCACAACCGTCATGTTGCGGGTCAGCGACAGCTCGCCCGTTTTCGGATCGATCTTGGCGCGGATGTCGTTTTCGGCGCCGTAGCGCGAGCGCGCAGCCTTCTGGATCGCTTCCTCGATCGCCTCGATGACGATCGTCTCGTCGATCGATTTCTCGGCGGCGACGGCGCGTGCGATCTGCAGCAGCTCAAGCCGGTTGGCGCTGACTCCGATGCTCATCGGGCAAGTCCTTCAAAGGAAAAAAGCGACATCATTCGTCTCCTTCAGTCTGCGCGGACGGTTTGGGCCCCCGCGCTTTCAAATCCGCCTCGATCAAGGCGTCCGTCAAAACCAGTTTGGCTTCCGCGATCCAGTCAAACGGGATCAGCGTGGTGTCGTCTTCACCGTCCATGTCCAAAAGGACATTGCCGTCCTCGACACCGGCGAGCAGGCCGCGAAAGCGCTTGCGGCCCTCGGCCAGCCGGTCCAGCTCGATCTTGACCTCACAGCCTTCCCAGCGTGCGAAGTGCGGCAGGGCGGTCAGCGGCCGATCGATGCCGGGGGATGATATCTCAAGATCATATTCGCCGGAAATCGGGTCCTCGACCTCGAACACGTCCGACAGGGCGCGCGAAAGGCGGGCGCAGTCATCGACATCGACGCCGCTGCCGTCCAGCTTGTCGGTCATGATCTGAAGGCGCGGCTTCTTGCCCGACATGACGCGCACACGCACGATCTCAAGCCCGAGTTCGGCAGCCACCGGCTCGGCGAGGGCGAGAATGCGGTCATCCTGAGGCGTCTTCGTTTTCAAGCGCTTGCAGGCCCTTTTTCCAACAAAAAAGAGCGGCCGCCGTAGGCGACCGCTCGAAAGCATCATCCGATGCGATCGAACTTGTATGCCGCGCTTATACGCCTGATGGGAAAGGAAGGCAAGGATGAGCGTCAGGCACGCACCCAGTCCATGAAGACAGGCTTGCAATCGCCCAGGCCCTTGGTCTCGTAGCGGGTGGTGATGTGGTCGGCGGGCGGGATGCGCCAATCGTCGGCCTTTGAGGCCTGCCAGTCGAAACGCGTATCCTGCTGGAACTCGATCATGCAGTGATCGGCATAGGACTTCACATCCGTGGCAATGCGCAGGCGACCACCGGGCTTGAGCAGGCGGGCAAACGCGTCGCGGGTGGATTGCTGGACGAAACGGCGTTTGGCGTGGCGCTTTTTGTGCCAAGGGTCCGGGAAGAGCAGGAATATGCGGTCCAGAGTATTCGCGGCAAAGCGCGGCAGGGCTTCGCGGGCATCGCCGCGCCACAGGCGAACATTGTCCAGACCCAAATCCTCGACTTGTGTCAGGGCCTTGGCGACACCGTTCAGGAAGGGCTCGATACCGATATAGCCGGCCGTGCGATCCCGATCGGCCTGAGACGTCAGATGCTCACCGCCACCAAAGCCGATTTCCAGGATGCGCGCACTGGCCTGCGGAAACAGGGCGACCGGGTCGATCACGCCGGTTTCCGGCAGCGTCATGCCGGGCAGGCGGTTGTCGACCAGGTCCTGCTGGCGGGCAGACAGGGGTTTCCCCTGGGCCCGTCCATAGAGACGGAATTCGGGGCGATCTTCTGGCGGCAGGTTCATGCGCCGCGATCTAGCGGGTCACAGCGCAAAGGGAAAGCCCGGTTCTGCGCCTAGCCACCCGCCATCTCGTCTTCTTCCGCCGCCAGCGTGCGCACCAGCTCCAGGACCCGTCGGCGCACCTTGGCATCCTTGATGCGTGAGAAGGACTCGGCCAACGAGACCCCGTCGGCGCTCTGGATGAAGTCATACACCAAGGGCGTCTGGTCATCCTCGGCCATGCCGCTGGCGGCCGATTTCTCCCCCAGCCCTTCGAAGAAGAACTGGACCGGAACTTCCAGGACACGGGACAAACGATAGAGTCGACTGGCGCCAACCCGGTTGGCACCGCGCTCATATTTCTGAACCTGTTGGAATGTCACGCCCAGATCGTCGCCGAGGCGTTCCTGACTCATCTTCAACAATTGACGACGCAATCGAATGCGGGCCCCGACATGGATATCAATGGGATTGGGGCCACGCGGGTTCGGTTTCGGCATGAATCACCTCGATTCTTGATACGCCTTCCAACCCTTGCAACGCCGGACAATAGCACAACCAAGGCGTGGTCTCATAATCACGTTCGTTTCATGAGTGCGCAATGAACCGCCCGCGGCGGGCCCGCCAGCGCTGGGCGCCGACACCGGCCAGGACAAGTACCACAAGCATCCACACCGGAGCGTCTCCCCAGATCATGTAAGGCGTCCGGTCCAGGGCGGCGGGAAGGGAAACGTCAAAGGCACCCTCCGCATCCGGAGCAATGGTCACGACGGCACGCCCGGCCGCATCCACCGTGCCGGACCAGCCCCGCGCCGCGCTGCGCACCATGGGCAGACCGGCCTCGATGGAGCGATAGCGAGACTGGTTGAAATGCTGCTGCGGACCAAACGTCGCGCCAAACCAGGCATCATTGGAGATATTCAACAGCCACTCGGGCCGTTCCGGCATCGCCCTCACGAAGCCCGGGAATATGGCTTCGTAGCAGATCAGTGGCATCACGGGCGGCGCGCCGGTGAACTGGAGGACCGAGGGCGCCGGCCCCGGGGAAAACTGGTAACGCGTGAATTCTGCGAAACCGATCCGCTCCAGCAGCCAGGTCATCGGGACCATCTCACCGAAAGGCGTCAGCCGGACTTTCTGGTAGAGCGCTTCCAAACGTGGCGAACCGCCCGGAAACCGCATGGCGGCGAGGGCATTGTAATAGGCATAGCCTGTCCCGTTGCGTGCGCGCTGATTGACCCCGGCAATCAGGATCTGGCCTTCATCCAGTTCAGCCGCTATTCGGGCCAACGTGTCGCCGTCCTCAAGCATGAAGATCGGCAAGGCCCCTTCCGGCCACAAGACGTGGGTGACGGTCTCAAGGCCCGGGGCCGCGGTCAGCGAAATATACCGGTCCCGGGTGATGGCCTCGCCATCGGCGGCCCATTTCTCCTGTTGGGTAATTGCAGCCTGCACGATACGCATTCGGACATCCGCGCGCTCACCCTCGGGCATCGAGGCCAGTCGCAGAGCCCCGAAGCAGATCAGCAAGAGCCCGATGGCAGCGGCCGACATGACGGGCAGGAAACGGCGCGTTCCGGTACGACGGCCTATCACCACGGCCGGCGAGGCCAGTACGAACAGGGTCAGAAAACTGAGACCGTATATTCCCGCCCAGGATGCGGCCTGGCTGACGGTCCCGCCCGCCGCCCACGCATAGCCCGGAAGGTTCCACGGAAGGCCGCCGAACAAATGCCCCCGCACGCCCTCCAGCAAGGTGAATGCAGCCGCGAAGACCAGGACCCGCCACTCAGAGCGCTGGGCCAGGCGCGTGTAAACAATGCCCGCGAGACCCCAGAACACGGCCAGCATGGCGGCGAACAAGGGCATGACAATCGGAACAAGGGCGCTATAGCCGGGACCACGGGTGATGAAGGCGAAGGCGATCCAGAATGTGCCGGCCAGGAAATAACCCATGCCGAACAGCAGACCGCGCAGAAAGGCCGAGGCATCAGGCCGGACAGTCCGGCGCGCACCATCCAGGCTCCAGACCAGCAGGCAAAGGCCGATCATCAGGGCGGGCCAGATGTGGAGCGGAGCCATCGCCAGCGCGGACAGCGCTCCGGCGAGAAAAATGTACAGCCGATGCCGCCAGCCCCGGCGCGACGCCATCCAGGCGCGCGGCCGCATCACGGAGAGCCGGCGCCAGTTCATGTTTCCGGACCGGCCTCGCCTTCACCGCTGGCAGGCGCTGTCTTGGGTTTCCTCACTGGCGCCCGAACCCGCATGCGCTTGATGCGACGGCTGTCTGCCTCGATGACCTCGAACTCGTACCCGGTGGGGTGACGGATCACCTCACCCCGTTCGGGGACACGACCGATCAGGGTGAAGACCAACCCGCCCAGGCTGTCGACATCCTCGTCCTCATCCTCGGCGGCAATCTCTTCGCCGACCACAGCCTCGAACGCATCAATCTCGGCCCGGGCCTCGACATCCCAGACACCCGGTCCGCGGGCGCGGATCGCCGGGGTTTCATCGTCATCGTGTTCGTCCTCGATATCACCGACGATGGGCTCGATCAGATCTTCCAGCGTCACCAGACCATCGGTGCCGCCATATTCATCCACGACCAGGGCCAGATGCATGCGCCGACCCTGCATCCGGCGCAAGAGGTCGGTTGCCTTCATCGAGGGTGGCGCGAAGAGAAGCGGGCGTGCGATTTCCGGCAACACCTGTTTTTGCAGCCAACCCGCCGGTCGGCGTCCCGTGCGCCCGGGCGCCAGATGAATGATCACGTCCTTGATGTGGACCACACCCACCGGGTCATCCAGCGTATCGCGATAGACCGGAAGGCGTGAATGCGCCGCCTCGGCAAAACTGTGCGCCAACTCGCCAAGCGGCGTGGAAACATCGACACCGATGATATCGGCGCGCGGCACCATCACATCGGCGACCCGAAGCTCATCCAGCGCATCGGCCTCGATCGACGGATGGGCGACAGCCGGTGACGGGGCCGGCACCTCGCTGGCCACCACCGGGCGGCGCCGCAGCAGTCGGGATATCCAGGACGGACGGGCGGGCGGTGAAGAAGGCGAGGCGTCAGCCATGTCGCACTCCCAAAAGACCCAGGACATCATTCTGCATAGGGATCGCTGACACCCAGCCGGGCCAGAGCGCGGCGTTCGAGGTCTTCCATGTGTTCGGCTTCGTCATCCTGCTGGTGATCATAACCCTGTAGATGCAGGAATCCATGCACGATCAGATGTCGCAGGTGATCTTCCACAGTGATTCCACGGGCTTCGGCCTCGCGGGCCACAACGCCAGCGGCCAGCGCAATATCGCCGAGATGGTTATCGGCCTGACCGGCAGCCGGGAAGGACAGCACATTGGTGGGCCCCTCCTTGCCGCGGAAATTGCGATTGAGCGTCGCCACGGCTTCATCGCCGGTGAGAAGAATGGCGACCACGCCAGGCATCCCGTCCTCGAGACACTCGCAGGCCGCTTCCACAGCCTCTTCCGCCAATTGGGTTTTCCCGCGTATCGCGGCCCAGGCTTCGTCCTCGACAATCAGATCGACAGCGTTCATCGCGGTTGTGCGGCGCCGGTCGTCCGGCGGGCATCGTCCTCATAAGCTTCAACGATCCGGGCGACCAGATCATGCCGGACCACATCAACACGCGAAAAGCGTGTGATGGCAACACCTTTGGTGTTGGCGAGCAGGCTGAGCGCATGCGGCAGGCCGGACGGGTCACGCGGCGACAGGTCTACCTGGCTGGGATCGCCGGTCACGGCCATGCGCGAACCCTCGCCGATCCGGGTCAGCACCATCTGCATCTGTGCCTTCGAGGTGTTCTGCGCCTCGTCGACGACAATGAAGGCCCGGTTCAGGGTGCGTCCGCGCATGAAGGCGATCGGCGCCACCTCGATCCGCCCGTCCTCGCGCATCTTTTCCAGCTGGTGGCGGCCCAGCGTGTCCGCCAGCGCATCCCAGACCGGCAGAAGATAGGGATCCACCTTCTCGGTCAGATCGCCCGGCAGGAAGCCCAGCTTCTCGCCCGCCTCGACCGCCGGCCGGGTGATGATCAGCTTCTCGACCTTGTGCTGGACCAGCATGGACGCACCATAAGCCACCGCCAGCAGGGTCTTGCCGGTGCCGGCCGGTCCGACACCGAAAATCAGGTCATAGTCGCGGTCATTCTTCAGCGCGCGGACATATTCGCGCTGACCGTCGGTGCGGGCGATGAGGCTGGACCCGCGCGGAACGCGGATGACGCCATCATCAGCCACGCCGGCGCGGTCTTCGCCATCGCGCATGCGCAGCGCGGCGCGAACAGCGGCCTCATCACAGGTCAGCCCGTGCTCCAGACTGTCATAGAGGCGCCGCAGGATGCGCTTGGCCTCATTGCGGGCCGCACCGTCCTCTGCCGTGACCACGACCTGGCCACCGCCAGGCGCGCTCAGACGCACATCCAGCTCCTGCTCGATCATGATCAGGAAACGGTCGCCCGCCCCCGCCATGCCGCGCAGGCGTTCCTGGTCGTCAAAATACAGGGTTTCAGAAGCCTGGCGGCGCGGCTTGGCCGCGCGGGATCGCGAGGTCGGTTTGGCAGCGCTCAAGCCGCACTCCTCTCGCCCGTGACCAGCCGGCCGGTCAACGCATTGCGGGTTGCCGCCTCGATGGTGACATCGGCGATCTGACCGATGAGTTCGGCCGGACCATCGACGTGCACCGACTGCAGATAGGGGCTGCGGCCGTGCAGCTGCCCGTCCTTTCGGCCTGCCTTTTCAAACAGAACCGGCAAAGTGCGGCCGATCTGACTCTCATTGAAGGCAACCTGTTGCGCGTTTAGCAAGTCCTGCAGAACGGCCAGGCGCTCGCCCTTCACGGTCTCGTCGACCTGGTTGAACATCGCTGCGCCGGGCGTGCCCGGACGGCGCGAATACTTGAAGGAGAAGCAGGAGGCGTAGTTCACCTCGCGCACCAGCGCGAGCGTGTCCTCGAAATCCTTGTCGGTTTCACCGGGGAAGCCGACGATCATGTCACCGGAAATCGCGATATCCGGCCGGGCGGCACGCAGGCGCTCAATGATCGCGACATATTCCGCTGCCGTGTGCTGACGGTTCATCGCCTTGAGAATCTTGTCGGATCCAGCCTGCACCGGAAGGTGGAAATAGGGCATCAGCTTGGGCGTGTCGGCGAAGGCCTGGATCAGGTCCTCGTCCATGTCACGCGGATGCGAGGTGGTGAAGCGAATGCGTTCGATCCCGCCAATAAGGGCGATATGGCGCACCAGTTGGCCGAGACCCCAGCTCCCGTCCGCCTCGCGGCCGGCCGGCGGTTCACCGTGATAGGCGTTGACATTCTGGCCCAGGAGCGTGACTTCGCGGACGCCCTTGGAAGCGAGAGCGCGAATTTCAGCGACAATCTGGTCCACCGGACGCGACCATTCCGCGCCGCGCGTGTAGGGCACGACACAGAAGGTGCAGAACTTGTCGCAACCTTCCTGCACGGTGACGAACGCGGTGTAGCCCTCGACCTGACGGTCGGCACCCAGCGTGTCGAACTTGTCCTCGACCTCGAACTCGGTATCCAGCGCCTCGCCGCGGGCGCGGTGGGTCTGGGCGATCAGTTCGGGAAGCTTGTGATAGGTCTGCGGACCGACCACCAGGTCGACGACCGGGGCGCGCTTCATGATTTCCGCGCCCTCGGCCTGGGCCACACAGCCGGCCACGGCGATGGTCATGCCGCCGGACGCGGCCTTCTCTTCCTTCAGCGGACGCAGGCGGCCCAGCTCGGAATAGACCTTTTCGGCCGCCTTCTCACGGATGTGGCAGGTATTGAGAATGACCAGGTCCGCTCCGTCCGGTACCTCGGACGGTTCATAGCCCAGCGGTGCCAGCACGTCCCGCATCCGTTCGGAGTCGTAGACATTCATCTGGCAGCCATAGGTCTTGATATACAGGCGTTTGCGCGTCGAACTCATGCCACATCAACAAGTCTGCTGGCCTCCGGCCGTATGCCGGGGAGGCGGGGTTATGCTTGAAATCACCTTGCAGGGCAAGGGTGGACGCTATTCCGCCTCTCGCGCCACAGCCGGCGAAGGCTCGTCCGCAGGTACGGTTTCACGGGCGCGGCCATCATCTGACCGCCGGGCCAGGCGCGCACCGATCAGCGCCAGGACGGTCAGAACGCCCGCCAGGAAGAAAGCCGCACCCGGCAGGCGAACCGGTGCTGCATCGCTGGAGAAGTAGGTGAACAGTGGCGACATCACCAGCGGACCGAAGATCATCGAGACACTCTGCAGGCTCGTCATGGCCCCTTGGAGCTCGCCTTGTGCGTTCGGGGGAATGATCCGCGACATGACACCCTGCAGGGCCGGTTGGCCTATGCCGCCCAGAGCTCCGGCAACGATGATTGCGTAGACCATCCATCCGGCGCTCGCGAGCCCGTAAGCGGCATAAGCCACCGATGCGAGCACCAGCGACAGGGTGATGGCCCGCCACTCGCCCAGCTTGGGCACCAGAATGCGGGTCAGCCCGCCCATCACGATGGCGGACGATATTCCCACGGCCATCAGGGAAAGACCGATATCGCCGGAATCCCATTCATAACGATAGGCGGCGTAGTAGGACCAGGTCGCCGGGAAGACCGCGTGCCCGACCAGCATCAGGAAGACGGCGCCCATGAGACCCAGAACCGCCGGATACTTGCGCATCTGCAGCAGCGCCCCCAGCGGGTTGGCCCGCTTCCAGTCGAATGTCCGGCGGTTTTCCGGAGCCAGGCTTTCGGGCAGGACAATCAGGCCGTAGAGAAGGTTGATACCGGCGAGAACGGCCGCCGCCAGGAAGGGCGCGCGCGGCCCGAACCAATCGCCCAGATATCCGCCGATCATCGGACCGAAAGTGAAGCCCAGACCAAAGGCAGCGCCGATCATGCCGAAACGGCCGGCCCGTTTTTCCGGTGGCGTGATGTCCGCGATGAAAGCATTTGCCGTCGAGTAGCTGGCGCCGAAAAGACCGGCCAGCAGCCGACCGACCAGCAACATCCAGAATTCCGGCGCAAACCCCATGATCGTGTAATCGATCGTGAAACCGGCGAGGGCGGCCAGCAGGATGGGTTTGCGGCCGAACCGGTCCGAAAGCGCGCCGACGATCGGCGCACAGACGAACTGCATGCTGGCGTAGGAAATGATGAGCACCATGCCCAGCAGCACGGCCTGATTGGCCGGCAGACCGGTCAGCGCGCCGATCAGTTCCGGCATCACCGGAATGATCAGGCCGAAACCGATCATGTCGATGAGCACCGTCACGAAAATGAAGGCAATCGCGTGTTTGCCGGGCCGGCGGGCGGACATGGCGTCTCCTGATGAGGCCTGACCGCTCAGTCCTCGGGCTTCGTCAGGGGTACGCCGTAAAGCTCAAGCCGGTGATCGACAAGCTTGTAGCCCAGCTTGCGGGCAATGGCTTCCTGGAGCCGCTCGATCTCTTCATTGACGAATTCCACGACCTCACCGGACTTCAGGTCGATCAGGTGGTCGTGGTGCTCGTCACCCACTTCTTCATAGCGCGACCTTCCGTCGCGGAAGTCGTGGCGCTCGATGATGCCGGCTTCCTCGAAGAGACGGACGGTGCGGTAGACCGTGGCCAAGGAAATCCGCGGATCCTCGGCGGCGGCGCGGCGGTGCAGTTCCTCGGCATCCGGATGATCGTCGGCGGCGGACAGGACGCGTGCGATCACGCGGCGCTGATCCGTCATCCGCAGGCCCTTGTCGATGCAAAGCTTCTCGATACGATCCGGCATGTCAGGCTTCCCTTGTCTTGCGATTCAAGAGATAGGCGCTGACGCCCCGCTCTGTCCATCGCTGCGCAGCCATTTTTCGAGCACAAGCGCATCGCTGCCGTCGGCATAATAGGCCTTGCGACGCCCCACCTCACGATAGCCTGCCCCGGCATAAAGGCCCTTGGCAGCATCATTGCCGACCGCGACCTCCAGGAATATCCGCTCGCAACCGGACTGTCTGAGAGCTGCCTCACAGGCCGCCAGCAGCTGCGCTCCCGCGCCGGTCCTGCGCTGTTGCGGGCGGACGCCGATCGTCAGGATTTCGGCTTCGTCGGCCGCCTGCCGGACAAGGACCAAGCCCGCGATCGCGCCATCGGTTTCCAGCGCGAAGCCCAGCGTGCCGGGCAATTGCATCAGGGACGCGATCTCTCGCTGCGACCAGGGCCGCGGGAAACAGGCCGCGTGCACATCGGCGAACCGGTCGGCCAACTGCGGTGACGCCCTGAAGACCCGCATGGTCATGCCGGGTCCACGCCGCCGGGAAGTTTGGCGTCCGGCGGACGGGCGTAAAACGGCGAGGGCGGATGCCGGGAAGGGTCTGCCGTGGCGACAAGGTCGAGCAGAACGGACATGGACAGCGGGGGCGAGCCCAGGATGCTGAAGGCTCCGTTGTCGATCAGACCGGCGCCGCTGCCGACCAGCTTTCCGGACGGCCCCAACAGTGCCGCAAGCTGGCCTGCCGCCGCGGCCCGGTCTGATCGTTGCGGTTCCGAAACGGGCCCATCCCCGGACCAGGCCTGAAAGACCAGCTCGCCGCGACGCGCATCATGGACGACCCCCAGCGGCCGGTCATCGGCATGCTGGGCCGCCAGGACTTCGAGGTTGGAGAACCCCATCGCCACGGCACGGGCCGCAAGGGCAAGGCCCCGGCCAAACGCTGTGGCCACCCGCGTCCCGGCAAAACTACCTGGCCCGATCGTCACACCGATCCGGTCGAGCCGTGCTGGCGCGAGACCGGCTTCATCGAGCACCTCGGCCACCATCGGCGCCAGGCGTTCGGCATGACCGCGCCCGATCGTCTCGACCCGCACGATGTCAGGTCGACCGGCCGTACGCAGGGCCACGGCACAATCGGCACCGGTGGTATCAATGGCGAGCAGGTTCATGCCTGCCCTTTAGAGGATTTTGGCGGCCTCGTCGAAGGCCAGGCGCGGCAGGCGCGGAAACAGGCGCGACGTGGTGCCGATGCCCAGATTGACCAGGAAATCGGACTTCCAGCTGCCCATCTCCGTATCTCCGGCAAAAAAGGCCTCGTCCAGCTTGGCCTTGTCGAAACCCGTCATCGGACCCGTGTCCAGGCCCATCGCGCGGGCCGCGATGATCAGATAGGCACCTTGCAGGACAGCATTGCGCTTGCCGTTGTCGATTGTCGACTCCGGCGCGGTGAACCATTCTCGCGCACCCGGATTGTGCGGCATCAGCTGTGGAATCTTGTCGTAGAACTTGGTGTCCCAGGCGACGACGACGGTGGCCGGGGCCTTCATCGTCTTGTCGTGATTGCCTTCGCTGAGTGCAGGCGACAGCTTTTTCTTGGCTTCCGGCGAGGTGATGAAGAGGAAGCGGGCCGGACAGGAATTGGCACTGGTCGGACCCATGCGCACAATCTCGTAGAGCTGGCGCAGCTTGGACTGCGGAATCGGCTCCGGGTCAAAGTCGTTGTAGGTGCGGGCATCGAGCAGGATCTGCTTCAGCGCGGCTTCGGAGATCGGCGTGTTGTCGGTCGGCTTTTCGGTCAGTTCACCGGTCATGGTCGGCTCCGCAGGCAATGGGGTTCGTTTGCGGCGCACCTTAGTCGCACCGCGTCCGGGAGTGAATTTCCGAACTGGAAAAAGGCTTTGCGGTCTGCTGCTCTATTCTACCGCTTCCACGGACCGGATCTCGGGAATGTAGTGTTTGAGCAGGTTTTCGATGCCGGCCTTCAAAGTCATCGTCGAGGACGGACAGCCGGAACAGGCTCCCCGCATTCGCAACCGGACCAGACCTTCATCCGCCTGGTAGGAGTGGAACAGGATATCGCCGCCATCATTGGCGACAGCCGGCCGCACCCGTGTGTCGATAAGCTCGATGATTTCCTTCACGATCTCGGAATCCGCGCCCTCATAGCCGGCATGCCCGCTTTCGGTCTGGGCTTCACCCAGAATGGGTTGGCCGGACTGCAGCACATCCATGATCGCGCCCAGGAGGAAGGGCTTGATCTGGTCCCACTCCAGCGCTTCGGATTTGGTCACGGCGATGAAATCCTCACCGAAGAACACACCCGTCACGCCCTCGATCAGGAACAGGTCTGCCGCCAGCGGAGAGGCTTCAGCATCCTCGGCGCTTTCGAACTCGCGCGGACCGTCCGGCGAAATCTCGCGCCCGGGCAGGAATTTCAGCGTGTTCGGATTGGGTGTGGCTTCGGTCTGAATGAACATGGCAGGGCCTCCTGGCTCGCGATGTGGCGTGGATTTCAGCGGTATTCAACCACACTGCCAGCAGGGGTATCAGACAAGCGCATCAATATCCGAGTGGCTCATATCGGCCGGCACCACGGTCACCGGAACGGCGCGTCCGGCGAACAGGCCCTTTCCACGGGCCAGAGCGGCCACCAGCGGCCCCGGGCCCTCACTGGACTTTGACGCTCCCAGTACCAGCAAGGTGATCAGCGGATCTTCCTCAAGCAATTGGGCCAGAACGGAAATCCGGTCGCCCTCGCGGATCAGCAACTCCGGGCGCTCCCCGGTGACCGCCTCGGCATCCTCGGCCAGGGATTCCAGCAAGGCTTCGGCAGCCTGCTCGGCCTCGCGCTTGGCCGTCTCGGCAACGCCGATCCAGTGATTGAAATCACTGGGTTCATGGCTGGCCATGATTGTGACATGCGCTCCTGTGGCGCTGGCGCGCCGGGCTGCAAAATAGAGGGCCGTGCGGCACTCGTCGGACTCGTCGGCAATGACGAGGAATTTGCGGTTGCTGTGTGGCATTGTGCGCGAGTTTGGCCAGAGAAGCGCGACTCGTCCAGTGATTGCTGCTAGTGCCTGTCAGGACAGGAGATATCATGTCGCAACCCGCTCATCTCGATCGCCGCAATTCGGGGACACAGCCCCTTGTCTTCACCCTGACGGAAACCGGGCTGCGCTGGCGCACCGAGGACGGACAATGGGGCGGAGACATGCCGTTCGAGACCATTTCCGAGGTCCGCCTGAGCGTGGAAATGGCCTACAAGGCCAGCCAGGTGATTTGCCGGGTGAAGGACGTGGATGGCACAGAGGCCGTGTTCGGCTCGATGCGGTATCTGGGACCAGGACGCTGGGAAAGCTCATCGCAGACATTCTCGCCCCTGCTGTCGGCCCTTCACCGTGCCCTTCTGCCCTACAAAGACCAAATCCGGTTCGTCGAAGGCCGGTCTGCGGCCTTCCGGATGACGCTGCTCGCATTGGGGCTGATCTTGTCTGTAACCAGCCTGGCCGGGCTTGTCTGGCTGGTCGGTTTTCAGCAGAACGCGTTCGGACTGCTGCTGGTCGCGGGCATCGCGGCCGGCGGATGGCTGATCCGCCTGTTCATTCCGAGCAAGCCCCGGGCCTATGACCCGCAACTGTATGCAAAAGGGGCGGCGCCTGGCACCGCCGCGATCGAGGATCAGTAGTCCGTCGGCATGCCCGGCGGCATCGAGCGGACCGCAAAACGCACCGGCACCTCACCGGCCCGTTCGAACACCAGTACACCCTCGACCGTGTCACCTTCGACCACGGGCGCAAGCCCAAAGACCATCAGGTGCCGACCGCCGGGCGTGAAGACCAGCGGGCCTTCCGTGCCCAGGAACTGGGCACCGATCTGACGCATGCGCATCACGCCCTGCTCGTCCATGGTGTGGCTGTGCAGTTCGACCGCGCTGGCACCCTCGATCCGGGCCTCCACAAGCCGGTCGCCGGCACCCTCTGTCAGCCGGGCCGCGAAATAGGCCGCCGTCACATCGCGCCCTTGCGGGTGCGGACGCATCCAGGCGGCACGAACCTCGATGACGGGTGTGACGCCATCATCGGGCAGGGGGTCGGCGTCCGCCGGGGCGGCCGCCGCAGTGTGGTCCATGGCCGCATGATCCATCGTCTCGTGTCCGGACGCAGCGTGGTCCATGCCCGCCATCTCGTCGGTGCCAGACGGTTCGGCGCCACAGGCCACCAGGGACAGCGCCACCAGGACGGAGAATACAAAGCGGCACATGATCAGCTCCAGAATCCGACGATTTTCTTGGTTTCCGCAACGATCGGATCGGCCACCGCGCTGGCCTGTTCGGCACCCTTGCGGAGGATACGGTCGATCTCGGCCTTGTCGGCGATCAGGCGGCGGAACTCGTCCGAGACCGGCGCCAGATACTCGACGGCCACATCGGCCAGCGCCGGCTTGAACACGCCGAAGCCCTGACCGCCAAACTCGGCCAGCACATCGGCCTTGGTCTTGCCGGTCAGCGCCGCGTAGATTCCCACCAGATTGGAGGCTTCGGCACGATCCGCCAGGCCGGCTTCCTCGGACGGCAGCGGTTCCGGATCCGTCTTGGCCTTCTTGATCTTGCGGGCGATCGTATCGGCATCATCTTCCAGATTGATGCGCGAATTGTCCGAAACATCCGACTTGGACATTTTCGATGTCCCGTCGCGCAAGCTCATGATGCGGGCGCCCGGGCCCTGGATCACCGGCTCGGTCATCGGGAAGATGGCCTCGCCATGGCCGTAATCGCGATTGAAGCGGGCGGCGATGTCGCGGCACAGCTCCAGATGCTGTTTCTGGTCCTCGCCAACCGGCACATGGGTCGCCTTGTAGACCAGGATGTCCGCGGCCTGCAGCACCGGATAGGTGAACAGGCCGACCGAGGCGCGCTCCTTGTCCTTGCCGGCCTTGTCCTTGAACTGGGTCATGCGCTCCAGCCACCCCAGACGGGCCACGCAGTTGAAAATCCAGGCCAGTTCGGCATGGGCCGGCACCGCGGACTGGGCGAAGATCGTGCTCTTTTCCGGATCCACGCCGGCCGCGATATAGGCCGCTGCAGCCGCGCGGACGGCATCCGGCAGGACCGCCGGATCGTGCGGCATGGTGATCGCGTGCATGTCGACCACGCAATAGAAGCAATCCTGGTCGCCATTGTCCTGCAAGGCCACCCAGTTCTTCAGCGCACCGAGATAATTGCCGAGATGCAGGCGACCGGTCGGCTGCATGCCGGACAGGACGCGTTGCGGGCCTTTGTAATCGGTGGGCGTTTCACTCATGGGACTGGGTCTCGTCTGGATGAAAGAAGGAAAGACAGGCGTCTTAGACGCGCCTGCGGGCAGCCTCAAGAGCGCTTGAGCGAGCCGAGCACCTCGGACGGCTTGAGCGCACCGGTCACAATCGCGGCCAGACCGTACACGCCGGCGCCGGCGCCACAGACAACCACCAGTGCCAAAAGCCGTGATCCGAAAGCCATTTGCGTCAATGCATCGGCGAAACGGGCGGCAAAACCGACGAAGACCGCCATGACCACAACGGCGATGAGAATGCGGGGCGCGCGGGCCAGAAGGCGCTGGTCCAGCGTCAATCCGCCGCGCCGGGCAATGGCCACGGCCAGCAGGATCGCATTGACCCAGCCGGCCACGGATGTGGCAGCCGCCAGGCCGACATGGCCGAAATTCTGCAGCTCGACCGAAACACTGCGAATACCCACGAACAAACCGACCCCAAGAATGATGTTCACCAGCATCGAAACCGCTGCGAATTTCATGGGCGTCTTGGTGTCCTCGCGCGCGAAAAACGCGGGGGAAAGCACCTTGATCAGGACGAAGGCCGGCAGACCGGCGGCAAAGGCAGCAACAGCCAGCGTGGTCCCCAGGGCCGCCTGGTCGCCGAACTCACCGCGCTGGAAAAGGCCCCGGACCAGAAAGTCCGGCATCACGGCCATGGCGGCCGCGGCCGGCAGGGTCAGGGCCATGGAAAACTCGAGCGCCCGGTTCAGCCCGTTGGCAGCACCCTGCTCATCTCCGGCAGCGATGCGCTTGGAGATCATCGGCAAAAGCACCACACCCATGGCAATGCCGATTACACCCAGGGGCAGCTGGTAGAGCCGGTCTGCGTAATAGAGGAGCGCATTGGCGCCATCCTGGAAGGAGGCGGCGATCTGGCTGATGGTCAGATTGATCTGCGTCACCCCTGCGGCCACCGAACCGGGGATGCCCAGGGCGATGAGGCGCTTGACCCCCGCCGTCAGGCGCGGACGGGTCAGTTTCAGCCGGATGCCGGATCGCCGCGCGGCCCAGATCAGGAGGGCGGCCTGGGCCAAGCCGGACACGGTCACGCCGAAACTCAAGCGTCGTGCGGTTTCGGAAGGATCCTCAGGCGCCCAGTAAAGCACTGCAATCAGGATGAGATTGAGCAGGATCGGGGCGCCGGCGGCCGCGGCAAACCGGCCATGGGCATTCAGCGTTCCGCCGACCATCGCCGTCACTGACATCAACAGGAGATAGGGCATGGTGATCTGGGTGAGCAGCACCGTCAGACCGAACTTGACCGGGTCCTCGTAGAAACCCGGCGCCAGGCCCCGCATCAGCCAAGGCATGGCCAGCTGCGCCAGAATGACCATCACCCCCAAGGCCAGAAGCAGCCCGGCCAGGACATCAGACGCAAACCGGTTGGCCCCGTCCGGACCTTCTCGCTCCAGCCGGCCGGAAAAGAGCGGCACGAAAGCGGCATTGAAAGCGCCCTCGGCAAACCAGCGGCGGAACAGGTTGGGGAAGCGGAAAGCGACCACGAAGGCATCGGCAACCGGTCCGGCCCCGACAGCCGAGGCCATCAGCACATCGCGCAAAAAGCCGAGAACCCGGCTGACCATGGTCATGGCGCCGACGACGGCGGAGGATCGCAGGAGCCGCATGCCTACCTCAGAACACTGGCCCGGGCCCGGGCGATGCCGCGCTGGGCGGCCTTCTTGTCGAACGCCGTCTCGTTATCGCTGAACACGGCCAACAGGCCGGCCCGAACCCGCTCGATCACGGCCTCATCCTCAAGCTTGCCGCCCTTGTGTGTGACATAGAACACATCGGTTGCCCGTTCGCCATAACCATCAATCTGGGCCGAGGTGAGCGCGAGATTTTCGTCGGCCAGAACATCCGCCAGATCAGCCAGAAGGCCGGGACGGTCGCGGCCAGAAGCCTCGATGACCGTCGCATGCTCGGCGATCTCGTTCGACAGGGTGACAGCCGGGCTGACCCGGAAGGCCGCATCGCGCTGTTTCAGCGGACCGCCCTGGCGCCGACGCACGGTGATCTCTCCGGTGGCAACCTCGCGCAGATAGGCAACCAGCGCGTGGCGCTGTCGTTCGTCCTGCAGGCCATAGGGCTGACCGGCGGCGTCCTGGATGTAGAAAATGTCGAAGACCTGGCCGGAGCGGGTGGTGTTGATCGTGGCGCCGACCACGTCAGCACCCATTTCAGCAAAGGCGGCAACCAGGTCGGCAAAGATACGGTTCCGGTCCGGCGACCAGATCATCACCTCGGTGGCCGCCCGACGACGGTCGACCCGAACCGCGGCCGAAGTTCGCTTGCCCCGCTCGAAGGCGCTGCGCGCAAAGGCGGCATGCCGGTACCGGTCCTCCGGACCAAAGGACACCCAATAGGCGTCATTCAGCTCGGACACCCAGGTCTCGGCAAAATCCGGATTGATCCGCTCCAGGCTCGGTCGGATGCGAGCACGTTCGGCTTCGGCCCGGGCAGACAGGTTGCGGCGTGCGCTTTCCAGCGCATCGCCATCGCTCTTGAGCACCTCGGCCGTGGCCGAATAGAGTTCGCGGATCAGCTGCGCCTTCCAGCCATTCCATACGCCCGGCCCCACAGCGCGGATATCCACGACAGTCAGCACCGTCAGCAGCCGCAGTCGCTCGATCGTACCCATCGCCGCCGCGAAGTCGGCCACGGTGCGCGGATCGGACAGGTCACGCCGCTGCGCCGTATCGCTCATCAACAGGTGGGAACGGATCAACCAGGCCACCAGCTCGGCTTCGTCATGGCTGAGCCCCAGACGTTCGCACGCCGTCAGCGCCCGCAACGCGCCCTCGACACACTGATCGCCCGCGCCCTTGCCGGTATCGTGCAACAGAACGGCGAGATGCAGCGCCCGCCGGTTCTGGATTTTCGGCGCGATCCGGGTCGACAGGGGATGTTCGTCCGGGTGCAGCCCGTCCTCGATCTCGCGCAGGAAGCCCAGCGCCTGCAGGGTATGCTCGTCGACCGTATAGCGGTGATACATGTTGAACTGGGTGCGTGCGACGATATCGCCGAACTCGGGGATATAGCGGCCCAGAACACCCGCTTCCGTCATCATGCGCAAAACAGCCATCGGTGCCGGCGCATCCAGGAGCACCGCAAAGAAGGCCCGCGCGGCGCGCGGATCACGGCGGAAATCATCATCGATCAGATGCAGCGTCCGGCCGATCCGGGCGACGGCTTCCGGATGCAGGTCCAGGCGGCGGGAGGCGGCCATGTGGAAGAAGCGCATGATCCGCACCGGTTCCTCGCGGATCTGGGTGGCATGCGCAAAGTCCAGCCGCCCGTCACGGACGATGAATTCGCCGACATCCGCATCGGCATCCGCTTCCATGCTGGGTGGCAGGAAGCGCGCCAGCCCCTTCGGCTTGGCCTTCCAGGCATCGGCTTCCAGCTTGGCGCAGACCAAGCGCGTCAGCGAACCGACATCCATGGCGGTGCGGAAATAGCGCCGCATGAAACGCTCGGCCGCATTCTCCGTCTCGCCGTCCTCGAACCCCATGCGGGCCGCGATTTCCGGCTGCAGGTCAAAGGAGAGTTTCTCGTCCTTGCCGCCCGCCAGTTCGTGCAGGTGGAAGCGCACGGTCCAGAAGAAATCATCGGCGGCAACGTATTTGGCGACATCCTCGACCGAGAGGAGACGCGTTCCGACCCAGCGTTCGAACGCATCCGCCCCGTAGAGAAATTGCGCCAGCCAGCGCATCAGCTGCAGGTCCCGCAGCCCGCCCTTGCCGGACTTGAGATGCGGCTCGACCGTGTAGCGCGAGCGTCCGGCCCGCTCGATCCGGGCATCCCTCTCGCGCAGCTTGGCTTCGACAAAGCCGGCCAGATCGCCCGCCACCACTTCGTCACGGAAACGCTGGCCCAGGCGCAGGGTGGCCGCTTCATCTCCCGCCAGATGGCGCAGGCTGAGCAAGGCCGTGCGCTCGGAGGCATCCTCGCCGACCAGCGCCAGGGTCTCATCGATCGTGCGGCAAGCCCCTCCGCCGACATCGATCTTCACATCCCACAGCGCGTAGAGGAATTGCTGCAGGAAGGCGTCGGTAGCCTCATTGGCCGTGTCCGGCTTGATCAGCAGGATGTCGACATCCGACGCCGGAGCCAGTTCACCCGCGCCGAAACCGCCCTGCGCACACAGGGCCACGCCAGCGGCGCCTTCCGGGTCGCTGGCGGCCATGGAATCAAACAGGGCATGGAGGCTGACGCTGACACCGTCGCTGAGCATCTGCGCCGCCGCCGCGCCACCGCCCGGGCCGCTCAGGCGGTCGAAGGCCTGTTCACGAAACCGTTCCAGCGCCGCCCTCACATGGCCCAGGCCGGCCTGCCGGGCGGCTGGCGACGACCAGCCATCCTGAGCCAGGGCAGCGGCCAGTTCCGCCCGCAGTTTCAGGGCGTCGAGGGAGGCAGGCAGGACGGGGCGTGTCATGTGCGCGCCAATCTAGTGCGAGGCCATCAGCGCGTCACGCCTTCTTCGCCAGACGGGCGAGTTCATAGACCAGGTCCAGTGCTTCACGCGGTGACAACCCGTCCACATCGATCGCCTTGAGACGCGATTCCACCTCGCTCTCGAAGGGTTCCGGCTCTGGTTCGGCAACCGCGAACAGGGGCAGGGTGTCCAGGGCGGCCGCGGGTGTTCCGTCCGCTTCCAACCGTTTCAGGATCGCGCTGGCCCGGGTCACCGCCTTGCGCGGCAGGCCGGCACGCTTGGCCACTTCGATACCATAGGAGCGGTCGGCAGCGCCGGGGCCCACCTCGTGCAGGAAGACCAGATCGCCCTTCCATTCCTTCGCCTTCAGCGAGGCATTGCCCGCCGCATCCAGATCCTCGGCCAGCCGCGTCAGCTCGTGATAATGCGTCGCGAACAGGGCCCGGCAGCGATTGACTTCGTGCAGGTGCTCGGCGGCGGCCCAGGCAATCGACAGGCCGTCAAAGGTCGCCGTGCCGCGGCCGATCTCGTCCAGGATGACAAAACTGCGCGGCGTCGCCTGGTTGAGGATGGCGGCGGTCTCGATCATCTCGGCCATGAAGGTGGACCGCCCGCGCGCCAGATCGTCCGCTGCACCGACGCGCGAATAAAGCCGGTCGGCAATGCCGATCTCGGCGCTTTCAGCCGGCACATAGCAACCGGCCTGGGCCAGCATCAGGATCAGGGCGTTCTGGCGCAGATAGGTCGACTTACCGGCCATGTTCGGCCCGGTCACGAAGGTCAGACGGGCCGCGTTTTCCCCCGATCCGTCCAGTTGGCAGGAATTGGGGGTGAACCGACCCTCACCGGATTGCGCCAGCGAGCGCTCGACCACGGGATGCCGGCCGCCGATCACTGAAAATCTGAATGATTCGTTAATTTGCGGCCGGCAGGCCCCGGCTTCCTCCGCCCATTCCGCCAGTGCAGAAGACACATCAAATTCTGCCAAAGCGCGCGTGGCAGAGCGAATTTCGGTTGCAACGGTCTCAACGCGAGCGCGCAGGGCCGCGAAGGCCTCGATCTCCATCGCCAGCGCCCGTTCGGCGGCACTCGCGATCTTGGATTCCAGGGCGGCCAGTTCGGTGGTCGTAAAGCGCACCGCATTGGCCATGGTCTGGCGGTGTATGAACTGCGCATCCGTCATCAACCCGTCGGCATTCTTGGCCGTCACCTCGACGAAATAGCCCAGCACATTGTTGTGTTTGACCTTGAGGCTGGAGACCCCGGTCGCCTCGGCATAGGTCTGCTGCAGCCCGGCCACGATGCGGCGCGAGGCGTCGCGCAGCTGGCGGGTCTCATCCAGTTCCGGCATCCAGCCTTCGGCGATGAACCCGCCATCGCGGGTCATCAGCGGCGGTTCATCCGCAATCGCGCGTTCCAGGTCCTGGACCAGCGCATCGAGATCCGGCTTGTCGGTCAGGGTGAGCGCCGCGAGTGCTTCGGCAATCAGGGCCGGCGGCGTGTCGAGCTTCTCTCCGAGCAGGCGCGAAGCGATGGCCTCGCCTTCCAGCAACGCGCCGGACAGGGCCTTGAGGTCACGCGGACCACCACGCCCCAGCAGCAGGCGGGACAGGGCCCGTTCGGCATCACCGGCCGCCTTGAGCCGGTCACGCAGGTCCCGCCGCGCGGCCGGTTCCCGTTCGAACCAGGCAATGGCTTCCAGCCGCGCCTCGATCATCGCGACATCGGTCAGCGGCCGCGCCAGCCGCTCGGCCAGCGCACGCGCACCGGGGGCTGTGACCGTGCGGTCGATCGCACCCAGCAGCGAGCCCTGCCGGTCTCCGGACAGGGTGCGTTCAATCTCCAGGCTGGCCCGCGTTGCCGGATCAATGGCCAGAACGCTGCCTTCGCGCGCCTGGCGCGGCGGGGCGAGCTTGGCCGGCGCCCCGGCCTGGGACAGGGCGAGATAGTCGAGCAGGGCGCCCAGCGCCGACTGCTCGGCCTTTGAAAAATCACCAAAGGCGGTGAGTTCCTGCACGCCGAACTGGGCCTTGAGCTGGCGCTCGGCGGACTTGGCATCGAACTTGGTGCGCGGCAGAGGCGTCAGCGTGGTGCGCGACAGCACGCCGGCCATCCCGGCGAACTGGCTTTCCTCGATCAACAGTTCCGCCGGGTGCATGGCCGCCAGCTCGGCCTGGATGGACGCCGGCGAGACCCGCGTGACGGCAAACTCGCCCGTGGACACCTCCGCCCAGGCGAGCGCTGCCTCGCCGGTCGCGGTGCGGGCCAGTGCGGCAATCCGGTTGGCCGAGCGCGGGTCCAGCAGGCTGTCCTCGGTCAGCGTGCCGGGCGTGACGACACGGGTAATCTCGCGCCGGACCACCGCCTTCGAGCCGCCGCGGGCCTTGGCCTCCTTGGGGTCCTCGGTCTGCTCGCCTACCGCCACCTTGAACCCGGCCTTGATCAGCCGAGCCAGATAGGCTTCGGCCGTGGCCGCCGGAACCCCGCACATGGGGATGGGCTCACCCTGGTGCTCGCCGCGTTTTGTCAGGGCGATGTCAAGAGCAGCCGAAGCCCGCACGGCATCATCGAAGAACAGCTCGTAGAAATCCCCCATGCGATAGAACAGCAGCGCATCGCCCGGGGCCTGGGCCCGCAGGTCGAGGAATTGCTGCATCATGGGCGTTGCCCCTTCCGTCGAAGGGAAGGCGCGGTCAGCCGGAACGGGGCGCGAAGTCAGGGCGTTCATGTTGCGAGACGGTGGCGAGGTTTCGTGTTGCGTGCAAGGGTAGGAAGCGGCTAGAGCCCATACCACCCGCAAACGCCACAACAAGCATGGGAAACACCGGGGATGAATGACAGAACCAGCCGGGTCGAGGACTCCGAAGCACTCGCCTTTCACAAGGAACCGGTTCCGGGCAAGCTGGCCCTCGCGCCGACCAAGCCGATGGCGACCCAGCGCGACCTGTCCCTGGCCTATTCCCCCGGCGTCGCCGTGCCCGTGAAGGCCATCGCCGCCGACCCGGACGCTGTCTACGACTATACCTCCAAGGGCAATATGGTGGCGGTGATTTCCAACGGCACTGCCATTCTGGGCCTGGGCAATCTGGGCGCGCCGGCCTCCAAGCCGGTGATGGAAGGCAAGGCCGTGCTGTTCAAGCGCTTTGCCGACATCGACGCCATCGACATCGAGGTCGAGGAAGAGGATGCCGACGCCTTCATCGAATGCGTCAAGCGCATCGGAAACACGTTCGGCGGCATCAATCTGGAAGATATCAAGGCGCCGGAAAGCTTCATCATCGAACAGCGCCTGCGCGAGCTGCTGGACGTGCCGGTCTTCCATGACGACCAGCACGGCACGGCGATCATTTCGGCCGCCGGCATCATCAATGCCTGCCATCTTACCGACCGGCGCATCGAGGACCTGAAAGTCGTCGTCAACGGTGCCGGGGCGGCGGGCATCGCCGTGCTGGAACTGCTCAAGGCGATGGGCGTGAAGCATGAGAACGCCCTCCTGTGCGACAGCAAGGGCGTGATCCACCAGGGCCGGGACGGGCTGAACCAGTGGAAGGCCGCCCACGCCATCGAGACCGACAAGCGCAGCCTGGCCGAGGCCGTGGACGGAGCGGACTGCTTCCTGGGCCTCTCGGTCGCCGGAGCGCTGACCCAGGACATGGTCCGTTCGATGGCCAAGGACCCGATCATCTTCGCCATGGCCAATCCGGACCCGGAGATTACTCCGGAGGATGCCCGCGCCGTGCGCGAGGACGCCATCGTGGCGACCGGCCGGTCGGACTATCCCAACCAGGTCAACAATGTGCTGGGCTTTCCCTACATTTTCCGCGGCGCGCTGGATGTGCGGGCCCGCACAATCAACGAGGAAATGAAGATCGCGGCTGCCCACGCCCTGGCCTCGCTGGCCAAGGAGGATGTGCCGGACGAGGTGGCCGCCGCCTATCACGGCTCGCGCCCGAGCTTTGGCCGGGACTACATCATCCCCTCACCCTTTGATCCGCGGCTCATCCACTATGTGCCGCCCTATGTGGCCCAGGCGGCGATGGACACCGGCGTTGCCCGCAAACCCATTCCCGACATGGCGGCCTACCGCGCCTCCCTGGCCCGCCGTCTTGACCCGACTGCCGCGCTTCTCCAGCGCATCCAGGGCGCCGTGATGGGGCATGGCCGCCGCATCGTCTTTGCCGAGGGCGAGGAGCCCTCGGTGATCCGCGCCGCCTATGCCTTCCAGAACCAGGAATTGGGCAAGGCCATCCTGGTCGGCCGCGAAGAGATCACGCGGGCCAATATGCGCCTGGTCGGCGTGCCGGAAGATGCCATCGAGATCGTCAATGCGCGCCTGTCCGACCGCAATGCCGACTATGCCGAATTCCTCTACACGCGGCTGCAGCGGCAGGGCTATCTGCGCCGCGACGTGCAGCGCCTGGTCAATAATGACCGCAATGTCTTTTCCGCCTGCATGGTCAAGCTGGGCGATGCCGACGGCATGGTGACGGGCACCACGCGGACCCATGCCGCCGCGCTGTCGGATATCCGGCTGGTGCTGGACCCCGTCGAGGGACAGCGTGTGATGGGCATGTCGATCGCCCTGGCCAAGAACCGCACCCTGTTCATCGCCGACACCAATATCACCGAATTCCCCGACAGCGAGGCGCTGGCCGACATCGCCGAGGAAACCGCTGCTGCTGCCCGGGGCTTCGGCTTCACGCCGCGGGTGGCCTTCCTGTCCTATTCCACCTTCGGCAATCCGGCCGGCCAGCGTTCGGACAAGCTGCAGGCGGCGGTCAAACTGCTGGACGAGCGGGGCGTGGACTTCGAGTACGAGGGCGAGATGAATGTCGATGTGGCGCTGGATCCGTCACACCGCTTCCTCTACCCGTTCTCGCGTCTGAAGGGGCCGGCCAATGTGCTGGTGATGCCGGGCATTCATGCCGCCTCGATCGCCACCAAACTGCTGCGCGTCGCCGGCGGCGCCACGGTGATCGGCCCGATGCTGGTCGGCGTGGAAAAACCGGTCCAGATCGCCCGCCTGGGCGCCTCGGTCAGCGAAATCACCACCCTCGCGGCCCTGGCCGCGTACGACCCGGAGAAGCACGAGGTTGATGCGCAGGCTGCGGAGTAGGGGCTGAAACCCTACGCCTTCGGCTTGGCTAGCTCGGCTCTCAAATGTGCCCGCGCGGTCCAGATGATGATCAGTATGGCCGGAATGCCCATCGCTGCAGTGCCCGTAAAGAACGCAGCATAGCCGCCCATCTCGCCAAAAGCAGGTTGTAGGCCATTTTCGACAATAGTGCCGGAAAACCCTTTCAGGACTTTACCCAGCACCGAATAGAACGAGGACAAGAGCGCATACTGTGTCGCCGCATAGCCAAAACTGGTGAGACTCGACATCCATGCGATCAACACTGTTCCACCGAAGCCTTCAGAAAAGTTTTCCAAAAAGAGAGCCCCGGCAAAAACCTCCTGCGACGGCCCCGTCACCGCCATGACAGCGAGGCCGATGTTGGAGGCCGGGACCAAAAAAGCCCCGAGAATCAGGGCCTTCGTGAAGCCTAGGCGAACAGATGCGAGTCCACCTGCAGCTACGCCAACAAGAGTGGCGATCAGTCCGACGCTCGCACGCATACCGCCTATTACGTCGCGGGACAGGCCGAGGTCTCCATAGAACGGATTCACCATCGGCCCCATGACAAAGTCCGGCATGCGATAGAGGCTGACAGCCAGCAACAACAACAGGCCCAGACGACCATGGGCCTTGAAGAAGGCAATAAACGGCCCGAGCACAGCATCAACGGCCCCTCTCAGGGACCAGTTGACTTCCTCTTGACGCGCAGCGTTCTGCCCAACCGCCGAAGAATCGGCGCGCGGTTCGGAAGCCATGAGTGCAGCGACCAAGCCCAGTCCCATCAGCGCTGCCATAACCAGATAGGAGCCGGACCAGTCTATTTGTGCAGCTATATTGAAAATGAATGCGTTGGTGACAAGAATCGCTGCCCGGTAGCCCAGCTGGTAGGCTGCAGACATCAAGCCCAGCTCTTCATCATTTGCGGCAACTTCAATCCGCCACGCATCGATAGCTATGTCCTGCGTCGCGGACGAAAATGCCACCAGTAGTGCAAATGCACCGAATAGAGTCAGCCCCCCTTCCGGGCCGACAACCACCATGGCGATAAGGCCAGAGATAACGCCAGTCTGAGCTAGGATGATCCAGCTTCTTCGTTTCCCAAGCGCTCCGATAATTGGCAATCGAACGCTGTCGAGAATTGGGGCCCAAAGATACTTGAACGAATAGGCCAGTCCGACCCAAGACAGGAAGCCAATGGCAGCAAGCGTGGTGCCTTCATCGCGCAACCACGCCCCCAGCGTATTGCCGGTCAGCAGAAAGGGAAGACCTGCTGCGAAACCAAGCGCAAGCATGATTGCGATTTTCGGCCGCCCCAGTGCGGTCAGGACATCGCGCCACCCCATCGAGGGCGCAGTCTTCTGCGCAGCATCTTGTTCGGCCATCTACCTGAAACTCCAGCGGGGTTGAGCTAGCCCATGCTGGCGCGCTTTTCCGTGCGGCACAAGCGCAGGAGGATCTCGGTCAGGCGGTCGGGATCTAACGGTTTCGCGAGGAATTCATCCATGCCGGCGTCCAGGCACAGGGCCCGGTCGGCTTCCGAGGCGTTGGCCGTCAGCGCGATGAGGGGCAGGGTGAGACCGTCGGCGCGGGCCTTGCGGGCGACCTCGGGGCCATCGCGGCCGGGCATGCGCTGGTCCAGCAGGGCGGCGTCGAACTCCTGCACGGCCAGGGTTTCCGAGGCGGTCTTGCCGTCGCTGACAAGGGTCACGGCGATGCCCAGATTCTGCAGGCATTTCCGCGCGATCAGCGCGTTGACGGGGTCATCCTCGGCCACCAGCAGGGAAAGGCCCGAGACATCGGGTTGAAAGGCGGGACGGCGGGGCATGGCCGGACCGGACGCGGTGGCCACCGTGTCCGGCGCCCCGGAGCCGAGACGGGCGGCCAGGGTGGCGGCACGAACCGGTTTGACGAACCAGCCCGAGTGCGGATCATCGCGATCCTTCAGCACCCCGTCCTTTTCACCCGGCGTCACCAGATGCCAGACCGTTCCGGTATCGGCAGGCAGGGCGCCCCCGGTCCAGGCCGCATCCAGCATGACATCCCAGCCGGTCAGGGCCGGCAGATCCTCCGGCGTGGCAATGCGCAGCGTTTCGGCGCCGAGATGGGCCAGCTGGTCGGCCAGGCTGTCGCGCAGAACCGGTTGCGCGGACACGACGGCAATGCGGCGGCCCTCGAGCGGCTGGCCGGCAAAGCTTTCGATCACGTCCAGATTGAGCACGACCCAGAATTTGGCGCCCTGGCCGAGCGTGCTTTCCACGCCCATGGAGGAATCCATCGCCTCGACCAGGCGGCGTACCATGGCCAGACCCAGACCGGCACCGCTTTCCGCACCATTGCGTTCAGCTGCACCGCGCTCGAAATGCTCGAACAGGTTCTCCTGGTCGGCTTCAGAAATGCCGGGGCCGGTGTCGGAGACAGAGATCGACAGGCGCGGCCGGCCATCACTGTCCGGGGCATTGGCGATATCGACACGAACGCCACCGCTGTGGGTGAACTTCACCGCATTGCCCAGAAGATTGAAGAGAATTTGCTTGATACGGGCCGCATCGCCGTGGATCCGGGCCGGCGCATCGCGGTGGATGACCACACCGATCTCCAACCCTTTCTCCTGGGCCCGCGGCGCAGCGAGCTCGGTGGTGTCACGCACCAGATCGGCCACATCGACATCGCCGGGCCGCAGGTCCAGCTTGCCCGCCTCGAGGCGGGAGAGATCGAGAATATCGTCCACCATGGCCAAAGCGTGCTGGGCCGAGGTGGCGATGGAGCGGACATAATCGGCCTGATCTGCCCGCAGGGGCGTGGCATCCAGCAAGCGGGATACGCCCAAGGCACCGGCCAGGGGCGTGCGCAATTCGTGCGTGACCGCCGCAAAGAAGAGCGATTTGGCCTTTTGCGACGCCTGCAAATCGTCGTGGGCTTCGCGGCGGCGCGTCACATCGCGGCCGACCGAGACGACACCCTGATCGCCGGGCAGAAGGCGCTCATCCCACTCGATCCAGAGCGGACCGGTGCGGGTGCGCATCAGCATTTCATAGCGGCGCGCCTCGCTGGCCGAGACCGGCGGGGCCATGGAGAACCAGCGACCGATCCAGTCCGTGCGTTCACCGCCAAAGGCTGACAGAAAGGCCTTGTTGACGTAGCGGACCTGGCCACCATAGCCGCGGATCAGGATCAGCTCTCCCGTCGCGTCCAGAGCGGTCAGAAGCAGATCGTCCAGCGGCGCCGCACCCGCGGCCGCATCCGGGCGCAAGTGTGCGATCGCCTCATCCGCCCGGGATGCCGACGCCGCGGTCTTGCGCGTGTCGCGGTCGTTCTCGCTCATGACTGGCTCGCTATTGCCGCGTCAATCTACCCGGCAGGGTGTTAAAAAAGCGTCGTTTTTGCGCCCTCTGCGTCCTCAGCTCCTGGCCTGTCCGTCAAGGCCTTTGCGGGGTGAGAACACCCTTGCTGGCCTGGCGTGTCGCCGTGGCGAGACCACGACGACTGGCGAGCGCTTCTGCGATATGGATGCGGCGCACCGCCTCCTGGCCCTCCAGATCGGCAATCGTGCGGGCCACGCGCAGGACCCGGTGATACGAGCGAGCCGTGAGATTGTGTGCCAGGGCAGCTTCCGACAGCAAAGCCTCGCCGGCCCGGTCGGGTGTGGCGACATGGTCCAGGATATCGGTTGGCAAGTGGGCATTGAGATGACCACGCTCGGCCTGGATCCCGCGAGCCTGGGCGACACGGGCGGCCGCTTCGGCCGTGCCTTCCGGCGGCGGGGGCAGGGCAAGATCGGCGGGCGTGACAGGCGGGACGTGGATCTGCAGGTCGATCCGGTCGAGCATGGGTCCGGAGATGCGGGCCTGGTAGTCGATGGCACAGCGCGGACCGCGCTTGCAGCTCTGGCCCTCTCCGCCGCCACAGCGACACGGATTCATCGCAGCAACCAGTTGAAAACGTGCCGGATAGGCGATGTGGGCGTTGGCGCGAGCAACCGTGATCGACCCGGTTTCCATCGGCTGGCGCAGACTGTCGAGCACCTGCGGATGAAACTCGGGCAGTTCATCTAGGAAGAGGACGCCATGATGGGCCAGGGAGGCCTCACCCGGTCTCGCCTTGGTACCGCCTCCGACCATGGCCGCCATGGAGGCGGAATGGTGCGGTGCCCGATAGGGTCGGGACCGGGTCAGACGGCCGCGTTCCAGCAATCCCGCGACCGAGTGCACCATCGACACATCCAGCAATTCAGCCGGTTCCAACGGCGGGAGCAGGCCGGGCAGGCGTTCGGCCAGCATCGATTTGCCAGAGCCGGGCGGCCCCACCATAAGGAGATTGTGATGACCCGCCGCCGCGATCTCCAGCGCCCGCTTGGCGCTCTCCTGCCCCTTCACCTGTTTGAGATCGGGCAAGACGGCATTGTCCACCAGCTCACCCGGAGCCGGACGCCCCAGGATCTGGCTTCCCTTGAAGTGATTGATCAGCTGGATCAGCGTACCGGGAGCCAGAATCGGCAGGTCCCCGCCAGCCCAGGCGGCCTCCGGGCCGTTGCTTTCCGGGCAGATCAGGCAGAGGCCGGCCGAGTTCGCCGCCACTGCCGCCGGCAAGGCGCCGGGCGACGGCCGGATCCGCGCATCAGCCCCCAACTCACCGAAAACCAGATGCGTTTCCGCGGCATCCTTCGGAATGATGCCCAGTTCGGCCAGAACACCCACGGCAATCGGCAAGTCGAAGTGCGCGCCTTCCTTGGGCCGGTCGGCCGGCGCCAGATTGACGATCAGGCGCTTGGACGGAAGCGACAGGCCCAAGGCCGAGAAGGCGGCCCGCACGCGTTCACGGCTTTCATTGACCGCCTTGTCGCCCAGTCCGACCACGGAGAATATCGGCTGGGTGCCGCCCGCAATCTGGACTTGCACGTCAACGAGCCGGGCCTCGGCCCCTTCGAAGGCTACGGAGGATGTCTTGGCCGCCATGCATTCGCCTTCCATACCGTGGGCATGAATCGGGCTGCAGCAGTTCTGTGGCAGGAAACGACTGCCTGCCAAACGGCAGGCGCGATGCCGTTAAGCTTTCGCTAACCTTCCGTCACAATTGGGTTTTCCACAGCCTTGGTTAACCCGAAGATCATTTCGAGAACAAAAACTGAACGAATTGGAACAACACGTCAAGCGTGTATTTTGCCGGCTAGACGTTTCTCGACGTGATCCCAGAAGATCGCGCAGGTATCGATGCCGGAGAAACGCTTGAGTTCCTGCACCCCGGTTGGCGAGGTCACATTGATCTCGGTCAGCTTGCCGCCGATGACATCAATACCCACCAGAACCAGGTCACGCGCCTTCAGCACCGGACCGATGGCGTCGCAGATCACCTGGTCAGCGGCGTCCAGCGCGCTCATCTCGGCCTTGCCGCCGACATGCATGTTCGAACGGGTTTCGCCCTTCTGGGGCACGCGATTAATCGCTCCGACCGGCTCGCCATCGATCAGCAGGACGCGCTTGTCGCCCTTTTCGACCGCCGGCAGGAAAGCCTGCGCCACCACCGGTTCGCGCGACTGGGCAAAGAACATTTCCAGCAGCGAGGCGAAATTCCCGTCGCCGGGCTTGAGGCGGAACACACCGGCGCCACCATTGCCATAGAGCGGCTTGATGATGATGTCGGAATGGGTGTCGCGGAAGGCCTTGAGCGCCTTGATGTCGCGCGTGATCAGCGTCGGCGGGATCAGGTCCGGGAACATCAGGGGCAGGATTTTTTCCGGGCTCGAACGAACCCAGGCCGGGTCGTTCAGCACCAGGGTGCGGCCCTTGAGACCCTCGAGGATGTGCGCCGCCGTCTGGTAGGCCATGTCGAAGGGCGGATCCTGGCGCATCAGCACCACATCCACATCCTCGGCCAGGTCCAGCATCACCGGTTCACCCAGCGCTGCATGCTCACCCTGGACATGATTCACGGTCACCGGGCGGGCACGGGCCAGGATACGGCCCTGCAGCCAGGCCAGCTCATCCGGGGAGTAGACAAACAGCGTCGCGCCGCGAGCCTGGGCCTCTTCCATCAGGGCGAAAGTCGTGTCGGCGTCGACATTGACGCTTTCGATCGGGTCCATCTGGACCGCTACGCGCAGGCTCATCAGCAGGTCTCGCTTGTCAGAACGGGGCTAGCGGACCGCGCCGGGGCCGCCGAGCAATTGTGGTCCGGAGTTAGGGGCATTGGCCGCCGGTTCAAGGCCGGGCCGCGCTTCGCCGGCGCAGGCCTGGGCCCGGCGCTCACCGCGCGCAGGCAGGTTGGTCGGCACACCGGAGATGCGAACATAGGAGATCACTTCGGTGACGCCCTCGACCAGGGAGGCATGCGTCGTCGCCCGATCAAGCTCACCGCGCGTGCGGGCAACGCCCAGCAGATAGACCACGCCATTGCGGGTCTCGACATTGAAATTGATCGAGCGGACATTGCGGTCCGAGACCAGACGCGCATTGACCCGGGCCGTGATCTGGCCGTCCCGCGTGCGGTCGCGGGTCGACTGGCCGGGCCCCACGACGATCTCATTGGCCACATTGCGCACCGCCACCGAGGACCAGGCCAGGCATTCGGCCATCTGGCGGTCATCCTCTCGCGGCACCCGGCCGGTAAGCAGGGCAATACCCTCGGTCACCTCGACATCGACACCGTCCAGCGCGAAGCCTTCCGATCGCAGCATCGAGGATTTGATCGCCCAGGACGCGTTGGTGTCATCAAAGGAGCGGCCGATGGAGCGCTCTTCCAGCACAGTGGAACAGGCCGTTGTGAGGCTGAGCGCGAGACAGGCGGCAAGCAGGCGGATCATCAAACTCTCCTCAAGAACACCGGCCGGAGCGCTGGACTCTCCGGCAACGGGACCGGTGGCAAGACCGGTCGAATCGATTGCCCGCACCCTAGGCTGCCGCTGTGGCAGAGAGAAGGCGGGCTAGCCGAGCCGCGCGGCCAGCCGGTCGTCCGGCAGCCAAGCGGCGCGATGATGCACCGGCAGACGCCCCGGCGCGACCAGGAAAAGATCATAGCGCATGAAAAGCGCACCATAGGCCGGGTGGCGCGCCATCCACAGCCCGGCGGCGCGGCAGATCCGTTCGCGCTGTCGCGGCCCCAGCGCGCCCAGGGCCTCTTCCAGATTGGCCCGGGCCTTGACCTCGATGAAAACGAGACTGTCGCCTTTCCGGGCCACGAGGTCGATCTCCCCGGCCGGTGTTCGGGCGCGATGGTCGAGCAGCCGGTAGCCCTTGCAGAACAACCAGGCCATGGCGAGCCATTCGGCCCAACGGCCACGGGCCTCGGCCGCCTGGCGCTTGCGCGTCATGCCCCGTCCGACTTCAGCGCCAGCGCCCGGGCATAGACATCGCGCCGGGCCCAACCGGACGCCGCCGCGACCTCGGCCGCAGCGTCCTTCACCCGCATCTCGGCCAGGGCGGCGATCAACGCCTTGTCGATCCGCGCCGCGTCCCAGCTGCCCTCGGCGGCCGGGCCGATGACGATGACAACTTCACCGCGCGGTGGACCAGCGTCCTCATAGTGCGCCGCCAGCCCGGCCAGCGTGCCGCGACGCGCCTCTTCATGCAGCTTGGTGAGTTCGCGGCAGACTGCTGCGGGACGATCGCCCAGCACCCGGGCCATCGAGGCCAGCGCCGCCGGCAGGCGGGATGTCCCCTCATAGAGCACCAGCGTGCCCGGCACATCGCGGAACTGGGCCAGCCAGGTCTCGCGCGCTCCGGTTTTCTGCGGCGGGAAACCGGCAAAGGTGAAGCAGTCGGTGGGCTGTCCGGCAATGGCGAGCGCTGACAGCACGGCCGAGGCGCCAGGAATGGCAAAGACCGCGACGTCACGCTCGATCGCCGCACGCGCCAGCTTGAAGCCGGGATCGGAAACCAGCGGCGTTCCCGCATCGGACACCAGGGCGATGACTGCACCAGACTCCAGGTCAGCCAGGATGCCCGGCCGCACCTTTTCCCCGTTATGGTCGTGATAGGGCTGCAATTCAGCGCGAAGACCGTAAGCATCGAGGAGGCGACGGGTTACCCGCGTGTCCTCGGCCAGCACCCGGTCAGCGGCCCCCAGCACGTCCAGCGCGCGCAGCGTGATGTCGCGCAGGTTTCCGATCGGTGTCGAGACCAGATAAAGACCCGGCTGCAATGCTTGCCCCCCGGGACGGTGGCGGCTAGCTTCGCCGGGGATTTCAACGGGTGTAGCACTCATGCTGTCAGTCATTCTTTCGCGTCTTTTCGCCGTCGGCACCACCATGGCACAAAGCGCGCGGCCACGCCTCCTTGCCGTGACAGCCGGCGCCGGACTGGCTCTGGCGGCCTGTGCGTCCACACCTGCCCCGCCGCCCCCGCAACCGCTGCCCACGCCGGTCGAGGAACCGGTGGTCGAGCCTGATCCGGAACCGCAGACCCCGGAAGAGCCGGTCGAGACCGGGCTGATCCCGCCGCACATGGAAGGCCGGGACCTGGCACGGGTGGCGGTACTGCTGCCCTTCTCGGCCGAGAGCGCAGCGGCGCGAGCTGAGGCCCTGCGTCTGCTGCGTGCGGCCGAGCTGGCCCTGTTCGAGCGCGGCGGTGGCAATCTGCTGATGATCCCCAAGGACACGCAAGGCACGCCGGAAGGCGCGCGCTCGGCCGCGCTGGCCGCCGCTGAAGATGGTGCTGACCTCATCATCGGGCCGCTGTTCGGACCCGCCGTGGCCTCGGCCGCCCGTGTGGCCCGCCAGGCGAACATCCCGGTCATCGCCTTCACCACCGACACGACGGTGGCGGGCAATGGCGTCTATCTGATGAGTTTCCCGCCGGAGATCGAGGTTGCCCGCATCGTGGAATACGCTTCTCGCCGGGGCGTCGAGCGCTATGCCTATCTGGGGCCGCAGGACCGCTATGGCATGGCGGTCTACAACGAGCTGCAGAACACCTCTGCCCTCACCGGCGGCTATGTCGCGGCGGAAAGCTTCTACACCGGCGATGTGGAAGCCATGTCGCGCGCCTCGGCCCGGCTGACCGCCGGCCAGTTCGAGGCGCTGACACCGGAAGAGGCGCTGGAACTGCGCCGGCAGGACTGGCTGCCCAGCGAGGATGCGCCCTTCCAGGCCGTGATCCTGCCGGAGGGCGGCACGCGCCTGCGGGCGCTGGGGCCGCTGCTGATCTCGCAGAATGTTGACCCGCTGGTCGTGCGTTTTCTGGGCACCGGCCTGTGGAATGACCCGGACCTCCTGCGCGAGCCGGCCCTGCATGGCGGCTGGTTTGCCGCCCCCGACCAGGCCGCCCGGCAGCGCTTCGAGGCGGCCTTCAATGCCGAGTACGGCTCGGCCCCGTCACGTGTCGCCAGCCTCGCCTATGACGCCATGGCACTGGCGGCGCATCTGGATGGCGGCGAGCTCGGCTTCAGCCGGGCCGCAATCGAGGACGCCCAGGGCTTCATGGGTGCGGACGGCCTGTTCCGCTTCCACAGCACGGGCATGATCGAGCGGGGTCTGGCGGTCTATGAGCTGCGCTCGCGCGGTCTGCGGGAGCTTGAACCGGCGCCCCTGAGCTTCGAACCGGACGTCTTCTAGACACCGTCCGGAACCAGCTCACCGGACACGCCATCGGCCAGCAGCCGGCCCGGCGCGGTGAGCCGGACCCGGTCAGCTTCGGCCTCGACAAAGCCCTGGCGGACCATCCGCTCCAGCCCGTCCGGATCGACATCCCCGCCGGTCGTGGCCCGCAGGTGCCCGCGATCCACACCTTCCGCCACACGCATGCCCATCAGAATGCGCTCGGCCAGCTCGTCATGCGCATCCAGCGCGGACTGGGTATGGCGCGGCGCGCTTTCGCTGTAGGCCTTGGGATGACGCCGGGCTTCGGTCGCGATCCGGCCACCCTGGCTTGCCGAGCCCAGACGACCATGCGCACCGGGTCCGACGCCGATCCAGTCGCCACCGGCCCAGTAAAGCTGGTTGTGAACCGAGCGTGCTCCGGGCGAGCGGGCGTGGTTGGAGATCTCATAGGTCTCAAAACCCGCCGCCTCGCACACCGCCTGGGTGAGCTCATAGAGATCGGCGGAGAAGTCCGGATCGGCGGCGAGCACCTCGCCACGGGCAGTGCGCTTGCCGAAGGCCGTCGCCGCTTCGATGGTCAGCTGGTAGGGCGAGAGGTGTCCGGCACCCGTGGCGATGGCCCGGTTCAGCTCGGCTTCCCAGTGCCCGGCCGTCTGACCGGCGCGGGCATAGATCAGATCCAGCGAAACGGCCCGGAACTGCGCTTGGGCGGCCTCGATGGCCCGGCAGGCCAGATCGGCGTCATGATCCCGCCCCAGCGCCAACAATGCCTCGTCGTCAAAGCTCTGCACCCCCAGTGACAGGCGATTGATGCCGCAGGCGGCCAGGTCCGCAAAACCGGCCAGATCATTCGGATTGGCTTCCAGGCCGATCTCGGCGCCCGGTACAAAGCCGAACAGGCGGTCAGCCGCGCCGATCACGGCGGCAATCTGGTCCGGCCGCATCAGCGAAGGCGTGCCGCCACCGAAATGCAGGCTGACCAGGGGCCGGGCACCGGTGCGCTCGCGCCAGTGGGCCATGTCGTCCAGGATCGCCGCCAGCAGGACATCGCCTTCATCGCGCGGGCGATAGACGTTGAAGTCGCAATAGGGACAGATCCGGGCGCAATAGGGCCAGTGCACATAAAGCCCCAGCGCATCACCCAGACCGGAGGCGGGCGGTCCGGTCACCGGGGAAATTCCGCCTGCATCATCGCGTCCAGCGCCCGGCCACGATGGCTGAGCTGGCGTTTCTCCTCAGCTGACATCTCGGCGAAGACACGCTCATGGCCCTGGGGCCGAAAGATCGGATCATAGCCAAAGCCGCCATCGCCGCGCGGCGGCCAGACGATCTCACCCACCACTTCCCCGCGATAATGCGTCAGGCTGCCATCCGGACGCGCCAGGGCAATGACACAGACAAATCGCGCCGTGCGATCGGCGCTGTCTGCCAAGGCATCCTGCACCCGCTGCATCGCACGGCCGAAATCGTGTGGTTCACCGGCCCAGCGTGCCGAATAGATGCCCGGCGCGCCGTCCAGCGCGTCCACGGCCAGGCCCGAGTCATCCGCCAGGCAGACCAGGCCCGTCGCCTCGCAGGCCGCCTTCGCCTTGAGGGCGGCATTGCCTTCGAAGCTCGTTTCGGTCTCTTCCGGCTCGGGCAGATCGAGATCCGCAGCGCTCTTCAGGACGATTCCGAGTGGTGCCAGAATCTGCTGCAACTCTTTGATTTTGCCCGCGTTGTGGCTCGCCAACACCCAGGTGGACTCTGTGCTCATGGGCCCCTGGACCTCCTTGTTTTTATCGCCTTTCGAAAAATTCATATCGAAAAACGATATTTTTCGCTTGCGCGTCCCGAACTTTCTGTTTATCGATAAACAACAAGGACGGGACACATCGTCCGGCTCACGAAGACAGACAACGGTAATTGGTCAGATACAAGAGAAAGGAAACAGTGAAATGGTCAGGTCCGAAAAATCCGGCATCCGCGTGTTCGCATCGATTGCGATCAACATGATGCTGCTGGTTTCGGTGGCGGCCGGCGCGTTCTACGCGATTGCCCCGGTTGCTGCATGATTGCTAAGGACGGGTGAGGCCTGACGGTCAGGTAGGCGACCGCAGGCCTCATTCGCGAAACGGGAAGGGGCGGGCATGAAGACAATGGGCCAAGGCTCACTAGCCTCCATCATCAAGGTGGTGCTCGACATCGTCTGGTATATCGCCTGGGCGCTGCTCGCCTTTGCGGCTCTGGTCATCTTTGCGGCCGGTGCCACGCTGATCATGGATTTCCTCGGCTATTCGCCGGGCCCCGTTTCGGAATTGCTGAACGGCATACGTGCCCATGGCTGGATATTCCCGATCCTGGTGGCGGAAATCATCGCCTTCATGATCGTGATCGACCGCCTGCGCCGGATCTTCTCGACGCTGATCGCGGGCGACCCCTTCGTGCCGGAAAACGCCGGACACCTGCGGGTCATCGCCCTGGCGATCGCGGGCTATCAGGTGTTGCGTCACGTGACGCAGGGCGCTGTGGCCATGCTGCTGACCATCCTGGACGAGCCGGTCCTGGGCGGTCTGGAACTGACGGCGACGGCGAATATCGATCTCGGCGCCTGGTTTGCAGTGGCAGCCCTGCTGGTACTCGCGGAAGTCTTCCGCGAAGGTGCGAAAATGCGCCAAGAACAAAAACTGACGATTTAGGGGGACGCACACCATGCCAATTCGCGTCACCCTCGACCGAATGCTCCTCGAGCGCCGCATGTCGCTGACCGAACTCTGCGACCGTGTCGGCATCACCATGGCCAACCTGTCCATCCTCAAGACAGGCAAGGCCAAGGCCGTGCGCTTCTCCACCCTGGAGGCACTGTGCCGGGAACTGGGCTGCCAGCCTGGCGACCTGCTGAGTTTTGATGATGAGGACGATGACGAGGACCGCGACGCCGCCGAATAGGCGCGAACGGGTCTCGGAGCAGAAATCCGGCCGGCTCAACACCGGACGGGTCAGACGGCGGGGGCGGGCCTGCATGGTCGCCCCTTCCCAAGAGTAGCCATGCGGGCCGTTTTTCAGCCCCCCAGCGCGCTCCCGCCGTCTGTCTTATCGCCGCCAGCATAGGGCGGCCGAAGCCCCGCGCAAGACCCGGCGGTTGCCGACACAGCCTAAACTATGCGACACTCAGAGCTTACGTCTTTTTGATTGTGTACATGCCCGGGTCCTGCATGAGTTTCGCCGTTTTGATCGCCAGCCTGGCATTCTCTTTCCAGACAAATTTATCCCGGTCACCGCAAGACGATGCGTTGACGCCGGCCGGGGAACCTGGCTGTTCCACTGAAGAGCATGCCTTCTGTCAGCATCCCGGCCGGATATCACTTGAAGAGGCACAAGCCCAGTTAGACGACACCCATCACACATTCTGGATCGGTGAAGATGGCCTCTTCCATGTAGCCGCCCGCCGGAACTCCGATTGGGTGCGCATGTGCTGCGCGCTTCAGGCTGACATGGAACCGCTGGGCGAAAACATCTGGGCGACCAGTTTCGAGCTGACCCGTCCGGACGAGGCGTTCATCGATGTCTGGCCAGCACCGCTGGATGAAGCCACCCGCATGGGCTGGCACAGCCGCCCGGTGTACCGGGGATCGCGAGCCCCCATGGCAGTCGCCCGTGCCGAGGTTCCCGAAGCACGGCTCATCAGCATCCTGGTGCCCGCCGGCACGCTTGACCATGAACGTCCGGTCTTCGTCTACCTGCCCGAACCGGACGAAAGCCGAGTCGACTGGCCGGTCATCTACATGGCAGATGGCGGCAATGCCATGGATTATGGCCCGATCGCAGAAGCGCTTGCGCGCACCTGCCAGGCGCAGCCCGTAATACTCGTCGGCATCGGAAACCAGATACCCGGCGAGGGCCAGAATGGTTCGGACCTACGGGCCGCAGACTATCTGTGGGGTCGGAACCCGGACCGTTTCGCGGCGCATGAGCGCTTCCTGCTGGAGGACGTCATCCCTCTGGCAGAAGGCAGCTTTGGCGCGTCATCGGAGGCCGGCCGGCGCATGCTGTCCGGAAGCTCCAACGGTGCCGGCTGGGCCGTCGCAATGGGTCTGCGGCACCCTGATCTTTTCGGCAGCGTTGCGGCGGCGTCCTTCGGCTGGCCGGACGCCCTGGAGGCCGCCGAAGACATGCCTGCCGGGGTCAACTTCTTCATCAGCGCGGGCATCTATGAACCTCGCATTCAAACGAGAAGCTTGGAAGCAGCGGACCGGATCCGCACGGCGGGCGGCCAGGCGCAGTTCATCGGCTATGTGACCGGCCACTCTCCGCTCGCCTTCTACCAGCTGTTTGCCCACGCCCTGCGGACACACTTCCCCGCCGAGGCCGACTGCACGCCCCGCCCGCTTGATTGACCTTGCGTGAAGCCGGGGCCGGGCCGGCCCGGCTCGCGCGGACTACCGGCCCAGCGCTTTCAGCTGCATCGCGCAAAGGTCCGCGACACCGGCCTTGGCTAGCGAGAACAACTCCGTGAAATCGCTCTCCGGGATCGGACGGTCTTCCGCCGTCGCCTGGATTTCGACGATAGCGCCTTTGTCCGTCAGCACAAAATTCGCATCGGCCTCGGCGCGCCGGTCTTCCTCGTATTCCAGGTCGAGCCGCGTCTCGCCGTCGATGACGCCGCAGGAGATCGCAGCGAGCTGGCCATAGACCGGGCATTCCTTCAACAGGCCTTCCTCGACGAGATAGGCCGTGGCCTGTTTCAGGGCCACCCAGGCGCCGGTGATCGCCGCCGTGCGGGTGCCACCATCGGCCTGCAGCACATCACAGTCGATCGTGATCTGGCGCTCGCCCAGGGCCTTCAGGTCGATCACGGCGCGCAGGGAGCGGCCGATCAGGCGCTGGATTTCCTGGGTCCGGCCGGATTGCTTTCCGGCAGCCGCCTCGCGGCGCCCGCGCGTGTGGGTGGCGCGCGGCAGCATGCCGTATTCCGCCGTCACCCAGCCCTTGCCGCCACCGCGCAGCCAGGGCGGAATATTGTCCTCGACCGAAGCCGCGCACAAAACATGCGTGCCGCCAAACTTCACCAGGCAGGAGCCCTCGGCGTACAGCGAGGCACCGGCCTCCAGGCTCACATCCCGCATGGCATCGCGCGCGCGTCCGTTCGGTCTCATATTCGTCTCTCCAACTGACATCCGGAGAAGGCTGGTAGACGGATGCGGCTGCGGCTTCAAGCACACGCCTGCCAAGATGCGCACTGAAACCGGGTGGAGCCAGACGAACCCGGATCGAACCCGCAGGGTTCGCAAGCGCGACCGCGCGTCGGCCGGTCAGGCCGCCCCATCGGAGGCGTCCGCGAAACGGACTGCCGTGAGATCGGAGAAATGCTGGAGGCAAAGGGAATTGAACCTTTTGGCGGGCGCGACTAATTCAGTGGCCATGACCTCGTTGCCGCACGCCTCCGCGCTGGCCGCCCTGGATGACCGCATGCGCACGATCTTCCGCGAGATCGTGGAAGCCTATCTGCGCTCGGGCGAACCGGTCGGCTCGCGCACCCTGTCACAGACCGGCAATCTCACCCTGTCGCCGGCCTCGATCCGCAATACCATGTCAGACTTGGCGCATCTGGGGCTGCTGACCGCGCCGCATTCCAGCGCCGGACGCATGCCCACCCATGCCGGCCTGCGCCTTTTCGTCGACGGTCTCCTGCAAGTCGGGGAGCTGTCGAGTGATGAGCGCAAGGCGATTGAGGGCAAGGTCGCCCGCTCCGGCCGCACGACACAGGATCTTCTGACCGAGGCCTCCACCCTGCTCAGCGGCCTGGCCGGCGGCGCCGGACTGGTCGTCACGCCCAAACGCGAAGCGCCGCTGCGCCATGTCGAATTCGTGCCGATCTCCTCACAGGAAGTTCTGGGCATCCTGGTGTTCGAGGACGGCTCGGTGGAAAATCGCCTGATGCGGACACCGGACGGCATGCTGCCGGCGACGCTGGTAGAAGCCGGAAACTATCTGTCCGCCCGTCTGAAAGGCCGCAATATCCATGAGGCGCGCAAGGCCATCGCCCAGGAAATCGCCGAACGCCGGGCGCAGCTGGATGCGGCTGCCGAGGCCCTGGTTCAGCAGGGTCTGGCCGACTGGACCGGGCGCAAGGATGACCGCTCGCTGATCGTGCGCGGCCAGGCGCGCCTGCTGGAAAGCGTGGACGCCGCCGGCGATCTGGAGCGCATCCGCATGCTGTTCGAGGACATCGAGCGCAAGGAGGAGCTGATCACGCTGCTGGACAAGGCCCGTGACGGCGAGGGCGTGCGCCTCTTCATCGGGGCAGAGAATCCCTTGTTCAGTCTGTCGGGTTCCAGTGTGATCGTGGCTCCCTATATGAACGCCGAACAGGAGATCATCGGGGCGCTGGGTGTAATTGGCCCCACCCGTTTGAACTATGCGCGTGTTATTCCCCTGGTCGACTACACCGCCCGTGTCGTCGGCCAGATCCTGGACGGCACGCGAAGCCGAGACTGATGTGAAAGAGCCATGAGCGATACCGAGAACACCAAGCCGCAAAATTCCGAAGACGACATCCCGGCCGCTGCCGACACTGCGCCGCAGGACGAGGCTGCCGAGCCGACACCGGAAGACGTGATCGCCCAGCTGACGGCCGAGATCGATACGCTGCGCGATGACCGGCTGCGCGCGCTTGCCGATGCGCAGAACACCCGCCGCCGCGCCGAAAAGGAAGTCGCCGACGCACGCGCCTATTCCGTGTCCAGCTTTGCCAAGGACATGCTGGACGTGGCCGACAACCTCTCGCGCGCCATCGCAGCAGTGGATGAGAGCCAGCTGGAAGGCGCCTCGGACGCGGTGAAGACCCTGATCGAAGGCGTGGCCATGACCGAGAAGGCGCTGGTCTCCAAGATGGAACGTCACGGCGTGAAAAAGGTCGATCCGGCGCCAGGCGATGCCTTTGACCCGCACCGCCACCAGGCCGTGGCCCAGATTCCGTCCGAGCACCCTGCCGGCCGGATCGCCACAGTGATGCAAACGGGTTTCGTCATCGGGGATCGCACCCTGCGCGCCGCCATGGTGGCTGTCTCTGCCGGCCAGCCTGCGGGCAGCAGTGATGCCGGGCCGTCCGGCGAGGCCGGCGGCAATGTCGATCTGAAGGCTTGAGGCCTCCACTCGCCACGGCGAACGGCCTCCGTCATTATAGTGGCCCAGCCCTTCGGCTGGGCCATTTCATTTGCGGGGAAAGACCGACATGCCGCCGAACTGGGCCATGCAAACGATGAATCTGCTCACCCAGGGCTTCATCCTGACCCTGGGACTCCTGGTGCTCATCGCGCTGGTCTTCTACCTTGCCGATATCAGCCAGACCCGCGATGCGATCCGGCGCAACTACCCGCTGGTCGGCCGGTTCCGCGGCCTGTTTTCCGGACTGGGTGAGTTCTTTCGCCAGTATTTCTTCGCCATGGACCGCGAGGAACTGCCCTTCAACCGGGCCGAGCGGGAATGGGTCTACCGGTCCGCACGCGGCGAGGGCGGCACCATTCCCTTCGGCTCGACCAAGCCGATGGACAAGCCGGGCACGGCAATCTTTCTCAGCCATCCCTTCCCGCCGCTGGATGATCACTCCGCCGCCACCCAGCCGATGCGCATCGGACCTTACGCGCGCCAGCCCTATGATGCGCCGTCCTTCTTCAACATTTCCGGCATGAGTTTCGGCGCCCTGTCGGCTCCCGCCGTGCGGGCCCTGTCGCGCGGTGCGGCGAAGGCCGGAATCTGGATGAATACCGGTGAGGGCGGGCTCTCGGCCATGCATCTGGAGGGCGGTTGCGACCTGGTTTTCCAGATCGGCACCGCCAAATACGGTGCGCGCGATGCCCAGGGCGGGCTCAGCGACACGCGCCTGCGTGATCTGGCCGCCATCGACCGGGTGCGCATGTTCGAACTCAAGCTGGCCCAGGGCGCCAAGCCCGGAAAGGGCGGCATCCTGCCCGCGGCCAAGGTGACACCCGAAATCGCCGAGATCCGCGGCATTCCGATCGGCGAGGCCTCGATCTCACCCAACCGGCATCCCGAATTTGATGATGTCGACGGGCTTCTGGACATGATCGGACATATCCGCGAAATCACCGGAAAACCCTGCGGTTTCAAGACCGTGATGGGCGCGCCGGAGTTTCTGGGGGATCTGTTCGAGGCCGTCACCCGGCGCGGCGTGGAAAGCGCTCCCGACTTCATCACCGTCGATGGCGGCGATGGCGGCACGGGGGCTGCCCCGATGGCACTGATGGACAATGTCGGCCTGCCTTTGCGCGAAGCCCTGCCCATGGCCGTGGCCCTGCGGGACCGCTACGGGCTGAAGGACCGGATCCGCGTGATTGCCTCCGGCAAGCTGCTGATCCCCGGACATGCCGCTTGGGCCATCGCCGCAGGCGCCGATTTCATCCAGTGCGGCCGCGGTTTCATGTTCGCGCTGGGCTGTATCCAGGCGCTGAAATGCCACCGCAACACCTGTCCCACAGGCATCACGACACACGACAGGCGCCTGCAGCGCGGCCTGGTGGTGAAGGACAAGGCGGAGAAGGTGGCAGACTATGCCAACACGATCCGCGAACATGTCGAGATGATCGCGCATTCTTGCGGCGTGCATGAACCGCGCGAGCTGCGACCGCACCATGTGCGTATCGTGATGGGGGATGGCCGGTCGGTGCCGATGGCGAGCCTGCCGGCCATCCCCATCCAGCCGGGCAATGCGCCCGGGGCGTCGGAGCGTGTGGACTAGCAGGCCCGCGGTTCGCCATTCTGCCAATAGGAGCAGCCGTCGCGCTCATTGAGGTAGTAGTAGCGGTTGGTCCGGCGATCGAGATAGAGCTGGGAATGGTTGGGATTGTTCTCTTCCCAGCGGCAACCGCCTTCCGAGCGGCAACCGGCATAGGCACCGGCCGCACCACCGATCGCGCCGCCGATCAGGGCACCGGTCCGCGCATCACCCGAACCCGTATTATTGCCGATCACGGCGCCGGCGACCGCGCCCATGGTGGCACCCGTGGCCGCGCCGCGGGTGGTGGCACCGCAGGCCGCAACACTCATCGCAGCGACGGTGACAAGGATCAGTGACGTCTTCATGGTCATCTCCCATGTTGCCTTTACGGTGAATACAACGGACGGGAGCATGGTTTTGTTCCAGGCTAGTGCGGAATATTCACCCGCCGCAGGGTGAGATTGATCCGTCCGCCACCGGGAAAAGCGGTCTGCGGCAAGAGGGTCGATGTGCCCGGATAAATCCGGTCGACGCCATGGAAACAGCGCCGCGCTGCCCCGCCCAGCACCACTACATCGCCGGAGGACACGATCATCGAGGCCGTCCGTCCCTTGCGCTGCGGACCGCCGATCCGGAAGCGGGCCTTGTCGCCCAGCGAGACCGAGACCACCGCCGCATCGGTCGCCGCCTCATCCCAGTCGACATGCAGGCCCATTTTGCTCTGCGCCCCGTACCAGTTGACCAGACAGGCCTCCGGCGGTTCCGGATAGTCTGCGACCGCCGCCCACAGATCGAGCAGGGCCTGCGGCATCGCCGGCCAGGGCGCACCGGTTACCGGATGGGCCGGCTCATAGCGATAGCCCTGGTCTTTGTCGGTCACCCAGCCCAGGGGACCGAAATTGGTCATCTGCACGGACAGGGGCTGGCCGGTGCGCGGCATGGACGGGCGCCAGAAGGGCGCGGTCCGCGTCGCGGCGATGACCGCGTCGATCAGCGCGGCCTGGGCTTCACGATCAAAATGGCCGGGCAGGAAGCGAAAGCCCTCGGGCGGGGAGAATGCAGTGCTCATGGGCCTGATATAGGCCTGCCTGCCGATCCGGCACCACCCGTTTCCGGCGCGGACATCGCAGTCACGACATCCGGCGCGAAAGCCGCCCGCACCATTCATCGATTATGACTGCAGCGCGGCTGCTGCGGATCGCATGCAGGACTTGCACTGTCTGCCCTGCCTCCCTAAATCGCCCACTGAGCGCGGGGTTATTCCCTGCACGAACCTGAACCACGCCGGCGTCGGCATCGCCGGTTCATCAATGACGATCCCGAAGGGGACGGTGAGCGGTATGCGCGATGCTTCGTCGCGAGGTCCGCATACGCCGCACCGGTCCCGCTTGGAAAAAACGGAGAGACGATCAATGAGCAAGGTCATCGGCATCGACCTGGGTACGACCAACTCCTGTGTGGCTGTCATGGAGAACGGCCAGGCAAAGGTCATCGAGAATTCCGAAGGCGCCCGGACCACCCCGTCCGTCGTCGCCTTCACCGAGGATGGCGAGCGCCTCATCGGCCAGCCGGCGAAACGCCAGGCCGTCACCAACCCGGACTACACCTTTTTTGCCATCAAGCGCCTGATCGGCCGCACGATGGACGACCCGACGGTCAAGAAGGACATCGACATGGTGCCCTATTCGATCGTTCCGTCGGAAAACAATGACGCCTGGGTCAAGGGCCGCGACAAGAAGTACGCACCGTCCGAAATCTCTGCTTTCACGCTGCAGAAGATGAAGGAAACCGCGGAAAGCTATCTCGGCGAGAAGGTCGAAAAGGCCGTGATCACGGTTCCGGCCTATTTCGATGACGCCCAGCGCCAGGCCACCAAGGATGCCGGCAAGATCGCCGGTCTGGAAGTCCTGCGCATCATCAACGAGCCGACCGCAGCCGCCCTGGCCTACGGCCTGGACAAGGGCGAAAACCGGACCATCGCCGTGTTCGACCTGGGCGGTGGCACGTTCGACGTCTCGATCCTGGAGATCGGTGACGGCGTGTTCGAGGTGAAGGCCACCAATGGTGACACCTTCCTGGGCGGTGAAGACTTCGACATGCGTATCGTCGAATATCTTGCCGACGAGTTCAAAAAGGAAAACGGCATCAACCTGAAGGCCGACAAGCTGGCTCTCCAGCGCCTGAAGGAAGAAGCCGAAAAGGCCAAGAAGGAACTATCCTCGGCCACGTCCTATGAAGTGAACCTGCCCTTCATCACCGCCGATGCTTCGGGTCCCAAACACCTGAACATCAAGCTGTCCCGTGCCAAGCTGGAAGCCCTGGTCGAAGACCTCGTCAAGCGCACCCTCGAGCCCTGCAAGAAAGCGCTCAAGGATGCCGGCCTGTCGGCTTCGGAGATCGACGACATCGTTCTGGTCGGCGGCATGACCCGCATGCCCAAGGTGCAGGAAGCCGTGAAGGGCTTCTTCGGCAAGGATCCGCACAAGGGTGTGAACCCGGACGAAGTGGTGGCCATGGGTGCCGCCATCCAGGCCGGCGTTCTGCAGGGTGATGTGAAAGACGTCCTGCTGCTCGACGTGACCCCGCTGTCGCTGGGTATCGAGACGCTGGGTGGTGTCTTCACCCGCCTGATCGAGCGCAACACCACCATCCCGACGAAGAAGTCCCAGACTTTCTCGACCGCCGACGACAACCAGACAGCCGTGACCATCCGGGTCTCCCAGGGCGAGCGCGAGATGGCGGCCGACAACAAGCTGCTGGGCCAGTTCGACCTGGTCGGCATTCCGCCGGCTCCGCGCGGCCTGCCGCAGATCGAGGTGACCTTCGACATCGACGCCAACGGCATCGTCAACGTGTCCGCCAAGGACAAGGCGACGGGCAAGGAACAGGCGATCCGCATCCAGGCCTCCGGTGGTCTCTCCGACGACGAGATCGAGAACATGGTCAAGGACGCCGAGGCCAATGCCGAGGCCGACAAGCGGCGCAAGGAACTGGTCGAGGCCCGCAATGGTGCCGAAGCCATGGTGCACCAGACCGAGAAGCAGCTTGAGGAATTCGGTGACAAGGTCCCGGCCGCCGACAAGGAAGCCATCGAGGCCGCGCTGAACGAGCTGAAAGAGGTCAAGGACGGCGAGGATCTTGAAGCCATCCAGCAGAAGACCCAGGCCCTGGTGCAGGCTGCCATGAAACTGGGTGAAGCCATGTATGCCGCCCAGCAGACCGAGGCAGCGGAAGCCGATGCCCGGTCTGACGCCGAGGGTGATGATGACGTGGTCGACGCGGAGTTCTCCGAAGTCGACGACGAAAACAAGAAGGACGGCTAGGGTTTGAGGCGCCGGAGTGGGGAGACCCGCTCCGGCCCCCGCTTCAAGGAGCCCCCATGGCCTCTCCCGACCCGATCTCGGCTCCGTTCGGTGCCTTCGCGCTTCCCGCGCTGGCCGAACGCTTTCGCCGCCTTCCGATGAGCCTGCCCACCGATGCACTGCGCCGGGGCGCAGAGACCCTGGTGCGCCGGGCGTTGATGTCGGGCGGCCGCGAGCTGGCCGATGTCGAGGTCTTTCCCGGACAGTTTGCCCGACTGCACCTGCGCGACAATCGTTGCGAAAAGCGGGTGTTTGCGGGCTCGCGTTCCTGGGATGACGCAGAGCGCGCGGAAATCCGCGACCGCATCGCAGCCCATGACGGCGCCGAGCCTTTCGTCTTCATCGATGCCGGCGCCAATGCCGGCCTCTACACCCTGTCCGTGCTGTCCGATGCGGCTGCGCTGGGCAAGCCGCTCAGGGCCGTGGCAATCGAGCCGGACCCGGAAAACCGCCGGCGCCTGGAATTCAATCTCACGGCCTCTCGCACCGACGCCGTGACGGTTGTTCCCTGTGCCCTTGGTGAAACGGCCGGTGAGGCCCATCTAAGTACAAGCGGCAGGAATCGCGGCGAGGTCCATGTCGAAGTCGACGGGCCGGGCCTGGCGGTGCCGCTGAAGACATTGAAGGACGTGCTGGACGAGACGGGAACGACACGCGTCGATGTGATGAAAATCGACATCGAGGGCTTCGAATACCCCGTCCTTAACGGCTTCTTCGCGGAATCACCGCGATCCCTGTGGCCCGGCATGATCCTGATCGAGACGCGGCATGACGCCGCCATGGAAGACAGCGCCGCCGGCCTGTGCCTCAAGCACGGCTACCGGCTGGCGCGACAGATGCGGCAGAACGCAGTCCTGGTTCTGTCCGATGGTGAGAGTGAATGAGCAAGCGCGACTTTTACGAGACGCTGGGTGTCGACCGCTCGGTCGACGACAAGGCCCTGAAGAGCGCCTATCGCAAACTCGCAATGCAATACCACCCGGACCGCAATCCGGGGGATGCCGAGGCCGAGACCAAGTTCAAGGAAGTCGGCGAGGCCTATGCCATCCTGTCCGACAAGGACAAGCGCGCCGCCTACGACCGCATGGGCCATGCCGCCTTCGAGCAAGGTGGCATGGGCAATGGCCAGGGCCCCTTCGGCGGCGGTGCTGCCGGAGCAGCGGAGTTCGCTGACATTTTCGAACAGGTCTTCGGCGAGGCCTTCGGGATGGGTGGTGCTGGACGCCGCGGTGGCGGGCGCGCCCGTTCGGGCCCGGCGCGCGGCGCCGACCTGCGCTATGACATGGAAATCTCGCTGGAAGAGGCCTTCGGCGGCAAGGATGCCCGTATCACGGTCCCCACGGCGATGCATTGCGACCGCTGTGATGGTCAGGGCAATGAACCGGGCACGGACCTGGAAACCTGCGGCATGTGCCATGGCGCCGGCCGGGTGCGCCGTTCACAGGGCTTTTTCACCATGGAGCAGACCTGCCCGCAATGCGGCGGTCGCGGCCAATATGTCAAAACCCCCTGTCAGGACTGCGATGGCGTCGGCCGGGTGCGCAAGAACCGCACCCTGAACGTCACCGTGCCCGCAGGCGTCGAGGACGGCACCCGCATTCGTCTGGCCGGTGAGGGTGAAGCCGGGGCCCGGGGCGGCCCGCGCGGCGATCTCTACATCTTCATTTCCGTCAGGCCGCACGAGATCTTCGAGCGCGACGGACCCAATCTCTACTGCCGGGCGCCGGCCTCCATGGTCCAGGCCGCGCTGGGTTGTTCCATGCAAGTGCCGACCATTGAAGGCGGCAAGGCCGAGATGAAAATCCCCGAAGGCGCCCAGACCGGACGCCGCATGCGCCTGCGCGGCAAGGGCATGCCCCGCCTGCGTGGCGGTCCCCGCGGCGACATGGTGGTGGAGCTTTTCGTGGAAACACCGCAAAACCTCTGCGAACGGCAGAAGGAATTGCTGCGCGAGTTCTGCGAACTCTCCGGCGATGGCTGCAATCCCGACAGCACCGGCTTCTTCAAGAAGGTCAAGCAGTTCTGGGACGACGTCACCACGGATGACGGCCGCCCGAACGCGAACTGACCCATTCCAGCTCGCTCCGGCAGGCGCTTGAGAGGCCTTCGACGCCAGGGCGCACGAATGGGCGGTTTGGGATGACAGGGGTGGCCGGAACGGCTTACCAATGCCGGGCATGGACGCACGATCCGACCATACCCAGTCCGGAACAGAGACGCCGGCCCGCTACTATCAGCCGGCCGAAGTGCATTTCTATCGGGCATCTCCCTTCGGCTTCACCCTGACCACGCTGGCCGTTTTCGGCGCGACCTACGGGCTCTACATCCTGATTGCCGAGCTGACGCAGGGACCCAGCCTGTTCGAAACCCTGCCGGACGGCCAATGGGCGCTGACCCATGTGGCCTGGATCGCCTTTGTCCTGACATTGATCCTGACAGCCGGGACCGCCTTCACGGAGACCGGTCGCCGACTGTGGGCGCTTGAAGCCGGTCCGCTGGCCGAGGCCCTGGGCCCGGGCGGCGCTGAGGCGGCACGCGCGCTGGATCGTGGCATCCCCGAATCCTGGCGCGGCCGCTACCTGGCCATGTTCCTGGCCGGTGCCCTGGCCGGCCTGGGCTTCAACGCCTTCATGATGCTGGCCAACGGGTTTCCGCCGCTGGGCTATGTCAATTCGGTCGGCCTGTGGTTCCTGATCGTCTCGCCCTTTCTGTACGGCATCGGTTTCCGCGCCGGCGTCGATGTGGCGCGCGAAAGCAGTACGCTGAAGGCGATGATCCGCACCCATCTCGAGGTCGATCTGTTTCATCTCGACCGGCTCCAGGTGTTCGGCCGCATCGGCCTGCGCGCCGCGCGCTCGTGGATGATCATGGCGGCCATCCTTCTGTTATTCCTGATCAATCCGAATGACCCGGACCTCTTTGCCGCCGATCAGCTGGGCATGACCATTCCGGTCGTGGGCGCATCTGTTCTCGGCGGGCTGTTCCTGCTCGCCAGCGCCCTCTACCCGGTGCACACCAAGATCCAGGCGGCCAAGCAGGCCGAGCTGGACCGGGTGCATGGCGAAATGGCCCGCATGCGCGACAAGGCCCTGGCCGGTGATGCGGAAGCCGCCTCGGCCCTGGCCGGGCTGACGGACTATGAAATCTGGGTCAACAATCTGCCGGAATGGCCGGTATCGACTGGGGTGACAACGCGGTTTTCGCTCTACATCCTGTTGCCGGTCATTCCCATCATCGGCTCCTATGTGTTTGAAATCCTCGCGGATCGCGTTTTTGCGGGAGGGCTGTGATGAGCCGGATGATCTCGATTGCCCTGGTCGGTGCTGCCGGTCGGCTGGGTTCGGCCATTGGCCGTGCCATCCTGGACACGCCGGATGCCCGGCTGAGCGGCGCTGTGGTCCGCGCAGAGTCGGCGGTGGCAGGCGAAGATATCGGCGCCTGGTGGGGCGGCGAGCCCTGTGGCATTCGGGCCGAAGTCTCGCTCGAGCATGGTCTGGCTGAAGCCGACGTGGTGCTGGATGCCAGCGTGCCGGCGATGAGTTTGGCCGCCGCCCGGTTTCTGGCCGAACGGGGCGGTCCGGTACTTGTCAGTGGCGTGACAGGATATGATGCCGGGCAACAGGCTGAATTGAAATTGCTTTCCGAGCGCCTGCCCATTCTCTTGGCCGGCAATTTCTCCCTCGGAGTCGCGGTCGCCGAAAGCCTGGTCGCGCAGGCGGCCCGGCTGCCCGCGACCGACTGGGACATCGAGATCGAGGAAAGCCACCACCGCATGAAGGCCGATGCGCCCTCCGGAACTGCACTGGTGCTGGGGCGCGCGGCAGCGGCCAGTCGCGGGCAGTCGCTGGATGATGTTGCCGCCTGGGCGCGGCACGGCCGGACCGGTCCGCGCCAGCCCGGATCGATCGGATTTGCCGTCACCCGCGGCGGATCCATCATCGGAGAACACACGGTGCGCTTCCTGGCCGAGCTGGAAGAGATCGCCATCACCCACCGGGCCTTTGACCGTTCGGTCTTTGCCCGCGGGGCCATCGAAGCAGCGCGCTGGATGACCGGGCATGGCGAAGCCCGTCCGGCCGGGCTTTATTCCATGCAGGACGTGGTTTCCGGCTGATCCGCATCAGGAGGTCGGGCGACTTGCAGCGGTGCGCGCCAGCCAGCCGCGGGCGCGGACGTCCTCGATCCGGTTTCGGCTGACGGGAACGGTCTCGCCGGACACAAGTGTCAGCTTGAGATCGCGACCCTGCCTTCGGGCGAGGGCGACGGCACGGTCGGCCACCCACCAGGAGCGGTGGACCTGCAGACCGTCGGTCCCACTGAGGCGATCCACGGCATCCGCGAGACGCCCGCGGACGAAGTAGCGCGCCTTTTCGGTATGGATTTCAAGATAATGATCCTCGGCCCGGATATGGCTCACAGCCTCATCCCGCCAGTCCGAATTGAGGGTCCGGAGCCCCGGAGCCAACAGCAGGCCAGGGGCGCCGTCGACGGCGGGCGACAGGGCAACACGGCCTGAAAAACCCAGCTTCAGCAACAGGACCAGCAGGGCAACCGGCATCACGGCCGGGGCCAGGAAGATGTAAAAATCGATGAGCGGGTCCGGAGCTTTCGGTAACAGCGGCGTCGATTTCAGGGCGTGCAACTGAAAGGTCAGCGCGAGATTGCACAACAGGACGGCCAGGACGAGGCAGGCGATGCGCCATTTTCGGGTGCGCGGCACCAGACGCGCCAGGCCGTATTCGATCAGCCAGGGCTGAACCAGCATCAGGGTGCCGACAACGCACCAAAGCGCCAGTCGGTGGGCCAGGCCGAGCTCGTCCGTATCGAAGGCCCCGGCGGCGGAAAAGCTCAGCGTCAGCACCGCGATCCCCAGCGCCAGATAGCCCAGCTGCTGGAGCAGCGGCAGGGGTTTCAGACCCGTGGGTTCGGGCTGCGGACGGCTGACGTCAGATCCGGACACTTCACGACTCCCTCGCTTCTCATGCCTGCGACCCCGGCTAGGACCAAACCGACGAGGCCGTGACGACACCCGGCCGGTCCACACCCCTAACCAAGTTCAAAGGAGTACTCCATGTCCAATCTGCGTTCTTTCCTGGCCCCCGCCCTGGCCCTGGTCCTGATCGCCCCCATCTTCGCAATCTCGCCGGTTGAGGCTCAGGAGCGGCGTCAGCTGCCGGACTTCACGGTCCATGGCTCACCCGCGCAGGCCGAGGACGAAGCGGCCGTTCGCGCTGTGGCAGACGCTTTCCGTGACGCCTGGGGCCGCGAGGCCACGGATGAACTGATGGCCCTGCACTCAGCCGACACCGAGTGGATCAATGCCTATGCCCGCATGTTCCAGAGCCGGGACGCGTTGGGCGAATTCCTGGAACACCGTCTCTTTCCCGACTTTCCGGACGGTGTCTCCGCCGGTGAGGCTGCGGCGATGCGACTGGTTTCGCTGCGCTTTGTCGGTCGCGACGCGGCCGTGATCCACATCGTCACCGACGGTGATCGCGGAGCCTCCCGCAATGCCGGAGAGGATCAGCGGCGGACCCATATGCATCTGGTGCTGGAGCGCAAAGATGCGGGCTGGCTGATCGTCCACACGGCCATCATGGACGCCCGCAACTGATCCGGTGCCCCAGTGGCGGGGGCCGAAGCTGCATTCATCGCGCCTTTGCGCTCCCGCCATCTCCTGCCAAAACTGCCGGTGTTACACGTGAAACATCGCGATTTGTCGAAACTTGCCGACTTGCGCAAACCCTGACATCATCCCGCCATCAGCAGAATTGCTTCAGGGGGTGTCAGTGCGGCGTGCCGAACGACTGATCCGGATTGTCCAGGCCTTGCGCGAAGCGGCGCCGGGGGCGGTGACGGCCCACGAGCTGGGCAACAAGTTCGAGGTCTCCGAACGCACCATCTATCGCGATATCGCCCATCTCATCGGATCCGGCGCTCCGATCGATGGCGAGGCCGGGGTTGGCTATGTGCTGAGACCCGGCTTCGACCTGCCGCCGCTGACCTTTTCCTACGAACAGCTGGATGCGCTGGCCCTGGGCGCGCGCCTTGTCAAGGCGACCGGAGACAAGGACCTGGCGTCCGCTGCGGCGGAGGCCCTGTCCAAGATCGAGCACGCCCTGCCCGACACGCATCGCCAGCGCCTGCGCTCCACGCCGCTGTTTGCCTCATTCCTGGACGAGACCGTGCGTCCGGAAGCCTTCGGCCCGGTCCGCAACGCCATCGCCAACAAACGCAAGCTGCGCGTGGTCTACAAATCCCTCGATGACGAGGTGTCCAAACGGGTCATCCGCCCCCTGGCCCTGACCTGTTTCGGCCGTGTGTGGCTGCTCTCGGCCTGGTGCGAGTTGAGAAACGACTTCCGCCACTTTCGCACCGACCGGATCGAACGCCTGACCGTGCTGGCGGAAAGCTATGAGGACGAGCCCGGCAAACGGTACGAGGACATGCGGCAAGCGGCGTGAGCCGCTCGCCTGCCAGACTCCTACCAGCTGCCCGTATTCTCCATCGAGGCCCAGGGCTCCTGCGGGGGCAGGTGTTCGCCGCGCTGAAGCAGCTCGAACGAGATCCCGTCCGGTGAGCGCACAAAGGCCATGTGGCCGTCGCGGGGCGGGCGGTTGATGGTGTAGCCCATGTCCATCAGGTGCTGGCACATCGCATAGACATTCTCCATGCGATAGGCGAGATGGCCGAAATTCCGGCCGCCGGTATAGTCTTCCGGGTCCCAATTGTAGGTCAGCTCGATACAGGGCAGGCCCTCCGGGATCGGACCTCCGGTATAGCCGGCCGCCGCGATGTCGTCCTCGCTGGCCAGGAAGATCAGGGTGAAGCGCCCCTTCTCGCTGTCCTTGCGGGAAATCTCCTTCAGGCCCAGCCCGTCGCGGTAGAAACGCAGGCTTTCATCCAGGTCTTTCACCCGGACCATGGTGTGCAGATAACGCATGGGATGTCTTCCTATGTCTCGGTCTTGCCGGTTTCGGCGGCCGGATTGGGCCGCGCCTTTACCGCCCATTTGGGGCGCGCGCGCGGAATGACAACATCGTCCAGCGGTTCACCGCGGGCGCGGGCCAGGGCCGGGTTGAAGGGTTCCGGCCGCCGGGCATGGTGGATGCGGGCCATGACAAAGCCGCACAGGGCCCAGATGCCGCAGAAGCCGAAGAACATGTAGAACATCCAGGGATAATAGCCCTCGTCATACCAGGGCCCGCCATCCAGCCCCATCACGATGATGGGCCAGAAAGCGACCAGTGCCAGGGCCGCGGGCGGCGTGATCGCGATGGCCAGCAGCAGGGCACCGGCAATGTACAGCGCCCAGCGTGGTTCATAGGCGGCAACATAGAGGCGCTCGAACGTCGCCTCGTCGACACCCTTCACCGTCTTCGGCTTGGTCTCGCAGCGTTCCTGGTACTCGATACGGGCATCTTCCATCAGCCGACGCCGGGCTGCGGCCCAGCGGATGGCGAAGGCCGCGGCAGCGATCAGTCCGATAATGGCAGCAAGGGCGAAGGGATGTGTCATCATCCCGGCAATCTAGCTTGCCATGGCCTCATAGGCGAGCATGGCCCGCTTGCGTTTCACACCCCAGTGATAGCCGGTCAGCTTGCCGGTGGTCGCCAGCACCCGGTGACAGGGAATGACCCAGGAAATCGGATTGGCCCCGACCGCTGCACCCACGGCGCGCGAGGCCTTGGGTGTGTTCACCTGTTCGGCGATGGCCTTGTAGGTCGAGGTCGCGCCGGGCGGAATGTCCAGCAAGGCCCGCCAGACCTGGCGCTGCCAGGGCGTGCCATAGAGCGCCAGCGGAATCGGATCGTGGTCGCGCGGGGTGAAGATGCGCTCGGCCCACTGCCGGGCCAGGCCGTCATCGCGCGTGTAGTCGGCCGCCGGATAGCGGTCGCGCAGATCGGCGAAGCCGCTCTCCACATCCGGATCGGCAAAGGCCAGCGCCGACAGGCCGCGCGGCGCCAGCAGCATCACCGCATCCCCGAACGGGCTGGGCGCCACGCCCCAGTGGAAGCTGAGCCCCTGACCGCGCCGCTTGGCATCACCGGGCGTGATGGCTTCATGGGCGATGAAGAGATCATGCAAGCGTCCGGGACCGGACAGGCCGGCATCAAAGGCCGCGTCCAGCAGGTTGGCACCATCATCCAGCGCTTCCCGCGCGGCCCGGTGGGCCAGGGCACCAACGAATTTCTTCGGGCTCATCCCGACCCAGCGGGTAAAGACCCGCTGGAAATGGTGGGGGGACAATCCGACTGACCGCGCAGCGGCGTCCAGGTCGGGGTGGTCGCGCCAGTTATCGCCCAGGAATTCCAGCGCATCGGCGATGCGGTGGAAGTCGCGGCTGGAGGCGTCGAGGGTGTAGAGTTCGGCTGTCATGATGGCGAGTTTACGCCGGTGCGTCGCCCGCTCCACCCGCTTCTTGCGGTGCTGTCGTGACGGGCCGGAAGGCCTGGCGGGCCCGCTCCAGCGCAACACCCAGAGCTTGGGCAAATTCTCCGCGCTCGGCGGGGCTGAGAAACTGGCCCAGGATCAGGGCCCGGCCATGCGCGGTCAGCGCGACCTGGGTGTGGTGCTGTCCCGGATCGATCTGCTGCAGCCGGGTCCAGGCGGTCGGCAGGCGATAGCGCCGGCGGTGACCGGTGGGGTGCTGGCGCACCACCTCGATGTCGCGCGCATCCACCCGCACCCATTCGCGGGCCCGGCCATCCCGGTAGGAGATGCGAAAGGCCAGCCAGACCAGAAACGCGTCCAGCCCGAAAAACGGTGTCACCGGCCAGGCCCCCAGCGTGATGAACAGGATGCCGGCAGAAAAGCTGATCACGCCGATGGCGATCATCAGGGCGATGAAGGCCGGGTTGGGCAGCGAGCGGTTGGGCGCCAGCTCGGCATCCATGAAGACCTCGCCGTCAAAACGCTCGGCCGCGTCCGCTTCGGCGGGCCAGGTTTCGATGAGGGTGCGGGATCGCATCGGCATGCGGAAAAAACTAGGGCGCAGGTCCGGCCGCGCCAAGCGCAAGTTCCGGGATGACATCACGGGTCTGCGCGATATACCTGTCGCCATGCCCGCACTCCCTGCCAAACCGAAGAAGAAGCCGGCCAAGCGCGCCCCACGCGGCCTCAGTCGCGAGCAGGCGCACGACCTGATGGCGCGCCTGGCCCAGGATCGTCCCGATCCGAAGACCGAGCTGGACTACACCAATCCCTACACCCTGCTGGTCGCGGTCGCCCTGTCCGCCCAGGCCACCGATGTCGGCGTCAACAAGGCCACCCGGCTGTTGTTCCAGGAAGCCGATACGCCGGAAAAAATGGTGGCCCTGGGCGAGGATCATGTGCGCGACCGGATCAAGACGATCGGGCTGTTCCGCAACAAGGCCAAGAATGTCATCGCTTTGTCAGAGCTGCTGATCGCGCGGCATGGCGGCGAGGTTCCGGCCGACCGGGACGCGCTGGAAGCCCTGCCCGGTGTCGGCCGCAAGACCGCCAATGTGGTGATGAACGAGGCCTTCGGCGTGCCGACGATTGCCGTCGACACCCACATCTTCCGCGTCTCCAACCGCACCCGCCTTGCGCCGGGCAAGGACCCGCTGGCGGTCGAGCTGCGGCTGGAGAAGATCATGCCGGACGAATTCCGCCAGGGCGCACACCACTGGCTGATCCTGCACGGCCGCTATCTGTGCAAGGCCCGCAAGCCGGAGTGCTGGCGCTGCCCGGTCGAGGATATCTGCCAGTTCAAGGACAAGACTCCGGCGCCAAAAGGGGCCTAGCCCAGCAACCGCCCCAGCGCCCGGGCAAACACCTCGCCCATCTGCGGGCCCTGTTCGGGATAGAGATAGGGTTCGATCAGCTCGCACTCGATCAGGGCCAGCTCGCCGTCGAGGCCGCGCAGCATGTCGACGCGGGCATAGAGAAGATCGCCCTCGATGCAATCGAGCACGGCCCGGGCCAGGTCCAGTTCGTGTGCGGACGGGTGATGGATTTCCTCGTGCCCGCCATATTCCGACTGCACCCGGTAATCGCCCTTGGCCGGGATTTTCCGCGCGCAATGGGAAAATTCGCGGCCGAAGAAGAGAAAGGCATATTCACCCTCTTCCGACACCGCCGGCAGGAAGGGCTGGATCATGCAATGGGCCGGCGGCAGCCTGTCGGCGGCCGGCAAGGCTTCGCCGCGGCGGATCCGCGCCTGGCGCCAGGCTCCCGCACCCAGGACCGGCTTCACCACCACATCATCGGCCTGCAGCGCGTCAAAGGCCGCCGCGATCGTTGCTGCGTCCGCCTGGTCGGCCCACACCGTCGGAATCATCGGTGCGCCGCGCGCGGCGAGGTCCTGGAGATAGGTCTTGCGCATGTTCCAGCGGATCACGTCCAGCGGGTTGAGGAGGCGCGTGGCCGCCGCTGTTGCCTCGAGCACTTGGGCAAACAGTTCCGGCTTTTCCATATAGTCCCAGCATGTGCCCACCATCACGGCGTCAAACCCGGCGGGGTCGAAGTCCGGATCGTCCCAGATCACCGGCTCCAGCGCGATTCCCGCCTCGCGGCAGGCCGGCTGCAGGGCGCCGATCTCGTATTCGTATTCGAAATAGTCCTTCCGCGCGTCCGGGTGGTCGCGGAACATGCAGGCGGCGGTGAGAAAGGCGACGTGTTTCATGTCTCCGCGCTTAGCCAGAGCCGGCTCTGGCTGCAAGCCTTGTTCTTGTCCGGCACTGCGGTTACCCATCGGGATCAGACTGACAAACCGCAATCACCGGAGCTCCCATGTCCCAGGCCCGTTTTGACGTGCTCGCCGTCGGCAATGCCATCGTTGATGTCCTCTCGCCCGCCAGCGATGAATTCCTGGCCGCCGAGGGCATTGCCCGGGACGCCATGACGCTGATCGACGAGGACCGCGCGCGCACGCTTTACGAGCGCATGCAGCCGGGCAAGGAAGCCTCGGGCGGGTCGGCCGCCAACACGGTGGCCGGAATTGCGTCGCTGGGCGGGCGCGCGGCCTATATCGGCAAGGTGGCGAAGGACCAGCTGGGCGAGATCTTCACCCACGACATCCGCGCGGTTGGTGTACACTTCAACACCCCGCCGCTGCAGGAAGGACCTGCCTCGGGCCGTTGCCTCATTAACGTTACCCCGGATGCTGCCCGCTCCATGTCGACCTTCCTGGGCGCGGCCGCACTGGTTACCGAAGCGGATGTCGAGGCCGGTGCCGAGGATTTGCGCGACGCCGAGATCATCTATCTGGAAGGCTATCTCTTCGACCGTGAAGAGGCCAAGCGGGCCTATGTAGCGGCGGCTGAAAAGGCGGCCGCGGCCGGCCGCCGCACCGCACTGACCCTGTCCGACCTGTTCTGCGTCGAGCGTCACCGGGCCGCCTTCCGCCACCTCGTCGCCAATCATATCGACATCCTGCTCGCCAATGAGGCCGAGCTGCTGGCGCTTTACGAGACTGAGGATTTTGACACAGCGGTGGAAGCGGCCCGCAAGGATGTTGCCATCACCGCCGTGACGCGTTCGGAAAAAGGGGCCGTCATCATCGCCGGGTCCGAAACCGTCAGCGTGCCGGCCCAGCCGGTCAAGCAGCTGGTCGATACCACAGGTGCCGGTGATCTTTTCGCCGCCGGCTTCCTCCTGGGTCTGGCCCAGGGTCGCTCGCTGCAAGAAAGCGCAAAAATGGGAGCGGTTTCAGCGGCCGAGATCATTTCCCATTTCGGTGCACGGCCCGAATGCAGCCTGAAATCGCTCGCCGAAGCAGCCGGGATCTCCTTTGATTAAAGGCCTCTCCGGCATTTGGCTAAAAACTTAATGAAACAACTCCGGCATTTTAACCACAATTCAAGTGCTTGGTGTCACTTTACCCCATGAGAACGGGTGAGCATTCGGCTCACTTGGCCTTTTTGTGTTTCAGTCGCGGTCCTTTGGGGGGACGCGTTCAGGGGTAAACATGGCACCCATCCGCAAAGCGGTGTCGCGAGTGATGCGTTCCCTGGTGATGAAGTTCACGCTTCTCACGGGGACCCTGATTTTCGCGACCACTCTCATGCTGATGACGTTGGAGAACGTTTCCGCCCAGCGCGAAACGCGAAACCTGCTGATCGACCGTTCGGTTGCGACCCTGCAGGCCACCGCGACCCGCCTGGCAGGCGCCGTTTCCGTCAACAATTCCAACTACGTGGATCTCTACATCGAAGAGCTGATTGCCAGCATCGGTGCCGATGAGATGTATGTGCTGAACAATCGTCGCGAAGTACTGGGCGAGGCCTATTCCGACGACCGGCCGCAAGGCCAGCTGCGTGCGGCCGACCTGGCCGTCATGGCGCTGGGGGCGGGCGATACCCGGTACCATCTTGAGAATGGTGAGCTTGAGCTGGCCGCACCGGTCTACACCGAAGCGCGTCGCCTGGTCGGAATTGTCTATTCCCGCCAGAGCCTCGATCAGCTGACCGCGTCCCGCAATGCCGCAGTCCGCCGGCAGACCCTGATCGGCCTGTTCGCCCTGGGCATTTTCCTGCCTCTGGCCGCCCTCATCGTCGGACGCGCCCTGCGCCCGGTCCGCACGCTGACCGAAGCGGCCCGCCTGGCCTCCTCCAAGACGCTGGACATGCGGATCGAGGTGAAGACCGGTGACGAGCTGGAAGTGCTGGCCAATGCCTTCAACCGCATGTTTGCGCGTCTGGACGGCAATCTGAAACGCATCCACCGCCTGGCCTATGTCGACCTGGTGACCGAGCTGCCGAACCGCGAGCGTTTCCGCAAGGAAACCGAGCGCGTGGCCCGCAAGGCGCTGGAAGACGGCTCGTCCGGTGCGGTGCTTTTCCTCGATCTGGACCGGTTCAAGCGTGTCAATGACAGCCTGGGCATCGGCGAGGGCGACCGTCTCCTGGAGATGGTCGGCCGCCGTCTGACCGAGGTGACCCGCGGTTGCGACCTGGCGATGAATCACGACGAACCCTCGATGGTGGCGCGCCTGGGCGGAGACGAATTCACCGTTCTGCTGCCGCACATCCATGACAGTTCGGATGCAGCCCGCGTGGCCAACAAGCTGGTCGACGCCATCCGCCTGCCCTTCGAGATTTCCGGCCACCAGGTCTTCCTGGGCGTGTCTGTCGGTGTCGCCGTCTTCCCGCAGGACGGTGCCGATCCGGAAACCCTGATGCGTCACGCCGACCTGGCCATGGCCCATGCCAAGCGCTCAGGCGGTTCGGCGGCGCAATTCTTCGAACCGACCATGAACCAGTCGGCCTTTGAACGCCTCGTGCTGGAAAACGAGCTGCGTGACGCCGTCAACCACGACCAGCTGGTTGTCTTCTATCAGCCCAAGGTGCTGATGAAGGATGGGGCCTGCGCCGGGGCCGAGGCCCTGGTCCGCTGGCAACACCCCACGGCCGGCCTGTTGTCTCCGGGGGCCTTCATCGAGGCGGCCGAGGAATGCGGCCTGATCGGCGAGATCGGCGACTGGGTTCTGCGCCATGCCTGCAAGGAAGCCGCAGCCTGGCGTGAACGCGGGCTGGAAATTCCGGTCGCGGTCAATGTCTCGGCCATGCAGTTCGAGCGCGCCGGCTTTGCCGACAGCGTCCTGGCGGCCCTGGAAGAGGCCCAGCTGCCGCCGCATCTTCTGGAACTGGAACTGACCGAATCCATCGCCATGGAAAATCCGGAGCGGGTGATCGAACAGGTCCAGCCGCTGCGGGACCGCGGCGTGAACTTTGCGATCGATGATTTCGGCACGGGCCATTCCTCCCTGTCCTATCTGACCCGCATGCCGTTCGACGTGTTCAAGATCGACCAGTCCTTCGTGCGCGACATGACCACCGACCATCACGCCCGCATCGTCGTCGAGACGATCCTGGCCATGGCCAAATCGCTGAAGCTGGAAACCGTTGCTGAAGGCGTTGAAACCGCCGAACAGCTGAACATGCTGCGCGCCCAGGGTGCGACCCTGGCCCAGGGCTTCCTGTTCGGACGCCCGATGCCGGTCGAGGATTTCGTCGCCTTTGCCAGCGAAAGTCACGAGGACCGGGCCGTCAACGAATAGTCGGCCCGCCCGCCTCTCTCAGCTTGAACCTTGATCCCGCTCCGCCGCTGCGCCACATCGGTGGACGGGATTGTTCAAGCGGAGATCAGGCCATGGCCCACGCATCCACCCCCGACTATGCCGACGCCAGCCAGTGGCGCGGCACGACGATTGTCGCCGTGCGCAAGGGCGGCACGCTGGTGGTGGCCGGTGACGGCCAGGTCTCGATCGGCCCGACCGTGATGAAGGGCAATGCCCGCAAGGTCCGCCGTCTCGCCGGGGGCCAGGTGATTGCCGGCTTTGCCGGTGCAACGGCCGACGCCTTCGCCCTTTTCGAGCGCCTGGAAGCCAAGCTGGAACAATATCCCGCCCAACTGGCCCGCGCCTGTGTCGAACTGGCCAAAGACTGGCGCACCGACCGCTATCTGCGCCGCCTGGAAGCCATGCTGATCGTGGGCGACAAGTCCGAGACCTTCCTTCTGACCGGTGCCGGCGACGTGTTGGAACCGGAAGACGGCGTCGTCGCCGTCGGCTCCGGCGGCAATTACGCCCTTTCCGCCGCCCGCGCCCTGTTCGAATACGAGGACGACCCGGAAGTCATCGCCCGCAAGTCAATGGCGATCGCAGCCCGGATCTGCGTCTACACGAATGAGAACCTGACGGTGGAAACGCTGTCGGAAAGCTAGTTTCCGACGCATCCGATTCCGCATCGGCGCGCATCCTCCTGGCAGCGTCCACCCTTGCGGAGAAATTTCATGCCTCATCGACTGGCCTGTCTGACCGGCCTGGCTGCACTGGCGCTGGGAATCGCGATCCCGGCAATGGCTCAGGACACAGCGGAATTCCTCGCGGTTACGGAAAACAACCGCATCCGCACTCTGCACACCCTTCCGCTCGAGATGCAGGCACCGGCCGACCTGCCATTTTCCGGACCGGCGCACCGGTCCGCCACCTTCAACGCGGTCCCCTTCGACATTTCCCTCGGGGCGTTTTTGGACAATCGCCGCGTCATCATGGTTCACGCTGAACAGGTCGCCGACGGTTCGGGCGCGGCCAACTACACCCGTTTTCCGGCAACTGACTGGCCCTTGTCCGGTTTTCGGGACAAGCCGCTGTTTTGCTTAGATCTGTCCGCAAACGATGTGGCGGTGGAGCACGATCTGAGCTGGCTACGCGATCACGGGTTTGATCCGGTAGGTCCGATCTGGCTGGATCAGTATTTCCTGTCCGATGATGACTTCAACAATGAGGTCGTCATCTCTTTCATCGTACGGGCAGACGATTGCGAAACAGAGCCGGTCGCGACCCTCTCTGCCTTGCGACGGTCGCTCAGCGTCATCGACCGCCGGCCGCAATGACCGGATAGGGGCGTGGTCAGGCCGCCCGACGCATGTCCTCAGAGCATTTGTCCACGCCCAGCCAGAGGAAATCCGGACACCGCCTTTCTGCCCCCGCTTCGCGGGGGAAGCGATTTTGCCAAAGGCAAAACCGAAGGGGGCCAGTCGGTTGGCTCCGGTGCTTCGAACCCCCGCCGCCGGCCTGCGGCCGGGGCCTCCCCCGCTCGCGGGGGCGGAAATCATTCTTGGTTATCCTCCCCCCTTAGCGCTTGGCGTATTCTCCTTGTGCCTCATCACCGCTCGAGGCCCGGTCTGGTCGGCCGGGGGTGGTGGGGGAGTGGAGCGTGTCCTGAGAGCCGGGTGACCGCCGGCGGGACGGGCACGGCGGTCAGGGAGCACGGCTGTCATGCTACTCATGCAGCATCCTCGCCTGATATAGGACACACCCGCCCCGGCGGGTGAAATCTCCAAGTGCGGGACGCCGGATGGTGTCACTCACTCATACCTAGCGAAGACGCCTGATGACGTCCCGCACCCTCACAGGCCCATACCGCCAGCGTGTCAGCGCGTGGCGCTTTCGGTGGTGGGAGAAAAGCTCCATGCATCACCAAACTCTCATCCACCACACTTCACCACCGTCATGGCCCGGCTTGTCCGGGCCACTTCAGCTAACCTGTTGGCAGGATGGACGAGGTCCCCCGGACCCCCGCCTTCGCGGGGGAGGCAAGCCGGGGGATGACGGTGTTGGAAATGGGGGAAGAAAATGAAAGCAAGCGGAGCGCACCTTTCCTCCCCACACCGTGGGGAGGGGGACCGGCCGAAGCCCGAAGGGCGAAGGCGGGTGGAGGGGCCGCGGCCGTCAGGCCGCGGAAGGCGACATGCTCCACGCCGCCCGCGGCGGCGCCCCATCAACCTTCGCTCCGCTCGGCCACTTCCCCATTGCATGGGGAAGAAAGGCGCTTTCGGTCCTGCCTTGCGAGGCAAGAGGACCCGTCAACACTCCCTAGCAGGCGAAAATCTGTTCCTCATTTCGGAAGGTCTTGAATTCAAGGGCATTTCCGGCCGGGTCGCGGACGAAGAATGTGCCTTGTTCACCGGGCTGGCCGGAAAAGCGGACGTAGGGTTCGATGACGAATTCCGTACCAGCGGCCCGGAAGCGTTCGGCCAGTCCTTCCCAGTCGGCCCAGTCCAGCAAGAGTCCGAAATGGCGTACCGGGACGGCCTTGCCGTCGACACCACCGGTTTTTACGTCGGCGCATTCTTCCGGAGCCAGATGCGCCACGATCTGGTGGCCATAAAGATCGAAATCGACCCAGGCTTCACTGGATCGGCCCTCGGGACAACCCATCAGCGTGCCATAGAATTCACGCGCCGCGGCAAGGTCATCGACCGGAAAAGCGAGATGGAATCGGGGTCGGGACATGCGCTTTCATGCCTTTCAGGGCTGGTTTCAGGTCCATCCCCTGATTACATCAGTTGGACCCGTTAGCGATATGCCTCTTCATGACTGATTTTACCCCCCGCGAAATTGTCTCCGAACTCGACCGTCACATCGTCGGCCAGGCCGACGCCAAGAAGGCCGTGGCCATTGCCCTGCGCAATCGCTGGCGCCGCCGCCAGCTGGACGACGCCCTGGCCGAGGAAGTGACGCCGAAGAACATCCTGATGATCGGCCCGACCGGGGTCGGCAAGACCGAGATTTCCCGCCGCCTGGCGAAACTGGCCGGGGCGCCCTTCATAAAGGTGGAAGCGACCAAATTCACCGAAGTGGGCTATGTCGGCCGCGATGTCGACCAGATCGCCCGCGACCTGGTGGAGATCGCCATCAATCTGGTGCGCGAGAAGAAGCGCGAGGAAGTGAAGGCCAAGGCCCACACGGCCGCCGAGAACCGCGTGCTGGAGGCTTTGGTCGGCCCCGGTGCCAGCGAGGCGACCAAGGACAGTTTCCGCAAGCGCCTGCGCGCCGGTGAGCTGGACGACAAGGATGTGGAGATCCAGGTCTCCGAAACATCCTCGCCGATGCAGATGCTGGACATTCCCGGCATGCCGTCCGGCGGGGCCGGGGTGATCAATCTGGGTGATATCTTCGGCAAGGGCTTTCCGAAGAAGTCCAAATCCGTGCGCATGAAGGTGCGCGACGCCTATGCGCCCCTGATCGAGGAAGAGGCCGACAATCTGCTGGACGATTCCCAGATCACGGCCGAGGCGATCCGCCTGGCCGAAAATGACGGCATCGTCTTTCTCGACGAGATCGACAAGATCGCGGCGCGATCCGATGCGCGCGGCGGCGATGTATCCCGCGAGGGCGTGCAACGCGACCTGCTGCCACTGATTGAGGGCACCACGGTGGCGACCAAGCACGGGGCGGTGAAGACCGACCATATCCTCTTCATCGCGTCCGGCGCTTTCCACGTCGCCAAACCCTCCGACATGCTGCCCGAACTGCAGGGCCGCCTGCCGATCCGGGTCGAGCTGTCAGCCCTGACCGAGGCCGATTTCATCCGCATCCTCTCCGAGCCGGAAGCCAATCTGATCAAGCAGTACACGGCCCTGATGGCGACCGAGGGCGTGGAGCTCTCCTTCACCGAGGACGCCATCAAGGCGATTGCCAAACTGGCGGCGGACGTCAATGCGACGGTCGAGAATATCGGGGCCCGGCGGCTGCAGACGGTGATGGAGAAGCTGGTGGAGGAGGTGTCCTACACCGCATCCGACCGGACCGGCGAGGTGATCACGATCGACGCCGACTATGTCGCCGCCCATGTCGGCGAACTGGCCAGGAATGCGGATCTGTCGAAATTCATTCTCTGACGGATTCAGGACGTCGCCGGACGCACTCTCAGCGTAACGTAGAAAGCCCCGCTGCCGCCGTGTCGGGCATGGGCGGGCGCCAGTCCTGACACATACTGACGAAACTCGGGAAGACCGAGCCATTCCGGGAGTTTGCGCCTCAGGACGCCAGGCTCTTCCGGATAGTCCCAGGGCTCGGCTTCGCGTTCCCGGGCCTTGAACCCCTTGCCGGTAATGACCAGCACGGTCCGGTATCCGGACGCATGCGCCATGCCCAGAAAATGGCGCAGCGAGGACAGCGCCGCATCCTGGGTCAGACCGTGCAGATCGATCCGCGCATCAATCTCCAGCCGGCCGCGGCGCACCCGTTTCTCGGTACTGCGATCATGCGGCACGGGGGGGTGGTGGATGGCGGGCGCCTGCGGCTTGTGGACGAGGCTGTGCTTGCGGCGCGCGGGTTTTTCCGGTGCGGTGCCTACAGGAGCGGAAGGCGCGGGCGGTTCAGGATCTTCGAGCGCGCGGGCCTTGGCCTCGCTTAACGGCGTGGCTGATCGGGCGACCTTCTTCCAGAGCGCTCGCTCCTCGGGCCGCAGAGTACGCTTGCGGGCCACCGGGTCACACCGGGGATTGTTCGGCGAAGAGACGCGCCACCACGGTGTGCGGCAGCAGCAACACCCATTCGGCATCGGTGCGGGTGGTGCCGGCGCGACGTTCGGCGGTCTCACCCCAGCCCCAGAAGAAGTCACCCCGGAGCGGACCGCGAATGGCCCCGCCGGTATCCTGGGTCACGACCAGGCCCGACCAGGGTCCGATTTCAGGCAGGTCCGTGCTCAGCCAGACCGGCACCCCATAGGCCTGGTGCGCCGGGTCCACCGCGATCGAGGCCATCGGCGTCAGGGCAATACCGGTTGACCCGCTGGGTCCAAGATCGGGATCGGTCAGCGGCTGGGTCTGGAAGAAGACATAGCGCGGATTGACCGAGAACAGTTCGGCCGTGGCCTCCGGCCCGTTCAGCATCAGCCAGGCCTCGATCCCGGCCTTGGAGGCTGCATGGGCTTCCAGCTCGCCCCGCCCGATCAGCTCGCGGCCGATGGAGCGGTAGGGCAGACCATTATGGGCGGCAAAGGCGGCGCGTTCCTGACGACCATCGGGATAGACCAGCCGGCCGGACCCCTGGATCTGCAGGAAGAAAACCTCGATCGGTTCGCCCCAGGCGAAGATCTCGCCGGCATCTTCCGCCTCGATGGCGGCGCGGTCCTTGTAATGCACCAGCTGGCCATCCCGCACTTCGCCGACAAGGCGCCGGCCGGCCAGAGCTTCGTCAAACAGGCCCAGATCCACGGTGACCAGATCATCCGGTCGGCGCCGCAGCGGCTGGGTGAATGTGCCCTGCCGGCTCTCACGGACCTCGACATAGGGCTCGTAATACCCGGTGAGGCGGCCGGTCATCTCGGTCGTGCCACTGTCGGGATCGACGGCCCGGGCAATCACAGGCGTCAGCGCTGTCTCGAACGCGGCTTGGGCCGATATCTCCCCGGTGGCAGCGCGCCTCGCCTGCTGACAGACTTCCTGCCAATCGCTGACCCGGCCGGCCCAGCTGGCCTGGGCACTCAGGACATCGGATGGGGCGCGCCGGTCCAAGCGGTCACAGCTGCGCAGGAAGGCCGACAGGCCCGGCGACAGATCCGCACCAGCCCAGCCGGACATTTCATCCCAGCTGGTGGGCAGGAAATCGAGCGTGGTGGGCAGGATGACCGGGTCTTCAACCGGCTCCGGCGTGTCCGGAACATCCGGCTGGCATCCGGCCAGACCGATCAGGCAGGCAAGGACGAGCCCGGTCTCAAGCCGTGGCAACACGGACCAGGACCCAGTTGGGATTGCGACTGTCGGTGCGGCGCTCGAAGACCCAGTCCTCGTGCACGGTCGCCAGACGGGAAAAGTCGCCGCTGATCACCTTGCCGTCGGCATCGCGGGTTTCGGTCGCGATCTCGCTGTCGAAATGAACCTTGATCATCGCGACATTGTTTTCGTGCGAGGCTTCGGTGATCTCGGCCTTGCGGATGCGCTCGACTTCCGTCTTCACGGTTTCACCGCGCGTTTCGCGCTGGGCGATCGCGGCGTCATAGCGGTCAAAGACCTTGGGGCCGAGCAGCGGCTTGAGCGCTGCGCGGTCACCCTTGGCGAAGGACTCCACGATCATCTCATAGGCCTTTCGGGCGCCATCGGTGAAGCGTTCCGGGTCGAAACTGCTGTCATGCTGGGCAATGGCTTCCAGACCGGCCGCCGCCGGGCCTTCAAAAGCCGGGCGCAGATGGCTGGCGGCGGCATCGCCGGCGCGCTTGGCCGGATCGAGTTCGCGCGGCGCCGGGGCCTCCATATGGCCCTCCCGGCGACCCAGGACGGAATAGAGCCGGATCGCGAAGAAGACTGCGATTGCGCCGAATAGCAGGGTCGAAAGGAGTTCGAACATCAAACCGTCGCCTGTTTGCCGGTAAGTCAATTGAACTAGATATAGGCTCAATTCGCGTCGGCGTCAGCCATGCAGCTGTGGTCCTGCTGCCTTGCCGCGGCGTGGCGTGCATGCTAACGGGCCCGGCTTGTTTCCTTGCAGTGCCCCTAGGGGCCGCATTCGTTTTACCTGACCCATCCGGGGACCCATATGACCGACGCACCGTCCACGCCCGCCGCCAACCCGAACCCGCAAGGCCCGCAACTGCGCGTGCTCGCCCAGTATGTGAAGGATCTGTCCTTTGAAAATCCGGGCGCGCCGGACACGCTGCGTCCGGGCCAGCCGGCGCCGGGCATCGAGCTGTCGATCGACGTCAAGGCGCGCGGCCTGGGCGAAGACAATTACGAAGTCGCGCTTTCGATCACGGCCCGTGCCTCGCGCGACCAGGAAGGCCAGGACGTGGTCTTCATCGCCGAGCTGACCTATGCCGGTCTGTTCCAACTGGCCGGGATCGCCGAACAGGATCGCGAACCTTTCCTGCTGATCGAGTGCCCGCGCCTGATCTTCCCGTTCGCCCGCCGCGTCCTGTCGGACACGACCCGCGACGGCAATTTCCCGCCGCTGATGCTGGACCCGGTCGATTTCGCCGGTCTTTACCGTCAGCAGCTGGCCCAGCGCGCAGCCGCCACGGGTGGCGCCGAGCCGAATGGCAATGCCGATCCGGCCGCTGCCAACTGATTGACGGTCAGCTGAGTTTCAGCTGTTTCCAGAGCGCGTTCTCGCCCATCTCGTCGATAAAGGCGGCATGGGCGGCGCGCTCTTCGTCTGTCTGGCGCCGGTTGAGCGGACGCGGACGCGACGGTCGGGCCGGGAACTGGACCTTGCCGCCGGCATCCTCGCCCTCGCGGCCGGACAGGTCGAGCGCGCGCGTGCGCCCGCCGGTCAGTTCCAGATAAACCTCGGCCAGAAGACGCGCATCGATCAGGGCGCCGTGCACATCGCGCGTTTCCAGCGAAATATCGAAGCGCTTGCACAGGGCATCCAGCGAAACATAGGAGCCGGGAAACTTGGCCCGGGCGATACGCGCGGTGTCCTTGAACCGGTCATCGGGATAGATGTCCCGCCCCAGGCGCTTGAGCTCCATGTTGATGAAGCCGCGATCGAAGGGCGCGTTGTGGGCGACCAGGATGGCATCACCGACAAAATCGACGAAATCTTGGGCGATCTCCTCGAACAAGGGCTTGTCGGCCAGGAATTCGGTCGTCAGACCGGTGATCTCGACCACTTCCTTGGGCACGTCGCGCTGGGGATTGACGTAGGCATGGAAAGTCTTGCCGGTGGGGATGCAGTCGATCACCTCGACACAGCCAATCTCGGTGATCCGGTCGCCCGTATTGGGGTCCAGACCGGTGGTTTCAGTGTCGAAGACAATTTCCCGCATATTCGCCCCTGCCTGCCCGACCGGCGGCCCGTGCCGGTCTAGCTGGATGTCGCCAGTGCCTGGATGATGTCGTCGACCTGGCGGCGCGCATCGTCGATCCCGCCCGAGGTTTCGACGACAAAATCAGCCTTTTCGAGCTTGATCGAATCAGCCGTTTGACGGGCGATTATGGCGTCCAGCTTCTCCGCCGTCATGCCCGGACGCTGCAAGACGCGGGCGCGCCGGACAGCGTCGGGCGCGTGGACGACGACGATCGTGTCGACAAGCGCGTCACCGCCTGTTTCGAACAGGAGCGGGATGTCCAGGACCGCCAGAGCGGCATCCTCGGCTCGGGCCTCTGCCAGAAAAACCTCCCGGGCCTGGCTGACCAGCGGATGCACGATGGCCTCGAGCCGCTCGAAACCCGTCGGATCATCCCGCAGCATCTGCGACAGGCGTGCGCGGTCGATGGCGCCGTCGACAGCACTGCCCGGAAAGGCCTCACCCACGGGCTTTACCGCAGCTCCTCCAGGGGCATAGAGCGCGTGGACACAGGCATCGCTGTCAAACACGGGTATTCCGGACTCCCGGAACAGGCTCGCCGTGGCGGACTTCCCCATGCCGATGGAGCCGGTGAGCCCGATGATCTTCATGATCTTGCGCCCAGAGCGGCCAACAAGGGTGTTCGGACATCGAGGTCTGCCGGCGCCGGGACATTGTAGAAGGCTTCAAAACTGGGCCGGGCCTGGCCGATGAGCATGTCCAGACCATCCACGGTACTGAGACCCGCGGCGCGCGCGCCTGTCATGAAGGCCGTGTCGAGCGGCGTGTAGATGCTGTCGAAAGCCATCGCTCCGGACCGGGCCCGGGACCAGTCCAGCGTCAACTGGCTGCTGCCATTGAGGCCGAGCGAGGTGGCATTGACGATGAGATCAGCGGACTCCAGCACGCTGTCACGCTGGTCCCAGTCAATCACGGCGGCCATGGGCGCCAGTTCCGAGCGGAGGTGTTCGGCCCGCTCGCGGCTGCGATTTGTCAGGATGAGGCGGGAGATTCCGGATGTCAGGAGCGCATAGACCAGCGCGCGGGCAGCGCCACCGGCGCCCAGGATCAGCGCAGTCGATTGTTTATACGGTATCCGGGCAGGTTTGAGGGCGGCCAGAAAGCCCGTGGCATCGGTGTTGTCCGCGTGGATTTTGCCATCGATGAATGTCAGGAGGTTGGCCGCACCGATCGCAGCCGCGGCGCGGGTCCGGGTGTCAGCAATGGCCAAGGCCGTTTCCTTGTGCGGCAGGGTCACATTGAGACCTGCCGCCTGGGATTGCGACAGCCCCCGCGCGAAGGCTTCAAAACCAACCGGTCTGACACGGAATGGGGCGTATTGCGCGTCCAGGTGCAGGGCCTCGATCCACAAACTCATCAGGTGCGGAGACAATGAGTGTGCAATCGGATCACCGACAACGCCGGCAAAGCGGCTGGCGCCGGTCGGAACCGTCATGAAACCAGGGCTCCGTGCTGACGCAGGGCCTGCAGGAGCGGGATCAAGGGCAGGCCGAGAATGGCGTAATAATCACCTTCCACCCGTTCAAAAAGCTGAGCGCCCAGCCCTTCATAGGCATAAGCCCCGACACTGGCGGTGAGGGCAAATCCGGCCCGTTCGAGATAGGTGTCGAGAAACGCGTCGGAAAAATCTCGCACGTGCAGGGTGGATGTCTGGGAGTGGGTCCAGACCGGTGCGCCATCGCAATAAAGCGCGAGGCCGGAGTGCAGATAGTGCTGGCGCCCACGCATCGTCATCAGGCGTTCGCGAGCCAGATCGGCGCGCGGCAGCTTGTCCAGAAGGGCGCCATCGAGCTCCATGGTCTGGTCCGCACCCAGGACGAGTTTGCCAGGATGTTTCCGGGACACGGCTTCCGCCTTGGCCTCTCCAAGAACCAGCGCCATGTCGACGGGGCTGAGATCGCAGCGCTCGGCCTTGATCACGGCCTCATCCACATCAGGCTTGATAACCGTGAAAGTAACGCCGGCGGACTCAAGGACCTGACGGCGAATGGCGCTGCCAGAGGCCAGGACGAAATCGCGCATCAGCCCTTGCTCCGCTTTTCATTGAGAAGATTGATGATCTTTGCGGCCGTTTCCTCAATGGACCGGCGTGTCACATCGATCGTCGCCCATTTGTATTTCGCAAACAACCGCTTGGCGTGGAGGATTTCGTCGCGGACGGCGAAGTCATCGATATAGTCTGTGTCGCGATCCTCGTTGAGACTCAAGAGCCGGTTGCGACGGATCTGGACAATCCGCTCGGGCGAGGCCGTCAGGCCGACAACCAGGGGATTGCGAAGCTTGTAGATCGCATCCGGCAGGGGCACGCCCTTGACCAGGGGAATATTGGCAGCCCGAAAACCGCGATGCGCCAGATAGATGGAAGTCGGGGTCTTCGAGGTCCGGCTCACACCCAGCAGCACGATGTCGGCCGCCTCATAATCCTCACCCTGGCCATCATCATGGGCCATAGCGAAGTTCAGGGCATCGATCCGGCGGTAGTACTCGGCATCCAGGGAACGCTGGGCGCCGGCGCGGCTTGCTGCAGGGCGCCCCAGATAGGCACTCAGCGTGGCCAGCATGGGATCAAGCACGGCAATTGCCGGAATTCCCAGCTCGACACACTTGGTTTCAAGCTCGCGGCGCAGGTCGAGATTGACGATCGTATACATGACGACGCCGGGATAGGCCGCGACCTCATCGAACACGCGATCCATCTGCCGGGATGAGCGCACCAGGGCATAAAGATGTTCCAGGGGCGCCGTGCCCTCGAACTGGGCGACTGACGCGCGCATCACCTCCATCAAGGTCTCGCCCGTGGAGTCGGAGACCATGTGGATATGGAAACAGGTCTCGAAGGCGTGGTTCTGCGGCGCGGACATGTCGGCTCCCGTGGCGGATAGGCGTTTACGATTTGTTAACAAACGGGGAAAACCCGGGGCAAGTCAGAAGCAGGAAATCCGGCCTGTGGGTAGTGCCCGGTCTTACTCGCGCCAACCAACAGAAGTTTCCACACGCTTCGGAGCTGTTGGCAAGCCTGTGGAGGCATTTTCGCAGTTCACGGCAGAAACCGCTTTTTCAGCCAATTCCTCACATTCGGTATCTGTAGCAAGCTGTTGTTTTTTATTTAGTCTGGAGATTTTTCCCAGGTCTGTTGATATCCGGGTGTTGAAGCCTTTTCAGGTAAATTGAACATGTCGATTACGGTATGACCGGCGGCTTCCACACCATCCACGCCCCCAACAAACACAACAATTCAATTATATTGTTTTGAAGGGATAAGAGGGGCGGGGTGAAAAGGACGCATTGATCCTTTCAGCGGCGGTGCCTAATCAGACGGCATGACAAAGCTTTCGGAAAAGCCGCTGCTCGCGGTGCTCAAGGGTCAGTCCCTTTCAACGCCCCCCGTCTGGCTGATGCGGCAAGCGGGCCGTTATCTGGCCGAGTACCAGGAAGTCAGGGCGCAGGCGGGTGACTTCATCAAATTCTGTTTCTCTCCCGATCTGGCAGCAGAAGTGACTCTGCAGCCGATCCGGCGTTTCGGGTTTGATGCTGCGATCCTGTTTGCCGACATCCTGCTGATCCCGATCGCCCTGGGCCGTCGGGTCTGGTTCGAGCCGGGCGAGGGACCGAGACTGGATCCGTTTGATCCGACCCAGTTCGAGAGTCTGGAACAGGGCCGCGTGGCAGAGGTGCTCGGACCGGTGGGTGAAACCCTCAGGCGGGTCGCACCTGAATTGCCGGACGAGACGACGCTGATCGGCTTTGCCGGAGCACCCTGGACCGTGGCGACCTACATGATCGAGGGCGGCGGGTCCAAGGACCGGTTTTCAGCGCGGGTTGCGGCCTGGCAGCACCCTGAAGCCTTTGATGGCATGATGGACCGGATTGCCGATGCGACGGCGGAATACCTGGTCATGCAGGCCCATTGCGGCGCCGAGGTGCTGAAGATTTTCGACAGCTGGGCCGAGGGTCTTCCCGAGCCGCTGTTCGAGCGGGTGGTGATCCGGCCGACCAAGCGCATTGTTGATGCCGTGCGAGCAGCGGGTGTGACGGTTCCGATCATCGGCTTCCCGCGTGGCGCTGGCGCCTTCTATGGCCGGTATGCCCGGGAAACGGGGATAACCGCGATTGCCCTGGATACCGGGATGGATCCCGTCTGGGCACAATCCATCCTGCCTGAGGGCATGCCGGTTCAGGGGCATCTGGATCCGGCAGCCTTGCGGGCCGGCGGACAGGCGCTCGACCAGGAAACAGATCGATTGCTGGACGCATGGGCAGGTCGGCCCCATGTTTTCAACTTGGGTCACGGTATTACGCCCGATGTTCCGGTTGATCATGTGCACCAGTTGCTCAATCGAATCCGGAGCCGGGCCGGCTGACGGAGTGAGACGTGGACGCTCGCCGAAAACTTGCTGTTGTTTTGTTCAATCTGGGCGGTCCGGACGACCAGGATGATGTGAAACCCTTTCTGCGGAACCTGTTCCGCGATCCGGCCATCATCCAGGCTCCGGGTCTGGTGCGTGAAGGTCTGGCCTGGCTGATCTCGACCACACGGGCGAAGGAAGCAAAGGCCAATTACGCCAAGATGGGCGGCGGCTCGCCGCTCCTGCACGAGACGCAGAAGCAGGCGGCTGCGCTTAAAACCCAGCTGCGGGCCCGGCTGCCGGATTGGGACATCAGGATCTGGCCGGCCATGCGCTACTGGAATCCGTTGACCGAGGATGTGGCGGCGGAGGTTCGCGCCTGGGCACCTGATGAATGCGTGCTGTTGCCGCTCTATCCGCAATTTTCGACAACCACGACCGCAAGCTCACTGAAACGCTGGCGGGATGCCGGTGGTCCGGAGACCCGGGCTGTGTGTTGCTATCCCACCGAACCTGCCTTTCTGGACGCTCATGCGGCCTTGATCCGGAAGGCCTGGGAACAGGCCGGGCGGCCGGAGCAGGTGCGATTGCTGTTTTCGGCGCATGGTCTGCCCAAGAAGGTGATCGATGGCGGCGATCCCTATCAGTGGCAGGTCGAAAAGACGGTTGCCGAGCTGATGCCACAATTGCCGGAGTTTCCGGATTGGCAGATCTGTTATCAGAGCCGCGTCGGTCCGCTGGAATGGATCGGTCCCGCGACGGATGAAGCCATTCGGCAGGCTGCACATGATGGCAAGGCGGGCGTGATGGTCTGCCCGATCGCCTTTGTGTCTGAACACATCGAGACCCTGGTCGAGCTGGATGAGGAATATGCGGAAGTCGCCGATGAGGTGGGCCTGAAAACCTATGTCCGGGTTCCGGCCCTGGGTGATGACGAGGTCTTCATTGAAAGTCTCGCCAATCTGGTCGACTCTGCCCTCAAGCGGGAGCCTGGACTGGCGCCGGACGGTGGCCAGCGGATCTGTCCGCGAGCATGGGGGGCGTGCCCGTGCGCTGAAAGGGAAATGGCAGGCAGATGATCCTGGCGGCGTATGATTGGCTCAAGGCCCTGCACATTCTGGCAATCATCGCCTGGTTGGCGGGACTGTTGTATCTGCCGCGGCTGTTTGTCTATCACTGCGGTGCCGTGCCCGGCGGCGAGCTGGACGAAACCCTGAAAATCCAGGAACGGCGGCTGCTGAAGGGCATCATGAACCCGGCCATGATCGCGGCCTGGGTGTTCGGCGTGTTGTTGATCTGGTCCAATGCGGAACGGGCCGGCGGCTGGAGCGTCTTTCTGGACTGGGCCTGGCTGGTCAAGTTTGCGGCCGTGATCGGGGTGACCGGCATTCACCACATCTATCTGGCGCGGCAGAAGCGCTTTGAAGCCGGCACGAATGACTGGAGCGACAAGCGCTATCGCCTGTTGAATGAAATCCCCTTCGTGCTGGCCATCATCATCGTTCCGATCGTTGTTGTTGTGCTGAAATAGACAGGCGGGCGGCGGTGGTGCTTGACGCCACCGGTCGGGCATGGCAAGGCTTCGGGCAACTCCTTTCCAGGATCCTTTCTTTGCGTGACGAAGGACAAGAGTCCGACGACGCGCCTGCCCATTCCACAATTTGCGGGTCTGACCGGCCAAACGGCACCCGTCTTGCTTGATCGACGCTGTTCCCGGTCCCGGGAGTCTCGCTCTTCATGCCCAACCGATAGAAAATCATGACTGAAGAAACCGCTTCGCACCCCCTGCTCGACGGCATTGAGCGGATGACGCTGCAGGACCTCAAGGAGAAGAAGCCGACCGAGCTTCTCCAGTTTGCCGAGGCCCTGGAGATCGAGAACGCCTCGGCCCTGCGTAAACAGGGCATGATGTTCGCCATCCTCAAGGCCTTGGCCGAACGCGGTGTGGAGATCCATGGCGGCGGGGTGATGGAAGTCCTGCAGGACGGTTTCGGTTTCCTGCGTTCGCCGGAATCCAACTACCTTGCCGGTCCGGATGACATTTATGTTTCGCCGACGCAGATCCGGAAATTCGGTCTGCGGACCGGTGATACGGTGGAAGGCGAAATTCGCAGCCCGCGGGATGGTGAACGTTATTTCGCCCTGCTGAAAGTGTCCTCGATCAATTTCCAGGATCCGGAATCAGCCCGCCACAAGGTTCATTTCGACAATCTCACGCCGCTTTATCCGGACAGCCGGTTCGTCATCGAGTCCCAGGACCCGACGGTGAAGGATCGTTCGGGCCGCGTGATCGACATTGTGGCACCGCTGGGCAAGGGCCAGCGTGGTCTGATCGTGGCGCCGCCGCGCACCGGTAAGACGGTCCTCTTGCAGAACATCGCGCATTCCATCGAAAGCAATCACCCGGATTGCTATCTGATGGTGCTGCTGATCGACGAGCGTCCGGAAGAAGTGACCGACATGCAGCGCACCGTGAAGGGCGAGGTCATTGCCTCGACCTTTGACGAACCGGCCACGCGGCACGTCCAGGTCTCTGAAATGGTCATCGAAAAGGCCAAGCGTCTGGTCGAGCATGGCCGCGATGTCGTGATCCTGCTGGACTCCATCACGCGTCTGGGCCGGGCCTACAACACGGTTGTGCCGTCTTCGGGCAAGGTTCTGACCGGTGGTGTGGACGCCAATGCACTGCAGCGGCCGAAGCGTTTCTTCGGTGCTGCGCGGAACATCGAGAATGGTGGCTCACTGTCCATCATCGCGACGGCACTGATCGATACCGGCTCGCGCATGGACGAGGTGATCTTCGAGGAGTTCAAGGGCACCGGTAACTCGGAAATCGTGCTCGACCGCAAGGTGGCCGACAAGCGCGTCTTCCCGGCCATCGACATTCTCAAGTCGGGCACGCGGAAGGAAGAGCTTCTGGTGGACCGCAGCCAGCTGCAGAAAATGTATGTGCTGCGCCGCATCCTCAATCCGATGGGCGCCCAGGATGCGATCGAGTTCCTGCTCGACAAGTTGCGCCAGACCAAGACCAATGACGAGTTCTTCGACTCGATGAACACCTAGTTCATCGGTTTGCAGAATGACGGAAAGCCCCCGGTAACCTGTTGGTTCCGGGGGTTTTTCTTTGTCTCAGATCAGGGAATGAGGATGGACGCACCGGTGGTGAGGCGGGCTTCCAGATCCTCGTGCGCCTTCACAGCGTCGTTCAGGGCGTAGCGCTGGTTGATCGAGGTGGAGATGGCGCCGCGGGCGAGGGCATCGAAGACGTCGGCAGTATTGGCCACAAGGTCTTCGTTGCTGGCGACATAGTGCATCAGCGAGGGGCGGGTGATGTAGATCGAGCCCTTCTGGGTGAGAAGTCCCAGATCAACACCTGTGACCGGGCCGGAAGCATTGCCGAAGGAGACCATCAGGCCGCGGGGTGCCAGGCAATCCAGGGACATGGCGAAGGTGGCCTTGCCGACACCGTCATAGACGACTTTGACGCCGGCACCGGAGGTGATGTCGCGGACGCGGGCGACGACATCCTCGGTGCTGTAATTGATCACGTGTGCCGCCCCAAGCTCCTGGGCAATCGCGCATTTTTCGTCGGATCCGGCTGTGGCAATCAGTGTGACGCCGAGGTCGCGGGCCCATTGGCAGGCGATCTGGCCGACGCCCCCGGCAGCGGCATGAAAGAGGACCGTGTCGCCGGATTTGAGGGGATAGGTGTCCTTGAAGAGATAGCGAACGGTCATGCCCTTGAGCATCAGAGCGGCGGCCTGTTCATCGGACACTGTGTCGGGAATTCGGGTGACGCGATGGGCTGGGGCGTTGACGGCTTCGGCGTAGGCGCCCAGTGGGCCATTGCCGTAGGCGACCCGGTCTCCGGCGCGAAGATGGGTGACACCTTCGCCAACAGTTTCAATGATTCCAGCAGCTTCCAGACCGATGCCGCTGGGCAGGGGGACAGGATAGAGGCCGGAACGGTGATAGGTGTCGATGAAATTCACGCCGATCGCGGTGTGGCGGATGCGGACTTCTCCGGGTCCCGGGTCCGGCAGACCGACCGATCGAAGCGTCATCACCTCGGGGCCACCGGTGTGGCTGATACGGATCGCTTGGGTCATGGGCATCTCCTTGAATCTACGGATGAAGATGGGATGCCGCCGACCCGGATGCTAGGGGGCGGAGCAGGTTTCGATCTGTTGGCGCAGGGTTTCCGCTCCGCCGAGGGCGGCGACGGCATCGTCCACATGGTCGATTGAGAGGATTTCCACGCCGGCATTGCGGGCATGGGTGTAGAGGTCGGGACCGGCGGGTTCGAAACGGAAGAGGCCGGCGGAGGTTTCCAGTCCGCGGGCGGCGAACCGGATATCGGCCTCGCTATCCACGGGTCCGGTGCCCAGCCAGAGATAGGTCGCATCCAGATTGACCCCTGCGGCGGCGAGCGCGTCCGGTTCGTCCGGGGCGGACAGGAGAAGGCCGGAATCCAGGGCATGAAGCGCGGCGGCCTGATCGACTGTGTAGGCGATGATGGAGACATGATCGCGCAGGTCGTGGGCGTGGATGAAGTCCACGATATCGGCCGGTGACACGGATTTCAGATCCAGGTTCAGAATGACGCCGGAAGCTTGTGCGACACGACCGGCCGCCTCAAGCGAGGGAATGCGCTCGTCTCGGGTCTGGCCGGAATTGTCGATCAGGTTGAGAGCAGCCAGCTCGGCCCAGTCCCGTGTTTCTGCCGGTCCGCTGCCGGTCGTGGTGCGATCCAGCGTGTCGTCGTGCAGCAGGAAGAGCACGCCATCGGCACTGCGGCGGACATCGACCTCGGCATAGAGCACGCCGAGATCGCCCAGGCGCTGCAAGCTGGACAGCGCATTCTCCGGATATCCCGGCGCCGGTCCCGCCCGGTGTGCCGCCAGCATGGAAAATCCCTGCTCGCGAAAACAGTCCAGGGCCGTAGCCGGTGCGGTGTCCGACTGTAATGCCGGCGAACAGGCGGTGAAAAAAGCGAGTGAGGTAAGTGCGAGACGGCGCATGTTCGAGGCCCGGATCAGGTTGAAATCGGGTCATACTACGCACGCATGGAAGTCACATGACAGTCTTGCATGAGGCCGATACGGTCCGGACCGCTGGAAAGGCGATGCCAAAGCGGGGCCTAATGCACGCGGGGTCGCAGGAAACGCGATCCGAAGGAGGACGCAAGCATGACGATCAAATTGTATCACGCACCGCGAACCCGTTCGATCCGTGTGCGCTGGTTGCTGGAGGAAATGGGTCTGGACTACACGCTCGAGCGCGTGGCGTTCGACAAGCGTCCGGCCGGGGACGAGGCGTATGCGAAGATCAATCCGTTGCGCAAGGTGCCCGCCCTGGACGATGGCGGGATGGTGATGATCGAGTCGATCGCCATCATGGAGTATCTGATGGGCCGTTACGGGCCGACGCCGCTGGCGTTGTCTCCGGACGAGGCGGAGTATGGCCGCTATCTGCAATGGTTGCAGTTTGGCGAGGCCGGCATGCTGATGCCGGTGAACATGCTGATGGCGCATACGGTGTTGCTGCCGGAAAAAGCGCGGGACCCGAAACTGGCGGCCTGGGCCCGGTCCGAGACGGACAAGCTGTTGGAATATATCGGAGAACACGGCGTCGGATCGCGCGAGTTCCTGGCTGGCGATCGGTTCACGGCGGCAGACATCTCGGTCTGCTACATGCTCTATCTGCTTAAAATATCTCGACAATTCTCCGGTGCACCAGAGAATGTGAACGCTTATTTCAAGGCGCAGACGCAGCGAGAGAGCTGGAAGGTTGCCAGCGAGGTTGAACCGGCCTCAGCCTAGATGCCGGTTCAGGAAGTCGAGCGTGCGCTGGTTGGCGAGATCGGCACTGGCGGCGTTGTAGTGGGCGCCGCCAGGCCGCGCGTAGGCGTGATCGTCTTCGGGATAGTCGTGCAGGGTCACCAGAGGGTGTGAGTCGAGGCCCTGATGGATCGCCGCCTGGGCGTCTGGCGGAACGAATTGGTCCTTGCCGGAAATATGCAGCATCAGCGGTCGCTTGATTGCGGTAGCCTCGTTGAGGCGGTCCTGGATGGAGACGCCATAGTATCCGATCGTGGCATCGCTGTCGGTGCGTGCTGCGGTGAGATAGGCAAGCAGGCCGCCGAGGCAGTAACCCATGGCGCCGACCTTGCCGCCGGTTCCGTCCTGGTTGCGCAGCCAGCTGATGGAGGCGGCGATATCCTCGACGCCGGTATCGGGATTGAAGGCCTTCATCAGCGAGAAGGCCTTGTCCCACTCCGCCCGGCTCTGATCGGTGATGTCGACACCCGGCTCGATGCGCCAGAACAGGTCCGGGCATAGTGCGGTAAAGCCCTGGGCCGCGAGCGCGTCGCAGCGGTCGCGCATGATCTGGTTGACGCCGAAAATCTCCTGCAGGAGGACAATCCCCGGTCCCTCGACGCTTTCGGGTCGGGCCAGATAGGCGGAGAAGTCGCCGGCCGGGCCGGTGATGCGGACAGCTTGACCAGACATGTCGGGCTCCTGTTGAGTGCGGGTTCGGGCGTAACATCAAGCGAGGCGGTCATGAAGGTCAATATCGAGATAGATTGCACGCCGGCCGAGGCACGGGCCTTTCTGGGTCTGCCGGACGTCACGGCGCTGAACGAGACGCTGATGGCGGAAATGGTCAAGCGCGCCGAGGCGAACATGGACCAGATGGATCCCAATGTGCTGATGCAGAACTGGACGGCGTTCGGCGGTCAGATGACAAACCAGTTCATGGACATGATGCGGACCGCGGCGGGCACGCCGTCGGGATCGGGCAAGGATCGCTGACACTGTGAACACCACCATCTATGCCCTGTCGACGCCGCCCGGTCGCTCCGGCGTGGCGGTTGTCCGCCTGTCCGGCGCGGATGCCGGCGGAATGCTGGACGCGCTGGCAGGTCTGCCGCGTCCGGTAGCGCGACAGGCGGCGCTGCGGTCGATCCGCGCTTCGGACGGGTCCCTGATCGACCGGGCGCTGGTGTTGTGGTTTCCCGGACCGAAGAGTTTCACGGGTGAAGACTGCGCCGAGCTGCATCTGCATGGCGGTCCCGCCGTCATTGAGGCGGCCTTGTTGGCGCTGGATGAGGCGGGGGCGGTTCCGGCAGAACCGGGGGAGTTTACCCGGCGGGCCTTCGAGAATGACAAGCTGGACCTGACCGAGGCCGAGGGCCTGGCAGATCTCATCGAGGCGGAAACCGAGGGGCAGCGCCAGCAGGCGCTGGCGCAGATGTCGGGCGTGCTGCGGACGCTCTATGATGGCTGGCGGTCGGATCTGATTTCGGCCATGGCCTCGATCGAAGGCGAGATCGATTTTCCTGATGAAGAGGATGTGCCGGACGCGCTGTCACACGTGGCATTCGAGCCTCTGAGCCGTCTGATCGCCTCGATGGAGGACCATCTGGACGATGGGCGGCGTGGCGAGCGGGTGCGGACCGGGTTTTCGATTGCGCTGATCGGTGCACCCAATGCCGGAAAGTCGAGCCTGCTGAACCGTCTGGCCCGGCGGGAGGCGGCGATTGTTACCGACATTCCCGGCACAACGCGGGATATCGTCGAGGTGCGCCTGACCATCGCGGGCTTCCCGGTGATCATTTCCGACACGGCGGGTTTGCGCGAAGCGGTGGATGCGATCGAGGCTGAGGGTGTTCGCCGGGCGCTGGACCGGGCGGATAATGCGGATTTGCGGATTGGGGTTGTGGATGCCCGGTCGGAAAAAGACCTGCTGGATCTGCGGGGTCGCTTGAAGGATGACGATCTTCTGGTTCTGAACAAGCTGGACCTGGCACCGGAGAAGAAAGCGGCGGGCGCTTATCGGCTGAGTGCGAAGTCGGGCGACGGTGTGGCGCTGCTGGAAGAACGGATTGAAAGCATTGTCCGGGACCGGTTGAGCGCACGCGAGTATCCGGCGCTCAGCCGCGCCCGCCATCGCCGGGCTGTGGAGACGGCGGTTGCTGCCTTGCGCCGGGCACGGGACCAGCTGGCCCTTGCACCGGAATTGGCGGGCGAGGATGCCCGGCTGGCGGTGCGGGCACTGGAAAGCCTGACGGGCCGGGTCGATGTCGAAGACGTGCTGGACCGGGTGTTCAGCCAGTTCTGTATCGGCAAATAGGCCGTCTTCAGTTTCGGCAAACTGTTTCACGTGAAACACAAGGCGCTGGTCTCGACTCCGCGCCCTGTCGGCATTATGTAGGCCGACCTTTTCGCCCTGTCCGGATTGAGTTGAGGCCCTGCGGTCATGAAGCAATGGGATGTCATCATCATTGGCGGTGGTCACGCAGGCTGTGAAGCCGCGGCGGCCGCTGCGCGCCTGGGCGCCAGAACGCTTTTGCTGACCCACAAGGTGGAGACGATTGGCGAGATGTCCTGCAATCCGGCTATCGGCGGATTGGGCAAGGGGCATCTGGTGCGCGAGGTCGACGCCCTGGATGGCGTGATGGGCCGGATCGCTGATGCGTCCGGTATCCAGTTTCGCCTGCTGAACCGGTCCAAGGGACCGGCGGTTCGCGGGCCGCGGACCCAGTCTGATCGAGCGCTTTATCGCACCGCGATGCAGGCAGAGCTGGGCGGGACCGAGAATCTTGAGATCCGGGCGGCTGCGGTCGAAAACCTCATCCTGGACGGATCGCGCTGCGTCGGTGTCGTGGATGAGGCGGGCGAGGAGTTTCATGCGCCCAGCGTCGTGCTGACGACCGGGACGTTTCTACGCGGCGTGATCCATCGTGGTGCCGAGCGCATTCCGGCCGGACGTGTGGGTGAGAAGCCGGCCGTCGGTCTGGGCGAAACGCTTTACGGGCTCAAGCTGCGGATGGGACGTCTCAAGACCGGAACGCCGGCGCGCCTACGCAAGTCGTCCATCGATTGGGATGCGCTGGAAAAGCAGGAGGCCGACGCAGAGCCGGTTCCCTTCTCCTTCCTGACCGATCGGATCACGGTGCCGCAGATCGCCTGCGCCATCACCTACACGTCCGAAGCGACGCACAAGATCATCGCGGACAATCTGCAATACTCGGCCGTCTATAGCGGAGCGATTGCCGGGCGCGGGCCGCGCTATTGTCCGTCCATCGAGGACAAGGTCGTGCGCTTTGCTGACCGGTCCAAGCACCAGGTCTTCCTGGAGCCGGAAGGTCTGGATGATGACACGGTCTACCCCAATGGCATCTCGACCTCGCTGCCTGACGAGGTCCAGCAAGCCTTCCTCACGTCGATCCGTGGCCTGGAGGCGGTCGAGGTCAAGCGGTTCGGCTATGCGATCGAGTATGATTATGTCGATCCGCGTGAGCTGGATGCGACGCTGCAGGTTCGGGCCGTTCCGGGTCTGTGGCTGGCCGGCCAGATCAATGGAACGACGGGCTATGAGGAAGCGGCCGCACAGGGTGTGATGGCGGGCTTCAATGCCGCGCTGCAGGCCCAGGGCCGGGACGCTTTCGTCTTGAGCCGGTCGGACGCTTATATCGGCGTGATGATCGACGACCTGATTACGCGGGGCGTCAGCGAACCCTATCGCATGTTCACCTCGCGGGCGGAGTATCGTCTGACCCTGCGGGCAGACAATGCCGACCAGCGGCTGACGCCCAAGGCAATGGCGCTGGGGGCGGTCTCTGTTTCACGTGAAACAGCCTATCAGGCGAAGATGTCCGAGCTGGGTACCGTCCGCGAGACCGTGGCGTCCAAGAGCCTGACGCCGAATGAAGCGAAGACGCATGGATTGAGCGTCAATTCCGACGGCAAGCGACGGACCGTGTCCGAGCTGTTGGCCTATCCGGATATCGGCTGGTCCGATGTATGCCGCATCTGGCCCGAGCTGGAGAGTGTGTCTCCGGCTGTCGCCGAGCAGATCGAGATCGATGCGCTTTACGCCGGCTATATCGACCGCCAGCAGGCTGACATTCTCGCCTTCCGCAAGGATGAGGCTGTGCGCCTGCCGCGCGATCTGGACTATCGCCGTGTGGGCGGGCTGTCGAACGAAGCCCGGGAGAAGCTGGAGCGGGCGCGTCCGGAAACGCTGGGCCAGGCTTCGCGCATTGAAGGTGTGACGCCGGGGGCGCTGACGGCGGTTCTGGCGCATGTGAAACGCCAGAGCAAAGAGGCCAGCTAGGTGACGCGGGACGAGTTTGCCGAACAGACCGGTGTTTCACGTGAAACACTCGACGGATTTGAACGCTGGCGCACCCTGCTGGTCGAAACCAGTGCCCACACCAATCTGGTGAGCCGCAACACGCTGGACAGTTTCTGGGAGCGCCATGCCATGGACAGCTACCAGCTGCTCCAGCATGTGCCGGCCGGTGTGACCCGGATTGCGGATCTGGGTGCCGGCGCCGGCTTTCCCGGCATCGCCCTGGCCCTGGGCCTGCGTGATCGGGGTCAGGCCACGCGCGTGGTGATGATCGATTCCGTCGGCAAGAAGGTCGCTTTCCTGAAAAAGGTGATCGCGGCGCTGGACCTGGATGCGGAGGCGCGCTCGGTGCGCGTCGAGACGCTGGATCCGGCGGAAGGATTTGATCTGGTGACGGCGCGCGCCTTTGCCCCCTTGAATAAATTATTGGGATACGCCGCGCCGCTGTTGAAAAACGGGGCTGAAGGCCTGTTCTTCAAGGGTCGCCAGTACCGCGATGAATTGACCGAGGCGCGCAAAAGCTGGACATTCATCCATGAAGTCATACCCAGTCAGACCAGCGACGGGGTGATCCTGCGCATCAAAGAGGTCGAGCGTGTCCGATGAAATCGAGCGCCGCAGAGCGCCCCGCGTCATTGCCATTGCCAATCAGAAGGGCGGCGTTGGCAAGACGACCACTGCCATCAATCTCGGAACCGCCCTGGCGGCCATCAAACAGAAGGTCGCAATCATCGACCTGGACCCGCAGGGCAACGCCTCCACGGGCCTGGGTGTCCCACCCAATGCGCGCAAGCTGACGGCCTATGATGTGCTGATCGAGGGCGATGCGCTGACTTCGGCCATGGTGCCCACTGTGGTGCCCGGGCTGAATATCGTGCCGTCGGACCAGCTTCTGTCCGGTGTCGAGCTGGAACTGGCGGATGATCAGCGGCGCTCCTACCGGCTCAAGCGCGCCATCGACAAGAGCCTGCAGGCGCTCGTCGGCGATGAGAAGGGTCTGGATTATGTCCTGATCGATTGTCCGCCCTCGCTGAATGTGCTGACCGTGAACGCCCTGACAGCTGCTGACTCCATCCTGGTGCCACTGCAGTGCGAATTTTTTGCCCTGGAAGGCCTGTCGCAATTGCTGCGCACGGTCGACCGGGTGCGGGGCCATCTCAATTCGCGCCTGGATATCCAGGGCGTGGTGCTGACCATGTATGACGGCCGCAATAATCTGTCGGCCGAAGTCGCTGCCGATGTGCGCGAGCATTTCGGCGACAAGGTCTACAAGACCGTGATTCCCCGCAATGTGCGGGTCTCCGAAGCGCCCTCGGTGGGCAAGCCGGTGCTGCTGTATGATCTCAATTGCACCGGTTCTCAGGCCTATATCGGCCTGGCCAAGGAAATCGTCCAGCAAGAGCGCAAACGCCGCCGTGAAGAGCAGGGTGAAGCTGCATGAGTGCCACTGAAAAGAACCGCCGCCTGGGCCGGGGCCTGTCGGCCCTGCTGGGGGAATCGGAAACCGAGGGCTATTCCGCGCCGGCCCCGGACGCGGGCGAGAGCGAGGCCCGGGCGCCGCGCCGTGACGGCGTGCGCATGATCCCGATCGAGCTGATCAGCCCCAATCCGGACCAGCCGCGCAAGACCATGACCGAAGGCGAGCTGGATGCGCTGGCCGAATCGATCGCCGACAAGGGCATTGTCCAGCCCATCCTGGTGCGTCCGATGGGCGAGAGCGGCGAAGCCTACCAGATCGTCGCCGGTGAACGCCGTTGGCGTGCGGCCCAACGGGCCCGCTTGCACGAGGTTCCGGCGCTGGTGCGCGAGCTGACGGACCGCGAAACGCTGGAAATCGGCATTGTCGAGAACGTCCAGCGGGCCGATCTCAACCCGGTGGAAGAGGCCCAGGCCTACAAACAGCTGATCGAGCGCTTTGGCCATACCCAGGAAGATGTGGCGCATGCGGTCTCCAAGAGCCGCAGCCATGTCGCCAACATGGTCCGCCTGCTGGCCCTGCCGGATGGTGTCCTGACATATCTTGCCAAGGGTGATCTGTCGGCCGGTCATGCACGGGCGATTGCTTCGGCTCCGGACCCGGTCGCGCTGGCCGAACTGATTGTCCAAAAAGGGCTTTCTGTTCGCGAAGCCGAAAAGCTGGCGCGCGAGGTCCAGAGCGGGAAAGCACCGGAAGCCAAGTCCGCAGCCGCACGCGACAGTGCTGACAAGGATGCTGACACGCGGGCGCTGGAGGCCGATATCACGGCCCGTCTAGGACTCAGCGTGGACATCAAGCACAGCGCCAAGGGCGGCGAGATCCGGGTCCAGTACAAGACGCTGGAACAGCTGGACGATGTCTGCCGGCGCCTGAGTGGCCAGTCGGGCCGTTAGCGACGGGCCGTCTGGGCTGCGCCCCGGGCCAGCCTCAGCAGCAATTCACTGACCAGGCTTTCAGCCGGACTGCCGGAGCGCTTGACCTGACGCTCGGCATCGAAGGCCAGCTCTCGGGCCAGCTCGAGGCGGCGGCCGCTCCAGATTGACAGCTGCCGCTTGAAGGCATCTGCCGCGGGTCCGTAGCGTGGCGCGCCGGAGCGGGCCATGGCGGCATCGCCGCCACCGGCGGCCTGCACGGACCCGATCTGGTCAAGCCGACGCTGCAGTCCGCGCAGGATCGCGACCGGGTTGCCGCCGGCACTGACCGAGCGGACATAGGCCTTGTCGGCTTCGGCGAGATTTCCCAGCAGCGCTGGTTCGATGACGGCATCGAGCTGGGCCTCGCCCTGGTCGGCAGCGATCGCCTCGATATCCTCCAGCGTGACCAGATTGTCGTCGGGCGCACGCTGGCCGGAGAGACCCTTGTAGAGAATCAGCTTCTCGATCTCGCCACGGGCCAGAGCCCGGTCGCCTTCGAGCCGCGGCAGCCAGGCAACACGCGCTTCGCGGGCAAGTTCCAAGTTTTCGGCTTTGAGTAGGTCTTCAGCGAGCGTTCCGAGTGATTGGGCGTTGTCGGCATAACACGCTATAGATAAAGCGTTTTTTGCCGGTTCAAAGGTTTTGCGAAGCTTCCCTCGCGGCGTTAGATCGCCGGACTCGACCACCAGCACGGTTTGCGGCGCCACAGAGCCGTCTTCCAGCGCCGAAATCAGCTCGACAATCGGGCCGGCGCCGGTCTCGCCGGAGAGACGGACGCGCACCAGGCGCTGACCACCGGTCAGAGACATCGCGACCATGGCATCGGCGAGGGCCGCCGGGTCGGACTTCAGGTCTTCCTCGGTGAGCTGGGTGAGCGCGAACGGGTCGTCGGGATTTTCCAGGATCGCCTTGACCAGGGTGGTGGCGCGTTCATGCGCGAGACCCCGGTCGGGGCCGTAGATCAGATACGCCTTGATGGCTGGGTCAGGCCTCGAGACCCGGGCATCTGCATCGCGCGGCTGGACCTTCACGAAGCATCCAGCTGGCTGAAGGCGCGAACAAGATGCGCGGTCAGCCGATCAGCGGCCATGCGCGCCGCGCGCTCCTCGGCATCCTGCTCGGAAGCGAGGGAGGCATAGGGCGAGGAAGACAGGTCGTAGGAAGCCTGGCCTGTTACCTGACCGGAGACGATCGCCGCGCCGGATTCATCAACCACATCGTAATCGACCGTCACGGCGATCTGGAAGCGCTGTACAATGGCATCGGCCCCGATACCCAGTCCGATGCTGGAAAGGTCGGTTTCAGTGCGCAGCGTGTAAGGTCCGGCGGCATGACGGGACCCCATCGCGTCCAGCAGAGCCTCCTGGAGCAGGAAGTCGATGCGCTCTTCACCGGTCTCGACACGGATGTCTGACAGGCCGGTCGCAGCGCCGCCGGCGCCGTACATCGGTGTGAAGCCGCAGGCGCCCAGCGCCAGGGTGGCGGAAAGCACCAGGCCAATCAGCAAGTTACGGCGCACACGCATCAGGACTATCCCACGACGATGTTGACGATCCGGTTCGGGACCACGATCACTTTGCGCACTGTAAGCCCTTCTGTGGCGCGCACCACCCCGTCATGCGACAGGGCGAGCTCTTTTACCGCGTCCTCGGCCAGCCCCTTGGCGACCGTGATCTCGGCGCGGCGCTTGCCATTGACCTGGATGGGCATGGTGACACTGTCGTCGACCAGCAGGGCCGGATCGGCCTCGGGCCAGGGCGCGTCGATAACGAGGCCTTCACCGCCCAAGGCCTCCCAGCACTCTTCTGACAGGTGCGGGATGAAGGGCGCGATGACCCGGACCAGAATGCCCAGGGCCTCGGCCTTGGCAGCGATCCCGGTGGCATCGGCGGGCTCGTATTTGCGCAGCACATTGACCAGATCATGAACCTGGGCGACGGCAGAGTTGAAGCGGAAACCCTCGATCGCGTCGGTGACCTGGTGCAGCGCCTTGTGGGCTGACCGGCGCACATCCAGCGCATCGCCGGTCGCGTCGGCCGCCACGGTCATCGGTCCAGGCGCGCCTTCCGGCAGGGAGGTTACGGTCGTCCACAGCCGCTGAATGAAGCGCCAGACGCCTTCCACACCGCTGTCGGTGTATTCCACATCGCGCTCGGGCGGGCTGTCGGAAAGCACGAACCAGCGGGCGGCATCGGCCCCATAGCTTTCGATGAAGGCGTCCAGATCGACGACATTCTTCTTCGACTTGGACATTTTCTCGATGGCACCGATCTTCACCGGCTTGCCGGTGGCGATCTCGACCGTCTGCCCGTCGCGGCGCTCGACCTCGTCGGGCAACAGCCACTTGCCTTCGGAGGACTTGTAGGTCTCGTGCGTGACCATGCCCTGGGTGAACAGGCCGGCGAAGGGTTCGCCGGAAGCCATGTTCATCAGGCCGCTGTCATTGAGCGCCCGGGTGAAGAAGCGGGCATAGAGCAAGTGCAGGATGGCGTGCTCGACGCCGCCGACATACTGGTCGACCGGAAGCCAGTGTTCCGCATCGGTCGCCACGAAGGGCTCGGTCTCGGACCAGGGCGAAGCAAAGCGCAGGAAGTACCAGGACGAGCAGACAAAGGTGTCCAGCGTATCGGTCTCGCGCCGCGCCGGCTTGCCGCACTTGGGACAGTCTGTGTTCTTCCAGGCCGGATGCCGCTCGAGCGGATTGCTGGGATGATCAAAGGTGACATCGTCCGGCAGTTTCACCGGCAGCTGGTCCTCGGGCACGCCGACAACACCGCAATCGCCGCAATGGACAACCGGGATCGGACAGCCCCAATAACGCTGCCGCGAGACCAGCCAGTCACGCAGGCGATAGCTGGTTGCGCCCTTGCCGAGATCCTTCTTTTCCAGCTCCTGGATGACACGCTCGATGGCATCGGTGGTGGAAAGCCCGTCCAGGAAGCGCGAATTGTAGATTGTTCCCGGACCGGTATAGGCCTCGTCCTCGATGACGTGATCCTCGGCGGAGACGTTCGGTGGCAGCACCACCGGGGTCACCGGCAGATCGTACTTGCGGGCGAAATCCAGGTCGCGCTGGTCGCCGGCCGGCGAGCCGAAAATAGCGCCGGTACCATAGCCCGAAAGCACGAAATTGGCTGTCCAGACCGGGATTTCCCAATTGGGATCAAGCGGGTGTCTGACCTTGATGCCCAGATCAACACCGCGCTTGGGCGCTTTCTCGATCTCTTCCTCGGATGTTCCCATGCGGGCACAGTCACGCATGAAGCGATCGATTTCCGGATCGTCCTCGGCCAGGGCCTTGACGATCGGATGATCCGGAGCGAGGGCCAGGAAGCTGGCACCGAAGAGCGTGTCCGGACGGGTGGTGAAGACATTGATGGTCTTGCCGAAACGGGCTGCCAGATCCGGATCCAGCAGCGGCCAGCGCACCTCTGCGCCGCGCGAGCGGCCGATCCAGTTGGCCTGCATGGTGCGGACCTTGTCGGGCCAGCGATCCAGCGTCTCGATGCCGTCGATCAGCTCGTCGGCATACTGGGTGATCTTGAAGAACCACTGATCCAGCTCGCGCTGGACAACCAGGGCGCCGGAGCGCCAGCCACGGCCATCGATGACCTGTTCATTGGCCAGCACGGTCTGGTCGACCGGGTCCCAATTGACCTTGGCGGTCTTGCGATAGACCAGGCCGCGTTCCAGCAGTTTCAGGAAGATCGCCTGCTGGTGACGGTAATAGGCCGGATCGCAGGTCGCGATCTCGCGGCTCCAGTCCAGCGCCAGGCCCAGGCGCTGCAGCTGGGCGCGCATGACCTTGATATTGTCATAGGTCCAGGCCCCGGGATGCACACCGCGATCGCGCGCTGCATTCTCGGCCGGCAGGCCGAACGCATCCCAGCCCATCGGGTGCAGGACATCAAAGCCGCGGGCGCGCTTGTAGCGGGCCACGACATCACCCATCGTGTAATTGCGCGAATGGCCGACATGGATGCGCCCCGACGGATAGGGAAACATCTCAAGCACATAGTATTTCGGCTTGCCGTTCTGTGCCTGGGGGCCTTCGGCCTTGAATGCATCACGCTCCGCCCAGGCCGATTGCCATTTGGGTTCGGCCTCGCGGGGATTGTATCGGCTCATTGTCCAGTCTCGCTGCGATGACAGCGCCCGGCCTAGTCGTCCAGCTGGGAAATCCGCAGCTGGCGAGCCCGGGTCAGGATCGCATTTTCGATTTCAACGGCGGTTTGCGGATTGGTCTGGGCGTCGGCCCAGCTGCCCTGATCGTCGCGCACCTGGCGGAAGACACTGACGGCAAGGGCGTCAGCGCGAAGCCGCGTGTCGAGGATGTAGACCGTCAGCTTGAAGCGCTCGGTCGGCATCTGCGGATTGGCATACCAGTCGGTGATGATGACACCGCCGAACGGGTCGACTTCCGACAACGGCATGAAGGAGATCGTGTCCAGGCTGGCGCGCCACAGGAAGCTGTTGACGCCAATGCCCTCAACCTCGGTATAGCGGCGATTGCTGGCCAACGGGTTCGGGATCGACGGCAGACGCAGCCCCGACCGTTGTTCGGAACCGGAGTCGCGGGACGCATCGTTCGACGCGCAGGCCGGCATGATCAGGATGGCTGCGGAGAGAAGAACTCCAAGAATCCGACGGTCGGGCATAAGCCGAGACTCCTTCGAAACAGACTGCGGTTACACGCTGGAAAACCGTGAAGCGCGGATGCGCTTCTTGTTTGAACGGGTTGTATAGCACGCGATGACTGACACGCCAGCGTCGAAAGGCAGACTGATTAACCGTGGCAAGTCTGCAACATGTCCTCGCGAAGACGTGAACCGACACGATCAGACGCTTGACCCGCCCCTCGCCATCAACTCCTTTAAGGCGCGACGTCCGGGGGGACGGGGCCGATCGGCGGGACCGCAAGCTATGAAGCGGACATCAAGCGCGATATTCATCGCAGCTCTGTCCGGAGCCATTGCGGGCCCGCCGGCATTCCTTTCAAGCCAGGCTTTTGCAGATGATGACGCCTTCGGTGTGCCGGAAGCGCGATTGTCTTTCGACGCCGGCGCGGTGCTGGGCGCGGGCGACAGCGACACCGAGCTGCTGTTCGATCTGGAGGGCGATTTTTCCCTAGAGACCTTCACCCAGTCTGGCCGGCGTTACGGCCTGGTGATTGGCGGACGGATCCAGCGGGACCGCGGTACACGCCCGTTCGACGGGCTGGCCGGCCAGTGCCCACCCGGACTGGGTGATTGTGCCAGCCTGGAAGGTCCGGTCAGTGGACTTCGCACCCACGGTACCCCCGGGGGGGCCGGCACTCGGGCCGAGCTGGCTGCGGCCTATGTCTTCTATGATACCGGCTGGGGAGAAATCCGGCTGGGGCGCGGCGATGGCGCGGCCCGCCTGGACCCCGTCTCCGGCCCGACCGCCTTTCGGTTGACCCGGGCGGATGGCGCCCGTGTTGCAACCCGAGGCGTTGCCGGCGCCGATACCGCCAATCACAGCTCCTCGCAGGATGCCAAGCTGGTCTTTCGCTCGATTGCGCTGGGACAGGAAGTCAGTGTCGGCACACTGCGTGCCTCGGTGTCCTGGACCCCGTCGGTGCGACATTGCGGTGTTGACGCCTGCGCAAGGGAGTATGGTCCGGCCGGATTGGTGTCCCCTGTGTCTGATGATGTCCTGGAACTGGGTGTGCACTACGCCATTCGCCGCGGCGATCACATCCTTGATGTGTCGGCCAGCTTCAGCGATGGCGAGGATGCGACCGGCCGCGCGGGGTTTGAAGGACTGCAGACCCGAACCTTGGGCCTGCGCTGGGAACATGGCGCCTGGTCAGCCGGCGGCCGCTATCTGAGTTCCAACAATGGCTTGTCAGTCGATGCCGGATATTCGGCCTGGTCGGCGTCGGGGGGGTATGAAACCGGTCCCTGGTTGTTAACCCTGGAATATGCCGGCTTTAACGATTCCGCGCTGCATGTATCCGGCGAAACCTGGCAATTGGGTGGATCGCGCCTGATCGGAGAGCGCTGGATTGCCGGGCTGGGCCTGCAATCCGCGTCGCGATCCGAGCCCGCACGGACCATGACAGGGCGGCGCCAGGTAGAGCGTGACAGCGTTAACGTCTTTGCCGAGCTCGGCTGGCAGTTTTGACAATTCCGCCACAGGTCTGGTGATTCTGTATGCACCGCGGCAAAATCCGCTTGGGGTCCTTTGCTACCTTACGATACAAATGAGGTGTGTGAGGGAGATGACCATGTGTCGGCGGAGCCAACCGTTTGACATCGTTGGACGCAGTGCTTCCGTTGCCATTCTGGCGACGGCCTTTTGCCTGTGTGCGCCTGCAGCCCTGGCTCAGGACGCGAACGTCCAGGACAGCGTGACGGCCGAGACCGAAACGCCGTGGTATGAGGCCTTTACCCTCTCCCTCAATGAAGCGCCGAATTCCGCGCTCAATGGCATGGAAACCTATGACTGGGAGTCGCCCGGCGGCCGCTGGGGGATTACGCTGGGTATCCAGGACCGTTCGGCCTCGCGCTTTGCGACCGAGGATGTCAGCGCCGGTGCCTTCGTCAATCTGGGTGATCGTTTTCGCCTGGGTGGTGAGCTGCGCTTCACCTCGCCGGACAGCGAGTTCTTCAATCTCCGCGAAACCGAAGCCGATCGCCGCGAGCCTGAAGTCAAATTCGAGTCGGCCCTGCGCTTCTAGAGCGCCCCGACACAGGCAATTCCCGCAAATCCAAGCGTTTCCAATCGCCTTGCCGTTCGCGAATTGATGCCGCCGAGCGCAAAAACCGGAATGCTGGTGTGCTGGGCCAGACGGGCTGCCGGAAACAGTCCGAGCGGTCTGCCGGCGCTGGGGCTGGCGCTCGGGAAAACCGGGGACAGCAGGGCCGCATCCATGCCGGCCTGAGCGGCGCGGTGCAGCGCCCGACCCGAATGGGCCGCGGACGTGAACAGACTCACATCACCGCGTCCGCGCCGCGCGGCTGCCTCTGCCAGGCTGCGCTCGGGCCAGTGCACGCCGTCGGCACCGGAACGGGCGGCCAGATCCGCATCATTGCCAATCAGGAAAACCAGGCTGCGCTCGCGGCAGATATCGGCCAAGGCATGGGCCACATTCTCGCGGTCGGCGGCGCCGAAATGGCGGTAAATCAGCCCGCTGCCCGCGGGCAGCCGGCGTGCCAGGACGAGGGGGTCCGGCGTGCGGTGCGGGTCGGTCAGCGCCCACAGCACGGGCAATGACGAGGCGCTTGCACCGCGCACCCGCGCCGCCCGGCTTGCCATTGTGGCTGCAGCGTCATAAGGCGGCGTCATGAGCCTGATCTCCTCCATCGCCGGCCAGCGCCAAACCCTGCTGGACCGGATCGCCGACAGTGCGCGCCTTGCCGGGCGCGATGCGGATGCCATCAAACTCGTGGCCGTGTCAAAACGCCAGAGTGAAGACCGGCTGGACGCAGCCCTGGCGGCCGGCCAGCGCGTGTTCGGGGAAAACCGGGTGCAGGAAGCACAGGCGCACTGGCAGGCCCGCCGGTCCCATTGGCCCGACCTGGAATTGCGGTTGATCGGCCCCCTGCAGAGCAACAAGGCGGCGGATGCCGTTGCCCTGTTCGACGTCATCGAGACGCTGGACCGCGACAAGCTGGCCGGGGCCCTTCGTAAGGCGATGGACGAGCAGGGCCGCGAACCCCGGCTCTACGTCCAGGTCAACACGGGCGAGGAAGAGCAGAAGGCCGGTGTGGCGCCGGCCGATGTCGTCGCCTTCGTGGCGAGGATGCGCGAGGCCTACGGCTTTGCGATCGAGGGCCTGATGTGCATTCCCCCGGTCGAGGAACCGGCCGGTCTACACTTTGCCCTGCTGGCAAAACTGGCGCGGGAAGCGGGGGTGGACCAGCTCTCCATGGGCATGAGCGCGGATTTCGAGATCGCCGCCGCCCTGGGCGCGACGTCCGTGCGCGTCGGCACGGCGTTTTTTGGTGAGCGGGACGCAGGGTGAGCGGGAAAAGGTGAGTATTTGTCCGAGGCAAGTCTCATTTCCTTCCCCTTGACGGGGAAGGTGGATCGCCACGCAGTGGCGAGACGGAAGGGGTGAAAGCGCGAAGCGCTGCGAATCCCGGTGGAGGCAGGTTTGTAGAAACCTCGCCCCCACCCACTCCACCGCTTCGCGGTCCCCCTCGCCCATCAAGGGCGAGGATCGAGCGTGGTCCGTCGTTTCCAGTCAGGACTTCGCCACGCAGGTAAGATCATGAAACTTCGTGCGGTCAGGCGTCCGAGCCTAACGAATCGTCAGTGTGTCACCCGGCCTGGCAGCCGCCAGCAGGGCGCGGACATCGCCGGGGTCGAGGGCGATACACCCTTGTGTCGGCTCGTAATCGCCGCGCTTGCAATGCAGGAAGATGGCCGAGCCCAGCCCCGGAACGGGCGGGTCGTCATTGTGTCCCAGCACCAGGATGAGGTCGTACAGCCCATCCTTGCGCCAGAGATCCTCGTGCGAGGCCGGATAGGGTTTGCGCACAGGGCGGTTGTAGGCCGGATCGGCCGGATCATCGCACCAGCCGTCCTTCTCGCGGATTTCGCGCACCGGAAGGGCGGTGTCGGGTCTTGGGCCGCGGTCGGCGCGATAGAGCACCCGACGCAGGGCATAGCAGCCCAGCGGCGTGGCGCCGTCGCCCTCGCGCTTGGCTGACGCATCCGTGATGCCGCCTTTTCCGAGCGCGGCCCTTACGGTGCGCGCGCCCAGGGTCATTGTTCCGTTTGAAGAGACTTGCCAATCCATGTGCCGAACATAGATCGATTTCGTGGTGGTCGGCGAGGGACGTCATGCGCCAGGCAGTCTGGTGCGCGCGTCCGCTTCGCCTCCCCCACCACGGATGTGTGTCCGGTGTGCGGACTCGAGTTCAGACAAGCAATACCGGGGCCAGAAACAGGCGTGTTGAATGCAAGGCAATCCGTCATGATGCAGCAAAACTTGCCCGGCAAAATCTGCCGGGCGGCAGGAATTGCCTTGCGCAACGAAATGGGCATGATCACAGCATGAGCGCACAAAAGACGATTCTGATCGTTGACGATGATGAAGACCTGCGCGAGGCGCTGGTCGAGCAATTCGCACTACACCAGGAATTCCGCACCCTGTCGGCCGGCCGGGCCGGCGAAGGCATGTCGATTGCCAAGGCCGAGCGGGCGGATGTGGTGTTGCTGGACGTGGACCTGCCGGACATGGATGGCCGCGAGGCCTGTCGGCTGATGCGAAAGAACGGATTGTCGGCGCCGATCGTCATGCTGACGGCTCAGGACACCGACGCTGACCAGATCCTGGGCCTGGAATCCGGTGCCAATGACTATGTCACCAAGCCGTTCAAATTCTCCGTCCTGCTCGCTCGCGTGCGCGCGCACATGCGCAGTCACGAGCAGAGCGAGGACGCGGTCTTCCAGATCGGCCCGTATGAATTTCGCCCGGCGATGAAGTTGCTGCTCACCGCGGACGAGAAGAAAATCCGGTTGACGGAAAAAGAAACGAACATCCTCAAATATCTATACCGGGCCGGCGGCAAGCCGGTGCCGCGCGACGAGCTGTTGCACGAGGTGTGGGGGTATAATCCGGCCGTGACCACGCACACGCTGGAAACCCACGTCTACCGCCTGCGCCAGAAGATCGAGCCGGATCCCGGACAGGCGCGTCTGCTGGTCACCGAGAGCGGTGGCTACAGGCTGCAGAACTAGGCCTGCATGCGACGCGGTCTGACCCGATGCGCGATCCTGGTGGCCGGCCTTCTGGCCGGCCTGTCCGGAGCCATATCCTTGGCCCAGGACGCACCCGAACTGCCGCGGGTAGAACAGGTCCCGCTGACGATTGCGATCGAGCATTATGATGTTGAGGGCCGCCGCTATCGGGATGCCGTCTCGCGGATCCGGCAGGTCGGGCCGATGGGCTATGATGCGGTGACCCATTCGGCGATCAGCTACTATTTCGAGACGTCCCGGGGGCCGGACGGGTGCTCACTGCGCTATCTGGAACTGCCCCTGGATGTGCGGATCCTCTATCCGCGCTGGACGGGCTATGAGCGGGCTCGTCGGGCGGAACGGGATGCCTGGGACCGGCATATCCATGTCCTGACCGTGCATGAGAACATCCACGCCCTGATCGCTTTCCTGGGGACAATCGAAGCCTATAACAGCCTCATCCAGACGGCGGCGGAGCCCGATTGTGATGCCTTGCAGGCGCTGCTGCGGGCCCGTACCGACGAGGCCAATGACCGCGTGCGGCAATGGCAGCGCGATTTCGACCGGGTCACCGACCACGGCATGGAGCAGGATGGTTTCGACCTTCAGGCCTTCATGGCCGAGCGGCTCTAGCCGCCGATCTTCAGCACCACGGGCGCGTGGTCGGAGGGTTTTTCCCAGCCGCGGCAGTCTTCCCAGATGCGGAAGGCCTCGCGGCCGCCGGCCAGGGCCCGCTCGCGCACAGCTGGGGCAGCCCAAATATGGTCGAGACGACGGCCGCGATTGGCGGCTTTCCAGTCGCGGGCGCGATAGCTCCACCAGGAATAGACTTTCTCGTCCATGGGGATCAGTTCGCGGGCGACATCGGCGAATTTGCCGGCCTGGCGGATGCGCTCCAGCGCCTCGGTCTCCACCGGCGTGTGCGAGACGACCTTGAGCAATTGTTTGTGCGACCAGACATCATGCTCATAGGGCGCGATGTTGAAATCGCCGACCAGCACCAGGGGCGCATTCTCGGCCGCGCGCTCGCGGAAATAGGCCTCGATCCGATCCAGGAAGGCCAGCTTGTGGGCGAAACGCGGATTGATGGCCGGGTCCGGCTCGTCGCCACCGGCGGGAATGTAGAAATTGTGCAGCTCGATGCCGTCCACCATGACCCGCTGGTGACGCGCCTCGGACTTGGGGCACAGCGCCTCGTCGGACAGATCCTCCAGCGGCAGTTTCGAGGCAATGGCCACGCCATGCATGCCCTTCTGGCCGCGCACGTGGAAATGGCGAAAGCCCATTTCGCGGAAGGCAGCTTCGGGGAATTCATGGTTCTGGCACTTGATCTCCTGCAGGCAGAGCACGTCCGGATCGGCCTCACGCACCCAGTCGGCGACGAGCGGCGCGCGCAGGCGGACCGAATTGATGTTCCAGCTGGCAAGGGTAAGGGCGGTCATCTTCAGGTCCTGCAGGTTCGTGCGATCGATCAGAGAATATTGTAGGTCGCGCCGGCCAGGCCGACGGGCCAGCGGCCGCGGGCAAACAGACGCCAGCGGGCAAGGAAGGGATGCGGCGGCTCGTCATCCTCAGCCTCGGCCATGACGACGAGGGCAGCGCCGTTGGCGGCCTGGGCCAGCGCGCCGGCGGCGGCGTGGACCAGGCTCATGTCCTCGACATCAGCCATGGCGGCAGCGTCCTCGATGGCATCGCGGGCATTGTCGCCGGTCTTTTCCGCCACCAGGGTCAACAGCGTGCCGACAGCCTGCTCGTCCAAACGCTCCAGGGCGCGGGAGACGAGACCCGTGCGCAGCATCTCTTCGGCCTCCCAGCCGATCGGGTCGCTGTCGAGCACTTCGGCCGCATCGGCGGCTTCGTCCCAATCGCCCAGCAGGGCCGGCTCGGCCTCGGGAAAGCCCAGCCCGTCCAGATAGACCCGGGCCAGGTATTGTTCGCGCGCGTCCAGGGGCTCTCCCAGCCGGGAAAACCAGGCATTCGCATTGAGGCTCTCGGCAAAGGCCTTGGCCTTGTAGAGCAGCGGGATTTCTTCGAGCAGGCGCGGAATGTCCGCGTCGTCGGAGTCGTTCTGGAATTGCATGGCCACCTATGTAGCGAGCCCGCTCAGGGCTGCACAGGGGACGAGATGCAAAAGCGGTGGGTAAAGGCGGTCTGGAGGGCCTGGCGGAAGACCGAAAGAACCGGCCCCAAACGAAATGCGCCCGGTCTCAAGGGGGGAGGAGACCGGGCGCAAAGCCGTGCGCTTGTCTTTTCCAGCGCAGCGCCGGGAGGGGATCAGTCCGGCGCGACCGAGATCAGGATCCGCAAGCGGGGGGACGACGCCGATCCATTTGTCTCTCAGTCAGCGTTACAATAACGCCACAGCAAAACGCCCTCTGCAAATAAAAAATGAGAAAGAATTTGCGTGTGACACAAAAGTCGCAGCCAGGCCTAGCGGCCGCGGCGGCTATTGCGGCGATCCTCCGGCTCGGGAACCTGGAAAAGCCGGGGGTCCAGGCGCATTCCGGTTTCCACCTGGCTGAGGCTGACCCGGGTGATCTCGCCCAGCGCGTCGGTGACAAACCATTCGCGCAGCTCGTAGCTGGGTTCGGCAAAGACCAGCATCAACTCGCCCTCCATTTCACCGCGAGGGTCGCGCAAAGTCAGATAAAGGAAGCCGTACTCGCTCTCCAGCCCGGCGATCTCGGCGTCCTCGGCGAGATCGATATCACGCTTGAGGATCCAGTAGAGCGGGGTCGAGCGCAGCGGAATCCGGTCGACGGTTTCCAGCGCCTCGTCCTGGATGGCGACCGTGGTGCCGTCGGCAATCACCTGGATCGGGCTGGGATCGTCATAATCAAAGCGCAGTCGCCCCGGTCGCGCGATCGACACATCGCCCTCGGCAAAAGACCCGTCCGGCGCGACCTGCTGGAAGCGGGCCCGCAGGGTCTCGATGGAATTCAGATAGGCATTGATGCCGGCCAGCGCGGTTTCCCGGTCCGGCCCGGCCGCCGGGGCGGTGTGTTCAACCGCTTCGCCGTGCGCGGGCTGGGCTGTGGCCATGGGAGGGTCCGCCGCCAGCGTGTTGACGCTGTCGGTGGCGACACCCTGACTGAACAGGGCGAGAGAGAGAAAGACCTCGATCATGCGCGCAAGCTGACAAGGGATTGGGGCGCGAGCAAGGCCTCAATGTTCATTCGCCTGTCAGGCTGCACACTCCGGTATCATTGACCGGCCAGTCGCGGGGCGCGTCCGGACTGGGAACAATCTATCCGCCAGGCCGAGACCTCGTTCGTGCTCCAGTGCGGCACCAGCAGCAGGTTTCCCGACACCAGGATATCATTCATGAAAACGCCGTTGTCACGCTCATCGAAAATCGGCGTGCGGCCGTGCCGCGGGCTCCAATACCAGATCTCGCCGGGCCATTGGCTGACCAGATACCCGTCGCGCGTCACCCGGGCGATGCCGTCGGCATTGTCGAATCCGTCAGCCAGTTCCATTATCGCCTCGCCCTGCCAGTCAGCGGACAGCACCGTGCCGGCCGCCATGGTGGCAATCAGCATGCGCTCGGATTCCGGAAGCAGGCCATTGACCCCGCCCAGGCGCTCATCCTCCAGCCAGACGGTCCAGCGACCATCCTCATAGGCGTGAATGCGGCCCCGGGCGCTGTCAGAGACATAGATGCGGCCGCCATGCGCCGAGACATCATTGAGAAAGCCCGCACCCTCCAGAAAGTGCCGCGCCAGGATGTGCCCGCTGGCTGCATCGATCTCGACCACCTGATCGATATCGGAAACGAACACCCGCCCGTCCATCAGGGCCAGGCCCTTGGGCGCATCAAGCCCGGCGACCCAGGCCGGGTCTGTCAGCTGGCCCTGTGCGTCCAGACGGGCCAGATAGCCCGCGCCATTGCGTTCGGCCGCCTCGCCATTGACGTTGGAGACGATGAAACCGCCTTCGCCATCGGCAATGATGCTTTCCGGATTGCCCAGCCCGCCAGTGCGCCAGACCGGCTGGAAGTTTGGAATTTGAGACGCCAGGCAAAGCCCTGTCACAACAGAAACAATCATATCCACCCCTCATACCCTCAGGTTACGAGAATACCGCACAGTCCCGGGCTAAAACCCCGCAAGAAGAATCACGAGTCGGTGAAGATTGTGGGCAGAGCGTAATGCCCGCTTCAGTTTCAAGGCGGGGCCTTGGGTGTGCCGACCTACTCGCCGGGCTCCGGAAGGTAGATTTCGCGGCGGCCGGCGTGGTCGGCGGGGCCGACCATGCCTTCTTCCTCGAGGCGTTCGATCAGGGTGGCGGCGCGGTTATAGCCGATCTGCAGGCGGCGCTGGATATAGGAGGTCGACGCCTTGCGGTCGCGGGCGACCAGGGCGACGGCTTGGTCGAACAGGGCATCACCGGAGCCTTCATCCCCGCCATCCAGGCCCGGAATTCCGCCCTCGTCATCATCGCCGCCGGCGGTGACGGCCTCGAGATATTCAGGCGCGCCCTGTTTCTTCAGGAAGCTGGCGACATCCTCGACCTCGCGGTCGGAGACGAAGGGACCGTGCAGGCGGCGGATCCGGCCGCCGGAGGCCATGTACAACAAGTCGCCCATGCCCAGCAGCTGTTCGGCGCCCTGCTCGCCCAGAATGGTGCGGCTGTCGATCTTGGAGGTGACCGAGTAGGAGATCCGGGTCGGGAAATTCGCCTTGATCGTGCCGGTGATGACATCGACCGAGGGGCGCTGGGTGGCGGTGACCAGGTGGATACCGGCGGCGCGGGCCATCTGAGCCAGGCGCTGGACGGCGGCCTCGATCTCCTTGCCGGCGACCATCATCAGATCGGCCATCTCGTCGATGACGACGACGATATAGGGCATCTTCTCCGACTCGATGGTCTCGGTCTCGAACACCGGCTCGCCGGTTTCCTTGTCATATCCGGTCTGCACCGTGCGCGAGAGCGGCTCGCCGGTGCGGATCGCCTCGGCGACCTTTTCGTTGAAGCCGGAGACATTGCGCACGCCGATCTTGGACATGCGCAGATACCGGCTCTCCATCTCCCGCACCGCCCATTTCAGCGCCACCACGGCCTTCTTGGGATCGGTGACGACGGGCGTGAGCAGGTGGGGAATGCCGTCATAGACGGACAGTTCCAGCATTTTCGGGTCGATCATGATCATGCGGCACTCGGACGGCGGCAGCCGGTAGAGCAGGGACAGGATCATGGCATTGATACCGACCGACTTGCCCGAACCGGTGGTGCCCGCGATCAAGAGGTGGGGCATGCGCGCGAGGTCCGCGACGAAGGGTTCGCCTCCAATGGTCTCGCCCAGGGCGAAGGGCAGCTCCGCCTTGGCATCCTCGAAAGCCTTGGAATTGAACAGGGCGCGCAGGAAGACCGTCTCGCGCTTGGCATTGGGCAGCTCGATCCCGATGGCATTGCGGCCCGGAACGACGGCGACACGCGCGGCGAGCGTGGACATCGAGCGGGCGATGTCGTCGGCCAGGTTGATCACGCGCGAGGACTTCACGCCCGGTGCGGGCTCGAACTCGTACAGGGTGACGACCGGGCCCGGACGGACCTGGACGATCTCGCCCTTCACACCGAAATCGGACAGCACACCCTGCAGCAGTTCGGCATTCTGGCGCAGGGCGGTCTCGTCGATCGCATCATTGCGCAGGGCCGGTTTGGTCAGCAGGTCCAGCCGGGGCAGTTTGAAGCCTTCCGAACGGGCGAAGGGCAACGCACCCTGGGCTTCGCGCACATCGCGGTCGGAGGGTTTCGGCTTGCGCGAACTGGAAACCCGCACATGGCTGCCGGCCGGCGCGTCGGCGGTCTCGTTGTCTTCGGCGTCCGGGGCATGGGCGGTGGCCGTGACGCCGGCACCGGCCGCGCGCAGGGCCCGGCGCAGCTTGGGCTCCTCGCGGGCCGGTTCCTCGCGCCGGGTGTGGCGCTCGCGCGGTTCGGTTTCGCGGTCCCCGTCGATCAGCCGGTCCGCCCAGACACGCAGGGTTGCCCAGATCAGTCCGGCGGCATCCACAGCTGCGGTCAGATCGCGCGAGCGCAGACCGAAGGTGAAGAAAATCCCGGCGATCGAGACCAGCAGCGCGAAACTGGCGGCAATGCCTTGCGCTGCCGGCAGGTCGAAGCGCTGCGGCAGGGCGGCCAGGAGATTGAGAAACACATCGCCCAGCGCGCCGCCCAGGCCCGAAGCGAACGGCCAGGCATTGGGGACCGGCAGCGCGCTGACGGCCGCCGCAAAGCCGGCAGTGCCCATGGCGGCAAAGAACCAGCGAAAACCCGCCACCGAGCGCGGACGGACGCGCGGCAGACGCCAGATCAGGATGCCGCCCCAGATGGTCAGGGCCACGGCCGGGGCGCCGGCCGCCCAGCCCAGCGCCTGCAGCAGCATGTCGGCTGCGCTGGCGCCCCAGGCGCCCATCCAGTTGTGGATCTCTGCTCCGCCGGACACATTCCAGGACGGATCGAGAACATTGTGGGTCAGCAGTGCGACCAGGAGAAAGCCTCCCGCCGCCAGCATCAGGCAGCCGAACATCATGTCAAAAAGGCGCAGGCGCCAGCGTGGCTTGGCCCCGCGCGCCTCTGGTGCGTCGTCTGTGTCCGATTTCCCGCTCATGTGAGACTCACTACTCCCCCAAGTCTTCCCGCAGGGTAAACAGAGGTTAACAGCACTGCGGCGGATCGCCCGCTTTTCACCGGCCCCAAACCCCTTATGGTCACGTCCATGGCAAGCAAACCCCTCTTTGATGGCGATGTTGTGATTTCCGGCGGCGGACTGGCCGGAATGACGCTGGCGCTGGCGATGGACCAGGCCGGTCTCAGCGTTGCCCTGGTTGATGCGCTGGAGATCAGCGATCAGCTGGCACCGGAATTCGACGGCCGGGCCTCGGCGCTGGCCTACACGTCCTGGCGCATGTTCGAAGCGCTGGGGGTGGCCGAGCACCTGCAGCCCTTCACGCAGCGCATCGAGCACATCCTTGTCTGTGACGGCCGGCCGCTGGGCGGCACGCGTCCGGGCGGGCCGGGACCGCACACGCTGCATTTCGACCGTGAGGAAATCTCCCCCGGTCCTGATGGCGAACCCCTCGGCTGGATGGCCGAGAACCGGCATTCGCGCCAGGCCCTGGTCAAGGCGATGCAGGCGCGAAAGGGCATTGTCCTGGTGTCACCGGCGCGCGCCGCGCGCTACGAGCCGGGTCCGAATTCGGCGGATCTGGTGCTGGAGGACGGCCGTGTGCTGCGCGGCAAGCTGGTGGTGGCCTGTGATGGCCGCTTTTCCCAGCTGCGCGGCCAGACACGGACACGCACGGCTGGCTGGCGCTATGGCCAGAAGGGCATTGTCGCCACGGTGCGACATGCCGAGCCGCATAATGGCGTCGCCTACGAATATTTCCTGCCCTCGGGACCGTTTGCGATCCTGCCCCTGCCGGACAATCGCGCTTCGCTGGTCTGGACCGAACCGGACGCCGTGGCGGACGCGCTGAAATCGGCGCCGGATGCGGTCTTCCAGGAAGAGCTGGAGGCCCGGTTCGGGGATTTCCTCGGGGCGGTCGCGCCGGAAGGACCGCGTTTTACCTATCCGCTCGCCCTGAGCTTTGCGGAAAGCTTCATCGATGACCGGATCGCCTTTGTCGGGGATGCGGCACGGGGTATCCATCCGCTGGCCGGGCAAGGCTTCAATCTGGGCATCCGCGATGCCGCCGCGCTGGCAGAAGTGTGCGGCGAAGCCAAGCGGGTCGGGCTGGATATCGGTTCGGTGACCACGCTGCGGCGCTATGCCGACTGGCGGCGCTTTGACAGCGCTACGCTGGCCGCTGGCACGGACATGTTCAACCGACTGTTTTCAAACGATTTTGAACCCCTGCGCCAGATCCGTGGGCTGGGCCTGTCGCTGGTCGACAAGATCCCGGCGGCGCGCAAATTCTTCATGCGTCAGGCCGGCGGCGAAACCGGTGATCCGCCGCGCCTCCTGAAGGGCGAGCGCCTGGACGCGGCCTGATCCCCAAATCGACGAGCGCTAGAACGGGTTGAGCGAATAGCCCTGTTCGTGCAGCAGGGCGTGCGCGGTCATGGCTGACAGGGCCATCTCCACACCGGGCAGCAGGTCTTCCGGGGTGACAGAATACCAGGCGGCGCTCTGACCGCAGACAATCACCCGGACATCATGGGCCAGGAGGGCGGCGACGAGATCGGTATTGGCGCCGGCACTGGCGGTTGTGACATCGCTGACTGCGCCGCCATGCACCACGACGGCGAGGCGGATATCGCCGACCGGAACACCGGCCGCCACATGCATGTTGAGAAAGCGCGCGGCGCTGGTCAGCGTCGAATTGAGCTCGTCTTCATCGGCGCCGCTGGCGGTGTCGAACGCCACGCGGAACTGCGTGCCCTCGGGGATGGGCATGGAATATTCGACCGGGGCGATCGGTCCGTAGTCGGGGATCAGCGGGCCCGGTCCGAAAGCCTCCGGTCCGGCCAGGGCCGGTGCAGCGAGAACAGCGCAAAGGGCGAGGGCGCAGAGGGGTTGGCGTGTCATCAAGGCCTCCAGATTGTCCGGTAAAGCCTAGGACGAAATCCGGCCCGTGTCGCCCTGCAGGATGCGCTCGCACACCTTGGCGGTTCGCAGGGCATCGCGCCCCAGCGATGGGTGCGGCGGTCCGCCGGCCAGATGGCGGATCATCGCCTCGACATGATGCCACTGGATCGGATCGGGATTGGCGATTTCCCGCTCCACCCGCCCGGCGGCCGTTTCCAGGCACAGCGGCGCTTCATCGAAGACAGCGAAGCGGATCCGGCCCTCGGCACCGGTGATCTCGACCCGGTCGACCCGGTCAAAGGCGGCAAAATTCCAGTGTGCCGTCCCCGTGACCCCGCCCGCATGACGCCAGCTTGCCGCCACCGCGTCCGGCACATCATAGAGACCGGCCTGCTGTGCGGTGGATCCGGTCACGGCCTCGATGGGGCCCAGCAGCTGATCGAAGAGGTCGAGACCATGACCGGCCAGATCGTCGAAATAGCCGCCGGGCGCTTCGACGGGATCCACCCGCCAGGGCCGGTTGTCGCGGACATTCTGCGGGTCTGCCGGGCGGGTCAGGCTCCAGTGGACATGGCGCGGTTCACCGATCGCGCCGGCCTCGAGCCAGTCGCGCACGGCCGCAAAGCGCGGCAAGCTGCGGCGGTAATAGGCGACAAAAAGCGGCTGGCCGGCCGTCTTGAATGCCTCGAGCATCACCCGGGACTGTTCGACATCCAGCGCCATCGGCTTTTCCACGCAGCAGGGCTTGCCGGCACGGGCGGCCATGAGGGCGTAGACCAGGTGGCTGGAGGGCGGCGTGGCGATGTAGATCGCATCAATGTCGGGATCGCCGATCAGGCTGGCCGCGTCCTCGAAGACACGCCCGACGCTGTGGCGGGACGCATAGTCCCGCGCCTTGTTGAGTGAGCGCGACGTGACGCCGGCGAGACGGGAGCCGGGCACACGCGCATAAGCGGGACCGCTCTTGCGCTCGGTGACATCACCACAGCCGATCATGCCCCAGCGTATATCGCCGTCGGGCCCGGCCATCAGACGGCGCTTTCGCCCAGAGCGTAGAGATAGTCCCAGGTGAAGATGCCGCTGTCATGGCCATCATCAAAGGTCAGGCGGACGGCATAGCGGCCGACCGGTTCGGCGGCTGTGACCAGGACCTCCTGCTTGCCGGTGACGACCTTCTTCTCGCCCGGACCATGGCCCTGGACCTCGGCGCTGGGGCTCTCCACCCGCAGCGTCTCGAAGGGAATGGCAAAAGTAGCACCGTCATCGAAGACGACCTCAAGCGCCTTGCCGGACCTGGAAAAGGTCAGCGAAGTCGGCCAGGGCCGCGACATCAATCGTTCTCCAGCTGGCGCGCCTCGTCCGCCAGCATGATCGGGATGCCGTCGCGGATGGGATAGGCCAGGCCGGCACTGCGGGAGATCAGCTCCTGTGCCTCGCGGTCATACTCCAACGGGCCGCGGGTGACGGGGCAGACCAGGATTTCCAGCAGTTTGGGGTCGACGTCGCGTGGGCTGGCGGTGGTGTCAGTCATGGCAGGTTCGCTTCACGAGAACAGAATGGCAGAGAGGCGGCGGCGGCCGTCGCGGGCGACTTCGCTCATCGGTCCGGCGGCTTCGAACACTTTCAAGAGCAGGGTGCGGGCCGCCTGGTCATTCCACTCACGATCCAGCGCCGTGATGGCGATGAGCTGGTCGACGGCCCCCTTGTGATCCCCGGATGCAACCAGCGCTTCGGCGAGGTCATAGCGGGCCTGGAAATCGGTCGGATCGGCTTCGACCCGGCCGCGCAGCGCAGCGGTCTCGGCATCATCTCCCGGTTCACCGGACGCCAGGTCCAGAGCAGCCCGGGCGCCTTCGACAGCCGGATCATCGGCGCGATCCTCGGGCACATGGCTGAGGATTTCGCGGGCCTTGTCGGTATCGCCATTCTTCAGCCAGACGCGGGCCAGGCCGGCCAGGGCCGCCGGATGGCCGGGATCGGACTGCAGCACGGCGGCGAAGTCCTGCGAGGCTCCGCCCAGATCGCCCGCTTCCAGCGTCTGCATGCCGCGATCCACCATCGCCTTCAGCTCCGCCTCGCTGGGACCCTTTCCGGTGATGCGCTGGATGAAGTCCTTGATCTGGCTTTCCGGCAGCGCCCCCATGAAACCATCGACCGGCTGACCGTCCTTGAAGGCAAACACGGCCGGAATCGACTGGACCCGCAGCTGCTGGGCAATGCCCGGATTCTCGTCGATATTGATCTTCACCAGTCGGACCTCGCCCCCGGCATCACGAACGGCCTTCTCGATCACCGGGCCGAGTTGGCGGCAGGGGCCGCACCAGGGCGCCCAGAAATCGACGATGACGGGCAGTTCGCGCGACGGCTCGACCACATCCTGCATGAAGGTGCGGTCAGAGCTGTCCTTGACGAGATCGTCGCCGGCGCTCTCGCCATCGGAGCCGGTAAACAGTGTCATGGCGGAAATCCTTGCTTGGTCTGCCCTCTAGTTGGACGCAGGCGCGGCGAGATGCAAGGCATCACTGCGCCGCACCGGGCTCGTCCAGCAGGGTGGAAAAATCGAAGGTGGTGACGGAATGGCCCGTGTCCTCGGCGAAGCGGATCAGGTCGGCGCAGGAGACGGCGGTGGTGGCGTCATTGGACAGGGGGTGGAAATTGACCGGGTCATACCGGGTCAGCGCCGCGTCCAGGACAAAACGCACCCGGCCCTGTGTGTCATTGATCAGCGCAAAGGCCGTGACCGAGCCGGGGCGCACGCCCAGTGTTTCATACAACAGGTCTTCCTTGCCGAAAGAAAGCCGACCGCAATCCAGGTGCCGATGCAGGCGATTGATCCGGATCACGGTTTCAGCGAGGGCGGAGATGAGGATGATGCGGCCGGTCTTGTCCACCAGGAACAGGTTTTTGGTGTGTCCGCCCGGCAGGTCGGCCTTGATGGCGCTGCTTTCGGCCACCGTGAAGACGGGCGCGTGGTCCACGGTTTTGTGTGGAATTCCAAGCGCATCGAGGCGCGCGAAGAGGTCTGATCGGGACGCGGGCATGCGCCAGTTGAAGCGTGCTGCGAGGCGATGTGCAAGTCACCGGAATCAGGTGCTTGCAATTATCCGGCGTTTGCGCGATATACCCCGCTCCCCGGCGGGGCCAAGCCCTGCCAATCGTGAGCGGGCGTAGCTCAGGGGTAGAGCGTCACCTTGCCAAGGTGAATGTCGTGAGTTCGAATCTCATCGCCCGCTCCATTCTTTCCCTCCGGAAATCGAGCTCTTTTCGCCATCCGAGCGAAGGGGCGTTGGCGCGTGTCTACCACAATCGCAGTTCGCGCTGCTTCACATAGCGTGCGTGCTGCAGGTCGCGGGCCGGAGCTTGCTCCGGGCGGTCGAGCAGGGGATGCCACAGGCCCAGGGCTTTCAGGTTCGGGCGGGCCGGGGCGGAGCGGGCTGTCTTGCGGATTTTCATGGCGCACCTCCAAGGGTCTGGATGGTGCCATTCTGTCCGGGCCTTGCGGTCATAGCGCGGCGCCTGCGGGGTCATTCCGTGGCAGGCGCGTTCATCTGCCGTGCAGGCGGAGGCGTACTGTGCGGTCGCCAGAAAGAAGAACGCCCGGCCGAAGCCGGGCGCCTTGTCAGCCTGCGAGCGAGCGCAAAAGGTCGATCACCCGCCGTCGGACTGTCTGGTCCTGAATGGCGGAAAAGGCCGAAGCCAGTGCCAGGCCATCCGGTGAGGCGATGAAATCGTACAGCGTGTCGGAATCATTGCCCTTCAATTCCGACGAGCCATCCTCTTCCAGACCTTCAAAGAAATAGGAAACGGGAACTTCCATGACCTTGGCCACGTGGAAGAGGCGGCTGGCGCCAATCCGGTTGGTTCCGCGTTCATACTTCTGAACCTGCTGGAAGGTGACGCCCAGCTTGTCGCCCAGCTCGGATTGGCTCATTTCCATCAGGCTGCGGCGCAACCGAAGGCGAGCTCCGACGTGCTGGTCGATACTGGTAGGTCCCCTGGCGCTCATGATTCATCCTCACGGCTGTGGTTTTATGACATTTATATCGCAGAACTCGGCCGGGTGACGGAATTCTTCGCGAAACCATGGATTGTTTCTACGATTGAAGAGGTCGGAAATCCAGTCACCAACACATCTCACCCGGCTGATTTCATGGCTACCCGGCAGATATTTCAACCAGAAGCGGATGTTCTGGTGAAAATCATAGTCAAGAACAACTAATTCATCTGGATACAGAGCAGCCAGATATGTAGGCGCCATTGCTATTCCGCCACCATGGCGAATGGTTTCAAATAGCACTGAACTGACATCTGTCCGGAAGGAATATTTAATAAGCGAGTCCGCGGCGGTGGCCTGCTGGTCCCACAGGGACAGGTCGCGGTCATACTGTTCCAGGGTGAGAAAGCGCAGGTTCATCACGTCCATCAGCGAGCGCGGTGCGCCATAGGTCTGGATGAAATCGCGCGATGCCATGGGCATGTAGTGCAGGGTCCCGAGCTCTTCCGCGCGTACGTCCATCGCCTTGTCCGGAGAGAAAGTGATGGACAGGGCGGCGGCATTCTCCCCGGTAGAGGCGGACTGGTCTCCGATGAGCTTGAGGTCGATGGCCGGGTGGCTGCGTTGGAAATCCGGAATGCTGCGTGCCAGCCAGTACGTTGAAAGCCCGTCGGGTGCCCGTAACACGACTTCCCCTTCCATGGCCCGGTCACGACCGGCGACGCGCGTTTCCAGCTGCTGGGCCGATCGTTGCATCGTCATCACATAGTCCAGCGCGGTCTCTCCCGCAGGCGTGAGAACAATGCCGGCCGCCCGACGTTCGATCAGCTGGCTGCCCAGGCGGCTCTCCAGCTGGCGCATGCGCTTGGAAACGGTCGATTGCTGGCAGCCGAGCGCGGCCGCCGCGGCGCTCATCGAGCCCGTCGTTGCAACGGCATGAAAGATCTGCAGGTCGTCCCAGTCGAAAAGGTGACGGCGCAGATCGCTCCCTGAATCCTGACTATCCACTATTCCAACTTTGACGAAGCCGTTCCACGAGGGCGGTGTTAACGAAGCATTAAGCAATTCTGACGCGAGGCGCGGCGATGCCGACTCACCCAATGCAGCTTAGTAGGGCCGAAACGGGGTTTCAATTTCCCCTTGAGCGGCTCGACCAGGCCTTTGGTTCCTTGGATTTCGAACCGGTCACACTGGACCGCATCGAAGCCTTTCACGCGCTTGCCGATGAACTGATTGATGGCGAGATTGCCAGTGCCGAGGACATCGCCCGCGTGCAAGGCTGGACCCGGCGCTCTCTCCACATGCGCATTTGGAATGGCCGGCCTGACGGATTTGTTGCATCGATTCCCCTAAGCCTGGCAGGCGTGGACGCCCTGTTTGCCGGTGATTTCGGCTTTGCCAATGCCCAGCGGGAATGGGTCTGCGGGCTCGAAGAAAAGGCATCTGCCCTGCTGTCCTGGGGCCTGGCAGGCCGCAGTCCGCATGCGCAGGCCGCCGCATTGCGCGCACTGCTCGTGGGATGGCGGGGTTTCTATTCGGACGTTCGGGTCTATGCGCGTGCCCGCACTGTCGAGGGGCAAGCCCTGATGCGTCGCCTGTCCTTCGAGGTCTGTGCCTATCCGGATGGCGTCAATCCTCTTTATGGCTCAACCGGTTTTCCGGAGAAACTGGGTGCCATGCTTTTGAAGCGTACAGTTTTGGGTGAATGGGAGTCTGCCTCGTGAAATCCGTGATGACCGATAGTCTGAAAGTGACGGTCGCGCGCACGCTGGACCAGGTGGTCATGGCGATGACCCTGCGTGGAGTGATATATCTGGGAGAACAGAGCGCTCCCTACGCCGAAGAGTATGACGGCAACGACCTGGTCGCAGCCTCCCACCTGATTGCCTGGAAGGGTGAAGAGCCTGTCGGCGTGCTGCGCCTGCGCTTCTTCGCCGGCTTCGCCAAGGTGGAGCGTGCCGCCGTGCTTCAACAATACCGCCGTGATGGTGTGATGCGGGTGCTCATGCAGGAAGCCCTGCGCTACTCTGCCCGTCGCGGCTATGAGAAGGTCATCGGTCACGCCCAACTGAACCGGGTGAAATACTGGCGCACCCACGGGTTTCGCATCCGCGAGGACCGGCCGCACTTCTTTTTCTCCGACTATGAGTATGTCGAGATCGAGCGGAAGCTCGTGCCGCCGGCCAATGCCATCACTGAAAACACCGACCCGATGGTGATCATTCGTCCCGACGGAGACTGGGACCGGCCCGGCCCGTTTGACCATTCCCTGGACCGGCTTAAAAAGTCGGATGCCGACAAGAAAGCCGAGGAAGCTGCATGACCGCCTCGTTGCCCTGTCTGATTCTCCTGGATTGCCAGACCGGCCATGTGACCGGTCCGGATGGCCGTATCGACCCGGAAAACCAGCAGGTTATCAAACGGGTCGGCCAACTCCTGCAGCATGCGCGCGGGTCCGGATGGACGGTGTGCCATTGCCAGCTATCGGATGACAAGCCGGCTGCTGCACGGGTTCCGGTCACTGCCTTGCGGCCCAATGCGCGCGAAGCCGTCTTCGTGCGCCGTGGTCTGTCTGCCTTTTCCGACAGCTATTTCCATCAGGTCCTGGCCCGCAATACCGGTTCGCGCCTGGTTGTCGGCTTCTCTGCGCCCTTTTCGGTTCTGGCCACGGCCTTCGATGCGCAGACGCGCGGCGAGGAACTGACCCTGGTGCCCGATGCCATCGGAGCCCTGGCGGTGGAACCGCGCAATGTCGCGGACACCCGGGCCATGGCCTTCGACCTGGCCCGTCGTCTGGGTCCGGTGATGGGCTGGGATGCGGTCGAGGCCGAATGGCTGGCCGAAGACGTGCACGCCTGATCGCCGGCTGACTTCACACTCGCGTGACCGGCTCCCGGCAGGCGCAACCTGCAAGCCTGTGTGTACGGGGCTGCAGGCCTGCCCGGTGTCGGCTGTTGCATGACATGATTTTAATGCCGCAGCTGTCGCATTGGGCCCTTGGAATCGGGATCGGGATTTCTACATAGACTCCCGAGAGTGGCCGGTACGAGGTGATCTCCTCCCCTCTGTCCCCGTATCGGCTCCACTCCGGACGATCAGGCCTCAAAAGAGCGTCCCCCCAGCCTGCTAATTGAGGTCTGCAGGCACCGCCGGGTTCCCCCTGTCCCTACCCGGCGGTGCCGCTTTCCCGGTTGCTGACCGCCCCGTCAGAACGGAACAATCCTGCGCTCTTGAACGCGGGGTCGAAACGCCTTGCCAAAAAGAATGCCTCGTTTGCGTTTTCAACGGCGTACACGGCTTGCACGACGCAAAAACAGGTCTAGGCTCGACCGCATAACTAAAACAGGCCACAGGGAGCGCCACATGGGGGCGGTCGTCGGAGTCGCGCACGCTTATCAACGCGCGGAGTTCATGGAGGCCGCGCGGTCGCGCTGGCTGGACGTTTTCGGCAGCGAGTGTGGAGAGACGGGCACTTCCTTCTTTGCCCAGATCCACGATGATGCCCTAGCAGAAGACCTCGAGCATGTTGCGCCGGCCGATCTGGCCGCGTTGTGCGTCGATTTCTGGAAATTCGGAGAGACGCGGCCCGGCGAGGACATCCTGGTGCGCATGCGTACCGCGACCCGCGTCGATGGCAGTGAACTGCCCCGTGATGTGCTGGAAATCATCGGCCGTGACCGGCCCTTCATCGTTGACTCGGTGATGGGGGAAATCGGGGCGCAGGGCTATGACATCCTCGCCATGTTCCACCCCATCGTACAGGTTCGGCGCGGCCCGGCTGGCGAGCGTCTCGACGAGGGCGGCCGCTGCCTTGCCGAGTCGATGATCCAGGTCCATTTGCCGCCTTTGGACGAATTGTCCCGGCGAACCCTGATTGAAGGGGTCACGGCGACGCTGGAAGATGTCCGCGTCGCCGTTGAAGACTGGACCGACATGCGCGCCCAGATGGACGAGGCCATTGCTCATCTTGAACAGGCCAAAACCCATGCGGCACCGGACGAGCTGGCTGAGGCATGCGAATTCCTGCGCTGGCTGCGCGACGACCATTTCGCCTTCCTGGGCTGCCGCGTCTATGACTTCGAGGTGTCGGGCGACGGCACCATGGCCCAGCGCCATCCCACGGTGCGGCTGGAAACCGGCCGCGGCGTGCTGCGCGACCCGGACCGCCACGTTCTGCGCAAGGGCTCCGAACCGGCGGTCCTGACCCCGGCGATCGAGACCTTCCTGCGCGAACCCAGCCCGATCATTGTCGCCAAGGCGAACATGAAGTCCCGCGTCCACCGCCGGGTCTACATGGACTATATCGGCGTCAAGCGTTACCGCGAGGACGGCGCCGTCATCGGCGAGGCGCGCTTTGTCGGCCTGTTCACTGCCGAGGCCTATGACCAGAGTGCTTCGGCCGTGCCGCTGATCCGGCGCAAGGTGCGTCGCGTGCTCGAGCGGGCCGGCAAGACGCCGGGCACCCACTCGGCCAAGAAGCTGCGCAACACGGTCGAGAACTTCCCGCGCGACGAGCTGTTCCAGACCGACGAGAATGATCTGCTTCAGATCTCGCTGGGCATCCTGCACCTGCACGACCGCCCGCGCACCAAACTGTTCATTCGCCGCGACCAGTTCGACCGTTTTGTCTCGGCCCTGCTCTTCGTGCCGCGCGACCGCTACAATTCCAAGGTCCGCGAACAGGCCGGCGAGCTGATCCGCGAAGCTTTCGGCGGCCGGCTCTCGGCCTTCTACCCGCAGTTCGGCGATGGGTCGCTGGCCCGGGTTCACTACATCATCGGCCTCAACCCGTTCGACCACCCTGAGCCGGACATGGCCGATCTGGAACGCCGCGTGGCGCGGCTGGCCCGGACCTGGGAAGATGATCTGGAAACCCATGTCCGTCGCACCGCGCCGGAAGCGATCCGTCTGCGCATGTCGGCCTATCACGACGCCTTCAAGGCCGGCTATCGCGAGCTCTATGATCCGGAAGAGGCGCTCAAGGACGTTCTCAAGCTGGAAAGTCTGGATTCGCCGGACAAGGTCGCGGTCCGCGTCTATCGCGAGCCGGACGACAAGGACAATGAGCTGCGCCTGAAGATCTATCGCGTCGGCAAGCCTGTTTCGCTGTCGCGGGTGATGCCGGTGCTGGAGAATCTCGGTCTTTATGTCGTGCAGGAGACCGGATTCCCGGTCGATCGCCGTGGCCGCGATGGCGGGCTGGTGGATCGCGCCTATGTGCACGACTTCGAGATGAAGTCCGATGCCATCCAGGGCCAGCCGCTGGACGTGCTGGGGCCGAACCTCGAAGATGCGCTGCTGGCCATGGCCGAGCGCCGGGCCGAGGATGACGGCTTCAACCGCCTGATTGTCGAGATCGGCGTGACCTGGCGTGAGGCGGCCTTCCTGCGCACCTGCGCCCGCTATCGCCAGCAGACCGGGCTGGATCCGTCCCAAGCGATCCAGGAAGAGGCGCTTGCCGCCTACCCGGACATCGCCAAGGGCCTGCTTCACCTGGCCAAGGTCAAATTCGATCCGGCCTTCACACAGGACCAGAAGGAACGTTCCGACGCGGTCTGGGACGCTTCCGAAAAGCTGCGCAAGGCGCTCGATGATGTCGCCAGCCTGGATCATGACCGGGCCCTGCGCCGCATCTTCCACCTGGTGGAAGCCACGCTGCGGACGAACTTCTATCAGACCGGCAAGGACGGACAGTTCAAGCCGCGCATCTCGATCAAGATCGCCAGCGAATTGCTGGAAGAACTGCCCCTGCCCAAGCCCTATCGCGAAATCTTCGTCTGGTCGCCGGATGTTGAAGGCGTGCACCTGCGCTTCGGACCGGTCGCCCGCGGCGGCCTGCGCTGGTCGGACCGGCGCGACGATTTCCGCACTGAGGTGCTGGGCCTGGTGAAGGCGCAACAGGTGAAGAATGCTGTTATCGTGCCGGTCGGCTCGAAGGGCGGCTTCTATCCCAAGGCGCTTCCCCGAAACGGCTCCCGCGAGGAAGTCTTCGAAGCCGGGCGCGAGGCCTACAAGACCTTCATCCGCGGTCTGCTGGATCTCACCGACAACATCGTCGACGACGCCGTCGTGCATCCTGAAGCCACCGTGTGCTGGGATGATGAGGATCCCTATCTGGTCGTTGCCGCCGACAAGGGCACGGCGACTTTCTCCGACACCGCCAATGGCCTGGCGACGGATGAGTTCGACTTCTGGCTGGGCGATGCCTTCGCCTCGGGCGGCTCGGCCGGGTACGACCACAAGAAGATGGGCATCACCGCCCGCGGCGCCTGGGAATCCGTCAAGCGCCATTTCCGCGAAATGGGCAAGAACATCCAGACCGAACCCTTCACGGTGATCGGTGTGGGTGACATGTCCGGCGACGTGTTCGGCAATGGCATGCTGCTGTCCAAGCAGATCCGCCTGTGCGCGGCCTTCGACCACCGCGACATTTTCATCGATCCCGATCCGGGTGATCCGGAAACGATGTGGAATGAGCGCAAGCGGCTCTTCGACCTGCCGCGCTCCTCCTGGCAGGACTATGACAAATCGCTGATCTCAAAAGGCGGCGGGATTTTCTCCCGCAGCGCCAAATCGATCCCGCTCAGCCCGGAAATCAAGGCCCTGACCGGTCTCACCAAGGACGCGGTCAGCCCGACCGAGCTGATGAATGCGCTGCTGAAGGCCGAGGTCGAACTGCTCTGGTTTGGCGGCATCGGCACCTATGTGAAGGCAACGCACGAACAGCACTGGGAAGTCGGCGACAAGACCAATGACGCCCTGCGCGTCAATGCCAACGAGGTGCAGGCGAAGGTGATCGGCGAGGGCGCCAATCTGGGCTTCACCCAGGCGGCCCGCATCGAGTACGGCCATCATGGCGGCCGCGCCTATGCCGACTTCATCGACAACTCCGCCGGCGTCGACAGTTCGGACCACGAGGTCAACATCAAGATCCTGTTGCGCCCCATGGTGCGCAATGGCGACATGACCCGCGAGGACCGCGACAAGCTGCTGGAATCCATGACCGACGATGTCGCGCGCCATGTCCTGCGGCACAATTACGACCAGACGCTCGCGCTCTCCATGGCGGTCCATACCGCCGTGGCCGACCTGGACGCCCACGAGCGCTTCATGTTGCGGCTGGAAGAGCTGGGCCAGCTGGACCGCGAGGTCGAGGTCCTGCCGTCCAGCGAAGGCGTCCGCGCCCTCAAGGCGCGCGGACAGGGGCTGACGCGGTCTGAACTGGCGGTGCTCAATTCCTACGCCAAGATCACGCTGTTTGATCAGCTGGTGGCCTCGGACGTGCCGGACGATCCGCACTTCAAGTCCATGTTGACCAACTATTTCCCGGCTGCCCTGCACAAATTTTCCGATGCGATGGAGGGGCACCGCCTGAAGCGTGAGATCGTTTCGACGGTGCTGGCCAACCAGATGATCAATCTGGGCGGTCCGACCTTCGTCCACCGGGCGATCGACTCGACCACAGCCTCCGTTCCCGCCATCGCCCGGGCCTTCGAGGCCGGCCGCGAGATCTTCGGCTTCGACGAGATGACCCGCGCCATCAATGCCCTGGACAATGAAGCGCCGGCCGGGGTGCAGATCAGCCTGCACGAGGAAATCATCCGCCTGCTCCGGCGCCAGACCTACTGGCTGGTGCGTCGCGGCCGCAACCAGGCTGGTCCCGCGGCCAATTCGATCACCGATGTGGTCGAATCCTACCGGCCGGGCGTGCAGAACCTGCGTTCCATGGTGCACGAGATCATTTCCGAGCACGAACGCCGGGGTGTGCGGACGCGCAAGAAGGCCTTCATCGATGCCGGAGCGCCGGCCGATCTGGCCCAGGCGGTGGCCGAACTGCGTCCGCTGACCTCATCCACTGACGTCATCGACATGGCCAATGCCCATGACTGGCCGCTGGCCTCGACGGCCTATATCTACCACGCCACGGGCGCCCGCTTCCGCTTTGACAAGCTGCGCGGCCTGGGCGGCGAGGTCTCTTCCGATCAGCACTGGGACCGCCTCGCCGTCCGCCGGTTGATGGAAGACTTCTACGCCAGCCAGCAGAAGGTCACCGCTTCGGCGATGCGTTTTGCCCAGCAGGCCGGCGGTTCGCTGGCGGCTGGCATCGAGGACCCGTCCCGCGACTGGGCCGACGCCCTCATCGAGGCTTGGAACACGGTCAATGAGGAAGAGGCCGGCCGGGTCGACTCCGTGCAGCGTCAGCTGGATGACTCCGGTGTCTGGACCCTGTCCAAACTGTCGATCGCGGCGACCCAGCTGGGTGAGATGGCCGCGGTTGCCCAGCCCTGATCCTGAAGGCGGCGGGTCCGGCTTGCCGGGTCCGCCGCTGCCAGCCTATTCGCTGAGCCCCCACGCATCCTGGAGCCGGGCAACCAGAAATCCGCGCGCCCGCTCTGATGCCTCGGCATCATGACGCATGCGCGGATCTGCCGGCAGGTCGGAATCGTCAAAGGCGTGCGTCACGTCCTCCCAGACCTCATACCGGGCCGGTCGGCCGGCGGCCTGTGCCCGTTCGAGCAGGCGCCGGCAATCGCCGTGCGGAGCGATCAGGTCGTCTTCCGCCAGCACGGCATCGACCGGAATGGCCGGATCCAGATCATCGCCGCGGGTGCCGACGGGAAATCCGCAATAAGGATAGAACAAGACCGCCAGGTCGACATGGTCCGCCAGACTGACGGGGGCTTCCGTCAAGGCCGGCAAGGCCTCGCCGCGCCCCGAATAGCCCAGCGCATCCAGCGCCGTCCAACCGCCATGGCTCCAGCCGACCAGCGCCAGGCGCGTGGCATCGAGCCGCGGATCGGCCTCGGCCATGGCGATGGCAGCCGGAATGTCTGCCGCACGCTCCTGGCCCCACAGGCGCAGGGCTGTACAGACCTGGCTCATCGAACCGAACCGCCCGATCCCGCGCGGCCGGTTGGAATCCACGATGATGGCGGCCATACCGGCCTCGACCAGGGCGTCCGCATACTGGTCCTGCAGGGCGCGGCGACCGCCGCACCCGTGCAGCAGGATGGCCGCGGGAACCGGACCGGCCGCACTCTCAGGCACCCGGATGTCGACAGCCGGCGCGATCAGCGCCACCTGCGCGTCCAGGCTGCGTCGCGGGACGCTCCAGCCGGACGCGTTGCCGGACAGGCTGACGCAGGCCGAGAGGGCCAGCAGCAGCAACAGGCCCGACAGGCCGTACAGGATGGGGCGGTGTTTCATGGCCTCACCTTGGCGAGCCGCGCCCGCCAAGGTCAATGTTAAAGGGATTCACCTGCAGCTGCAGGTGATCCGCGCCTAGTGGCGGAAGTGGCGCATGCCGGTGAAGACCATTGCGATTCCGGCCTCGTTGGCGGCCGCGATCACTTCGTCATCGCGGATCGAACCGCCCGGTTGGATCACGGCCGTCGCACCGGCTTCCGCTGCGGCTTTGAGGCCATCGGCAAACGGGAAGAAGGCGTCGGACGCGCAGACAGAGCCCTGCGTGCGCGGTTCGTCCCACTTGTTCTCCTCGGCCGTGGCCTCGGCCTTGCGCACCGCAAGGCGGGCTGCCTCCAGCCGGCTGGTCTGGCCCATGCCGATCCCGGCCGTCGAGCCGTTGCGCGCGTAGACAATGGCGTTCGACTTGACGTGCTTGACGACTTTCCAGGCGAACATCAGATCGGCCAGTTCGGCTTCGGTCGGGGCGCGTTCGGTGACGGTTTTCAGATCGGCCAGGCTGACCATCGACACATCGCGTTCCTGGACCAGAAGGCCGCCGGCGACCGTCTTGGTCAGCCATCCGGCCTGGGCCGGGTCCGGCATGCCGCCGGTCAGCAGCACGCGCAGATTCTGCTTGGCCGACAGCACGGCCAGGGCGTCCTCATCGGCATCGGGAGCAACCACGACCTCGGTGAAGATTTTCACCAGCTCGCCCGCGGTTTCCGCGTCCAGCTTGCGGTTCATCGCGACAATGCCGCCGAAGGCCGAGATCGGGTCGGCGGCGAAGGCGCGCTCATAGGCAACCGACAGGTCGTCATGCACGGCCACGCCACAGGGATTGGCATGCTTGACGATGACGACAGCGGCCTTGTCGTCATTCTGGAACTCACCGGCCAGTTCGAAGGCGGCATCGGCATCGGCCAGGTTGTTATAGCTCAGCGCCTTGCCCTGGACCTGCCGGGCAGTGGCAATGCCAGGCCGGTTTTCCGGCGTGGCGTAGAAAGCGGCGTTCTGGTGCGGGTTCTCGCCATAGCGCAGCGCCTGGGTCAGGCGGCCGCCAAAGGCGCGCCAGGCCGGGGCCGGCGTCTCCAGCTGGTCGGCAAACCAGTTCGAGATCGCCGCGTCATAGGCTGCCGTCCGGCCATAGGACTTGGCCGCCAGGGCTTTGCGCAGCGACAGCGGGGTCGCGCCGTCATGGGTCGCCATGGCTTCAAGAACCTGGTCGACATCCTCGCCATCGGTGCAGACATTCACCCAGGCGTGGTTCTTCGCGGCGGCACGGATCATCGCCGGACCGCCGATATCGATGTTCTCGACGCAGGCGTCATAGGCGCCGCCGGACTTCACCGTGTCCTCGAACGGGTAGAGATTGACGTAGAGCAGGTCGATATTGGGAATGCCGTGTTCGGACATGGAGGCCCGGTCCTCGGCATTGTCGCGCCGGCCCAGCAGGCCGCCATGTACGCGCGGATGCAGCGTCTTGAGGCGACCGTCCATCATTTCCGGAAAGGCAGTGACGTCCGACACGTCCTTCGCGGCGATACCGGCCTCGGTCAGGGCGCGCAGCGTGCCGCCGGTCGACAGGATTTCGACGCCGGCATCGGCCAGCTTTCGGCCGCGCTCGATCAGGCCCGACTTGTCGGACACGGAGATCAGCGCACGCCGGACGGGGGCAAGCTCGAGATCGGACATGGATTGGGGCTCCGTTCAATCAATCCGGATAAGCGCGGCGAGGTATCACGGCGGGCGGTCAAGTCAATGCAGCGGTTTCGCGCGGGCGCAAGGCACACAGCGCTTCCAGGGCCGCTGACGCGCTGTTGAGCTGTCCAGAACGCGTTGATTCCAAAAGAGAATTCAGGGCCTGCGCGACAACTTCACGGTCCAGCGCCGGTCCGGTGATCGACCAGACGCCATCTACTTTTGTCGCTTCGCGGCGCTCGAACTCATAGACCAGCGCCTCGTGGCGTTTCTCCCCCGGGCGCAGGCCGACGATGGAAATCGCGCCGTCGACATCCGGATCCCGACCGCGCAGCCGCAGCAGCTGGCGCGCCAGGCGCAGGATGGAGACCGGCTCACCCATGTCCAGCACATAAAGGGCGCCGTTCAGGGCCGGATCGAAGGCCGTCTGCGCTGCCGCATCCAGCACCAGGCCGGAAGCCTCTTCCACGGTCATGAAATAGCGCGTGGCCTCGGGGTCCGTCACCGTGACCGGATCGCCGGCCTCGATCTGGCGTTCAAACAGCGGCACCACCGAACCGGTCGAGCCCAGCACATTGCCGAAGCGCACGACGCAGATCCGCGTTGCGCTGCCATCGGCAGCGGCGGCGCGGGCATAGAGTTCGGCAGCCCGTTTGGTCGCGCCCATGACATTATTGGGTTCCACCGCCTTGTCGGTCGAGATCAGGGCAACAATCTGGGCACCATGCCGCTTCGCGGCCTCGATCGTATTGGCGGTGCCGATCACATTTGTGCGCACCGCTTCGCCCGGATTGAGCTCGCTCATCGGCACATGCTTCAGCGCGGCGGCATGCAGGACGACATCCGGCTTTTCTTCAGCAAACACGGCATCCAGGCGCTCGGTATCGCGAATGTCACCCAGCATCGCCCGCCAGGCGATGCGAGGCGTGCGGCGCGAGAACTCCAGATCGATTTCGTAGAGATTGGCTTCCGAGGCATCAAAGAAGATCAGCTTGCCCGGATTGAGGGTCGCGGCCAGACGCGCCAGCTGCGAACCGATCGTGCCGCCGGCCCCTGTGATGAGCACGCGCTTGCCCTCGATCAGCGGGCGCGCCGGCTCCAGATTCGGCGGGCGCGGCGGGCGGTTCAGCAGATCCGCGGCCTCGACCGGAGAGAAGGCTCCCGGGCCCTCGGTCGGTCGGGCTCGTGACAGCTTGGCACCGGTCTTGGCGGCAATGCGGATCAATTCATTGAGGATTTCGACATTGCTCGACGCGCCGGCCAGCACGATCCGGGGGGGCAGTTTTTCCGCCTGGGCCAGGCGCTTGGTCGCCGCTTCAAGGGCATTCAACCCGCCCAAGACAGGCACGCCCCGAATGGCGTGACCTGTCAGTGCAGAGGACGGCTCGATCAGGCCCTTGGGTCTGAAGGGCGCGGAACCGTTGCGGCGCATGAGATCGCGCAGGGCGTCGTCCAACTCGGCCTCGCTGCCGACCAGGATGGCGGCCGGCCTGGTCCGGTCTTCGATCTGGAGTACGGCACGCAGGCCTTGTGTGCGCAGGCTGCCGAACAGGAAGCGCGGGGTCAGCAGCAGGCCGATCAGGATCGGGATGTCTATCAGGATGGCCGTGCGCGGAAACCCGTCCAGACGGTTGATCAGGAACAGGATCGGAAGGAAGACCAGATTGGCGATCAGGACGGCTCGGACCACGCGCGCGGCGTCGTTGAGCGCGCTGTAGCGCCACAGGCCGCGGTGCAGGCCTTCGACCGGGAAGACCAAGGCACAAGACAGGGCAAAGACCGTCACCGACTGCAGGACAAGCTGCTCTGGCGGGTCGATCGGTTCGAACCGGTAGCGCACGATCACGGCGGCCCACATGGAGAAGGCCCCGGCCGCAAGGTCGAACAGGGCGACGGCCACCATGGACAGCCGGTTGCGGGTCACCGCAGTCTCATTTGCGCCGGAACGCCAAAATCTCATCCGGTTTCCCCCCCTGCGCCGCCAATCCGGCCCAGGCGTTGAAAGGCCCAGCGAACCCGGTTCGGCGGACGGTCGCCGGCCCCGAACGGTTCTGCTTCCCCCTGTACTACAATTTGTGTCGCCCGTTGTGGAGGGGCACCGGCGGCCAGGTACACCGATCTTTCCAGCCGGATCGGGCCGCCATCGGTGCGAAAGCGCCAGCCATCGCCATCGGGCTGGACCAGAAGCGCGCTCATGGAATCCCGCGACAGCGAGGCCCGGACATCGGGGTGGAGGTGGAAGCGGATGGCAAAGCGCCAGCGCACATCGACATCTTCCGGTGGTCCGTCCGAGACCGGCCGGAACAGCGCATCCTCGCCGCGGATATCGCCGCCATCGGCGGCCAGGAAGACGCGGCGCCGGTGCGACAGTCCGTAATCCTGGCGATAGCCTGCATGAATACCCTCCAGCCAGATGCCCATTTCCTCTTCATTGCGGCGGGCGGTCACGGCACCGGGCGCGGTCGCAAGGCGCGGGCCAAGCAGGTCGCGTTTCCAACCGGGCGGGAAAAGCCGGGCCGACGAGGTCTCGTCCAGGGTCAGGGTGGAGTGGGCGGCCGTGGCCCGGACGGCCTCGCGCCAGCTGGCCGGCTGATCATCATGCCAGCCGCAATTGACCACCAGGCGGCCGCCGGTGGTGCAAAGTTCGAAAGCCAGGGCGCTGGCATGTGCTCCGGTGCTCAGGGGCCCTCGGGGTGCCTGCCCGACATCCAGCAATACCGTGGCGCCACCGGCTTCGGCCCGGTGATAGCCGGAATGCGGGGCGAAGCCGAAGGGCTTGGCCTTCACATCGTCCAGGTCCAGGGCGGCGGCCAGGGCGTGACGGTCGCACTCGCCGCCGCCATGGAAACTTGCCAGCCCGCCATCGGACATGCGGAAGAAGCGTGCCATGGGCGCCAGCCGGTCCATCGCCCGGTTGATCTCCGGCGGCAGGTCCACGCCGGCCGCCTGGGCCGCCTCGCGCACGGTCACCAGATCGATCAGCGCTTCTGCACAGGCGCGCGGCGAGCGCGAGACATGGCCGCCATCGGGCAGGATCTGGCGCTGCACTTCCTTGGCCAAAGCCTGCAGTCCGGCACGCTGCAGGGCGGCCTGACGCGGCAGACACAGCCCGGCCAGGGTCAATGCCGAGGCACAGCGCAGACGGACGCTGCCATCATGGGCGATCGGGATCGAGCGCTGCAGGAAGCGCGCCTGGCGCAGTAGCGCCCGGAAGCGCTGGCGTCGGTATCTGCGGTCCTCGTCCTCATGGTTGAACAGGGCGTCGCCGCAGCGTAGCCAGTTCAGCACCCGCGCCGACAGCACACCGTGCGACCAGGCGAAACTGTTCCAGCGTCCGAAGGCGCGGATCCAGCGGTCGACCAGATCGCGGGCGTGCTGACCGCCCTCGACATCCTGGGCCGCCACGCAGTCACGCAGCCAGCCAAAACCGTGCAGCCGCCGGGCAAAGGCGCGCGTCGGGGCCGGTTGCAGCCAGACATCCGCCGGGTTTTCGACCGTGACGGTTTCGCCGGCCAGGGCAAAACGACCGACACAGATCGCCTCTCCGCGCTCGGTATTGGCGGCGTAGAGATCGGTGGGAAGGACGGTGAGCTCGCCCGGCAGTCCGGCCAGATCGCTGAAACCTCCGGGCAGGCCGATGGCGTTCACCGTTGCGGACGCTTCACGGCGCAATGCCATCACAGTGGCGCCGGCATAGTCAGACAGACGCACGGTGCGAGCCATGACGATCAGCCGCGCAGGGCGAGGATGTTGTCGCGATAGGCGTCCGGTCCGCCACGGAACACCGCCGAACCGGCCACGAGGGCCTTCGCCCCGGCCGAAAGACAGGCCTTGGCCGTCTGCGCATTCACGCCGCCATCCACCTCGATCATCGTCGCCAGGCCCCGCCGCTCGATGCGCTCGGCCAGGGTCTCGATCTTGTGCAGCTGGCTGTCGATGAAGCTCTGGCCGCCAAAGCCCGGATTGACGCTCATCACCAGGATGACATCGAGCTCGTCCAGTACATAGTCGATCACGTCCGGCGGGGTCGACGGGTTGAGCGCTGCGCCGGCCTTCACGCCATGGCCCTTGATGGCCTGGACCGTGCGGTGGAAATGCGGACCGGCCTCCGGATGCGCCGTGATGATATCGGCGCCGGCCTCGACGAAGGCTTCAAGATAGGGGTCAACCGGCGTGATCATCAGATGCACGTCGAAGGGTTTTTTCGAGTGCGGCCGCAGCGCCTTCACCACGGCCGGGCCGATCGTGAGATTGGGCACGTAATGCCCGTCCATCACATCGACATGAATCCAGTCGGCGCCCGCCTCGTCGATGGCGCGAACCTCCTCGCCGAGCTTGGCGAAATCGGCTGACAGGATTGACGGCGAGATGATTGCGGGAGTGGCCATGGGTTTCCGATAACAGTGGCAGCAGGACCGCGCAAGCGGCCCCCCGCCGGTCGATTGAATTTGGGCCTATCCGGTCGCTTTTTCGAACCGGGCGATGAAGAAACCGTCCATGCTGCCGCGATCGGCCCACAGCGCTGGGGTCAGGCGCAGCCAGCCCTGCTCGCTGATGCCGCTCTCCATGCCCGGGACTTCCTCCGGCCGGATCGGGCTGACCGTCAGCTCGGCATGGCGCTGGACCAGCTGGCTCGCCAGCTGCTCGCCCTCTTCCGGCTGCAGCGAACATGTACAGACCACCATCCGCCCGCCCGGGCGCAGCATCTTGATCGCCGACTTGGCCAGCGCCAGCTGCAGGGTCGCCATGCGGGCGACATCGCGCGGGCGCTTGATGAGGCTCGACTCGGGATGCCGGCGCAGCGTGCCGGTCGCCGTGCAGGGCGCATCCAGCAGCAGCGCGTCGGCCGGACCCTTGGGCTTGAAGTCGCGCACATCGCTGACCGCGACATGGGCTTTCAGCTGCGTGCGCGAGAGATTGTTGCGCAGCTGCTTCATCCGGCTTTCCGAACTGTCGACCGCGGTGACCCGGCCGCCGGCCGCGGCCAGCTGCAGCGTCTTGCCGCCCGGCGCAGCGCACAGGTCGAGGACATGCTCGTTCTCCTGCACGTTCAGCAGCCGCGCCGGCACCGATGCCGCCGCGTCCTGCACCCACCAGGCACCCTCGCGATAGCCGGGCAATTGCGTCACATCGCCGATCTCGCGGCGTCGCAGCGACCCGTTCGGCAGGATTTCCGCCTCCAGCGCCGCGGCCCATTTTTCCAGCTCGGCCGGATCCTTCACGGTGAGGTCCAGAGGCGGCACGTCCATCAGCACGTTCGACATGCGCGAGAAGGCGCCCGGTCCGTAGGCCTTGCGCCAGGCGCGGGCCATCCAGTCCGGCAGGTTGTCGCGCGGCGCGGTGCGTCCGGCGATATCGCGGCCCTCGCGGTCGATCTTGCGCAGGATCGCATTGATCAGACCCTTCAGCCCGTAGGTCGCCGTGTTCTTCTCGGCCAGGCTGACAGTGGAGGACACGGCCGCGTGCGGCGGAACATCCATCCACAACAATTGCGTCGTCCCGGTGACCAGAAGCGCGGCGGCCCAGTCATGGGTCTCTTCCAGCGGCTTGGCGAGGAATTGCTTGAGCACGTTCAGCGTCTGGCCGTGGCGCCGGAAGGTGGTCGCCAGGATAGCGCGGGCAAAGGCCCGGTCGCGCGGTTCCATCTCGCGATAGCCGCGGCTGTGGTCCAGGGCCGATTCCAGCGTCTTTCGCTGGGTCGTCACCGTCAAATAGGCTTGGGCGGCACAGCGCCGTGCTTCGAGTCCGTCTGTCATCGGCGGGGAGCTAGCACGCGCCGTGCGGCCCGTCGAATCGCTCTGGCGGTTCATGCGCCCGGCTCAACCCCAGGGACCGCGCGGCGCCCACGGGCCGGACGGCACGGTCGCCGACGCGCCGGCCATCTGGCGCAGCTTGGCGATGCGGTTGGCGGTGTCCGGGTGGGTGGAAAAGAGATTGTCCATGCGCTGGCCGTTCAGCGGGTTGATGATGAACATGTGCGCCGTCGCCGGATTGCGCTCGGCGCCTTCATTCAGCGTGCGCCGCGCCGAGCGTTCGATCTTTTCCAGCGCCGAGGCCAGTGCCATCGGCTTGCCCAGGATTTCCGCCCCGACCCGGTCGGCTTCGTACTCCCGCGCCCGGCTGATCGCGCTCTGCACCAGCATCGCGGCCATCGGGGCAAAGATCATCAGTGCGATCGAGCCGATCAGGCCGCCGCGATTATTGCCCCCGAAGAAGAGCGCGAAATTGGCCAGCATGCCGATCGCACCGGCCAGCGTGGCCGTCACCGTCATGGTCAGCGTGTCGCGGTTCTTCACATGCGCCAGCTCGTGCGCCATCACGCCCTGGATCTCCTCGCGGTTGAGGCGGGCCAGAAGTCCCGTCGTCGCGGCGACGGCCGCATGCTGCGGGTCGCGTCCGGTGGCGAAGGCGTTGGGCTGGTCGGTCTCGATCACATAGACGCGCGGCATCGGCAGGCCGGCGCGTCCGGCCAGCATCTGCACGTCCAGCGCATACTGGCGCAGGGCCGGATGGCGCTCGCTGGGGGTGATTTCGCGTGCGCCATGCATGCGCAGCACCATGTCGGCGGAATTCCACCAGGCGAACAGGTTCATGGCGCCGGCCACGACCAGCGCGATCAGGGCGCCGCCGGGACCGCCGATGAGATAGCCGATGCCCATGAAGAGGGCGGTCATGCCGGCCAGAAGCATGAAAGTGCGAAATGCGTTGGCAGTCATGGTTCGATATCTGCTCTTGAAAGGTTGGCTTGGCCCCCGGGGCCGCCCTAGATAGATGGTATGAGCTCGAAAAATCCTCAAGACGGGACGGCTGCGTCCGAAATCCCCGGTTCCAACGAGGACCGGCCCCAGGCTGCGGCGCCGGGAAAGACATTGTCACCGGCCGCCGTGCGGGCGCTGCAGGAAGCCCAGGCCCGCCGTGCGGCCCAGGCCGGGCAGGCCGACCTGGAGCCGGAGCTGGGTGGCCGCAAGGGCCCCGAACCCACACGCTACGGCGACTGGGAGAAGAAGGGCATTCTCAGCGATTTTTGACGCCGGATGTGCTGCCCGCCTCCTGCTGCTGGGCGAAAAGCATGTGGTCGGGCTCGCCCGAGGCGCGCAAACACTTCTGCCCGGCGCGGCTCCAGCCTAGTGTGCCGAAATGGCACGTCACACCGCTGTTCTGATCATGGCAACCGCAGGCCTCCTGGCCGGCTCGGCGAGCGCTTTTGCCCAGTCGTCGGGCGTGCCGTCGCGCGAATGCTCTGCCGAAGACATCCGCCAGGCCATGGCCGGCGAATATTCAGGACCGCCCTGCCGCTTCACCAACCTGCCCGACGGGATGGACGCCTCGTCCGTGCCTGTGGCCGAGCCGCGCCTGGCCGGAGGTCCGCCGCCGCGCACCCGGGCGCAGGCCGCCGTCCGGTCTGAAGCCGAATACCGGTCGTCATCGTCATTCCGGACGAGCACGCAACACACATCGCTTTCCGGTTCCGTGCCGTCTCAGCCTGCCCCGCAGGTCCGGCCCGCCATGGCGCCGGCACCGCTCACGCCGGCCCGCCCGTCGGGTGAGCGTGTGGTGCTGGACGAAGCCTTCTTTGCCTCAGGCCTGGCTGGCGGTGTCGAACGGCCCCAGGTGCCGCTCTACAGCTATCGTGGCATCATCCTGATCGGTGCGGACGGGCGGGTGCAGACAGCGCATGCCGGTCTGGCCCACCGCACGCGGATTGTCCGCGCCATGGACGCAGCCCAGGCCGGACCGCGACGCGCCTATCCTTACAATTGATCTTTGGCTGTGTTGCGGCCGCTCAGGCCGGAACGCCCGTCATCTCGTCGACAATCGCCCGGGCTGCTGCAACCGGATCGGCAGCCGCATTGACCGGACGTCCGACCACCAGATGGGTCGCCCCCTCGGCCAGGGCAAACGACGGCGTGGCCACGCGCTTCTGGTCACCGATCTCCGAACCGGCCGGGCGGATGCCGGGGGTGACGATCAGGAAATCATCGCCGAAGCGCTGACGGATCTCGGCGGCTTCATGGGCGCTGGCGACGATGCCTTCGACACCGCATTCCAGCGCCTGCTCGACCCGGCGCAGGACCAGATCGCGTGCACCGAAGGCATAGCCCATCTCGGCCAGCATGGCGTCGTCATAGGATGTCAGCACGGTGACACCCAGGATTTTCAGGTCCGAGCCTTGTTTGCCGGCGACGGCGGCGCGCATCACCGGCGGTTCGGCGTGGACGGTGAGAAGATCGGCACCACCGGTCGTGATCGAACGCGTCGCCTTTTCCACCGTCGCCGGGATGTCGTGCAGCTTGAAGTCCAGAAAGACCTGCTTGCCGGAAGCCTTGAGCTTGCGGCACAGGTCCATCCCCCCCATCGGGAAGAGCTGGAGCCCGATCTTGTAGAAGCTGACGGCGGCATCCAGCGTCTGGGTCAGCGCCCAGGCCTGGTCGGTCGTCGGCAGGTCGAGCGCGACGATGAGGCGGGGATCGGAAATCTGTGACATGGCGGCCTTCTACAGCATTTTCAGCAAAAGTGGGAACCGGTTTTGCGGCTCGAAAATGCGGAACATCAATAAGCTAGAGCCATTTCATTGACCTTGCTTGCAATGAAATGGCTCTAGGCCGTATTGCCGGAAAAAATCAAGCGCAGACCCAGCCCGCCGAAGGCTGTCGCCGCAAGGCCGTTGAGGACCCGGCGCGTGTTTGCCGAGCGGGCCAGGCGGTCGCGGGCGGCCCCGGCGGCCAGTGCCACACACACCAGAACAACCGTGCCCATGACAAAGAAGATCAGGCCCAGAACCAGCATCTGCAGCCAGACGGGCCCGATTTCGGCATTTGTGAATTGCGGCAGCAGCGCCAGGAAGAAGAGGCCGATCTTGGGATTGAGCAGATTGGTGGTCAGCCCCTGGCGGAAGGCGCGTCCGGCATCGCGGGCGCCTTCGGCCTCCATCGGCTTGTCCAGCGCGCGCAACGTCTTGATGGCCAGCCAGATCAGATAGGCTGCACCGGCATAGCGCACCACGGTCAGGGCATGGTCCGAGGCCGCGACCAGTGCGGCCAGACCAGCCGCCGCCGCGACCGTCCACACCAGCCCGCCCGTGATGATCCCGGCGACGGCGCCCAGGCCCGCACGGGTTCCCCGCGCGGCCGCCGTGGCCAGGGTGAAGGCCATGTCCGGACCCGGCGTGAGGGCCAGGGCCAGGCCGGCCACGAGAAACAGCGGAAAAAGACTGAGGTCGAGCATGGGATCTCCGGGGTGTCGCCGTTGATCCTGACAGGAGCAAGGCCGGGAAACGAGGCCTATTCCGAAGTCACGCCGGCGAAAATGTGGAAGGGGTAGTCCTCGACCAGCCGTTTGGAAAACTCCACCCCGCGCACGCTGTTGCCCTGGCGGTCCAGGCGCGGCGAGAACAGGCCGAAACCGGCGATGCCGGGAATGACGATCATCAGCCCGCCGGACACGCCGGACTTCGCGGGCAGGCCGACGACAAAGGCAAACTCGCCGGAATAGTCATACATGCCGCAGGTCAACATCAGCGACAGGGTATGCCGGACAATGCCGGCATCAATGACCCGGTGGCCGGTCAGCGGGCAGACCCCGCCATTGGCCAGCATGGCCGCCACACAGGCCAGGGCGTTGCAGTCCAGGGTCAGGGCGCAGGTGCGGAAATAAAGATCGAGGGCGGCTTCGGTGTCGCTGCCTTCGGGAAAGGCGTCATGCTCGATCATCAGCTGCACGAGGGACCGGTTGCGTTCGGCGGTCGCCTGTTCGGAGGCATAGACGGCCATGTCGATCTCGCAATTCGCCCCGCCGGCGGCCGAGGCCACGAAACGGCGCACCAGCTCGGCCCGCGTCTCGGCGTCCTGGGACGGCCGGATCAGCGAGGCACACATGATGGCGCCGGAATTGATCATCGGATTGTGTGGCCGCCCGCCCGGGTCGAGGGCCAGCTCGTTGAAGCGCAGACCGGACGGCTCGCGTCCGACATGGCGGTGCACCAGGTTTTCCCCGTTCAGGGCCAGGGCCAGCGCATAGTTCAGGGGTTTCACGACCGATTGCAGGCAGAAGCGCTGCTGTGCATCGCCCAGGGCCAAGCGCTGGCCGTCAATCGTGCACAGCGCCAGACCGAAGGCGTCCGGGGCCTGGCGCGCCAGTTCCGGAATATAGCGCGCCACCTCGCCCCGGCGGTTTTCCAGCGCGTAGTCGAAATATCCGGCCACCCGGTGGGCGAAATGCCCGAAATCCGGCACGGCCAGCGTGCCGGTTAGGCTGCGCTCGATCAGTGACAGCGTGTCGTCACTCAGCCGGCCGAGAAAGCCCGGTGTGACGGGCTGGGCCGCATCGGGCAAGGCTTCTGCGAGCCGGGCCAGGCGCGGCATGTCTGCCGCGATGCCCTGCTCGGCCAGGTGAGCGCTCAGCGCCGCGATCGAATTTATCCCTGTGGCGACAGCGCGGCGGCTCAGTCGGCGCAGCCAGGCCTGCCGCTCCGGGCCGGCATTGCGCGCCTGTTCGAAGCGGGCCGGACGGCCGCGAAAGCGCGAGAAGGGGGACAGGCCGGAACGATGCATGATCCGAGCATGGCACGGGCTTTGGCCAAGTCCAGTCCCGGGCCAGCCGGAGCGGTCGCTCAAATGCAAGGGTGGAATGTGGAAACAAACCCTTGCACCTGCACGAATGTGACGCTACGCGCTGGGAAAATCGAAAGGGACGTGCGCCATGCCTGCCAAAAAACCCGTCAAAAAGGTCGTTCTTGCCTATTCCGGAGGTCTGGATACGTCCGTGATCCTGAAATGGCTTCAGGATCAGTATGATGCCGAAGTCGTGACCTTCACGGCGGATCTGGGTCAGGGCGAGGAGCTGGACCCGGCGCGCAAGAAGGCCGAGGCCGCCGGCGTGTCGGAAATCTTCATCGAGGACCTGCGCGAGGAATTCGTCCGCGATTTCGTCTTCCCGATGGTGCGCGCCAATGCGGTCTATGAAGGCCTTTACCTGCTGGGCACCTCGATCGCCCGTCCGCTGATCGCCAAGCGCCTGGTCGAGATCGCCCATGCCACCGGCGCCGACGCCGTGGCGCACGGGGCCACCGGCAAGGGCAATGACCAGGTCCGCTTCGAGCTGGGTGTCTATGCGCTGGACCCGGATCTGCGTGTCATCGCGCCCTGGCGCGAATGGGATCTCAATTCTCGTACCAAGCTGATCGCCTATGCCGAGGAGCACGGCATCCAGGTCGCCAAGGACAAGCGCGGCGAGGCGCCCTTCTCGGTCGATGCCAATCTCTGGCACACCTCGTCCGAGGGCAAGGTGCTGGAAGACCCGGCCGAGGAAGCCTCCGACATCGTCTACCAGCGCACCGTCGACCCGCTCGAGGCTCCGGACACGCCGGAATATGTCACCGTCAGTTTCGAGCGTGGCGATGCCACGGCCGTCAATGGCAAGGCCCTGTCGCCGGCGACCCTTCTGACCGAGCTCAACGAGCTGGGCCGCAAGCACGGCATCGGCCGCCTCGACCTGGTCGAGAACCGCTTTGTCGGCATGAAGTCGCGCGGCATCTACGAGACGCCCGGCGGCACCATCCTGATGGCGGCGCATCGTGGCATCGAGCAGCTGACGCTGGACCGTGGCGCCGCCCACCTCAAGGACGAGCTGATGCCGCGCTATGCCAAGCTGCTTTATGAGGGCTTCTGGTTCTCGCCCGAGCGCGAGATGCTGCAGGCGGCGATCGACAAGAGTCAGGAGCATGTCACGGGCGATGTGCGCCTGAAGCTCTATAAGGGCTCGGTCAATGTCGTCGGTCGTTCGTCCAAGCACACCCTCTATTCGGAGGCCCATGTGACCTTCGAGGAGGATGTGGTCTACGACCAGAAGGACGCCGAGGGCTTCATCCGTCTCAATGCATTGCGGCTGCAATTGCTGGCCCGCCGCAATCGCCGTCTGGGCCGCAACGACTGACCGGCGGCCTTCCCGCGTTCGCCCGCGGAGGCCATGAATGAAAAATTCATTGTGGTGCTTGGGCGCTTTACACGCCAAGCCTGCCCGGTAAAGCTGGTGGGCTTGGGTGGGGAGAAGTTGACAGGGCTTCAATGGGGGAGCGCTTAGCATTGTGACAGGAATGACAAAGCGAAGAGACGGGTGAGCACATGCACTCGGTCCTGCTGACCAGTTTGCTGGACATCCTGTTCGCAACGGCCCCGATCGTTGCGATCGTGTTCCTGTGGCGCAATGCCGGCGTGTTCCGCTTCGCGGGTGCCGAACTGTCCATGAAGCTCCTGACGGTCGGCATGACGATCTGGGCGGCCTATTACATTCTCGATCTCATTGTCCTGCTCGGCGCGCCGTTTCTGGTGGAACCAACCCGCGCGGAGGCCTGGTCGGCGTTCATCCAGAGCCGCGTGCGCAAGATCGGCGATGCGGGAACAACAGTATTCTTGCTGGCCGGCTTCCTGCTGCTTTTGCAGCGGGTCGCGATCTTCATGAAGAGCATGGAGAATTCCAGCGAGGCTCTGGCGCATGAATTGACATCGCGCGAAACCATGGAAGCCGAGCTGAAGTCCGAAGCGGAGACCGAGCGCGACTTCCGCAAGGCCAAGTCGGAATTCCTGCTCGGGCTCAGCCATGAGCTGCGCACGCCGCTGAACGGCATTCTCGGCCTGGCCAGCCTGCTCTCCAACACCGAGCTCAACCCCGACCAGCGCAAGCTGTTGTCGACCCTGGAGCGCTCGGCCCAGAACATGCTGAGCCGGGTCAGCGATGTCTTCGACCTGTCCCTCTTGGAGAACAACCGCGTCGAACTGCGTTCGGTGCTGTTCGATCCGCAGGGCATCGCCAAGACGGCTGTGGCCCTGTTCGAACCCCTGGCCAGCGAGAAGGGGCTCGATTTCCATCTGGAATGCGGCCCTGGCGCCGAACGGAATGTCATCGGTGATCCGATCCGGGTGAAGCAGATCGTCTCGCACCTTTTGTCCAACGCCATCAAGTTCACCCCGGCCGGTTCGGTGACCCTGCGCGTCTCGGCGGAACCGATCGACAATGATCATGTCCGCGTCATCTTCGAGGTGCGCGATTCCGGCATCGGCATGGACGCGGCCCTGCTGGCCCAGGCCAATCGCGGGCCCAGCCTGCAATCGGGGGCTCACAATGGCATCGGCCTGGCGATCTGCTGGCGCCTGGCCTGGCTGAAGGATGGCGGTCTGGCCTTTGAAAGCCAGCCTGACCAGGGCACGACGGCACGTGTTTCGCTGCGCTTGCAGACCGAGCCGGCGGGCGGCGATGAGGAAGAGTTCTGAGCCGGCCTGTCCGTCCCTGAGGCGGGCCGTGGGCTTTCCTGTCCGGAAATTTCGTTGACGCGCCGGTGTCCGGGATGGCCTGTTGCCCGCCATCACCACTTTCCGGGGGAGCCAGACCATGATCCTGACCTTGACCGCCAGCCTGGCCCTGTGGCTGCAGGCTGAAGCCTTCGACCGTCCCGACCTGCTCGCTCTCGCCCCGGCCGAGGACCAGCCGGCCCTGCAGGCCGCCGATCAGCACATCCTGGTCGTGCGCCATGCCTACAAGGTGTCCCCGGACTGCAATGGCATGGACTGCCCGCTGAGCCCGCAGGGCGAGGCGATGGTGGTGCGACTGGGCGAGATCCTGGGCGATCGGCCGGTCGACCGCGCCTATGCCAGCGCGGCCTGCCGCACCCGGCTCACCGCCGCGGCCGGCCAGGCCGGGGTGGTCGCCCACCAGGCCGTGGACGGCTATGCCGCTGACTGTACCCCCGGCGAGACCATCACCCGCCCGCGCAGCGACGCCTTTTCGGAAACCCGTACCGATCCCGTGCGCTGGACCCTGGCCGGCGAGCATTCCAACACCACCTGCCTGTGGCTGGCCGAGTTTGCCGGTGTGGAGGCCAGCGAAACCGTCGGCTGTTCTGACGGCCGCCTGCCGGAGACCGCCTATGGCGATATATTCTGGCTGCACGCGGTCGAGGGCGACGACTGGCAGCTGACCGTTCTGCCCGGCGCCTTCCTGGTCGATGGCGAGTGATGCGGCTGCTCTTCGTCTGCACCGGAAACATCTGCCGCTCCCCTGTCGCCGATGCCGTGGCCCGGGCCCGGATCGCGGCGCTGGGGCTGGACTGGATGGCCGACTCGGCCGGAACTGGCAGCTGGCACACCGGCGAAGCCCCGGACCCGCGTGCCATCGAGACCGGTGCGCGTCGCGGCTATGACCTCGCCCGCCTGCGCGCCCGGGTGGTCGAGCCGGAGGATTTCCGCCGTTTCGACCATCTCATCGCCCTGGACAGCGGCCATTATCGCCACCTGCGCAGCCTGCAGCCGCGCGGCACGGGCGGGCAGGTCTCCCGCCTGATGGACTGGCAGGCCGGCGCCGGAACCGCCGATGTGCCCGATCCCTACTACGGCGATATCGCCGACTTCGAACATGTGCTCGACCTGGTCGAGAGCGGCGTCGATGCGCTCGTTTCGGCACTGCAGGCGGGCCACACTCAGCCCAGCGGATAATCCGCCAGCGCCTCATAGATGTTGGCCTCGCCGCGATGCGTCCAGCTGGCATAGAGCGTGAAATGCGTCACCGGCCAGGCCTCGGTCTCCAGCCCCTCGCAGCGCTTGATGAAGCGCTCCAGCCTGTCCATCGGCGTGCCCTGCAGATAGGCCAGCGTCATGTGCGGATGGAATTTGCGCGGATCCGGCGCCAGCCCGGCCCGGCGTGCCGCCTTCTCGCACTTCGCATTCAGCGCCGTCACCGGCCCCGCATCGGACAGTCCGAGCCACAGCGCATGCGGATCGGCCTTGCCGAACCAGCCGGCGCCCTCAAGCCCCAGCGTGAAGGCCGGCGCCTGGATGGCCGCCAGTTCGGCGTCCAGATCCTCGGCCTGGCGTTCGTCCATCTCGCCGAAGAATCGCAGCGTGATGTGGAAATTTTCCCGCGGCCGCCAGCGCGCCCCCGGAACCCCCTTCATAAGGGGTTTCAGCGTCTCGCCGATGTCTTCGGGAACGGGAAGGGCAGCAAACAGGCGCAGGCTCATGACGCTTCGCTCCTAGGGCTGTTTGCCTGTGCAGGCAATGCCGGGCGGGGGGCAAGGGGGGACGCGACCCCGTTCCCGTCCCCCCTTGCCCAAACGGCCCGATCACACGATATTGCTGGGCAAAGCGCCTGACCGGCGCGTCTGCAGTGAAAGAGTCGCAACGATGAATGATTTTTCCCGTACCTATTCCGGCGCACCGTCGATGGACATGTCCACCGATGCCGGCCTGCGGAGCTTCATGCTCGGCGTCTACAACAAGATGGGTCTGGGCCTGCTGATCTCGGCCGCACTGGCCTTTGCTGTGGGCACCTTCACGCCGCTGACGGCATTGGTCTACGGCACGCCGCTCCTGTTCGTGGTGCAGTGGGGTCCGATCGCGATCCTGTTCGCGTCCATGTTCCTGATGCGCAATCCGTCTCCGATGGGTAGCGCACTGCTTTACTGGAGCATCGTCGGCCTGATCGGTACCGGGCTCAGCATCTGGGTGGTGATGGCGGGTGGCGCTGCGCCTGATGGCGTGACCACGGCGGGTGGCCGCACCCTGGCGATCAGCTGGGCAACCATCGTCCAGGCCTTTGTGATCACGGCGGGCGCCTTCCTGGGCCTGTCAGTCTTCGGCTACACCACCAAGACCAACCTCCAGCCCATTCACAGCTTCCTGTTCATGGGCATGATCGGCGCCGTGCTGCTGGGCATCCTGAATGTCTTCTTCTTCCAGTCCGGCATTCTGGAGCTGGGCCTGCAATTCCTGGTCCTGCTGCTGATGGCCGGTGTCACCGCCTGGCAGACCCAGTCGCTGAAGATCAGCTACTACCAGATCGCCGGTGACCAGCGGTCGATGGCGGTGATGACGAATATGGGGGCGCTGAACCTCTACATCGCCTTCGTGAACATGTTCCAGATCATCCTGTCCCTGCTGGGCAGCCGCGAGTAGGCGCCTTCTGACAGAGCTGAAACAAGAAACCCCGGAGCTTGTGCTCCGGGGTTTTTCTTTGGCCTCGATGGCGGGCGGTTCACTCGATGACGTGAAAGCGCTTCTTGTCGAAAATGCGCAGCACCTGTTTGAGGTCGTGGCCGCGCTTGAGGATCTGGCCGCCCAGGGCGACCACCTTGTACATGCCCTGCCGGTTGGCGTCGGACGGGGTCTTGATCACCGAGAACATCGGCATTTCGCTGTGGCGTCGGAAGATCGAGAAGATGGCGCTGTCCTTCAGCCCGTCGATCGCATAGTCCTTCCACTCGCCCCGCGCCACGAACTGCCCGTAAAGACTGAGAATCGTACCCAGCTCGTGCCGGTCCCACATGATGGTGGAGGAAAGGGGCTTTGCCGGATGCGGACCTGCCTTCACGCGTTTTCTCCTCTCAGTTGAACACCGACCCTCAGCTTACAAACATTTCACGCGCCGCCGCAAAGTGGCCACAATCTCGGCACCATGCCGCCATATGGCCCGGTCACCGTCAACCGCGTCGGCCGGTCGCGTCAACGTTCCGGATCCTGGTTTTAGACAGCCCCCCCAGCCCCCCGGGTCATGGAATAGCGGTCCGGTCGACACCGATTCCCTTCATGAAAATGATCGCTTGCCTTGCCTCTGGCCAAGCCGCGCACAGCACGCTAACGCTAGGCGCGTCGCTCAACCAAGGCCCCTCCGCCCATGCTGGTCGCTGACTGTCTGATCAAGGATTTCGCAGCCCATCGCGCGGTCGATGGCATCAGCTTCACCCTGGAGCGGGGCGAGGTTCTGGGCTTTCTCGGTCCCAATGGTGCCGGCAAGACCACCACGATGCGCATGCTGGCCGGCGGGCTCGAGCCCGATGGCGGCCGCGCCGAGATTGCCGGCCATGACTGTGTCGCCGACCGGCTGGAGGCGCAGGCCCGGCTGGGCTATCTGCCCGAAGGAGCTCCGGCCTATCCCGCCATGACCCCGCGCAGTTTTGTCGCCTTTGGCCTGCGCGCCCGCGGCTTTTCCGGCGGCGCCCTGAAACGCGCCACCGAACGGGCGCTGGAGCGCGCCAGCCTCGGCGATTTCGCCAGCCAGCCCATCGGCACCCTGTCCAAGGGATACAAGCGCCGCGCCGCCCTGGCTGCGGCCATCGCCCATGATCCGCCCGTGCTGATCCTGGATGAACCCACCGATGGCCTCGATCCCAACCAGAAGGACGGGGTGCGGGCGCTGATCCGGGAAATGGCGCCGGACAAGGCGATCATCATCTCCACGCATATCCTGGAAGAGGTCCCGGCCGTGTGCAGTCGTGCCATTGTCATTGCCCGGGGGCGGCTCCTGTTTGACGGTTCCCCGCGCGAACTGGCCGCCCGCGGTAGCGAAACCGGTCGTGAAACCGGCATCGAACCCGCCTTCCGCGCCCTGACGCTGGGCGATCCCGCTGCCCGCCTGGAGGCTGGGGCCTGATGCAGGGACTTCATGCTGTATTCCGCCGCGAGCTGACAGCCTATTTCCAGACGCCGCTGGCCTATGTCTTCCTGGCTGCCTTCGCGATCACGGCGCCGGCCTTTGCCTTCCATGTCGGTCGCTTCTTCGACACCAACCGGGCCGACCTGGCCCCCCTGTTCGACTATCTGCCCTGGTTGCTGGTGGTCCTGATGCCGGCCCTGTCCATGCGGGCCTGGGCGGAAGAGCGTGATCGCGGCACGCTGGAATTCCTGATGGCTCTGCCGATCCCGCTCTGGGCCTCGGCCGCGGGCAAGTTTCTCGCCGCCTGGTGCATGGCCGGCCTGGCCCTGGTGCTGACCATGCCGATGTGGATCGCGGTGAATTATCTGGGCGAGCCGGACAATGCGGCCATTGCCACCGGCTATCTGGGCACGTTGCTGCTGGCCGGCGGTTATCTGGCGGCCGGTCAGGCCCTGTCTGCCACCACGGCCAACCAGGTCGTCGCCTTCGTGCTGGGCACGGGTGCGGCCTTCCTGCTGACCATGACCGGCCACCCCTTCGTGCTGGCAGCCCTGGGCCAGAACGCGCCGGCGGAAGTGTCCGAGTTTGTCGCCGGTCTCAGCGCGCTGGACCATTACAACGCCTTCCGCAATGGCGTCATCGGGGCGCCGGACGTGATCTATTTCCTCGGTCTGATTGCGGTCTCGCTCAGCCTGGCCGGTGTCCTCATCGCCGAACGGCGGGGAGGTGGCCGGTGAAGCGCCCCCTCTATCTGCCGCTGATGGTGATCAGCCTGCTGGTCCTGTTCCTGGCCGGCAATCATGCCGCCTCGCTGATGCTGCGCTCCTGGCGGCTGGATCTGACCGAGGACCGGCTGTTCCAGCTCTCGCCCGGCAGTCACCAAATGATCGACCGGCTCGCCGAACCGGTGGAGTGGCGCTTCTACTATTCTCGCGCCGAAGCGGCCCAGTATCCGGCCATCCGCGCCTATGCCACCCGCGTCCGTGAGATGTTGCGCGCCTATGCCGACGCTGCAGGCGGGCGCATCCGGCTAAGCGAGATCGATCCCCAGCCCTATTCCGCCGACGAGGATGCGGCCCTGGCGGCGGGACTGACGCCCCTGCCGGCGGACAGCGGCGAAACCCTGTTCTTCGGTCTGGTCGCGCGCAATTCCGTCGACGACCAGGCGGTGATCCCGCTTTTCCGCGAAGATTCCGAAGCCCGGCTCGAATACGAGCTCACCCGGGTGCTATCCGAACTGGACCGCCCAGACCGTCCGCGCCTGGCATTGCTGACCAGCCTGCCGATCTCGCCGGAGAACGGCGCGCCCAATCGTTTCGTGCGCGAGCTGGCCAGCGCCTATGAGCTGGTCTGGGTTGATGCTGATTTCGACACCCTGCCGGACGCCGAGGCGCTGGTGATCCTGCACCCGGCACCGCTCAGTCTGGGTCAGCTCTACCTGATCGACCAGTACACCCTGCGCCGGGGCCGGGTCCTTGCCTTCCTTGACCCCATGGCGCATCTCGCCCTGCGCCCCGGACCGGACGGCCTGCCGCCCCTGCGCGCACACCGCTCGTCCGATCTCAGCCCGCTCCTGTCGCGCTGGGGCGTCGCCTATGACCCTGACGCCGTGGCGATGGACCGGGCGCTGGGCCTGCCGGTCGAGATCATGGAGGCCGACGGCCGCGCCCGCCGTCGCGCCTATCCGCTGTGGTTCTCTGCCGGGCCGAGCGAGATGAACCGTCAGGATATCGCCACGGCAACGCTCGAACTGGGCGTGAATTTCGGCTCTCCGGGGCGTCTCGAACCGATCGGGCTGGAACATGTCACGGTCACACCCCTGATCACCACCAGCGCCGATGGTGCGCTGCTGGATGCCGACATCGCCGCCGGGTCTCCCGGACCGGACGCCTTGCTGCGCGACTATGAACCGGCGCCCGAAGCGCTCTGGCTGGCGGCGCGAGCCTCCGGCGTGTTCAACACCGCCTTTCCCGATGGTCCGCCCGATGGCGATATCCTGTTCAGCCCGGCCGACCATATCGCTGTGGCCAGTGCCCCGGTCGACATCACCCTGGTGGCTGATGCCGACTGGCTGGACGACACATTCTATGTCCGCAACGACCCGGCGGTCGGGGAAAGCCTGGTGGCCGACAATCTCATCCTGGTGATGAACCTGATCGACATGGCGGCCGGTGACCCGGCCCTGATCTCGCTGCGCTCGCGCACGCCGTCCTACCGGCCCATGCTGCGGGTCGAACGTCTGCGTGAAGCCGCCGAGGCGCGGTATCTGGAAGTCCAGGACCAGCTCGAGGCCCAGATCCTGGAAGCCGAAACCCGTCTGGCGACCCTCACCGGCAGCGGCCGCGCCTCGGCCTTCCTGTCCGGCAGTCGGGCCGAAGAGCGCGAGGAAGCCGAGCGCTTGCGTGGCCAGATCGCCGAAGTGCGCGCCGAACTGCGCGCCGTCGAGCGTGACTTCCGCCGTGATATCGATGCGCTCAATGACAATCTGCAATTCTGGACGATCGGCGTGCCGCCGGCCCTGGTGATCCTGGCCGGGCTCGCCGGTGCCGTCATCCGCCGTCGCAGGAGGCGCGCATGAGCCGGCCGATGGACAGGCAGCGCCGCAACCGGCTGACCGTTGTGGCCGGTATTGCGACCCTTGCGGTGCTGGTGGCGGGCGTGGCGACCTGGCAGGACGCCCGCCGGGCCTGGGCGCCGGCGGTTGAAGGCCCGGTCCTGCCGGACTGGACGCAGGCCGTCGCCGATGCCCGGCGTATCGAGATCGACAGCGCGGGCGATACCTTCGCACTGGAACGCACCGAGGCAGGCTGGGTGATGCCCAGCCGCGACCATCACCCGGTGCGTCCGGAACGCCTGGCCGAGCTGGACGCCTTCCTGGCGGGGCTGCGCTATGACGGCGCCCGCACCGCCGATCCGGACAAGCATGCCCGTCTAGGCCTGGCGGCCGGGGGCGAGGGCGCGGCAACGCGTGTCACACTCAGCGATGGCGACGGCCATGTGCTGTCCGACATTCTCCTTGGCCGTCAGTCGGGAGCCACGACCTATATCCGCTTCCCGGGCCGCGACCGGGCCTTTGCCGCCCGTTCCGGCGAGGGCGAGGCCGCGCTGCCGGCCATTGCCTTGGCCACCGACTGGCTCGACCTGGAATTCCTCGATCTGGGCCAGAACGGCATTGCCCGCGCCGTGATCCGGCCGGAAACCGGCCCGACCTATGTGCTGGAGCGCCCCGGCGCCTCCGTCCGCAATTTCGTCCTGCGCGATCCGTCGGGCTGGCGGCCGATCACCGCGGCCGCCGGCAATGGCCCGGCCTCGGCCCTGTCGCGCGTGCGCTTCCGGGACGTGCGCGCCGCCGACCGGCTGGGTGGAACGCAGGTCGCCCGCCACCAGGCCGATACTTTTTCCGGACTGCGTGTCGAGGCCACGATCCTGGCCCTGGGCGATACCCGCTGGGCGCTCTTGCGCGCCACCGCCCTGAGTGACGGGGCACGGGAGACGGCCGCGGCCTTCAATGCGCAAACCGAGGGCTGGGCCTACCTCCTGTCCGATCTCACCCTGGAACGCCTGATCCGCCCGCTCGACCGGATTGCCGACCCGCGACCGGTGGAGCCTGACGATGCGCCTTAACCAGTTCACCCTGCCGGTCCGCGACATCGCCCGCTCCAAGGCCTTCTATGAAAGCCTCGGCTTTCGCCTTCTGGTCGACAGTCCGCACTATTGCCGCTTCCTCGCGCCCCAGGGCGACACCACCTTTTCCATCCATGTCGAAGAGGGCCCGATCGGGATCGGCCCGGTCCTCTATCTGGAAAGCGCCGATGTCGATGCCGATCATGCCCGCCTGGCCGCGGCCGGCATCGCCTTCGACTATCCGCCGCAGGACGAGCGCTGGTTGTGGCGTGAAGCGCTGCTGCACGATCCCGATGGCCACCCGATCAAGCTCTACCACGCCGGCGAAAACCGCATCGATCCGCCCTGGCGGGTGAAACCCGACCCAAACGCGTGACCCGATTTGCCCCATGATTGACCTTTGGGCCAGGCGGGCCCGGCGCTATCCTGCGCGGCATGACGGTCACACGACGTTTCCTCTGCCTGGTCTTTCCCGGTTTCCAGCTCTTGGACCTCAGCGGTCCGGTGGCCATGTATGCCGCCGCAAACCATCTCAGCGGCCGGCCGCTCTACGCGCTCAACACGGTCGCCACCCGGGCCGGGCTCGTCCCGTCCTCGGCCGGCCTGGGCGTGCATGCGGACATGGATGTCGCCACCGCGCTGGACCGCATCGATGCTGCAACCACGCTCCTGGTCGCCGGCGGCGAGGCGGAAGGCCTGCGTGAGGCCCTGCAGGACACCCGGCTGGGTGATCTGATCGATCGCGGCTTTGACCGCGCCGAACGCCTTTGCTCGGTCTGTTCCGGCACTTTCCTGCTCGCCGCGCGCGGCCATCTCGCCGGTCACCGTGTCACCACGCACTGGCGCTCTGCCGGCCTCTTGCAGCGCCTGCATCGCGACATCGAGGTCGATGCCGACGCCATCCATGTCCGCGATGGCCGCGTCTGGACTTCGGCCGGGGTCACCGCCGGCATCGATCTCGCCCTGGCCATGATCGAGCACGATCACGGCCGCCAGCTCGCCCTCGATGTCGCCCGCCAGAATGTCGTCCAGCGCGTCCGCGCCGGCGGTCAGGTCCAGTATTCCGCCGACCTGGCCGGGCTCGGCTCCGGCGACCGCAGGCTCGCCCGCCTGGTCGAGACGGTCCGCGACGCTCCGGATCGCGACTGGACCGTCGAGACCCTGTGCGCCGCCATCGCCGTCTCCCCCCGCACGCTCAGCCGCCTCTGCCGCGCCGAGCTGGGGCTCTCGCCCGCCGTTCTGGTCGAGCGCGTGCGCATTGATGCCGCCCGCAGCCTCCTGGTTTCCACCCGCCGCCGCATCGATGCCATCGCCTCGGCCGCCGGTTTCGGCACGCATCAGCGCATGGATCGCAGCTTCATGCGCCGGCTTGGCGTCTCCCCGCGTGACTTTCGCGCCCGTTTTGCCTCCCCCCTCACACAGGACACCCTGTCATGACCCACACTTTCACCATCGGTTTCGTGCTGTTTGATGACATCACGCAGCTGGATTTCACCGGTCCGTTACAGGTTCTTTCGCGCCTGCCCGGGGCCCAGGTTCACCTGGTGGCCCGCAATCTGGACCCGGTCCGCACCGATTGCGGTCCCTTCATCCTGCCCGACACGGCCTTTGCCGATTGCCCGCAGCTCGACTTGATCTGCGTGCCCGGCGGCTTCGGTGTCGATGCCGCCATGGGCGATGAAGCCACTGTCAAATTCTTGCAGAAACAGGCGCTTGGTGCCCAGTTCATCACCTCGGTCTGCACCGGCGCCTTTCTCCTCGCCGCCGCCGGATTGCTGGCGGGCAAGCGCGCCACCACGCACTGGCGCTATCACGACTACCTCGCCCGTTTCGGCGCCATTCCGGTCCGGGATCGCGTCGTCCGAGACGGCAATCTCTTCACCGGAGGCGGGGTCACAGCCGGCATCGACTTTGCCTTCACCATCGTGCGCGACCTCGCCGGCGAAGCCGTCGCCGAAGCGATCCAGCTGGGCCTGGAATACGACCCGCATCCGCCTGTCCTGGCAGGCACGCCGGACCTCGCCTCTCCACCCGTTCGCGACGCAGTGGAACAGCGCTTCGCGCCGCGGATTGCCGCGTTCGAACGCCTGGTGGACACACTGAAAACCGGCGAAACCGTCCCCGGCTAAAGCGCCTCGGCCTCGAACCGCACATCCGGCTCGCTCAGCAGGCCGGCAGCCGCCACCACCGGCAGTTCCGGCGCCTGCCATTCATGCGCCTTGCGCACGATCGCCACCGTCACCGACACGGCAAACTCCAGCGCCGCCTTGGGTTCCTCCCCGCGCGAGATCGCCGCCACAAAGGCCGCCGTCAGCACGTCGCCCGTGCCCTTGGGCGCCGCGGGCACGCGGTCATGCGTGACGATCCATGCCTCTTCCGGGTCGACATACATCACCCCGATCTGCCCCTGGCGGGGCAGAGAGGAGACCAGGGCCGGGCAGTCAAGCGAGCGCGCTGCCCGCACCATGGAGGCCAGATCCGTCAGCTGGCGGCCGGTGATATGGCCCAGTTCAAAAGCGTTCGGCGTGATCAGATCGGCGCGCGGGATCAGCTGGTCCTTGATGCCCGCAGCAATGGCTGCCGGTACATAGAGCCCGCCCGGGGCGTCGCCCATCACCGGATCGACAATGATCATCGCGCGCGGCGACCAGGCCTTCACGCCCTTGTTTACCCGCCGTCCCTTGCGCACCACATCGATCACGGCCGCGGTGTCAAATACCTGGCCGACATCAGCAAAATAGCCCGTCAGCACGATATCTGTGATGTCCAGCAGGCCCTGATCGGCGATCCCCGACAACACCTGCTCGAACATGTCCTGCTCCACCGGCCCGCCCCCGGGCGGCCCCCAGCCGGGATGCCGGCCATAGAGCACGGTGGGCACCAGCATGGTGTCGATCCTGGCGGCATTGAGCACGCGCTCGCTGACCCCGCCCCCCACCCGGGAGGCGGCCACATGACTGGAAAGGATCAGCGCCAAAGGCATGGGTTTCATGCTATATCCGATTTCCCGCTGCACAGAAGCCCCGCCGTATCAACTCATGCGCAGACTGATCCGTTCCGCCCTTTTCGTGCCTGCCATCAAGCCCCGTGCGGTCGACAAGGCGGCCCATGTTGGCGCCGATCTTCTCATCCTCGATCTCGAGGATGCGGTCGGTCCGCAGGAAAAGGACGAGGCGCGCACCAGTGTCGACACGGCCATGGACATCTGGTCGGCCTCCGGCGCCATCCGGGCCGTGCGCATCAATGCGCTGGACACGGAATGGGGATCCGCTGACATCCGCACCGCGGCCCGCTTTGCCGATGCGATCGTCCTGCCCAAGGTCAATCAGGTCGGCGATCTGCATGAAGCCCGGTCCGCCCTGTCGGCGCACGGCTCCTCGATCCCGATCTGGGCGATGGTGGAAACCCCGCTGGGGCTGATGAATCTGGGCGGGATCGCTAGCGCCACCGGAACCGGTCTCGCCGGTCTGATCGCCGGCACCAATGATCTGTGCAAGGAGCTGCGCTGTTCCGCAGACAAGGAGCGCCTCGCCCTGGTGCCGCACCTGGCGCATATCGTCTGCGCCGCCCGTGCCCGCGGGCTCTACGCGCTGGACGGTGTCTACAACCATTTCCGCGACCCCAAGGGCTTCCGCGCCGAGGCCGAACAAGGCCGCGCCCTGGGCTTTGACGGCAAGACGCTGATCCATCCCGGACAAGTGGACCTGACCCATCTTTATTTCGGCCCGACGGCGGCGGAACTGGAACGCGCCGCCCGCATCGTGGCTGCCTTCGCCGATCCGGAAAATGCCGGCAAGGGCGTGATTTCACTGGACGGGGACATGGTCGAACGCCTGCATCTGGACGCGGCGCGGGCCCTGCTTTCGGCCGCCGGGGACAATGATGCCTGAACGCAGTCGGGTGCAGTCTGATACGGTCAAATGCAGGTTGAGACTTGAAGTTGCCTGCCAAGACCGGCTTTCATCGCTCGACTTGAGGGAAGAAAAATGAGCGATTCGACAATTATCTGGCACAATCCGCGCTGTTCGAAGTCCCGGCAGACGCTGGCCTTGCTCGAGGCGCGCGGTGGCGAGCTGACCGTCCGTGAATACATGGACGACACCCCCAGCGTGTCCGAGCTGAAGGCCGTGCTGAAACAGCTGGGCTATACCTCCGCCCATGAATGGCTGCGCAAGAACGAAACGATCTATCGCGAGCTCGGCCTGAAGGCGGTCGAGGACGAGGCCGCCGTGTTCAAGGCGATGTCCGAACATCCCAAGCTGATCGAACGTCCGGTCGTGATCTACAAGAACAAGGCGATGATCGGCCGTCCGCCCGAACAGGTCCTGGAACTCTTCCACGGCTAGGCGGGACGCAGCCGCCCCGAATAGCGGATGATCGTGCCGAGACCCGGCAGGGTGAGGTGCACATCAAAATGGTGCGCATCGCCCTCCGCGCGTTCGCTCGCTTCGACCCGGGGCGCCATCCAGCCCGGCAGCGCCAGGCCCCACAGCCGGACACCCGTCTGGTGGAACCGGATGCCGTCCGCGCCGCCGGTCAGCCGGAAGGACAGGCAGAACGGGCCGAAATCCTCCATCAACAGGTCGTCGGCCGCGCGCTGCAGCGTCGCAAACCGGCGCCCGGCATACCAGCGTTCCAGCAATTCCCCGCTCTCGCTCCGGCTGACGGTGACCTGCGCCCGCACGGCTTTCCCGGCCGCCGGCAATCGCAGCACCAGCCCGGCCAGCCAGGCCGCCGGGCTTTCCCCGCGCACAATGTCCGCTGTCCCGTCAAAGCGTACGTCCGGCGCCGGCGCATGCAGCGCCCGCGTGACCGCAGGCAAGGCATCCCAGTCGGCGCCCAGCAGGGTCTGGTAGAGGTGCGCGGTGTCAGTCATGGGAAAATCGTCCGAAACAGGGGCAGTGGTGGCGCCCGGCAGGGTCGACCCGGTTCAGTCCCGGCCTGTAAGGCAAGTCGGCCGGCGTGACAAAGTCGCGGGCCAGGCCCAATCGCGCCAGTAGCTGCAGCACCCACCAGCCCGGATCGATCTCGCCCGGACGCTGGCTGAGGCGTGCGGACCCCGGAAAGGCGTGATGATTCCCGTGCCAGCTTTCCCCGAACGTGATCAGTGCGGCCCAGGGCAGGTCGAAGCCTTGCGCCGCGGCGCCCTCGACCCGCCAGGTCTGATGCCCATCTCGATGGGCAAAATGACCGATCATCCAGTGGCCGGTCAGGGAAACGGTCACGCGCAGGGCCACGCCCCAGATCACCCCGTCCCAGCCGAACAGGACCAGGAGCAAGGCTGCGACGGGCAGTTGTTGCAGCATCCAGGTCCTCTCCATCCAGCGATAGACCGGGTCTCCTGCGACACGTTCCTCGAGCCGGAAGCGGGGCGGGTGCCGCAGGTCCAACCGCCCGTGCAATTGCCAGGCGGCATCCTGCCAGATGCCGCGGCGATGGGCGAAAAAGTCGTGGCAGCGCGCCTGCCGTTGGGCCCAATCCCGCAGGTCATGGATGCGGATCATGCCCATCGGCCCGGCCATGCCGACCAGCACGCCCAGCCAAACCAGACCATATTCCAGCCAACGCGGGCATTTGAAACTCCGGTGGATCAGCAGGCGATGCATGCCGATGGAATGCCCCAGGCCGATCGTGATGCCGGTGGTCACCAGGAAAATCAGGCCATTCTCCAGGCTCGGGGTGAGCACGGCACCGCCGATGCCGAGGATCGCCATGCCGCCTGTCCAGATCGAGCGTACGGGCGCCCAGCGCACCCGGCCGATTTCGGCGCTGCTGGCCGCATGCCCCTCGACGCGTTCCGTTGAAATCATGTCCCCCTCCTTCAAGAATTTCTGTCACGACAGAAATAAATGCTCAAAAAAAGGGCAGCCTCAGCCGCCCACAAATTTCGCGATCCGTGCGCCCAGCTTCATCAGCTTGATCAGCGTGCCCTGGGGCATGGTCTTCACCTGGCCGTACCAGCCGGTGAGGTTGGTCACGAACTCCTCCATCCGACGCAGGCGTTCGGCGGCGAGTTTCGGTGTCGAACTGTCCGCCTCGGCGGCCTCGGCGCATTCTCGCAGGATGGCGATGGTCGGGTCGATCTCGCGCTGCTTGCGGGCTTCGGCGATGGCCATCAGCATGTCCCAGGGTTCATGCGTGGCCGTGAACCGGTCCTTGCGATCCCCCAGCGCCTGTTCACGCCGGACCAGGCCCAAGGCGAGCAGTTCCTTGATCGAGTTGGAGACGTTTGAGCGAGCGATCTTCAGCGTGTCGACGATCTCGTCGGCGTCTAGGGGCTTGTCCGCCAGATAGAGCAGGGCATGGATCTGGGCAATCGACCGGTTGACCCCCCAGCGTGCGCCCATCTCACCCCAGTGGACGACAAAGCGTTGCATGGGTCCGGACAGATGCATGGAAGTCTCCTGCAGAAATTTCTGTATAGACAGAAATAGCAGGTTTGAACGGTGAAGGCATGTGGCGGGGTGACGCAGTGGCGCGGTGGAGCCCGACCAAGGCCAGAACGCCGAATCCGCTTTTGTCCCCGCCCAGCCAGGGGAAATCCGGACACCGTCCTTCTGCCCCCGCTGCGCGGGGGAAGTGGTTTTGCCCTAGGGCAAAACCGAAGGGGGCCAGTCCCATCCGCGAAACTCAGCCTGCTTGGCACCCCCTTCTCCCTTGGGGCTGAGGAGCCAAAGGACAGTCCGGGGGACTGTCCGGCGCGACGAAGGGTGCCGCGAAGCGGCGGATGAGGGGGAAATCCCGGTGATAGCCAAGCTAACCACCAGCCCCGCCATCCCCCCTCACCCCGGCCCTCTCCCCAGGGAGAGGGAGGACAAAGAGGGAGGATAAAAAGAAGATATCCCCACCCCCTCGGGGTGCCCGCATAATCCTCCCCGCCTCATCACCGCTCGAGGCCCGGTCTGGTCGGCCGGGGGTGGTGGGGGAGTGGAGCGTGTCTTGAAGGCCGGGTGACCGCCGGCTGGACGGGCACGGCGGTCAGGGAGCACGGCTGTCATGCTACTCATGCAGCATCCTCGCCTGATATAGGACACACCCGCCCCGGCGGGTGAAATCTCCAAGTGCGGGGCGCCGGATGGTGTCACTCACTTATCTCTAGCGAAGACGCCTGAAAGCGTCCCGCACCCTCACTTCTCTCATACCGCCAGCGTGTCAGCGCGTGGCGCTGTTGGTGGTGCGGAGGAAGGCTCGATGCATCACCAAACTCTCATCCAACCCCAAATCACCGTCATGGCCCGGCTTGTCCGGGCCACCTCAGCGAACCTGTTGGCAGGATGGACGAGGTCCCCCGGACAAGCCGGGGGATGACGGTGTGTGGTGGGGAAAGAATGAGACGGGAACACGTGAGCGGCGGCGAAGGAGCACCTTTCCTCTCCACACCGTGGGGAGGGGGACCGGCCGAAGCCCGAAGGGCGAAGGCGGGTGGAGGGGCCGCGGCCGTCAGGCCGCGGAAGGCGACACGCTCCACGCCGCCTGCGGCGGCGCCCCAGAAGAAAGGCTCACCCCACACTTCACCGACCGGAGGTCACAGCCCCGTACCCGAAAACGCCACCACCATCCTGCAAGCTTTCCCGCACGCTTTCGCCGAGCTGGATCGCCTCTTCGGCCCGCGCCGAGCCCTTGCGCCAGGCGACGCCGATCTCGCGGCCGGCGACGGGCGGGTCGAAGGGCAGCACGTCCAGACCCATCTGGTCGACCAGGCCGGCATCCACCGCCATGCGCGGCAGCAGGGTGGCGCCGAGGCCGGATTTCACCATGTGCACCAGCGTGTGCAGGCTGGTAGCAGCGAAGTCCGAGCGGGCGGTGCCCATCGAGCAGGCGGTCAGGGCGTGATCGCGCAGGCAGTGGCCGTCCTCCAGGAGCAATAGGGGCTCGTCTGCCAGCTGCGCCGGATCGAGGGCCTTGGCGCCGGCGAAACGATGCTCGGCGGTGCAGGCGAAGAGGAATTCATCCGACCAGATGGTGCGGGTCTCGATCATGGGCGACTCATAGGGCAGGGCCACCAGCGCCGCATCAAGGCGACGTTCCCGCAAACCGTCGAACAGGCGCTCGGTCAGGTCCTCGCGCAGGAAGATTTCCAGTTTTGGGTAATCGGCCCGCAAGCGCGGCAGTACCCGTGGCAGCAGGAAGGGCGCAATGGTCGGGATGACGCCCAGCTTGAACGGACCACTCAGGGGTTCCCCGGCGGCCTGGGCCGCGATGACCAGGTCCTCCGCCTCGGCCATCACGCGGCGGGCCCGCTCCAGCACCGCCTCGCCTGCGGGTGTCAGGACGGCACCGCGGGCCCCGCGCTCGACCAGCACCGTGCCCAGGGTCATTTCCAGCTCCTTGATCGCGGCGCTCAGCGTGGGCTGGGTGACATAGACGGCCTCGGCTGCACGCGAGAAGCTGCCGTGTTCGGCCAGGGCGATCAGGAACTGCAATTGGCGGAGTGTGGGAAGCTGTGACATTCTATAGATAATACCTATAGCAGTGCAAAAAACAATCCATTGGATCAATCTGCTGCAGCGCGTCATACGGACGCCATCACAAGCACACGCCGGCCCTCGAACTGGCCGGTTTTCACTTTCAAATGGAGAGACTCATGCTGGGTATCGGCGACAAGCTGCCTGAATTCGAAGTCACGGGTGTGAAGCCGGGCTTCAACAATCACGAGGAAAATGGCGAGAGCGCGTTTGAAACGCTCACCCATGAAAGCTTCCCCGGCAAGTGGAAGGTCATCGTCTTCTACCCGAAGGACTTTACCTTCGTGTGCCCGACCGAGATTGTCGCTTTCGACAAGCTGGCCGGTGAATTCGAAGACCGCGACGCCGTCGTGCTGACCGGCTCGACCGACAATGAGTTCTGCAAGCTGGCCTGGCGCCGCGAGCATCCGGACCTGGACAAGCTGGGCCACTGGCAGTTCGCCGACACGACCGGTTCCCTGGTCGACAGCCTGGGCGTGCGCTCGCCGGCCGGTGTGGCCTACCGCTACACCTACATCGTCGACGATGAAGGCACGATCCAGCACGTCTACGCGACCAATCTGAATGTCGGCCGCAACCCGGAAGACACGCTGCGCGTCCTCGACGCCCTGCAGACGGACGAGCTGTGCCCGTGCAACCGCGCGGTCGGCGGCGACACCCTGGCCGCGTAAGCGCCGGAAGCAAGACCCCGCGTGCGGCCTGACCCTCCAACCTGTCCGCACGCCTGCCCCGGAGCCGCCCACTGTGTGACCCACAGGGCTCCGGGGTTCGCTTTCACCGGTCGCGGCTGAAGCCCGCCGGTCCTTCCCCCGACGTGTTCCGATCCCCTTATCCGACCTCTGCCCAAGGAGCCGGCCATGAGCCTTGATGCCCTGAAGAATGAATTGCCTGACTACGCCAAGGACCTGAAGCTGAACCTGTCTTCCCTGGCCCGTGAAACCGAGCTTGATGATCAGAAGAAGTGGGGCACCTTCCTGGCCTCTGCCCACGCGGTCGGCGAGCCGAAGACCCTGGCTGCACTGAAGGCGGAAGCCGAAGCCGTGCTGAGCCCGGAAGCCGCCACCGCGGCCAAGGCCGCCTCGGCCATCATGGGCATGAACAACGTCTATTACCGCTTCCTGCACCTGGCCAAGAACAAGGAATACGGCACGCTTCCGGCCAAGCTGCGCATGAACATCCTGGCCAATCCGGGCGTCGACAAGGGCGATTTCGAGCTGTGGTCGCTGGCGGTGTCCGCGATCAATGGCTGCGGCCTGTGCATCGACAGCCATGAAGCCGAGCTGCGCAAGCACGGCCTGACCTCGGCGCAGATCCAGACCGCCGTCCGGATCGCTGCAACCGTCAACGCCGTGGCACACGTTGTGGCTGCCGAGAGCTGATTTTTGACAGTTTCGTCAAAACTCGCAGCCCGTTAAGACGCGTTAACAAGTCGCTGAAACCCGGGCTATAACGGGCGCGCAAGACTCCAATTGCGCGCCCGCTATAAAGTCAGTATAATGAGTGTATGTCGATGATTGACCATACACTCGATCCCCTTCCGAAACGGGCCACGCGCACCGATGATGGTGAGCATGGCGGACGCATGTGGTTCTCCAAGGAGACCATGTCGCAGGCGGGTCATTATGCCGATGTTTCCTGGCTCCGCATTGCCGGACCGGCAGTGGTGTCGCTGGCCCTGCTGATCGGCGGCTATCTCACCGGCCCGTCCAGCCTGAGCGGCCTGGCCATGCTGGCCGGCTTCATCGGCTGCGCCTTCTCGCTGCCGGCCGCCCTCCTGAAAGCCACCTACGCGCCGCGCCGCCGCTAGGCACAGCTTCCCCGCACGATTGACCCTTCGCGCCCACCCTCTAGTGTGCGACGCCAAGCCGTGTCCGTTCCGGACAGCATTGAGGGGAGAGTTCGATGGGCTGGTGGTTCAAGATCAAGCTGTGGCAACGCGTGCTGGCAGCGCTGGCTCTGGGTGTGGTGTTCGGGCTGACAGCGTCGGGGGTTCTGGGCCAGGACGCCGCCACGCAATGGATCGACACCTGGATCCGTCCGGTGGGTCAGATGTTTATCAACCTGATCCGCATGCTGATCGTGCCCTTGATCTTCACCACCCTGGTCGCTGGCATCATCGCGATGGGCAAGCCGTCCAAGCTCGGCTCGCTGGGTGTCAAAACCATCATTCTCTATCTGGCGACCACCTTCTTCGCCAATGTGATCGGTCTGGCCTTCGGTACCCTGTTCCGTCCCGGCGCCGGCGTTGACCTGGCCGGTGTTGAAGCCGTTCCCGTCAATACGGACCCGCCCTCGATCACCGAACGCCTTCTGGAGATCATTCCGACCAATCCGGTGGCCGCCCTGGCCGATGGTGACGTTCTGGCGATCATCTTCTTCTCGATCTTCCTCGGCGTGGCCATCCTGTCGACCGGTGCTGCCGGAAAACCGATGGGCGAATTGTTCAATTCGGCCTCCGAGGTCGTGCTGAAGATCACCCACTACGTGATGGAAGTGGCCCCGTTCGGTGTCTTCGCCCTGGTCAGCTACACGGCTGCCAGCCAGGGTCTGGAGGCGCTGCAGGCGATCCTCACCCTGATCGTGGCTGTTTATCTTGGCCTGATCGCTCATGCCGTCATCACCTATGGCATCCTGATCCGCTTCGTTCTGAACCTGCCCCTCATCCGGTTCTTCCGGGGCATGACAGACCCGATCGCCGTGGCCTACTCCACGGCGTCGTCCTCGGCGACCCTGCCGGTGACGATTGCGGCCGCCTCTGACAATCTGGGCGTCAAGAAATCCGTGGCCGGTTCAGTGCTGCCTTTGGGCGCGACCATCAATATGGATGGGACCGCGCTGTATCTCGGCATTCTGGCGCTATTCACGGCCCAGGCCTTTGGTTACGAGCTGACCTTCATCAACTACGTCATGATTGCCTTCACGGCTGCGATCGTCTCGATCGGTGCAGCCGGTATTCCTTCGGCGTCGTTGTTCCTGCTGGCCATCGTTCTCGAGACTTTCGGCGTGACGCCGGAGCACACCGCCATCATCGTCGGATTCATCCTGCCCGTGGATCGGATCATGGACATGGCGCGCACGGCGGTGAACGTCACCGGCGATGCCGCCGTTGCCACCGCCGTGGCCAAGTGGGAAGGCGAGCTGGATGAAGAGCGCTTCCGCGACCCGGCCGTGATCTGACGCCGGCGCCCCGGATTGAACCGAATCGATCGGGCCCTCCACCTGTTCTGAAAGACCGGTTGGAGGGCCTTGTCGCATGAAAGTCGCCATTCACAGCTTCGGGACCCGGGGTGACGTTCAGCCCTATGTCGCGCTCGCCCTGGAACTGCAGCGCCGGGGCCACGACGTAACACTGTCCGCCCCGCGCGACTTTACGGACTGGATCGAGGGATTTGGCCTGAAGGCCCGCGCCTTTGATTTCGACATGGGCGACTTCCTGCGCCGCGCCGACGCGATCGGCGTGACACGCAATCCGTTCAAGGCCTTTCTTCATCGCGCCGAGATGATCGATCCGATGATCGAGGCCTGCCTCGCTGAAGCCATCGACGGCACGACCGGCGCCGACATGGTCATCGCTCACCCCAAGGCGCTGTTTTCTGCCAGCGGCGCGGAAGCCACGGGGGCGGGTTTCATCCTGGCTGCGCCATTGCCCATTATCGCCCCGACCGCGGATTTCCCCATGCCCGGCCTCCTGGCCCAGGACCATGGAAGGCGGATCAACCGTTTGAGCTGGGCACCGCTGGCCCTGGGCATGTTGCCCTTCCGCAAGCGCGTGAATGCCCTGCGCCGCTCACTCGGCCTCGCGCCGGTGGGCAACCGGCTGGACTATGGCGTCTATCGCGACCGGCCCTGCCTGCGCCTGACCGCCAACTCGCCACACATTCTGCCGCAGCCGGCTGACTGGGACGCCCACAGCGTGATGACGGGCAATTGGGTCCTGCCGGACCCGACCCCGCTCTCCCCCGACGTCGAGCGCTTTCTCGCTGCCGGGCCACCTCCGGTCTATGTCGGCTTTGGCTCCATGGTCACTCGCGACGCGACGCGGCTGGTGCAAGCGGTCGTGAAGGGCTTGCGAAGAGCCGGGATGCGCGGGCTCATCGCCCGCGGCTGGGCCGACTTGCCGGCGCAGGGCCATGACGACCTGCTGGTGATCGATGGTGCGCCGCACGCGCAGCTGTTTCCGCGCTGCCGCCTGATCGTCCACCATGGCGGCGCCGGCACAACGGCCGCCGCTCTGACCGCCGGCAAGCCAAGCCTGATCATCCCCTTCATGGTCGACCAGCCCTGGTGGGCCGAACGCCTGCGCGAAGCCGGCCTGGGCCCCGCCGCGCTGAAACCCGCCCGACTGACAGCGGGACGATTTGCGCGGGCTCTGAAACGGCTCGAAAAGGACGTCGGCATGGCCCGGAGATGCGCCGAGACAGGCCGCCGCCTCCAGGCCGAGACCGGTACGGCCCGCGCCGCCGATCTGATCGAGGCTGACGCCCTGCGCTGGATCGCCCGGTCAGAGGCTGGCACCGAACGGAAATAGACTGTTCGGGTCCGTCACCCTGCAGAGCTTGCGCCTGCAAGACCTTGCCCGACCGAGCCACTGGATTGGTCAGCGTTGCCATCATCCCGCTCGTTGCCCTTTATGGCGCCCTGTTCCAGGGCATGGTCATGCACGGAACGATGGAGGCGTCCGCGATGACGCTGATCCGATCCTCGTCTTGCGCCGTACACCACCCTGTCCCTTTGAGAACAAGGAGCGCGAAGCGAATGGCGCGCATCCTCATTCTGCTTCCTGTCCTGGCCCTGGCGGCTCTGATTGCCCACGCCGTCGGGGCCGGGGATTTTTCCCGGTCCGGCGCATGCCTGTTGAGAGACCCATGGGGACAGGTCACCCTGTTTGATCTCTATCTCGGCTTCGCGCTTTCAGCGATCCTGATTGCCGCTGTCGAGCGCCGCTTCTGGCCGGCCCTGTTCTGGATCACACCGATCCTGTTTCTCGGAAACCTGTGGACCGGCGTCTGGTTTGCGGCACGCATCCGGACGATCTGGGCGCGCTTGGGCCACTCACCCGAACAGGTGATGGCAAAACCCCGCCAGAATGAATTAGGCATGCCGGGTTGAAACGGCCCCACTGAGACCCCATTTCGCCGTCCCGCCTCGAAACGGGACAAGTTTAGCCTCATTTGCCCCGCATTAAGGACAAATCACGTCGATCCGCCGCCGGTAGGCCTTCCTTAACGGACTCGGCGTCGATTCGTAGGAACCGAACGACGCCTCGTGGCGTTACCAACCAGCCGCCAGAGCGGTCGAACAGAGAAAGGAGGACAGTATGGCCAAAGCAGAATTCGCCTTGCGCACGCTTGCCAAGTCAGTCCTTCTCTGGCTGACCGCCGCGCTGCTCTTCGGTTCGGTTTTCGGGGCGCTCCTGTCTGCGCGCCCGGATGGCCCCTCGCTCTCGATTTCCCGCTCTGCGCCGGATCTGTCCGAGGGTGAAGTCGTGGCTCTGGACGACAGCAAGATCGCGAAATCGCGCTAGCGAACAGATTTTCGCCGGAACCCCCTTCCGCTCTGCACCACCCGCTCCTAGTTATAACATAACATTAAGGGGCCGGCGCATGACCCAGAAGCATCCCAGCGAATTCTTCGGACCCAAGCAGGCAGAGGGCTATGAAACGGCCTTCGCGCACCTGTCCGTCTTGCGCGATGCCATGACATTGCTGACCGAGTCCGCTCTGATGCGTCTGCGCGAAGACGCGCGATTGCTGTGCGTGGGGGCCGGAACCGGACTGGAGATACGCGCCCTGGCGCAGTTCCGGCCCGGCTGGCACTTCACGGCGGTCGAGCCCGCCCCCGCCATGATGGCCAAGTGCCGCGAGGCGATTACCGAGGCAGGCCTGGCAGGCTGGTGCCACTTCCATGAAGACTTTGTGGACAGTCTTGAAGGGTACGGGGACTACGATGCCGCAACCGCGCTTCTGGTGTCCCACTTCATTCTGGACGCCGACGCGCGGCTCGACTTTTACCGTCAGATCGCACGACGCCTGAAGCCCGGGGGCATCCTGGTCACGGCGGAACTCCTCTACGGCCCGGACCCGGGCGGAGCCATGGCGAACTGGCTCGATGTCCTGCGCCTGGCGGGCATGGATGAGGAACAGGTGGCGGGCTATGAGGACGGTCTCAGCGCCGGGGTTCATCTGGCGTCCGCCAACGACCACGCGGCGCTGGTCGAGGGCGCGGGCTTCAGCCGGCCCCTGACCGTCTTCCAGGCCGGGTTGATACAGGCCTCCATCGCTGTGAAGACCTGAGCCCCGCTTGACTCTTTTCCACAGCGCGCGTATTGCCCCGCCTTCATCATACAAGCGGCAATGCTTGTCTTACCGGCACAACCGTCCCACCTGACGGGGGAGGCCGGCGAGAACCCTGCTCGGCGAAGGTTTCGCTCAGCGGGGCTGAATTGCTTTGCCTGCTCGATGAAGCGGATTGAGGAACGAACTTATGTTCGATGCACTGACAGAACGACTTGGCGGCGTCTTCGACAAGCTCACCGGGCGCGGTGTGCTGTCGGAAAAGGACGTTGACGCCGCGCTGCGGGAGATCCGCGTCGCGCTGCTGGAAGCCGATGTCGCCCTGCCGGTGGTCAAGTCCGCGATTGCCCAGATCCGTGAAAAGGCGGTGGGCGAGGACGTCATCCGCGCGGTGGCGCCGGGCCAGCAGGTCATCAAGATCGTGCATGATGCCCTGGTCGACCTTTTGGGTGGCGAGGGCGAGGCGGAAGGCCTGGCCCTGGAAGGCGAGCCTCCGGTCGCCATCCTGATGGCTGGTCTGCAGGGCTCGGGCAAGACGACCACCTCGGCCAAGCTCGCAAAGCGCATTTCCGAACGTCACAAGAAAAAGGTCCTGCTGGCTTCGCTCGACACCCGCCGCCCGGCGGCGATGGAACAGCTGCAGCAGCTGGCCGGCCAGGTCGGCGTCGACTTCTTGCCGATCGTCAAGGGCCAGAAGGCCGTCGATATTGCCAAGCGGGCGATGACAGCCGGCAAGCTGCAGGGCTTTGACGTCGTCATCCTCGATACCGCCGGCCGCACCTCGATCGACGAGGAGATGATGGCCGAGGCGACCGCGATTGCCCAGGCCACGCGGCCGCGTGAAACCCTGCTGGTCGCCGATGCGCTGACCGGTCAGGACGCCGTCGAGACGGCTCGCCGCTTCCATGAACGCCTGCCGCTGACCGGCCTGGTGCTGACGCGGATGGACGGTGATGGCCGGGGTGGTGCGGCGCTGTCGATGCGCCATGTCACCGGCCTGCCGATCAAGTTTCTCGGCGTCTCCGAAAAGCCCGACGGGCTGGACGCCTTCGACGCCAAGCGCGTGGCCGGCCGCATCCTTGGCCGGGGCGATATCGTCTCGCTGGTCGAGAAAGCCGCCGAAAATCTCGACCAGGAAAAGGCCGAACGCCTCGCCAAGAAGATGGCCAAGGGCAAGTTCGACCTGGACGATCTGCGCGAACAGTTTGGCCAGCTCAAGAAAATGGGCGGGCTGGGCGGCATCATGGGCATGCTGCCGGGCATGAACAAGAAGATGCAGGCCCAGGCCGCGGCCGCCGGCATGGACGACAAGATGCTGACCCGCCAGGAGGCCATCATCCTGTCGATGACCAAGCAGGAGCGCGCCAAGCCGGAAATCCTCAAGGCCAGTCGCAAGAAGCGCATCGCGGCCGGCTCGGGCGTCACCGTGGCCGACGTCAACAAGCTTCTGAAAATGCACCGCCAGATGGCCGACCTGATGAAGAAGGCCGGCAAGAAGGGCCGCGGCGGCCTCGCCGGCATGATGGGCGGCATGGGTGGCGGCATGCCCCCGGGCATGGCCGGCATGAACCCGGCTGATTTCGGCGGTGCCACGAATGATTTGCTCGGCGGCAAGGCGCCGTCGGGCTCCAGCCTGCCGGGCCTGGGTGGCCCGTCCGGCGCGAAACCAGCCTCCTTGCCGGGTCTCGGCAGTGGCGGCCCGCTTGGACCGGACGGCCTGCCGATCGGTCTGCGCAAGAAGTAATCCGAAGTTTCAAAGCATGATCTTGAAGGACTAAACACAATGGCTCTGAAAATCCGTCTCGCCCGTGGTGGCGCCAAGAAGCGTCCCTACTACCGCATCGTCGTTGCCGACAGCCGTTCGCCGCGCGATGGCCGCTTCATCGACAAGGTCGGCTCCTACAATCCGATGCTGCCGAAAGATGCCCAGCGCGTTCAGCTGGACATGGAAAAGGTGAAGGCCTGGATCGCCAAGGGCGCCCAGCCGACCGACCGCGTCGGCCGCTTCATCCACGACGCCGAAGCCGGCGCCTGGGCCTGGGAAAAGGGCAACAACCCGAAGAAGGCCGAGCCGGGCCAGAAGGCCAAGGAACGCGCCGCCGAGAAGGCCGAAAAGGAAGCCGAGCTGAAGGCCGCCGCTGAAGAAGCCGAAGCCGCTGCCAAGGCCGAAGCCGAAGCCCCGGCCGAGGAAGCTCCGGCTGAAGAGGCTGCTGCCGAAGAAGAAAAGTCCGAATAGGACTGACTTCTGGCGCTGCTGCGGGTCCATCCTTCCCCTTGATGGGGAAGGTGGGCCAGCGCGCAGCGCTGGGTCGGAAGGGGTGAAAGCGCGAAGCGCTTCGAAACACGGTGGAGGCTAGCCTGTCTTCACCTCGCCCCCACCCACTCCACCGCTTCGCGGTTCCCCTCGCCCATCAAGGGCGAGGATGATGACTGAGCTTGACCGAACCATGACCCAACCCGCCGATGACCTCATCTTCATCGCCGCCCTGGCCGGTGCGCACGGGGTGCGGGGGGAGTGCAAGCTGAAGAGCTTTGCCGGCAATCCGGCTGACGCCTTTGCCTACGGCCCGTTTCTCGATGAAACCGGCCAGGTCATCCTGACCCCGAAGATCTGGAAGCCGACCAAGGACGGGTTCATCGTCCGCTTTGCCGAGGCGCTGGACCGCGACAAGGCCCAGGCCCTGAAGGGCACCCGTCTCTACGTCCCGCGCGCGGCCCTGCCCAAGCTGGACGAGGACGAATTCTACCACACCGATCTCATCGGCCTTACCGTCCGCTCGCTGGACGGTGCTCCCATGGGCACGATCCGGGCCGTGCATGATTTCGGTGCCAGCGATCTTCTGGAAATCTCCGGCACCCCCGACCGCAAGGGCAGCTGGATGCTCCCCTTCACCCGCCAGTTCGTGCCGCATGTCTCCATCGCGGACGGTGTGGTCACGATCGATCCGCCGGAAGATGTGGGCTCGAAGGCCGAGGAAGAGGCGGGAAAATAGGTCGGCGCTATGGTTTGACGCTCACTTTGAGTGCGTCTAGGTTGTGGCGCCTGATGCCACTAGCAATCCCGGGTTTAAATGTTTCTCAGCCTGCTCCTGTTGATCGGTTACCCGGCAGCCGATGGCGTGGACGGCGACGAGCCCAGTTCGACGGTTGCGTGCGATGTCATTCAACAAGACATTGCCCTTAGAACGAACCGTCCAAGGGGCATTCGCTTCGAGTGTCCGGACGGGTTTCAGGGCTCTGAAGAACTTCAGACGTATGTTGATGGCCTGGCGGCCCAGATTGACTTTGATCTGGGGCGTCGCCGTCGATTTGTCGACGTGGGGCAATTCAGATTCACTCGAGGGCCAGATGGGGCCTGGCGAGCCGCAGATCAGAAGCCAGTGATCAGGGCCATGGTAATGGCGCCCATGGACGCCGCCCGCTATCAGACTGAAGCTATCTGCGCGGTAGCAGCCCGTATCAATGACCGTGGTTTGGTGGATGGCGATCCGGACATTGCGTGTGCTTACTCGCACGACGATGTACCGGCCTTCGTGACCGACCAAATTGTCCGGGCGGTTGGGGAGGCTGCGGAAAACTCGAGATGGTTGCCAAACATGGCGCAGGATTGTGTCGCAACGCGGTTTGATTTGCGGATGCAAATTTACGTTCCAGCGGGGACCCGATTGCCACAGATGGGAACCTTGCCGGATGAATCGACGCTTCCAGATCTTTGCGCCGAGTAGCAAAGCAGAGAAGTGCTGACGCACCTCTCCCCAAGCGCACTCATCCCTGCTACACCCGCGCGCCATGACTGACGCCTCCACCCCTTCCCCGCCTTGGACCGCCACGGCGCTCACCCTGTTCCCGGATGCCTTTCCGGGGCCCCTGGGCGTGTCGCTGATCGGGACAGCTGCGAATCGTGGGTTGTGGGCGCTAGAAACTGTGGACATCCGGGATTTTTCCCGTCATAAGCACCGCTCCGTGGACGACACCCCGGCCGGCGGAGGCGCTGGTATGGTGCTCAGGCCGGATGTTGCCACGGAGGCGATCGATGCGGTGAAGTCTCGCTGGCAGGGCGAGAAACGGCCGTTGATCTATTTGACGCCGCGAGGACGACCGCTCTCCCAGGCCCGGGTACGGGAATGGGCGGCGGGTTCTGGCGTCGTCGTCTTTTGCGGACGCTTCGAGGGCCTGGATCAACGGGTCATCGAGAGCCGCGAGATGGAAGAGGTCAGTGTCGGCGATGCCGTGCTGGCCGGTGGCGAAGCCGCAGCCCAGGTCCTCATCGAGGCCTGCGTGAGACTTCTCCCCGGCGTGCTGGGCGACCCGATGTCGACCGTGGATGAGAGTTTCGAGGGTGATCTCCTCGAATATCCTCACTACACGCGACCGCGCGTGTTCGAGGGTGAAGAGATCCCCGAAGTGCTGTTGTCCGGCAATCACGGCCTGATCGAGGCCTGGCGCCGGGAGCAGTCGGAAGAGATTACAAAGGCGCGGCGCCCCGACCTCTGGCAGAGGTACAAGGCGCGCAAGGAGAATGCACGATGAACATGATCGAGCAGCTTGAAAAAGAAGAAGCCGCCCGCGTTCTGGGCGAGAAGACCATCCCGGATTTCAGCGCCGGCGACACGCTGCGCGTCCATGTTCGCATCAAGGAAGGCGATCGTGAGCGGATCCAGGTCTATGAAGGCGTGTGCATCGCGCGTTCCGGCGCTGGCCTGAACGAGAGCTACACCGTTCGCAAGATCTCCTTCGGTGAAGGTGTCGAGCGGGTGTTCCCGGTCTACTCGCCGAACGTCGAGCAGATCGAGATCAAGCGCAAGGGCAAGGTCCGCCGCGCGAAGCTGTACTATCTGCGCGACCGTCGCGGCAAATCGGCCCGTATCGCCGAACGCACCACGGGCCGCGGCATCGAGAAGCGCGACGCGTAAGCGGCCGCTCTTCGCGATCAACGCGTTTGAAGAACCCCGCCGGCAATGGCGGGGTTTTTTCTTGGCCGGGACGTCTCTTTCTTCCCCATGAAATGGGGAAGTGGGCCGATGCGCAGCATCGGGTCGATGGGGCGCCGCCGCAGGCGGCGAGAGGACGAAGAGCGTCGCGGACATACCGCCTTCGCTGCGCTCCGGCGGCCCCTCCACCCCTTCGGGGTCCCCCTCCCCATTGCATGGGGAGGAAAGTCCACTTCACCTTGGCCGCTCCAGGCGCTTAACTCGGTCCATGGCAGGCTCACTCGTCATCCTCACCGGTGCCGGCATTTCCGCGGAAAGCGGGCTGGGCACATTCCGCGATCCGGATGGCATCTGGGCGAAGTTCGACTGGCAGGCACTGGCGACGCCGGAAGCCTTCGCCGCACAGCCGCAGGCCGTGCATGATTTCTACAATGCCCGCCGGGCCAATCTTGCGACGGCCCAGCCCAATGCCGCGCACACCGCCCTGGCCGAGCTGGAACGCACCTGGCTGGAACGGGGTGGCGACTTCCTGCTGGTCACCCAGAATGTCGATGACCTGCACGAGCAGGCCGGCTCGCAACGCCTGATCCACATGCATGGCGAGTTGAAGAAGATGCGCTGCCTGGGCTGTCACACCGTCGCGCCCGCACCGCTGGAACTGGCCACGGACACGCCCTGTCCGCGCTGTACCCAACCTGGCTTCCTGCGACCGCACGTGGTCTGGTTCGGCGAGATCCCGCTGGAAATGGACCTCATCTACCAGGCGCTGGAAGGCTGCACCCATTTCGCCGCCATCGGCACGTCCTGCACGGTCTACCCGGCCGCCGGTTTCTCGGTCGTGGCGAAACAGGCCGGAGCGCACCTGACAGAGATCAATCTGGCAGAGACAGAGACGTCGCCTCTGTTCGCCGAAAAGGTGTCAGGCCCGGCAAGCGAAGCCGTGCCAAGGTGGGTTGAGTCCCTGTTGCGCGATGTCACTCATTCTTCCCTTTGACGGGAACACCGCGCAGCGGCGGTTCGATGATGTGAAAGCGCTCTGCGCTTTCCGGCCTTTGCCGGTCACCCACTCCACCGCTTCGCGGTCCCCCTCGCCCATCAAGGGCGAGGATGGAGGCCAGTTTCGCTCTCTCAGACAGTTTCTCGCTCACCCCAACAAGGACAAAGATGTTCGGTGCATGGCACACTCATCCTTCCCCTTGATGGGGAAGGTGGGCCGGCGCGAAGCGGCGGGTCGGAAGGGGTGAAAGCGCGCAGCGCTCCGAAACACGGTGGAGGCTAGCCTGACTTTGCCTCGACCCTACCTACTTCTCCGCGAAACCTGTCTTCGGGCTGGCTTGCGGCCAAGCCCAGGGGGGCGTTCGTTGCTCATCCATGGTCCGCGGACAAGGATGTTTCAGGCCTGATCCTCAATCGCGTGCATGTCGTCATCGGAGAGGCCGAAATGGTGGCCGATTTCGTGGACGAGGACGTGGGTGACCAGTTCGCCCAGGGTCACATCCCCGCGATCGGCCCATTCATCCAGGATCGGGCGGCGATAAAGCACGACGCGGTCGGGCTCGGGCGAGGGGTCTGAGACGGATTTCTGGGTGAGGTCGACACCGATATAGACGCCGGTGAGCTCGAACGGGTCATCGATCTCGACTGCCTCCAGAGTCTCCGCGTCGGCAAAGTCGGCAACAAACACCTCGACGCGGCCGCACATGTTGCGAAAGGCCTCGGGCAGGCCGTTGAAGGCGTCGACGGCGAGTTGCTCGAAATCCTCGAGCGAGGGGGCGAAAAGGCCGGAAATCTCTGTCATCCGGCCCATATAGTCACTTGCGCCGCTTCTGTCAGGCCCGCTCTTGCGCCGTGAACAAATATGGAACATGGTTTCGCGATGGATCTCTCCGACGTTGCCTCCTCGGCCAATCCGGCCATCGACGACGCCCAGGCGCTGATGCGCGGCGTGGCGCGGCTCTTGTACCAGATGGGCTATTCGGCCATTCCCGAATTCATCCTGCCGGACGGACGGCGCGCCGACCTGATGGCGATTGGCCGCAAGGGCGAGATGACGATTGTCGAGATCAAGTCCGGCATTTCCGACTTCCGCGCCGACAGCAAATGGGAGAATTACCAGGGCTATTGCGAGCGGATCTATTTCGCCGTGTCCCAGCGTTTCCCGCATGATCTGATCCCCGACCATGCCGGCCTCATCGTCGCGGACGGCTTCGGCGGAGCCATTGTGCGCGAGAGCCCGTCTCTGGTCCTGGCGCCGGCCCGGCGCAAGGCGCTGACCCTGCGTTTTGCCCGCGCCGCGGCGGACCGGCTGATGCGGGTGGATGACGGGCCAACGCCCTCGCTCTGATCCCATCCTGTCGCAGCCGCGATGATCGCTTGATCCCGTCTGCCGGCAGCGTTAGCCAAGACGCATGACAACACAGACGCGTCCCGAGCTTCACGGTCATGTCGCCGCCGGTTTCGAACCGGTCGCCGAGGCCTTCCTTGCCAACTGGTCGGAATTCGACGAGATCGGCGCCGGATTCAGCCTGCGCCATGAGGGCCAGACTGTGCTGGACATCCATGCCGGTTGGGCCGATCGCAAGCAGACGCGCGACTGGCAGGCCGACACGCTGGTTCCGGTCTATTCCACCGGCAAGGCGGTCGCGGCCCTGATCATCGCCAAACTCGTCGACAAGGGCCTGCTGGACTACGACGCCCCGGTCGCCGACTACTGGCCGGAATTCGCCGCCGGCGGGAAATCATCCGTCACGGTGGCCCAGGCGCTGTCCCACCAGGCCGGCCTCAGCGGCATTGCCGAGGACATGGATGCCGGTGACTGGTTCGATGCGGCGAAGATCGAGGACCGGCTGGCCCGCCAGCGTCCGCTCTGGCCGCTGGGGACCGGCTCGGGCTATCACCCCGTGACCTTCGGTTTCATCGCCGATGCGTTGGCGCGCCGAACCGACGGTCGCTCCATTGGCGCCATCTTGCGCGAGGATGTCTGTGGTCCGGCCGGGATTGACTTTCATGTCGGTCTGCCGGAAAGCGAGCATGCCCGCACCGCCGAACACGCCATGCCGCGCCAGGTGCCCGATCTGGGCGAACCCACCGAGCCGCGCCAGCTGGCCTTCCTGAAGCCTTGGTCCTCTCCGGGCCGCCGCGGTGCCACCGAATGGCGCAAGGCCGAATTCCCGGCCGCCAATGCGCACGCGACCGCCGGCGCCATCGCCCGGCTGATGGAAGTCTATTCCGAAGGCGGCAAGCTGGACGGCAAGCGCTTCATCGCCGAAGCGACGCTGGATCAGCTGGTGCAAGAGCGCGTCAACGGCCCGGACAAGGTCCTGCCCTTCGACCTCTCATGGGGGGCGGGCGTGATGCGCAATGTGAAGCCGGGCTTCTACGGTCCGACACCCGAGACGGTCGGCCATTCCGGCTGGGGCGGTTCCTGCGCCTTCGCCGATCCGGTCAATCGCATCACCGGGGCCTATGTCATGAACCGCCAGATGCACTATCTCGCCGGCGACCCGCGTCCGACGCGTCTCATCGAGGCGGTGTATCGCTGTCTGTAGGCGGATTCGGCTGGATTAGATCCCACCGGTTTCCGAAGGGGTCGACGAACACGGCGACCTTTCCATACGTCTCCCGCCGTGGCGATTCCAGAAAGCGAACACCGGAGGCCTTCATTCTTGCGTGATCCTCATCAAAGCGGGCTGTCTGCAAGAAGAAGCCGACACGTCCGCCTACTTGCTGGCCGATTGAGGCCTCTTGCTCTCGGGTTGCAGCGCGGGCGAGTAGTAGATCAGCGCCGCCCTCGGCTGGCCGCACGACCACCCATCGCTTTTGTGGGCTCAGCACTGTGTCTTCAACCAGGCTGAACCCCAAGACTTCGCAGAAAAAGTCGATGGCCTGATCGTAGTCGGGCACGAGCAGAGTGATCTGAAACAAGCGCATCGAGTGGGATATCACGCGTCCTTGGAGGCATCGGGGCCTGGTGTCGCATCGACCGCTTCCCCCAGCCAGCGCAGGGCTTCCTGCCGGGTAGAGAATATCCCGATCCGGGTCTTCCAGCCGTCCCGGTTCATCGCGGACCAGAGCTCGGGGATCGTGCGCTGCAGGGCGTCGGGGCAGACCATCGCCGTCTTGGGCGTGGCGCCGCGGCGGAACTTCTCGTTCCAGCCGCGCATGAAGGTCTGGTGGGCGATCAGTTCTTCCAGGGTGAAGCTGTCCAGATCGGACTCGCGGGTGATGACCAGCAACATGTCATAGTCGGGGGCCCAGCCAGGCACGCCGGGCAGTTCGGCAATGGCGGCTCGCAGGTCAAGCAGGGTGAGGCCGGGGGCAAGCACGAACTCCGCGACTTTGCGCGTGCGGTCGAGAACCCACCCCGTCTTGCTCATCCATCCTGCCCCTTGCCCCTGACGGGAAACCGGCGCGCCAGCCAATCCCGCATATGATTATTCAGGATTTCCGGTTTTTCCCACATCGTCCAGTGCCCACAGGCCTCAATTGTGTGGAATTCGACATCGCGGCAGAGCGCCGGCATCCAGCGGGACAGGCTGGGGGGCAGCATGAAGTCGCATTCGGCAGAAACCATCAAGCAAGGCATGGCCAGCCGGTGATCGACCCCGCCCATGCGCTGCCAATTGGCGTCGAAATTCCGGTAGAGATTGATTCCAGGAGCAAATCCGGTGTGGCGGTAGGCATCTTCATAAACCCTGCGGTCGGCCGCGGGCACGACAATGCGGTCTTCGGGGCGGCCCTCGAAGGCTTCGAACTGGGCCGGAATGTGAGTGATCTGCGGGAAGTAGCGTTCCAGCAGACGCGCCGGCGGCGGGGCGGCAAACATGAAGGCGAAAAAGTCCGCTTCCCGGCCCTCAAACCGGCGCTCGGCATAGCCGGGTTCCTGAAAGCGGATGATGTAGTGATCCTCACCGCCCAGTTCGCGGAAGGCCTTGGTGGGCGGTTCAGAGCCCCGCGGCAGGTGGGGCGTGTTGACGCCGATGACCCCGGCCACGCGCTCTGGCACCAGCATGGCCGCATGCCAGACAATGATGCCGCCCCAGTCATGGCCGATGAAGACGGCCTGCTTGTGATCCAGGGCGTCGAGCAGACCGGTCAGGTCCCCGACCAGCGTGTCGATGTCATAGGCGTCCGGGTCAGCCGGGCAGTCGGATGCGCCAAAGCCGCGAAGGTCCGGAATGATGACCCGGTATCCGGCATCGGCCAGCGGCCCGATCTGGTTCTTCCATGAATAGGCCAGTTCCGGCCAGCCATGCACCAGCAGCAGAGGTGGGCCGTCTTCCGGACCGGCCAGATGGACACTCAGGGTGATGCCGTTGACGGCGATGCGGCGGGGGGCGGGAAAATCGGTCATGCGGCCAGAATGAAGCCGCACAACCGGTTTGTCGATCAAGGGCTTGCGGCCCTATTTCGGCGGCATGACCGCAGGTGTGCGGTCGCGCCGCAGGGTGGAATAGGTGAACAGGCCCACCCCGCCCCAGATCAGGGCGAACGTGATCATGTGCGAGACGGTGAAGGTCTCGCCGCCCGCGATGCCGATGGAGAATTGCAGGGTCGGCGCAATGAACTGCAACAGGCCCATGGTCGACAGGCGAAGCCCGCGCACCCCGATCGTGTAGAGCAGAAGCGGTACGACGGTGATGACGCCACAGACCATCAGCAAGACGGCCTGGACCGGGCTTTCATGGAAATGCCCCTGGCCGGTGGACTGCAGCCAGGCGAGACCGATCACGGCGAAGGGCAGGATGAAGACCGTCTCCCAGAAGAGACCGATGCGGCCGTCGACCGCGGCAACCTTGCGCAGATAGCCATAGGCCGTGAAGGTCACGGCCAGCAGCAATGAGACCCAGGGCACTTCGCCGACGGCGATAACCTGGTTGGCGACCCCAAGGGCCGCCAATGCCACGGCGCCGATACGATAAGGACCGAGCGGTTCTCTCAGCACCAGCACGCCAACGGCAACGCTCATCAACGGATTGATATAGTAACCCAGCGAAGCCTGCAGCACGCGGCCGGAATTGACGGCATAGACAAACAGCCACCAATTGACCGAGATCAGCGCCGCAGTGGCAAGAAGTGTCAGCAGAACCCGACGGTCCTTCAGCGCCGTGAAGGCCGGCTTCACCTTGCCCGAAATGGCAAGAACTGTCAGGAGCAGCGGAACCGCCCACACCACACGGTGCAGGATGATCTCCAGCGCCGAGGCAAAGTCCAGCGACTGGAAGAAGAGCGGTGAGACGCCCCAGATCAGGTATCCGGACAAGCCGGCCAGCAGGGCGGGCCGGATATCGGGTGGGGTGGACGACATGGCGGCGCTCCCTCGCTTGGGCGTTGTTCGCCAGTTAGGGTGCGCCGCCGTCAAATGCGAGTCGTCAGATGTGCATGCCGGACATGACGCCCTGCGCTAGCTGGACTTCAGCAGGCCCCGATTGAGCAGGCCTTCGGCAATCTGTACCGCATTAAGCGCCGCGCCCTTGCGCAAATTGTCGGAGACAACCCACAGCGCCAGGCCGTTCTCGACCGTCGGGTCCTCTCGCACGCGCGACACGAAAGTGGCAAACTCACCCACGCTCTCGACCGGCGTCACGTAGCCTTCGTCCTCGCGCTTGTCGATGACCATCAGGCCCGGGCTTTCGCGCAGCAGGTCGCGGGCCTCGTCCGCCGACAGCTCGTCTTCAAGCTCGAGATGGGCGGCAATGGAGTGGCCCACAAAGACCGGCACGCGGGCGCAGGTGGCAAACAGCTTGATCTTGGGGTCGAGGATCTTCTTGGTCTCGACCGTCATCTTCCACTCTTCCTTGGTGGCGCCGTCTTCCATGAAGACATCGATGTGCGGGATGACGTTGAAGGCGATCTGCTTGGTGAACTTGCTGGGCGTGGGCGTGTCGTTGACAAAAATGCCCTTGGTCTGGGTCCACAGCTCGTCCATGCCTTCCTGGCCGGCGCCGGAAACCGACTGGTAGGTGGCACAGGAAACCCGCTTGATGCCGACACGGTCATGGATCGGCTTCAGGGCAACCACCAGCTGGATGGTCGAGCAGTTCGGATTGGCGACAATGCCCTTCTTCTTCACATCGTCCAGGGCATCCATATTCACTTCCGGAACCACCAGAGGCACGTCCGGGTCCATGCGCCAGGCCGAGGAATTGTCGACCACGATCGCACCGGCGGCCGCGATTTTCGGCGCCCACTCCTTGGAGGGGCCGCCACCGGCCGACATCAGCACCAGATCGACCTTGGAGAAATCGAAGGTCTCGGCATTCTCGCAACGCAGCGTCCGGTCGCCATAGGACAGTTCGACGCCCATGGACTTTCGGCTCGCCAGCGCATGAATTTCGTCTGCGGGGAACAGTCGCTCCTCCAGAATGGTGAGCATTTCCCGGCCCACCGCGCCCGTTGCACCAAAAACCGCGACTTTTACGCCCATGACTTCAAACCTTTCAGCATGCCCATTTGTGTTCTGCCGACGCGCAGCACATAGACCCCCAGGCCGTGCATGGCTAGGCGGTTTTTGCGGTGCAATACAGGTCTTGTGGACCCTCGAGGCATAAAATTCTACGATTGCGGCACACGGGCAGGGAGGTGTGCATGGATCCGCTGATGCTGATCGGTCTGTTTTTTGGCGTTGGGGTTGTCTTCATGGTCCTCTTTGTTGTGATCATGAGCGTCCTGAACAAGGGAAAAGCGGGCCAGACTTCCACAAAAGGTTCGCCCGCCCCCTCGGCAGGTGACGCGGTCAGTCACCGGCACAACGCCGACAATTTCTAGTGCGTCACGAACTAGCGGCGCGGTCGGCTCATGCGCAGCCAGATGCGCCAGGCAATCAGGCCGACCAGGGCAAACACCAATAAGTCCAAGGCGTTGACCCCCAGAAACAGGGGTCGGATCAGCCGCTCGGCCAGTCCCCAGCGGCCGTCATAAATGGTCTCGCCCTGCGCGTGAAAACCGACATAAACGCCCACAGCCACAATGATCGCGGCGCCGAAACCGGCCAGCCGGATCATCCCGGACGGATTGAACCCGCCCCGCTCCGGCGCGCTCTGGCGCTCGCGGGCCCGATGGGTCCGGTCGAGAAAGCGTCGGCGACTCATGAGAGGTCCTTTCTGGGTTCACCCGGCATCCGGTTCAACTGGAAAAGCCGATTATGACCAGGCTGTGATGCCGTGCCACAGGAGTTTCATTTGCTTTGCGGCGAAATCCGTGCGCATAACAACCGCGACGGGCGGCCTGAAGAGGCCGGACGGAATTCTGATCGCCTACCCTGCAGGCATTACGCTCTGCAACGGACACATAGACTTCAGCCTTCCCCGACTTTTTACGTCCGTAATACCGATCGCGGGGCGCCGCTGTCGGACAGTGCTATTGCCCATGACGCAGGGCAACAAGGGAAGGTTCCCCCTATGGCCACAGGTACGGTCAAATTCTTCAACCAAAGCAAAGGCTTTGGCTTTATCACCCCGGACGAGGGCGGCAATGACGTGTTCGTGCACATCTCTGCCGTTCAGGCTTCTGGCCTGCCGGGTCTGAATGACGGTCAGAAAGTCTCCTTCGAAACCGAGCCGGATCGCCGCGGCAAGGGCCCGAAGGCCGTGAACCTGCAGTACGCCGACTAATCGGCTTGCAGCTTCGCTGAAAGATCAGCGGCGTGGAGCGCGAGCTCCACGCCGTTTTTCTTTATTCAAAGGCGGCGGCCAGTTCACGGCGCACGCGGACGCCCGTCGCCGGAAAGTCGGTGAACACGCCATCGGCGCCAAAGCGCATGACCTGGCGCAACTCCCACTCAACACCGCGCGCCGGATCCATCGGCACATCATCCCGGAAGGTCCAGGGATGGACCGTCAGGCCCAGTGCGTGGGCCTCGTGAATGAAACCGGTATTCGACCCATCCGGATTTATAACCAGAGACTTGGCCGGTCCGACGCCATCGGCAAAGGTTGCCGCCTCTGCGAGTGAGACCGTTGGTGTGCCCTGCATGGCGTCCGGGTCCACTTCGTTCATTTCGAACACCAGCATCAACAGCGGCGTGTCGACCTGTGCATTGAGGCGCCGCAGAAAGTCCGGTTCAAAACACTGGATCGCGGTCGCGGCGTCTTCGTTGTCCAGGCCCCGGGCCCGCAGGATGCGCACCAGTTCGGGCAACGGGTCCAGGCCGATACGGGTGAAGTGTTCCGGTGATTTCATTTCCGGCTCGGTCGGGACGCCCAGTTCGGCCGCCAGATCCAGCACTTCCTCAAAAGTCGGGATCATGAACTGGTCGTTGAAGGTAGCGTCCCGCTCGGGCCAGGGCTGGCGGGCGCGCAGCGTGCGCAGTTCAGCCAGGCTGAAATCTTCGACCCACCAGTCCAGCCGGCCGCCAGACTCGCGTTGCCGGTCAGCGAACTCGGGACGATCGGCCACATTGGTCGTGGTGGAGAGATAGCGGTCATGGCGCACGACCAGGACGCCGTCCGAGGTCATTACGAGGTCCGGCTCGATCACGTCGGCCCCCTGCTCGACGGCGAGGCGATAGGCCTCCAGCGTGTGCTCGGGCCTGTCGCCGCTGGCACCGCGATGGGCGATGATCAACGGGGCCGCGCCGTCCAGCGTATTCCAGGGCAGATCAGTCTGGGCTCCGGCCGTCGGTGCCAGAGGTCCGCTGCTGATCAAAAGGGCCAAGCCCGCCGCTCGCATCAGGTATCGCATCATCAACTCCCCTCTTTACGCGGCAGGCTAACGCCTCGGCGGTATGAGAGGGAATGAATAATCTGCGACAGGAAGGGTTTCGGCCCGTGTCAGCCCAGCAGACCACCCAACCATCCCTGCGCCGCCACCTGCTGAGGCGGCATCAGGCTGCTGCTGAAGAATCCGGCGCCACCGAGAAGGCTCACCGTCAGGCCGGTCGCAATGCGGTGCCTGAGGAATAGCGCGCCAGCGAAGCGGGCGATTCCGGCGAGATTGGAAGCGCCGAACAGGGCCACCGGGCCTCCGATCAGCAGCGCGGCGAGAAAGGACACCAACGCCAGTTGAATATCTTGCGGCAATTCGGTCATGTCAGCCTCCCCAGCTTTTGTGTCGCCACACCGGCGACGGACGATCCGAAACACGCTACCAACTGCTCCCATGATGCACGCACCGCCTGACCTCACCCTGACCATCGCGCTCATCGCCGGTTCAGGTATTGCCGCCCAGTGGCTCGCCTGGCGCCTGCGCTGGCCATCCATCGTGTTGATGATGGGGGCGGGCCTGATCCTGGGACCGGGTATCGCGCTGGCCACGGGAACGCCGCTGCTTGATCCGGAGGCCAGCTTCGGTGGCTATCTGCGTCCCATGATTGCCCTGGCAGTGGCTGTTATCCTGTTCGAAGGTGGGATCACGCTGAACTTCCGAGAACTCCGCGATGCTTCCGGTCCCGTGAGGCGGATCGTCTTCCTGGGCTTCCCCTTGGGTTGGGCCGGTGCGACCGTGGCGCTGCACTATGTCGCCGGCCTTGCGTGGGACCTGTCAGCGATGATCGGTGCGCTGTTGACGACTACAGGCCCGACCGTCGTCCTGCCGCTTCTGCGCCAGGCCAAGCTGCCCGCGCGCATCGCGTCGGTGCTGAAATGGGAAGGCATCGTCAACGACCCGATCGGCGCCCTCGCCGCGGTGTTCGTCTTCGAGGCGGCGCGTCAGACGGCGCTGGGCCAGGACTGGATGGGCGCCGCCGGGGCCCTGGCTTTCGGCGCCCTGATCGGCGCGGGTCTGGGATTTGCCTTCGGCACCGGACTGTCCTTCGGCTTCCGTCGAGGCTGGGTTCCGGAACCGATGAAGGCGCCTCTGGTCCTGTCTGCAGTTCTGGTCTGCTTTGCTGTTGCGGATGCCTTGGCATCGGAAACCGGTCTGGTCGCCGTGACCGCCTTCGGCCTGGTTGTCGCCAATTCCCGCCTGGCCTCAATCGAGGAAATGCGGCGCTTCAAGGAAGGCATTGCCTCAATTCTTGTGGCCAGTGTGTTTGTTGTCCTGGCGGCCGGGCTGGCACCGGATGACCTGGCAGCGCTGGGATGGCCGGAGCTGGCCTTCATCGCCGTCTTCATGCTGGTGGTGCGCCCGCTGTCCGTGGCCCTGGCGATGCTCGGGTCGGGTCTGAACATTCGCGAAATGACCTTTGTCGGCCTGATCGGTCCGCGCGGCGTGGTGGCTGCGGCAGCCGCCGGCCACCTTGCGCTGGTCCTGGTCGAGGCGGGCCGTCCCGATGCGGCAGCGTTGGCGCCGCTCGTCATCGCAACGATCTTCATCAGTGTCGTCGGCTGCGGCTTTGCCGTCGCGCCCCTGGCCAAGCTCCTGGGCCTGTCACGCTCCGGTCCGGAGCGCCTGCTGATCGTTGGCGCCAACCCCTGGAGCCTGGGATTGGCCGATGCTCTGAAAAAGGCCGATGTGCCTGTAACCATTGCCGATACCAGCTGGCGGCGACTGCGCGAGGCGCGTCTCAACGGGCATGAGATTTTCTACGGCGAAGTGCTGTCCGAAGCCGCTGACTGGCGGCTGGAGCCGAGCCGGTTTGCGGCTCTTGTCGCGGCCTCGTCGAATGATGCCTACAACGCGCTGGTGTGTATCGACTATGCCCCGGAAATGGGGCGTTCGCGGGTCTTCCAGCTGTCGGGTCTGGACAGCAAGGAGGGGGCGAAGGAGCAGGACAATGATCCGCGCGCCATTGCCTATACGGCGCGCGGACGCACATTGATCCGCCGCGGCCGCGGCTATGACAGCCTGACGGCCGATGTCTGGCGCGGTTGGCAATTCCGCATGACACGCCTGACGGAGACGTATTCTCTGGAGCGCTATCTCACTGACATCGGAGAAGGCGCCGACCTGATCCTGGCGCGTCAGCCCAACGGCCAGATTGTACTCTTGGGGCCTGGCCGCCAGCCGCCCTCCACGCCCGGCACGCTGCTGATCCGATTTGCGCCGCCGGACGCGCCGCGTGTCGGTGAACCGGTCAAGCCGGCTGTCGCCGGGATCGAGCTGTCAGCACCATCCGCGGAGCCCGGTTCGCCAGCCGGTCAGTAATTCGGGAAGCCGTCGGACGGCTGCGACCCTCCGGGCGGGGCCGATCCGCAATAGGGCCAGTTTTCCGCGTTGGGGTCGCCATGCGGGCAGACCGCGTCCGTGCCTTCATAGATCGCACAGGACGAAAGGCAGGCTGCGCCGAGAAGCGCGGCCAGAACAAGAATTGAACGCTTTACAGACATGATACAGCCCCTCTTCCCCGCCATCGTGGCGATGGCGGGGAAGGAGCGCAAGCGGTTTGTCGTGCTTGCCTGGCAGACCGTCTGTCAGACGGGTGGCGGACGGCCCCGCAAGGCGCGAACGACCAGTGACAGCAGGAACAGGAAGACGAAGATCACGAACAGGATCTGGGCCAGGCCGGCAAAGGCGTTGGCCAGGCCGGCAAAGCCGAACACGAACGCGATGATGGCAAGAATGAAGAACAAGATCGCCCAGCTGAGCATGTCGGTCTCCTTATTGTTTACGGGTCAATTCGGGCATCGGCAGGTGAGAGAAACACGGTCATCAAGTGCCAGTTCCGGGGTGTTCGAGCGAACTTCCGGTGGTCGCCTGAAGGTAACCGGCGTGAAGCACCAGCCAGCTTTGACCGGCATGGATGCGACGGCGGTCCGGATGAAAGGTCAGTGTCTCGACCGGGTGCTCGATGACGAAACCGTCGGGCTGATCGGGAGCCGGCCAGCGGATCTGCAACGCGGCGACTTGCCCATCGGGCAGACGGAAGATCTGAATGATCTGTCCCTCGGCCAGGCCGCTGCCGTCGACAACCGGCCAGGTCATGAGGTCGGCATCCGTGTCGGGCCAGACAGCGCGCCGGGTTTCGGCTTCCGCGCTCTCGGGCAGGACGCGGAGCTCGGGCGGCTGCAGCACCAGTCCGGTTGCCAGACCGAGGGCTGCGACGCCGGCCAGGATGGTCAGATTGTACATCTGCAACCTCCTTTCACGACACAAGAGCAACGCACGTGGGGCCAAACCGTTCCCGACCGTGTGCCGGCGGGCGTGAATCCGCCCGTCTTCATGCGGAATTAACCGTGAAATCGCCAGATAGGCCCGAACCCTTGCACCAGGATCCGCCAATGCCCCGCCGCAACGCGCGAACGACGGCCTCGAGCCGCTCTCGCAGCACACCGCTGCGACGACAGCGCGCATCGTCGACCCGGCCCGGTTTCCCCTGGTTGCGCTCGCTTCTCCTGGTGATCGTTGTCGGCGGCCTGTTTGTGGGTGGCTACCTGGTCTCTGTTGCCCGCGACTTGCCGGATACATCCGGCCTGACGACAGTCGAGCCGGCCTCTTCGATCGCGTTCCTGGACCATCAGGGCCGCCTGATTGCCCGTCGGGGATCGGCGCACGGGCATGAAATTTCCGTCGAGGATCTGCCGCCCTATCTGATCGATGCCGTGCTGGCGGTTGAGGATCGCCGCTTCTATTCGCACCCTGGCGTTGACGTGATCGGCCTGGGCCGGGCCATGGTGGCAAACATTCGTGCCGGTCAGGTGGTCCAGGGCGGTTCGACACTGACCCAGCAATTGGCCAAGAACCTCTTCCTGTCGCCCGAGCGGACCCTGCGCCGCAAGGTGCAGGAGATGATGCTGGCCTTCTGGCTGGAAAGCCGTTTCTCCAAGGACGAAATTCTCGAACTCTATCTCAACCGGGTCTATTTCGGGGGCGGCGCCTATGGCGTTGAAGCCGCGTCCATGCGCTATTTCGGCCGATCGGCCAGCGAAGTGTCGCTGGGTGAGGCCGCCTTACTGGCCGGCTTGCTGAAGGCGCCGTCTCGCTATTCGCCGGTCAATGATGCCGCTCGGGCCGCAGCACGGGCGACCGTGGTCCTCGACCTGATGACCCAGACCGGACGCATCACCGAGGACGAGCGCATTGCCGCCGCCCAGGTGCCGATCCGCGTCTCGCGCGGCGCGTCCAGCCAGGGCGCGCAGTACTTCATCGACTGGATTGCCCCGCGGGTTCGCGAGCTGGCGGGAGACCGGCATGGTGATCTGATCGTTCGCACCACGCTGGATGTGGACGCCCAGCGCGCTGCGGAGGCGGCGATCGATACGATTCTGGATGATCCGGAAAGCGCTGCAGGTGCCGGCGAAGGCGCGCTCGTTTCGCTGTCACATGATGGTGCGGTGCGCGCCATGGTGGGCGGGCGCAGCTATGTCCACTCGCAGTTCAATCGCGCGATCCTGGCCAGCCGGCAGCCCGGATCGGCCTTCAAGCCGTTCGTCTATGCCTCGGCCTTCGAGGCCGGGCTGGCGCCTGAGGATGTCCGCAATGACGCGCCCGTGCGTGTCGGCGACTGGGAGCCGCAGAACTACAACGACACCTATCGCGGCGCGATCACGCTGCGCGAGGCCTTTTACCGGTCGTCCAATTCCATCGCGGTGCAGATTGCCGAGGAGACCGGGCGCGGACATATCGCCCGGCTGGCGCGCCGACTGGGCATTGCCAGCAATCTGCGGGTCGACCGCTCGCTCGCCCTGGGTGCCTATGAGGTCACGCCGATCGAGCTGGCGACGGCCTACACGCCCTTCGCCAATGGCGGGCTGCGCGTGGATGCTTACGGCATTGCCCGGATCGAGACCGAAGACGGCACGCTCTTGTTTGAAGCACCGCCCGCTTCGGGCGCCACCGTGCTGGATCATCGGACTGTTGCGCGGATGCAGGACATGATGCGCGCTGTCGTGCGCGAGGGCACGGGCCGCAATGCGGCAGTTCCCGGTCTGGTGGCCGGCGGCAAGACCGGAACCACCAATGATTTTCGCGATGCCTGGTTTGCCGGTTTCGCCGGTGATCTGGTGACCGTTGTGTGGACCGGAAATGACGACAATGGCCCGACCGACCGCGCCACGGGCGGCGGCCCGCCCGCCCGCATATTCAGCCAGTTCATGCGTCAGGCGCCCCGTGCTGGCATCGGCGCAACGGTGACGCCGGAAGCGGACCCCCTGGCGGAAATCCTGGCCAGGGCTGAAGCCCGGGACCCGGCCGGGCAAGCTGCGGAAGACCTGCCACCAGCGGAGACGGAAGACTCCGATCCGATCGCAGCCTTCCTGGCCTCGCTGGGGGGACGCGGCAACGAGTAATCCCGCCGCGATTTCCGCTCCATTTCAGGGACATGGCACAGGCCCGGTGCTACACTGAGGTGTGAGGGACCGGTCTGACACCCATGATCCTTAAGAGAGGGGGCATCATGAAACACCAACTTCTGTCTGCCATCGCTGCGGGCAGCCTTGTCGCCATTGCGCTGCCGCAAGGCGAGCTGCTGGCGCAGAGCCGCGCTGCCGCGGAAGCGGCCATGGCGCAGATGGGCATCGGCAATAATTCCGGCATGGACGGTCAGATGACCTATGCCAGCGCGGAATGGTCGAACGGCCGCTATATTCTCAATGACGTCGTGATCTCGGATCTCGATGATGGTGATGAGGATGAAGGCGGTGACGGCAAGTTCGAAGTCGGTGACGATTTTGACTCCATGCGGGTCGAGCGGCTGATCTTTGAGGCGCCCCGCGTGGATGACGGCGGCCATGTCGTCTTCGACGGCTTTGCCTTTGAAGGCATCACCGGTGAGGAAATCGACGGCGAAGTTGATGTCATGCGGGTCGACCGATTCGGCGTGTCCGGCATGAACTCGGTCATGGCCCGTGAATTCGGGCGTCTGTTCTCCAGGCGTCTTGACCCGAATGAGGACGAGGATTGGGACTGGAGCGGTTTCGCGTTCGACCGTTTCTCGATCGAGGGAGTCAATCTGACGGGCGATGATGGCGAAGGGCCCTACCAGATCGCGCTCGAGCAGTTCGCGATGCAAGGCTATTCCGAGATCGAGCTGGGCCTGATTGCCATTCATGGATTGGTTGTCGATGCCCCGGGCGACACCGGCCCCGTTGCGGTGCGTCTGGACGAAATGTCCCTTACCGGGTTCCAGACCCAGACCTATTCGGAGCTGATGGATGCAATCACCTCCGGCGCCGAGGACAGTGCCATTGAAGCGGCCTACTATCAGAGCATCATGTCGCCGCAGATGCAGGTGTTCGACCAATTCGCCATGCGGGGTCTGCTGGTCGATGCCGAAGGTGTCCACATCGCCATGGACAACATGACCGCGCAGATCAGCCAGCAGGGTTCGCGCTATATCTCGGACATGGCGCTGGATTCCCTGCGTATTGTTCCGGACGCGGCCAAGCCCGCCGGGGCCCAGATGGCGATGGGCCTGGGCATGCTGGGCTATGAACGCCTGGAACTGCGTGCGGCCGGTCATTCGATCTATGACGAAGCCACGGGCCGGGCCTGGACAGAGGGCGATAATTTCGTCGAGCTGGCGGATGGTCTGCGGATCGAGTTCAGTCAGGAATTTTCGGGCTATGACGCCTATTTTGAGAACATGCCGGCCTTCGTTGCCGCCATGCAGGCGGATGAGTCCGAAGAGGCCCAGACGGAAGCCATGCTGGAATTGCTGGGACCGCTGGTCCTGCACAATTTCACCATGCGCATCGTCGACATGTCGCTGCTGGATCGCGCCCTGACGGCCGGTGCTGCTGCACAAGGCATCACGCCGGACGAGTTGCGGGTGCAGGCGGGTGCGATGATCGGCATGGGCCTGATGTCGGCCCCGCCGGAAATACCGCGGACGCTGCTGTCGCAGACGTCGATGGCGCTGACGAATTTCGTCAATCAGGGTGGCAGCATCACCTTCTCGATGGCTCCGCCCCAGCCCTTGCCGGTGTCGCAGATCTTCGAGCAGTTGGAGAGCGAGAGCTTTGACGTCGAAACGCTCGGTCTGACCGTCACCTCCGAAGCGCCCTAGGCCCTTCGGAAAGCCGCAAAAGCAAAGCCCGGCAGCATGCTGCCGGGCTTTTTTGATGCCTGATTGATCGGAATCAGGACTTGCGGGCTGCCAGCGCCTGGGCGCCCTGTTCCCGCATGAAGGTCTTCATCTTCGGGGCAATCTGCTCGCGGAAACGACGGCCATTGAAGACACCGTAATGGCCGACATCCGGCTGGATCCAGTCCATCTGCAGCGCATCCGGCAGGTTGGCACACAGCGTGTGGGCCGCCTGGGTCTGGCCGATGCCGGAAATGTCGTCATTCTCGCCTTCGACGGTGAGCAGGGCGACGTCCTTGATGGCAGACGGGTCGACCAATTGTCCGTGATGCTCCTGCACGCCGCGGGCCAGCTTGTGCTCCTGGAACACGTCGGTGATGGTCTGCAGATAGAATTCCTCGGACAGGTCCATCACCGCCAGATATTCGTCATAGAAGGTGCGGTGCTTTTCCGCGCTGTCGCCATCACCCTCGACCAGATGGTTGAAGAAGCTCCAGTGCGCATCGACATGACGGTCCAGATTCATGTTCATGAAGCCGGCCAGCTGAAGGAAGCCCGGATAGACCCGGCGGAAGGCACCCGGATTGGGGGCCGGCACCGTGTGGATCAGATTGTTGGCAAACCAGTCGAAGGGTTTTTCCTCGGCCAGCTTGTTCGGCACGGTCGGCGAAAGGCGGGTGTCGATCGGTGAGCCCATGAAGGTCATCGTGGCCGGACGGTTGGGGTCGCCGTCCTGCGCCATCAGGGAGACCGCGGCGAGGGTCGGCGGGCCGGGCTGGCAGACCGCGACCACATGCACATCCGGACCCAGCAGGCTGATCATCTCGCGCACATAGGCGACGAACTCGTCCAGATCAAACCGGCCGTCGGTGACCGGCACCATGCGCGCATCGGCCCAGTCAGTGATGTAGACCTCGTGATCCGGCAGAAAGGTCTCCACCGTGCCGCGCAGCAGCGTGGCGTAGTGGCCGGACATCGGCGCCACGAACAGCACTTTGGGATCCGGCTTGTCGTTACCGCGTGCGGCGACCAGGGCGTCATGATCGCGCTCGAAATGGATCAAGTCGCACCAGGGCTTCGACCAGGCGATTTCCGGGCTGACGCCGACGCACTGGCCGTTGATCTCGGTCTTGTCCAGCATCCAGTCCGGCTTGGCATAGCGGCGGGTGATGCTTTCGAACAGCTCGGCAGCCGCGGCCATGGTCCGGCCGGCCATGGTGTCGCCCATCGGATTCCACGGTGCGCGCAACGTCCGGCGGGTCGCATTCGCGGCCGCGCGCCAGGGCGTCATCGCCATCCGGTTGAATTCATACATCGAGTACAGCATGACGTCTCCTAAAGGGCCGCCGGATCGGACCGGCCGCACCTGTCTGGGCTCATGAAGATGCGCCGTTTTCCTCAAGGAAGTCTTGCAGCCGGGCCGCCATCGAGGGCGGGTCGGCGCTGTGGGTGAAGATGTCGACGAATTCGCCTTCAAAACCCATGAGATAGACGATGGACGAGTGATCCATCAGATAGTCGCCGGCGGTCTCGGTTTCCGCCCGCTGGTAGACAATGCGGTAGGCCGAGGCGACATCCGCGATCTGCTCCGGCGAGCCCGTGAGGCCCACCAGGCCGTCCGGAAAGGCCGGCGAGGTGACATAGTGGGCCAGCTGCTCGACCGTGTCGCGCTCAGGATCGACCGTGATCAGGACCGGCTGGATCTGCGCCCGCTCTTCCGGGCTCAGCATGTCCAGCGCCGCGGCCATGGTCTGCAGCGAGAAGGGACAGACATCCGGGCAGAAGGTGTAGCCGAAATAGATCAGCATCGCCTTGCCGTGGAAATCGGCCTCTGTGACGGTCTCCCCGTCCTGGTTGACCAGGGTGAAGGGGCCACCGATGGCCGCTTCGCCGCTGACGCGCACCGCAGCCCGCCGTTCCACCGTCTCGCCGCCATTGGCGAAAAACAGGGCAAAGAATGTGACCATCATCACGGCCGGAGCGGCGATGAGAAGCCAGATCAGGGAACGCGGCATTGTGTCTCCTTCGGCTCTCTGCGGCCGGACGCTAGAAGAATGCTCCGTGTCCGACAGATTGCTGCGGGTGCGAAGTTAGGCCTGCAGGGAGCGGCTGTCCATGCTTGCGCACTGCGGCACGATTCCCTCAATCGCTCCGGGGCGTTAGGGTGGAGCCAAACAGGGAGTGTGCGATGCAGGATGCCGATTGGGATCCCTATGGCGGCGATGCCCAGCTGACCCCGGTCTTCGGGCGGTTGCGCCTGCGCACCCTGGTCATGCTGCGCTGGCTGGCCGTTGCGGGCCAGACCCTGACGGTTCTGGCGGTGCATTATGTCGTCGGCTTCGAGCTGCCGCTGGGGTTCTGCCTCGGGATCATCCTGACCAGCGCCTGGATCAATACCTGGCTCACCCTGTCGATCTCGCCGCAACGCTTTGCCCGCGACTGGGAGGCGGCGGGCCAGCTGGCCTTCGATGTCGCCCAGCTCTGCGTCCTCCTGATGCTCACGGGCGGTCTGCAAAACCCGTTCGTGGTCATGCTGGTGGCGCCGGTGACGATCGCCGTTGCCGCCCTGCCGCCGCGCTGGTCATTGGCTGTTGGCACGGTCGGGTTGGCGGGGACCGGCGCCATGTGGCTCTGGAGCCTGCCCTTGCCCTGGCGCGAGGGCGAGATCCTGCAACTGCCCGGGGTCTACATGCTGGGCCTGTGGGCCGCCATCGTCATCGCCGTGGCCTTCACCGCCGTCTACTCGCGCCGGGTGAGCCAGGAGGGCAAGCGCATGGCCACCGCCCTTGCCGCCACCCAGAGCGTGTTGTCGCGCGAACAGCGCCTGTCGGCCATGGGCACGCTGGCGGCCGCGGCCGCGCACGAGCTGGGCACGCCGCTGGCGACCATCCAGCTGACCGCCAAGGAAATGCTGCGCGATCTGAAGGATAATGACCTGCTGCGTGAGGATGCCGAGCTGATGGTCACCCAGGCCCGGCGCTGCCGGGACATTCTCAAACGCCTGGGTGAGGTGCAGTCGGTCAGCGATATCCGCCATGACCGGGTCGAGCTGCTGGCGGCGCTGGAAGAGGCCGCAGCGCCGCTGCAGGGCCTGGGTCCGATGGTGGATGTGTCCCTCTCCGGCCAGGTCAGCGGTGACCCGCCCGTCCTGCGCCGCATGCCGGAAGTGCTCTATGGCATTGGCAATTTCATCGAGAATTCGGTCGATTTCGCCGCCACCCGCGTCACCGTCGAAGGCCGCTGGGATGCCAGCCATGTCTATATCAAGGTCAGCGATGACGGGCCGGGCTTCTCTCCCGACATCTTGAACAAGATCGGGGAGCCCTATGTCACAACCCGGTCGGGCACGCCCGGCCAGGGCGGCTTGGGCCTGGGCGTCTTCATCGCCAAGACGATGATCGAGAACTCCGGCGGAACGGTCAGGTTTTCCAATGCCGGCAGCGCGGGCGGTGCGGTGGTGGCGATCCGCTGGCCGCGCAAACAGCTAGAGGCCCCGCCGCCGCTGGGCTAGACAGGAACCGGCCTCCGGTTCCCACAGACAAGAGGATGCACGCGTGAGCGAGATCGAATACGAGCTGCCCGAAGACAAGTCCCTCCTGATCCTGGACGATGACGCGCCCTTCCGCACCCGCCTGGGCCGGGCGATGACCAGCCGTGGCTTCATCGTCTCGGCCGTGGGAAGCGTGGACGAGGCCAAGGAAGTCGCACGCTCCAATCCGCCGGCTTTTGCCGTGCTGGATCTGCGCTTGCAGGACGGGGACGGGCTGGACGTGGTCAAGTCGCTGCACGCCGCGCGGGCCGATTGCCGGGTGGTGATGCTGACCGGTTACGGCAATATTGCGACGGCCGTGGCCGCCGTGAAGGCCGGCGCGGTGGACTATCTTTCAAAGCCCGCCGATGCCGACGACATCATCAAGGCGTTGCTGGCCCATCCCGAAGACAAGCCGGAACCGCCGGAAAACCCGATGTCGGCCGACCGCGTGCGCTGGGAACACATCCAGCGCGTCTTCGAGCTGTGCGACCACAATGTCTCCGAAACCGCCCGCCGCCTGAACATGCACCGGCGGACATTGCAGCGCATCCTGGCCAAGCGCGCACCGCGCTAGGGCCGGGGGCGGCGGCGATCAGTGCTGCCGCGCGTCTTCTGCGTCGGGTTCGGCGTAGGCGAAGCTGTGGATGGGGCCGCCACCTTGGCCCTGGACGATGGCCACCGTGCCGAAGCGGCGGAAGCTCTCGCCCATGAAGGTGGTTTCGCCGCCGGACCAGGAGCCCAGATAGGTCAGGCTCTTGACCATGTTGTAGTGCGGCATGTTGAGGCCTTCGTTCTCGCCGGCGCCGATCTCGACCATGGCCCAGCCCGGTGCAAAGGCCACCAGCCAGACATCCAGCGCCTCTTCCGGTTCCGGACCGGCAACGGTCACGACAAACGACCCGAAGGGGCCGTCTTCCATGGTGATGGCAGGACCGTCAGGCATGGCGCACAGGCGCTCCTCGACGGCTTCTGACACCTTCTGGCGGTTCCAGCCCGGTGCGTCATTGATGCCGTCGACGACGAATTGCGGCGTGTACAGCCGCGCGACGTCCAGATTGGGCAGATACATGCGCTGGCGCTGGACATATTCCGGCCGCGCATAGGTGTCGGCCCAGCCATACATGTCCCAGTAGGACACTGCATAGGCGAGGGCGAAGACGTTCTCGTGGCGGTCCAGCTCGCCCAGATAACGGTTGGCGTCCGGGCAGAGCGGGCATCCCTGGCTGGTGAAGAGCTCGACCAGAACCGGGCGTTCCGACCAGCAGGCCGTGTCATCGCCCGTGTTCAGGCGGACGGTCTCGTCATCTCCCGCCAGGGCAGGAGCGACCAAAAGCAGACCCAGGATCAGGGACAAGAGGTGACGCATGGCGTCTAGATAATCAGCCCCGCCCGCGTGTGCCAATCACTTGGCCGTGACGCGGGCGGGAGCCGAACTTGCATCAGCCGCGCGCGAGGTTGCGCAGAACGTAGTGCAGGATGCCGCCGTCGCGGTAGTATTCCAGCTCGTTCTCGGTATCGATGCGGGCGAAGACCGGGGCTTCCTTCACCGTCCCGTCCGGGAAGGTGATCTCGACCGTCATGTCGGCCCGCGGGGTCAGGGCTTCGATGCCGCGAATGGTCACGGTTTCGTCGCCCTTCATGCCCAGGCTTTCCCAGGTCACGCCGTCCTTGAACTGCAGCGGCAGCACGCCCATGCCGATCAGGTTGGAGCGGTGGATGCGCTCGAAGCTCTCGGTGATGACGGCCTTCACACCCAGCAGGCGGGTGCCCTTGGCCGCCCAGTCGCGCGATGAACCGGTGCCGTACTCCTTGCCACCGAACACGACCAGCGGCGTGCCCTCGGCCTGGTAGGCCATGCAGGCGTCATAGATGTCGACCTGCTGACCGTCCTTCAGCGTGTAGCCGCCTTCGACCCCGTCCAGCATCTTGTTCTTGATGCGGATATTGGCGAACGTGCCGCGCATCATCACTTCGTGATTGCCGCGGCGCGAACCGTAGGAGTTGAAGTCCAGAACCGGCACCTGGCGTTCCTGCAGGTAACGGCCGGCCGGGGAATTGGCCTTGATCGAACCGGCCGGAGAGATGTGGTCGGTGGTGATCGAGTCGCCGAACAGGCCCATGATCTTGGCGCCGACGATATCGGTCGGGGCTTCCGGCTCCATCGTCATGCCGTCGAAATAGGGCGGGTTCTGCACATAGGTGGAGGTGTGGTCCCAGGCATAGGTCAGGCCACCGGACACTTCGATGCTGCGCCAGGCGTCGTCGCCCTTGAACACGTCGGCATAGCGCTTGGCGAACATTTCCGGCGTGACGGCCGTGCGCACGGCTTCGGCGACTTCCGCCGAGGTCGGCCAGATGTCGCGCAGGTAGACGTCATTGCCGTCCTGGTCCTGGCCCAGCGGCTCGGTCGTCAGGTCCTTGGTCATCGTGCCGGCAATGGCGTAGGCGACAACAAGCGGCGGCGAGGCGAGATAGTTGGCGCGCACGTCCGGCGAGATCCGGCCTTCGAAATTGCGGTTGCCCGACAGCACCGAGGTGGCCACGAGGTCGTTCTCGTTGATCGCCTTGGAAATGGCCGGCGGCAGCGGGCCGGAATTGCCGATACAGGTGGTGCAGCCATAGCCGACCAGGTCGAAGCCCAGCGCGTCCAGATCATCCTGCAGGCCGGCACGCTCCAGATAGTCGGTCACCACCTGCGAGCCCGGAGCCAGGGAGGTCTTCACCCAGGGCTTGGTCGTCAGGCCCTTGGCGCGGGCATTGCGAGCGACCAGGCCGGCGCCCAGCATGACGGAGGGGTTGGAGGTGTTGGTGCAGGAGGTGATGGCGGCAATGGCGACGTCACCATTGGTGAAGACGAAGTCCTCGCCGGCGACCGGAGCCGATTTGCCGAGCTCGTCGCCCTTGCCGTATTCGGTTTCCATCGTCTTGGCGAAGCCCTTGGCGGCATTGCCCAATTCGATCCAGTCCTGCGGGCGCTTGGGACCGGAAACGGCCGGCACGACCGTGCCCATGTCGAGGTGCAGCGTGTCGGTGAAAACCGGAGCTTCGGTATAATCCGGGCGGAACATGCCCTGAGCCTTGGCGTAAGCCTCGACCAGTGCGATGCGCTTGTCGTCGCGACCGGTGGCCCGCATGTACTCAAGCGTTTCGTTGTCGACCGGGAAGAAGCCGCAGGTGGCACCGTATTCCGGCGCCATGTTCGCGATCGTCGCCTCGTCTTCCAGCGACAGGTGATCGAGACCCTCGCCATAGAATTCGACGAATTTGCCGACCACGCCGCGCCGACGCAGCATTTCCACGACCTTCAGAACGAGGTCGGTGGCGGTGGCGCCTTCCGGCATCTTGCCGGTGAGTTCGAAGCCGATCACTTCCGGGATCAACATGGAGACCGGCTGGCCCAGCATGGCCGCTTCGGCCTCGATGCCGCCGACGCCCCAGCCCAGAACGGCCAGGCCGTTGATCATCGTGGTGTGGCTGTCGGTGCCCACGCAGGTATCCGGATAGGCGATGGTCTCGCCGTTCTCTTCCTTGGTCCAGACGGCCTGGGCCAGGTTTTCCAGATTGACCTGGTGGATGATGCCCGTGCCCGGCGGAACGACGCGGAAATTGTCGAAGGCCTTGGCGCCCCATTTCAGGAATTTGTAGCGCTCGCCATTGCGCTCGTATTCGCGCTCGACATTGCGCTTGAAGCTGTCGGCTTGGCCGAAATTGTCCACCATCACCGAGTGGTCGATCACCAGGTCGACGGGAACCTGCGGATTGATGCGCTGCGGGTCGGCGCCCAGCTTGCCGGCGGCGTCGCGCATGGCAGCCAGGTCCACGACGGCGGGAACGCCGGTGAAGTCCTGCATCACGACGCGGGCCGGGCGATAGGCGATTTCATGCTCGGACGTACGCGTGTTCAACCAGGCCGCCATGGCCTCGATATCGGCCTTGGTGACGGTCTTGCCGTCTTCAAAGCGCAGCAGGTTTTCCAGCAGCACCTTCAGCGAGGCCGGCAGGCGGGAAACGCCCGTCAGACCGTTGGCTTCAGCGACCTTGAGGTCAAAATACGAGTAGGTCTCACCCGCGGCGGTCAGGGTGCGCTTGCAGGAAAAACTGTCCAGAGAGGCCATATGCGTCGTCCTCGTTATCAAGAATGGGGCCGGAAACACCCGGGATGGGAAGGGGCCAATTCAAAGTGGCCGTATGTTTTGGCGGGGTTTTAGCTGGTGTCTGGGCTTGCTGCAATGCGGTGTTCCGGTCGTTGACGCAGGCGCTGCACTCAGGCGACATGACGGCCCATGACAATTGAGCTTGCCGATCTTCCCGACATGCCGGCCCTGACGCCCGCCTCCCTGGCGGTGAAGGGCCTGTCCCTGTCGCGCGGCGGGCTGCCGCTGATTGAAGGCCTGGGCTTCGAGCTGAAGCCGGGTGGAGCCCTGTTGCTGACCGGGCCCAACGGAACCGGGAAGACCACGCTCCTGCGTGCCCTGGCAGGGTTTGTTCGCGCCGATGCCGGCAAGATTTCCCTCACCTTGGCGCAGGACGAGGCCCTGGCCTGGCTGGGGCATGCCGACGGGCTGAAGACCGGGGAAAGCCTTCGCCAGGCCCTGCGCTTCTGGTCCGGCCTGCACGGAACGTCGCCGCGAGCCATCCTGCCATTGATGCGCTTGATGGGCATTGATGCGCTGATTGACCGGCCCGCCGGGCAGCTGTCGCGCGGTCAGCAGCGCCGCGCCGGGCTGGTGCGCACCGCGTTGTCGGGCCGCCCGGTCTGGCTGCTGGACGAACCGGCGGGGCCGCTGGACGGAGCCGGTCGCGACCGGCTGGCGGCGCTGGTCGCCTGGCATCGCGCCCGGGGCGGCAGCGTGATCGCCGCGACCCACCAGTCGCTGGACTGGCCCGATGCCGAAATGCTGACCCTGAGAGCCGCCGCATGAACGGACTGGTCGCGATATTCTGGCGCGAGGCCCGCCTGGCCTGGGCAGGCGGCGGCGGTGCCGCTGGGCCGGCCGCCTTCTTCCTGGCCGCGATCACCCTGGCGCCGCTGGCGATCGGGCCGGCGCCCGATCTGCTCATGGCCGCAGGCCCCGGACTGATGGGGTTTGCCGCGCTGTTGTCGGTTTTACAGTCAGCAGAACGCCTTTATGGCGATGATTTTCACGACGGGACGCTGGAGCTCTATGCCCTGCAGCCCCTGGGTCTGCCACTGATCAGCCTTGCCAAGACGCTGGGGCAGGGCGTGGCGACGCTCTGGCCCTTGCCGCTGATCGCCCTTCTGGGTGGGTTGATGTATGGCGTGCCGGTCGCGGCCAGTCTGATGCTGGCAGCGGCTTTGACAGCCGCAATTCCCGCCCTTGTGCTTTTGGCAGGATTTGCGGGTGCCCTGGCGGCGGGAATTCGGCGCAGCGGTTTGCTGATTGCCCTGATCGCGACGCCGATGATGGTGCCGGTGCTGATCTTCGCCGCCGGTGCCGGCCGCGCCGGTTTTGAAGGCGACGAGCGTGCCTTGGCCAATCTGGGGCTCACGGCAGCAGTGTCCCTGGCGACGCTTGCGCTCGCACCGTTCGGTATTGCTGCGGCGATCCGGAGCCGGTTGGGATAGCGCTTGGCTATTTGAACAGCGACACGCTTACCAAGCGGACCAGCTGTAGGACATTCAAACCTGCCGAGCCGGCACTTCTGAGCGAACTGAAGGATTGCTTCACCCTCAGGGCCGAAAACAGGAGTGTCGGCAGGAAGACCAAGCTTGTCAGCATCCAGAAAACAGGTGACGCCCAGAGCGTCGGCAGGAACTCACCCATCACCGGTTCTCCTTCAGTTCAGCCACGATCCACACCAAGAAATGATAACATGGGAGCCCGCACAGAAGAAGCAGGGTCGCGCTGAGGGATGCCAGATAGGGTGTCAGCATTTCGGCCCAATCGATGTGACGCAGTGTCAGACCGGCCAGTGCCGGCCCGCCGAACCAGCTCCCGACCAATGCCAGGAGTTCAGCACTCGCCAGCGGGCCTGGTACCGTGTCGCGCCGCATGGCGCGCAACAGGAAGATGAGTGCCAATCCACTGCCAAAACCGATCAGGCATCCGAGCAATATCCCGGGAAATGCGAGAGTCATGGGCAGGAACCTTATCTGCGCGCACGTTGCCCCTAAAATAAACGCCAACATTGTACAATCAATCGCCGAAAGTTCGGCGGGCCATTCGCCGCACTTGCCGCCTGCCCTGTCCCAAAGTAATCAGCCAGACATGTTGTCCTACTTCTCCAATCCGCAGCGTTTCGACAGCCTTGCCCGGCGGGTGATCCCGGTCCTGGGCGTGCTGACCGTGCTGATGCTGGCCTGGGGTGTCTGGCTGGCCTTCTTCGGGTCACCGCCGGACTACCAGCAGGGCGAAACCATCCGGATCATGTATGTGCATGTGCCCGCCGCCTACATGGCGATGGCGCTCTACGCAGCGATGGCCGTGGCCAGCTTTGTCTACTTCGTCTGGCGCCACTCGCTGGCCGACGCAGCGGCCGAGGTGATTGCCCCCATCGGTGCTGTTTTCACCGTTTTGGCTCTGGTCACCGGCTCACTCTGGGGCAAGCCGATGTGGGGGACCTGGTGGGAATGGGATGCGCGCATGACTTCCGTCCTGGTCCTGCTGCTGGTCTATCTGGGCTATATCGCCCTGCGCGCAGCGCTCGAGGATGCCCAGCAGGCGGCCCGCGCTGGTGCCGTCCTGGCCATGGCGGGGGTGATCAATCTGGTGATCGTGAAATTCTCGGTCGACTGGTGGTCGTCCCTGCACCAGCCCGCTTCGGTGATCCGCTTTGACGGACCGACCATTCATGCCAGCCAGCTCTGGCCGCTGGGCGTCATGGCGCTGGCCTATACTCTGCTGGCGGCCTGGCTGGTGTTCTACCGGCTGCGCTCGCGCACGCTGAAGCAGAGGGCGCGGCAGCTGGAACGCCGACGCCTGCATGCGGCCCGCCAGGGAGGCGAGGCGTGAGCGAGTTTCTGACCATGGGCGGCTATGCCGCCTTTGTCTGGCCGGCCTGGGGCCTGTCGGCGGCGGCCCTGGCCGGTCTGGTCGTGTTCGCCTTTCTGGAGCGCCGGGCGGCGGCCGAATGCCTGCGCCGGCTGGAAGAGGACGAGGCCTGATGCGCATTCTGCGCATTGCAGCCTTCCTTGCCCTGGCGGCATTGTCGGGCGTTATCGCCTGGCAGTGGTATCAAACCTTCCACTCACCGCGCGAACCCTTGCCGGCTCTGAGCCTGGCGCCACTGGACGGGCGGGCGGGATTTGACCCGGCCGAGATCGAAGGCGCCTACCTGATCAATGTCTGGGGATCTTGGTGCGCGCCTTGCCGGATCGAGCATCCGGTGCTGATGGCACTGCAAGCCGAAGGCATCGCGATCTACGGCATTGCCTGGCGCGACGATCCCGCCGCCGCCAATGCTTTCCTGGACGAGCTGGGAGATCCGTTCGCCGGGGTCATGCTGGACGTGAACGAGGCTTCGGCCCGGGCATTGGGGATTTCCGGCGCACCGGAAACCCTGGTCGTCTCGCGTGACGGCGACATCCTGGTGCGCTGGCCCGGACCGCTGACGGTCGATGTGCTGCGAAACCGGATTTATCCGGCCTTGGACCGCGAAGCTCGCCGCCAGCCCTGATGTGTCTATTCGGCGGCCTGGGGCTCGTTGTTGCGGTCCGCAGCTGCAGCCTTCTGGGCCTTTTTCAGCTTTTTCGCGGCCTTCTTGGCCTTCTCCTTGGCCTTTTCTTTCGCCTTCTTCTTGGCTTTCTTCTTCTTTTCCTTGGCTTTTTCCTTCGCCTTCTTCGCGTCTTCCTCGCCCTTTTCGAGCGTGTCGGCGATGCGGCGCAGGGTTTCCAGGAAGCTGGCGCGCTTGTTCTTGGGCAGGGCCGACAGGATCAGCTTGTCGGCCTCGCGCGCCCCCAGCGTGGCGGCCTCGAGCAGGGCGCGACCGTCAGCAGTCAGGCGCACGGCGTTGGCGCGTGCATCATCCGGCAGTTTCTCGCGCTCCAGCAGGCCGTTGCGCACCATGCGGGCGACCAGCTCGGCCAGGGTGGAGCGATCGATCCCGGTTGCCTTGACCAGTTCGGTCTGGGTCAGGCCCTCCTGTGCGCCGGTGGCGTGCAGGACGGCAAACTGACGCTGGGTCAGCTTGGCACTCGCCATGGTCTTGGAGAAGCGCTCGGCGGCAAACTGTTGTGCCCGGTGCAGCAAATGCCCTGGAGATTCAGCCAGATCGAAGGGCTTGGCTGCCTGTTTGTCGTGGGACATGGGCCTTCCCTCCGGGCGCTGCGCGAGATCATCCTAGGACGGATTTATAACGCGAAAATGACATTTGTCCGAGCACGGAAAAACGGCGTCAGGCATCCGGCTCGGGCGCCTGACGGGGCTGGTTCTTCAGGATCAGCGGCATCTGTGATGCGGCAAACAGAACGCTGAGCACCATCACGCCCAGCTTGGCGTTCGACCAGAAGGCTTCGGACAGTTCCAGCCCGGCAAACCAGCGAGCGCTTTCCGGCACGACACTGTCGGTGATGTGGCGCCACATCACCTCGTTGAGCCCGGCAAGGACCTGGAACCAGATCGCCCAGCGGATCGCCAGCAAGGTCCAGGCGCGTTCCGTCAACTCGAAGATATGACTGAAGAAAATCTTCCAGATATTGAAGCCGAACGCGAGGCTGACCAGGATCAGATAGGAGAGGAAAAGATTGATGATGGTCGGCTTGATGTAGATGAAGACCGGGTCCTGCAGCCAGATCCCCATCGCTCCGAAGCCCAGCACGATCACGGTGGTGAAGACCAGCATTGGCGGAATGCGTCGCTCGATGCGGATCGACATGCCCAGGGCAATCAGGGCGGCGACCATGTAGGCGCCCGTGCCCCAGTAGATGGCGTCGTCTTCGACGATGCGCCGGGCGACATTGTAGACGATGATCCAGACGCCGATGGGGCCGGCGTCGATGAGCAGGCGGGAGCTTTGCTCGCTGGTTTTCTGGGTCTGGGCCAAGGTTTTCTCCTGCCGGCTACATCACTTGCAGCAATACGAGCCCGCCTGCGAGGCAGATTGCAAGCACGGTGCGCCGCAAACCGAAGGGTTCCTTGAGCACAAAGGCAGCGAGAATGGCCCCGAAGACGATCGAAAGTTCCCGCAACGCAGCCATGGGCGCCACCGGAGCGTGGCTGTAGGCAAAGAGGGCGAGACCGTAGGTCGACGTGTTGAAGACGGTCGATATCAGGGCCGGCCGTGCCTCCTGCCGGGCCAGGGACCAGAAGGCGCGGCCCCGGCGCAGGATCCCGGTCGGCAGGATGGTGACGATCGAGAGCACGAAGAACCAGCCCAGATAGACCAGGATGCGGCCGCTTTCGCGCACGCCGGAGGCGTCGATGACGCTGTAGGTCGCGGTCATGCAGGCGGCTGCGAGGGCCAGAAGAAGGACGGTGAGCTTGGGGGCGCCGTCGCGTTCCGGCCAGGCAAAGCCGATCAGGGCGGCGCTGGCGATAGCGAGACCGAGCATCTGGCGGCCGGACACCGTCTCGCCCAGGAAAAGGAAGGCAATGAGGGCGGTCAGGGCCGGGGCGCTGCCGCGCATGACCGGGTAGGCGAGGTTCATCTCGGCCCGGTTGAAGGCGGCAATCATCAGCATGTTATAAGCCCAGATCACCACGGCCCCGGCCAGCAGGAAGCGCCAGACGGCCCAGCTGGGCAGGGGCTGGGTCAGCAGCCAGGGCAGGAAGGCGAGGCCGACAAAGCTCAGCGTGAGGCCGCGAAAGACCAGCTTGTCCTTGGCCTGCTTGGTCAGCAGGGTCATGCCGGAATGGGCCAGGGCCGAACCCAGCATGGCCAGTGTGGCCAGAAGGACCGGCCCGTCCAAGCCTAGCTGTCCAGTCCGGCCAGGGCGCGGGAGAAGTCGCGGGCGGAGAAGGGCTGCAGGTCTGCCTCGCCCTCGCCGACGCCGATATAGTGGATCGGCAGTTTGAACTTCTCGGCCACCTGGACCAGCGCGCCGCCCTTGGCGGTGCCGTCCAGCTTGGTCATCACCACGCCGGTCACATCAGAGGCTTCCAGGAAGGCCTGGGCCTGGGAGACGGCGTTGGAGCCAACCGTGCCGTCCAGCACCAGGATCACGTGGTGCGGGGCTTCGGGCATTTTCTTGCGGATGACACGGATGACCTTTTTCAGCTCATCCATCAGCTCGGCCTTGTTCTGCAGCCGGCCGGCGGTGTCGATCAGGACCGTGTCATGGCCCCCGCGTTCGGCCTGTTCGATGGCGTCATAGGCCAGGCCGGCGGCATCGGCGCCGATCTCGCGCTTGACCACCGGCACGCCGGCGCGCTCGCCCCAGACCGAGACCTGTTCGATGGCAGCGGCGCGGAAGGTGTCGCCCGCAGCCAGGATGGGCCGACGACCCTCGCGCGCCAGCATGACGGCAATCTTTCCCAGCGTGGTGGTCTTGCCGGATCCGTTCACGCCCACGAAGACCAGCACCTGCGGCGTGGCCGAAGCCAGGTCGAGCGGTTTTTCCAGGGGTTCCAGGACCTCGGCGACGACCTCTGCGAGGGCTTCACGCACTTCCTCGTCGGTGACTTCCTTGTCGAACCGGTCCCGGGACAGCCGCTCGGTGACCTGCATGGCGGCCTGGGCGCCCAGATCGGCGGCGATCAGGGCGTCTTCCAGCTCTTCCAGCGCGGCGGCGTCCAGCTTGCGCTTGGTGAAGATCGCCGTGACGCTTTCGCCCAGCTTGTCGGACGAGCGCTTGAGGCCCTGCGCCAGGCGGGAGAAGAAGCCCGGTTTTTTCTCGCTCATCCGGCAATAACCCCTTGAAGTTCCTTCCCGTCATGCCCCGAGATGGCAATATCCACAAGGGCGCCGGGGCGCGGAAATGCCGCTTCGGGAATGCGGATGCCGGCGAAATTGCCGGCGCGGGCAAAGCCCGGCTTCTCCACCAGGGCCGCCTTTTCCAGTCCGATCATGCCGTCGAGATGCCGGGTCAGGGCCTGATCGGCCTTGTCTCGCAAGCGGTTGGCCCGGTCCTTGATGACCGCGCGCTGCAGCTGGGGCATGCGGGCGGCCGGGGTGCCCGGGCGCGGCGAAAAGGGAAAGACGTGCAGATAGGCCAGCTGGCATTCATCAACCAGCTTGAGCGAATTGGCGAACATGTCCTCGGTCTCGGTCGGGAAGCCGGCAATCATGTCGGCGCCGAAGGCAATCTCCGGCCGGGCGGCCTTGAGCCGGGTGCACAGGGCAATGGCGTCATCGCGAAGATGCCGCCTTTTCATGCGCTTGAGGATCATGTCGTCGCCGGCCTGCAAGGAGAGGTGCAGATAGGGCGCGACGCGCGGCTCGCCGGTGATGGCCTCGAACAGGGGCTCGTCGATCTCGATCGCATCGATCGAGGACAGGCGCAGGCGTGGCAGGTCGGGCACTTGTTTCAGGATCGCCTGGACCAGCCGTCCCAGCTGCGGCGTTCCCGGCAGGTCGCCGCCCCAGGAGGTGAGATCGACCCCGGTCAGCACCACTTCGGAGTGGCCGTGATCGACCAGCGTCTTGATCTGGTCGACCACCTCGCCGGCCGGCACCGAGCGTGAATTGCCGCGGCCATAGGGGATGATGCAGAAGGTGCAGCGGTGATCGCAGCCATTCTGGACCTGGACATAGGCCCGGGCGCGGCCCTCCATGCCCTCCACCAAGTGTCCGGCCGTCTCGGTCACGCTCATGATGTCGTTGACGCGCACCTTTTCGGTACCGCCCAACAGGTCGGCGGGACGGAAGGTCTCGGCCTTCAGCTTGTCGTCATTGCCGACCACGCGGTCGACTTCGGGCATTTTGCCGAACATGTCCGGATCGACCTGGGCAGCGCAGCCGGTGACGATGATCTTGGCGTCCGGATTTTCGCGGCGGGCGCGGCGGATGTGCTGGCGGGCCTGGCGGACGGCTTCATTGGTGACGGCGCAGGTATTGACCAGAATGGTATTGGTCAGCCCGGCCTCGCGCGCATGCTTGCGCATGACCTCGCTTTCCCAGGCATTCAGGCGACAGCCGAATGTGAGAATGTTGAGCCCGTCTTCCTGGGCCGCATCGCGCGTGGGCGGCGTGTCGGCCCCGGAAGCGGCAGGATTGTCGTCATGCGCGCTCATGGAGGGCGGATAAGTGGTTGAGCGCCGCCCCGCCGTCAAGCGGGGCGGTCAATTATGAGCGCGGCCGGAACAGGCGCCGCGTGGCTTCACCGACCGAGACGGCCCAGATGCCCAGCAGGGCGTGGTAGAGGTGCCAGTTGGTGATGCCCAGCGTGGTTTCGGTGCGGCTGCCGCCGATGGCGAGCGAGGCGAAAGCCAGAAGCGCAAAGCTGCCCAGCCAAATCGCCCCGGCCTGGCGGGACCCGCGCAGCAGCATCCAGCCAGAGGCTCCGAACCCGACCAAGAGCGCCAGAACCGGCATGGCATCGGCGATGCCGCCCAGGCCCGGAAACAGCACGAAGGCGGCGGCGAGAACCGGGATGCCGTAGCGGATATAGCGCGCCAGACCGACATCCAGCTTCGGCACAGCCAGTTTCAGCGCCGGGGCGATGGCGATCAGCAACAGGCCGGCCGCGGCGGCAAACTGGCTGGTCATGCTGTGGATGTCGGCGAGTTCGCTCACCAGGCCCGCGGCAAAGCGCACGGTGCCGACCAGGGCTGCCAGGCCCATCAGGGCCAGGCCCAACCGGATCATGCGAACCTTGCCATTCCGGCGGTCCGGCCACAGCCGGTAGATCCCCAGACCGGCGCCGATGACGACGAGAAAGTCTGTCAGGGCAAAGGCCAGATTGCTCATTCGGCCTCGCTGTCGGCTGCAGCTTCCTGTTCGGCGATCCAGGCCAGCATCTTCTCTTCCAGGGCCGAAAGCGGCATGGCGCCGTCTTCCAGCAGCGTGTCGTGGAAATCCCGGATGTCGAAATCCGCGCCCAGGCGTTCCTCGGCCTGGCGGCGCAGATCGCGCATCAGCAGCTCGCCGGACTTGTAGGCCAGGGCCTGGCCCGGCCAGGAGATGTAGCGCTGCACCTCGGTGCGCACATTGTGCGGCGCCAGGGCGGAGTTTTCCAGCAGGCAGGCCTCGGCCTGTTCGCGGCTCCAGCCCATGTAGTGAATGCCGGTGTCGACGACGAGGCGGCAGGCGCGCCACATTTCATAGGTCAGGCGGCCGAATTCCTCATAGGGCGTGGTGTAGAGACCCATGTCGGTGGCCAGCGTCTCGGTATAGAGGCCCCAGCCCTCACCGAAGGCGGTGATGTAGGTATTGCGGCGGAAATCCGGGACATTCTCCAGCTCCTGGGCCAGAGCGCCCTGATGATGGTGGCCCGGCACGGCCTCGTGCACGGTCAGGGCCGGCAGGGTGTAGAGCGGGCGCTGGGAGAGGTCATAGGTATTGACCATATAGCCGCCGGCAATGCCGTTCTCGATGTCACCCGGCCAGTATCGGCCTGTGGTGTAGGTCGGTGCCATCGTGTCCGGCACGGGCCGCACCCCATAGGACAGGCGCGGCAGGCGCCCGAAGAAGCGCGGCATCTGGTCATCGGCCCGCTTGGCGATCCAGGCGGCGTGCATCAGCAATTCTTCCGGTGTCTCGGCGTAGAATTGCGGGTCGGTGCGCAGGAAGTGCAGGAATTCGGCGAACGAGCCTTCGAAGCCCGTGCGACTGATGACCTCATCCATTTCCGCGCGGATGCGGGCGACCTCGTTGAGGCCGCGCTGATGGACTTCCTCCGGCGAGGTATCCAGCGTCGTGTGGTAGCGCACCAGTGTCTGGTAGTACTCGCGGCCTCCGGGCACTTCGGAAATGCCCAGGCTTTCCCGCGTCTGCGGGATGTAGGTGTCGCGAAAATAGGTCAGCAGGTCGGCAAAGGCCGGCAGGGCAGCCTCGTCGATGGCCGCCTGGGCCTCGTCGCGCAGGCGGTCGCGTTCGGCTTGCGGCATGGAAGCCGGCAATTGCTCGATCGGGGCCATCAGGATGCCGGACAGCGTGCCCGGGTCAGCCAGGGACTCAATCTGGGAGGCGGCAAGCTCGGCAATCAGGCGCGGCTGGGTGAAGCCGTCGGCCAGGCCCTCATCCATCCAGGCGATATTGGCATCGAAATAGGCGGGAATGGCCCGCAGGCGGGCAATCCAGGCTTCGGCCTGGGCCGCATTGCGCGGCCGTGCGCCTGCAGCGGCATAGGTCGGGCTGGTGAAAAAGCCGCTGTCATTGAGAAAGGGCGTACGGGAGGTGTCGAAGGGTGCCAGCTCGACCCGGAAGCGCAGGATATAGTCCAGCACGTCACGGGAAGTGCGGTCATTGGCGTTCAGCGCGTCGCGGTCAATGGCTTCCAGGCGCTCCAGGAATTGTGCTTCCAGTTCGGTCTGGGTGGCCTGAGTGGCGCGGGAGAGGTCCGGCCATTGCCCCATGGCTTCGAGATCACCCTGACGGGCGCGCCGGAAAGGGCTGTTCTCCAGCTCATAGGCCTCGAAATCCTCAACCAGAGCGGCGAAGGCGGCGCTGTGCTCCGACGTGTCGGTGCTGGCGGCCGCGTCGGGCGCCAATGTCTCAGACCCGCTGGCCGCCGGAGCATCGCTGGTAGCGGACGAAACCGAGTCTTCGGGGGCCGACTGGGAACAGGCGGCCAGGATCAGCAGCGAGGCGCCGGCCAGCGCGCGAAGGGCAATAGCGGTCATGAATGGTCTCCCCTGGATGCGAACACGCGCATTGGGCGGCAGGATGGCGTTGCACGCACCGGCCCGCAAGTCATGCGGTCAGAATGCCAGCGGGATCAGCGATAGCGCCGCGTAAGGCCCACCCGTTTGGCGACCATGTTGTCGACCATGCGGTCGGGCAGAAGCTTGGGCAGGCTCCAATTGGTCAGACGCTGGGGCACGATCGCATAGCGAAAGCGCGGCTTGTCCTCGGTCAGGGCCCGGAACACCCGGTCCGCGATCTTTGCGGGTGGAAACCCGCTGGGCCCGTTCTTGGTCATCCAGTTCTGGATCCGCAGCATGGGTTCGTAGAAACGGGTCTGCTTGTAGGGCTCGGCGTCTTCCTGCTCTGCCTTGTCCCAGATCGGCGTGGCCACGGCCCCCGGTCCGATTACCACGACCTGGATGCCGAACAGCATGAGCTCGCGGCGCAGCGCCTTGGAAATCCCTTCCACCGCGTGCTTGGAGGCTGAATAGGGACCCAGGAAGGGGGCCGCCATCTCGCCGGCTACCGAGGAAATCATGACGACCCGGCCGGGTTCGCCTTCCAGACTTTCATCCGTGCCGAGCAGCGGTCCGAAGGCCTGGGTGGCGCGTACGACGCCGGTGACGTTCACGTCCATCTGTCGCTGGAAGTCCTCCAGCGGCAGATCCAGCATCGGCCCGGCAACGGCAATCCCGGCATTGTTGACGAGCCCCTTCAGGGTCTGTCCGTCAAGGGCCGCGCGAACGGTTTCGCCGGCCGCGCGGACACTGTCCGTGTCGGTGACGTCCATAATCAGCGGGACGAGCCGGTCGCCGAGCTCCTGCTGCAAGCGGGTGCCATCCGCCTCTTTGCGGACGCCCGCGAAGACACGCCAGCCCTCGGCGACGAGCCGTGTGGCGCAAGCGTGGCCGATGCCGGTGGATGCGCCGGTGACGACGGCGCTGGGACTCGGTGCGGTCATGATCAACTCCCTGTTTGGGGATCAAGCTAAGCCGTTCCAAACCCATGTCCAATGAGAATGATTCCGAAAAAACCCCCAAAACTGTCGGGATGTTGTCAGCGGTGCGCTTTGACCGCGTTGACCCTGACACTTTGCAGCCTATTGTGCTGCTCCGACACTGACATACCGCTTCGACGGGGCTCGAGGCGGGCTTCCGGATCACAATCCTGACCCCAGCAATGGAAAGGCTGCCACATGGCTTCCGACTGGTCTGATCCGCGTCCCATGTCGCCGCACCTTCAGGTCTGGCGCTGGCACGCGACCATGGCGTCATCCATCCTCCACCGTGCCACCGGTATCGCCAATTATTTCGGCGCCGTGGCGATCTCCGTCTGGCTCATCCTGCTGGCTTTCGGCGCGGAGGGCTCGGTGGCCTTCCTGTTCGAGGGCGGCATGGCCTGGGTGACGCGCTTTGCGCTGATCGGCCTGACCTATTCGGTCAGCTATCACTGGCTGAACGGGCTGCGCCACCTGATGTGGGATTTCGGCAAGGGCTATGATCCCAAGGGCTCGAACCTGCGCTCGGTCCTGATCATCATCGGTGCGGTCATCCCGACCGTTGCCCTGTGGCTCAATCTGGGGGTCTGATCATGACGGATTATCGCACACCCGCTGCCAAGGTCCGTGGTCTGGGCGCGTCCGGGCACGCCTCCAAGCACTGGATCGCCCACCGGGTCACCGCCATCGCGCTGTTCTTCCTGGCGCCGGTCTTCGTGTGGATGCTGGCCATGTCCGGTGCGCCGGATCCGGCGGCCACCCGCGCCTTCATTGCTTCGCCCGCCGGCGCGATCGTCACGCTTTTGACGCTGACCGCCGGTCTCGCCCACATGCGGTCGGGCATGCTGGAGGTGATCGAGGACTATATCCACAAGCCCTTCACCAAGACCGTGCTGGTCCTGGCCAATTCCTTCCTCGCGATCGGGCTCTGGCTGGTAACGGCCTTCGCCCTTCTCAAACTCGCTCTGTAACGGACACCCAACACGATGGCCGAATACAACTGGATCGATCACACCTATGACGTCGTGGTCGTCGGCGCCGGCGGCTCTGGCCTCCGGGCTGCCCTGGGCGCCTCGCAGGCCGGTCTGAAGACCGCCTGCATCACCAAGGTTTTCCCGACCCGCTCGCACACCGTGGCGGCGCAGGGCGGCATCTCTGCCTCGCTGGGGAATATGGGCCAGGATGACTGGCGCTGGCACATGTACGACACCGTGAAAGGGTCGGACTGGCTGGGTGACCAGGACTCCATCGAATACCTCTGCCGCAATGCCCCGGCCGCGGTGTACGAGCTGGAACACTGGGGCGTGCCCTTCTCGCGCACCGAGGACGGCAAGATCTACCAGCGTGCCTTCGGCGGCATGACCCGCAATTACGGCGAAGGCCCGGTGCAGCGCACCTGCGCCGCCGCCGACCGCACTGGTCACGCCATCCTGCACACGCTCTATGGCCAGTCGGTCCGCAACGAGACCGAATTCTTCATCGAGTATTTCGCCCTCGACCTGATCATGGACGAGGACGGATCCTGCCGCGGCATCACCGCCTGGAAGCTGGATGACGGCACGCTGCACCGTTTCCGCGCCCAGACCGTGATCCTGGCAACCGGCGGTTATGGCCGCGCCTATTTCTCCGCCACCTCGGCCCACACCTGTACCGGTGACGGCAATGCCATGGTGCTGCGCGCCGGCCTGCCGCTGCAGGACATGGAATTCGTGCAATTCCACCCGACCGGCATCTATGGCGCCGGCTGCCTGATCACCGAGGGCGCGCGCGGCGAAGGCGGGTATCTGACCAATTCGGAAGGCGAGCGCTTCATGGAGCGCTATGCGCCGTCCGCCAAGGACCTGGCCTCCCGCGACGTCGTCTCTCGCTCGATGACGATGGAAATCCGCGAGGGCCGCGGCGTCGGTGCCGGCAAGGACCACATCCATCTGCACCTGGACCACCTGGATCCGGACATCCTGGCCGAACGCCTGCCGGGCATTTCTGAAAGCGCGCGCATCTTTGCCGGTGTCGACGTGACCAAGGAGCCGATCCCGGTGCTGCCGACCGTGCACTACAATATGGGCGGCATCCCGACCAATTATCATGGCGAGGTTCTCACCAAGGTGGGCGATGACCCCGATGCCGTGGTGCCGGGTCTGATGGCGGTGGGCGAAGCGGCCTGCGTGTCGGTGCACGGCGCCAACCGTCTGGGTTCCAACTCGCTGATCGACCTTGTGGTGTTCGGCCGGGCGGCCGGCCTGCGCGTCGGCGAGACGGTGAAGGCCGGGGCGACCCAGAAGGAGCTGACCGCGAAGGACGGCCAGATCTCGCTGGACCGCCTGGACAAGTACCGCAATGCCAAGGGCGGCACGCCGACGGCGAAGATCCGCCTGGAAATGCAAAAGGCGATGCAGAACAATTGCGCCGTCTTCCGCACAGGCGAGGTGCTCAAGGAAGGCGTCGAGGCGATCAAGGGCGTTTACTCCGGCATGCCGGACATCGGCGTGACCGACCGCACCATGATCTGGAACACCGACCTGATGGAAACCCTGGAGTTGGACAACCTCCTCTCCCAGGCGGCCGTGACAGTGAATGGCGCTGCCAACCGCGAGGAAAGCCGCGGCGCGCATGCCCGCGAGGACTTCCCGGATCGCAATGACGAGACCTGGATGAAACACACACTCGCCTGGTGCGACGAGGCCGGAAACGTGAAGATCGACTACCGCCCGGTGCACACCTACACGATGTCCAACGACATCGCCTATATCGAGCCCAAGGCTCGGGTCTACTAAGGGGATATCCGATGGTTCAGCTGACACTTCCCCGCGGTTCGCAGCCCAAGAAGGGCAAGACCCACGCGGCCCCGGATGGCGCCAAGAATACGCGGACCTTCCGCATCTACCGCTATGACCCGGAAAGCGGCAACGGGCCGAGCTGGGACACCTACAAGGTGGATCTGGATGATTGCGGTCCGATGGTTCTCGATGCCCTGTTGTGGATCAAGAACAATGTCGACGCTTCCCTGGCCTTCCGCCGCTCCTGTCGCGAAGGCGTGTGCGGCTCCTGCTCGATGAATATCGGTGGCCGCAACACCATTGCCTGTACCTCGGGCATCGACGAGTACAAGGGCACGATCACCATCTCCCCGCTGCCGCACCAGCCGGTGGTCAAGGACCTGGTGCCGGACCTGACCCAGTTCTACGCCCAGCACGCCGCGGTGAAACCGTATCTGAAGGCCGATACGCCGGCACCGGAGAAGGAGTGGAAGCAGAGCCCGGAAGACCGCGAGAAGCTTGACGGTCTCTACGAGTGCATCATGTGCGCGTCCTGCTCCACGGCCTGCCCGTCCTATTGGTGGAATGGCGACAAATACATGGGCCCGGCCGCCCTGCTGCAGGCCTATCGCTGGCTGGCCGACAGCCGCGACGAAGCCAAGGGCGAGCGCCTGGACGACCTCAACGACCCGTTCAAGCTCTACCGCTGCCATACCATCATGAACTGCGCCCAGGTCTGCCCGAAGGGTCTCAACCCGGCAAAGGCGATCGGCGAGATCAAGCAGATGATGGCCGAACGCGACGGGTAAGGGTGGCTTGGCTGGTATTGCAGGCTGTCACGGACTATATTGCCGTCCGGAGAGAGGACGAGCCTTCCGGCCCGCCCTCCTTTACTAGATCCAGAATTGGACCCGGAAACGCACTAGCCAGGTGGTCCGGGTCCTTTTCATGTCTAGGGTGATGCCAAGCGGACAAAACCACATCTCATCACCTCCGGTTTGAGAGCGAGGCCCCAAAAACCAAAAGGGCGCCTCGGCCGGGGTGGCCTGTCCTCCCCGGATGTGCCGCAGGCCCGGCAATGCTGCTTCTGCTCTCAAAGGCGATAGCCCTGCCCATGAAATGCGCCTTAGGGCCGCAGATCACAGCATCGGCCATCCAAGCGGCAGGCCAGGGCTATTTCCCCCAGGCCTGCCGTTCGCAGATATTGCGGAACATGGCAGTGACTTCGGCGTCGGTCCCGTCTTCGCGGGACAGGGTCATGGGGCGGCCGAATTCCAGCTCGTAGCGGGCGCCGGCCTTGCCCATGAGGCCGTGGAAGATGGTCATGTCCTTGAGCTCCTCATTCACCTGCGCCAGGGCGTAGTAGAGGATGGGCATGCGCTGGCGCACGGCCAGCGGGATGACCGGAACGCCGGCCTTGCGGGCCAGGCTGATGGCGGTCGGGTGCCAGGGGCGCTCTTTCAGCCCCCACTGCTTCCAGCTCCACTCCGACATTCGGCCGGAGGGGAAGATGACGACACATTGTCCCTCGCGAATGGCCGCCATGGTCCGGCGCAGAAGGTCGCGACTGTGATTGCGTGAGCGGGTGTGATCCCGCCACTCCACCGGGATCACCCGGTCCTCCAGACCCGGGCAGACCCGCAAGGCGTCGGCATTGGCCAGATAGATCATGTCCGGCCGGCGCGCCTTGAGCGCGTCCCACAGGGCGATGCCGTCGGCAATCCCGCCCGGGTGATTGGCGACGACCACACAGCCGCCGGTCTCGGGCACCAGGTCGAGGCCCTGAGTTTCCACGGTAAGGTGAAGATAGCCCGACGCCCATTCCAGGCATTCCGTGCCGCGCAGATCAGCAATGGCATCGGCCATCGCGACGGCCCGCCGGTAGCCCAGCAGCGGATAACCCAGCGTGCGAATGACCGGCCAGAGCGGTGTGCCGATCAGTTTCGGCGCCCGTTCCTCGATCAGGTCGTCAACGATATGGCCGGCCTTTTCGGCGGCCGGCTGCAGCTCTGTGGTCATCGCGCCAAGGAAGCGCCGAACGCCCGCAGGCGCAACGGGAAAACGCCGTTCCGGGCCTTATGGTTACCGGATTGTTTATGAATTGGCCCGGCGATTGCGATGGTCCGGACATGGATTAACCCCTTGTTCACGATCGGGACACGCCATGACCGCCACGACCACGCTTTCCGCCGGAAATGTCCGCCGCATGCCGGTGCGCCGCCAGCGCCATCAGGATGATGTGACCGCAGACTTCCTTGCCATGGTCGTCAAGCCGGGTGACCGCACGATCCAGATCGGTGCCAGTGATCTGGGCACGGTCTGCCTCCAGCGCGGGGCGCGGCATGAAGTGGTGGCCCCGATCGCCGCCATCGAGGCGCTGCAGGCGGCCTGCGACCGGCGCTCCATTCCGACCGATGCGCTGCGCGGCGGCGTGAAGGCGCGGTCTGGTGAGGATGAGCGGCCCATCGATGTCGCCATCTTCAGTGCCGACAGCGGCTTTCCGGCGATGGCCGGCAATTGGCGCCATGTCGCCGCATCGATGCGGACCGGTGGTGTTCTGGTCCTGCTGGGGGCCGATCATGGTGCTTCGGCCCGGCTGGCCGATGCCCTGATGAAGGATCCGGCCTGGACGCTGCAGGAGCGGGCGTGCGGCGATGCCGCCGTCTTTCGCAAGGTCAATCCGGCGGATCGCGGCCGGACGCTGGAACTGCTCAGCGAGGCATCGCATCCGAACCGCCGTCCGCGCGGTGTGGCGCGAGGTCCCTTCGCAGCCTTGGCGGCGAAGCTGTTTCCACAGCGCGCAGCCGGTTAGGACGGCTTTCGCCCGGTCGCGCCAACTGCGTCGCTATGGGTTGTCGCAAAACTTTCATCGAACCTCCAACCCTTGGTCATGCAAGCGGATTACTCCCGCAGCATGTCTGCTCGTGATGCCCTTTCCGCCTTCGCAGCCCTGTCGCACCCCGTGCGGCTCGCCCTGTTCCGCAAATTGTGCGACCAGGCTCCGGAACGCGCGTCCGCGGGTGAATTGGCCAACGGGTTCGATGTGCCGCCCTCGACCATGACCGGTCATCTTCAGACGCTGGAACGCGCCGGCCTGATCAAGGTGGAGCGGCGCTCCCGCTTCATGCTCTATTCGCTGAACCCGGACGGCACCCGCAAGCTGGTACGCTATCTGGTGGATGAGTGTTGTCATACACGTCCGGAACTCACCGGGACCGATGACGAGGCCGCTTCGGCGAGCGAAATGCTGCAGGCGTCCTGACGCTTTGGTCGTGAATCAGGACCGCTGCGCCCGGCACTAGCCGCCGGGCCGGCTTCCTCCGGGCGTTCCGTCACCGCCACCCGTCGGCCCCCCGCGCGGTCTTCGTCCGCCCGACCCCATTTCCCCGGCCTGACCTCGCATGCCATTGCCGGAGTGCAGCACAGCCTGACACTCGGGGCTGGCCTCGATGCGTTCCAGGGGTATGGGCGAGAAAGCCCGGGCCCGTGTGTTGATCGCGGTCACCTGGGTTTCCGAAAGCCGGGATGCAATATCCGCCTCGATCCGATTGCTCAGCCGATCGAGCCCGAACATCTGGTCGCGGCGGTTGCTGCGATAGACCGCGGCCCAGTAGCCGGCCTCCTCGAGTGCCGCCGCCCCGTCCTGCGCGGACAGGGTTTCCGCCAGCAAGGCCTGTGCGGCGGGCCAGCCCGCCTCTGCCGCCGCCGTCAGCCGGTCAAGCGCCTCCACGCGCAGTTCGGGGCGCAGTTCGGGGCGCAGGACGTCGGGCGTGGTGTCAGCAGCGGCGTGACGCAAGGCCGCATAGCCCGCCAGATACTGGGCGACCTCATAGCCCGGCCCTTGTCCGGCCAGGCAGCGCAGGGCCGGCAGGGCTTGGCCATACTGACCGGCATCGATGAGGCCGGCAGCGCGTGAAAAGGCGTCGCCCGCACCGGGACCCCGCTGGGAAGCGCCGCCGGGCGGACCGCCTCTCGCCCCGCCGCCTTCTCTAGGAGGAGACGCGCAGGCCGTCAGCAGGGCGAAGGCCAGGAGGGTCAGGGAAAAAACACGGCACATCCGGAAAGGCTCTCCACTGTCGGTGCGGGCGACAGGGGTGAAACGACCCGGTCACTGCATTCCGTCGCCGCGGCAGCAGCGCCACAAAAAGACACCCGGCCTTTGCAGGCCGGGTGTCCTTCTGTTTGACGGTCCGTGAAACGCAGGAAAGCGTCAGAACGGAACGGAAAAGGCGAGCGTGCCGCCGGTTTGTTCCAGATACTCCCGGTTGATCTGGGTATAAGCGCTCAGCGAGAGCGTTGCGCCATTGGCGAACTCGCGCTCCAGGCCCACGGACACGTCGTACCAGACGCGGTCGTTGCCAATCGATTCCGTGGTTCCGAAGGAGACGCCCGGAGCCGCCGCGAAGGACGCCGAATAGGTTTCCCGTTCATCCCCCAGATCATGCGCCAGACCGGCATAGGCGATGGGCCGCCAGGTGCCGTCTCCGAACCGGAAATGGGCCCCGGCCCGGGCAATGATGCTGTCAATCTCCCGCTCGGCCAGCGTCAGGCTGTTATGCGTGGCCGTGTCGATGGCGTCGTACGCGTAATTCGTCACTGCCAGGCTGGCCGTCGGAACGATCTGGACCGCCGCGTCTTCTGCCGACAGGCGGTAATTGGCCACAAGGCCGCCGCCCTTGGAGTTGGCATGCAGGCGGGCCGTGGAGCTGCCCAGCGCGCCACCCAGATTGATGCCGCGCTGGGCGGTCATGTCGCTGTTGGCGAAGCTGAAGAAGCCGGTGATGTCCAGGCGATCGCCCCGATAGCCGGCAAAGGCCGAGACCTGGGTGGTCGAGCTGTCGCCTGTAATCGAGCCGATGGCGGACGGTCCGTCCATGTCCGAGCCCGCCAGGCCGACGGCGCCGCCAAAGCGCCAGCCGGTGGCGAAATTTGCCTCCAGGCCAACCAGCGAATACTCGCCCTGGATCTCGGACGTGCCGGCCCCGAACACCGAGCGGGCGTCGCTCTGCATGTAGCCGACGCTGGAGAAGGCGCGGAAGCCGGGAGCCGGTGCGTCGTCACCGCCGGTGAACGGGTTGCGGAACAGGGCCTTGGCACCGCTCAGGGAGAGCGGTGTGGACAGACCGTCCTGCTGTTGCTCGACCGAGGCCAGGGCGACCGAGATGTCGGAGGCGGCCGAGCTGCCGCCGCGGCTGATCTGGTCGATCAGGGCCGAGGTCAGCGTATCGGTGTGCGTCCGCGTCGTGCGGTCGAACATGACCATCTCGAACGGCGACAGTGAATTGAGCGCGGTGGCCAGCGCGTCTCCGGAAATCAGATCGACCGGACCGAAAATGTCGGCCAGGGCGTCGTAATCCGTGTCACGGGCCGAATCCAGCGCCGCACCGAGGCTGGCCTGGAAGTGGTTGGTGTAGGTGGTCTGCGTGCTCAGGGACTGGGCCCCGATCGAGAAGTTGGCCTGGCCATTGGCGAAGGTGAAGGTGGTGTACAGGGCACCAGGCAGCTCGGACGGGAACACATCAAAGCTGCCGGTAATGTCGCCGGCCTGCAGGAAGGTGCCGCCATCGCCGTAGCGCGGCAGGCCGCCGGTTGGCACCAGCATCAGCGTGCCGCCGAGGTTCAGCGTGCCGGAGACAACCAGGCGGTCGACGCCGGTCTCGCCGTAATTGATGGCCAGCCCGCTGGCCGAAGCCAGGATGACATTGCCGTTCACCGTCAACGTTCCGACATCATCCAAGCCACCCGGAGCGATCAGCGCTCCGACATTGGTCAGGTAGGGCGTGTTGATGGTGCCGGAACCGGTCAACAGACCGGTGAGCAGCAGGTAGTCGCCATAGGTGGTCAGCGTGCCGTCGACATTCATCGAGCCGGCCATGTGCATGACCTCGATCAGGCTGGTCAGGCTGGCGCCGGTCTCGATGTCCAGCGCAGCGGCCATGCCAGCCAGCGTGAACCGGTCGATCTCGACCGTGCTGGACAGCGTCGTGGTGCCCGCAGCCGAAAGCGTCACGTCGAAATAGCGACCGATCGAGGACGGGTCGGCATTCGCATTGTTGACGGTGAAGCCCGTCGCACCCGGCAGACCATTTTCGATCGTGGCGGTCGGCAGGACGCGGCGGGGACCGGGTTCGTTGGCGGTCTCATCGGTGGTGGCGGACGTCGCAGAATCCTGCACGTGCCGCTTGGCCGGCAATTCGACGCCATCAATGGTAATCGAGCCCAGGCCGCTGGCGTCAATGCGGCCCAGCGTGTTGCCGTCCATGCCGGCTGTGTCATCCGCGTAGGGCGCCGTGGTGCCGGTCTCCAGCGTGGTGCAGACGAACGGGGCAAAACAGATCTCGCCCCAGGGATCGGACGTGTCGCCGATGCCTTCGCCGGGCGAGTCCGGGATGCCGTTGACGACATTGCCATTGGCATCAATGACCCGGTAGTTCGGATCCAGCAGCGTCACCCAGTGATTGCCATCTTCCCACGCGCCATCGCCAGCGACTGCGCTGACATAGCGATACGGATTGTTCTCGGCGATCCAATCCCAGAACAGATAGAGCGGCTGATAGAAATTGGACGTGCCGTAGGAGGAAAAGACCTGCGGACCGAAGAAGCGTGAGCCGCCAGACAGCACGCCGATCACGAGGTCTTCGTTGATGCCGGCATTCCCGGCGGCATCCAGGATCAGCGGTCCACCGGAGTCGCCGCCTGCCGTGGTGGCTTCGTTCGGAGCAGCATCGCCGCGGAACAGGTCGAAATCGTAGGGATTGGTCCGGGTCGGATCGTCGAAGTCGAGCTGGTAGAGGTTTTGCGGCAGGCCGTAATCGCCCGGGCCGAACAAAAACTGGTTGCGGTCATTCAGGGACGCCAGCGCTCCGATATAGTTTTCGGCGGCGCGGCGGCGCCAATCGATGCCCTGATAGGCGCCGAAGGTGCCATTGCCTGTGCGACCATAGCCAACCAGATTGACGTGATAGCCAGACCCGGTTTCCTGGGTGTAGGCGTCCGGCGCCGGCAGTGCAGAGAACAGCAGCGCCCAGGTCGGGATATTGCCGGCCGGCGTGTCGAGCACAGAAATGGCGACATCGCCTTCCAGGAAACCGAAGCCCTGCGGGCGCGCCAGGGAGTCGAGGTGGTAGCGAATGGCCGCGACATTGTAGACGGCCATGTCCGGATCGGACTGGAAGCCGTTGATCCAGGCGATGAAGCCGGGCAGGGCGTCGACGCCGAAGGACCAGGCCGCCGGCACGGCGCCGCCATAATCCGCGGCATCGCGATCATTCACACAGTGCGCCGCGAACAGGACGGTACGCGGATTGATCAGCGTGCCCGAGCAGACAAAGCCGTCGGCCCGGTAGAACATCCCGACGCCGGTGACATCGACCGGTGTGTCCAGAACATCCGTGGGTGTGAGGCCGTCGTGCGGTACGATGTTGGGCGTTTCCTCCTGTGCCAGAGCCGCCGGAGCGGCAAGGGCCAGTACGGCCAGCGCGGATCCCGCTGCAAGCTGTCGTTTCAGCGAATTCTGGGCATGAAATGCGTGCAATTTTTCCCCCTGAGGCGGTGCGTTTCGTCGCGTGGATTGGCAAGTGAATTTGTGACCGTTCCGATGCCATGGCGCCGGCCGGCTTTCCTTCGATGGACAAAGTGTCTCGCGCTGCGACCGGATTGGCAATAGACAAACGGGCGCGACCCGACATTCCAACCTTTGCGGGTATTTCCCGTTTTGCAGCTGCAAGCGGCCAGGCGCGTGCCGATCTCGACAGCCGCAAGCGGGCATACTAAGTCAGCCCCATGTCAGGCGGCTTCAGATCGCCCAACTCGTCCATCGGGAGTCAATTCATGCGCGAAATCCAGCATTTCATCGACGGATCTGCCTTTGCCGGCAATTCCGGCCGGTACGGTGACGTCTACAATCCCAATACGGGCGAGGTGCAGGCCCGCGTGCCGTTCGCCACGCCGGATGAAGTGGCCAAGGCCGTCGCCTCGGCGCAGGAAGCGCAGCCGAAATGGGCCGCCATGAACCCGCAGCGCCGGGCTCGCGTGCTGATGAAGTACAAGGAGCTTGTCGAGGCGGAGATGGACGAGCTGGCGCATCTGCTCTCGTCCGAGCACGGCAAGGTCATCGCTGATGCCAAGGGCGACCTGATCCGCGGCCTCGAGGTGATCGAGTTTGCCTGTGGTGTGCCGCACCTGATGAAGGGCGAATACACCGAAAGCGCCGGCACCGGCATCGACGTCTATTCGATGCGCCAGCCGCTGGGCGTGGTCGCCGGCATCTCGCCGTTCAACTTCCCGGCCATGATCCCGATGTGGTTCATGGGCATGGCGCTGTCCACGGGCAATGCCATGATCCTGAAACCGTCGGAAAAGGATCCGTCCGTTCCGGTCCGCCTGGCCGAACTGATGATCGAGGCCGGCCTGCCCGAGGGCGTGCTGCAGGTGGTGCATGGCGACAAGACGGCCGTCGACGCGCTGCTGCACAATGACACCATCAAGGCGGTGTCCTTTGTCGGCTCGTCCAGTATCGCCCATTACATCGCCCAGACCTGTGCCGCGTCGGGCAAGCGCTTCCAGGCCATGGGCGGGGCGAAGAACCACGGCATCATCATGCCGGACGCGGACATGGACCAGGTGGTCAATGATTTCCTGGGCGCGGCCTACGGCTCGGCCGGTGAACGCTGCATGGCGCTGCCGGTGGCGGTGCCCGTCGGCAAGGCGACGGCAGATGAATTTGTCGGCCGGATCAAGGAAGAGGCCGCCAAGCTTCGCGTCGGTGTCTCTACCGATGGTGACGCCCACTATGGCCCGGTGGTCTCGGCCGCGCACAAGGCCTCGATCGAGCGCTGGATCCAGACCGGTGTGGATGAAGGCGCTGAACTGCTGCTGGACGGCCGCGGTTTTGAACTGCAGGGTCACGAGAAAGGCTTCTTCGTCGGTCCCAGCCTGTTCGACCACGTGAAACCGTCCATGACCTCCTACCAGGAAGAGATTTTCGGCCCGGTCCTGCAGGTCGTGCGCGCCGACAGTCTGGACGAGGCGGCACACCTGCCGTCGGAACACCAGTACGGCAATGGCGTTGCCATCTTCACGCGCAACGGCCTGGCCGCGCGCGAATTTGCCAAGAAGGTCCAGGTCGGCATGGTCGGCATCAATGTGCCGATCCCGGTGCCGGTGGCCTACCACTCCTTCGGCGGCTGGAAGCGTTCGGCCTTCACCGACACCAACCAGTACGGCACGGACGGCATCCGCTTCTTCACCAAGATCAAGACCGTCACCCAGCGCTGGCCCACCGGCGATATCGGTGACCAGGCCTTTGTCATCCCGACGATGGACTAAAGAAAAACCCCGGACCCTCAGGTCCGGGGTTTTCCCTTCGGGCCGGGACATGCGGTTGGGGTGTCAGGCGTGTTCGCCCACGCAGGCGTTCAGCCAGCGCAGCGCGGTTTCGCGGGTGTCGAACATGCGCGTGTGCGCCGGCATGATTCCAAGCGTTTTCACGACGCGGTCAAGATAGGCGGCATCCCAGCTGCCGGGACGCACATAGGCCAGGGGGGTCTCGTCATCCAGGGACAGGACGGCGCCTTCGATGAGTTCGGCTGACAGGGTCGGTGAGACCTGCGGTTCCACATCCGCGCAATTGGTCAGGACGCCACTCGCGCCGCTCTCGATGAGAACTTCACGCGTCCGTACGGTTGCCCAACCGGCTTCCCGGCGCGTGATCGATCCGCTGGCGACGACTTCCACAATCCGTCCGCCAGCGACAAGGTCCACCTTGATCGCCATACTCTAAAACTACCACACACAGTTTCTTGTTGTTGTCGAAGCCGGAACCTAGGTTTGCCGAACCCCGTTCGCCAGTATTTGAAAATGAACACCGGACCGGCCGGACAGGGCATGATGCAACCGGATTCCGCGCGCTTGAAATACGCACAATTGAATCAGGTCTCTACAGACCGTGGCCAGTAATGCGCCTTGAAATTTGTGCGCTGCAGTACGACCATGGGTTATGGTGACCATACCGTTAACTGTAATTGAGGACTTGCGCGGCCATGCCAGCCTTTGACTTCAGGACCGTTCCCCACATTCACGCCGGTCCGGGATCGACAGCCCAGCTGGTCCGCATCGCCGCCCCCCTGATCGGCGGACGCGCGCGCATTTTCATCGTCACGGACAAGGGTGTTCGCAGTTTCGGCCTGCTGGACGCCGCCGTTGAGGGGCTTCAGGCCGCCGGCCTGTCGGTGGGCATCAATGACAGCGTCGTGCCCGATCCGCCCGAAGACATGGTGCTGGCGGTGGTCGAGGAGGCTCGCAGGTTCGGCGCGGAACTGGTCATCGGCTTTGGTGGCGGTTCCTCCATGGACACGGCGAAACTGGTCGCGCTTTTGCTGGGTACGGATCAGCCGCTGGCGGAGATGTATGGCGTCGACCAGGTGAAGGGGGCGCGTCTGCCGCTGATCCTGATCCCGACGACGGCGGGAACCGGGTCGGAAGTCACCCCGATCTCGGTGGTGACCGTCGGCGAGACCTCGAAAATGGGGGTGAATGACCGGGCGCTCTATGCCGACATGGCGGTTCTGGATGCCGAGCTGACCTATGGCCTGCCACGGGCGGTCACGGCAGCTACCGGGATCGACGCCATGGTGCATGCGATCGAGGCCTTTACGTCGAAGATCCACAAAAACCCGGTCTCCGATGCGCTGGCCCTGGCCGGGCTGAAAAAGCTGCACGGGGCCATCGAACGGGCCTGCGCGGATGGACGCGACACGCAGGCGCGCGAGGACATGCTGTTGGGCGCGCTCCTGGCCGGGCAGGCCTTTGCCAATGCGCCGGTCGGTGCGGTGCATGCGCTGGCCTATCCGCTGGGCGGGATCTTTCACGTGCCGCACGGTCTGTCCAACTCGCTGATGCTGCCGCCGGTGCTGCGCTACAATGCCGAGATTGCCGAGCCGCTCTATGCCGAACTGGCCGCGCATATCGGGTTGGCCCGCCCGGGGGCGAATGCCCTGGTGGAGGAGATGGAAAGGATCGCCGACGCCGTGAAGATCGAAACCCGGCTCAGCCAGGTCGGTGTCAGCCATAATGACCTGCCAAGACTGGCCGAAGACGCGATGAAGGTCACCCGCCTGCTGGTCAACAATCCGCGCGCGATGACGCTGGAAGCGGCCAAGGCCTGCTATGAGGCCGTGCTGTGACGGACCGGCGAGCCCGCAGCGATTATGCCCGCTTTCGCGCCCTGCCGACCCGCTGGGCCGACAATGACATTTACGGGCACATCAACAATGCCGCCTATTACGGATTTTTCGACACGGCGGTGAACTGTTTCCTGATCGAAGAGGCCGGTCTGGATATCCATGCAGGCAGCGTGATCGGACTGGTGGTGGAGACCGGGTGCAATTACTTCGCACCGCTGGCCTACCCGGAGACGGTCGAGGCCGGACTGCGGGTGGCCCGAATCGGCAATTCCTCGGTGACCTACCAGATCGGCCTGTTCAAGGCCGGTGAGGACACCCCGGCGGCGCAGGGCCATTTCGTGCATGTCTATGTCGATCGCGAAAGCCGGCGTCCGGTCGGTCTGCCCTCTGCCATGCGAGAAGCCCTGGAGGCGATCCATGCGTGAGGTGAAACGGCCCGGCCTGCTGGTGCTGGCCGGGCTCATCACAATCCTCGCCCTTGCGGCGGCGGTCTGGCGTCTCTGGCCGGCGGGTTAGTCGGCGACCGGGTGCATCTCCACCGATGCGGTCTTGAACAGGATCGTCCAGTGGCCATTGACCCGGTAGAGCAGGAAGAGGTCGGTGAAGGTGCGCGTTTCGCTGGCGATCTCGAACTTCACCATCGCCATCTCGTCATTGATGATGTCCAGGGCCAGGATGCGGCCGGTATTGGGATAGTTGATGGGCCGGGTGGCGCGCTCGGCGAACTCGCCCAGTGACATGGAATTGACCGTATCACCCTCGGCATTGCGGACCACATAGGCGAAGCGGCCATTCTCCTCGTCGAAGGCCCGTTCCAGCCGGTCCCGCTCGGCATTCTGTCGGCCCCAGAAATAGTCCTCGATCGTGGCCCGGATCGCGGCTTCCTGGCTGACGATGGCGGATCCGTCGGGCGCCTCCTGGGCCAAGACCGGGGCGGGGGCAGTGCCGGCCAGGATGGTGCCGGACAGGATCGTGGCGGCAAGGATGTGTCGGATGTGCATGATGTCCCTCTGGCTTCCCCAAGCCCGGGCCCAGACTAGTGCGTTGGACCCGTGCGTCCGCTCACATTCGCGTGTGATCGGACGGGCAGCGGGATTGACCTTCCGCGCGACACCTCCCAAGCCTTGAACCATGACTTCGCCCCTCGAACTCTGGCGCCAGCGCGTCGCCGACGGCATCCTGTCCGACGATGCGGACCAGGCCCGTGCCGCCCAGGCCCTCAGCGAGCTGTCCGAGCGGCTGGAAGGCTGGAAGCCCGGCCACAAGCCCTTGTTCGGCAAACCCAGACCGGCGCCCAAGGGGCTCTATCTCTGGGGCGGGGTTGGCCGCGGCAAGTCCATGCTGATGGACCTGTTCATGGAGTGTGCGCCGGTGCGTCCGCGCAGGCGGGCCCATTTTCACGAATTCATGCAGACCGCCCATGCCCGCATCAATCGCTGGCGCAGCCTGAGCCCGTCGGAACGGCGGCGGCAGCCCGAGCATGTGAAGGGTGCCGGCGACGACCCGATCCCGCCGGTGGCGCGCGGCCTGGCGCAGGAGGCGCGGCTGCTGGCCTTCGACGAATTCCAGGTCACCGATATTGCCGATGCCATGATCCTGGGGCGGCTGTTCGAACGGCTGTTTGCCGAGGGCGTGGTGGTGGTGGCGACCTCGAACCGGGTACCGTCCGATCTCTACAGGGACGGAATCAACCGTCAGCTCTTCCTGCCTTTCATCGATCTTCTGACCGAGCGTCTGGAGATCATGGAAATGGATGGCGGCGTCGACCACCGGCTGCGCCAGTTGGAAGCGGCACCGGTCTATTACTGCCCGCTGGGGGCGGATGCCGACTTTGCCATGGATGAAGCCTGGGCGCGGCTGACCTCCGGCGCCGCGCCGCAGCGCTGCGTGCTGGAGGTGCAGGGCCGAGAACTGGTGGTGGAGCGCGAAGTGGCCGGCGTGGCCCGGTTCAGCTTTACCGAATTGTGCGCCCGGGCGCTGGGGCCGGCGGACTATCTGGCCGTGGCCGGGCGCTTTCACACGGTCCTGCTCGACCGCGTGCGCCGCCTGTCGCCGGACAAGCGCAATGAGGCCAAGCGCTTCGTCACCCTGATCGATGCGCTGTACGAGGCGAAGACCAAGCTGGTGATGAGCGCCGACGCCGAACCGGTCGACCTCTATCCCGATGGCGACGGCGCTTTCGAATTCGAACGTACAGCCTCGCGCCTGATGGAAATGCGCACGCATGACTATCTCGCTGCCGAGCGCTGAGACCGTAAAAGGAGACGGCTCATGTCACGATCCCTCGGACTGGATGAACGGCTGACCGACTATGTCCGCGCGGCCAACCGGCCGGAGCATCCGGTGCTGGCGCAATGCCGCGTAGAGACGGCGGCGATGGGCGATGTGGCGCGGATGCAGATTTCGCCGGAACAGGGCGCCTTCCTGCAGCTGTGCGCCCGCCTGGTCCAGGCCCGGCTGGCGGTGGAAGTGGGTGTGTTCACGGGCTATTCCGCCCTGGCAACGATCCTGGCCATGCGTGACATGCATGGCGACAAGGCCCGTCTGATCGGCTGTGACATCTCGGAGGCGTATACGGCCAGGGCGCAGACCTACTGGCAGGCGGCCGGTGTGTCGGACGCAATGGAGCTGCGCATCGGTGAGGCCCGCACCTCGCTGGACGAGATCGCCCGGACCGAGGGGGGCCAGGTCGACCTGATCTTCATCGACGCCGACAAGACCGGTTATGACGCCTATTACGAGGCCGCGCTGGACCTGCTGCGTCCCGGCGGGTTGGTGATCTTCGACAATGTGCTGTGGAGCGGCTCCGTCGCCGACCCCGAACGGGTCGCAGCAGATGCCGACACGGCGGCGCTGAACGCGCTGGCCGCGAAAATCCGCGACGATGACCGGGTCGACAGCGCCTTCACCACGATCGGCGACGGCCTGCTGCTGGCGATCAAGCGCTAGGGCTCGACCGCTTGCCAGGAAAACGACATCGCCTGTTCGCCGGAAAGGTCCGAGATGGTGGCGGTCAGCGTGTCGCCTTCGCGCTGATAGGCAATCACCTGGGGGAAATCATGTTCCGGGTTTTCAAACCGCACCCGGTTGCCCTCGATCTCGGTCATCGCGAAACAGACCGCCGGCTGGCCGCCGGGCTGGGCGCAGTAGCGGGCGGTGTCGCCGGCCCGTTCAATGCGCAGGAACTCAAAGGCGACGGCGCGGCCATTGGCGATCGTGCGGTTGGTGCCCAGCATCAAGCCGCCGTCATCATCGCTCCAGATCTCCTCGCTGACCGGGCCATCGCCGGTGGAGCGCCAGGCGCCTTCCATCCAGGCGAGGTCCGGCTGCTGGGCTTGGCAGGCGGGGGTGATGATCAGGGCAAGGCCCAGGACGGGCAAAAAGGCGCGCATGGGGAAACTCCGTGAAAGCCCGCCCTGTTTGACATGCGCCCAGGCGCCCGTCTTGAATATTTCGGACAGGGAGAGGCGCCATCAGCTACGAGTTCCAACCGGCCCCACAGGCGCTTGAACCCTTCGTCGAAGGCATCTGGCATCTGCAGATGGACGCGCGCGGCACGGCCGAGACCATCGCGCCGGACGGGCGCTGCGAGATCATCCTGCACCGCGCCGAACCGCCGCTGGAACATGTCGGACCGGACTGGCAGGCCCAGCCGGCGGCCTTTCTCTACGGTCCCCTGACCCGCGCCCTCGTGCTGGAACAGCGCGGCGTGATGGATGTGTTCGGCATCCGGCTTCATCCCTGGGCGACCGGTTGCCTGGGTGACAAGCCCGGCGCCTGGCGCGACCGTGCCGTTCCGCTGGCGGAGATCATGGGGGAAGCGGCCGCATCCGACCTGCTGGCCGCCGCGCGGTCTGCCGCCGACCTTGCCCGTTTCATCCCGATTGCCGCGCCCTTGCTGGCGCAGGGCCTGAGCGGGAATGCCGCCATGGCCGACGTGCAGGCGGCAATCGCCTGCCAGGCTGACGACGCCGGGCTGAGCGTGGACGGGCTCGCGGCCAAGGGCGGCCTCACCGTGCGCACGCTGAGCCGACGTTTCGAGCGCGCCTGTGGGCTCACTGCCCGCGAGTGGATCCGCATCGCCCGTTTCCAGGCGGCGCGGGCAGCATTGAAGTCAGGAGAGGACTCGCTGTCGGCCATTGCCGCCGAGGCCGGGTATGCCGACCAGGCCCACATGACCCGGGAGTTCAGACGTCTGGCCGGAACGACACCGCGGCCGTCGCGCGCTGCGGACGCGATGGATGTGCTCTATGCCGGGCCGGAGTGAACGGAGACACGCGGGCTGAAAACCCCCGCAGTTGACAAGGCTGGCCGCCGGGCCTGGCTGGCGCTATGAGGGGGCTCGGTTTGCCGCCGCTGGCTGGAACCGTTTCCGACCTCCTCCCGCACGCGCGCATTTTCCGCCTGCGCACAACTGGCAGACCCGTTTTCATGCTGACGATTTCCAATCTCGACTACCGCATCGGCGGGCGTTCGCTGTTTGCCAATGCTTCGGCGCAGATCTCGGCCGGCTGGAAGGTGGGGCTGGTCGGCCGCAATGGCACCGGCAAGTCCACCCTGCTGCGGATCATCCGCGAGGAGATCGAGCATCCGTCGCCGGACGGGTCCGTGCGCCTGGCCCGCGGGGCCCGGATGGGTTGGGTGGCGCAGGAGGTCGAGCCGTCCGACGAGACCATCCTGGAGGTGGTGCTGGCCACCGATGCCGAGCGGCACGCCCTGATGCAGGAAGCCGATACCGCGACCGATCCCGACCGGATCGCCGAGATCCACATGCGCCTGATTGATATCGACGCCTGGACGGCGGAGTCGCGGGCGGCGGAAATCCTCACCGGTCTGGGCTTTTCCAATGATGACCTGTCGCGTCCGACGCGGGAATTCTCCGGCGGCTGGCGCATGCGTGCGGCGATTGCCGGAGTGTTGTTCTCCGAGCCGGACCTGCTGCTGCTGGACGAGCCGACGAACTATCTCGATCTGGAAGGTGCGGCGTGGCTGGAAACCTATCTGATGAAGTATCCGCACACGGTGCTGATCGTCTCGCACGACCGCGAGATGCTGAACCGCTGCGTGACCCACACCCTGGCGCTGGAACACCAGACGCTGTCGATCTCGCCGGGCGGATATGATGCCTGGCTGAGGCTGCGCGCAGCCAAGACCGCGCTGCTGGAGAGCCAGCGGGCCAAGCAGGATGCCGACCGGGAACGTCTTCAGGCCTTCGTCGATCGCTTCAAGGCCAAGGCCTCCAAGGCGGCGCAGGCCCAGTCCCGGGTGAAGATGCTGGAAAAGATGCAGGAGATCACGATCCCGCTGGAAGAGCGCACCACGCCCTTCTCCTTCCCCACTTCGACCGACAAGTTGGCCCCGCCCCTGCTGCAGCTGCGGGACGCTTCGGTGGGCTATGGCGAGCAGGCGGTGATCCTGTCGGATGTGGATCTGCGGCTGGACCCGGAAGACCGTATCGCGATCATCGGTGCGAACGGGCAGGGCAAGACGACGCTTGTCAAATCCATCGCCGAGCGCCTGCCGCTGCTGGCCGGCGAGCGGTCGGCACCGCGGTCCCTGCGGGTGGGGTATTTCTCGCAGGACCAGATGGACGAGCTACGACCGGGCGAAACCGTGCTGGACCATGTGCGCGACGCCCTGCCGGAACACACGCCGCCGGCCCGGTGCCGGGCCGTTGCCGCGGCGATGGGCTTTTCGCACGAGAAGGTCGAGACCGTGATCGACAAGCTGTCCGGGGGCGAGAAGGTGCGCCTCCTGCTGGGCCTGATGGCGCTGGAAAAGCCGCACATCCTGATCCTGGACGAGCCGACCTCGCACCTCGATATCGACAGCCGCGAAGCGCTGATCTACGCGCTGAACGAATATCAGGGCGCCGTCGTGCTGATCACCCACGATGTCTATCTGGCCGAAGGCACCGCGGACCAGTTGTGGCTGGTCAAGGATGGCAAGGCCAAGCGCTATGGCGGCAGCCTGGAGGATTACCGCAAGCTGATCCTGCAGGCCGAACGCTCGTCGTCCCGGAACTAGGCTGCTCGCCTAGGCGCAATCACGTTCGGGCAGGTCCGGCTCCACCGGCTGGCCGTCTGCGTTGTAGAGCGCGGCGAAGTTGAAGGCATGCGCTGTCGAGCCGTTCGCATCGATGCTGGCCAGCCGGGCCTGGGCCTCGGCCAGGGTCGGCACGTGACCTTCGGGAACCCACCACATGGCCAGGTGGGCGCGGTCGAGCTCGGAGAACCATTCCTTGCGCCGCATCATCACCTTGGCGTGGGCGGTCTTGAAGGCGAAGTTGAACAGCGCGTCGAGATCCTGCCAGACGCTCATATTGATCAGGAGGCGCGGGTTATCCAGGCCCGGCACAGTCATCTGGTCTTCCTCGTCCTGATAGCGCCGGACGAAGCCGGGCATGCGCTCGGCCATGGCATTGACCGGGTCCAGAAGGTCGATGAAGGACTGGAAGCGGGGATCCTCGCGGTCGTATTTCGCGTGGGCGATGTTGATCTGGGCGAGTTGAAAACCGGTGCCGGACATCGCCGCCTCCCTTGCTGCCTGTCTCAGTTAGGCGGGCGGCCTGGCGGGCACAACCCGGAGCGGCCGGAATCCGCGACGATTTCCCTGCCTTGCCGAATTCCTCCGTGGGCGCTAGACCGCTGCGCAAGTTTTCTTCCTTCCCCAAAGAGGTAGCTCCCATGGCACGAAACAAGATTGCGCTCATCGGATCCGGCATGATCGGTGGCACCCTGGCCCATATCGCCGCGCGCGAGGAACTGGGCGATGTCGTCCTGTTCGACATTGCCGAGGGCGTGGCCAAGGGCAAGGCGCTGGACATCGCCGAGGCGAGCCCGGTCTTCGGCAAGGACAGCCAGCTGGCCGGTGCCGCTGACTATGAAGCCATTGCCGGCGCCGATGTCTGCATCGTCACGGCCGGCGTGCCGCGCAAGCCGGGCATGAGCCGCGATGACCTGCTGGGCATCAATCTGAAAGTCATGAAGGCCGTCGGCGAAGGCATTGCCAAGCACGCTCCGAACGCCTTCGTGATCTGCATCACCAACCCGCTGGATGCCATGGTCTGGGCGCTGCGCGAGTTTTCCGGCCTGCCGCACAACAAGGTCGTCGGCATGGCGGGCGTGCTCGATTCGGCCCGTTTCCGCTGGTTCCTGGCGGAAGAATTCAATGTCTCCGTCCAGGACGTGAACGCCTTCGTGATGGGCGGCCATGGCGACACGATGGTGCCGCTGCTGCGCTATTCCACGGTTGCCGGCATCCCAGTTCCGGACATGGTCAAGATGGGCTGGTCCACGACCGAGAAGATGGACGAGATCGTCCAGCGCACCCGCGGCGGCGGCGGCGAGATCGTCGCTCTTCTGGGCACGGGCTCGGCCTATTACGCCCCGGCGGAAAGCGCCATCGAGATGGCCATCGCCTATCTGCGCGACAAGAAGCGCATCCTGCCCTGCGCGGCGCACCTGACCGGCCAGTTTGGCCAGGACGATCTTTATGTCGGCGTGCCGGTGGTGATCGGTGCCGGCGGTGTCGAGAAGGTCGTCGAGATCGAACTCAATGCCGAGGAACAGGCCATGTTCGACCACTCGGTCGACGCCGTGAAGGGCCTGGTCGAGGCCTGCAAGGGTCTGGAGCCGTCGCTGGCTTAAGCCCAGCCGCTTGACGGAATAAAGAAGCCGCCGGCCCCTTCGGGACCGGCGGTTTTCTTTTGCGTGTCAGAGCCCGCCGGCGAAGGTGGCGCCATTGTTCAGGCGCATCAGTTCGAAACCCAGCACGACCAGGAAGCTGTGCCAGCCCAGCGCCGGCCAGAGCAGGACGCTGGCGGTCCGTGAGGCGCGGCTGATCAGCCCGGTCGCGAAGAAGGCGAAGAGCCACATCAACAGGGCGGCCAGGAAGCCGAGCGCCGGGTCACGCAGGGAGAAGAAGACCAGGATCTGTGTCGTCATCCCGGCGATCCAGATCAGTTCCAGCAGGCTGGCCCAGGTGCGTGTGCCCTGGCGTCCCGCGGTCTGCGTGATCCACAGCGCGATGACCGCAAACACCGGAATGAACAGGCCGACCGTGTTGAGCAGGGTGTAGCTGGGGGTCCAGTTGGGGCTGTTGAGCTCGGTCAGCCATTCGAAGGCGCCGCTGGCATGCACCCAACCGGACAGCCCGCCGGTCAGGCTGGCAGCGCCGATCAGATAGACCAGCAGGGTCATGATGCCCGGACCATGGCGTTTTTCGCCCATCAGGAAAAACTCACTCTACCCACTTCCCCACCCCCTCGACCTGCAAGTCACACGCCAGTCGTCGGATCGGGAAGCTCACTCACCCGGCGCGAAGCTTAACGGGCCTGCGCAGCAATGCGATGGCGTGGGCAGTCATAAAGAATGCGTGTATTCACACGCAACGCAGACCCGTCCCAACCGTTCCTGAAAAGGCCCGATATCCGCCATGTCCACGATCAAGCTGGAAACCGACCGTCTCATTTTGCGCCAACCGGATCTGAGCGATTTCGAACCCCTGTGCGCACTGATGGGGGATGCCGAAACCACGCGTTTCATCGGCGGTGTGCAGGAACCGGCCCTGGTCTGGCGCAGCTTGTGCGGCATTGTCGGACACTGGCAATTGCGCGGTTATGGCTTTTTGAGCGTGATCGAGAAATCCAGCGGGGCCTGGCTGGGCCGGGTCGGGCCCTGGTATCCGCATGGCTGGCCGCAGCCGGAAATCGGCTGGTCGCTGAACCGCTCGACCTGGCGCAAGGGCTATGCGACCGAGGCCGCCACCGCGTGCATGGACTGGGTGTTCGATGATCTGGGCTGGCCGGACGTGGTGCATCTGATCCATGCCGACAATACGCCCAGCCAGGGCGTGGCACGCAAGCTGGGCTCCCGCGATCTGGGCCGCGATGTCGAGGTCGCCGGCTTTGACATGGTGGTGGATCTTTGGGGGCAGAGCGCGGGCGACTGGCGCAGCCACTGCAAGACCTTGCGTTAGTACCAGCCCGCTTCGCGCAATTTGGGTGCATAGGTCCGGCTGACCGGCGCTTCCACACCATTGCTCAGCGTCAGCACCGCCCGGCCATCGCCGCGCGAGACCGAGGCCACGGCGGGTCGGGCCACCCACCAGGACCGGTGCGTCTGCGCCCCGTCCAGCGTTTCCACGGCCGCGATGGCATCGCCCAGACGCATCAGGATGAGCGCGTCCCCGGCCGATGTGTGGACCCGCAAATAGTGATCCTCGGCCTGCAGGGCGAGCAGTTCGGCCTGGCGCAGGCGGGGCGGGATTTTGTCCAGCAAGGCCGGTCCCAGAGTCGAGGGTGCCGGTTCCGCGGCGGGCGCGCGGCGGCTTTCGACCAGCACGGAGACCGTGGTCACCCCAGCCGAGATCACCCAGACGAAGAAGAAGATCATCGGCAGGACGTAGAGCGGATAGGGTCCGTTGAAGGCGAGCTGCAGCAGCGCCACGACGGTGGCGACCGGAATGGACACCAGCACGGTGGTCGCTGCGGCCACCGCCAGGCGCGGCCAGTCCGGCGCCAGATGGCCGAAGGCCCAGGTGCTGATTGATCCGCTAATCCAGCCCAGCGCCATCAGCCCGGTCCAGTAGAACCAGATCCAGGGCAGGCCGAGCCCGGCCGTCTCGTAGGGAGCGAGAATCGACAGGAAAGTGCCCAGCGCCAGCACGGCGGCGATGTTGGGGGCCCAGGATTTCAGTCTTTCAATCATGCCGGCCTGACCGTTCGCGAAGCGTGAGTGAACACCTAGCGCAATTCACGAAGCAGGACAGCCCTCTAGCGAAGATGCTGTGGCGCCGCCGGCAGCCTTGCCGCTCTTCTTCATTCCGACGCCGGGCCTGACCCGGACAGGCGAAACATGGAGAGACCCGCATGATGACACTAACGGCACTGGCCGCAGTCCTGGCCCTGACGACAGCACAGCCCGAAGCCAGCCTCACCCTCACGGTCGAGGGGATCGAAACCCAGACAGGAAGCCTGGCGATCGGCGTTTTCAATACACAGGAAGGCTGGGATGACGGCACGGCCGTGACCGGTCGCCGCGTGGAAGTGACCGGCATGACGGTGGAGGTTGATCTCGGCGCGCTGCCCCCGGGCGAGTACGGCATCAAGCTCTATCACGACGTCGATGATGACGGCGAGCTGGACGCCAATCTGATGGGCATTCCCAGCGAACCCTTTGCCTTTTCCAACAATGCGATGGGCCGTTTCGGTCCGGCCAGCTGGTCTGACGCGGTGTTTGCTGTCGAAGCTGCCGGCACCCGTCACACGGTTCGCCTGCAATAGGAGGTCATGATGACACAGACGCGGCGCGACATGCTTACCCTGATGGCCGCAGCGGGCGGCATTGCGGCCCTGCCCGGACAGGTGTTCGGCCAGGGCGGGGATCCGGTGTTCGAGGGCTTTGAAGCGGCCCGCCGGGACCAGGCCTGGACGCTGGGCTATTCCGACGCTCCGGCTGACGGTTTCGACGGTGTCGCGCGGCGTCTGCATGGCCGCATGCCGGCGGGGCTCAGCGGTGTGCTCCACCGCAATGGTCCGGGCCGGTTCAGCCGCAATGGCTGGCGCTATCGGCACTGGTTCGACGGTGACGGCCTGGTCCATGCCTGGCGGCTGGGATCGGGCGGTACTGTCAGCCACCGCGCCCGCTTTGTCGGCACCCGCAAATGGCAGCTCGAGCAGGAGGCCGGCCGTTTCCTGATGCCGGCCTTCGGGTCTGTTCCGCCCAACAGCCAGGGTCTGCGCGGTCCGGACGACATGAATGCGGCCAATACCTCGGTGATGATGCTGAATGGCGAGCTGATGGCGCTGTGGGAAGGCGGATCAGGCTGGAGGATCGACCCGGAGACGCTGGAAAGCCGCGGTCCCAAGCGCTGGGCGGGCGAGCTGGACGGGCTGCCCTTCTCGGCCCATCCCAAAGTGGATCCGGACGGAACCGTGTGGAATTTCGGCCAGGCCGCCTCGCATGACATGCTGGTGTTGTGGCAGATCGGTCCTGACGGGGCGCTGCAACGGGCCGAACTGGTGCGCGACATTCCCGGCGGCATGATCCACGATTTCGCTGTCACGGACCGTTCCCTGGTCTTCCTGGTCGGCAATCTGGCCTTTGACGCGATGCGCATGCCTTTCCTGGATAGTTTCCGCTGGGATGACAGTCGCGGGCTGCGCGTGGTGGTGCTGGACAAGGCGGACTGGTCGCTGCGGCGCAGCTGGGAAATGCCGCCCGGCTTCCTGTTCCACGTCGGGGGTGCCTGGGAAGATGCCGATGGCACAATCCATGTCGACGCGGCCCTGTCGGACAATGCCCGCTTTGCAGTCCAGGGCGTGCAGGACCTGATGCGCGGGGCGCTGCATCCCGATACGGACGGGGATGCCCGGCTCAACCGGATCACCTTGCAGCCGGGCGGACGCTATCGTGTCGATGGTTTTGACGACGGTTTTGCCGAATTCCCGCAGGTTGATCCGCGCCGGGTCGGACTGGCGCGCCGCTATACTTGGCATATCGGTTGGCAGGCTGGTCAGGTGGAGGGTGCGCGGGAAGTCGTCCGCCGCGATCTTGCTTCCGGCCAGACGGACCGCTTCATCCATCCCGACGGCACCATCGTGGAAGAACCGCTGTTCATTCCCATGGGGTCGGGCGAGGGCGAGGGCTGGATCATCCATACCGCGCTCAATCTGACCGAAGCGGCGACCGAGCTGCATGTGTTCGATGCGCTGAACCTGGCCGATGGACCCGCAGCGAGCTGGCGCCTGCCCTATGCCTGCCCGCTGGGTTTCCACGGTTGTTGGCGCAACGCCTAGGAGGCCGGCATGTCGCTGGATGCCCTGTTCGAGGCGGATCCGGTCATTCAGTTCCACGTCGCCTGCGCGACCGGAGCACTGATCCTTGGGGCCCTGCAATGGCTCGGCCCCAAGGGCACGCTTCCGCATCGCACGCTGGGGATGGTCTGGGCCGGCCTGATGGCCCTGACCGCCTTGTCCGCCGTTTTCATCCGCGAGGTCAATGAGGGTCAGTTCTCACTGATCCATCTCCTGATCCCGCTGACCCTGTTCGGACTGGTCGGCCTGGCGCGTTCGGTGCGCAAGTCTGCGCGCAAGGGGCAGCATCACCGACTTGTGATGACCCTCTATTTCTGTGCCCTGATCGTGCCGGGGCTCTTTGCGTTCTTGCCCGGACGGCTTTTTAACACTGTGTTCCTTTCCAGCCTGAGCGGTTCGTAATGCGTGGGTCATGTCCGGGACAGGCTGGCGCGTCGAGCGTCTGCGGACGGGCAGAGGGAGGAATTCATGCTCAAGGCAATACTGACGGCCGCATTCCTGGCGGGCGGATACTCGGTGAGCGCCCAGGCGCAAGCTGTGGAGGGCTGGACCTCGCGACTGGACACGCAGGTCATGGAGACCGGCGGGTTTGATCTGGACCTGCACTTTGAGGGCCAGCCGGACGGTTTCATGCGCTTTGGCTGGTATGTGGACGGGCAGACGCTTCACCTCTGGGACCGCACGATGTGGGCGTCGCGAGAGATTTATGAGAGCTTTGAGGCCGAGCTGGACGCCGGGGACCTGGCCCCGTCTGAGGTTCGCCTGCGCTTTCACCAGGAGACCGCCTATTTCACGCTGAATGTGAGCTTCGAGCCGGGCCTGGCGAACGCGGAAGTCACCACGGTCCGTCCGGGTGAGGCGCCCAGCATCCAGTATCTGGAAGCCGATCTGAGCGAAGGCACGCTGGTGCGCGCGACCGCATTCGCGATGGCCTCGATCGTGCCGCTGGAGGTCGGTGAAGCGGTTGCCTTTGACTGGTATGCGCCGATGAGCAACAGCACGGCCTCGGTCACCTTGCGGGCCGTCGAAGCGGTGACCGTCGAGACGCCTGCCGGGACTTTCGACACCTTCCGCGTCGAACTGCGTGGCGGGCAGCCGCCCAATGATATCTATGTCGTGCCCGACACCCGCCGGATCGTCCGGATCGATGTGGGTGGCATGCCGATGCAATTCCTGGCGCGGCCGGACACCGAATGACTTGACCGCCTGGCGTGCACGCGGCCAGTTTGCAGCCAGGGAGATTGATCCATGACATTGCTGCAAGCCGGCCTGGCGCTGGCTCTTACAGGTCTGACCGCGACCGCCGCCCAAGCCCAGCGAACGGTGATGCTGGACGTGTGCAATGACACGCCATTCCGCGTTGCTACGGCGGCGGTCTACACGACCAGCCCGGGCGGTCCGGAGACCCTGCGCACCTGGTTCCTGGTCGAGCCTGGTGCCTGTTTGCAGGGTGGCCTCAACGGTGTCGCCGGTGCTGCGGTCGATCTGCACGCCATGTCCGGTGAATGGCGCTGGCCCGCGCGCGAGGGTGATCGTGTCTGGTGCGTTCCGGCATCCGGCACAACGTCGCTGGCGAGTGGTGAACCCTGTCCGTCCGGACAGCAGGCCCGCACATTCCGGCGTACGCCGATCGAGATCACGGGGCAGCGCGGTCCCGGTGGTGTCGCGGTCGGGCGGGTCAGCTGGCGGGTGCGCTGCAATGATCTGGACATGGCCGATGCCGCGCTGTGCCCGTCCGCGCCGGCCGATGAGCAGGGGCTCGCGCAGCCGGTCCGTACGCTGGAAGTCTGCAATCCGCGACGCAACCCGGTCGACGTCGCTGTTCTGGAAACCGGTCCTGGCGGCGATCTGGTGGCGGGTCCGGTTGAAACCGTGCCCGGGCAGGCCTGTGTTGATGTCTATCGCGGTTTTCCGCCGGACCGGACCGTGGCGTTGGCCCAGCTGGGTGAGCGCTTTTCCAGCCGGGAGGGTGAAGCCTGCATTGGTGCGCCAGCGGCGACAGCGTCTGGCGCCTGCCCCGACGGGCAGGTTCTGTCGGGCTATCGTCGTCACCGATTCGGCGAACGCACAGCGCGCTTCACGGCTTTCATCGAAGACTGATCCGCCAAAATGGAAGGGGCAGATTCGCGCCTGAGGTGCAGCGCCTTGCGAGCCGTGCCGCACTGCCCCAGTCTGGGTGGACGCACGCTCAGGCCTTTCGGGGGGAAGGATGGATATTGAAGCGCGGCCGGCCCAGGCTGAACGCTTTCTGCCCGATTGGTTGATCGGTGGTGTGATCCGCCTTTCCCTGGCCCCCATGCTGTGGCTTTGGGGGCGGGCGCATGCCGGACCGTGGCCGGATGTGCTGCCGGACATCGTCTATGCCGCGGATGTCTGGGACATCCCGCTGATCCCGCCCGCGCAACTGGCGCAGATCGCGGTGTGGGGCTGCCAGATCCTGGCTGCGCTGCTGGTGCTGGGCGTGCTGACCCGGCTGGTCGGCCTGACGCTCGTTCTGGCGGCCTGGGTCTATGGCAGCTGGGTGGCGCCGGAGGCCTGGCCGATGACCATCCTGTTCGCCTCCGCCGCCTTCTACCTGTTCGCCCGCGGTGGCGGCAGTCTGTCGGTGGATGGAGCCGTGGTTGCCACGACGCGCTGATCCCGGGCCGGTGTAACGGGATTTCAAGGTGTTGCCGGTCAGGTTGGCGCCAGGAAGTCACTGGCCGGCGCGGTTTTCATGGGCCCCGAACTCAAGCGCAAACTGAAACAGGCATTGTCCGGCCGTACCGCGGTCGACATGGGCCAATTCCAGTTTCTCAACCTGGACAAGGTTCGCGAAGGTGCAGGCCCGGACTGGGAGCGCCTGCGCGAGAAAGTCTATGATGTCGGCCAGCACTTCATCGAGAAACGCCTCACCGGCGGTGATGTGGTTGTGCGCTGCCAGGGCGGTTTCCTGATCATTTTCGAGGCGCTGGACGCCGAAGCGGCGGAATTGTCCGTGGCGTCGATCGCAGATGAGCTGGAACTTTTCTTCCTGGGTGATCGCGAGCTCAGCCCGCTCAAGGTGATCGGCGAAGCCCGCAGTGTTCCCATCGAGGAATTGCTGGAAATCGTCGCCCAGACCCAGGATGAGGGTCGCCGACCGGCCGGCGAGGGTCAGGGGCCTGTCAGGGAAGACCCGCACAGGGATACGCCGCCCTGGGCCCGGCAGGAGGCCCGCGAACGGGACAGGAAATCAGCCACGGACTGGGAGGTGGCGCGCCCGCCGGAGAAGCGGGCGACGTCCAAGCCCCGTCCGGAGGCGGTCTACAAGGAAAGCGAAGGCGTCTGGGACGATATCGTTTTCAAGCCCTGCTGGGATGCGCGCCGCTCTTCCCTGCTGCACAATATCTGCGTGGCCCGGCGGGTGGTGAACGGTTTTGCCTTTTACGGTCGCGACACGCTGATGGGGTCTGACGACCGCAAGCGCCATCGCGAGTTGGACGAAGCCGTGGCCCGGGCGGCCCAGCGCGGATTCCAGAAGACCTATGCCCAGGGCGGAGCGAGCGCGATCATCGTTCCGGTGCACTATGACACCATCGCCAGCCTGTCCCAGCGCCTGCGCTATTTCGCCATCCTGCAATCCGTGCCGGAGCCGAAACGGCGCTATTTCTTCCTGCGCGTCGATGGCGTGCCCGAGGGGGCGCCGCTGGGCCAGATGCAGGAATTGTTTCGTTCGCTGAAGCATTATGGCGCCTATGTCCTGGCCCAGCTGCCCTTCGGGGTCAGCGATTTTCGGCGGTTTGAAAGCTGCGGCATCGGCATTTTCGGAACCGAGGCGCCGGCCCGCATGAATGAGGACGGACCTGCCGACACCCAGCTGATGCAGATGTCTGACTGGGTCGCCGCGGCCCGCGCCCAGAAGGCGGAAACCTATCTCACCGAGGCCGATACACTGGACACGCTGGAAGCCGGCCTTTCGGTGGGCGTGCGATATTTCTCCGGTGCGGTCATCGGAGAGGAGACAGCCCTGCCCATCCCGCCGCGCCCGCTCGGCCTGCCCGAAATCCGGGACGCGTGGCACGATCCGGATGTGCTTCACCTCTAGCTGAGTGACAACGGTGGCGAATGCGTTGCGCTTGCCCTGCCCGGTGCTATAAGGCGGGTCCTATCTGGCCATCCGTTCGCTTCATTTCCTCCCGCGAGGCCCCTTTATGAATATCCACGAACACCAGGCGAAAGCCGTCCTGAAGACCTTTGGCGCCCCGGTTGCCGAAGGCGTTGCCATTTTCTCTGCCGACGAGGCTGCCGCAGCCGCCGACCAATTGCCCGGACCGCTCTGGGTGGTGAAGTCGCAAATCCATGCCGGCGGTCGCGGCAAGGGCAAGTTCAAGGAACTGCCTGCCGACGCCAAGGGCGGCGTCCGTCTCGCCTTCTCCAAGGAAGACGTGATCAAGAATGCCAAGGAAATGCTGGGCAATACGCTGGTCACGCACCAGACCGGCCCGGACGGCAAACAGGTCAACCGTCTCTATATCGAGGACGGCGCGGACATCGCCACCGAGCTCTATTGTTCGCTGCTGGTGAACCGGGAAACCGGCCAGGTGGCCTTCGTGGTCTCCACCGAGGGCGGCATGGACATTGAAGAGGTCGCCCATGCGACCCCGGACAAGATCCAGACCATCGACATCGATCCGGAAGCCGGCGTCACCGACGCGGCGGCCGCTGCGGTCTGCGATGCGCTGAAGCTGGACGGCACGGCCCGCGAAGACATGATGGGCCTGGCGAAAATCCTCTACACGGCCTTCACCGAGAAGGACATGTCGATGCTGGAGATCAATCCGCTCATCGTCATGGACAACGGTCATGTCCGCGTGCTGGACGCCAAGGTCTCCTTCGACGGCAATGCGCTCTTCCGTCACCCGGACATCATGGAACTGCGCGACACCACCGAGGAAGACGCCAAGGAGATCGAGGCGTCCAAATACGACCTCGCCTATGTCGCCCTGGACGGCAATATCGGCTGCATGGTCAATGGCGCCGGTCTCGCCATGGCGACGATGGACATCATCAAGCTCTATGGCGCCGAGCCGGCCAACTTCCTCGATGTTGGTGGCGGCGCTTCCAAGGAAAAGGTCACCGCGGCCTTCAAGATCATCACCGCCGACCCGAACGTCAAAGGCATCCTGGTCAACATCTTCGGCGGCATCATGCGCTGCGATGTGATCGCCGAGGGCGTGGTCGCCGCGGTCAAGGAAGTCGGTCTGCAGGTGCCGCTGGTCGTGCGCCTGGAAGGCACGAATGTGGAAAAGGGCAAGTCGATCATCAATGAAAGCGGTCTCAACGTGATTGCCGCCGATGACCTGGACGACGCCGCCCAGAAGATTGTCGCCGCCGTGAAGGAGGCCAAGTAATGTCGATCATCGTCGATAAGAACACCAAGGTCATCGTCCAGGGCCTGACCGGCAAGACGGGTACCTTCCACACCGAGCAGGCGCTGCAATACTACGGCACCCAGATGGTCGCCGGCGTGCACCCCAAGAAGGGCGGCGAGAGCTGGACCTCCGGCGTGGACTCTTCGGCGGAGCTGCCGATCTTCGCGACCGTGGGTGAAGCCAAGGAAGCCACCGGCGCCGACGCCTCCGTGATCTATGTCCCGCCGGCCGGTGCCGGTGCGGCGATCATCGAGGCCATCGATGCCGAGATCCCCTTCATCGTCTGCATCACCGAAGGCATTCCGGTGATGGACATGGTCAAGGTCAAGGCCAAGCTGGACAAGTCGAACTCGATGCTGCTGGGCCCGAACTGCCCCGGCATCCTGACCCCGGAAGAGTGCAAGATCGGCATCATGCCGGGCTCGATCTTCAAGAAGGGCTCGGTGGGCGTGGTTTCGCGCTCGGGCACGCTGACCTATGAAGCCGTGTTCCAGACCTCCCAGGTCGGCCTCGGCCAGACCACGGCCGTCGGCATTGGCGGCGATCCGGTCAAGGGTACCGAATTCATCGACGTGCTGGAGAAATTCCTCGCCGACGACGAGACCCAGTCGATCATCATGATCGGCGAGATCGGTGGTTCGGCCGAGGAAGACGCTGCGCAATTCCTGGCTGACGAAGCCAGGAAGGGCCGCAAGAAGCCGACCGTCGGCTTCATCGCCGGCCGCACGGCACCTCCGGGCCGCACGATGGGCCATGCCGGCGCCATCGTCTCCGGCGGCAAGGGCGGCGCGGATGACAAGATCGCGGCCATGGAAGCCGCCGGCATCAAGGTCTCCCCGTCCCCGGCCCGCCTGGGCACGACGCTGGCCGAGCTGCTGAAGGGCTAGGCGCCCGGCACCGCTGGAAAGAACAAGGGCCGCGCTCGGTGTCGAGCGCGGCCCTTTTTGTTGGCTCAAGCCCTGAAATGACAAAGACCGCAGCAGGATGCCTGCTGCGGTCTGTGCCACCCTCGGAAAAGACCGGGACGGGGATCACCCCGTCCCGGCGACACGTGAGGGATCATTACGTGTCAGGTGTCATGCCGCGGGTACTACATGCGCATATTGACGCCGAAGAAGAAGCGACGGCCGAGCACGTCATAAGTTGACGGGTCGGTGTTCGCCTGGACGTTCGGCGAGTAGAGACGCGGATCCTGGTTGAGGACGTTGTTCACGCCGGCCCGCAGCGAGATCGACTCGTTGAGGTCGTAATTGACGCGAACGTCGTTGTACCAGGTGGCCGGGACGCCAGCGGCGGTGCCGCCGGTGACCGTGACCGCGTGGTCCATGCCGTCGATATAGCGCGTGACCAGCTGGGCGGTGAGGTTTTCCCATTCCCAGGAGTTGGTCAGCGTGAAGCGCCATTCCGGCGTGGACGATCCCGTGCCCGAACCGATCGTGCCGGCAAAGTCGTTGACCGGGTCGACCGCCGTGGTCTGGGATTGGAACTTTTCTACCCAGGTCGTGACAAAGTTCAGGCCATAGGTACCGATGCTGCCAAAATCACGGTTCCAGCCCACCACGAGGTCAACGCCCGAGGTATTGATGAAGGACTGGTTGCGCGACGTGGTCTGCAGGTTCTCGATGCCACCATTGGACGCCGAACGCTCGAACAGCTGGCACCACTCATTGTTGATGTCATAGGTCGGGTTGGCGTTATCACGGTTGAAGCAGCGCTGGATGATCGTGGTGGCGCCGACGGCGGCGATCACGTTCTCCAGTTCGATCGACCAGTAGTCGACCGAGACGTAGAGATCTTCCAGGAAGCTGTAGGAGGTGCCGAACGGGGCGTTGGCGACGAAGCCGAACGTCCAGGACTGCGACTCTTCCGGCGTCAGGTTCGGATTGCCGCCCGTGATGGCCTGGGCCTGACCGGCCGGCTGCACAAAGGCGGTGCCACCGGCGACCGGCGACTGCGCATTGCACAGGGCCTGGACCTGAGCACCGTTCGGGCCGTTGCGATAAGTCGCCGCAATCGCGCCGGTGGTGTTGCAGGGGTCCTGGCCGGAGATGTTCGGGAAGTTGTTCAGCCGCGGAGCATACAGCTCATTGATGCTGGGCGCGCGGATGGCTTCCTGGATACCACCGCGGAAGCGGAAGTCTTCGGTGACACGCCAGTCACCATTGATCTTCCAGCTGTCGGCCGAGCCGGCGGCATTGTTGTCGGTGATGCGATAGCCCAGCGTGAAGGACAGTTCGTCGATCATCGGCAGGCCGGCCAGAACCGGCACCAGGACTTCGCCGTAGATGTCCGAATAATCCAGATAACCGGACACCGGCAGCTGCTGGTTGAAACCGGCCACGAGGCCCGGCTGCAGGCCGCTGTCGGGTTTGAAGTCAAAGTCGATCGAACGGTAGCTGGCACCGAAGGCGGCCTGCACCGTGCCGGCCGGCAGTTCGAACAGGTCACCGGTCACCGTACCTTCCACGATACGCTGCTCGATCACGGTCAGGTTCTTGGCTTCCAGCGAGATGTAGGCTGCGCATTCGTCGCTGATGGTGGCGGCGCCGAACAGGTTCAGACCACCAGCACAGACCGAGGCACCACCATCGGCGGCGTTCAGCAGGGCCTGGACCCGATCCCGGCGGACGTTGCCGCCCTGGATTTCGTTCAGAACCGACCGACCCAGCGAGGCGTACACGTCATAGTGCCAGGAGCCGACAATGTCGCCTTCCGCACCCGTTGTGACCTGCCAGACATCATGCGTGTTGTAGCCCGTCCGGCCGCCCAGCGCATTGAAGCGCTTGGCAAAGGCGAACGGAGCCGTCGGGTTGCTCCGGGTCGCCAGCAGGGCGGACAGTTGCGGGGTGATGAACGGGTTGGTCACCGGAACGGTGAAGCCCGTCGAACCGCCAGCCGGGGTCGGAGCCAGCTCCTGCAGCGCATTGTAATTGGTGTACATGGCGCGAACGTAGGGCTGGAAATGCTCGTTCACCTCGTAATTGATGTCCGTGTAGAAGTTCCAGCGCTCCATCGGCAGGACAAGGATGTTGTCCGGCTCGAAATTGTAAGAGAAGAAGTCCGGGTAGAAAGCCGTCGCGATGTAGCTGTCCGGGCCGGTATAGCCGACGACATTGCGGTTTGCGACGCCAGACACGCCGGTACAGAACAGTGAGCCGTCCGGGTTGAAACCAAAACCGGCCTGACCACCATTGTTATTACACGCATTGGCACCAAAAATAGCCGCGACGCCTGCAGCGCTGGGCGTGTTCGCGCCGGTGGTGAAGCTGCCGCCCGGGAAGGTGCCGGTGGCGCTGGAGGCCTGCGCGGAGAAGGCCCGGGCGCCCTTGTACATGTCATCGCGTGAGAAGTAGGACGCGTTGAACACGGCATTGCCGCGGCCGTCGTCGAAATCGGCACCCAGGGTGAAGTCGGCGCCCCATTCCTGGCCATCGCCTTCCTCTGTCAAACGGTACTGGCCGTCAAACATGGCGCCTTCAAAGCTGTCTCGCATCACGAAATTGATGACGCCGGACACGGCGTCGGCACCATAGGTCGCGGCGGCCCCGCCGGTGATGATTTCAACCCGCTCAATGAGGGCGGCCGGGATGGTGTTGGTGTCAACCGTGCCGGCGCTGGTGGAACCCATCGGGCGGCGGCCGTCCATCAGGACCAGGTTGCGACCCGTGCCCAGACCGCGCAGGTCGATGAAGGCCCGGCCGTTGGACGACGGGTTGTTCGACTGCGAGCTGAGGTTCGGTGTCACTTGCGGCAGCGTGTTGAGATAGTGATCAACAGTAATCGAGCCGCTGGTCGTGATGTCTTCCTGCGTCACCGTCAGGATCGGGCTTTCGGCTTCGGCATCACGACGCAGAATTCGAGAACCGGTGACGACAATCGTCTCCTCCGACGACTGAGCATCATCCTGAGCGGTGGCCGGCGCAGTCACTGCAAGACCGGCAACCAGCGTGCTTGCCATTAGACAAGTTTTGAATGAGCGATAGCCCATTACTTTCCCTCCGAAAAAATCTCAAACGGAAGGGTTGCTCAACACTTGAATTGTTAAGCACAAAGCCCCCTGGGCAGACCGTTTAAGAGAATACCTGCCTTGAGCGAAACGCTATGTGCGAATTTTTTCGCGCGTCAATCGGCGAGTATTTGAGCAATTGTTCGAAAAAACTATTTTAACGCGGTTGTGGCGCGAAAAACACGCAGCGATTTTGCATAGCTAAGTTAAAGCCGGGATCAACGTCCGGTTTTTGTTCAGATTCTTTCGCTCTGCCAAATAGAGAGCGCTACGTGACTTCCAAGTGCTCGCGAAAGCGCCTGCTGCCTGGAATTTTCTCTCCCGAATCGAGAATGAGCAGGACGTCTCCGTCACCGGTCGGGCAGATTTCGCGGATTCGTTCGCGATTCACCAGCCAGGAGCGGTGAACCCTGACGGCATCGACGCCGGCCTCAACCAGCTGTTTCTGCAGATCGGCCAGGGTGAGGCGGGCCAGGTGGTCGCCCGTTGCAAGGCGAACCTCGACATAGTTTCCGGCGGCCTTGGCGGCGAGGAATTCCTCGGCGGCGATCCTGAGCGTGCGGCCGCCGCATTTCAGGGTCAGCCGATGCGACCGTTTGGCCTCGGCCCGGGCCGCCTCGACTTCCAGCCGGCGGTATTGCAGGGCCAGCGAGACCGCGATGATGACCTGATAGCCGGCATAGGTGCCCAGATCCTTGCGCGCTTCGTAAACGATCTCCCGCCAGGGGGCGTCATGGAAGAACTCATAGTCCCCGCCATAGGCAAAGGCCCAGACGCCCTCCCGGATCAGGACCATGCCGGTGATGTGCAGGGTGAGATAGACCAGATAGCCGCCCAGATGCGCGGGCAGGGAGTTCAGCCAGCGGCCCGGCTCGAGCGGGAAGCGGATGCCCAGCCACATCATGAAGGGCAGGATCATCGCTGTCATGATGACGCTGGAGCCTTCCGTCACCCAGGCGAAGAGGGGCGGTCCGGTCCGGCCATCGCGGGCGAACTCGGTATCGATCGACATCGAGGCAATCATCCAGAAGGCCAGAAGGCTGAGCCAGGCGAACTGGCAGGCGCGCATCCAGGCCCGCCGTTCGGCGTCACGCACGAGGTCGAGATCTGAAACCGGGGCCGGGGTCATCGCCGGACTGTCCGACAGTCCGGCGCGGGCTGCAAGCCTGCCAGCCGCCACTCGTCCCCGTACGCCGCCGCTTGTCCCGCGCGAGCGCCGGTCATCCCGCCGCGCCGCCTCGGGCCCCGCAGGGATCGCCTTTCCGGGCCCGGTGGGCAGCATGGCGCACAAAGGGAGTGTTCCATGTCGACAAATTCACCGCCGCAGCCTGCTGCATCCCAGGGGCCCTTTGCCCCGCCCGCATCCGTCACGCGTCACTATGCGCTCGACTGGCTGCGGATTATCGTCTTCATATTGCTGATCTTTTATCACATCGGCATGTATTTCAACACGGAGGGCTGGCACGCCAAGAGCGTTCACGCCAATGATGCCATGGAGCCCCTGATGTGGCTCTCCAGTCCCTGGCGCCTGCCGCTTCTCTTCTTCATCTCCGGTGTCGCCATCCGCTTTCTCGGCGACAAGCTGGGTGCCGGCCGCTTTGCGTTGGACCGCAGCTGGCGGCTCTTTCCGGTGATCCTGTTCGGCATGTATGTGATCGTCGCACCGCAGACCTATGCCGAACTGCGCTCGGCCGGCGTGATCGAGCCCGGCTTCATCGATTTCTATCGCCACTATGCCGGTCAGTGGGGCGGTCCCTGGGAGGTCCACACACCGACCTGGAACCATCTGTGGTATGTTGTCTATCTCTTCGTCTACTGCCTGATGCTGGCGCCGCTGCTGCCCCTGTTGCGCGGGGTGGCCGACAGCCGCGCGCTGCAGGCGGCGGGCCGGTGCGCGGCGTCCGGCTGGACCGGGACGCTGGCGCTGATCGCCTTGCCTCTGGTCCCTTTCCTGGTGATCCGTTTCACCCTGGCGGAGGCCTTCCCCACCACGCATGACCTGATCGAGGACTGGGCCAATCACGCCGGCTCGCTGACCATCCTGCTTTATGGCTATGCCTTTGCCCGCAATGACGCGCTGTGGCGGGCCGTCGACCGGGCCTTTCCGGTGGTCGCAGTCCTGACCGGCGTGCTGTTTGCCGGACTGTTCGCTGCCTACAACAATATCGACTGGGTGGTGGCGCGTGAGCCGTTGCTGTGGGTCGCGCGGATTGCCCGGATCGTCTTTGCCTGGACGATCATCCTGACCCTGCTGGGCGCCGCCCGGCGCTGGCTGACTTCGGACGGGCCGGCCCGGCGTTACCTCACCCAGGCCGTTTTTCCCTGGTACATCCTGCACCAGACGATCACGGTGACAGCGGGTTTTGCCTTGCGTGACGCCGGGCTGGGCGTGTGGAGCGAGTTTGCCATCCTGGTCGCCGTCACAGCCGGGGGGTGTGCGCTGGGCTATGAAATCATCCGGCGCATTCCGCCTCTGCGGCCGGTAATGGGGCTGAAATGGCAGGTGTCACCACACCGGTCCGTGGCACCTGCCGCGCGAGCTCGCTGAACATTACAAATTGATAATGGGATAGGCGGCATCAGCCGCCTATTCTCCCCTCACGACGCATGCCTGTGGGGAGCAAAATGCTGACATCCATCATCAAGACCGGCGCGGCCCTGGCCGCGGCTTCACTTCTCCTGCCGACCGCGACCCTGGCGCAGGAGGCTTATCGTCTGCCGCCGCAGGAACTTGTCGACATTGTTGATGCGCCGCTTTCACCCTGGACCTCGCTGTCGCCGGCCCGGGACACGCTGCTGCTGATGCATCGCGAGGCCCTGCCGCCGGTTGCCGAACTGGCCCGCCCGATGGAGCGTCTTGCCGGTCTGCGCCTGGATGTCACGCTGAACGGTCGCCACGGTCCTCGCAGCATTGTCGGCCTCTCCCTGATCGATCTGGAAACCGGCGCCGAACGCGCGGTCGAGCTGCCGGCCGATGCCGGCATTTCCAGCACCAGCTGGTCGCCGGACGGTTCGCAGATCGCCTTCGTGATGACGCGCAATGACGAGCTCAGCCTGTGGGTGGTCGATGTTGAGCGCGCCCGCGCCCGCATCGTTGTCGCCCGCGGCGTCAATGCGGTCTTCTCGCCTTACAGCTGGATGCCGGATGGCGAGCACCTTCTGGTCCATCTGACCGACCCCGAACGCGGACCCATGCCGGTCGAACCACGCGTTCCTGTCGGTCCGGTGATCCAGGAGGCCTCAGGCTATGAAGCCCCGGTGCGGACCTATCAGGACCTGCTGGAAGACGAACACGACGCCGCCCTGTTTGCCTGGCTCGCCTCGACCCAGCTGGCCATTGTCAACGCCTCGGGCCGTCCCCGGGTGCGCGAGATCGGTGAGCCCGGCCTCTATTATTCCGCCGACCCGGCGCCGGGTGGTGACTACATCCTGGTCGGCGAGATGGAGCAGCCCTTCTCCTACCAGGTGCCCTGGTATTCCTTCCCGGACCGGACCTTCGTCATCGACCGGTCCGGCGACGAGGTTGGGACCATTGCCCGTCAGCCCCTGGCCGACAATGTGCCGATCGGCGGCGTCATCACCGGTCGCCGCTCCATCGGCTGGCAGGCCAGCCATGAAGCCCGCCTGACCTGGGCCGAAGCGCTGGACGGTGGCGATCCGCGTGTCGAGGCCGAACAGCGCGACAGCGTCTGGGCCCTGGCGGCACCGTTCGATGGTGAGCCGGTGGAAATCCTGCGCACCGAGGACCGCTATTACGGCACCCAGTTCACCGCCGTCGGCGAGACCGGCTTTGCCATGGAGTATGACCGCGACACCCGCGTCATCCGCCGCTGGCTGGTCGACTTTGCCGATCCGTCGGTCGAGCCGCGTCTCGCCGAGGAGCGCAACTATCAGGACCGTTACGCCAATCCCGGCTCGGCCCTGACCGTGCGCAATGAGTTCGGCCGGGCCGTTGTCGGCGTGCACGATGGCTACATGTATTTCGCCGGTGATGGTGCGACGCCGGAGGGCGAGCGGCCCTTCCTCAACCGGGTCAGTTTCGAGACTTTCGAGACCGAGGAGATCTGGCGCAATTCCGGTGAGAATTACGAAGAGGTGATCGGTCTGACGGCCGATGATGCCTCATCCTTCCTGACCAGCTGGGAAGATCCGGTCACCCCGCCGAATGTGCGCTGGCACCGGGCGGGCGAGGACACCGTCCAGTTGACGCAGTTCGAGAACCCGCATCCCCAGCTCAACGCGATCAGCCGCCAGCTGATCACCTATGAGCGCGCGGACGGCGTGCCGCTCTCGGCGACGCTCTATCTGCCGGCCGACTACGAGGAAGGCGACACCCTGCCGGTGCTCGTCTGGGGCTATCCGCTGGAATACAATGACGCCTCGACCGCGGGTCAGGTCTCCGGCTCGCCCTATGAATTCGCCCGTCTCGCCGGCACCAGCCCGCGCTTCCTGGTGACCCAGGGCTATGCGCTGCTGGAGAACGCCACCATGCCGATCGTCGGCGACGATCCGGAGACGGTGAATGACACCTTCATCCACCAGCTCGTCCTGTCGGCCGAGGCGGCGCGCGATGTCACGGTGGAGATGGGTTTCGGCGATGGCGAGCGTCTGGCGATTGCCGGCCACTCCTATGGTGCATTCATGACCGCCCACCTGCTGGCGGCCTCCGACGTGTTCCGCGCCGGCATCGCCCGTTCGGGTGCCTATAACCGCACCCTGACGCCCTTCGGCTTCCAGTCCGAACGCCGCACCTTCTGGCAGGCGCCGGACGTCTATTTCGAGCTGTCACCCTTCATGCATGCCGACCAGATCAATGAGCCCATGCTGATGATCCACGGCCAGATGGACAATAATTCGGGCACCTACCCGATGCAGTCCGAACGCATGTACGCCGCCGTGAAAGGCAATGCCGGCACCGCCCGCCTGGTCATGCTGCCGTACGAAAGCCACGGCTACCGCGCCCGCGAAAGCGTGCTCCACGTCCTGGCCGAAAGCATCGACTGGCTGGACCGCTGGGTGAAGCCGCTCGAGGACCCGATGGGTGGGGGAGATGGCGAGGCGAGTGCCCTGGAGTAGGTTAGAGTGCAGGGGCGGGTGCTTTGGTGCCTGCCCCTTGGCCTTCGCGCGTCGCGCCTGCGGTCCGGCGCTAGCCTTTGAAATAGGTCTCGCGATGGTAGCGTAGGAACTCTGCGTGCGGCTGAAGCTGTCGAATTTCCGGAACGGTCACATATCCGCTGGGGTCGAATAAGCGCTGAGCCCCTTCAGGCAACAGCTTGTCCGCCTTAAGCAGCTTGAAGTCGTCGTCGATTGCGATCAATCCGCGGTCAAATAGCCAATGTGCGGTTCGCGAAAGTGCGACTCCATTGCGGATGGAATCGGGACCGTCATCGGCAACAGGTCGGATGTGGGCGGCTTCCATCTCAGCTCGTCCACCACCATTGATAATCTGCAGTCCTGTTACGGCGCACTTGCGATTATAGGTATCCCGCACTGTTTTCGCGAAGGCAGCGTCTCTGAACTTGCGGGACACCAGCTGCTCAACAATTGGTCGCCGGAACACCGACGGAGGTTCCGACAATCCAGGCGGGTCTGCCCTCACGTCTTCATAAAGATCGTCTGAGAACCCAGCTGCACAAATGGTTTCAAACTCGGTATCGGGAATTCTGCGTACTGATACGCCAAAGGCGCCTTGATTGCTGGACCCATCGGGAGAGTGCAGCTTGTCCTCCCAGTAGCGCCCGTCATTGCGCCTCACTGAAACCGGAGTATTGAACTCGAGGTAGTTCTCAAGGTGGGCGACGAAGTCACCGGGCTTTTGAGGGTTTGGCTCGACCCTCCGTAGCGTCGCTACCCCGAAATATGCCAGCCGGCCACCGCCAGCGCGAGGCTCATAGAACAGACAAAGATCGCCTACGGCCTCGTGAGCGGCTTTAGCGTACCGGCGCGGCACATAGTATGTCCGTCCCGGAACTTCGCTATAGCTGCTCTCAACCGACTGCATAAGAACGACTTTTGTCATTCGCAAAAGCTATTGCTGAGACGCTCTGTAGGAAAGAGAAAAGTAATCCAGACAAAAAAAGCCCCGCTGAAGCGGTCCAGCGGGGCTTTTTTGTTCTGCTATTGCTTGAGCCCTACTCGTCCGCGAAGTCCGGCACCGCCACCGCATGGAAGCCCGCATCCACATGCAGCGTTTCGCCCGTGCAGGAGAGGCCGAGATCGCTGAGCAGGTAGAGGGCAGCGCCGGCGACGCCTTCCATCTTGGTGTCCTGCTTCATCATCGACCATTCCCGGCCGGTCTTCATCAGGGCCTTGCCGCCGGAGATGCCGGCCATGGCCAGGGTGCGCATCGGGCCGGCGGACAGGGCGTTGACGCGAATGTCCTTCGGGCCGAGATCGCGGGCCATGTAGCGGGTGGAGGCTTCCAGGGCCGCCTTGGCCACGCCCATCACATTGTAGGACGGCACAACGCGTTCGGAGCCCAGATAGGTCAGGGTGATCATCGCGCCGCCATTGGGCATCAGGTGGCTGGCGCGCTTGCCGGCATCGACGAAGGAGAAGGCGGAGATCTCCATCGCCCGGCGCCAGCCCTCGCGGGTGGTGTTCTCGGTGAAGGAACCGACCAGCTCGTCCTTGCCGGCAAAGGCGATGGCGTGGACCAGGAAGTCGATCGTGCCCCACTTGTCTTCCAGGGCCTTGAAGCAGCGGTCCATGGAGGCGTCGTCGGTGACGTCGGCCTGCACCATGAAGGGCTCGCACGGCAGGCTTTCCACCAGCGGACGCACGCGGCGTTCCAGCGCCTCGTCCTGATAGGAGAAGGCGATCTCGGCGCCCTGGGCGGCCAGCTGCTGGGCAATGCCCCAGGCAATCGAGTTCTTGTTGGCCACGCCCATGACAAGCCCGCGCTTGCCCTTCATCAGCTCACCGGCCGGAAATACGGTTTCTGTCATCGGAAGATCCCCTTCAGACTGATCTCGGCTAACCGTATAGACGCAGTGCGTCAGGAACTGAAATACGCGGTGCACGTAAAATGTCGCCGCCGGCCGACGTCGCGTTCCGGACATCAAGGTTGTAGATGTCAAAATCCCGCTCGGCCGTGCCGTCCAGCCCCAACACGATGACATCGAGGGTATGCGCCGGGGTTTCGGCTTCGAACCAGTGCACATTGTCGGCCTCTGTCCCGATCGACGACAGGTCGCCGGGCGAAACGGACCGGTCGATGCTGGGGCGGATCAGCAAGGCATCGGGACTGACATCCAGCTTGTCATACTGCCGCAGGCGGAACCGCCCGGACAATGTGAAATGGGCCGAAACCATGTTGTCGTGCCCATGCGGCACAATGGCCCGGCCCTGGTCCACCGCGAACATCTTGGGAAGAAAGCTCAGCCTCCTGCCGTGCGCGCCGGGGATTTCCACCGGCTGCGTCGTGACCCCGCGATGGGCATAACCCATGCGCGAGGCAAGCGACTCGAAGTTCATGGAACTGAGCAGGTCGTGAAGCTCTACCGCGTTGAAGACCGCATCCAGCGCAACACGCCATTCTTCGGCGCCGGATGGCCCGGCGGCTCGAAGCTGCCGCGTCAAAGGGTCGATGGCGTTCGCCAGGTCTTCAAGGGCCTGACCCGGGCTGCCGGCAAATGCACGGGTAGAGATCCCCAGGGTCAGCAGGCTGGCCAGCAATCCGGTCCGGATCACCATTTCCCGTCGCGAAAGGGGCAATGAGCGGACCAAGAAAAATCCTCGCATGCTGGGTGCATGCGAGGATCTTATGGCCTGAAGGCAAAAATGCGGCGGTGATCAGATCTTCTCGACGACGACGGTACCGTTGGTGCCGCCAAAGCCGAAGGAGTTGGACATCGCCACCTTGATGTCGGCCTCACGGGTTTCCGTGACGATCGGCAGGTTCAGGGCTGCAATGTCCGGGTCCATGTCGAACACGTTGATCGACGGGGCGATGAAGCCGCCGCGCATCATCAGCAGGGTATAGACCAGCTCGTGCACACCGGCCGCTCCCAGCGAATGGCCAGTCATCGACTTGGTGGCCGAGATTGCCGGCGCGCTGTCGCCGAAAGTCTTCTTCACCGCCGTCATTTCGGCAATGTCGCCGACCGGGGTCGAGGTGGCGTGCGGATTGAGATAGTCGATCGGCTTGCCGACCTGTTCCATCGCCATCTTCATGGCGCGCTCGGCGCCCTCGCCGGACGGGGCGACCATGTCATAGCCATCCGAGGTGGCGGCATAGCCGGTCACTTCGGCGATGATGTTCGCGCCGCGCTTCTTGGCGCGTTCATACTCTTCCAGCACCACCACACCGGCGCCGGAACCGCCGACGAAACCGTCGCGGTCCTTGTCGAAGGCGCGCGAGGCGAGGTCGGGCGTGTCGTTATACTTGGTCGACAGGGCGCCCATGGCGTCGAACAGGTTGGAGAGGGCCCAGTGGATCTCCTCGCAACCGCCGGCGAACATCACGTCCTGCTTGCCCCACTGGATCTGCTCGGTGGCCGCACCGATACAGTGCAGCGAGGTCGTGCAGGCCGAGGTGATGGAATAGTTCACGCCCAGGATCTTGAACGGCGTGGCCAGGGTGGCCGAAGCGGTCGAGCTCATGGCCTTGGGCACGGCGAACGGACCGATCCGGCGCGGACCCTTGTCACGGGTGATGTCGGCAGCGCCGACAATCGTGCCGGCCGACGGACCGCCGGACCCCATGATGATGCCGGTGCGCGGATTGGAGATGTCGCTCTCTTCCAGCCCGGCTTCGGCGATCGCCTGTTCCATCGCCATGTAGTTCCAGCCGGCGCCTTCCGACATGAAGCGGTAGACCCGCTTGTCGACATGCTCGGCCGGATCGACCGTCGGCTTGCCACCGACATGGCATTTGAAATTGTGCTCGACGAAGCTGTCCATGCGGCCGATGCCGCTCTTGCCTTCGCGAAGCGAGCGCGTGACTTCCTCGGCATTGTTGCCGATCGGGGAAATCACGCCGAGTCCGGTGATGACTACACGACGCATATCTGTCTCCTGGGGTCGGGTCAGGCCATTTCGCCGGGCTTGAACAGGCCCACGCGCAGATCCTTGGCGGTATAAATGGTTTTGCCGTCCGCTTCGACGCGTCCGTCGCCGATCGCCATGATCAGGCGGCGCTGGATGACGCGCTTGAGGTCGATGACATAGCGCACCAGCTGGGTGTCGGGCGTGATCTGGCCGGTGAATTTCACCTCGCCGACGCCCAGGGCGCGGCCCTTGCCGGGATTGCCCTTCCAGCACAGGAAGAAGCCCACCAGCTGCCACATCGCATCCAGGCCCAGACAGCCCGGCATCACCGGATCGCCCTTGAAGTGGCAATCGAAGAACCAGAGGTCCTTCTTAATATCCAGTTCGGCGACGATCTGGCCCTTGCCGTATTCACCGGTGGTGTCGTCGATGTGCAGGATGCGGTCCATCATCAGCATCGGCGGGGCGGGGAGCTGGGCGTTTTCAGGCCCCCACATCTTGCCGTCGCCGGAATCGATCAGGTCTTGGTAGCTGAAGGAGCTTTGGCGTTCTGTCATGTAGCCGGTCGGTTGCGCCGCGGGGCACGGGCTAGGTCCGGCTCCCGGGGCTGGTCACAGGAACCCGGACGCCAAGGCTCTCCGGGTGGGGTCAGGGCAGAGCGGTATCATGCGCGCGTGAGGCGCTCAAGGCGGGGCTGCCGTCGGCCGGCGCGGCTTCGGCCGGATCGCGCTCGTCCGGATAGACGCCCCACAGCGTGTGGGTCTGCACCCAGCCGCGATGTCCCTGGGCTTCGACACGGCACCAGCCGGTGCGGCAGCGCTCCAGCGACAGCACGATTCCCGGACCGGCAATGGCCTCGACAGCGCTGTCGGAATTGTCGCGCGCGTGCAGCGGGGTTTCCTCGAGCGTGAAGACTGAACGGCGGCCCGACAGGATCGAGCGGTGCATCCAGGTCACCTCGCCCTCCGGATCGCGCACCCGGCGCCAGTCCGGGGTTTCGGCGATCACTTCCATCGGTAGGCCGGCGCGCACATAGCGCCAGGCGATCGGGTGCGAGGAGGACGGGCCGGAGCGGCCGTTGGCAACATCCACTTTCAGCGAGACAAAGCGCGGCACCTGCTGGCCGGAAGGCGTGTCCGGCGTGTCGTCCTGGGCCAGGACGGGCATGCTGAAAACCAGGCTGAGGGCAAGAGCAAGAACGGCGCGCATGTAAGACTCCCTTGAGCCGAAATGATTGCCCCGAGCAGGGTGAATAGCCGGTAAAGACACGGCTCTCGCAGGCTTGATGATGAAATCCGGGCGGGCATGCCTATATGTGACGAAGGGCGGCTGTAACCGGGCCGCAACCGAGAAGGGGACATCATGAGTTTTCGACTGGCAATCACCAGCGTGGCCGCACTTTTGGCCGCAGGCATTCCCGCCGCCGGACTGGTCGCGGCACCGGCTGTAGCCCAGCAGCAGGAACCGGAAGTCACGCCGACGGATCTGGGCGATGGCCTCTACATGCTGTCGACCGGCATGGCCGGCAATCTCGCCCTGCTCAATGGCGAGGATGGGGTGGTGATGGTGGATGACCAGCTGCCCAATACCGGTCCCCTGATCGAGGGCGCCGTGGTCGAGCTCACCGGAACCGCCGCGCCGCGCTTCATCGTCAACACGCACTGGCATGGCGACCATACCGGCGGCAATGCCCACTTCGCCGAGCAGGGCTCGACCATCGCCGCGCACCACAATATCCGCGCCCGGCTGGATGCAGCCGAGCAGGCCTGGGCCCAGAATCCGGCCATTCTGCCGATCCTCACCTTCGGTCAGGACCTGACCTTCCACATGAACGGGCAGACCGTCGAAGTGACGCACGTGCCCAATGCCCACACCGATGGCGACGCGCTGGTCTATTTCCGCGAGGCCGACGTGCTGCACATGGGCGATGTCATGTTCTCCGGCCTCTATCCCTTTATCGACCTGTCCGCGGGCGGTTCGGTGGATGGATATATCGCCGCGATGGAGCAGGCACTGGGCATGATCGGTGACGAGACCCGCATCATTCCGGGCCACGGACCGCTGTCGGGCCGGGCCGAACTGGAAGCCTCTGTTGCGATGGTGCGCGAAGCCGCCTTCCGGGTGCGGACCCTGGTGGAGGGCGGAGCCGATCTGGAGGCCGTCCGCGCCGCCGAACCGCTGGCCGACCTGCATGACACCTGGGACTGGCGCTTCATCACCACCGACCGTTTCGTGCAGACCCTGTACAATGATGCGGTCGGCAACCCCTATTCCTATCAATAGGGTAAGCGCCTACACCGGCAGGTGAATTTCGTGACGAAGATTTAAACCTGCGACCAGTTTCCCGTGAGGCCGTGCGCCCTATCTAGGAGGCATGGTCACACCGAACCCTCCCTCCGGTCCGCACCGTTCCCACCCCCCCGGCAAACCGTCTCTTGGACGCCCATTGGGCTTTGCCGCGGGGCTGGGTGTCGGCTTGATGTTGTGGATGATCATCGGATTGGCAACGGCCAATCTGGCCCTCGGCCTCGTCTTCGGCCTGTTGCCCGGTGTGGCGATCGGAGTCGGCTTGCAACTGACCGCGAAGCGTTAAGTAACAAATCCAACCAAGGGTTGCCAGGCTTCCCGGAACGTCGCTAACTGCGTTCCGGGGGGACGCCATGACCAAAGCGTTTCGTTTTGCGCCCATATGCTTGGCGGCGCTCATGTTTTTTGCTCCCGGAGCGAGCGCCCAGGAGACCGATCCGGAGCGCGGGCAAGGCGTCGGGGTCGTCAGGATCCCCGAGGCGTTGCGCCGCGGACCGGCAGATGCCTTCCTGGATGCGGCCCTGTCGCTGGTCGAGACCTCCCAGCCAACCTTGTCGCCCAGCGGCCGGTATCTCGCCTTTTTCCGGGACGAAGGGGATGTCGGTCAGCAGGTGACCCACCTGATTGTGATCGATCTGGACGTTGCCCAGGAGGATCCGGGCTATAGCCGAGCCATGCCTTTGAATGATGTCGACGCGCTGTGGGTCGACTGGGCATCGGATGACCGGTTGCTGGTGGGGGTCGCTTTTGGAGGCGAACGTTCCAATGGTGATCTTTTTCTGGGCGGCCGCCGAATATTCTCGCGCGTCCTGTCCATCCAGCGGGATCTGGAAGGCGAAACTGTCGTCCTGTTCGGCCGGGAATCGCGCCGTGTCACCGCCGCCAATTGGCAGTTGACACACGTCGTGGACATGCTGCCCTCCGATCCCGAGCACATCCTCATGTCAGCCTACAGGCAGGACCATCTGCATCTGTGGCGCGTCAATGTGCTGACCGGGGACGCGCAGATTTCTGATCGTGGAAACCGGCGCACGATCGGCTGGCATACCCAGCATGGCGTCGCGGTCATGCGCCTGGATGTCGGGCTCAACGGGCGCCAGCTCCGCATCATTGCGCGCCAGGGCGAGCAAGGGCGATGGCGGGAAGTCTTGCGCCTGCGCCGCCGCGATGTAGAGGAGCGGCAGGACGATTTCGTGTGGGCGGGCCACACCGAGACGCCTGGTGAGATCTACGTGTTGGCACGGCCAGATGGTCATGAATTCGTGGGTATTCATCGATACGACCTCGCCGAAGGCGCTTTTGTCGGTGTGGTCGCAGAGCGTGATGATTTTGATATCAGCGAAGCGCTGATCGACGATTACAGCGGACAGTATGTCGGGCACACCTACATCGACGACCGTACGCATTTTGACGTGGCCTATGGGAACTTCCGTCCGCACTACCGCGCCTTGGTCGAGTTCTTCGGGGACCAAATGGAGCTGCGGCCAATCGGTTTTGGGGGGTCCCGCATGCTGTTGCGTGTCGACGGACCGGTCGAGCTGGGCAGCTTCTATATCTATGATAGTCAAACGCGGCATGTGACCCCGCTCTACTCCCTGCAGCCGTTGATGAATCAGGTCCAGCTCTTTGAGATGGAGGCCTTTCACATCGAGGCGCGCGATGGGATGACGATTCCCGGTTATGTCACATGGCCGGAGCGGGGCGCCGGCCCGGATACGCCGCTGGTCGTGTACCCGCATGGGGGCCCCGAATTGCGCGACCGAGTCGCATTCGATCCGATGACCCAGTTTCTCGCCAATCTTGGCTATGCCGTCTACCAACCGAACTATCGTGGCTCGTGGGGGTATGGACGATCCTTTGTCGAGGCCGGGCACGGGCAGTGGGGCCTGGCCATGCAGGATGACATTTCCGACGGCGTTGATGCCCTGATCGCATCGGGGCGGGTTGATCCTGACCGGATATGCATTCTGGGCTTCAGTTATGGCGCTTACGCTGCCTTGGCGGGCGTCGTCCGGGAGCCGGATCGTTACAGCTGCGCAATTGCCGGCGGTGGCGTGTATGATCTGCCGGCCTTCCTGGAACACAAATCCGACGACCAAGGCCAGAACGAATACTGGACCGAGTGGATTGGGGACCCGTCCGACGCCGAAACGCGAGAACGCATGCTGCAGGTCTCACCGCGCTACCATGCCGACCGCATCACCGTGCCGGTCATGCTCTATCATGGGCAGCGCGACACAGTGACCGATATCAGCCAGACCCGGGCGATGGCGCAGGCACTCCGGGATGCGGGCGTCCGGCACTACTACTTCGACTCACAACAGGCGGGTCATGATTGGGGGTACAGCCCGGCGAGCCGCCGTCGGGCCTATTTCCAGATCCGCATGTTTCTCGACGATGCCATGGATGGTGAGCTGAACGGGAGTTGGGATTACGAAGACAATCTGGGCAAGCCGCCGGCAGACTAGCCCCCACACACCCCACAACCCGGATCCCGGGCCAGCCTGACCGTCCGGCTCTGCGCGCCCAGGGCGTCGAGCAGCCAGATGCGGCCGTCCAGTGTCTGGCCGGCGTCACAGATGTGCTTGATCGCTTCCAGGGCCATCATCGAGCCGACCACACCGGTCAGGGCGCCGACAATGCCGACGCGGGCGCAGGTCTCGGCGTCCGGCGGGGTTTCGGGCACCCAGCAGCGATAGCAGGGCGCATCCGGTGAGGCGTTGAACAGGGCGACCTGACCATCCCAGCGGCCCACGGCGCCAGAGACCAGCGGAATACCCAGCGCGCGGCTGGCCGCATTGACGGCGAACCGGGTCTGGAAATTGTCACAGCCGTCCAGCACCAGATCGGCCCCGCGCAGCAAGTCCTGCGCATTGGTGTCGTCCAGCGTGTCCATGATCGCGGCGACCCGGGTCCCCGGATGCAGCGCGGCCAGCGCCTGGGCCCCGGTCTCGGCCTTGGGCTGGCCGACATCCTCCGTGCGGAACAGGATCTGGCGCTGAAGATTGTCCAGGCTGACCGTGTCCGGGTCGATCAGGGTGAGCCGTCCGACGCCTGCCGCAGCCAGATAGAGGGCCGCCGGCGCACCCAGCCCGCCGGCACCCACCAGCACGACATGCGCCCGCGCCAGCGCCTTTTGCCCGGGCCCGCCGATCTCGCGCAGCACGATGTGCCGGGCGAAGCGCTCGATATCGATCTCATCGCTCATGCGGCAGAGGTGCGCCATGTTGCGGCCGGGATCAAGCTGTGCGGTGTTTGCGCTGGGCGTGCGGATCTAACGTGCTAGCATCGGACCGGACACAGGTGGACGGACATGCTTGTACGCGCCCTTCTTCTATCGATCCTCTGGACCGGCCTCGCCGCCTGCACGTCGGTCCAGCCGACACGTCCCTTGCCGGACTATCTGGGGCTGACGCGCCCGGAGCTGGAAGCCGAGCTGGGCAACCAGGCGCGTGCAGCGCGGGATGATGCCGGGCGTGTGGTCCTGACCTACGCGCTCAATTTCGGTGAAGAGGCGGACCCCCGCGCGGAATTGCGGGCCATGCCGGCTGCTTGCGAGCGGATCACGCCGCATGGCGGTGACTATGATCGCCGTCGCTACGAATACTGCAACCGGCCGCAGCTCGACCCGGTGCGCCTGAACGCGGCGGCGATGGTCTGCCCGGTCGCCTTCACGCTTTCGGACAATGTGGTGACAGATGTCCGCGTCAGCGGCGCATGCGAGCGCAGCCGGGGCTGAAGTATCCGGCGCGGGGTGTGCCACGACCGGCTGGGCTTTTGCCGCGAACCCCGCCAGTTTGCGGGTCATGGAACCCGTCTCCCAACTCGCCAGCGCACGGCCCGTGCTATCCGACCAGCAGGAACGCCTGCTGGACTGGTTGATGTCGGCGCGGCCGAACGTGTTTCTCACCGGTCGGGCGGGCACGGGCAAGACCACGCTGATGCGCGAATTCCTGCGCCGGGCGGGCAACAAGGCGGCGGTCATCGCCCCCACCGGGGTGGCGGCCATGCAGGCAGGCGGCCAGACCATCCATTCCTTCTTCCATTTCCCGCCGCGCATGATCGGCGCGCGCGATATCCGCAAGGTGCGCCACCGCCGGGTCGTGCAGGCGCTGGAAACCCTGGTCATCGACGAGATTTCCATGGTCCGCGCCGACATGATGTGGGCAATCGACCGGGCGCTGCGCCTCAATCGCGAGCGCGACGAGCCCTTCGGCGGCGTCCAGGTGGTCCTGGTCGGCGATCTCGCACAATTGCCGCCGGTCGTGCAGGGCGCCGAGGCGGAATATCTGGAAGCGACCTATGGCGGTCCCTTCTTCTTCCATCCGGCCTCCTTCCGCGATGCCGGTTTCTCGCTGGTCGAGCTGGAACAGGTCTTCCGCCAGACCGACGAGTATTTCATCAACATCCTCAATGCCGTGCGCGATGGCGATCTGAGTTCCGACGAGGCGGCCGAGCTCAATGAGCGCGTCACCGGGCGGTCCGGGCTGGAAGCCTCGCTTTCCCATGTCGTGCTGACTTCGACCAATGAGGCCGCCTGGCGCATCAACCAGGCGCGCCTGGAAGGCCTGCGCACGCCGGGCCGGGCCTTCGAGGCCAAGGTGGAGGGCCAGTTCGATCCGCGATTGTTTCCGGCCGAGGAGCCGCTGACCCTGAAAATCGGCGCCCGCGTCATGCTCACCCGCAATGATCCGCAGGGCCGCTGGGTCAATGGCACGCTGGGGGAGATCGAGGGGTTCGATGAAAAGGCCGTGCGCGTGCGTATCGGCGACACCACCCATGCCGTGGAAGCCCAGAAATGGGAGCGCAATGCCTACGCCTTCGATCCGGAAAAACAGGCCCTGACCAAGACCACGGCCGGCTCTTTCACCCAGTATCCGCTGCGGCTGGCCTGGGCGATGACGATCCACAAGGCCCAGGGCCTGACGCTGGACAAGGTCTATCTCGACCTCGCCCGCCGCCTCTTTGCCCACGGACAGGCCTATGTCGCCCTGTCGCGGGCCCGCTCGCTGGAAGACCTGGAATTGTCACGCCCGCTGACGCCGGGCGACATCATCTCCGACCCGCGCATTTTCGATGTGCGCAGTTTCTGTGATGCCGTGCCGCAGAGCCTGGCCTGAGGCCTAGTCCAGTTCGACGATCTGTCGGAAGACCGGTCCGGCCGGGTCCTGCACGGCCCGGTTGGTGACGATCACGGCACCCAGCTGCTGTTCGGGAACAAGCACCGTATGCATCACCCACAGCGTGTTGGAGCCGGAATGCTGGAGCGCGTCCGAGCCCAGCCCCCAGCCCATGGCATAGCCCGGCTGGAAGGGCGCCGTGTGCAGCAGGGTCCAGCTTTCCGCCGACAGGAAATCACCATCCTCGCCCCGGGCGCCATCGATATGGGCCTGCAGGTAGCGGGCATAGTCTGGCAGCGAGATATGCATCGTACCGGCCGGGCCCAGGACTGGCGGATTGTCGCCCTCGGCACCGGTCATCGCGACCAGATTGCCGAACAGCCCGTTACGGTGCCCGCGCGGCTGGTCGATCCGGTCCACAGAGCCCGGTGCGCCGAAGCCGAAATCATCAATGCCCAGGGGTGACATCACCTCGCGCTCGACCAGAACCTCCCAGGGCTCGCCCAGGGCCTGTTCCAGCATCGCGCCGGCAATCACATAGCCGGCATTGGAGTAGACAAATCGGGTGCCCGGCTCATGCGCGGGCGGTTGCGACAGGATGTGGCCGGCATAGTCCAGCCGCTGTTCGGGCATGGGCCGGCCCTCAACGCCCTCCATCCTGAACCGGATCATGTGCATCGTGCCGATATTGGCCGGCGCACCGGAATGATGGCTCAAAAGGTGACGGAAGGTGACGTCGCGAAAGCCCGGATCGATGGTGTCCACATGCCCGCCCAGCAGCTCGCCGACCGTATCGTCCCAGCTGATCTCGCCCCGCTCGGCCAGCCGGGCCACCAGCGTGGCAGTGATCGATTTGGTGTTCGAGCCGATATGCCAGAGATCATCCGGGGTCACCGCTTCGGTCTCGCCGTCGACACGATGACCCGCCACGCCGATGCGCACCTCGCCGTCACGCATCTGCATCATCCCGGCTGCCGGACTGTTCCAGGCCTGCCGTGTGGTCTCGGCCAGTGCGGCCAGCGCCGCATCATTGGGCGTCTGCGCGATGGCAGCGGGCGAAAGCGCCAGGGCCAGGCCGGCGACGGCAGCCCGGATCGGCGTGAGGCGGATGGATGTGCTGTGCATGATGTCCCTATTGAAGCCGGCCTTCGGTCCAGGGCCGCATCCAATCGCGACATGCCGGACATGGCTATGGGGAAGGCAGGCCGAATGATCCCCTGCACTGACCCGGCTCCGAGGCGTCAGGCTTGCGGGAAGTCCCGCAGCATCGCCTGTCGGATGCTCCGCGCCTTTCCGGCCAGCCGCCAGCGCCATTTGAGGCGACCCGGCAGGCCGGTGCCGCGGTCTTCGAACAGGTGTTCCAGCGCCGCGCGGGCCCGGGCTTCCAGAGCGTCCAGCCGGGTCCGGCTGCCGTCGAAAGGCGCGTGGAAGGCGTCGGCCAGTATCCGGTCCAGGTCCTGATCCGTGACTGGCGGCTGCTGTGCGGAACGAACGGGTGCCACTGGTGGGGCGTCTGTGACGGGCTCCACCTTCCCGGCCTGCCGCTCGAGGCTGCGATCCAGCGCCTCACGCAGCGCCTTGCGAGCCGTGTCATCCAGATCATCCCGCCCCGCCAGCGCCTTGGTCAGCCGGCGATGGGCCAGCTGCCAGGCAAACTCGGGATTGCCAGGAGAGGTCGCGCAAGCCTCTTGGGCGATGGCGTCAATGTCCGGCCCGCCCGTCACGCATCATTCCGTGTCAAACAACGCAGTCGACAGATAGCGCTCGGCAAAGCTGGCCAGGATCACCACGACCGTCTTGCCCGCCATCTCGTCCCGCTTGGCGACCTCGAGTGCCGCCTTCAGCGCCGCGCCGGAGGAAATGCCGCCGGGCACGCCTTCCAGCCTCGCGGCCTCGCGGGCGAGGGCGAAGGCGTCGTCATTGGAGACGGTGACGATCTCGTCGATCAGGCCGGTATCCAGGATGTCCGGCACGAAACCGGCGCCGATGCCCTGGATCTTGTGCGGGGCAGGCGATCCGCCCGAGAGGACCGGGCTGTCAGTGGGCTCGACGGCGACGACGTGGAAGCCGGGCTTCTTCGCCTTCAGCACCGAAGCGCAGCCGGTCAGCGTGCCGCCGGTACCGACGCCGGAGATCAGCACATCGGCCTCGCCATTCGTGTCGTTCCAGATTTCCAGCGCGGTCGTGTTGCGGTGGATTTCCGGATTGGCGGGATTGGAGAACTGGCTTGGCATGACGGCGCCCGGTGTGGCGTCGATGATCTCCTGCGCCTTGGCGATGGCGCCCTTCATGCCCTTGGGGGCTTCGGTCAGCACCAGTTCGGCGCCGAGATGTTTCAGCAGCTTGCGGCGCTCGATCGACATGCTTTCCGGCATGGTCAGGATCAGGCGGTGGCCGCGGGCGGCGGCGACAAAGGCCAGCGCGATGCCGGTATTGCCCGAAGTGGGCTCGACCATCACGGCCCCGTCACCCAGCTTTCCAGCGGCCTCCAGCGCGTCGATCATGGCGACGCCGATCCGGTCCTTCACCGAGGCCAGCGGATTGAAGAATTCCAGCTTGGCGAGGATGCGGCCCTTGGCGCCATGCGCCGCGGCGAGCTTCTTCATCTCCACCAGCGGGGTATTGCCGATGGTTTCGTCAATCGAGCCATAGACGCGGCGGCGTCCGATCTGTCCGGTCATGCCGGGCCTCCCGTTCTCGTGTTGTTGCCAGTCTATGCCGAACCGCCGGTGCTTGCCGAGATCAGTTCTTTCCCGTCGAACCGAACCCGCCGGTGCCGCGCGCGGTTTCGTCCAGGCTGGTCGCGACTTCCCACACGGCCTGGGTGACCGGGGCGATGATCATCTGGGCGATGCGGTCGCCGCGGCTGACGGTGAAATCGGCCTGGCCGTGATTGATCAGATTGACCCGGATCTCGCCACGATAATCGGCATCCACCGTGCCGGGCGTGTTGACGCAGGAAATCCCGTGCTTGGCCGCCAGGCCCGAGCGCGGTCGCACCTGCGCCTCATAGCCCGCCGGCAAGGCAATCGCGATGCCCACCGGGATCAGTCGCCATTCGCCGGCCGGAATGATCACCGGCTCGTCCGCATCGATCGCGGCGCGCAAATCCATGCCCGCCGATTGCGGCGTCTCATAGGCTGGCAGGGCCAGGCCTTCATAGTGCGGCAGCGGCAGGATTTTCACGGCAACGGTCATGGCGGGTCTCGTCAGGTCTGTAATCGTCGGCGCCATTGGGACAGGGCCGGACGCGGGCGGCAAGGTGGGGAGGGGTTTTCCACAGCACTCATCCACAGGCAAAGCCGGTCTTGTGGAAAACTGTGGACAAGTGAAGGTCAGAGCGCGGCTGCGATCCGGCTGGCGAGGCGTTCGGCAACGACGCTCTTGGCGGCCCGTTCCCATTGCTCGGTCTGGCTTTCCGTCACCAGCGTGACCGCATTCTCCGCCCCGCCCATCACATCACCCGACACATCATTGGCGACGATCCAGTCGCAGCCCTTGCGTTCGCGCTTGGCCCGGGCGAGGGCTTCCACGTCGTGGGTTTCGGCGGCAAAGCCGATGACCAGGCCGGGGCGGTTCGTGTCGCGGCGGGCGATGGTTTTCAGGATGTCCGGGTTTTCGACCAGCGGCAGGCTGGAGAAGTCCGCCTTGTCGAGCTTGAGTTTCTTGTCGGACGCCTGGGCCGGCCGCCAGTCCGCAACTGCGGCGACGGCGATGAAGACATCCGCCGGCAGGGCCGTTTCGACAGCTGCCAGCATCTCCAGCGCGGTTTCCACATGCACCGTGGATACCCCGTCCGGGTCTGGCAGCGCCGTGGGGCCGGCGACCAGCGTCACCTTCGCGCCCAGCGCCGCACAGGCCTGGGCGATCGCATAGCCCTGCTTGCCGGAGGAATGGTTGGAGATGAAACGCACCGGGTCGATCGGCTCGCGCGTCGGGCCTGCGGTGATCAGGACATGCCGGCCTTTGAGGTCCTCAGCCACGCAGCGCTGCCTCGATGGCATCGGCAATGGCGACCGGCTCGGCCATGCGGCCCGGGCCGAACTCGCCGCAGGCCATCTCGCCCTCGTCCGGGCCGACAAAGCGCACGCCGTCGCCCTTGAGGGTCGCCAGATTGCGCTGCGTGGCCGGATGTTCCCACATGCGCACATTCATCGCCGGCGCCATCAGCACCGGCTTGTCGGTGGCCAGAAGCGTGGTGGAGGCCAGGTCATTGGCCAGGCCATTGGCGGCCTTGGCCATCAGGTCGGCCGTCGCCGGGGCCACAACCACCAGATCCGCCGAGCGCGACAGTTCGATATGACCCATCTCGGCTTCGTCGGTCAGGTTGAACAGCTCGCCATAGACCTTGTCGCCCGACAGGGCCGACAGGCTGAGCGGGGTGACGAATTGGGACCCTGATTGGGTGAGGATGCAGCGTGTGCCGATGCCGCGCTTTTTCAGCTCGCGGATCAGCTCCAGCGCCTTGTAGGCGGCGATGCCGCCGCCGACGATCAGCAGAATGCGTTGTTCCGGCAAGGCTGGCTCCCGCGCAATGACGGGCAAGAGGTAGCGGTTTTGTGCTGATTTCCCAAGACCCGGCAGTGCGCAGGCCGGTCAGAAACGCGTCAGGTACCCGTGAGCAGGTGGCGGATCTTCACCACATCGCTGTCCAGCGCATCGCGCTTTTCCATGCGGTGGTTGTGGAAGGAGCCGACGGTCAGCTCGATGTCGTACATCGTCACCCGCGTCAGGGCGATGATGTCCTCGGTGCTGAACTTGCGGCGATCGGCGGTGGCCAGCTCGATGATGCGCGTCAGCATGTTGGTATAGGCCGAGGTGTAGACGTGCGCCGGATATTCCAGCTTGGCGTGGCGTGCACCCATCTGGTCGGCGGCTTCGTAATAGCCCTCGTCATAGCGGCAGGCGAACAGGCGGTCGCAATGCGCCAGCATGCCGGCGCGCAGATAGGTAACGTTTTCGGAAATCTCGAAGTAATGCGCCACCTCAGGGTTGCCGACCAGGTGGTCGAATACGCCCTCCAGCGCGGTTTCGGCATAGGCCATCAACCGCGGCTTGAGGCGTGCGATGCGGTCTGTCGTGCGTTCGTCCAGTCGGAAGAATTCACGCTGCAGGGCCCGCTGCTCTTCGGATCTCGGATTCAACCTTGCCATGAAGGGAGTTGAACCACAGTTTCGTTTAGGGAGTGTGTACGCCGCCGGTTCAATCTTAAGCGAACTGCCACGCGATCGCCGCACCGGCCGCCGCGGCAGCTGCCAACCAGGCCAGGCGCAGGGCCCAGGGTCGGATTCTCGGTCCGCCGCCCAGCTTCAGCTCGCCGGCCTTCAGCTTGCGTCCGACTTCGGCCCAGTCATCGATCGCATCCGGAAGCTTGCGAGCTGCATCGTGCAGGCGCACCAGATCCTCGCCCAGATCACGCAGGCGGCCTTCCGGACCCAGTTCCCGCTTCATCCAGCGTTCCACGACTGGGGCGGCGGCGCCCCACATGTCGTGCAGCGGGTCCAGCTGACGGGCCACGCCCTCGCACTGGACCATGGTCTTCTGCAGCATCACCAGTTCCGGCCGCAGGCGCATGTCGAACAGGTCGGTGATCTCGAACAATTGCAGCAGTACCCGCGACATCGGCACTTCGTCCGCCGTCTTGCCGAAGATCGGCTCGCCCACGGCTCGCAGGGCGCTGGCAAAATCCTCGACCGAATGGTGCGCCGGCACATAGCCTGCCGCGAAATGGGCGCGGGCGGCGGCGGAGTAGTCTCGGGTCAGGAAGCCGTGCAGGATCATCGCCAGGAAACGCCGCTCGGCCCGGCCGATCCGGCCCATGATGCCGAAATCGACCGCCCAGACCTCGCCCTGCGCATTGGCGAAGAGATTGCCGCCATGCATGTCGGCGTGGAAGACGCCATGGTCCAGCGCGGTGGCCAGGAAGGCCCGCGTCAGCCGGGTGGCCAGCGCCGGGCGGTCCAGCCCGCTGTCACGGATGGCATCCGTGTCCGACAGCGGCATGGCGTCGATCCACTGGGCTGTCAGCACACGCCGTGTCGACAGTGACCAGTCCACCGCCGGGATGTGATAGCCCTCGGCACTGCGGGCGGCCTCGGCCAGTTCCGATGCAGCCGCGGCCTCGAGCCTCAGATCGGTCTCGAAGGTCAGCGAGCGTGATACCGTCTCGACAAACTTGCGCGGCTCCAACCGGCGTGTCGCCGGAGCAAAGCGTTCAGCCAGGGCTGCGCCCAGTGACAGGGTACGGATATCGCGCGCAATCCGTGCCTCGATGTCCGGCCGCAGGATCTTCACCGCGACTTCGGCCCCGTCCAGCGTGGTGGCCTTGTGCACCTGGGCGATCGAGGCCGCAGCCACCGGCGGTCCAAGCTCGGAAAAGAAGTTGTCGATCGGTCCGCCCAGCTCGGCTTCCAGCACTTGGCGTGCCTCGGCGTCGCCGAAAGCCGGCATGCGGTCCTGCAGGCGGGCGAGGCCGCGGGCAAAGCGCTCGCCGATGACATCGCTGCGCGTCGCCAGGATCTGGCCGAATTTCACATAGGACGGCCCCAGCCGCTCCAGCGCCCGGGCCAGCCGCTCGCCGGGATTGTCCGCCTGCGCCTTGCGCGCGAACACCCGCAGCACCTGCCCCAGCAGGCGCGCCGGGGCCGGATAGACCGACTGATACTCGGCCGGCAGGATCGCATCATGCCGGGCCAGGGTCAGGACGGCGCGGATCAGACGCAAGAAGGAGGCAAGACTGGCAATCATGGATTGCCGGTTTAGTGTTGTTGTGGTCGGTTGGCGAGCGTGGCGTGGAGTCGCGCCTGGCCCGCGGGGGTGAAGTCCGCTGTCATTTCGGGTGTTTGCCAGTATGAATCACACGATCGAAATTGAGCCCGAGGGCCGTTGGGCGGTAATCCGATATCATGGCGAAGTGGCCATCGGTCACGCGCTCGACCTGCTGGAAAATCTCGTCTCCCTGCCGCAATGGACACCCGCTTGCGACCGGATCGTGGTCTATGACAAGGGGCAGCTGGGTGGCGTATCGCCCGAGGATTTCCGGCAGATCCGGCAACAGCTGAAAGACTTCATCATCGAACACTATGGCGATGCCCCGAATTTCTCGGCCCAGGTCTGTTCCGACCCGATGCAGCGTCCGCTGGTGGAATACTGGGTGAACTACGCGCGCACGGCCTACCAGCCGCCGGTAGAACTGTTTGCCGATATCGCCGCGGCCGAGGCCTGGCTGAAGCGCCAGCGTGCCGCACTGACCGGTTAGGCCCAGCCGACATGCAGGGCGGCGATGCCGCCGGAGAAATTCGTGTAGCTGACATTGCGGAAGCCGGCTTCGCGCAGTTCGGCGGCGAAGCTTTCCTGGTCCGGAAAGCGCCGGATCGATTCCACCAGGTACTGATAGCTCTCGCGGTCCTTGGCGACATGCTCGCCCAGCGCCGGCATCACATTGAAGGACCAGGCGTCGTAGAGCTTTTCCCAGGCCCGGCTGGTCGGGCGGGTGAATTCCAGGCACAGGAAGCGTCCGCCCGGCTTGAGCACGCGGCGCATCTCGCCCAGCGCCTGCAGGCGTTCGGTGACATTGCGGATGCCGGTCGAGATCGTCACGCAGTGCGCCGAACGGTCCTTCAGCGGCAGGCACTCCGCATTGCCGGTGACCCAGGAAATCCGGCCTGCATGGGCCTCCGACAGGCCGCGCTTCACGCCGGCGCGCAGCATCTGTTCATTGATGTCCAGCACGATCGCCTCGGCCTTGCGCGGATCCTCGCGCCGGGCCGCCGCCCGGTCGGCCTTGGTCAGGAAGCTGCGGGCGAGATCCCCAGTGCCGCCGGCGACATCGATCAGACGCTCGCCAGGCTGCGGATTGGCGCGGGTGATCACCATGTCCTTCCAGACCCGGTGGATGCCCAGCGACATCAGGTCATTCATCAGGTCATAGCGGCGCGCAGAGCGGTCAAAAACGCCGCGCACCAGCCCGGCCTTTTCGGCGCGGGCGACATCGGCAAAGCCGAAGGAAACCGTGTCCTGGGAAGAAGTCTCGCTCATGACCCGGGAAACTAGACACAAACCGCCCCGGCGCAAAGCGGCCGGGGCGGTTGAAAATGTCGCAGGCCGCCTCAGGCGAGGGCCAGGGCAGGCGGCTTGCCGAAGAATGCCTTGCGCGCCTGCCAGGCGTGGGCGGCCACAAAGCGGCGGGCGCGCGACAAAGCCCGGCGGCCGCGGGCCAGCGGACCGATGCCCATGATCTCGTCGCGTGGCTTGCGCCGGACCAGGCCTTCCACCATGCCCTCGACGAGCCGGAAAATTCGCAAACTGTCGAGCACTGGATTGAGCACATTGGTCAGTGTGCAATAGCGCTGGTTGAAGCCGCCGGTGTGATGGGCCCAGTGCTCCTTTGGCGTCAGGATGATCTGCCGCTCCTGCAGCCAGCACACCAGCGCCGGGCGGCGGCGCTTGGGCTTGTGGCTCCAGACATGCACTTCACTGGCGAACAGGCCGGCAGCCAGCGCGCTCAGCGTGAAGGCATTGATCCAGCCCAGGGCAAGAAATCCCACCAGGAACAGGCTGTAGAGCCCCAGCAGCGGACCATTGCGCGACCAGAAGCCGGCGCGCGTGCAGTCCAGCGGCCGGGCATGGTGATTGATCGTCGGCCAGTAGACATGCTTGCCCAGCACCGGCGTGTCCGGATCGCCATAAGTGTCGATATACCAGTGCACGATGCCGCTCATCAGATCGGCGAACAGGACGCCCAGTCCGATTTGCGCCATTATCCAGATCACCTGCAGCGCGATATCCAGTCCGTCTGCCATCACTCGCCTCCCGTATTGAGTGGGCGCGGAGCTGACGGATAGAATGCGGCGAAAGTGTAGCGCTCTGAATGTAAAAGGGATTCACGTCCGGCATGCCCGAGCTTCCTGAAGTCGAAACGGTCCGAAAGGGCCTCGTGCCGGCCCTGGAGGGCCGCCGTATCCTGCGCGTCGAACTGCGCCGGCCCGATCTGCGCTTTCCCTTTCCCGACCGCATGGCCGAGCGCCTGACCGGCCGCCTGGTGGAGCGTCTGGACCGGCGGGCGAAGTATCTGCTGATCCGGCTGGATGGCGGCGAAACCCTGCTATCGCATCTGGGCATGTCCGGCCGCTTTTCCATCGAGGCCGCGGATGGCGCGGTCCAGCCCGGCGATTTCGTGCATGCCGAGCCCGCCAATCCCCGGCACGACCATGTCGTGCTGACGGTCGAGGGCGGGGTCACTGTGCGCTACAATGACCCGCGCCGTTTCGGCTTCATGGACCTGTTCGCCACCGCGCATGAGGACGCCAACACCTTCCTGCGCGATCTGGGTCCCGAGCCGAACTCCAACAGCTTTTCCAGCGCCCATCTCGACCAGGTGCTGGCCGGACGGCGTACGCCGATCAAGGCGGCCCTGCTGGATCAGAGCATCGTGGCGGGCCTGGGCAATATCTATGTCTGCGAAGCGCTGCACCGGGCCCGCATCAGCCCGCGCCGCCTGTCGGCCAGCATTCCCGGTGCGCGTGCAGCCAGGCTGGCTCCAGCCGTGCGGCAGGTGATCGACGAGGCGATCCTGGCTGGCGGATCCACGCTGCGGGACTTCGCGGCTGCCGATGGGGCCCTGGGCTATTTCCAGCACCGTTTCCGGGCCTATGGACGCCAGGGCGAGGCCTGTCCGTCCGAAGGCTGTGGCGGTGTCATCGACCGCATCGTCCAGTCCGGCCGTTCGACCTTCTTCTGCCCGGCGTGCCAACGCTGATAACGGGACCGGGGTGGTCCGGTTTCCCCCTTCCCTTGGCCGTGTTCCTGCCTAGTCTGCATGCCAGAACACCGATCCTTGCCTGGAGAACTGCATGTCCCCCTTTCTGTTTTCGTCGCTGAAACGCCTGCCCGGTGCCCGTGCTGTCGCCGTCGCCGGAACCGCTTTCCTGTCAGGCCTTCTGGCGCTTGCGCCGGCGAGTGCACAGGAGACCGACTATGCCGCCGTCGAGGCTTCCCCGGCCTATTGGCATCTCAGTGACGCGGACTCGGACGTGTACATCTTCGGCACTTTCCACATCCTGCCCGCGGATTTGGACTGGCTGACCGGTGACCTGGCGGCCGTCGCCGACCGTGCGGATGCGCTTTATCTGGAGGCTGATGTTCACTCGGCCGAAGGCCAGGCGGCGATTCAGGGCCTGCTGCCGCGCTATGGCTTCAATCCGCCGGGTGTTACCCTGTCGTCCATGCTCGATGCCGAGACGCAGGCTCTGCTGGCCGCATTTGCACCGACTGTCGGCGCATCGCCCGCCATGCTCGATCCGATGCGGCCCTGGTTGGCCCAGGTCGTGCTGGCCGTTGGCCAGATGCAGGCGCTGGGGTTGGAGGCTTCGGCCGGTGCCGAAATGGCCCTGCTTGCCCGCATGCAGCCGCGTGATGTCACGCTGGGCTATTTCGAGACGCCGGAAGAGCAGATCGCCTTCCTGGCCCAGCAACCCGATGAGGTGCAGGTCGAAATGTTCGCCGAGGGGCTGCAGGACCTGGAAAGCATGCCGGAGGAAATCCACGGCATGCTGATGGCCTGGGCCGCTGGCGACATGGACGCGCTGGATGGCTACATCAATGGCGACATGCGCGAGCAGGCGCCCGAGCTTCACGAGATCCTGATCACCCGCCGCAACCGCAACTGGGTGCCGCAGATCGTCGAGATCATGGACGGTGAGGGCACAGTGTTGATCGCCGTCGGAGCCGGTCACCTGCCGGGCGAGAACGGCGTGATCGCGCTGCTGGAGGAGGCCGGCCTGACGCCGGTGCGCCAGTAGACCTGACACCTGTGTCGATCCGGGCGGGTGACTCCGATCGCCACCCGCCTATCGACGCGTCCGGCCGCGTGCGTTATAGCGGCGCGGTTTTTCCAGCGCGGGGATCTCCGCGCCGTCACATGGAGCGCCGAAATGGCCTACAAGACGATACAGGTGAAGACCGAGGGACGCGTCGGTGTTGTCACGCTCAATCGCCCCGAGGCGCTCAATGCGCTGTGCGACGAGCTGACGAAAGAACTGACCGCGGCTCTCGCGGCCTTCGAAGCGGACAGCGAAGTCGGCTGCGTCATCCTCACCGGTTCCAAGAAGGCCTTTGCGGCCGGAGCCGATATCAAGGAATTGCAGTCGCGCGATCAGGTCGGGCTCTACATGCACGACCCCTTCGCGGAGACCTGGGAATCCGTGGCCCGCTTCCGCAAGCCGATCATCGCGGCGGTGTCCGGCTATGCCCTGGGCGGCGGCTGCGAGATCGCCATGATGTGCGATTTCATCATCGCTTCGGCGACGGCCAAGTTCGGCCAGCCGGAAATCAATCTCGGCGTGATGCCGGGCGCCGGCGGCACCCAGCGCTTGCCGCGTGCCGTGGGCAAGGCCAAGGCGATGGATCTGTGCCTGACCGGCCGGATGATGGATGCCGAGGAAGCCGAACGGGCAGGTCTGGTTTCGCGCGTGGTGCCGGCTGACGACCTGATGGACGTCGCCATGGAGGCCGCCGAGACGATCGCGTCCAAGTCGCTGCCGGTGGCGATGATGACCAAGGAAACGATCAACCGCTCCTTCGAGATCGGTCTTACCGAGGGCATCCGCTTTGAACGCCGGGTCTTCCAGTCGCAGTTCGCACTCGAGGACCAGAAGGAAGGCATGGCAGCCTTCGCTGAAAAACGCGCTGCTCATTTCAAGCATCGCTAGTCTATAATGCCATTGAGCGGTTGACGGCCCGGTCCCGAGGGCCTATACGCCGCCGCTCACGGATTTCGCCGGGTCTCGCAGCCCGGCCGCATGAAGAGGTTAGGATCCATGGCCAACACCAACTCGGCCAAGAAAATGGTTCGCAAGATCGCGCGCCGTACGGCTGTCAACAAGACCCGCCGTTCGCGCGTGCGTACCTATGTGAAGAAGGTCGAACTGGCGATTGCTTCCGGCGATCAGTCTGCGGCCAAGACGGCTCTGGTCCAGGCAGAGTCGGAGATGATGCGGGCCGTGTCCAACGGCGTGTTCCACAAGAACACCGGTTCGCGGAAAGTCTCCCGCCTTTCGGCTCGCGTCAAAGCGATGTCAGCCTGATCCAAGTCTGACCATTTCAGGCTTTTGAATATGCGCCCGGGATACACGTCCCGGGCGTATTTCGTTTTGGGCGATGATGCTGCAATTATCCCGTGAATACCCTCCTCCACTGGGCATGCATATTTTATTTCATCTTCATACGGAGGGATTGCCAAGGCGCACGATTGATGAACGGGGCTGCGCTTTTGGTCTCCGAAAAGTTGTCAAAAACAACGCGACGGACCGTCACAAAACTGTCATAAAAAGCAAGCGTCGATCCGATCACGGATTTCTCGTGTCAAGCGAAGAATCTCGAATCAGAGGCGTTGAATCAGGTTGACCATGGGGTGGGAAGGCGTAACCTCAGGGCTACTGAGGGCGATCATTCCCATGCGGATAACATTCCGGGCTCGGCGGCACTTGCCTGACCGCTGATGAGGGGGGAATTTTGCCATAATAACAAGCAACTGGCTTGCTCCCGTTGGCGAGAAAAAGAACAAGTGTGGCGAACGATGGCGTTTAACAAATTGGCAGTTTCGGACACCAAGGCTGCAGGTTTTGACGTTGATAATTCGGGTGGTGTTTCGGCAGTTTGGCGGCAGGTGCGTGCGCATCTGAGAGAAGAGTGTGGAACCGCCATTTACTCCCAGGAAATCGCCCGTCTCCGTGTACGGATTTCCGAAACCGGCGCGATCATCATCATTGCTCCGAGCAGCTTTAACCGCGACTGGGTCGAGGACCATTGGGGCGCCCGAATTCGTGCGATCTGGGCCGAACTCGACAAGACCCACCGCTCCATCCATCTGATGGCGGAGGGTGAGGTCGAGCCTCAACCGGTGGTCGCGCCGGCCAGCAGGCCGGCCGCTGCGCCGGTCGCGAGCATCGCGCCGCAGGACGCCACGCAATCTGCCGACGCGGACGCTGGCGATGCGGAGCTGCGCGCGTTCGGCGAAACCCGTTTCACCTTTGACAGTTTCCGTGTGGGGCCCGCCAATGAAGTGGCGGCCGCCGCAGCCCGGACGGTGGTCGGCGCCCAGACTCCACCCTTCAATCCGGTCTTCTTCTATGGTGATTACGGCGTCGGAAAAACGCACCTGATGCACGCGGTTGCGGCCGCCTTCGAGCATGCCTCGCGTCCGCGCCGTGCGCTGTATCTGACCGCCGAGGAGTTCCTTTCCGGTTTTGTCTCCGCCATGCGGGCCCGCGACACGATCGCCTTCAAGGAAACCGTGCGCAGTGCCGATGTGCTGCTGATCGACGATGTGCATTTCATCGCCGGCAAACCCAAGACCGAAGACGAATTCCTCAACACGGTCGCTGCCCTGGTCGCCGAGAACAAGCAGGTGGTGCTCGCCTCGCACCGTCCGCCGGCTGAATTGCAGGTCGCCGACGAGCGCTTGCGCTCGCTGCTGACCGGCGGCTTGTCCTGCCCGCTCGGCAAGCCGGACCTGGATCTGCGCCGCCAGATCCTCGACTGCAAGATCGCCCAGGCCAAGTGCCACTACCCGGTGCTCGACGTGCCGGAGGCGGTGCGTGATTTCCTGGCTGCGCGCATCACGTCCAGCCCGCGTGAGCTGGAAGGTGTGCTCAATAATGTGATCTGCCGCACCGCCCTGATCGGCCTGCCGGTGACCATGGAAGCCGTGTCGACAGCCCTGCGCGAGCTGTCACTCAGCTCGGAACGCCGTCTGACGGTGGACGAGATCCAGAAGGTCGTCGCCACGCATTACGGCATCACGCCGGCTGACATATGTTCCAAGCGCCGCACCCAGAGCGTCGTGCGGCCGCGCCATGTCGCCATGTATCTGGCCAAGACCATGACCACCCGGTCGCTGCCGGATATCGGCCGCCGTTTTGGTGGCCGGGACCACTCGACGGTGATCCATGCGGTCAACAAGGTGACAGCCTTGCTGGAAGCCGGTGACCCGCTGGCTGATGATATCGACCGCCTGACCCGCGAACTTCAGAGCTGACCCGGCCTTTGTTCGCTTGATGATGACGCGCGCACGCTGGAGAAATCTCTTGCGAATGCGCGTTTTCATGTATCCTCTTTGACCCACCCTGATTTGCACGCGGGTGATTTGCCCCCGTGTCCTTCAACCCGATGCCGATGTCGTCACCGATATCGAGACTGTTGAAAGCGGAACGCGAGATATGAAGCTGACGATCGAGCGCGCCACGCTCCTGAAGGCCCTGGGCCATGTTCAGGCCGTCGTCGAAAAGCGCAACACCATTCCGATCCTGTCCAATGTGCTGATCTCGGCCGGGCCGGACGGTGCCAGTTTCGCCGCTACCGATCTGGATATCGAAATCCTGGAGACCACGACGGCCCAGTGTGATGGCGAAGGCCTGGTCACCGCGCCGGCGCACACGCTCTACGACATCACCCGCAAACTGCCCGATGGCGCCGATGTGACGCTGGAGATGAAGGGGGGCGATCCGCGCCTGACCCTGCATGCCGGCCGCTCCAATTTCTCACTGCCCTCGCTGCCGCCGGGCGATTTCCCGGTGATGCCGACGGAAGACCTGGAACACCGCTTTTCGGTTCCCGCCAGCGAACTGGCCCGCCTGATCGACAAGACCCGCTTTGCCATTTCCACCGAGGAAACGCGCTACTATCTCAACGGCATCCATCTGCATGCCGCCGAACAGGATGGCCGCAAGACGCTGCGCGCCGTGGCCACCGATGGTGTGCGTCTGGCCCTGGCCGAGATCGACCTGCCCGATGGGGCTGCCGGCATGCCGGGCGTGATCGTGCCGCGCAAGACGGTACAGGAGGTCCGCCGCCTGCTGGAAGATGCCGACGAGGATGTCGAGGTCTCTGTCTCCGAAGGCAAGATCCGTTTCCGTCTCGGCAAGGCCGTTCTGACGTCCAAGCTGATCGATGGCGCCTTCCCGGACTATGAGCGCGTCATTCCGCGCGGCAATACCCGCCTGATGTCGGTCGAGAACAAGCGCTTTGCCGAAGCCGTCGACCGTGTCGCCACCATCTCGGTTGAGAAATCCCGTTCGGTGAAACTCACCCTGGGCGAGGACACGCTGACCCTGGCGGTGAACAATCCGGAAAGCGGCCAGGCCGAGGAAGAACTCGCCGTCTCCTATTCCGACGAGGGCTTCGCCATCGGCTTCAATGCCCGCTACATGCTGGATGTCGCATCCCAGATCCAGGGCGACGAGGCCCGCTTCCACTTTGCCGACGCCGCCTCGCCGGCGCTGGTGACCGACAGCGGTGACCCGGATGCACTCTATGTGCTGATGCCGCTCCGGGTGTGACGGACGCGCCGGACGGATACGCTGAACTGACACCGCCGCCGGTCCCGCCTGCGGCGGTTCGTCGTTTGCGGCTCACCGATTTTCGCGGCTATGGCGCACTGGACCTCGAGCTCGAGTCCACCCCGGTCGCCCTCTACGGCGCCAATGGGGCCGGCAAGACCAATCTTCTCGAAGCGCTCTCTTTCCTCGCGCCGGGCCGCGGTCTGCGCTCGGCCGGCGCTGACGGTGTTGCCCGCAAGACCGCAGAGAGCCAGGCGTCGGCCTGGGCCGTCTTTGCCGAGGTGGAAACCGCACAGGGTGAATATCGCATCGGCGTCGGGTCCGGCGAGGCGGGCCGCCGCCAGACCCGCATCGATGGTGAACCGGCGATGCAGGGCGAGCTGGCCCGCCTAGTCCCGATGATCTGGCTCACCCCCGCGCAGGACCGCCTGTTCGCGGGGCCCAGGGCTGACCGGCTGAAATTCTTTGACCGCCTGGTCTACGCCGCCGATCCCGCCCATGCCGAAGCAGCGTCGGCCTATGAGAAAGTCCGCACCCGCCGCCAGCGCCTGCTGGATGAGGGGCGGGCCGACCCGTCCTGGCTCGACGCGCTGGAAACCGAGATGGCCGGCCACGGCGTCGCCGTGGCCGCCGCCCGGCTCGATGCCCTGATCCGCCTGCAGGAAGAGATCGACAGCCGCCCAGAAGGTGCCTTCCCGCAGGCTGACCTGGCCCTGGACGGGGCGGTCGAGGCGGACCTGGCGACCGGCCAGGACGCTTCGACGGCGGAGGACCATTTCCTCACCGCCTTGCGCGAAGGCCGACGCCGTGACGGCGCTGCGGGCCGCACCCTGACGCGGGGGCCGCACCGCACCGAACTCGTCGCCCGCCACCGCGCCAAGGACCAGGCCGCCGGGGATTGTTCCACCGGCGAACAGAAGGCCCTGATCCTCACCCTCGCCTTGGCCCAGGCCCGGGTGCTGGGACGGCAGGGCGGGGCTGCGCCGCTCCTCCTGTTCGACGAAGCCTGCGCCCATCTCGACGCCCCGCGCCGCGAAGGCCTGGCCCGGGAAATCCTCGCCACCGGATCGCAGGCCTGGCTGACCGGTGTCGAGCGCGTGCTGTTCGAGCCCTTCGGTGACACGATCCAGTATTTCGAGATCGACGCGGCCACGGTCTGGCCGCGCTAAAGCCAGCGCCCGGTCTGGCAGGGTCTTTGAATACGGGCGGGACGCTTTAAATTGATTGTTGTGCTGCTTGGGCGTAGGTGGGAGGAGCCGTCTACGACATCGCACCACGGGCGGATTCGGGCGCAATCGGCGAAAGCCTGGAAACTTCGAGCATCCTAAGACGTGCATGCGTATCGGGGACAGGAGTGAGGTCTGAAATTTTTCCGGACTTTTGTGCTCGCTAAGTGAGGCGGGCGATCAGGATGACGATAATGAAAAAATGGTACTATAATGACAGCATAGACGGTGTTCTTCTGATCGTTCTTCTGGTGTTGCTGGCTGAAGGCGTATTTGGCGGAGGTGGGATTGGTGTTCAACTGCCATCGATTGTTGGAGCGATATTGGCTGCGGGCATTTTTCTGTTCCGAACCTTGAGAAGAGTGTAGCCAGCCTTGCCAGGGGCGGGGAGAGGCGCCGTTTAGAAAGCCGCATCTCGCTACGCCACTTCACCACCGCACTCGGGCGCTTCCGCTAGGCCGGAACCGCCTCGGTCTGGTCGGCATCCACCTCCTCGAAGGCATCGACCAGCGCGACCAGTCCGCCCGCCGTGGCATCGACCAGAACATGGACCAGGATGGCCGGCCACAGCAGGCCGGAGCCGACATAGATCAGCGTCATGATCACCGTGATCGGCAGGATGCGCAGCATCCCCCGCGGCCCCTGGTAGAGATGTGCGATCACGAACACCGCGATCGACACCAGACAGGACAGCCACAAGGGCAGGGCCAGGGCGAGCACGCTGATCAGGAAGCCGCGGAAGACAATCTCCTCGGCAATCCCGGCCGTGACGGAAAGTAGCTGGAAGTCGCGATGTTCCATTGGCGAGGCCGGCCGCACCAGATCCAGACCCTCCGCATCGGCAAATTGCTGCCGCAGGCTGGTTCGCGCGCGGCGCGACAGGGCTGTGCTCAACAGGCTGTAGATCAGGTAGAGCGCCACCGCCGCCGCAGCGCCCCAGCCCGCCAGCGCCCGCCAGCCTTCGCCCAGGCCCAAGCCCAGCTCGGCGGCATCCCGGCCCGAACCGAACCAGGCGACAAGGCAGGCCAGGGCCGCAAGCCACAGCACGGCCATGGTGCGGGCATAGCTCACCCGCTTGGGCAGGCGCGGCTTGCCGGCTCGTCGCTGCTCCCGGTCGCGCAGATCCAGGATGATCATCAGGCCGACCATTGCGGCGATGACGACCAGTCCGGCCAGCAGGGCGGGCTCGTAGAGGATTGGGTCCAACATGGGTTTTCCCTCCTTGCGGGATTGACCCGTCTTCCGGCCCCGTGCGAGCTAGAAGCCGACTGTCATGTGAATGCGAATTCGCATTCACATCTATGATCGGAGTGGAGATGAGTCAAGGCATCAAGCCGGCGCAGCAGGCGCGTTCGCGCGCAACCCGGGACAAGCTGGTCGCCGCGTTCGACCGGCTGCTGCGCTCGCGCAGCTTCGAAAGCCTGACCATCGCCGACCTCGCCGCCGAGGCAGGACTGGCCGTGGGAACTGTCTACCGGCGCTTTGAAAACAAGGACGCCTTCATCCCGGTTATCTTCGAGCTCTACATGGCCCGGCTGGATGAGTTCATGGCCGGCGAAGGCCGGGTCGAGATCGAGCCTGAAGCAGGCTTGCGCAAGGCCCTCCACCGCATCGTCCGCTCCGCCTGGGGCCTGATCGAACGCGAGGGCCATCTCGTCCGTGCCGCGCATCTATATGCCCGCCTGCGTCCGGACCTGGTCGGCGATGACTGGCGCGACTATCTCGACGCCGCGCTGACCTCGACGCGCCAGATCATCGCGTTGTTCGATTCCGAGGTCCGGGTCCAGGACCGCGAGGCAGCCGCCCAGATGCTGGCCTATCAGCTCAATACCCTGCCGCTGGAGCGGGGTCTCTACCCGGAAGAAGGCGTGTCCGCGCTGTTGACGCTTGAGGATGAGCCCTTTCTCGAGGCGCTGGCCGACACGATGTATGGCTATCTGACCACGGGGCCGTAACAGCGCCGGAACTGACCGGCGAACAGTTGCGAACCGGATCCGGAAGCGATAGCTTTTTGGGGTCTTAAGGGTCTTCAGACAGCGTCGGCAGCAGACCGGCGACAGGGCATCCACAGGCCCGCCCGACCCCGCAAGGGGATCATCAGGACACTCAATCTGTCAGGCCGTGCCGGATCGGGGCACGGGTTTTCGTCTTGTCCCGCGCGTTCCCGGGGAAGATGCGTTCAGCTGCAGGGGTGATGCGTGGCGTTTAACGAGATGCATGATGAGGCCGGTGCCGCCCGCCAGCCCTACCAGGATTATTCTCACTGGCTGTCCGACCATACGCCGGCCCAGCTGGCACGAAAGTCGCGCGAGGCCGAGATCTTCTTTCGCCGCACCGGCATCACCTTCAATGTCTATGGCGCACGCGACGCAGATGAACGCCTGATCCCCTTCGACGTGATCCCGCGCATCATTTCCGGGCGCGAATGGGCCCGGCTTGAAAAGGGCATCGAACAGCGCGTGCGGGCCATCAACGCCTTCCTGCACGACATTTATCACAAGCAGGAAATCATCAAGGCTGGCCGCGTGCCGTTGTCGATGATTGCCAACAATGACGCCTTCCTGCCCAAGATGATCGGCGTCACCCCGCCCGGCGGGGTCTATACCCATATTGTCGGCACCGACCTGGTGCGCACGGCGGAGAACGAGTTCTTCGTCCTCGAAGACAATGCCCGCACCCCGTCCGGTGTCTCCTACATGATCGAGAACCGGGAAACGATGCTGCGCATGTTTCCCGAACTGTTCTCGCGCATCGCGGTACAGCCGGTTGGTGATTATCCCGCCAATCTGCGCCGGGCGCTGGCCCGAAGTGCGCCGCCTGCGGCGCGGGGCGTCCGGCCCACGGTGGCCGTCCTGACCCCAGGCATCCACAACTCGGCCTATTTCGAACATGCCTTCCTGGCCGACCAGATGGGTGCGGAACTGGTGGAAGGCCACGACCTGCGGGTCGTCGACGGTCGCATCGCCATGCGCACCACCCAGGGCTACACCCCGATCGATGTGCTCTATCGCCGCGTCGATGACGACTATCTCGATCCGCTGAACTTCCGGCCTGACAGCGTGCTGGGCGTGCCGGGCATCATGGACGTCTACCGGGCTGGCGGGATCACCATCGCCAACGCCCCGGGCACCGGGGTGGCCGATGACAAGGCGATCTATTCCTACATGCCCGAGATCGTCGAATTCTACACCGGCAAACCGCCCATCCTGCCCAATGTTCCGACCTGGCGCTGTTCCGAACCGGATGCGCTGAAATACGTCTTGGAACACCTCGCCGAGCTGGTGGTGAAGGAGGTGCACGGCTCCGGCGGCTACGGCATGCTGGTCGGCCCGGCCGCCAGCAAGACCGAGATCGCCACCTTCCGCAAGAAGCTCGAGGCGCGGCCCGACAACTATATCGCCCAGCCCACCCTGGCGCTGTCCACCGTACCGGTGCTGACCAAGGCCGGGCTGGCCCCGCGCCATGTCGATCTGCGTCCCTTCGTCCTGGTCTCGCCCGACCGCATCGACATTACGCCGGGCGGGCTTACCCGCGTAGCGATGAAGAAGGGCTCCCTGGTGGTGAATTCCTCCCAGGGCGGGGGCACCAAGGACACCTGGGTGCTGGAGGATTGATGATGCTCGGACGCCATGCCAGCGGCCTCTACTGGATGTTCCGCCAACTGGAACGCGCGGAAAACACGTCCCGCCTCGTCGAGGCCGGATTTCGGATGGCCCTGACCCGGTCCGTCAGTGCCGAGAGCGAATGGGAGTCGGTGATCACCACGGCGGGTTGCCGGGATGCCTTCCTGGAAAGCTACGACACGTTCGAGACCAGCGCCGTGATCGAATTCATGATGCGCAGCGCCGATAATCCGGCCAGCGTCCTGACCCTGTTCGACAGCGCCCGCCGCAATGCGCGCCAGGTCCGGACTTCGCTGACCCGCGACGTCTGGGAGGCCGTGAATGAAGGCTGGATGACCCTTCGTGACCTGCTCAAGCGGCCGGTGAAAATCCCTGAACTGCCCGCCCTCATGCGCGCCGTTCGCCAGCAGAGCGCCCTGGTGCGCGGTCAGCTCTACGGCACGATGTTGCAGGACGACATCTTCGCCTATGCCCGGCTCGGCACCTTCGTCGAGCGCGCGGACAACACGGCGCGTCTGCTGGACGTAAAATACTATGTCCTCCTGCCGGCGACCTCCTATGTCGGCTCCTCGCTGGACAATGTGCAGTGGGAGACGGTGCTGCGCTCCGTCTCTGCCGACCGCTCCTATGCCTGGCTGCATGGCGGCGAGAACAGCCCGTCGGAGATCGCGGACTTCCTCATTCTCGACGGCCACATGCCGCGCTCGCTCTATTATTGCTGCTGCGAGATCGTGGCCAATCTGGCTGCACTCGAGCGCGAATACGGCGTGCGCCAGCCCTCGCACGAACTGGCAACCGAACAGCAGGCCCGGCTCAACCGGATGACGATCGATGATGTCTTCGCCGCCGGCCTGCACGAATTCATCACCGACTTCCTGGCCCGCAACAATGCGCTCGGCCGGCAGATCGAAACCGACTACCGCTTCTACGAGTGACCCATGCGTCTGACCATCATCCACCAGACCCGATATTCCTATGCCAGCCCGGTGCCCTACGGGCTGCAGCAGGTCCGCCTCAGGCCGACCGGCGGGGCCAGCCAGTCCGTGGTGGATTGGGCGCTGGAAATCGAGGGCGGCTCGATCCAGGCGCGCTTTCCTGACGAGCATGGCAATAGCGTTGATCTGGTCCGGCTCGACCCGGACAGCTCCAGCCTCGTAGTGACCTGCCGCGGCGTGGTCGAGACCCGGGATACGAGTGGCGTGTCCGGGCCCCATTCCGGCCCGGCGCCGCTCTGGTATTTCATGCGCCAGACCGAACGCACCCAGCCGGGACCGGTCATGCGCGGCATCGCAAAGGGGCTGGGCCTGGCCTCCGGTGACGCGCTGGACCGGCTGCACGCCCTGTCGGCCCGGATCGCGGCGGCGGTTAAATATGACACCGGCTCGACCCATGTCGCGACGTCGGGGGAAGAGGCCGCCGCGGCCGGTCACGGCGTGTGCCAGGACCATGCCCACATCTTCATCGGCCTGGCCCGACAGGCCGGCCTGCCGGCCCGCTATGTCTCGGGATATCTGTTGATTGACGGGCGGATAGATCAGGAAGCCAGTCACGCCTGGGCCGAGGTCCATGTCGACGGGCTGGGCTGGGTCGGTTTCGATGTCTCCAACGGCATCTGTCCCGACGAGCGCTATGCCCGCATCGCCGCGGGCTTGGACTATGCCGAAGCGGCCCCCATATCCGGCGTGACCTGGGGCGGCGGGGCGGAAACCCTGCTTGTATCCCTGCAGGTCCAGCAGTAACGCTGGGACCCACAGCTTGGAGCACTGATTCCGGTGACCTATTGCGTCGGTTTGCGCCTCGACAAGGGCCTGATCTTCATGTCCGACACCCGCACCAATGCGGGCGTCGACAACATCTCCAAATTCCGCAAGCTGTTCACCTGGTCGATCCCCGGCGAGCGGGTGATCACCATCATGACCGCCGGCAATCTGGCGACCACCCAGGCCGTGATCAACCTCCTGGAAGAGCGCTCGAAGATTCCGGACGAACGCCGCCCGACCTTTCTGGAAGCCCCGACCATGTTCCAGGTCGCCAATATCGTCGGCGACACGCTGAAGGAATGCGTGCGCCATCAGACCGGTGACGGTCCGGCCTCGGAAAGCCCGTTCGGCGCCACGCTGATCGTCGGCGGCCAGATCCGGGGCATGGAGCCGCGCCTCTTCCTGGTCTACCCGGAAGGCAATTTCATCGAGGCCAGCGACGAGACCCCCTTCTTCCAGATCGGCGAGACCAAGTATGGCCGTCCGATCCTGATCCGCGCCTTCGATCCCGCGATGAGCATGGAAGCCGCGGTCAAGCTGCTTTACGTCTCCTTCGACTCCACCCTGAAGGCCAATCTCTCCGTCGGCATGCCGCTGGACATGCACGTCTACACAGCCGACAGCCTGCAGGCCGGTGTCCAGCGCCGCATCGAACCGGATGACGCCTATTTCAACCAGGTCTCCTCGGGCTGGGGCGATGCGCTGAAAGTGGCTTTTGACGCCCTGCCGGACTTCGAGTTCTGACCCGGCATGAGCCCGGAAAACCTGCTTCTCTTCGCCGGCGCGCTGCTGGTGCTGTTCATCACCCCCGGGCCCGGCATTGCCGCGATGATCGCGCGCACGCTGGACACCGGGCCCTGGCACGCCGCGATGTACGGGGTGGGCATCCTCACCGGTGACATCTTCTGGTTCACCCTGGCGGTGACCGGCCTGGCAGCTGTGGCCGAGCAACTGGGGGCCTTCTGGCTGGCGGCCAAGCTGGTCGGCGTGGCCTATCTGTCCTGGATGGCCTTTCGCGCGTTCTGGAGTGCCTGGACCGGCGCGCGTCCCAAACCGGTTTTCAAGACTGGGTCAAAGACTTCCTGGGCGGCGACCTATGTCGCCGGGGTCGCCATGCCCCTGTCCAACCCGAAACCCATCGTCTTCTACCTCACCCTGGTACCGGCCTTCATCCCGCTGGAGGCGATCACGCCGGTTTCCTATGCGCTGATGCTGCTGATCATGGCGGCGATGAGCATCCCCACGGCCGGGGCCTACATCCTGGGTGCCCACAAGGCGCGCGACTGGCTGGTCACTCCCGCTGTCCGCCGCGGCGCCGACATCCTCACCGGCTGCGTCATGACCGGCATCGCCATCCTGCTTCTGGTTGCGCGCTGACACTCACGCGTACGCGTACGCGCGCGTGTGCGCGCGAGTGGTCACACACGGGCGAAACCTGTAGAACAGAGCCATGACAGATAACGCGAATCAGGAATACGGCGCCGACTCGATCAAGGTCCTCAAGGGCCTCGATGCCGTGCGCAAGCGTCCGGGCATGTATATCGGTGACACCGATGACGGTTCCGGCCTCCATCACATGGTCTACGAAGTCGTCGACAATGCGATCGACGAGGCGCTGGCCGGGCATTGTTCCGAAGTCGTTGTGCGCCTGCACGCCGATGGCTCCGCCTCGGTGCGCGATGACGGCCGCGGCATTCCCACCGACATCCACGCCGAAGAGGGTGTCTCTGCCGCCCAGGTGATCATGACCCAGCTGCACGCCGGCGGGAAGTTCGACCAGAACTCCTACAAGGTGTCCGGCGGTCTGCATGGCGTCGGCGTCTCGGTGGTGAACGCGCTGTCCGACTGGATGGACCTGACCATCTGGCGCAATGGCAAGAAGCACCACATGCGCTTCCGCCGCGGCGAGGCCGAGGAAGACCTCAAGGTGATCGGCGATGCGGAGGGCCAGAAGGGCACCGAGGTGCGCTTCATGCCGTCCGACGAGACCTTCTCCATGATCGAGTTCGATCGCGACACGCTGCAGCACCGCCTGCGCGAGCTCGCCTTCCTGAATTCCGGCGTGAAGATCACCCTGCAGGATGATCGCGGGTCGGAACCCTTCTCCGACACCATGATGTATGAGGGCGGTGTGGCGGCCTTCGTCTCCCACCTCGACCGCACCAAGACCCCGCTCTTCACCCCGCCCGTCCTGATCCAGGGCGAGCGCGATGGCGTGTCGGTGGAAGCGGCGCTGGAGTGGAATGACAGCTATCACGAGAATGTCCTCTGCTTCACCAACAACATCCCGCAGCGCGATGGCGGCACCCACCTGGCCGGCTTCCGCGGCGCGCTGACCCGCATCATCAACAATTACGCCGCCTCCTCGGGCCTGGCCGCCAAGGCCAAGGTCGCGATCTCCGGCGATGATGCCCGCGAAGGCCTCACCTGCGTTCTGTCGGTGAAGGTGCCGGACCCGAAATTCTCGTCCCAGACCAAGGACAAGCTGGTCTCCTCCGAAGTCCGTCCCGCTGTTGAAGGCGCGGTCGGCGAGGCCCTGGCCGAATGGTTCGAGGAACATCCCAACGAAGCCAAGATGGTCGTCTCCAAGATCATCGAGGCCGCCGCGGCCCGCGAAGCCGCCCGCAAGGCGCGCGAGCTGACCCGGCGCAAGTCCGCCCTCGACATCACCTCCCTGCCCGGCAAGCTCGCCGACTGCCAGGAGAAGGACCCGGCCAAGTCCGAGCTCTTCATCGTCGAGGGTGACTCAGCCGGCGGCTCGGCCAAGCAGGGCCGTCACCGCGAAAACCAGGCCGTGCTGCCGCTGCGGGGCAAGATCCTCAATGTGGAGCGCGCCCGCTTCGACAAGATGCTGTCATCCGACCAGGTCGGCACGCTGATCACGGCGCTGGGCACCGGTATCGGCCGCGACCAGATCAATTACGACAAGCTGCGCTATCACAAGGTCATCATCATGACCGATGCCGATGTCGACGGCGCCCACATCCGCACGCTGCTCCTGACCTTCTTCTACCGGCAGATGCCGGAGCTGATCGAGCGCGGCCATCTCTATATCGCCCAGCCGCCGCTCTACAAGATCATGAAGGGCCGCTCGGAACGCTATGTGAAGGACCAGGCCGAGATGGATGCCTACCTCATCGAGGAAGGCGTGTCCGACGCGACCCTGACCCTGCATGGCGGTGAAGTGACCTCGGGCCAGGACCTGACCGAACGCGTCGCCGCGGCCCGGGGCATCAAGCTCTCGGTCGAGCGCATGACCGCGCGCGCGCCCGGTTTCGCGCTGGAAGCCGCCGCGCTCGCCGGCGCCCTGGTACTGGAACCCGATGCCGCCGCGCTCCAGCGCGCCGCCGACCGCCTCAACGCCGTCTCCGACGAGGGCGAGGACAATTGGCAGGCCAAGCTGGGCGAGGACATGTCCCTGGTGCTGTTCCGCGAAGTGCGCGGTGTCACCGAGACCGTCGTGCTGGAAGCCAATCTGCGTGAAAGTCCGGACGCCAAGCGCCTGTCCGACCGCGCCGCCGCCGTCGCCGGTGACTATACCGGCCCGGCCGTCTTCGCGCCCAAGTCCGGCACCGTGGTGATCAATTCGCCCAGCCAGCTGATCGACGCCGTCACCACGTCCGGCGCCAAGGGCATGAAGATCCAGCGTTATAAGGGTCTGGGCGAGATGAACCCCGGCCAGCTCTGGGAAACCACGCTGGACCCCAACGCCCGCTCCCTCCTCCAGGTCAACGTCACCCACGCCGACACCGCCGACGAGCTCTTCACCAAGCTCATGGGCGACGTCGTGGAACCGCGGAGAGACTTCATCCAGGAACACGCCCTGGAAGCGGAAGTGGACGCGTAACTTTCCTCCCCATTGCATGGGGAAGAAAAAACAAAAGCGCCCGCTGGAAACAGCGGGCGTTTTTTGTGATGGAAACAGATTGTCATCCCGGCCGGATGCCCCGCGAAGGCGGGGCGTAGAGCCGGGACCTATCTTCGTGCGCCTCGCTGGAGCCGGGAGGGGTCCCGGATCTGCACCCGGCTCAAGGCCGGGTATCCGTCCGGGATGACAATCCAAAAATGGATTGGCGGGAAGTAATCCCTAATGCGCCTCAGCCCAGCTCTTCCCCGCCTTCGCATCCACCTCCAGCGGCACGCTCAACTCCAGCGCCGGCGCACACGCCTCACCCATCGTCTTTGACACCAGAGCGATCAGCTCCTCCGCCTGCCCCTCGGGCACTTCGAACACCAGTTCGTCATGCACCTGCAGCAGCATGCGGGCGTCCAGCTTGGCCTGCTCCAGCACGCCCGGCAGGCGGATCATCGCGCGGCGGATGACGTCGGCGGCAGAGCCCTGGATCGGGGCGTTGATGGCCTGGCGTTCCGCGAACATGCGCATGTTCGGGTTCTTGTCGCGGATCGAGGGGAAGTGGCAGCGGCGGCCGAAGATGGTCTCGACATAGCCGGTCTCCTTCACCTCGGCCTTCATGCGGTCCATGTAGTCGGCGATGCCGGGGAATTTTTCGAAATAGGCGTCGATGAAGGCCTTGGCCTCTTCGCGGGAGACCTGGATCTGGTTGGCCAGGCCGAAGGCGGAAATGCCGTAGATGACTCCGAAATTGATCGCCTTGGCCTTGCGGCGCACCATCGGGTCCATGCCCTCGATCGGCACGCCGAACACTTCCGAGGCCGTCATGGCGTGAATGTCGGTGCCGTCGCGGAAGGCCTGTTTCAGACTGTCCACGCCCGCGATATGCGCCAGCAGCCGCAGCTCGACCTGGGAATAGTCGGCCGCCACCAGGCAATTGCCCGGCTCGGCAATGAAGACCTCGCGGATTTTGCGGCCTTCCTCGGTGCGGATCGGGATGTTCTGCAGATTGGGCTCGGTCGAGGAGAGCCGCCCCGTCGTTGTCGCCGCCAGCGAGAACGAGCCGTGCACCCGTTTCGTCGACGGGTTGATATGGTCGAACAGGCTGTCGGAATAGGTCGATTTCAGCTTCTGGAACTGTCGGTACTCCAGCAGCGCCACCGGCAGTTCATGACCTTCTGCCGCCAGCTGGTCCAGCACCGCCGCATCGGTCGACCAGGCCCCGGTCTTGGTCTTCTTGCCGCCCGGCAGGCCCATCTCGCCGAACAGGATTTCCCCGATCTGCTTGGGCGAACCCAGATTGAACTCGCGGCCGGCTGCCTTGTGCGCGGCCTCCTCGGCTGCCGCCATCTTCTGGGAAAAGTCCGAGGACAATTGCCGCAACTGGTCCGGATTGACCTTGATGCCCGCCCGCTCCATGTCCGACAGCACTTTCGCCATCGGCCGTTCCAGCGTCTCGTAGACGGTCGCTTTCTTCTTCGCCACCAGGGCCGGTTTCAGGATCTCCCACAGGCGCAGCGTCACATCGGCATCTTCCGCCGCGTATTGCGTGGCCTTGTCCAGCGGCACCCTGTCGAAGGTGATCTGGTTCTTGCCGGTGCCGCAGATTTCCTTGAACGGAATGCATTGATGGCCCAGGTGCAGCTCGGCGAGCTCGTCCATGCCATGCTTGTGCAGCCCGGCATCCATCACATAGGAGATCAGCATCGTGTCATCGTATGGCGCGACGTTGATGCCATAGCGCGACAAGACGCCCAGATCATACTTGATGTTCTGGCCCACTTTCAGCACCGCCGGGTCTTCCAGCAGGTCCTTCAGCGCGGCCAGCGCCCGGTCCATGTCGATCTGGTCCGGCTTGGATCCGGTATCGAACATGTCGCCCGTGCTTGCCGGATCGACATGCGCCAGCGGAATGTAGCAGGCCACACCCGGCGCCGTCGCCATCGACACGCCGACCAGTCCGGACGCGGTCGCAGACAGGGCATCGGTCTCGGTATCCACCGCCACCACACCCGCCTCGCGCGCCTTTTCGATCCAGGTTTCCAGCGCGTCCATCGTCGTCACGCACGCATAGCCCGAGCGGTCGATCGGCGCCGTGGCGTCCCCGGTCTCGTCCGCCGGCGGACCGCCCAGGGCCTCTTCCACCTTGCGGGTGAAAGTGCGGAATTCCATGTCCTTCAGGAAGGGCACCAGCACTTCGGGATCCGGGTCGCAGATGCCGAATTCGTCCATGTCCTCGGTCACCGGCGTGTCGGTCTTCAGCGTCACCAGCTGGCGCGACACCCGCGCATCCTCGGCATGAGCCAGCAGCTTTTCGCGACGGCCCTTCTGCTTGATCTCGCCCGCGCGCTCCAGCAGCGTGTCCAGATCGCCATATTCATTGATCAGGAGGGCGGCCGTCTTGATGCCGATCCCCGGCACGCCGGGCACATTGTCGACACTGTCGCCGGCCAGCGCCTGGATATCGATCACCTTGTCCGGGCCGACGCCGAACTTCTCGAACACTTCGGGCGCCTCGATGCGCTTGTTCTTCATCGCGTCGAACATGTCGACCTTGTCGGTGACCAGCTGCATCAGGTCCTTGTCCGAGGACACAATGGTCACCTTGGCGCCCTTGGCCTCGGCCTTTCGGGCATAGGTCGCGATGATGTCGTCGGCCTCGTAATGCTCCAGCTCGATGCAGGGCGTGCCGAAGGCGCGCGTGGCATCGCGGATGATGGAGAATTGCGGCACCAGATCCTCCGGCGCCGGCGGCCGGTTGGCCTTGTACCGGTCATAGAGATCATTGCGGAAGGACTTGCCGGAATGGTCGAAGATCACCGCCAGGTGCGAGGGCGCATCCTCACCCTTCAGATCCTCCAGCAGCTTCCACAACATGTTGCAGAAACCCTGCACCGCGCCCACCGGCGTTCCGTCCGACCGCGTCAGCGGCGGCAGCGCATGATAGGCCCGGAAAATATAGCCCGACCCGTCGACCAGATAGAGGTGGGATGTCTCGTCGATCGGTTTCTTCGTGGCCATGCCGGGGGTCCTCATGCGTGCGAAGCGCGAGGTTAACCTGCCCCGTCCGGGGCGTCATCCGGTGAGGTCATGAGGCCAGTGAGGCTCAGCCGCGCGCTTGTCCACGTGCCGTCCGTGGAAATCCGGACACCGTCCTTCTGCCCCCGCTTCGCGGGGGAAGTGGTTTTGCCAAAGGCAAAACCGAAGGGGGCCAGTCCCACCCGCCGGAGCAAGCCCACCTGACTCCCTCTTCTCCCTGGGGCTGAGGAGCCAAAGGACAGTCCGGGGGACTGTCCGGCGCGACGAAGGGTTCCCCGCAGGGGCGGATGAGGGGGAAATCCCGGTGATAGCCAGGACGGGCGCGGTCCCCGCCGTCCCCCCTCACCCCGGCCCTCTCCCCAGGGAGAGGGAGGAAAAAGCGAGGATAAATAGAAGATATCCCCACCCTCTCAGGGTGCCCGCATAATCCTCCTTGCCTCATCACCGCTCGAGGCCCGGTCTGGTCGGCCGGGGGTGGTGGGGGAGTGGAGCGTGTCCTGAGAGCCGGGTGACCGCCGGCTGGACGGGCACGGCGGTCAGGGAGCACGGCTGTCATGCTACTCATGCAGCATCCTCGCCTGATATAGGACACACTCGCCCCGGCGGGTGAAATCTCCAAGTGCGGGACGCCGGATGGTGTCACTCACTCATACCTAGCGAAGACGCCCGAAGGCGTCCCGCACCCTCACAGGCCCATACCGCCAGCGTGCAAGCGCGTGGCGCTGTTGGTGGTGGGAGGAAAGCTCGATGCATCACCAAACTCTCATCCACCCCCAAATCACCGTCATGGCCCGGCTTGTCCGGGCCACCTCGGCTAACCTGTTGGCAGGATGGGAGAGGTCCCCCGGACAAGCCGGGGGATGACGGTGTTGGAAATGGGGGAAGAAAATGAGAGCAGGCGGAGCGCGCCTTTCCTCCCCATGCAATGGGGAGGGGGACCGGCCGAAGCCCGAAGGGCGAAGGCGGGTGGAGGGGCCGCGGCCGTCAGGCCGCGGAATGTCCGCAACACGCTCCACGCCGCCTGCGGCGGCGCCCCCATCGGCCTTGCTCCGCTCGGCCACTTCCCCAACTCCGTCGGGGAAGAAAGCACCCTAACCGCCAAACCCCAGCCAGCTGGCCAGCGTGCCGACCAGCGTGATCGCTACGATGGCAAAGAGGTTTATGCGGAAGCCGGCCTTGATCATTTGCGGTTGGGTGACCGCGCCGGACGCGTAGACGATGGCATTGGGAGCTGTCGCCACGGGCAGCATGAAGGCGGTCGAGGCGGCAATCGCGACGGGCACGACCAGTTGTTCCGGCGGCACGCCGGCCTCTACGGCGATCACGCCCAGCACGGGCAGGAAGGCGGTCGTGGTGGCGACATTCGAGGTCAGCTCGGTCAGGAAGACGACGACGGCGACGATGACCAGGATCAGCAGTGGCACCGGGAAGCCGGCGAGGAAGGCCATCTGGTTGCCCAGCCAGTCGGCCAGGCCCGTGGCGGTGAGGGCCGCAGCCAGCGAGAGGCCGCCGCCGAACAGGATCACCACATTCCAGGGCAGGCGCGCCAGCCCGTCCCAGGTCATCAGCGCCTGGCCGGCCTGCTCACCCTTGGCGCCGGAGGGCACCAGGAAGGTGGCGAGTGCACCCATGACGGCGATCTGCGTATTGCCCAGCCGGATGTCGACGGGCAGGCCCAGCTGCTCGCCGGTCCAGGCCAGCAGCGGGTTCCAGCCCCAGCTCCAGTCACCGCCGGGCACGCCGGGGATCCAGGACAGCAGAAAGCCGGGCAGGGTGGATCCCATCCACAACAGGGCGACCGTGCCGAACAGCACGGCAACCCGGATTTCCGGCACCGTCATCCTGCCCAGCTTGGCCAGTTCCGCGTCGACCAGGGCCTCGGCGGCCGTGCTTTCGCTGGCGCCCTTCAGGTTGAAGGCGAGGCGGGTCAGCACGAACCAGCCGGCCGGAATGATCAGCAGGACGGCAGGCAGGCCCAGCCCCATCCAGCTGGCAAAATCCAGGGAGACATCGAATGTGTTCTGAAGATAGCCGATGCCGATCAGATTGGTCGGCGTGCCCACCGGCGTGGCCATGCCGCCGATCGAGGCGGCATAGGCCACCCCCAGGGCCAGGGCCGGGGCGAAGAATTTCGAGCTTGCGCCTTCACGCTCGACCTCTTCGGCCACTTTCAGGGCGATCGGGATCATCATCAGCGTGGTCGCCGTGTTGGAAATCCACATCGACAACAGCGCCGAGGCCAGCATGAAGCCGCCGATCAGGGCGGCCGGCTTGCCGCCGAAGCCGGAGACGACATTCAGCGCGATGCGGGTGTGCAGGTTCCAGCGCTCGATCGACAGGGCGACGATGAAGCCGCCCAAGAGCAGCATCACGATGGGGCTGGCATAGGGCGCGGTGGCTGCGCCGGTCGAGGTGATGCCCAGCAGGGGAAAGACCGCAATCGGGATCAGCGCCGTGGCGGCGATCGGAATGGCTTCCGTGGCCCACCAGGCCGCCATCAGCAGGGCCAGCGACGCCAGCAGCCAGGCTTCCCGTGTCAGAGGCTCCGGCGCGGGCATGAATTGCAGGCCGATCGCCAGCACAATGCCGGTGACCAGTCCGATAGTCTGGCTGCGTGTGGGTGCCAAAGACGCCTCCCCAGTCGTCTTGCGGCGGCCAGGCGAAGCGGCTCGCGATCAGGCGGTCGGGTCTTCCGACGAGCCCTTTCTCACGAAGCGGCGGTCGCAATAGCCGCACTCGACGAAGTCGTCTTCGCCCATTTCCAGGAAAACCCGCGGGTGACCCAGTGCACCGCCGCCACCGTCGCAGGCGATGCGGTGGTGTTCGGTGACGATGACTTCCGGCGGCGGAACGGATGCGGCGGCATTGGCCATTGTCGGAGCCCTCATGGACATCGGTGGATCGGAACCCTAGGTAAGGCATCTTGTTATGGCGCTTGACCCGCTCCCGTCAATTCCGAGGCGACATGTCCGACACATCTTCCGCTCTGCCCGAATACGCTCTTGAAGCCGTCGGTTTGAGGAAAACCTATGCCGGTTCCGGGTCGGCCCCGCCCAAGGAAGCGCTGAAGGGCGTCGACCTGCGGGTGCCGCGGGGTTCGATTTTCGGGCTCCTGGGCCCCAATGGCGCCGGCAAGTCGACCTTCATCAACATCTTTGCCGGCCTGGTGAACAAGTCCGGTGGCACCGCCCGCACCTGGGGCATCGATATCGACCAGGACAGCCGCGCGGCCCGCGCCGCGATCGGCGTGGTGCCGCAGGAAATCAACATGGACGTCTTCTTCACGCCCCATGAGACGCTGGAGCTGATGGCCGGTTTCTACGGCGTGCCCAAGGCGGAACGGCGCACCGATGAACTGCTCGAGGCGGTCGGGCTCAGCGACAAGCGCGATGCCTATGTGCGGCAATTGTCCGGCGGCATGAAGCGGCGCCTGCTGGTCGCCAAGGCCATGGTCCACACGCCCCCCGTCCTGGTGCTGGACGAGCCCACCGCCGGCGTCGATATCGAGCTGCGCCGCCAGCTCTGGGCCTATGTGCGCGAGCTGCACGCCCGTGGCACCACCATCGTTCTGACCACGCACTATCTGGAAGAGGCCCAGGAGCTGTGCGACGAGATCGCCATTGTCGATCAGGGTGAGGTGATCGCCTGCGAGCCCAAGGACACCTTGCTCAAGCGGGTCGATTCCAAGACGCTGGTGATCGAGCCGGCCGAGGCGCTCAGCGCCGTGCCGGCAGAGCTGGCCGGCTTCGACGCGGAGATCCGCAAGGACGGGGCCCTGGCCATCACCTACCGCTATGGCCAGCAATCGGTGGCGGACATGATCGAGAAGTTCAAGGCGTCCGGAAACCGGATCGAGGACCTGCGCACCGAGGAAGCCGATCTGGAGGATGTTTTCCTCGCACTGACCTATAATCGTGAACCGGCCTGAGCGCTTTCTGAAGCGGGAAGGGTGCCGGGCTGATCCCGTCAATCCTGCCTTTGTTCGGGCATGATTGGCGCGCAATCTGGGGGTGGCCAAAGGAGGGCCACACGAAATCGACCAAACCGTCGTCACCACAACCAGGGAGGCCATCATGCGCTCACGCCATGTCCGTAAATTCTTCGCCATCCTGGTGTCGGTGCCCTTGTTCGTGTTCCTGGCCTGGTTCTTCGGGATTTTCATGCAGCCGCAGGGCGAGATCGGGGCCGGCTTTGCCTTCGGCCTGATCCTTGTCTCCGCCATGGCCGCGCTCTGGGTTCACGCCTGGATCATGCGCCCGGGTCCGAAGATGCGGTTCCGCAATCGCGGCGTGGATGGGTATGACCGGGACTGGGGTGTCGGCCTCACCGGCTATGCCGAACACCAGCGCGGTGGCCGCCGTCGCCGCGACGACGAGACCGGCGACGATCTGGGCGGCCGCCGTTCCTCCGGCGACATGGACGACGCCGACGGCATGGAGGATGGCAGCCTCGCCTGAGCCGGACGGGCTCGGCCCGAAGCACGCCGGATCCGCATAAGCCGGGCCCGTCTGAACCAGACGGGCCTTGTTTCTTGACATCAATTAGACAAATAGCTAAATATCAAATCATGAGCGATGTCTTCAAAGCCCTGGCCGACCCGACGCGGCGGCAAGTCCTGCAGAAGCTGAAGTCCGGCCCCAAGACGGCCGGCGAGCTGGCGGAGGCCTTCCCCGTGTCCAAGCCGACCATGTCAGCCCATTTCTCGGTGTTGCGCGAAGCCGGCCTGGTCAGTGTCGAGCGCCAAGGCAAGTCGCTGATCTACCACCTCAATGTATCGGCCCTCGAGGAGGCGCTGCTGGGTTTTGCCAGCGTCTTCGGCCTCGCGGCGTCCGCCCCGAAAGGAGACCCCTCATGATCACCCGCAGCGTCTGTTTTGCCGTCGGTTTTGCCGCCTTCATCATTCTTGTTGCCCTGGCCGCCACAGGCGCTTTTTCGCCCTGGTCATGGTCCTGGCCGGATTGCTGAGCAGCCTGCTCTGGCTCGTCTTGCCCGTCGATCTGGCGCCCTGGGCCAGCGTCAGCGTCATCCTTACCGGCTTCGTGCTGATCGGGGTGCGCCGTGTGCTCGGTCGGAATCCGGCTTGATCCCGCAACTGCCGCAAGGGCGGTGCAACCGCGTTGCGCCGCCCCGCGTCATCAGGTAAGGGTGCGCCTTCCTGGCACCCATAGCTCAGCTGGATAGAGCGCTGCCCTCCGAAGGCAGAGGTCAGAGGTTCGAATCCTCTTGGGTGCGCCATTTCTTTCCTTTGTACCCGCTCCACTCAAACCGCGCCTGCCACGGCATTCGGTGTCAGGTCTATGCTCACATGGAGCGCGTGCAGGGCTATGGGGGTTGAGCCGAGTGCCGCGAAGAGCGCCGCTCTCTTCTCGAGACCCCGGCCATCCGCCACGTGTCAGCTGACGGCCCAAAAAGAGGGGCGGCCGGAGCCGCCCCAGTGAGTGCCTCAATCAGCAGCACAAAACATGTTGTCAGTTTGATCCGGGCTAGAGGAAATAGCCCAGGATCGTTGCCGGCCCGGCATTGGCGATCGACAGCGCCTGGATGCCCAGCTGTTGCTTGACCTGCAGCGATTGCAGGCGGGCGCTTTCCTTGGCCAGATCGGCATCGACAAGATTGCCGACCCCCACTTCCAGCGCGTCGGACAGCTTGCCGATGAAGCCCTTGTGTACGCCCAGCGCCTTGGACGCTGTGCCCAGGCGGGCCAGCGAGGCGTTGAGATTGTCCAGCGAGGCCTCGATCGTCGCGGTTACGCTTGAGGCGTCTCCGGCCGAAGCAAAGGAGGCTGTGGCCGACACGGTCAGGATGGCACCGCCCAGCGTCAGGTCCTCGTCAGCGATGGTGATGCTCGACGTTCCGTCTGCATTGGCCAGAGCCGTGATCGAGGTGACCGACCCGTTGATCAGATTGGTGCCATTGAATTCAGCGGTCTCGATGATCTTGGAGACCTGGTCGCGCAGAGACTTGAAGTCCTCGTTCAGCGCATTGCGCGAACCGGCATCCAGCGAGGTGTCCGATGCGGCGAGTGCCTTTTCCTTCATCTCGACGAGAAGATCGGAGATCGCCTCACCCCCGGCCAGGGCGACGTCCGCGGTTGACGTGGCCAGATCCAGCGAACCGGAAACGGCAGTATAGCTGCGCACATCGGCGCGCATTTTCTGGGCGATGGCGAAGACGCCGCCATTGTCCTTGGCCGAGGCCACGGCGAGGCCGGTATTGATGCGGCCCTGCACGGTCTGCAAGTCGGCCTGTGTCTGTTTCAAGGTCTGAAGCGCCATCATGGCGCCCGGGTTCGTGTTGATCGTCGCCATTTCTTGGCTCCCCACTCATCGCTTCCACGCACGCGCATCCCGGCCTGTCTCGTTCTGATCGCGGGCCTGATCTAGGGGCGCACTGTGAAATATACCTTGACAGACCTAACGGACTCTGAAACTGCACGCAAAATAGATCAAGTTGTGCGTTTAAAGGACAAAAACTAGCGAGCGCGCCACTGTCGTTCTGCGCGTTAAGCTGCTGTTTTTTCAGTATATATTTGATTTTTAATCGAGAGGCGCGGGCGACAAAGCGTCCCCGGTTTTTTGAAAGAACCAGGTGAGAATATCGCGAAGAGTCTGCGATTGAAGTCGCAAAATCGGGTCAAAAATCCGCGGCTCATAGAAAATGAGCCACCGTTTTCTGGTGTCAGCTCAGGTACCACAATCCGGTGCAAACCCCGAAGAAGATCTGCATCGCCAGATCCAACAGTCCGGTGAAGAGCAGCAGGGGAAGTCCGACATAGAGCACGACCAGCCAGACAGCTTTCAGGGTGGGCCGTGGCTCGGCAATGCGGTAACCCATGACGTCTTGCGGCTTTTTCGAAAACACGATTTTCTCCGGCTGGGCATCTCGACAGGCGTGCCCCACACACCTAACCCTTCGCGGCATGAAACTCGACCTGAATATTCCGAGGCCGGTATGGGATGCGGCGCTGATGCAGTATCCAGCCGCATTGCAGCAGGACTGGGCCTATGGCGAAGCGCTGACATCCCTGGGCGCGCGGGTCATTCGTGCCGGGATACTGGCTGACAGCACGCTGATCGGCCTGGTTCAGCTCACAACGCGCCGGATTGGCGGGATGGTGCAGCTGGCCCTGGCCACGCGCGGGCCGGTCTGGCTCGAACCGGTTGATGCTGCCACACGGCAGGCCGCCTACCGCGCGCTGAAATCGGGGTTGGGCCTGGGCTGGCCGCGGGTGACGCTGGTTACACCGGACGAGGAAACGCGGGAGGGGGTGTCGCGCCTGAATCGCGTCATGACCGGATATTCCACGGTCATGCTGGATCTGGACGCCGACCTGGAGGCCTTGCGGGCCGGTCTGGACGGTAAATGGCGCAATCGGCTTAACGCGGCGGAAAAGTCGGAGCTGAAGGTCCAGCTCAACGGTACGAAGCTGGCCCAGTACCGCTGGCTGCTGGACACCGAGGAAGGGCAGCGCACTGCCCGCGGCTACCGGGCCACGCCGGCGGCACTGGTGCCCGCCTTTGCCGAGGCCAAGGGCGACCGGAACAGCCTTCTGATCCTGCGCGCGGACAAAGGCCGCTCCAAGGTGGGCGCCATGCTGTTTCTGGTTCACGGCCGCGCCGCGACCTACCAGATGGGCTGGGCTGATGAGGCGGGGCGCAAGTCCGGCGCCCACAATCTCCTGCTCTGGCAGGCCATCGAACAGTTGAAGGCGCGGCGTATCGCTCAGCTTGATCTGGGCGGCGTGAACACGGTCTCCGGTGCCGGGATTGCCCGTTTCAAGATTGGCACGGGCGGGCGCGTGATCACGCTGGCCGGCACATTCACCTGACGGGGTTGGCCCGGGGGTCTGAGCAGGGAGCACCCGACATGAAACTTGCAGCCTGGATGGCCGGACTGTGCGCCATGGCGGTGGCGGCTTGCTCGCCGGCCGGATCCCCGGACGACACTCAACCGGATCTGGTGACGATCCATGGCGAGATCGAACGGCATGACCGAGCGGGTGTCGATCCCGCCACCGAGCCCCTTTTCAATCTTTACGGAATGACTTTTCAGGCCGCGCTCGGTCTCGACTACGCAACGCTCTTGGCGCTGCCTCAGTACGAAGTCGAGACCGACTATCCATCCGGTGGCCTGATCCGACGTTTCTCTGGTCCGCTCCTTCGAGACGTTCTGGCCCTGGCTGGCCCGGCGGGTGACGCGGTCGTGGTCACTGCGCTGGACGGCTATCAGCGGACCCTGACCATCGATCAACTGGACCGGCACGACGTCATCCTGGCCCTGGAGCTCGAGGGGCGCCCCCTTCCGGTCGGTGGATTTGGGCCTGCCATGCTGGTCTGGCCCCGACAAACGGACCCGGCGCTCTTGGGCATGCCGGACGATGACTGGGTGTGGGGCGTGTTTTCCCTTGAAGTCACCGTCCAGGCCGATGCGCCCTGATCATTCGCCGCGCGGATAACGGCGCGCTCGACCGTCCGCCATGTGGAACTCCATCGCGACGGCATTGCGCCCGTTCATGTCGAAGACCACCCGGATATCGGACGTGTCAGTGAATGCGAACCGGTGATCGCCCAGCGCGATCAGGGGCTGGGAGGTTCCATCATCGCGGGCGTAGTGGAGTTGCCCTGCTTCGACAGAGATCGTCCGAATGCCGTACTGGCCGGTATAGGCTGACAATTGCGACGGACGTATATCCCGCGGTGACAGGCGGGCCTCCAGGCTTTCCGCTGCCCATTCCAGTCCGCGTCGGCGCACCGGATCCTCGGTCTGCGCGATCAGCATGCCGTAGCCTTCGGCGAGGGCTCGATCCAGTGCCTGTTCAGCCGGTACTGCGATGTGGGGCTCGACGCCGGTGCCTTCCCAGTTGGACAGGGTGATGGGATTGCGGGCTGAACCGGTCGACACGAAAATGCTGAAGCCTTGCGGCGTGAAAAAGGTGTCACCGGGATTGCCGGCACCATAGGTCGTCTCACCGATGATGGTCGCGCGTTCCATGGCCTTGAGGTGATAGGGAAAGGCTTCGCCGGCCGAGCCGGTCCGGCCGCTGGTCAGGATGTAGAGAGGGGTGTCGGGACGGAAGCCGGACGGGTGGCTGGCCAGCGCCCACAGCTGATCGGGATAATCCAGGTCGCGCGAGACGAATGTGTTGATCACCACCGGCTCTTCCGGGTCCAAAAAGTGGCTGATCAGGAACTGCACCATGGATGGCGCCCCGCCGCCATTCTGGCGCAGATCGAAGATCACCGCGTCGGTGTTGGCGACAAAATCAAGCGCGGCTCGCGCCGTGTCCACGGCCGGGGTGATCGGCGCGAACTGGCGCAGATCGATATAGCCGATATTGCCGGGCAGGATTTCGACGCTGGAAAACCCGAAATTGGCCCGGCGCAGCGGGCCCCAGGGGTCTTCGGGTCTTTGGGCAGGCCCGCTTTCTTCCATCTGTGACCGGCGGGCGATCATCTGTGCCGCGGTTTCCGGTCCTACAAACTGGACGCCGAAATGACGGTCAGCCTCGTGCAGTTGTTCGGAAATGCGTGCTGCCAGCCCTTCGGCGTCCGCGATGTCGTCATAGGCGCCCTGAGCAAGATCGGTTTCAAGGGCATCGGCCAGCGCATGGGCGCGGGCCTCGTCGAAGAACTCATCGCGCACAATCGACGCCAATGCCCGAACGGATTCGGCGCGCTCCTCCGTGTTCATGGCGGTTTGGGCCAGCGCGGCGGATGCGACCAGCGTTGACCCAATTCCTGCGAGCAACATCGTCATTGTGTGTTTCATGTGACCCTCTCCTGTTCTTGCGCAACATGGCCAAGCGCGAGGAGATCAAGCAAGTGAACTTCCGGTCAGTCGCCCGACAGGATGCGGACAGGAAACACGTCCGTGTCATCGGCGACATAAAGCTCTTTGAGCTGATGGCCGCGTCGCCTAGGCTGCGCGCCTGACAACAGCGCGTGGGGAGAATTATGGACGCTGTATTCAATCTGATCTTCACGATCAGCGACTTTCTCTGGGGCGGCCACTGGAACGGGACCCAGATCGTCCCGATGTCCGGCCCGATCACCTATATGCTGTTGGGCACCGGCCTGTACTTCATGCTGCGGCTGGGCTTTCGCCCGCTGCGTCGCCTGTTCCCGGCTTTCGGCGAGCTCTGGGGCGGCCGCAAGGGGAGCGGTGAGGGCGAAATCACGCCCTGGCAGGCGCTCTCGACGGCCCTGTCCGGCCAGGTCGGCACGGGTAATCTTGCCGGCGTGGCCACGGCCATAACCCTGGGTGGGCCCGGTGCTATCTTCTGGATGTGGGTCACGGCGATCTTCGGCATGGCTGCGGCCTACGCCGAATCGAGCCTCGCTGTTCGCTTCCGTGAGAAACATGCTGACGGTCGTTTCCACGGCGGTCCGATGTATTCGATCAAGAATGGTCTGGGCAAAGGCTGGGGCTGGCTGGCCATCCTGTTCTGCCTGGGCACCGTTTTCTCGGCGATTGCCACCGGCGGCATGATCCAGGCCAATTCCGTGACGCAGAGTGCCGTTGAAGCGGGGACCTCGCTCGGACTGGCCATTCCTAACTGGGCGGTCGGTATCGTCCTGTCGGCGCTGGTCTTCCTGGTGATCATCGGGGGCATCAAGTCCATCGGCAACATTGCCGGCAAGATCATTCCCTTCATGGCGCTGGCCTATGTGCTGGCGGCCCTGTTTGTCCTGGTCACCCATATCGACCATGTCCCCGGTGCTTTCGGGACCATCTTCTCTCACGCATTCGGTCTTGAGCAGGCCGTCGGCGGTCTCGCTGGCTATGGTGTGCTGGCGGCGATCCGGGCCGGTGTGGCGCGGGGTCTGTTTTCGAACGAGGCCGGTCAGGGTTCTGCCCCGATCGCGCACGCAGCAGCGCAGACCAAGAACCCCGTCAAGCAGGGCGAGATCGCCATGCTCGGCGTGTTCATTGACACCATGGTGATCTGCACCATGACGGCGCTGGTCATCCTCGTGGTCGAGGGCAATTTCGCCAGCGGCGACGGCACCGTGCCCTACGCCTGGATGTCGGAAGATCTGGAAGCCTCGGCGATCACCACGGCGGCCTATGCCGAGGGCATGTTTGCCGGTGCCTGGGTGATCCTCGCGGCGCAGGCGCTGTTTGCCTTCACCACGATCATCGGCTGGTCCTACTATGCCGAGCAGTGCATCACCTATGTGGCCGGTGACTGGGTCGCCAAGCCCTTCCGCTACGCCTGGGTTCTGGTGGCCTTTGCCGGCACGCTGATCGTCAATGTCGACGGTCTGTGGCGCTTTGGGGATATCGCCAACTCGGTGATGCTGATCCCGAACGTGATCGCCCTGATCCTGCTGTCCGGTGTTGTGGTTGCGATGACCAAGCGCTTCGACAAGACCGGCGAACTGCCGCCCAACTGGGCCGGTGACAGCTGGGGCACCGAGGCTCCGGCGACCGAAGCGGCCGCGGGGGCTCCTGCCGACAACGAAGAGGGCCCGAAGGCGGACTGATCCGTCCCCTCAGGCTTACTGACTGAAAAGGCTCCGCTTCGGCGGGGCCTTTTTGGTTTTCGGCCGGGATTACGCGCTGACTGGCGCACGCGGTGCTGCGTGCCAACGGCAGCCAGGCTTTGACTCGCCAACCCTGCCACATATGTTGCGCCCCGAGGCTGTCAGGGAAATGAGTATGCGTGCTACGAGCCAACCGATCGGGGAAATCGTGTCCGAGGCCATCGGCACGGTGAATGGCGTGGTCTGGGGCGCGCCGATGCTGCTCCTGCTTCTGGGCACGGGCCTTTATCTGACCGTCGGCTTGCGCTTCATGCCATTGCGCAAGATCGGCTTTGCCTTCGGCAAATTGCTCAAGGGCCGCAAATCGGAAGGCGAAGGCGATGTCACGCCCTTCCAGGCCCTGATGACCGCGCTCTCCTCCACCATCGGCACCGGCAATATCGCCGGCGTGGCCGTCGCCATCGCAATCGGCGGGCCCGGCGCCCTGTTCTGGATGTGGATGACGGCCCTGGTCGGTATGGCCACGAAATTCTCCGAAGGTGTGCTGGCCGTCAAATACCGCGAGGTTGATGCCGACGGACGCCGGGTGGGCGGGCCGATGTATTATATCAAGAACGGCCTGGGCCCGCGCTGGGTCTGGCTCGGCGGCCTGTTCGCCTTCTTCGGCATGATGGCCGGTTTCGGCACCGGCAATGCGATCCAGACCGCCGAGGTCGTGCGTACCGTGCACGAGACCTATGGTGTCGACTACTACGTCAGCGGCGGCGTCATCGCCCTCTTGGCCGGTCTGGTCATCCTGGGCGGGATCAAGCGTATCGCGAACGTCGCGGAGAAGGTCGTTCCTGCGATGGCGCTCAGCTATATTGCGCTGGGGCTACTGGTTGTTCTTATCAACTTTACGGCCGTGCCTGATGCCTTCGTCCGGATTTTTGCCAATGCGTTCGGGTTTGATGCCGCTGCCGGTGGCTTCACGGGCGCCATGTTGATGCTGGCCATGCAGCGCGGTGTCGCCCGTGGCATCTTCTCCAACGAGGCCGGACAGGGCTCTGCGCCCATCGCCCACGCGGCCGCTCAGAACAATGACCCTGTCGACCAGGGCGTGATCGCCATGCTGGGCACCTTCATCGACACGATCATGGTCTGTACCATCACCGGACTGGCCATCCTGACCTCCGGCGTCATTCCCCAGGAATGCAGCGCCTTTCTCATCGCCCAGAGCGGTGTGACACCCGAGGTTTGCGATACCGGCGCCCGCATCACCACCGCGGCCTTCGCCGATGCCTTGCCCGGTTTCGGTGATCATTTCGTGACCCTTGCGCTGGCCCTCTTCGCCTTCACCACGATTCTGGGCTGGTCCTATTACGGCGAACGCTGTGCAGAATACCTGTTCGGGGAAAAGGTGATCCTGCCCTTCCGCCTGGTCTACATCTCCGTGATTCTGCTGGTGACCGGCCTGCTCTATGCCGGTGACAACGTCACCGCACTGATGAACACGGTCTGGCTGACCACGGACACGCTGACCGGTCTGATGGCCGCGCCGAACCTGATCGCGCTGTTGGTGCTCTCGCCGATCATCTTCAAGATGACGCGGGCCTATTTCGACAGGATCGAACAGAGCGAGTCGGGCAAGCCGACTGAAGCCGAATGATCCTGGTCTAACTGCCGACGCGCGAAAGCCGACGCGCCAGAACGACCAGGCCAGTCGCAAGAGCAATGCCGGCGGCATCGGCGATGATGTCGCCGATGGAAGCGACACGGCCATTGCCCAACTGGTTCTGGGCAATCTCGATGGCGATGCCATAGAGCAGCAGGAGCGGCAGGGTCAGCAAGCGTGGCAGGCTGGGCCAGGCCATCGCACTCAGCACGGTTAGCGCTGCAAAGGCGGCCATGTGTTCCAGCTTGTCCGACCCCAGCAGCGAAGCAGGAACTCCGGTTGCGGGTTGCAGAGCCAGGTCGGTGATGACAATCAGGGCCGTGAGGAACAGAATCCGGCTGCCCCAACGCAGTGTCATGTCTGGACGCGGCGCGCCGGTGTTTCTAGTTTCCCGTGACATCTATCCGGACGGACCTTTCATGACCGCAATACTCAGCGATATCGACCTTCTGGCACAAGTGCGCACCGATTGGACCCGCGAACAGGCCGGTGAGATATACCGGGCACCGTTTAACGATCTCATCTTTGCGGCGCAGTCCGTGCACAGAAAAGGCCATCCGGCCAATCAGGTGCAGACCAGCCAGCTGCTGTCGATCAAGACCGGCGGCTGTGCCGAGGATTGCGGCTATTGCAACCAGTCCGCCCATTTCGATACCGGCCTGAAAGCGTCTAAGCTGATGCCTCTGGATGAGGTTCTGGAGGCCGCGAAGAAGGCGCGCGATGGCGGGGCGACCCGTTTCTGCATGGGCGCCGCCTGGCGCGAGCTCAAGCCGCGCGACGAGGACAAGATCTGTGACATGATCTCCGGCGTTAAAGCGATGGGCATGGAGACCTGCGTCACGCTGGGCATGCTGTCGGACGGCCAAGCCGAGCGTCTGCGCGAGGCCGGACTGGACTATTACAATCACAATCTGGATACCGCGCCGGAAGATTACGGCCGTGTGATCTCCACACGGACCTATCAGGACCGCCTGGACACGTTGTCCCGCGTTCGTGGTGCCGGCATTCATGTCTGCACCGGCGGCATTGTGGGCATGGGTGAAGACGAGGCGGCCCGGATCGGTCTCCTGACCGAGCTGGCGTCGATGGACCCGCATCCTGAAAGCGTACCGATCAACCATCTGGTCGGTGTGAAAGGCACGCCGCTGGGCGACAGCGAGGCGCTGGACGGCATTGATTTCGTTCGCACCATCGCGACGGCCCGCATCCTGATGCCGAAATCCATGGTCCGGCTCTCGGCGGGGCGCGAGGGCATGTCAAAGGAATTGCAGGCGCTGTGCTTCCTGGCTGGCGCCAATTCGATCTTCGTTGGCGAGGAGCTCCTCACGACCCCGAATCCGGAACAGCACGAGGACTTCGACCTGTTCAAGACGCTGGGCATCGAGCCGATGGCCCTGCCGGCGGCGGAGTAGCGCTCATGCAGCGGATCGGAGCGGAAGCGGCGTTGGCCCGATTGAGCGGTTGGTCGGCGGTCGAAGGCCGGGACGCCATCCGCAAGGTCTACAAACTGGCCGATTTCAAGGCCGCCTGGGGTTTCATGAGCCAGGTGGCGCTGAAGGCCGAGCAGATGGACCATCACCCCGAATGGTTCAATGTCTACAACACGGTCGACGTGACCCTGGCGACGCATGACGCGGATGGCGTGACGGAGAAGGATGTCGAACTGGCATCCTTCATGGATGCGCTGGCGGGCTGAGGCCGGCTCAGTCGGCGTGGATGATGATCATCCCGATCAGGATTTCCGCGCCTTCTTCACCCAGGGTGATGTCGGTGGCTTCCTGCAGCATGGCGGCGATGCGGTCGGCATCGGGAATGTCGCCGAAGCGATAGTTCATGCCGGTATAGACGCTCAGCGCCGTGACCCAGGCATTGCGCAGGCGCGGCATGTATTGTTCGGCCCGGCGCCGCAGACGCGCGTCCGGAATTTCAAGCCCGGCTTCGATCTGCAGTAGCCCCCGAGCGCGATGATTGGACTGCACCGTGGCCGTCAGCGGGTTGATCGGCACGTAGGACTGTGAATTGGTCAGGGTGCGATGGCGCCCTTCATCACTGCTCGAGGCTTCGCCGCCGCCGCCACCACCGCCTCCTCCTCCACCAGCCAGAGCGGGGCTGGTAGCGGTCAGGGCGCCCGCCAGTGCGGTGCAGGTGAGAAGGGCGAACAGACGTGTCATGACGCTGCTTCTACCCGATCCCGGTAAAGGAAGCGTTCCTGTTCAGGTTTTTGCGTCGGTCAGTGAGATGATGCGCAAGCCGTTCCAGGCGGCATCCAGTCGATCATGTTCCTGGCGGCTAATCGGGTTCAGGGCGCAGTAGATGTGCCGGATGCCGTTATCAGTCCGGATCGGTGTGTGCATGCTTCTCCAGCAGTACTCCGCCTGCCCCTGACGGGTGATCCAAAGCGTTTCCACGGCGTCCACCCTGCCTTCCAGGATGCCGGTTTCGGCCAGGCGTTCGATACGCTCGCTACCGCCCGGGCTGACATCCGGACGGATGGGCTGTCCCTCGGCGTCGTTCTGGAATTGTGGGTGCGCCTTGAAGCCGGCACTGACGGCGACGTAGACCAGCCCGGATTCGCTGGCTCCCAGGACACAGGTCACGTGCGGACTGCGCCGTACCGTGGCGAGAATTCCAGCCAGAACCCCACGGCTTTGCGGTGCGTCCCTGAAAACCTTGATGCGGTCGATCAGGTCCGTATGTGGTTGGGCCTCACCGGCCTCAATGCGGGAAATGTGCGGTTGGCTGATGCCGAGCAGGTCAGCCATCCCGCTTTGCGTCAGTCCGGCTCTGGCGCGCATGGCGCGGAGTTCTTCAGCCCAGTTCACCCGACCCCCTCGGATGGCCATTCATCAGCATCGTGTGCTGTGATTCGTTGGTTCCAAATTAAAACCGTTCTGGATTCGTGGCGAGTGGCATGGCACACTGGTTATGCAGCCAAAAAGCAATCAGAGATTGTTTCATGAAGCGTGTCCTTCTGGTCGAGGATGATGATGCCGATGCCGGCCTGGTCGATGAGGCTGTCCGGCGGTATGGCATGGCCTTGCGCCTTGAACGCGTTGCGTCCGCCGAGACGGCCTGGGACTTCCTGCGCCGGCGGGCTCTCAACCGGTGTGACGGGCTGCCTGTCTGCATTCTTTTGGACATGGTGACGCCGGGCCAGGATGGCGTCTGGCTGTTGGAACAGATGTCGCATCGGGCGGCGCTGCGGGATATTCCGGTCCTGGTTCTGTCCCAGCGCGCTGATGCTGTGGAACAGGCCCGCCGCTTTTCCAATGTCGTGGGTGCTACCGCGAAGCCGGCCCTGGAGGCCGACCGCCGGCGGTTAGTCGAGACCCTTCTTCGGCTGGCCGGGGGTATGGCGGTTTCGGCCTGAATAAAATTTGATTCCCAGAAAATCATGTACTTGCGAGCCTGTTCGGACGGTGCATCCGGACTCCGCTTGACTCTTTCGGGTCGTGGAACAAAAACAGAACTATGTTCCGCAAACCCGAACTTCAGGCAGTCCCCGAGGCCGCCCCTCCGCCTTTCCCGTTCGGGCTGGGGCAGTCCGGCCTGCATGAGCTGGTCGAGGCGGGGTTCGGGGATTTCCCGGCCCTGACAGGTCTGGCGCTGGCAGCGGTGCGCGATGCGGCTCGTTCGGGTGTAGGCCTGTGGGTACGTCAGCGGACGCTGGGGTATGAGCACGGGCGGATTTCCGGACGGGGTCTGGCTTCGGCCGGCCTGGACCCGGGGCGTGTGCTGCTGGTCGATGCGCGCGACCGGATGGACGTGCTGCGGGCGGTCGAGGAGGGCGCGCGCGACAAGGCGCTGGCCGCCGTGGTGGCCGAGCTGGATGACATGGATTTCACCGCGGCACGGCGTCTGGTCCTGGCCAGTCAGGAGAGCGGCGTGCCCCTGGTTCTGATGTTTCCTCACACGCGGTCGGGGGCGACGGCCGCACATGGGCGCTGGCGGGTTTCGGCCCGACCTTCCGTGCCCGATGCTTTTGATCTGCGCGCTCCGGGGCGACCGGCCTGGCGTGCAGTACTGGAGAAATCCCGCCTGCGGCCGGGCGAGGCGGGACGGGTTTTCGATCTGGAGCTTCACGATGAGACGCCATGTCTGCGTCTGGTTTCCGGACTGGTCGTTGGAACGCCTCAACCGCAGCCGCGCCGGCTCGGCTCGGCCTTTGCCGGTGCGGCCGGCTGGCGATGCACAGGATAAGTCCGCGCCGCCCTTCGCCCTGACCGAAAGCGGCCAGACCGGGCTGCGCGTCATTGCCGCCAACGCAGCCGCGCGGGCGCAGGGCGTCGAGCCGGGGCTGCGCTTTGCCGACGCCCGGGCCCGAGTGCCGGACCTGCAGGCGGAACCGGTTGACCGGTCTGCCGATGCGCGGGCACTGCAGGCGCTGGCCCTGTGGATGGAGCGCTGGTCGCCCAGCCTGGCGCTGTGCGGGGAGGGCAGTGTTCTGGTCGATGTGACCGGCGCGGCCCACCTGTTTGGCGGCGAAGGCGCCATGTTGGCGGATATCGCGCAGAGCTTGGCGTCTGGCGGGCTGACGACTCGGCTGGGTCTGGCCCCGACGCCCGGTGCGGCCTGGGCCTTGGCGCATGAAGGGGCGGACCGGACTTGTCTGGACGAAAGCGGCCTGCGGGACGGGCTGGCGGGGCTGGCCATGGCCGGCCTGCGGCTGAGCGAAGAGACCCTGACGCTGCTGCGCCGCTTCGGTCTGACCCGGATCGGCCAGCTCTACGACATCGACCGCAAGGCGCTGGCCCGTCGCTTCAATTCCCGGCAGGTGGCCGAGGCGGTCCTGGTGCGGCTGGACCAGGCGCTGGGCTGGCGGCCGGAGCCGCTGGACCCGATCCGGCCGGTGCCGGACCATGCTGTGCGGCTGCCCTGCCTGGAGCCCTTGCTGCATCTGGATGGCGTCCGGGCCGGTCTGGAGCGCCTGGCGCCGGCCCTGTGCGAGCGTCTGGACCAGCATGGTGAGGGGGCCCGGGCCTTCCGGCTGGCGGCCTTCCGTGTGGATCAGAGTGTGGTCCAGCTCAATGTGGCCGCGGCCCAGCCCGTACGCGACCCGGCCCATGTGCTGCGCCTGTTTCGTGACCGTCTGGACCGGATCGATCCCGGCTTTGGCATCGAACTGCTGGAACTGGAAGCGGCCCGAACCGGTCCGGTCACGGCCATGGCGCGCGGTTTTGGTGCGGATTTTGAGGGCGATGCGCCGGACCTGACGGCCATCTCGGTGCTGGCCGATCGCATTACCGCCCGGCTGGGCGACCGGGTGGTGCGCATCCTCAAGCCGGTTTCCAGCCATCTGCCTGAACGGGCCGAGACGCTGTGCGTCTATGATGGCGAGCTGCCGGACTGGCATGGCGCAGCTCCGCCCGGCCAGGCGCCTCGTCCGATCCGCCTGTTTGACCGGCCGGAAGACCTCGAGGTGATTGCCGAAATCCCCGATGGCCCGCCCATGCGCTTTGTCTGGCGCCGGATCGTCCACCGGGTGCGACGGGCCGACGGGCCGGAACGGATCGCGCCGGAATGGTGGCGTCCGCCACCGCGGCCTGCCCGGGCGCGGGACTATTACCGGGTCGAGGACATGGAGGGCCGCCGCTACTGGATCTTCCGCGAAGGTCTTTATGGTGATGGCCGGGGCGGCCCGCCCGCCTGGTATGTGCACGGGCTGTTCGCATGAGCCTGCCATCCGCCTATGCCGAACTGGTCGCGCTGAGTAATTTCTCCTTCCTGCGTGGGGCCTCCCACGCCGAGGAAATGGTTCTGGCGGCAAAGGAGCTGGGCCTTCATGCGTTAGGGATTTGCGACATCAACACGCTGGCCGGTGTGGTGCGGGCGCATCTGGCGGCGCGCGAGCACGGGCTGAAACTTCTGGTCGGCGCCCGTCTGTGCCCCACCGACGGGCCGGACCTGGTCTGCTATCCCACTGACCGGGCGGCCTATGGCCGCCTCTCCACCCTCCTGTCCAAAGGTAAGATGGGCGATGTGCCCAAGGGCGAGTGCCACATCACCCTGGCCGACATTCTCGATCACGCCGAGGGGCAGATCTTCATCGTCATCCCGCCAGCCGAAGCTGATCCGGACTTCGAACCGCTTCTCCTGCGTCTGCGGGCGCATTGGGAAGACCGACTCTATTTGGCGGTCATTCATCGCATGAGCGGGAATGACCGGTCGCGCCTGGGGGCTCTGGCCGCCCTGTCGGAGCGGACCGGCGTGCCGCTGGTGGCGGCCCAGGATGCGCTCTATCACACGCCGGCCCGGCGCCCTTTGCAGGACGTGCTGACCTGTATCCGCGAGGGCTGCAATGTGGACAACGCCGGCTTTCGGCTGGACGCCAATGCCGAACGCCACCTCAAGCCACCGGCTGAGATGGCGCGCCTGTTCAAGGGCCATGAAGCTGCGCTCGCCCGCACGCGAGAGGTCGTGTCGCGCTGTCACTTCTCCCTGGACGAGCTCTCCTATGTCTATCCCGACGAGCCGGTTCCGCCGGGCCGGACGCCGCAGCAGCATCTGGTCGAGCTGAGCTGGGCCGGGGCCCGGCGGCGCTATCCCGACGGTATCCCGCCCCGGGTCGCGCAGATGATCCGTACCGAACTCGCCCTGATCGAGGAGCTGGATTATCCGGCCTACTTTCTCACGGTTAACGACATCGTCGCCTGGGCCCGACACCAGGGCATTCTGTGCCAGGGGCGCGGTTCGGCGGCGAATTCGGCCGTCTGTTACTGCCTCGGCATCACCAGTGTCGACCCGGCTTCCTCCTCGCTGCTCTTTGCCCGCTTCCTCTCCAGGGAACGGCGCGAACCGCCCGATATCGATGTTGATTTCGAGCATGAGCGGCGCGAGGAGGTGATCCAGTATGTCTACCGCCGCTATGGCCGTCATCGCGCTGCGCTGACCGCGACGGTGATCTCCTACCGCCCCCGCTCGGCGGTGCGCGAGGTGTGCAAGGCGCTGGGCCTGTCCGAGGATATTTCAACCGCCATGGCCGGCACGGTCTGGGGCAGCTGGGGGCGCAAGGTCAGCAGCGAGCATATCCGCGAGGCCGGGCTGGACCCGGACAAGCCGGTGATCCGCCAGGCGATCCGGCTGGCCAGCGAGCTGATCGGTTTTCCGCGTCACCTGTCCCAGCATGTCGGCGGTTTCGTGCTGACCCAGGGCCCGCTGATCGAGACCGTGCCCATCGGTAATGCGGCGATGGACGACCGCACCTTCATCGAATGGGACAAGGACGATATCGACGCGCTGGGGATCATGAAGGTGGATGTGCTGGCGCTGGGCATGCTCAGCTGCATCCGCAAGGCCTTCGACATGCTGGCGCTCTACAAGGGCGAGCGCTGGGGTCTCGCTTCCATCCCGCAGGGCGACCCGGCAGTCTATGACATGCTGTGCAAGGCCGACAGCGTCGGGGTCTTCCAGGTGGAAAGCCGGGCCCAGATGACGATGCTGCCGCGGCTGCGGCCGCGCAATTTCTACGATCTGGTCATCGAGGTGGCGATCGTCCGGCCTGGCCCGATCCAGGGCGACATGGTCCATCCCTATCTGCGTCGCCGGAAGGGGCTGGAACCGGTCCGCTTTCCCAGTCCGCATCCCGATCATGGTCCGCCGGACGAGCTGGCGAAAATCCTCGGGCGGACGCTGGGCGTGCCCCTGTTCCAGGAACAGGCCATGCAGATCGCCATTGATGCCGCCAAGTTCACGCCGGACGAGGCCAATGGCCTGCGCCGGGCCATGGCGACCTTCCGCAAGATGGGCACGATTGCCAATTACGAGGCCAAGATGGTCGGCGGCATGGTGATGCGCGGCTATGAACCGGACTTCGCGGCGGCCTGTTTCAACCAGATCAAGGGTTTTGGTGAATACGGTTTCCCGGAAAGCCACGCTGCCAGTTTTGCGCTTCTGGTCTACATCTCCTCCTGGCTGAAATGCCATCACCCGGATGTCTTTGCCGCCGCCATCCTCAATTCCCAGCCCATGGGTTTCTATGCTCCCGCCCAGCTGGTCCGGGATGCGCGCGAACACGGTGTCGAGGTGCGCGAGGTCGATGTGAACAGTTCCGACTGGGATTGCACGCTGGAGCCGCGCGAAGACGGGGACTTCGCCGTGCGTCTGGGCTTTCGCATGATCGACGGACTGCGCCAGGACGAGGCGGAGGTGCTGATGCAGAAGCGTGGCGCGGGATATGACGACCCCGGCGCCCTGCGTCGCCGTACCGGGCTGGGTCGGGGGATGATGGAAAAGCTCGCCGCCGCTGACGCCTTCCGCTCCATGGGGCTGGACCGGCGGGCGGCCCTCTGGGCGGTCCGTGGAGGTGCGCGCGACAAGGGCCTGCCCCTGTTCGACAGCGCCGATGTCAACGCCTTCGGCCATGAGGCCGAGGCCGGGCTGCCGGCCATGCCCCTGTCGGAACATGTGCTGCAGGACTACCAGACCACGGGCCTGTCCCTGAAATCCCACCCGATGGCTTTCCTGCGCGAACCCTATGCCCGTCTGGGTCTGGTGACGACGCGCGAGGCCAATGCGCGCGGCAATGGCCGCTGGGTGAAAACGGGTGGCGTCGTGCTGGTACGCCAGCGTCCGGGTACCGCCAGTGGCGTCGTCTTCATCACCCTGGAGGATGAGACCGGGATCGCCAATCTGGTGATCTGGCCGCGAGTCTTCGATCGCTTCCGCCCGGTGGTGATGGGGGCCCGTCTGGTCGCCGTGACCGGTCGGGTGCAGGAGGCCGACGGGGTGGTTCACATCGTCTGCGACAGTCTCATCGACAAGACCGATGACCTCTCCCTGCTGTCAGAGGATGCCCAGCGCGACATGCTGGAAGGTGCCGTCGCTCGCGCTGACGAAGCCAAACGCCCGGTTCCGAGAGATCCGCGCGGCCGGGCGCATCCTCGGAATGTGCGCGTGATTCCGAAGAGCCGGGATTTTCATTGAATGAAATGCCCGGCAGGGCAAAGGGAGCCGGATGAACCAAGTTCGAACCCATCGGGTTCGCAAGCGCGACCGCGCGTCGGCCGGTCAGGCCGCCCCATCGGAAGCGTGAGCGCAGCGAACTGCTGTGAGATCGAGAAAATGGTGGAGCCGAGGGGAATCGAACCCCTGACCTCGTCATTGCGAACGACGCGCTCTCCCAACTGAGCTACGGCCCCGTCACCATGAGGACGCGGAGATACGAGTGTCTCGCTGCACAGTCAAGCATGCGCTTCTGGACGATGCGGGGCTTGGCAGGCTAGAAGCGAGGACACGACACAAGGAGTTGAAGATGGGCCTGGATATCTGCTGGCTGATTTCGCAAATCGTGAACCTGATCCAGATCGTGGTCCTGGTCTGGGTGGTCCTCAGCTGGTTGGTCATGTTCAACGTGATCAATGCCCACAACCAGTTCGTCTCGACCGTGTTGCGCATCACCGACGGGCTGGTGCGGCCGATGCTGGCACCGATCCAGCGCGTCCTGCCAACCCTGGGCGGGCTTGACCTGTCGCCGATCGTGCTGCTGATCGGCCTGGAGTTCCTGCGTCGCATCCTGTGCCGCATCCTGATCTCGACGATGGGTGTCTGATCCCGATCTTCGACCGGGACAGCCGGGGCCTCAGACTTCACATCCGTCTCACGCCCAACGCGGCCAAGGACGCGCTGGAAGCCTGGCGCGCGGCGTCCGACGGCAGCGTGCACCTGGCCGCCCGTGTCCGCGCTGTTCCTGAAAAGGGGCGGGCCAATGCGGCGCTGGTTGCGCTGCTGGCCAAGCAGCTGGCTATTCCCAAACGCGATGTGGATGTGATACGCGGCGCGACATCCCGTCTGAAAACCGTGCGCATCACTGCCGAGGGGGCTGCCCTCCAGTCTGTGGCGGAGCTGTTGGAGGCCCTACCGGATGAGCGCTGAACTGATCGATGGCAAGGCCGTCGCCGCCGAGATCGACGCCCGCGCCGGTGAAGTGGGTGCTGAGCTGGCCAAGGCTATTGGCCGTCCGCCCTGTCTGGCGGTTGTGCTGATCGGCGACGACCCGGCCAGTGATGTCTATGTCCGCAACAAGGTCCGTCGCACCGAGGCGGCTGGCCTGAAATCCATCGAGATCCGCAAACCGGCCGGGGTCACGGAAGCCGAGGCGATTGCCATCGTCGAGGCGTTGAATGCAGACGATGCGGTGGATGGAATTCTGGTGCAGATGCCGCTTCCCGATCACATCGACGCCAACGCGGTCATCGGCCGGATCGCCCCGGACAAGGATGTGGACGGGCTGACCGAGGCCAGTGCCGGGCGTCTGGTCCTGGGCAAGCCGGGTCTGCGGCCCTGCACGCCGGCGGGTTGCGTCCTGCTGGCCGAGCGGGCCTTGGGGGATCTCTCCGGCAAGTCGGTCGTCGTGATCGGGCGCTCGATCCTGGTCGGAAAGCCGGCTGCGCTCCTTTTTCTCGAGAAGAACGCGACGGTGACAATTGCCCATTCCCGAACGAAGGATCTGCCCGCGCTGGTCCGAACCGCTGACATTGTTGTTCCGGCCGTCGGTCGGCCGGAAATGGTCAGGGGTGACTGGGTCAAGCCGGGGGCTTGCGTCCTGGATGTCGGCATTAATCGCATTGATGCGCCCGAGCGCGGTGCGGGCAGGACCCGCCTGGTCGGCGATGCCGCCTTCGACGAAATTGTCGGCCATGCCGGCTGGATCACGCCGGTTCCGGGCGGAATTGGCCCGATGACGATTGCCATGCTGTTGCGAAACACCGTAATGGCGGCGGCACTCAGGCACGGTCAGCCGGTCCCGGAAGGCTACTGATAGAATTTGTTTACGGATGTAAACAGTTCGGTAAGGCAACCTGTCTAGACTGTGCGCAGTGGGAGGGAACCATGTCCAATCAGGCACTGAATGTGCTCCACGTTGAAGATGATTTTGCAGACGCCATGCTGGTCCAGCATGCCGTGTGTGAAGCCGGAGATTTGGACATCGCGTTTGAAGTGGCCCGAACCCTCAAGGACGCCAAGCGTTGTCTGCAAAAAAAGGTCTATGACCTCATCCTGCTCGACCTGCGGTTGCCCGACTCCGTCAATCCGGGCGACACGCTGAGCATGGCGCGGGAATGTGCAGGCGACACGCCCGTGCTCATCCTCTCTGGATCCGTGGCCGTGGATCGTCGCGGCCTGCCGGATGATATTGCCTGCCTCGACAAGAATGCCAGCTTCCGCACGCCCGCCGGTGAAGTGCCTGTGCATTTGGCCCACCTGATCCGTGACGCGGCAGAAAGCACCGACGTCCAGACCATCTGATTTCCCAACCGGGACCCTCATGAACGGAATATCGCTTGCCCGGTCGAGCTCGGTGGCTAGTCTTCCTGCGTCATTCAACACGGGGAGACGCACATGGGTCAGGCAGACGAGATCGACTACAAGATCGGCGGCGAAGACATCCAGTATGTCGAGATCGAACTGGATCCGGGCGAGAGCGTCGTCTCGGAAGCCGGCGCGATGATGTACAAGTCCCCTTCCGTGACGATGGACGCCGTCTTCGGTGATGGCTCCCAGAAAAACCAGGGTGTCTGGGGGGCGCTCGCGGGCGCCGGCAAGCGCCTGTTGACCGGTGAAAGCCTGTTCATGACGGTGTTTACCCACCAGGGACAGGGCAAGGCCCACACGGCTTTTGCCGCCCCATTTCCCGGTACTATCATTCCCGTGCATCTACCCGACCTGGGCGGCGAGCTGATCTGCCAGAAGGACAGCTTCCTGGCTGCCGCCAAGGGCGTTTCGGTAGGCATTGCCCTGCAGAAGCGGATCATGACCGGCCTGTTCGGCGGCGAAGGCTTCATCATGCAGCGCCTGGAAGGCACGGGCTGGTGCTTCATCCATGCCGGTGGAACCCTGATCGAAAAGGAACTCGCCGCCGGCGAGGAAATCCACATCGATACAGGCTGTGTGGTGGCCTATACGCCGCAGGTCGAGTTCGAGATCGAGCGGGCCGGCAATATCAAGTCGATGATCTTCGGCGGCGAAGGCGTGTTCTTCGCGCGTCTGCGCGGGCCTGGAAAGGTGTGGATCCAGTCCATGCCCTTCTCTCGCCTGGCGGGCCGTATCCTGGCCAATGTCCCCGTCGCGGGTTCCGGCCAGGGCGAGGGCTCGGTGCTGGGTCCCTTGGGCAGCATCATGCGCGGCAGCTGACGCCAAAGCGCATCGCACAAAAGGCCTGCAACGGGGGAAACATCCGCCGCTGCGGGCCCGAATGCTTTATGATGTTGACAGTCATTCGCATTTGCGGGAAAGGTTTCTGGCAATCCAAGGAAACCTGTTCCGGCATGTTCGTCTGCATCTGTAATGCGCTGCGTGAAAAAGACCTGATGGCCGCTGCTGCGGACCCGTCAGTCAAGGGTGCGCCGTGCGTGTTCAAGCGCTGCGATGCCAAGCCGCAATGTGGCCGCTGCCTGCCGGATGTTGCTGACATGATTGCTGCAAACCGGCTTGGACCGGATGCGCTTTCCGCCGCTGCCGAGTAAGCGCGAAAGACTCCCATTTTCACTTGCAAAGATAGTGCTTGGCACTCGTGCGCCCACGCGTAGAGTGCAGCCATCCCACGTGCAAGAAGAGGAGACGCGCCATGAAGGGTGATGCCAAGGTCATCGAATTTCTCAACCAGGCGCTGAAGCTCGAACTGGCCGCCGTGAACCAGTATTTCCTGCACGCCCGCATGTTCCGGGATTGGGGCTTCGGAAAGATCGCCAAGGTCGAGTACGAAGAATCGATCGACGAGATGAAACATGCCGATCAACTGATCGAGCGCATCCTGTTTTTGGAAGGCCTTCCGAACGTGCAGGATCTGGCGAAGATCTACATCGGCGAGACGCTCAAGGAATGCCTGGAGTGCGATCTCAAGATCGAGAAGCGGGCGCATCCCTTCTATGTGGAGGCGATCGCCTACTGCGAGCAGGCGCAGGACTTTGTGTCACGCAAGCTGTTCACCGACATTCTGGACAGCGAGGAAGAGCATATCGATTTCCTGGAAACCCAGCTGGGCGTGATCGAGAAAATCGGTGAAGAGCGCTACATGCAGTCCCAGCTGACAGCGGATCCGCACTGAGGTCGGGCGCAACAAACCGTTCTTTTCGTTGCAATCCGACCCGCCGCGACTAGTGTCTCAGGGTATGGAGCGCCTTGCTACACGTTCAGTGAAATTTGCAGTCGGCCCCGGATTGGCCCTGGCCGGCTATCTGGTCGTGATCGCGTCATCGACAGTCTTGGCGCAACCGCCTCTGGTCCAGCCGGGGGCTCCCGGTGAACCGGCACGGCCGCTGAGCGCTGAAGAGTCGGTCGCCCTGGGGCAAAGCCGATACACGTCGCATGATGTGCGCTTCATGCAGCACATGATCATGCACCACGCCCAGGCCGTGGAGATGGGTGTGCTGATCCCGGAGCGGACCGAGACGCCAACCATCCGGCTGATGGGTGACCGCATCGCGCGCTCGCAGGACAGCGAGATCGCCATGATGCAGTCCTGGCTTTCCCGTCGTGGTGAAAGCACCGAGATGGATATGTCCGGGCATGGCAGTCACGGCTCACATCACGGCGCCATGCACGGCGGTCAGCCCTCTGAAACACCGCTGATGCCCGGCATGCTGTCCCCGGCCCAGATGGCCGAGCTGGCGGCTGCAAGAGGGGCAGATTTCGACCGCTTGTTCCTGACCGGCATGATCCATCACCATCAGGGTGCGCTGGATATGGTTGACGCGCTGCTGGATCAGCCCGGCGCCGGAGAGGATCCGGAACTGGCCGAGTTTCTTTTGGCCGTCCAGGCTGACCAATCGGCAGAAATCGCTCGCATGCGATCCCTGCTCGAGAGCGAATGACGCAGAATTAGGGGGAATGTATGAGAACGATACCTTGCTGGCTGGCTTCTGCCAGCCTGATTGCGCTGGGCCTGGCCGCCTGTTCCGGGCCGTCCGAAGTTCCCGTCGAGCCCCAAGCTGCAGCGATGCCCAGCCGGGCCGGCCTCGCCGCCGGGCTGCATGATGCCGAGAGTGTGGCCTGGAACATTGAGCTCCTCGCCAGCCATCCGTCTCCGCCCGGCTTCTTTGAGCCCGATGCCCTGTGGTCCCCACCGGTTCCGATTGCCGCCGAACCTGAGGAGACAGACAGCGAGACGGGCGCGGAAGCCGTGCAGGCTGATGGCGAGGAGGCTGAGGACGCGATGTCGCCTCCCAGCCCGATCTCGTTCGCCAACACCGACCTCGCCTTTACCGGAGATCGCCTGATCATGGGCAATTTCCACGGCTTCAACGTGTTTGACGTCTCGGACCCGGCCGCTCCGGAGGTGATCCTGTCGCTGGTGTGTCCGGGCGGTCAGGGTGATGTGTCAGTGCATGGAAACCTGGTCTTCCATTCGGTCGAACAGGGCCGCGCCCGGCTGGACTGCGGCGCCGGTGGCGTCGAGGGCGAAAGCTCTGCAGACCGGTTCCGCGGCGTCCGGATCTTCGACATCTCGGACCTTGCCAATCCGCGTCAGGTCGCCGCCGTGCAGACCTGCCGGGGCTCGCACACGCACACGCTGGTTCCGCATCCCACCGATGCGGAAACGGTCTACATCTATGTTCAGGGCACAGGCGGGGTGCGACCCGATACAGAGCTGGCCGGATGCGTGGATGGTGAACCCGAAGACAATCCGGACACCGCACTTTATTCCATCGACATCATCGAGGTTCCCCTGGGTGCGCCGGAACAGGCTGCGATCATCAACCGGCCTCATATCTTCGCCGATGCCGAAACCGGGGAGATCGCCGGGTTGTGGCGGGGTGGTGCGTCCGAAGAAGGCGCCCAGCAGACGAGCTCGACGGTCGCCTGTCACGACATCACCGCTTATCCGCACATGAACCTCGCGGCAGGCGCGTGCGGCGGCAATGGCATCCTGTTGGACATTTCTGACCCGGCCCATCCCACCCGCATTGCCGATGTCTTTGACCCCAACATGGCCTACTGGCATTCGGCGACCTTCTCGAACGACGCAAGCCGGGTGATCTTCACCGATGAATGGGGCGGTGGGCTAGGAGCCCGATGCCGGGCCGAGGACCCCGAAAATTGGGGCGCCAATATCGTCGTTGACATCACGCCGGACGGGCTGGTTCGGCGCGGCTATTTCAAAATCCCTGGCGAGCAAAGCGACGTCGAGAACTGTGTCGCCCACAATGGTTCGCTGGTGCCGGTGCCGGGCCGGGACATCATGGTCCAGGGCTGGTATTCCGGTGGCCTGTCCGTGATCGATTTCACCAATCCGGACGCACCCTTCGAACTGGCCTTCTTCGACCGCGGACCGATTGATGCGGACCAGCTCTATCTGGCCGGCTACTGGGCTGCCTACTGGCACAATGGCTATATCTGGGCTCCGGAAATTGCGCGCGGCCTGGACGTCCTGCAGCTCCAGCCCAGCCCGTTCCTGTCCGAGAACGAGATTGCTGCTGCGCGTCTCATCCGCTTTGAGGAGGAGAACACGCAGACCCAGCAACACTTCGACTGGCCGGCCGAGCCGGTCGTCGCGCTTGCTTATCTTGATCAGCTGGCCAGAGGCGAGGCCTTGAGCGCTGACAGCCTCTCGGCCGCTCGCGCGCAGTTGGAGGCATGGCAGTCAGGAACGGCGCAGGTCGAGGATTTGCGTATGATGGGAAGTCATTTCTCGCAGTTGTCCGAGGCGGCTCAAGGCACCGATGCTGCCCGCATGGCCGCGCTCGGCGCCCTGTTGCAGTCCCTCGACTAGCCTGCGTCAGCCGTTGCGGTCGCCGCGTTGAAGTCGGCGGCCGAATGGCGTTCGGGCAGCTGGGTGGCGTCCTCGCCCCAGACCTTGTTGACCCGAATGCCGCGCTTGACCGCCGGGCGCCGGGCGATTGCCTCGGCCCAGCGCACAACATGCTTGTATTCGTGCACCGAGAGGAATTCGGCAGCACCGTAAATCACCCCGCGAACCAGCGCTCCGTACCAGGGCCACACGGCCATGTCGGCGATGGAGTATTCATCGCCTGCCAGATAGGCGTTGTCGGCCAGATGCCGGTCCAGCACGTCCAGCTGGCGCTTTACCTCCATGGCAAAGCGGTTGATGGGATACTCGAATTTTTCCGGCGCGTAGGCATAGAAATGACCAAAGCCGCCGCCCAGATAAGGTGCCGACCCCATCTGCCAGAACAGCCAGTTCAGGGCTTGTGTGCGGTGGGCTGCGTCCTTGGGCAGGAAGGCTCCGAATTTCTCTGCCAGATGCAGCAGGATGGAGCCGGATTCAAACACCCGCACCGGCGTCTCGCCGGACCGGTCCAGAAGGGCAGGGATTTTCGAGTTGGGATTGACCTCGACGAAGCCGCTTGAGAACTGCTCGCCTTCGCTGATCCGGATCAGCCAGGCATCGTATTCGGCACCCTCGAAGCCGGCTTCCAGCAATTCCTCGAACATCACGGTCACCTTCACCCCATTGGGTGTGGCCAGTGAGTAGAGCTGGAACGGATGGTCGCCGACAGGCAGCGCCTTGTCATGCGTGGGGCCGGCGATCGGGCGATTGATATTGGCGAACCGTCCGCCGCTTTCACTGTCCCAGGTCCAAACTTTCGGCGGCGTGTATCCGGTTGTCTCGGTCATCATCATTCCTTCAAGGCTTGGACGCACATTTAGGGGATCGATCCGGTCGAACAAGGTCCGGAGTTTCACGCGGACGTGACTGGATCCGAAACTCGTCGCCACAATGGCATTCCACGCAGGTGCTGATCCCGATCCTGCAATCGGTACCGAGAATGCGGTGAACGCGTTTAACTGAAGGAAAAATGGTGCCGCTTGCGTGACTCGAACACGCGACCTACGCATTACGAATGCGTTGCTCTACCAGCTGAGCTAAAGCGGCTTGCCATGATCGCTCGCCCAAGGGGGCGAGAGGCGGCGGAAACTAGCCGCGAAAGCGCCAGGCTGCAAGCCCCGTATCACCACGAAAATCAGCCCTTGTGAAACCCGCTCGCCAGTCTCGTCCGGGCGATCACCGGCGCTGCCAGCCGGTCAAAGTCAGGTGCGCCCATATTGGCGATCACCAGATCGGCACGGGTGCGCTGCGGCTCGACATGCTCGCCGTGCATGGGTTCAACAATGGTGTCGAACTGATGCCGGACGGACTCAGGCGTCCGGGCGCGTTCATTGACGTCCCTTGCCAGGCGACGGGCATAGCGGACATCCCGGCTGGCATCGACAAAGACGGTAAGGTCCATCAGTTCGGCCAGGGCGTCTGACGTCAGAAGGTGCAGGCCTTCCAGAACGATCAGGGGCTCGGGTTCCAGCCAGCGGGTCTCGTCGCGTCGACAATGGGTGGCAAAGTCGTAGAGCGGCATGTCGACGCCACGCCCGGCCTTCAGCGCGGTGAGGTGTTGGCACAGAAGGTCGTGATCCTTCGCAGCCGGTTCATCGAAGTTGAAACTTGCAGGATCGAATCCGGGTATCCGTCCCGCATCGACATAATAGTCATCCTCGGAAATCAGATGCGCGCCATCCGCCTGGAAATGGCGTGCCACGGCTTCTGCCAGGCAGGTCTTGCCCGAGGCCGACCCGCCCACGATCGCGATGAAGAAGGGCGTGGTCATGAAGCGGCGGTGCCGACGGCCTGCTCGTCCTCATCCTTGCCCACGCCCGGATCGTCCGGCATGCGCGGTCCGTCCTCGGCAAAGCGGGCTGCGGCCGCACGGGCTGCGGCAGCCCGTTTGGGGCGCGGAGCTTCCAGCAGCGCGTTTTCGGGCACGGTCTCGGCAAAGCGCTCAAAGCGCTCATAGCGCGGATGGGTCAGGCGATTCTCGTCGCCATAGGCGTAGACCATGCGCTTCCAGTCATCCGCGGTATAGGCGAACAGGCGACCGTCCGGGTCGATATCCGTCCAGTCGGCCTCGGCATTGGCGTGTGAAGCGCGGGTCATCCAACGGCGGGCGGCCTCGTCCTTGCCCTCCAGCCGAGCCACGCGGGCGGCCAAGGCGCACAGGCGCGAGGATGGCGACGCGTTGTCCCTCAACAGCGGGTCCAGCCATTCGCGCGCCGTGACGGCATCGCTGTCTTCCAGCGCGGCTTGGATCCGGATCAGCCGGCTCTCGCGATGGTCCGGGTTGAGCGCCGCCAGGGCATTGAGGCGTTCCAGCCGCTTGGCCTTGCTGTCCGACTTGCGCAGCTCGCGATAGGCCTGCGCCAGGGCCGGGTGGGGCAGGGCCGCCCAGGCTGACTCCACCACTTCGGACGCGCGCTTGTGGCGACGGCTGGCCGCCAGCAGGCGTGCTGCCAGAGCCGCCGCCGGGGCAAAACCGGGCGCGGCCTTGTGGGCGACCAGTGCCAGTTCACAGGCCCGTTCGGCATCACCGGTCTCGCTTTGAAGCGCGGCCGCAGTCAACAGAACCGCGCGTCGGCGGCGAGCGATGTCCGGGGCGACATGCTTGCGCTTTTCGCCTTCCGCCAGCGTCGCGGCCGCGGCTTCCCAGCGGCCCTCCGCCACCTGGGCGTCGAACAGGGCGTCAAACGCCCAGCGTGCGCCCTTGGCTTGCTGAAAGGCATCCTGGGCGTGCTCGGCCGTGGCACGGTGGTCGCCGCGGTCATGCGCCAGCTGGGCCAGTCCGCGACGGGCCACGATGCGGGTCTTGTTGTCTTCCAGCAGCGCTTCGTAATGCGCCTGGGCGCCGTCGAAATTGCCGGCGGCCTCTGCGGCACGGGCGGCCAGAAGGCGGGACAGTGCCGGACGCTCCAGCAATGCGTCAGCGCGGGCAGCCTGACGTACGGCGGCTTCGCCATCACCGGCGGCCGAGGCAATCAGCGCGCGTTCAAGGGCGTCATATCCTTGCTCGCGGCGGCGACGGCCCAGGAATGCCTTCACTTTCTCGGGCGAGGTCCACAACAGGTAGATGCCCCACCAGACCACGAGAAATAGAAAGGCGAACAGGATCGTCCCGCCCGCCGCAACGACGAAGGGCATCTGCATCTGCCAGCCGAGAAATTCGAACGAGGCCGAGCCCGGATTGAGAGCCAGGAAGGCGCCCAGCGCTGCCGTCAGCAACGCAAACACCACAGCAAGCACGAGACGGATCATGACGGGTCGCTTTCCTGCGCGGCGGCTTCATCCGCCAGGCTCTGGCGCAAGCGGGTCAGACGCCGATTGACGTCCTGTCGTGCGCGGGCGGCGATCAGCCAGTCCCGTGCCGCATCCAGGGCTGCGCCGTCGAGCTGTTCGGTGAGGGTGATCGCAGCATCGAGATTGGTCTCGGCCAGCCGCTGTTCAGCAAGTGCGGTCAGCGCCAGGGGGCCGGCGGCGTCCTCGGCGCTGTTGGTCTGACGCACGGCGATAAGGCCGAAGAAGATGCGTCCGGGGCCAGCGGCGTCACGGATGGCGGACCCCGGATAATCGGCTCGCAACTGGTCAAAGGTCGGGACGCCGGCGCGGGCTACGGATGCCAGGGCCTCCAGATCCGCATTGCCGCGCCAGACACGGGCCAGGGCGGCACGTTCCGCCTCAAAGCCTTCGTCAGTCATCGCAATCTCGCGCAGGGCGCTGAGGGCGAGTGCCCGCGCCGCCAACTGCCGGGCCGAGGCTGAGCCCTCCGGGCGCTGGGTGGCCGCGGCACTGGCGTCGGCGGCTTCGGTCTGCGCCGAGCGGGCCAGGCGTTCCGCGTTTTCCAGCGCTGTCTGCAACCGGGCGATTTCGCCTTCCAGCGAATCGATCCGCGGTGTCGGGTCGGCAAAATCAGGTCCGGCGGCGGGCGCCTGCGACGGGGCTGTTTCCAGCGCGACCAGCCGCGCCGTGAAGTCCTGCAGGATCTGCGGGTCGACCCCGCCGGCAGAGGCCTGCTGAGCGGCATCCACGGCCTGCGAGGCCAGCGCTGCGTTGCGCTCGACCCCGGTTTCAAGAGCAGCCAGCCGTGCCTCGATGGCCGTGAGATCGACGGGCTCGGAGGGGGAAGCGATTGTCGCAGATGCGCTCTCAAGCGCCGACAGACGGGCCTCCACGGCACTCAGGTCGACCGGTGTCCCCGTGGCGGGAGCCGGAAGATTGTCGATCCGGCGATTGAGTTCCGCCAGCGCAGCTCTTGCCTCGTTGTCGGCTACAACATTGTCCGCGGCTTCCAAAGTCGTCAGTCGGTCCTGGAAGCCGGCCAAGGCTTCGGAAATGTTTGTGTTTTCGTCCGAGGCAGGTGCAGACAAGACGGTATGCACGGCATAGCCGGCCGCGCCGCCTCCTGCGGTCGACAGCAGGAAAACGGTGATCAGGGACAGCCAGCCGGGACCGCGGCGCGAAGGCTTGCGTCCTTCGGCGGAATCCGTTGCCGGCTCGAACTCGGCATCGACGGGTTCGGGGTCGAGGGTATCGTTCGGGTCAGCCATGTCGGCCCATGATTCGCGTGGGTTTGGCCCAGCTTAGGACGCGTTGGACGCCCGCGCCAGTTCGGAACTTTCGTCGAGCAGGCCCAGCAGCGCCTCCTCATTGGGAGCCGGTGCGGCGATGAGGGCGCCGAAGCCTGCTCCGTCCAGCGGTTCCAGACATTTCTGCGAAATTCCGAAGACCGTAACCGAACCGAGCCAGTGGTGCAGTCCGAACTTCCGCAACAGGTCGAGGAAGGTTTTCGCTCCGCGGGGGGAATGCACCAGAACCGAGACCGGGGCTCCGGAAACGATGGCAGCGATGGCCTCCTCACCCAGCATGTCCACCGGAACGGCACCGTAGCCGATGGCATCGCGAACCTTGAACCCCTCGGGGCGCAGTGCGGCGGCAATGTCGCCGGCGACGTGAATGCCGCGAATGTGGAGGAGCTCGCCCTTGTCCGGTCGCGTCTTGTGCTTGATCAGCTCGACCAGGTCCGAACTGGTTCCCTGGGCCGAATGGACCTTTTTGAACCCGATGCTGCGTGCGGTTGCGGCTGTGCTGTCACCGACGGCAAAAACGGTGATGTCCCGCTCGTCGCGGCGCGGACCCCAGGCGCGGACCCCGTTGGCGCTGGTAAAGATCAGGGCTTGCACATCGGTCAGGTCGACATCGATCCGGGCCCGGAAATTGATGTCCAGGACGGGGGAAATGATGGGGTCAATGCCCATCTCTCTCAGACCGGAAGCCGTGCGTTCGGCACCGGGCCAACCGCGTGTGACCAGCACTGTCATGCCCTTCCCAATGCCCTTTCCAGCTGATCGCCGGCGCGGTCCCGAACGGCCTGCCCCAGAGCCTGACCGGCCATTTCCGCGGCATGTCGCGTGAGCTTGGTCATGTCCAGATGCATGTTTTCCCGCCAGCGTACCTGACCATCAGGAGTCAGGACTTCGCCAATGAAATCCATTGATTCATTATTAAGATGTGCGGCGATCGGCGTTCGGCAAGAGCCGTCCAGCGTTTTGAGGAAAGCGCGCTCGGCCGTGATGGCCAGCGCCGAAGGCTCATGGTTCAGCGCGGTGAGCCAGGTTTGGGCGTCGGCATCGTCGGCACGGGCGGCCACGCCGATCACGCCCTGGGCAGCAGCCGGCAGCATTTCTGCCGGGTCGAGTGGCGCCGCCTCGGCCTCGGCACGACCGAGGCGTTTCAGTCCGGCCCGGGCCAGAAAGGTGGCATAGACGGTTCCATCGCGAAGCTTGCCCAGCCGGGTATCGACATTGCCGCGCAGGGGAATGACCTTCAGGTCCGGGCGACGGTGCAGCAATTGCGCCTGGCGGCGCAGGCTGGCGGTGCCGATGACGGCCCCCTCGGGCAGGTCGACGATCCGGGTCTCGCCCTGGCGGGCCAACAGCATGTCGCGCGGATCTTCGCGTTCCAACAGCGCACCCAGAACCAGCCCGTCGGGCAGTTCGGTCGGGACATCCTTCATGGAGTGCACGGCGAACGTTGCCTCGCCGGCCAGTTGGGCCTCGTCGATTTCCTTGGTGAACAGGCCCTTCCCGCCAGCTTCCAGCAAGGTGCGGTCCTGGATCCGGTCGCCGGTCGAGACAAGGCCGAGAATGGGAAACAGGGCTTTGCCCTCAATCGTGTCCAGGCCGCAGGCCCTGATCAGCAAGGCCTGGACATGCTGCGCCTGCCACAGGGCGAGGGGGGATTTTCGGGTGGCAATCGGCTGGGGCTTGGACGGCGGCTTCACGTTGCAGGATCCCGGACTAAAGGCTATCGGTCAGCCATGGACTTAGCCCCCCCATCCCCTTCCACGCAACCAGGCGCGCTGATCGTGCTGGGACTGGAGTCCAGCTGCGATGAGAGCGCGGCTGCGATCCTGCGTCGTGATGAAGCCGGCCGTATCGAAGTTCTGGCCGATCTGGTGCTGGGCCAGACCGAGGCCCACGCGCCCTTTGGAGGCGTTGTGCCGGAGATTGCCGCGCGTGCGCATGCCGAGGCGATGGACGGGCTGGCCGCGCAGGCGCTTGAGGCGGCCGGGCTGGATATCAGCCAGCTCGACGGGATCGCCGCAACGTCCGGGCCGGGGCTGATTGGCGGCGTGATGGCAGCATTGATGACCGCCAAGGGATTGGCACTGGGTGCCGGAAAGCCTCTCATTGCCGTCAATCATCTGGAAGGCCATGCGCTGTCGCCGCGGCTCAGCGAGACACTCGACTTTCCCTATCTGCTCCTGCTGGTCTCCGGCGGGCACACGCAATTGCTGGTCGCGGAGGCTGTCGGCCGCTATCGCCGGCTGGGGTCCACACTGGATGATGCCGCGGGAGAGGCCTTCGACAAGACCGCCAAGGTACTGGGGCTGGGCTTTCCCGGCGGGCCGGCACTGGAACGCTGTGCCCGGCAAGGCGATGCAAGCCGCTTTGATCTGCCGGTTCCGCTGAAGGGGCGGCCGGGGTGCGATTTTTCCTTTGCAGGCCTGAAGACGGCGGCACGGCAGATCTGGGACGGGCTGGAACAGCCCAATGAGCAGGACCGGGCCGACCTGGCCGCCAGTGTTCAGTCCGCCATTGCCAATGCGCTGGCTTCCCGGACCCGGCGGGCCATGCAGGCTTTTGCCGATGACTATCGTGAAGTGCCGCGCCCACGGCCCTTGGTCGTGGCGGGCGGCGTGGCGGCCAACAAGACGGTGCGGCAGGCGCTCGAGCGCGCGGCTGCGGATGAGGGCTTCACCCTGATTGCGCCGCCGATGAAATGGTGCACCGACAATGCCGCCATGATCGCCCTGGCCGGGTTGGAAAAACTGGCCCGGGGTGAGGCCGATGGCCTGGACGCGCCGGCGCGGGCGCGCTGGCCTTTGGACGCAGCTTCGGCCAAGCTCGATCCGGCAATCGGATCCGGACGGAAAGGACCCAAGGCGTGAGCGAATTCCAGCATATCGGTGTGATTGGCGCAGGGGCCTGGGGCACGGCACTGGCCCAGACGGCTGCCAAGGCCGGCCGTGATGTGACGATCTGGTCTTTCGAACAAGACGTGGCCGACGCCATCAACAACCGGCACGAAAACACGATCTATCTGCCGGACGTTCCCCTGTCCCCGGCCGTCGGCGCGGTGACCGCGATCTCCGATCTGGATGCCTGTGATGCCATTCTGGCCGTCGCGCCGGCGCAACATTTGCGACGGGTGCTGGAGAGCTTCCTGCCCTATGCCCGGCCGCGGCTTCCGATCGTGCTGTGCGCCAAGGGTATCGAGCAATCCTCGCTGTCGCTGATGACCGATGTTCTGGGAGAGACCATTCCCAAGGCGCTTCCGGCGGTCCTGTCCGGACCCAGTTTCGCCATTGACACCGCACAAGGCCTGCCCACGGCAGTGACGCTGGCCTGCGCGGATGAAGCGGTCGGAAACCAGCTGATCGAAGCCCTGGGCACCAGCCGGTTCCGGCCCTATCTCGCCACAGATCTGACCGGCGCCGAGATCGGCGGCGCGGTGAAGAATGTGCTGGCGATAGCCTGCGGCATCTCCGAAGGGCGTGAACTGGGCAAGTCGGCCCATGCGGCCCTGATCTCGCGCGGTTTCGCTGAAATGACGCGGTTGGCCCTGGCGATGGGGGGCAAGCGGGAGACGCTGGCCGGCCTGTGCGGTCTGGGTGACCTGGTGCTCACCTGTTCTTCGCCCCAATCGCGCAACATGTCCTGCGGCCTTGCGCTGGGGCGCGGTGTCAGCCTGGCGGACATCATGGCCAGCCGGAAGGCGGTGACCGAAGGTGTCGCCAGCGCGCCGGCCGTCGTGGCATTGGCCCAGCGGCATGGCGTCGACATGCCGATCTGCCAGGCCGTGGATGACATTCTGGCCGGACGCATCAGCGTCGAGGCTGCGATCGAGGCGCTGTTGGCGCGCCCCTTCACGCTGGAGACCGCCTGATGCTCTTCATGGTTCACACCTGGGACAAGGCGGGGGCGCTGGATGTGCGCATGGCCAATCGCGACGCCCATATCGCCTGGCTGAAGGCGGCGGGCGACAAGGTAAAAGCCGCCGGTCCCTGGCTGGATGAGGCCGGAGACATGGCAGGTTCGTTGCTGATCATCGAGGCGGCTGACCGGCCGGCGCTGGATGCCTGGCTGGCCCAGGATCCCTATCAGTCGGCCGGCCTGTTCGAGCGGGTCGAGGTCGCGCCCTATCGCTGGGTCTTCAACCCGCCACCTTCCACAATCGCATGAGGCCGGTTCCGCCCGCCGGGATGCGTCTTGCCCGGCTCGATGATCTTCCTGACCCGGGTGCCCGTGCGGCTGGCTGGGAGGGCGGTGCTGTCCTGCTGGTCCGACGCGGGCAGGAGGTTACGGCCTGGACAAATCTGTGTCCGCACGCCGCGCTGCCCCTGACTCTGCCGGACGGGCGCGGCCTGTTGCACAAGGCGCAGACGCTGGTTTGCCCGGTGCACGGGGCCAGCTTTGATGCAGGCACAGGCGAATGCACCGGCGGGCCGGCCGCCGGGGGGCGGCTGCGTCCGGTTCCCGTCGAACTCGTCGACGGCGAAATTCGCGCGCTCTGACCTAGTTTTCCGGCGTTTCTGTCGCGCTGGCGTCGATTTCGGCCTGGACCCGGGCGGCGGCCTCCGCGAGCGGGCGACCGATCTCGTTCGGGCGAACGACAGCGCAGAACGTGCCATCGCGCGAACGGTGGTAGATCACCTCATCCGTCGCGTAGTCGTGCTGCTCGCCCGCAGCGCGGAAGAAGGCGGCACCGGCATCGTCGATGATGGCGCGGTGTTCTGCGCTCAGGGCGGCGATTGCGAATTCGTGGTCCGCCGGGGCGCCATCCAGATTGTGCGATACGCGGACAATCCCGGAAGGGCCACGTTCGATCAGGGTCTGACCGGCTTCCAGCAGGGCCGAGGGCGTATCGGTGAAGCAGGCCTCGGACGTGGCCAGATTGTCTTCGCTGAAAACGGACGGCGCGACGGTCGTGGCGGCCTCAGGTTCGGAACAGGCGGCGACCAGCGCAATGGCTGACAGGGCGGGAAGGGCAATCCAGGCTTTCATTTCGAAATCCCCCGAAGCTACGCATCACGGCTGGCGTATACCCAGCGGGCCGCCCAGCGTGAAATGAATGTTTTGTGTCGCGATCAGTTTTCCAGCCGCAGCTTGAGCCGATGCAGGGCTTCGCGCCACTGTGATTTCCAATGCTCGCACGCCTGTGCGTTCGCCACGCCTTCATGCGAGAGCGAGATCTGGACTTTGGACCCGTCCTTGACCGTCAGCCAGACGGCGATGCGTCCGCCTTCGGACCAGCTTCCGTTGACGGATTTGCCCGGGGTCCCGCTCGTGCGCTCAAAAACGCCTTCAGGCCCCCACTCGGCAAAATCCGGAAGTTCAAAGGCTTTTTCGACCTCAATCGCGGGCGCCTTGATGGTCTTGGAGGCTGACGCCTGATACTTGCCATCGGCGCAGGCACGCTGGTGCGGATCCCGGCGATCGGTCATCATTTCCCAGCTGCCGGACACCATTTGCGCCCACCAACCAGACAGGCCCCGTTCTTCGTGAAGGCGTCGGGCCAGTGTGGTGTGATCAAGATCGCCCGCCCAGGCGTCCAGGTCTGCGCGCCACTCAGCCCAGTCCTTGCCGGTGGCCTTGCGGACCGCCTGGTCCGAGATGTTCGGGGTCCAGGCGTCTGTCATTTATTCGGCGGCCTGTGCAAGGGGTTGTGTGCCGAAGAAGTCGGACAGCTCGGCGATCAGCGCCGCGCTGGCGGTCTTGACCAGCTGCTTGCCCTTCTCCGGGGTGGCTTGAGACGGGTCGGAGCCGATGCGGCCGTCGGGGAAGTTTTTGCGGTAGTCGGCGGCGTCGGTGAAACTGCCGGTCGGGGCGATCTTGGGGATCATTTCGACGTTTTTGATGGCGTGGGGATGGGCATAGTAGGTGACCGAGACTTCCGACGCCGTTGCGTGCAGGCCTTCCCCGACAGGGAAAAGCTGGCGGCTCAACTCACCGATGCCGGCCAGCTCCCACCAGTTGCGTTGCTGAAGACGCACGGGACAGGGCGCGGCGTCGAGCGAAAAGTTGGCGTAATATTCCGCAAAGGCGGCGTTGATCGTGGTGATGTTTCCGCCATGCCCATTGAGAAAATAGATGCGCTGGAAGCCATGCCGCGTGAGACTTTCGACCCAATCATTGAGGGCGGCGATCATGGTCGAGGGACGCAGGGTCATGGAGCCGGCGAAACCCAGGTGATGCTGGGCGATACCGACATTGAAGGTCGGCCCGACCAGAAAGCCACTGGTGGCCCCGGCTTCGGCGGCGATCACTTCGGGGCAGATGGCATCGGTGCCGACCAGACCGTTGGGGCCGTGCTGTTCGGTCGAGCCGATCGGGATGACAATCCCTCGGCAGCGCTTGAGGTAGGCTTCGACTTCCGGCCAGGCGGCATGGTGCAGAAGCATGTGGATCTCCCCGACATGTGTTTGACAGGGAGCTAAACCGGCTGCGGCGTCGGGCGCAAGTGGGCGTGCTAGTCGCGCCGGCTTTCGCGGCGATAGAGATAGGCAGCGGCGGCGGACAGCAGGGCTGCGAATGCCAGGATGAAGTGCATGGTCTCCCCCACCGGTCGGATTGATTGCCGGTCTTTCATCGCGACACTGGCTCAAAACTCCTGATTAACCGTAAAGGCCAGCGTGCCGCACGGCGGGCCCCGTTACCCGGCCGTCACATCCGTCACGGCGACGTGACTTGTTCGCGAGCGCCACCCTCTCGCATGATCCGGCGCGATTGTTTTAAGCGTCTGACCGTATCGGGAGGGGATAATGCGCAGACTGATCACGGCCGTTGCGGCCATTGCACTGGTGACGGCCGCTGGCTTCGCGCAGGACGTGGAGCCGATGCCCCAGAGCCTCGAGAATGCGCTCGCCGACGAGACGCGCCCGGAGCGCGAACGCCAGCAGGACGTCAACCGCCATCCTGCCGATGTGCTGCTGTTTGCCGGCCTGGAGCATGGCTGGCGTGTGGCCGACATCGCGGCCGGGTCGGGCTATTATTCGCGCGTGCTGTCGACCGCGGTAGGCCCGGACGGCCATGTCTATGCCCACAACCCGACCTGGGTTGCCGAGCGTTTTCCCGAGCCGAACGCCGAACTGGGTGCACTGGCGTCCGAGCGCGTCAACATGACCCATGCCGTGTCTTCGACCGAGGCCTTCTCGGCGGACATCGATGCACCTCTGGATGCGGTGTTCATGGTGCTTTTCTACCATGACACGGCCTATGACGGCACGGATCGAGCGGCGATGAACCAGGCCGTTTATGATGCGCTGCGTCCGGGCGGCATCTATCTGGTGATTGACCATCACGCGCCGGAAGGCACCGGCATCGAGCATGCCAACACCACGCACCGGATCGAGGCGGGCGTGGTGCAGGCCGACGTACTGGCAGCCGGCTTCGTGCTGGACGCGGAGAGCGACATGCTGGCCAATCCGGACGACCCCCGGGACATTTCGGTCTTTGCCCCGGAGATCCGTCGTCAGACGGACCGTTTCGTCTATCGTTTCCGCAAGCCGGAGATGTAGGCCGGGCCGGCCTCAGGCCGCATTCAGGGAAGACTTGAAGCGGGCGAGTTCCGTGTCCAGGCCCTGGGCCGCGGCATTGAGCTCGCCCGATGCCTTTGTGAACTCTTCCGCCGCTGACGAGGTGCGCTCGGCGGCATGGGACACATTGTCCATGCCTTCCGACACACGGGCCGTTGCCGAGGAGGCCGTTTCCGCCAGCTTGGCAATTTCCTGGGTGGCTTGGTTCTGCTGCGAGAAGGCCGACTGGGCGCTGTCCGTTGATTGACGCATCTCCGCAACGATCTCCGCGATCCGGGCCAGGGACTGGGCCGCGCCGCCTGAGGCTCCGCGCATGGCTTCGATCTTGCCAGCGATGTCGGTGGAGGCGCGTGTGGTCTGCTCGGCCAGGGCCTTCACTTCGGACGCCACGACCGCAAAACCCTTGCCGGCTTCACCGGCGCGCGCCGCCTCGATGGTGGCGTTGAGGGCCAGGAGGTTGGTCTGTTCGGCGACATCGGCAACCAGCTTCATGATCGCCTCGATCTCTTCGGCCGCCGATTCCAGGGCGTCGACCGAGCGGCCGGCGCCTTCGGCTTCCGCGGCCGCCCGTTCCGACACGTCGGCGCTGGATTCCAGGATCCGGGCCACCTCGGCGATCGAAGCGGACAATTCCTGGGCCGCTGCGGCGACAGATTGAACGTCCGCATGGGTGGTCTGGGACTCGGTGGTGGCCAGATGCGCGCTGCTCCGTGTGGTTTCCGCGTCCTCGGCCAGCTGTCCGGCCAGACGGTCGACCTGGCTTGCCGCGCCGGAAAGGCCGCGCGCGATCTGGGTCAGGGCCAGATCAAACTCGGTCGCAAGCGTTTCGATTTCCGCGCGCTGACGTTCCGCCGTGGCCCGGGCTTCATCGGCAGCCTGTGAGCTTGCCCGGGCATTGGCCGTGGCCTCCTCGGCCTCGACGGCACGATGCGCGGCATCGCGCAGCGCTCTGGAAGCATGAAAGGTCAACCAGATCAGGGCAGCCGCCTGGCCGATGACGACAACCGCGTGAAAGGCGACCCGAGCGAAGCTGGCGCCTTCGGGAAACACCGCCCAGGGAAGCAGGAAGTTCAGGGACAGGTGGTGTACGGCCGTTACAGCGGAAGCTGCCACGATGACCCTCCAGTCCAGCATCACCGCCCCGATGGCCAAGGCTGCAAAGAACATCATGTGCATGTCGATTTGCCAGCCCGACCCGCTCATTGCGTAGACGAACAGGGCCGGATAGGCGACCAGTGCCACACCTGTAGAGGCGCGGGACACGGTGGTGTTCGGCTGCAGTCTCCATTGGCCGATGGCAAGAACCGCGACGGCAACAGACAGGAGAGCCACACCCATAAAGCGCTCCGCCTGCACGAAAACGGTCGTCAGGGGCGCTGCGATGGCCAGGGCGCCGATGGTGAAAATCACGATCTTCTGGGCATTCCCACGCAGGGACTCAAGATGGGTCATGGGTTTCGCTTTCGGGGTTGGTCGCGGGATCACGCGGGAGAAGACATCCGCCCAGCGCGCCGGGCGGCAGCAGCAGCCAGGCGCCGGCACGCATCAGGGCTGACCGGGCCTCGGCGTCCGGGGCAGACACGATGGCGACATTGTCGAAGGCGCCAAAGCGGACGATTCCGCTGGGCGTGGCAGCCAGCGCCCGCATCACGTCATCGCTGTGCCAGCCCGGTGGGAAAATGGCGGCGATTTCAGCACTCGACGAAGACTCTGTGGCGGCCAGCAAAGGGGTCGACACAATCAGTGTGCTGATGAGCGCAATGGGCAGGGCGTCGGTGATTCGTTTCATGGGCGTGGGGCTGCGTTAAGCGCCCTTTTTGCCCGAGCAAGGTTAATTGCATGTTATCTGGTTGCGTTACAACCCCATGCGATTGTCATTCGAAACAATATCTTAGGGTTGCGTTATTCGGCCGGCGGCAGAACCAGCCCGGCGTTCGTGACGGTCAGGCGGATTTCTTCGAAGCGCTCGTCTATGCAGTCCTGCATGGTGATGAAGCAGTCCTGGGCAAACCAGTCATGGGCTGAAAAACAGGCTTTGCGGGCGTCCTCGGACGGCCATAGGGCATAGGACCAGTAGAGCCCATTCTCATCCTGGTGAAGTGTGGCGCCGTAGGAACCGCAGGTTTCGTGGATGCGCCGGGTGCCTTCGGCCCAGGCCTCACGGAAGGCCTCATCCCGCCCGGGTTTCAGGCGCCAGCGATAGAGAACGGCTGAGCTCATTCTTCCCCGGCGAGACGCTGCTTTCTCAGCACGCTCGCCCGCACCTTTTCGCTTTCTGAGCGAAGCTGGCCGCAGGCGGCCAGGATGTCGCGGCCGCGCGGAGTGCGGATCGGTGAGGCATAGCCGGCGCGGTTGACCACATCGGCGAAGGCCTCGATCTGGTCCCAGTCCGAGCATTCATACGGACTGTTGGGCCAGGGGTTGAACGGGATCAGATTGATCTTCGCCGGGATGCCCTTGAGCAGTTTCACCAGTGCCCGCGCCTCGGCCAGGCTGTCATTGACGCCTTTCAGCATCACATATTCGAAGGTCACGCGCTTGGAATTGCCCAAGCCCGGATAGGCGCGGATCGCATCCATCAGCTGGGCCAGCGGGTATTTCTTGTTCAGCGGCACCAGCTCATTGCGCAGTTCGTCGTTCGTGGCGTGCAGCGAGATGGCCAGCATTGTGCCGGTGCGTTCGCCGAGCTCAGCGATCTTCGGGACGACACCGGACGTGGAGACCGTGGTGCGGCGACGGCCGATCGCCATGCCGTCGCCATCGGAAATGATGTCGATCGCGTCGGAGACATGGTCGAGATTGTAGAGCGGCTCGCCCATGCCCATGAAGACGATATTGGTGATCTTCCGGTTCTCGTTCGAAGTCGGCCATTCTTCCAGATCGTCCCGCGCAATCATCACCTGGGCAGCGATCTCGGCCGCAGTCAGATTGCGCACCAGTGCCTGGGTGCCGGTATGGCAGAAGGTGCAGTTCAGTGTGCAACCGACCTGGCTGGAGACACAGAGTGCGCCGGATCGGGCGACATCGGGGATGAACACCGTCTCGCACTCGACGCCCGGAGCCAGTTCGATCAGGTATTTCCGGGTGCCGTCGACCGACACCTGACGTTCGAGCAGCTTCGGGCGCTCCAGTGTGAACTCGCGGGCCAGAACGGCGCGCAGATCTTTGGACACATTGGTCATCTCGTCGAACGAGGTGACGCCGTAATGGTAGATCCAGCGCCACAGCTGGTCGGCGCGCATCTTCGCCTTCTTCTCATCCACGCCGGCGTGCTCGATCAGTGCGTCACGGATTTGCGGACGGGTCAGTCCGGCCAGTGACAACGGAGCGGTGGCCGGCGCCGGGCGGCGGGCCGAGGACAGGTCCAGCGCATGGGCGGACGAGGAGGCAGACTGTGCGTTCATGGCGCGTCCTATAATGCAAAACGCGCGCCCCTGCGAGGCCGGGGCGCGCATGACGGTTTTGCAAAGCTGATGCGGCTGGTGCAGGCCTAGCCGCAGAGAGCCTCGACCCGCTGCAGTGCGGCGGTGACGCCGGACAGCGAGAATTCATAGGCCGTGGCCACGCCGGCCGCCGTGGTGGCCGTCACCCGCATCACCGATCCCCGGCGCATTGAGCGAACGAGGTCCGGCTCGTCCGAGAGATCATCCAGAAAGGCTTCCTGGCCGTCGGTGAACATGTCGAACCGGTCCGAGCCCACGCGCACTTCCGGCGGGCTGGTGGGGCGCAGGTCGTAGCCGACCAGAAGGTTGGGTTGTTCGTTCACCACGCCGGATTGCCAGGAGGCAATGATGAAATAGACCGTGCCATGCTCGTGTGCCCGCGGGGTGCTGTCTGTCGGGCGGGTCAGGGCATAGCAGATCAGACCGGCGTCGGACGGGCGGGTGAAGACACGCCAGTCGCTGTACTCGCCACGAAACTCGGGTTCGTCCTGGGCGATGGCCGCAGGCAGCATCACAAGGCTGGCGGCAAACACCATCAAACTGATCAAACGCTGGGAAATCATGGTCTCTTCCGGAAGTTGGCCGTGACAACACACAGGACCATTCCGGCCGTTTTGGGGCAAGGGGGATGCGCGTCTTGTTTCAGCTGTGCCTGGGGATGGCGGTCTGCGAGCGTCCGGGCGCGGCAGTCCATCCGATCAGACGGTCCCGGGCCAGAAACCCACGGCGACCCAGCAGCAGAAGCAAGGTCAGAAGGGCAAAGAACTGAATGAAGGCCGTTATTCCCAACAGGTCACCGGCGAAATTGGGTGAGGCGGGCAGCAGTGCCCAATCAATCCGCGCAATCCCGCCTCCGGCCAGATAGAACCACAGGGCGTGGACGTTTCTTCCCAGGACGAGCAAGAAGGCCGTCAGCATCAAGACATATCCGCTGACGTACAAAGCGTCCTGGAGTGGGGAGATCTGGGGTAACCAGACCTGAAGCTGCAGCGGCAGATCGGCGGGGTCCAGCCAGCCGAACCTGAAGCCCAGGGTGCGCCATGTGCCAAGCGAATAGCGCCCCACGCTGAAGCACATCGTTGCAACCACGACGATGTAGAGCACCCAGTTTGTGCGTTTCAAGATGAAGGTCCGATTGTTGGCGCTGACGACCAACATCGGCCAGTTTCCTGATGAGACCAACTCATACCGAATGACTGCCGGCCCGAAAGCCTGTTCTAGCTGACCGAAACGTCGATGCGGCCGTCGGGTCCTACGCGGGCACGCTTCATGCCCGGCGAGTTGAAGGGGCTGGCAAGATTTCCCCGGCTGTCCACGGCAATCAGTCCGCCTTCGCCGCCCAGGGCCGCGACATCGGCAATCGACGCTGAAGCGGCCTCGGCCAGGGACTGGCCACCATAGGCCATTCGGGCGGAGACATCCTTGGCTGTGGCCTGGCGCAGGAAATACTCACCTTGGCCGGTGCAGGAGACCGCGACATGGCCGTCGGCCCAGCATCCTGCGCCGACGATCGGACTGTCGCCGACGCGGCCCTCCAGCTTGTTCAGCGTGCCGCCGGTCGAGGTGGCAGCCGCCAGGCGTCCGGACGTGTCCAGCGCAACACAGCCGACCGTTCCCGTGGCGATCTCGCGGTCATCCGGCGCGGCAGCCGGCGTGTAATAGTCATTGACGCTTTCCACGCGCTCCAGGTCCTGCATGCCGGCAAAGCGTTCGGCACCGCGCCCGGCCAGCATCACATGGCGGGTCTCGTCCATCACCTTTCGGGCTGCGTGTACCGGGCTGACATAGCCTGTCAGGGCCGCCACGGCGCCCGCCTTCTGCGTGGCCCCGTCCATGATGGCGGCATCCAGTTCATACCGGCCGGCCTTGTTGGGCGAGGCGCCCTTGCCGGCGACGTACAGGCCCGAGGCCTCCAGCCGTCGGACGATCTCGGTGACCACGTCCAGCGCCGCATCACCCCGTTCCAGCATCGCTTTTCCGGCCTCGGCCAGTTCTCGCATGTGATTGATCTCAGGGTCGTAACTGCGGTCGGCGAGGACGCCGGCACCGCCGTGCAGCAGGAGCGCGTAGGTCTGGGCCATGGTGTGTCCTGGTCTCGGCTAGGGGTTGAGCCTCTGCTCTAGCACGCCGCCGCGGCAAGCCCACCTCCCATTTCCACCGAAACGGCGCGTTTTCTTTTTTCCCCTGACGGGCTATGTCGCAGAGCATAATCGATAAAGGGGAAGCCTCATGAAAATCGACAATTCCGTCGCCGCCGTCGTCACCGGCGGTGCCTCGGGTCTCGGCGAAGGTACAGCCCGCCGTCTGGCCGCCGAGGGTGCCAAGGTCGCCATCTTCGACATGAATGAAGAACGCGGCACGGCTGTCGCCGCCGAGATCGGTGGCGTCTTCGCCAAGGTCAATGTCGCTGACGCGGATAGCGTGAAGGCCGGTTTCGAAGTGGCCCGCGCCGCGCACGGTCAGGAGCGTGTCCTGGTCAATTGCGCCGGTATCGGCTGGGCCGAGAAGACCGCCCGCCGTGCCTCCTCCGGCGACATCGTCATGCACCAGCTCGACAAGTTCCAGCTCGTGGTCAGCATCAACCTGGTGGGCAGTTTCAACTGCGCCGCCCTGTCGGCTGCCGGCATGTTGACCCTGGATCCGGATGCGTCCGGTCGGGGCGTCATCGTGAACACGGCCTCGGTCGCGGCCCAGGACGGCCAGATCGGCCAGGTGGCCTATTCCGCTTCCAAGGGCGGGATTTACGGTATGACCCTGCCGATGGCCCGCGATCTGGCGCGCGAAGGCGTGCGCGTGAACACCATCCTGCCGGGCTTCTTCGAGACCCCGATCTACAAGCAGATGCCGCCGGAAGTGAAAGTGAACCTGGCCAGTCACCTGCAATTCCCGCAGCGCTTCGGCACGCCGGAAGAGTATGCCGACCTGGTCGCCTTCATGGTCTCCAACGACTACATCAACGCCGAATGCGTCCGCCTGGACGCCGGCGCGCGGATGCCTCCGAAGTAACCGGACCTGCCGATGCACACAAAAAAGGCCGGAGCGATCGCTCCGGCCTTTTGCTTTGGGTCTGTCGCGGGCGTCAGAACTGGTGACGCACGCTCAGACGGGCATTCAGCGGTTCGCCCGTGGTGATGTTGGAATTGCTGTGCGCGTCGGGGAAATAGTCCTCGTTGAACAGGTTCTCGACATTCAGCTGAAGGCGGGTGTCGTCGGTGAGGTCGTAGAACACGGCAGCATCGATGCGCGTATAGGACGGGATCTCGACCGAATTGTCTTCCAGGACGAAGAAGGCGTCCTGGAAGGTGGCGCCGAAGGCGAAGCCGAGTTGCTCATTGACCTGGATGCGGTTCCACAGTGACAGCATGTGTTCCGGCGTCTGGCGCGTGACATTGCCGTCGAACCCGCCACCTTCGACCTGGCCGTCAAGCCAGGAATAGCCGGCATTGACCGACCAGCTGTCTGTCACCTGGCCGACCAGCTGGATCTCGAAGCCTTCGGTGGTGCTGCCGGCAACCGTGGTGACGATGGAGGCATCATCCGGGTCGACCGTGGTGAAGGCACCGCGCTCGAGGCGGAAGGCGGCAGCGGTCAGGCTGAGGGCAGAGGTGATGTCCCACTTGGCGCCGATCTCGCGGTTCTCGAACACTTGCGGGGCGATGTCTTCCGTCGTGGTGCTAAGCGTCAGGAACTGGTCGCCGGCGCTGGGCAGGAAGGTCTCGCTGTAGCTGGCATAGAAGGAGATGTTCTCTGCCGGCTTGTAGATCAGGCCGAAGCGCGGCGAGATTTCTTCGTCGACCCGGCCACGGCGGCCATCATCGCCCGGCGACACCGCGCGCAGGTCCAGCACGTCGACATCGAAACGGTCGAAACGGGCCCCGACGACCAGTTTCAGGGCATCGGTCAGGTCGATCTGGTCCTGCACGTAGAGCGAGGTGAACTGAACGTCCGAGCGGCGGGCGCGGGCCGGCGTGACGAAGCCGAAGGACGGGATTTGCAGCGGGTCGGTGAAATCGATCGTGATCTGGTCGTCATTGCTGGCGGCGAACAGATTGTCCAGACGCGCATTGGCGGTTTCCTGGTCACCGTATTCGGCACCAACCAGCAGGGTATGGGCCAGGGCACCGGTGGTGAATTCGCCGACCAGATTGGCCTGCACCACCAGATTGGTGCGGGTCGTCGTGTCGCGATAGCCGTCCAGCGTCACCCGGTTGGGCGTTGTGGCGAGGTCGATGCCGGCGGCGTAGAGGTTCTGGTAGGCCTTGTCATAATCGGCATAGACTGCCGTCACATTGCCGCGCAGCTGGTCGGTGAATTCATGGTCGATCCGGGCCCGCAGCGTATGGGCTTCCAGCGTGGTGTTGTTCTGGTCCGGCGAGCCGAAGAAGGTGTCGTCGAAACCGGTCAGCGGACGGTTCGTACCACCGGCCACGGCGAGGGACGGCACACCGCGGTCCACGACCCGGTCATCATTGAGATATTCGTAGAAGAAGGTCGCCGTTGTCTCGTTGCCGAGGCGGACGCGCAGGGTCGGATTGATGCCGTAGCGGCTTCCGTCAAAGGCATCACGGTGATTGGCCATTTCTTCGACGAAGGCGTTCAGGCGCAGGGCCTGGCCGTCAGTCAGGTCGATATTGGTGTCGCCGCTCAGCTGGTAGGCACCGAACGTGTCCAGGCTGGCGCTGACCGTGGAGAACGTCTCATTGAAGACCGGCGCCTTGGTGACCCGGTTGATCACGCCGCCGCCGCCGCCACGGCCGAACAGGAGGGCGTTGGAGCCGCGCAGGATTTCCACCTGTTCCAGATTGTAGAGCGGGCGGTAGTACTGGACGTCATCGCGGATACCGTTGAGGAAGAAGTCGCCGGTGGCCTGGTTGCCGCGGATGTTGATGGCGTCGCGATGGCCTTCGCCCTGGCTGATCGACAGGCCCGGCGTGTAGCGCAGGATGTCGCCGAGATTGCCAAAGCCCTGCTCGCTGATCTGGACGTCGGAAATGATCGACAGGCTCTGCGGAACGTCGATGATCGGCGTCGGGGTCTTCACGGCGTTGAGCTGGTCCAGCGACAGGTAGCGGCCCTGGACCTGGATCACATCGTCCGGTTCTTGCGCCAGGGCGGGGCCGGAGATCAGCGTGCAGGACAGGGTGGCCGAAGCCAGAAGCATGGATTTCAGGGACATGAGAACGCCTATGAGAATTAAAATCAGAGGCGGAGTATTGTTCCTGAGAATGGGTGTCAAGCGCAGTCGCCTGCGAGGTGCGCAGGCGACTGCTGCGCGCCTCGCAGGCGTGGTTTTTCTGCATCAGGCGAAAAAAACGTCGAAACGCGAACCCGGTGCCGCCGGGCTAGCCCGGTTCGGGACGGATGATCTCGCCCGCAAGATTGCTCAGCACATCCCGCGCGCCGAAAGCGCTGGGGTCATCCGGCCGGTTGCCCCGCCCCATGTAAATCTCGGCACTGGCTTCATAGCGGGTCACTTCGCGATAGCTGACATCATCCCAGAACGGGTCGTACGGCCCGCGCCAGCCCCAGCGTGGATGGAAGTAGGAATAACGAACCGGGAAGACGGAGCTGCGCGGTGACCAGGCCGTGGCCGTGGTGCGGGTTTCCTCATCGGTCGCCCGGGTAACGACCGTAAAGTAGTCATAGCCCGACTCCACCGTCAGTTCGGCGGCCCGGTAAAGGAGATAGTTCTCGACCGTCTCTCGGTTGGTGAGGGAATTCCCCCGGAAGGATATCCGGTAGCGGTTGGTCTCGATCCGGGTCTGGTCATAGCCGCTCCGTCCACCGTCCGCAGCCTGATAGGGGGTCGGTGTCGCGCAGGCTGCCAGCAGGGCCAGCGCGGTCATGGAGAATAGAACGCGACGCATTTCGGGGCTCCTTGCAACTCGTGTTACCCTCGCCTCATGAATTATGACTCGTCTTGGCGCTGGGGGAAGGGCCGAATTCCGCATTGGGGATAACGATTTCCGGAAAGCTGTCATGGGATGGCTGCCGGCGCGGGGGCAATGGAGCGTTCATGATCGCAGGCGGGCTTCTGACCGCACTGGTCCTTGCGTCCAGCACGATCCTGCAAACGCAGGCGGCGGCACCGGGGGCCGAGGATCCGGTTTTCCAGGCCTGCATGGCGCAGGATGGTGACCGGGACGCCTGCCTGTGCGTGTCGCGTGAGGCGGCCTCACGCTTTTCTCCCAATCAGCAGACCATCATCGCCGCCGCCATGCCGGACATGCGACGGGTTGGAGAGCCGCAGGCGCTGGTCGACCAGCTCGGCCTCAGTTTTGATCAGATTCTCAATCTGCGCCAGCGTGCGCAGCGGGCCGACACGGTGATCCGGGCCGCCTGCGGTCGAGGACTGGGCGCCGAATAGAGGCGATCAGTTGAGCCGGACCTCGATGTCCGCAAACCGCCATTCCGTCGGCATGATCAGCCCCTGATGGCCGACACGCACGGTGTGGATCACGGCATCGATCTCACGTTTCCAGAAATCGAGAAAGCGCATGAGGCGCGGGTATTTCGGAGCCATGTCCTGGGTTTGCCAGAGAAAGGTCTGCAGCAGTTTCGGGTGGTCGGGCATGTAGTAGGTCACTTCGGCAGTGGTGAGCCGCATGCCGTGCAGGAACTGCTGTTCAAAATCGCGATCAATTTCCGCCATCTCAACCTCCATCGAACGGAGGGGCCGCAGCGCCAGGCCGAGGCCCCTAAACCCCCGCAATACCCAGACTAGATAGAAGTGGTGAATGATTGCTGAGCGTCTAGTCCAGGTCCAGCTCCAGAATGACGATCGGGTCGGCTCCGCCTTCCGGGCGGTCGGCCGCGTCTGCCGAGAAATAGGGCCAGGGCGAATTGGCGACCAGCCAGGCCCGGCCGTCGGCCGGATCTATGAGGGTCGGTTCCGCCCTCTCCCCGCCCATCATCGGGTGTCCGCGCAGCAAGACCTCGGTGGCGCTCACGGCGTGCCCCGTCGCGTCCAGATCGATCGCCATCACCTGATGCGGGCGGGTGCCATTGCGCACAGCCAGAAGCCGGCCGTCACGGGTCTGGCGCAGACCGTCAATGCCGATCAGGCTCTCTTCGCCCGCGCGGACCAGGCTGACCGAGCCATCGCCCAGATCAATGCGCCAGAGGCCCGTTGCATAGTCGGCAACGATCAGCGCGCCGCGAGCGAGGGCAACGCCCTGCAGGCTGACGAAACGGGAGTCCTCGGCGAGGACCTCGAGATTTCCGTTGAGACTGTTGAGCACATAGACCCGCGGCGCCTGGCTGTCGGATGCGTACACCACGCCGTCGCGCACGGTGAAGTCGGCGATCTGCACCGCCCCATCGATCTCGTAGCGGCGATAAAGGTCGCCGGAGACCAGATCGAAGGCGAACAGCGCGGTGCCGCCTTCCTCTCCCTCCTCAAGCGGTGTCTGTTCGATCGCGGCCGACCCGGCCCAGACCAGGCGTGAGCGATCATCCACGGCCAGGCCGAACACGGACCAAAGCCCATCCTCACGGTCCGCGAAGACCTGCGGTTGATTGCGCGCAAAGGGTTCCAGCAGCAGAATTTCCCGACCGGTCACCGAAGACAGGAAGAGCCGGTCGGTCTCGATGTCGATCGCAACGCCCTCGATCAGGGCATCCAGCCCGGAAATGCGAGCGGCCACTTCGGCCCGGCCCATTGGCGCACTGTTGGCCGCCAGGCGTTCCGATACGGCGGTGAAGCGGTCGGCATCTGCCCTTTGCAACAATTCAGTCGCGGGAGCCGGGTCAAAGGCAATGCCACCAGCGGCCATGCGCTCCAGCGCGTGGAAGGCGTCGTCCGCGCGACCGGCCCGCACGGACGTGATCAGCAGGCCGCGCAGGACCGCCGGATGGGCTGGTTTGAGATCCAGCGCGGCTTCCAGCAGGCGTCGTGCGGCTTCGTAGTCCTCGGCCTCGACGGCCTGGTTGGCGAGACCAAACAGGTCCATGGCGATGCTTTGTGGCGTCGGGGCAGGAGCCTCGTCCTGCCAGCTCAGTGCGGGTGTCGTCAGTGCCAGGCCCAGCACGGCGGTCAGTAGTGTTTTCATGTTTGCCCTCTCCCCCCGAAGTTTTGCCGATTGTAGAAAAGTCTCGCCCGGCAAAAAGGCCGTTTTGCCGCAAAATTTCGCGATGAATGTGAATTTGCGGAAAGTTCGGCAGCAGGCGAGCCCGCACAGCGGCGGATCTAGAGGTCCAGCTCGATGACGCCTTCGTCCTCGACGGGGCCGGTCAGGATGACGTGCCCATTGGCTTTCAGCCACTCCACATGCAGCTCTCCGCCATCGGCCATGATCGAGGCATGGCGCTCGGCCAGCCCGCGACGGTGTGCGGCGACCAGAGCGGCGCAGGCCCCGGTTCCGCAGGCCGCCGTCAGACCGGCGCCGCGCTCCCAGACCCGCAGGCGGATGTGGGTTCGGTCATAGATCTGGGCGAAACCGGCATTGACGCGTTCGGGAAAGAGCGGGTCCAGCTCGACTTCCGGACCGATCCTGTCGAGCGGCAGCGTCTCGACTTCGCGCACGAAGAAGACGGCATGGGGATTGCCCATATTGACCGCGCCCGGGCGCTCTACCCGCACGCCGGCAGCCTCGGTGGCGAAGTCCAGCGCGATCGTGTCCATCGCCCGAGCCAGGGGAATGTCAGCCCAGTCCAGGCGGGGCGCCCCCATGTCGACGCTGACGGAGAAGGCATCGGCGCGATTGGCATGCAGCACGCCGGCGGCCGTCTCGAGGCTGACCGTGTCGCTTCCGGCCTCTTCCATGAGGGCCCAGGCTGCCGCACGCGTGCCATTCCCGCAGGCGCCAACTTCATCGCCGTCCGAATTCCAGATGCGCATGAAGGCCGAGGTGTCGTCGCTGTCGGTCAGGACCAACAATTGATCAAAGAAGTATTGGCGCGCCAGAGCCCGTACGGCGTCGCGTCCGATCTGGAATACGCCAGCCCGTCCGCGCACATCCGCGAGGATGAACTTGTTTCCGGCGCCATTCATCAAATGAGCTTGCATACTGCCCCGATAACGCTGACACGCCTTTACGTCCAGCACCTTCACAGGCTTAACTGCGCCAACCAAATCATGGGGTAAGAGACTATGTTCCTAAGACCAAGCGTATTGGCCCTGGGGGTGAGCGTGCTTGCGCTGACCGCCTGTGGCCAACCGGCCAGCCAGGAAGGCGAGACCGTGACCACCGACACGCCCGACAGTGCCACCACACGCCAGATCGTCCAGATCGACCCGCAGAATGATCCGCGGGTCTGGCTGGAAGAGGTCGAGGGCGAGGAAGCCCTGGCTTGGGTGGAGGGCCAGAATGAGCGCACGTTCGAGCGCCTGCAGGGCGATCCGCGCTATCAGGACCTCTATGACCAGGCACTGGAAATCTACCAGAGCGAAGACCGGATCCCCTACGGCAGCTATTATGGCGGCTATGTCTGGAATTTCTGGCAGGATGCGGTGAACACCCACGGCCTGTGGCGTCGCACAACGATGGAGAGCTATCTCTCCGACGCGCCGGAATGGGATGTCATCCTTGACCTGGACGCCCTGTCTGAAGCGGAAGGCATGAACTGGGTCTGGCGTGGCGCCAACTGCCTGGGCCCGGACTATGACCGCTGTATCCTGACCCTGTCCGATGGCGGTGCCGATGCCGCCGTGCGCCGCGAATTCGATCTGTCGGATCGCGCCTTTGTCGAGGGTGGCTTTGTCACGCCGGAGGCCAAGGGCGGTGTGAGCTGGGTTGATGCCGATACCGTGATGGTGGGCCTGGCGACCAGCGAAGCCGACACGACGACCTCGGGCTACCCGTCGGTCGCCTATCGCTGGAGCCGCGGCACGGACCTGTCCGAAGCTGTGGAAGTGGTTCGCGGAGATCGCGAGGATGTCGGTCTGTTCGCCTTCCGCGTCGAGGACAGTGACGGCACCGTCTACATGATGGCGTCGGAAGCCGACACTTTCTACGACACGACCTGGTGGTATCTGCCGTCGGACGGTGAAGCCGTCCAGCTGCCGCTGCCGTCGAAATCCTCCATCCAGGACATGTATCAGGGCGAGCTGGTCTTCACGGTCGAGGAAGCCTGGACCCCGGTCGAGGGCGGCGAGACCTTCCCGCAAGGCGCGCTGCTCTCCTTCACCATGGCCGATTTCGTCGCCACCGGTGAACTGCCCGAGGTGAAGACGGTCTATGTCCCGGGGCCGCGCCAGTCGCTGGGCAATATCGGTGCGACGCGCTCTGCCCTTCTGGTGGCCATTGACGAAAATGTCGTCGGCGGTCTGGAGGCCTTCCACTACGCCGATGGCAACTGGACGTCCGACACGGTGCCGGTTCCGGCCAACATGACGATCCAGCTCTCCGGTACCAACCGGGAAGAGGATATCGCCTTCATGAATGCCGAGGGCTTCCTGACGCCGGATTCGCTCTACACGGTGGATGCGGCGGCCCTGGAAGTCGAGCAGATCAAGTCGATCCCGGACCGCTTCAATACGGACGGTCTGATTGTCGAACAGCTGGAAGCCCGTTCTGACGACGGCACGATGATCCCCTATTTCGTCGTGCGTCGGCAAGACACGGTCATGGACGGCACAACGCCGACCCTGCTTTACGCCTATGGTGGTTTCCAGGTCTCCATCCGGCCGAGCTATTCCGGCTCGCGCGGCCGGCTCTGGCTGGAAAATGGCGGCGCCTATGTGGTCGCCAATATCCGCGGCGGTGGCGAGTTTGGCCCGGCCTGGCACCAGGCCGGTCTGAAGATGAACCGTCAGCGCATCTATGACGACCTGATCTCGGTGGCCGAGGACATGCATTCGCGTGGCCTCACCAGCCCGCGCCACACCGGCGTTTATGGCGGGTCGAATGGTGGTCTCCTGACCGGCGTGATGTACACCCAGCGTCCGGACCTGTGGAATGCGGTGGTTTCTGCTGTGCCCCTGCTGGACATGCTGCGTTTCCACACGCTCCTGGCCGGTGCATCCTGGATGGGTGAGTATGGCAATCCGGAAGACCCGGACGAGGGCGGTTTCCTGCGCTCGATCTCGCCCTATCACAATGTCGATGCGAACGGGGATTATCCGGAGATCTATCTCTACACCTCGACCCGCGACGACCGTGTCCATCCGGGTCATGCCCGCAAGATGGCGCACCTGCTGGAAGAGACCGGACACGACTATCTCTATTACGAGAATACGGCCGGTGGTCACTCGGCGGCGGCCAACCTGGCCGAGACCGCGCGCCGCGATGCGCTGCTCTACACCTTCCTGATGCAAAAGCTGATGGATGATGTGGACCCGCTCGACGCGGAATAGTCGAACACCCGATCAGAAAAGCCCCCGGAGCGAACGCGCCGGGGGCTTTTTTGTGCGTTGTTGTCGACGTCTAGTCGAATGCGGCTTCGACAGGCCAGTCCTCGGTTTGCGTCCGCCACAGGATCGACGCCACCTTCCACTCGCCCTCAACCTTGAACAGGGTGATGTAATTGACCCCGATCAGGAAGACCTCGCCGGTGACCCCGTTGACGCCTTCATAGGCCGAGCGCGCATAGGCGATCTCGCCCCATTGATCGATCTCGGTCCGCGTGGCGCGTTCGGTGAAGCCGTTCTCCACCAGCCACGGACCCGAGCGCTCGATATAGTCGTCCAGCGTGATCACGCGGCCGCGGCCATGGCCGTCCGGGCCGGCACCGACCGAGCCCATCGCTGCGCCCTCCATGAAGAGGTCACGCATGGCGTCGAAATCGCGTGGCTCCCCGACCGGACCGGAAATGACGGCGTAAAGGGCGTCGATCGTGGCTTCGATCGCGGTGGTCTCGTCCTGTGCGGTGGCCGGCGCGACGGTCACGGCCATGGTCGCCAGCGCGGCAAGAAGCGTGTGTTTCATGACTGTCCCCAACTGAAGTGAACGTCCAGCGTCATCAAGTCGGCCCCCAAGGGCAAGTTACTGATCGGACAGCCGGTCGCAGCGGAAGGCCTGGCGTTCGGCTTCGGCGACGGCCAGATCGGTATTGGCATCAATCACGCGCCGGTAGAGGGCAAGCCCGGGAGATGGTGCCAGAAGCAGTCGGTCCTGCCTGGCCTCATGGGCAGGCAAGGTGGACGGGGTGGCTTCGCCGGATTGATCGTCCTGCAGCAGGATGCGGGTGGCGCTGGCGCCCTCTGCATCGCGATCGCTCACGACCGCGAAATTATTGGTGTTCGCATCATAGAAGCTGACCGAGGCGTAATTGCCATCGGCCGGCCAGGGCACGGTCAGCAGGCGCGGACCGTCGCTGAGATCATAGGCGCAGACCGAATAGAGAATGTCCGGGCTGGCCCGCACGATGGTCTGGTTGTCCTGCGTCAGGCGCGGGGCATGACGCACTTCGCCTGCGCCGCCGCCCGTGGCGGCGATCCGGTCCATCGCCTTGCCCATGATGAAGCCGGGAATGGCATTGAGTGTCACCCAGCCGGACACGGCGAAGGTCAACAGGAATACCGCAAGCGGGAGCAGCCAGCGCATCAGGCATCCTCCCCGCAGTCCAGGCGCTGGATCCGGGGCAGGGCCAGGCTTTCCGGCGCATCGCGTACCACATCCTCGGGATGGTAGAGCCGCAGGGTGATCGAGAAGCGGCCGGCCTGGCGCGTGCTGAGCCAGGGCGTGGCGGGCACGGGCTGAGGGCCAGCGATGAAGCGCCACTCGCCCGGGCCCAGATCGGTCTCGCTGAGGGCGTGAGCTGCGTCGCCATTGCGCGCCAGGAAATCATCTTCGGCATAGAGGGTCAGGCTCCACCAGCGGGTCGGCAGGCCCTGGCCGGACACGGCATAGCTGCAGGACTCTTCCAGCGGCCGGCCCTGTTCGTCTTCCCAGGCGGTGAAGTAGACGGTCTCGGTGCGGTTGAGCGCCAGCAGGCCGCGGCGGGCGATGATGGCGCGCAATACCGGTCCGGCATCGCTGGCGCCGATCAGCGCATTGGTGCGCCAGGGACCGTTCTGGATGCCGCCGATCTCCATCGGTCCGAATACCAGAAAGATGGCGGCCAGGGCCCCGACCGTCACACCGGCAAGTCCGGCCAGAAGCATGCGAAGGATCATGGGCGCGAGCCTATCTGCGCCCGGCGACAAGGAAAAGCGTCAGGCGGCCCGGTGTTGGGAAGTGTCCAGCTGTTTCATCAATTGCTGGATCCCCTTCAGCTTGGTCCGGCCCTCCTCCGACAGGGTCTCCTCGTGGGAGACGGCTGCCTTGAGATGGCGCACCGCGCGCGACTGGGCGTCCTGGCTGCAGCGGCCCAGCGGCAGGGCGCCGGCCGTGGCCAGGCGCAAAAGGGCGGTCGCCTTGTCCAGGCCCGGGCGATCGCCGGCCTCGACCATGTTGAGGATCTTGCTCTCGTCGATGATCTTCATGCCCAGCGTGTCGAAACTGCCGGCCAGTTCAGCCTTGTCCGACTTGGGATAGGTGCCACGCAGCACCTTGGATTGGAGGGCCGTCAGGGCGGCCAGGCGTTCCAGCGGCTTGCCGTCGCCGCGCACAAAATGGCTTTCCGCCTGGGAGCTGCCGACAATCGTGCGGACATAGCCGGCGAGCTTGGACTTGTTGGTCTCGCCGACGAGGTTTTCCTCCAGAGACAGCAGGCGCTCGATCTCCTCATTGGTGTCTCGGGCATGGCGCAGCAGCTCGTCGATCACTTCCGGCTGCAGGAGGCGCGAGGACCGGGCCGAGAAGGCCTTGATCAGTGCGTCGGCAGGCAGGAGGTTGTCGGCGACGATGACCAGACGGCTGGCCAGGTCGCGGGCCAGGCGGACTTCTTCGCGCACGCTGGTCGGGCGGAGACGTGCCGGACGCTCCAGTTCCTTCAGCAGCGTGCCGGCAATGACCGTGCGGCAAGCCTCGAAATTGAGGGGCTTGACCTTCTTCGCCAGACGCTTCGCGGCGGAGGGGGCCAGGTCCAGCGCGTCGGCTGAATGGTCGCCGTCGAACAGGCAGGCCAGGCGCTCCAGCGTTTCGCCCAGGTCCTTGCACTGGCCCAGAAGGGCATCTCGGCCGGCGTCGAAACTGATCACTTCGGCGATATAGGCGTCCACTTCGGCCAGGGCGAAGGCGCGTGCCTCCTCGCCTTCGGGCGGGGCGTCGGACATGTCCAGAAGGGCTTCCAGCTTGTCGCCGAACTTGCGTTCATGGCGCAGGCGGTCGGCCATGGCGGCGCGCAGCGAATAGGCGCGCTTGTCCCTGGCGAAAATCTCGTCGGCAATCTCGGCAAACTTCGCCTTCTTGGGAAACTCCGGCAGCCGCTCATTGCGGGCGTCCTGATAGATCCGGCCCAAGGCTTTCTGAACCAGCTCGTTGAGCTGTTTGACAAAGCCCTGGACGTTGGCGTCGCTGTCGCGTGCGCTCGCCACCGCGACTTTCTGGACCGCGTGCTGGAGTTCCGTGCCGGAAGCTTCCAGATTCTCGACCAGGTCGGCGCGGTGCAACAATTCCATCGGAACGGCCTGGACGCGCTCGAGCCAGCCCGACAGCACCCGGCGGATGGTGTCGCGGGCATGGGGTTTGGACAGGTCTTCCGGTGTCAGGCAGGGCAGGCGGGCTTCGGCGGTCTTCTCCTTGACGTCGCCCATCTTCTCCTGGCCGGCCTCGAAAATCGGCACGGACCGGAAGGCGCGCTTGGCCTCATCATAGGTTTCCTTGGTGACCCGGACCGAGCCGTCCTTGTTCTTGGCAGCCAGATTGTGCGCCTTGCGGATCGCGGTATCGCGATCATCGCAGGCTTCTGAGAGAGCCCAGCCGGCCTTCCTGTTCTTCTTGAAGAAGATTTCGTAGTGGATCTTGCCGGACATGCACCAACTCCCCGAAACACGTCATAGTGGCATGCAGACACTTAAAACCCTGTGAACCATGGGAAGAATTCGGCACCGGCGCTTGGCGCATCGCACAAGGCATGTCTAAAGTTGCCACAATTGGGGTTTCGACTGCGCATTCCTGTAAGGCGCGCAATGTCCGGAGACAGCATGGCGACAATCGCACTGGTCGATGACGACGAGAACATCATCACTTCGGTTTCCATCTTTCTGGAAGGCGAAGGCTATAATGTCCGAACCTATAATGACGGGGCCTCGGCGCTGACCGCCTTGGCCGATGATCCGCCGGATCTGGGCATTTTTGACATCAAGATGCCGCGCATGGACGGTCTGGAACTGCTGCGCCGCCTGCGTCAGTCCTCCAACCTGCCGGTGATCTTCCTCACCTCCAAGGATGACGAGTTCGATGAGGCGCTGGGGCTCAATCTGGGGGCCGACGATTATATCACTAAACCCTTCTCCCAGCGCCTGCTGGGCGAGCGGGTCAAGGCGGTGTTGCGGCGGGCGCGCGGCGCGGGCGACGGCGCTTCGCCGGCAGGTCTGGAGCCGGGCGACAGCAAGCCGCTGGAACGCGGCAGCCTGCTGCTCGATCCCAATCGTCATGCCTGTTCCTGGAAGGGCGAGCCGGTCCGTCTGACGGTGACGGAGTTCCTCATCCTGCAGGCGCTGGCAACGCGCCCGGGCTATGTGAAGAGCCGCGACAACCTGATGGACGCGGCCTATGACGATCAGGTCTATGTCGACGACCGCACGATCGACAGCCACATCAAGCGCGTGCGCAAGAAATTCCGTGAAGTGGACAAGACGTTTGACGCGATCGAGACACTTTACGGGGTGGGGTACCGCTATAAGGAAGATTGACGCGGACACCTGGCGTGCCGGGCTGCGCCGGGCCGGACAGGTCCTGCGCAATCTGACGCCGCGTCCGTCATCCCGCCTGGCCCAGCTGATCATGGTGGCGAATTTCGTCGCCCTGGGCGTGCTGGTCGTCGGGATGATGGCGCTGACCGAAACGCGGCGGGGCCTGGTCAACGCCAAGCTCGACTCGCTGCGCGCCCAGGGTGAACTCATTGCCAATGTGCTGGCCGAGGGCGCGTCCGACGGCGCGCCCGCGCCGCGTCTGCGCAATGATGATGCCCGCGCCATCCTGCGCCAGCTCTATGTGCCAGAAGAAAGTCGCGTCCTGGTCTTCGACAAGGGCGGATCGATCGTGGCCGACAGCCACCTTCTGGCCGACGTGTTCGAGGAAAGTGAACTGCCGCCGCCGGGACAGCCCGGTCAGGACCTCGCCGACACCGCCCGCACTCTGCCCAACCGGGTGCTCGACGGTTTCTCCAACCTCCTGCGCTCGTCCGAGGAACGGGCGGCGCTGGACCGGAATCTGCTGGAAGAGGTTCAGGCCGTGATCGCCGGCGAAACCGTTCAGGGCGTCCGACGCGAGCTGGACGGTCGGCGCGTTGTGTCGGTGTCGATCCCGATCCAGCCGGTCCGGGCCGTGGTCGGCGTCGTGACGATCGAGTCCTACGATCTCGACCGGCTGATCGAGGCGGAACGCCGGGCGCTCTTGCCTTTCATGCTGATTGCCGCCCTGGTCACCGCCATGTCCTCGCTGGCCCTGACGGTTTTCATCGCCCGGCCGATCCGCCGTCTGGCGCGGGCCGCGCGCGAGGCCCGGCGGGCCGGAGGGCGGCGTGTCACCATGCCGGACCTGCGCTCGCGCAATGACGAGATCGGCGAGCTGGGTGTCGCACTCTATGACATGACCGAGGCGCTCTATGACCGGCTGGATGCCATCGAGAGCTTTGCCGCCGACGTGGCCCATGAGCTGAAAAATCCGCTGACCTCGATCCGTTCGGCCGTGGAGGTCCTGCCCAAGGCCAAGGATGACGAGCGGCGGGACCGGCTGCTGGCGGTGATTGCAGCCGATGTCCAGCGCCTGGACCGGCTGATCACCGACATCTCCAAGGCCTCGCGGGTCGATGCCGAACTGGCGCGCGAGGATGTTGCCCGCTTCGACCTGTCCCGCATGCTGGTCGATCTGGCGGAGACCTATCATGAGGCCGGTCGCACCGGCGTGCGCATCGAGGTCGAGAAGACCGTGCGCAACGGCTTCGTCCAGGGACGTGATGGCCCGCTGGGGCAGGTTTTCCGCAATCTGATCGACAATGCCATCACTTTCTCACCGGCAGACGGGACGATCCGCATCCGTCTGGTCCGCGGACATCGTCACGGCCAGCCCAGCCTGCTGGTGCTTGTCGAAGATGAAGGGCCGGGCATCCCCGAAGACAATCTGGAAACCGTGTTCGAGCGTTTCTATACGGAGCGCCCGAAGGGAGCGGCCTTCGGGACCCATTCCGGACTGGGCCTGGCGATTTCTCGCCAGATCGTGCAAGCGCATGGCGGACGGATTATCGCATCCAACCGAAGGGGCCCGGATGGCGAAGTTGCGGGTGCCTGCTTCACGGTGGAGCTTCCGGCGGCGACGGGCGACTGACAATTTGCGGCGTCAATTGCAAAAAGACGCTTTCCCGACATCCAAAGCCGCGTTTAGATGATCCGCATGATCGGAGTTGTCGTCGTATCCCATGGCCGTCTGGCCGACGAATTCGTGGCTGCCACAGAACATGTGGTCGGCCCGATGGATGCGTTCCTCGCCGTCTGTATCGGCCCGGACGACGATATGGAAAAGCGCCGGGCCGATATTCGCCAGGCCATTGCCGATACCGATCGTGGTGAAGGCGTGCTGGTGCTCACCGACATGTTCGGCGGAACGCCGTCCAATCTGGCGATTTCCCTGCTGGAGGCCGGCAAGGTCGAAGTGATTGCGGGTGTGAACCTGCCGATGCTGATCAAGCTGGCCGAAGCCCGTTCCCGCGCCGATCTCGACAGCCTGGCCCGCATGGGCCAGGACGCCGGCAAGCGCTACATCGCCATTGCCTCGGATGTCCTCGAAGGGGCCGGCAAGTGAACCAGGTCGCGCGACGGGTCATGATCTGCAATGCGCGTGGCCTGCATGCCCGCGCCGCAGCGAAATTCGTCGAGATGGCTCAAGGGTTTGATGCCGAAATCCATGTCTCGCGCGACGGGGAGACCGTGAGTGCGGATTCCATCATGGAACTGCTGATGCTGGCGGCGGCGAAGGGGTCCGAAATCGGGATCGAGACCTCCGGTCCGGATGCTGAGCGTGCAGCCGACTCTCTGGTCGACCTGGTCGCCGCCGGTTTCCACGAAACCGACTGAAGACCCGAGCACGCTGGTCACGAAAAAGCCCGCACCATCAGGCGCGGGCTTTGTTGCGTGTAGGCTGGAGAACGCGATCAGCTGCGGTCTTCCCCGTCCAGTTCCAGCTCCGGCGCATCCGGGGCCAGATCACCGGCTGGTCCGGATGTCACCATCGGATCCGGCCCGTCCGCCATCAGCGGGTCGTCGATGATGGGCATGTCCCTTCGGCCGGCCGCCTCCACCGCTTCGGCCACCCGGGACTCGACCCCCTGCAGGGCGTCCGAGGGAGCGTCCGTCGGTGCGTCCGTGGGTTCCGGACTGTCAGCTTCGGCGACATCGGATGCGGTTTCTTCGGCGGCCAGCGCCTCAGACTCGAGCGGAACTGACGGGGCGGCGTCTTCCGGGCCCTGCTCTGCCGCAGAGGGAATTGAAGGCGTCGCCTCCTCAGTTTGTGGCGTCTGACGGGTCGGGCGGGCCGGCATGGGCGGGGGCGGTGCCAGGGCCATGGTCCGCTCGTCGTCGATGTCGATCGCCTGCGCGACCGTCTCGGCGTCTGCTGGCGTTTCGGCAGGCGCGCCCGCCTGCTCGGTCGCGCTCAACGCCGCAGCTGCGGCGACCGCTTCCAGACTGGGGAGGTCGTCGTCCTCCTCGGCAGCAGCCGGTGCCAGGGGCGCGATCGCTTCTTCCTGCGCGTCTGCAACGGTCTCGTCGTCGTCCGCTTCGCCGGCATCCGCCGCGTCGACAGTCTCGGCGGTGGCTTCAGCGTCTTCTGCGTCCGCAACCAGGGGCTCATCAGATTCATCGCTGGTCGAGTCGTCCGCGGTAGCCGTTCTGGCCTCGACCGCCTCAACAACCTCAACCGCTTCCGGCGTGTCGGACGTGTCCTCGCCGGCCTCATCCTCCGCCGCTTCGGCCTCACCAGAGGCAGCCGTGTCCGCAGCTGCGACGGTATCATCCTCGACGGGCTCAGCGTCGATCGTCGGCGGCAGTTCGACAGGCGGGCTGGCTTCGGCCTCGCCATTGGCCGCGTCATCGGCCGGATTGGCGGGCTCGGCTTCGGCCTGTGCTTCGGCGTCGTCCTGAATGTCACGCGCCATGGCCGGGCTGACTTCATCGCTCTGGGCCATGGCTGCTGCCGCTGCGATGGCCGTCACGGCGGCGTTCTCACTGACCCGCACGCCTTCCTGCGGCGGGTTGCGCAGGGCGTGCTCGGCGAGACGCTCCACGCGCGCATTGAAGCGGCCCGCATCGCGGATGCGATTGACCAGGCCACCAATCATGAAGAACAGCATCGCGCCACCGGCGATGGCCAATGTTGCAACCGGCGCACCGAGAATGGCGCCGCTGGCGAGGGCAAACAGCACCAGTGCCGGCATGTAGACCAAACGCCAGGACCGAGCGGCAAAGGCGAGAAGGGTCAGCAGGGTGGCTCCCAGGGCCAGCCCCCATTCGGTCAGCTGGTCCGTCGCGATGACATTGAGTGCCGCGATCCCGTCCAGCAGGCCGCCCGGCAGGGTGGCTTCCAGCCGCCAGCCCGCCAGGGACGGCATCAGCATGTTGATCTCTGCAAATATGTTGGTGGCCGGAATGCCGGCCATCATCGGCCCGTTCAGCTCGGTCAGCAGGAAGTGCAGGTCCGGCCAGACAACAGCCAGCGCCGTCACCGCCAGCAGCAGCATGGACAGCCACCAGTTCAGCGAGCGCGTCACGCCCGTGCGGGCCAGAAGGGCGGTCGCATCCGGTGCGGCGCGCACCCAGACTTCGCGCGAGTGATTGACCAGAGCGACAGGGCGTGAGCGGCGATTGGGTCCGGACTGGACCCGCAGGACCGTGACATTGTCACCCGGTGCCAGCGCGCTCGTGCGCTCCATGAGGCGGACGTCGTGGTCTATGCCGTCATCGTCGCGAACCCGCCCGGTTGCGGCATCCGATGCCGCGACTTCCCCCGACACGGTATAAAAGTCGATCCGGCGGGCCCCGAAACCCTGTCCGGCATGCGCTGTCGGCAACAAAGACATGAAACAACTCGCCTCTTACAACATTTCGCCGCGCCGCATTGTCCCAATTCGGCCCGTCCCTCACCCAATTCAGGTCTGACTCTACAAGTTTGGGGCCGAAAACTGAACGCCTTAATCCTTTCTTCAAAAATTGTTCAACTTGCGTTCCGCCCTGACCTGCCGATCCCGCTTGTCTCTGCGGGGCGAGGCGTTAGCGTCGCGGCATGCGCGTGACCTGCCTGCTCCTACTCCTGTTTCTGGCTGCCTGCTCCTCCCTGCCGGTGGATCTGACCCCGTCCGTCCTCGAGCGGCAGAGGGGGCCTTTCGTGCCGCGTGACGAATTGCCGGTGCCGCCAAATGTCGCCCGCCTCATCGGGCCCGATGATTGCCGCGGGTCGACGCTGGCGGCGGTATCCGCAGACATTCCCGACTATCCCCACAGTGCCTGGACGCAGGGTCGCCAGGGCTGGGTCGTGGTGCGCTTTGACGTATTGCCGGACGGCCAGGTCGACAATGTGCGCATTGCCCATGCCGTGCCGGACGGGCCGTTCAACCGGGCGAGCCGGCGGGCCGTGCGGGCCTGGCAGTTCCGTCCGCTTCAGGGCGCAGACTCCCTGCACAATTGCGTGGTTCTGTTCGAGTTCCGCGCGGGCGAAGTCAGTCTGCGGTGAGACCGGGGCCGACGGCTTTCCACATCTTCCTGCAGTCTCTGTCGAGACCCGGTCCGGCAGGCGAAGCAGATGCTTCCCGCAGGGTTTTCTGCCATCTTGTCCACGACTGAAACCGAAAGCTGGGCGTGGCATCCATAACTTATTAGGATTTTGGCTGCGGCAGCCATCGCCCGAGAGTCCCCGCACCGGTATCATGGTGATTCGTGAGGGCCTTTCGGCAGGATGGGGCGGGTCCGCACCCAGGGCGTGAACATGACCGGACAGACATTCCAGATCGTGACCCTTATCGTCACCATCGGTGCCATGGCCTTCGCGGTCGCCGTCGGGCTCTGGGCCTACCGGCTGACGGCAGGGGCCCGGGGCGCTCAACTGGTCTGGCGCCGCAAGCTGGCCGAGTTGGAAGACCGCCTCTCGCGTGCCGACAGTGTCTTCGGGGCTCATCCGGGGCTGGTACTGGTCTGGGACCAGGCCCCGTTCGACGAGGACGACAAGGGCTGGGGCGAGCCGCGGATTTTCGGCTCCTCCGTGGCGCTGGCTTCGCTGCTGCGCTTTGCCGAAGCCAGTGACGGACCCAATCCCGCCGGGATCCTGATGGAAGGCCTGGCTGATTATGAGGCCCGCTCGGCCGGCGGCGAGGAGACCACGCTGCGTCGCCGTTTCCACGATCTGGCCCAGCGCGGCGAACCCTTCTCCCTGACCGTTCTGGGGCCCAGCGGCCGCTTCCTGGAAGTGGATGGCCGGCCGGCCGGGACGCAGCTGGTGGTCTGGCTGTCTGACGCGACGATCCGCGGCCTGGAGGAATCCGGGGCCCGTGGCCGCATCGAGGAAGCCCGCCGCCTGGTCTCCAAGGACCCGATGGCCTTCCTGGACATGCTGGGTCGCGCGCCCTTCCCGGCCTGGCGCATGAATGCGACGGGCCGTCTGGAATGGGTCAATACGGCCTATGTCAAGGCGGTCGAGGGTGAAAGCCTGGACAAGGTGCTCCAGGACCAGACGGCGCTGGATGGCGGTCTGGCCGAGCAGGCCGCCCGGGCGACTGAAGAAGGCGCCGCTGTGTCCGAGGCCCGGATCGTGGTCGTCGAAGGCCGCCGCCGCGCCATGCAATGCCTGGTCTTCCCGGTGTCGGGCGGTGCCGCCGGCTTTGCCATCGACATCACCGAGGGCGAGGAAGCCAAGGTGGCGCTGAAACGCTTCCGCCGCGCCCATGACGAGACGCTGAACCACATGGCCGAGGCCATTGTGGTGTTCGACCGTTCACAGCGGCTGAACTTCCACAACACGGCCTTCTCCCGCCTGTTCAAACTGGATGATGCCTGGCTCAATGACCGTCCGGCCCATGGCCAGTTCCTCGACCGTATGCGGGAAAAGCGCCTGCTGCCGGAACAGGCCGATTTCGCAGGCTGGAAGGCGGACGAGCTGGCGCGCTACGACCAGCCCTCGACCGAAGAGACACCGGACGAGCTCTGGCCGCTGCCGGATGGCCGCACGCTGCGGGTCGCCCGCCAGCGCCACCCGCTGGGCGGCCTGATGCTGATCTTCGAGGACAAGACCGACGAGCTGGCCCTGCGGGCGCGCTACAACACGCTGATCAATGTCCAGCGCGCCACCCTGGACAAGCTGCACGAGGCGGTTGCCGTGTTCGGGGCCAATGGACGGCTGCAACTGCACAACAACGCATTTGAGGGCCTGTGGGGTTTCGAGGCGGCCGAGCTGGAAGGTCAGCCGGAGTTCGAGACGGTTGCCGAGACCTGTGCCGCGCTGTTCTCCGATGACCGGGTCTGGACCGATATCCGCGGCCGCGTCACCGATCCCAGCCCGCAGGCGCGCAAGCAGGTCACCGGCGAGATGCGCCGGTCCGATGGCAAGGTGCTGACCTATCTCACGCGGCCGCTGCCCGATGGCGCGACCCTGATCTGTTGGGACGACGTCACCGACAGCCGCCGGATCGAAGAAGCGTTGCGCGAGCGGGCCGAGGCGCTGGAAACCTCCGAGCGCATCAAGACCGAGTTTGTCGAGCATGTGAGCTATCAGCTGCGCACGCCGCTGACGACGATCAACGGTTATGCCGACATGCTGGCCCAGGGTTTTGCCGGCGAGCTGTCGGACCGCCAGAAGGAGCCGATGAGCGCGATCCGCACCGCGGCCGAGCATCTGGCCAAGCTGGTCGATGATATCCTGGACGTCGCCGCCATCGATGCCGGCCAGCTGGAGCTGGATCTGGGCGATGTCGATCTGGGCGAAGTGGCGCGTGAGGCCGCCGAACTGGTCCAGGCCCGCGCCGACCATCACCAGATCAAGCTGGAGGTGAAGGTGGCCGAGGACATCGGTCTCCTGCGCGCCGACCGCAACCGCATGAAGCAGGTCTCGATGAACCTGCTGTCGAACGCCATTCGCCACGTGAAAGTGGGTGGCCACATCACCATTGGCGCCCGCCGGTCCGAGGACGAGCTGACCCTGTGGGTCGAGGATGATGGCGAGGGGATCGCGCCGGAGCGTCAGGCCAGCGTGTTCGACCGCTTTGCCCGCGGCGAACGCGGCGGCGCCGGCCTGGGCCTGGCCCTGGTCAAGGACATCGCCCAGCTGCATGGCGGCTGGGTCGAGCTGCAGTCAGAACCGGGCAAGGGCACGCTGGTGTCCTGCCATCTGCCGTCCGAGCCGCACGGCGATGCCGTGCCGCCGGAGCTGGGCCTGTCCAAACAGCCGGCGGCCGGTCGTCTCTAGCTCCGGGTCTGAAAAAGGCGTCAGCCCTGGTGTTCCGGCATGCGGACGATCAGGCCGTCCAGCGCGTCCGACACCTTGATCTGGCAGGACAGGCGCGAGGTTTCCTGCACGTCCTCGGCGAAATCCAGCATGGAGTCTTCCATCGCCTCGCGCGAGCCGGTCTTGTCGGCCCAGGCCGGGTCGACATAGACATGGCAGGTCGCGCAGGCGCAAGCGCCACCGCAATCGGCATCAATTCCGGGGACCAGATTGCGCACCGCGCCTTCCATGACCGTCAGGCCATTGGCGACGTCGATAACGTGTTCGGTGCCGTTGTGCTCGATATAAGTGATCTTCGCCATGCATCTCTCCGTCAGTCCAACCGGACATGAACAGTGTTCATAACGGAGTCAAGATTCAGCCTCATTCAGCCTCGCCGCTTGCCGCTGCGCCCGGCCTTCGCTAATCGCAGAGCATGGGGAAGACAATCTCGGTCAGACTGGACGATCTCGCCGCCACCCGCCGCTTCGGTGCGACGCTGGCGCGGCAGCTGTCTGACGCAGACGTGATCCTGCTTGAGGGCGAACTGGGGGCCGGCAAGACCACGCTTGCCCGCGCCATCATTGCGACCCTGTGTGGTGTCGAGGATGCACCCAGTCCCACCTACACCATTGTTCAGACCTATGACCGTGCGCAGGGCGGCGAACTCTGGCATGCCGATCTCTATCGTATCGAGGACGAGGCAGAGCTGGACGAGCTGGGTCTGGAAGACGCTTTTCTGGATGCGGTCTGTCTGGTGGAGTGGCCGGACCGGCTGGGCCGGGCCGTGCCGGAAGACCGTCTGGAAATCCGGCTTGTAGCCGGCAAGGATGACGCTCGCGAAGCCCGGATCACGGGACAGGGGCGCTGGGAGGACAGAGTTGACGACATCGGATCGTGAAAGCGCGCTGACAGCCTTTCTGGACCAGGCCGGATGGGGCGGGGCCGAGCGCCTGCCCCTGGCGGGTGACGCCTCGACGCGGCGCTATACCCGCCTGGTGGACGGCGCCCGTTCCGCCATGCTGATGGACGCGCCGGCTGCAGCAGAAGCACCGGCCTGTCCGCCCGACGCGACGCCGGAACAGCGCCAGGCCCTGGGCTATAATGCCGTGGCCCGGTTGGCCGGCGCCAATCTGGTCGCCTTTGCAGGCCTGTCCAACGCCTTGTGCGAACGCGGATTCTCGGCACCGAAAGTGCTGGCGCAGGACTTCGGCACCGGCTTCCTGCTGTTGGAAGACCTGGGCGATGACCTCTTCGCCCGTCGCCTGCCTGGCGAGCTGCATGAAGGCACGGTCTATGCCCGCGCCGTGGATGTGCTGGCGGCGATACATCGCTCCAGCTTTCCCGACGCGGTCGAGGCCGGTGGCCGGTCCTGGCCGCTTTTGGCCTATGACGAGACCGCGCTGATGGCCGAGGCCGATCTCTTCGTGGACTGGTATCTGGGCCGCCACGCGGATGTCGAGCTGGATGCCGCCGCCAAGGAAGAATGGCGCGAGCTCTGGCAGCAGGCTTTCCAGCGCCTGAAATCCTGCCCGCCGGGCCTGGTTCTGCGGGATTTCCACGCAGAAAACCTGATCCATCTGCCGGACCGTGAAGCGGAAGCCGGCGTCGGCCTCCTGGACTTCCAGGACGCGCTGATCGGACACCCGGCCTATGACCTGGTCTCCCTGCTGGAAGATGCCCGCCGCAATGTCGATCGCAAGCTGGCCACGCCGCTCAAGGCGCGCTTTGTCGAGCAGGCGGGCATCCAGGACCCGGCCGGGTTTGATGCCGCCTATGCCGTTCTGGGCGCCCAGCGCAATGCCAAGATCCTTGGCATTTTCGTCCGCCTGGCGGTGCGCGATGGCAAGCAGCGCTATCTTGATCTGATCCCGCGCGTGGCCCGCCATTTCGTGGCCGATCTGCAGCACCCGGCCCTGTTGTCGCTCAATCTGTGGGCCAAGACCCATGCCGGGCGCGTCTTCCTGGATGCGCACAAGTGACGGCGATCACGAAAGGCATGGCCCTGGCGGCCGGACTGGGCACGCGCATGCGTCCGCTCACCGATGACCGGCCCAAGGCGCTGGTCGAGGTCGGCGGCAAGCCACTGGTCGACTGGGCGCTGGAGCGCTATGCCGCGGTCGGTGTCGAGCGTTGCGTCGTCAATGTCCACCATTTCGCCGATCTGATGGATGCGCACCTGGCCGGCCATGTCGGTGCCCCTGAGATCACCGTGTCGGATGAGCGGGGCGAGGTGCTCGAAACCGGTGGCGGTGTGGTCAAGGCCTTGCCGGAACTGGGCGATGCGCCCTTCTTCGTGTCCAATATCGATGCCGTCTGGGTCGATGAAGGCGAGCCGGAACTGGCCCGCATGATGAAGGCCTGGGACCCGGAAAGCATGGATGCCCTGCTGCTGCTGGCGCCGATGGGCCGCACGCTGGGTTTTGACGGCACCGGGGATGCCTTTCTCGATGAGGATGGCGGGCTGCGCTTTCGCGGCGACGCCGCCAGCGCGCCCTATGCCTATGCCGGCGTCCAGATCCTGCATCCGCGTGTCCTGGCGGGACGGAAGGCGGAACGCTTTTCCATGATGGAAGTCTGGCGCGAGCTGGTTCCGCGCCAGCGGATTTTCGGCCTGGCCATGAAAGCCTTCTGGATGCATGTCGGCGACCCCAAGGCCCGCGACGAGGCCGAAGCGCGGCTGGCCGGGTGACGCAGCGGGTTTTCGATACGCCGGCCCCGCGCCTCTTTACCCTGCCGCCCCAGGCCGATTTCCTGCGCACCATCGCCCGCACCCTGCGCGAGGAATTCGGTGCGGCCGAGCGTCCCGATGCGCTGACCGACATCCTGATCCTGACCCCCACGCGCCGGGCGGCCAAGGCGCTGGGTGACATCTTTGCCGAGGAAGCCGGCAGCGGTGTCGCGCTTCTTCCGCTCATCCGTCCCATCGGGGATGTGGATGTCGATGACCCGCCTTTCGAGCCCGGTGAACTGGCCGGGCTGGCTCCGCCACCGGTCTCTCCGGCCCGGCGGCGCTTCGAACTGGCGCGGCTGATCCTGGCCAAGGAAGCGGCCCTGGGCCGGCCGATCGGCATTGGTGGAGCCCTGGCCCTGGCAGAACCGCTGGCGGCGCTGCTGGACGACATGGCGACGGAAGAGGTCACTGACCTTTCCCGCATCGATGCGGCCTTGCGAGATCATTTGCCGGAGGACCGCCGCGAGGCGATCGCCTTCATCGACATTGTCCAGACAGTCTGGCCGCAGCGTCTCGCCGAGCTGGGCGTCACCGATGCGGCTGCGCGGCGTTCCCTGGTCCTGCGCAAGCTGATCGAACGCTGGACCGAGGCGCCGCCGCAGACCCCGGTCTTCGCCATCGGCTCCACCGGCTCGATTCCGGCCGCGCGCGATCTGATGAAGATCATCGCCGGACTGCCGCGCGGTGCCGTCGTGCTGCCCGGCTTTGACTGGGACTGCGATGAAGCCGCCTGGCAGAATATCGATGATGCCCACCCGCAATGGGCCATGAAGGCCTTTGTTGCCGAACTGGGTGTCGACGATCAGCCAGGGCGCGGTGTCCGGGCCTGGCCGGGTGCAGCCGAAAGCGCGGCCTCCGAGCGCCGCCGCCGGGTGATCGCGGAAGCGCTCAGGCCCGCCGATACGACCGATGCCTGGATGAGCCGGGTCGAGCACCTGCAGGACCGATACGGCGCTGATGTGTTCCGGCAAAGCCTGGACGGCCTGTCCCTCATCGAGGCGCCGGACCCGCTCAGCGAGGCCCGAACCTGCGCGCTGCTGATGCGGGAGACGCTGGAGACTCCCGAGCACACGGCCATCCTGGTCACGCCCGACCGGGCGCTGGCCCGCCGTGTGGCGGCGGAGATGACCCGTTTCGGCGTGCGCCTGGATGATTCCGGTGGCGCCTCGCTGGCGGAAACGCCGGCGGGTGCCTTTCTTACCCGCCTGCTCGATGTGGCGGAGGATCCGGGCAGTGTGGTTGCCCTGACAGCGCTCTGGGGGTCGCCCTTGTTCACGGCCGGTCGCAAGCGGGGCGCGGTCCATACCGTGCTCGGCAAGTTCGAGGCCGAGGCCTTGCGCGGGGCGCGACCCGGGCGCGATCTCGCCGCCATCCGTCGCCGCATGGACGGCAAATATGTCGAGCTGTTCGACGAGGACCGCGCCTTCATCCACGCCATTCTGGACACACAGGACGCGGCCCTGGCCGGCCTTCTGGACGCAGGCCTTCATCCCGCCTCGCACTGGGCGCGCTGTCACGCCGAGGCTGCGGAAGCGCTGTCCGCCGGCGGCGAGCCGGGCCTGTGGGGCGGCGAGGGCGGTGAGGTTGCCGCCGGTCTGATCCGTGCCCTGCTGGAGGAAAGCGAAAGCCTGCCGGAGATGAGCCTGGCCGAGTATGCGAGTGCCGTGCGCGAGCTGATCGGCAGCCGCCGTGTGCCGCCGAAACTGGGCGTTCACCCCAGGCTGCAGGTGCTCGGACCCCTGGAAGCACGCCTGATCTCCGCCGATCGCGTCATCCTGGCTGGCCTCAATGAAGGTGTCTGGCCGGCGGCGCCCGGCATTGATCCCTGGCTGTCGGCCGGCATGCGCAAGGCCGTCGGGCTCGGCGCTCCGGAACGCCGCTATGGTCTGGCGGCCCATGATTTTGCCCAGCTGGCAGCGGCTCCCGACGTGATCCTGACCCGTTCTGCCCGCAGTGAAGGCGCACCCACTGTGGCCTCGCGCTGGGTCTGGCGGCTGAAGACGCTGGCTGAGGGTGCGCTGGGGGCCGACGGTGCGGCTGAAGCTCTGGCGCCAAGCACGGACTATCTGGCCTGGGCCGGGCAGCTGGACGCACCGGGACGGCCGACCCGTCCGGCTTCGCGGCCTTCACCGGCCCCGCCGCTGGCCCTTCGGCCCAGGGCCTTGTCGATCACGGAAATCCGCACCTGGGTCCGCGATCCCTATTCCATCTATGCCCGGCACGTTCTGGGCCTGCGTCGTCTCGACCCGGCGGACATGCCGCCCGGCGCGCGCGAGCGCGGAACGGCGCTGCATGCGGCGCTGGAACGCGTCGTGCCTGGCTGGAAAGACGCCATTCCCGGGACGGCGGTGGCTGATCTGGTCGCGGCTGCCGAGGGCCCGCTGATCGAGCTGGGCTTTCATGCCGACGATCTGCCGGTCGAGCTGGCCCGCTTTCGGCGGGCGGCCGAATGGCTGGTGGGCTGGGAGCGGGCACGCCGGGAAGCGGGTGCCCGTTTCGACCGGGCCGAGATCAAGGGCCGGATGACGCTGAACCTGCCGGGCGGCGACTTTGTGCTGACGGGCCGCGCGGACCGGTTTGACCGGCATCCGGACGGGCGTCTGGACATCATCGATTACAAGACTGGCTCCAGCGCTTCGCCCAAGGAAGTCGCGGCGGGCTTTGATCCGCAATTGCCGCTGACGGCTGCGATGGCGATGCAGCCCGGCGTGTTCCCGGACCTCGCGGAAGCGCCACCGGCCGGGCTTTACTATGTCCGCCTGCCGGGCAATGCCGAGGGCGGCAGCGCGGTGCGTGTCGATGGCAAGAACCAGCCGGAGGCGCTGGAGTTGGCCGCCAAGGCCCTGGAAGAGCTGGGTGAATGGATTACCCGTTTCGATGACGAAACGATGCCCTATGAGAGCCAGACCCGGGCCAAATACACCAATGACTATGGGGATTTCGACCATCTCGCCCGCCGCGGTGAATGGGCCAGTGCGCCGGACGGTTCGGAGGGCGGCGAATGAGCACGCCCGGCTTTGACAAAGAAATTGCCGCCTCCGCGACGCTTGCCCAGCAGCTGGCCGCCCGGCCGGAGGCGAGCGTGTTCGTCGAGGCCAATGCCGGTTCCGGCAAGACCCGGGTTCTGGTTGACCGGGTGGTGAACCTGCTGCTGACGGGCGTGAAGCCGCAGGAAATCCTGTGCGTCACCTACACCAAGGCTGCGGCCGCAGAGATGAAGGAACGCCTGTTTGCCCGATTGGGCAGCTGGGCTGTGATGCTGACGGAGGCGCTGAAGCAGAAGCTCGTTCAGCAGACGGGCCGCGCGCACACGCCGGCCGAACTGGACCAGGCCCGTCGCCTGTTCGCCCAGGCGCTCGAAACACCAGGCGGGCTGAAAATCCAGACCATCCATGCCTTCTGCGAAAGCCTCCTGCGGCGTTTCCCGCTGGAAGCCGGTGCCCCGCCGGGCTTCCGCACGCTGGACGATGCCGATGCCGACCGCCTTGTCGAGACTGCGCGGCGGCGGGTCTTCCGGGTCCTGTCCGCCGATAGCATTGACCGGGTGCTGGCGACGGGCGGACCGGATGCCTTCGGCCAGATCATCAACTGGGCCCGGTTCAACCGGCATGATTTTGTCGATGCGCTCCGGGCGGCAGACGGCGCAGCCGGGCTGGTGGCGCATCTCTATGACGTTCTCGACCTTGACCCAGGTGTCAGCGCGGCGCAGCTGCAAGCGAAAGCCTGGCAAGACGCGCCCCATGAACGGCTCGGCGCTGCGGCGGATGCCCTGCTTCATCATGGCGGCAAGACCGATATCGAGCGGGCCGGCCACATCCGCGCCGCCCTGACCGCACCGGACCCGCAATCGGCTTTCGAGGCCTATCTGCCGGCCTTGTTCATCAAGAATGGCGCCGGGACGCCTGTCGCCAAGCTGGTAACGGCGAGTGTCGACAAGGTCGCTCCTGTTGTGAAGCCCCTGCTGGAAGCCGAGCAGGCCCGCATCGATGCCGTACGGGAGCAGATCCGCGCAGCGCATGTGGCCGAAGCCAGTGCCGAGGCCATTCAGATCGCGGCGGCCTTCATCGAGGCCTATGAGGGCGCCCTGGCGGCACACCGGGCGCTGGATTTTGATGATCTGGTCCGCCTGGCCGGTGATCTTCTCCAGCCCGGCAATGCCTTTGCTGGATGGGTGGGTTACAAGCTGGACGGGGTTCTGGCCCACGCCCTGATCGACGAGGCCCAGGACACGGCGCCGCGTCAATGGGACATGATCCGCGGGCTGACAGCGGAATTCTTCGCTGGCACGGGCGCGCGCGAGGACAATCGCACCCTCTTCATCGTCGGTGACGAGAAACAGTCGATCTACTCCTTCCAGGGTGCCGAGCCGAAGCGTTTTGTGGCCGAGGGCGGCCAGCTTGAAGCGATGGCGGCGGCGTCCGGCAAGGCCTTCGAACGGCCGGGCCTGGACGTGTCCTTCCGCTCGGCACCGGAAATCCTGGCGGCCGTGGACCAGGCCTTTGCCGCTGACGCTGTGGCACCGGAAACCAAGTTCCAGGCACCGCAGGGTCCGCGACCCTTTGCCCGCTATCAGAGCCATCGTGCGGCCCGCAGCGGCATGCCCGGCTGTGTCGAGCTCTGGCCGGCAGTGCCGGTCCCGGAAAGCGTCGAAGAAGGCTCGATCTTCGACCCGGTCGACCTGCGCGCCCGGGGCTCCTCGCGCGATGTCCTCGCTGAAGCCGTGGCGCAGGAAATCCGTGCCATGCTGGACCGGGGCGACGCGGTCTGGGAGGAGACCTCCGGCGGGTTCAAGGCGCGGCCTGTGCGGCCCGGTGATGTCGCGATCCTGGTCTGGCGCCGCACCGGCGGCTTCTTCGAGGAAGTGATCCGCCAATTGAAGCTGAAGGGCGTGCCGGTGGCCGGTGCCGACCGCATGGTGCTGCGGGACCAGACCGTGGTGAAGGACATGCTGGCCCTGGGCCGGTTTGCGCTGACGCCCGGCGATGACCTGGCGCTGGCCGAGGTGCTGAAATCACCCGTCTTCGATCCGGTCGCGAGCGCGGCGCCGAAGATTGATGATGATGCCCTGATGGCGCTGGCGCAGACCCGCAAGTCGGATCGCCGCGGCAGTCTCTGGGCCGCGCTCTTTACCAGCGACCTGCCGGTGTTCGACGAGGCCCGCGAGGCGCTCAAGCGGTTCCGCGACCAGGCCGACAGCGAGCGCCTCTATGATCTGTTCACCGGCTTCCTCAACGCCCGCACGCCGACCGGGGAAACCCGCTGGGCCCGGATCCAGGCGCGGCTGGGCGAGGAGGCGCGTGATCCGTTGGAGGAACTCCTGGCCCGGGCCCTGGTGCATGAGCGCGAGGGGGGCGGAGCCCTGGCCAGTTTCATCGCCGGTGTGGAGCGCGAGGAGCGCCAGCTCAAGCGCGAGATGAGCCCGGGGCGCAATGAAGTCCAGGTGATGACGGTGCATGCCTCCAAAGGCCTGGAATGGCCGGTCGTCTTCCTGCCCGACACCACACGTTCGCCGGTCGCCACCCGGACCGAACCCTTGATGAAGCATGCCGGGGCCGGGCTGATCTGGTCCCAGCGCAAGGGCGATGATCCGGCGCCGGTTGCGGCGCTGCGGGCCGAGGCCGAGGACAAGGCGCGCGCCGAGCATGGGCGCCTGCTCTATGTCGCCCTGACCCGGGCGCGGGACCGGCTGGTGGTCGGCGGCTGGCGTCACGGGCGGCGCAATGCGGCCGGCGGACAGATTGCCGAAGACAGCTGGTATGCGCGCCTGGACAGGGCCTGGACCGGCGAGGCCTGGCAGGACTTCATCTCACCCCTGGCGGTGACGGATGAGGGGGAAAGACAGCTGGCCCGTCGTCTTGGTCCGCCACCGTCCGGATTGGGAACCGCCATTGCTGCCCAGGCCAGCCCTGAACCGTTGCCGGACTGGGCGAAGACCCCCGCGCGTCCCGAACAGGCCGCGGTCCGCGGTGTGGCCCCGTCCAGCTTCATTGCCGACGAACAGGCGTTCGAGCCGGCAGTGCTGTCTCCCCTTCAGGACCCGGGCGCGCATCGTTTCCGTCGCGGCGATGTGATCCACAAACTTCTGCAGACGCTACCCGATCTGCCGCTGGACCGGCGGCGCGAAGCGGCCGAACGCTTTGTGTCAGCCCAGCCGGACTTTGACCCGGCGGCCCGGGCTCGGATTGTCGAGGAAACGCTGGGCATTCTGGAGCACCCCGATTTTGCCCCCCTGTTCGGTCCGGGCAGCCGGGCCGAGGTGTCGCTGGTCGGCCGGGCGGCGGATCTTCCGGGCGATGTCATCGTTCGCGGCCAGGTCGACCGGCTCGTCGTCACCGATACCGAAGTCCTGATCGTCGACTACAAGACCAATCGCCCGCCGCCGGAAACGGTTGCTGCGGTGGCGAAAGTGTATCTGGGCCAGCTGGCAACCTATCGGGCCTTGCTGAGAGCGGTTCATCCCGGAAAATCCGTACGTTGCGCCTTGCTCTGGACCGATGCAGCGCGGCTCATGGAAGTGGCAGACGACGTTCTGGATACCGTGTTGCAGGGCGCAAACGCTTGACGGGACGGGCGGGGCTCCTTACCTCACGCGCCATCAAAGAAGTCCGGTGCGCATGTTGCGGTCGGACGAGACCCGAACAAAGGAGTGTCACATGGCGACCAAATCGGTCAGCGATGAATCCTTCGAGAGCGATGTCATCAATGCCAGCGGCCCGGTCCTCGTGGACTTCTGGGCGGAATGGTGCGGGCCCTGCAAACAGATCGCCCCGGCGCTCGAGGAAATCTCCGAGGAGATGGCTGGCGCGCTGACGGTCGCCAAGGTGAATATCGACGATCACCCGATGACGCCGGGCAAGTACGGCGTGCGGGGAATCCCGACCATGATGATCTTCAAGGACGGCCAGGTGGTCTCCACAAAGATCGGTGCCATGGCCAAGACCAAGATCGCCGAGTGGGTCAAGGAAAGCCTCTAGGCGCTTCTGACACCGAAGTTTGGAAACGGGCGCCTTTTCGGGCGCCCGTTTTCGTTTTCGGCCGCCTAATTGCGTCGTTCGGCCAGCGGGTAGGCGATGATGATGGTCAGCGGGTCCTCGCCGCGTTGGGCGATCCCCACATGGGCTCCGTCATAGAGATAGGCGGTCATGCCCGCGGTCAGGATGGCGGTCTCGCCATCGGAGGTGACCTCTCCCTCCCCGGAGACGACATGGTAGACTTCGTCATGGCCGATCCGGTGCACGCCGACGGCCGCGCCGACATGCAGGGTGCGAATGCGGAATTCCATCGCCCGGTCCGGTGCGGCATCGGAAATGCGGTAGGCCGTGCTCATGCCGATCGCGCCGTGCGGCGGCGCTTCCTCGCGGATCACATCATTCTGGTCGATCACGACCATCGGATGCAGGCCGACATCCTCGGCAGCGTCTTGCGCCAGGGCCGGAACCGAAGCGAGGCCTGCGGCCGCAAGCGCTCCTGAAATCATCAATCGGACCATGTCTGTCTCCCGAGATGTCCACCGGTGTCATTTTGACATGACAAGCGGCAGGCTCCAACCGGGTTGGCAAACCGGTTCAGCCCGGCGTGCGGTGCGGGGGGCTGTCACCCAGGGCGAGGGCTTCGCCGGCGAGGTAAAGCGAGCCGCCGATCAGGATGCGCGGCGCCGGGTGTTCCCGCGCGGCATTCTTCATCGCGGGGATGAGGCCGGAGGCCGCCTCGGCGTGCAGGCCCGCGGCCTTGGCCGCGGCCACCACATCCGTTGTTGATTGCGACCCGCCCCGGCCGGACCGGAACTCCACCGCGATCAGACGACGCGCCAGGCCAGCAAACTGGCTGCACCAGGCCTTCACATCCTTGTTCGGCGAAAAACCGGCAATGATCACCAGCGGCCGGTCCTCGCGCTCGTCCATGTCGGCGAGCGCGTGCGACAAGGCCTTGGCCGCCGCTTCATTGTGCCCGCCATCCAGCCAGAGCTCGGCCCCGGCCTTCTTGGCAATCTCGCCCAGCGGGCCGCGGCTGATGTTCTGCAGGCGGGCGGGCCAGCTGGCATTGGCGATACCGCCGGCCGCCGAGCTTTCCGGCCAGTCGAGCACCGCCGCGCAGGCCGCCGCCGCGCCGGCATTGAGGATCTGGTGCGGACCGATCAGGCCCGGCGCCGGCAGGTCCCAGACCCGCGTCTCGTCCTCATAGACCAGGCGGCCATGCTGGATATAGGCATTGTAGTCGCGGCCCCAGACCCAGGTGGGTGCGCCGACCTTCTGGGCTTCCTCCAGGATGGCCGCCTCGGCCTCCTCGGACTGGTTGCCGACCACGACCGGGACGCCGAACTTGCAGATGCCGGCCTTTTCCCGGGCAATCTGGGTCAGCGTGTCGCCGAGAAACTCCTGGTGGTCCATGGAGACCGGCGTGATCACGCTCAGCGCCGGGCGCGGCACGACATTGGTCGCGTCAAAGCGACCGCCCAGACCCACTTCCAGGATCAGCCGGTCGGCCTTGTGTTCGGAAAAGAGCAGGAAGGCGGCAGCGGTGGTGATCTCGAAAAAGGTGATCGGCTCGCCGAAATTCGCCGCCTCGCAGCGCGCAAAGGCCTCGATCAGCGTCTTGTCGTCCACCGGCACGCTGTCCAGCAAGATGCGCTCGTTGAAATCGACGAGATGGGGCGAGGTATAGATATGGACCTTCTCGCCCTTCGACCGAGCCATCTCGGCCAGGTAGGCACAGGTCGAGCCCTTGCCGTTGGTGCCGGCGACATGGATCGTCGGCGGCAGCTGGTCCTGCGGATCGCCCAGCGCCTTCAACAGGCGCTGAAGGCGGCCCAGGGAGAGGTCAATTTTCTTGGGGTGCAGACGCGCGAGGCGCGCCAGCGCGTCGTCAATCGCTTGGCGCCGCGTGCTAATGGCCGCCCCCGTCCGCAACCACATGATCCGGTGGCGGCGGTGTCAGAGATGCAGGAACGGAAGAGCCCGGTCGTTTCATCATGACCCTCAGCAATCGCGCCAGTGTAGCGGGAATGTTGCGGCGATGCACGACTTTGTCGACCATGCCCTTTTCCAGAAGATATTCCGAGCGCTGGAAGCCTTCCGGCAGTTTCTCGCGGATCGTCTGCTCGATCACGCGCGGTCCGGCAAAGCCGATCAGCGCGTCGGGCTCGGCGATATGGACATCGCCCAGCATGGCGTAGGAGGCCGTGACACCGCCTGTGGTCGGGTCGGTCAGCACGACGATATAGGGCAGGGCCGCATCGCGCAGCATTTCCACGGCGATCGTGGTGCGCGGCATCTGCATCAGCGACAGGCAGCCTTCCTGCATGCGCGCGCCACCGGCAGCGGTGAACACGATCAGCGGTGCCTTGCGCTTCACCGCCTCTTCGGCGGCCTTGATGAAGCTCTCGCCGGCGGCCATGCCGAGCGAACCGCCCATGAAGGCGAAATTCTGAACCAGGACGACGCTTTCCACCCCGCCGACATGGCCGACGGCAATCGCCATCGCGTCATCGCGGCCGGTCTTCTTGCGGGCGGCCTGGATGCGCGAGGAGTAGGGCTTGTCGTCCTTGAACTTCAGCGGGTCCTTGGGAACCTCCGGTGTGTCCAGTTCCTTGTACTCACCGTCGAAGGTGAACTGGAAACGCCAGGACGGTCCAATGCGCATGTGATGCCCGGCGGGCGTCACGAACAGGCCGGCTTCCAGGTCCTTGTGAAAGACCATTTCGCCAGACTTGGGGCACTTGATCCAAAGATTGTCGGGCGTATCCCGCTTGGAGAAGATTTTCGACATCCCCGGCGGTGTGATCTTGGACAACCAGTTCTTGCCCGAGTCCCGTTCATTCATGACGTTCAAACTCTCAACGGCGTGCAGCGTGCACAGCGGATGACAGGCGCTTTACCAACTCTTGCGCCCCGGCAACACCACCTGAATGCATGGCGTCGACAATGGCAGAGCCGACAACGACGGCGTCGGCATGGCGGGCAATGGCGGCGGCTTGTTCAGGCTCCCTGACCCCGAAACCCACCGCCACCGGCAGGCCCGACGCCTTCTGCACCCGGGCCACCGCCTCGCTGACTTCGGTGACGGCACCGGTTCCGGCGCCCGTCACACCTGTCGTGGAAACGTAATAAACAAAACCCGCCGTATTGGCGACCACGGTGGCCAGACGCCTGTCGTCCGTCGTCGGCGTCGCCAGCCGGATCAGCGCGATGCCATGCTTGTCCAGCGCAGCGCGAAGCTCGCCATCCTCTTCCGGCGGAACATCGACACAGATCAGCCCGTCCACACCGGCCTTGCCGGCGGCCTTGGCGAACTTGTCCCAGCCCATGTGGTGGATCGGATTGGCATAGCCCATCAGCACGATCGGCGTGGTCTTGTCGTGCTTGCGGAAGGCGGCGGCCTGTTCCAGCGTCCCGTTCAGCGTCATGCCCGCTTCCAGCGCGCGCAGCGCCGAGGCCTGGATCGCCGCGCCGTCGGCCATCGGATCGGTAAAGGGCATGCCCAGCTCGATCACATCGGCACCGGCGGCGGGAAGGGCATTCAGAAGGGCCTGGCTGTCGCCATCCCCGGCCATCATGTAGGCGACGAAACCGGCACGGTCATAGGCGGCCAGCTCCGCGAAACGGGTGGTGAGGCGATTGGTCATGACTAAAGCTCCACCCCCAGCATGCGCGCCACTTGCGGCACGTCCTTGTCGCCGCGGCCGCACATGTTCATCAGGATGACGCCGTCCTTGCCGAGTTCCTTCGCCAGGTCACGGACGCGGGCGAGGGCGTGGGCGGGTTCCAGGGCGGGGATGATGCCTTCCAGCTTGGTGCACAACTGGAACATCTCCAGTGCCTCGTCATCGGTCGCCGAGACGTATTCCGCGCGCTTGGCATCGTGCAGGAAGGCGTGTTCCGGGCCAATGCCGGGATAGTCCAGACCTGCCGAGATCGAGTGGGCATCGATGATCTGGCCGTCATCATCCTGCAGGAGATAGGTCTTGTTGCCGTGCAGGATGCCGGGCTGGCCGCCATTGAGCGAGGCGGCGTGCTTGCCGGTCTCTACGCCCAGGCCCGCCGCTTCGACACCGATCAGGCGCACTTCGTCATCCTCGATGAAGGGGTGGAAGAGGCCCATCGCATTCGATCCGCCGCCGATACAGGCAACGCAGGCGTCCGGCAGGCGGCCCAGGCGTTCCTTGATCTGGGCACGCGCTTCGCGGCCGATGATCGACTGGAAGTCGCGCACCATGGCCGGATAGGGGTGCGGGCCGGCGACCGTACCGATGACGTAGAATGTGTCCTTCACATTCGTCACCCAGTCGCGCAGGGCCTCATTCATGGCGTCCTTCAGCGTGCCCGTGCCCGAGGTCACCGGCACCACCTTGGCGCCCAAAAGCTTCATGCGGAACACGTTCGGCGCCTGGCGCTCGACATCGGTGGCGCCCATGAAGACCGTGCAGGGAATGCCGAAGCGGGCGGCGACGGTCGCGGTCGCCACGCCATGCTGGCCGGCGCCGGTTTCGGCGATGATCCGGGTCTTGCCCATGCGCTTGGCCAAAAGGACCTGGCCGAGGCAATTATTGATCTTGTGGCTGCCGGTATGGTTCAACTCATCGCGCTTGAACCAGATCTTCGCGCCGCCGAATTCCTCGGTCAGCCGTTCGGCAAAATAGATCGGGCTGGGCTTGCCGACATAATCCTTCAGGAAGAGGTCCATCTCCTCGCGAAAGGCCGGATCCTCCTTGGCCGCCTCATAGGCCGCTTCCAGTTCCAGGATGTTCGGCATCAATGTTTCGGCGACGAAACGACCGCCATAATCACCAAAGCGGCCGTTCTTGTCCGGCCAGGCCGAGAGCGCATTCGGGCGTGTATCGGCGGACACGGTTTCGCTCATGGCACTCTCCTGGTTTGAACGGGCCTGGATCAGGCTTGGGTCGTGGTGACCGCCAGTGCGGCGGCAAATTCGGCAATCTTTGCCGCATCCTTCACACCGGGTGCGCTTTCAATCCCCGAAGAGACATCCACCGCGCTTGCCCCGGCCTGCGATACGGCGGCAGCGACATTGGTGGCATCAAGCCCCCCGGACAAGAGCCAGGGCACGGAAATCTGCAGCGGTTTCAGCAGAGCATAGTCATAGCCCACGCCATGCCCGCCCGGGCGATCGGCGCCCTTGGGCGGTTTGGCGTCGAACAGCAGCATGTCAGCGATGCGGTCGAATGCTGTCGCGGCATCCAGATCGCTGGCGTCCGCAACCGGCAAGGCCTTGATAACACCGCGCTTTGCATAGGGACGCGCCTGTACCACCCGCTGCGGTGTTTCCTGCCCGTGCAGCTGGATCCAGTCCGGACGCATCGCATCGCGGATGCGCGCCAGCAATTCATCGTCCGGATTGACCGTCACGGCGACCGTCTGGCTGGTCTTCGCCAGATGCACCAGCTCCCCCGCCAGCGCCGGTGAGACATGCCGCGGACTTTTCTCGAAAATGACAAACCCGGTCCAGGCCGCCCCCGCCGCCTCAGCCGCCGCCACATCCCGCCCGGTCTTCAATCCGCAAAACTTGATCTGGGTCATTCCTACCCGTTAGCCCCTTGGGAGGCTTGAGAAAAGGGGCGAAATGTCCGGTTCCTGCAGACGGCTGGCGCCCTGCAGCAAGAGGTAGGCCGGGGAGGAGGCCCGGGTCGGTCGCTCACAACGAGGACCCGGGCCAGCCATGCCCGCTCAGAGCTCGTCGTGACCGATTACGTTGAAGGTGTTCTCGTAACCGGAATAGTTCCGGTTGGACGCGATGATGAATTGCACGATGTCCAACCAGCCATAGGTGTCAGTATTGTATTTTTCGAACTGGTAGTCGAACAGGGTCCAGCCGAACTGGGCCGGGCGGTTGGCGGCGGACTTGGCTCCGAAGAAGGACAAGAGATCGCCCATGATGTAAACGCCGATGACGCCATACCAGGTCGCACTGGCAAAATTCAGGACGACATCATAGTTGGGTGCTTGAGCGAATGCCGATGTGACCAAATTGGTCTTCACCCCGTTGGCTCCGAATGTCGGCAGGCCCTTGTATTGATCCTGGACATAGACGGAAAAGCTGCGATTGGCGTTGGCGTGGGCGGCACTGCCACTTGTGTTGTCGCTCCAGCCGACAGGTACACCCAGGCTGAGACTGTCATTGATCCGGTTGAGCAGAACGATCATTGAGCGCACGGAGCCGAGGGTCTGCAGGGTGCTTGACGATGTGACAGGGTAGGCCGAAAGCACGCTTGCGAGCGTGTTCAGCACAGACGTGGCGTCGCCGCTGTAGCCATTCCAGTCATCGACTTTCAGGCTCATGACCACCATCTCGGATGCATTGCTGGCCAGGAAGGCCTTGCACTCGTCCATCAGGGAGGTGAAGGACTGGTACTCATTGATGCCCGAGGAGCTGCCCAGGTCGCCGTGGCAGGTCACGAATGAGTAAACACCCGACGATTTGAGCACTTTGAGGCGGACGTCCAGCAAGCGGACACCGCCGTTCAATTGGTCGGTGATGGAGAACCGGTGGCAGGCATACGGCGTGCTGATGGTTGTGTTGATCGCTGCCGAGTCGTGGGTGCCTGGAAGGTTGAGCTTTCCGATTGACCGGGAATCCTCGATCGCCTGAAGCCAGTTTGAAGCCTGGGTATCAGTGGTGTGCAGGTCGACAATGGCGTAGCGCATGAACACTTTGGTATTGCCGCCGATCAGCTTGAGAACAATGGCGTTGTCACCCGCCTGCAGCATCTTGGCCGGCACCGACCAGACCATGTCGTAGAAACTGGTGATGTGCGGATCGAAGCCGGAGACAAGCAGCTGACCGTTCACGGTGATGGAAATCGGGCAGTTTGACGTCCCGTTCACGGTCGAGCTGCACAATTGGAAAATCAGGTTCACGCCCTGCTTTTGGGCGAGCTTGAGATTGAATTTGAAGAAGCCGTCGACATAGTTGATCGACCAGCATGAATACGGCGCATTGAAGTCGCAGCCTTGGTAGAGCGGCAGCGAGTAGTTTGCTGTCTGCTGCGGATCGGGGCGTGTGAAGTCGATCGTCTGTTTCAGTGCGCCCGAGGCGGCCGCGGATGGGTTCGCTTTTGCGGACCGCTTGGTCGCAGTAGGGGCGTCGGGTGTGTCGAGGGACATGAGAGCATCCTGAAGGTGAGAGTGATCGTTCCGCCGCACGCGTGCGGTCGGCCGTACAAGTCTGACAACTCACTCGAAATCGAGCTGGCCAGCCCGAAGGCGCATTGGGTGTCTTCGGGAACGCAGGGCCAGCGGCCTCAGGCGCTGGAAAAGGCGCATTCTGAAGCCTCTCAACTTTAGCGGATTAGTTTTAAATTGTCGACTCTCATTGCGCCACTCAGGCGTGTTCTGTCAACATGCGCTTCGCGGTGTCAGCGATTGAGGCAGAATGCGACTGGCTGGAACAGCATCCATTCGATGAAGGCCTTGATCTTCGGTTCCCGGGCGCGGGCCGGGTCGAAGACGAGGTAGTGGGAATGGGTGTGGGGGCTTTCATGCGTGAAGGGCTGGATCAGGGTGCCCGAGGCGAGCTGTTCGGCGAAATAGATCGGCGTGACGATGGCGGCCGCATCACCGGATGCCAGCGCGGCCGAGACCTCCATGGTCTGGGTCTCCAGTTCCAGCGCCGGACGCTCGGGCAGACGGGCCGGGTCGACACCGCACTCCTCCATCCAGGCCCGCCACCAGTGGATGGGGCCGAACAGGCGCAGTTTCAGCAGGTCTTCCGGTCTCTCGAACGGACCGAAGCGGGCGACGGCCTGGGCCGGGACCAGCGGCGCGGTGCGATCCTCGAACAGATGCCGCACCTCCAGGCCCGGCCAGTCGCCCTTGCCGATGCGGATGCCGATATCGGCCTCTCCGCCCCGGATGTCGACCAGGTCGGACCGGCTGTCGATGCGCACGGCGAGCTGCGGATGCGCCAGTTGGAAGGCGCCGATGCGCGGCACCAGCCAGTTCGAGCAGAAGGTGGGCAGGGCGGTCACGGACAGAACGCTGTCGCGGTCCTCACGCACATCCCGGAAGGTGCGCTCCAAGAGCCGGAAGGCTTCAGACGTGCCCTGGGCCAGGCGGGCGCCGCGCGGGGTCAGTTCGACATGACGTGCCTTGCGTTCGAACAGGGCAAAGCCCAGTCGGTCTTCCAGCAGCTTGATCTGATAGCTCACTGCTGCCTGGGTCATGCCCAGCCTGTCCCCGGTGCGGGTGAAATTGCCCAGACGGGCCGCGGTCTCGAACACGCGAATGGCATGAATGGGCGGAAGCGGCGGCGGTTGAGCCATAAACACACCTTATCAAAGGCCATCGAGAACGCGTTGGTGAAGCAAGGTGTCGGCGCTTAAGTCTGAAGTCAACTTATGACGGAGGTCGCCATGACACTGGTTGAGCTGATGATTGAACGCACCCCGCCCACCGTGGTGGGCGCGGATCCCAAACGCTGGGCGGTGGACCGCTCCTGGTGGGGCTGGCTGACGGGCGCCTTTGCCTGGATGGAGGGCCAGCGTGACTGGCACCGCAAGATCTAGCGTGCGTCGCTGATCGTGTTGGCCAGTGCCGGATGCCGATAGGCATTGGCCGCATAGGCGGTGAGGTCGGCCGGGCCCGTTGATGCCGATGACGGGTCTTCACCGGGGCCGGCGGTGCGCATTTCCGCAAGCTGCTGGCTCAGCGAGGGCTGGATCGTCTCCCCAGCCGGTCCGTCCTCGCCCTCACCGCCTGCTTCTCCCCGGCGCATTTCCGCCCGGGACTGCGCAATCTTCGCATCGGCCAGGGCGGCCACCTTGCGGTCCTGGCCGGAGGGTTCCGCAGGGGCCAGGGCGGCCTTCTTCACCTGCTGCATCTTCTCGATGGTGGCTTCCGGATCGCCGCGAACTTCGCTGGCATCGATGGGAACTTCCCCGCCCACTGCATAGGAGCGTCCGTCCGGACCCCGTTGATAGCTGTAGCTGGCCGCCCCGGCATGCACGCCGCCGGCGGCCTGGTGCGCCTGTTCATGGGCGCGGACCTCGCGGTCACGCGCCTTCAGAGCCTCGACCTCGCGCTGGTCCTCTTCGCTGAGTCTCGAGATGCGCCGGGATTTCTCGGCGCCACCACAGCCCTTGCAGGCGTCCGAACCGCAAGAGGCGCAGCCGGCTGTCGCAGCCGCTGCAGCCGGCGCCGGGCGGTTGTCGGCGCGTACAGCCGCCCAGCCGCTGGCAGGCGATGGCATGGGGGCGGATGGCAGGCCGGAGATCATGGCCACAGAATGCCGTCCCGCGCCTTAAGCCGGGTTCAAGAAAATCGCTAAAATGCCTGATAAATCAGGACAGCAGATCAGCTTCCGGCGAGTTCCGGAACGGTATCCCGCGAGGCATCGACGCGCTCGCGCAATTCCTTGCCGGTCTTGAAGAAGGGAACGTGCTTTTCCTTCACGGCCACGCTGTCGCCGGTGCGCGGATTGCGACCCACCCGGGACGGGCGGCGGCGGACGGAGAAGGCACCGAAGCCGCGAAGTTCGACCCGGTCGCCGCGGGCGAGGGCGTCGGTGATTCCATCCAGAATCGTGTTGACCACGCGTTCGACATCGCGGTGGTAAAGGTGAGGATTGGCCTCGGCCAATTTGTCGATCAACTCGGATTTGATCATGCTAAACCTCCGCGCCTGAACGCCTAATCCTTGCCTGTGGCGATGCAACCGTCAATGCACACGGTCAAAAAAAACCGGCCGGAGCGCGGGGCTCCGGCCGATTCTTCATGGAGTCAGTGGTCGGACGGGACTTAGCTGTCCGACTTGTCCTCTTTCTCGCGCAGGGCGGCACCCAGGATGTCACCCAGCGAAGCGCCGGCATCGGAGGAGCCATACTGCTCGACAGCTTCACGCTCTTCGGAGATTTCCAGGGCCTTGATGGACAGGGAAATCCGGCGCGTGGCCTTATCGATATTGGTGATGCGGGCATCGACCTTGTCGCCAACCGCGAAGCGCTCCGGACGCTGTTCCGCACGGTCGCGGGACAGGTCGGACTTGCGGATGAAGGCTTTCATCGTGCCGTCATCGCCGAAGGCGACTTCGATACCGCCCGAGGTGACCTCGGTGACGGAGCAGGTGACGGTGTCGCCACGGCCGACGCCGGAGCTGTCCATCGGGTCACCGGCCAGCTGCTTGATGCCCAGGGAGACGCGCTCCTTCTCGACATCCACATCCAGCACTTTGGCGTCAACGACATCGCCCTTCTTGAAGGCTTCGATGGCTTGCTCGCCCGACTTTTCCCAGGAGATGTCGGAGAGGTGCACCATGCCGTCGATATCGCCTTCCAGGCCGACGAACAGACCGAATTCGGTGATGTTCTTGATCTCGCCCTTGATGGCGGTGCCGGACGGATGGGTTTCGGCGAAGACTTCCCACGGATTGCGCTGGGTCTGTTTCACGCCCAGGGAGATGCGGCGCTTGTCGGCGTCGACATCCAGGACCATGACCTGCACTTCTTGCGAGGTGGACAGGATCTTGCCCGGGTGGACGTTCTTCTTGGTCCAGGACATTTCCGACACGTGGACCAGGCCTTCGACGCCTTCTTCCAGCTCAACGAACGCACCGTATTCGGCGATGTTCGTGACGCGGCCCTCGAAGGTCGCACCGACCGGGTACTTGGCGGCAACGCCTTCCCACGGATCCGACATCAGCTGCTTCATGCCGAGCGAGATGCGCTGGGTGTCCTTGTTGATCTTGATGATCTGGACTTTGACGGTCTGGCCGACTTCCACCACTTCGGACGGATGGCCGACGCGGCTCCAGGACATGTCGGTGACGTGCAGCAGGCCGTCGATACCGCCCAGATCCACGAACGCACCGTAATCGGTGATGTTCTTGACCACGCCTTCGCGGGCTTCGCCCTCGGCCAGCTGGCCGACGAGTTCGGCGCGCTGTTCGGCACGGCTTTCTTCCAGCACGGCGCGGCGCGAGACCACGATATTGCCGCGCGGACGGTCCATTTTCAGGATCGCGAACGGCTGTTCCTGGTTCATCAGCGGACCGACATCGCGCACCGGGCGAATGTCCACCTGGGAGCCCGGCAGGAAGGCCGAGGCACCACCCAGATCCACCGTGAAGCCGCCCTTGACGCGACCGACGATGGCGCCGTTGACCGGCTCCTTCTTCTCGAAGGACTTCTCGAGGCGGTCCCAGCTCTCTTCGCGGCGCGCCTTGTCGCGCGAAAGAATGGCATCGCCCAGGGCATTTTCGATGCGCTCGAGATAGACCTCGACATCGTCACCCACACTCGGGGCTTTCGAGCCCGGGCCCGTGAACTCACGCAGCGGGATGCGGCCTTCAGTCTTGAGGCCGACGTCGACCACCACGAAATCGTTTTCAATGGCTGTCACGGAACCTTTGACGACCTGGCCTTCCGCAATGTCGCGGCCGGCAAGGGATGCTTCCAGCATCGCGGCAAAATCATCGGTCGTCGGGGTGAGGGATTCAGTAGTCATGTTAAAGGGTTGCTCCGAAGCGGCGAACGCGTTCAAGTCACACTCGCGGGCTCACCGCATGGCCATTGCCGGCCGGTTGGACGTTATACAAATGGGCGTCAGACAACCCCGCAGCATGGTCATGCTTCGGGGCAAGCGATCTGGACGCCCGGCTTTTTGTTACGCAACCGCCTGTCGGCGTCACGCCTTTTGGCGCTTTTCCACAATCTCGATGGCTGCGGTAACGGCCGCGTCTATACTCAAGGAAGACGTATCTAGCAAGGTTGCGTCGTCGGCGGGGCGCATCGGCGCGTCAGCGCGCTCGGTGTCCCGGCGGTCCCGTTCGCGGGTCTGTTCCAGCATTTGCTCGAAACTCAGCGTCTCGCCCTTCGCCGTCAGCTCGCTCCAGCGACGGCGTGCGCGGGTCTCCGCATCGGCGGTCACATAGATTTTCACATCGGCGTCCGGACAGATCACCGTACCGATATCCCGGCCGTCCAGGATCGCGCCGCCCGGCTGGCCGGCAAAGCCGCGCTGCAGCTCGAACAGGGCCTGGCGCACCTGCGGGATCGAGGCCACGCGCGACGCCATGGCCCCGGCCTCGGCGGTGCGGATCCGGTTTTCGTCAATGGCACTGATATTCAGCGAGCGGGCAATGCCGGCACAGGCCTCGGCATCATCGGTGGAGATGCCCGCATCCAGCACGGCGACCCCGGTGGCGCGATACAGCGTTCCGGTATCCAGATAGGGCAATTTGAAATGCGCCGACAGCGCGCGCGCAATGGTGCCCTTGCCCGAGGCGAGCGGTCCGTCCACCGCAATGATCATGTCAGCCCTGCTCCAGCTCGGCGCCGAGGGCGCGCATATGGTCGAAGAAGTCCGGATAGCTGGTGGCGATCATGGCAATGTCGTCGACACGGGCGCCGTCGCGTGACGCCAGACCCAGCACCAGCCCGCTCATCGCCAGGCGGTGGTCATGATGGGTGATGGTCGTGCCGCCTCCCGGCACACCGCGTGGGCCCAAGCCATGCACGGTCAGACTGTCCGCTCCGGCCTCGACCCGGGCGCCATTGGCGTCCAGCAGGGCCGCGGTGCCGGCGAGCCGGTCGCTTTCCTTGGCCCGCAGCTCTTCCAGGCCCGGCATGAAGGTCGTGCCCTCGGCAAAGGCCGCGGCGACCGACAGGATCGGGTACTCGTCAATCATGGCCGGGGCGCGTTCAGCAGGGACGTGAATGCCGCGCAGCGCGCTGGCGCGTGCCGTAATGGTCATGGTCCGCTCGCCCGCCATCATCGGCCCGGGCTCGATCGTCAGGTCGGCGCCCATTTCCTTCAGCGTCTCGATCAGTCCGGTGCGGGCCGGATTGTCCATCACACCGCTTAGCGTCACCTTACTGCCCGGAATGATCAGTGCGGCCACCAGGGCAAAAGCCGAGGATGACGGGTCGCCGGGCACATCGACCGGGCAGGCGGTCAGGCGCTGCGGGCCGGTCAGGCAGATGGTCGAGGCCTGGCCGTCGCGCGTGACGCGAAGCTTCGCGCCGAAGGCGGCCAGCATGGTCTCCGTGTGGTCGCGGGTGATCTGCGGCTCATGCACAAGCGTTTCACCGGTCGCGCCCAGCCCGGCCAGCAGGATTGCCGACTTGACCTGCGCCGAGGCGATGGGTGGCGTGTAGCGGATGCCGCGCAGTTGCCCGGCCGCGAGGCGGGCCGGCAGTTTTCCGTCCGTGGTTTCGAACTTTGCGCCCATCTCGCCCAGCGGATCGGTGACCCGGCGCATCGGCCGCGAGGACAGGCTGGCATCGCCGACAAATTCCGCGGCGACCCCGGCCCCGGCGACCAGCCCCATCACCAGGCGCACTCCGGTTCCGGCATTGCCAAAGTCCAGCGGCGCGCCGGGCGTTTGAAATCGCCCGCCACAGCCGTCCACGCTCCAGGCGCCTGCGCCGGTGCGACTGACCTTCGCGCCCAGCGCAGCCATGGCCTTGCCGGTGTTCAGCACATCCTCGCTTTCCAGCAGGCCGGTGATCGCGGTGCGGCCCTCGGCAAGCGCGCCCAGAATGAAGGCGCGATGGGAAATCGACTTGTCTCCCGGGGCTTTGATGGAACCGCTCAGGGACGCGGCTGGCAGGGCCCGCGCGCGACCGCGCAGGATGGAGGAGGTTTCACTCATGAACGGAAAAGCAAGGTTTGAGGTGACATGACGGCGATGAGGTTTTGACAGAGCGCGGTGATCGTGGCAACGGGTCCCGCCGAAATTCGAATCTGGTTGTGAAGGGAAGTCATGGCCAAGCCTGAGCTGGGAACCAAACGCGCCTGCCCCAAGTGCAGCGCGAAATTCTACGATCTGGGTCGCCGTCCGGCCCGGTGCCCGAAGTGCGAGACCGAGTTCGATCCCGAACTCGAGGATCCGCGCATCAAGTCGGCGCCGGAAAAGGATGTTCCGGAAGACGACGAGAAGAAGCCGGCGCCGGCCGATGATGACGGCTATGGTGACGAGGATGATGATACGCCGGAGGTGGATGCCGAGGCGGACCGGATTCCCGACAGCGACGACGATGATGATGACGACGAGAATGGCTCGGGCCTGAGCGACGACATTCCCGACGGCTTCGAGGAGGATGATGTCGACGGCGACGATGATGACGACGACGACACCAGCGTGCTGCTCGATGACGAGGATGACGAGGATTTCGGCGACTTCAACATCGACAAGGACGAGGATCTCTAGACCCTCGACCGGATTGCTGCATTTGGGGCGCACAAGAGGCTTGATCCGGTGAAATTCCGGGACTAGTTTCCGCGCCTCTCGCCGGGGCCCAAGCCGGCGGCACAAGTTTCGGGGCCATAGCTCAGTTGGGAGAGCGCTTGAATGGCATTCAAGAGGTCGGCGGTTCGATTCCGCCTGGCTCCACCAAGCAAAAAGCCTCGCCGGTTCCGGCGGGGCTTTTTTCTTACCCGATCGCGTCCAGCAGTGCGCTTTCCCGGGCAGTCGCTGTGCTGCGCTGTTGCTCGGTCAGTCCGGCATCCAGCCTGGCGATTGCGTCTTCCGCGTCCGGGTCACCGAACGCCGCCGCGACCCCATACAGCGCCCGCGCTTCCACCGGGTCCGGCTCCCCGGCCACCCCGTCCATCAGGGCATCGGCCAGCGCCAGCATGGCCAGCGTGTCGCCGCCCATCGTGCCGTCGCGCCAGTGCTGGAGGGCTGCCTGCGGGTCCGGCGCGCGGCCCAGGCCCTCCATCGCGGCAATGCCCAGAAGATAGTGCGCCGAGGTAAGAGACGGGTCCTGGTCCAGGGCTTCGCGGGCCAGCGTAACGGCGCGCACGGCCTGGCGGTCATCATCCGAGCCGAAGAACAGGGTGTCGGCGAGGCTCAGGCGGGCAAGCGGGCCCATGTCGGGATCATCCAGCAACGCCTCCAGGATGGCGATCGCGGCGGCCGCCTCGCCCTCGTAATCGTAGAGCAGCAATTCGGCGAGCGCATAGCCGGCGGGAATGTCGCCGGCCCGCCAGGCGAGTTCGAAGAAGGCGCGGGCGCGGTCGGGTTCCGGGTCCGTGCCGATCCCCTCTAGATAGATCTGTCCGAGAATGTAGTTCGCCGGCACCGACCCGCCGTCGGCGGCCCGGGTCAGCCAGTAGCGGCCGGTCAGATAGTCCGGCTCTCCGGTTTCCGGAAAGATGAGTTCATAGCCGTAGTCGAAGGCCGCGTCGGCATCACCGGCTTCAGCTGCGGCGCGCAGGGACGGGTCGGGCTGGGCCAGCGCGGCCGGGCTCAGCGCCAGGAGGCTGGTGGCGGCAAGTAGAGCACGAAACATGGAAGCTCCCGCACGATGACAATTGCGGGATTATCAGCATGACCGGGCTGAACCGCGCATGTACGCGCCGTTCAGCGGGTCAGGTCAGGCTGCGTCTGACGCCGGTTCGCCGGCCAGCACGGCATGCACGGCGTCGGCGTCGGGCGCCGCACGCAGGCGTTGGCGGACATCCTCGCGGCGCAGGAGACGGGAAACCCGTGCCAGCGCCTTGAGGTGTTCCGCCCCGGCATCGTCCGGTGCGATCAGCATGAAGATGAGATCTGCCGGACGGCCATCGATCGATTCGAAGTCCACCGGGGTGCGCAGGCGGGCAAACACGCCCACCACCTCTTTCACACCGGCCAGCCGGGCATGCGGGATTGCCACACCCTGGCCAACACCGGTCGAGCCGAGGCGCTCGCGCTGGAGTACGGCGTCGAAGATGTCACGGGCATTGAGACCGGTCAGGTCTGCCGCGATGTCCGACATCGCCTGCAGGGCCTGTTTCCGGCTGGATGCCCCCAATTCGACGGCCACACCCCCGTTGGGGATCAAATCAGATAACGCCATTGTACGACTTCTCGTTCCTAGGCCGGTTCCGGACGATCCGCACGCGCCGGATCAAGCCAACCGATATGGCCGTCCGGGCGACGGTAGACGATGTTGAGACCGCCATTCGCCGCATTGCGGAACATCAGGAAGGGCGAGTCCGCCGCATCCAGTTCCAGCGAGGCCATGCCGACCGTCAGGGTCCGCACTTCGCCGGGGCGTTCAGCAATCACGATCGGCTCGGGCGCGCCATTGACCGGCCCGTCGATCTCGTCCGCCTCATCATAATCGTCATCAAGGCCGTAATCGGGCGATCCTTTCAGAACGACAATGGACAGGCTCTCGGCCGGAAGTTCGGCCTTGTTCGTATTGTGGTGGTTCTTCAGTTTCCGCTTGTAGCGGCGGAGGCGCTTCTCCAGGCGCTCCATCGTGTTTTCCGCTGCCTTGTAGGCATCATCGGCTTCGCCGTGTGCCTGCAGCATGGCGCCCGAAGGCAGATGCAGCGAACAGTCGACGCGAAAGCCGATGCCTTCGCGTGAGATCGATACATAGGCTTCGCACGGGCGATTGAAGTATTTGGTCACGCCGTCTTCCACGCGCGCGAGGATTTGCTCCCGCAGCGCGTCGCTGACGTCGATTCCCTTGTTGACCACCTGTATTTGCATGCGCTCCTTCCCGCCGGCCATACACCGGCACGTGAGGCGTTAACGTAGGGCTCCGCCTCGTTTGGAAAGCGGGCGGAACCTAGTCGCGGGGTACGGCTGGAGTCAATGCGTGTCCGCTCCAGCAGGGCGTTGGCCCGCGACGCCGGCGGAGCAGGTCCGCCGGGGCGCCCAGAGCACGCTTTCCCTAGCCAGCACGCTTCAGAATTCGACGGCGCTGGACCGAGGAAGGGATGTTGAGCGCCTCCCGGTATTTGGCCACAGTCCGGCGGGCGATTTCAATCCCTTCGTCACGCAAATGTTCAACAAGCTTGTCGTCGGACATCACCTCATCGAGGCTTTCCTGGCCGATCAGCGTCTTGATCCGGTAGCGGACGGCTTCTGCAGAATGCGATTCGCCGCCTCCGGCCGAGGGGATGGCCGAGGTGAAGAAATATTTCAGTTCGAACAGGCCGCGCGGTGTGGCGACATACTTGTTCGAGGTCACCCGGCTGACGGTCGACTCATGCATGCCGATCGCATCGGCCACGGTTTTCAGGTTCAGCGGCCGCAGATAGGCCACGCCATGGGCCAGGAACATGTCCTGCTGGCGCACGATCTCGCTGGCGACCTTGAGGATGGTGCGGGCGCGCTGGTCCAGGCTTTTGACCAGCCAGGAGGCATTCTGTGAGCACTCGGTGATGAAGGTCTTGTCGCTTTCCGAGCGCGCAACCGACGAGATCTCGTTGAAATAGGTGTTGTTCACCAATACGCGCGGCAGGGTGTCGGTGTTCAGCTCGACCTGCCAGGACCCGTCCGGGGACTGGCGGATGAAGACGTCGGGCTCGACAGCCCGCGTGGCGTCCGAGGCGAAGGCGAGGCCGGGCTTGGGCGTCAGTTCGCGAATCTCCGCGACCATTTCGTCCAGATCCTCATTGTCGACCCCGCACAGTGAACGCAGGGCGGCGTAGTCGTGCTTGGCCAGCCGGTCCAGATTGTCCAGCAGGGCGGCCATGGCCGGATCCAGCCGGTTCTTTTCCTTCAGCTGCAGCGCCAGGCATTCGGTCAGGTCGCGCGCCATGATGCCGGCCGGATCAAAGGTCTGGGCCAGCTCCAGGGCCTGTTCGATCCGCGCCCGCTCGACACCGAGCTGCTGCGCGATCTCGTCCAGGTCGGTGCGCATATAGCCGTCATCATCGGTCAGATCGATCAGGTGTGCCGTGATCATCTTGGTGACCGGATCGGCCGTTGCGGTCGACAGCTGGGAATGCAGGTGTTCGGACAGGGACAGCTCGCGCGAGGAATTGGCGATTGCGTCGTAATCTTCCGACACGGCCCCGCCACCGCCGGTCCCGCTCCAGTGGTTGGAGCCGGTACCCATGGCATCGCCGGAGGCGGTTTCAACACCCGACAGGTCCGACTTGGAGTCCTCGGAATGGATCACATCCGAATCGGCGTCCAGCGAGTCATTGGCGTCGGAGGAGGGGGCTGCCAGTTCCAACTCGCGCGGTTCACCATCGCCGTCTTCGCGCAGCGACTCGGTGGATGACTCGCGCTCGTCGCGTTCCAGCAGCGGATTGCGTTCCAGTTCGCCCTCGACGAACTCGGCCAGTTCGATATTCGACAACTGCAACAGCTTGATGGCTTGTTGGAGCTGGGGCGTCATCACCAGGGACTGGCCTTGGCGCATATCCAGCTTCTGCATCAATCCAGCCATGTGAACCTCTGTTTGGTACGTTTCCTGCAGAGGTTAATCAGGCAAAGCTTTCTCCGAGATAAACGCGACGCACGTCCGGGTCGGCCCGGATCTCGGCCGGCGAACCCTCGAACAGCACTTCGCCCTCGTGGATGATCGTGGCTCTGTCCGTGATTTCAAGGGTTTCGCGGACATTGTGGTCGGTGATCAGGATGCCGATTCCGCGTTCCTTCAGAAAGCGGATCAGGTCACGGATGTCGGCAATGGCCAGCGGGTCGATACCGGCAAAAGGCTCGTCCAGCAGCATGAAGGAGGGGCGAGTCGCCAGGGCGCGGGCGATCTCGACCCGCCGCCGCTCACCGCCCGACAGGGACGGCGCCGGGGCGTCGCGCAGATGCGAGATGCGCAGCTCGTCGAGCAGCTGTTCCACCAGCTCATGGCGCGCCTTGCGGTCTTTCTCGACGACTTCCGCGACTGCGAGGATGTTTTCCGCCACGCTCATGCCGTGGAAGATCGACTTTTCCTGCGGCAGATAGCCGATGCCCAGGCGGGCACGCTGATACATTGGCAGGCGGGTGATATCCTCGCCATCCAGCAGGATGCGGCCATAATCCGCCTCCACCAGGCCGGTGATCATGTAAAAACACGTGGTCTTGCCCGCGCCATTGGGACCGAGCAGGCCGGCGACTTCGCCGCGCTGCAGGGAGACAGAGACGCCATTGACCACCGAGCGCTTGCCATAGGCCTTGCCGATGCCTTCCACCGTCAGGCCGGCGCGCACCGGTTCTGCACTCGCGTGCGGTCGGGTTTCGTGAAGTGCCATGATTGCGCCTAGCGGTTGGACGGGTTGTCCGGATTGGCCGGATCGCCGTCGCGGCGGGTCTGAAGCACGGCGCGAACGCGGGAACCGTCACCCGATTCCCAGCTGGAATTGCCGGTCTCCAGATTGGTGACAAAGCGGGTGGCCGTGATGACATTTTCACCCTGGTTGATCACCACATTGCCGGTCAGCACGATGGTTTCCTCGGCCAGGGTGTAGATGCCCTGCTGGCCGCGCGCCCGCTGGGTCGGGGTGATGTAGTAGACATCGCCGGTCGCCACGATGCGTTCGATATCACCCCAGCCGCCGGCGCCACCGCCAGTGCCGGTACCGGTGTAATAGACATCGATCTGCTGGGCGCGGATCGAGGATGTGCCCTGGATCGCGTTCACATTGCCGCGCCAGATGATGCGGCGTTCCGCATCCAGAACGTCGACATGATCGGCCTCGATGTCCAGCGGCAGGCTGGAATCACCGATCTGGGCCAGGGCCGGCGCGATCGGCAGCAACAGGGCCAGAACAAGACCGGTCAGGAAATGGCGCATCACTCGTCGTCCTCTTCTGGTGCCGCGTCCGGCACCGTTGCGGTTCGTGACTGGACCAGCCGCGCCCGCACGTTTCCTTCAAATACAATATGATCGCCGCCATCGCGAATCTCATAGCGATCGGCGCGGATCGTGCCCATCGGGCCGGTGCCCTCGACCGGCTGTTCGCCGGTCACCCGTTCTTCGCGCAGGTGGATGCGCGCATGCTCGGAGGCAAAGCTGTAACCCTCTGGCGTGCTCAGATTGACGCTGGAAAAAAGATCCAGCGTCCGGTTGGGCAGGTCGTACAGGCCGGTCTCGGCCAGTACCCGCGACGTGTCCCCGGCCAGGAAATCATAGTCCAGGCGCGGCCGGACCAGTTCGGTCACGCCGGGCGCTGCGCCCTCGCGCCGGATCGCGACATCGGCGGTGATCGCGTAGGGAGTCAGGCTTTCGTCGCGGCCGGTAAAGCGCGGATTGGTCATGCGGCCTTCCGAGCTGACGGTTTCCGGACCGGCCCGCTCGCCACCGAAACTGCTCAGCACCAGCTGGACGACCAGCAGGACGACAATGGCAATGGCACCGGACATGAAGGCCAGGCGCAGCCAGTTGACGAATGCCGTGCGCCGGCGGGCCACGTCCAGGGCCAGGGCACGCCGCGGCTCCCAGTTCCCGTGATGGGCCGGTTGCAAGGCATCAAGTCCGGGATTGGCAGTCACGCTCATGAACCAAGCTGGGCTTTCGGGCCGTCCGCCGGATGCGATTGGCCTGTCAGGCACACAGACCAGTCTTTGCGGGCCATTTCAAGGCGGCGGCGTCAGGAATGCGCGAAAATGTCGGTTTCCGGCCACCCGGCGAGGTCAAGGCGCGCGCGTGTGGGCAGGAAGTCGAAACAGGCGCGGGCCAGCTCCATCCGGCCTTCACGCTCCAGCATCTCCGTCAGGCGGTCGCGCAGCTTGTGCAGGTGCAGGACGTCGGAGGCGGCATATTCCAGCTGTGCCGGGCTCAGCTCATCGGCGCCCCAGTCCGAGCTTTGCTGCTGCTTGTTCATGTCGACGCCGATCAGCTCGCGGGTGACGTCCTTCAGGCCATGGCGGTCGGTATAGGTGCGGCACAGTTTCGAGGCGATCTTGGTGCAGAAGACCGGCGACAGGGTCACGCCCAGATAGGTCTCCACCATCGCCACATCGAAGCGGGCAAAGTGCAGGATCTTCTCGATCGAGCCATCGCTCAGCAGCGCCTTCAGGTTCGGGCAGTCATAGCTGGACCGGTCCAGCTGGACGACATGGGCGTCGCCGTCACCGGCGGAGAGCTGCACCACGCACAGCTTGTCACGGGTGAGCGACAGACCCAGCGTCTCGGTGTCCACGGCCACGGCGGCGCCGAAATCGATCCCGGCGGGCAAGTCGCCCTTGTGATAGTGCACGGTCATGTCGTCATCATCCTTGCGTGTTTTGCTTGCGCGGTCCTAGCGCCGGGCGCTGGCCGGTGCAATGGCGTCCAGCTTGTCGGACAGGCTGCTGCGGTCATCCCGGTTCAGATATTGCGGCGTTTCGACCTCCGGAGCCGGGTTGCGGGCCGCCACGGCATCGAGGATGGCGGTGACAGCACGGCCGTCCTCGCCTGCCAGCCAGGCTTCCCGGCGCTCACGAATCTCCTGTGCCGACTGCGCGGCGGTGTCCGGCGTCAGTTCGACGCCGAAGACGGCCTGGCCGTAGGGCCCGGTCTCGCGTGCGCCGCGGAGTCGCTCGGTCATCGCCTGGCCGATATGGGGCAGATAGTGCGAGGGTTCATAAAAGGCCGGATGCGCCTCGGTCTGGTCCGTGCCAGGGGCGTTCAGGCTGGCAAAGGGCTGGAAGCCCGAGAAATCCCACAGCACGGCGCTGCCGCCGGGAGTGCAGGCATTCGCCGGCTCGTGGTTGGCATGGCGCGCAAAGACCTCGGCCAGGGCTTCCCGGAAGGCGAGATAGTCCTCGCCGCGCCCGGCGCGCCACATGGCTTCCTCGCGCCAGGCATGCAGCGGGTGGATGAAGCCGGTGACCTGCACGCCGTTGGCCGTCAGCCGGCCTAGCACGGTCTCGAACATCTCCAGCCGCTCCGGGTCGAAATTATAGCCCAGATACCAGCGGTAGATGCCCTCGGTGCCACTGCGATAGCGCTGCCGCTGCGCGCCGGCCGGATAGTTGTCGGCCCAGGGCACGCGCGGGGCCGAGCCGGTGAGATTGTCGGCAATCATCTGGATGGAGGCGCCAAACGTGCTCGGTGACAGCGACACCCGTGCCATGGCCATGTCGCGATTGCCATCGGTCAGCGCCGACAGCCAGTAGGTCGCCTTGGCCTTGGAGTGGGTGCCGAACTCGTCCATGTCCAGCCCGATCACGACGCAGCGCAAGGTCTCGCTCTGCGCGGCCAGGGCCGCGGCCTGGCTCAGCTCGAAAATATTCGTGCCGCGCATGCCGGCATTGTAGAGCCCGCCCGGCCGGCCCTCCGGGTCATGCGGAAACCCGTCCACCGTACGCGACGAACCCAGCAGGATGCTGGCATGCTGGCCGCGCGCCAGCTGGTCGGCCACATGCACCCGACCGCCATCCTCCAGCAGGCGGGTGTCGCGGCTGGTGATGCCGGGAAGACTGGGCGCGCCGGTGATCCCGAACGGGTCGACCAGGGCGTTGAAACCGGCAAACAGGGCCAGCCCGGCCAGAAGGGCGATCAGCAATGTCGTGGCATAGCGCGTCATGACCGTCCCCTAGAACGTGTAGTAGATGAATTCGGACGTCTTCCAGGCGTTCAGGATCGACAGGAAGAGGAGGGCGGCGGCGGCCAGCGCCGCCAGCCGGGTGAAGCGCCAGCGCCAACCCGGCTTCGGCTTGATCTGTGCATCCTTCAGCGTCTGCTCGTCGATCACATCGCTGAAGACTTCCGGCGTGTCCGGCAGCGACCAGATCAGTCCCAGCCCGAAGATCACCCAGGCCAGCGCCTCGGTCGACACGGCCTCCAGCCCCAGACCGGAAAAACCGAACATGCCGGCCAGGATGCGCCCGGCGCCGTCAAAGCTCTCGGCCCGGAAGAACACCCAGGCAATGGTGGTGAAGGCAAAGGTCAGCCCGATCGCCGCGATGCGCCAATGTCCCTGGAACCAGCCTTTCGGCCCCCACTTGTTCCAGTAATGGTTCACCGTCAGGCCCAGACCGTGCAGTCCGCCCCAGATCACGAAGGTCCAGGCCGCACCATGCCACAGCCCCCCCAGCAGCATGGTCGCCATCAGATTGATCGAGCGCCGCGTCTCGCCATGCCGGTTGCCCCCCAGCGGAATGTAGAGATGGTCGCGCAGGAAGTGGCTCAGCGTGATGTGCCAGCGCCGCCAGAACTCGACGATCGAGGCGGACTTGTAGGGCCCGTTGAAGTTCACCGGCAGGCGGAAGCCCAGGCAGCGGGCCAGGCCCAGCGCCATGTCGGAATAGCCGGAGAAGTCGAAGAAGATCTGCAGGGCATAGGCGGTCGCGCCCACCCAGGCGGCGGCCAGGCCCGGCGTGTCACCGCGCTCGGCCAGGGCAAACAGGGAGGAAGCGTAGGGTTCGATGCTCTCGGCGATCAGCACTTTCTTGGCCAGGCCGATGGCGAAGATTGACAGGCCCACACCCAGATTGTCCCACAGATCATCCTTGCGGGTGGTGTCATTGAACTGTGACGCGATCTGGTGGTGCTGGATCAGGGGTCCGGCGACAATGTGCGGGAAGAAGCTGACGAACAACGCATGGGCAAAGAAATGCCCCGGCTCGGTTTTGCGCCGCGCGACATCGACCAGATAGGAGATCTGCTGGAAGGAGAAGAAGGAAATCGCCAGCGGCAGGCCCAGCCCCAGCTCCGGAATGTCCAGCCCGGTCAGGGCATTGATATTGCTGGCCAGGAAGTCGGCGTATTTGAAGAAGCCCAGCAGCGACAGATTGAAGATGATGCCGATGGCCAGCAGCGGCTGATTGCCCCAGCGGCGCATCAGTCGCGCCACCACATGATTGGTGATCACCGAGATCAGCAATAGCAGCACATGGCGAATGAACCACAGCGACCGGATCAGGCTTTCGCCATTCCAGCCGGTCAGCTCATGCCAGGGCGCCCGCGAGACATCCCACCAGGCATAGAAGAAGAAGCTGGCCCCCGCCAGAAGGGACAGGGCGGTCCAGTGCCCGATATGGCGCCGCGCCAGATAGTAGGCGACCAGGACCGCGGGCAGGAAAAGAAACAGGAATTCGAACGAATTGAAGATCATGACCGCGCCGCCCCGGAACCGGCAGGACGCTAGCGGGCCGGGCCGGGACCGGCAAGGCAGGGCTGCACGGGGAGAGGGCTGTGGATATCTGTGAGCGCGTTTTGTGACAATCCGGTGTCATTCGCCGTTTATGCATACGGTATTAACTTTGCGAAAACACGAAACAGCCAGCATCAGGCGCTGAAAAACAAGCGCATACGAGCCGTTTCGCGAAATCACGTTCTGTCCGTACACGGACTTTACAGCGACTCCGAAGCCTGTAACATAAGTGTCATACAACCTGACCACTTCAGAATTCTCGCAGGAGGAGAAGTCATGAAAAAACAAACCATGATGATCGCTGCTTCCCTCGCTGGCGCAATGGCCCTGGCCCTTCCGGCCACCGCTCAGACGCCCCAAGGCGGTGAAGCTTTTGTTCTGGAAATGCTCGGCCAGCGCGGCTGGGAGGTTTCCTGTCGTCTCAACCAGGATGATGGCGACGTCATCGAAAGCCGTGAACGCGGCCGCGGCCTGCACGACAATGGCCGCTTCGCCATCGGCGATGTGACCGGCGGCCTGTGCTCCTACTCGGTGCCGGATCGCGGTGAGCTGCGCCTGACCCTGTCGGTCGAGCACACCGGTTTCAACTGCCCGTTCACGGTGACCGAAGCCGGCTTCTGCCGTGCCTATCTCCGCCCGGGCGATACCGGCTCCTTCCAGATCACGCGCCGGGCCCCCGCCGCGGTCGCACAAACCGGTTCGTAACCGACCCGGCCCCTCAGTCCCCCAACCTGTACGAAGCACATACAGGTCAAACAGCGCCCGGCAGGAAAACCTGCCGGGCGTTTTGTTGTTAAGTGCGCTGCCGGAATCCCCAAGTCAGAACGCAAAACGCGCCCGGAGGGGCGCGTTGTTGGCAAAACTTGATGAGGGAATGGTGCCCAGGAGAAGACTCGAACTTCCACTTCCTTACGGAAACTAGCACCTGAAGCTAGCGCGTCTACCAATTCCGCCACCTGGGCAGGTGTCAGGAGCGCGGTGTCTAAAGGGGGTGCGGGGCGGAGTCAACGGGCGTGTTGCACGCTTTGCTGCAGAATTTGCACGTGGCTGGCCGTGAGGTCCTCAGAGCGTGTCAGGCGCATTGCCGCATGGACAGGCTCGCGGTTTTTTGGTCTATCCGGGCGCAGACAAGAATTTCCCGAGGGAAAGCCATGCTGCGAGACGAAATCATCACCGTGTTCGGCGGGTCCGGCTTTGTCGGCCGCCATGTGGTCCGGGCCCTGGCCAAGGCCGGTTATCGCGTCCGCGTCGCTTCGCGGCGGCCGCACATCGCGCAGGACTTGCGGGTGATGGGCGTCGTCGGCCAGGTCCAGCTGGTGCAGGCCAATCTGCGCGTGCCGGCTTCGGTCGAGCGGGCGCTGGACGGGGCGTCCGGCGTGGTCAATCTGGTCGGTGTGCTCAATGAAGCCGGCCGCCAGACCTTCTCCCGCCTGCATGCCCAGGGGGCCCAGACCGTGGCCCAGGCTGCCGCAGCCGCCGGGATCGAGCGGTTCGTGCAGGTTTCCGCGATCGGCGCCGATGCCGACAGCGCGTCGCGCTATGCGCGCACCAAGGCCGAAGGCGAAGCGGCGGTGAAAGCAGCGGTGCCGACGGCCACCATCCTGCGTCCCTCCATCGTGTTCGGCCCGGAAGACAGCTTCTTCAACCGGTTCGCCGACATGGCGCGCTTCCTGCCGGCCCTGCCGCTGTTCGGCGGCGGCAAGACGAAATTCCAGCCGGTCTTCGCCGGCGATGTCGCCGCCGCGGTCGTTGCCGCCTTCCAGCAGCCGCAGGCGCGTGGCGAGACCTATGAGCTGGGCGGGCCGGGCACCTACACCTTCGCCGAGCTGATGCGGTTCATCCTCGACGAGATCGACCGGCCGCGCTTCCTCGTTCCGCTGCCCTGGGCCATCGGTTCGGTGTTCGCGACCCTGTCCGAACTGGCGGCTGTCCTGCCGCTGATCGAGCCGGTCATCACCAAGGACCAGCTGATCCAGCTCAAGCGGGACAATGTCGTCGGCGAGGGTGCCAAGTCGCTGGCCGATCTGGGCATTGTGCCGGAAACCGTCGATGCGATCGTGCCGACCTATCTGGGCCGCTATCGCCGCTATGGCCAGTTCCACGAGCGCGAAGCGAACTAGCGCCGCTTCTTGGCAGAAAGCGATTGAGGAAACCGGCCCTAGGCGGCCGGTTTTTTCATGCCGCGATAGAGCGCAATCGGGACCCATCCTGCAGCGAGTACGGCAAATCCACCCAGGCCCAGAAGCCCGTTCCAGGGCCAGACCGGGTCCGGCAGATAGAGCAGGCCCACACCGGCCACCGCGTTGAGCGAGCCGTGGAAGGCGCCGGCGGCATAGACCCCGCCACCGCGCTCGCGCAGCAGGGCGAGATAGGGCGTCATCAGCACGGTGAAGCCGGTCATCGCCGCCACCCCGGTCCAGCCCAGGCCGGGGTAGTTATAGCCCATCAGGATGATCGGAGCGTGCCAGAGGCCCCAGATCACGCCAGAGACCAGGGCCGCCTTCCAGAATCCCAGCGGCGCCAGTCGCGGCTGCAGCCAGCCGCGCCAGCCCAGCTCTTCGGACAGGGTGAGCAGCACCGTATTCACCAGTATCCCCACCGGTACGCCGATCGCCAGCTGTACCAGCAGCAGGGTTTCCGCCGGCATCGGCATCTCCTGTCCGGCGGCCAGGACGGCTTCGGCCATGCGGGCGGCGGCATCGGCCGGCTCGGCCTGAGTCAGGACCAGGGTCAACAGGCTTGCCGCGGCCACCAGGATGACCGGCAGCACCCAGCCCCAAACCGTCCAGAGCGCGACCGGACCGAACCCGCCGGGCCTGAAGCCCAAGGCGGCCAGCACGCGGCCGCGATCGAAGATCAGCGCCGTGATCACGGCCGCGATGGCGGGGCCGAACATCATGGCAGTCAGATAGGCCGCTGCCATGATGCCGACGCCGGCAAATCCGCCCTGGCTGTGCATGGCATAGGCGATGGCCCAGCTGATGCCGAACGCGATGACAAGGAAGACGGCAACAGCGCGCATGGCAGAGCTCCTAGAGCAGGATCAGCGCGATCAGGACCGCGCCCAGGCCGATCCGGTAGATCACGAACGGCAGGAAGCCGACCCGGTCGACCAGCCGCATCAGGACGGCAATGGCCGCCCAGGCGGTGAGGAAGGAAAGGGCAGCAACGATCACGCCATCGGTCAGACTGGCCCCGCCGCCCTGGCCCCGGGCCAGGTCGAGGGCCGAGACCAGGCCGAAGGCGGCGATCACCGGGATCGCCATCAGCATGGAAAAGCGCGCACTGTCCGAACGCGTCAGGCCCAACGCGCGACCGGCCGTCATGGTGACCCCGGAACGCGAGGCGCCGGGGATCAGCGCGAACAGCTGGGCCAGCCCGATCAGCGCGGCCTGCCTGAAACTCATCGTCTCAACGCGGACCTCCTGGCGGCCATAGCGGTCGGCTAGCCAGAGCGGCAGGGCGAAGACCAGGGTGGAGGCAGCAATCACGGCCGGCGAGCGCAGGGTCTCCAGCAGGCCGGTCACATACAGCCCTCCGGCGACGATGAAGACCGGCGGCATCGACACGCCGACCAGCAGGGCCAGGCGTCCGCCCGGGGTGATGCGGCCTGTCAGCAAGGCCAGCTTTCCCGCCGCCACATCGCGGATATCACGCCAGAAATAGACCAGCACCGCGAGCAATGAGCCGACATGCGCCATGACATCGATCAGCGGACCCTGGTCTTCGACACCCATGACTTCGGGCGCCAGGATCAGGTGTGCCGAGGAGGAAATCGGAAGAAACTCGGTGATGCCCTGCACAACGGCCAGAACCATCAGATAGATCAAGGACATTCCCGGCTTCCCCTGCATTTCCGGATGTGGGCGCATAGTCGATGACTTGGCCGGGAATGGAAAGGGGTGTTCACGGTGACACTCCGAGATTGACGCTCGCCACCGGCTTGCCCAAAACCGGAGCCAGCAAGAGATGTCCGCCCATGCCCCATGATCATGCCGCATCGGCCGGCCCCGGCCGGCTCGCCCCCAAGGAGGCGCTCAGCCATACCGGGCAGGCAACAGCAGCCTCGGTGGCGGTCGCCCTGGTCCTGACGATCACCAAGGGTGTGATCTGGTGGCAATCCGGCTCGGTCGCCCTGCTGGCCTCTGCCGCCGACAGCCTGCTGGATCTGACCGCGTCGCTGACGGTCTATTTCTCCGTGCGCTATGCCGCTGAACCGGCCGATGCCGAACACCGCTACGGACATGGCAAGGCCGAGGCCTTTGCCGGCATTTTCCAGGCCATCCTGGTGGCTGTTTCCGCCGCGCTTTTGCTGCGCGAGGGCGTCGCCCACATCCTCAATCCGGTCGCCATCGAGGCTTCGCCCTGGGCCATCGGCGTGATGGTCCTGTCCATCGTGCTGACGTTGGGGCTGGTCTGGGTGCAGAGCCGGGCGGTGGAGAAAACTGGTTCGGTCGCCGTTGAGGGGGACCGCGCGCACTATCTCTCGGACCTGGCCGCCAATGCGGTGGTGATTGTCGGCATCGCCGGTTCGGTCTGGCTGGGCTGGCTGTGGCTTGACGCGGTGGCCGCGCTGGGCGTTGCCGCCTGGCTGGCATGGACCGCCTGGGGCGTGGCCAAGGGGGCCGGTGACCAGTTGATGGACCGTGAACTGCCGGATGCCGAGCGGGATACCATTCGCGATCTGGCGGGCCGCGATGCCCGCATCCTGGGGGTCAGTCAGCTGCGGACCCGCGCGTCCGGGCCTTTGCTGCACATCCAGTTCCATATCGACCTGGATCCGCAGATGACGCTGGAGGAGGCACACCAGATCGAGATGGCCTGCGAGCGTCGGCTGCTCGAGGCCTATCCGGCGGCCGACATCATGATCCATTCCGACCCTTGCGGGGCCGGCTCAGAGCATGGCGCCGCGTTTTTCCGGACCGATGAGGCGGACGGGGAGCGCACCGATGATGCGTCTTAGTCCCGCCCCCAAATCAGGCTAGCCTAGCGCCATGCGAACCCTGCACCACTGGCCGCTGGATCCGTTTTCGCGTCAGGTCCGGCTGGTCCTCGACGAGAAATCCCTGCGCCATGACCTCCAGTTCGACGAGCCCTGGGAGCGGCCGGACGACCTGATGTCGCTCAACCCGTCCGGCGCCACGCCGGTGCTGGTCGATGAAAGCGGCGGCGGGCGGCGGGTGATCGTCGAGAGCCGGGCGATCCTGGAATATCTGGAAGAGACCACGCCCAGCCCCTGCCTCCTTCCGGGCGGACCGGCCGAGCGCGCCGAGGCCCGCCGGCTGATGGACTGGTTCGACCGCAAGTATGATGGCGAGGTCAACGCCTATCTCCTGCACGAGAAGCTGGAGAAACGCGCCCAGGGCCTGGGCGCGCCGGACCCGGCTGCGCTGCGCGCCGGGCGCGAGCATCTGCGCTGGCATCTCGACCACATGGCCTGGCTTCTGGAAACCCGCGATGGCCTCGCCGGCCCGCGCTACACGCTTGCCGACATTGCTGCCGCCGCGCACCTCTCCTGTGCCGATTATCTGGGCGATGTCCCCTGGGACGAGTTCGAGCCGGTCAAGCAATGGTACCAGCGCGTCAAATGCCGCCCGGCCTTCCGCAGCCTGCTGGCCGACAAACTCCCGGGCACGCCGCCTGCAGGGCAATACGCGGATCTGGATTTCTAGGGTCGGCCGGAATGCGCTCCCAAATGGCTCGCACACTTGCCCTCGACACCGGCTTCACAGCCGCCCGCATCTGCCGGGCCGATGAGGCCTGGGAGGCTGGCGAGCGGCTGGCCGAATTTGTGGCTGAGGGCCGGCATGGCACCATGGCCTGGATGGAAGACACGCTGGCGCGCCGCCAGCACCCCACGGCGATGTGGCCGGATGCAAAGTCCGCGGTGGTCGTGGCGCTGAACTACGGACCGGACAGCGACCCGCTGCCGCTTCTGCAGCGCAAGTCCGAGGGCGTCATCTCGGTCTATGCGCAAAACGCCGACTATCATGACCTGATCAAGAAGCGCCTGAAGCAGTTCGCGCGCGCTTTCGTGGCCGAGACCGGGGCCGAGGTGAAGGTCTTCGTCGATACCGCGCCGCTGATGGAAAAGCCGCTGGCCGGCAAGGCCGGGATGGGCTGGCAGGGCAAGCACACCAATCTGGTCAGTCGCCAGCACGGCTCCTGGTTGTTCCTCGGTGTCATGCTGACCACCGCCGAGCTCGAGCCGGACGCCCCCGAGACCGATCATTGTGGCTCCTGCCGCGCCTGCCTGGACATCTGTCCCACCGACGCCTTCCCTGCGCCCTACCAGCTGGATGCCCGGCGCTGCATTTCCTACCTCACCATCGAACACAAGGGGCCGATCCCGGTCGAGTTCCGCGCCGCCATGGGCAATCGCATCTATGGCTGCGACGATTGCCTGGCCGTCTGCCCCTGGAACAAGTTCGCCGCGACCGCGCAGGAAGCGGCCTTCCATCCGCGGCCGGAACTGAAGGGCCCGTTGCTGGCCGAGCTGGCAGCGCTGGACGATGCCGGCTTCCGCCAGGTGTTCACCGCCTCACCGGTCAAGCGCATCGGTCGCGAGCGCTTTGTGCGCAATGTTCTCATCGCAATCGGCAATTCCGGCGACCCCTCGCTGCAGAAAATCGTCCGTGAACGGTTGAGCGATCCGGCTCCGCTGGTGCGCGGAGCGGCAGTCTGGGCGCTGGGCCGACTGGCCTGCTCTGAAGCGATTGTGCTGTCCTCACAGGCACAAGCGGCCGAGACCGATCCGCAGGTGCTGGCGGAATGGCGGATGCTCGAAAAACCCTTCGTCGATTGAGGGCTTGTTAGCCTTTGTCGCGTAGAACATCCGAATGGCAAGGTTCAGCACGTTCGGGGGGGCGTACTGTGAAACTCGACGAAGGATTTGGTGTCATCGAACCGTTGACCGGACATCTGGAATCCGCCCAGCGCATTTCGGTGCTGGTGTGTGAATACAGCCAGGTGCAGCAGCGCATTCTCAGCGAAGCTGTCCGCGAGGCCGGCTATGAGGTTCACACTGCCAGCAATGCCCGCCAGGCGCTCGAACTGCTCAACCTGATTCCGATCGACATCTTTCTGACTGGTATCGAGGTGGGTGAAACCTCCGGTCTGGAAGCTTGCTGGCAGCTCAAGTCCAATCCTGAAACCGAGACCGTCTACACGATTGTCGTCACCGCTTCGGGGCAGGAAAAACGCCTCGAGGAGAGCCTGGATGCCGGCGCCGATGATTTCATCCGCAAGCCGGTCAACATGACCGAACTGCGCGCCCGTCTGCGCGCCGCGACGCGTCTCATCCGGATGCAGAAACAATTCCGGCGCATGGCCGAGACGGACGCCCTGACAGGGGCCGCCAACCGACGCGCCTTCATGCACTACATCGAATCCCAGACCGAAGCGGCGCGCCGCACCGAAACGCCTGTCTCGGCGGTCATGGTCGATCTGGATCACTTCAAGCGCATCAATGATACCTACGGGCATGCCACGGGCGATATGGTGCTGGTGAAGACGGTCAAGGCCGTGCAGTCCTGCCTGCGTGACCGGGACATGCTGGGCCGGCTGGGGGGTGAGGAATTTGCCGTGGTCTTGCCCGGAGCCGCCAAAGAGCCCGCCGAGCGGGCTGCCGAACGCATCCGCCAGGCTGTCGAAGCCCTTGATATCCGCACCGAAACCGGTGAGCGCGTACCGGTGACGGCGAGCCTGGGTGTGGCGACCAATATCTGTGAAATGAATATGGATACGGCCGAGAGCCTGCTTCACCAGGCTGACGAGGCGCTTTATGCCGCCAAGTCCGGGGGCCGCAATCGCGTGGTCAGCGCCCACGCTGACAAGGATGGCGGGACTGAATACAGCGAAGCCGTCTAGCGCGGGCTGGTCGGCCGGGCTGATAAGCGCCTGGCTTCATTGATCCGACCGCGCAGAACCAGGGTCTCGATCCGGTCCGGCTCGCGCTCGCGAGCCGCTTCGACGTCCGACCAGGCCGCCGACAGATTCCCGCTCTCCAGATTGTACAGGGCCCGCATGTGCCAGCCGATCGCCAATTCCGGTGCGCGGTCAATCAAGGCATTGGCATCCCGGCCCACGGCCGCCCAATCGCCTGTCTCGGCGTTGAGCCGGGCCCGGCCGGTCCGGGTCAGGATGGCAGATGGATCAAGCGCCAGCGCGGCGGTGAAATTGGCCAGCGCTGCCTCGTGATCCCGCATGCGCGCCCGGCTCTCGGCCGCCAGGGTCAGAAAATCGACGCGTTCTTCGTCGACCATGCCGGCTCGGGGTTCTGCCGCCAGCTCCTCCAGGATCGCTGCGCCGACGGCGTGATCGCCCAGCGCAATCAGGGCCTGGGCCTCGCACACGTCTGCGGGCCAGCCACCGCCTTCAATCCCCCAGGTCTGGGCCTCCTGCAGGGCGTCCCCGGGTGCTTCACCGGTCATGGCGATGCAAGACTGGTATCGCATGCGCTCGGCGTTGCGGAAATCGCTCTGCGCGAGGGCCGTGGCAGCAATGGAAAACGGCAGCGCGAGGGGCAGGGCAAGCAGGCAGGCAAAACGGAACATGAAGCAATCCGGCGTGTAGGGCTGTGCCGAGGCTAGGCGCAGCACGCCGGGCCGTCCATCGCCCGTTGCGTTACAAATGCATTCAGCCAACCTCTTGTCCCGCGCCAGGCAGCAAGCGTTTGTCTTCTGACCCGAGCTGTGGAACAAGATGTCATCTGTCGCTTTGCAGGTCGAACCTCCCCGGCATGATAGTTCTCCAGGTCATTCCCGAACTCGCGGCCGGCGGTGCCGAGCGCACCACGCTCGAGGTCGCCGAAGCCGTCATCGCTGCGGGCGGACGGGCGCTGGTCGCCAGCCAGGGCGGGCGTCTGGAGCCGGAGCTGGAACGTCTCGGCGGCAAGCTCATCCGCCTGCCACTGGCCAGCAAGAACCCCGTGACGCTGATGCGCAACGTTCGACGGCTGGCCGATATCATCCGGTCTGAAAAGGTGGATATCGTGCATGCTCGCTCACGCGCTCCGGCCTGGAGCGCGAAATGGGCCTGCGATCGCACCGGGGCCCACTTTGTGACCACCTATCACGGCACCTATTCCTCCGGGTCCGGGCTGAAGCGGGCCTATAACTCGGTCATGGCCAAGGGTGCTTGTGTGATCGCCAATTCGCAGTTCATCGCCGATCATGTGGCCACCGAACATCCCTTTGCCGCATCCCGGATCCGGGTCATCCCGCGGGGCGTTGACCTGGTCCGCTTCGATCCCGATGCCGTCCCCGTCGAGCGTGTGGATGCGCTGATGCGCGACTGGCAGGTCGATCCCGACCGCAAGCGCATCCTCCTGCCTGGTCGTCTCACCGCCTGGAAGGGCCAGCGCGAAGCGATCGAGGCGATGGGGCTGATCAAGCGCCATGACTATGTTCCCATGCCACAATTATTGCTGGCCGGAGATGACCAGGGCCGCAGCGATTACGTCGCCGAGCTGGAAGATCTGATGGACCGCGAGGGAGTCATCGAAGATGTCTGCCTTGTCGGCCACTGCAGCGACATGCCGGCCGCACTCATGCTCAGCGATCTCGTTCTGACCCCGTCCAACCGTCCCGAGGCCTTCGGGCGCACGGCGGCCGAGGCCGGAGCGATGGGGCGGCCGGTGATTGCGGCCGACCATGGCGGCGCCCGCGAAGTGGTGCTGCACAGCGAAACCGGCTGGCGCGTGCAGCCCGGAGATGCCAAATCCCTCGCCGCAGCCATCGAGGGGGCGCTGTCGCTGGATGCCGCCAGCCTGTCGACGCTTGGCCAGGCAGCCCGGGAGCATGTCAAACGGGAATTTTCTACGGCGCGCCTGCAAGCTTCGACTTTGCGCGTCTATCACGAGGTCCTAAACTCGCATCCATGAGCGATCCGCAGCGCAATATCACCTACGTCCTGCATTGGGGCGATCTCGCCTCGTCCGTGCGCATGCTGGCTGCGGCCAAGCTGATCCGCGAAGCGCACAAGCGCGACCGGATCATCCTGTTGACGATCCCGGACTTCGAGAACTTCCTCAAGCACTGTCCGTACTTCAATTCGATCGAGATTGATGCCCTGCCCGATACGCGGGCGCTGGCCGGCGTTCGCGACAAACGGATCAAGGTGAACAAGCCGGTGCGGGTCTATGACCTGGTCGGCGACAGCGACTCGCGCAAGCTCAAGGGTCTGTTCCGCTTTTCCAAGTGCAAGTGGATCGAGGTCGCGCCGGACGGCAAGTCGGGCCAGCACCCGGTCGACGAAGTGGGTGGCAAGATCAATGCCGTGCTCGGCACAGGTCCGGACTTCTATCCGCTGGGCGGGGCACCGGCGCCGGATGCCAGCTGGGTGGACTTCCTGGCCAAGCAATCGCGCATGCTGGATCCGGAGTATTTCGGTCTCAACGGCCCCTTCGCGCTACTGGCGCCGTCCGGCGACACGGTGAAGCCGGCCCTGCGCTGGCCGCGGGAGAAATGGGCCGCCCTGGCGCACGAGCTTCAGTCCAACGGCATCACCCCGGCCATTGTCGGTGGCCCCGATACGCGCGAGATCGGTCGCCATGTCTCGCATGTCACTCCGGGTGCGCGCGACATCACCGGCAAGGCCAAGCTGGCGCAACTGGCAGGCCTCGCCCGTCATGCCCGTTTTGTTTTTGGCGAGGATACGCCGCTATTGCACCTGCTGGTCGCCTCCGGGACCCCGGCTTTGGCGCTTTACGGCGATGTCGGTGATCCGGCCATGATCGCCCCGCGCGGACAGCAGCCGGTGATCCTGATGCATGCGCCGACCCTGGCCCAGGTCACCCCGGAGGAAGCGATCGCCGCGATGCGGTTTGCCGGCGGATTCAACAACCGGCCGGTCGCGGCCTGACCCTGACGGCGTTGCACGCTTGCCAAATGTGATCATTTGACCATAGTGCCCGGCTTCCGGCCGGGCTGGCCGCTGGATTTGCCCTTTTGGGGCTTGATCCCGCGCCCCGGCAGAGAGATTACTAAAGTTCAGCTTGGGGCCACAAGGGAGACAAGGCCATAGCCCGTAGACCGCATCAGGCGCAACCGCCCAAGAAAGAAGGGCCGCGCACCAACCGGGAAATCCGTGTACCGCGGGTTCTCCTTATCGACGAACATGGTGAGAAGCAGGGCGTCATGCCCACGGAAGCCGCTCTGGAAGCCGCTGAGGAAGCGGGTCTTGACCTGGTCGAGGTTTCCCCGAATGCCGATCCGCCGGTTTGCAAAATCGTCGATTATGGCAAGCTGAAATACCAGGAACAGAAGAAGAAGGCCGAGGCCAAGAAGAAGCAGAAGGTCGTCGAGATCAAAGAGATCAAGATGCGCCCGAACATCGACGTGCATGACTATCAGGTGAAAGCCAAGGCCATGACACGCTTCTTCGAAGGCGGCGACAAGGTGAAGGTCACCCTGCGCTTCCGCGGCCGCGAGATGGCGCACCAGGACCGCGGCATGGATATCATGAACCGGGTCAAGGAAGACTTCGCCGAGATCGCCAAGGTCGAGTTCGAGCCGAAGCTCGAAGGCCGCTTGATGGTCATGGTGATGGCGCCGCGCTGAGGCGTGATCACCGCATCCGGCTTTGCAGACGGCGCCCCGAGGGGCGCCGTTTTCATTTGGCGGCCGGTTCTTCCTCGATCGTGTCCAGTGCATCCGTGCGCGCCAGCTGCGGGAACAGGCGGAACCAGGCCGCTGCCGTCACCAGCGCCATAACTCCGCCCAGCAATACCGCGCCGACCGGGCCCAGAAAGCGCGCAGCGACACCGGACTCGAACTCGCCCAGCTCGTTGGAGGCGGAGATGAAGATGAACTCCACCGCCGAGACCCGGCCGCGCATGTCCATGGGCGTGGCCAGCTGGATGATCGACTGGCGGATATAGACCGAGATCATGTCCGCCGCGCCGGTCACCGCCAGCGTTGCCAGCGACAGCCAGAGCAGGGTGGACAGGGCAAACCCGATCATCGCCACGCCATAGACGGCGATGGCCCCCAGCATCCACAGGCCGATCTTCCGGGTCAGGGGGCGGGTGGCCAGAAGGAAGGCGATCACCGCCGCGCCCAGCGCCGGCGCCGTGCGCAACAGGCCCAGCCCGACCGTGTCGGTCATCAGCACGTCACGCGCAAAGACCGGCAGCAGGGCGGTCACCCCGCCGAACAGCACCACCACCAGGTCCAGCGAGATCGCGCCCAGCACCACCTTGTTGTCGCGCACATAGCGCAGGCCCTGCAGGGTCATCTTCCAGCCCGACTGGCCCGACACTTTCTCGTGTGCCGGCGTGCGCGCCGTCGCGATCGCCAGGGTCGCGAACAGCAGCAGTGCGGCGCTGACCAGATACACGGTCGACGGGCCCAGAATGTAGAGCAGCCCGCCCACCGCCGGCCCGCCGATTGCTGCACCCTGGAAACCCAGCGAGTTCCAGGCGATCGCCTGGCGCATGTCGCTGCGCGGCACGATGCGAGGCAGGAGCGCGCTGGCGGCGGCCGGCGAAAAGGCGTGCATGCAGCCCAGCAGGATTGCGGCCGAGAAGACCAGCCACAGCGTCGTGGCACCGGCAAAGAAGGGGCTGATCGCCAGGATCAGGGCACAGGCCACGCGCACCAGATTGGTCACCACCAGGATCAGCTTGCGATCCAGCCGGTCAGCGGCTTGACCGCCCACCAGCGACAACAGGAAGACCGGCGCGAACTGGGCCAGGCCGACCAGGCCCAGCATCAGCGCGCTTTCCTCGATCGAACGGGTTTGGCGGGCGACGTCATAGACCTGCCAGCCGATCGCCACGGCCTGCATCTGCCGCGCCGCGGAGAGCGACTGGCGCATCGCCCAGTAGTGGCGATAGGGCTGGTGGCGGAAGACGTCGAGCGAGGGTGTGATCACGGCGTCGAGCCATACACATATCCGCCGGATCGACAAAGCCGTTTGGCCCTTGCATTCGCGCTGGGGCCTTGCAGGCCGTATCGCCGCCTTGCCGTCACATCTGTGCCGAAACCGGGGCTCCCCCGTTCAGGGGTTGTTCAGGCCAAGAGTTTTGGGATGCAATCCACCGGAAACAATGCTGGAATGTTTCCACGCTCTTTAGGGGGAGACGCATGACCAAACTTCGCTATTTCTGTGGTGCCGCTCTTGGCCTCGCGCTGGCTGCCAGTGCTTCGGCCCAGGATGCCAGTGCCCCGCCGGCCTATGGCTCGACCAGCCTGAGCGCCGGTTTCGCCGAGGATCCGACTTCCATCGCCGTGCGCGCGGGCGGCGCCATCTATGCCGGCAATATCAGTGATTATTGCTACGGCTACATCACCCACCAGCCATCCTACAATCTCAACTACACCGCCGGGGATGTGTTCGATCTCTACATCTCCGCAACCTCGGATGTGGATGCCGTGCTGGCGATCCAGGGACCGGACGGGAACTGGACCTGCGATGATGACGGCGCCGGTGTCGGTCTCAATCCGGGCATCCAGTTCGAGAACCCGCAATCGGGCACCTATGCCATCTTCGTCGGCACCTATGGGTCCGGCGCCGGCTACGAGCCGGCCATGCTGCACATTTCCGAGCTCGGCTTCCATGACGCCAACCCGTTCTCGCGGGCGCCGAACGCCACCATGGCCCCCTCGGCCGGTGCGCTGGACTTGCGGGCCGGCTTCTCCGGCGATCCGCGCACCGTTCCGGTTCGCGCCGGCGGTGAAGTCGACGCCAGCCTCGCTGACGGCATGTGCTGGGGTTATGTCGACCAGGCGCCCGACCTCTGGGTCGATTACGACGCCAATGACGAGTTCAACCTCTACATCTCCATGCAGGCCGACGCCGATACCACGCTGATGGTGCGTGCCCCGGACGGGTCCTGGTTGTGCGATGACGACACCGCCGGCGATCTCAATCCGGGCCTGCGCATCATGGATCCGCAGCCGGGCCGCTATGCGGTCTGGGGCGGCCGCTTCTCGCGCGGTCCCGCGGTGGACGCCACCATATTCGTGTCCGAGCTGGGCTATCTGGGCGGTGTCGACACCGTTCCGGTGCTCGACTACTCGCTGCCGTCCAATTACGGCTCGGCGCAATTGTCGGCCGGCTTCATCCCGGATCCGCACAATGTGCCGCTGCAGGCTGGCGGCGATGTCGAGGTCTACGAGGCCGTCGGCCAGAACTGCCGCGGCTACGCCACCTCGGCTCCTGATTACGACATCACCTATGAGGCCGGCTCCTTCGATCTCTACATCTCCGCCTCCTCGGACGGCGATGCGACGCTGATCGTCAATGCGCCGGACGGTTCCTGGTGGTGTGATGATGACAGCGCCGGCGATCTCAATCCGGGCCTGCGCTTCGACGAACCCCAGTCCGGCCGCTACGACATCTGGGTCGGCACCTATTCGGAAGGCCCGCCGCAAGACGCCGTGCTGCACATTTCCGAACTGGGCTTCGGCAGCGAATTCATCAACACGGCGACGCTCGATTACACCCTGGCCAGCAATTACGACTCAATCTCGCTGACCGGCGGTTTCACGCCCGATCCCTTCGTCATCGACCTGGTGGCCGGGGGTGATCTCGAGGCTGAATCGGCGGCTGACCAGTCCTGCCGTGGCTATGTCACCCAGGCCCCGGATGTCGAGCTGATCTTCGAGCCGGGCGACCTGGATCTCTACATCTCGGCCCTGTCCGACAGCGACACCACGCTGGTGATCAATGATCCGTCGGGCAATTGGGTGTGCAATGATGACGGCTCGTCCGGCGTCAATCCGGGCATTCATTTCGAAAACCCACAGGCCGGTGCCTACCATATCTGGGTCGGCACCTACTGGGATGGTGACGGCGCCCCGGCTCGTCTGGCCATTTCCGAACTGGGCTTCCTGGAAGACTAGGTCCGGTTCCCATCTGATCCACGGCGGGGCGGTCCATCGGGCCGCCCCGCTCGTTTGCGGGCAGAGGCTTTGCGCGAATGCATGAGAAATTTGCCGCGCCCGCCTTTCTTTCGTCGGGATGTTATACTATATCGGCCTTCTGGCGCACGGAGCGCCGAAGGATGATCATGCGGTTCTTCTCCCGACTGGCCAATCGACAGGGCACGCTGGATGCCACGGGCATCAGCCTGTCTGCCCTGTGCGTGCTGCACTGCCTGTTCCTGCCGGCCGCCGCGTCTGCGGCGCCGATGCTGACGCCGGAACTGGGCGAGGTCTTCGGGCTCAGCCATGACTGGCATCTCATCCTGCTGGCTCTGGCGGCACCGGTCTCCCTGCTGGGGCTGGGCTGGGGCGTGCGCACCACCCAGGGCGGCTGGCGCATCTTCGCCATCGGCTTGTTCGGCCTGGCGCTGATGGCCATCGGGGCCAGTCACATCTTTGCTCCGGTCATTGAAACCGTGCTGACGCTGACCGGTGTGGCGATCCTCGCCGGTGCGCATTTCGCCAACTGGTTCGCCCGCGCCCGGGCCGGTCACAATCACCAGCGCGACTGCGGCCTGTGCGAGCACGATCACGCCTGACAGGGCAGCTGATTTCGACTCGCTTTGCGCCTTGCATTTGACGCAGGTGCGCGTATAAACCCCCGCTTCCAACACCAGCCGTCCGGGCCATATCGACATGCCCGCCGGCTGAACCATCCACCGGAACGCCCCGCGCGTTCCCACGAAGGAGATGAAAATGTCGAAGATGAAGACGAAGAGCGGCGCCAAAAAGCGCTTCAAGCTCACCGCCACGGGCAAGATCAAGGCCGGCCAGGCAGGCAAGCGCCACGGCATGATCAAGCGTACTCCCAAGCAGATCCGCAACAAGCGCGGCCAGGTCACCCTGTCCCCGCAGGATGCGCGCATCGTGAAAAAGTACATCCCGAACGGCCTGTAAGCCGCGGTTATCGAGCTAGGAGCACTTAGACATGTCTCGAGTTACGTCCGGTCCGGCGACCGCCAAACGCCACAAGAAAGTCATCAAGGCAGCCAAGGGTTACTATGGCCGCCGCAAGAACGTCTTCCGCGTTGCCGTCCAGGCCGTGGAGAAGGCCGGCCAGTACGCTTACCGCGACCGCCGTGCCAAGAAGCGCAATTTCCGCTCGCTGTGGATCCAGCGCATCAATGCCGGCGCCCGTGAACACGGTCTCACCTATTCGGCCTTCATGAACGGTCTCAACAAGGCCGGCATCGAAGTCGACCGCAAGGTCCTGTCCGACATCGCCATCCGCGAACCGGAAGCCTTCAAGGCCCTGGTCGACCAGGCGCGCGCGGCTCTGGCCTGAGGGTCAGACACAGTCTGAAAAAAGAGCCCGCCAGCACACCGCCGGCGGGCTTTTTTGTTTTGGGGTTCAAGCTGGATCGTGGAACCAAGCGTCGCCTTCATCCTTCCCCTTGATGGAGAAGGTGGGCCGAAGCGAAGCTTCGGGTCGGAAGGGGTGAAAGCGCGAAGCGCTGCGAATCCTGGTGCCGAACAAGTCAGTCACCTCGCCCATCAAGGGCGAGGATCACTAGAACTTTGCGTCTTCAGGGCTCAATCCCCCTCTCCCCGGGGAGAGGGCCGGGGAGCGGGGGACAGCACCGGCCCAGCCTGTCCTGGCACCACCGGGATTTTCCCCTCATCCGCCGCTTCGCGGCACCTTCCTCCCAGGGGGAAGGGAATGGGCAGCCAGTTTCTGTCTCCCGTCAGCCGCCACTCCCTGTCGACACTGCATAATCCAGCCGCTAAACCGACCCGGACCGCGAGGGACGAAACACGATGACCGATACTTCCAATCTCGACACGCTTGAAGCCGAGGTGTCCGGGCAGATTTCCGGGGCGACCGATGAAGCCGCGCTGGACGCCGTGCGGGTGTCTGCGCTGGGCAAGAAGGGCTCGGTGTCGCTGATGATGCGCGAGCTGGGCAAGATGAGCCCGGAAGAGCGCCAGGTGATGGGTCCGGCCCTGAACGGGCTGAAGACCCGCCTGAACGACGCCATCGAGGCGCGCAAGGCCGAGCTGGAAGCGAAAGCCCTCAATGCCGCCCTGGCGTCGGAAACGGTGGATGTCTCCCTGCCGGTACGGCCGGAGCCGACCGGCTCGCTGCACCCGATCACCCAGGTGATGGAAGAACTGGCCGTGATCTTCGCCGACATGGGCTTTGCCGTCGCCGAAGGCCCGGATGTGGAGGACGACTTCCACAATTTCACGGCCCTCAACTTCCCCGAAGGCCACCCGGCGCGCGATACCCAGGACACCTTCTTCATGAAGCCGGATGCCGACGGTCTGCGGAAGGTCCTGCGCACCCACACCTCGCCGGTGCAGATCCGCACCATGCTGGAAGGCAAGACCCCGATCCGCATCATTGCGCCGGGCCGCGTCTATCGCTGCGACTGGGACCAGACCCACACGCCGATGTTCCACCAGGTCGAAGGCCTGGTCATCGACAAGGAAACCCATATGGGGCACCTCAAGGGCTGCCTCCTGGATTTCATTGCCGCCTTCTTCGAGACCGACCAGGTGGAAGCCCGCTTCCGCCCGCACCATTTCCCCTTCACCGAACCATCTGCCGAGATGGATGTTCGCTACGAGCGCGTCGGCGATGCGGTGAAGGTCGGCTCGGGCGACAAGTGGATGGAAATCCTCGGCTGCGGCATGGTCCACCCCAATGTGATCAGGAATTGCGGCCTCGACCCCGACGAATACCAGGGCTTTGCCTTCGGCATGGGCGTGGATCGCCTCGCCATGCTGAAATACGGCGCCCCGGACCTGCGCGACTTCTTCAATTCCGACGTCCGCTGGCTGGCCCATTACGGCTTCTCGCCGCTCCTGCAGGCCAATCTGGCGACAGGTCTGAGCTGATCCGACCATGTGGCGCTGGCTCACCCATAACCACCAGACGCTGACCGCCGTGGGCGCGATGCTTGTCGGCATCGCGGCGTTGTTTGTCGCCTGGGACCAGGGCCGCGTGATGCGGGCGCAGCAGCATGGCTCGGTCGTGCCGGTGCTGCAGATCGACGGTTTCATCCAGTCCACGCCGGAGGTGCGCAATCTGGGTCTGCGCATCGTCAATCACGGTGTCGGCCCGGCGATGATCGAGCGGGTCAGCCTGATGCGTGACGGGGAAGAGCAGACCGATTTTTCCGGCCTGATCGAACGCCTGCCGCCGGGTTTCGACCGGTCCTGGTCCAGTGCCAATGGCCGCGCCCTCGCGCCGGGCGGCGAGGTGGAGCCGGTGGTGTTCTCCTGGTCGCGCGGTGAACTGGACCATGACGCGCTCAATGACCTGCTCACCGAATGGAGCCATTGGGGCGTGGAGGTCTGCTACTGCTCGGTTTTCGAGCGTTGCTGGCTGTCCTCCTCCGCCAATGAGGACCGGTTGCCGGTGCGCCAGTGCGAGCCCGGTGACCGCTATGACGTGTTCGAGCGTTTCGGCTCTGCCGACCGCCCGGACGCCCAGGACGACGCCCAAGACGACCCGCAAGACGACACGAACTGAAACGCATGTGACGGCAGGAGCCGACGATGAAATTCCCGCTTTCCTGGCTGAAATACCATCTGGAAACCGATGCCTCGATCGATCAGATCGCCGACGCCATGACCATGGCCGGCCTGGAGATCGAGCATATCGAGAACCCGCTGGAAAAATTCGCCGATTTCTCCGTCTGCCATGTCATCGAAGCGGTGCCGCATCCGGATGCCGACAAGCTGAAAGTCTGCCGTGTGGCGACGAAGGATGGCGAGAAGCAGATCGTTTGCGGTGCGCCCAATGCCCGCACCGGCATGTATGCCGTCTACGCGCCGCTGGGCACCTATATTCCCGGCCTCGACTTCGCGCTCGACAAGAAGCCGCGCAAGATCCGCGGCGTGGAAAGCCATGGCATGATGTGCTCGGCCAAGGAGCTGGAGCTGGGCGAGGATCATGACGGCATCATCGACCTGCCGCAGCCCTTCGAGGTCGGCACGCCGGCCGTCGTGGCGCTGGGCCAGGACGATCCGGTCATCGATTTCGAGGTGACGCCCAACCGTCCCGACTGGCTGGGTGTGCGCGGCATTGCCCGCGATCTCGCCGCCACCGGCATCGGCACGCTGAAACCGCACGAGATCGACGACATCCCGGGCGCCTTCCCGTGCCCGGTCGAGATCAAGCTGGACGCCCCGGATCACTGCCCGGTCTATGCCGGTCGGGTCATCCGTGGCGTCAAGAACGGTCCCAGCCCGGACTGGCTGAAAAAGGCCCTGAAAGCGATCGGCCTGCGCCCGATCAACTTCCTCGCCGACATCACCAACATGATCTCCTATGATCGCTGCCGCCCGCTGCACGTCTATGACCTGGCCAAGCTGTCAGGTCCGATCCGCGCCCGCCTGGGCCGCGGCGAGGCCGATACTTTCGAAGCGCTGGACAACAAGACCTACACGCCCACCGAAGAGATGTGCGTCATCGCGGATGATGCCCGCTGCCTCGGTTTCGGCGGTATCATTGGCGGTGAATATTCCGGTGTGTCCGAGGAGACCACAGACGTCTTCATCGAAAGCGCCTGGTTTGATCCGCTGAAGACCCGCGCCACCGCCAAGGCGACCGGGATCGACAGCGATGCCAAATACCGTTTCGAGCGCGGTGTCGATCCGGCCTCGCCCAAGGCCGGTATCGAGCAGGCGTCCGAACTGATCCTGAAATTCTGTGGCGGCGAGGCGTCCGAAACCCTCGTGGTCGGCGAGACACCGGCCCCGCCGGCGGACATCGAATTCCCGCTCAGCGAGGTCAAGCGCCTGACCGGGCTCGACCTGCCGCGTGCGGAGATCCTGCGCATCCTGGAAACCCTCGGCTTTGCGCCCAGGGGCGAGGGTGATGTGGTCACCGTCGGCGTGCCCTCCTGGCGCATGGACTGCACCCAGAAGGCTGACCTGGTCGAGGAAGTCGCGCGCATCCACGGCTTCGACAAGATGCAGGCCGTCTCCATGCCGCGTCCGCCGGTGCGTCGCGAAGCCCCGGCCACGCCGATGCAGCTGCGCGCCCGCTATGCCCGTCGCGCCCTGGCCAATCGCGGCTATTCCGAAGCGGTGACCTGGTCCTTCTGCGAGAAGTCCCAGGCTGCGCTGTTCGGCGGTCATGGCGAGGGCCTGGAGCTGGACAATCCGATCTCCTCGGATCTCGACGTCATGCGCCCGACGGCGCTGATCCACCTCATCAAGGCGCTGCAGTCCAATATCGACCGCGGCCAGGACGATCCGCGCCTGTTCGAGGTCGGTCCGGTCTATCTCACCGACGCGCCGGACGGTCAGCGCCTGGTCGCCACCGGCGTGCGCCGTGTCGGCGCCGGCCGCCACTGGGCCGGCACCCGCACCCCTGACGTGTTCGACGCCAAGGCCGATGCGCTGGCGGCGCTGGCGGCAGCCGGCGCGCCCGTCGACAATCTCCAGGTCGCTGCAGAAGCGCGCGACTGGTGGCACCCGGGACGGTCCGGCGTGCTGCGCCTCGGGCCCAAGAATGTGCTGGCCGAGTTCGGCGAGATCCATCCCGGCGTTCTCAAGGCGCTGGATATAGACGGTCGCGTCCTCGCCTTCGAGATCGTGCTCGACAACATCCCGCTGCCCAAGAAGGCTTCCGGCCTCAAGGCCCGCGCCCAGCTGGATCGTGCCGATCTGACGCCGGTCACCCGCGACTTCGCCTTCCTGGTCGACAAGTCGGTGGCTGCCGACGCCCTGATGCGTGCCGCCAAGGGCGCCGACAAGACGCTGGTGACCGATGTTTCCGTGTTCGACGTCTATGACGGCAAGGGCGTGCCGGACGGCCAGGTCTCCCTGGCGCTGGAAGTCACCCTCCAGCCCAAGGGCGAGACCCTGACGGACGAGCAGATCGACAAGGTCGCCGCGGCCATTGTCGACAAGGTCACCAAGGCGACGGGCGGCCAGCTGCGCGGCTGATGCCGGGCTGGCGGGACATACCGCAGGACCAGCGGGCCGGCTTCGTCATCGAGGCCGTGCTCGCCGATCCGGTGGCCGCCGAAGTTCTCAAGCGGGCCCGGGCGATGGATCTGCCCGATCACGCGCTCATGGCCGGCTCGCTCTACAAGGCCGTCTGGAATGCCATCACCGGCCGCGCGCCCGGCTATGGCGTCAATGACTATGACTTGGCCTATTTCGACGGGTCCGATCTCTCCTGGGAGGCCGAAGACGCCGTGATCCGTCGCGCCGCGCCCGTCTTTGCCGACCTTCCGGCCGAGGTCGAGGTGTGCAACCAGGCCCGCGTGCACCTCTGGTTCAATGCCAAGTTCGGCACCGACCGGCCGCCCTTGCGCGACACCGAGGATGCCTTGCGTTTTTTCGCCTCGCCCACCCATGCCGTCGCCCTCAGGCTGGACACGGATGGCAGGCCGGACCTGCTCGCACCCTGCGGGCTGGACGCCGTGTTTGCCCGCCGCATCGAGCCGGCGCCGGACCTGGCCCATCCGGAAGGCTGGAATGCCAAGTGCGCCCAGCAGAAAGCGCTCTGGCCGGAGCTCGACTTCGTGACGGTTTCCGTGTGAGTTTCGCGTCTTACGCGAATTTAAGATCTCCGACACAACACATTGGCGAATAAGGCAGTTTCTTTTCCGAAGCGACAAATTTTTTTGCGAATCCCGCGCTGCGCGTATGGCGGTGGCGGTCTGCCACCGCTAGTATGGTTAACGAAGGGTAACCATGGCCGGAATTTTGGGGCGTTCCGGAGAGGCGGGATCCATAATGGTGGAACGGGTTACAGCGCTACTCGCCCAGGCGGCGGCGACAATTCTTGTCGTCATCGGGCTTGTGGCGATTCTCGCCTTCACCCATTCGCGCGCCTATGAAGCGGGCTATTGCGCCTTGCAATACTGCCCGGAAAGCGAGAGCGGCGGCTGGTGGCCCTTTGGTGGCAACCGACAGACTGCGGCGAATACCGGCCAGAACCCGACGACCACCTATCCCGGCACCAATTTTCCCGGCCAAGCCACCACAGGCGGTCGCTATCCCGACCCGGCGCCCGGCACCCAGACCGGCCAGCCCGGCTCGGTCACCTGGTCCGGCACCGGCTACACCTACACCGATCCCTATTATGCCGAGGGCGATCCCTATGGCGAGGATCCGGCCACGTCCGGCACGACCTATTCCATGGGCCCCTCCGGCAGTTCCGCGCGCCTGCCCGTGGCATCCGGCGTGACCCGTCCCGGCTCGATCCAGGGCCGGCCCATCTACCGCCGCCCGCCGGTCTACACCTTCGATCCCGGCAGCCGCATCTGCGCGCCGCAAAGCCAGGATGCCGAGCCGGGTGATATTGCCCGCTGTTGGCTCAATGTCGGCGATGCCTACCAGGCCGTCGGCCGCATTGATGACGCGCGGGATGCCTGGGACGAGGCGCTCGATATCGGCTCCTCCATCGGCGGTGCCCAGGCTTCGCTGGTGGCCCATCGCCGCCTCCAGGCCGCCATCCTGGAGCGCTCCTGCCCGACCACGCCGCGCTCGCTTGCCCGCATCGCCTACGGCTTTGATGCCACCGAGGATGATGGCGATATCATTGCCCTGGACCTGCGCCAGCGTGCCCTGTCGGCCCTGGGCTATTACACCGGCGAGATCGACGGCACCTATGGCCCGATGACGCGCCGGTCGGTGCGCGATTTCCAGAGCGATATGGGGTTTGACCAGACCGGCGCCCTGACGCCTGCGGAAACCGTCACCCTGGTCTGTCATGCCGGTCTCACCGCCCGCGACCCCTACGCCCAGAACCTGCTCGGCATCATGTTCGCCACCGGGCTGGGCCTGGAACAGAATATCGATACCGCGCTGGAATGGCTGGAATCGGCTGCCGAACGCGGTCATGGCGGGGCCAATTTCAACCTCGCCCTGATGTATGGCACCGCCACGGTGCAGGGCAGCTACCGGCTGTGCGGTCTCGTCGAGAGCCCGGAGCGCGCCGACAGCTATCTGCGCCGGGCTGCCGATCTGGGCCATGCCCGCGCCATTGCCTTGCGCCGCTTTGCCGGCACGTCCGGCCCGCCGGCGCAGCGCTGGGGCCGGATCTCCGACCAGCTGCTGCGCGAGGCCGAGGCCAATGGCGACCGTTTCTATCTCGCCTGGCAGCGCCGGGTCGATGAAATGCGCCGCGCCCATGGCGACCAGCTCGCCCAGCCGGGTTGTTACCAGGCCGCGGTGGACGCTTCGGCGCGCGTCGCCGGTGTACAGGACAGCGAGGCAACACCCTGACCGGATAACCGGTCAGGACTGAGTTGAATGAGGAAACCGTGATGAAGCATGTGGCACTCCTGCTGATGACGACAGCCGCGCTGGCGGCCTGCAGCCACACCGACTCGCGCCGGACCCCGTCGCGCCCGCCCGTGGTCTCCGGTCCCACCGGTCCGGTCCGCCCGCCCATGCCGATGGATACTGTGACCCCGGCCCTGCAGATGTGCGAGGTCCAGACCCTGGCTGAACAGCGTCTGGCCATGCTCGAGGAAATCCACGGCTATCGGGAGACAATCGGCGTTCAAACCCGCACCGAGGCCGTCGCCGACACCGAAGTGCAAGAGCTCGTCGCCGCCTTCGAGACCGATCTCGACGCGTCCTACCGTTTCGCCACCTCCTCCTGCCGCACCTATAATCGCTGCCTCGAGGTCAATCGCTTCGATGAGGAGAGCTGTGAGGATACCGCCTCGCTCTGGCATGACAGCCAGGACCGTTTCCACGACCTGTCCGAACGCCTCGCCCTGGTGCGCGAACGCATTGCCTCAGGCTGCACCACTTGCGGTCCGCGCAGCCATGGCCATGCCCGCCGCGAGGACGCTCATGCCGAACGCCGGCGGCATCGTCACGACAATGATGATCTGATGGGCTCGGTCTTTTCCACCAGCGAGGATCACTGAGCGCAGGACGGTGCCGCATGGGCCCGGGCGTGACGCCGCTCGGCGATCGCCTTGTGGAAGATCTGCACGGCTGACGACAGGAACAGCCCCGCCATCATCACGGCCACAATGATGTCCGGCCAGTGCGTGCCCGAGACGGCCACCAGGCCGGCGGACACGAACACGGCGACATTGCCGATCGCATCATTGCGCGAGCACAGCCAGACCGAGCGCACATTGGCATCGCCATTGCGCCAGCGCACCAGGATCGCCACGCTCGCCAGATTGGCGATGAGGGCGGCAATCGCGATCCCGCCCATCAGCGTGGCGTCGGGCTCGGTCGCGAAAACGGCGCGGTAGAGCGCCAGCGCCAGGATCATCGCACCCATCAGCATCAGGCTGCCCGCCTTGGCCAGCGCCGCATTGGCCCGCCAGATCAGCGGCCGACCAATCACGAACAGCGACAGGGCATAGGTCGCGGCATCAGCCCCGAAATCCAGCGCATCCGCCTTCAGGGCCTGCGACTGCGCCGCGGCCCCGGCGACCATCTCCACCCCGAACATCACCGCATTGATGGCGATGACGATCCATAGCGCCCGGCGAAAGGCGGGTGATGTACCGTCAAAGGTCTCGCAATGTCCGCAACCGGCTGACACGGGTCCGCCTCCTTGATTTCAGGCTCGCCTTGGACCCTAATTGCTATAGCGACTAGAGGTTCAAGCGCAAAATGTCAGATCTCTCCATCGGCCGTCTCTCCGCCCTGTCGGGTGTCAAGGTGCCCACCATCCGCTACTATGAAAGCATAGGCATGCTGGACGAACCGCCCCGGTCCCAAGGCGGGCAGCGGCGCTATGGGTCCAGTCATCTGGAACGCTTGCGCTTCATCCGCCACGGACGCGATCTGGGCTTTGGCCTGGATGACCTGCGCGCCCTGCAGTCGCTCTCGGCCCGTCCCGACCAGTCCTGCGCCGAGGCCGACAGCATCGCCCGCCGCCAGCTGGCGGATGTGGAACGCCGCATCGCCGGGCTGGAAGCCGTGCGCACCGAGCTCCTGCGCATGGTCGAGCGCTGCTCCCATGGCGTCGTCGACGAATGCCGGGTGATCCAGACCCTGTCCGATCACGGCCTGTGCAGCGCCGATCACGGCCCTGCGGGGGAGTCGCCGGGGCGCTGATCAGGCCGCAGCGACAACCTGGTCGCAAAGCTTGTCCAGCGCCTGTTGCCAGCCGCCTGCGCCGGCATTGCCCTCGGGCACACCGACATGGGTCATCGTCATCCGTGTCGTGCCGTCCGTTTCGGTCAGCTCGACAATCACCTCGGTGATGTCCGGCGTGCCGGCCGGCATGCCCATGCTCTGGGGTGACACGACGCGGCCTTCGGCATCACACAGGCTTTCGGTGTAGACGAGGCGGTTCGGGCGCCGGATCTCCTTGAAAACACCGGTGAACCACATCGACATTGTCCGGTCCGGCGTCTTCATCTCCATGCAGATGCGACGTTCGCCTCCGACCTTGAGATCCATCTCCGCGACCGGGACCGACATGCCGCGCGGTCCGTACCACTGCCGGAACAGTTCGGGCCGGGTCCACATGTCCCACACGCTGGCTATGGGGGCGTTGAGCACGCGCTCCAGCCTGACCCAATTTTCCGTTTCACTCATCTCGATCCTCCCCGATCGCATCCAGGGCCCGCGCCATGGCGTCGAACCGGTCCGTCCAGATGTGCCGATACTGTTCCGTCCACCGCGCGATCTCGGCCAAGGGCGCAGGGTCCAGCCTGCACAGGCGGAATTGCGCGCTCCGCTCGCGCTGGACCAGGCCTGCAGCTTCCAGCACCTGGATATGTTTGGAAATTGCGGGCAATGACATCGCAAAGGGTTTGGCAAGCTCGTTCACGCTGGCCTGTCCGTCAGCCAGGCGAGCGAGGATCATTCGTCGCGTCGAGTTGGCGAGAGCGGCAAAAGTGGCATCGAGTTGCGCATCGGCATCCATGCCCTCGTATTAAACCATCGAGTTAATTAAGCAAGTAGTTAAATTCGCGGCGGGCCCGCTCGCGTTCGGCGGCTAAACCGCTTCGAAGGCCGCGTGGTAGTGCACGACTGCAGGCCCCTGCGGCATGTCGCCATTGAGACTGCGGACCTGGAAGGCGGCGGCAAATTCGCCCGCGGGATCACCGGACCAGGACCAGCCGTTCGCGCCGGCCGGGCTGAAATCGAAGCGCTTGTAATAGTCCGGATCGCCCAGCACCACGCACCAGGGCACGCCCAGCGTCCGAAGATAGTCCAGACCGGCCTCGATCAGCGCCGTGCCGATCCCGCGCTTCTGGTGATCGGGCGTCACCGCGACCGGTGCCAGGCCGATCCCGTAGGCCTCTTCACCCTCTGGGCCGATGGCTGTGACCGGTGAGAAGAACACTGTGCCCACCACCACATCATGATCCTCGGCCACCAGTTCCAGCGTGTCCTGGTCGGCCGCCCGCAGCATCACCACCAGCCGGGCTTCGGCGGGGGAGGGGAAGGCGGCTTTCAACAGGGCATCGACCCCCGCGTGATCGTCGGGGTCGCAGGATCGGATCTGCATGCGGTGGGTCGGTCCTTTAGAAGGGCAGCCAGGCGCGGCGGCGCGTATAGGCCAGATAGCCCACATTGGCGCCGGCGCGAAGTCCCACGCCCGAGCGGATCGGCGCCAGGGTGATCTCGTCGGTGCGCTGATAGTTCACACCCAGTCCGGCCACCAGATAGGCCGAGCCTTCCACGCCCGGGAAACGCTGATACAGCCGGTCGATGTCATTGAGATTGTAGACCAGCACAAAAACGCGGCTGGCATTGCCACCCGCATCAAAGCCGATCGACGGGCCGCGCCAGTAGACTTTCTCCCGCTCGCCCGAGCGCATCGTCAGATAGCCCTCGCCATAGCGCAGACCGACACCGGCCGCGGCGGCCACTTCCTCACCGGCGACATAGCCCACCGGACGGCCCAGATCCGAGAAGACGCGCTCCAAAACGCTGGCCGCGGCCTCCGCGGTGACGCCGAAGAAGTCCGAGACCGCTTCCACCAGTTCGTCCTGGGAATAGGTCTCCACCGGCTCCGAATACTGGCTCGGCTGCCCGTAATCCGGGTCCTGGGCGAGGCCCGGGCCGATCAGGCCGAGGCCGAGGGTCAGGCTGGTTGCCAGGGTTGCAAGGGCTCGCATGGATAACTCCGTTCGCGGCGTTGAACTGCGCGTATCATTGCGCATTGAATGGGGCGACACAGCGGCGAAATCCTTAGCGCTTGGTTAAGATCAGGCCCCGGGCTGGCCAATTCGTCAAAAATCGGCGCAGCATGCGGGCGGGAGAGATCAATGGCCGACATCCACCGCCACGACGTGATCATCATCGGCGCCGGCCTGTCCGGCCTGCGCGCTGCCCAACTGCTCGCCGACCGCTACGACGTCCTGGTCGTCGAGGCGCGCGACCGGGTCGGCGGCCGCGCCCTTGCGCACACCTTCGCCAATGGCGACACCGTCGATATCGGTGGTCAGTGGGTCGGTCCCGGCCAGGATCGGCTCTACGCGCTCATCGACGAAATGGGGATGACGACCTATCCGCTCTGGGATCAGGGCGACCGTCTGGTCCTCGCTCGTGGCCGTCTCGGCCGCTACACCGGCACTATCCCCAGGCTCGCGCCCCACATCCTGCTCAACGTCCACTGGATGATGACCCGGTTCGACGCGATGGCTTCCGGGATCGACCCGGCTGCCCCCTGGTCCCACCCAAGGGCTCTTCAGTGGGATTCCATGACGGTTGCGGAATGGATGCGCAAACATGCGCTCTCGCGCCAGGCCTTTGACATTTTCGCGGTCGGAATTGGCGCTGTCTTTGCGGCTGAACCCCACGATGTTTCCCTTCTCCATGCGCTTTTTTACGCGCGGGCCGGCACATCCCTCGATAATCTGGTCTCCACCACCGGCGGTGCCCAGCAGGACCGCGTCCATGGCGACATGGCCGGTCTGGCCCGGCGTATGGCCGATCAACTGGGCGATCGCGTACGTCTGGGAGAGCCCGTCCGGTCCATCGACTGGTCCGGGCAAGTCACTGTGGAAACAGACAAATCCCGCCACCACGCGCGCCGCGCCATCCTCGCAGTCCCACCCAGCCAGGCCATGCGCATGCGCTTCACCCCGGACCTGCCCTCCAGCCGTGCCGGGCTCTGGCTGCGCATGCCGCCCGGCGCCTGCATCAAGTGCGTGGCCCAGTATGATCGCCCGTTCTGGCGCGAAAAAGGCCTGGCCGGTCAAGCGGTTGGACCCGAGCTCACGGTCCGTGTCACCTTTGACAACACCCAGGACGGCAAGTCCGCCGGCCAGCTTCTCGGCTTCATCGAAGGCAATGAAGCCCGCCACTGGTCCAACCGCGATCCCGCCGAACGAAAGGCTGCGGTCCTGGAGGCCTTCGCCGCCTATTTCGGCGAAGAGGCGCGTCATCCCATTGATTACATTGACCAGGATTGGACCGCTGAACCCTTCTCCCGCGGCTGCTATGCGGCCCTGATGGGCCCGGGTGTCTGGACCGCGTACGGACAACATTTGCGGCAGCCGCTGGGGCCGGTCCACATTGCGGGAACCGAAGGTGCCACACGGTATTTCGGCTATTTCGAGGGCGCGCTTGAAGCCGCAGAACGCGCCGCAGACGAGGTTGCCCGCGCCCTGGAGGCCCGCTGATGTGTGACACGCTCGCCCTGCGCTCCGGCGAAACGGTCTACTTCGCCAAGAACTCCGACCGGGAGCCCACCGAGGCCCAGCGGGTCGAACATCATTCGGCCGTTTCCGGTGATACCGCCAAAACGGTACGCTGCACCTATCTGGAAATCCCCCAGGTGCCTGACCGCAAAGCAACGATTCTCTGCCGCCCCGACTGGATGTGGGGGGCGGAGATGGGCGCCAATGATGCCGGCGTGGTGGTCGGCAATGAAGCCGTCTTCTCCCGCCACGTCCGGCGCCGTGGCGAAGCCCTGCTCGGCATGGATCTCGTCCGTCTCGCCCTGGAACGTGGCAGCACGGCGCACGAGGCGGCCGGCACGATCATCCATCTGCTGGAAACCCATGGCCAGGGTGGTCCTGCCGGTCATCGCGACAAGCATTTTCGCTACGACAACAGCTTCCTGATCGCCGACACCCGGGACATCCTTGTCCTGGAGACCTGCGGCCGCCAGTGGCGGCTCAAGCGCTTTCCTGAACAGGCCGCCATTTCAAATGCCTACATTCTGGACGGTGAGGTCGAGATGCAGTCTGAAGCCGCGCCTTCCGGCGGGTTCGGACGCCGTCACGAAAGCTGGCTGATGCGGCGTTTCAGCCAGGCCCGCTATCGCCGCGCCTGCGCTCTTGCCGGATTGTCGGCCCTGGAAGCCGAGGCCGGCCTCTTGCCGCTGGCGGCCCTGATGCGCCGGCACGACAAGGGCAGCGGGTTCGAACGGGGGTCGACAGCGGATCTGTGCATGCATGCCGGTGGTCTTCTGCGTCCGCACCACACCACCAACACGATGATGGCCGTCCTCAAGCCCGGCCAGCCGCCCCGCCTGGCGACCACCGGCACGATGACGCCCTGCATTTCGCTGTTTCGCCCTGTCGCGTTTGAAGGCGAGTGGTCGGTGCTCGACCCCACACTCTGGGACCGCGGCGCCCAGCAGCATCGCCGCCTGGCCGGAGACCGTGAGGCCCGCGATCAGGTCCAGGCCCGCATCGCCGCCGCCGAATTCCGCATCCTGCCGCTGATCGAAGCCGGCCAGCTGGAGGTCGCCGAGGAGCTGGTTCGCGCCTGGGACGTCCACGCACTGGATCAGGTTCAGGGCAGCGGGAGTGCGGAGACCGAGGCACCGTCAAGCTGACCGGCGACCCAGGCGACGTCGTCCGCCACCAGGATATTGGCCCCGTCCGAACCCAGATCCCACAATTCTCCGCGCAGGAAGGCGGTTACACCCCATCGGCCCTGCGTGGAATAAAGCCGCCCGCCCAGGGAATGGGTCAGCCAAGCCTGGCCTTCGGTATAGTGCTCGGCTCGGGCCGGATCGACATCCGCAGGCCAGCCGGTGGTATAGCCACCCCAGGGCTGGTTCCACACGCCGGAGGGCTGCAGGAAGGCCGGCACGGCCATCAACTCGGCCCCCTGCGCTTCCAGAACCGCATAGACATCCGGGTGCCAGCTGTCGGCACAGATCAGAACGCCCAGCCGACCGGCCGGAGTGCTGAAGACCGGAATGTCAGCGGCGTCCGCTGCTGCTGTGAAACCGGCCTCGTCCGGGATCGGATGAACCTTGCGCACCAGACGGTCATGCAGCGAACCGTCCGGCGCAAAAACGGCGCTGACATTGTAGAGCGGACCCGCTCCCGGCACGATCCGGCCGTTCGCTACCGCAGGGTCCGGCAACACGATCGATCCGGCCACAACGGTGACGCCATGCCGGCGAGCCAACTGCGAGAACACGATCTGGTAATCCCGCGCCATGCGGTCTGCGCGCATGCGGAAGACAGCCGCGGCCAGGCGATCCGATTCGTCCGATTGCGACAGGGCAGCGGCAAAGGGCAGGGGGTTGGCCGCAATCAGGTGCGCCATGGCTTCGGTCGTCGAGGATGCCGTGAAGCTGAAACGCGGTGCCCGGGCCGCAACCAGCCAGGTGCCGACATGTTCGGGAAACACCACCAGAGAGCCTTCACCCAGATAACCTGCTTCCCGGGCTGCCAGCAGATAGGCATCGAGCCGCGCAGTCAGGTCTGCGGCAGACTGGTAGTGGCGTGCGTCCAGCCAGGGCTGTACCGCGACCAGATGGGCGCCCTCTGCAGCGGCCGGTTCAAGCGCGTGCAGTCGCAGATCGGCTGGTGCGTCCAGCCGCGCCGGTGTGCGATAGAGCCCCCAGAGACCCGCCAGCAGCACGCCCAGGAATGTCAGCGCAAAGACGATCCTCATGCTCTGCTCCGCTTTGACAACGTGCCCAGATTGGCACTCCAGCGCAGCCGATCAAGCCGGTCCATCGGGGTGATGGCAGGCCTGGCGGGAAAAGATGGTGAAATCTTCATTTTCGCGCCATGCGGCCAACCGCTAGTCTCCGCCCAATTTTCAAATCGGGGAGCCTTGCAATGCGCAAACTCATGATGACGACCGCGAGTGTCGCGGCCCTGTTCGGTCTGGCCATCCTGCCGGCAAATGCCCAGGACATGTCCGCCGAGGCTGTGGAGACTGCCATGGCGGAAAACCCGCTGCTGATGGAATGGACCGGTCCCTATGGCGGTGTCCCGAACTTCCAGACGGCCAGCCTGGACGATCTGCGCCCGGCGCTGGAAGCCGCGATGTCGGCCAATCTCGCCGAGATCGAGGCGATCGTGAACAATCCCGAGCCGCCGACCTTCGAGAACACGATCGTCGCCATGGAGCGGTCCGGTGATGCGCTCGGCCGGGTCTTCTCCTACTGGGGCATCTGGTCGTCCAACATGTCCTCGCCGGAATTCCGCGCGATCCAGGGCGAGATGGCACCGCGCCTGTCGGCCTTCTTCACCTCGATCACCCAGAACGAGGCCCTCTTCGAGCGCGTTCGCGCTGTCTATGAAGGCGAGGAAATGGCGACGCTGCGCCCGGACCAGCAGCGCGTCGTCCAGCTCACCTATGATGGTTTCGCCCGCAATGGCGCCACCCTCGAAGGCGCGGCTGCCGAGCGCTTCGCCGAGATCCAGCAGCGCCTGGCGGAGCTGCACACCCAGTTCGGCAACAATGTCCTGCATGACGAGGAAAACTACGTCACCTATCTGAGCGCCGACCAGCTTTCCGGTCTGCCGCAGGGCTTCATCGATGCGGCGGCAGCGGCCGCAGCAACGCGCGGTCGTGAGGGTGAGTACGCCATCACCAATACCCGCTCCTCGATGGATCCCTTCCTCACCTTTTCCGACGAGCGTGACCTGCGCGAGCAGGTCTGGCGCAATTACTACAGCCGCGGCGACAATGGCGACGAATACGACAACAACGCCATCATCATGGAAATCCTGACCCTGCGACACGAGCGGGTCGGCCTCCTGGGCTATGACAATTACGCCTCCTGGCGCCTGGAAGACCGCATGGCGGCGAATCCGGAGAACGCCATGGGCCTGATGCTGCCGGTCTGGCACGCCGCCGTGGCGCGCATCGAGGAAGAGGTCGCCGACATGCAGGCCCTCGCCGATGCCCGTGGCGACGACATCACCATCGCCCCCTGGGACTATCGCTATTACGCCGAGAAGGTTCGCCAGGACCGCTATGCCCTCGACAGCGATGAGGTGAAGCAATACCTGCAGCTGGAAAACCTGCGCGAAGCCATGTTCTACGTCGCCGGCGAGCTGTTCGGCTTTGCGTTCCGCGAACTGCCGGAGGGCGAGGTTTCCGTCTGGCATCCCACGGTGCGTGTTTGGGAAGTGACCCATCGCGAGACCGGTGAGAATGTCGGTCTGTGGTATCTCGATCCCTTCGCCCGCCAGGGCAAGCGCTCGGGCGCCTGGGCCAATTCCTTCCGCTCGCACACCACGTTCGACGGACCGGAAAACGTGCTCGCCACGAACAATTCCAACTTCGTCGAGCCGGCGCCCGGCCAGCCGGTCCTGGTGTCCTGGGATGACGCGGAGACCTTCTTCCACGAATTCGGCCACGCCCTGCACTACCTGTCCTCGAACGTCGCCTATCCCACGCTCAATGGCGGCGTGCGCGACTACACCGAATTCCAGTCGCAGCTGCTGGAACGCTGGCTGCTCACCGACCCGGTGGTCGAGAACTATCTCGTCCATGTCGAAACCGGCGAGCCGATGCCGCAGGCGCTGATCGAGCGCATCCGTGCTGCGGCCAATTTCAACCAGGGTTTTGCCACCGGCGAGTACCTGGCCTCGGCCTTGATGGACATGATCTATCACACCACGGACCCGGCCGAGATCGGCGATCCGGACACGTTCGAGCGTGAAACCCTGGCCGAGCTGGGCATGCCGGAAGAGATCGTCATGCGCCACCGCTCGCCGCATTACGGCCACGTCTTCTCCGGCGAGGGCTATTCGGCGGGTTATTACGGCTACATGTGGGCCGATGTGCTGACCGCGGATGCGGCAGAAGCCTTCGAGGCGGCGCCCGGCGGCTATTACGATCCTGAGCTGGCCGAAAGCCTGGTGGCCAACCTGTTCGCCGTGCGCAATGCCGTCGATCCGGCGGTCGCCTACCGCAATTTCCGTGGCCGCGACGCTGACCCGGCCGCGCTGATGCGCGACCGCGGCTTCCCGGTTCCTGAAGGCATGGGCGCGGACGACTAGTCCCGTTTCGGCCCATCCGACACGAAAAAGGCCGGCGGAGCGATCCGCCGGCCTTTCCATGTCTGCTCCCGTGTCGCGCTCAGTCGCGCCGGCGGGACTTGCTGTCGGGGAATTCCACATAGCGCCAGTAATGGTCGACGAGCTGCATCGCGGCCTCGAATTCCAGACCGGCCCGCGCCTTGAGAATGTAGGCGGCGACATTCTGTTCATAGGCGGCTGCGCGATCGCGATCCGCGTTCGACGTCGTCAGCACCATGATCACCGCAGATTTCAGCTCCGGATCGCGGCGCACGGCTTCCAGGAATTCGATCCCGTTCATCACCGGCATATTGAGGTCCAGCAGGATGATGTAGGGCTGGCTGATGGTCACGCCCTCGACCTTGTCCTGCAGAATGTCCAGCGCTTCGCGGCCATTGCGGGCCCGCACGACCGGATTGGCCACCCGCCGCTTGGCCAGGCCACGGGTCACGGCCTCGGCGTCGATATCGTCATCTTCGACCAGAAGAATGGTGACCACGCGCGGGTTAAGACCGTTAGCGACCATGCTTGAACTCCAGGACAAAGCGACTCCCGCGCACTTCGGCGGGATCCGAAATCAGTGTGATGCAACCATCGAGGCGTGTAACGGCCTTTGCCACGATTGCCAATCCCATGCCGCTGGCCTCCAGCTCGTCGCGCGATTTGACCGTCTCGAACATCTTGAACACGCGCTGGTGCAACTCGGTGGCAATGCCCGGGCCATCATCCGCGATTTCCAGCTCCCAGCCACCCGGCTTGGCTTGCCACCGCACGTCGATCCGGGCGGTCTCGGCGTCATGATGCTTGGACGCATTGCTGACCAGATTCATGATCACGATCTGGAGGAGATTGATATCCGTGAAAATTTCGAAATCACTGCCGTCCAGATGCACCTGGTGACCGTCCGGCAGGTCCAGCAGCTCGACCGAGTGCTTGACGGCTTCGCGGACGCCGATGCTCGACCGCGAAACCGCCTTTCTGCCCACCCGTGAATACTGCAGCAGCGCATCCAGGAGGCTCTGCAACCGGCCGATCCGACTGTGCATGAGGCCGATGTATCGGCGGGCTTCATCGGTCAGCTTGTCGGACAGGTCCTCTTCCAGCCAATCGGCCAGTTGACGGATGCCGCGCAGCGGCGATTTGAGATCATGGGATGCGGTGTAGGCAAAGCTGTCCAGCTCGGCATTGGCACTGGCGAGCTCGGCATTGGCAATGGCCAAGGCGCGCTTCTGGCGCACCCCCACGATCGACAGCTGAAGGGCCAGAAGGCCCAGGGCCGACGCGGCCAGTGCAAAGGCCAGGAACAGGGCTGAGCCCGCCGATAAAGTCTGTCCGGCCAGAACTGCATCCCGAGACACGGTCAACAGGATGGGGGCCGGGCCGCCCAGAAAGACCGGTTGGGCCAACAGCGAGTCGTCAATTTCGAAATCGGGCGGCCGAACGGTGACCGGGATCGTCTCCGGCTGCGGCAGTTCGGCCAGGACCTCATCAAGCCGGGCCAGCTCATAGGCCTCCACGACGGCGCCGTCGAAACGACCGTCGGCGCGATAGATGGGAATCATGACGATAAAGCCGAGACCGCGGATCTGCAGGTCGAAGACGGGACTTACCGTTGTCTCCCCGCTGGCACGCATCTGCGCAAACGTCGGACCGCGGATCGTATCCGCTGTCAGGTCCAGGCCGCGCAGCTGGCTGTCGGCCGTGGCCGGCTCGGCCCAGCGGATACGACCATCGGCAGACACAACGGACATGGCCGAGAACAGGCGGGAATCCGTGATGTAGTTGCGGGCGTCGGCGCGCCAGTGTTCCTCCGGTGTGCCGTCGGCAGCCTGCCAGCGGTCGGCCATGCGCTCCAGTGACAGCACCTGTTCTGAAAACCGGGCTTCCAGCGTCGCCGCCAGCAGCCTCAGTTCGGCAGCTTCGGCCTCCAGGGCGGCATTGCGCTGCTGGGCTTCCATGCCGAACAGGACCGCGAGGGTGAAGCTCGTCATGAATATCGCCGAGGTCAGCAGGACCGGCAGATGCTGGTGTTCCAGTGACGGCAGGACTATGGCCAGTGCCCGGGCCACCTGCACGCTGCAGATTGTACCCGTCATGGCGAGTGTCAGGACGCCGATACCGGTCGAGGCCAGGTTGAAAAGTGCAGCTTCGCCCAACACATAGCCGATCAGGAAAGCCGTCAGCAGGCCCGCAGCCAACCCTGTGGCCAGCAGGGCCATGAGCGTGTTCCCGCCAGCCTTCTGGGCGGGCTGGTGAAAAGCCAGGGACAGACCGAGTGTCGCGATGACGACACAGGAATTGAGGGACATTCGTCCGGGTGATGCATCGTCATCTCCGAACTGGTGACGGTGGAAGATCTCGTCGATCCCCAGATCGCTCCCCAGCAGGTATTGCAGCCCCGTCGCCGCGGCTAGCAGCGTGGCCATGCTCGCGAGCACGCGCGCCGTGCGCCAGGAGACCGCCATGGACAGGCTGGACAGGGCCAGCAAGGCACAGCTCAGGGCCGTGTTGAACTGGGTAGGAGACCAGTCGGGATGCAGTCGGACCAGGGATTCAATGCCCAGCTTCCAGCTCAACATGATGACCAGGCTGAACAGCAGCACAACGGCGCCGGCCGCCAATTGCCAGGCGGGTTCCTGACCCAGCCGTTTCAGGAGTCCGGTCAAGCTGATCTCGCACCCTCATGTCGTTGAAGCGTCAGGCTGAATACACTTCCCCCGGTTGCGCCGGGATGGCACCAGATTCTGCCGCCATGAACCTCGATGATGCGTTTGACGATCGCCAGGCCAAGCCCGTGCCCGGCCTGGTCTGTCGCTGAACCGCGCTCCAGCGGATCGAAGAGACGGTCGGCGATGTTCGGGTCGATGCCCAATCCGTTGTCTTCGACGTCAATCTGAACGTGATCCCCGAGGACATGCGCGTTCAGCCGGATGATCGGCGCGGCATCGCTGCGATACTTGATCGCGTTCTGGATCAGGTTGATGAACACCCGCTCCAACTGCGCCTGGTCGCCGACCACATCCACTCCGAGCGCACTGTCGATCCGGGCCCCGGAGGCGCGGATGTCCTGGTCGAGCACGCTGCGCGCGCGTTCGATCACCGCGTCCAGCGAAACCGGCCCGGTCTGGCCTTCCAGATTCCCGCTTTCCGAATAGGCCAGCAGATTGTCGATCAAAGAAGCCATGTACCGGCCCTGCTCTTCGATCTGGGAGAGATAGGTGAGGGCATCATCCGGCAGGTCTTTCGCCCGGTATTTCAGTACGGCCGCCAACCCGACAATCCCGTTCAGCGGGGATTTCAGGTCATGCGCTGCATGGAAGGCGAAATTTCGCATCGCCGTATCACGCGAGAGGGCATCCCGCCGCAGTTCCGCGCGGTTTCGGGCGCTGTGTATGGCCCAGCCCAGCGTGGTATCGGTGACGGCCGCCTTGTTGAGATACTCATCCGCCCCGCTCTGGATCGCCTGGACGGCGACGGACACCTCGTCCGAACCGGTGACCATGATGATCGGCAGGGTCTCGGCCTGGGGCAATTGGCGAATCAGGCTGATCATCGACACACCATCGCACAAGGGCATGTTGTAGTCGACCAGAACGCAATCAAACGAGCCGGTCTTTAGCGTTTCAAGGCCGTCGGCGGGTGAGGATGCCTCGGAAATCCCTGCGTCGGGCTCCATCGCCCGCAGCCGGTGCACGAGCGCCATGCGGTCAACTTCATCATCATCGACGACCAGAAAGCGCGGCGCGTTGTCTCGAGCCATGGCGAAGCCCCAATCGCTTGACTTGTAAGCCTAAACCGTCCCGCGCAAACGTCCAACCCCCGTCCATGGATTGTCCACGCCCCGGTTTCTGCCCCGCTGCGCGGGGGAAGTGGTTTTGCCAAAGGCAAAACCGAAGGGCGCGCGTCCCCATCCGCGAAATTCAGCCTGCTTGGCACCCCCTTCTCCCTTGGGGCTGAGGAGCCAAAGGACAGTCCGGGGGACTGTCCGGCGCGACGAAGGGTGCCGCGAAGCGGCGGATGAGGGGGAAATCCCGGTGATAGCCAGGACGGGCTCGACCTCGCCGTCCCCCCTCACCCCGGCCCTCTCCCCAGGGAGAGGGAGGAAAAAAAGCGAGGACAAAAAGAAGATATCCCCACCCCTTCCAGCCGCCCGCATACTCCTCCCCGCCTCATCACCGCTCGAGGCCCGGTCTGGTCGGCCGGGGGTGGTGGGGGAGTGGAGCGTGTCCTGAGAGCCGGGTGACCGCCGGCTGGACGGGCACGGCGGTCAGGGAGCACGGCTGTCATGCTACTCATGCAGCATCCTCGCCTGATATAGGACACACCCGCTCCGGCGGGTGAAATCTCCAAGTGCGGGACGCCGGACGGTGTCACTCACTCATACCTAGCGAAGACGCCCGAAGGCGTCCCGCACCCTCTTCTCCCATAACGCCAGCGTGCAAGCGCGTGGCGCTATCGGTGGTGGGAGGAAAGCTCGATGCATCACCAAACTCTCATCCACCACACTTCACCACCGTCATGGCCCGGCTTGTCCGGGCCACCTCAGCTAACCCGCCAACAGGATGGGAGAGGTCCCCCGGACAAGCCGGGGGATGACGGTGTGTGGTGGGGAAAGAATGAGACGGGAACACGTGAGCGGCGGCGAAGGAGCGCCTTTCCTCCCCACACCGTGGGGAGGGGGACCGGCCGAAGCCCGAAGGGCGAAGGCGGGTGGAGGGGCCGCGGCCGGCAGGCCGCGGAAGGCGCAAGGCTCGCCACCTGCGGCGGCGCCCCATCGACCTTCGCTCCGCTCGGCCACTTTCCCAATGCATGGGGAAGCAAAGCAAGCCCGCCATGCCCCATCACCATGCCCATCCCGCTTGGCCAAACCCCTTTCTCATGCTACCGGCCCGCGCCATGAGCACAGATCCGTCCCTGATCCGAAATTTCTCCATCGTGGCGCATATCGACCACGGCAAATCCACGCTGGCCGACCGGTTGATCCAATTCACCGGCGGGTTGTCCGATCGCGAGATGAAGGAGCAGGTGCTCGACTCGATGGAGCTCGAGCGCGAGCGCGGCATCACTATCAAGGCGCAGACCGTGCGCCTGGACTACACGGCCAAGGACGGCAAGACCTACGTCCTCAACCTGATCGACACGCCCGGACACGTCGACTTTGCCTATGAGGTCAACCGCTCACTGGCCGCCTGCGAAGGTTCGCTGCTGGTGGTCGATGCCTCCCAGGGCGTGGAAGCCCAGACCCTGGCGAACGTGTATCAGGCCATCGAGGTCGACCACGAGATCGTTCCGGTGCTCAACAAGATCGACCTGCCGGCCGCCGAGCCGGAGCGGGTCAAGGAACAGATCGAGGATGTCATCGGGCTCGATGCGTCCGAGGCCGTCATGATCTCGGCCAAGACCGGTATCGGTATCGAGGACGTGCTGGAAGCCGTCGTCAATCGCCTTCCGGCGCCCGATGCAGGTGATCCTGATGCGCCGCTCAAGGCCATGCTGGTCGACAGCTGGTATGACCCCTATCTCGGCGTGATCTGCCTGGTGCGGGTGATCGAGGGCACGCTGAAAAAGGGCATGAAGGTGCGCCTGATGGGCACCGGTGCGGCCTACCCCGTTGATGGTGTCGGCGTCTTCCGTCCCAAGAAGGAAGCCATCGCCAGCCTCGGTCCGGGCGAGCTGGGCTATCTCAATGCCTCGATCAAGCAGGTGCGTGACGCCCGTGTCGGTGACACGGTCACCGATGACAAGCGTCCCGCCGACAAGGCCCTGACCGGATACAAGCCGGCCCAGCCCGTGGTGTTCTGTGGTCTCTTCCCGGTCGACAGCGCCGAGTTCGAGGACTTGCGCGACGCGATCGAGAAACTGGCCCTCAACGACGCCTCCTTCTCCTACGAGATGGAGACTTCCGCCGCGCTGGGCTTCGGCTTCCGCTGCGGTTTCCTGGGGCTGTTGCATCTCGAGGTCATCCGCGAACGCCTCGAGCGCGAATACGACATCGAGCTGATCACCACGGCACCGTCCGTGGTTTATCGCCTGACCATGACCGATGGCAGCCAGATCGACCTGCACAATCCGGCCGACATGCCCGATCCGGTGAAGATCGACACCATTGCCGAGCCCTGGATCAAGGCCACCATTCTGGTGCCGGACGAGTATCTGGGCGGTGTGCTGAAACTCTGCCAGGACCGGCGCGGCAACCAGGTCGAGCTGACCTATGCCGGCAACCGGGCCCTGGTGGTCTATGAACTGCCGCTCAACGAGGTCGTTTTCGACTTCTATGACCGCCTGAAATCAGTGACCAAGGGTTATGCCTCCTTCGACTATCAGTGGATCGAGGACCGGGTCGGCGATCTGGTGAAGATGTCGATCCTGGTCAATGACGAGCCGGTCGATGCGCTCTCCATGGTCGTGCACCGCGCCCGCGCCGAGATGCGCGGCCGGGCCATGTGCGAAAAGCTTAAGGACCTGATCCCGCGGCACATGTTCAAAATCCCGATCCAGGCGGCGTTGGGCGGACGCATCATCGCCCGCGAGACCCTCTCGGCCCTGCGCAAGGACGTGACCGCAAAATGCTATGGCGGCGACGCCACGCGGAAACGCAAGCTGCTGGACAAGCAGAAAGCCGGTAAGAAGAAGATGCGCCAGTTCGGCAAGGTGGAGATACCGCAGGAAGCCTTCATCGCCGCTCTAAAGATGGATGACGACTAGTCGACGCCGCCGTCATCAGGCCGGAGCCTGACCGCGTCCGGAGACCAGGGCGTGGATGGTGCCCACCAACTCGTCGATCTGGAACGGCTTGGCAATGTGCGCGTCCATGCCGTGGCTGAGAAATCCATTGACTTCCTCGGGCATGGAATTGGCACTCAGCGCAATGATGGGTGTGCGCGTCGCTTCGCCGGCCTGTGCCTCCATCTCGCGAATTCGCGTGGCCGCGGTGACCCCGTCCATCACCGGCATGTGGATGTCCAGGATCAGCGCGTCATAACGGCTCGATTGCCATTTCTGCACGGCTTGGGCGCCATCCTCGACGATGGTCAGGTCCGTGCAATAGGGCCCCAGCAGCGTTTTCAGGACGAGGCGATTGGTGCTGATGTCCTCGGCCGCCAGGATCGAGAACCTTGCTTTCCGATCCGGGATCACCGGTGTCTCGGCCGTCGGCTGGGGCTGGTGGGCCGTGCGGAAGGGCAGGCTGACCGTGAATTCTGCCCCGCCTTCGGGCCTGCGCCGGGCGGCTATGGTCCCGCCCATTGCCGCACACAACTGGTGACAGATCGACAGGCCCAGCCCTGTACCACCAAAGCGGCGGGTCACCGATCCGTCGGCCTGGGCAAAGGGGGTGAATAGCCAGGATTCAGCCCCGTCCGGCAGGCCCACGCCCGTATCCGTGACTGCAAAGTTTAACCAGCGTAGCCCGCCTTCGGTCCGGCCCGTTTCTCGGACCTGCAGGCCGACCTCGCCAGAAGCGGTGAACTTGATCGCATTGGACACCAGATTGTGCAGCACCTGCCGGACCCTCAGCGGGTCGCCATGCAGCGCTGTCTCAGCCGGTACATCCAGCATCAGGGACAGTGTCAGGCCCTTTTCGTCGGCTCTCGCCTGATGCACACCGATGACTTGATGGGCGATGTCGCCCAGCAGGAAATCGCTCATCTCGAGCTCCAGCTTGCCGGCCTCGATTTTCGAGATGTCCAGGATGTCATCGATGATCTGGACCAGATTGTCTGACGACTCTGCCATGGTCGCCAGCAAGCGAGACTGTTCCGGTGTCGGGTCGACCTGTCGCATGGCCTGAATCATGCCGATCACCCCATTCATCGGCGTGCGGATTTCATGACTCATATTGGCGAGGAATTCCGATTTCGCCCGATTGGCCTGGCGCGCTTCGGTCACGGCGTGGTTCAGGGCGGCGTGCGACTGCACGAAGTGCATCATCAGAACCGCCGCTGGGATGGCGTACTCCAGAATCTTCAGCAGGTGTGCCGCCGTGAAGTGACTGTCGAACAGCACGCTGGAGCCGAAAGCCATATGCATTTCGAGTGCAAAGGCCGGCAGCAGGGCGAGGATCAGCGCTGCCGACAGCGGGCCCGGTGACAATCTGTAGACACGCCAGAAGATCGGCGCCGCCAGCATGAACAGGCCCAGGGCCAGGAGATCGAAGGGACGGGTGACGACCGCGCCGGGAAACTGGGTCGCCGGAAGGTCTGCTGTCGTGGCAGCCCAGGTCATCAAGGTCAGCGCCGTGCCGCAGAAGGACAGGCCGATTGCCGGAAGCCAGAACGCGGACAAGCGGATCTGGCTACTCTTCATCATCAGGCAGACGATCGCTCCGATGAGCAGGATCAGGGCATTGAAACCGCGCGCCAGTGCCCAGGAAAATGGAATGAAGTCTCCACCCGGCGCCGCCGATCCGATGAGGCCCAGTGCTGCAAGCGTGTGGAAGGCATCCATCAGTCCCGAGGCCAGGAATGCCAGTCCGAGCACGGGGGCGGCCTGGTCGCCGGAATTGCGGAAATGGCTGAAGGCCAGCACCGCCACCACGAAGGCGATGATCACGCTGCTCCATTCCATCAGCGCATGCACAAGGGCACCCCGCACAGTCTGCAGGGCGATGCCGGTGGCGCTGTCGGCGGTAACTGTTTCTGGCGGGACAGATCCGGAATCGAGCGAAACACCGGCCAGCATCAGCAGCGCAGGCAGAATGCTCAGACCGATCACAAGACCGACGGGCTGCCACCCATCCCAAGTCATAGCCGGGGTTTTCATCATGCCAAGCTGACGAAACTTGTGCTTTGCGTCAATGACATAGCTCGGGTCGCCTGGATCATAAATCATATGGGCGTCCACCGCGGAAATGACGTGCCAACTTTCCCGTGACACCGGTGGTGGGCGTCCTATATGGAACAGGGTCGAGGAAAACGGAGCCCTGTCATGTCTGTCCTGCGCAATGCCTTGTCTGCCTTGGCCTGCCTTGTCGCTGCCAGTCCGGCGTTTGCCGAGCTCGAGCCGGGCGACGCTGCCGCCGATTTCACGGTCCAGGGCTACCAGGCCGGAGACCCGGTCAGCTTCACCTTGTCCGAAGCCCTGGTGGACGGGCCGGTCGTCGTCTTCTTCTTCCCTGCTGCCTTCACGTCCGGCTGTGAGGCCCAGGCCGCCAGTTTCGCCGAGTCGATTGACCTCTTCGAGGCCGAGGGCGCCCGGGTGATCGGCATCACGGCCGGCAATACCGACCGTCTGGCCGAGTTCTCAACCCAGCACTGCGCCTCCGCCTTCCCGGTCTTCGCCGTCGGCGATGGCATGATGCGCGACTATGATGTCGGCCTTCTGATGCGTCCGGGTTGGACCAGCCGCACCTCATATGTAATCGATCAGAATTCGACGATTGCCTTCACCTGGTCGGAAATGAACCCCTATGAGCATGTCGACCAGACGATTGCTGCAGTGCGGGCGCTGAACGCCGAATAGTCTTGCGTCGGCGGTTCTTCGGCAGGCGAGCGTTACCGGTAACAATTGGTGGACAGATGCGGTGAAGCGTGTTGCGGTCCGCCGCCGCGCCACCTACCTGACGTGGCTCAAGCGCAGGGAAATCGCCATGTCCGAAACCGTCGTCCTGTTCGAGAACATCCACCCGCTCGCCGACCGCGCCTTCCAGGTCGCCGGCCTTCAGGTCGAGCGCCATACGGCGGCGCTACCGGTGGATGACCTGCACGATCGGCTGGACGGGGCGGTACTCGCCGGCATCCGCTCGCGCACCAAGATGAACCGGGCGGCCTTCGATGCCGCGCCCAATCTGGCCGCGCTGGGTTGTTTCTGCATTGGCACCAACCAGGTCGATCTGGACGTCGCCGAAGCTCGCGGCATCCCGGTATTCAATGGGCCTTTTGGCAATACGCGCTCCGTGGCCGAACTGACCCTGGCCTCGATCATCATGCTGATGCGCGGTGTTCCGATGCGCTCGGCCGCTGCCAAGCGCGGCGAGTGGATGAAGTCGGCCACCAATTCGCACGAGGTGCGCGCCAAGAAGCTGGGCATCATCGGCTATGGCAATATCGGGTCCCAGCTGTCGGTGCTGGCCTCGGCGCTGGGCATGCATGTCTACTATTATGATGTCGAACCCAAGCTGGCCCATGGCAATGCCCGGGCCTGTGCATCGTTGGACGAGCTCCTGGCGCTGGCCGATGTGGTCACGCTGCACGTGCCGTCCACGCCGCAGACCGCCGGCATGATCAATGCCGCCGCCATCGCCAAGATGAAGCAGGGCAGTTTCCTCATAAACCAGGCGCGCGGTGACTTGGTCGATATCGATGCGCTGGCCGACGCGCTGGCCTCCGGCCACCTGCTGGGCGCAGCCGTCGACGTCTTCCCCAAGGAGCCCGCCTCCAAGGAGGAAGCCTTCGTTTCGCCGCTGCAACGCTTTGAGAATGTCATCCTCACACCGCATGTCGGCGGTTCCACCCTGGAAGCGCAGGCGGCGATCGGCGAGGACGTGGCGTCCAAGCTGACGCGCTATCTCGCCCAGGGTTCGACCAAGGGTGCGGTCAATGTGCCAGAGATCGAACCGGGCGAGATCAAGCCAGGACGGGTGCGGCTGTTGTCCTTCCACGCCAACGCGCCGGGCTTCCTGACCCGCCTCAACGAGACGATCTCCGGATCGGGCGCCAACATCGCCTCGCAACAGCTCGAAACCCGTGGCCAGCTGGGCTATGTCGCTTCGGATCTGGAAGGCGACCTGCCGGGTGATTTCATTGACCGGGTCAACGCGCTGGAAGGGTCCATCCGCGCGCGCCTGATCCGCTAGGCTGACGGGACGACCCGGGCCTCCCATCGGCGGCGGTTGAGGCCGACCACCAGCAGCCAGCCGGCGAAGACAAATTCCGGCAGGGCGGCGGGCAATAGCAGGAATCCGCCCGGGCCCGACAGCGCGGGCAAACCGAAATGGACGATGCCGAGGGCGAGATAGCTCAGGCCCGACAACCCCATGAGCAGGCCGAGCAAGCGCGGGAAATAGCTCGAACAGGCGAGCAGGATGCCGAGCGCGCAGCCATGCAGGCCGAACAGCATGAGTGCGAGGATATAGCCTTCATTGTGCAGGCCGAGGAAGGTGAGGGCGAGTGTGCCGGCAGCGCCCGGCTCGAGCTGGCCGGCAATGGCAGCATCGCCAAGCAGGATCAGCGGCGCTGTCTGGGCGAGGAGGGCGGCAACCAGGACAGCACTCATCACCAGGCGAACAGACAGGGCCAGAAGTGCCAGGCCGCGGTTGATCGGGGCCAGGAGGCGGTAGAAGGTCACAGCCAGTACGATATCAAGCACCAGGACCAGGAAGTCGGCCAGAAGGCCCAAGCGGAACAAGCCGTTCCGGCTCTGGATCAGCTCGGCGGTGGCGCCGGCATCCTGCCAGTCGATCAGATTACCGCGAACAACCATCTGGGCGAAAATGCCGCAAAGGATGATCGCGACATAGGCAAGCCCCGAAAGGCGGGCGAGAGTGACGGGATGGCGGGGGGGGGCGGATGTGCTGGGCATGCGTGCTCCGATGCGGATCTGGTTGTGGCACCGATGCTAGCGGCCCGCGCGGCTCGCATCTTGCCGATTTCCGAATCGGCGCATCTTTCCGATGAAATGCGGCCGGCTGATCCGCTAGACGCCCAGCGCCTTGGCCAGCCCGTCGACCGTCCGCACATAGTTGGCGCCGGACCATTCGCAGGCGGCGATGACGACTTCGCGCTTGGCGATCAGGCCGAAGCCGATGAAGCGATCCGCAGCGCCGGCCTCGTAGGCTTCGAAATCCGTCATCCCGTCACCGACGACGATCGTCTCAGATGCCCGCGACGCAATGCGGTCCAGAACCTCGGCCTTGCCGCCATTGCGGGACAGGGGACTGTCAATATCGAGGCCGACCACGGCATCGTCCTGCCAGACGAAGCGGTTGGCATGGATATCGCCGCGCTGGAAACCCAGATCCTCCAGCACCGGTTCGATCAGGTCGACAAATCCGCCCGAAACCGCATGCAGAGCATCGCCGCGGGCGCGCAGCTTGCGCAGCAGCGGCGACATGCCTGGCGTGACCCGCTGGCGCAAGTGTTGTGCGATGCGGTCGACACCGTCGCGGTCCAGGCCGGCCAGTTTCAGGCGTGCTTCCAGACTGTCGCGCAGCGCCATACGCCCCGACATTCCGGCATTGGTGATCTCATGCAAGCGCGTGCGCGCCGCCTCGGGATCCGCCAGCGATGCAAAGGCGGCTTCCAGCGCCGTGTCCAGGGATTCCACGCGCAAGAGTGTGGAGTCGACGTCAAAGGCGATTAATCGGGTCACGCGATTCCGATCCTGGCTGATGCCGGATCACCCTTCCCGACTATCCCCCTGGGCGCAAGCAGATGTGTGTGCTGACGCACAGCACCCCTGCATCTAGGCCTGAACGCCCAGTCCGATCGGGCACACCACGCCGGTCCCACCAATGCCGCAATAGCCTTGCGGATTCTTGGCCAGATATTGCTGGTGATAGTCCTCGGCATAGTAGAAGGGCCCTGCAGGTGCGATTTCGGTCGTGATGCGGCCCAGCCCTGCCTTCTCCAGCTCCTCCTGATACCGCGCCAGGCTGTCGCGCGCCGCCTCCGCCTGGGTCTCATCCGTCGTGTAGATCGCCGAGCGGTACTGCGTGCCGCGATCATTGCCCTGCCGCATGCCCTGGGTCGGGTCATGGCCCTCCCAGAACACTTTCAGCAGATCATCCAGCGCAATCACCGACGGATCAAAAATCACCCGCACGGCTTCGGTATGACCGGTCCGCCCGGAACACACTTCCTCATAGGTCGGATTGGGCGTGGCGCCGCCGGCATAGCCCACGGCCGTGTGCCAGACGCCCTTGGTCTGCCAGAACAGCCGCTCGACACCCCAGAAACAGCCCATGCCCAGAATGATTTCGTCCATGCCCTCCGGCTTGCTGACCTTGAGCGGCCGGCCGGTGACGAAATGGGTCTCCGCGGTCGCCAGCGGTGCTTCGCGGCCCGGCGGGGCCTGGTCGGCAGGAATGAGCTCGGACTTCCAGGGGGTATCGGTCATGGTGCGCTCCGCACAGTCGGAATTCTGACCCCAATTTAGGCCCGCGTCCGCCGAATGCCAGAGCCCCTTCTGTCACTCCGCAGTGCAGGTCTTTCAAGCCCCGCCGAAAGCCGCGACATTCACTGAGTGTGTGCCCTTGCCCAACGCGCCGCGATGAGTATAGTCCGCGCCTCCTGCGGTGAGGTGGCCGAGTGGTCGAAGGCGCACGCCTGGAACGCGTGTAGGCGGTGTCCCCGTCTCGAGGGTTCGAATCCCTCCCTCACCGCCATTTGTTTCAATGAAATCGAAGCGCGGGCTCATGTCCCGAAGACCCTGCGGCGTTTCCGCGGCTTCGTGGATAACTCTGTCAATGGCCGCAGCGTTTGAACGCGGCGACGAACACTTTGCGTTCTCCGACGTGTCATCCATTCCGGAATGTCCAGATATCGTCCGAAGTCATTCGATGGGCGGTGATGGTGGATGTCGGTACTTCGCTGCCCCGGCAAAACGTGGAGGATCTGCCTCGGTGAGCGCAGTCTGAGGACGGCCCGGTTGAGTGCTGCCAGGGCGGTGCCTTGCCCTTTAGGGTGCGATGGCTTCTAAATGCTGGATCAGCTTTCGCACCGTTTTCCAGACACATTATGGCTATCTCGAATCCAGAACGGCTTCCGACCATCATCGATGTTGCGCGCGAGGCGGGCGTGTCGATGAAGACGGTCTCCCGCGTAATCAATAACGATCCCACGGTGAAAGCGCGAAATCTGGAAAAGGTCCAGCAGGCCATCGCCAAGACGGGGTATCGGCGGAATGCCTTCGCCCGTGGTCTCAGGGCCAAGGAGTCTCTCATGATCGGCTTGCTCTACGAGCAGGCTGAGGGCGAATACCCGGCGAACATCCTGGCGGGAGCCCTCGCGGCGTGTCGGGAGCGCGGCTACCATTTGATGGTCGAGGTCGTGAAGGGCGACAGCATGCTGGACTCGGCCCGCGATTTCCTGCGCCAGATGAATTTTGATGGCGTCATCCTGACCCCGCCTGTGTGCGACAATGCTGATGTCATTGCTTTTCTTGATAACAACAACATCCGCTATGTCCGAATTTCGCCACTGAACTCCAGGCCGCTCGGACACGAGATCGGGATCGATGACGAACAAGCCGGCTATGCTTTGGTCAAGCACCTGATCGGGCTTGGCCATCGCAAAATCGCGCACATTCGCGGTGATGAGGGACATCGTGCAACGATCCGGCGTCATGCCGGATATTGTCAGGCCCACCACGAGGCTGGGTTGCCGATCCGCGAAGCCTACATCGTCGCGGGGGGATTCAGCTCGGAGGCCGGGGTCAAGGGTGCCGGCGCGTTGATGGCGCTCGATGACCCGCCCACCGCCATTTTTGCCTCCAATGACGCCTGTGCGGCAGGTGTGCTGGCCTACGCCCAGGCGCACGGTATCCGGGTGCCTGATGCGCTTTCAGTGGTCGGATTCGACGGGTCGATCATTGCGGACCTGGTGCACCCGAACCTGACCACCATGGTACAGCCCACCCAGGCCCTGGCTGCCGAGGCCGTGCGCATGATCGTCGAGCCGCGCAGCGAAGCGGAGCGGCTGATCCTGCCGATTGAAATGCGGATCAGTCGGTCAAGTTCAGCCTGTACGGCCTAGCATCCGCTCTGGCTGCGATTGGGTGTGTGTGCGTATTTCAGGTGACCGGGCGTGGTGAGCGCTGCATGACACGCTCCAGATAGGCCTCGTGGTCTTCGAAGGTTTCAAGGCATTTGTTCATGGCCCGGCGAACCTCGGCCATGCGCTTTTCCAGCAATTCGTCCGACAGGTGGTTCACCCCCGGATGGTAGCGTTTCGGGCGGATGTTCTGGCCCTCGAACACGGCGAACCAGCTGTCTTCACCGAACAGCTCGTTGTCGTGCCGGTAAAGCCGCCCGTTCTCCCGGTAGATCTCGATCCGCTGGCGCAGTGTCTCCGGCAGCTCCATCGTCCGCACATAGTTCCAGAATTCGCTGTCATCGCGCTGGGTGGCGCAATAGTGGAGGATGATGAAGTCGCGCACCTGTTCGAATTCCAGCAAGGTCCGCCGGTTGTAGTAGTCGATGTCGGCCTGATTGAAGATCTTGTCCGGAAAGTTTGTCATCAACCTGGCGATGGCCGACTGGACCAGATGGATCGAAGTCGACTCCAGCGGTTCCAGGAAACCTGAGGCAAGACCCAACGACACGACATTCTTGTTCCACGGCTTGGCGCGCACGCCGGTCGTAAAACGCAGGAAGCGGGGTTCAGACGTCGCTGCACCGTCCAGCCCGGCCTGGAGCGTGGCATGTGCTTCGTCGTCGCTGATAAATTGGCTGCAATAGACATGGCCGTTGCCGATCCGGTTCTGAAGCGGAATTCGCCACTGCCAGCCCGACTTGTGGGCTGTGGCTCGGGTATAGGGAATGATGGGTCCGGGCTGCTCGCACGCCTGGGCCACGGCGCGGTCGACCGGTAGGTAGTGGGACCAGTCTATATAGCCGGACTCTAACGTCTGCTCGATCAGCAACCCTCGGAAACCGGAGCAATCGATGAAAAGTTCGCCCGCGACCTTTTCGCCGGATTCCAGCTGGACGCTTTCGACAAATCCGTTCTCCGGATGTTGTTGAACGTCGACGATCCGGCCCTCGATCCGTTGCACGCCCCGGCTTTCAGCGAGCCCGCGCATGTACTGGCCATAAAGGCTGGAATCAAACTGGAAGGCATAGTCGATGCTGGCCAGGGGAGACCCCTGCACCTGGGGTCTGGGGGGAGCAAACCTGTTCACCTTCGCCGCGAGGGCCAGAAGATTATAGTCGCGCGCCGGGGTTGGGTTGGGGCCCAAGGCGTGACGAAGCCAGAAATGGTGGAAATGATAGCCATCCATGTTCACCCCGTAGGGGCTGAAGGAATGGAAATACCGGTCTCCTACCTGGCCCCAATTGATGAACTCGATGCCAATCTTGTAGGTCGCGTTGGTCTTTCGCAGGAAGTCCGGTTCGTCAAGTTTCACCAGCTTGTTGAAATACCTGATGTGCGGGATGGTGGCCTCTCCGACGCCGACGATGCCGATGGCGTCAGATTCGATCAGGCGGATGCGCACGGACGGGTCTCGCAGGAGGATAGACAGCCCAGCGGCGGCCATCCATCCGGCGGTGCCGCCACCGACGATCACGATGTCCTTGATGGCGAGGTCTTTCATGGCCTTGGTCCACTTCACTACGGTAGGGCTACGCCGCCCATGCAAATTTCTGGAGGAAAGCCTGGTGCGTCGGCATTGCGGCGACGGCCCGGCTCATGGCGGTGGTCATGGATTGCAGGCTTCGGGCAATCTCTGACGGCGCCACTGTGGCGACGATCGGGTCGACCGTTCGCGGTCGGATGTTTTGCCCCAGCATGACCGCGATCCAATTTGTCTTGCTGAAGAGTTCGTCTTCATAGCGGAATATTCGTCCGGCCTCCCGGAAGAGAGCGATTCTTTCGGCCAGAGTGTCAGGGATGTCCATGTTGCGGCAGTATTTCCACAACGCGCTGTCATCGCGTTCCGTCGCCTTGTAGTGGAGAACGATGAAATCGCGTACCTGCTCGAATTTTTTCACGAGCTGGCGATTGTACTCCTTTCGCACGCTCTCAGGCATGTCCGCGCTCGGGAACAGGGCCAGAAACTTGCTGATGCCTTCCTGAATCAGGAATAGCGAGGTGGACTCCAGCGGTTCCAGGAAGCCGCCAGACAATCCGATGGCAATGCAATTCTTCTCCCACAGTCTCTGGCGGTGGCCGGTCCTAAAGCGAATCTTCCGCGGTTCTCCGAGCGGTTGACCGTCAAGATCAGCCAGCAGGCTGCTGATGGCCGCGTCGTCGTCCATCCAGTGGCTGGCGTAAATGTGGCCGTTCCCGGTTCTTTCCCGGGTGGGGATCCGCCACTGCCAGCCGGCCTGCTTGGCTGTCGCGATGGTGTAGGGCAATAGCGCGCCAGACGATTCGCATGCGACGGCTTGAGCAGTGTCGCACACCAGCCAGTGAGACCAGTCGGTGAAGGCGACATCAAGAACCTGTTCGATCAAACGGCCCCTGAAGCCCGAACAGTCGAAGAAAAGGTCCCCTTCCAGCTGCGTGCCATCTTCCAATTCGACCGCAGTCAGGAAACCCGTTTCACCGCTCTGGTGGACTTCGGTGACCATGCCTTCGCGGCGTTGCACGCCGCGGGCTTCGGCATAGCGCCGCAGATAGGCAGCATAGGCAGTGGCGTCGAAGTGGTAGGCATAGCGAAGCTGGGAGAGGACGGAGCGCGGATCAGGGGCAGGCGGAGCAAAGCGGCCATTCTTTGCGGCCTGTGCGGCGAGGCTGAAGTCTTCGATCCGGCTGTTCGGCCGGTCGGCCTCGCTGCGGAGCCAGTACTGGTGGAAATCGATGCCGTTCATGTCGACCCCGATGGGGCCGAATGGGTGAAAGTAGGTTTCGCCCATTCGTCCCCAGTCCACGAACTGGATGCCAAGTTTGAAGGTTCCGTTCGTCTCCCGAAGGAATTCGGCCTCGGGAATACCCAGCATGGCATTGAAGTTGAGGACATCCGGTATGGTCGCTTCGCCCACCCCGACGGTGCCGATCTGGTCTGACTCAACCAGCACGATGCGCACGGCTTCGGCCGGCAGCATGCTGGACAGGGCGGCAGCTGTCATCCAGCCAGCGGATCCGCCCCCCACGATGACAATGTTCTTGATCGATCGTGACCGGTCTTCAGGCATGGCGCGGCTTCTCCAGATAGGCCTTGAAGCGGGCCAGGTAGACATGATGGGGCGGCATTCTGGACGCGACCTGCTCAACCGAGGTGCGCAGCGTGGCAAGGGTTTGTTCGGCTTGTTCCAGGGATATCGCATCCAGCTGGCGATCATGTCGGCGGGGCGAGCGGCCCATGCCGATATGGTTTTGGGTCCAGTCTTCTTCGTTGAAGGGATCCAGATCGTAACTGACCAGGGCACCGCGGTTTTCGAACTGGGTGATCTTGCGCTGCAACGCTTCAGGCGGTGAGTTTGCGAGATCGGGGGATGCGAAAGCGCCTACATGCGGTGAGCCGGGCCTGTAGAGCGCGTCATGAAACAAGCCTACATGCGTCAAGTCGTTATTGAATCGTCGATTATATTCGCGGCGCTCGACGGCCATGTTTTTGCTGGCAGGTACCAGCTCCAGCAGGCGCTCAATGTCCCTTTGCAGCAGCATCATCGGGGCCGGGGTCAGCGGCTCCACTGCCCACGCTGCATGGCCGACGCCAACGCAGTTGCCGACCCAAGCCTCATCCAGCCTTCCGAGCGAAAAGGGCAGGGATTCAGGCGCCATGTCATCGTCCGACGAGGCGTCGATGCGGATTTTCAACTGGCTGTCCTGGAGCTGAGTGGTTGCCGACCACCCCGATGCCGTCGCTTCAACCATCCGGCAGGGAGGGCCGAGATGTGGCGTGGCGCTCCGTTCGACCCGAGCCAGAATCCTGCGGGTGGTGCGAAACTGCGAGGACAGGGGGCCGAGGACGTGCCGGTCCTGGCCGCTGGCGTCGATGAACAGGTCCCCGCACACGCTTTTGCCCGTCGCTGTCCGTACCGCGCGGATCAAGTCGCCATGGCGTTCTACACCGGCAAGGTCTTCGCGAATCCGTTCTATCCGGCTGCCTGCGGCGAGGCGATCTGCCAGCTCGGCCCATTCATCCGGAACAAACTGGTAGCCGTATTCAGCGCGAGATAGCGGGTGTTGCGGATTTTCCGGCGGATGGGCAAAGCGGCCGAGAGCGGCGGCCCGTGCTGAGATGAGCAAGGGGGGCAGCGCGGCGCCGGTTCGGGTCAGAAAGTGCCGCAGCGGGATGCCGTCCGGGGCCGGGAAGGGTGCGTGATGACACAGCATCCAGGGCTCAGGCGCAGCCCATTGCCGGAATTCGGTCCCGTAGGAGAACGCGGTATTGCTTTCGAGCAGAAGTGTGCGCTCATCAAGCCCCAGGGCGTGCAGAAAGTTGTGGCAGTCCGGTGCTGTTGCCGTGCCGTACAAGAAACCATCGGCCGGTTCCCCCGAACCTGAAACGTGCACGATCCGGACGTCAGGGCTCAGCGCGTTCGCCAAGGCCAAGGCAGCAAGATTGCCAGCCAATCCGCCGCCACACACGACAATTGTCAGTTCATCCGGCTTCATGGCGCTGCGCCGTCCTTTGTCATCATGCCCGGGCCGCGAGAAGAGAGGAGCCCGACGCGGCGCCGTATTGCGTCAGAAACGCCGCCTGGGTCGGTGTGGCAGCGACGGCCGCTTCAGTGTCCAGCCTGACGCGTTCAAGCATGCCGTTGATGTCTGCGATGGAGTAGCGCCCCACGCGGGGGTCGTGATGTTCCGGAACGAGGTTCTGCCCCAGCATCACCGCAATCCAGCTGGGTGGCAGGAAAACGCCGAACTCGTATTTCAGCACATAGCCTCGCGTCAGCCAGGCCTCGATCCTTTCCTGCAGTGATCCGGGAAGTTTCAAGTGCCGGAAATGGCGCCACATCGGGCTGTCGTCGCGCTGGGTTGCGACGTAGTGCAGAAGCAGAAAGTCTCGCACCCGTTCGAAATTCAGTCCCATGCGTTCATTGTATTCGTCGGCGTCCAGCGGATCGACGCGATCTGTCGGGAAAAGCTCGATCAGCGCAGTGATGCCTTCCTGGATCAAATGAATGGATGTGGACTCCAGTGGCTCCAGGAAGCCGGCGGCAAGGCCGATGCTGACCACGTTGCGATTCCAGAACTTTCGCCGTCTGCCGGTCTTGAAGAAGAGTTGTTTTGGTTCGGCGAGTGCGGGGCCCTCCAGCGTGCTCATCAGTTGGTGGGTGGCTTCGTCGTCGGAAATGTACTCATTCCAATAAACGTGACCATTACCCGTGCGATGCTGCAGCGGGATCCGCCACTGCCAACCCGCTTTCCGGGCCGTTGCGCGCGTGTAGGGCACAGGCTCGCCATGCGTTTCGCACGGAACAGCCACGGCCCGATTACAGGGCAGCCACTCGCTCCAGTCATCATAGCCGGTCTCAAGTTCCTGCTCGATCAGAAGACCGCGAAATCCGGAGCAGTCGATGAACAGATCGGCTTCGATACGGCTTCCATCCTCGAGCCGGACGGCCAGAATGTCTCCGCTGTCCGGGTGTCGCTCTGCTTGCGTGACCTTGCCTTCCAAGCGCCGGGTGCCCATCCGCTCGCTGAATTGGCGCAGGAAAGCCGCGTACAGCCCCGCGTCAAACTGGTAGGCATATCCAAAGTTGGAACCGATCTCGTCATTTCTGCCAGCAGGAATTCTGAACCGACCCTGTTCGGCCGCAAGGATCGGGTAGGAGTAGGCGTCGAGACGACCGGTGCCGCCTGCTTGTTGCTGTCTCAGCCAGAACTGATGGAAATCGAGATTGTCGATCGGCAGACCGTAATCGCCGAACGGATGGATATAGCGATCACCGATCTTGCCCCAGTCGCAAAACTCGATGCCGAGCTTGAAGGTGGCCTCGGTGGCTCGCATGAAGGGAGCCTCTTCAATCCCGAGGGCTCGATTAAAAAATCGGATGTGTGGCAGAGTTGCCTCACCCACACCAACTGTGCCGATCTGATCGGACTCGATGAGGGTTATGTCGAGGTCTATGTTTTTGAATTTGTGGGAAATTGCCGCGGCGCTCATCCAGCCCGCTGTGCCACCGCCCACGATGCAGATGCGTGAAATGCCCGCTGCCATCATCTCTCAGACCTGTTTCCTTCGGGCGCAGAGTGACAAGGCTATTGCCAAGCCACAAGGTGTTTTGGTAGCGATACCGTAAATAATCTTTAGGCGCAAAAAAGACAACGTTGTTTCGCGTCATACAGGGGAGGGTAACCAATGAATTCAACGATCCAAAGCGGGCCTTGGCGTGCCGTGCGCCATGCCTTGCTTGGCACGACTGCCATGGTCGCGGCGGTCAGCTTTCAGAGCGCGATGGCCCAGGAGGCCGGAGAGGAAACCGGCGCGGGTGAGGCGTCTGACGTCATCACGGTCACCGGTGTTCGAGGTGCGCTTTTGAGCGCCCGGAACATCAAGCGCGAAGCTGATACCTTTGTGGACTCGATCACGTCTTCCGATGTCAGCCAATTGCCCGACTTGTCGGTTGCAGAAGCGCTGTCGCGAGTGCCGGGCGTCGTCACCCAGCGCTTTGAGCTGGGCGGCAGCGATGGTGACTTCCCGTCTCCGGAGGGGTCGGGCAACATCATCCGTGGACTCCAGTATGCGCGCTCAGAGTTCAACGGTCGCGATGCCTTCTCTGCAAACGGCGGCCGCGCCCTGGAATGGGCCAGCATTCCGCCGGAGCTGATCGGGGCGGTCGATGTCTTCAAGAACCAGACAGCCGACATGATCGAGGGCGGTATCTCGGGTACGGTGAACTTGCGTACCCTGGAGCCATTCGACCGTGATGGCCCGTTTGCCGTGATCGCAGCGGAGACCATCTACACCGACCTGGCCGAGGAATGGAGCCCGGGCATCAGCGCCATCGCCGGAAACCGTTGGGAAACCAGCAACGGTGATTTCGGCATCATCGGTTCGTGGTCGACCTCCGAGCTCAACTCGAACATTGATGGCTTCCAGTACGGTCCGCCGCTTGCAATCGCGAACCCGGACAATCCGGGCACAACGATGGCCTTGCCTGGTGGCTGGCAGGCGCGCGACGCTTCCGTCGGCCGCGAGCGTGACAGCTTCTATATCGCGGGCCAGTGGCTGTCGCCGAGCGGGGATGTCGAGCTCACCCTGAAGGCCGTGCGCGTCGAAAACGCGATCACGACCCGGGAGAACACGCTGGAGTTCTTCACGGATGCCGAATCCTGGGGCAGTTGGACGGTTCTCGGAGATCCGAGCACGCGCAGCATCGTTCCCTTCACGTCCGCCGGCATTCCCCGCTGTAACGGCGCAGGCGAAGCTGCCAATGGCGGCATCGGGATCTGCGAAAACCTGATCCCGGTCGATGGTGGCCTGATGGAATCGGGTCTTGTGTCCAACAATCTGCGTGACTGGTTGGGCGAAGGCGGGGCACTCCAGACCCCGCTTCAATCGCTCGCGATCAACCAGGTCGAGCGGTCGATGACCCAGGACTTCAGTGCAAACCTGAAATGGCAGGTTTCGGACCGGCTTTTCCTGGAGTTCGACGCCCATTACACGGACGCGGAGGCCTCGCTGGAGCGTCTCTGGGCCGGCGGCAATCACTTTGCCGACTATCGGTTCGATTTCTCCGACACCGACAGCCCGGAGATCGAGCTGTTCCTGTCGGACCAGGTCCAGCTGGCGTCGTGGGGGACTACGCGCGGACCGAACCCGGGCACGCTGGGTGATCTCGGCGATCCGCGCTACGGCTTCCTTCTCTATGCTGCGGATGAGTATCAGGACAACACGGGAGACCTTTTTGCCATCCGCGGTGATGCCTTGTACGAGTTCGACGGGGATGGCTGGTTCGACTCGGTGAAGATCGGCGTGCGTTTCTCCGAACGCGAACAGATCAATCGCAGTGCGGGGCTGAACTGGGGTGGCATTGCGCCGCCTTGGTCCGGTGGATACCTGCCCTACGCCAACATGACCAATCAGGGCTTCTACGAAACATTCGACTTCGCGCAGTTCCAGCGCGGAGACGTGTTCCAAGGCAATCTGACGTCCATCGTCTATCCCAGCCAGGCGAACATGAGCAATATCGACGCCTTCATCGATTCCCTGGCGAGCGAGCCCTTCCTGGGGGCGGGCGTGAATGCCAATGGCGATCTCCAGATCGGGGACTGGGTGCCCTTGCGCCAGAATGGCCAGATCGACTATGCGGGCCGCGGCATCGATGGCTCGGTCAAGGAAGAGACGATCAATCTCTATGCCATGGCCAATTTCAGCCAGGACCTTGCCAATGGCCAATCTGTGGCCGGTAATTTTGGCCTGCGCTACGTGCGGACCGAAAACACCGGTGGTGGCGTCCTCGGCTACACGGCCTTCGCGCCGGATGACCCGACAGACAATACCGAGCCACGAGACTTCCTGCCTGAGCTTGCCGCGCTGCTTGACCAGCCCAACGGGCCGAACAGCCTGGAAAGCAGCTACGAGTATTTCCTGCCTTCGCTCAATGTGCGCTGGGATCTCAATGACGAAATGCTGATCCGGTTTGCGGCCAGCCAGGCCATTACGAGACCGGACATTTCAGCCATCAACTCCACCCGGATTGCCGTGCCGGATCTTGGCTATGTCACAGACACGACTGCGACGCCGCCGACGATCGTCGACATTGTTCCAAACCGGTTGAACCAGTTCGGCGGAAATCCGCTTCTGGAGCCGATCGAGGCGACTAATTTCGACCTGTCCTACGAGTGGTATTTCGGGGATGAAGGCCTGTTCTCGGTGTCGGCCTTCTACAAGCAGCTCGACAATGTCATCGTTTATGGCACGGAAACTCAGGATCTTCTGAATCTCGACGGATACCAGGTGCCGGTCGTCTACAATGGTAACATCAACCTGCGGGATGGTACGGTCGAGGGTATCGAGTTCTCTTATCAGGACTTCTTCAGCGAGCTTCCCGGCCTGTGGAGTAATCTGGGTGTCCAGGCCAACCTGACCCTGATTTCATCCGAATCCGAGGCCCCGCCTTCCGTCCGGGATACGGATGGCGATGGCGTCGAAGGCTTCCTGACCGTGTACCGGTGGGGCGTGGACGAGCTGCTCGGTCTGTCCGACGTCTCGTACAATCTCATCGGTATCTACCAGGATGACCGGTTCGAGGCCCGCTTGGCCTACAACTGGCGCTCGGAATACTGGAGTTCCTACCGCGACTACATCACGGGTAATCCGATCCGTCAGGACGATATCGGTTTCCTGGATGCGTCCTTCCGGTGGACCGTTACCGACAATCTTGAGCTCAGCGTTCAAGCGGCCAACCTGCTCGACACGAAGTCGACCGCCAGCCAGCAAATTGATGCTGCGGGACAGACTTACGCGCGATCGGTGTTCATGAATGACCGACGGTTCGAGTTTGGCATCCGGTACGACTTCTAGACGTCCGCACAGCGACTGCCCGAGTGGCTGAACCAGAGGGGCAGGGTTATGGATCCTGCCCCTCTTTTTACACAATCAGTGTCTGCGCGTTCGCCCGCCCCAGGGCTGTCGAAGCCGCAACTTCTTACGGGAACCGGGCATGGGCCGGTTACGCCGCCGCTACTCCCAAGACCGCCGAGTTGGAGAACCTGACATGCAATACACTTTGAAATCGATCATGACGGGCAGTGCAATTCTGGCCCTCCATCTCGCTCTGTCGGCTTGTTCGCAGTCTGCGGAAACGGCTTCGCTTCAACCGGAGCAAGTCCAGAATGACTCATCGGGTGCGATTACTGTTTCAAACAGTGCAGGCAGCGTAACCGTTCACCCCGAAATCTGGCCGGAAAGCCGGTCCCCTGTTGGGCGTGACCCGGAGATTGAAACGTTCATTGCTGACCTCCTGTCCCGCATGACGGTCGAGGAAAAGGTCGGACAGGTTATCCAGGCGGACATCGGTACGATCACGCCGCAGCTGGCCGCCGAATACAATATCGGATCGGTCCTCAATGGCGGCAACTCCGCGCCCGGGGGCGACAATTACGCACCGCCGCAAGCCTGGCTCGACCTGGCTGATGAATATTATGACGCGTCGACCGACACGAGCGATGGGGGTGTCGGCATTCCGATCCTCTGGGGCACCGACGCGGTGCACGGACACAGCAATGTGGTCGGTGCAACCTTGTTCCCACACAACATAGGCCTCGGCGCGGCCAACAATCCTCAATTGATGCGTCAGATCGGAGAGGCGACGGCGCTGGAAATCCGGGCCACTGGACAAGACTGGACGTTCGCCCCGACGGTCGCTGTGGTGCAGAATGACACTTGGGGCCGGACGTATGAAAGTTATTCGGAGACCCCAGACATCGTCGCACGCCTGAGCGAGCAGATCGTCCTGGGCCTTCAAGGCGATCCCCATGGTGCGGACTTCCTCGGCCCGGAACACACCCTGGCGACAACCAAGCATTTCGTTGGTGACGGCGGCACCCACAGGGGGATTGATCAAGGCGATACGCGTGTCACCGAAGAAGTCCTGCGGGACATCCACGCGCCAGCCTATCCGCTGAGTATCGCCGCGGGCGTGCAGACCGCGATGGCCTCGTTCAACAGCTGGAATGGCATCAAGATGCACGGCAATCGAGCCATGCTTCACAATGTGCTGGTTGAACGCATGGGCTTTGATGGCTTTGTAGTCGGCGATTGGGAGGGGCACGGCCAGATTGAGGGGTGTAGCAATGAAAACTGCCCGCAGGCGCTGCTGGCGGGTCTCGACATGTACATGGCTTCAGGCAGCTGGCAGGCGCTTTATGGAAATCTGCTGGACCAGGTGCGCGACGGGACCATCCCGATGGAACGCCTTGATGAGGCCGTCCTGCGGATTCTCCGGGTCAAGGCGCGCGCGGGCCTGTTCGACTCGCCCCGACCGTCCGAGCGGCCCCATGCTGGCAATTTCGATCTGATCGGCAGCGCTGAACATCGCGAGATTGCGCGATCAGCCGTGCGCCAGTCCCTGGTTCTGTTGAAGAATAATGGCGGTCTGCTGCCGCTTGACCCATCACAGACGATCCTGATCGCCGGTGATGGCGCTGACAATATCGCGAAGCAAGCGGGCGGCTGGACAGTCAATTGGCAGGGGGATGGCCATAGCAATGAGGACTTCCCGGGAGGGCAGTCCGTCTATGATGGATTCGTCGAGGCTGTTGCCGGGGCCGGAGGAACCATCATCCTGGCCGAAGACGGTCAGAGCGAGGTTCGTCCGGATGTCGCTGTCGTGGTATTCGGCGAAGAACCTTATGCGGAATTCGTCGGCGACCGGGAAACGCTCGCCTTTACGGACGAGCGAGGTCTTGAACTGCTGCGCCAATTCAAGGCCCAGGGAATCCCCACCGTAGCGGTTTTCATCAGTGGCCGGCCGATGTGGGTCAATCGTGAGTTGAACGCTTCGGACGCCTTTGTCGCGGCTTGGCTGCCGGGTTCGGAGGGCGGCGGCATTGCTGATGTTCTCGTTGCAGATGAAACGGGTGCACCGCGCCATGATTTCTCAGGTTCCCTGACCTTTTCCTGGCCAAGGCTGGCCACACAGACGGTTCTCAATCCGCATGATGACAATTATGATCCGCTGTTCGCCTTCGGCTATGGGCTCACCTATGCCGACACGGTGGAGGTCCCCGAATTGTCCGAGGCCAGCGGTGTATCCAACACCAACGGCACTGTGGCGTTTCAGCTGATGTCCCGGGGGCGGGCCGAAGCGCCATTCGCTTTCGTTCTTGCTGAAGAAGGAGATGCGACGATTGTCTCTGGGCCAGACGCCACGTCACCGGGAGGTCGCGTCTCGATAACCCTGGATGATCGCCAGGTGCAGGATGACAGCCGACGTGTCAGCTGGTTCGGGGACGCAGATCTGAGACTTGCAGCCCGGGACATTGATCTGAGCGGGACGGAGAATTTGGCACTGACCATTCACTACCAGGTCACGGATGCCGGCTCGGGCGTGACGGAGTTCTGGATCGGCTGCGGTGAGAGTTGTGAAGGCCGTCTGGACATGACTCAGTCCATCCAGATCGATGCTGGCAAAGGGTGGCGCCAAGCCGAAATTCCGCTGAGCTGCTTCGCGGACGCGGGCGCAGATTTGGCAGGGGTCGATGTGGCGCTGGGGGTTTCGGGCGCGGACGGTCTGGAAATCTGGTTTGCCGACATATTCATCGCTGACGCCAGCGCCGAGGGTCTGGGGTGCGAGCTCTGAGCCACGTAAACGCGCATCTTGCCTGGGCTGACCGGTTCTGACGGCTACCTGAGATATGGGGGGAGCGGCGCAAGGATTGCCGCTCCGACCCGGCCCCTGTCGCGATGACCGGCCCGCGGCCGCATCTCCGAACGCGTTGTTTGGCCAGAGAAAGAGGTCGCCGGATCGAATCCGCGTCTCGCCTTGGCTTGCAAGCCATCTTGCGACTTGCGGGCTTCACCCGCGAGGCGACTGCTCCGCTCCGTGCTTTGCCCGCCGAAAGTGGATTGCGGCGGGCCGCTGGCCCACCCGCCCTGGCAGGGCGGGAGCGGTCAACCCTGTGAGCCAGCTCATCCCCGAGTGCCAGCCCCGGCTGGCGTGACACATGGCTCCCTGTCTTCGGAAAGGGGGATGCGATTCGCGTTTCACGAGTCCAAGGTTGCCGTGTGCAAGCATCCCGTATTTCTTGAAAGATCAAGAATTTGCAAGCGCTTATTAAAGCGTGCAACGGGGTGGGGGACACGGTGTCGGAACCAAGAAACAGCGCGGCTGGGCTGCGTCGTCGCGCCCTGCTGAACGGAGTTTGTGCGGCATCCCTTGCGGCGGCCTTGTCCGCTCCTGTCCAAGCCCATCACACCCGCATCGAGACGGTTTTCAATCCCGCGACCGGCCGGGTCGAGCATGTCGTGGAGATCATCTCCGAGACGCAGGGACTGACCGGCAGAGGGGCCGCGGTGGTCCGCACCGTGGGCGCCAATGGCCGTGACTACATCATCAATACCGCACAGTCCGTCGATGAAATCTTCCGCGTGTGGAACACCGATGTCTCGCCAGCGCGCTATACCGACTACCGGGTCACCGTCGTCAACAAGGACACCCACGGCAATATTGTCAGTTTCGATGTGGTCGATGTCGCCGATACCAGCGCCACGCCGGCTGTGGTCACCGTTCCGCGCGTGATCGATGCCACGACCGGGATCAATGCGTTGGAACCGGCCCCGGGCGGCGGCGCCGGCAGCGGTACCAGCGGCTACAATTTCACCCTGGCGTCCGGTGATGCCGGCGTTCTGAATTTCACCTCGGTGGGCGCCAATGGCAGCAATGGCCGGGCCGGTGGTGGCTATAATTTCTGCATCAAGTTCATCGGTTGCGCCTTTATCGGCGTGCCCTCGACGGGCGGGGGCGCCGGGGCGCCGGGCGGTTTCATCAATGAAACCGTTGGCAGCACCACGATCACGGTCGCATCGGACAATCTGGCCGGCATCATTGCCATCAGCCAGGGCGGCAGCGGGGGCCGCGGCGGCAATTCATATTCCAATGTGGCCGCGTCGGCCGGGGGTGCCGGTGGCGCCGGTGGCAACGTCCAGCTGACCTCTTCTGCGAATATCACGACCTCCGGCAATGGATCCGAAGGCATTCTGGCGCAGAGCCTCGGTGGTCGCGGCGGCGATGGCGGTGATGGCTTTATCCTGTCGTCCGGCGGCGCCGGCGGCGTGGCGGCGGTGCAGAGCGGCAATGTCACGGTGACCAATTGGGGGCAGATCGCGACCAGCGGCGCCAATGCCATTGGCATCACCGCGCAAAGCCTGGGCGGTGCGGCGGGAAATGGCGGTGACAGTTTCGGCTTTGTCGCCCAAGGCGGCGGCGGCAGTCTGGGCGGTCACGGCGGCCAGGTCGCCGTCAATCACAATGGCAGCATCACGACGCTGGGACACGGATCGCACGGCATTCTGGCCCAGTCGATCGGTGGGTCCGGCGGCAATTCCGGTACGGCCGGCGGGTTGGCTGCGCTGGCCTCCAGCGGGGCCGGCGGCGGCAATGGCGGCAATGTTTGGGTCACTCTGGGAAGCGGTGCCAGCATCGCGACGGCGGGTCTGGACGCCCGCGGTATTCATGCCCAGTCGGTCGGTGGCGGCGGCGGCTCGGCTGCCTTTACCGCGGGTGTTGTTGCCCTGGGGGGTACGGGCGCAGCCGGGGGCAATGGCGCCCGCGTGACGGTCAACACCGGTTCCGGTTCGGTCATCACCACGCGCGGCCAGGGCGCTGATGCGATCTACGCGCAGTCCGTCGGTGGCGGCGGCGGTTCCGGTTCCTCGTCTGGCGGCCTGGCGGCCCTGGGCGGCTCCGGCGGCGGCGGCGGCAATGGCGGCGTCGTGACCGTCAACAATGCCGGCGCGCTGGACACGACGGGCTATCTGGCCCGCGGCATCTTCGCCCAGTCCTTGGGCGGCGGCGGCGGAACCGGCGGCGACAGCGGCGGTCTGGCCTCCATCGGAGGCAGCGGCTCGGCTGCCAGTTTCGGCGCTGATGTCACCGTCACCAATACCGGCAGCATCTACACACGCGGCCGGCGGTCGGTGGGCATCCAGGCCCAGTCGATCGGCGGCGGTGGCGGCGATGGTGGCTCGTCCGGCGGCGCATTTCTCGCCGTGGGCGGTGGTGGAGGGGCCGGCGGCGTGTCCGGACAGGTCACGGTCACGCATGGCGGGGACATCACCACGGAAGGCGCCGATGCCCATGCGATTTTCGTCCAGTCGGTCGGCGGCGGCGGCGGCAATGCCGGCTCGGCCACTAGCGCGAGTGCCTTTGCCGGTGTTGCGATTGGCGGTGCTGGCGGCAATGGCGGCAATGGTGGAACGGCGATCGCTAACCTGACAGGCGGGACGCTGTTCACCTTCGGCGATCGATCCCGGGGGCTGTTCATCCAGTCCGTCGGCGGCGGTGGCGGCAATGGCGGTTTCGCCATCCAGTCCTCCTTTGGCTATGGCGCCGCCGCCAGTGCCGCAATCGGTGGTCGGGGCGGCGATGGCGGTCTGGGCGGCGAAGTGCGCGTCAACGGAACGGTCGGTATCTTCACACGCGGTGCGATGTCGACCGGCATCCTGGCCGAATCCGTGGGCGGCGGCGGGGGCAATGGCGGTTTCTCGATCGCTTTCTCCGGCGCCGCGGCCGGTCCCGGCGCAGCCGCGTTCGCGGCCAGTGTCGGTGGCTCTGGCGGCTCGGGCGGCGCCGGCGGCACGGTTACCATGCGCGCGGGAGGCTCGATCACGACGGCCGGGGATTTTTCGACCGGGCTGGTCGCGCAGTCCGTCGGTGGGGGTGGTGGCAATGGCGGCTTCTCTATCTCCGTGGCAGCCGCGGGTTCAGGCGGCGGCAGTGGTGCCGTTTCGGCATCGGTTGGCGGTTTCGGCGGGCTTGGCGGTGCTGGCGGGCGGGTTGATGCTCTGTTCTCCGGCGCGGTACTCACGTCGGGCGAGGCGTCCCTGGGCGGCTTGTTCCAGTCGGTCGGTGGCGGCGGCGGCAATGGCGGGTTCAGCATTGCCGGAGCCGGAGCCTTCGGACGGGCAGCCTCCGGGGCTGCGGCATTCGGGCTGGGTGGTTTCGGCGGTTCCGGTGGCAATGGCGGCTGGGTGACCGGGGGCGTCACGGGCGGTGTGTCCACGACCGGTCAGGATTCAACCGGTGTTCTGGTGCAGAGCATCGGCGGTGGCGGTGGTTCGGGCGGTTTCAATGTGTCCGGCGCGGTAGGCGGTTCGGACGGTCCGTTGACCGGTAGTGCGGCGCTCGGCATGGGCGGAGCCGGCGGCGGTGGCGGTCATGGCGGCCGGGTCGACGGTTTTTCCGGCGCGATTTCGACAACCGGCGACCGTTCCAACGGTGCTGTGTTCCAGTCCATTGGCGGCGGCGGCGGTACGGGTGGTTTCAGCATTGCCGGCTCTATGTCGGTAACCCTGAACAGTTCGGCTGTCGGCACGGCACTGGGCGTGACCATCGGGGTCGGCGGGGCCGGCGGAAGCGGCGGCTCGGCGGGTCTGGTTAATGGCACGGTGACCGGAGATGTATCCACCACCGGTTTCGATGCGGATGGGGTCATCGCCCAAAGCGTCGGCGGCGGCGGGGGCTCAGGCGGGTTCAACGTGTCAGGCAATATCGCCGCAGCGGCCGGAAGCAGCGCCACGCTCGGCCTGGGCGTTGGCGGTGTCGGCGGCAGCGGCGGTTCCAGCAGCCATGTGAACCTCGTCGTGACGGGCCGGACCGATACGCGCGGCGACCAGGCGGGTGCGATCCTTGCCCAAAGCGTCGGTGGCGGAGGCGGGGCCGGCGGCTTCAATGTCACCGGCAATGTCACCCTGTCGGCGAATGGCCAGACCGGATCGGTCGGTGCCGGTGTCGGAGGTTTCGGTGGCAATGGCGGTTCCGCAGGCACAGCCTCCCTGTCGGTCAATGCGGGCGTTGCTGATGCGGACGGGGGCCTGGTCGCGGCTGTGACGACCGGACAGAACTCCGATGGAATCATTGCCCAGAGCGTCGGCGGCGGTGGCGGCAATGGTGGTTTCAACATCGCGGGTGGCCTGGCACTGTCACGCAACGGGTCCGGTCATGTCGGACTGGGCACCGGCGGCATGGGCGGCCTTGGGGGATCAGGCTCGGCCGTGTCCGGTACCATCAATGGCGATGTCCTGACACTGGGGGGCGATTCCGACGGAATCCTGCTGCAGTCACTGGGCGGCGGCGGCGGCAATGGCGGCTTCAACGTCACGGGCGGAATTACGGCCGCAAAGTTCGGCAGCGGCAATCTGCTGGCCGGACTGGGTGGCATGGCAGGCAGTGGCGGCTCCGGCGGCACCGTCTCGGGCGTGATCCATTCGGACGTCCGGACCGAAGGTCACCGGTCCACGGCCATTCTGCTGCAGTCATTGGGCGGCGGTGGCGGTAACGGCGGCTTCAATGTATCCGGCGGCGTTTCGCTGAGCCGGGCCAGCGGCGGCGGCAATGGCGGCCTCAACGTATCCGGCGGGGTCACGCTGAGTTCCGGGTCGGCGGGCATGATTGCCGCCGGTCTTGGCGGTTTTGGCGGCGGCGGCGGTTTGTCGGGTGCGGTGTCGGCGTCCATTTCGGGCGATGTGCAGACCGCAGGCGATCAGGCGCTGGCCGTGCTCATACAGTCCCTGGGGGGTGGCGGCGGCTCGGGCGGGCTCAATCTCAGCGGTGGTCTGTCTATGTCGGTCGGGGCGTCGCCGGGCGTTCTGGCAGGACTTGGCGTTGGCGGATTCGGTGGTTCCGGCGGCGCGGGCAATTCGGTGTTCGCAAACGTGTCCGGTGTGGTCATGACGACCGGCGCCGGCGCCGATGCCGTGACGGTCCAGAGCCTGGGGGGCAGCGGCGGGACCGGCGGTGTCAATGTTTCCGGCGGTTTTGCTCTCAGCAACGGTTCGGCGGGCACCGGCCTGATCGGGGTCGGCGGATTTGGCGGTGGAGGCGGCACTGCGTCTTCCGCCAGCCTCGTACGGACCGGCGAGACCCGGACGACCGGCAGCAACAGCGACGCCATCGTGGTGCAGAGCGTCGGTGGTGGCGGTGGCCATGGCGGTGTCAATGTCTCGGGCGGTGTGACTGTTTCGAGCACGGGCAGTGCAACCACACTTGGCTTCGGGCTGGGCGGTTTTGGGGGTGGCGGCGGGCATGCCGGCAATGCCTCCGCAGTCGTCAATGGTGATGTTCTCGCCAGCGGCTTGGCCGACGACACCATAGTGGAAGACGAAACGCTTTTGATCGGCGGCGGCCGTGTCAGCATTCCGGTCACGCCCTATCGCCGCCGGGTAGGCGGCTCCAACGGCATCGTCGTGCAAAGCATTGGCGGCGGCGGCGGTGCCGGTGGCCTTAACGTGTCCGGGGGCATCACGGCCAGCCGGGCGGTGACCGACGCAGGACGTGGCTTGGTCTTCGGGCTGGGCGGTTTTGGTGGCGCTGGCGGTGATGCCGGGACGGCCAGTCTCAGCATGATTGCCTCTGCAGATCTGTTCACGGTCACGGCCAATGGCGACAACCGGGCTGCAATTGCCGTGCAATCCATCGGCGGTGGCGGCGGCCATGGGGGCCTGAATGTCTCTGGCGGCGTTTCGACCAATGGCAGCGTGTTCGCCGGGATCGGCGGCTCGGGTGGCGGCGGCGGTCTGGGGCGCGGAGTCCAGATAGATGTTGATGCCAACCTGTTTGCCGGGGGCCTTCTGGCCCGCGGTCTTTTGGCCCAGTCCATTGGTGGCGGCGGTGGCAATGGCGGGCTCAACGTGTCCGGCGGCATTGTTGCCGGAACGGGTGTTGGCAGCGGCAACAGCATCAATTTTGCCTTGGGAGGTGCCGGCGGCAGCGGTAACCAGGCTGGCGCCGTACAGGTGGAGCATGACGGCCAGATCATGGTCGATGGCGTCGGCTCGACCGGTCTTCTGGCCCAGTCGATCGGTGGTGGTGGCGGTGCTGGAGGGCTCAATGTCTCGGCGGCAGTGAACCTGGCGTCGGATGCCATGGTGGGCACGGTGGCCATTGGTGGATCGGGTGGAACCGGTTCGGATGCGGCCGATGTCACCGTGGTTCAGACCGGTGACATCTTCATCAACGCCGTTGCGGTCACCGATCCCCAGAGCGGAGAGACGCGACTGGAAGCGGCCCGCTTCACCGGCGGCAGCACGGGGCTTCTGGCACAGTCGATCGGCGGCGGTGGTGGCGCCTCCGGCATGAATTTCGCGGGTTCGGTCGCGGCCACCGGCCAGCCCTTCACCTTTAACATGGGTGGATCCGGCGGCGCCGCCGGTGATGCCGGCAATGTCAGCATCACGCGCGGCTGGGTCGACCCGGCGGGCAGCCGGACGGCAGCGCCAGGGCGCATCCAGACCTTTGGCCACCAGTCATCGGCGCTGGTGGCGCAGTCGATCGGTGGTGGCGGCGGACATGCGGATCTCAATCTGGGTGTCAGCCTGTCCACGGATGCGACCTCGCAGGGCGGTTCGGCCGCCACGGCCACCCTGACAGTCGGCGGGGATGGCGGCGCCGCCGGCCAGGGTGGCCGGGTGATGGTCGATCACAACGGCATTCTGCTGACCGATGGCGATCACAGCTACGGCATTCTTGCCAAGAGCGTGGGCGGCGGTGGCGGCCATGCCAGCTTCAATCTCGGCGTCGGCTACCTGCGCGATTCCAACAATCTGGCGATCGCCATCGGCGGCAGCCCGACCAGTGCCGGTGCGGGCGGTGCCGTCTCGATTGACCATGAAGGCTATATCGGAACGGCCGGCCGTGGCGCGATCGGTGTCCTGGCGCAGTCCATCGGCGGTGGCGGCGGCAATGCCATCATCAATACCGACATTCCCTATCTCGACGCGCTGTCCGTGGCAGCCGCCGGCGGCGCCGCCAACCAGTTCTCCTTTGCGCTGGGCCGGCGTGGGGGCACGGGTGGCGAGGGCGGCCAGGTCGATGTCGATGTCGATGGCCGCATCTTCACCACCGGCAACGACGCGGCCGGCGTGGTGGCAACCAGCCTGGGCGGTGGTGGCGGACGCAGTTCTTCGACCTCTTTCGGGGTGTCGCGGAGCAATCCCAGCGGGACTGAACCTGTCGAGGAGTATGCCTTCAACCTCGCGGTCTCGGTCGGCCTGGAGGGTGGAACAGGTGCTCGCGGCGGCAATGTGAATGTCTCTGCGGCCGGCACGATCGAGACCCGGGGCCGCAATGCCCGCGGGATCGAGGCGTCCAGTATCGGTGGCGGAGGTGGTCGTGCCGGCAATGCCTTCAACCTGGTGCCTCGCGCCAATGTCAGCCTGACCATCGGCGTAGGCGGGGCCGGTGGAACCGGCGCAGTCTCGGGCGATGTCTCCGTGAACTCGAGTGCCGGCATTTCGACTTTCGGCGACGGATCCGACGGCATTCTGGCCGAGGCGATCGGCGGCGGAGGCGGACAGGGCGGTGCGTCGACGGCTGCTACCAATCCGATCGGGCTGAGCCCGGAGAGCGGTCAGCAATCCAATACCGTTGCGGTCAATGTCGGCGGCAATGGCGGTAGTGGTGCCACTGGTGGGGCGGTTCGGGTCACCAATACCGGCATCATTACCACCGAAGGCCGCGAAGCGGCCGGCATCCGGGCGATCAGCCAGGGTGGAGGCGGCGGCCGTGGCGGCTATGTCCTCAATCTGCGCGGCGAGAGCCGGGGCCGCGACCAGGACCTGACCATCAATGTCGGCGGCAGCGGCAGTTCGGGAGCAGCCGGCGGCGCGGTTCAGGTGACCAATGAAGGCACCATCGTCACCCAGGGCGATGCAGCCGTGGGCATCCAGGCGCGCAGCATTGGCGGTGGTGGCGGCAGTGGTGGGGGTGTCTACGACATCACCATTGAAACATCGGTTGACGAGAACCTGCCCGGCAACAGTAACCGGCTGGCCGTCAATGTCGGTGGCAGTGGCGGGACCGGTGCGACGGGCGGCGATGTGACCGTGATCAACCGCCGGGTGAACGGGGTCGAGCATTCCGGCATAATCCAGACCGGGGGTGCAGGCGCACACGGCATCCAGGCCGAGTCCATCGGAGGCGGAGGCGGCGATGGCGGTGCCGTCCTGTCGCTGAGCCGGTTTGCGGGCGGGGAAGGGCACCAGATCGGCCTCAGCCTGGGTGGTTCCGGTGATAGCGGCGGATCGGGTGGCCAGGTCTCGGTGACCAATGAAGGCTCGATCCGTACCTCTGGCGATGGCGCGCATGGAATCTATGCCCGATCGCTGGGCGGTGGTGGCGGCGACGGTGCCGTGGCCCTGTCCGTAGACGGAACGACGGCAGGGCGCTTCTCCGGTGTCGGGGTCAATCCGATGATCGCGATCGGCGGATTTGGCGGCGATGGCGGCCAGGGCGGTGCGGTGACCGTGAACAATTCCGGCTCCATCTTCACCCATGGCCGCAATGCGCACGGCATTCTGGCCCAGTCGATCGGTGGCGGCGGTGGCAATGCGGCCCTGGGGATATCTCTGGCGGCTGATGCCGCCTCTATCCTGTTGTCCAACAGCGTGTCCGCGCTGCTGGGCAATTTTGGCGGCGGTCAGGGCGGTACGGGCGGCCGGGTGACCGTCAACCAGACCGGCGACATTGTCGTCACCGGGCGCGGCTCCCAGGCCATCCAGGCTGAAAGTCTCAATGGCGGTGGCGGCAATCTGGTCGTGACCCTGGACGGGTTGGGCCTGGACCGCCTGACCAGCCTGCCGGCAGACAAGGCGCCGAATGCAGCTGCCAGCGGTTCGGCTGACTTCAGTCTCGTCCTCGGCGGACAGTCCGCCCAGGACATGGCGGCGGCCGACACCAGCCTGGTTTCCGCCGGACTGTTCGGCGCGGCCGGTGACTTTGCCACCGGCATCAATCTTCGCTCCATCGGTGGCGGCGGCGGTCTTGCCGATCTCGAGATCGCCCTGGCGAACGCACAGGATCCTTTCGCCTCCGCCATGCGCTTTGCCTTTAACCTGGGTGGGCAGGCCGGCGCCCGCAATCGGGGCGGTCATCTGGGGCTGACCCATGCCGGGCAGTTGACCGCGGTCGGCGGGTTCTCGACCGCTGCCATTCTGCAGTCCGTCGGTGGCGGTGGCGGCCGGCTCAATTTCGACCTCACTGCGCCGCAGGATAGCCACGCCGGCAATCTGGCCCTTCAGCTGGGGGCTGCGAATGGGCAGGACAACACGTCCGGCCGGGTATCGGCGGGCCTGTCCGGCGCCATCGTGACGTCGGGCGATTTTGCTTCAGGCCTCGTCGCGCAAAGCCTGGGCGGTGGCGGCGGTCTGGCGCAAGTGCGTGTTGATGCCGTCGACCCTGCGGCGCTCGACCTGACCGCCACGCTGGGCGGGGACGCCGAAACCAATGCCAACGGCGCCGATATTTCGCTGATCGCTTCGGGTGGCGTGATGACCACCGGGGACCGCGCGCTGGGTCTGGTTGGCCAGTCCGTCGGCGGTGGTGGCGGCATTGTGATGGCCGGTGGCGTGCCGGACATGATGGTCCAGCTGGGCGGGCGCAACGGCACGCAGGGCGATGCGGGTGATGTCAGCCTGACCAATGACGGCGTCATCCAGACCCGAGGCGCGCGCGCCCATGGCGTCGTGCTGCAGTCCATCGGCGGTGGCGGCGGTCTGGTGATGGCCGATGCGGGCACGGTGCGCGTCAACCTGTCTGATGGCAATACTGGCTCGGGCGGCGCAATCACGTTCAACCAGAGCGGCGATGTGGTGACGGCGGGCGACGGCGCCTTTGGCATCATCCTGCAATCCCTGGGCGGTGGCGGCGGCTGGGTCGACGGGCAGTTTGCCGGCGCGTCAGGCGGTGCCGGCACCGGTGGCGCGATCAGTTTTGTCGTCGACGGAATGATTTTCGCCGCAGGCGAAGACGCGACAGCCCTGTTCGCACAGAGCAGCGGACGTGATGGCGGCGGAGACATCATCGGCCGCCTGACCGGCCTGCTGCGCGGCGGGTCGGGTGAGGGGCACGGGCTGTGGATGGATGGCGGCGCCAGCAACCAGGTTCACACCAGCGGCTCGATCTCCGCCGTTTCGGGACAGGCGATCACGGCCGGTGCGGGTGATGACCTGATCATCAATACCGGCACCGTGATCGGAAACATCGACCTGGGTGGCGGCGTGAACGGGTTCGACAACCAGGAAGGCGCAACCTTCCTGGCCTTCTCGACCATCGATCTGCGCGACCCGTCCGTTTCACCGCAGGCGCCGCAAGCGGGTACGGCAGGACGCAAGACACCGGTCATGGAGGTCCAGCCGGTCGAGCCGGTCAACACCGTCAAGGCGCCGGTGATGGAGGTCCTCTCGGCAGCGGGGCCGGACAGGGCGGAGGACGCGCCGCAATCCGCAGCGATACCGGCGCTGGATCTGCAGCCGGTCAAGCATCCGGTCCAGGATGCCGGGATTGCCGCCGACGCTGCGGAAGACGGGCACGCGTCTGCCGTGCTCCACCCTGGCGCGGCGACCTTCCGCAATGGCGGGACCTTCCTGATGGGTCTGTCTGCGTCCACCTATCCGCTGGACCTGCTGAATGGCGACACATTCAGCCATCTTGATGATGCCGGCGACCCGACCCTGAACCTGCTCTACGGTTCTCGGGTCATCAACACGGTCGAGCTCGACGGGCATTTCGAGCAGAGCGCGACCGGTCATCTGGTCTTCGACATTGCCTTCGGCCCCTACGCCTCCGACCGCGTGAATGTCACCGGGTCTGCGCGTGTCGCCGGAACCGGCGATGTGACCCTGACCTGGCTTGAGGATGCCAATCCGGTCACCCTGTTCGCCACGCGCGACGGTGCGGGGCAGGACCTCGGGCTTGAGATCACCGACACGATGGCCGTGGACTATTCCATCGCCGCCGATGCAGAGGGCGTGCATCTGCAAATCGCCACCGCCTTCGGACTGCCCAGCCTGACCTCCAATCAGCGCAGCCTTGGCCGCCACATGGACGCGGCCGTCAGGGTGGGCGGGTCGTCCGGGGTCGGGCGTCTGCTGGCCTGGCTGGGCAATATGCAGTCGGACGAGCTGGCGCTCTACGAGCACCTGTTCGCTGAACTCGACCCCGAGCCGCATCTCGCACCGCTGCACAGCCAGTTGGTCGGTGCCAACCGGTTTGCCGATGAGCTGTTCAACTGTGGCGGTCCGGTGAGCACGCCGGACGATGCCTGTGTCTGGTCGCGGCTGGAGATGTCTGAGCGCAGCCGAGATGCCGGGCCTGAGACACTGCCGGTGTCGGGCCAGTCGATGAGCTTCAGCGGCGGTTTCGAGCAACGCCTGAATGATGACTGGTCGGTCGCAGCCGGCATCAGCTACGAAAACACCCAGCGCCTGACTGTTGACGGTCAGCGCGCCCAAAGCAGCGGGGAGGGCTTCTCCGCGGGTATCGGCGTTGAGCGGCATCATCCGAGGGGTAGCTATGCCGGTGTCTCGGCCAGCCTGGGCTGGTCATGGTTCGAGACCGAGCGGGCCGTCAACGTCTTCACGCCAGGTGTCGGCAGCTCGGCACCGGAAACCGGTCATGTTCGGCTCGATGGTCATGTCGGGACGGTTCACCGCCGAGGCCCGGTCTTCGTGCGCCCGCAGGTATCGGCTTCGTTGACCGCCTTGCATCATGCCGGCCTGGTCGAGGACGGGCTTGACGGTCTGGGCGTCGAGGTGCTGTCGGACACCCAGCTCAGCTGGGCCCTGCATCCTCAAGCGACGATGGGCTTTGTCTTCCGTGAAACCGAAGACATGGTCGGCACGATATCCGTCACCGGCGGCATCCGGCTCAGCCATGCCAACCAGCTCGACCTGCCGATCCGTCTCCTGGGTGCCAATCCGGCGGCGACGCCGGCCCGGATCGGCACCACGCTGGACCCGATGGTCCGGCATCTCGGCATCGATATCGAAGTGGCGGGCAATGAGCGGTTGGGCCTCAGCATCGGTTATGATGGCGAGTTCGGTGAAACCACTGAACACCAGCGTGCCGGGATAGATTTCAGACTGCGCTTCTGACCGGTCAGAGCCGTTCAAGAGGGTCGCGTGCGGGCTGTTCGGAATTGTCCGGATCCGCTTGCAAAACTCGTTCTGGAACAGGAAGGAAGGCTGCGATCGGGTGCCCGGCGGGTGACCGAAGCGGCCTTTCGCCTGGGCAATTGACCGTGGAGACAAGCCATGATCCTCAATCGTTTTGCATCCTCTGCCGGACTGGCCATCGCGCTGGGGGGAGCGATGACCGCGTGCAGCGCGACCGGCTCGCAGACACCTGACCTTTCCGTCGCTCTGACGTATGAGGCGCTGGAGACGCCGGACGGGAGCTGCCGGCCCCGCCAGGTGGCCCGTGCCAATGTGGCGGCCACCGATCTCTATGCCCTTTACGGGTTCGTGCGTTTCATCAACACGAATGGGGCTGCCGCGACGCGCTTGCCCCTGCAGCTGGTGTTCCAGGGTCAGGACGAGGCGGGCCAGAGTGAAGTCTCCGCAGATACCCTGCTGAATTTCGACGCGCCCTGTGATGCCGTTCGCATCGAACATCAGGTGCGCTACTGCCTGCTCAATGCCACGCGGCCGGACCGTTCGGCCTGTCCGGTGCTGTCGGTTTCGGGCGAAGGGTTTGCCGGCTTCGAGCCGGTCGAGGACAGGTCGCAGGCATTGGCTGAAAACCCGAACGGATAGACGCGAAAAAGCCGGGTCCGCAGGGACCCGGCTTTGACGAAAGTTCAGTGCGCTCCCGGAACCGTCAGTTTCCGAACAAGCGGTCGAGCGCGTTTCGCGTGCGCTCCTCGATCTCCTCGCCCGTCCGGCGATCGGCCTGGTCGCGCACCTGTTCGCCGTAATGGCCGAGGGCGCTGGAGAAGATATTGCCCTCATCCCCGGTATCGACGGCGTCCATGGCTCCCAGGTCCATCTCGGCATAACCCTGCGGGGTTGCAAACAGGGCCGGTGATTGGGGGGCCCGTTCCAGCGCGGTGACCTGATAAAGCGTCTGGCCGTCAACGGCCTGGCGCAACAGGATGCCGTCTGCCGTGAAGCAGGCCGCGGCCCGCACGATCTCGCCATAGGCATTCTGGGTTTCCTGCACATGATCGGTACAGTTTTCACCGGCGATCTGGAAAGTTTCACCCCGGCTCACCCCCTCGGGCTGGCGAAAGCCGATCTCGGCCATCGGGGTGCGCTCGGGCGACAGGCGCAAGATGGTGCGCGAACCGTCCGGAATGTCCCGGCCGACCGGGAAGATCGCCGCTTCGCCGGTATCAAAGTCCCACAGCATCACGTGTGCGTAGGGGGCGCCTGATAGCGCGGCCGGAAGCGTCATCCGGGTCCGGGAGCCGGAGGCGCGAACCTCCAGCTCGTGGGTCTGCTCCTGCATCGTCACCTGCGCGGTGGCGCGGTGGTCGGGCAGGGCGGTGAGGTCGGGCGTGGCCTGCAAGAGCAGGGACGCCGTGATTGTTGTCAGGATCATCTTGTCTGTTTCCTCTCGTTGTCAGCGCCGCGCCGCGACGGGCAGCATCACGACCCGCGACGGCTGCTCGCCACCGGCATCGATGACCGCGATGATCAGACCGTTTTCCAGACGGGCCTGGCGGACGCCCTGTTCAGCAATGTGATTGATGCCGCTGTAGCGCCCGCGCAGGATGGCCTCGCGAAGTTCGGCATTCAGGGGTTCTCCCGGCTCGAAGTTGTCCCCGGGGAAAAAGCTGTCTCCGGGGAAAAAGCTGTCTCCGGGGAAAAAGCTGTCCCCGGGAAAGAAACTGTCCCTGGGAAAGAAACTGTCCCCGGGGAAAAAGCTGTCCCCCGGGAAGAAACTGTCTCCCGGAAAAGCGCGGGACTCGTCCCGGCCCAGCCGGCCGAGCAGTTCGGCCAGGCTGGCGTGCGAGCGTGGCGCCAGGCGAAATCCGGTCGACAGGAACACATCGGCCATGCGCCGGTTCTCGATCCGGATCAGCAGCAGCTGACCGGTCTCAAGCCCCTGGCCGGTGCACAGCACCAGCGTTTCAGACAGGAGACGATAGAGGTCGGTTTCGGTTTCGACGCGTGCGGTCTCGACCGGCGCGGCGGAGAGTTCGATGGTGTCGCGGCAATCAGCGGCCGCGGTCGCGGTCAGGCTCAGACCGGCCACGACCGAAGCGAGCAGCATGCTTGTCTTGAACAAGTAGCGGGACATGGTGTCCTCCTTGCATGAATGGTGGAAACAGGGCTGCAGGACTAGTTGCCGCTGCAGCGCAGATAGCCGTTTTCATTCCAGAACTGGCGGGATGCACACGCGTGGGCGAGATAGTAATTGCGATAACGCCGGTCGCCGCGCTGGCGCATGTAGAAAACGCGGCGGTTATCCGTATCGACCAGCAGGCGCGATGAGCCTTCTCCCAACATGCGCAAAGCTGGGCCCGCGCAATGGGTGGAGTAGAAATTGTGTATCGTCCTCGGCGCACTATCGCGCACAGCGCGCCCTTCCACGTTCAATCGATCGCAGGACCGCGAATAGGAACCGGCGACATCCCGGGCCGCGCAAATGAAGCCATCGTTCCAGGGAGAAGGCCCAACGGATCCGTCCTGGCAGAGGCTCAAATCGAGCGCTCGGCGCTCGCGAAGGCCTGTGGGCATGGTGCAAATCAGAATATTGGCATTGGCCGCGCTCATCTCGCAGTTTGAGAAATTGCTCGTGTCGACATGGCGGGGTACGGGCGGACCTGACGGTGTCGGGGTGGGCGCCGGTTCAGGCTCAGGCTCAGGCTCAGGCTGTGGCACCGGCGGTTGCGGATCGGGACCAGGGCGGACCGGCGGGTCCATGTCGCGCGCCACGCGCATCCAGTCATGGGCGGCCTCGGGCAGGCCGGCCAGATAGCCCAGGCAATAGCCGGCATTGCGCCGCCACTGCGAACCGGACGGGCGCGTTTCGCTGGTGCGCTGGCCATTCCAGGGCTGGGCCTGGGACATCTGCACCTGGGTGCCCCACAGCCAATGGCCCGTGAACGCCCCGTCCGTGTTTTGGACCCACTGGAAAATGCCGCGATTGTTCTGCTTGTTGTCCAGCGTGCCATTGCCCTGGTCGGCATGGACGAAGACACCCCGGGCAAAATGGCCGTTCGTGTAGCCGGCGACAAAGCCGACATCGCTGTATTCGCCGCAGAAGGCACCGGCGCGTTCCTGCACCCGCACCTCGCCGAAGGAGGTATTCCAGACGCCTTCATAATCATCTGCCTGGGCGGCGGCGCCGAAGAGGGCGCTGGCGGCCAGGACGGTTTGAAGCATGGTTTTCATCATTGTCCCCTGTGTTTGGACTTCCTGCTTGGATGGGTGTGCGCCCGATCCTTGCGGGACAGGCGGCGGGTGCCGCTGCGCCCCCTTCATGTTTCCGGCATGTCTTGCTCTGCGCCGGTCGTTGCACCAGTATTCAACCGCTACCGAGCGAGGGACGGTCGAACGTGATTGGGTTCAACGGGACTAACGATGACGATTGAGAAATCCGGACATGCCGGTTTGCGGCCACAGGATCAGGGCTGGAATGAAGCCACGGTCAGCGACGCCAACCACCTGTTCCAGAGCCATTATGACGAGCTGGTCGCACTGGCCCGGAAAGTCCGCCGCCGCCGTCGTGGACGCGACACCTTCCTGACCGGCGACCTCTTGCACTCCACCTATCTGAAACTGCGCAACAGCGGGCCGTGGCAGTCGGAGGACCATTTCCGGCGGGCGGCCGTCCTGGCCATGCGTCACGTCGTGACCGACCACGCCAAGGCGCGGCTGGCGCAAAAGCGCGGCGGGGATGTTATCCGCGTCGAGCTGGATGATGATGTGGCCGGCCCCGACAATGTTGATCGTCTGGATGTGGTGGTCGACCTGTCCCGCCTTCTGCACGAGCTGCTGGAAGAGGACCCGCGCCTGGTGCGGGTGATTGATTGCCGTTTCTTCGCCGGCCTCACCGAGCCGGAAACGGCCCAGTTGCTGGGCGTGACCGACCGGACGGTCCGGCGCGACTGGCACCGGGCCCGCGCCTGGATCGAGCCGCGCCTGTCCTTTGCGGCGACGGCCTGACGCGTTTCAATTGCACCATGGGGGTTGGGGATGCCGGTAGCGCTTGCGCGGATTGAGACCGTGGTCGACGAGGCCCTGCAGCTGCCACCGGGCCGCCGCCGCGCCTATCTCACCGAGCAGCTGGACAGTGAGGCGGATCGCCGTACAGCCGAGAATCGTCTCGCCTTGATGGAAGGGGCGATGAGCTTCCTGGTCACTGCCGGCTGGGCGGCCGAGGAGGCCGGCAGCCTGAAAGACGGTGACCGTCTGGGCGCCTGGGCCGTGGAGCAGTTTCTCGGCAGTGGCGGGATGGGCGAGGTTTATCGGGCCCGGCGCGCCGACGGACACTACGAGCAGACAGCGGCCATCAAGCTCACGCGTGTGGAGGCCGATGAGGGGCACCGCCAGTTCGAGGCCGAGCGACAGACGCTGGCGCGTCTTGAGCACCCCAATATCGCCCGGCTGATCGACGGTGGACGAGCGCCGGACGGGCGTCATTTCATGGTTGTCGAGCTGATCCACGGCACGCCGATTGACCTTCACGCGGATCAGCAAGGCCTGGGGACGTCGGAGCGCGTCAGTCTGATGCTGGCCGCCTGCGAAGGGGTGGCACACGCGCACAGCCGCCTGGTCCTGCATCGGGATATCAAGCCGGCCAACCTGCTCGTAACGCCCCGCGATGAGCTGAAACTGATCGATTTCGGTGTCGCGACCAGCCTGGAGGTTGTCGAGGGCGAGGGTGTGGTCCGCATGCCCCTGACCCGCGCGTTTGCTGCGCCGGAACAGTGGAATGACGAAGCCGTGTCCGTCGCGGCAGACATTTTCGCGCTCGGAGCCACGCTGACCCAGCTCGTGACCGGACAACCGCCTGTACGGTCTGCCGACGGTGCCGCCAGCCTGCCTGAAGATGCGGAACTGCCGCGTGACCTGCGGTCCATCCTGGAGCGCTGCCTGGCGACGGACCCGGCCCGGCGCTATGCCAGCGCCGATGCGCTGGCCGCAGACCTCAGAAACTTCCTCAACCGGGCGCCGGTCGAAGCCCGCGAGGGCGGAGCGGGCTATCGCTTCACGCGCTGGGTGGACCGTCACCGACTGGGTGCCGGGTTGGCGGCGGCTTTCTTGGTCAGCTTGGTCGCGGGCCTGACGGCCAGCACCGTCTTCGCCCTGCGCGCCAATGCCGAGGCCGAGCGCGCCAACACCCTTCTGGGCGAGACCGAAGTCCTGTTCCAGGCGTCGGAATATTCCGGCCGGCTGGGTGCGGCCCAGGCCCAGGCCCTGTTGAGCGTCTTCAACTCGGCCGATTCAGAGTCACTGGACCCGGACTTCGTTCGCACCCAGCTGATCGAATACTCACAGGCCAATCTCGCCTATCTGGAAGACTATCCCGACGATGTCGCCTACAGCCTGGTGGCCATCGGCTCGATTTTCCTGCGCCGCAATGACTACACCGCCATGCTGGAAATTCTCGAACCGGCACGGGATCTCACCCTGTCGGTAGCCCAGCTGAATGCCGAGCGCGATGCGCTTCTGGCGCGGGCCTATATGGGTGTGGGCCGCAATGCCGAGGCTGTGCCGCTGCTGCGCTCGGCGCTGGAAGCCGAGCTGGCCCGCGATCCCGACTATTACGCCTCGGCCTCGCACGCATCCTCCGTGTCCAGCCTGGCCGTCGCCAGCGGCAGCCTCGCAGATCGGCAGGCGGCCATCACCGTTCTGGAAGACGCCATTGTCCGCGACGAGGAGGTGACGGGCTGTTTCTGGTGTCCTTTCCTTTACAACGAGAAGGGCGTGCACCACAGCGCGCTGGGGGATTTCGCGGCCGCGGCTGAGGCGCTCGAGCAAAGCGTGGCGGTGCAGATGCAGGTCGACCCCACGCGACGCGCGGCAACCGACCGCGCGCTGATGAACGCGGCCCACCTGCGCTTTTTCGCCTTGGGTGATGTGGACGGCGCCCGGTCGGCGCTGGAAACGGTCCAGGCGATTGCCGACGAGACCAAGGGACCCAGCGCCGTCCTGGCGGAAGCCCGGGCGCTGCAGGCCGAAATGGCGCTGGCGGACGGTCGCACGGACCTCGCCCTGGAGCGGATGCAGGAGGCCGAGACCCTGTTCGCAGAATTCGGCGGCGCCCCCGACAGCCACAAATTCGCGTTCGGTCCCCTGCGCATTCAGCTGCTGGCCCAAGCAGGGCGGCTTGACGAGGCCCGCCAGGAGCTCGAGCGCGTCGAGGCCTTAGCAGACAGCGATGCCGTGCGCCGCCAGCGCCTGCGTGGCGCGCTCTATCTCGCCCTGTCGAGCGGCCAGACCGATCAAGCGGAAGCCTTGCGGGAAACCTATGCCGCCGAAGTCGCCCAGCTGGGCCCCGGCGACTATCTCGGCCCCTACAGGCTCGCCGGAATCGACCGTCTGCTCGGCGGCAACTGACCTGCATTCCACGGCCGGCGTGTCCGGCCCCGGCGCTGAAATTCGTTCTGCAGTGTGTTGCCAAGCTGCGGAGAGTTTCATGGTCCCCAAGTCCCATCGCCTGTTGCGCGCGCTTTTTATCCTGGTGTTGAGCCTGGCCCCTGCGCCCGCCTTTGCTGACGCCGCCTCCCGACACGTCGTTTCGGCCTGTGACCGCGGTATGTTCGACCTGGATTGCAGCTGCGTGGCGGCGCAATTCGAGGCCGCAGCGCAGGGTGCCAGCGGGCCGGAACGCGGAACGCTGGCCGGACTGACCGGCACCATGCTCGGCATCGAGCCGGACCCAGCCCTGATGGATATGTCAGTGTTCGTGGCAGTGGCGGAGCGGCTGAACGCGCTGGAGGATCTCACCGAGGACTGTGCAGCCACATCCACCCCGGCGAGCCAGTTGTCCCAAAGCGCCATTGATGCGGAAGTCGCAGCCGTGTGCGGCCGCTATCCGGCGCCCATCGACTGCGCCTGCGTCAACGAAGCCTATCAGACCGCCGCTGAAGGAACGGACCTGGAACAGCGCCAGGCCGTAGCCGACCTGACGATCCACAATCTCAACGGCGCGCCGCCATCGAATCTGGGTCGTCTGGCCGAGATCAATCGCCTGCTTCGCGGTTTCGAGACCCAGATCGGCCCCCTCAATGAGGTGGCACAGGTCTGCGCCCTGCCGCTCACACCCGCGGCACAGCCGTCGCAATCCAATGTGACGGCGAGCGCCCTGCCGGATTTGCGGCAGGCTTGCCGCCAGTCGGACCTGGACCTGGATTGTGGCTGCGTGGGCGAGGCTTTCTCCGCTGTCGCAGCCGGTTCGGACGCCGACGAGGAAACCGCGCTGGCCCGCGTCGCGATTGCATCCCTGGGCGGTGAAAACCGGATCGCCGAGACCCCGCTTCCGGTCCTTGAGCGCATATCCGGCCGCATGGACGCGCTGATGCCGGATGCCCTGCTGGACGCCTGTCCGGCCCCGCCCGGTCGCGCGCCGGCTCCGGCTGGTTCCCGGACCCGTTTTGTCGAAGCGGCGTGCCGGGAAAGCGGCTTCCCGCTGGACTGCCAGTGCCTGGCAGACGGTTTCGCCGATGCCAGCGGCCATCTGGCGGACCCCGACCAGGCCCTGGTCGCCGATGTGCTGGTCTCCAGCCTGTTCCAGACGCCCTCGCGACCCGTGTCCGACTATCCGCCCAACCGGACCCTCGCCAACATGGACCTGGTGGATTGGCTGACGGACTATGACACCGGTCTGGCACGCACCTGCACCGATCCGAACCTGCCGAGCCTGGTCGCTGCGCGGCAGGCCGGGGCGCGCGTGGCGGCGTCGCCCGCGGCGCCCGTGCCCGGAACGGACTGGCGGCAGGCGGTGCGGGCGGACTGTGAAGCCTTCGGCAATTCACCGGGCCTGTGCGCCTGTCAGGCCGAGGTGATGGGTCAGCATCTGTCGCCGCTGGAGCAGGAATTGATGGGCCAGTCCTTCCGCTCAGCCGGAAATGGCATGAACGTCTCGGCCGATCCCCGCTTCGCCGGGATGAGTGAGGCCGAGCTGAGAGGCATGCAGACGCGCGTGAACCGCGTCATGTCCAGCGAGCGCATCCGGTTCGAAGCGGATCTGGTGTGTGCGCCGCTGCGGTAGGCAAGGGGGCGCCGGCCGAAGGGCCGGCGCCACCGGACTCAGTCGCCGACCTCGGCGGTGATCGAGAAGCGGGCCTCCACCGGCGCACGGGCTGCGCCCTCATCTGCGCGTGACATCAGCTCGCCGGTGATGCGTCCGGTCAAGGACAGGCGGCCATCCGTTTCCGCGGCATGGTCGATCGTCAGACTGATCCGGCTTTCCGGCCCGGCCCGGCCACTCCACCAGCCCGTTCCGGGCCCGCGCGGATCAAAGGACAGGAGGGCCGTCCGGGTCGTCGTCGAGGTCGATGTGTGGATCAGCTGGAAGGACAGCGACAAGACCGGGCCGTGACGGGTCGGAGCCCCCTCGGGCGGATTGGCCTCGATGCGCACGCGGTAGAGGCCCGGCGTCGAGCTGTTCACCAGTGCATGATCAACACTCAGCGTGGCGGGCTGGCCATCCAGCGACCAGTCCACCGAGCCGAACTGGGTTGCCGGTGCAGCCGAAGCCGGCTGGGCTGGTGTGGCCGATCCGCCCGAGGCGGCAGAGGGACTGTCTTCATTGCCGCAGGCAACAAGTCCCAGCGCAAGAAGGCTGAAGGCCGCGTGGCGGGCGAGGTGAGGCATGGGTATCTCCCAGGGCAGGTGTCAAACACGGGGTCCGCAAACGCCGGACAGCAGGGAAGACGAGTTTTGACGGCGCCGGCGGACATGTCCGGCTTTCCCCCGGGTTTTCGTTCTCATTCCTGCAGACCGGAAACGAAGGGGATAAGGCATGTCGCAGCAGGGACGGACGCGGCGCGAGGTTTTGTCAGGCGCGCTGAAGCTGGGCGTGAGCAGCCTGGTATTGACCGGGGCGGGTCCGGTGCTGGCCGGCTGTTCGCCGGAAGCTCCGGGTGAACCGGGACCCTATTCCGTCTGGCGTGAAGTCCAGGCGGCCCTGCGGGCCAGCCCGGATCACAGCATCGGGCGCGCCCGGGCCCTGGTGGCCGAGGGCGATGCCGCCGCTTTGCACCGGTTCGTTCGCGACGAGATTCGCCTGATCTCCCGCCAGCCGGATCGTTTCGCCATGGGCAATGGGCGGCAATGGGGAAGCCGGGCCACGCTTCGCTCGGCTGCCGGCACGGCGCGAGAGAAGGCGGACCTGCTGGCCGACTTGCTGCAGCAGGCCGGCTTTGCCGCCGATGTCGTCGAGACACCGGCCACCGGGTCCGGCGAGCAGACCGGGGCCGTGTTCTATCGCGCCTTCGAACAGGCTTTCGAGCCAGGGCTGGACCAGGCGGATGTCGAGAATTGGCGCGCCCGTCTGGGCCAGGACATCGCCGGGCCGGGCATGATCGACATTTTTGACCGCGCGCCCGATGCCGGCGCCATTCGCCGGTCTGTCCGCGATGCCATTGGGGAAGAGGCTTTCCAGCGCCTGGGACATACGGACCGCTTTTACGGACGCCAGGTCGGCCGGACGCCGGTCGTTCGGATCACCCAGCCGGACGGACAGATCCTGTGCGCAGACCCGATCCGGACGGACAGCGTGCTGGGCCCGTGGCCGGCCGATTTGGCGCTCCACCAGGCGCGTGATGCCGAGCCGACCTTGCCGGTCAGCATCCGTCTTCTGGCGACATCAACGGACGCACCGGATGTTCCCTTCGAGCTTGTCGGTGCCGAGTGGACGGCTGAACAGCTGGCCGGGCGACAGGTCCGCATCGGCTTCAAGCCTGCGGCAGGCACGCTGGAGGCGCTGTCCGCACAGCTGGGGCAAGTGCGGGCCTTTGCGCCGGTCCTCTCCATCCAGGCGCTGGACGGTGGGGCGCTCGACCAGGCTTCGGCGGCCATCGGGGATGTGGTGACCCTGGACGGCGACCGGATCGCGCTCGATGACGAGGGCGTGGTGCGGGTGAATGGCGCGCCTGTTGCGGCTTCGACCGAGCCTTCGGGGCGGGCGCCGCAGATTGCGTCGATGGATGTGCGTGTCGATGCCTCCTGCTTCCCGGACATGCGGCTGGGCCTGACCCCGCGCGATGCAGATGGAGCGCTGGTGGAGGGCCTGACGGCGGCTGATTTCTCCCTGGAGGATGCCGGCGAGCCTGTCGGTCACACCCTGCGACGGTCCGATAATGCACCGCGCATTCTCTTCCTGGCCGACGAGTCACTGTCGATGCCGCGCAGCTTTCGCGGTGCCGCGCCCGACATGCAGGCCCTGGCCGACCAGGTGCGTCAGCGGGCGCGGCAGATCCACCCCGGTGCAAGTGTCACTGTGCTCGGCACAAGTTCGCGCCTGTGGGGCCATCTGGTCGAGGCGGCCGACAGCGGTGCCGATCTTGTCGTCTACGCCACCGATGGCGACTTGCAGGGAAATGCTCCCAGTGCAGCCGATCTGCGCTTCCTGCAGGCCGGCCCGCCAGCGCTGGTGATCAATGTCGACCGCAACATGGCCGCTGAACGGCGCCGGTCGGACAATGTGTTCGACGCCATGGCACAAGCGACCGGCGGTGAAGCCATGGATGCTCCGGCGGACGGGGATCTGACCCCGATTGCCGCGGCGGTCGAACGCATGCTGATGGTGCAGGAACGCCCGCTCTACACGCTGTCCTATCGCGCACTCGACCTGGCGACGGGCGAACGGCAGGTAGCCGTCGCAGCCGGTCCCGGACAGACGACGGCGCGCTATACGATTGACGGCACAGCGCACCGGCGCGCCAGGAAACTCGCCTCCCTGCGCCTGGAAATGCGCGTGGGCGGCTTTGTGGCGAACCGGGTCCTGGCCGGCCATGACGGTTTTGGCGCGGTGACGGATGAGCATGTCCGCACCGTGCACGGCGCGATGCTGGGCCTGCACATGATCGGCTTTGAAGCCGCTCCACCCTCGCTGTCGGTCCTGCTGGACGACGTACTCCAGGCCAAGCTGGGGCTGGAAAGGCTGGACAACTCCCTTGGCGACGATGCCGCGTCCCTGGAGCAGATGATCGATGCGATCGAGGCCGGAATTCCCGTTCTGCCGGGTGAGCTGGTGACCCTGATGTCGCGCTCTGCCAGCCTGTCCGGAAGCGCGTTTTCTGTTTCCGAACAGGGATTGCGCGCTGTGCTCTATTCGGCCCACCCGGTGATGGGCACGGACCGCTTCGTGAAACGGGTCGACATCCTGCCGACCAGCCGGATCCACGTCCTGTCTCCGGACGCCGACCTGCGCCGCCAGCGGGCGTTTGATCTGAGCCTTGATCTCAATCTGGCCGAAGCCGCGCTGTTCCAGCGCAGCACGGCCGGACTGCTGGACGGCCGCTCACTAACACCGCTGGGCCGATGGGGTTTCCGCAATCTGGAAACCGGCCTGTCCGATGCAGATCAGGAAGCCTGGCTGCACCTGATGGCCCAGCTGCGGCCCGCATTTCCCTTTTCGCAAACCCAGTATCTGGCGCCGTCCGGTGGCGATGTCCGGGCGATGTGGCTTGTGGATACGGACAGTGCGAACATTGTCGGCGTGCTGGAGGACGCCAGCGGTGGCGGCAGCCAGGCGGAACGGATTGCCCGCGAACTGTCGGAGCTGGACCGCGCAATTTCGGCCATCAACCTGCTTGCCGGGGCCGCCGGCGCTGCCGGAGCCCTGAGCGGGGTCGGCGGGGTGTCGCTGGGGATCGCGGCGGCCTACGGTCAGCGCCTGGCGCGGCTCTACGGCGCCGTGGCCATGAGCATCGTGCTGATGGACGCTGGCGGCATCGCGCCGGCCGTGCGCCTGGCCCTCGCCGGCATGGCCTGCGAAATCGTCAAGAACATCACGCTGGGTGTATTTGCCGATGCCGGCCGGATTGCCGGAATGGCCGTGACCACATTCTCAACCCTGGAGAATATTGACGGGATTGTCGGTTTGTCGGGCGGAAAATCGCCGACGGCCTGCCCCTTGTAAGGAACAGGCTGGAGACGCACTTGGCTCCGCGCCAGGCCCTGTGGAAAGTGGGCGCGTGTTGTCATGCCTGCGCCTTGGCGCCGGTGTCACTTCAATCCCGGAACCATCCGCGTGTCATCCGCTTCTCGAGGGTGTCAGGACGGCGACGGCGAACAACCGGTCAGGGTCGGTCAGAAATTCTGTGACCTGCCACCCGCCGCCCGCGGCGATCTCGCCCAGCGTCTGTTCGGTGTATTTGCGGCTGTTCTCGGTATGGATGGTTTCGCCCCGGCCGAAGCGAATGGTCTGGCCGGCCACGGGAATCGTCTGGTCGCGGTCGCTGACAAGATGCATCTCGATGCGGTTGCGCGCATCATTCCAGCGCGCCTCGTGCTGGAAGTTCATCAGGTTGAACCCGGCCGCGATCTCACGGTTCATCCGGCGCAGGAGATTCATGTTGAACGCGGCCGTCACCCCCGCGGAATCATCATAGGCGCGCAGCAGAACGTCCCGATCCTTGACCAGGTCGACACCCAGAATAAGCGCCTCGATGCCCAGCCACTCCCGGATGCGTCCGAGAATCCGAGCCGCGGCGTCATGCGGCAGATTGCCAATCGTGGAACCCGGGAAGAAGGCGGTCTTGGCCATGCCGCCCAGAGCGGCCGGGGTGGCGAAGGCGCCCGTGAAATCGGCAACCACCGGCTGGATGTCCAGGTCCGGATAGCGCCGCTTCAGGACCGCTGCCGTGTCGTTCAGAAATTCGGCGGAAATATCAACGGGTACATAGGTGGACAGGGAGGGCAGCGCATCAAGCAGGATGCGGGTCTTGATGCTGGCTCCACTGCCCAGCTCGACCAGGGCAGATCCTGGCTTGATGTAGCGCGACAGTGTCCCGACCTCGCGCTTGAGAATGCCGGTCTCCGTCCGCGTGGGATAGTATTCGGGCAATTGGGTGATCTGTTCGAACAGTTCACTGCCGCGCGCATCATAGAGCCATTTGCTGTCGAGCCATTTTGGCTCGCTGTTCAGGCCCTTCAGGGCCGCGGTCGCGAATTCCGGGCTTTCAATCACTTGCGTATCCATCGGTCAAACGTCCCTGGCGAGCCGAAGGCCCATCATCTGCCAGCGTTGGTGCGGGTAGAAAAAGGTCCGGTAGGTCGGCCGCATCTGCGCCAGGGGCGTGGCGCAGGATCCGCCGCGCAGGACCATCTGGTTGATCATGAACTTGCCATTGTATTCACCAATGGCGCCGGCACCGGGGCGGAAGCCCGGATAGGGGGCATAGGCACTGGATGTCCATTCCCAGACATCGCCCCAGACGCCGGTTCCCGGGCGAGGGCGGAACAAGTCCGTCTCCGCAAAATTGCCTTCGATGGGGTGGTTGCGGCCTGCAATTTCGCTTTCGGCTTCGGTCGGCAAGCGCGCCTGCGCCCAGCGAGCATAGGCATCGGCCTCATAGTAGCTGACATGCACGACGGGCGCGTCCAGCGCGACCGGCTGTGCGCCGCGCAGGGTGAAGCTCCACCATTCATCGTCCTGGCGCCACCAGTAAAGCGGCGTGGTCCAGTCCTGCTTCTGACGTTCCGCCCAACCGTCCATCAGCCAAAGTGTGGGCGTTTCGTAGCCGCCATCATCGATGAATTCGATCCAGTCCCGGTTGGTAACCGGGCGGTTTGCGAGGCTGAATGGAGCCTGGAAGACGGTGTGACGCGGGGTCTCGCAATCGAAGGCAAATCCTTGTCCGGAGTGACCAATGTGTGTCTGGCCACCGGCGTGTGACATGAATTCGAGGTCGGGCGCTTCGTTGACGGGAAGCGGCACTGGATCGCGATAGGCCGGCAGAAGCGGGTTGTGGGAGAGGCCGTGCAGGAGGTCGGTGACCAGAAGCTCTTGGTGCTGCATCTCGTGGTGACAGCCCAGTTCGACCAGGGGGGCGATGTCGTCCAACCGGGTTTCAAGCAGGGCAAGCACGCGATCTTCGACATGCGCTCTGTAGGCAAGGACGTCGGCGAGCGGTGGGCGCGACAGCAGGCCGCGCTGGTCGCGGGCGTGCCGGGGACCGGCCTGGACGTAATAGGAGTTGAACAGGACGGCGAAGCGGTCATCCGGCGATGCGTAGTCCGGGCAGTTCGGCTTGAGGATGAATTCCTCGAAGAACCAGCTCGTGTGCGCCAGATGCCATTTCGCCGGGGACGCATCCTCCATCGACTGGAGCATCATGTCCTCGGGACTCAGCGGCTCGACCAGGTCGAGCGTACGCGACCTGACCGTCTGGAATAACTGCTCGATCTTGGGCTGGGCCAGCGGTTGGGGCGCGGCGGTCCAAGTCATGTTGCGTCCTGCGGTTTGCCAACAGACAAAGGGCGTGGGGCCATTCCACCGCGAAATGGCGCCCAGGGAAACCTGTTTGGCGAAAAAACTCCCCGACTGGCAGGTAGGCGGCGCGCACCGGATTGCAAGCTTGAGCCGCGGGGGCGCGTGTTCACATTCCTGTTTTCAATGCGAAATCAGGTCGTTGTCACTCGCTCTGGGCGATGAGGAGGCGGGCTTGCCACGGTGCGAGGTCGAATGTGCTGCCGATCGCCACATCTTGCTCCGTACCATTGTCGAAATCGCGGTAACGTCCTGAAATCGGGCCATCTTCCAGCGTCACCGTGATCGGCTCGGCGGACAGGTTGAAGAGGGCGAGGACGCCGCTCTCGGCGTCGCGGCGGATGAAGGAGAACACCGATCCACCGGCCGAGTTTGCAACATCTTGCATCGGCGCGCCGGCGAGGCCGTTGTGCAGGGCCGGGGTGGCGTGGCGCAGGGCGATGAGGCGGGTGTAGAGATCGCCGATTTCATGCTCGCGCCAGACGATGGGGTCGCGTTCGAAGAAGGCGAGGCGATCCTCGTTTCCGGCTTCCTGGCCGTTATAGATCATCGGAATGCCGGATCCGACGAAGGAGAGGGTGATGACGGCCTCCAGAGCGTCGCCGAAGCGTTCGAACTGGGTGGCTTCCCAGGCATTCTGGTCGTGGTTGGCGACATAGCGCAGGCGGTAGGCATCGCGCGGCCAGGTGTTGGCTTCCTCGTAGAAATAATAGCCGCGCAGGGCGCCGGCATCGGTGTGGCCCATGGCGATGTCGTGCATCAGATTGTTCCAGGTCCAGGCATAGGAGGCGTCGAAGGCGTCGCGGTGCAGGTCGCGCTGTTCCCACTCGGCCAGCATGAAGACCGGCTTGATCGCTTCCAGCTCGGCGCGGACGCGTTCCCAGAAGTCGATCGGCACGAAGCCGGCGACGTCGCAGCGGAAGCCGTCAAAGCCGATCTCGCGCACCCAGAACGCCATGGCGCCGGCCATGTAGTCGCGCAGTTCGGCGCTTTCATAGTTGAAATCAGCGACATCATCCCAGTCCGTGCTGGGCGGGGGCTGCATCTCGCCGCGCCAGTTGCGGGAGTACCAGTCGGGGTGTTGCTCGACGAGCGGATTGTCCCAGGCGGAGTGGTTGGCAACCCAGTCCAGGATGACGTGGAAACCTAGGGCGTGGGCCTCGTCGACGAAGGCGCGGATATCGTCCAGCGTGCCGAATTCGGGGTTCACATCGGTATAATTGCGGATGGAATAAGGGCTGCCCAGCGTGCCCTTGCGGTTCACTTCGCCGATCGGCTGGATCGGCATCAGCCAGAGAATGTCGACGCCCATTCGGGCCAGGCGCGGCAGCTGGGCGCGGGCGGCATTGATCGTGCCTTCGGGCGTGAATTGGCGGATGTTGATCTGGTAGATAATGGCATCGCGGGCCCAGTCCGGATGTGACGTGCGCACCAGTTCAGGTGAAGATGTTTCGGCAAACTGGGCCAGGGCCGACGAAGGGGCAGCGAAGCTTGAGGCCAAGGCGGTGGCAAAAGCTGTGGCAAGGGCCAGGGCGGGCGCGCGCAGGGGCATGACGGGTTTCCTCCGGGTCTGGCCCGGTCTGGCGCCGGGTCCGTGATCGCGACACTATGCCCTTTCCCCGATCCTATGTCGAACCGTTTGCATAAATTTGCAGGAGCGGTCAGGCTGGTGTCGGGCTGACGTATTTCAGCCGCGCTGGTGTAATCCGGGTGTAAGATCGCCGCACGCAGATGGACGATTGCCGCAATCCGGGCCGACCCCGGATGAAAAGGATCGGCACACCTTGTGAAGGTCCGGCACACCGGACCTAAAAAGCGGCAAGGAGGGGGAGAGAATGGACGTGCAGGGGATCAGGTCCATCGTCATCGTCGGTGGTGGCTCGGCCGGCTGGATGGCGGCGGCGGCGATTGCGAATGCCACCCGGGGCAAGCTGCGGATCGAGGTGGTGGAGTCCGAGGCGATCGGCGTGGTCGGCGTCGGCGAGGCAACCATCCCGCCGATCAAGCTGTTCAACCAGCAGCTGGGCATCGAGGAGAATGAATTCGTCCGCGAGACCCACGGCTCGTTCAAGCTGGGCATTCAGTTCATCGACTGGAGCCGCAAGGGTCACAGCTATTTCCACCCCTTTGGCACCCATGCCCGGGATTTTGACCAGTTGCCGCTGCACCAATATTGGCTCAAGGCGCGGCGGGCGGGCGACCAGACCCCGTTCGACGAATACTCGATGGCCTGGCAGATCGCCCGGCTCAACCGGTTCTCACCGCCGGCGCAGGACCGGCGGCTGGTGCAGTCGACCTTCGACTATGCCTATCATTTCGACACCATCCTCTATGGGCAATTCCTGCGCCGCCGGGCCGAGGCGCAAGGCGTGGCGCGTACTGAAGGCAAGGTGGTCGAGGTGCGCCGGAATGGCGAAACCGGCGCGGTCGAGACGCTGGTGCTGGAGGGTGGCCGCACCGTCGACGGGGATTTCTTTGTCGACTGCACCGGCTTTTTCGGCCTTTTGATCGAGCAGACGCTGAAGACCGGCTATGAGGACTGGACGCGCTGGCTGCCCTGCGATCGGGCGGTGGCCGTCCCGTGCGAGAGCGGCGGCGAGTTCACGCCCTATACCCGCTCTACCGCGCGCGAGGCCGGCTGGCAATGGCGCATCCCGCTGCAGCACCGCACCGGCAATGGCTATGTCTATGCCTCGCGCTTCATCTCGGATGACGCGGCGGCGCAGACCCTGATGGGCAATCTGGACGGCAAGCCTCTGGCCGAGCCGCGCGTGATCCGCTTCGTCACCGGGCGCCGCAAGAAATTCTGGAACGGAAATGTGGTGGCGCTGGGTCTGGCGGCGGGCTTCATGGAACCCTTGGAATCGACCAGCCTGCACCTGATCCAGTCGGGCATCTCGCGCTTTCTGGCCCTCTTCCCGGACGGGAAGAATGACGCCCTCAATGCGCAGGAATTCAACCGCCTGACGGTCGAGGAATATGAGCGCATCCGCGACTTCCTGGTGCTGCACTACAAGGCCACCACACGCGATGATGCCGAGCTGTGGCGCCACACCTCGGCCATGGAAATTCCCGACAGCCTCGCCTACCGGATGCAGCATTTCCGCGCCACCGGCCGCCTGGTCTCCCCCGGCCCGGAACTCTTCCTCAATCCCAGCTGGCTGGCCGTCTATCTCGGCCAGGACGTGATCCCGCAGGGCGGCGACCCGCTGGCGGATCTGCGCGATGTCGATGTGGCGGCGCGGCTGGGCCATATCCGCCAGGCCATGGCAGACGTGCTGGGGCCGGTGCCGGCGCATCAGGCGTATATCGACCGGTTCTGCAGGATGCGGTGAAGCGCTTCGCGCTTCGGGTTTTTGGTGGTCACCCACTCCACCGCTGCTGCGCAGCGGTCCCCCTCGCCCATCTAGGGCGAGGATGGTTTGAGCCTGGCGCTTTCATCCTTCCCCTTGATGGGGAAGGTGGATCGCTGCGGAGCAGCGAGACGGAAGGGGTGAAAGCGCGAAGCGCTGTGAATCCCGGTGGGGCTTGTTTCAAGCTCACTCCATCTCCACTGCGGCACAGTGCTGCTTCAAGAAATCCTCGTGCTTCGGCAGCCCCGCCGCCGCTTGTGTCACGATCTGCCTGATGTTCGCCAGCATGTCCTTGAGCTGGGCCTCGTCCAGCGTGTCGGCGATGGGGTGGTAGCCCTTGGGCAGGATGCCCTGGCCGAGCATGACCTGGAGCCAGCTTGAATCGGTGAAGAGGTCTTCCTCGCGGTGGTAGAGGCGGCCATTGGCGCGGAAGAGGTCGATTTTCTGGGTCAGCGTGTCGGGGACGGACATGTGGCGGCAGTCCTTCCAGAAGTCGGAATCCTCGCGCTCATTGAGATGGTAGTGGAGGATGATGAAGTCGCGGACGCGTTCGAACTCCAGGATCATCTGGCGATTGTATTCATCGCGGTCGGCGGCCTCGATGTCGCCGGACGGGAAGAGCGAGACAAGGCGGGAGACGCCGGACTGGATGAGGTGGATGGAGGTCGATTCCAGGGGCTCCAGGAAGCCCGATGCCAGGCCCAGCGCGACGACATTGCCATTCCAGAACTGTTTGCGGCGACCGGTGACAAAGCGGATGACGCGCGGATCGGCGAGGGGTTCGCCTTCCAGGTTCTCCAGGAGGATCTCCGTGGCGCGGTCCTCGCTCATATGAGCGCTGGAGAAGACATGGCCGTTTCCGGTGCGGTGCTGAAGCGGGATGCGCCACTGCCAGCCGGCGGCGTGGGCGATGGACTGGGTAAAGGGGCGGATCGGCGCGGTTGCGTTGGAGGAGGGGACCGGGATGGCGCGGTCGCAGGGCAGCCAGTGGGTCCAGTCCTCATAGCCGGTCTTCAGCGCCTGTTCGATGAGGAGGCCGCGGAAGCCGGAGCAGTCGATGAAGAGATCGCCTTCGACCTGTTCGCCGCTGTCCAGCGTGATGTGGGTGACATGGCCGGTCTCGCCATCGAGGGCGGTATCGGTGACCAGGCCCTCGGTGCGGACGACGCCGCGCGCCTCGGCATAGGCGCGCAGGAATTTCACATAGAGCGCGGCGTCGAAATGATAGGCATAGGCGATGCCGGAAAGCGGCGAGGAGCCGACGCGTTCCATCGGGGCAAAGCGCATCTGGCGTGTGGCGGCCGTGTTGAGGCAATAGTCCCACAGGCTTTCCGTGGCGCCGGCCATCCGCGCGCGCAGCCAGTAATGGTGGAAATGGATCTGCTGGATGTTGAGACCGATATTGCCGAAATTGTGCAGATAGGCTTCGCCCTGGCGGCGCCAGTTGATGAACTCGATCCCCAGTTTGAAGGAGCCGTTGGTCCTGGCGACGAAGTCGCGCTCGTCGATCTCCAATGCCCGGTTGAGATGCTTGATCTGGGGAATGGTCGCTTCGCCGACACCGACCGTGGCGATCTGCTCGGATTCGACGAGGCGGATGTTCAGCGACGGGCCGAGGAATTTGGTCAGGGCTGCCGCGGCCATCCAGCCGGCGGTGCCGCCGCCGACGATCACGACTTGCTTGATACGGTTGGGGGTCATGTCCGGCTCGCTTGAAGGGTCCGGAACAGGCTCGCCGCGGCGCCGGCTCCGGTCAACGCATTGACTGAAAAGAAAAGCCCCTGCCGGGGGAAGCTCGGCAGGGGCAAGGGTACTCGGGGATTATCCAGCCGGGTTAACGCCGCCAGCTGACACCGAGGAGGTAGGTCGCACCATAGGTCTGGTAGTCCTTCACCTGGCGCGGATCGTCATTGAGGAAGGTGACGAATTCCTCGTCGGTCAGGTTGTTGCCCTGAAGGTAGACCGAGAAGCCGTCAAAGCGACCGCCGACAAATTCCCAGCCGATCTGGGCATCGACGACGCTTTCAGCCTCGACGCTGCGGAAATCGCGGTTGGCACCGAAGCCGGTGACCTCGCCGAGGAATTCGGAGCGCCAGCGGTTCGACACGCGGGCCGAGAAGCCATTGTCGTTCTCATAGTAGAGCGTGATGTTGCCAACGCGCTCGGACAGGCCCGGAATGGCGATCGGTCCGGCATTGGGATCCGGCTGGACCTCGCTGTCCGTATAGGAATAGCTGGCCATGACGCCAAAGCCTTCCAGCCACGGGGCGATGACATCACCCGGAATATTGGTGGCCAGCTCGATACCCTGGATGTAGCCGCCTTCGGTGTTGACCGGCTCGTACAGGATGCCGGTGCCGATCTGCGGATTGGCGGCCAGGAAGCTGCTGCCGAAGATCGCCGTGGCGGCGTCGGTCATGTCGATCTCGCGGGCCGAGGACCCGAAGACGTAGTCGCTGAGTTCCTTGTGGAACAGGGCTGCGGAGAAGTAGCCGCCGCCGTCCGCGAAATAGCGCTCTAACGAGATGTCAAAGCTGTCCGCGATATAGGGGCGCAGGACCGGCGAGCCACCCGACACCGTCAGGCAGGACTGGCCGCCGGCGAGGTCGTAATTGGCGGCGTCGAAGGTCGGCGTGCCGCCGGCACCGCCATTGGTGGTGCAGACATTGTTGTTGATGCCGATCTCCTGCGAAGCCCGCAACTCGTCCATGCGCGGACGGGCCAGGGTGCGGGCAGCGCCGAGACGGATGAAGGTGTTCTCGGCGATCTCGAAGGAGAAGTTCGCGCTCGGCAGGACCTCGGTGTACTCGTCACCTTCGGTGAAGGAGAGGATGGCACCCTGGCCGGCCCGCGGACCGGTGGATTCCTGCTCGGTATTGACGATCTGGACGCCGAAATTACCGCGCACCGGCGTGTCGCCCAGCATCGAGTCGACGTTGAACTGGACATAGCCCATGAGCTGTTGCTCGGTGACACCCCAGGTCTTGGTCAGAACGTCCGCATTGGTGTTCGGACGCAGGCTGTAGACGCCGGCATTGAGCATGGCGAGCGGGTCATAGGAGACCATGCCGGCAATGCCCAGGAAGTCGAGCGCCGTCGGGGCCAGCAGCAGGTTGGACGGGATCGGCGTGGTGTTGGACGCACCGCCATTGGCGAGGTCGATGAAGTCCTCTTCGGAGGTCTTGTTCTTCTCGCGGTCGGTGAAATAGATGCCGCCCTCGATCGAGCTGATCCAGCCTTGCGAGAATTCACGCTCGGCAGACAGGCGCAGCGCGGTCAGCTCGTCCGTGGTGGACGGGCGTTTGATGAAGCCGGCCTGGCCCCAGCCTTGCGGGTCGGTCAGCAGCATCAGGCTGGGATCGGCATAATTCAGCGAGGAATTGAAGACGAAACCGCCTTCGCCCAGCGAGAAGCCGAGATTGTCCGACGCGCCATTGCCGAAACCGGAACCGGTTCCGGTATAGGTCTCCAGGTCGACGTCACTGCGGTCGACCGAGGAGAAGGACAGGTCTGCTTCGAGCAGCCAGTCATCATTGGGACGGAATTGCTGGTTGATGCCGAAGGCGAAGACATCGGCTTCGCGGGCGCGGGTGTCATTGCGAACAACGCCCTGGACGCCGTTGAACTGGCCCTGGGTCACCAGACCGTTTTCAACAGTGTAGCCCGGCTGCAGGGACGCGCCGGACCATTGCAGCGGCAATTCGATGCCGCGCAGGATGCCATTGTCCTCGAACTGGGAATAGAAGGCATCGATCGTGGTGTGCCACTGGGAATTCGGCTCGAGCTCCAGCGTGCCGACGAAGGCCGTGCGCTCCAGCGTGCGGCTTTCGACATAGGGCTTGGCGCCGCCGATGACGAGCTCACCGGCACCGACCGTCGGATAGCCCCAGGCATCCCAGCGCTCGCCCTGGGTCGGGGAGGACTGGGAAGCAAAACCCAGCGCCAGGCCGACCGTGTCATTGGCGAACTGGTCGACATAGAAGCCGGTGATGCGGTGACCGCTGTCGTCGGAACCGGCATTGAGGGCACCGTACTCGTTCCACTCATAGCGAGCGGACAGGGAGACGGTCTGTTCATTCTGCTCGAGCGGGCGGATGGTGCGCAGGTCGGCGGTGCCGGCCAGGCCCTGGCCCACGAGCTGGGCGTCGGGCGTCTTGTAGACGACGACGGAGCTGAGGAGTTCGGACGGGTACTGGTCAAATTCAACGCCGCGATTGTCGCCGGCGGTGACCTGTTCGCGGCCGTTCAGCAGCGCGGTGGTGAAGTCCGGGCCGAGGCCGCGGACGGAAATGACCTGGGCGCGACCGCGCAGGCGCTGGGCCGCCAGACCCGGCAGGCGGGCGAGCGATTCAGCGATCGAGTTGTCCGGCAGGCGGCCGATGTCTTCGGCCGAGATGGCTTCGACGATCGAGGTCGATGCGCGTTTGACTTCAATGGCCGTCTCGACGGCGGCGCGGAAACCCCGGACCGTGATGACTTCCGCGTCATCGCCGGTGGCATCCTGGGCGGCGGCCTGACCCGACAGGGCCATGGCCAGGGTCATGGTGGATGCCGCCGTCGACAGCAGCCAGCCACGACGCGTGTTCGTGTGGTGTTTCATTGACTTCCTCCCTCCGGGCAAGCGGTCTTCCGCCTTCACCCTTCGATTTGCAAATTAGTGAAAATAGATTTTCGCTGCAACCGGCAAAATTGCGAAAACTTCATGTGGCGGTTACCTGATGCTGGAATGTAACACTGCCTGTGCAGGCCGCATTGCAATGCTATTGTGGTCAATGTGTCTATCATTGCGAATTGACAAGCGCCGACACGTCCTGCAAATTTTTGCAAACAATACGAGAGATAAAAACCGCAAGCATTTGCGAAACCTCGTATAATCCTATCGGGCCCAGGGAGGACTTCGTGGCTCTGACAGCGCAGACGCATGGCGAGACCGCAGCGGCGCGGGAGGCGGATTGGTGGCGCGGGGCGGTGATCTACCAGATCTATCCGCGCAGCTTTTTTGACTCCAATGGCGACGGGATCGGTGACCTGCCGGGCATCACGGCCAAGCTGGACTATGTCGCCTCGCTGGGGGTGGATGCGATCTGGTTGTCGCCCTTCTTCACGTCGCCGATGCGCGATTTCGGCTATGACGTGGCGGACTATCGCGATGTCGACCCGATCTTCGGCACGCTGGCCGATTTCGACGTGCTGATGGAAAAGGCCCATGGTCTGGGCCTGAAAGTGCTGATCGACCAGGTCTATGCCCACACGTCCGACGCTCATGACTGGTTCCGCCAGAGCCGCGAGAGCCGCACGGGCGCGTTCGCGGATTGGTATGTCTGGGCGGATGCGAAGGCCGACGGCTCGCCGCCCAACAACTGGCAGTCCGTGTTCGGGGGTCCGGCGTGGACGTGGGATGCGCGGCGCGGCCAGTACTACATGCACAATTTCCTGCCCGAGCAGCCGCAGCTGAATGTGCACAATCCGGCGGTTCAGGAGGCGATCCTGGATACGGTGCGCTTCTGGTTCGACCGCGGGGTCGACGGGATGCGGCTGGATGCCGTGAACTTCATGATGCACGACCCGTCGCTGCGCGATAACCCGCCGGTAAAGCCCGGCGCCGGCAAGCGCACGCGGCCGTTCGACTTCCAGCACCACTATTACAACCAGTCGCATGCCGACATTCCGGCCTTCCTGGCCCGGGTGCGGGCGCTGACCGATGACTATGAAGGCCGCTTCCTGGTCGCCGAGGTCGGGGGTGAGCAGGCGCAGGACGAGATGAAGCTGTATACCCAGCCGCCCTCGCACCTGCATTCCGCCTATGGCTTCCTCTATCTCTATGCCGATGCGCTGGGCGAGGCGCTGGTGCGTGAGGCGGTGTCGATGTGGCCGGATGACGAGACCACCGGCTGGCCATCCTGGACCTTCTCCAACCATGACGCGCCGCGGGCGGTGTCGCGCTGGGCCGCCGAGGAGATGCGCAAGCCCTTCTCGGACATGGCGCTTTTGCTGCTGGTGACGATGCGCGGCAATGTCATCCTGTATCAGGGTGAGGAGTTGGGCCTGCCCCAGGCGCAGGTACCCTTCGAGCGTCTGCAGGACCCCGAGGCGATCGCCAACTGGCCGCAGACGCTGGGCCGTGACGGCGCGCGCACCCCGATCCCCTGGCGGGAAGCGGCGGCGCATGCCGGTTTCTCGACGGCCGAACCCTGGTTGCCGGTCGACGAGCGGCACCACGCTCTGGCGGTCGATGCCCAGGACGGGGACCCCGCGTCAACGCTGAGTCATGCGCGACGCCTGCTGAAGCTGCGCGACACCTGGCCGGTGCTGCGTTCGGGCGATATGCGGGTGATGGATCCAGGCGTGGAGGGCGTGCTGGCCTTCCAGCGCGGCGACGGGCCGGAGGCCCTGTTGTGCGTGTTCAATCTGACGGCCGAACCGGTCCGCTGGGCGCTTCCGGCAGGCTGGGTCATGATTGAATGCATCAATGGTCCGCTTGAGAATGGAAACCTGCCGGCCTATGCCGGCGTGATGGCGCGGCGCGGCTGAGCCCGTCTCAGCCGCCGCAGCTTTCCCGCACGATGAGGTCGGTTGCCAGGCGTTCCGAGCGGCGTGCCTGCGGACCGCGGAAATCCAGCAGTTTGGACAGCATCAACCGGCCGGCCGAAACCATGTCCTGATCGATCGTGGTCAGGGACGGGTTGGAGTAGCGCGAGAAGGAGATGTTGTCGTAGCCGACCACGGCGACATCCTTGGGCACGGTCAGACCGTCATGCTGCAGGGCCCGGATCGCGCCCAGGGCGAGCACGTCACTGGCGGCGAACAGGCCGTCGAAGGCGACACCGTTCTTGATCAGGGCGTCGGTCGCGGCTTCGGCGGATTCGATGTCGAAATGGGTCGGGATTACCAGGTCCTCGTCGACCTCGATGCCTTCTGCTTCCAGGGCGTCGCGATAGCCGCGATAGCGTTGCATCACCTCCGGTGCCTCGGACTGGCCCAGGAAAACGATCTTCTTGCGGCCCAGCCGGGCCAGATGGCGGGTGGCGCGTTCACCGCCGCGCACATTGTCGGATCCGATCGAGCAATAGCGCTGTTCCGGCAGTTCGGCGCCCCAGACAACAAAGCGCTTTTCGGTCTCGGCCAGCTTGTTGAAATCTCCGTGCAGCGTGCTCTGGCCGACAAAGATCACGCCCTCGGAACGGTGCGCGGTGACGGCCATCTGAAGGTCCTCGAAGGAGGAGGGGGCCACGTGCGAAATGTGGACATCGCAATCGCGCTCCCGCGCGGCATCACCGACACCGGCCAGGAGTTCGAAGAAGAAGGGGTCTGACAGGCGCGCACCGCGGCCCTGCGGTTTGGGCACCACGACGGAGATGGTTGCCTTGGCGCCGATCGGGCCGGCGGGCATGTGGCGGCGGAAGGGGTAGTCCATTTCGCGCGCCAGCTTCCAGATCGCCTGCTTGGTCCGCATGTTGACGGACGGGCTGTCATTCAGCGCACGCGAGGCGGTCGACACGGAAACGCCGGCCTGTTTGGCAAGATCTTCCAGTCGGGTCGTTTTCTTGGCCACCGCTACGGATTTCCCCTATAAATTGAGACGTTAGGAATGCCCGCGGCACACCCGCTTGGCAAGATGGCTGCGCGCGACCCCAAGGCCTGGCGCAATGGTGAGCTCCGATCCTGACAAGTTTTGCATAAATTTGAAAGTCGTTTCGCAAACGCGGCGCTCTGGCCCACGACGTGTCAGGGTAAAGTGGTTCTCCCAGCTATAACGGGAACAACAGAGATGTCTGGTATTTCCGTTCGGCCCGTCATGAAAGCTCGACAGGCGGCCAGACTTGGACCAGTATCTGAAAAAAATTGAAAACGGGGAGAGGGGCATGCAAAAGCCTGCGCTGGGTTTCTGGCAGATCTGGAACATTTCCTTTGGGTTCTTCGGCATCCAGATGGCGTTCGCGCTGCAGGGGGCCAATGTCAGCCGCATTTTCCAGACGCTGGGGGCGGATGTCTCCAACCTGGCGATCTACTGGCTGGCCGGGCCTGTCACCGGTCTTCTGGTTCAGCCGCTGATCGGCCATTTCTCCGACCGGACCTGGGGACCGATGGGTCGACGCCGGCCGTATTTCCTGGCCGGTGCTGTCCTGTCCACGCTCGCCCTCTTCATCATGCCGAACTCGCCCTATCTGTGGTTCGGCGTGGTCATGCTGTGGGTGTTGGATGCGTCCGTGAATATCTCGATGGAGCCCTTCCGGGCCTTCGTCGGCGACATGCTGCCCAGCCGCCAGCGCACGCACGGCTTTGCCATGCAGACGATCTTCATCGGCGCGGGCGCGCTTCTGGCCTCGGCGATGCCGGCCCTGCTGACGGACGTCTTCGGTGTGGCGACCACGGCGGCGGCGGGGGTGATCCCGGACTCGGTGAAATATTCCTTCTATATCGGCGGCGTGGCCCTGTTCCTGGCGGTGGGCTGGACCATCCTGTTTTCCAAGGAATACGCCCCGGCCCAGATGGCCCAGTTCAAGGAGCCGCCCGGCGTCTTTCGCGAGGGCGCGGAACGGGAGGTCATCAAGCCGCGTTCGGTGACCTATTTCCTCGCCAATGGCGCCAGCCTGATAATGGTGGCCGCGCTCGGCTCCTTTGCGATCTTCCGTTTCGACATGGCGCAGGAGCTCTATGTGCTGACGGCCACGGCCGGCGGCCTGGGCGTGTTCTTCCTGCTGCACGCGGCGCTGAAGGCGCGCGGCTCGACCGGCACGATCATCTCGCACATCATCGGCGACCTGGTCGCCATGCCCAAGGTGATGCGCCGCCTGGCCGTGGTGCAGTTCTTCTCCTGGTTTGCCCTCTTCATCATGTGGGTCTATGCGACCCCGGCCATCACCGCGCACCATTACGGCAGCACGGATACGACATCGCTGGCCTATAATGAGGGGGCCAACTGGGTCGGCTGGCTGTTTGCCACCTATAACGGCGTATCGGCACTGTGGGCGATCGCGCTGGTGGTCATCTCGGCGAAGATCAATCGCCGGGTGGCGCACGGCATCAGCCTTGCCGCGGGTGCGCTCGGCTTTGCCTCTTTCTACTTCATCACCGACCCGCAGCTGCTGCTGGTTTCGATGGTGGGTATCGGCATGGCCTGGGGTTCGATCCTGACCATGCCCTACGCCATCCTGTCGGATGCCCTGCCGGCCAAGAAGATGGGCATCTATATGGGTATCTTCAATTTCTTCATCGTGCTGCCGCAAATGGTTGTGGCCGGGGTGATGGGCCCGATCCTGACCAGCTTCCTGGGCGGTCAGGCGATCCTGACCTTCTTCATCGCAGCCGGCTCCTGGACGCTCGCGGTGTTGAGCCTGTTCCTGGTCCCCGGACGCGGCGAGATCATTCCGGCGGAGGTGGAATAGACCTCGGCAGGAAGGGTTCAGACAGAGGCGCCGGCGGGCATCCCGCCGGCGTTTTAATGTCCGGGGTGGGCGAGGAGAGTTATTGTCGCTGCAGGCGATGAAGCGAAGCGCGGCCAACTTGCTGATTTTGCGAAGCTCTCCTGAGACACGAGCCATTCTGGGCTGTTCGCACTGTCCCTTATACGCCTTATAAGGCGTATAAGGGACGTATCCTCGCATGGGGCGGAGTTGACCGAGTGGGACAATCCGGCGAGGGCCGTCGGGCTGGCGTGCGGGGAGCTTGAGGTGCTGAGGACGGGCCAGAATTGGAGGTGAGATGCGCGCTGCGCGGCAGGAGGGCCTTGATCTCTTGCCGGGATTTCGCCTCAGGGGGTCAGCCGGGTCAAGGGCGCCGGGGGCGCCGCTACGCGGTTGCACCCTTGACCCGGTTGGACCCCTGAGGCCCGCTGGCTGACAAGGGATCAATGGCGCGGTGCGCGTGCCTTGCGGCCCGTGGCCGCCTGCCGAACGCGGTGTCTTGTCCTGGTTGGGGATTTTGTCAGCGCGGCGTTGCCGCGCGCCCCCCACCCTGGCCCTCTCCCCGGTGGGGGAGAGGGGGCGCCTTCAGCCTCCAGCCTTCAGCGCCTTGCGCTACCGCGGAGCGCGGCAGACCACGAAGTCCAGAGGCGGGACGGTCAGGGAGTAGCTGGCAGGAGCGGGGCTGGTCGGGGTGCAGGTGCCGGCGAGGCTTTCCCATGAGGCCGACTGCCCGTCGACGGCGATGTGGAAGGTCCGGGCCTCAGTCTCGGCATTGAAGGCGATGACGATTTCCTCGCCGGTTTCCGGGTCGAAACGGCTGAGGACAAGCGTGCTGTCCTCGTGCCCGGCATGGCGGATGCGCTGGACCCCGCGGCGCAGGGCGGCGTGGGACTGGCGGATGCCGGCCATCTGCGCGATCGCCTGATAGAGCGGGTGGGTGGTGTCGAAATTATTGTCCGCCGGCGTCAGGTCCGAGCCCACCAGGTCATTGTCATTATACTCCTCGACCTGGCTTTCGAACATGTTCTCGCGGGCTTGCTGGTCGTGGCCGTCGGAGACGAAGCCCTGCTCGTCGCCGTAATAGATGGTGGGCGTGCCGCGCGAGAAGAACATCAGTGCATTGGCCAGGCGCAGGCGCGCCAGCATCTCGTCCTCGGCCATGTCCGGATGGGCCTCGCGCAGGAAGCCGCCGAGCCGGCCCATATCGTGATTGCCCAGGAAGGTGGGCAGGACATGGGCACCGGAGGCATAGGCGCTGTCGGCGTTGAAGAGGTGTTCCAGGTCCTCGCCCGGATTGCCGTCGACGATGAAGCCGCGGGCGGCGCCCTGGAAGGCAAAGTCGAGCACGGCGGGCAGGGCGGCCTCATTGGTGTAGCGGGCAAGCTGGGCCGGATCGAACATGTAGACCTCGCCGAACATGTGGAAGTGCTCGATCCCCAGGCTGTGCGCATGGGCGGTCATTTCTGTGCCGAAGCGCTGCCAGAACTCCGGCTGGACGTGGCGGGCGGTGTCGATGCGGAAACCGTCGACGCGGAACTCGGTGATCCAGTCCTTGTAGATCTCGATCATGCCCTCCAGCACGCGCGGATGTTCGGTATTGAGGTCATCCAGGCCCGAGAAGTCGCCGTAAAGCGAGCTTTCGCCATACCAGAAGCTCTCGCCGCGATTGTGGTAGAGGGTGAGATCGTTGAGCCATTCCGGATGCAGGACCGGAGCGCTGTCCGGGACATAGGGCGTGTAGGCCCAGTTCGGATCGGTCAGGCGGGCAAAATTCTCCGAGGTCTGGTTCTGCGGGTCGTCGCCCAGGAAGCCGTCATTGATCGGCTCGCCCGAGGCATCGCCGCGCGTGGTCCAGGGGTATTCACCCTTGGAGCGATAGGGGCAGGGGCCTTGCGGGTCGATATAGAGTTCCGATTGCGGATCGTGGCACTCGCGGTAGGCGATGACATCCGCGGTGTGGTTGGTGATGATGTCCATGTAGACGCGCATGCCGCGGGCATGGGCCGCCTCGACGAAGGCGCGGAACTCCTCGCGCTCGCCGATATGGGCATCGGGGCGGGTGAAGTCGGTGATCCAATAGCCGTGATAGGCCGAGCTTTCCTGGCCGGGGTCGCCCTGGACGGCCTGGTTCTGGAAGATCGGGGTGAGCCAGATCGCCGTGGCGCCCAGGCCCTGGATATAGTCCAGACGCTGGGTCAGGCCGGCGAGGTCGCCGCCATGATAGAAGCCGCGATGGGTGGGGTCGAAGCCATGATCCAGCCGACCGCCCTCAATGCCGCCGGTATCATTGGACGGGTCACCATTCTCGAACCGGTCGGGCATGACGAAATAGATGATCTCGTCGCGCGCATCGCGATCGGCCAGGGCGGAGATGCTGACCGGCTCGACCGTTTCCTGGGCGCCCGCACAGCTGGCGGCGAAGAGGCAGGAACCGGCCATAAGTACCCGGGCAAAGGTCGAGATTTGCGATTTCATGACAGTGCGCCTCCCCGCGCAATATTGTTTGTTATGGCGAGCGTACACCGCCGGATGGCGCGCTTGCAAGCAAACGTGATGCGAACGCGTTTGCGAAAATTTGCAGACTGTGGGCATGATGCGGAAAAACAAGGATCGGGAGGCTCCCTTGCTCAATTTTTCCGCTGGCGCCTGGCGCGCCGCCTGGCCTGCGCTTGCCCTCATTGTGCCACTGATGGCGTGCGCGGAAGCGCAGGACGAACCAGCCGCAGCCGTACAGGCCGAGAGCCGTGCGACGGTCGCCTCGCCGGATGGACGCCTGGCGGCCGAGTTCTGGAGCGAGAACGGTCTGCCGCGCTACCGCGTGACCTATGACGGTGCCGATGTGATCTCGACCTCGATGCTGGGCCTGCGCTTTGCCGACGCTGGCAATCTGGATCACGATCTTGAAGTGACCGGGCAGAGTTTTGCGAGCCATGACGGCACCTGGGAATTGCCCTGGGGCGAGCGCCGTGTGGTGCGCGATCACCACAATGAAATGCTGGTCGCCTTCCGCGATGTCGATGCGCCGGAGTCGGGTTTTGATATCCGTGTGCGCGTGTTCAATGAGGGGCTGGGCTTTCGCTATGAGGTGAAAGTGCCCGATGGGTCCCACCGCTCGATCGTCGACGAGGTGACGAGCTTTGCCATGCCGCAGGACGCGACGGCCTGGTGGACGCAGGCGGCGGACTATAACCGCTATGAATACATCACCCGCACCACGCCGCTGATCGATGTGGAGACGGCGCATACGCCCTTCACGGCGCGCCTGCCCGATGGCGGCGTGCATGTGGCCATCCACGAGGCAGCGCTGGTGGATTATTCCGGCATGCGCCTGGACCAGCAGCGCGAAGGCGTGCTGACGGCAGAGCTGGCGCCGGGACCGGACGGGATTGCCGTGCACAAGGACGGAGATTTCATCACGCCCTGGCGGACGATCCAGGTCGCTGAGGAGGCGGTGGGCCTGATCAATTCCGACCTGATCCTGAACCTCAACGAGCCCAATGTTCTGGGCGATGTCTCCTGGGTCGAGCCGGGCAAATATGTCGGCATCTGGTGGGGCATGCATATCCGCACGATGACGTGGGGGTCGGGCCCGATCCATGGGGCGACCACCGAGAATACGATGGAATACATGGACTTTGCCGCCGAGAACGGGTTTGACGGCGTGCTGGTGGAAGGCTGGAATATCGGCTGGGATGGCGACTGGTTCTCCAATGGCGCCCTGTTCTCCTTCACCGAGACCTATCCCGATTTCGACATCGAGGCGGTGGCCGAATATGGCCGCGAGCGGGGGGTCCGCCTGATCGGCCACCACGAGACCTCCGGGCACCTCACTAACTACGAAACCCAGATGGAAGACGCCTTCGCGCTCTATGAGCGGATGGGCGTGACCCAGGTGAAGACGGGCTATGTCGCCGATGCGGGTGATCTGATCCGGATCGATGAACATGGCGAGGAGCGCCGCGAATGGCATTACGGCCAGTATGCGGTGAACCATCATATCCGCGTGCTGGAGACGGCGGCGCGGCACCACATCTCGATCAACACGCACGAGCCGGTCAAGGATACCGGCCTGCGTCGGACCTATCCCAACTGGATTTCGCGCGAGGGTGCCCGGGGGCAGGAGTTCAATGCCTGGGGCGTGCCGCCCAATCCGCCGGAACACATCGCCATGCTGGCTTTCACCCGCATGCTGGGCGGGCCGATGGACTTCACGCCGGGGATTTTCAACCTGACCTTCAACGGTCCCGACAGCGTCAACCGGGTGCAGACCACACTGGCCAAGCAATTGGCGCTGTATGTGGTGATCTACAGCCCGATCCAGATGGCGGCCGACCTGCCGGAGAACTACGCGCTGAACCCGGAGGCCTTCCAGTTCATCCGTGATGTGCCGACAGACTGGGAAAATTCCATCGCCCTGCAGGGCGAGGTCGGGGATTTCGTGGTCACGGCGCGGCAGGAGCGCGGCGGCCAGGACTGGTTCTTGGGTGCAGTGACGGACGAGCATGCGCGCACGCTGACCGTGCCGCTGGATTTCCTGGCCGAGGGGCAGCGCTATCGGGCGGATATCTATCGCGATGGTGAAGGCGCGCACTGGCATGATGATCCCTATCCGGTCATCATCGAACACCGCGATGTGACGGTCGGGGATGTGCTGACGCTGGAACTGGCCGCCGGTGGCGGCACGGCGATCCGCTTTGCCGCGATCGAGGATTAGGGCGATGCGCCTTGGGGGCTGGGCCTGTGTGGCGCTGCTGAGCCTTTCGGCTTGCTCGCCGGACGCGGAAATGCCGGATGCGGTGGATGTCGAGGCGGTGGCGCAGACCTTCCCCGTGACCGTGCGGGTCCGGGTGCCGGAGGAAAGCGGTCCGGTCTATCTCGCCGGCAACCTGCCCGAGCTGGGCCCCTGGGCGGCCGATGGTCGACTGATGGAAGGCGAAGGCGTCGAGCGCTGGACCACGCTGGACGTCCCGGCGGGTACGGCGCTGGAATACAAGGTGACACTGGGCAGCTGGGACCGCGAAGGCCTGGACAATGCCGGTGGCGTGCCGCGCAATTTCGAGCTCCGGGTCGACGCCGACACCACGGTCGAGCACGTCATCGATCACTGGAAGCGGCCCACAAGTCACTACATCGAGGACTGGGAGGGCTCTGGCGTTGAAGGCACGCTGGTCTACTGGCTGGATGTGCCCTCGGTGCATCTGGGCCCCGACCGGCATGTCGAGATCTGGCTGCCGCCGGGCTATGGGGCAGGCGACCAGCACTATCCCGTGATCTATATGCATGACGGGCAGAACCTGTTCGACCCGCGCATTGCCAATACCGGCGTCGACTGGGGCGTGGACGAGGCCATCGTGCGCGGCCTGCAGGACGGGGCGATCCGTCCGGCCATCGTGGTCGGGATCTGGAGCGGTGCGCTGCGGTCTCGGGAGCTGTCGCCCTGGGATCTGGGCGATGATTATGCGGCCTTCCTGGTCGAGGAGCTGATGCCGCGGGTGAATGCGCAGTTTCGCACCCTGACCGGGCCGGAACACACCTTTACCATGGGGTCTTCCATGGGCGGGCTGATTTCCTTCCACTTGGTGCGCAGTCATCCGGAAGTGTTCGGCGCCTGCGGCTGCGTGTCGACGCATTTTTCGTTCAATGCGCGCAATCATGCCGACTTCACCGGGCTTGAAGTGCCGGAAGCCGTCGATCCGGAACGGCCCTTCATCCTGGATGATATCGCTTCCGGTGCGCGCCTGCCTGAGGGGACGCGCTACTGGTTCGACTATGGCACGCTGACGCTGGATGCCGGCTATGAGCCGACCCACCTGGCCGTGCGGGACTGGCTGCTGGCCCAGGGGCTGGTCGAAGGCTCCGACTTTGTGGTGCGCCGCTATGACGGGGCTGCGCATAACGAGGCAAGCTGGCGGGCGCGGCTGGATGATCCGGTGCGCTTTCTGCTCGGCCCCGATGCGGGCTAGGCTGGCGGCCGGATTGACGAGGCAGCGAAGGCGGCATTCCCATGGGCCAGGACATGTATGAGGGGCTGCAGCCGGTCCGCGAATGGACCGGTGTTGACCGGGCCCGGTTCGAGGCGGAGATCCAGCCCTTGGGCGCGCCCGCTGTGATGCGCGGACTGGTGGCGGACTGGCCGTTGGTCCAGGCAGGCCGGAACGGGGCCGAAGCCGTGGCGGCGCGGTTGAAGGCGCAGGCTGCTGACACGCTGGTGCGGCCCTTCCGCCTGGCGCACGGGAAGGGCACGCGGTTTTTCTATGGCGAGGATCTGCAGAGCTTCAATTTCTCGGTCGATGAGATGCGGCTCGGTGAGCTGCTGGGCGCCCTGATAGACCGCATGGATGCCGCTGCGCCGGATGCGCTTTACGCTGGAGCGGTACCGGTGCGCGATGCGCTGGTGCCGCTGGCGGATACGCACGCCATGCCGCTGCTGGACCCGGGCATGGAGCGGTTGACCTCGCTGTGGATCGGCAATCGTACGCGCACGGCCCCGCACTGGGATCTGCCGCAGAATATTGCTGCCGTGATCGCAGGCCGCCGGCGCTTCGTTCTGTTCCCGATCGAGCAGGTGAAAAACCTCTATATCGGTCCGCTGGACTTCACCCTGGCCGGCCAACCGGTAAGCCTGGTTGATCCGCAGGCACCGGATCTGGCGCGGTTTCCGCGCTATGCCGAGGCGGTGAAGCATGCGCAGACCGTGGTGCTGGAGCCAGGTGACGCGCTCTATCTGCCCAGCCTGCACATCCACTATGTCGAGGCGCTGGATCCCTTCGGGCTGATGATGAATGTGTGGTGGCGCGAGGGCCCGGCGCATCTGGTGACACCCTTCCTGACGCTGCTGCACGGGCTGCTGACCCTGCGCGACATGCCGGCCCGGGAACGCCAGGCCTGGAAAGTGTTGTTCGAGCGCTATCTGTTCCAGGACGAGGAAGACCCGATGGCGCACCTGCCCGACGCCGCGCGCGGCCTGTTCGGCGCCGCGACACCGCAGCGCCTGGCGCAGATCAAGGCGACCGTCGGCCGGGCGCTGAACCGCTAGTGTCTGCTAGGGGACCCGGTGACCGCGGGCCGCCTCCAGCACCTCATACCAGTCCTGCACATCCATCGCGCCGAGCCTGTCGAGGCCGTCCACCTGGGCTTTCAGGCGTTCGATCCGGCATGTGCCCAGGATCGGAATGGCGCCCGTGCGGGCGACCCAGGCCAGCGCCGCAATGCCGGGATCATCCAGACCGGCCTCGCCGGCCAGGCGCTGCAGCACGGTGGCCGTCCGACGTTCGGCTTCGGTTGCCGGGCTGAACAGGCGGCTTCCGCCCAGGGGAGACCAGGCGAGTGCGGCCATGCCCCGACGCCGGGCCTGGTCCAGCGTGCCATCATCGAGGGGAGCGGTGTGAAGCGGTGATAGCTCGATCTGGTTGGCGGCCAGCGCCCCGGAACAGGCAGCGGCCAGGGTCTCGACCTGGTGGGTGGAGAAGTTGGACACGCCGTAGCGGGCGATCTTGCCCTGGGCAACCAGGTCTTCCAGGGCGCGCGCGGTTTCGTCGGCCTGCATCAGATAGTCGGGCCGGTGCAGCAGATAGAGATCGATCCGCTCGCATTGCAGATGGCGCAGCGACGTCTCGGCCTGGTTTTTCACGAAGGCCGCATCGGAGCGGTAGTGATGCAGCCGCACGCCCGGTTGGTGGGGGCTGTGGAAGCGGACACCGCATTTGGTGATGACGCGTAGCGCACTGCGCCTGGATGCTGGCAACAGCGCCAAGGCCTCACCATGCAATCGCTCGACGGCACCATCATCATAGATGTCGGCGTGGTCGATCCAATTCAGGCCGAGGTCGAGGCAGGCGGAAAGCATTCCGGCGAATCCGTCCGCCTGGGCTGTCTCGCTACTCTGGCGTGCGCGCATGGCGCCCCAGATGGCGCGGGTGTTCGGCAAGTCTGTCATCACACGAAGCTAGGTCGGATTCGACCGGTTGTCTGCCCGCTCATGAGCGAGGTCGTGAATCGGCGCGACAAGGGTCCGGGAGTCGGGCTCAGGGCGACCTGCGGTCCTCACGTGTCGCGCCCCGAGAAAATCTCCGCTAAACCGCGCGCATGACCCAAACCCGTATCTTCGAAATCTTTTGCGCAGTCCCCCCGGGCATGGAAACCGTCCTGGCCGGGGAGATGTCGGATCTGGGCTGGACCGGTCTGCGGCCCGAGCCGGGCGGTGTGTGCTTCGACGGGGGCTGGGCGGATGTCTGGCGTGCCAATCTGTGGCTGCGCGGGGCCAGCCGGGTGTTGGCCCGGATCGACCGGTTTCGCGTCGTGCATCTCTCCCAGCTGGACAAGCGGGCCCACAAGGTCGCCTGGGCGGAGGGGCTGCGGCCGGATGTGCCGGTCAGGGTCGAGGCCAGCTGCCGCAAGTCGAAAATCTATCACGCCGGCGCCGCCGCCCAGCGGGTCGAGGCCGCCCTGCGCGACGTTCTGGGGGTCGAGATCTCGGCCGAGGCTGCGGTGACAGTGCGGGTGCGCATTGATGACAATGTTTGCACGCTGAGCGTCGATACCTCCGGCGAACTCCTGCACCGGCGTGGTTTCAAGGCCGAGGTCAACAAGGCGCCGATGCGCGAGACCCTGGCGGCACTCTTCCTGCGCGCCAGCGGTCATGACGGCACGCAGCCCCTTCTTGATCCGATGTGCGGATCGGGCACGTTCATCATCGAAGCGGCCGAGATGGCGGCCGGCCTGGCACCGGGCCGTTCGCGCGCCTTCGCCTTCGAGCACCTCAAGACATTCGACACGTCCGCCTGGACGGCCCTGAAGGCCGAGACCATGCCCGCAGTGCCGTCAGCCAGCCTGACCGGGTCGGACAGTGATGCCGGCGCGATCCGCATCAGCCGCGCCAATGCCGAGCGCGCCGGCGTTGCCGACTGGACGCAGTTCGCCGAAGCCGATGCCCGCACGCTGTCGCCGCCGCCGGGAGCGCCGGGACTGGTGATCCTCAACCCGCCCTACGGCGCGAGGATCGGCAACAAGAAGGCGATGCTGGCACTCTACGCCGCCTTCGGCGCCAACATGCTGCGGCAGTTCCGCGGCTGGCGCGTGGCGCTGGTGACCAGCGATCCGGCCCTGGCCCGGGCAACCCGCTTGCCCTTCAGGGAGCCCGGCCGCCCGGTCGATCATGGCGGAATCAAGATCCGGCTCTATCAGACCGGCGTGCTGGGCTGATCCGGCGTCTCGGCGTGATCGCCTTCATCCCAGATCCTGAAACAGGCGGTGAAGACCAGCAGGTCGCCCTCCTGGATGCTTTTCTGCTCGATCCGGCTGTCGAAGGAGGTGCGGAAATGGAAGTTGAAATCGCCCGCCCGGTTGCGCAGCTCGTCCCGCTTGCTGACCGGTAGCCAGCCGACAAGATGCAGGCCGGGAATGCGGGTTCGCACCAGGCTGGCATAGTCTTCGCCGATCAGCCGGTCACCGGCCTCCACCTCATGCATGAACAGGTGCGTTCCATCGCGCATGTTCATGACGGCGATCAGGAAATCGAGCGTCGAATTGCCGTCGAACACGTCCTTGACCAGGAAGCGCTCGACCAGGGTGGCGCTGGGAATGACGATGGTCGCGCCGGCCCCGTCCGTGCGGGTGTCCCCGGTGTCCTGACCGGCACGCTGGCGGGCCTTCGGTCCCAGAAACGCTTCGCGGTCCTCGCGCGCCAGGACTTCGGTGATGATCTCGCAGTCCCAACCGCGCGCGGCGGCGTGCTCGCGGATCAGCTTCGTGGCGAGCAGCGTTCCGGCATCCACCGCACGCACATCGGCGCTGGTCTCCGCCCGGCGCTTGGCCGAGGCATTGGCCAGGATGATTACGTGATCGAAGGCCACATCCTCCGGCAACAGCCGGGACAGGTGGTCCGACGTCAGGAAGGGCACGTCCTCGATCGCCACCGCATGGATCAGCGGATCGATGTGGAAGGCGCGCAGATTATTCTCCAGCCGCTCCAGATGCACTTTCGAGGCATAGAGCAGGATGGCCTGGCCGACCGGCCGCGACAGCCGGAATTTCGCCCGCGGGATGGCCGAGGTTTCCAGCACGTCCTGAAGGCCGTGATCGCGGCGGATCGCCTGGCGTCGGCCGGCACTGTAGATGATCCGGTCATTGGCGGACGGGCGATGCGCATAGCCGGCCCGGCGGGTGAAGGAGATGATCGGACCGCCATCGATGACCTCGGCATCAAACACCGCGTCGCGCTGCAGATCGCCCTGCACCAGTCCGATCAGATTGGCGCCGCTCTTCCACAATTCCCGCTCCAGCGCATCGCAATCCATGCCTTCGGTAACGGCCTCGCGCTGGGCGCACAGGGCTTCGAAATCGATGGAGTAGAGCTCGTCATGGCCGTCATAGGTCAGCACATCCAGCAGGTAGTCGATCATGAAGGGGTGGATGGTCGACAACGCCGCCGCCTTGGCGACGAAAATGTCGGGCGTGATCAGCGTGGTACAGCCGAAGGCCGAGAAGTGGTCCGCATTCTGGCTGAAGGCCAGCTCGGCCGAGATCCGGATGTCCGGATTTAGCCGTTTGAGATTCATTGCCGTCAGCACGGCGCCGATATTCTGCGACTTGCGGCGACCGTAATCGGCCAGGATGACGGCATGGCTGGCCTTGCGTGCCCCGGCCCGCTCCAGCGTGTCGCGATCGGCGCTGTCGCCGCGGCGAAAGCTGACCCGCGACTGGTCGAAGCGGTGATCCGTCAGAGGCGAGGCATCACCGGCATCGGCGACGATGCAGACCCGTTTGCGCTCTTCGGCATCATTGCCGGTCAGCGCATAGACAACACCGTCCAGATTCTCGTTCCAGCCGCAGACCAGCACATGGTCCTGCCAGTTCGTGTCCGCCAGGCCGGCCAGCGATTCGGCGCGCTTGCGGCCCCACAGATTGACCACGACGATGATCGCGGCGATCGGGCCGGAGACCCCGATGAAGGCCAGCACCGCCACCAGCAGCCGGCCCAGGACGCTCAGCGGATAGGCGTCATTCTCCGTGAAGCCGCTGGCGACAAAGGTCAGCATCCAGATGAAGCCTTCCGACAGGGTGAGATCGGCAAAGGGGTTTTCCAGATTGAAGGTGCGCGCATGCATGGCCTCGGCCGAGCGCAGGGCCAGCAGCGCGATCAGTAGGGTCAGGGCGAAAACGCTGATGCCGATGAACCAAGGGCTGGGCTTGGCCCACCAGTCCAGCGCCGCCTGCAGGCCGGAATAGCGTCCGCGGCGCTCCCGCCGCACGCCGGTGCGGTCATAGGTGGTCTGGAAGGTAACGGCGATGAAACTGCTGCCCAGAAGGGCCGCCCACAGCGTGATCCACAGCCAGTAGGCCGGTTCGGGGCTGGCATGCCCGAAATCCACCAAAACACCCCGGGCGGCGCGGTGATAGGGCAGGGGGGCGCGTCCCAGGAAGCTGTCCGGCGTCTGCATGCCGGGAAAGCGGGTTTCCAGCTGGTCCCAGTCCTCCAGCAGCACCTGCAGGACCGAACGGACCTGACCGGCGTCAGCGTCATTGCGGGCAAACAGGAAGGCGCGCACCGCGAGGGCCGCCTGCTCGCGCGGCCCCACCTGCATCAAACCGGATTCATAATAGGGATTGCGAGCCGCCAGGTCGGCGATCAAAGAGGGCGGCAGGGCCAGTCGCGTCAGGCTGTCCGCATTGAAGGCGATGTCGGCGGCGGCTGTCACGATCATCGCATCGATCCGCCCCTCCTCCAGAGCCGTAAAGGCCGATTGCATCGACAGGGCGGCCGGGCTGTAGTCGATGCCTTCATGCAGGCCGGCCGCGCGCATCACGTCCCGGGCATTGAGATAGCCGCCCGAACCCGGACTGCCGATATTGACGGTACGGCCCCGCAGATCGCCCAGCAGGTTCGCACTGTCCGGTCCCCGCCGGACAAATACCTGGACGTATTCGGGAAACAGCGCCGCCACGGTCGAGAAATCGCGGAAGGAGGCCAGCCCGTGATCACCGAAATACTGATGGTGTGCGAGATCGCTCTGGGCGAGGGCGAAATCTATGGTCCCGGCCCTCAGGGCCTGCAAGTTGTCGCGACTGCCTTGTGAGGCCTCGACGCAGAATTCGCTTTCAGGCAAGGCCTCGACCAGCTGCTCCGCGAAGGCGTGATAACGGCCGCCGGCCTCTCCCGCGCCAATGCAGGCGCCCGGATCGGGTGGGATTTGGGCCAAGGCCGCGCCATGAAGCAAAAATACAAGCGTGATCAATATGTAGCGCAACTGTCCCGGCTCCCCGCAGCGTCGGGCAAAGACTAGTCGGTTTCACCCCCTTCGGGTCAAGGGACCGCTGACCGCCTCCGATTGTGTGTTGTTGCGGTGCAGCATGAAAAAAATCAAAAAGCGATTGCTACCGGTGTCATTTTTATGCAGCATCGCCGTCATCCAAGTTGGCAGACTCGTAGATGTTGATCCTCGCCGGGAGGGGATGGATCATCGGATACAAAAATGCTACCGGTGTCATAACCGGACACGCGCTGCCAGGCACGGATCGGAACAGACACGCGGACCGAAAATCGGCCGCATGCGGGGAGGACATTATGAGTTTCTACAAGTCGCCGACAGGCAAACTGCGTCTTCTGGCGGGCTGCGCGATGGCGAGCCTGACGTTGGGGACGGTTCTGGGCAGCGCCGCACAGGCACAAGACGCCGAGAATGACGTGATCACGGTGACGGGCTTCCGTCAGTCGCTGGCACAAGCCCTCGATGTGAAGCGCACGTCAAACGGTGTGGTCGATGCGATCGTGGCCGAGGACATCGCTGCATTCCCGGATCTCAACCTGGCTGAATCCATCCAGCGCATCCCGGGCATCTCGATTGACCGCGTTGCCGGCGAAGGCCGCCAGATCACCGTTCGCGGTCTGGGCGCCGACTTTACCCGGGTTCGCATCAACGGCATGGAAGCCCTGTCGACGACCGGCGGGTCGGATGCATCGGGCGGTTCCAACCGTGGCCGCGGCTTCGACTTCAACACGTTTGCTTCCGACCTGTTCAACCAGATCGTTGTCACCAAGACCACGTCCGCCTCGATGGATGAAGGGTCCCTCGGTGCGACCGTTGATCTGCGGACGGCACGCCCGTTCGACTATGGTGCGGGTCTCACCGCCGCCGTCTCTGGCCAGATGGGCTATAACAGCCTGTCCGAGGAAACCAGCCCGCGCGTTGCCGGCCTGGTGTCCTGGGTCAATGAAGACGAGACCTTCGGTGCCAACCTGTCCATCGCCTACACCGACCGTACGATCATCGAGGAAGGCTTCTCGACCGTGCGCTGGGATGATGGCAATTTCCGCTCGGTCAATGGTGTCGCCTGCCCGGCCGGCCCGGACTGCGCCAGCATCAACTCCAGCTCTCTGGTCTACCATCCGCGCATTCCGCGTTACGGCCGTCTCACCAACGAGCAGGAGCGCCTGGGCATCACCGGTGGCCTGCAATTCCGTCCGGGCGACCGCACCACGGTTTCGCTGGACGCGCTCTACTCGAACTTTGACGCCACGCGCACGGAAAACTTCCTCGAAGTGTTCATGCGCAGCCAGCAGAACCTGTTCGACGTCAACAGCTTTACGGTCGACAGCGGCCTCAACATCATCGACTCGGGCACGTTTACCGTCTACCCGCACGCCAATGGCACCCATCCGATCCGCTCGGAAGGTCGCTATGACGAGTTGTCGACGGAGTTCACCCAGTTCACGCTGGATATCGAGCACGACTTCACGGACCGCCTGCGTGGCCAGTTCCTGGCCGGGACCGTGACGTCCGAGTTCGACAACCCGGTTCAGACGACCATCCTGTTCGACGCCACGGCGGTGGTGACCGGCTACTCGTATGATTTCCGGAACAATCTCAACACGCCGGCCATCGACTTCGGCTCGCTGGACGTAACCGATGCCAGCCAGTTCGCCTTCACCGAAATCCGGGATCGTCCGCAATCGGTGACGAACAGCTTTGACACCTTCTCGGCCAGCCTCGAGTTCGATGCCAATGACACCTGGACGCTGTCCGGTGGCGTGAACTTCAAGCAATACGACTTCGAGACCACGGAAGTGCGTCGCGAGAACACCAATGGCTCCGTGGTGTGTAACCTCCCGGGTGTGTCCTGCCCGGTCGGCGCCAATGGCCTGCCGATCTCGTCCGGCCTGTCCATGGTCCTGACCGGTTTTGGCAGTGGCCTCGGCATGCCGTCCGGCAATGACACCGCTTGGCTGGTCCCGAACATCCCGGCTGCAGCCGCTGCCGTCGGCATCTATTCGATCCCGGGCAGCGTTCAGGCCGGCAACCAGCGTTCGGTCTCCGAAGAAGATCTGGGTGGCTTCATCCAGGCTGACTTCCAGACCCAGCTCGGTTCGGTTCCGGTGCGCGGTGATATCGGCGTGCGCTATGTCGAAACCACCACCACGGCGACCGGCCTGGTGAGCGGCACGGCCGTGACGGTCGAGCGCAGCTATGAAGACACGCTGCCGTCGCTGAACCTGGCCTTCGATTTCACCGACGAAATTGTCGTGCGCTTCGGTGCCGCCAAGGTGATGGCGCGCCCGTCGCTGGGCAATCTCACGCCGGGCGGTTCGCTGGACAGCTTCAATGGCCCGCCCTTCCGCTACAATGCGGGCAATCCGGGCCTCGATCCCTACCGGGCGACCACCTATGACGCGTCGTTCGAGTGGTATTTCGACGATGAAGCCCTGTTCGCGATCTCGATCTTCTACAAGGATGTGGACAGCTTCTTCACCAGCTCCCAGTCCGTGGAAGTGCCCTACAGCCAGTCCGGCCTTCCGGCCAGCCTGCCGCCGGCGTCCAGCCCGCTGTACAACCTGATCCAGGCTGGTGGCGATCCGCTGGTGGAAATCAGCCAGGTGTCAAACGGTGGCGATGCCTCGATCCAGGGTTTTGAAGTGGCCTATCAACAGCCCTTCACCTTCCTGCCGGAGCCGTTCCACAATTTCGGCTTCCAGGGCAACTACACCTATGTCGACAGCGATGAGATCATCGGCTTCTCGCCGAACGCCTACAATGCGACCATCTATTATGAAGATGATCGTCTGTCGGCCCGCATCTCGGCGGCCTATCGCGACGCCTATGTGACCCGTAATGCCAGTGGCAACGGCCGCAACGAGCGGGGCGTGGATTCGAGCTTCAATCTCGACTTTGCCTCGTCCTACCGCGTCAATGATGTGGTTGATCTCACCTTCGAGGCGATCAACCTGACCGACCAGTTCGAGGTCCAGCTGTATGATGCCGGCGGTCTGCCGACGGTCTATCACCACACGGGTACGGAATACCTCTTCGGTGTTCGCGCGACCTTCTGATCGGACACCCTCCGAGAAAAAACTGGGCCCGGCCGGATCTCCGACCGGGCCCTTTTTGTGAGGTGCAGATGATGGGCACGACACGACGGGATGCGATGGCCCTGGGCCTGGCCCTGGCGGGGCAGGGCTTGGTGGCCGGTTGCAGCAATGGCCGCCCGACCGGCGACGGGGTGGTTCCCGCTGCCGCCTGCGGGCTGTGGGGACGCGGTCCGGACGGGCAGCGCCAGGCGGACCGGGGTGACGGGACGTTTCTCAATCCGATCCTGGCCGGAGACCATCCGGATCCCTCGATCATCAAGGATGGCGACGCCTATTATCTCACCTTCTCCTCCTTCGACGCCTATCCCGGGCTGGTGATCTGGCAATCGCAGGACCTGGTGAACTGGCAGCCCCTGGCGCCGGCCCTGTTCACGCCCATCGGCTCGGTCTGGGCGCCGGACCTGATCCGGCATGAGGGTCGCTACTACATCTACATCCCGGCGCGAACGGACAGCTACCGGTCCATCTATGTCATCCATGCCGATCATCCTGCCGGGCCGTGGAGCGAACCGGTCGATCTGGGGCTGACCGAACACATCGATCCCGGCCATATCGTCGGCGAGGACGGCAAGCGCTATCTCTTCCTGTCCAACGGCGATCGCGTTCGCCTCAGCGATGACGGCCTCTCCGTCGACAGCCCGGTGGAACATGTCTACGACCCTTGGCGCTATCCTGAAGACTGGGATGTGGAATGCTTCTGCCCGGAAGGCCCGAAAATGCTGCGCCGGGGCGACTGGTTCTACATGCTCACCGCCATCGGCGGCACCGCCGGTCCGCCGACCGGCCACATGGTGATTGCGGCCCGTTCGCGCTCGATTCACGGGCCTTGGGAACATGCGCCGAACAATCCCCAGGTGCGCACCTGGTCCCGTGAGGAGGCCTGGTGGTCGCGTGGCCATGCAACCCTGATCGAGGGGCCACAGGCAGGCGACTGGTATCTGATCTCGCACGGCTATGAGAAGGATTTCTGGACCTTGGGCCGGCAATGCCTGCTGGAACCGGTGCGCTGGCGCGAGGATGGCTGGTTCGAGGCTCCGGGCGCCGACTTGTCCGCGCCCATCGCGATGCCCGCCGGGGGCACGCCGCTGCCCCACGGGTTTTCGCTCAGTGATGATTTCTCCGGCTCGTCCTTGCGATCACACTGGGCCTTCTTCAGACCCGGCGAAGACGAATACGCACGCGTGCGGATCGCGGATGGTCGGCTCCACCTCGCCGGCCGCGGCGAGCAGCCCCGCGACTGCAGCCCGCTCTGCTTTGTGGCCGGGGACCTCCGTTATCAGCTCGAAGTCGAGATCGAACGCGACACAGGCGCGCGCGGCGGCCTGCTTCTCTTCTACAATGACCGTCTCTATGCCGGTCTCGGCTTCGATGATGATGGTCTGATCATGCACCGCTATGGCGAGGAACGGCGTCGCGGTGACATTCCGCCCGGAACGCGGCGCTTGTGGCTGCGGCTGGAAAACAACCGGCATCTCGTGACCGCGCATTTCAGCCTCGACGGCACGCATTGGCAGAAGTTCGACGTGCAGATGGAAGTGTCCGGCTATCATCACAACACGGCCTACGATTTTCTCAGTCTGCGTCCGGCAATTTACGCCGCCGGTTCGGGTGAGGTGCACTTCCGCACCCTCGTCTATCGCGGTCAGTGCGACCTGGGAGGATAGAATGCGTCTCTGGATCGGCCTTGTGGCCCTGCTGTCGATCACCGCGCCCGCCCTAGCCCAACACCGCGAACCGGACGCGGAAATCCTTTTGTGGCAAGGCGTTCCGCCCGGCTCCGACGCCATCATGGACACGCTCGAGGAACAGATCGTCGAGCGCAGCGAAACGCCCGACATCATCCGCGACCGTTTCGTCGCCGGCATCACCCGCCCCCGCCTTCTCGTCTTCGAACCGGAGACCCCCACCGGCGCCGCCATGCTGATGATCCCCGGCGGCGGCTATCAGCGCGTCGTGCTGGACAAGGAAGGCTTTGAAAGTGCGGAACGTTTCAACGAGGACGGCGTCACCGTCTTCGTCCTCGTCTACCGCCTGCCGCATGAGGGCCACGACAATGGCCGCGACGTGCCGCTCCAGGACGCCCAGCGCGCCATGCGCTTGATCCGCGCCGGGGCCGAAGATTACGGCCTCGATCCTGGCCGCGTCGGCGTGATCGGATTTTCCGCGGGCGGCCATGTCGCCGGATCACTGACTACCCGTTTCGATGCGCCGGTCTATGCACCCCGCGACGCAGCCGACACGCTTTCGGCCCGGCCGGAGGTCTCGGTCCTGGTCTATCCGGTGACCCGCCTGTCAGGCCCGGCCGTGCATGAAGGTTCCCGTGACCGGCTTGTCGGTCCCGAACCGGATGCCGAAACACTCGCTGTCTACGACATCGCCGAGGCGGCACGCAGCGACGCGCCACCGATCTTCATCCTGCATGCCAGCAATGATCTTTCGGTGCCGGTCCCCAATGCCTTGGACGTCTACGACGCCTTTTTCGCGCTGGGCGTACCGATTGCGATGCACATTTTTGCCGATGGCGGACACGGTTTTGGCATCCGCTTCACATCCGGTCTGCCCGTCGCGGCCTGGCCGGACCTGGTCCTGCGCTGGATGGACGCGAACGGAATGGCGGCCGACTAGGCCGCCACCGCCTGGCGTTCCAGCCGCTCGACCAGCTTCACCCCGGCCTGGGAACAGGTCAGCGAACCGCCCAGATCGCCGGTCCATTCGCCGGCCTCGTGCATGGCATCGACCGCCGCCCGGACCCGCCGTGCCGCCTCGATTTCTCCAAGCGATTCCAGCAGTTGTGCCGCCGCTTCGATGGCGCCGAACGGGTTGGCCTTGTCCTGTCCGGCAATGTCCGGAGCCGAGCCGTGGATCGGCTCGAACAGGCCCGGCCTGGCATCGCCCAGCGAGGCCGACCCCAGAAGACCGATCGAGCCCGGCAGCATGGACGCTTCGTCCGACAGAATGTCACCGAACATGTTCTCCGTGACCACCACATCAAAACTCGCCGGCGCCCGCAGCAGATGCATCGCCGCGGCATCGACATACATGTGGTCCAGCTCGATGTCCGGATAGTCGCGGGCGCCCATCTCTGACACTACCGAACGCCAAAGCCGGCTTGTTTCCAGGACGTTGGCCTTGTCGACCGAGGTCAGCTTGCCGCGACGCAGACGCGCCTGTTCGAAAGCCACCCGGGCGACACGCTCGATCTCGGCGCGGGAATAGGTGCATTTGTCAGACGCTGAGTCCGCGCTGCGCTCGCGTTCACCGAAATAGATGCCGCCGGTCAGCTCGCGCACGATCAGAAGATCGGTGCCGGCGACCAGGTCCGGACGCAAGGGCGATTTGCCGGCGAGGGCCGGGTGAACGCTGGCCGGGCGCAGATTGGCGTAGACTCCCAGTGCCTTGCGCAGGGCCAGGAGGCCGGCTTCCGGACGCGACGGGGCATGATCCCATTTGGGTCCGCCCACAGCCCCCAGAAAGACGGCGTCGGCCTTCCGGCAGGCGGTCAGCGTCTCGTCGGTCAGCGGCTCGCCATAGCGGTCGATCGAGGCGCCGCCGAAGGCAAAGCTCTCGAATTGCAGGGAAAATCCGGACAGGGATGCGGTGTGTTCCAGCACCGCCCGCGCGACCTGGGTGATTTCCGGGCCGATGCCGTCGCCGGGCAGGAGAACGATTCGATAGGTCATGCGTGTTGGGCCTCGAAAGCGTCGATCGCGTCGGCATGGGATGCCAGGAAGCCGAGCGGGTCGGTGCCTTCCATCAGGCAATGCTTGGCGAAGGGTTCGATATCAAAGGAGAAACTGGGGCCATTGCCGAGATCGACCCGCTGGTTGGCGAGATCGATGTCCACTTCGACGTCGGGATGTTCCAGCAGCCATTGGTGGGCATCCGGTGGCGCGATGATGGGCACCAGGCCGTTCTTGGCGGCATTGGAGCGAAAAATGTCCGCAATTTCAGACGAAATCACCGCACGGAAGCCGAAATCATGCAGGGCCCAGGGCGCATGTTCGCGTGAAGAACCGCAGCCGAAATTGCGCCCGGCAACGAGAACCCGGTGTGTCGCGGTATCAAGCGCGTTCAGCGAGACCGTTTCCAGCGGCTTGCCTTCGCCGTCATAGCGCCAGTCGTGGAAGGCCAGTCTGCCCAGACCATCCCGTGTCGTGGTGGTCAGGAAACGGGCCGGAATGATCTGGTCGGTGTCGATGTCTTCCTGGTCGATGACAAAGGTCCGGCTGGTCAGGTTTTCAAAGCGCTCAGGCATGGGCGGGCTCCGTCAATGTCGCCGGATCAATGACATGGCCGGCAATGGCGGCGGCCGCCGCAGTGGCCGGACTGGCCAGGATGGTGCGGGCGCCGGGGCCCTGGCGGCCTTCGAAATTGCGATTCGAAGTCGAGACGATCAGCTGGCCCGGCTCGCCCTTGTCGCCATTCATGGCGATGCACATCGAACAGCCCGGCTGGCGCCATTCGGCGCCGGCGGCGATGAAGATCCGGTCCAGGCCTTCCGCTTCGGCCTGTTTGCGCACGGCCACGGAGCCTGGCACGATCAGGGCCCGGACGCCGTCGGCGATCCTGCGGCCGCTCATGATGGCGGCGGCTTCGCGCAGGTCGGTGATGCGCGAATTGGTGCAGGAGCCGATGAAAACCTGGTCCACGCGAGCGCCAGAAACCGGCATGCCGGCTGAAAACTTCATGTAATCCAGGGCGCGCTGATGCGAAGCCGACCGGGCCTGCGGCACCGGCGCGTCAACGGCGATGCCGGTGTCCGGGGCGGTGCCCCAGGTGATCATCGGCCGGATCTTCGAGGCGTCGATATAGAACTCGCTGTCGAACTGCGCGCCGTCATCGCTGCGGAAGTCCGACCAGCGGTCCACAGCCCGGTCCCAGTCAGCCCCGGAGGGAACCCGCTCGCGTCCCTTGAGCCAGGCGAAGGTCTTTTCGTCGGCGGCGATCATGCCGGCGCGGGCGCCGGCCTCGATCGACATGTTGCAGACGGTCATGCGGCCTTCCATGTCCAGCGCCTCGATGGCGGAGCCGGCATATTCGATCACGCAGCCCGTGCCGCCATCGACGCCGATCTCGGCGATCACGGCGAGGATCAGGTCCTTGGCCGACACGCCGGGTTGCGCTTGCCCGTCCAGGATGATGCGCATGGATTTCGGCTTGCGCTGGAGCAGGCATTGCGTGGCGAGGACATGGCCGACTTCGGTGGTGCCGATACCGAAGGCCAGAGCACCGAAGGCGCCGTGCGTCGCCGTGTGGCTGTCGCCGCAGACAATGGTCATGCCCGGCTGGGTGGCGCCGATTTCCGGACCGATGACGTGGACGACGCCGCGATGCGGGCTGTCCCAGCCATGCAGCTGGATGCCGTGCCGGGCGGTGTTGGCGTGCAGGGTCTCGACCTGTTTGCGGGCGGCCTCGGTGGCATAGGGCGGAACCTCGCCCGGCGCGAAGTCGAGCGTCGGGGTCGAGTGGTCAATCGTCGCCAGGGTGCGGTCGGGCCGCCGGACCTTCAGGCCGCGCTCGTCGAGCACGGCGAAGGCCTGGGGTGAGGTGACCTCGTGCACCAGGTGCAGGTCGATATAGAGCATGGCCGGCGTGTCCGCCGTCTCGGCCTTGACCTGGTGTGCGTCCCACAGCTTCTCGAACAGCGAGCGCGGCCGGTCACTCGCCGGCTTTTCAGGCGACATGCTGGACCTCCATCGGATTGTCGTGGACGGGCTGCAGCCAGCCCCAACGGTCCTGGGTCTCGCCGGAGAACAGGCCGAAGAAGCGCTCCTGCATCTTCTCGGCAATCGGACCGCGACCGCCGCAGCGCACGACATGGTCGTCGACCGAGCGAACCGGCGTGATCTCGGCCGCGGTGCCGGTGAAGAAGATCTCGTCGGCGACATAGAGGCTCTCGCGCGACAGGGTCTGCTCGCGCACGTCATAGCCTTCCGCTTCGGCCAGCTTGATCACCGCATCGCGGGTCAGGCCGGAGAGGATGGAGGCCGAGGTCGGCGGGGTGCGGATGATGCCGTCATGGACGACGAAAATGTTCTCGCCCGCGCCTTCGGAGACCAGCCCGTTGACGTCCAGACCGATGCCCTCGTCATAGCCGCGCGAATGGGCCTCGTGGCTGATCAGCACGGAGGAGAGGTAATTGCCGCCTGCCTTGGCGCCGGTCGGTATCGTGTTCGGTGCGGCCCGGTTCCAGGAGGAGATGCAGCAATTCACGCCCTTGGCCAGCGCGTCCTCGCCCAGATAGGCCCCCCAGGGGAAGGCCGCGATATTGACGTCGACCGGGGTTGCCTTGCCGGGCAGGACACCGATGCCGCCATAGCCGAAGAAGGCGATGGGACGGATATAGGCGTCCTTGAGGTGGTTGGACCGGATCACCATGCGGCAGGCCGCCTCCACCTCTTCCTGGGTGTAGGGGATGGGCATGTGATAGACGCGGGCGCTGTCGAACAGGCGCCGGATGTGGTCCGACAGGCGGAAGATCACGGGTCCGGACGGCGTGTTGTAGCAGCGGATGCCCTCGAAAACGGAGGTGCCGTAATGCAGGGCGTGGCTGAGGACATGGGTCTGGGCCTCATGCCAGTCGATGAGTTCGCCATTGCGCCAGATGAAATCGGTTTCGGTGATAGCCATGATGTTTGGATCCTGATCAGACGGCTTGAGCCGCTTGGGTGTGCTGGGACTCGGCTTTGGCCTTGGCCTCGCCGCGATCGAGGGTGAAGAGAAGGGCGTCTATCGCCGCCGTGACGATGTCGGGACCGCGGGCCCGGCCGGAGAAGCGCCGCCCGTCGATCTCGACCTCGATGTCGGCGACAAATTCGCGGACGTTCTCGTGCATGCGCAGGCGGGTTTCCAGGCTGATCACGTCGGCCTGATAGCCGGTGATCCGTTCGACCGCTGCGAAGGCGGCCGCGACGGGGCCTTCGCCCGAGGCAATGTCCGACATGCGGCCGCGCGTGGGGTGTTCCAGCTCGACACGGGCAAACTGTTTCGGCTGCCGGCCGGCGGTCGTGCGCAGTTCGGTGCGCAACACCGTCCATTGCGATCCGGAGGCGGAATAGCCCTCCATGATTGCAACCAGATCGGCATCATTGATCTCGCCATGTTCGTCGGCGGCAGCCTTGAACTGGGCAAAGATCCGGCTCAACTCCTCGGCAGAGGGCGTATAGCCCAGCTTGGCCAGGCGCTGGGACAGGGCGTGCTTGCCCGAATGCTTGCCCAGAACCAGGGACGAGCCCGGAGCGCCCACGCTTTCCGGGGTCATGATCTCGTAGGTGCGGCGGTCGGCCAGCATGCCGTGCTGGTGGATGCCGGCCTCGTGCGCGAAGGCATTCTTGCCGACGATTGCCTTGTTCGGCGCCACGGCGGCACCGGTGATGCGCGACAGGCGCTGGCTGGCCGGCCAGATATGGGTGGTATCGGCATGGCTGATGGCCGGGAAGATGTCGGCCCGCACCTGCAGGGCCATGACGATTTCTTCCATCGAGCAATTGCCGGCCCGCTCACCGATGCCATTGAGCGCACACTCGACCTGGCGGGCACCGGCCTTCACGGCGGCCAGCGAATTGGCGACGGCCAGTCCCAGATCATTGTGGCAATGGGCCGAGAAGATCACGTGCTCGGGACGCGTGACCTGTTCGGTCAGCATCTTGAAGACGCGGTAGATCTCGTCCGGCTCGGAATAGCCCACCGTGTCCGGCACGTTCAGCACGTCGGCGCCATGCGCGGCGGCGCAGCTGAGGGCCTCGACCAGGAATTCCGGCTCGGTGCGCAGGGCGTCCTCGGCGGAAAACTCGATCTCGTCAAACGCGCCGCGGGCATGCTCCAGCGTGCGTTCGATCGCGGCGATCACTTCGCGACGCGACATTTTCAGCTTGGCTTCGCGGTGGATCGGGCTGGTCGCCAGGAAGACGTGCAGACGCTTGCGCTTGGCCGGTTCCAGGGCGTAGGCGGCGGCGTCGATGTCCTTTTCATTGGCGCGGGCCAACGAGCAGATCGTCGGGCCCCGCACTTCCTCGGCAATGCGGCGGATGGCCTGGGTGTCACCGGGCGAGGCGGCGGCAAAGCCGGCCTCGATCGTGTCGACCCGGACGGCGGCCAGGAGGTGCGCCATTTCCAGCTTTTCCGACGGTGTCATCGAGAAGCCGGGGGCCTGCTCACCATCGCGCAGCGTGGTGTCGAATATGCGCAGCCGTTCGGGCTGCGGGGTCTCAACAGCGGTCAGTTTCGGGGCGGACATGCCTGTCTCCATCGGTGTGAGGCATGGGCGGCCTGGGCGGCCGCGGCCATTTCGGGGGTGAACACGGCGCGCACGTCCAGCAGCCGGCTGATCTGGCGGATCAGCACATCCAGGCTGCGCACGCCGTCGCGCGGGGCCAGGTGCATCGTCACGGTGGCGTGGCCGTCAGCGGCCTCGGCCTTGTCCATCGCCTTGATGGTGAAGCCGCGACGTTCCACGAGCCCGATAAGCCGCATCAGGGCGCCTTCGGCTTCAGCGAGTTCCACGCGTAGGGTGTCGAACATGTCTCAGTCCTCCATCATGTCGGCATTGGATGCGCCTGGCGGCACCAGCGGCCAGACATTCTCCCGGGGGTCGATCAGCACATGCGCCAGGATCGGGCCGCGGGCGTTCAGCAGACGGTCGATCGCGGCGGGTACCTCGTCGCGCGAATGGACCGTGAAGGCTTCGATGCCGAAGGCGTGCGCGACCTCGGCAAAGTCCGGATTGTCGTAGAGATCGATCTCGGAGAAATTCTGGTCGAAGAAGTATTCCTGCCACTGGCGCACCAGGCCCAGCGAGGCATTGTCCAGCAGCAGGATGCGGATCGGCACGCCATAGCGGCGCGCGGTCGCCAGCTCCTGGATATTCATCATGATCGAGCCATCGCCGGTGATGGTGACGACCTTACTGTCCGGGCGTTCCATCGCCGCGCCGATGCCGGCCGGCAGGCCATAGCCCATGGCGCCCAGACCGGCAGAGGTCAGGTGCGCTTCGGGACGGGCAAAGCGGCAGTGCTGGGCCACCCACATCTGGTGCTGGCCGACATCGCAGGCGGCGACGAAATCATCGCCTGCAGCTTCAGACAATTGCTTCAGCATGGCCGGTGCATAGACACCATTGCCCGGTGCATCATAGCGGAAGGCATGGCGCGCCTTGCGCTCGCGGGACACGTCGCGCCACGGCTCGATGTCCAGATAGCCGGGATCCAGACGGGCCAGGGCATCGGCGATATTGCCATGCAGGGCGACGTCGGCGGCGCGCAGCTTGCCGATCTCGGCGCCATCGGCATCCATGTGGATGATGCGGGCACCCTTGGCGAAACTGTCCAGCCGGCCGGTGGCTCGGTCATCAAAACGCGCGCCGCAGCAGATCAGCAAATCGCTTTCATCCACGGCCACATTGGCCGCGCGTCCGCCATGCATGCCCAGCATGCCCAGGAACAGGTCAGCATCCGGATCGGCACAGCCCAGACCCTTCAGCGTGGCCACGGCGGGAATGCCGGTCCGCGTCATGAAATCGCGCACCGCCTCGACCGCCTGGCCCAGGGCAACGCCGCCGCCGATATAGAGAACGGGGCGATTTGATTGAGACAGCAGGGCCGCCGCCGCATCGATATCGGCTTGTTCGGCACGGGACGGCCCTGCTGTGGACCGAGGCACTGGGGGTAAGGTGGGGTACGCCTCGGCTTGTAGGACATCCTTCGGCAGATCGATCAGGACCGGGCCGGGGCGGCCGCTCTCGGCGATCTGGAAGGCTTCGGCCATCAGCTCCGGGATGCGCATGGGATCGCGGATGATGATGGAGTGTTTCACGACCGGCATGGACATGCCGAAGACATCGACTTCCTGGAAGGCGTCGGTGCCCATCAGCCCCGACGGGACCTGGCCCGTCAGGATGATCATGGGGACCGAGTCCATGTAGGCATTGGCGATGCCGGTCAAAAGGTTGGTGGCGCCGGGACCGGACGTGGCCAGGCAGACACCGGCCTTGCCGGTCAGGCGCGCCTGGGCGTCCGCGGCAAAGGCCGCAGCCTGTTCATGGCGCACCAGGATGTGTTTGAGGGACGAGCCGGTCAGCGCGTCATAGACGGGCATGATCGCCCCGCCCGGATAGCCGAATACCCGCTCGACACCCAGGGCTTCGAGCGTGCGCACGACAGCGTGCGCACCCGTTTGTCTGGGTTTCGGCGACGGCGTGGGGGCGCCGGTCGGGGCTTCGGTGGTCGCGGGCAGGGCGGTCATCTCTTGGCAGCCTCTAGTGCGTGTTCGCGCCGGGCTGCAGCCACGGCATGTCGGCGCGCAGGGCGGCGCCGGTTTTTTCGATCGGATGTTCCAGATCCTTGCGCAGCAGGGCCTGGTATTGCGGCTTTCCGGCCTGGTTCTCGGTGATCCAGTCGCGGGCAAAGGTGCCGTCCTGGATGTCCTTCAGCACCTCGCGCATGCGGGCCCGGGTCTCGTCATTGATGACGCGCGGACCGGAGCGCAGATCGCCGTAGATGGCGGTCTCGGAGATGAATTCGTGCATCTTCGCCATGCCGCCCTCGTACAGAAGGTCGACGATCAGCTTGAGCTCGTGCAGGCATTCGAAATAGGCCACTTCCGGCTGGTAGCCGGCCTCGACCAGGGTCTCGTAGCCGGCCATCACCAGCTCGGTCGCCCCGCCGCACAGCACGGCCTGTTCGCCGAAGAGGTCGGTCTCGGTTTCCTCGGCGAAGGTCGTTTCGATCACGCCGGCCGTGGCACCGCCGATGGAGGCGGTATAGCTCAGCGCCATCTGGCGGGCCTGGCCGTCGGCATCCTGGTGGATGGCGAACAGGCAGGGCACGCCGCGGCCGATCTCGAACTCGCGGCGGACCAGATCGCCCGGTCCCTTGGGGGCAACCAGGATGACATTGGTCTCGGCCGGCGGGTTCACGCGACCGAAATGCACCGAGAAACCGTGCGCGAACAGGACGGTGTCGCCCTTGTCCAGATTGGGCGCGACCATGTCGCGGAACACGGCCTCGTGGGTCATGTCCGGGGTCAGGATGGCGATGACATGGGCCGCCTTGGCGGCCTCTTCCGGCGTCGCCGTCTTCAGCCCGTCGGCCTTGGCCTTCTTCTCGCCGGCACCGCCAGGACGGACGCCGACGATGACGTCGCAGCCGGAGTCCTTCATGTTCATCGCGTGGGCACGGCCCTGGCTGCCATAGCCGATGACCGCGATGGGCTTCGATTTGAACTGGGTCGTATCGACCTCGAAGGCCGCTCGTTTGGGGGCCGGGGTGGACGCGGTCATGCGTTGATCTCCTGCTTGGATGTCTCGGTATTCGTGGGTGTGGATGAGGCCGCCGCCGGTTGGGCGGAGGCGGGAATGGTGACGGCGCCGCGGGCGGCCGAAGAGACCAGCGCGGCATATTTGGCGAACACGCCGCCGATGGATTTGGGTTCCGGGCGGACCCTGTCGCGACGGCGCGCGGCCAGGTCGGCCTCGACATCGATCCGGCGGCCGGCAACATCGATGCGGATGATGTCGCCTTCCTCGACCAGGCCGATGGCACCGCCAGCGGCGGCTTCCGGGCTGACATGGCCGATGACGAAGCCTTTCGAGGCGCCGGAGAAGCGGCCATCGGTGATCAGGGCGACATCCTCGGACAGGCCTTGGCCGACCAGGGCCGCCGTGACGCCCAGCATCTCACGCATGCCGGGGCCGCCCTTGGGGCCTTCATTGCGGATGATGACGACATCGCCGGCCTTGATCCGGTTGGCCTCGATCTCGGCGAAGGCGGCTTCCTCGCTCTCGAAGACGCGGGCCGGGCCGACAAATTCGGTGCGCGAATGGCCGGACAGTTTCAGCACGCCGCCCTCGCTGGCCAGATCGCCGTAGAGGATGCGGAAACCGCCATCCGGCTTGACCGGATCGGCGACGGTCTTGATGACGCGCTGATTGGGGGACTCCACCGCCTCGGCGGCTTCCTCGAACAGGCTGCGCCCGGTGACGGTGGGTGTGTCGGCCAGCAGGCCGGCCTCGACCAGGCGCTGGGCAAACAGGCGCGTGCCGCCGGCCAGGAACATGTGGTGGGCCAGGAAGCGTCCGCCCGGCTTGAGGTCGGTGATCACCGGCGCGGAAGCCGAGATCTCGTCGAAAATGTCGATGGAGAAGGGCTGGCCGGCCTCCGCCGCGATCGCCGCCAGGTGCAGGATCGCATTGGTGGAGCCACCCGAGGCCGAGGCAGCGATCGCCGCATTGCGGAGGGACGCAGGGCTGACAAACTGCCTCGGCCGGGTGTCGGATTTCGCCAGCTCGACGGCCAGGCGGCCGCAGCGCGCGGCGGCGGCGGGCTTGTCCGGGTGCGGCGCGGGGATGTCATTGACGCCCATGGGCGAGAAACCCATGACCGACAGGATGGTCGCCATCGTGTTGGCGGTGAACTGGCCGCCACAGGCACCGGCGCCGGGGCAGGCGGCCTTCTCGACCGCCTTCAGGCCGGCATCGTCCAGCGTTCCGGCAGCATGGGCACCGACGGCCTCGAACACGTCCTGGATGGACAGGTCCTTCTCGCCCAGGCGGCCGGGCATGATCGTGCCGCCATAGAGGATGCAGCCGGGCACATCCATGCGCGCCAGGGCCATGGCCGCGGCGGGGATGGTCTTGTCGCAGCCGACCAGGATGACAACGCCGTCCAGGCAATGGCCGCGCGTCGCCAGCTCGATGGAATCGGCAATCACCTCACGCGAGATCAGCGAGGCGCGCATGCCTTCCGACCCCATGGAGATGCCGTCGGAAACGACGACCGTGTTGAAGTCCACCGGATGACCGCCGGCCTCGCGTACGGCTTCGCGCACGGGCTCGGCCAGGTCGGCCAGGTGCATGTTGCACGGGGTCACCGTGGTCCAGGTGTTGATGACGCCGATCATCGGCTTGTCGAAATCGGCGTCGTCCATGCCGGTCGCGCGCAACATGGCGCGTGCGGCGGCCCGAGCCGGTCCGTGCGTGATCGCGTCTGAAATTTTTTTGCGTGTATCGGTCATCGAGCTTTCCGTGCGACACACACGAAAAACCCCGCTCCGGGTGCCGGGAGCGGGGTTTTTCGTGTCTGCCTGGGGTTTGGGTCCCTAGTTGGCAGGCGCGTACGCCACTCCCGTTATGGAGGTGATAATAAGTACAAGTACGAGGAGGAGCAGGCCAAAACCGAGCACCCGCGCGCCTTCCGAGGCGGCGGCCGGGGAGACCGGCTGGGTGATCGCTGTCGTCGACATGACGGGCTGTCCAAACAATGGTTTCGTTAACTGTTGCGCTGCAGCGTGACCGTACTTCGGAATGATTGCAACCCCCTTCTTGCAAAAATTCTGCACAAGGCTGGCTGCCAGTGGGGTGCGAAGCAATAATCGTTCTTTCGGTGGAGTGGCTGTCGGCGCGGAATGTCTCCCCGAATCGGAATTTCCGGCGATAGGATGCGGCATGGTCAGGCGTGCGCTGTGGATGGGTTTCGGGTGTTTGTGTGTTGCGCTTGCCGCGGCCGGTGCCGTGCTGCCGCTCCTGCCGACCACGCCCTTCCTCCTGCTGGCGGCCTATGCCTTCGCGCGCAGCTCGAAACGGCTGCATGACTGGCTGCTGGCACACAGGCAGTTCGGGCCCCTGATCCGCAACTGGCAAAGGCATGGCGCGATTGACCGGCGTGCGAAATGGCTGGCGGTTCTGGTTATGATGGCCGCCCTGACGCTGAGCCTCGTCCTGCGCCTCGACCTGCGTCTGGTGCTGGTCCAGGGTGTGGTGATGCTGGCGGCGGCGAGCTTCATCCTCACCCGGCCGGACGGGCCGGCGGGGCCGCCAAACTGAATCCCGCATCAGCTTGCCCGGAATCCGAGCAGCCTGTCTCATTTCCGGGCAGGGCGACCGGAGAGCAATAAAATTGCAGAAATCCGGTTGACCAAAATTTGCGCGCTTGCAGCAAATCTCCTCGCGGCATCCGATCATGTCGCGACTCTGTGGATTGAACTGCTGGCGAGCGTACGGCGCCAGCTCTTTTCCTCAGAGTGGAAGTAAATTGCGTTTATGGCGGCCGAAGGCCGTTTGGACGCGAAATGCTTTCTGCATTCATGGCAATCAACAATAATGTTGCAGTGCAGCATGGATTGTCATAAGATCGTCAAATCAAGAGTCGCAGCCATGCGGCCGGACGCAGAGCGCAATGATTGGGTCCGTCATCACCGCGGGGTGATGCGGATCAGGTGGTGGTAGTCGGGTTTTCCAATCCGCACTCATGTGCACGTTTCGTGCGCAATCCCCGATCCTTTCGAACGAAACCTGGGCCCCCATTGCAAGGGGCCTGGCCAACGGTGCGGCAAGCCCGTGGGTGGTTTTCAAGGGACGAGTTGCCAGAGCGGGGGATCCCAATGATTGGCACGACAAACATGCGATACAAGGTTTTGGGGGGTGCGCTGACCGCGCTTGCAGCGGGAGCGCTTGTCGCCGGACCGGCCTCGGCCGAGGTGTCCGAAGAGACAGCCTTCGTTTTCAACACACTGCTTTTCCTCATCGGTGGCTTCCTGGTGATGCTGATGGCCGCCGGTTTTGCGATGCTGGAAGTGGGTTTCGTGCGCACCAAGCACGCAGCCGCGATCTGCCTGAAGAATATTGCGCTCTACTCGATCGCCGGCCTGATGTTCTACCTGGTGGGCTATCAGGTCATGTATGGCGGCGAGACGCCCTATTTCGGCCTGCCCGCGATCTGGGGGCCGTCGGAACTGGCCAGTGATGAAACCATCTCCCTGGAAACGGGCTATGCGGCCGCGTCCGACTGGTTCTTCCAGATGGTCTTCGTGGCCACGGCTGCGTCGATCGTGTCCGGCACCGTCGCCGAGCGCGTCAAGCTGGGCTCCTTCTTCCTTTTCGTGGTGGTTCTGACCGCCGTGATCTACCCGATCCAGGGCTCCTGGGAATGGGGCGGAGGTTGGCTGGATGCCCAGTTCGGCTTCTCTGACTTTGCCGGTTCCACCCTGGTGCACTCCACCGGTGGCTGGGCGGCTCTGGCCGGTGCCATCCTGATCGGTGCACGCTCGGGACGCTTTGGCCCGAACGCCACGCCGATGGTGCCGTCCTCGCTGCCCCTGGCCACGCTGGGTACGTTCATCCTGTGGTTCGGCTGGTTCGGCTTTAACGGCGCATCGCAGCTGGCCATGGGTTCGGCTGCCGACGCGGTCGCGATCTCGCAGATCTTTGCCAATACCAACATGGCGGCGGCATCGGGTGTGGTCGTGGCCTACCTGCTGTCCATGCTGCTGGGTGGTGGCAAGGCGAACTTGGCCTACTGCCTGAACGGCGCCCTGGCCGGTCTGGTCTCGATCACGGCCGAGCCGCTGACGCCGACCATCCTGGAAGCCATTGCCATCGGTGCCGTCGGTGCCGTGATTGCAACCTTCGGCGCCAAGCTGCTGGAAGCGGTCCGGATCGACGATGTCGTCGGTGCCATCCCGGTTCACCTGTTCGCCGGCATCTGGGGCACGATGGCGGTTCCGCTGACGAATTCCGACGCCACCTTCTTCGGCCAGGCGGTCGGCGTGGGTGCCATCGGGGCCTTCGTGTTCGGTGCCTCCTTCGTGGTGTGGCTGATCCTGAAGATCACCCTGGGTGTCCGCCTCTCGCCGGATGCGGAAGTCGTGGGCGGTGACCTGTCCGAGCTGGGTCATCCGGCCGGATCGATCTTCGCGGCCATCGACCCGGGAAAGACGTCGGCCCCGGCCGAATAGCGGGGATGACGGCCGGCATCGAGGCGCAAACCGCCGACATGCCGGCCGGCCAACCCGGGGCCGGTCCAGACAAACCCCAAACGTCAACCCAAACACCCGGCTGGACGCGCAAGTCCATGCCCAGCCCAAGCCGGGGACTGAAACACCCACCGGTCCGATTGCGTGCAGCGGGTGAGCTGCGCTCGAGACCGACCGGGAGACGCCTGAGCAGACCGGACTGAACCGGTCGTGCGAAGGCAATGACATCAAACGAGGAGTGAGTGATGAAAGCCAAACTGTTGACCCTTGCCATCGCCTTCGGTGCCCTCAGCGCCCCGGCCATGGCCCAATCCATCGAGGGCAATGTTGCCCTCACGACCAACTATGTGTTCCGCGGCATCTCCCAGACCGACAATGGTCCGGCGATCTCCGGCGGTTTCGACGTGGCGTCTGAAAGCGGCCTCTATGCCGGTGTCTGGGGTTCCAGCGTCGACTTCTCCGACGACACCACCATGGAGCTGGACCTGTATGCCGGCTATGGCTGGGAAGCTGGGGGCTTCGGATTCGATACGGGCGTGATCTATTACGCTTATCCCGACAGCCCGGACGGGCAGAATTTCGTCGAGGTCTATGGTGATCTCAGCCGGTCCTTCGGTCCTGTTGCCTGGGACATCGACGTGGCCTACTCGCCGGAATTCTACGGCGAGATCGGACCGGGCTGGTATGTCTCCACCGGCGCCGCCATCGAGCTGGGCCTGGTGACGCTGGACGCCCGTATCGGCTCCAGCACCTTCGACGACCTGCCGGCGGCCGATTATGAAGACTACCAGGTCGGCATTTCCGGCACGGTGTTCGAGAACATCGGCTGGGATGTGCGCTACTTCAAGGCCAGCAATGGCGGCGATGACGGCTTCTTTGCCACGATCTCGCAGTCCTTCGGCGGCTGACGCCGGCATTGATCCGGCATCCCCTGTTTGCCGGATATGCCCATGAAACCGGGCCTGGTTCTACCAGGCCCGGTTTTCTTTTTGGGCTGGAGTCAGACGAACCAAGATCGAACCCGCAGGGTTCGCAAGCGCGACCGCGCGTCGGCAGGTCAGGCCGCCCCATCGGAGGCGTCCGCGAAGCGGACTGCCGTGAGATTGCAGAATTGCCGCGCCTCAAGGCAGTTCGATGCGGGTGATGCGGCCCTCGCCGCCGACGGCCCATCCGGCCGACCCGTCCGGGGCGAAGGCGATGGCATTGTGGCCGGCAAGCTCCGGCCAGGGCACCCAGATTTCCGCGCCATTACGGGAGATGTCGCTGCCATTGGGCCCGGTTGCGACCAGCGCCGGCGGGTCGATGGGCAGCACCGCAATGGCCGATCGGTAGCCGCCCGGTGGCTCCAGGGCCGTCTGCCAGCTGCCCCCGCCATCACGCGACCAGGACACAGTGCCCGTCCGCGCATCGGGCTGTTGGTAGTCGCCTCCAGTGGCGACCACCCGGTCGCCCGTCCAGACCACCGAGAACACGCCGGCTCCGCCACTGCCGGCGGCCATGGGCGTTTCGACCGCCTGCCAGTCGACGCCCCAATTGCAGGAGCGCAGGACGCGGGCTGTTGCCGCGCCCCCGGTTCCGATCCAGGCGCAGCCCTGGGGCGATACCGCGATGGAGGTGTCCGATGCGGCAAAACCGGCTTCGCCCTCCAGGGGCTCCGGCGTTCCGGTACTGGCCGTCCAGTTGGCGCCACCGTCCTGTGTGAGCAGAATCAGGAATTCACCCTCCACCGGATCGGAGAAGGCCAGGCCGTGGCGATCGTCCCAGAAGGTCAGGCTGTCGATGAAGGCCTGGCCGGTCGGATCCTGCCAGACGGTCTGAAAACTGGCGCCGCCATCCCGGGTCTCGATGATCCGCGAAGGCTGGCCGGCGGTGGCAAACAGGGCGTGGTCTGCCGAGAAACCGTGCGCCGAGCGCAGGTCGGTCCCTTCGGCCAGGGCGACATCCAGCACCTGCCAGTTTGCCCCGCCATCGACGGTACGCAGGACCTGGCCTTCCGGGGCTCCGATCCAGGCGGTCCGGGCATCAACGACCGCCAGTCCGCGCAGACCGGACGTGACCCCGCTCTCCTGTTCCACCAGCGCAATGCCCGTGGTCGGGTCGGGCGGGGCGCTGCACGCCGCCAGGGCGACAAGGCCGGCCGCCGCCAGCGGTGCGCCCCTCATCGACCGAAGCCGAGCAGGCTGGCGCTGTCACAATGCCAGCAACTGTCGGCCCCGATCGGGCTGCCCGGCGGTACCGGCGTATCGGCAATCTCGGGCGTCTCCCCGGCGTCGATGCGCTCGAGACCGGCAGCGATACTGCGGGCCAGCCAGAGGCGGTGCGCCGCCGCGGCGCTGCGATCCCGGCGCGAGGGCAGGTCTGCGGACAGGGCCTCAAGGCGTTGCCGGGCCAGCGATGCCACGGCCGGCGAGGCACTGGCAGCCAGGCTCATCAGCTGTTCGGCATATTCGATCTGAACCGTTTCTCGAACCGGTCGCAGGCGCTCGGCCTCATTCCTGGGGGCGTTGAACAAGGCGGCTTCAAGCGTGTCGAAGACCTCGCCCGGTGAGAGATGATTGGCGTCACGGGCCGACTGATCGGCCAGCCGGGCCAGCCGGGCCGGCGCGAGCGTGGCTTCCAGCGTGATCCGGGCGGCTGCACCGGCCGCCGCCGTCCGGCTGAAGGCCGGGTAGGCGGGAGATTCGAATAATTCCCGCGTGGCTGCTGCGTCATAGTCGGAGAAGGGCGCCGGGGACATCAGCGCCAGTGTGGCGTCGGAAATATCCAGGGCGGCCGGGTTCAGGGTGGCAGCAAGCGAGGCGAGCGCCCGGCGCTGATCCTGCGCCGGAACCGTTGCCAGACCGCGGGCGTCCACGCCGTTACGCTCATAGTCGAAGACCACGCCGCCAATATACTTTCCGACAGCCTCGACCTGGTAGCGATGGTAGAGATAGAGCGGCGAGAAGACGTCGCGCAGATCGCTCAGCGGACGGCCGGCTGCCAGGGTGTGGGTGCCAAAACGGTCCAGTGCTGCGGCGCGTACGGCCATGGTCTCGTCCAGCATGGCGACCGGGTCAGCGCCATTGTCCCAGAGATTGGCCAGCGGATGGGCGCTGTTATTGCCGCGGGCATGACGGTCGGTAATGTAGAGCAGGCCGTCGGCGTCACGCTGGTCCAGCACCGCGTCCAGGGCCGCCTGTTCAACTGCGCCCTCGCCGAACTCACCATAGAGCCAGCGGATCGCGACCTGGTCCCACTCGCCGATATCACGGTCATAGGCGTGGGAGGTGTCGATGGCGGCACCGTTCATAGTGACCAGCGGGGCCGGGTAATCCATCACCGATGCGCGGTCGGAGACGCTGGCGGCGAAATTGTGCGCGATGCCCAGCGTGTGACCGATCTCGTGTGCCGACAGTTGGCGGATCCGGGCGAGGGCGAGTTCCAGCGGGTCCGAGGACGATCCGGAACCGGTGCCATCGACGCCCAACAGGCCTTCGAAGATCATCCGGTCCTGGCGCACGCGCTGGCTGCCCAGGATGACATGACCCTTGATGATCTCGCCCGTGCGCGGATCGATCACCGAGGCGCCATAGGACCAGCCGCGGGTCTGGCGATGCACCCACTGGATGATGTTGTAGCGGACATCGAGCGGATGCACGCCTTCGGGCAGGACCTCGACGCGGAAGGCGTTCTCATAGCCGGCGGCCTCAAAGGCCTGGGCCCACCAGTTTCCGCCTTCGATCAGGGCATCGCGGATGAGCGGCGGCGTGCCGCGATCGAGATAATAGATGATGGGTTCGACCACCGGTCCGCTCTCGGCGCCCGGATCGACCCGTTCCAGCCGGTGCCGCACGGCATAGCTGCGGCGCACGGGTTCGCTGAGCGGCGTGGCCATGTCGTAGAAGTCGACACTGAAACTGCCGGAACGCGCGTCCGCCTCGCGGATTTCATAGCCGTCTGCGGGCAGGGCCACGAAGGAATGGTGGACCGTCAGCGTCACCGCTTCCGGATCGGGCGTGACCGCGCGGACTTCCGAGCCCGGATTGGAGGATTGCAGGGTCAAGAGCGCGTCGATCTCGACATTCTCCGGGAAGGCCCAGGCGGCTTCCGTCAGCGGGGCGCTGCGGGCTTGGTCGACCGAGAAACTGCCCTGATTGGCGTCCGACAACTGGTCGGCCGTCCCGATCGGATCGCGGGTGAGGAAGCCGGAGAGATCGATCAGCACCCGGCCCTCTTCCTCGGCGAGGATGTCCGTGCTCCAGATCACCGAGCGCGCAAAGGATTGCCAGGTCGCCCGCGCCTCGTCGGCATCGGCCCCGACGGCGCGGTAGCCGGTATTCTCGAACTCGGCAAAGACGCGGTCATTGACGCGGAAGAAGCGCAGGATCTGCGAACTGGTGCCCAGGCCCCGGTCAAGCCCGACCGGATTGGACCCGAGACCGGAGGTCAGGCGCGCCGTGTAGATCATCCGGCCCAGCGAGCCGTCATCGCCGGCACTCAGCTCGGCCAGGATGCGGCCGTCCGCCTCGTCGACAAGCAGCGGCACGAAGCCGTCCCGGCGCTCCAGCCCTTCCGTTTCGGATGCCCAGTCCTGAGCGAGGGCGGCGGGCGTGATGGCAAGGCTGAGCGCAATGGCGGCTGACCGCCAGACTAGTCCGGTTTTCATGCGAATTGTCTCCTGACCCCTTCAGTCAGGTCACGCTAGCGAAGCGGAAAATGCCTGTCACCTCACACGGGTGTGCTCAGTCCAGCAGCAGAAATTCCACCGTGTCGCCGTGCGAGGCCGCAGGCGCTTCCGCTTTTTGCCGCAGCAGGGCGTTGGCACCGGTCAGCGCGGTGAGCAGCGAGGAGTCCTGCCGTGGCAGGGCCCGGATGAGCCCGGCCGACCAGACCGCCCGGTGGAAGGTCTCCCGCGGACCGTTCGCCGCGATGGCACCGTCCAGGGTCGCCGTCTGGAACACCGTCGCGTGGGCATGGCCCTGAAGCCGGTCCAGCGCCGGACGCAGGACGAGGCGGGCCATCACGAGCGCGGAGACCGGATTTCCGGGCAGGCCGATGACGGGCAGTGCGCCCAACAGTCCGAACCAGGTGGGCTTGCCCGGCTTGACGGCGAGTTTCTCGAACACCAGCTGCCCCTGCCGCTGGGTGAAGACCGATCGTAAATGATCATGATCGCCGACAGACGCGCCACCGATGGTGACCAGGAGATCCAGCTCTGTGGCCCGGTCGAGGCGGGTCGCGATGTCCGTCGGGTCATCGCGGGCAATGCCCAGATAGACCGGCTCGCCGCCCCACCGGGCGACCAGGGCCGCGAGGCCAGGGCTGATGGAATTGATGATCTGGCCGGGCCCCGGGGTTTCGCCCGGCTCGACCAGTTCATCGCCGGTGGCCAGGATGCCGACCCGCAGCTGCGGGGCGACGCTGAGTGTGGCGAGACCGGCGGCTGCGGCCAGGGAAACGGCTTCGGGCGAGAGCCGGGTTCCTGCGTCTATGAGTATTTGCCCGGAATAGAAGTCCTGGCCCGCCCGCCGGATGTGGGCGCCGGGGTCGCAGGCCTGGCGGGTGTGGATCTGGTCTGCTTCGCGCTCGCAATTTTCCTGGATCACGATCTGGTCGGCACCCGTCGGCACGGCGGCGCCGGTGGAAATCCGCACGGCACAACCGGGCTGGAGCGCGCCGCTGAACGGATGGCCGGCGGCCGACTCGCCCTGCAGGGACAGGCTGGTGCCGGCCGGGTCGAGGTCGGTGGCGCGCACCGCATAGCCATCCATGGCCGAGACGTCCGCAGGCGGCTGGGTCAGAAGCGCGATGGCGGGTTCACGCAGGATGCGGTCCGCGCACCGGGTGACGGGGCAGGGTTCCGGCGGCAGGGCGTCAATCGTCTGCGCAATCCGCGCCAGACCTTCATCCAGCGAGATCACGCGCCACTCCGGACGTAATCGCCGGACTGGCCGCCCTGTTTGGTTTCCAGCTGGATGGCGCTGATCCGCATCGCCTTGTCCAGCGCCTTGGCCATGTCATAAAGCGTCAGTGCGGCGATCGACGCTGCTGTCAGGGCCTCCATTTCGACGCCGGTCTTGCCGTCGGTCTGGACCTCTGCGCGGATCGTGAACACGCCGGTCTCAGCCGCTTCGATGGCGACTTTTGCCTTGGTCAGGGGCAGAGGGTGGCACAGCGGGATCAGGTCCGAGGTGCGCTTGGCGGCCATGATTCCGGCGAGCTCTGCAGTCTTGAGCGCATCGCCCTTGGGGCCGGCACCATCGCGGATGGCGATGAAGGCGGCCTCGTTCATCTCGATCCGGGCCGAGGCGACAGCGGTGCGCCGGGTGACCGGCTTGTCGCCGACATCGACCATGCGGACCCGGCCGTCTGCGTCCTGGTGGGTCAGGCCGCTCATGCCTTGTGCTCCTCGAGGCGGGGGACGATCTGGACCAGGTTGCAGGGTTTGTGGTCGGGATCAAACTCGTGCACCAGCACTTTCTCCCAGGCGTCGCGAACAGCGCCCGTCGAGCCGGGAATGGCGAAGAGATAGGTGCCGCCGGCAATGCCGGCGAGGGCGCGCGATTGCAGGGTGGAGACGCCGACGGACTGGAAACTGATCATGTGGAAGACGGCGGAGAACCCGTCGATTTCCTTGTCGAACAGGGGGCGGACGGCTTCCGGTGTGACGTCGCGGCCGGTCAGGCCCGTGCCGCCGGTGGTGATGATGGCGCGGATGCGCGGGTCCCCGATCCAGGCCTGGCACTGGGCGCGGATGGAGGCGATGTCGTCGCGCGTGATGGCATGGTCGACGACGTGATGGCCGGCCGCATGGATCTGTTCGCGCAGCCAGGGGCCGGTCTTGTCGGTCTTGCCGTCGCGCGTGTCTGACACGGTCATGACGGCAAAGCCCAGGGCAGTTTCAGCACGCATCAGGCATCCTCGCTGGCGATCTGGTCCATCCAGAAATCGGCGGCCTTGCGATCGGTTTCAACCGCCTCGACCCAGTGTGCGCCATCTTCGGTGTGGACCCGTTTCCAGAACGGCGCCTCGGTCTTGAGCAGGTCGATCATGAAGCCGACGGCCGCCAGGGATTCGCGGCGGTGCGGGGCGCTGGCGCCGACAAAGACAATCGGTTCCCCCACGGCCATGCGCCCGACACGGTGACGGATCACTGCCGCCGTCAGCAGCCAGCGCTGCGCCGCGGTTTCGGCGATGCGGGTGAGGGCGGCCTCGGTGACACCGGGATAATGTTCCAGCTCCAGCGCAACGAGCCCGGCTTCCGCGCGGACCTGGCCGACAAAGCTGGCCACGCCGCCGGCCGACGGATCATGACCGGACAGGGCGGCCAGTTCAGCGGCCGGGTCGAGGGCGTCATGCAGGATGTCGACGGTGAGGCGGGTCATGTCAGCCTCCGGTGAAGGGCGGGCAGAAGGCGAGCGTGTCCCCGTCCTTCAGGGGGCAGGGGCGGGGCGTGATCATATCATTGAGAATGAGGCGGACCGAGGGGTGGGCGAGCGCTTCGGCTGCGCTGTCCTGTTCGCGAAGATGGGCGACCAGGCTGTCGCTGTCGGTGATGGTGTCCGGCAGTGTGATGCGGCGCTCGGCCTCGCCCATGCGGTCGCGCAGGGCCGCCACGAAGCGCAGGGTCACGGTCATGATCAGCCTCCGGTAATGGCCATGTGGCGCCCGACGGCAGGAGCGGCGCCGGGCGAAACGTCAAAATCATGCCGTTCCGGCTTGCCGTCCATCGCCAGGTCCAGCGCCGCATCGAGACCGGCCGGGCCCTGTTCGCGCCAGGCGGCGCGCAGATCGACGGCCCCCTCATCACCCAGGCAGGCATAGAGCTGGCCGGTACAGGTCAGGCGGACGCGATTGCAGCCGGCGCAGAAATTCGAGGTCAGCGGCGTGATGAAGCCCAGCCGGCCGCCGGTCTCTTCCACCCGCACATAGCGCGCCGGACCGCCCGTGCGGTCCGGCAGGACGGTCAGCGTCCAGCGCCGGGCCAGGTTTTCGCGCACCACGCTCAGCGGCAGGAACTGGCCCGAGCGGTCGGCGCCGACATCCCCGATGGGCATCACTTCGATCAGGGTCACGTCATGGCCCTGGTCATGAGCCCAGGCAATGAGGTCCGGCAATTCGGCCTCGTTCTCGCCCTTGAGGGCGACGGCATTGATCTTGATTTTCAGACCGGCCTCGCGCGCCGCCGCGATGCCGTCCAGCGTGGTCCGCAGATTGCCGCCGCGGGTCAGGCTGAAATAGCGGCCCGGATCCAGCGTATCGAGCGAGACATTGATGCGGGCGACGCCCGCCGCCGCCAGACGGGGAGCGTATTGCGCCAGCCGGGTGGCATTGGTGGTCACGGTCAACTCGTCCAGCGCGGTGCCGATATGGCGGCCCAAGCCTTCGATCAGGGTCATGACATCGCGCCGGACCAGGGGCTCGCCGCCCGTGATCCGGATCTTGCGGACCCCGCGCTCGATGAAGCGCTCGCCGATCGCGGAGAGCTCCTCCAGCGTCAGGAGTTGCGATTTGGGCAGGAATTCCGGGCGTTTGGCCATGCAATAGACGCAGCGCAGGTCACAGCGATCCGTCACCGACAGGCGCAGATAGCTGATCGTGCGGCCGAACCGGTCGACGAGCGGCCGGGCGGGTTGGGTCCGGGGCGTGACGTCCAACGCTTTGGCGTCCTTCTGCAGAAGACATTTTCAGGCCTCAACAGGGCCGGTCGGGTCAAGCCTAGCAGCGCCTTTGCGGGATTCCCATCGGCCTGCCTTCATGTTCATGCACATTGGCACAAATTGCCGTGAGGGAGGTCTTTCCCGGAATTGCCGACGCTGTTGGCAATTCGTTCAAGGCGGGCCGCAAATCGGGGACAGATCACTGCCGGGCGCGCAAGGGGTGGGATGATCGTGTTGCGTTGCGCCAAGGGTGCTAACTGCGCATTGGAAAAAAATCTCGCCAATGAATTGCAGTTACCGCTCACGTCGGCAAAAGCGTTCGCCAACAAAGCGGTTTTGGGTAAAAAGTGCCAATTCGTCGCAATTCCACCGTCTTGTGCAATTGCGAAGACTGTGCTCGATTGCCGGGTTCGCGAGCGAGGAGGTATCGGATTGCTGAGATTTGTGGACATCGACCAGGCCTATCCTGAAAAACGCCCGGAGGGCGAACGCCGGCAGGACTTCCGGGAGATTTATCGCCCGTTCAATCCGGCCAAGGCGAAGGATCAGGCGTCCCGGTGTTCGCAGTGCGGCATTCCGTTCTGCCAGACCGGCTGTCCCTTGCAGAACAATATCCCCGACTGGCTGATGCTGGCCGGAGAGGGGCGTCTGAAAGAGGCCTATGAGACCTCGGCAGCGACCTCGACCATGCCGGAGATCTGCGGGCGGATCTGTCCGCAGGACCGGCTGTGCGAAGGCTCTTGCGTGATCGAACAGTCCAAGCACGGCGCCGTCACCATCGGCTCGGTGGAGCAGTACATCACGGATACGGCCTGGCAGGAGGGCTGGGTCGAGCCGATCCGGCCGGGCGCGCCGCGCGGCGCGAGCGTCGGCATTGTCGGGTCCGGTCCGGCTGGCCTGGCCGCTGCCGAGCGCCTGCGCGAAGCCGGTTTCGACGTCACTGTCTATGAGCGTTCCGACCGCGCCGGCGGGCTGTTGATGTACGGTATTCCCGGTTTCAAGCTGGACAAGTCCGTGGTCCAGCGCCGTCTCGACCGCCTGACTGAGGGCGGTGTCGTTTTCAAGCTGGGCTTTGAAGTGGGCCGGGACGCGACGCTTGATGAGTTGCGTGCCGAGCACCAGGCCATTCTTCTGGCAACGGGCGTCTATGCCGCGCGTCAGCTGACCTGTCCGGGGGCCGGAAACGGCGTCATCCCGGCGCTGGACTATCTTACCCGGTCCAATCGGGATGATCTGGGCGATGCCGTGGCGAATGACACGGCGCTGGATGCCGCCGGCAAGCATGTGGTGGTGATCGGCGGTGGCGACACTGCGATGGACTGTGTCCGCACGGCCGTGCGCCAGGGCGCCAAATCGGTCACCTGCCTCTATCGCCGTGACCGCGAGAACATGCCGGGCTCGGCCCGGGAAGTGAAACATGCCGAGGAAGAAGGCGTGGTCTTTGAATGGCTGGCCTCGCCGCTGGCCGTGCTGACCAAGGGGGACGACATCCAGGCTGTCCGTGTCCAGGGCATGCGCCTGGGCGCACCGGACGCGTCCGGCCGCCGCTCGCCTGAACCCGAACCCGGCAAGACATTTGATGTGTCCGCCGACATGGTGATTTCAGCCCTAGGCTTTACTCCTGAAGACCTGCCCGAGGCCTTTTCCGCGCCGGACCTTTCAGTGCATCGCGATGGCCGGGTCGAAGGTGACCGGGCCACCAAGATGACCAGCCTGGACGGCGTCTTCGTGGCGGGTGACCTGCATCGCGGGGCCTCGCTGGTGGTGTGGGCGATCCGGGATGGCATCGATGCGGCCCGGTCGATCACCAAATATCTCGACAACCGGCTTCAGGTTCTGGGAGCTGCCGAATGACCCAACAATCCTGGAACGAGGCTCGCGTGCGGGCCGGATTGAGCGTGCTCGAAGGCACGGGCCTGTGGCGGCCCGAGGATGAACGCGATGCCTGCGGTGTCGGTCTGATCGCCGACATGAAGGGCAAGGCGCGGCGCGAGATTGTCGAACTGGCCATCGCCGCGCTGAAAGCGGTCTGGCACCGCGGTGCGGTGGATGCTGATGGCAAGACCGGCGACGGGGCTGGCCTGAGGGTCGGTGTACCCCAGGACTTCTTCAAGGCCGCTGTGGCGCGCACCGGTCACGAGCCGGAACGCGGCGATGTCATCGTCGGCATGATCTTCCTGCCGCGCACCGATTTTGCGGCCCGCGAACGTGCACGCGCGATCATCGAGGCGGAAATCCTGCGCGAGGGGTTTGCCTTCTACGGCTGGCGCCAGCCGCCGATCGACACATCCGTGCTGGGTGACAAGGCGCGGGCGACGTTGCCGGAAATCGAGCAGGTGCTGTTCCGCGATCCCAAGGGCCGCGATATCGAGACGGTCGAGCGCATGCTCTACATCGTGCGCCGACGCATCGAGCGGCGGGCGCGCGAGGAAAACCTGCGCGACACCTATGTCTGCTCGCTCTCCTCGCGCGACATCATCTACAAGGGCCTGTTCCGGGCCGAGGATATCGACGCCTTCTACCGGGACCTGCAGGACCCGGCCTTCGTGTCGCCCTTTGCCATCTTCCACCAGCGCTATTCCACCAACACCTTCCCGGAATGGCGCCTGGCCCAGCCATTCCGGATGCTGGCGCATAATGGCGAGATCAACACGATCCGCGGCAATATCAACTGGATGAAGAGCCACGAGGTCCACATCGCCGAGACCGCCTTCCCGGGCGATGAGCGCGATGTGAAACCGGTGATCCAGCCGGGCGCGTCCGACAGTGCGGCGCTGGACCAGGCGTTTGAAATCCTGGTGCGGGCCGGACGGTCGGCGCCGATGACCAAGACGATCCTGATCCCGGAAGCCTGGTCCAAGCGGGCCGAGGTGATGCCCGATGAATGGGCGCGGATGTATGAATACTGCAACGCGGTCATGGAGCCCTGGGACGGGCCGGCGGCGATTGCCGCCTTTGATGGCCGCTGGGCTATTGCCGGCATGGACCGCAATGGCTTGCGTCCGATGCGCTATGCAACGACCAAGGACGGCATTCTCGTCGCCGGGTCGGAAACCGGCATGGCGCCGATCAACCAGGACCAGGTGGTCGAGCGCGGCCAGATCACGCCGGGCCGCCTGATCGCCCTGGATATCGAGGAAGGCCGCTTCTATCGCGAGCACGAGATCCTGGACGAGCTGAGCGAGCAGCATCCCTACAAGCGCTGGCTGGGCGAGATGGAGGACATCGAGCCCGTGATCGGCCCGGGGCCGGAACCGCAGGTGCTGAGCGATGCCCTTCGGACCCGTCATCAGGCTGCAGCGGGTTTCACCTTCGAGGGCATCGAGCTGGTGCTCAACGCCATGGCCGAGGACGGCAAGGAAGCCGTCGGTTCGATGGGGGATGACGCCCCTCTGGCAGTGCTGTCGGAGACCTATCGTCCGCTGTCGCACTTCTTCCGGCAGAATTTCTCGCAGGTCACCAACCCGCCGATCGACCCCCTGCGCGAAGGCCGCGTGATGGGGCTGAAGACCCGGTTTCGAAATCTGGGGAATATCCTGGCCCAGGGCGAGGCGCGCGCTTCGGTCCTGGTGCTCGACAGCCCGATCCTGACCAATGGCGCCTATGAACGCTGGCGCGAGCACATGGGTGGTGCGGTCAAGGAGATCGACTGCCTGCTGGTCGCCGAGAAGGCGAGCGGCAATGGCGCGGCGCTGCGCAAAGCGCTGGATGCGGTCATTGCGGAAGCCGTTGCGGCGGTCCGTGACGGGGCCGCCCACCTTGTGCTGACCGATCACCGTCAGGACGCCAAGCGCGTGGGCCTGCCGATGATCCTGGTCGCCGGAGCCGTGCACTCGACCCTGACGCGCGAGGGCCTGCGCAATCTCTGCTCGCTCAATGTGCGGGCGGCCGAGTGTTTTGATGCTCACTACGCCGCGGTCCTGGTCGGCCTGGGGGCCACCACGGTGAACCCCTATCTGGCCTTTGACACGATCACCGCTGATCGTGATGCCGTGGGCGGTGACGCTTGGGCGTGCCAGCGCGCCAAGCGGCTGAAGGATGCGCTGGACGGCGGTCTGTTGAAGATCCTGTCCAAGATGGGCATTTCCATCATCTCTTCCTATCGCGGCGGCTGCAATTTCGAGGTTCTGGGACTGTCCCGGGCGCTGGTGGAAGCCTATCTGCCGGGCGTGGTCAGCCGGATCTCCGGTATCGGCCTGCCGGGACTGGAAGCGCGCACGCTGGACCTGCACCGCAAGGCCTGGGCGGGCCCCGAAGCGCGCCTGCAAATCGGCGGCTTCTATCGCCAGCGCGCCACCGGCGACCGCCATGCCCTGTCAGCCAAGGTGATCACCGAGCTGCAGGCCGCGGTTCGCAATAATGACGCCGAAGCCTGGAAACGCTATCGCGAGGCGGTGGAGAGCCAGGGGCCGATCCAGCTGCGCGACCTGATCGACATGCGCAAGCTGGGGCCGTCCATCGGGCTGGACCGGGTGGAGTCCATCAATGGCATCCGTCGGCGCTTTGTCACGCCGGGCATGTCGCTGGGGGCGCTGTCGCCGGAGGCGCATGGCGCGCTGAATGTGGCGATGAACCGGATCGGCGCGAAATCGGTGTCCGGCGAAGGCGGGGAAGACCCGGTCCGCTACAAGCCGATGCCGAATGGCGACAACATGAACTCGGCGGTCAAGCAGATCGCCTCGGGGCGTTTCGGCGTCACGGCAGAATATCTCAACCAGTGCCGCGAGTTCGAGATCAAGGTGGCCCAGGGCGCCAAGCCCGGCGAGGGCGGCCAGCTGCCCGGCTTCAAGGTCACCGAATTCATTGCGCGCATGCGCCATGCGACGCCGGGTGTCAGCCTGATCTCGCCGCCGCCGCACCATGACATCTATTCGATCGAAGACCTGGCGCAGCTGATCTACGATCTCAAGCAGATCAATCCCAAGGCAAGGGTCGGTGTGAAACTGGTCGCGGCCGCTGGTGTCGGCGCCGTGGCTGCCGGTGTCGCCAAGGCCAATGCGGACATCATCAATATTTCCGGTTCGGTCGGCGGGACGGGTGCTGCCGCACTGACGTCGATCAAGTTTGCCGGTGGCCCGCTGGAGCTCGGCCTGGCCGAGGCGCACCAGATGCTCTCGCTCAACGGCCTGCGCGACCGCGTGACGCTGCGCGCCGATGGTGGCATCCGCACCGGCCGCGACATCGTCATCGCTGCCATGCTGGGCGCTGAAGAGTTCGGGATCGGCACGGCCTCGCTGATTGCGCTGGGCTGTCTGATGGTCCGCCAGTGCCATTCCAATACCTGCCCGGTCGGTGTGTGCACACAGGATGATGATTTGCGCGCCCGGTTCGGCGGTTTCCCCGATCATGTGGTTAATCTGATGACCTTCCTGGCCCAGGATGTACGCGAAACGCTGGGCCGTCTCGGCGCAACCTCGCTGGAGGATGTCATCGGGCGCGCCGATCTTCTGACCCAGGTATCGCGGGGGTCCGAAGCGCTGGATGATCTCGACCTGTCGGCGATCATGTCGCGCGCCGACGCGGTTGAACGCCCGGCTCGATCCACGCGCTCCCAGCGTAATGAGGTCGCGCCCAGCCTGGATGAACAGATCATCGTCGATGCTGCGCCGGCTTTTGACCGCGGCGAGAAGATGCAGCTCGACTATGGCGTCAAGAACACGGATCGCGCTGTGGGTACGCGCACCTCGTCCGAGATCGTCTCCCGCTTCGGCGCGGACGGTCTGGGTGAGAATCATCTGACGCTGCGTCTGCGCGGCTCGGCCGGGCAGTCGCTGGGAGCCTTTGCGGCCCGGGGGCTGCGCATCGAACTGGACGGGGATGCCAATGACTATGTCGGCAAGGGCCTGTCCGGCGCGACGCTGGTGGTGCGGCCCTATGGCGGAGCCAGCGCGTCCAACCAGGATCATTCGGTGATCGGCAATACCTGCCTTTACGGCGCAACGTCGGGCCGCCTGTTCGCGGCCGGCCGGGCCGGACAGCGCTTTGCCGTGCGCAATTCGGGCGCGGAGACCGTGATCGAGGGCTGCGGCACCAATGGCTGCGAATACATGACCGGCGGTACGGCCGTGATCCTCGGCGCGGTGGGCGACAATTTCGCGGCCGGCATGACCGGCGGTGATGCCTTCGTCTACGACCCGGATCGCCGTCTGGACGCCCGGCTCAACCCGGAAACGGTGCTGGTTTTCGATCTGGAAGGAGAGGCCGAGCAGAAATGCCGGGCCCTGATCGAGACACATGCCCAGGCAACCGGATCCTTCGTGGCCCAGCGTCTGCTGGCGTCCTGGGAGAGCGTGCGGGGAGACTTCGTCCACCTGCGCGGTGCCGAGGTGGTCAAGCGCGAGCGGGCCCGGCTTCAGCCGGCCAATGAGAACCGGTCGGCCTGACGAAAACCTGTATTGCAGTGCAGCAAGGGCATTGGTTCCGGGGCGCTTACAGCGTATGAGAGCGCACGACTTGTTGCGAGGAGCGTCCCATGCGGATCGACAAAATTTCCGCGGGTAACAACCCGCCCGAGGACATCAATGTCATCATCGAGGTTCCGGTCGGCGGCCAGCCGGTCAAGTACGAGATGGACAAGGATGCCGGGACCCTGTTCGTCGACCGCTATCTGCACACGCCGATGAGCTATCCGTGCAATTACGGCTTCATGCCGCACACGCTGTCGGAAGATGGCGATCCGATCGACGTCATGATCATCGGCCACACCACGCTGGTGCCGGGCTGTGTCGTGCGCGCCCGTCCGATCGGCGTGCTGATGATGGAAGACGAGAGCGGCATGGACGAAAAGATCCTGGCCGTGCCGCACCACAAGCTTTCGCCGCTCTATGACAAGGTGAAGGAATACGGTGATGTGCCGGACCCGCAGATCATGCGCATCCAGCACTTCTTCGAGCACTACAAGGACCTGGAGCCCAACAAGTGGGTGAAGGTGACCGGCTGGGGTGACTCCGAGAAGGCGCGCCAGCTGATCCTGGAATCGATCGAGCGCGCGAAGACCGACGCCTGACGCGATCTCGATTGCCGGACCTGGAAAACGGGCGTCCACACGGGCGCCCGTTTTTGATTCCGGCTCAGCTGACGGTGTAGTTCATCGCCAGGCGGCCGCCATCGGCATAGATGGTGGTGCCGGTGATATAGCTGGCATCGCGGGAGGCCAGGAAGGACGCGACGGACGCGACTTCGTCCGGGTCCCCGATGCGCTGCAGCGGCGTGCGCGACATGATCTTGGCGATGGCGGCAGGATTGTCGTTCACCGATTTGAGCACGTCGGTATTGATGCTGCCCGGCCCGATCGCATTGACGCGGATGCCATGCTTGGCCAGGGCCAGGGCCATCGACTTGGTCATCTGGTTGATCGCGCCCTTCGTGGTGCAATAGGCCAGCTGGTCCGGGATCGCCATGACGCCATTGACCGAGGACATGTTGATGATCGAATAGCGCCGGCGCACATCCTCGGCGCGCTCTCCGGCCTCTTCGATCTGGTCGACCATCTGGCGTGCGGTTTCCCGGGCGACCAGGAAGGACCCGCGCAGATTGACGCCGATCACCTTGTCAAAATCGCTCTCCGACAGGTCGAGAATGTCGCCCTTGGCGACGATGCCGGCATTGTTGACCAGAACGTCGACACGGTCGAAGGCCGAGCGGGTCTCCGAGAGGAGATTGTTGACCGACAGGCGGTCGGACACGTCGCAGGCGACGAAGAGGGCTTTTTCCTTCTCCGATCCCAATTCTTCGGCCAGCGCTTCTCCGGCTTCGCGATCGATATCGGCGATCACGACCAGGAAACCGTCCTCGGACAGGCGGCGGGCACAAGCCTTGCCGATGCCGTTTGCTCCGCCGGTGATGATGGCGACCCTGTCACCCATGATGCATTCCTCTCAGCCTGGGACCCGATTGCGGTCGCGCAGAGCTTGCACGAGCCGCCCGGCGTTGCAATGGCCGGGCGTGAACTGGCCGCCAGTTGGTTGCCGGCATCGCTTATGGGTTCTGAGTGCGTTCGTAGTCTTCGACAATTTCCGGATCATCCGGTGAGAGCTGCCAGGCCCGTCGATAGAGGGGCAAAGCCTCGTCGAGGCGCCCGAGTGCCTCCAGAGCGGCGGCATGGGAATGCACGATGGCGCCGCTCTCCGGCTCAAGCGCCACGGCCTGTTCGCACAGCGGCAGGGCGGTCTGAGCGCGGCCATCCTGGATCAGCGTCCAGCACAACATGTTCAGCGTCATGCCGTTTTCCGGTTCGAGCTCGACGGCCCGGCGGGCATCCTCGACGGCAGCCGACGTCATGCCGGCATCGAGCAGGGCGCTGGAGCGATTGATCCAGGCTCCCATCCAGTCCGGCTGCAGGCGGACCACGCGGTCATAGGCCACGACGGCATCGGCCGGCCGGTTCATGTCCTGGTAGATGATGCCAAGCGTGAGCTGGGTCATCACGTCATCAGGCATGGCCGCAGCGGCGCGCCGGATATCGCTGAGTGCGCCTTCAAGCTGGCCCAATTCCGCGCGCGCGATTCCACGATTGCGCCACAAGGTTGGTTCGACCATTTCGGCCTGCTGCGTGTCGACGATGGCGAAGGCAAAATTGTGGGCCGACAAAGCCTCTTCATAGCGCTGCTCGGCCAGATAGGCCGCGCCTAGAGCGGCATAGACCCCGATCTCTTCGTCCGGATCCAGTTCCGCGCTTCCAAGGCAGGACTGTAGCAGGTCCACGGCGCCGGCCGCATCTCCGCTCTCCAGGGCCAGACGGCCGGCATCACAGGGAGACATGGTCTTCTGGCTCCACCCGGCGGGCGTCGTGGCCAGGGCCGTCACCAGGACAAGTGCGAAACCGGACAGGATGCGGTGCATTCAAAACTCCCTGCTTTCCCCGCCAGTGTAACCTGCAAAAAGGGCGGCCCGGAAGCCGCCCTGATGCAAAGCGATGTTTGATCGATCATTCAGCCAATTCGCCCTGTACGGACAATCGGAGCTGTTCGATCTGTTCCTTAATTCGAAGCTTTTGCTTCTTGAGGCTGGCCACTTCCAGAGAGTCCGCGGAGGAATGCTTGCTAAGCTCGTCGAGCTGGGTATCCAGGCGCGTGTGACGGGCGTCGAGCTCACGAATGCGGGCTGCGATGGACATGGATCGTCTCCTCTACTGGTATGGGACCCTCGATTGAAGCACGTTCCCGCACTATGTCTACTCACGAAACGTTTCGAGGTTTTGGAATGGTAAATCCGAACCAGGGTGAGGACCGGCTGATTGTCGGGGTTTCGGGAGCTTCCGGGATCGTTTTCGGCATCCAGGCCTTGCGCGCCCTCAAGACGCTTGGCGTCGAAAGCCATCTGGTCGCGTCCAAAGCCGCCGAAATGACACTGGGTTATGAGACCGACATGTCGATCCGGGACTTCCGCGGCTTGGCCGACCATGTCTACAAGATGCCCGATGTCGGCGCGCCGATCGCCTCCGGCTCATTCCGTACGCGCGGCATGTTGATTGCCCCCTGTTCGGTCCGGACCATGTCGGAAATTGCCACGGGCGTGACGTCCAGCCTGCTCACACGGGCCGCCGATGTCGTGCTGAAGGAGCGCCGCCGGCTGGTCCTGATGGTGCGCGAGACGCCTTTCCATCTCGGACATATCCGGACGATGGAAACCCTGACCGAAATGGGGGCGGTGATCTGCCCGCCCCTGCCGGCCTTCTACGCGAAACCGAAGACGATCGAAGACCTCGTTGATCAGTCGGTCGGGCGAGCGCTTGATCTTTTCGGCCTCGACTGGGATGCCACGCGCCGCTGGGGCGAGGATCTGGAAGGTGGGCGCCGCTAGAGCGCCATTTACCCTTCGCGCATGCAGCGCCTCTTGCCCGTTTATTCACCGGACGAATGTCGCTACGATAGCGGTTTCGCCGACCGGCGCAGTCATGGACTGCTGCTTTCCTTCCGGCGAGCCTTGGACTTGTCCGAAAGAGAAAAGAGACGGCGCAGGGATGGACGGGGTTTCTCCTGAACAACAGGTCTTGCTGGACCAGCTTGCCGAGATGCGCAGGCAGCATGAGGCCTTGAATGCGGAAGTCGATGCGCTGACGGAGAATGGCGTCGTCGACCAGCTCAAGGTGGCGCGGCTGAAAAAAGAGAAGCTGCGTCTGAAAGACGAGATCGCCCGGATCGAGGATCTGATCACACCCGACATCATTGCCTAGGCGCGACGGCGGGACTCCTCGCCTTTTTGTGCCTGCTTGCGGGCGTACATGGCCGCGTCGGCCTGGGCCATCGCCTCTTCAGCCTTGTTGCCTGCGCTGAGCTCCTGGCAGCCCCAGGCTGCGCCGACCTTCAGCTCGACACCCTTGTGCGAGAAGGGCGTGGTTTCGATGATCTCGACCAGCTCACGCGCTTTCATCTCGGCGCTGTCCTGGCCGGTGAGGGTCAGGACCAGGCCGAACTCGTCACCGCCCAATCGGCCAACAGCGTCGGTCTCGCGCACATGCGCGGTCAGCAGCTGAGCGACGTGATGCAAGGCTTGATCGCCGGCCGCATGTCCGTACTCGTCATTGATCGCCTTGAACCCATTGAGATCCATATAGACCAGCGCCGAAGGCGCATTGTGGCGTTCGGCCAGGGCCAGGGCCTTGGAAACCTCGCGCAGGAAGGCGCGGCGGTTCAGGACCGGCAACAGGACATCGTGATCGGCCAGGGATTCCAGTTCCCGGACCCGGCCGCGCAGGCGTTCGGTCTCGCGGCGCAGCTGGTCCACTTCGCCCATCAGCGACAGCAATGCACGCTGGACGTTCGGTGTCAGTTCGGCTTCCGGCACGCCCATGATCGATGTGGTGTCGCGCGGCTCCGATGCGGCGCTGGTCGCCGTTGATCCCGACGGTTTTTTCGCCGAGTCGGTCTTGCCGGTGCGGGAGACATTCCCGCCTGAATTGAGGGGGCCGATACGCATGAGCCGGTCCAATTCGTTTCTGTTCTCGAACAGGCTGGACACGTGTGGTTAAGAAACCCTCAAATCCCAAAAGAATTGCCTTGCGTGACAGGCTATCTTGACCTTCGACGCGTGCAAGTTAAGGTCCCGCGCTTCCTTTTCTCCGCATGGGAAGCGTCATGAGCGAAGTTGCGCCGCAGTCCATTATTGAAGACGTCGATGTCGCCATCGTCATGGGGTCCCGGTCCGACTGGCCGACCATGAAAAAGGCCGCCATCATTCTTCACGGGCTGGATGTGCCCTTCGCGGCCCAGGTCGTTTCGGCCCACCGCACCCCGGAGCGCCTGGTGCGCTTTGCGCAGTCGGCGCGCGAAAAGGGCGTCAAGGTGATCATCGCCGGTGCCGGCGGTGCTGCGCATCTGCCCGGCATGATCGCGTCCATGACGTCGCTTCCGGTTCTAGGCGTTCCGGTGAAATCCAAGGCGCTGAGTGGTCAGGACAGCCTGCTGTCGATCGTGCAGATGCCGGGCGGCGTGCCAGTGGGAACGCTGGCGATCGGCGATGCCGGTGCCACGAATGCCGGCCTGCTTGCGGCCTCCATCCTGTCCCTGTCTGATGCGGCTCTGGCCAAGCGTCTGGAGACCTGGCGCCAGGAACAGACCGACAGTGTTCCGGTGACGGTCGAGGACTAGGCCCGATGACCCAAGGTCCGCTCGCACCGGGTTCGACAATCGGCATTCTGGGCGGCGGCCAGCTGGGCCGTATGCTGGCGACGGCCGGTGCCCAGCTGGGATTTGACGTTCACATCTATGATCCGGAACCGGATTGCCCGGCAGGCCGGGTCGCCGCGCGGGTCTTTTGCGCGCCCTGGGATGACAAGGGCGCTGTCGAGGCCTTTGCGGCCCGCTGCGACGTTGTCACCTATGAATTCGAGAACGTGCCGGTGGAAACCGTTGCCGTGGCGGCCTCGGTCTCGGTGGTGCGACCGGGCGCGCGTTCACTGGAGCTGACCCAGGACCGGGTGACGGAAAAGCGCTTCATCAATGAGGCTGGCGTGGCCACGGTGCCCTTTGCACCGGTGGATGACCTGGCCAGCCTGAAGGCGGCCGTGACGGCGCTGGGAATGCCCGCGCTGTTGAAGACCCGCCGCTTTGGCTATGACGGCAAGGGCCAGGCCTGGATCCGCCGGGCTTTGGACGTGGAAACGGCCTGGCAGGCAATCGGCGAACAGCCGGCCATCCTGGAAGGTGCTGCCGCCTTCCAGCGTGAGTTGTCGGTTGTGGCGGCGCGCGGCGTGTCCGGGGAGGTCAGGGCCTGGCCGCTGGCCGAGAATGTCCATGGCGATGGCATCCTGAAACAGTCCACGGCTCCCGCCCCCAGTGTTGATGACGCCACGGCGGCCAAGGCACTGGAGATTGCCCGGCTCATCGGCGACGGGCTCGATCATGTTGGCGTCTTTGCCGTCGAGCTCTTCGATCTGGGCGTTGACGGGCTGGTGGTGAACGAGGTCGCGCCGCGGGTGCACAATACCGGTCACTGGACCATGGATGCCTGCGCCTGCGGCCAGTTCGAGCAGCACATGCGGGCCGTGGCCGGCTGGCCGTTGGGCGACCCCGCGCCGCATTCCGCCTGCGTCATGACCAATCTGATCGGTGAGGACGCTTTGAAGTGGTCCGAACTGGTCGCGGATCCAGCCAATATCGTGCACCTGTACGGCAAGCGTGCCGTCAGATCCGGCCGCAAGATGGGACATGTGAACCGGTTGTCGCCGCTTTAGACGTCAACATGGTTCCAAGCCGGGCCGGTTCCGGCCAAACTGCCCAGATGAGTGCTTCCATTTCCGCGCCGCCCGCTACCGCCTTTCGCAGCGATACCGGCCCCTTCGATCTGATCGGGGACGTGCATGGCTGCGCCGGAGAGCTGGAGCAGCTGCTGGAGCGGCTGGGCTATCATGTCGAGCGTGACGGTCCTGAGGGCCACCGTGCCTACGAGCTGACGCATCCGGAGGGCCGCAAGCCGATCCTTCTCGGCGATCTGGTCGACCGCGGCCCCAGAAGTCCGGATGTGCTGCGTCTGGCCATGCATGTGCTCGAGACCGGGCGCGGCTTTTGCGTCGTCGGCAATCATGACGACAAGTTCCGTCGCTGGCTGGCCGGACATGCGGTGACGCTGAGCCATGGCATCGAGCGGACGATCGAGCAGTTCTCGCGACAGGCCCCGGACTTTCGCGCAGCGGTTTCGGACTTCCTGCACGCCTTGCCCGACCATCTGATCCTCGACGAAGGGCGTCTTGTGGTGGCGCATGCGGGACTCAAGGCCCACATGCATGGAGAGCGCAGCAAGTCGGTGCGGCAGTTCGCGATGTTCGGGGAATCCACCGGAGAGCGCGACCGGCATGGGCTGCCCATCCGGGCGGACTGGGCTCGCAGCTATTCCGGCGCGGCGACAGTGGTCCATGGCCATGTCGCCGACCGCAGAGTGCGTGAGAAAAACAATGTGGTCTGCATCGACACAGGCTGTTGTTTCGGCGGCCATCTGACGGCGATGCGCTGGCCGGAACGCGAACTGGTCCAGGTGCCGGCCCAGAAGACCTGGTTCATCTCCCCGCGCTGGGGCTAGGCTCGGCCTGTCCGTCGCCGGCCAGCTGGTCGGCGAAACCGTGATTGACGTCGCGGTGACCCGCCTCATCGGCGCGTACGGCAATCACCACATCACGCAGGCGGGCATTGGCGGGCAGGTCCCAGTAGCGGATCGCGATCTCAGGCGCGGGCGGGTTGTCATGGCGACCGGCATCGATCTCGTCGAGATACTGGGTGTAGCTGATCACGGCTTCTTCCTCGAAATACCCCACCACCCGGTGCGCCGTGCGCGGTGAGAACAGGTAGAGGAAGAAATAGGCGTTATAGAAGATCGCCTGGGTGACCATGATCACCAGCCGCTCGAACAGGGTGGGCTGGGCGACCTCGATGAAGGTCATCAGGTGCATGCGCTCATTCTCGGCCTCATCCAGCAGGATGCGGATCCAGCCCTGATCATCGCGAATGCGGCGCAGGGCTTTGAGATGCTGCAGAAGGCCGCCCACCATGCCGGGCACGGCCGCGACGGTCTCCAGCACGACAGCGCGGTGGCCATAGCGCTTGGCAAAGAAGGTGTCGGCGAAGAAGCGGAGAAATTTCACGAAGGCAAAGGCGATACGATCGCGCAGGCCCTTGGGTTCGTGGTGGACATCCAGATCAATCGTGCCCGTGTGCATGGCGGCCTCCTGGGCTGGGCGTGTGATCTCTATCTAGTGTCAGACAGTCATGACGACACGGTGGCAGGACGCCGCGCGGCGGAATGTCTCGCAAGGACTGAACGGGTATCAGACCCGCGGCCCCGCCCCGTAGCGCAGCTGGCCCAGAAGGCCGGCAATGTCCGGCAGGTCGGCAGTCATCTTCTGCAGCTGGGCCTTGGTCTTCTCGAAATCCATCACGTTCTGGATGCGGCGGTCGAGGAAGGCCTGGGCTTCGGGCTTGTCCGCATCGGGCTCGCCCAGCCAGGTCGACAGGGTGGAGCCGTAGACGCCGGCGAGAATCGTCCGCTTGGAATAGAAGTTCACATCGGTCGAGGTGTCGCCGATGGCGCGCCAGATCGTGTCGGCCGTGGCCCAAAGCAGTTGCGGGCCCTCGGCGGTGGCATCGGGCAGCAGCAGGCGGGCGCGGGCGCGCCGGGCGGCTTCCTCGTGCGGGCCGATGGCCTTCAGCCGGGCCATGACGCCAAAGCGGACGCGCTCGCGAATCTTCATCGTCGAGAGGTCGGCTGCCTTGACCGCATCCAGTACGGCGCCATCCAGTCGCCGGGACCAATGTGCCAGCAAATCCAGCTCTTTACGCGGGCAGGCCAGCAGCGCGTCGCCTGGGCTGACGCTGGCGTCGCGGCAGGCGGCGTCGAAGCTTGTCGCGGTCCAGCCGTCAAAGGCGACATGTTCCAGCATGGGCTGAAGCAGGGCGTCGCGTGTGCTATGCTTGTGCGAGCGGGTGTTGCGGGCGTCGTCGGTCATGCCCCTTGTCTAGACCGTTCTCCCCGAGCGGTCACTACAGCTGTGTGTGCTGACAGTGTGGACACAGCGTCGCAGCTCTGGTAGTAGCCCCGCCTCTGGCGAACTAGCGGCGTAAGGATGGTCCTTGCGTCCAGACATATGGAGAGAGAGCCATCGTACAGATCGTTGTGCGCGACAATAATGTGGAGCAAGCGCTCCGCGCGCTGAAAAAGAAGATGCAGCGGGAAGGTACTTTCCGCGAGATGAAGCGCCGCAATCATTATGAAAAGCCGTCGGAGAAGAAGGCTCGCCAAAAGGCTGAAGCCATTCGCCGTGCGCGCAAGCTGGCCCGCAAGCGGGCGCAGCGCGAAGGCCTCATCGCGAAACGTGGCGGTCGCCGCTAGGGTCGCCAGACTCAACGCATGTTTCGCGAAAGCGCCGCGCCCGAAAGGGCGCGGCGTTTTCGTTTTGGCTGGCCACCGGGGCCATTCATGTGCCGCTGGCCGATCAGGCACGACCGTCATCCTGACGAAGGTCAGGACCCAGATCGCAAAGCGTGACCGCGCCCCTTCAGGCTCAAACCAGCCCTATGATCTGGGTTCCGGCCTTCGCCGGAATGACGGTTGAATTTGGGGCCTTTGCGGTCAGGGCCCCAACCCCGCGTCTTCCTCTACCCCGCGGTCTTCTTCTTCCCGAAGCGGAACCAGCCCTTCACCGTGTCCTGATTGGCCTGGTTGAGGGCGCCCATGCGGAACATGACGCCGGAGCCCCAGATCATGGCGACGGCCGTGGCGATCATCACCAGCGTGGTGCCCAGGACATCGACCATGCCGATATCCTGCGGCAGGCGGACCAGCATGATGAAGGGCGTCCACAGCGGGACCCAGCTGGCGATGGCGACGATGGGCGAGTCCGGCGCATCAATCGCCATCATCACCAGGAAGAGCGGCACCATCATGACCAGCATGATCGGGCTCATCAGCGACTGGGCATCCTGGATCGTTTCGCACAGCGAACCGACGGCCAGGAAGATGGCGCCATACATCAGATAGCCGACGATGAAATAGCCGATGGCCGGACCGATCAGGGCCGGGTCGAACAGGGCCCCCAGGATCGCCGCAGCGGGAATGTCGGCCGCCGCCATCAATTGCTGGATGGCCAGACCGCCGGCCGAGGCCAGCCCGCCCCAGAACACCAGCAGGGTGAAGGAGACGGCAGCAACGCCCAGGAGCTTGCCGACCAGGATTTCATGATGCCGCGAGGAGGCGAGCATCATCTCCAGCACCTTGTTGCCCTTCTCCTCGATCATCGCCGTCAGCAGCATGTTGACGACCGAGAAGATCACCACCCACAGGCCGAAGGCCGTGGCGACGCCGACAAAGATGGGCAGGCGTTCGGTGTCGGAGACCTCGGCAGCCTCGGCAGCGCGCTCGGGATTGAGTTCGCGGACAGTGGGGCGCAGTTCATCGGCTGCCGCGATGAGGTCCGGATCGACACCCGCCTCAACCAGATGCTGAAGCTGCATGTGGTCGCGCAGGGCATTGCGAATGGTCGAGCGCAGGCCACTATCGGTCAGGTTGGCGCTCCAGTATTCGATCTGAATGTCGCCGGGTGTCGGCTCGGACAGGTAGATCGCGGCAAACAGCGGCTGTTCGCCGTCCGGCGTATTGAGCTGCTGTGAGCCGGTGAGATAGGGGCGCAGACTGTCCAGGTCGGTCGCCTCGGCCTCGATGCGGACATAGCGGTCATCCTCCAGCTGGGAAGAGCTGGCCAGGGCCGCCTGAATCTGGGGATTATCCCCCAGCATTTCCGTGGCCGCTTCCATCATGGCCGCGCGCTGTTCTTCGCGCGTCGCATCAATCTGGTCGTAGACGGCCTGTTCCAGCCGGCCGCCGGTCTGATCCACCAGCACGTAGTAACGGGTGGGCTGGGAGCTCTCGATGAGGATCGGCATGCCGAAACCCAGCGCCATGAACATCGGCACCGAAAGCAGGGACAGCCAGAAGCCCCAGGTGGCGACATAGGAGAGGAATTCGCGGCGGGCGATGAGATAGATGGCGCGCATCAGACGGTCTCCCCTTCATTGGACTGGCCGTCGGCGGCCGTTTCGGTCCTGCTGCCCACGAGGTGGACGAACGCGTCGTGCAGGTGGGCGCGCACGGGTTCAAAGCGGGTCAGCTTCACATCGGCATCGACGCAGGCTTTCAGCACGTCCTGGGCATCAGCCCCGGCGGCCAGGTCGACAATCCAGACCGGCCGTCCGTCCTGCTCCTCGCGATGCACTTGTCCCAGACCCGTCAGAACGGCCGCGAGATCATGCTCGGAGGCGATCTCCAGCGTGACCCGGCGCGGCACGCGGGCGAGGGCTTCGGGTACGGAGCCATCGAACACTTTCTGGCCCTTGGCGATCAGGACGATCTTGTTGCACAGCCGTTCGGCGTGTTCCATCACATGGGTCGAGAACAGGACGGTGCGACCGGCCTCGGCCTGTTTGCGAACCACCTGCTCCAACGCCGACTGGTTGACCGGGTCGAGGCCCGAAAAGGGTTCGTCGAGAATGATGAATTCCGGCTCGTGCACCAGGGTGGAGATGATCTGCACCTTCTGGGCCATGCCCTTGGACAGCTCCTTCACCTTGGACTGGGCGACATCGGCGAGGCCGAACTCTTCCAGCATGGCCAGGCCGCGCTGGCGGGCTGTGGCCGGGGCAACACCCTTCAGGCGGGCAAAGAAGACGATGACGTCCAGCACCTTCATCTTGCGATAGATGCCGCGTTCCTCCGGCAGGAAGCCGACCTTGTCCAGCGCGGCTGCACGCGGACGACCGCCAAACAGGGTCACCTCGCCGCGGTCGGGTGTGAGAATGCCCAGCGACATGCGCAGGCTGGTCGTCTTGCCGGCGCCATTGGGGCCCAGAAAGCCGGTGATCTGGCCACGCTGGACCGTGAAGCTGACATCGCGCACGGCTGGCTTGCCGCCGAAAGTCTTGGATACGCCGTCCAGCGCCAGAATCGTCTCGCTCATTCGCCCCTCCGGAAGTGAGGTTGCGACACTAGACAGGCTGGAGGGCGGGTTCCACCGGTATTGCGCAGCCGGATTTTCCCCCCTTGCGATTGCCGCCGGGGCTGGCGCATGGCTAGTCTCACAACATGACACGGAACACGCAGTCTGACCGCCAGCGCCTGCTCGACCTGCGGGCCGAAATCCACACCCTGTCCGAGGCGGCCAGGGAGGACCGCCAGCCCGTCGAACTGGACCAGCAGTCGGTGGGCCGCCTGTCGCGCCAGGACTCCTTGCAGGTCCAGGCCATGGCCAAGGCTGCCGAAGCGCGGCGGGCGAAGGAATTGCGCCGCATCGACATCGCGCTGCAGCGGGTCGAGGATGAAGAGTATGGCTGGTGCGCGGAATGCGGAGAGTGCATCGCAGACAAGCGCCTGGAGATCGATCCTGCGGCCCCCTTGTGCGCCGACTGCGCGTGATGCGGTTCTGACTCCGTCCCGGGCTTATCCCGCCGGTTTCAGTGTGGGATAGTGGTCCCGTGACAGGGAAAGCGAATGTTCAAGCTGGGTTCCGATATTGATTGGCCAGAGGCGCGGCGACGTCTTGTCCGCGAGACGCGCTGCCAGATTGCCGGCCTGCTGGACGAGGCAAATTACGACGCCTTGCAGGACGCGCTGGCGCGGATCCCCCGTTGGGTGCTGGTGACACGTCTCGGCGGGCGGCATCTGGATCTGGATGCCGAGGCGATGTTCAACCTGCCGGCAGCCAAGCGCATGGAGTTCGAACGCCAGGTGCGCCGCGATGCCGAGCACGGCTTTCAATACCTCTACGAGACCTACCCGCTCTACGACAAATGGCACAATGGCAGCCTGAGACCGGAAGCGCCGATGCTGGCCGATCTGTTTGAATGGCTGAACAGTCCGGACTTTCTGGATCCGATGCGCGAGGCGCTGGATGCGCCGGACATCCGTTTCGCCGATGCCCAGCTGACGCGCTACCGCACCGGGCATTTCCTCAACACGCATGATGACGGCGTTGAAGGCAAGAACCGGGTGGCGGCCTATGTCCTGACCCTGTCGCCGGAATGGCGTGAGACCTGGGGCGGAACCCTGTCCTTCATGGATGATGCGGGCCGCGAAGTGGATCGCTTTGTGCCCGCGCGCAATACATTGTCGGTCTTCAAGGTGCCGCAGAAGCACCAGGTCTTGCCGGTCGCCCGCAAGGTGAAAGCACCGCGATTGTCGATCACCGGCTGGCTGCGCCGGGGCAGTGATCCCGGGCCCTAGCCTCGGACGGCGTATCCGGCGTTGCGCAGCACGTCGCGCAGCGCGTCGTCGCTGGGAGAGGCCAGCTTGAGCAGCTCGGTGTAGGGATCACCGCCCAGTCCCAGGACCTGGGCGAAGGCTGGCTCTGTCTTCAATCCGTCCAGCTTGGCCTGGCGGACGTCGCGGCGCAGCCGGTCCTCGGCCAGTTGCAACAGGCGGTGTTCGGCCAGCCAGTGGATATAGCTCTCATGGGTTTCCACTGGACGGGCGCGTCCGAAGATCTCGAAAGGCAGGCCGTCGACTTCGAAACGGGCGATGATCGAGGGCTCTCCGGCGTGGACATTGGCTGTCACCCGGACGCCGAACTCCGCGAATGCGATCCTCAGCGCCTGCTGGAATCCGTCGAGATCGGGCCCGCCGCAGCAGGCGATGTCGACATCGGCACCCGGTCCGTGCACGTCGAGCGGAATCGAGCCGACCCAGCGCGGGTCGAAGGCGGCGAGACGGGGAAAGAGTTCCATTGCCGCCAGCCGGTCGCGGACGGTTGCGTGAGACAGAATCGTGTCGAGCATGGCGGGTAAATCTCGCGTTGAGCGTGTAATGTCAACGCTTTGTGACGGCGCGCCGGGTCGACGTCCCGGTTGCTGGGACTAGACTGCAAGCCTCACCGGACGGAGACAGCCCATGGGTTTTTATGACCAGCGGATCCTGCCCAATCTGATTGGTTGTGCCTGTACCCAGAGCCCGATCATGAAACAGCGGGCGAAGGTCGTACCGCGCGCCAGCGGCGTGGTTCTGGAAGTGGGCATGGGCGGTGCACCGAACCTGTCTCTGTATGATCCTGCGCGTGTGACCGAGCTCATCGGCCTGGAACCGTCAGCCGGCATGCGGCGCAAGGCGGAGCGCAAACTGCGCGGCAGCGGGCTGAGCAGCCGCCTTCTGGACGGCCGCGCCGAAGCCATGGCCTTGCCGGATGCCTCGGTCGATTGCATCGTGCTGACCTATACACTGTGCTCGATCGCCGACACCGAGGCCGCCCTGGCGGAAATGCGCCGGGTGCTGCGCCCGCAGGGCCAGCTCCTGTTCTGCGAACACGGCCTGGCGCCGGATGCGGGTGTCGCCCGTTGGCAGATGCGGATCGAGCCGGTCTGGAAATGCGTCAGCGGTGGATGTCATCTGACCCGGCCCATGGACAGGCTGATCGCGGCCGGCGGCTTTGACATCACCGAGCTGGAGGCCGCCTATCTGCCGGGTACGCCGCGCATTGTCGGGTATGACTATATCGGGACGGCCCAGCTGCGCTGAGTCCGGCCGGTCTCAGGGCAGGCCTGGAAAGCTTGCGACGAACTCGATCTTGATATCCGGGAAGCTGTCGACGAACTGGATGGTGAAGTCGGGAAAGCTGTCGACGAACTGCCACTCGCCGCAATCGTCCGGGAAGCTCTCGACAGTCTTCACCTTCAGATCCGGAAAACTGGTGACCAACTGCACACGGATGTCGGGGAAGCTGTCGACGATCTCGACGTCACCGTGCAGTGGGATACCGTTGAAGGTGCAATCCGCGGCGATGGGATCGGAGGCGAGGAGGGCAAGGGCGGTGAGCATGGATAAACCATGCCCACCCTTGCCTGAATGCGGACTGAACCGGAGCCCTAGTCCAGTGCCTTGACGATGCTCTCGGTCATTTTCTTGGCATCGCCCAGCAGCATCATCGTGTTGTCGCGGAAGAAGAGCGGGTTCTCCACGCCGGCATAACCGGAGCCCAGCGAGCGCTTGATGAAGAAGACGGTGCGGGCCTTCCAGACCTGCAGCACCGGCATGCCGTAGATCGGTGAACCCGGATCATCCTCGGCCGCGGGGTTGGTGACGTCATTGGCGCCGATGACGAAGGCGACGTCGGCATTGGAGAAATCGGAATTGATGTCCTCCAGCTCGAAGACCTCGTCATAGGGCACCTGGGCCTCGGCCAGCAGCACATTCATGTGGCCCGGCATCCGGCCCGCGACCGGGTGGATGGCGTAGGCGACATCGACACCCTCATGCTTGAGCATGTCGGCCATTTCCTTCAGCGCGTGCTGGGCCTGGGCGACGGCCATGCCATAGCCCGGGACGATGATGACCTTGCCGGCGTTTTTCATCACGAAGGCGGCGTCCTCGGCCGAGCCCTGCTTGGCATTGCCCTGCGGGCCGGCCTGGGCAGCGGCATCGCCGGTCTCGCCGAACCCGCCCAGGATCACCGAGATGAAGGAGCGGTTCATGCCCTTGCACATGATGTAGGACAGGATCGCCCCGGACGAGCCGACCAGCGCGCCGGTGACCAGCAGGGCGGTGTTCTCCAGCGTGAAGCCGAGAGCCGCTGCGGCCCAGCCGGAATAGGAGTTCAGCATCGACACCACGACCGGCATGTCGGCGCCGCCGATCGGGATGATCAGGGTGACGCCAACAATGAGGGCGGTGAGGGTGATCAGCCAGAAGGCCAGCTTGGCGTCGCCGCCCGAAGCCATCAGGAAGGCGATCATCACGGCGATGAAGATGCCGAGGCCGATATTGATCAGGTGACGGGCCGGCAGGATGATCGGCGCGCCGGACATGTTGCCGTTCAGCTTGGCGAAGGCGATGACCGAGCCGGAAAAGGTGATGGCGCCGATGGCAGTGCCGAGGGCCAGTTCCAGCAGGGACAGGGATTTCAGATTGCCCAGCGGTCCGGCGATGTGGAAGGCCTCCGGCGCGTAGAGCGCGGCAGCGGCCACCAGCACGGCGGCCATGCCCACCAGCGAGTGGAAGGCCGCGACCAGTTGCGGCATGGCGGTCATCGGGATGCGCTTGGCGATCACCGCGCCCACCGTGCCGCCAATGGCGATGCCGGCAATGATCAGGCCGATCGACATCAGGTCGAGATCCACCGCCAACAGGGTGGTGACGATGGCGATACCCATGCCGGCCATGCCGAAGAAATTGCCCTGCCGGGCAGTTTCCGGATTGGACAGGCCGCGCAGGGCGAAGATGAAGAGAATGCCCGAGGCGAGATAGAGAAGGGCAGCGAGATTGGCCGACATGCCTAGCGCTCCTTCTTCTTGTACATGGCGAGCATGCGCTGGGTGACCAGGAAGCCGCCGAAGATGTTCACACTCGCCAGGATGATGGCGATGAAGCCGAGGAAGCGCGAGAAACCGGCGCCGCCTTCGGATCCTGCCGTGGCCGCCGTGGCGGCCTCACCGCCGCCGGTGGCGGTCGCGGTGGCGGCCAGAAGGGCGCCGACGATGATCACGGAAGAGATGGCGTTGGTGACGGCCATCAGGGGCGTGTGCAGGGCCGGGGTGACCGACCAGACGACATAATAGCCGACGAAAACCGCCAGGACGAAGATCGCCAGGCGGAAGATGACGGGATCAACGGCTTCCATGATCAGGCCTCCTGTTTCGTCAGGCTGGGATGCACCACCGCACCATCCTTGGTCAGCGCCATGCCCTGGATGATCTCGTCATCCCAGTGCGGCGCCTTTTTGCCGTCCCCGTCGACGAGGAGGGGCAGGAGGTTGGCGAGGTTTTTCGCGTAGAGGGCGGAACTGTCGGCGGCGAGGCGGCCGGGCAGGTTGGCGAAACCGGCGATATTGACGCCCTTGTGCTCGACGACCTCGTCGGCCTTGGTCAACTCGCAATTGCCGCCGGTGGGGGCGGCCAGGTCGATGATCACCGAGCCGGGCTTCATGCTCTCCACCATCGCCTTGGAGACCAGTTTCGGCGCCGGGCGGCCCGGGATGAGGGCGGTGGTGATGACCACGTCCTGCTTGGCGATGTGCCCGGCAATCAGCTCGGCCTGTTTGGCCTGGTATTCCTTGGACATTTCCTTGGCATAGCCGCCAGCGGTCTCGGCCTGCTTGAATTCCTCGTCCTCAACGGCGATGAATTTCGCGCCCAGCGAGGCGACCTGTTCCTTCACCGCCGGACGCACGTCCGTCGCCGTGACGACGGCACCCAGGCGGCGCGCGGTGGCGATGGCCTGCAGGCCGGCGACACCGACGCCCATGATGAAGGCCTTGGCCGGGGCGACCGTGCCGGCCGCCGTCATCATCATCGGGAAGGCGCGGCCATAGAGCTGGGCGGCTTCGATCACCGAGCGATAGCCGGCGAGATTGGCCTGGGAGGACAGGGCGTCCATGGCCTGGGCCCGCGTGATGCGCGGCACGAATTCCATTGCCAGTGCGTCGATCCCGGCCTTGGCCAGGGCTTCGGCGCGGGCGGTATTGCCATGCGGTTCCAGGTGCGAGACCAGCAGCACGCCTTTCAGCTTGGCGAGGGTCGCTTCATCCGGCGTGCGCACGGCGAACAGGGCGTCGGCGCCCTTCAGCGTCGCGGCCGCGGTGCCCAGCTTGGCGCCGGCTTCGGTGAAGGCCTCGTCGGGAATGGCAGCGGTGATGCCCGCGCCTTTCTCGATCTGGATCTCATGCCCAGCGCCGACGAATTTCTTCACGGTTTCAGGAGTGACCGCCACGCGGGTTTCACCCGCATGTCGTTCTTTCAGAATGGCAATTCGCATGTCCGTCCCGCTCTTACGGCTGTTTTGCGGCGAGGATGCGCGAATTCCCCCGGCAGGGGAAGCCCTGTCGGCCAAAATCTTTGTGCAATGCAGTATTTAGCTTTGAAGGTCGGTCAGGGCGGCCGGTTAGCCGGCCAGGGCCATGCCGAACAGCTGGACGTTTCCGCCGCAAATCAGGGTGAGGACGAAGAGACCGCCCACGGTGACATACCAGGCGGTGGACATCTTCATCACCAGACCGGCAATGACGCTGACGACGGTGACGCCGATCAGGGAAGCCATCCAGTCCATGCCGACAGCAAAGACCAGGGTGAGATAAAGCACCGAGATGGCGGTCAGCAGGGAACCCCAGACCGTTACAGCCATGAAGCCGTCAAACGTGGCCTTGTGATGGGAAATGTCCATGTCACCGCGAACGTGATCAGCCGCCATTGCTGCAACCCCTGTCGTAAGAATGCGATTTCAGGAGGAGCCGATAGCACGCGTCGCCCGGCCCGCCAAGATGCCGGACTGCCGCAGGCGCGAAGTGCCGACATGACAGCTGTCATGGACAAGGGATGAACCTTGCTTCTGCCGGCGCCGGGCAGGGTCGGACAGTCTTCGGTCAGGACAAGCCAAGGAGGGCATCATGACCGAGGATTTCAAGACCCAGCTGAAGCGGGTGCAACAACAATACTGCTTGGATGCTGGTGGCGGCGTGGCGCTGCCGGTGGCCGGGGCGATCTACTGGATCGTGCTGGCCGCGCTGGGGACCCGCATGGAGGCGGCTGACTGGGCGCCCATGGCGGCCATGCTGTCCGGCGCGATCTTTCCCCTGGGCATTCTGCTGCAGAAGCCGCTGGGCTCGCCTTTCATGAAGTCGAAATCGCCGCTGTCGGGTGTGACCATGCTGGCGATCATTGCGATCAACGCCCTCTGGCCGATCCACTTCATCGTTTTCGGGGCCGCCCCGCACGCCGCTCCGCTGACCCTGGCCATCGGCATGACCCTGCACTGGCCGATCATCGGCTGGACCTATGGCAGCCGGGTTTGCCAGATCCATGCGGCCGCGCGCATCTTGGTGGTGACTGCGTTGTGGTTTGCCCTGCCCGATGGACGCCTGACAGTCTTGCCCCTGGCCGTCGCAGCCCTGTACCTGATGGCAGCCGCGGGCATGCGGTGGGAAGTCGTCCGGCTGCGCCGCCAGTCGGCACAGGGTCTGGCCGGACTGTCCGGTCAGGCGGCATAGGGGGCCAACATGTTCAGCGATCGGATAAACTGGCGCGAGCTGGCTTCGCCGCAGCAGCCCTGGATCTACCTAGTCTATCTGGTCGCTGTTGCCCTGCCTTGGTACGACAACCCGCCCTCGGGCGCTGCCCTGCTGCAGGCGGTGCTCTATATCGGGGTCTTCCTGTTCCTCTTCGTCATCGCGATGAGCCGCCGCGACTGGGCCGCCCTGCCGGCGGCCGCGCTGACCGTGGCGCTGGGCCTGAGCTGGCTGCCGGAGAATTTCGGAGCGGCGGTGCTGTTGATCTTCGCGGCGGCGATGGTGGCGCGGATCCGCGATGCCCGGCTGGCGCGCTGGGGCCTGCTGGGCTGGACCGGGATCGTGCTGGTCGGCGCGCTGGGGATCGGTGTGCACTGGATGATCGTCTCCGGCTATCTGATGTTCGGCGGCATCATTGCCTCGGCCACCGCCTGGTCGGCCTCGCGGACCGACCGGGACGCCCTTCAGGACGAGCGCGAGGCCGACGCCGCCAGCCGGGCGGCCGATGCCGAACGCCAGCGCATCGCCCGCGACCTGCACGACCTTCTGGGCCACACCCTGTCCGTCATCACGCTGAAGGCGGACCTCGCCGGACGCCTGTTCGAAGCCGATCCGGACCGCAGCCGCTCCGAACTCGCGGAGATCGAGCGCATCAGCCGCAACGCCCTGGCCGAGGTGCGCGAAGCGGTGACCGGTCTGCGCGGCCGTCCGCTGGGAGAGGTCGCGCGGGAAATCGCCGGCCGTTTGCGTCGAGCCGGTCTGGATGTGCAGCTGGACTGGCCGGATACCCCGCCAGAGCTGTCCGCCGAGATCGAGGCCGGTCTGGGCATGATGCTGCGGGAAGGTGCGACCAATATCCTGCGCCACGCCGAAGCCGACAGCGTGCGGATCCGGCTGGAACTCGGTGCTGCAACGTCGCGGCTCAGCCTGCTGGACGACGGACAGGGCGGTGCGCAGTTCTCCGGCGGCGGGCTGACCGGCCTGCGTGACCGCTTGCACCCGGCCGGTGTGAACCTGACACTCCAGCCCGGCATTGACGGGCAGGGCACCGGACTTGAGGCGAAATGGGGCGCGGGAGAGACGACATGATCAAGCTGGTGCTGTCCGAAGACCAGGCCATGCTGCGCGACGCGCTGGCAACCCTGTTGGGCCTGGAAGGCGATATCGAGATTGCAGCCTCGGCCGGCGATGGGCGCGAGGCGCTGCAACAGGTCCGCCGCATCGTGCCGGACGTGCTGGTCACCGATATCGAAATGCCCGGCCTGACCGGCCTGGAGCTGGCCGCGCAGATCAAGCGCGACGGGTTGAAGACCCGGGTTCTGATCGTCACCACTTTCGCCCGTCCCGGCTATCTGCGGCGGGCGCTGGAAGCCGGCGTGAGCGGCTATCTGCTCAAGGACACACCGTCATCCGAACTCGCCGACGCGGTGCGGCGTGTGGCGGCGGGTGAACGGGTGATCGCGCCCTCCCTGGCCGAGCAGGCCTGGAGCGACCCGGACCCGCTGACGGATACCGAGCGCAGGCTGTTGCGGCTGGCGGAAGCCGGCATGGACAGCCCGGCCATTGCGGACGCGGAAGGTCTCGCCCGGGGCACGGTTCGCAACTACCTGCACAGCGCGATTTCCAAGCTGGGTGCGGCCAACCGCATCGAGGCCGCGCGCATGGCCCGCGAACGTGGCTGGTTGTGAGCGTTCGCAGGGCTTGCTATCTCTCACCCTGAGGTTGGGAGACGCGTCATGAGAATTCCGTTCATTCTGTGGTCGGCCGTGGTGGCTGCGGCTGTCTATGGGGTTTTCCTGGCCCTGGGCGTGCGCGACTACGGCACATTCGATCCGCTGTGGGACCGGGCCCTGCTGATCGGTGGCATCTGGCTGGGACTGGTCATTCTGGAAGCCGTCCTGAACGCCCTGCGCAAGGCTTTCACCTCACGTCCCGCCGACATTCCCAGCGATGTCGCCCGCGAACTGGACTCGCATCCCGAGCGCTAGACGCCCCAGCCGGGGCCTGTCAGCACTTCCAGCGCCGCACCAACCGCGATCGGCTGGTCGAGGATGAGATGGTGTTCGGCCTCGGGGATCGAGACCATGGTCGTCTGCGGTCCGAAAGTCTCGCGCATGAAGGCCCAGACTTCGTCATTGACCAGGCGGGACTGTTCGCCCCGGAAGAAGGCGACGCGGGTCTTCAGCCGTCCGGCCAGCTGGGCCGGAGGCGGGCGGTCATAGTCCAGCTTCTCCCACAGCCGCGGATCGAATTTCCAGGTCCAGCCATCGGTGCCGTCCGGCCGGACCACCGGCTTCAGGCTCTGGCGGGCAATGTGATCCAGCAGGAAGGCATTGGCGCAGGGTTGTTCGGGCAGAAGGCGGAAACGCTCCATCGCCGCCTGGAAGCTGGGATAGGTATTGCCGCCCCGGCTCGGCGGCGAAGATCTTCGCTGTTCCTCTGGCGGACGGATCGGGCTGTCCAGCACGGCGACGCCCTTCAGCCGCTCGCCATGCTCCATGGCAGCGGTGAGAGAGACAAAGCCGCCGAAGGAATGGCCGACGACAAAGGGTTTGCCGGCGTCGAAGGCGCCGCCGGTCTCGCCGGCCGCCAGCACTTCGCGGGCATAGGTCTCCATGACATAGCGGTCGCGATGATCGCTGTCGCCCATGCCGGAAAGGTCCAAGGCCACGACCCGGCGCGTCGGGGCGAGGAAGGGCGCGATACTGTCCCACCAGTCCTTGTGTGCGACCCCGCCATGCACCAGCACCAGTCCGGGCTGGCCGCGTTCACCCCAGGCCTTCCATTGGATCCGGGCCCCGTCAACGGACGTGCTGCCGCGTTCGAAGGGAACATCCAGGGCACGGGCGAACCAGTCGGGGGCGGGCGGTTTTTCTCCGGCGAACTGGATCAGGGGGGCGGGCGGGCGCGGGGAGGCTTTGGCTTTTTGGCTCATCATCTAGCGCTAGCCCCGGACCCGGGCGGCGTCAATCTTATCCGCCGACGTGCTCGAGCAGGGCCGGAACGGCAAACACGGCCCAGGCATTGTTGGCCACATGACCGATCACGGGCGCCGCAACCCGGCCGGTCATCACCCGGGCCAGTCCCAGCGCCAGACCCAGAATGAAGGTGGAAATCATCACCATCAGGCCCTGGGTGATGTGCAAGAGGCCGAACGCCGCCGCCGAAATGACAATGGCAAAAAGGGCCGGTACGCCGCGCGCCATCATCATCGGCAGCATCCAGCCGCGAAACAGGATCTCCTCGACCAGCGGGGCCGCGACCAGGGTCAGCAGGATGACGGCCCACAGGGCGGCACCGGACTGGGCGAACTCGTCGATATTGGACAGGTCCTCTCGGCTGGCACCGCCGGACAGGGTCAGGCTGGGGTCGGCCATGGCGTATTCGTGCAGCATCAGCGTGATCCGGCCGCCGATGATGATCATGAAAGCGAGCACGGCCAGGCCGGCCGCGACCTCGCCCAGGCTGACCGGCAGGACCGAAAAGGCGCTGTGATGCACGCCATGGCGCTTCAGGCGCTCCCACAGGATCAGCGCGAAACAGGCATAGCCCATCACCAGCGCGGCAAAGCTTGTGGTCGAGAAATTGATCTGCAGCGCGTCACCGCCCAGTTGCGACCAGGCAATGATGACAGCGATCTGGAAGGCGTAGGCCAGGCCGATCATCAGGATCGGCCAGACCAGCATGCCGGGCAGGGAGTGGATGACCGCCAGCCGGCTCTCATTATCCGTGATCCGCGCGAAGACATCACTTCGCCGGAACGGCCAGGGAACTGGCCGGGTCGTCAATGAGCCCGCGGATTGCGGCATGTTCATCCCCTCGCTGGCGTTATGCTTAACCGCTCGTTGCCGACGCTTAAACGTCAAATTTAGAAGAGTGTCCCATAACGGTGCGCATAGACGCCTGACTGCAACAGTCGAAAAGACGGATAACCGGTCCGGCGTCGAACAAGAAGCGACCGAAAAGGCGTGGGTGATGGTGAAATCAGTTCTGATCGTCGATGACGATCCGACGCAACGCCGCCTTCTTCAGGCGGTGATCGAGAAGCAGGGCTATCGCGCCGAAACCGCTGAAAGCGGTGAGGCGGCCCTGGATCGCGTGGCATCCCCGGGGATCGATGTCATGCTGCTGGATCTGATCATGCCCGGTATGGACGGTATGGAAACGCTGGAAGCGCTCCAGCGCAAGCAGCCGGACCTGCCGGTCATCGTGCTCACGGCGAGCGGGGGAATCGAGACGGTGGTGTCCGCGATGCGGGCCGGGGCCGTCGACTTTTTCGTCAAACCCGCCTCGCCGGAACGTATTGCGGTGTCGATCCGCAATGCGCTGAAGGTTCAGAACCTGTCCGGGGAAGTGCAGCGCCTGTCGAAAAAGGCCGAAAACAAGCTCGGCTTCTCCGACATGATTGCCGGTGCGCCGGCGATGCAGCAGGTGGTTCGCCTCGGCGAGCGCGCCGCGCAGTCGGACATTCCGATCCTGATCACGGGTGAAAGCGGCGTCGGCAAGGAGCTGGTCGCCGGCTCGATCATGGCCGCGTCCAAGCGCGCCAATGGTCCCTTTGTCACCGTGAACTGCGGTGCCATTCCGGAAAACCTGGTGGAGTCCATCCTGTTCGGCCACGAGAAAGGCGCTTTCACCGGCGCCGTGGGCAAGCATATGGGCAAGTTCCAGGAGGCCGATGGCGGCACGCTCTTCCTCGACGAGATCGGCGAACTGCCGCTGGACATGCAGGTCAAGCTGCTGCGCGCCTTGCAGGAAGGCGAGGTCGACCCGGTCGGCTCCAAGCGCCCGGTCAAGGTAGATGTGCGGATCATCTCCGCCACCAATCGTGACCTGGCCGAACAAGTGGCTGCCGGAAACTTCCGCGAAGACCTGTTCTACCGCCTGAATGTTTTCCCGATCGAGGTGCCCTCGCTTCGCGCCCGCAAGGAAGACATTCCGGCCCTGGTCCGCCATTTCATCGGCCGTTTCAACGCCCAGGAAAACAAGTCGATCCTGGACGCCGCGCCGGAAACCCATGCGCTGCTGGCCGCCTATGACTGGCCGGGCAATGTGCGTCAGCTGGAAAATTCGGTCTTCCGCGCCGTCGTCCTGTCGGACGGTGAAACGCTGAAGCCGGAGGACTTCCCGCAGATTTCCGGCCTGTCGCCGGATCTGTCGGCCCTGCCGGTGCCGGCCGAGGTGTCGGAGGGCTCACTGATCGCCGCGGCGAACGAGCATGGTCCGGTGGAGATCATGGATGCCGGCGGCAATCTGCGCTCGCTGGAAGAGATCGAACGCGACCTCATCGAGTTCGCCATCGAGACCTATGCCGGCCGGATGAGTGAAGTGGCACGCCGCCTGGGCGTCGGCCGCTCCACGCTCTACCGCAAGGTTCGCGAATACGAGCTGGATGTGGACGGGGTCCGCGCCACGGGCTGAGGCCTGACAAAAACATAGCCTCCCTGCCACGGGAAGGCACCGCGCTCGCAAGCGGGCGGGGACGGACGGGCCGGCACTTGGGTGTGCCGGCCCGTTGCTGTTTTGGGCGGGCTCGGCAGTTGAGTCCTACAGATCCGTCAATTGGTAGTGAATGAGCTTGGCTGACGCTTGAAACAGCCCTTTTGCATCAGCGCGGCTTCGTGGCGAAATGGTTTGAAAACTGGGGGGCCCTGTTTTCCTCTCGGCTTTCCTCGAGGAAGGTGCCACGGGCTAAGGTGTCGCTTCCGCTCTCGAATTCGCCCAAGCTATGATGCCAATCGAACAAAATTGTTGGTCGAGGGTTTGATGGTGAAAAAATCTGCTTCAATCATCAAATTTGTATTGGCCGTGGTTATGGTTCTCATGGGTATATTTTTGTTGGCATCCGCCTTGTTCGGCTTGAGTATAAGCCCACTTGTTATGGTGTCTGGTTTGGCTGTTTTCTTGGTTTTCGTGTGGCTTCATGGGAGACAAGGTGGCTAGCGCTGAACTGAGCCTGGGGAAAAACAGTAAAAAGCAGGGACAGCAATTCCCCTCGGAGCTGCCCGGACAGCCACAGTTTGCAATGCGCGCGCCTGCGCAGTCGTTCCAAAATCGGTACATGCCCCCGGTTTCTATGCCGGATCGTCGCAGCTGATGCGAGGAAGCAGCGCGTGCTAGTGAGCGGAAAGGGAGGCGGGTTGGCGTTGGCGCCAGCCGGCATAGACCGGCATCAGGGCGGCTTCCCGACGGAAGCGTGCCTTGAGCTGACGCACTAGCCGGGTCAGCGAGGCTTCGACGGTGGCGGTGACCTCGCCCTGCAGGAGGCCGAGTTCGATGCGGGTGCGATGGATGTCGATGCGCGAGGCGAGCCCGCGCAACTGGTCGTCCAGGTGCAGGACGTAGTCCCGGGTCAGGGGATCCGCCGCCAGCGGGTCATAGATCTTCGACATGCGCTCTTGGGACAGAAGGTCCAGTGCCATCATCGCCTGGTGAAAGGCGGCTTCACCCACGCCGCAGGCCAAACCCGAGCGTTCGGCAGTGTCGAGCGCAGTGAAGAGCTGGGTTTCAAGGTCCTGGAAGAATTGGAGCTGGCGCGGCATCGTCTCACCCGATCAGTTGATGCCGGCCAAGCTAGACCTCCAGTCGCGCTTGCGCGCGTGAAAACCGGGATGAGGTTTAACCGCGGGCTAATCGCTCAATCGGTGCCCAGGACCCGCTCCACGAATTCGGCCTGCCGGCGGAAGTAAAACAGGCGATTGGACAGCTTCTGCCAGCCATGGCCTTCGTCCGGGATGCGGATGAAGACGGCCTCGACGCCATTCTCGCGCAGGATGCGGACCATGGTTTCCGTCTCTGAGATGTCGATGCGCGGGTCCATCACGCCATGACTGTAGAGGACGGGCACATCGATCCGGTCGGCCTGCCGGATCGGCGAGTTCTCGGTGTAATACTGGCGCCAGTCGCTGTCGGTGATGTCGCCGTACTCGATGCGGTCGGACGCCTTGAGTGCGGGGGAAGCGATTTCCAGCGCTGCGACCCAGTCCGACACGCCAAACCGGGAAATTCCGGCGACGAAATGGCCGGGGAAGTTGGCCAGGACCGCATTGACCATGTAGCCGCCATAGGACCCGCCGGAGACGGCGGCGCGGTCGACATCGACCCGACCGTCGGCGCGCAAGTGTTCCAGCATGTCGATCAGGTCGCGCACGCTGTCGAGCCGGTTCTGGCGGTCGTCCAGCGTCACATAGGTTCGCCCGAAACCGGTGGAGCCGCGGACATTCGGCTGAAAGACGGCAACGCCGCGATCGACATGATATTGCACCACGGGTTCAAAACTCGCCACGGACTGGCTGGTCGGTCCGCCATGGACTTCCACCAGCAGGGGCGGCAGGCCATCGCCGGCGGATGCGGCGTCGGGCAGGTAGAGCAGGCCCTGCAGCTCGACCCCGTCCCGCGCCGTCATCCGGATCGATTGCGGCCGGACCAGACGGTCCGGATCCAGACCGGCAAGGGTGGATTGGAAGGTGTGGTCCAACGAGCCGGTTGCCATGTCCCAGACCAGGATATCCCCGGGCGTGCGCCAGCCATTGACGGTGATGGCGAGCCGGTTGGAGTTGTCCGTGCAGCTGAGCCAGTAGTAGCCCTCCGGAAGATCCGGCGGGGTCAGGTCTTCACCGCTGGCCAGGTCCCGCACATGCAGGTGGAAGAAGCCGTCATGATTGGTGGTCCAGGCGAGATAGCGGTCATCGCTTCCGCACAACATGACACTGCCGCTGTCAGCGGCCTCGGAATGGATGGTCTCCATCTCTCCGGTCGCAAAAACATAGCGCGTCACGGCGGCAAACTCGTGATTGAGGTTGGTGGCGAACCAGACACTCTCCCCGTCATCGCTCCAGGCAAAACCGCCATCGCCATGATTGGCGCGCGGGTCCGGTTCCGACAGGGTGGTCAGTTCGCCGCTGGCCAGGTCCAGCACGAAGAGATTGTCGGAATCCTCGCCGACCGCCTCGGTGACGATGACCCGCTCCCCGCCGGGCGAAATGGCGCCTGCGCGGAAGGCAAACTCGCCCTCGAACTTCAGTTCGCTCAGACCGGTTGCGAGGTCGGCGACATAGATGTCGAAATCCAGCCCGTTCCGCTCGGTCGAGGCGTAGACAATGGACGCGCTGTCGGCGGTGATGTCGCCAAAGCTGCGAAAGCCATTGGCCGTTGCGGGCAGAAGCAGGCGTTCGCTCGATCCATCCGCACTGACGAAATAATAGGCGGGCCGCTCATTGCCGTCATTGTCGGCGCCGTAGATCAGGCCGCTCCCGTCCGGCAGCCAGCGATAGAAGGAGATGCCATTGCCGAAGGTCAGCTGTCTGGGCTGACCGCCCGCGGCGGAGCTGATCCACAATTGCTCCAGACCGGTGATGTCCTGGGCAAAGGCGACCTGGCTGCCGTCGGGCGACAACAGTCCGCGCCCGACACCGGAGGCCATCAGATAGCGGCCGATATCAGCCGGGTCCTCTCCGGCCAGGCCAACGCTCATCGGTTCATCGGAAGGCTCGATTGCTTCAATGGACAAGTCGGCCCCGGCATGGCCGCCGGCCGTGTTCGTGGTCTGGGCAAAGGCACCGCCGGTGATCAGGCAGGCAGCCAGCATTGTCTGGACCAGGCGTTCCATCATCTCTCTCCGCCGATAGACAGGACCGAGACTAGGGGCGGCATGATCGAGCGGCAAGCGCGGGACTAGTTGTCCGGGGCCTCGTCCGGATCGGGAACGATGCGAAACCTGGCGCGCAAGGCTTCCGGTGTCTCTGCGGGCCGCGCACGGGGCGTCTCATCGGCCTGCGTGGGCGTCTCGGACTCCAGATCGTCATGGATATCGCGCGAGCGCGAGGTTTTCTGGGGCGTTTTCTTGCGGAAGCCATGGCCGCGCGACATCGGCTTGCGGGCCTTGCCCTTTGCCTTCTTCTCGATCTCGCGCAGCTTGTAGGCCTGGCGTACGGAGAGGGCTTCCTCGGCGGATCCCTTTTCCGGGTCGCTGAAGGCGGAGCCGAAGGTTTCCAGCCGCTCCTCCAGGGAGCCGAGGAATTCGCCCTCCCATTCGGACAATTCCGTGTCCGGCGTGCCCGCCTCTTCGGCGGCCCGGCGAGCCCGTTTCAGGCGGCTGAGCGCCTTTCGGGTCTTCTTCTCGTCGATCTTGCGCGCCATGTCGCCTCTCAAGCCGAGGCGGGCAGGTTAGCCTTCAACGGCGCCGAGATACAGTTCCAACAGCGCGTCGGCTTCCTGGCGTTCGCGGCGGTCGATCTTGCGCAGGGACACCACCTTGCGGAGGATCTTGGTGTCGAATCCCATCGACTTGGCTTCGGCATAGACGTCTTTCATGTCGGCCATGACCGCAGCCTTGTCCTCTTCCAGCCGCTCGATGCGCGAGACGAAGGCCTTGATGTGATCCCGGGCAGCGCCACCGATGGCGTCGGACTGGTCAATCGGGCCGGTGGATTCAAGCGTGGTGTCGGTGAAAGCCATGGGGGAACCTCAATGTCGGAACGGGCGGGGAGACTAGTGCTCCTGCGGGCCGTCCTCAACCCGTTCAGCCAGCCATCCGGCCCGTTTCGCGCAGTTGTCGCTGTACCGTCTCGACCGCTTCGCGTACGCGCTGGGGATGATGGTGGTGCAGATTGTGGCCGGCCCCGGAAATCCACACCATCTCCGCCCGTTTCATGCGCCGGGCGACATGGCCACCATGACGCAGAGACCACAGCACGGTGTCAGCTTTGCCGGCCAGGAACACCGTGGGGTGGTCGAGGGTTTCGTAGAGATGTTCCTGCTGCTCCAGATGCGTGTTCACATGGCGCATGTCGGCGGAATTGGCCTTCCAGGTCCGCGGACGCAGCAGCAGGGACAGGGCGGAGCGTTCGACATAGCCCTCTGGCACTGGCTCGGGATGAAAGGCCGAGACCGCTCCGGCGGCGGCCTGTCCGCGCCCGATCAGCGGCACGATGATGCGGCTGATCAAGGGGCCGATACCGGGCCAGAAACTGGCGGCATTGAACCAGGCCGCCTGACCGATCCAGGCCGAAAGCGCCGGGGCGAGCAGCACGAGGCCCTGCACGCGTTTGGGGTGGTCGATGGCGAGCCGCATGGCGATGGCGCCGCCCCAGGAATGCCCGACCACAGTGACGGCATCGATGTCCATCCGGTCGAGAAACCGGGCGATGAGCGCGGCTTCGCGTTGCGGAGACCAGGGTCCTGCAGGCCGGTCCGACCAGCCCAGTCCCGGACGGTCCAGCCAGACCACGGGCAGGCCGGCGAAGGCCTTGTCCAGGGCCATGAAGGGCTCTTCCAGATTGGACGCGGCGCCGTGCAGCACAAGAACAGCCGTCCGGGACACCGGACCGGTGCGCCGGTAGTGAAGCTTGACGCCATCGACATCCAGGAAATCGCCACCGGCCGGATGCGCCTTTTCGATCCGGCGCGTCTGCCGCCAGGCCCAGAAGGCCAGCGCCGCGACCGCACCGAGCGCGGCGAGGCCTGCGATCAGGACGGGGCTCATTTTGCAAGCCTCACAGTGCGCGGCCGGCGAGGGCGTCGTTCAAGCGGTCCCGGGCACTGCGTGCGGCCTCATGCGCGGGATAGATGGCAAGGGCGGCCTCATAGGCGTCCAGCGCCGCCTCCCAGGCTTCGGCGCGCTCCAGCACGCGGCCGAGCGTGAGATAGGCATCATAGCGGCGCGGCTCGAGGGTCAGCGCCGTGTTCAGCGTCTCCAGCGCATACGCCCAGTCCTCGAACCCGGCGGCGACACGGCCGGCGGCGAGCCAGCCTTCGGCGAAATCGGGCTGCAGCTGGGTGACATGGTCGTACATGCGTGCGGCGATGTCGTCATTACCGGCGGCCTCGGCCGCGGCACCGCGATCCATCAGCAGCGCGATCGTGTCGGAGCCTGAATGGGACCACAGGGCGTGTATCTCGTCGATCAGCGGCGCTGCATCGCGCGGGGTCTCGGCGGCGGCCAGGGCATCCAGGCGTTCGCTCAGCCGCTGCTGCGGCGTGCGGAATTCTGTCTGCGGCGCCACGGCCACATCGGCGGTCGGTGCGTCCTGCAGGGCCAAGGCCCCCAGCATGGCGATCAGCGTCATCACGGTCATGCCGGCAAGGATAGCCCGGGCCGGGCGCGCGTCCAGCGGGAAGCATCAGAACGTGGACAGGAATTAACCGCGCGGGTGCGAAACCTACCGGGCCAGCGTGGCTGCCCGGAACCAGAAGGAGCCGATGGACTCGACAATGTTCTCGTATTCCTCGACCCGGAAAGGCTTGGTCAGGAAGGCATTGGCGTGGAGGTCATAACAGTCCTGCACATCGCGCGGGGCGGAGGATGTGGTGAGCATGAGGACCGGAATGTGGCGCAGTTCGGCCTTCGACTTGATCGCCCGCAGCACATCTCGCCCGTCCAGCCGCGGCAGGTTCAGGTCCAGCAAAACCAGGTCGGGCAGGTCCGGGGCATCCTCTCCAGGCGGCGGGGTCAAGCGTGCGATGGCAGCCTCTCCGTTGCGGGCGACCTCAATTCTGTGCGGGTAGCTGGCCTGTTCGAACGCATCCAGAATGAGGAACTCGTCGCCCGAATTGTCTTCGACCAGCAGGATGCGGGGCGGCGCTGGCTTGGCACCAGGGTCAGAGTTCATCGGCGGGCCTGTCATGCTTGGGCAGAGTGAAGGTAAAGCGGCTGCCGCCGCCGGGGTTGGCCGCTATCCATATCACACCGCCATGGCCTTCGATGATTTTTCGCGTAATGGCGAGGCCCATCCCGGTGCCCGAGAATTCGTCCTTGCCATGCAACCGCTTGAAGGGTTGGAACACGGCATCACGGTATTTCGGATCGATACCGATGCCATTGTCGGATATCGAAATTTGCCAGCAATCGGGTTTCTCTTCTGCCTCGATGGCGATGTCCGGAACCGTGTCCTTGTTCCGGTATTTGAGCGCATTGCCGATCAGGTTCTGGAACACCTGGCCCAGCTGGATTGCATGACCGGCAACCTCGGGCATGTCGCCGACGACGATCCGGGCCTGCGCGGGCCTGGTCGTGGTTTCCAGATTGCCCAGCACATCGATCAACACATCGCCCAGATTGACCGACTTGAGTGGCGTCTGGGATTCGTGCGCGATGCGGCCATAGGTCAAAAGATCGGAAATCAGTGCCTGCATGCGCTCGGCCGCGGCGATGGAGTGCTCGATGTATTTCAGCCCTGATCCGCCCAGTTGCGCGCCATGACGCCGGGCCAGCAGCGCATTGAAATTGGAGATCAGGCGCAAGGGTTCCTGAAGGTCATGGCTGGCGGCGAAAGCAAAGCGCTCAAGTTCCTCATTGGCGCGCGACAGCTCGGAGATGAACTGGTCGCGCTCGGCCTGCCGGGCCTCGCGATCGGTGATGTCGCGGAGCACGATGACGCGCCCGGCGGCTTCCTCGCCCGGATTGGCAAGGGGGGCGCTGGAAAACTCGACGGCGGTCTCGCTGCCATCTGCGCGTTCCAGGCGCAAGGTCTGGTCCTTTGTGACCGGGTCGCCCAAAGACAAAAGCCTGTCAGCGGTTGCCGGGGACAGAAGTGCAGACAAGGGACTCCCCTCGATGCCCTCGTTGCGGCCGTGCAGCAATTGCAGGGCCGCCGGATTGGCAGTCCGGATATGCCCGTCGCCGTCCAGGGCCAGGATGCCGTCCGCGGCGTGCTCGAGAACGGCGGCCAAATCGCGGGCCAGACGCTCCACTTCAACGGTCTTCTGGTCGACCAGGCGCTGGACGAGGTCGGTCCTGGCTGTGGACATCATGCTCAAGGCATTGAGCAGTGCCGTGAACAGCAAGCCAGAGACCAACAGCGCCCAAGACGTCAGGTCCTGATGTTCGGCCAGGAAGCGGTAGGTCGCCGAGTAGCGCAATTCCAGGTCCAGCCCCGCCGTGCCCAGCGGGTAGGTGATCTGCAGGGGGCTGTCTGATGGGTCTTCCAATCCGGCGAGGCGCATCGGCACCGGCCCACTTGGATCGGTCAAGGTGACAATGAAGCTGGGGGTCTGCGGGATGGCGCCTCGGTGCAGGATGCCGCCCCAGCTCATCTCGGCTATGGCCAGGCCGGCCAGGGGCGCTCCGGCCGGGGCCCGACCGTTGCTTGCTGGCATCTGCACCGAGCCGGGAGCGGCAATGAGCAGGCGTGCCGTGTCCGGATCGCTGCCGATGCTCAGCGCCTCGACGCGACCGGAGGCTTGCACGCGCTCCAGAAGGAGCCGGAAGTCGTCTTCAGGCACCAGGGTTTGCAGGGCAGGATAGGGGGCGTCCCCGGACAGGGGTACAAGGATCGGGTCCGTCCAGGTGCCGGGTTGCGGATTGACATAGTGCGGTGCTGCTTCGCCAGGTCCGTCAACGCGAGACGCCCAATGAACGGTGCGCTCGCCGGGGAAGTCGCTGAACACGATCCCGACAAAGGTGTCGAACTCCTCCTCGGTAACGGATTCCGAGGCCGCGAACAGGCCACTCAATTCGGTCAGGCGGCGATTGATACTGATCATCTGCTCGACGATGTGGATGCGGTGCTGCGTCGTCAGCGAGCGGAAGGCTTCGCGACGGTCTGAGGTCGCGTCCATTCGGCTCACGATGAAGAGAATCGCCAGAACGGTCATCAGAATGGCCATGGGAATGGCCACGGTGATCTTGCGGCGCAAGGAGACCGTTTCCGGCGCACAAACAAGCAGAATGAAGGGTGCGAAGACGATGGTCCCGACCACGCTGGAGACCCAGGCCCGGGCGCTCACTGACGCAAAGCCTAGATCCGGGTCCAGTCCTGCAGCGAACACGCCGGCAGAAAAGCATAGGGCCATTGGAATGGCCGCAAGCGGGGCGGCGAACAGGGCGATGCGCGCCAGGTCCGGCAGGCGTTCGAGCGTGCTGAAGCGGTCCTTGTCAATGCCGCGCCAGGCCAGCCGGGCGATTTCGGCCTGGCCGATCGTGCCCACGGCGATCAGGGCGGCGAAGATCGTGGCGGTCATCAGCGATGTGCCGAAGATGCGCAGGCTCAGGTCCAGCGCCGTGACGAAGGTCGCCAGGGCCAGTGGCAGCAGCATGAGCCGACCCCAGAGTCGCGACGCTGCGACGGCAAGACCGGCGGGGATCCAAACCGGCACCAGAAAGTCCGGCGGCACCGACAGCGCCACGGAAACCTCGCCCAGCGCCAGGGCAGCGAGTCCGATGTATAAGGCTTTCTGCGTGCGCGACATGGTTCAGCCGGTCCGACCCCGTTCGGGGCAGGTTAGCTGTCATCGATCCATCAGGGCAAATTAACGCCACTGGAACATTCAGATCAGACGCACGAACACAGGCGCCACCCGATCGGGTGGCGCCTGATTCATGTCTTGAACCCCGGGGAAATTTCAGGCGGCGCGGGTGATGTCGGTCAGGGCCATCACCTTGTGCAGCTGATCCTGCGTATCGCCCAGCTGATGGTCGATCATGATCAGGCGCTTGGCATAGTGCGAGCCGGCATATTCCCAGGTCATGCCGATGCCGCCATGCATCTGCACGCATTCCTCGGCGACCAGCTTGCCGGCGCGGCCGATCAGGTTCTTCGCCTTGGCGACGGCCAGCGCCCGCTCATCGGTTTCCAGCTTGCTGGCCGCGTGGATGACGATGGACCGGGCCTGCTCGATCTCGATGGAGAAATCGACCAGACGATGCTGCAAGGCCTGGAACAGGGCGATCGGACGGCCGAATTGCTGACGCTGCATGAGATAGTCGCGCGTCATGTCCTTCATGACATCCATGGCGCCGACGGCCTCGGCGCACAGAGCCAGCCGTCCGGCATCCAGCGCCGCTTCGATCGCGTCCAGCGCGTCCTCGGCGAGGCAGGTCGCAGCAGTCTTGTCCAGGATGACCTCGGCAGCACCGCCGCCATCGATCATCGGATAGGACAGGATTTCTGCATCTGTGGCCTTCACCTCATAGACGCCGATGGCGCCGGAGGCGGACTTGGCGGCCACCAGGATCCAGTCGGCCGCCTGGCCGCCATAGACCACGGTCTTGCGTCCGGTCAGCGTGTCACCGGACGCCGTCGTGGTGATCTGGGTGATGTCACCGAAGGCATCGGTTTCGTCAAAGGCAAAGGCGGCTTTTTCGGCTCCGGCAATGATCGCTTCAACGCGTCCGGACTGACCGAAAGCGGCATAGAGGCGAAGGGCCAGGAGGTTGGCCAGCAGCGGCTCCGGGCACAGCGCCCGCCCGGCTTCCTCGAACACGGTCGAGATGTCGAAGCCGGCACCGCCGAACCCGCCCTGGTCCTCGGTGACCAGGGCACCCAGAATGCCCAGCTCGGCCAGGCCGGCCCAGGCACCCGCGTCATGGCAGGCGCCCTCATAGGCAATCTTGTTGCGGTGTTCGGCGGGGAAGGTGTCAGCCAGGAAACGACGGAAGCTGTCCGCGATCATCCGGCGATCGTCTGTCGGCGTGAAATCCATGGATCAGGCTCCGAAGGTTTCTTTGGTGATGATGTTGCGCTGGATCTCGTTCGATCCACCGAAGATGGAGAGCTTGCGGTTGTTGAAGTAATTCGCCGCATGGCTCGCCGCTTCCGGCGGCGCGATACCGTAATTGCCGATCACATCCTCCGACGGGAAGGGCGAGGCGGCGGGGCCGAGGGCCCGGCGGGCAAGGTCATTCAGACGTTGACGGATCACCGTGCCCTTGATCTTCAGCATGGAGGACACCGAACCCTGCGCATCGGAGGATCCGAACAGCATGCGCAGATTGGTCAGGCGCATGGCTTCCAGATCGATCTCGACCTCGGCGACCTGGCTGGCAAACAGCGGGTCCTCGGCCAGCGGCTTGCCATAGCGCTTCACCTTGCGGCCCAGCGCCTTGAGCTGGTTGAGTGCCTCGGTGGAGGCGCCGACGCCGGCGATATTGGTGCGCTCGTGGCCCAGCAGGTACTTGGCGATGGTCCAGCCGAGATTTTCTTCACCGACCAGGTTCTTGGCCGGTACACGGACATCCGTGAAGAAGACCTCGTTGACCTCATACCCGCCCTCGATCAGCTTGATCGGGCGCATCTCGATGCCGGGTGTTTCCAGATCGACCAGGATGAAAGAAATGCCCTGCTGCGGCTTGCCCTCGGTCGAGGTGCGCACCAGGCAGAAGATCTTGTTGGCGAACTGGCCCAGCGTGGTCCAGGTCTTCTGGCCATTGATGATGTAGTCATCGCCATCGCGCACGGCGCGGGTCTTCAGGCTGGCCAGGTCCGAGCCGGCACCCGGTTCGGAATAGCCCTGGCACCACCAGTCCTCGCCCGACAGGATGCGCGGCAGGTAGTAATCCTTCTGCGCCTGATTGCCGAACTTGATCAGGACCGGACCCAGCATGTTGAGACCGAAGGGCACAGAGCGCGGGGCGTTGGCCAGCGCGCATTCCTCTTCGAAGATGTGGCGCTGGACCGCATCCCATCCCGGACCGCCGAACTCGGCCGGCCAGGTCGCCGCCAGCCAGCCGCGGCTTTGCAGCAGGGCGTGCCAGTTCTCCATGTCGGCCTTTTCCAGGTCGCGCCCATTGCGCACCTTGGTGGCCAGGTCCTCTGGCAGGTTGGCCTTCAGGAAGTCCCGCACTTCCTGGCGGAAGGCCTCCTCCTGCGGGGTGTAGTTCAGGTCCATCGCTTGTCTCCTCGCGCCCTATATCGACCGCTTCCCGGATCGAGAACGCGACCGGTCTGGTGCCGGTTTTTCACGTTTTCGATGACTGGGTACGTATTTAAGGCCAAACGGGGCGAAGTGAATAGTGCGCAGACGCAGCAATTGGTGCGGCGCTGCGAAACGGCCACACCTGACGTCTACGTAAAGTTCGGGGTATGCCGGAAGCTCAGGCGGCGACCAGAAGGCCGCGTCGATCCAGGGCCGCCCGCAAGGCCGGCGCGCCGGTAAACAGCTCTGCATCAAAGCCGAAGTCCCGGGCAGCCCGCACATTTTCCTCGCGGTCATCGAAAAAGACGACCTCGGCCGGGTCGTGTGGCAGACGGGCCGCCGTGATCTCGTAGATGCGTGGATCCGGCTTGATCACGCCCTCATGTGCGGAAACGATGATATCGCGCATGTGTGCCATCTGCGGATAGAGGCGGTGCACGGGGTCGACCCACTCAGCCGGCAGATTGGTGAGCGCGTATTGCGGCACGCCGCCAGCAGCCAGCGCATCCATGGTTTCCGGCGTTCCCGGGATCGCACCGTCCAGCATGCCCTCAAACCCGGTCTCCCAGGCGCGGATGGCATCTTCCAGGTGCGGGTGCTGTTCGATCAGCGGCAGGCGATTGTCGGCCATCGACACGCCGCGGTCATGCTCGGCATGCCAGGCCATGGTGCACACTTCGGACAGGAAGTGGTCGACTTCCTCGGGGGTGCGGAACAGCTTCTCGTAGAGGCGGCGGGGGGACCAGTCCATAAGGACATTGCCCAGATCCCACAGGACGGCGCGGGTCGGCATGACAGGGCCTCCTAAATGCAAAACCCGCGCACGATGTGCACGGGCGATGCAACAAGCTCATGGCAGGGCGCTGCGAAAAGCGGACCGGGGCCCGCTCGCAAACGCTGCGGCTTGACTAGCCGGCGCGCGCCTTGAAGCGCGGATCGGTCTTGTTGATCACGTAGATGCGGCCACGGCGCTTCACGACCTGGCAATCGCGGTGGCGGTTCTTCAGCGATTTGATCGAGCTGCGGACTTTCATCGTTCGGCCTTTACGGGTCTAACAAGCGAATTCAAAGGAGCGCGGGAGATACTGGGTCCTTTGGGGCCTGTCAACATCGCTTGTGCGGAGAATCTGCGCATGAATGGCGCCGCAGGATCGGGGAGCGGACATGGATATCACCGGACACAATCGTTCAGCCTGGGACGGCTGGTCGAGGGATGAAACGAGCGAGTGGACCCGGCCGGTCGCAGCCAAGGTGATCGCGCGGGCCCGTCAGGGCAGTTGGTCCGTCGTGCTCACCCCGAACAAGCCTGTACCGCTCGACTGGTTCGGTGACATCGCCGGGCGTGATGTTCTGGCCCTCGCGTCCGGTGGCGGTCAGCAGGTGCCGGTGCTTGCGGCAGCTGGAGCAAGGGTCACCAGTTTCGACAATTCCGGCATCCAGCTTGAAAAGGATCGGCAGGTCGCCGAACGGGACGGGCTCGCCCTGGAGACGGTTCGCGGTGACATGGCGGACCTGTCACGCTTCGCGAACGCCAGTTTCGACCTGGTGTTCAACCCGGTATCCACGATTTTTACGCCGGACCTCACGCCGGTGTGGGCCGAATGTCACCGGATCTTGCGCCCGGAGGGCCGTTTGATGACTGGGGCCATGAACCCGGCCTTCTACCTGTTCGACCATGAGTCCATTGACGAAGGCGGTCCGTTGGAGGTGCGCTATGCGCTGCCCTTCTCCGACCTGGACCATAACCCGGAGGCCCGCATCGCCCGCGGCGAAGCACTTGAATTCTCACACAGTCTGGACGCCCAGATCGGCGGGTTGATCCGCGCCGGCTTCCGCATCATCGGCTTCTACGAAGACCACTGGTCAGACGAAGCCACGCGCCTGAACGCCTACATGCCGTCCAGTTTCGCCCTGCTGGCCGAGCGGATCTAGCGAAACACCGGCGGCTTTTCCGGCGCCGGCGTCGGAGCCGGTGCATCCCCGTCCTTCTGCTGGGCATTGAACATCGACACGATCAGCACCGGATCATCCTTGGGCGGCGGCTGGCAGATGCCGAAGACGATGTCGGGCATTTGCGTGGAGATGTTGCAGCCGAACTTGCGCGCTTCCTCGGGCAGGATCGGATAATCATGATTGCGGCCCCCGCCGATCAGGTCATTGGTGAGATTGCAGGTGCCGTCGGTCTTGTGCGCGTCATTGATGTAGTCGCAGGAGAAACGGCGCGCCTCGGCCACGGCCTGCTGGGCCATTTTCGACAGGATCATCATCTCGTCCGAAATGCGGTCAGCGGATTTCTGCTGCGTCAGCTCGGCGAGAATCGGGGCCGGCATCCAGGAATATTGCGGATCGATCGGACCGAGCACCGCGCTGGACCCCATGACGATCTCGTCGCAGGCCAGGGCGATCATCGTCCCCGCAGACTTGGCGCGATAGGGCACGAAGGCGGTCTTGCGGCCCTTGTGATTCTTCAGCGCATGCAGGATCTGCTGGGTCGCCGAGGCAATACCACCCGGCGTGTGCAGCACGACATCGATCGGGGCATCGGCCGGGGCCGTGCGGATGATATCGATCACCTGGATGGCCGTGTCTCCATCGACATACTCGTCCATCTCATGATGGACGATGTCGATCACCACGCTGCCGCGCTGGCGGGCAAAGCTTTTCACTCGCTTGTCGATCGCGGCCTTGTAGGCCTCCCAGGGCGAGAGGTTTTCATGGCGCGACTGTCCCGAGCCGTCGTCCAGTAGGGTTGCTGCGCCAGGGGGAACCGGCTTGCCGGACGAGCGACGCGCAGGTCGGGCCGGGGTGGCAGCCGCCGCAGTGCCGCTCGCATCCTCTTCGTCATCGAGGCGAGTCAGCACGCGCTGCTGCTGCCAGGCAGCAAGGGCGATCAGGATCGTCGTGATGGCGGCAATTCCGGCCCATCCTGTCACCCCCAGTCCGGTCAGTACGCTCAACATGGATATCCCCTCGATCGACCCGTTGTGGCCGCGTCCCCCGACACCGCCTGATTATGGTTAAAGCTTATACGAGGCTTGCAGAAAGGGCGAATCGATCAAGTCCGTTGCCTTGTCAGGCGAGCCGCCTATCTTCGAGCTCAATCTGCAGGGGAAAATGCCATGTTCGCCACGATCACTCTTCCCAGCATCCTTGAGATCGGTGAGGGAAGCCTGGCGTCCTTGGGCGAGATTGCCCGACAGCTTGCGATACATCGGGCGCTTCTGGTGACCGATGAAACCATGGCGCGCCTGGGCTATGCGGATCGAGCCGCGGCGGCCTTGCGGGCAGCTGACGTGGCTTGTGGCGTCTTCGAGGGCACCGAGCCGGAACCGACCGAGACCTCGATCCTCGTTGGCGAGGCGTTGTTGCGCCAGGGGCTGAACGGGCAGGCCTATGACGGGCTGGTGGCGCTGGGCGGCGGCAGTGCGATCGACAGCGCCAAGGCGCTGGCGGTGCTGGCCGTTCATGGCGGCCGCATGCGGGACTATAAGGTGCCGCGCATCGTCGACGAGCCCGGCCTTCCGATCATTGCCATCCCGACCACCGCCGGCACGGGCTCCGAAGCCACGCGGGTGACGGTGATCACGGACCCGGAGCAGGACGAGAAGATGCTCTGCATGGGGCTGGGCTTCCTGCCGGCTGCCGCGATCATTGATGCGGAACTGACCTGGTCCCTGCCGCCGCGCGCGACGGCTGATACCGGCATTGATGCGATCACCCATGCCATCGAGGCCTATGTGTCCCGCAGGGCCAGCCCGTTTACGGACCAGCAGGCCTTGTCCGCCTTGCGGCTGATGGGGCCGAACATCCGCACGGCGTTCCAAGAGCCGGACAACAAGCCTGCCCGCTCCGCCATGCTGCTTGGTTCGACCCTGGCCGGGATCGCGTTTTCCAATGCCTCCGTGGCGCTGGTACACGGGATGAGCCGGCCCATTGGCGCCTTTTTCCACGTCCCGCACGGGCTCTCCAACGCCATGCTCCTGCCCGAGATCACGGCCTGGTCGCTGCCCGCAGCCCCCGGGCGCTATGCTGATTGTGCCCGGGCCTTGGGCTGGGCTGACGAGAGCGCCGGTGACGCCCTGGCCGGTGAAAGACTGGTCGCGGCGCTGGCCAGTCTGAACGCCGATCTCGACGTGCCGACGCCGTCACGCTTCGGCATACAGGAAGATCGCTGGCGGCAATTGCGGCCCCTGATGGCGGAACAGGCGCTGGCGTCGGGTTCGCCCGGCAATAACCCTCGCATTCCCGATGCGGATGAGATCGTGGCTCTCTACGACCGCGTCTGGGCCTGACCTGCCTTACAGCATGGAAAGTTGCCCTGACGCAGGGGGCTTCCTAGTGTGCGCCCATGAAGGGTTCGGGGATCTCCGTCATGGCCGCTGCGGCGGCCCTTTTTGCGACCTGTCCGATGTCGGCGGGAGCGCAGGATTATGCGTTCCTGGACGACTATGACTACGACGTCGATGTCGAGTTGGTGCTCGCCGTCGACATCTCCTATTCGGTCGACGAGGAAGAGGCGCGCCGCCAGCGCGAGGGCTACGTCGCGGCCCTGGCGTCGGAGGATGTGATCCGCTCGATCCAGGGCGGGCCGCTGGGTCGGATTGCCGTCACTTATGTGGAATGGGCCGACAGCGGGTTTCAACGCGCCGCTGCCGACTGGACCGTGATCGCCAGCGAAGAGGATGCGCTGGAATTTGCCGCACGCGTGGCGGCTGCGCCCCTGGAACGCGGTCACTACACGGCCATCGGCGCCGCCATCGCCAATAGTGTGGAGCGCATTGAGAGCAATGCCCATTCCGCCCCGCGCCGGATCATCGATATTTCCGGCGATGGGCCGCAGAATCAGGGTCTGCCGCTGGCGGATGCCCGCCGTATGGCCGACCATGCCGGCGTGGTGGTGAACGGCCTGCCCGTGATCTCGGCGGACAATGGCCGCTGGGTGCGCCCCGTCGAGCTGCATCTGGACGACTACTTTCAGGAAAATGTCATTGCCGGGCCTGGCGCGTTCGTGCTGCCGGCTCGCACCGAGGCGGAATTCCGTGAAGCAATTCTGCGCAAGCTGGTGATCGAGATCGCCGGGGCCCTGCCATCGCCGGAAGATCTGGACAGGCCCTGGCCGTCAGCCGGAGAGCTGGGCCGCGCGCCATGAGGCGGTTGACCGGCATTGTTGTGGCGTTGATCGGCGGGCTGGGGTTGAGTGCAGGCGACGATACCGTCCGGCTCGTATCGCCCGAGGAGACGGGCGGCGCCTGGACCCGTACCGTCGAGTACAGCGAAGACGGGCGCGAGCGCGTCGATCTGGAACTGGTCCTGGCTGTCGATGTGTCATCTTCCATTGATGAGGTGGAGGCCAGGCGGCAGCGCGAAGGACATGTGGCTGCCCTGGCCGACCCGGCCGTCATCGATGCCATCCAGTCGGGCGGATACGGTCGGATCGCCGTGGTCTATCTGGAGTGGGCCGATGCGGACTTCCAGCGTGTCGTGGCACCGTGGACGGTGATCGAGACGCGGGCTGACGCCCAGGCGTTCGCCGCCACGCTGGCAACGGCGCCTTTCATTTCCGGTCGCCGCACCGCCATTGGTGCCGCCATCGACAGCTCGATCGATCTGATGGCCAGCAATCGTTTCGACGGTCAGCGTCTGGTGATCGACCTCTCCGGAGATGGTCCGCAAAATGCCGGTCCCAGCCTGTCTGCAGCGCGGTCGCGTGCGGAAAGCGAACTGATCACGATCAATGGCCTGCCCATCGACAATGCCCGCCAGCACCCCTTCCGGCCATCCGTGACGATCAATGTCAGCGCCTATTTTGAAAATGAAGTGATCGCCGGTCCCGGTGCCTTCATTTCGCCCACAAATGGGCATGAGGATTTCGTGGACGCGCTCAAGCGCAAGCTTATCATCGAGATCGCGGGGCTGCCCCCCGCGCAAGTGACGAGGCACGGATGATCCGGACGATTATGGCAGCCGCCCTGGTGGTGTCGGCGGTGAGTTTTTCTGCCCAGGCCCAGCCCGAGGGCGAGAGTTTTGCCGACTGGCTCGGCGGGTTCCGCGGGCGCCTGAGTGCATCAGGGGCTTCGGCTTCAACCGTGGCCTCAATGCTGGACGGGTTGCAGCCGGAAATGCGCATCATCGAGCGCGACCGCAGCCAGCCCGAGTTCGTCCGCCCGGTCTGGTCCTATCTGGATATCGCCGCTTCGGACCTGCGTATCCGGAATGGTCAGGCTGCCTACGCCAACCATCGGCAGACGGTGGATGCGATCGCCGAGCGCTTCGGCGTACGCTCCGAAATCCTGATCGCGATCTGGGGACTTGAGAGCTCCTATGGCGCCATTCCGGGCAATAACGACATCGTCCAGGCCCTGGCCACACTGGCCTGGGAAGGCCGGCGCCGGGCCTGGGCCGAAGGCGAACTCTTTGCCGTCGCCCGCATGATCGAGAATGGCTATGCCACACGAGAACAGCTGACGGGGTCCTGGGCCGGCGCGATGGGGCAGATGCAGTTCATCCCCTCCACCTATCTGGAACGCGCCCATGACTGGGATGGCGATGGCACGCGCAATATCTGGACCCATGAGGGTGATGCCCTGGCCTCAGCGGCCAACCTGTTGAGTCAGGCCGGCTGGGAACCCGGTGCGCCGGCCCTGCTGGAAGTGCGTCTGCCGGAAGACTTCGACTACATGACCTGGGAGCCGGGCGTGCCGCATCGCGTTGCCGACTGGGCAGCACAGGGGCTGGTCCCGGCCCGTGGTGAATGGCATGCGGATCATCTGATGCGGACTGCGGAGCTGGAACTGCCCGCCGGTGCGTCCGGGCCGGGCTTCCTGACCTTCCGGAATTTCCGGGTCATCAAGCGCTACAACAACTCCACCGCTTACGCGATGGGCGTGGCCCACTTGGCCGACCGCATTGCAGGCGCGCAACCATTTGTCGGTCCGTGGCCGGAAGCGAACCCGCCAATCAACCGCACCCAGACCCGCGAAATGCAGGCCGCGCTCAATGCGCTGGGCTTTGACAGCGGAACCCCGGACGGGCTCGCCGGTCCCAATACGCGGGCAGCCTTGCGGGCATTTCAGCGATCTCAGGGGTTGCGACCGGACGGCTATGTCGGGCGGGCGGCCTATGATGCGGTGATGGCGACGGCCGGTTAGCTGGCTTGACGTTTCGGCTCGCCGCGGCGCAGCGTCTCCAAAGCGCCTGACAGGCGGCGCGGATCGATCGGCTTGGCGATGTGGTGTTTCATGCCGGCCTCGCGATAGTCCGCAATCTGGCTGGTCAGCACATTCGCGGTGACGGCGATGATCGGCGTTTCGGATTGCGCCCGTCCGGCTTCCAGCTGGCGGATGCGTCGCGCTGCTTCCATCCCGTCCATGCCGGGCATCTGCACGTCCATGAAAATGGCGTCGATATCAGTGCGGCCCTCCATCGTGGTGACAGCTTCAAGGCCACTCGCCGCCTGGATCACGGTCACGTTCTGCTTGGTCAGCATGGTGTTCAGGACGAGCCGGTTGGTCGCGACATCATCGACAATCAGAATCGTCAGCGGCCTGTCGGTTGAAGTCGGCTCGGAAGCTGGCTCGGCCTCGACGGGCGGCGCAGTGCTCTGTAGCTGGATCACGGCGCTGAAGGTTGATCCGTAGCCGACGCGGGAACTGACCGAAATGCTGCCATCCATCATCTCTGTCAGGCGACGGCAGATCGGAAGTCCCAAGCCGGTGCCACCATAGCTGCGGGTGGTCGAGGTGTCGGCCTGCGAGAACGGGTCAAAGATGGCTTTCAGCTTATCTGGCGCGATCCCAATGCCGGTGTCGGCAACGCAGAGTTCGATCCTTTGCCGGGCACCGCTGCCGCTAGCTCTGATTGATACACTGACGGACCCTTCAGTCGTGAACTTGATGGCATTGCTCACCAGATTTGACAGAATTTGTCGCATTCGCGTGGGATCGCCGAGGAACCAGTCGCCGGTGTCGCGCTCAAGGCTTGTTTGCAGGGTCAGCCCCTTCTCTTCGCAGGCGCTGCGAAACGCTGAAACGGTCCAGTCCAGCAATTGCTCCAGGGAAACGGGCAGGGCTTCCAACTCCAGTTCCCCGGATTCAATCTTGGACAGGTCCAGCACATCGTTGACTACGGACAGCAGCAGATCTCCCGACGCGCTGATGGTATTGACCATTTTGCGCTGGGGCGCTGTCAGGTCGCTGTCACGCAGCGCCGTCGTCATGCCCAGAACGCCATTTAGCGGCGTGCGTATCTCGTGGCTCATTTGGGCCAGAAATTCGGTTTTGGCGGCATTGGCCCGGTCGGCGGTTTCGCGCGCGCTGGACAAGGCCCTGAACGTTCGGTCAATGGCTCGAACCGCCGGCCGGAAAATCAATACAGCCTCAGCGACCAGCGTCATGATGGTGACAATGAAGGCCACCCATTCCAGCCGGGTGAAGTAGGCAACGCGATCACTGGCGATGCGCTCAAAGGCACCCGTCGCCGCATCCAGATCCGGCAGGATGGCGTGTGAGGCAGACAACAGCGCAGTGACATCGCTCGGGGCGAAGCCGCTGTCCTGTACCGCGCGTGCCAGGCTTATGAACTCGTCGACCCGCCGGGCCAGGGCGTCGGGCCCAGCCTGATACATGGTGTCCAATTGCGAGTGCAGCGCAGCAGCAAGCTGCAGGTTCTGGTGCGATGCCTCGAAGGTGGCAACCGCCGTCTCGAATTCCTCCTCGCGGGCAGTGCCAGAGAAGCCCGGATCGATAGCCAGCAGCGCCAGGCGCTGGCTCAGCATGCGTTGGCGTCCGGCCTCGTTGATCAGTCGGGCGTCATTGTCTGCCAGCTGGGCGCTGAACTGGGCCAGTCCGAGCAGGCACATGGCAAGCATGGCGACCAGGCTCAAAGCCAGGACATATCTGTGAGTCAGCTGTTTCGCGGTCATGAATTCCATCCTGCAGCCCCCAAGGCTAGCCGTGAGTGGTTTCGGATTGGCTAAGCCTGTCGCCCGGCAGGTCTAGGGTTCGGGTTTGATCTCGACAACGTTTTGCACGCGACGGATGCCCGGATGCAGCCAAGCCAGGACAAGCGCGGCCAGGCTGAGCACGACGGCGACATAGTAGGGCACAAGGTGGCCCAGCTGGTTGTACATCGCTAGACCGCCGACCGGGCCGATGATGAAGCCCAAACCGGCGGTGGCGGTTGTCAGGCCGGCGACACGGCCCTGTTCTTCCGGTTCCACGGCGATCGAGGCGCCGCCGGTGAAGCCGGACCGGGCGAGGCCGAAGGCAAAGCTGATCAGGAGGTAAGCTGTTACGATACCGGCATAATTCGGCGCCACGATCATCAGCCCGAAGCCTAAAATCGTGATCAGCGCGCCCTGTGACATCAGCACCCGCGGACTGGCCTTCATGGCCGGAATGAAGATCAGTTGGGCAATAATCAGGGCCCCGGCCCCGGCTGCGAGCGCAATGGCGGACATCTGCAAGCCCTGACTCTCGTCCAATTCCAGGGTGTCCATGATGAAAAAAGCGAGCGTCGACAGGCTGAGCGACTGAACGATCCAGCAAAGCGCACCGTAAAGCATGAAGGGGAAGATGCGGGGGTCAGCGCCAAACGCGAACTGCCGGAACGGATTGATGGGACGGTTTTGCTGTTTCGGCGGCGATTGCTCGGGAAGCTTGAACCAGACCGCAACGGCACCGGCAAAAACCACGGCCGAGATGATGACCATGAACAGTGGCACGCCCACCAGTTCGACCAGCGTCGCGGCGAGGGTCGGGCCGATGACCGCACCCAGCCCGAAGGCCGCGGTGAGACCGGCCAGGGCCTCGGTGCGTTCGGCCGGACTGGTGCGGTCGGCGACATAGGCCTGGGCCGCCGGGTTGGTGGCCGAGCCGAGGGAGCCGAACAGGGTGCGCGCCAGGGCCATGGCGAAGATCGCGGCGAGGGGCGGCACCCATCCGGCCTCACCGGCCTGGGCGGCGCCGGCGAAGATCAGGGTGGAGCAGGCGAAGGCCGAGAGGCCAAAGACGATGAAGGGCTTGCGGCCGCGACGGTCCGAGAGAGCGCCCCAAATCGGCGTCATGGTCATGAACAGGACGGCGGAGACGGTATAGATCGCCCCGACCCAGTATTCCGGCACGGCCAGTCCGCGGGCCAGCGGCGGCAGGATGGCGAACAGCATGTTGTTGCCGATCCCGGTGGCCATCAGGCACAGGAAGAGCAGGCGGAAGGCCTGCCGGCGTTCGGTGGCACTGGAGGGATTGGACGGATCGTAGGGCGGGGGCATGAAACCGGCTTAGACCGCGCCGCGCCCGCCGCCAAGCGGCATCCGTAAACACCCGCATAACGCGCGTTCAACCCAACATTAAGCTTAACCCGTCATAGTGCCCACCAAACGGGTGGAGAAACCGCCTGTAGATTGGTGGACGGGTCTTATGTTTCAGATCATTGGCATTGTTGTCGTGTTCGCGATGGTGTTCGGCGGATTTTCTCTCGCTGGCGGCCATTTCGACGTTATTATCAAAGCCTTGCCCTTCGAAATGATGATGATCGGCGGCGCCGCAGTTGGCGCTTTCCTGATCGGCAACAAACCGAAGACGGTGATGAAGACGCTCGGCGACCTGGCCAAGATTTTCACCGGCCCGAAGTGGAAGTCACAGGACTATGCCGACCTGTTGTCATTGTTGTTCTTGCTAACAAAGACAATGAAGACAAAAGGGGTGATCGCTCTCGAAAGTCACATCGAGAACCCCAAGGACAGCGCGATTTTCACCCGCTATCCCAAGATCCTGAAAGACCACTTCGCCGTCGATTTCATCTGCGACACGCTGCGCATGATGACGATGAACCTGGAAGATCCGCACCAGGTTGAAGACGCGATGGAAAAGCAGCTGGAAAAGCACCACCACGAGGTGGCTGATCCGGCGCACGCGATGCAGACCATGGCCGACGGCCTGCCGGCCCTGGGGATCGTGGCCGCGGTGCTGGGCGTGATCAAGACGATGGGCGCGATCGAGAGCCCGCCAGCCATCCTGGGCGGTTATATCGGTTCGGCCCTGGTGGGAACTTTCCTGGGCGTGTTCCTGGCCTATGGCTTTGTCGGCCCGTTCGCGGCCTACCTGCAGGCCGTCTATGACGAGGAACACCAGTACTACAAGATCATCCAGGATGTTCTGGTGGCGCACCTGCACGGCAATGCCGCCCAGATTTCCGTCGAGATCGGCCGCGGCGGTGTGCCGACCAAGATGCAGCCCTCCTTCGCCGAGCTGGAACAGGCCCTGGACCAGATTCCCTCCGAAGTCGGCTGATCAACAAGGCCGCATGAGGATTACTGGCGCGGAACCTGGCGGTTCCGCGCCTTTTTGCTTTTCACCGCTCATGCAAAGGGGGATGGCAGCGCCGCCGTTCGGCGTTAGAAGGGCGCCATGAAGATCAAGGACGCCGACATTCTCATCGTGCCCGGACTGGGCAATGCCTCACCCTTTCACTGGCAATCGCGCTGGGCTGACAAGATGTCCACCGCCCGGCGACTGGAACAGGACGACTGGACAATGCCGCGTCGGGACGCCTGGGTCGACCGGTTGGTGGAAGCCGTCGAGGTCGCGGAAAAGCCCGTCATCCTGGTCGCCCATTCCCTGGGTGTGCTGACCGTTGCCCATGCCGCACCGCGCATGGCGGGGCATATCGCCGGTGCGTTCCTGGTGGGCGCCTCGGACTGGGAGCGACCCGAACTGGCGGAAAAATACGGGGATCACGGTTTTGATCCGGTGCCGCGCAAGCCGCTGGGTTTTTCCGGCCTCCTGCTCGCCTCGTCCAATGACCCGACCTGCAATCTGACCAAGGCCGAGGCTTGGGCCCGCGACTGGGGTATCCAGTTTGGCGATGCTGGTGAGGCGGGGCATTTCGAGCCGGAAAGCGGTCACGGTCCCTGGCCGGAAGGCCTGATGGCGTTCGCCCGGTTCACCCAGACCCTGTGATGTCCACCCCCGGGGCGACCGACGGCCTGGTTTGCGACCCGCCGCGACTGGACTGGAGCGATCCCTCCGGTCCGCGCGCCGAAGACTATGGCGATGTCTATTTCTCGGCCGAGGACGGGCTGGCGGAGACGCGGGCGGTGTTCCTGAAAGCCTGCGGACTCCCTGATGCCTGGGCCGGGCGGCAGAATTTCACGGTGGGCGAGCTGGGCTTCGGCACCGCGCTGAATGCGCTGGCACTGTGGCAGCTCTGGCGTGAGACGCGGCCGGCGGATGGCTGGCTGGATCTGGTCTCCGTCGAGAAGCATCCCTTGGCGCGCCGAGAAGCCGAACAGGCGTTTGCGCAATGGCCGGAATTGGCCGACTTGTCCGCCCAATTTCTGGCCCAGTGGCCGCCACGGCTGAGAGGTCCGCACCGGATGGTGTTCCCCGGGGACCGGTTCGCCATCACGGTGTTTCACGACGAGGCCGAGGCGGCGCTGGCGCAGTGGCAGGCGCGCATCGACGCCTGGTTCCTGGACGGGTTCGCACCGGCCAAGAATGAGGCGATGTGGAGTGATGCCGTGCTGGCGCAGCTGGGACGGCTGAGCGCGCCGGGTGCCCGGGTCGGCACGTTCACGGTGGCAGGCGTCGTGCGGCGCGGACTGGCAGCGGCAGGCTTTGAGGTGTCCAAACAGGCCGGTTTCGGGCGCAAGCGGGAACGGCTGGAGGCTGTGTTTCCGGGAGCGCCTGCCAGCGCCGCCCTGGCACCAAAGCGGGTGGCCGTGATCGGGGCCGGGATCGCCGGGGCGAGCCTCGCCCGGGCCTTGACGGCACGCGGCCGAGAGGTGGTGCTGATCGACCCGGCCGGTCTGGCTGGCGGCGCCTCGGGCGCTCCGGCAGGGCTTCTGACGCCGCGGCTGGAGCGGGCGGACCGGCCGCATGTCCGGGCGACGCTGAGCGCTTTTCACTTTGCTCGCCGGCTCTATGACGGGCTGGACGGTTTCTTTCCGGAAACCGTGATCCGAAGGCCCAAGGATGAGGCGGAAGCCGGACGGTTCCAGGCGATTGCTGCGATGTTGGATGACAGCGTGGCCTGGTCCGACGGGGGCCTGATCCTGCGGCAGGGTGGACGGTTTGAGCCGGCCCGGCTGGTGCGGTCTGTGGCCGGGGGCTGTCCGCTTGTCGAAGCCCGTGTGTCACAGGTCGAGGAAGGGGCGGACGGTGTCATCCTGCGCGATGCCGCCGGGGTGGAAATTCTCCGGGCGGATGCTGTGGTGCACGCCTCGGGCGCCGGAGCCGCCATGGCGCTTGCGGATATCTCGCCCAGTGCCGGCCAGCTGGCGGTGTTCGCCGGGCAAGCGCCGGCTCAAGCCCTGGCATGGGGTGGTTATATCTGTGCCGCGCCGGGCGGTGTCCTGGTCGGCGCGACGCATGAGCGGAGTGAGACGGTGGGGCCGTCAGAGCCCGCGATCGCCGGTTTTCGTGCGGCTGCCGCGGAACAGTGTCCCGCACTGGAACTGGGCGATGTGATCGAAACCTGGTCGGGCGTGCGCGCCTCGACCCCGGACCGGCTGCCGGTGGCCGGGCGCTTGAGTGCGCGCCAATTCATCCTGTCAGGACTGGGATCGCGCGGCTTTGCGCATGCGCCGCTGCTGGCGGAACAGGTCGTGGCGGACATGCTGGATCAGGCGCGACCCTTGGCCCGCGATGCCGCAGAGGCGCTGGCTCCGGGCCGGTTCGAGGCGCGGCGCCAGCGGCGCGCCGGTCAGATGGCGAAGACCTGAGCGGGGGCTTCTTCCTCACTCTCACGAATCCGCAGCTCGGCAATCGGACAGGATTGCACAAAGCAGGTCGGGTCGAAGTCGAGATCGATCCCCTTGTGCCGGTCCATGACCAGTTCAACGCCACCGACAGCCAGCGTCACCGACCCGCCCCACACCAGGGGAAGGGTCACGGGCAGGCTCGCCGCTGTGGTGGCGAGACCTGCGACGACAAGGGATTTTACCAGCATCGCACCAGTCCGGGATTTGCCTCTCAGCGACTGGATGCCGCCCGGTGGCGTTTTGGATGCGCGGTTTGGTAAAAAAGCGGCTCGCGCCTTGCAGGGTTGCCGGTACCAGACGCAGGTCTGGAGCATAACGGGACAAAAGAGCTGCCATGCAAAGCGCCATCAACGAAAGCTTTACCGACCGCCGTTCCGGTTCGCGCCATATCTGGTTCTTGAACTCGGCCTTCGACAAGATCGGTCTGGACATCGCCCTGCGCCGCATCAGCGAGCGCCCGGCGGCGAAGCCCTTTGCTTTCGTGGTGACCCCGAATGTCGACCATCTGGTGCGGCTGGAAAAGGACACGGTCCTGGCGCGACTCTATGCCCAAGCCTGGCTGACCGTGTGTGACAGCCGCATCCTGGAGCTGATCGGCCGCCTGTCCGGCGAGAAGATCGATGTCGCTCCGGGCTCGGACCTGACCGCCAAATTGTTCGATCATGTCATCGATCCGGCGGAGCCCATCACCGTGATTGGCGGCGACAAAGGGGTGATTGACGCCGTGGTCCGCCGCTACGACCTGAAAGATGTGCGCTGGCACGAACCGCCCATGGGGCTGCGGCACAAGCCGGAGGCGTTGGCTGAGTGCGCGCGCTTTGTCGCGGAGAACCCGTCACGCTTCACCTTCATCTGTGTCGGCTCACCGCAGCAGGAGATGGTGGCGGAAGCCTGCCTGGACCGTGGCGACTGTACGGGCATCGGCCTGTGTGTTGGCGCGTCCCTGGATTTCCTCGGCGGCAAGGCCGAGCGCGCGCCCCGCTGGATGCAGTCGGCCCGTCTGGAATGGCTGCACCGTCTGGCTCAGGAACCGCAGCGCATGTGGCGCCGCTATCTGGTCGATGGGCCCAAGGTGGCACTGTTGTGGCTGAGCTGGCGCAAGACGCAACGTCAATTGCGCGCCCTCGAGCGCGCCCTGGGCAGTCCTGACAAGGTCAAGGAGCGTGCGCTCTATCAGCGTATTCGCGCCCTGGAAACCCAGCTCGCAGAGCGTGGCTGACCCAACGCTTTCAGGCATTGCTTTTCATATCGAGCGCGCCTAGCGTCCGCGCCGCGATGGTTCCCTCACGGGATTAATCGGGAAGCCGGTGCGGTGGTCTCCACCCAGTCCGGCGCTGTCCCCGCAGCCGTAAGCGGTGAGCGGCAATGCATTATCCCACTGGGGCGAAAGCCCTGGGAAGGGGCATTGTCCGCTGTGACCCGCAAGCCGGAAGACCTGCCATCGCCGTCGTCTGTCCGCTCGTGCGGGAGCTCACGAGACCGGCGCGGTATCCCCGTTCCTGACGACTCCTGGCAACCACCGGGCCCCGTGTGGGTCCGAACGCATTGGAGGCGTGACATCATGCGTAATTCATTCCGGCTGTCGCTTGGGCTGACAGTCTCCTTCCTGGCATTTTCCGCGACGGCTGCCGGCCAGTCCGACGAGGACGTGGTTCTGGTCACAGGCGCTCGGGCGGGCATCTCGGCAGAGGATGCGACCGCGAGCATCACCCGGCTGGATGCCGATGACATGGCCGCGCGCAGCACGGTCTTTCTGGCCGACACGCTGCGGGCGGTTCCCGGCATCGCCGTGTCGCGGTCCGGACCGCCCGGTGCCCTGACCCAGATCCGGGCCCGGGGCTCGGAAGCCAATCATGTCCTGGTCCTGATCGACGGCATCGAGGCCAACAACCCCTTCACCGGGGAAGCCGATTTCGCTCATTTTGCCTTTTCCGATCTGGGCTCGATCGAGGTTGCGCGCGGCGAGCAGTCGGCGCTCTGGGGCGCGGACGCCATTGGCGGCGTGATCCGCCTTTCCACGCTCCAGCCTCAGCGCGAGCTGGAAACCAGCCTGCAGCTGGAGGCGGGCGATTTCGACACCCGGCAGGCCAATGCCCGTGTCGCGACGCGCTTCGAGGATGGTCGTGTGTCGCTGTCCGCCAGCCGTTTCCAGACCGACGGGATCGATGCATCGGGACAGGGCGGTGAGTCGGACGGTTATGAGAACACCACCGTCGGTCTCGCTGGCGCGTTTGATTTCAATCCGGTTTTCTCGCTGGAAGGCTCGGCGCGCTGGGTCGGGCATGACGGCCAGTTTGACAGCGATACGGATTTTGACGGCCGTCTGAATGATGTCGACCGGTCCAGCCAGGGCGACACGGTCTTTGCGCGCCTGGCCCTGCTGGCCGATCACACGGTCGGCGATGTGGCCGTGGAACATGAGCTGGCTGTCCAGCTGACCGATGATGCGGTGGAGAATTTCTCGACGGGCGTCTTCACCGGCCGGTCCCTGGGCCAGCGGCTGCAGTCGCATTATCAGGTGACCGGACGCTGGCAGACGGGTGAGACCCGCCACCGGCTGACCGGCCTCGTTGAGCAGGACCACGACCGGCTGAAATCCTATTCCGGACCGGGGATCGCTTCGAACCAGACCCGTACGATCGAAGCCGAGGCCCTGGCGCTGGACTATGGTTTCAGCCAGGGCGCGCTGGATGTGACGGCCTCCGTGCGGCGGGATTTCAATTCCCTGTTCGACGATGCCACGACCTGGCGCATCGGTGCAGGCTGGGCCTTCGACACGCTGAACGGCCGGGTGCGGGCCTCCTTCGGTGAAGGCGTGAAGAATCCGGGGATCTACGAGCTTTATGGCTTTTTTCCGGGCTTTTTCGTCGGCAATCCCAACCTGACGCCAGAACGTTCGACCGGTTGGGAGATCGGCTGGGATCAGACCCTGCTGGACGGCGCGGCCTTCTGGTCGGTGGTCTATTTCCAGTCGGACCTGGAAGAGGAAATCTACACCGATTTCTCGTCCTTCCCGTCTACGGCACTCAATGCGACCGGTCAGTCCGATCGCAGCGGTATCGAGGTCTCCGGCAGCTGGGATGTGACGGCGGACTGGTCGACCTTCGGCTCGGTGACGGTTCTGGAGAGCGAGGAGAATGGTGTGGCGGAGATCCGTCGTCCGGAATTCCTCGCCTCGCTGACACTGGACTGGCACCCGGTTGGTTCGGACTGGTCGGCGGCTCTGAGCCTGGATCACACAGGCGACCAGACCGATACCGATTTCGGCACTTTCCAGCCGGTGACGCTGGAGGCCTACACGCTGATGGCGGGTCAGGTGCGCTGGAATGCGACGGATAAGCTGCAGCTCTATGTCCGCGGCGACAATCTGCTGGACGAGGACTACCAGGATGTCTTTGGCTATCACACGCAAGGTCGCGGGCTTTATCTCGGCCTGCGTCTGCGCAACGGCTAGTCCGGCCCTGGCCGGAAACGGGGTCACGGTGCCGCCTTCGGGCGGCATCGTGTCCACCGGCCTGTGCGCGGACGCTTATGTGCTGGCTCTGGTCGAGCCCACGCGCATCGCCGCCCTGTCCTGGCAGGTGGATCAGGCGCTGTCGCAAGCCCCGGACTGGGCGCGCGAGCGGCCCGTCGCTTGGGTGGATGCCGAGCGGCTCTACGCCCTGTCACCGGACCTGACGGTGTTTGATGCGGGCAGCGGCGGACGTGTGGCGCGGCTGCTGGACCGGGCTGGGCTGGCGCAAGTGCAGCTCATCTGGGGCGATGATTTCGACACCGTGCGCGCCAATTTCCGGGCCCTGGGCGCGGTGACGCAGTCCAGGGAAGCGGCGGAAGCTGCGATCGGGCAACTGGACCAACGGCTGGCGGAGCTGGCCCGGCGAGCTGAGGCGCGCGGGACGGTTCCGCGCGTGCTCTATCTCAGCGCATCAGGCGCCTCGGCGGGCAGCGGGACCTATATCGATGCCGCCATCACGGCAGCGGGTGGCCGCAATGTCATGGCCGATGCCGGCATCCAGGGCTGGACCCGGTCCGATCCGGAACTGTTTCTGACAATCGAGGCGGATATCGTGCTGACGAGTTTCTTCACCGACGGCTTTCTGTCGACCTCCAATCACGCGCGCCATCATGCGGCCTACCGGCGGGTGCTGGACGGTGTTGTTCGTGCCGATATCCCGGCCGGTCACTGGCCGTGTGCCGGGCCGCACCTGATCGACGCCGCAGAACGCATCGCCGGGGTCATTGATGACTGGGAGGCCGGGCAGTGACGGTTTTTCGCCTCAACCTCCTGCTCGCCGCTGCGTTGATCCTGGCGAGCCTGGCCTATCTGGCGATCAGGCCGCCGGGACTGAGTGGAGCGGCCGTGGCCGGTCTGTGGCGCGGTGCGGAAACGCTGGACGCGCTGATCCTGCGCGAGCTGAGATTGCCGCGGCTGTGCCTGGGCCTGGTGATCGGGGCCGGACTGGGCGGGGCCGGGGCGGTGATGCAGGGCTATCTGCGCAATCCGCTGGCCGATCCAGGCGTCATCGGTGTGTCGGCCGGTGCCGGGCTGGGCGCGGTGACGGCGCTCTATTTCGGCTGGTCGGCGGCCTTTGCGCTGGCCCTGCCGCTGGGCGGAGTGGCCGGGGCGGCGGCAAGTGTCGTGCTTCTGTTCCTGATTGCGGGACGGGGCGCTTCGGCGACAACGCTGATCCTGTCCGGCGTGGCGGTGAACGCGCTGGCCGGCGCGCTGACGGCCCTGTTGATGAATCTGGCGCCCAATCCCTGGGCGCTGGCCGAGATCGCCTACTGGCTGATGGGGTCACTGGCCGATGCCAGCTGGAATGAGGTCCTGTTTGCCGCGCCATTGATTGCGCTGGGGCTGGCAGTGCTGCTGGTCATTTCGCCCGGGCTGGACGCGCTGAGCCTGGGCGAGGACACGGCGGTCAGCCTGGGTGTTCACCCCGGACAGCTGCGCGCCGGCGTGGTGGCGGGCGGAGCGCTGGCGGTTGGCGCGGGTGTTGCGGTGGCCGGCGCGATCGGCTTTGTCGGCCTGGTGGTGCCGCATCTCTTGCGGCCGCTGGTGGCCCACCGTCCGGCGGCGCTGGTCCTGCCGTCCATGCTGGGCGGAGCGCTCCTCGTGGTGCTGGCCGATCTCTTCCTGCGACTGGTCTCCGGACCCGGCCTGCCGCTCTATCTGGGCGTCCTGACCGCGCTGCTGGGCACGCCCTTCTTCCTCTGGCTGGTGCGGTCCTCGCAAAAGGTGGCGCCATGACCGATCTGAGATTCACGGATGCTGGATTTGGCTATGGTGAGCGTCCTGTGCTGGGCGGGCTCGACCTGGCCCTGGCACCCGCCGGACTGACAGCCTTGGTAGGGCCGAACGGCGCAGGCAAGTCGACCTGTCTCAAGCTGGCAGCCGGACTGCTGGAGCCCTCGGGAGGTGGGGTTCAACTGGACGGTCGCAGCGTGGCTGCGATGCCGCCGCGCGAGCGGGCCCGGCGGATTGCCTATCTGGCCCCGGACGGCCGGCTGGCCTGGCCGATGCCGGCCGAGGCGGTGGTGGCGCTGGGGCGCGTGCCCTGGCGTCAGCCCTTGCGGGCGCTGGGCGAAGCCGACAAGGCGGCGATCGAGGCTGCGATGCGGCGCACCGGCGTGACGCAACTGGCCGACCGCCGCTTCGACACGCTGTCCTCGGGAGAAAAGGCGCGCGTGCTGATGGCGCGTGTCCTGGCGGTCGGTGCCGGTCTCATCGTGCTGGACGAGCCGACGGCGGCGCTGGATGTCCGCCATCAGCTGGAACTGATGGACATCCTCAAGGCCGAGGCCCGCAACGGCGCGCAGATCCTGGTCGCTGTCCACGCTCTGGACCTGGCTGCGCGCTATGCCGACCGTGTGCTGGTGATGCAGGAGGGGCGGCTGGTCGCCGACGGACCGGCGCACGCCGCGCTGGGAGAGGCGGTCGTGCGCGATGTGTTCGGGGTCGAGGCACCCGGCGGGATCCAGCCCACTGAGCTGGGTGTCACCCCGCCAGCCTGATCAGTCGGCGAAGCGGATGTCCGGGGCCGGCTTGCTGACCATCTCGGCTGCGTCGAGCGCCGCCCGCGCTGCCTTGCGGAACGCCGTGCCGACAGGACCGTCGTCCAGCGCGATGGGCTCGCCAGCATCCGAGCGTGTGCGCAGGTCCGGATGCAGCGGGATCTCGCCGAGATAGGCCAGACCCAGCGCCTCCGCTTCGGCCTTCACGCCGCCATGACCGAAAATGTGGCTGGCTTCGCCGCAGTGCGGGCATAGAAAGACGCTCATATTCTCGATCATGCCGAGAATGGGAACATGGGTTTGCTCGAACAGGTGCATGGCCTTGCGGGCATCGTCCAGCGCCAGGTCCTGGGGCGTGGAGACGATCACGGCGCCATCCACCGGCAGGTCCTGGGCGATGGCCAGCTGGGCATCGCCGGTGCCGGGCGGCAGGTCGATGATCAGCACGTCGGCTGCACCCCAATTGGTGTCGGTCATGAACTGCCGGATGGCGCCCTGGACCATCGGTCCGCGCCAGACCACGGCGGCGCCGGGCTTCACCACGAAACCCATCGAGATCACCTTGACGCCATGCGCCTCAACCGGTTCGACGCCGGCGTCGGACTTGCGTAGGCCGGGCACATCGGTGAGGCCGAAGAGGCGAGGGGCCGAGGGGCCGTAGATGTCGGCATCCAGCAGGCCGACCTTCAGGCCTTCCCGCGCCAGGGCGACGGCAAGATTGGCCGAAACGGTGGACTTGCCGACACCGCCCTTGCCGGAGGCGACGGCGATGATCCGTTTGGCAGGTTTGGCCTTGCCCGTCGCAGCAGGCTTGTGAGCGTGTGCTTTTGGCTTGGGCGCGGATTTCTGGCTGTCGCGGTGGGCGGTCATGACGACGCGGACGCGATCCACGCCATCAAGCGCGGTGAGCGCAGTTTCGATTTCAGGGCGCAGCCGATCGAGATCCGGATTTCCGGCCACCGGCGGATAGAGAATCACGGTCGCCGTAGAGCCGCTGAGCAAGGCGGACTCGACCCGGCCGGCATCGACGATCGGGCGGCCGGACTGTTTCTCGGTCACCGTGTTGAGTGCAGCGCGCAAATTCGGATCCATGCCATCCCTCCAAGCGTGCTGATGACATAGGCGCTGGTCGAAGCCGGATAAAGGTGCAGCTGCAGGGCGTCAGGCCAGGCCGGCCTGAACTGCAATGCGCACCAGGCGCGCGCTGGAACTGACGGATAGTTTGCTCATCATGTTTTCCCGGTGTTTGCGCACCGTGGCCGGAGAGATGCACAGCTCGCTGGCAATCGTGTCGATGGCCTGGCCGCGCCCCAGGCTGCGCAGGATCTCACGTTCACGCGAGGTCAACGTGTCTATGGCCAGCAGGCCGGGTGGCTGGGCAGCAGGCCGCATTGTTTCAGGCGTCGCCCGGGAGCTCTGTCCGAGGGCCTGCACGACGAGGTCGAAGAGCGTCTCGACAGGGTCCTGCTTGTGAAAGAACAGGCCGGTATAACCGGCCATGCCGGTTCGTTCGGATTCGGAGAGGGCAGAACCGGTCATCAGGATGCAGGGCAGTGCCGGAGCGTGCCGGCGCAGGTGAGCGATGGCCTCCAGCCCGGTCTGGCCTGCGAGTCCGAAGTCGATGATGGCGATGTCGAACGCGTCAAGACGGGTCTGTGGCAACAGGCCGGCAAGACCACCGAGAATCTTGCTTCCTGCGATCAGGCCATGGGCCTGAAGCGCCTGTGCGACCCCGTCGGCAACGATGCGATGATCGTCAATGATCAACGCGATGGGTCCATCTTTTGCGTTTGGCGGGTTCATTCTACAAAGTGGCGTTGAATTGCGGCTCGGGCACTATGAACAAGAAGAGTGCCGCGGCAAGGCGGGGAGCGCCAGAAAAATGAATCGTGTCGAGTTTCCCAGGCTCCGGTTGCTCACCGGAGTGTTTGAGGACGCCGGATTGGAGCGGGACTATCGCGATGCCACGTGGCGTCAGTCCGTCCGGCTGGCTTCCTTCATCGCGTTGGCAACAGCATTGATCTGGCTGGTATCGATCAGCCACGAGCTTCAGATTATTGACACTTTTCCCGGGGCCGCCCTTGTCATAGCAGGGCGGGTCTTTTTTGCCGTTTGCGGCGTTCTGGCGGCAGCCTATTGGCTGACGCGGCCGGTTCAGGAATCCAGGCAGAGCGGATCTGTTGTCCTGGCGGTATGGATGGCCGTCTATCTGGTCGAGATCTTTGCAGTCTCGCTCACTTATCTGAGCCTGGAGCAAACCCAGCAGGGTCTCGCCGACAGATTCCTGGCGACTTCATTCTGGATCACGTTGACGCTGGGCCTTGTGGGCATCGTCAATTTTGGATTTCCCCGTCACGCCCTGTTATTCGGCTTGGCCTGCATGGTTTGGTATATCGGCCTTCTGGTCGGTTTCCGGCCCGCCGATCCGCGACCATATCTGATCGGCGGCTCAAGCATGCTGATCACTCTGGTCATTCTGTTTCTCAGCGTTGGATTGCTGGGGCGTGTCGGGCGCCGCAGCCACTACCTGAAGATTGTCTTGGAACAGGCACGTCAGAAGGCTGAGGATGTGAACGGTGTGCTGGCGCTCTTGCTGACCTCGACCGGTCACGACGCCCGGCAGCCCCTGTTCGCGCTGGACGCCAATGCGGCGTCCCTTCGGGTGGCCCTGCAGCGGCAGGACATTGAACTGGCCAAGGCATTGGCCGACCAACAGCGCGACCTGACACGCACAGTGTCGCACATCCTGTCATCGGTCCTGGAATTGTCCCGGGCTGAACGAAACCTGCCGGGTTGGGAAGTGAGGGAGGCTGTGTCGGTTCAGTCCTTGATGGATGGTGTGGCGGAGCAAGTTGCCGACCTGGTGGATGCGGATGCCATCGAGTTGAAGGTCCGGCCCTCCGCGCTGACCGTTCTGACAAATCCGGCGATGGCCGACCGGATTCTGCTGAATCTGCTGGTCAATGCCGTCCGCCACTCCGGATCACGCCGCGTTCTTTTGGCCGCTCGGCGCCGGGGGGGGCGGGTCTGTGTACAGGTGCTGGATAATGGGTGTGGCTTGGCCGAACGTCCGCTGGAACTTGCCAGCGCCGACTATTTTGTATCCCGGTTATCCGGCTCTCAGCCGGGATCCGGCTTCGGCCTGGATCTGGTGTTCCGGATGACGCAGCTGATCGAGGCGGATCTGCGCGTTCGCTCGCGTCCCGGCGCTGGCGTTGCTGCGTCCTTGTGTTTGCCCGAGAGCCTTTCAGTCTGACGCTCCTAAAATACGATGATTGCCGTATTCCACGCCGATGGCGGATATGGTGAATCCACTCCCGAAAGGCAGATGCTGAACCGGGGGAGGTGGCATGCATTGGCTGGACTGGATTTGGCCGGGAAACCGGCAGCGACGACGCGCCCGGGAACTGGCCACCCAGCCGGATTCACTCAGGGTCATACGGTCTGGGCATCCCGACTTGCACATGCCGTCGCCTGGCGCCGCAAGCAGGCGGGAACATGCTTCAGCTTGCCTGGTCGGTCCGGTGGCGCCGCCCCCCTTCCCGCCGGGGCATCCGCGTCGGGAGATCGAGCGCCTCAACCAGGCCGGATTCGAGAGTCGCGTCACCGCTCGCGGCCGGTTTGCACACGACTCTGAGTCAGGTGGGTCGAAGACCTTTTCGGAGCCCAGCCAGACCGAGTTGGAGCCGGCTCCCTGAAACCCGGCGCACGGGTCCTCACCCATTTCCCGTGCGTCACCCCCGCTGGTCCTGCTGTCGCGGTGCCAGTGAGGAACGGTCGGCATCGCCCAGATGCCGGCCGTTCCGTTTTTCAGGCAAGAATTGCAGACACGGCACAATGGCCCCGGGGCGGCCGGGAGCGGCCGGCGGCGGTTTCAAATCTGGAAGATGGATGGTGGGCGATACTGGGATTGAACCAGTGACCCCTTCGATGTCAACGAAGTGCTCTCCCGCTGAGCTAATCGCCCATCCGATGCAGGGAGCCGGGTTTCTAGCCTCCACTCGCGCCGAGCGCAAGCCGTGTATGTGCAGCAAAGCCAGTCGATTGCAGCAAGCCGGTGATTTGCTGCAAATTCGCCCTCCGCGGGAGGTCTTTCCGGTCAGTTCGCCTAACCAACGCATGAGGGCGGCATGAACGGCCTATGTCTTTTTTGCAACAATTTTTGTCGAACTACCTGATTGCAGTGGACAGAGCTTTCAAGTCGCAGCGGGGTTGGACATAGTGCGGCGCAGGTAGGGGTAACCCAACCGTGTCTGTTTGAGGCCGAAAAATCGGGCCCGTGCAGGCGTTCAGATACACAAAGGGGTACAATCGTGAGCAATATCTGGGAACGCGAGCGTCTTCTGCGCTCGACTATTCTTGCTGGCTTTGCTGCGGCTGGTCTGACCATGTCGCCGGCTTATGCCCAGCAGCAAAACGAGGATGAGGACGAGCAGTCCGAAGAGGACAGCGAAGAAACCATCGTCGTCACCGGTTCGCGTATCCGTCGTGATGCCTTCGCATCCGTCGCGCCGCTGCAGACGATCGACTCGCAGGAAATCCGCGATGCCGGTCTGATCGACACCGCGCAAATCCTCCAGACGTCTTCTGTGGCCCAGGGCGTTCAGCTCGACAACACCATCGGCGGTGCCTTCGTCACCGACGCCGGTCCGGGCTCCAACACGATCACGCTGCGCGGTCTCAATCCTGATCAGACGCTGCTGCTGATCAATGGCCGCCGTGTCGCGCCGTCGGGCGTTGAAGGCGCTCCGTCGCTGCCGAACGTCGACATCATCCCGACCGACGCCATCCAGCGCATCGACATCCTGCTCGACGGTGCATCGTCGGTTTACGGTTCTGACGCTGTTGCCGGCGTTGTGAACGTGATCCTGCGTGACAACTTCGAAGGCTTCCAGGTTGGTGCCTACGTGAACTCGCCGGAACAGTCCGGTGGCGGTTCGCACCGCTGGAACATGATGGTCGGCGATTCTTCCGAGAACGGCCGGTTCATGTTCTCGATGGAATACTTCCACCAGGACGACCTGGAAGTTCAGGATCGCGACTGGAACTACGACCCGAACGACAACCTGTACTGCTCGCGCGACATTGAAATCGCGGCTGACGGCTCCACGCTGTCCGAGTGTGAAGGTTCCATCATCAACCGTATCCGGGTCTACTCGGCTTTCGTTGATGGCGCCGTTGATCTGACCAACTACAGCCCGTCCACCTTTGGTGTCGACGTCTACTCCACGCCGGGTACGACCAACCTGCCGGGCCTGCTGCCGGTCGGCTTCTCCACCGGAAACAGCGGCGATGAAGCCTACCGCTCGCCCTATCTGGACCAGCGTACGGACATCATTCCGGACAGCCAGCGTTACTCCTTCCTGTTCACGGGTGATTACACGATCGACCGTTTCCTGGGTCAGGACAATGTGACGATCTTCACCGAGATGCTGCACACCAACTCGCAGTCGACCTACAAGTCCGGCTATCACGGCCAGATTTTCGGTACGGTTGCGGCTTCCAACCCGTTCAACCCGTTCGGCTTCGATGTCGTTCCGATCTTCGCTTCGCCGATCGAGCGTTCGAACATCTCGGTTGAAACGCAGTACACCCGCTTCATGTCGGGCCTGCAGGGCGACTGGAGCTTCATGCCGTCCTGGTCGTATGAGTTCTTCGGCGGTTACACCCGCTCGATGGGCTATTCGAACCGCCCGCAGATCGACGAAGAGCGCCTGATCGCAACGGTCGCCACGACCCGCGTTGAAGGTGGTCAGATTGTCTGCGGTTACGACAACTCCAACGTCGAACTGTTCGGCTTCCTGTCCCCGGGCAACTGTGTTCCGGTGAACCTGTTCCACCCGAACCTGTACCCGAACGACGCCTCGACGGCTCCGAGCTTCGGTTCTGCTGCTGAGCGTGAATACCTCGAGATCAACCGGACTGCGACGACCGTCGTTGACCAGCTGATCTTCGGTGGTTTCACCACGGGTCCGCTGTTCGAACTGCCGGCCGGTGAAGTCTCCGGTGTGTTCGGTATCGAATGGCGCCGTGACTCGCTCGACTCCGGTACGGATACGGTGACGTCCCAGGGCCGTGCGGCCGGCTACTTCGCCGACCGTCGTTCGGTGGGCTCGGCCGAGCTGACCGAATACTACGGCGAGCTGGCGGTTCCGATCGTGTCGGGTGCTCCGTTCGCGGAAGACATCTCGCTGGAACTCGCAGGCCGTCTGACGGACCACGAGTATTACGGTCAGAACTCGACCTACTCGGCGCGTGCGTCGTGGGTGGTCAATGACTTCCTGACCTTCAATGCCACAACGGGTACGTCCTTCCGCGCTCCGAACCTGCGGGAACTCTTCCTGGGTGGCCAGACGGGCTTCACCTCTGGTTTTGCTGATCCGTGTGTGGTTCCGAACGCTGCGCGCGGTGCGGGCAACACCTACGACCCGACCAATGACAACCGTGATGCGGTTGTGCTGGCCAACTGTGTGGCCGAAGGTGTCGACCCGACATCTCTGGGTCTGACGGGTACCCCGTCGATCGAGAGCTTCCGGGCCGGTAACCCGGGCCTCGAGCCGGAAACCTCTGACGCGATGAGCATCGGCTTCGTGTTCGACCAGCCCTTCACGGACCGGTTCGACGCTTCGCTGCGCGTCTCCTACTTCGCCATCGAAGTGGAAGACTCCATCGCGATCCCGGGTACGGCTTTCTCGCTGGGTCAGTGCTACAACTCGACGAACTTCCCGAACGATCCGTTCTGTGCTCGTCGTCAGCGTGACCCGAACACCGGTCTTCTGACCTTCGTCGACAACACGCCGTTCAACGTCGCAACCCAGGAAACCACGGGTTGGGACTATAACGGCCGGTTCAACATGGACTTCGACTTCTTCGGCGGCTTCAACTACGACATGAACGCCACCTTCACGAAGTCGGACGAAATCCTGAGCCGTACGACGGCAACGTCGGATCTGCTGAACTTCGTCGGTGACTGGGGCAACCCGGAATGGCGCGGTTCTATCTCCAACCGCTTCTCCCGTGGTGACTGGTCGATGCTGTGGCGCGCCCGTTACCTCGGCGAGCAGGCTTCCATCCGCAACGTGGTCGGCGTCGACTACGGCGAGCGTATCGAAGCGGCTTCCGAGCTGGGTGGTGATGCTGTCGATAGCTGGGATGCCGTCTGGTATCACGACCTGTCGGTCAGCCTCGATCGCGACACCTGGGCGGTTACTTTCGGTGTGAACAACCTGTTCAACGAAAGCCCGGCCATCGTCGACCAGAACGCGTCCGGCGCCACGCTGGGTTCGGGCAATGAAGTGCTGGGTTCGGGCTATGACCTGCTCGGCCGTCGCTTCTTCGCTCGCGTCAGCAAGGCCTGGTAAGACTTCGGTCTTATCGCCAAAGGATGGGGCCCGCTTTCGAGCGGGCCCTTTTCTTTTGTGCGGACGCTGCCTGGCCGCAGGAACAAAAAAACGCCACCCCGAAGGATGGCGTTCCTTGTCTCGACTTGCCGGTGAGGGAGGTCAGGCCGCCATAACCCGGGCCACTTCATCCACCAGTTCGCGCAGGTGGAAGGGTTTGGACAGCACCTTGGCATTCGTCGGTGCACCGGAGCCGGGGTTGAGCGCCACTGCGGCGAAGCCGGTAATGAACATGATCTTCAGCGAGGGATCGATCTCGGCCGCACGGCGGGCCAGTTCGATACCGTCCACGCCGGGCATCACGATATCGGTCAGCAGCAGGTCAAACTGGGCCGGCTGGTCGCCAATGGCGTCCAGTCCTTCCTCCCCGTCGGAGCACACCAGTACCTCGTGTCCGGCCCGTTTGAGGGCCTTGGCCAGGAAGTCGCGCATCGAGTCGTCGTCTTCAGCCAGAAGAATCTTTGCCATCTTGGGTCCCACCCTTGAGAATCGTCACTGTGACGGCATCCTACAGGCGTCTGGTAAAAACCCGCTGAACGCGCTGTAGCGCTTGACCGGCGGAATGCAGCTGATCACTTTTAACACATGGCTGCACCAACCTCATCATCTCTTGCCCTGGACGTTTCCGCAATTCCAAAAGCGAGCGAGGGCGCCGTCGAGCTGGTCTGGCCGCGAACCGAGGCGGCGTGTCCTGTGCTGGTCGCGTCTCCGCATTCCGGCCGGCTCTACGAGGACGGCTTTGCCCAGGACAGCTGCCTGTCACTGGACCAGCTTCGCCGGTCCGAGGACGCCTATGTCGACGAATTGATCGCCAGCGCACCGGATGCCGGCGCCACGCTGCTGCGGGCCCTGTTCCCGCGGGTCTTCGTGGATCCCAATCGCGGTCCGTGGGAATTGGATCCGGCCATGTTCGCTGACCGGCTTCCACCGCAGGCCAGCGAGGTCTCGCGCCGGGCCGCGTCCGGGCTGGGCGTCATTCCCCGGATCGGTGTGGAGGGGCGCCCGCTTTACCGGCGGCGCTTGCGCTACGAGGAGGCCGAAAGCCGGCTGCAGCGCTTCTACGCGCCCTATCACGACGCCCTGCAGCAGGCGATCACCGCACTGAAGGCCCGGTTCGGATTTGCAATCGTCCTGGACATGCATTCCATGCCGGATCTGAGTGCCAAGGGTGTGGACGTGGTTCTGGGGGACCGGTTTGGCACCTCCTGCCACGCCGGCCTGAGCGACCGGGTCGAAGCCGAGCTGACCGAGCTGGGATTCGTCACAGTTCGGAACATCCCCTATGCCGGCGGCTATACGACGGAGCACTATGGTCAGCCCCGTGACGGGGTTCATGTGCTCCAGATCGAGATCAATCGCAGTCTTTACATGGATGAGCGACGGGTCATGAAGACCGATCGATTCCCCTCGTTCGAGACGCGAATGTGTCAATTTATCAATCGCTTGTGCTGCGTTGACTGGGCGGTCCAGTTGCAGGCCTGACCTGCCCATGCCAGGCGAACCGTCTGGCCTGCCTTCGCCCGGCACGTGCTTTGCTCTCCTTTCAGGCGTGTGTCCCAACACGACGCATTTCGAGACGCGAAGATTAGGCGGCGAGTAGTTATGACGAATGATATCGACCTGCATGTTGGCAAGCGCCTGCGCCGTCGGCGCCGGCTGCTCGGCCTGACGCAACAGCAATTGGCGGAATCGGTGGGCATCCGCTTCCAGCAAATTCAGAAATACGAGTGTGGCGCCAACCGGGTCAGCGCGAGCCGCCTGTTCGAGCTCGCCGAGTCGCTGGATGTACCGGTGCAGTATTTCTACGAGGGACTGTCCCAGCGCGACGAGGCGGCCAATGAGCCGACGCTGGCGGCCGACATCCTGTCACAGAAGGAAACCGTGGACCTGATCCGCGCCTATTACCGACTGGGCGAGCGTCCGCGCAAGCGCCTGCTGGAACTGGCCAAGTCGCTGGAGCCGGAAGAGCCGGCCAACGACGCCGCCTGAAACCGGCAGGACTGAATTGACCAAGGCGTCTGGCCCGGGCCGAAAGCCCGTGCTAGGCGCCTTGTCATGTCCAGCTACGACCCGACACCCGATCTCGTCATCGCCAACCGGATGGCCGACGCCGCCCGGCGGGCCATCCTGCCCTATTTTCGCGCTGCACCGACGGTCGAGAACAAGCTGGACGAGGGATTTGACCCCGTCACCGCAGCGGACAAGGCGTCCGAAGCGGCGATGCGGGCGGTGCTGGCCGAACTGGCGCCGGACGACGGTATTCTGGGCGAGGAGTTTGGCGAGGAAGCCGGGCGGAACGGCCGTCGCTGGGTGCTGGATCCGATCGACGGGACCCGCGCCTTCATCGCCGGCCTGCCCAGCTGGACTGTCTTGATCGCCCTGGAGCAGGACGGCCGCCCGGTTCTGGGCATGATCGACCAGCCGCATGTGTCTGAACGTTTCATCGGCTGGCCGGGCAGCGCCGAATGGCATCATGGTCCGGCCCGAAAGCCCTTGAAGGTCAGACCGTCCGCAGCCTTGTCGCAGGCGATCGTCAGCACCACCGACGCCTTCCTGTTCAAGGGCGCAGAGGCAGAGGCTTTTGCAGCGGTGCGGCAGAAGGCCCGGCTCGTGCGATACGGGTTTGACGCCTATGCCTATGCCATGCTGGCAGCGGGTGGCATCGATCTGGTGATCGAAAGCGGCCTCCAGGTCTATGACGTGCAGGCGCTTGTCCCGGTGGTCGAAGGCGCCGGCGGCGTGGTCACAAATTGGTCGGGCGGTGAGGTTTCGGGCGGAGGACAGGTGGTGGCCGCGTCCAGCCGGGCCCTGCTCGAAGAGGCCCTGGCCCTGCTGGCACCCGCCGCGCTCTAGCTGTCGAACAGGACGCGGACCGGGGCTTCCCCGAACTCCAGCCGCACCACATTGCGATGGCCCCGGTCCTGAGGTCGGTAGGTGGCGCGGTTCTCCTGTACCGTCAGGGCCGTGCGGCGGCCATCGTCATGCACGGCGACGGCCTCCGGTGCGGGGCCATCGAACACGAAAACCAGGACATCAAGACGCGGCGCAAACAGCGAGGCCACGCCGGCGGCCCGGCGCATGGCCTGGTTGGCCTGTCCCAGACCGAGCCGCAGATCATCCTGAGAGAAGGTCTGACCCGTCGGCCCGCCATAGGCGAAGACCAGATTCATCGACATGCTGCCGGGCGGCTGGTTAACCCAGATCGGCGGGTTTGTGGCGTAGGTTTCCAAACCCGGCAGGTTGGTGATCCGAAAGCGCTCATCAAGCGTCAGATCGGTGCGCTGACCATCCAAAAAATACCACAGACCGATCTCATCAGGCGCGGCCCCTTCCCGGGACCCGACCACATAGTCGATCCGGAAATGCGAGCGCTCCTCGACCGGGATTTCCAGATAGCGGTCCAGATGCGGCAGGAGGCGGGACATCGGTCCCGCCTCCCGCTCAACCGATTGCGTCTGTGCCGGAACAACCGCGGCCAGAGTCAGGGCGATCGCTGCCAGGCACTGGCGCAACATTATTCGCCGGCCTCGCCAGCCGCAGCTTCCGGCTTGCGGAACAGCAGGGTCATGCGATCGCTTTCGCCGATGGCATCGAATGCCGTCCGGTCAAAATCCTCGTAGCCATCATCGCCTTCCTGCAGCGAGCGGCGAACGGGCGGCAGGGTCCACACGCCCATCGGGTGATCGGCGGTGTCAGCCGGATTCGCGTTGATCTCGGACGAGCCGACCAGTTCGAAGCCGGCTTCTTCTGCCAGCGCGATGACATAGGCCTGCTGCACATAGCCCGAGCTGGCTGTCGGATCCTGCTCGCGGGTCGACGGCAGGCGGTGTTCCACCACACCCAGCGTACCGCCGGGGCGGAGTGCAGCGTAGAACTCGGCGAAGGCCCGTTCGGCGAAACCGTTGGCCATCCAGTTGTGGACATTGCGGAAGGTCAGAATGGTGTCGACGCTGGCATCCTCGACGGTCAGCCCGACGCCTGCGCCGAACTCACTGATGACCACATCGCCATAGGCCGCATTCGCGGCCACGCGCTCGCGGAATGATTCAAGAGAACGGGCACGGTAATCGCTCGTTGTCTGGGCCGGGAAATGTGCGGCGATATAGGTGCCGCCATTGGCGTGCATCCAAGGCGCCAGCACGTCGGAATACCAACCACCCCCGGGCCAGATTTCGACGACGGTCGATGCGGGGTCGACCTCGAGGAAGGCCAGGGTCTCGGCCGGATGACGCCACGCGTCCCGTTGCGCGGCTTCGCCCCGCCAGTCGGCGGCCAGTACATTGGCAAGATCGGAATAGTCCGGTGCTGTTTCAGCAACCGTTTCAGTGGCCATGGGTTCAGCTTCAGTCGTCGAAGCGGTCTCTGCCTCGGTTGTGTCTTCCGGGCTGCTGCAGGCAGCCAGGGCAATGAGCGACGTACTGATCAGGCTGGTCAGGATAATGGAACGCATTGTGAAACTCTCCCTCCGTTCGGCCACAGTCCTAGCCAAGCCGACAAAAACACGCAATCGCGCATCCGGGGTCTTGAACAACACAAAATCGCTACCCAACTAGCCGGTACGGGTCGCCGCGAAGGGACCCGGACCGAGGCTGGGTCCCATGGACCAGCCAAATCGTGAACCGCCCGGACTTCCGGGCCTGTTTGTCGCTCTGAAGGAGGATAGACTGTTATGCGTACTGTTGATTTCACCCCGCTCTACCGTTCCATCGTCGGTTTCGATCGTCTGGCCGACATGATGGACTCCGCGACCAAGATCGAGTCGCAGGGGTATCCGCCCTACAACATCCAGCACGTTGACGAGGACGAGTATCTGATCGAGCTCGCCGTCGCCGGCTTTGGCGAGGAAGATCTGACCGTCGAAGTCCAGGAAAATGTGCTCACCGTGTCCGGCCGCATCGGCGAAAAGGACGGTGAGGACGCCCGCCGCTTCGTGCACCGCGGTATCGCCGAGCGCGCTTTCGAGCGTCGTTTCCACCTGGCTGACCATGTCGAAGTGACCGAGGCCGGCCTGAAGAATGGTCTGCTGTCCATCCGTCTGGTGCGTGAGATTCCGGAAGCAGCCAAGCCGAAACGGATCGAGATCAGCGCCGGCTCCAGCAAGCCAAAGACCAAGCTGATCGAAGGCGGCAAGACCCGCGCAGCCTGATCAATCGGTCTTTCTCACGTTATCCCTGAGACTTGGCGGCGCACTTCGGTGCGCCGCTTTTTCTCTTGCGAATGAACGGACGGGGTCAGGCCGCGTCGAGATCAACCGCGCCGGCTACAGAAGAGACCTGGCTGAGGAAATTCTCACCCACCGAGGCGCCGGTGAAGCATGACCCTTCGAAGGTCGCCCGGCGGACATCGGATCCATTGAGCCGGGAATAGGAGAAATCGCCCCCGGTGGCCCTGGCCTGGCGCAAGTCGGCGCCGCGCAGATCTGTGTAGCGGGCACGCACACCCGCCAGCGAAGCCGGGAACAGGCGATCACCCTCCAGCAATAGCGGGCCAAGCTGGCAGTCGCGCAGATCGGCATTGGACAGGTTTGCGCCGGTCAGATCAGCACCGCGCAGATCCGCGCCGCGCAGGGACACCATTCGCAGGTCAGCGCGTTCCAGCCGCGCGCCCTGCAATTGCGCCCCTTCCAGATCGAGACCGTAGAGCGTTGCGCCACGGGCGTGGAAGGCCGTCAGCGTCTTGCCGGCCAGCGATGTCAGGCCGCGCAAGTCCATGCCATCAAACAGGGAGGGTTTGCCCTCCTTGCCATCGGACTCGCACCATCTGACGTGATCGGCGATCTGTGTTGCCACCGGATTTTCCAGATCCTTCACATCGATGCCCACAGGCGCATCGGTCAACGCGCCTTCGGTGTTCATCCGGTCTTTCTTCGCCATCATCGTCTTGGTGTTGATGAGGACGGAATGCGTGAAATCGGTATCGGTCAGATCGGCACCCGACAGGTCCGCCCCCTCCAGGTTTGCGCCCTGGAAAGTCGAACCGCGCAGATTGGCGCGGATCATCCGCGTGCCCAACAGCATCGCATCGGTGAAATCGGACTTCTGCGCCGTGATGCCGGCCATTTTGGAGCGTGACAGGTTCGCGCCCGTGAAATTGGCCTTGTCGGCATCATTTTCCTGCGTCTTGTGCGTCAGGATCGCAAGACCCTTTTCCTTGTCGATCTGCGCGATGGCACCCTCGCGCATGTCCGCTTCGGTCAGGTCGGCCCCGGTCAGGTTGGCGCCTCGCATGACAGCGCCGCGCAGGTCCGCCCGGCGCAGGCAGGCGCCTTCGAGATTGGCGCGCCGCAAGTCGGCTGCAAAGAAGATGGAACTGTTCAGTGTGGCACCGGACAGGTTCGCTCCGCGCAGGACGGCACCGGAAAAGTCGGCGTCAGACAGGTCGCGATTGGCGAGATTGAGGTTCTCCAGCAGGGTATAGGCAAAGCTGGCCCGGGCACCGCCGGACTGACCCGACCACAGGCGCTCATGGCGCTCGCAGATCTGGTCGACCTGGGCTTGGGTCAGTTTCTTGAACTCGATCTTGCGGCCGTGCATCAGCGCGGATTCCTGCCGGTAGGAGCTGCCAGAGAACCAGCCTACGCTTGGAGGGTTAATACACGGTGTGCCGATCGACCGGCATTCAGGCCAGCCGGTCGGCGGCCTTCAATGCGTGGGCAAAGGCGCTGCCCGGCTCGACCCTGACCCGGCTGGCGCCGGCCTTTCCCAGCGTGTCCAATCGATCGTCCAGCGCATGCAGGGGCGTTTCGGCCAGCACGGCATCATACCCTTTGCGGGGGCCGTCTTCATGGATCAGGGGCTGACCGGTCGAAAGCCGGTGGAAGAAGCCGGCATAGAGCGCCCTTGCCTGACCTTCCAGCAGTCCGACATCAACCGGGATCCCGGCCTGCTGCAGCATGGCGATGCCGCGGCCATCCACTTCGGCATAGCGGTCCTGCACCGCGACGACCACCCGCCGGACGCCGGCCTTGATCAGGCCCTCGGCGCAGGGCGGGGTCTGGCCGTAATGCGCGCAGGGTTCCAGGGTGACATAGGCCGTCGCGCCGCGGGCTGTCCCGCCGGCAAGGTCCAGAGCGACGCGTTCGGCGTGCGGACGTCCGCCGTCCGCCGTCGCCCCGGTGGCGAGGATCGCGCCGTCCGGCGAGACCAGGACACAGCCAACGGCCGGATTGGGAGCCGTTTGCCCGAGCTGGCTGCGCGCCAGAGCCAGGGCCAGTCCCATGTAGCGCAGATCGTCGGCTGCGCCCATGATCAGGGCAGGGCGGGCAGGGGCTTGGCGCGATCCGTGTCCAGATAGCGCGCCGACAGGATGGTCTCGCCATCATCGGCCAGATCGATCAGAAGCGGGTTTCCGGTCGGCACCTCGATTTCCATGATGTCGGCATCGGAGACTTTGAACAAAAGCTTCACCAGGGCACGCAGGCTGTTGCCATGGGCCGCCACGACCAGGGTCTCGCCCGCCTTGAGGTGCGGCAGGATGGCGGACTGCCAGTAGGGCTCGACCCGGTCCAGCGTCAGCTTCAGCGATTCCGAGCCGGGCAAGAGCTCGCGCGGGACGTCGGCATAGCGCGGGTCATTGATCGGATGGAATTCGTGATCCTCGGAGAGGGGCGGGGGCGGCGTGTCGAAGGACCGGCGCCAGATCTTCACCTGTTCCTCGCCGTGCTGGGCACGCATCTCGTCCTTGTTCAGGCCGGCGAGCCCACCATAGTGGCGTTCATTCAGTCGCCAGGACTTGGTTTCCGGGATCCACAGCCGGTCCAGCCCTTCCAGGGTGAAGTGCAGCGTCTTGATGGCGCGCTTGAGCACCGAGACGAAAGCACGCGAGGGTTTGAATCCCGCTTCGGCCAGCAATTCGCCGGAGCGCTTCGCCTGCGCCACGCCCTCTTCGGTGAGATCCACATCGACCCATCCGGTGAAGCGGTTTTGCAGGTTCCACTCGCTCTGGCCGTGGCGGATGAGGGCGAGTTGGGGCATGGCGATTCTCCGGTCTGGACGTGTTGGCGCAGCGATAGCCCGGCGGGGGCCGTGTCGCAAGATAAGCGTATCCAAGTACCGCAGTTTGTGGTATAACGCTTCCGTTGGAGTTCCGGGTCGATGAGCCATTCAGGCGCGGTCCCAGCGGACCCTGTCTGGGCACGTCCTGACCCGAAGCGGACGGGATTGCCTCACCCTGTATTCCCGTCCCCATACATCGCGGCGCACACGACTGCCTGGTCCCTCTCCGTCCCCCTTAAGGACCACGCTGGAACCGCCGCTCTGGCCGCGCACGTCTCTTCCCCGGACGTGCGCGGTTCTGGTATGGGGGCATTCCAACCGCGTTTCACGACGCTGACGCTTCGCCGGAGAACCCGCCGGCAACCCCGAAGGAATGACCATGTCTGCATTCGATCCCGCTGCCTCTGCGCGTCATGTCATCGCGACCGAGCGCCAGGGAATGGATGCCCTGCACGATTCCATTGGTGCGGATTTCGCCAAGGCGCTCGAACGGCTGCGCACGCTGGAGGGCCGGTTGATCTGTGCCGGCGTCGGCAAGTCCGGCCATGTCGCCCGCAAGATCGCGGCGACCCTGGCCTCGACGGGAACGCCGGCCTACTACGTCCACCCGACCGAAGCCAGCCATGGCGATCTGGGCATGATCGGCGCCAGTGATGCGGTGCTGGCCCTGTCCAAGTCCGGCGAGACCAAGGAGCTGGGCGATCTGATCGCCTATTGCCGCCGCTTCGGCGTGCCGCTCTTTGCCATGACCGCCAAGGCCGACAGCACGCTGGCGCGGGCTGCTGACTTCCTGCTGGCGGTGCCGGATGCTCCGGAAGCCTGCGGCGAGACCCGGGCGCCGACGACGTCCACGACGTTGATGATGGCGCTTGGCGATGCCGTGGCCGTGGCCTTGCTGGAATCGCGGGGCTTCACAGCCGCTGATTTCAAGACCTTCCACCCGGGCGGTGCTCTGGGGGCAGCCCTCGCTTCGGTCAGCGATGTCATGCATGGCGGCGATGCGGTCCCGGTTATTTCGCAGGACGCCGCGATGAGTGATGTGCTCATCGAGATGAGCGCCAAGAGCTTTGGCTGCGTCGGCTTGCTGGACGAAGGCGGTTTGCTGGCCGGTATCATCACCGACGGCGATCTGCGTCGTCACATGGGGCGTGATCTCGTCCAGCGGCCAGCGCACGAGATCATGACGCGCGGACCGCGCACCGGCCGGGCCGACATGCTGGCTGCGGATGCCCTGCGCATGATGACGGCGGGCGCAACCAAGATCACGCAACTCTTCATTGTTGATGCGGGCGGGCGGCCGATCGGCATCCTGCATCTGCACGACCTGCTCCGTGTCGGTCTGTCCTGAGACCGGTAACGTGACGAAACATTCTGGCGAAGACGGTCCGGCCCGGTTATGGTTCCCCAGCGGTTCGCCTGTTGGCGAACAGTGAGGGAATGACGCGGCCCAGTGTGGGTTTGGGCGCAGCTGCTGCGCGCGGACTGGAGTGAGTATGCAACCACCCTTGATCCTTCAGGTCCGGCAGCGCCTGCGGCCCTATCTCATGGCATTGGGTGGATTTTCCCTTGCGGCGAACCTTCTGCTCCTAGTGGCTCCGCTCTACATGCTGCAGGTCTATGATCGTGTCTTGTCCTCGGGATCTCACGACACGCTGATCTGGCTTACGCTGCTGGCGGTGTTCCTGCTGGGAATCTACGGCGCGGCCGAAGCCGGCCGGCGACGGGTCTGTTCGCTTGCCGGAGCCGAGCTGGAGGACCTGCTCGCCCGCCGGGTATTCGCCCGGTTCGAACAGTCCTCTGACGGTGCAGGAGTGCTCGGCCGGGACCTCGCCGCCATCGGCCGCGTGCGCGGTGCACTTCAGGCCGGCAGCGTCCTGCCCTTCGTCGATCTTCCCTTCGCACCGATCTTTCTGCTCGTCCTGTTCCTGGTCCATCCGCTGATCGGCGCCCTTGGGCTTGTCGGGGGCGCACTGGTTTTCGGCATCGCCTTTGCCGCCGAGATGACCACGCGCCAGTCCAGCCAGGTATCCCAGTCTGCCTTGCGCCAGGCCTCGGACTTTGCCGCGGGCCTCGAGCGTCAGCGCTCGGCCATGGTGGCCATGGGCCTGGTGCCGGCCGCATTCCAGCGCTGGCGGGCGCAGCAGGAGATGGGGCAGGGCCTGTCGATGGATGCCGCCAAGGCAGACGGCAAGTTCACGGCCATTTCCCGCTCGACCCGCCAGATCCTGCAAATCTGCGTCTTGGGCGGCGGCGCAGCCCTGGCCCTGGCACAGGAGATTTCTCCGGGCGCCATTGTGGCCGCCTCCATCATCCTGGCGAGAACGCTCGGTCCGATCGACCAGATCGTTGGCGGCTGGCGCAATTCGGTCCAGGCTTGGAGTTCGTGGAAGCAATTGCGGGCCCATCTGGATGATGTCGAGGCGGACACCGGTTTCACACCGCTTCCGCGTCCCGACGCCAAGCTGGTGCTCGACCGGCTCTCGGTCACCATTCCGGGGGCCGAACACCCGCTGATCCGGCCGTTTTCCTGGCAGGTCGAGGGCGGTCAGCTGGTGGCTGTTGCAGGCGGCAATGGTGCCGGCAAGACGACACTGTTGCAGACGCTCTCCGGCGCCTGGCCTGCCGGCTCCGGCGTTGTCCGCCTGGGCGGACGGGCGATGCATGAATGGGCCGCGGCAGATCGTGGCCGCTATGTCGGATATGTGCCTCAGGATGTGGAGTTGTTGCCGGCCACCGTGTCGCAGAACATTGCACGCTTGGCCGATGTGGACAGCGACACCGTGGTGGCGGCGGCACGGCGAGCCGGCGCGCACGAAACCATCCTGTCCCTGCCGGATGGCTATGACACGCGCATCGGACCGGGTGGCGTGCATCTGTCCGCCGGGCAGCGGCAATTGATCGGTCTGGCGCGCGCCCTGTTCGGCGAACCGGCGCTGTTGCTGCTGGATGAGCCGTCCGCCAATCTCGACTCGGCAGCCGCACCGCGGTTGGTCAGCGCTCTGGTTCAGGCCGCAGAAGCCGGCTGCATCATTATCGCTGCCACGCATGATCGCCGGCTGATCGAGAAGTCGCGATCCGTGCTGCTGGTGCGCAATGGTGACGTCATGGCCGCACCGTCCGAGCACTTCCTCAAGCTGGCAACCGGTCCGGGGGCCGGTACCATCGTGAAGAACGCAGGTTCCGGAGAGGCAGGCTGATGGCGGTCGAGATGTCAGCAACCCGCCCAGGGCCCATGGCGGACCCATTCGTGCGCCGCGCCGCGCTGGTCTGTCTGGTCGGACTGGGCGGATTTCTGGCCTGGGCCGGGCTGGCACCGCTGGCCGAGGGCGTTCCGGCCGCTGGACAGATCGTGGTCGAGAATGACCGTCAGGTGGTGCAGCATCTGGAAGGGGGCATCATCAACACGGTCCATGTGCGCGATGGTGACCGAGTGGTGGCTGGCCAGCCGCTGGTGACCTTGCAGGAAACCGCCTCGCAGTCGGCCCGGGACGAGGTGCTGATCGAGATCGCATCCCTGACCGGCTCCCTGATCCGCCTGCAGGCCCTGCGCTCGGGCGAGGAAGAACCGGATTTCAGCGCGCTGGGTGCGTTTGACCTCACCGATGCGCAGCGGATCGAGATCATCACCCGGCAGCAGGACCTGTTCGAACAGCAATGGCAGGCTTTCGAGGCCGATCTTGCCGTTTTGACGGCGCGCCGCGACGGGGCCCGATCTTCGCAGCAATTGCGCAGCCAGCAGATCACGGTCACCCAGCGGGCGCTGGCCGCCGCGCGGGACCAGCGGTCGCTGCTGGCCGAGCGCGTGGATCGCCAGATGGCGCGTCTGGACGAGTTGCGGGCCCTGGAGCGCGAGGTGGCGACGCTGGAAGCCGAGATCGGCCGTCTGCGCACGGAGGTGCAGGACGCCGCGACCCTGGAACGGGATCTGGATGGCCAGATCGAGCAGACCCGGGCCGCCTTCTATCGCCAGATTTCTGCCGACCAGTTGGACACACGCACGCGTCTGGGCCTGGCCGAGGAACGCATTGACGCGGCCCAGGATGTCCTCAACCGTTCGGTGATCCATGCCCCCCAATCCGGCGAGGTGCTGAACCTGCGCTTTTCGACCGAGGGCGGGGTGGTGCGCCCGGGCGAACCGATCCTGGAGATCGTGCCGGAGGCGGGCGAAATGACCGCATCGGTCCGCATCGAGCCGGCCGACCGGGCGGCGGTCTATGAGGGGCAAGCCGTGCGCACGCGGCTCGCCGCTTACAAAAGCTGGACGACACCGCGCCTGGACGGCGAGGTGGTCTCGGTCTCCGCCGACTTGAAGACCGACCCGGTGACCGGCGCGTCCTACTACGAGGTTCGCATCCGCATTCCCGGAGAGGAGGCTGCCCGGCTGGGAGAGCTGGACGTCATTCCGGGCATGCCGGTCGAGGTGTTCATCTTCTCCGGCAGCAGCCGCACGACGCTGGACTATTTCTTTGAACCGATCAGTGAGTCGCTGTTCCGCGGCGCCAGAACGGGCTGAGGCGGGATATGGGTTTTTCCATCCGCACAACGGGCCTTGTCCTGTGTTTGGGCCTGACAGCCCCCGTCATGGCGCAGGACGAATCGTCTGCATGTCTGGGGCTTCTCGACGGCATGCGCCTGGTGATCGCCACAGCGCCCGAGGTTGCGGCCGCACAGGCCATGGTGGCCGAGGCCGAGGCGAGTGAACGCGAGGCGCGCTCCCTGTGGCACCCGCAGATCTCGACCTTTGGCCGCACGGCGGCCGGGGATAGCGGGCTGACGTCCTCGCAGATCGAGAATCAGGTCGGCGTCCAGCTGTCCCAGCGCCTGTATGATTTCGGCGATGGCCGACTGGCCCGGGAGTCGGCAGAGCACCTGCGCGACCAACGGGCCTATGAACTCGAGGCCCAGCAGGGTGATATGGCCTATGTTCTGGCCGGAGCCTATCTCTCGCACCTGGAAGCGCTGGCGATGATCGAGGTGATCTCCGAGCGCCGGGATTATTTTGCACGCCAGCGCGACGCGGTTGTGTCACTTCTGGCCAGTGGCGGCGCAACCCGGGCTGACCGGGCCCAGATCGAAGCGCAGCTGGCCAGCGCCGAAGCGGACGCCCTGGAACTGCGCTTCACGGCCGAGCGTCATGCGACACGCGTGCGTGAGCTGACCGGGCTCGACATGGCCCCGCTGTGTAACGGGACCGAGGCCGCGGCTTCGCTTTCGGACGCGCTGTCCGGACTGGACACGCTGGATGGCCTGATTGCCGCTGCGCTGGCCGACAATCCCCAGATCGGCGCCCGGCAGGGCGCTGTGAGATCTCTGGAGGCGGGGCTGGAACGGGCCCGCCGCAACCGGCTGCCGGTGATCGAGGCGGTTGGAATTGCTTCCTATGTCCATGACGACCAGCGCAATGACTGGGAAGGCCGCGACCGGCTGGGTATCGATGTCTCGGTGCCGCTCTATACTGGCCAGGCTCTGGGCGCCCGGCGTGAGCGCGCGGCTGCGCAGCTGGCCTTTGAGCAGAGCGCCTTGCGCGAGCTCCAGAGAAACTTGCGCGAACAGGCGGAAATCGCCTTCCGACGCGCTATCTCTCTTGAGGCGCAGCTTGTGCGACGTGAAGCTGTTGCCCGAAGTCAGGGCGAGTATTTCGATGCGATCGCCGGCGAGTTCCGCTTCGGTCTGGGCACCTTGCCGGATCTGGTGGATGCCCGGTTGGATCATGAGCGTGCGCAGGTTCAAGTGATTTCGGCGCGCTTTGAATTGATGCGTCAGAGACTGGAATTGATGCGCCTGACCGGACGCATGCCGGTGGAAGAACCACCGCAATGACTGTGAGACGCCACCGGACCTGACAGAGGAGACAGGACCGGAGGCTGGAAGAACGAAAACCTGACCGCGGAAGCAGATCGGTGCCCCGCGTGATTGATCCAAAGGGGAGTGCCATGACAGAGCAGAACAAGACCCGCCAGCGCAGCCAGCTGAGCCAGACCTTGCGCGGCGCGGCGCTGGCCGCCGGTGGCATGGCCTTTCTGGCAGGAACCGCGGAAGGCCAGGGCGGGGGCGTTCCCGATGGCTACAGTGCGGCGGCTGACCTGCCGAATGTCACGAGTGTCGAACGTCTGAGCGGCGGTGATGTCCAGCTGACGCTCAGCGATGGCAGGACGCTGATCTTCGATGCGTCGGATGTCGCGATCGTTGACGGATATGTCTACCTCACGGATACGGCCATTTCGGCCGCTGATTTCACGGTCGCTGCGGCGGCGGGAGGGAGTGCGGGCGGCGGTGGCGCCATGCTTGGCCTGCTCGGCGGGGCCGGGCTGCTGGGCGCTGCGGGTGGCGGCGGCGGTGGCGGCGGTGGCGGATCCAATCCGCCGCCGGCTCCGACACCGAACAGCGCGCCGGTCTTCACATCGGGATCGACCGCAAGCTTCGCCGAAAACGGCTCCGGCACGGTCTACACGGCCACGGCCACGGATGCCGACAACAATACGCTGACCTATGCGATCGTCGGCGGCGCCGACCAGGCCCGGTTCACGATCAACAGCTCGACCGGCGCTGTCACCTTCAACGCTTCGCCTGATTTTGAAAACCCGGCCGATGCCAATGGCGACAATGCCTATGAAATCACGATCCGCGTTTCAGACGGCACGGCCACGGCGGAGCAGACCGTCACCATCACGGTGACCGACGAGGACGAAGTACCGGTCTTCACGTCGGCCAGCGCCGTGCAGGTGGAGGAGAATGCGACCGGGGTTGTCTACACTGCCGCCGCTACAGACCCGGAAGGCGAGGCCGTCATCTATTCTCTGGGTGGGGCCGACGCAGCCCAATTCACCATCGACACGGCCACGGGGGAGGTGCGGTTTGTCAATTCTCCGGACTTTGAGAATCCGCAGGACGCCAATGGTGACAATGTCTACGAGATCGAGGTCACGGCTTCGGACGGAACGACGACCGAAGGCCTTCCGGTCACCATCACGGTGACCAATGATAGTCAGGAGTTTGCGCCTTCGATCACGTCGTCGGCGGCCATCACGGTGGCCGAGAACAATGACGGGCTGAATGCGTTTGCAACGGTCACGGCAACGGATGGCGATGGAGATGCGCTGACTTATTCGATCACCGGTGGCGCAGATGCGGCGCTGTTTCAGATCGACGCTGCCACAGGCGCCCTTTCGCTGGTCGGCGGTGGCGACTTTGAGAACCCGGCCGACGCGAACGGCGACAATGTCTATGAATTGACTGTGTCGGCGTCAGACGGATTTTCGACGGACAGCCAGGACATGACGGTTACGGTGACGGACGTTAACGAGCCGGTTGTGCTTGACCTGAGCGGTCCCTTCTCGGTGGCGGAAAACTCGACCTTTGTGGCTGACTTCAATCCCACGGATGAAGAGGGCGATCCGATCGTGATCACGCTGTCGGGTCCCGATGGCGCACTGTTCACGATCGATGCCGTGACTTTCGAGCTCAGCTTCATCGCGCCTCCTGACTTCGAGACACCGCTGGATGCCGATGGGGACAATGTCTACAGGGTCCAGGTGAACGTTTCGGATGGCAATACCACCCAAAGCACGACGATCTCGATCAACGTCACGAATGTGAATGAGTTCGCGCCGGTCTTCGTGTCGGACGCAACCGCACAGGTCGCCGAGAATTCGACGGGCACGGTCTATACGGCCATGGCGACAGATGGTGACGGCGATACCATCACCTATTCGCTGGCCAGTGGCGGCGACAATGGCTTGTTCAGCATCAACGCCACAACGGGTGAAGTGTCATTCAACAGCGCGCCGGACTTCGAGAATCCTGGCGATGCGAACGCGGATAATGATTACGAGATTCTGGTGCGCGCCTCGGACGGCAGTTCCACAACTCAGTTCGCCGTCACGCTGTCCGTCACCGATCAGGCCGAGTCCGGTGCACCGACTTTCGATTCCGGGCCCACAAGTTCCGTCTCCGAGAACCAGACCTCGGCCTATGTCATTCGCGCAACGGATGCCGAAGGTGACACCATCACCTATTCCATCTCCGGCACGGATGCCGCGTTGTTCAGCGTCAACAGCGCGACAGGCGAGGTGCGCTTCAACGCGGCTCCCGACTTTGAGAGCCCGGGAGATGGCGGCGGTAACAATGTCTATGACATCACGGTCACTGCATCTGACGGCACCAACTCGAACAGCCAGGACGTCGCGATCACGGTGACCGATATCACGTCCGAAGGGGCGGATGTTCCTGACAACAACACCACGCAAGTGCACATGGTCTCCGGTGGGAGCTATGTCGGCAATCTGGAAACGCCCGGTGACGAGGACTGGATCCGGGTCGAGCTGACTGCGGGGCAGCGCTATCAGTTTGATCTCTACGGTTCGAGCGCTGAACCGGTTGAAGACACCTATCTTCGCCTCTACGACGCGAGTGGAAATCTGATCGCCGAGAATGACGACATCGACCTGGGCGTCGACCGCAATTCCCGGCTCGGCTTCACCGCGTCTGAAAGCGGCGTCTACTACATCGAAGTGGATAGCTGGGATGGTGGGTCCGATGACGAGCGGACCGGCGAATACACGCTGGAGGTTTCCCACACAGACCCGTTGCGCAATTGGAGCTATCAGGAGATCGCGGATTATCTGCGGTCCGGCTTTGGCGGCGCCCAGTTCAATGCGACGGCCGGTGATACGATCACGGTGAATATCACGGCCTTGACGGCAGATGGTCAGTTCCTGGCGCGTGAAGCGCTGAAAATCTGGAGTGATGTGACGGGTCTTGTGTTTACCGAAGTAACCGGGTCGGCCCAGATCACATTCGACGACGATGAGGAGGGAGCCTTTGCCGGCCCGGATGGTGTTTCCGGCGGGTTCATAACCTCGGCCAGCATCAATGTGGGTACGGCTTGGCTGGACACCTACGGGACGACTCTGGACAGCTATTCCTTCCAGACCTACCTCCATGAAATCGGCCATGCCCTTGGACTGGGCCATGCCGGCCCCTATGACGGGTCTGCGGATTATGGGGTCGACAACATCTTCCTGAACGATAGCTGGCAGGCGACGGTGATGTCCTATTTCTCACAGAATGAGAATACGGAGATCAACGCATCGACAGCCTTTGTCGTCGGCCTGCAGGTGGCAGACATCATCGCCGCGCAGGACATGTATGGCGGTTCCACCACCACCCGTGCCGGTGCGACGACCTATGGCTACAATTCCAATGCCGGCAATCCTATCTACGACGCGACGAACGGGTTCACGAACGCGACGACATTCACCATTTTCGACGCGGGTGGCATTGATACGATGGACTATTCCGGGTCCAGCGCGACCCAGCGGATCGATCTGCGTGAGCAGGCCTTTTCCAATGTTCTCGGCCTCACGGGCAATGTCGGCATCGCCGCGGGTACCGTGATCGAGAATGCAATCGGGGGCAGCGGCAACGACACGCTGATCGGCAATGCGGCCAATAACCGATTGACCGGCAATGCGGGCAATGACCGATTTTTTGCGTCTGGCGGCAATGACGTTTTCGTGGGCGGCGCCGGTAATGACACAGCCTATTTCTCCGGATCCGCGTCCGACTATACGCTGACGACCAATGGCTCGGGCAATACGGTTGTCACCGACAATCGGGCGGGTTCGCCGGACGGCGTGGTTGAGCTCATTGGTATCGAGAACATCGAATATGATGCCGATGATGCGTTCCCAGATTTCTTTGGAGATGCAGGTCCTGCGGCAGGTGACCAGCCTCTGGACTTCAGCGCGCTTCCGGTTCCTGGCACAGACTCCAGGCCTGTCATGGAGGATTTGTTCTCTGACTGGTCGGTCGATGTGTATTCCGATGTGCTTGGCGGACTTGTCCGGACAACGCGTGATGGCTTCCTGGAGATCGAAGACAGTGCCAAGGCGCGTGTCCGCGTTGCAGATGGGCGAAGCGATGTGGTTGGCTACTGGCTAACAGAGAGTTGTGACGTGGGATGCTCGACCGACCACCGGCACACCTTCCCTCATTTGGATGACGAAACCGCTGCTGCCGTTCGCTTGGTGAAGACCGACGATCTGACCCAAATTCAGGATGAGCTGGATCTCTCCAAGCTGGATGTATCCACCCCTGGATTCGCAGACTTGGGCGACAGTTCAGCCGTTGGCTTCGGCAAGACCGATACCCTGGTTCTGGTGCAGGACACTCACGGTGTCGGTCGGGTCGAGACAGCGGCCCTCACGCCCCAGGGGGCCGAGGAAACCGATGGTGTCCTGGAGGGTGTGCACGTCCCCGTGGATGATGTCTGGCTCTAGGCGTCATCGTCCTCAAAGCCTGCTAGAAGACCGGCAAAGCCTGCGAATCGCCCAAGCGCGGTTTGCGGGCCAGCCGAGGGAGGGACGCTTTGACCATTTTGGTGACGGGAGCTGCCGGATTCGTGGGCTACCACGCGTCCCGGGCATTGCTGCAGGCCGGTCATGACGTCGTGGGGCTCGACAATCTCAATGACTATTACGACCCGGCCCTGAAACAGGGTCGGTTGCGCGAGCTGGCCAAGTTCGACGCTTTCCGCTTCGAGCGCCTGGACCTTGCGGATGACGCCGCCGTGCTGGGCCTGTGCAAGGACGTGCAGCCGACCCGCATCCTGCATCTCGCCGCACAGGCCGGCGTGCGCTACTCGATCGAAAACCCCTTCGCCTACGCGCGCTCGAACCTCCTCGGGCACTTGTCCGTTCTGGAAGCTGCACGGGCTTTGGGCGACCAGCTGGAACACCTGGTCTATGCCTCGTCCAGCTCGGTCTATGGCGAGCGTTCCGCCGTTCCGTTCAGGGAGGCCGATGCGTCCGAAACGCCAGCTTCGCTTTATGCTGCCACCAAGCGCTCCGACGAGCTGATGTCGGCGGCCTATGGCTCGCTCTACGGCATTCCGGCTACGGGCCTGCGCTTCTTCACGGTCTACGGGCCCTGGGGACGACCGGACATGGCCTACTGGCTGTTCGCCGATGCCATGCTGGCCGGTCGGCCGATCAAGGTCTTCAACCATGGCGAGATGGAGCGGGACTTCACCTACATCGATGATGTGGTGAATTCGCTGACGCGGATCCTGGCCGATGCGCCCGCGCGCGGGCGCCATGCGGTCTACAATATCGGCGGTTCCTCACCGGTGCGCCTGCTGGACATGATCGAGACCTTGGAGCGCGCGCTGGGCTGTACCGCCGAGAAAATCTTGCTGCCGATGCAGCCGGGCGACGTTACCCGCACCTATGCCGATACATCGCGCCTGCAGGCCGATTACGGCTATGCGCCCTCGACCACGCTGGAAACCGGCCTGGCCGAGTTCGCGCGCTGGTTCCGGGACTGGCACCAGCGCTGACCCGACCTCAGGGGCGACCGACGCTGGTATAGGAGAAGCCCGCCGCGCGCACTTCATCGGGATTGTAGATGTTGCGCAGGTCGATCATGACCGGTGCGCGCATGGAGGATTTCACGCGCTGCAGGTCCAGCGCGCGAAACTCGTTCCACTCGGTGATGATCACCGCGGCATCGGCATTCTCGGTGCAGAAATAGGGCCCCGAGACGAATTGGACGTTCTGGAAAAGCTTTTCCGCCTCCAGCGTGCCGGCCGGGTCGAAGGCCCGGATCGTCGCACCGCCCGCTTGCAGGGCCGGAATGATGTCCAGGCTCGGCGCGTCACGCATGTCGTCAGTATTCGGCTTGAAGGTGACGCCCAGGATGGCAATCGTCTTGCCGTCCACCGATCCGCCACAAGCCTCGATGATCTTGCCGGCCATCGCCTTCTTGCGGGCATCATTGACCTCGACCACCGTCTCGATCAGCCGCAGCGGCGTGCCTGAATCCTGTGCCGTACGCGTCAGCGCCAGCGTGTCCTTGGGAAAGCACGAGCCGCCATAGCCCGGTCCGGCATGCAGGAATTTGCCACCGATCCGGTTGTCCAGGCCGACACCCTTGGCGACTTCCTGGACATTGGCACCGACTTTCTCGCACAGATCGGCGATCTCGTTGATGAAGGTGATCTTCATCGCCAGGAAGGCGTTGGCCGCATACTTGATCAGCTCGGACGTGCGCCGGGAGGTGAAGACAATCGGCGTCTCGTTCAGGAAGAGCGGACGATAGAGCTCACGCATCAGCTGGCGGGCCTTGTCATCATCCGTGCCGACAACCACCCGGTCCGGACGCTTGAAGTCGTCGATCGCCGCGCCTTCACGCAGGAACTCCGGATTGGAGACAACGGCAAAGTCGGCGTCCGGCCGGGTTTCGCGGATGATACGCTCGACTTCGTCTCCGGTGCCCACGGGCACGGTCGACTTGGTGACGACCACGGTGCGGCCGTCCATCACTTCGGCGATTTCCTTGGACGCCGCGTAGACATAGCTGAGATCCGCAAACCCGTCGCCACGGCGGGACGGTGTGCCGACGGCGATGAAAACGGCATCAGCCGTGCGCACCGCTTCGGCCAGATCCTGGGTGAAGGAGAGGCGGCCTTCGCGCACATTGCGCTCGACCAGCATGTCCAGGCCCGGTTCGTAAATCGGGATGCCGCCAGCATTGAGGGTCGCGACCTTGGACGCATCCTTGTCGACGCAGGTCACCTCATGGCCGAAATCTGCAAAACAGGCTCCCGACACCAGTCCGACATAGCCGGTTCCGATCATAGCGACGCGCATGGGCTAGACTCCTTGAGTGATGGCGTGGGTATCGCCGAGGCGGCGCATGGACGCAAGGCCTGTATCAAGTCGGGTGCAGGAGACCAGTTCCGGGGCCGGCCGCCGTCGTCCGGGGCTCTGCGGGCGGGCAGACGCGAGAGCCTATAGCGGGTCCCCGCTCAAACGGGGCGGTGGGTATCAAGCACGTCTTGCGCGACTTTGCGGGCTTCCTCGCCTAGTGCGGCGTCATTCAGGGCGTAGGCGATGCTGGCGCGCAGATAGCCCAGCTTGCTGCCACAATCGTAGGACTGCCCCACATACTCGACGGCATGGAAGTCCTGGGTCTTCATGAGTCGCGCCATGGCATCAGTCAGCTGGATCTCGCCGCCCGCACCCGCGGCCTGGTCGGCCAGGAAACGGAAGATCTCGCCCTGCAGGATGTAGCGACCCGTAATGGCCAAGTTTGACGGTGCCGAACCGACTGGCGGTTTTTCAACCATGCCATTCATCCGCAGGCGATTGCCATTGCGCCCGGAAGGGTCGATGACGCCATACTTGTCCACCTGATCCGCAGGGACAGCCTCAACGGCGATGATGTTTCCGCCCGTTTCGTTATAGGCTTCAATCATCTGTGCCAAGCAGCTTGGCCTGGACTGGACGAGGACGTCAGGCAGCAGGACCGCAAACGGATCCGTGCCGATGATGTCGCGCGCGCACCAGATGGCGTGGCCCAGTCCGAGCGGCGACTGCTGGCGGACAAAACTCATTGATCCGGGAACCGGGCGCGTGTCCTCGATGTCTCGCAGGATGGCGGCCTTGTCCTTGGCCCTCAGCGTCGCTTCAAGTTCGTAGGCGGTGTCAAAATAGTCTTCGATCGCACCCTTGTTGCGGCCGGTGACAAACACGAAGTGTTCAATTCCTGCGGCCAAAGCCTCGTCGACGACATACTGGATTGCTGGGCGGTCAAATACCGGCAGCATTTCCTTAGGGATGGTCTTGGTGGCCGGCAGAACCCGGGTTCCCAGGCCGGCAACCGGCAGCACCGCCTTGCGGATCGGCTTCATTCTTTGTTGTCCCCTCGTGCTGATTGCGTCGGGTAGCGTATCGGGCCTGCAGCGTCCAGCACAACGATTCACTTCGCGTAAGGCGATGACTTATATATAGGACACCGGACGACATGCGAGAGTGAAGCGATGGGCAAGAAGTATTTTGGCACCGACGGGGTGCGCGGTTTGACCAATTCGTTTCCCATGACCCCTGAAACCGCTTTGCGCCTCGGCATGGCAGCGGGTCGCCATTTTGTTCGGCATTCTGGCCGGCATTCTGTCGTGATCGGCAAGGATACCCGGCTGTCCGGTTATATGATCGAATCGGCGTTGGTGGCTGGCTTTACGTCAGTAGGCATGGATGTTTTCCAGTTCGGACCGCTGCCGACCCCGGCCGTCGCGCTGATGACGCGGTCGCTGCGCGCTGATCTCGGTGTGATGATCACCGCCTCGCACAACCCCTATCATGACAATGGCATCAAGCTTTTCGGTCCGGACGGCCGCAAGCTGGATGATGCGACCGAGTTGAAGATCGAAAAGCGTATGGATGGCGGTCTGAGTGACCATCTGGCTGCACCGGGCGACCTCGGGCGCGCCAAACGGATCGATGACGCCCAAGCGCGCTATGTCGAGATCGTCAAATCCAGCTTTCCCCGCGCCCAGCGTCTGTCAGGACTCAGGATCGTCGTCGATTGTGCCAATGGCGCGGCCTACAAGGTGGCCCCCACCGTGCTGTGGGAGCTCGGGGCCGATGTGATCCCCATCGGTGTTGAGCCCAACGGCTTCAATGTGAACGAGGAATGTGGCTCCACCGCACCGGCACGCCTGTCCAAGGAAGTGGTGAAGTATCGCGCCGATATCGGCATCGCCCTTGATGGCGATGGCGACCGGCTGATCCTGTGCGACGAGAAGGGCCGGGTCATCGATGGTGACCAGATCCTGGGCCTCCTGGCGCGCCACTGGAAAGAGCAGGGCGAGCTGGCTCAGCCGGCCATCGTGGCCACCGTGATGTCCAATCTGGGGCTGGAACAATTTCTGGACGGACAGGGGCTCAAACTGGAGCGCACCCAGGTCGGCGACCGCTACGTGTCCGAGCGAATGCAGGAAACCGGCATCAATCTGGGCGGTGAGGCGTCCGGCCACATAGTCATGCCGGGCTTTGCCCCGACGGGTGACGGTCTGATTGCGGCCCTGCAGGTGCTGCGTGTCTTCATCGATCGCGGCAAGCCGGCCAGCGATCTGCTGCGTGTCTTTGATCCGGCACCCCAGCTCTTGGAAAACGTGCAGGTGAAAAAGGGCGTCAAACCCCTCGACGCGGCTCCGGTGCAGGCGGCCATCTCGGCGGCCGAGGACCGTCTCGGCAAGGCCGGGCGGCTGGTGGTTCGGGCTTCCGGGACCGAGCCAGTGATTCGGGTCATGGCAGAGGGCGAGAAGGCGCTCATCCGTAGCGTCGTGGACGAGATCCGCGGCGCGATCGAGCAGGCGGCCGGCAAGTAACGACCCGGTCCGGATACTCGGACTGACATTGTACCTTTCGACTTCTCGCGTCTCATCCAGAATGGGGCTTGAACTGGGCCTGTCTTGCAATAAGACAGGCTGCGAGATTGCTGAGAGGGGAAATCATGGCGATCAAGCCGCATTCCGAACTGGCCGCGAACAGCTGGGCCTTTGAAAACGAGCCGCTGATCAAACCGACCGGGTTTCGCGAGTATGATGCGCGCTGGTGGTTCGGCCATCCTGCCTCTGACAAGCCGTCCGATCTCAACCTCTATGGCGTCCAGGCCCTGGGCCTGGGTCTGGGTACGCTGATCCACGAGCTGGGCGTGGCGCCCAAGATTGTCGTAGGCCACGATTTCCGCGGCTATTCCCTCAGCGTGAAACAAGCGCTGGAAGTGGGCCTGATGGCGGCTGGCATCGAAGTGCACGACATCGGATTGGCGCTGTCGCCGGTGGCCTATTTCGCCCAGTTCGATCTGGACATTCCCTGCGTGGCCATGGTCACGGCAAGCCACAACTCCAATGGCTGGACCGGCGTGAAGATGGGCGCGCAACGCCCGCTGACCTTCGGGCCGGACGAGATGAGCCGGCTCAAGGCGATCGTCCTCAACGGTGAAGGCAAGACCCGCGCAGGCGGCGGCTATGTGCGCCAGGACGGCGTCTCCCAGCGCTTCATCGAGGATGTCGCCCGCGATGTTACGATCTCGCGTCCGCTCAAGGTCGTGGCGGCCTGCGGCAATGGCACGGCCGGCGCCTATGCCCCGCAAGCCCTGCGCGGCATGGGTGTCGAGGTCGTCGAGATGGATTGCGAGCTCGACCACACCTTCCCCAACTACAATCCCAATCCGGAAGACATGAAGATGCTGCACGCCATCCGCGACGCGGTGTTGGAGCATGGCGCGGATGTCGGCCTGGGGTTTGACGGCGATGGGGACCGCTGCGGCGTCATCGACAATGAGGGCGAGGAGATCTTCGCCGACAAGATCGGCCTGATGCTGGCGCGCGACCTGGCGCCGCTGCACCCAGGGTCGACGTTTGTGGTCGATGTGAAGTCGACCGGCCTGTTCGCCATTGATCCGGTGCTCGCCGAGCACGGCTGCAAGACCGACTACTACAAGACCGGTCATTCCTACATCAAGCGCCGCTCCAAGGAGTTGGGCGCGCTGGCGGGCTTTGAAAAATCTGGCCATTTCTTCCTGCAGCCGCCGATCGGCCGAGGCTATGATGACGGCCTGGTGGCCGCCCGTGCGGTGCTGCAGATGTTGGACCGCAATCCGGACAGGTCGATGGCGGATCTGCGCCGGGCCCTGCCGGTGAGCTATGGTTCGCCGACCATGTCGCCCTATTGTGCGGACGAACAGAAATACGAGGTCGTCGATCGCATCGTGGCTCAGGTCGAAGGCGCGGCTAAAACGGGAAAGCGCATTGGCGACCGCGAGATTGAGAACATAAATCTGGTCAATGGCGTCAGATTTACGCTGACTGACGGGTCCTGGGGATTGGTACGCGCGTCGTCCAATACTCCGAATCTGGTTGTCGTCGTGGAAAGTATGAAAGACAGGGCCGATCTGAAGGTCATTTTTTCGTTCATCCGGGAGTTGCTCGGCATCCACCCAGAGGTGGGTGAGTTTGACCAGGTGTTGTAAGCAAATTGAGCCAGTGTTTTGATCAGCCTGAGTTTCCAGATCTCGATACGTCGGTTACTGTCGTAGTTGTATCGTTTAACTCAGGCGACTATTTGCAGCCTTGTGTGGACGCACTAGCAAACCAGACCTTCCGCGACTTTCAGGCCGTCATTGTCGACAATGCATCCACGGATGGGTCGGCAGACCGATTAGTCATCCCGGATGGGAGATTTGTGTTGGTGAGGTTGAATGAGAATGTCGGCTTTGCAGCCGCAAACAACTTTGTTGCTCAAAGAGTTAAGTCACCTTACCTAGTCACCTTGAACCCTGATACGATCGCAACTGACTCCTGGTTGGAGCGCCTTACCGCTGGTGCTCGTCGTTGGCCAGAGGCCGGCGCGTTCGGATCTACGCAAGTTCAGCTGGATGACCCTCAGCTTTTGGATGGTGCTGGCGACGAATGGCACGCTGCCGGGGTCGGTTGGAGGGCCCTTGAGGGCCATCCGGTCAGTGGGAATCGGTCCGAAGGTGAGACCTTCTCTCCATGTGCGGCCGCCGCGCTATACCGTAGAGAGTTGTTCCTCGAGTTGGGCGGCTTCGATGAAGCCTTCTTCTGTTATTGCGAAGACATCGACCTGGGCTTTCGGCTCAGACTGCGGGGATACCCGTGTGCCCAAATCCCCGACGCCGTCGTATTTCACGCGGGCTCGGGGACTACAGGGAAAGTTTCCGAGTTTACATTGTTTCATGGCCACCGAAATCGAGTGTGGGTGTTCATGAAAAACACGCCTGGATGGTTGATGTGGGTGCTGTGGCCTTGGCATATCTACCTCAATCGTCTTATGCTGGCCTCCGCCCCCAGCGAAGAATACCGTCGCATACTTCGTCGAGCCTATGACGCGGCTTGGGCCGGGCGAAGGCAGGTTCTGCGCGAGAGGGTAAAGGTGCAGCGTGGTCGCCGCCTCAGTATTCTTGAGTTTGTGAAAGTAGCGGCTTGGCGCCGCGAGCAAATCGTACGTCGGGCCCCGCTTCGACAGTAGGCGTCTATCCGAGTATTTCGTCGACAACCGATCTGAGGTTTGCGCCTACCGAACAGGCTATGCCAGGCCCTTGCTCTGCATACTCCCGGTGCCCGTGGCCGGTGAGGACGAGGTAATTCCTCTTCACCCCAGCTCGGTGGCCAGCCAGCAGGTCGGAATGCTTATCACCGACCATAAAGCACCTGCTCGGCTCAATTCGTTCGTGCTCGAGAATTTTCAGGAGCATGCCTGGATTCGGCTTTCTCCAAGGGTGATCAGGCACGTTATGGGGCCACACGCCTTCTTTATGATGGGCGCAAGCGGCTGTGTAATCGAAACCGGGTATCCCTATCTGTTTTTCAACTTCCTCTTGGATCATCTCAAAGTCTTTCCAAGTATAGTAGCCTCGACCAACACCCGATTGATTGGTTACGATCGCGACGACCCAGTTGTTCTCTATCAAATCTAGAACGGAGTCGCGAGCGCCGGCGGTCAGGCGGACCTCATCCGGACTTGCAAGGTAATTCGTCTCTTCGACTACTACACCGTCACGATCTAGAAACGCGATCCCCCGTACCTGCTCGAGGGAACGTCGTCTCATTCTGAAAAATATACCTGAATCCAAACGCATTTAGTTAGTTTTCTAAGACAAATTCGGGGCCGCCGAAGGCAGCTGTCGTGAGGTCATTGCACTAGCAGAGGGGATCACGTAAAAAAACCCTAAACTGGATGTGCGGGTGAGCAAATGACCCAGAATTTGGTGCTGGCTAGGCGGCTGGCAGTCCGTGAAATCGTGTCGCGCTACCGGGGGGCATGGCTCGGAGCCGTATGGATCATCGTGGCGCCTATTGCTACTTTGATGATCTATTTGTTTGTCTTCACAGTGGTTTTCGAGGCTCGTTGGGGTGGGGTCCCGGGTGAGCGCGGTGCGTTTGGCGTGGTCATTTTTCTGGGGCTCACAATATATGGCTTTCTTTCGGAGGTTCTTACTAAGGCGACAGGGAGCATATTAAGTCACAAGAACTACGTTACGAAGGTTGTTTTTCCTCTTGAGTCTATTCCGGTTTCTGTTGTTCTGGTCGCGTTGTTTTATTTCGTGATGAACTTTTCTATTTATTTGATTGCGCACTTTTTTGTGTTTGGAGTGCCGTCGATTGTGTCGTTGTTGTTCCCTGTGGTCTTTCTTCCCTTGGTTGTATTTTCTATAGGTGCGGCTTTCTGCGTTGCTGCCATATCCACCTACGTACGGGATGTTTCGCAGGTGATTTATCTCGGTACGGTCGCGCTGCTGTTTTTGTGCCCAATATTTTACCCGCTCGAGAGTGTCCCTGCGGGCGCGCGCGGGCTGATGTACTGGAATCCTCTGACCGTTATCGTGGAGAATGGCCGCCGCGTTTTGATTGACGGCGTTTTGCCTGTCTGGGGCGATCTGGCACTTAATGCGTTAGCTAGTTTTGTGGTTTTGGCCCTGGGAATATTGGTTTTCCAGCGTCTGCGTAAGGGATTTTCGGATGTCGTGTGATGGCGTTTTGTTAGAGGTGCGGGGGCTGTCCAAGTCCTACCGGCTTTCAGAATCGTCTAAAGACCGAGTTTCGGAATTGCTTTCCCTGCGCTTGGGCGGCAAAACGGTTGAATATCCGGCACTCAGCGATGTTTCGTTTACGGCGCGCCGGGGCGAAGCGCTGGCTATCATCGGTCGGAATGGGTCGGGTAAGTCGACATTGCTTCAGCTTGTCGCTGGCACGCTTGCCCCAACGGCTGGTCAAGTCCAAGCTTTTGGGCGTGTTGCGGCTCTCTTAGAGCTTGGCGCCGGTTTTAATCATGAATTCACGGGGCGCGAAAACGTCTATATCGCTGGGTCAGCGCTTGGTCTCAGTGAGTCTGAGATAGAACGCAAGCTCGGTTCGATTATCGAATTCGCTTCTATTGGGGATTTTATTGATCAGCCGGTCAAGGTTTATTCCAGCGGGATGTTTGCGAGGCTCGCGTTTTCCGTAGCGGCTCATGTTGAAGCGGATATTTTGATCATCGATGAAATTCTCGGTGTCGGCGATGCGGCTTTTTTTCAAAAATGCATGCGATTTATTCGATCATTCAAGAAGACCGGGCTTCTGATATTTGTTTCTCATGATCCCTCATCTGTGGTGGCCTTGTGCGAGCGCGCGTTGTGGTTGGATGCGGGCCAGGTTCGCATGGAGGGCGATGCGAAGGACGTCGTGCACAATTACACTGCAGCTTTACAACAGGAGCGCGTGGGAGAGACCTTCAAGATCGGAGGGCGGCGCAAAGCGAGCCCTTTTCAGGAGGTGACGCCTGAAGATCAACGGCACAAGTTGATCAGCGATTCCCACCACCAGAACCGTATTGAAGTGTTCAGTTTTGACCCGGATGCTCCTTGGTTCGGTGAGCGAGGCGCAGAGATATCTTCAGTGTCTCTTGAGAGTGCAGGTGGGGGGCAGCTCGGTGACTTGCTGGGCGGAGAGGAATTGGCAATTCGGGTAACGTGTAAGGCTAACCAGACAATTGATCGCCCGATTGTGGGCTTTTATGTCAAAAACAACCTTGGGCAGGCCCTGTTCGGCGATAACACATTCTTGTCTTACGAGGGCCGAGATATTCAAGTCCAGTCGGGGGAAGTATTCGAGGGGCTTTTCGAGTTCCGCATGCCCTATTTGCCCAATGGCGATTATTCGATAAGCGCCGCAGTCGCGGAGGGGACCCAGGTCGACCACGTTCATCACCATTGGGTTGATGACGCCCTGTTCTTCCGTGTTACCTCAGGGCCAGGTATCAGGGGATTGGTCGGTATCCCCATGAAAAATATCGAATTCAAATTCAACTAATGACATTCCTTCATCGGAGTACCTTATGACCTATCCGCCGCGCCGGCTTTGGGCGAAGCCCGACACCCCCGAGCCCATGGACTTTGACGGGGAGCGATTTACGTCCGGGCTTCGGGGGGAGATAGAGCACGAGCATCTGCATCGGTATTTCGCTGCTTTGGAGTTATGCGCTGATCGCGCCGTGCTAGATATTGCTTGTGGCGAGGGTTATGGTTCCTCGCTACTAGGTAGAGTGGCGCAGTCAGTTTGCGGCGTCGATATAAGTACAGATGCTATTCGCCACGCAAAGGCGAACTATTCTACTGACACTGTGACGTTCTCAGAGGGCGATGCAACGAGCATTCCCTTGGGAGATCAAAGTGTTGATGTTGTGGTGTCGTTCGAGACGATCGAACACATTCATGGCCAAGAGCAGTTTCTTGATGAAATTAAGCGGGTGCTTAAGCAGGACGGCATCCTCATAATGTCTAGTCCCGACCGTGATATTTATTCTGCTCCTGGGGAATTGCCGAACCCCCACCATGTCGCGGAATTGAATCGCGAGGAACTTCTGAAACTGATCCAAAGCCGATTCAAGAATGTCAACTTGCTGGGGCAAAACCTCGTAAAGGGGTCGGCAATTTATGGCGCAAAGGCCGGCCTGACGACCCAATTTGTGGAGTATCCGTACGCCCGGGTTGGGGAGTTTGAAGGGCTGGACAGGGCAAAATATCTCATTGCCGTGGCAAGTGACTCTAAGCTGCCCGAACTGACGTCGTCTATCTATGACGGTGCAGTGTTTTTCGCCAATCAGGAGATAGAGGCAGAGAAGCGCGAGGCGGAGCTCAATTCCCTAATAGAGAAATTGCAGGAGGAGCTTTATCAGGCGGAGGCCCGAGCTGAGTCGGGCGCGACTCGATTAAGTGACTTGGAAAGTTCGCTCGAAGAGGCGCGTGCGGCAGCCAAGAAACTGGCTCATGATCTGACGGTTGCGCAAACCCGATCGGAATCGGCTTCGGAGCAGATAGACGCCCTTAAAGCCCAGCTCCGCGAGCAGGGCAAGCGGGGTGATGAGTATAAGAAGGTTACTCAAATCCTGGCCGGCCTCAAGGAGCGCGTTGAGGATCTGAAAGAGGGTGTCTCGGCTGCTAGAGAAAATGACGGACGCTTGTTGGCACTAGTGGCGTCTAGCACTGCTGTCATCGAGCCCTCCGAGGTCGAGGAGCTCCAGGCTGCCATTGCAAAATTGAAGTGTGACTTAGATGCACGAGTAGGTCAGATTGCCTTCTTGGAAGGCCAAATCTCCGACCTGAATTCAACCCTGCCTCACGTGACGGACGGCTCGGAGCGTATCGAGCAATCGCTGAAACTCCTCTCTGAATTCATTCACAATCGTGAAGCCACGCATCCGGAGCGTATTGCAGCGTATTTGCGGGCGGCCAGGCAGCAAACTCCGTCCCATTTTCAATTAAATGTCGTGAAGGAAAAGGTGAGTGAGAAGGTTTTGGGGCGGCGACTTCTAAACCCGACTTTGACCGCGCTCCAGACCCGTTGTGTCGCCAGCCCCTTGTTCTTGCCCGGTCTTCCGAACGCCGAAAAGCAGAGGCGAGTGCGACAGGAATGGGGTAACAGTGATTGGTCCCAGTTGTTGCATCCACTTTTCGATTTGGAGACCTATCAGCGCGAGTCGGGACTTTCTTCTGCTACCTCGAAAGAGCTATTTCTTGATTTCTTGGAGCGCGGTGGCGATGCGGGCCTGACAACGCATCCGCTTTTTGATCCAGTCTTTTATTCTTCACAGCGCGGGAGCCGGTCCACAGGACTCTCTCCGGTCGAGGATTACGTCCTGCATGGCGCCTGCGAGTTGCTGAACCCGCATCCCTTATTTGACTCCAAGTTCTACGTCGGTCAGGGGGCGATGAGCTTTGCGGCGGGTGATGACCCTCTGAGCCACTACATGAGGCAAGGCGACGGGTTGTTCGACCCGTTCCCGCTCTTCAGCGAAACCTGGTATCTGAAGAACAATCCAGACGTGGCAGCAAGTGGCCAAAGAGGACTCGTCCACTTCGTGCTTCAAGGTTTCCAAGAAGGCAGATCGCCTCACCCGATGTTCGATTTGAACTATTATCTCGATAGCTATCCGGATGTGGCAAATGGTGGGGTCAACCCGCTCGAGCACTACTATCGAAATGGCCATCGTGAAGGCCGTCGGCCTTGCCCTGGATTTGACCCCGCTGCATACCTGGAAGCCAATCCCGATGTTGCGAGTGCCGGAGTTGAGCCCCTGGAGCACTTTGTGCGGTGGGGTATGTTTGAGGGACGTACGCCAGGTAATGGGAGCGGCGCGCGAAACCTGAGTGATGGTGAGAGCGACGAGCAATGGGCCCAATATCAAGAGTTGAAAGCGCTATTAACTCAGGATTACCGAGCCACTATCGAAAGGTTCGAGGAGCAGGCGTGTCTTCCTGTAAGATCAGGCAGTGAAAACTTGGCCAATGCGGTTCGTAGTCTTCATTTCGCAACTCCGACTTCTCCATCAGTCTCGATTGTAATTCCGACATTTAACAACAAGCGCTACACAGTGGAATGCTTGATGTCGATTTCGCGAGCTCGCACCACAGTTAGCTACGAAATCATCATTGCGGATGATTGTTCGGAGGATGGAACGGCGGAGCTCCTATCGGACATCCCCGGAATTAATGTTCTGAAGGCGAAGAAAAATCTGGGATTCCTCCGGAATTGTAATCGAGCCGCACAACATGCAGCTGGACAATACATTCTGTTTCTAAATAACGATGTTCAGGTCCTAGATGGGTGGCTGGATGAACTCCTGGATACTTTGAAAACTAGTGATGATATAGGCGTAGCAGGGCCGAAGATACTGTATCCAAATGGACGGCTTCAAGAAGCGGGTGCCCGAATAAATCCTGATGGTAGTGCAGAGCTAATCGGACTGTTTGAAAATCCGAATCTGCCGCGGTATTGTTATGATAGGGATGTGGACTATGTTTCTGGTGCATGTCTAATCACGCGTCTGGATGACTTCAAAGAACTTGGCGGGTTCGATACTATATACGCTCCTGCATATTACGAAGATTCGGACTATTGTTTTCGCCTCCGGAAAAAGGGCAAGCGCGTTGTTTACAGCAGCAAGAGCCGCGTAGTTCACCACCTGAGTGTTACATCTCAGTCAGTTGATGATAAATACAAGGCCCGAAATGTTGCTCGAAACCAGCAAATATTTGTCGAGCGTTGGCGAGAGGAGCTGGAGTCCCTCGAAAGCGTGCGGACGATCGCGTTCTATTTGCCGCAGTATCATTCCATTTCGGAGAATGATCGTTGGTGGGGCAAGGGTTTTACCGAGTGGACAAATGTCACCCGGGCCAATCCGAATTTTGTGGGTCACTATCAACCTCAGCTGCCAGCGGATCTTGGTTTCTATGATCTGACAGACGGAAAAACCCTGCAGGCTCAGGCGGATCTTGCGCGTCGATACGGCGTCGATGGATTCATGTTCTATTACTATTGGTTCAATGGGCGGCGCGTTTTGGAGCGGCCCCTTGAAGGCATCCTGGAAGATGACTCCAACTTCGATTTCCCGTTCTGCCTCTGTTGGGCCAATGAAAATTGGACCCGGACTTGGGACGGCATGGAGAAAGATGTTCTTCTAGAGCAGGTTTACTCAGCGGACGACGACAAGGCTATAATTGTCGATCTGATGCGCTTCCTAGAGAACAAAAACTACATCCGGGTCAATGGAAAGCCATTGGTGGTCATTTATCGACCCGAGCTCATGCCGAATCCAGAATTAACGGTAGAGCGTTGGCGCCGCGAGTGCCGAGAGCGTGGTATTGGCGAGATCTACCTGTGTTTCGTCGAAAATTTTGAGAAAGCCTTCTCATCGGTGCCGCCCGCCAAGTGGGGGTTCGATGCGTCGATTGAATTCCCACCGTCTCAGGTCGCGACGCCGATTGCCCTGCCGGGGGCCAAACTCAACCCACAGTATGACGGAGTGGTGAACAGTTACAAAGAGGTGGTTCGTCGGTATCTAGGTTTGCCCCTGCCCAAGTTTACCCGGTTTCGGGGAGCTATGCCGGGTTGGGATAATACGGCAAGGCGTCAAGACAAGTCATACATCTATCACGGCGCCGGCCCAGGGCGGTTCCAGGCATGGTTGGAGAAGATCTATCATCAGACCAAGCAGCAAAATTTTGGTGATGAGCAGTTGATTTTCATCAACGCCTGGAATGAATGGGCCGAGGGGGCGCATCTGGAGCCGGATACTCGCTTTGGTCATGGATGGCTCCAAGCAATCCGAGACGCCAAAGACGCTCCGCAGTTTATCGAGCAGGATTAGAGAAATGGACAAGTCCCACGACAGCGATACGGTCCTGATCGGTCACCCGTTTGCACCGATTGGCATGGGGGAGCATGTGCGGTCCGCCTATCGCGCTTTCAAGGCGGCGGGAGCCTCGGCGGGCATCTATGATATTTACAAGCTCGCCCCCCGTACGGACGCGGATTATGTTAGAAATTTTGAGTCCGCCCTTTCTTCAAGGATAAGTGATAAAATAAATATTTTCTGCATAAATGGAGACGAAATTAAGCAAGCAATTGCACATATTAACGACGTGCGCTTTCAGTCTGCCTATAACATAATTTATCCAATGTGGGAGCTTAGTCGCTATCCCAAGGAGTGGGCTGAGCAACTTTCCCGTTTCGATGAGGTTTGGTCTCCATCTGAATTTGTTACGGATGCGATTGCGAAAGAAGTCGAAATTCCTGTCACTACTATTCCGCTTGCGGTGGATGTCAGTACGTCTCGATTTTACAGTAGGCGTCACTTCGGAATCCCGGAGGCTGCTTTCTCGATTTTGTTTTTCTTCGATTTTTCTTCCTATATGTCGCGAAAAAACCCATTTGCATGCATAGATGCTTTTCTGGGGCTTTGTAAGCGTCACCCAGATGGGGCCCAGCATTTGGTGCTAAAGTACAAAGGTGGAGCTTCAAAGGATCAGTTGGCCCCGATATTTGACCGTTTGGAACCGGTCCGCGACCGGGTGACGGTCCTTGATGGCGAACTGAGTGATGCTGAGGTCAAAAGCCTGGTTCGAAACTCGGACGTTTTTCTCTCAATGCACCGCTCTGAAGGGTTTGGTCGTGGTCTTGCGGAGGCCATGGCCTTTGGAAATGCAGCTGTCGGCACTGGATATTCGGGCAATCTTGAATTTATGCCCGAGGAGGCTGCCTTCCTTGTGGACTACAGTCTCATTCCGGTCGGGGAGGATGAATACCCGCACGCCGAGGATCAATGTTGGGCGGATGCGGATGTTGGTCACGCGGTTGATATCCTTGATAAGCTGGTTGGTGATCCTGAATTGGGGCGAACGGTAGGGAGGCGAGCCAAGCGTCATCTTGCCACCTATTTTTCCCCCCGCGCTATCGGCCTTCGATACCGCGCGAGGATTGAGGAAATTTGCGCCGAGAGAACCAGGAATGGGTAAGGACAGGCCGCCGATGACGTCTGGAATGGCCATGTCCTGCAGGCGTGCTGAAGACGCCTTGGGCGGCCCTAGGAGGCCCGCGCCCCCCGGCGAGGTGGGCTCGACGCCATTTGATGCGCCTCTGGCGCCATTCTCGCTACCTGCTCAGAAGCCGACGCCGGTCCTTGTAGGCTATCGCTTGGGACGCCATGCTTATCCAACGCTCCGGGACGGAGGCTGTTGAGTTCGAAATGACTGACAATCTTTTTCGGGAATATCGTGCTCGGGCGCCTTTGCGCCTCGGATTTGGAGGCGGGGGCACTGACGTGTCACCCTACTGCGATCAATATGGAGGGCTCGTACTGAACGCGACTATTAATAGGTTTGCGTTCGCTTCGGCAACTCCGCATCCAGCGGGCCTGATATCTTTCGAAGCCAAGGACCTGGGCGTATGTTGGGAAGGTTCCTTCTCCGACATCGACAACGTCCCTGGCAAGCTCACGCTACTCAGTGGGGTCTACAAGCGATTGGTCGCTGACTATAATAGCGGGGTACCGGTTCCCATGCGGCTCGTCACCCATGCGGATGCCCCGGCCGGCTCGGGATTGGGCACATCTTCCTCTCTGGTCGTCGCGTTGGTCGATTGTCTTCGGTCGGCGATGGGAATTCCATTGGGAACTTATGATGTGGCTCATCTGGCGTTTGAGATCGAAAGGATTGATCTTGGGCTTTCCGGAGGCAGACAAGACCAGTACGCGGCGGCATTTGGCGGGGTTAACTTTTTAGAGTTTTACGAAGATGAGCGTGTGATTGTGAATCCGCTCCGGATCGATCGAAGGACGCTAAACGAGCTAGAATCAAGCTTGGTGATATACTTCACCGGTGTATCAAGGTCCTCGGCTGCAATTATCGAAAAACAGTCGAGTAACATCCAAAAGAATAAGGTCTCGTCGATTGAAGCTCTTCATTCGCTGAAGGCTGACGCAGTCAAGATGAAAGAGGCGTTGTTGCGCGGGCAGGTCACTCGGCTCGCGGAACTCCTTGCGCATAGCTGGGCGGACAAAAAACGTATCTCGGCGTCGATAACGTCACCAGGAATCGATGAGGCCTATGAGTGCGCAATGGCCAATGGCGCGTTGGGAGGCAAAGTGTCGGGCGCAGGGGGGGGCGGCTTTATGATGTTCCTGGTCCGGCCAGAGTTGCGTCCCCAGTTCCTGACCGCGATGGCCGCCTGTGGTGGGCGTGCTGAAACAGTCACCCTGACTGAAAAGGGGGTAGAGAGTTGGCGCGTGTAGAGGCCGGGCCATGCCGGCAAGCAATCGTTCTGGCGGGGGGGCTTGGTACGCGCTTGCGCTCGGAGGTTCAAGATGTGCCCAAGCCAATGGCGATGGTCGGTGGGCGTCCATTCTTAGAGTATCTGCTCGTCTCGCTGGCGAATGAGGGTGTTACGCGGGTCGTGCTCTCGACAGGCTATATGCATGAGGTGATCCGCGCGCATTTCGGGGACAAGTTTGCGGAAGTGGACCTGGTGTACTCTGTGGAGAGCCAGCGGTTGGGCACGGGTGGCGGGCTTGCTCTGGCGAGCCGCTATCTCGAGTCCGGGCCAACCTTCATGCTGAATGGCGACTCCTTTTTGGCTGCTAGTGTTGAGGCGCTCTTTACGCACTGGCAGAAGCATACCGCGAGTTGTGGGATCTATGTTCGGTCCGTGCCCTCTGTGGAATCGTTCGGATCCTGCACCATTGAAGATGGCAAGCTGGTGAAATTCGAAGAAAAATCAGCCAAAGGGTCGGGTCTGGTCAACGCCGGGGTATACGTCGCAACAGAAGATTTCCTGCGTGCTCTTCCTGCGAATCGGCCATTTTCGTTCGAATCAGAAACTCTCTCTTCTGGACGACATAAAATTTCCGCCCTTGAAACAGATGCGCCGTTTATTGATATAGGAGTTCCTGAAAGGTTTCACATGGCTCAAACGTTGATGCCCCAGCTGGTACCAATTGGGGGGGGCAATGCGGGCTAGAGTAGCTTGGTGGAGCGTTGCCACCATGGGCTCACCGCTCTTAAATTCCAAAGGCATTTTGGGAAGGATGATAGATGAGTGATCCCCGCCAAACTAAGCGTCAATCTACCTTATGGATAGACCATAGCGACGCGCTAAGTAGAAACCAACAAAGTTCGGCCAGCGACGTATTGAAGAACGCGGCTACTTCAATCATACGTGATGGTATTGTATTCTTCGAGCAAGTTGTTGAAAAAGATCTGTGTCAAGAAGTAATCGCTGACTATAAAAAATTTACATCTGACAACAAAGAATTTGTAGACCTAAATCGTGATGAATTGGGTCGCGAAAAACGGCTGGTAAACTTCCATTTAAAGAGCGAGGCAGCTTCAAAAATTGCGACCAACCCAATTCTGATGGAATTTCTCGATTATATCTACGACGAAGAGGCAGGGCCGTACACGTCTCTAACTTTCAAGTATGGAACTCAGCAGCCAATCCACCGGGATACGCCACATTTCTCCACCTGGCCGCTGGGGCGATTCAATGGCGTGTGGGTCGCGTTGGAAGACATATCTCCGGATGCTGGGCCGCTGATGTATCATCCGGGGGGCCACCGTTTCGTTATTGACCAACACGAAATCTGGCAACATGTGCAGGCTCAAAACCCGGGCGCTCCTATGCAGGAGGCTGTGGATATGGCCTTGGAAGTATACAATGGCCGGGTCATTGATTGGTCCAAGCAGGCTGGGGAGCCTGTGGTTGTTCCGCCTCTCCGGCAGGGGGATGCCGTGGTTTGGCATGCGGAGCTTCCGCATGGGGGGAGTCCTGCGTTGAACCCGATGGCGACGCGTTTCAGCATGGTCACGCACTGTGCCCCGGTATCAACGCAGGTTCATCAGCATCCTGATTTTTTCCGACATGTAGGTCCGGAGGGGCCGGCGCCGCGCTACGGCTATGAGGATGCGCATGGACGCAAAGTCGCCGTCGCGGGAGATGTCAGCTTCATGTAGGCTCGGGAAGGCTATTAGGGATTGGTGGGACTTGCAGCGGTTGTCGACGCGGCCAGCGCTCTCATTCGTGCCGATCGCATCGGCGCGGGTGTTCCGATCGCCCATCTGGACCGCGGGGTCTGACGGGAGCTTCCAAGGCGCCCCAGCCTAACCTGAGCCTCGGAGGGGCCCGCATCGAAATTGAGAGTCTGTCTTGCTAGGAGACGGATCCATGCGAAGGTGTAGATAGTAAGAGCAGCAGATATTCGCGACCCTGGCTGAACAGGAGCTCGGTCGGACGACAAGTGGAATGTGCCGGGGGGCACGGCATCTGTCAGAATAACTTCAATCGCTGGAAAGCAAAGCTAGGCGGCATGGAAGTGCCGGATGCCCGAAAGCTCAGATCGCTTGAGGTCGAGAATGCGTGCCTCAAGCGCCACACGGCCGTGCCAATGCTGGACAATACGGTTCTCAAAGATCCTCTAGGAAAGTTCTCGCGACGCGCGGGCAAAGGCGAACAGCCGCGCTTGAAGCGACTTGGGATCTTGATCTGTCCCAGTGCCGCGCCTGTCAGCTGGTACGCGTTGATCATAAAACGTTCCGCCCAAAGCGATCGTCCGACAATGCGTGGATCCGTATGCGCATGCCGACCATCGCCGCCATTCGCCGGCGGATCGACTATCGACGCATCGATCTGATGCTGGAACGCGAGCGTGTTGTGATGAACCTCAAGAACCTGCGCCGGCTCTACAAAAAGGGCCCGGCGGCAAAGCGGTGCGAGGGCCGCTAGCGCACCATGGAAACGTGCAGACCGATACAGGCCCGCTCGGGGCCGGGTCAGTGCCGGGGCCTGGACTTTCTGTTCGACGTGCTCTGTGAGGCCTACCGTACGCGTGTACTCGCCGTGATCGTTGACCTCAAGCGCGATGATTTCGGACACCTCGATCTTGGGACTGCGTGTGGCGCGCGAGGTGGACACATGGATAACGCCTTAAGGCAAGTCTGAGCAGATCGTCTGAAACTACGGCCCCGAGCTCACTTCCAGGGCGATCCGTGCCTAGCAGAATGAAACCGGAGTTGGCTGGCACTACAGCACGCCGGACAAGCCGCTGAAGAACGCCTTCGTCGAGAGCTTCAATGGCCGCTTCCGCGAAGCATACCTCAACGAAGAGGTCCTTGAGAGCTTGGCCCATGCCCACCGTGTCATTGCCCTCGGGCGCCACGAACAAAACCAAATCCGGCCACACGCCGCCCGCGGCGGCGCGACACCTGCAAGGGAACGCCGTTCTCCCGAGTTGATCGAAGGTCCAGCTCGCAGCGCTATCGCCAAGCTTCAATCATCAGATATCAAATCGGAAGGCTCCCAAGAACACTGTTGGTGTCGTGGGGCTTACGACACCGTGAAGGGCACCCGGGCCTCAAAACTCAGGCCTGTGCCCTGGGGGGACTCAGGGCGGCGGCTAAGCTTTGCCCAAACCTAACCGCCGCCCCGCCGGCTTCTTAGCGTACCAGTCGTACCGCTCCATCGCGTACCTGCTCACGCCAGTAATTCAGTAGGTCATTCATGGTGGTTTCAAACGGAATCTCCGGCTTCCAGCCGGTGTGCTCTCGAAACTTTCTAGTGTCGGGAACTTGGAGATCTGCATCGATCGGCCGCAGACGCTCAGGATCCTCTTCAACTGAGATGTTTGAGGTGTGGGAGCACGATATCAAATAATTAAGCATCTCTTTAATTGTGCAGGTGTAATCGCCACCGATGTTGTAGTACTGTCCAGCAATCGGGTTTTTTGTCACCAGCATGTAATATGCTCGCACAGCATCTCGCACATCTGCAAATGTCCGGAGGCTTTCCAAGTTCCCAACCTTAATGACGGGCGGGATTATATTGGCCTCAATCAGCGCAATTTGTTTGGCGAACGAAGATTCAGCAAACACATCCCCCCGGCGGGGACCCGTGTGAGTGAACATCCGTGTTGTCATCACTTTCATATTGTACGCCTCGCCGTAGAAGCGGCCAATAAGATCTGTCCCGACCTTGGAAATCGCATAAGGCGACGCGGGATGGAACGAGCACTCCTCATTAATGGGAAGCTTTTCCTTGGGTACGCGGCCAAACACCTCTGAAGAAGCGCACACATGTATGACCGCATCCGGAACGAAGCGGCGGCAGGCCTCTAGCAGGCGGCTCGTGCCCTCCACATTGGTGTCGTAGGTCTCAATCGGTGCGTCGAAAGACGTCTTTGGATATGATTGTGCAGCCAAATGAAACACATAGTCGGGCCGCGTTTTCTCTACCGCGTGGTACAGCGAATCAGAATCACGCAAATCTCCATGGACAAGGCTCACGCGATCTTTGGCATTTATTCGGTCGGCAAGGTGGCGAATATTATCCATGGGGCTCCGCCACCGAGCCATGCCCACAATGTCCCAATCCGTTTCCTCTAGAAGGAAATCCGTCAAATGGGAGCCAACCATACCGGTAATTCCGGTAATCATCGCCTTAGTCATACTTCTTAGACCTCTTTCGATTGATTGCTGGATTCCAGCATCCATTTAAGTGTATCGCGTAACGAAAACCTTGGCGCATGACCTAATGAGTGGGCTCGCTGAGCTGAACACGCCTGGTACTTGATATCTGAGCCCCGGATAAATCGAGAATTGACTCTAAACTCCGGCGAATGGCCAGTTAGATCTGTCAGCGTTTGTGCCACGTCTCTCAGGCTCGTTGCATGTCCCGATGATACATTCACGGCTCTCAATGAGTTGCCGCGGGCTTGTATGATCCGGTACACGATGTCCGCCGCATCCCTCACGTCAATAAAGTCGCGTGACACCTCCATGTCGCCGACCTCAATCACTTGCTCTTTGCGAGCGTATGCGCGAACAAATTTGGGAATTACATAGATCGGCTTTTGTCCCACACCGGTACAATTTGACGGGCGGGCTACAACCAGATCAAGTTTAGCACTATGCCATCGACACAGCATTTCGCCCAGAAATTTGGAGGCTCCGTAATGATTGACGGGAGAGCAGGCGCTGTCCTCATCAATATTGCTGCCTGGCGCGTCGCCATAGACACTGGTGGCGCTTACGTAGAGGAAACGCCCGGGTAGTCCGACTGCGCTGCAGTCGCCAGCCAAGCGTTCCGGGAGCAAAGCGTTTACCTCGTAAAACTCTAAGCGAGAGTCCGAGGAGGGTTGTGACAAGGCGGCGAGATGAACAACATCCTCAACGTTGTGCTCAGAAATAAAATCACGAAAGCGATCGGAATCTAGCAAAGTTGATCGTGGGACTGACACCACGTGACGGCCGGCGTCGACGAGACGTCGGTGAATGTAACCACCGAGAAATCCGGACGCCCCGGTTAAAGCGACAACTTGGTGGGCCACATTTCCCCCATCTGTGAGCTGCGCGTTGCGCTGTTGGAGCGGTTTTGAACGTCGCAAGGGCCGCTCTCTATATGGCGAAAAGAATAAACGGGGCGTGGCTTCAGGACCACCGAAAGATGCATATGTAAGCCATTGTAGGTGGGGCGAAGATACGAAAACTGGCCGAGCGTTAAGCGTGTTTCAGGTTGTGTTTTCGTGACCCACCAGCCTATCGGCGATAGCAGTTCGGGCGTGCACCTTCCCGGCAGTTTGCGGCTATGAAAGGTGGGTTAGGGGCCACCAAGACAATTCTCGCAGCTTCTGCCGCATGATGCCCTTGGCTCAGGTCGGCGGTCACGCCGGAGACATTCTGGCACTCTCTTTGACGGCTGTCGGCTTCTCACTTCCATCCGTTACTCGCAGAAATTCCGAGAAGGCCAGAAAAATGTGATAAAGCGTTGTACTAGGTACGAAGGTCGATGTGCCTTCACCGCGCTCGTCGAGTTGGTCCATCCAGGTTCCTGGGGTGGTTGAACGAAGATAGTGTTCAAATATGCGCTCGACTGTTTTGGCCGCATTGGCGAGAGCTTCCCGTTCGCCGAGTTCATAGAGGGCCAAGTAGGCTTTTGCGGCCTCCGTCTGCGGCCAGCTGCGCATGCTTTTTGATGTCTGTGATCCGCTAATGGAGCAGCCGTCAACGACCAAGCCGTTGCTCTGGCAGTAACCCATTCGCCGCGCGGTCTCAGTGAGGCGGCGGGCGATATCGGTATGATTGTCTCCGCCGAGTGCAGACAATCGGACCAAAAGCCATGCCCACTCGAACTGGTGGCCAGGCTCAACCCGTTGATTGTTGAAATCGTCAATAGCCGTCAGGTCGTCGCTAAAAAGTTCCGGGAGATTGCCGCGCTCGGCGCAAAAAAAATGGTTTCGGAACAGGGAGGCGACCTCGTTGGCCTCGGTTAGCCAGGTCCTGTCACCGCTGGCTTCATAAAGGGCCAAGAGCGCCTCTAGCCAGTGCATGTGAGGGTTCTGCTGACGCGGCCCCTGCGCATCATCCCAATTCTTCAGACCAAGCCCCGAGGGGTGCGCGAGTCTCGTTTGGGTGAAGCTTACCGTTTCTGCTGCCAGCTCCAAGGCACCGGAATAGGGGCGCGCCTTGCCAAGCCATGCAAGCCCAAAAACAGCGAAGGCTTGGTCATAAAGATCGACCGTATCATCGAGCAATTGGCCGGTCCGGCTGACCGAGCGAACCCAACGCCCTCCTCCAGCGTGAAAGTGCGACCGAAAGAACTGAAAGCCTCGCTCCGCAGTTTCCGCATAGCTCTCATCCTTAAACACCTGAGAGGCGTGCGAAAAAACATAAATCTGACGCGCCTGCGCGCGAGCTCGCTTAAATCCCGGATCACAAAACGCGCCATCCAGATTGAGGCGCTCTGCAAAGCCCAGCGCGCCATCCATGCCAGCGTCCGCCCAGAGCGGCAGTGCCTCCTGCGTTAGCCAATCTAGTATTTTCATTCTGGTTTGCAGGACCGAAGGGGTGGGCGTCATTGGGACCGAACCGTCGCTAGGGTGGACTTCAGATGGCTGATTGATGCAGCCTGATGGCTCCTAACAGATCACCCGCATAGGCGGAAGCTTGTGTGTGTAGTAATCGTATTTTCAATTCACTCGATTGGTGGTTGAGTGAAAAGAGGGTGGGTGGCACGGGCGTGCCTCCAGGAGACGGTTGGTGGCCTTATGTTTCAACGATTTAATGACAGTGGGAAGTTCCTGGCATTCTATCAGGACATGTATGCGTCCTTTAAGGCCATCGATGGATGGCTAGCCGAACAGAATAAACTCACGATTTATTGCCCTGCGCGAGAAGGGGCCTGTGAGGTTCAGCAGATCGGTGGGGGTTGGTTGGGGCAAAATCCGCACCTTCGGGAGGGATTGCTGTGCGAGTGTGGCCTCAACAATCGTTCCCGCTTGATGCTCTCGTTTGTGAAACTTGCAGCAAAGCGTGACCCGAAGGACGCTAAAGTTGCTGTTTTTGAGACGGGCACCCCGCTGGTAGCAGCCCTTGAGGCTTCCGGTTTTCAAGTCTTCCCGTCTGCCTACCATCCCGAAAGCGATAGGCGAGACCACCAAGACATGACTGCTACGACATATGATTCCGAACAATTCGACATTGTAATTCACAACGACGTTCTTGAGCATATTCCCGAGTACGAAGTTGCTTTGCGGGACAATTTTCGAATATTGAAGAGTGGTGGCACTTTGATTTTTACGGCTCCGATATTCGCCATGGAAAAGACTGTCGTGCGCGCGACGGTCAATGCTGGCGAAATAATCCATCATTTGGAGCCGGAGTACCATGGGGACCCCTTAAATCCTCAGGGTATTTTGGCGTTCTATAATTTTGGTGCCGACCTATTAAATCAAATGAAAGGGGTAGGCTTTCGCGAGCCTGAGTTTTGGATTGATTGTGACCCGCTGAAGGGGTTCTCTACCAACAACCATCCAGTCAGGACGAGACGCGATGGCTCTGAATTTGGCAACATGTTGCCCTGCGGGATGGTCGCGCAAAAGAAATGAAGCTGCATTCACGGGCAAGCAACTCGAAAAGGCAAAGTGATGGAAGTCATTTCCACCTCCATTCATGAAGTTAAGTTAGTAGTTCCGACGCGTTATACGGACGAACGGGGTTGGTTTGCTGAGACCTATTCCGACAAAGCACTAGCGGCGAAGGGCATATCCGCTCAATTTATCCAGGACAATCATTCCTATTCCCGTGCTAAGGGGACTGTGCGGGGGTTGCATTATCAAGCGCCGCCCTACGCCCAGGCGAAGTTGGTTCGGGTAATCAGGGGGAGCATCTTGGATGTGGCGGTCGATGCGCGCGTCGGGTCTCCTACCTTCGGGGAATGGGTGGCGGCCGAACTCTCTGCAGAAAGCGGTCACCAGCTCTTTGTCCCCAGGGGATTCCTGCACGGCTTCATTACCCTTGAGCCGAATGTGGAAGTTACCTACAAGGTTGATGCTTACTACAATGGCGCGGCGGACGGAAGTGTACTATGGAACGATGGGGACCTTGGCATCGAGTGGGGTGAGGCAGCGCACGCGCCTGTCCTTTCCGACAAGGACCAGGAGGCGCCCGGGTGGCGCAATTTTGTCAGTCCCTTTGAGTACGAAGCTGCGTCGTGATGCGCTGGGAGTTTCTTGCGGCTCAAAGTCTGATGCGAATTACATGGAACGGAAATAGATGAAGTTGGTAGTTACTGGCGGCGCCGGGTTTATTGGATCTGCGGTGGTTCGTGCTGCAATCGCGTCTGGGTACGACGTAGTTGTCCTCGATAAGCTGACATATGCAGCCAACTTGGAGAACCTCAAAGCTGTTGATCAATCTCGGTATGTGCTTGAAATAGTGGACATCTGTGACAGCGCTAAGGTTCGCGAGGTTTTCAAGACCCATACTCCAGATGCCATCATGCATCTGGCAGCCGAGTCGCATGTTGACCGTTCAATTGATGGACCGCGAGACTTCATCGAAACCAATATTGTTGGAACCTTTTCGCTTCTTGAAGTGGCCCGGGAGTATTATGGAACTCTTTCCGGTTCGAAAAGGGACTCGTTCCGCTTCCACCACGTTTCGACCGACGAAGTATACGGCACATTGGGTTCGGAAGGGTTGTTTACGGAGGAAACCCCGTACCGGCCGAATTCACCTTACGCTGCCAGCAAGGCTAGTTCCGACATGTTGGTTCGCGCTTGGGCCGAGACCTTCAAGCTCCCCGTAGTCTTGTCGAATTGTTCTAACAATTACGGGCCGTACCAGTTCCCTGAAAAGCTCATTCCTGTCGTGATTCTCAAGGCGATGAGCGAGGCGCCAATCCCCGTTTACGGGAAGGGGGATAATGTCCGTGACTGGTTGTACGTCGAAGACCACGCTGCCGCCCTGCTTCAGGTGCTCGAGCGTGGTGCCCTGAGCGAAACATACAACATTGGCGGAAACAACGAGGTGTCGAACATCGATTTGGTTCGTCGTCTGTGTAGTCTTCTCGATGACGAGCGTCCGCGGTCGGAGGGGAGCTATGAAGACCTAATCACCTTCGTGCAAGATCGGCCTGGGCACGACTTCCGATATGCAATTGATGCCTCCAAAATTAGAAGGGATCTGGATTGGCAGCCTTCAGTGAGCGTTGATGAGGGACTGCGCAAAACTGTGCGCTGGTACCTTGAAAACGAATGGTGGTGGAGGCCGTTGACCGCACGGGAGGGTGTCGGTGGCCGTCTTGGCTTGAAGGCCGAGCGGGTCGGTTAGATGAAAGCTCTGGTAATTGGGCAGACAGGCCAGCTTGCCTGCAAACTTCTGCCGTCCATGGCAGCGCGGGGCCATGATGTTCGATCCTTGGCGCGAACTGATTTGGATCTATCGCGACCGTCGCAAATCCGACCAAAGCTGAAAAATATGGATGACGTGGAAATCGTCATCATTGCGGCCGCGTATACGGCGGTAGATCAGGCGGAAAGTGACGAGGTTGAGGCTTTTGCGGTAAATGCTGAAGCGGTCCGAGAAATCGGTCTATTCGCATGCGACCGGGGAGTGCCAGTAATCCACATATCCACGGACTATGTGTTCGACGGAGAGCTTCCCAGCGGTGCATACCGGCCAGGCGATGCCGTTGGTCCCAAGAGTGTATATGGGGCCAGCAAGCTCGCTGGGGAAAAGGCGCTTCGCGATGTGCAGCCGAAATCTGTCATCCTTCGCACTGCATGGGTGTACTCGGATGTAGGGCGCAATTTCCTCACCACGATGCTGAGGCTCGGGCGCGAACATGATCAGCTGCGAATTGTGGCTGACCAGTTCGGGTCGCCAACATCCGCTCTCGATTTGGCTCAAGCTGTTGTCGGTGTCGCCGAGCGAATAGTCGACGGCCCTCCCAGTGAGAAGGTCTGGGGCGTCTTTCATTGCTGCGGTGGGGGTGACGCGTCGTGGTATGACTTCGCTGCTGAGATATTCAAACACGCGGGCGACCTGAGTGGGTCGCCTGCCTTGACACCGGTCTCAAGTGGCGAATATCCGACCGCCGCCCGTCGCCCAAAAAATTCTCGTTTAGATTGTTCTAGCTTAGAAGCGGTGTTCGGACTCCGCCTTCCAGCGTGGAAGGTGTCATTGCAGTCCACGCTCGATGAAATGCGAAGCGCCGTAAGACAGGAGGTTTCATGAGAAAGGGTATAATTCTGGCCGGTGGCTCGGGCACTCGGCTGCATCCCCTAACCAGGGCCGTTTCAAAGCAGTTGCTGCCGGTTTATGACAAGCCGATGATCTACTACCCTCTCTCGGTGTTGATGCTTGCGGGTATCCGGGAAGTTTTGATCATTACCACTCCCGAAGACAAAAGTGCGTTCGAGCGGTTGCTGGGCGATGGATCTCGGTGGGGCATCCACTTGGAGTATGCAATTCAGCCCTCTCCGGACGGTTTGGCGCAGGCCCTCATAATCGGCGAGGAATTTCTATCCGGGCAGCCCAGCGCGATGATCCTCGGCGATAACATCTTTTACGGCAGCGGTTTTGGCGCGTCGCTAAAGGAAGCCAATGAGCAGATCACCGGCGCTACTGTCTTCGGGTATCAAGTATTGGATCCGCACCGCTACGGCATTGTTGAGTTTGATTCAGAGGGCAAAGCAATCTCCCTGGAGGAAAAGCCTAGCGACCCCAAATCCAATTACGCGGTAACGGGCCTTTATTTCTATGACTCCGAGGCGCCGTCCTTGGCAAGGCAGGTGAAGCCTTCCCATCGCGGTGAGCTTGAGATTACCTCGCTCAACAATCTTTATCTTGAAGCGCAGTCGCTGCATGTAAAGCTGCTTGGCCGTGGTTTTGCGTGGCTTGATACCGGCACCCACGAGTCTCTGATTCAAGCGGGTGAATTTGTCAGGACCCTGGAGGCGCGTCAGGGCTTACGTGTGGGGTGTGTGGAGGAGATCGCATACTCGCGTGGGTGGATCGACCGTGACGAGTTGCTGGCCCTCGCCAGGGAGTTTCCGAAAAATCCTTATTGTCAGTACCTTTCCAGTATTGCGAACCGCTAGATAGTCCCGTCAACGGGGTGAGTGGATCACAAGTCTATTGTTGTCGGGCATCGCATGTCTTAGGCGGGAGTGTCGCGATTTGTCGGCGGGACCGAGTCGGCACCGCAAAGGGGCTGACACGTTGAGTTCCGAGTGATCGGCAACGCTTGTGCCCCGGTGGACACATTGCTTGAGGCCGGTCCTGCGGCTCAGGCGTCCTCTTAGATGCCTTGCCTATACCGAGGCTCCTGGTTTTCTGGGGGCGAGCAAATCCTGCCCGTTAGCTTCCTCATGTTCGTTGGGCGGTGCTAGCTCCCGCTTGCAATTCGTGTAAATGAGGCGGCTGATTGATAAGGGATCGCGAAAGAAGGGTGGTGCCTGATGTGTGGGATTGTTTGCGTTTCTGGCTGGAAAGAGGCTGAGAAGCTGCTGTTCGAGGGCCTCAAGCGGCTAGAATATCGCGGCTACGACTCTGCTGGATTGGCCGTTCAGATGTCAGATGGTCGCATAAATTGTCGACGCGCAGTCGGAAAGGTGCGGGAGCTCCAGCGGGTCTTGGATTCTAGTGTATCCGGACAAACCGGAATTTCTCACACTCGTTGGGCAACGCATGGTGCCCCTAGCGAAGTGAACGCCCATCCTCAAGTCGCAGGGAGGGTGGCGCTTGTCCACAATGGGATTATTGAGAATTTCACTTCCTTGCGGAAGGAGGTTGAGGGTGCGGGGCGCGATTTAGTCAGCGAAACCGACACTGAAGTGGTTGCGCAACTATTGGACATGGCCCTATCCGAGGGGATGAGTCCGAAGGACGCATTGCTCTCAGTTGTTCGCCGATTACAGGGTGCATTTGCGATTGCGGCGATCATTGAGGGGGAACCGGATCTTGTGCTTGCGGCCAAGCAGGGGGCACCTCTTCTCGCGGCATTGGCAGGAAGTGCCAGTTTTGTAGCTTCCGATGTGATGGCGTTTGCCGGGGAAGCGGAAAAGGTGATCTATCTCGAAGATGGGGATTTGGTATTGGCGCGGCTCGGCGAAGTTGAAGTCTTCAAGGCTTCAGGGGAGCTGGTGACCCGTCCATCCGCCTCCGCGCCAAAGTCTGCTGCGTTGGCTGAACGTGGCAACCACAGACATTTCATGCAAAAGGAAATTTACGAGCAGCCAGAGGTCATTGGCAGAACGCTGAGCACATACATTGATGCGGCTGCGAACAGGATTCGTCAGCGCGATGGCGTCGACTTCTCGTCCGCAAGTCGATTGCTCATTATTGGCTGTGGGACCGCAGCTTTTGCCGGTCGAGTGGCGCAATATTGGTTCGAAGCTACAGGCGGCTTGCCAACCCATGTCGATATCGCGTCCGAATTCCGCTATCGCAACCCCGCTTTCATGGAGGGTGATATTGCGTTGTTCATCTCCCAGTCCGGAGAGACCGCTGACACTCTCGAGGCGATGCGCATGTGTAAAGCGTCCGGCGTCCCTACACTAGCGCTGGTCAACACAGCGCATTCCTCCATGGCGCGCGAAGCCGATTTGGTCGCGCCTACCTTGGCGGGGCCGGAGATAGGCGTTGCATCTACGAAGGCGTTTTCCTGCCAGTTGTCGGCACTCGCTGCCCTGGCGGTACAAGCCGGCGTCCAGCGAGGGCGAATTAACTTGCTGCAAGAGCAACGGGAAGTGGCCAAGTTGCTTGCTCTTCCCGGCCTAATGAGTGCTGCGCTTAGTATAGAAAGGCCTGTCGATAGGCTTGCTCAAAGATTAGCTCAGGCGCCGATTGTTCTTTATATCGGTCGAAATGAGTATTTTCCCATAGCCTTAGAGGGGGCACTTAAGCTCAAGGAGATTAGCTACATCCATGCCGAAGGGTTTGCAGCCGGAGAGCTGAAGCACGGCCCGATTGCTTTGGTCGAAGAGGGGGTGGCTGTGGTGGTTATCGCCCCACACGATCATCTATTTGAAAAAACTAGATCTTCGATCGAGCAAGTGAAGGCGCGGGGGGCAACGGTGATCGCCATCACCGATAGCGTTGGTGCGGAGGCGCTTGGCAAAGATGCTGATACGGTTCTGGCACTGCCAGCGGTATCGGGCTTGGCCGGGCCGATCGTGGCTACGGTCGCAGTGCAACTTCTGGCGTACTACGTTGCGGTACATAAAGGAACAGATGTCGACCAGCCCAGAAATCTAGCGAAATCCGTCACTGTTGAGTAGGGTCTATATTTGTAAGAATGTGGTGGTTGGTGTATTCAAGCTGTTTTGATCAGTTCTTTATGCGGATTAGGGTGTGATGAGCATTACTTGTTCAATTTGTGGGTCGAGCGAGTTTGAGCTACATGAAGTGCTGTGGGATGAGTTAGTAGAAGATTGGAATCTTTCTGGATCGCAAAGGGACTATATAAATCGGCAGCAAGGATTTTCATGCAAAAACTGTAGTTCCAATATGCGCTCGATTGCGTTGGCTTCCGCAATTATGCGCAGGTTTGGTTTTGGCGGTACTTTTAGTGAATTTGTCTCGGAATCGCCTAGTATAAGTGTTTTGGAAATAAACCCAGCTGGTTCATTGACGAGGTATTTGGAGCGACTTGCTGATCATACTTTGATTTCATATCCTGAATATGATATGCAGAACCTTAATATTGAAAGCGGATTGTTTGATTTAGTAGTTCATTCTGATACCCTGGAGCATGTTCCTAATGTTGAGGATGCGCTTTCGGAAACTTTACGTGTATTGCGTCCTAGAGGTGTCGCATGTTTTACTATTCCAATAATTTACGATAGGCTAACAAAGTCACGAGCTGGTCTTAAGGCGAGTTATCATAAAAATCCTGACACCGGAGTAGATGAGCACGCGCGGGTCTATTTTGAGTTCGGAGCCGATTTTTGGTCTAAAGTATTGATGTCTGGTTTTCGCAGCGTTGAAGTGTATGCCGCTGAATTTCCGGCTGGACTGGCGGTTGTTGCTAGTAGGGACTAGTTTTATTTATATTGCGCAGGCGGCAGTCGTGCGGTCATAGGTCTGTGCCTTTGGGCAAGGGCGCGTGGTTGGGGAATAGGAAATGTTATGTGATTTTCAAAATCGAACGTGTGTGAATAGGCGGGCACTTGGATACCCAACTTAGGAGGCAGGTGCATCCCATGGCTGACATGATTCCCTTCATCGACCTTCAGGCCCAGCGGGCCCGTATCAAGGACCGCATGGACGCCGCGGTGATGAAAGTGCTGGACGAGGGTCGCTATATTCTCGGCCCGGAAGTGTCCGAGCTGGAGACCCGCCTGGCTGAGTTTGCCGGTATCGGTCGCGCGCTCAGCTGCGCCAACGGAACCGACGCCATTCTCATCCCGCTGATGGCCTGGGGCATCGGTCCGGGCGATGCGGTCTTCGTGCCCAGCTTCACCTTTGCCGCAACCGCTGAAGTGGTGGTCCTGGCCGGCGCATCGCCGGTCTTCGTCGACATTGATCCGGACACTTACAACATGTCGCCGGCCAGCCTGAAAGCGGCCATCGAGGCGGTGAAGGCGGCTGGCGAACTGACCCCGAAGGCTGTGATCGCCGTGGATCTGTTCGGCCAGCCGGCCGACTATCCGGCGCTGGCACCGATTGCCCGGGAACACGGTCTGAAACTCGTGTCCGACTGTGCGCAGGGCTATGGCTGCACGCTGGACGGCAAGGCATCGCTGCACTGGGCGGACGCACTGACCGTGTCCTTCTATCCGGCCAAGCCGCTGGGGGCCTATGGCGATGGCGGGGCTGTGCTGTGCAAGGATGACGCGCTCTTCGACGTGATGAAGTCGGTCCGTGTGCATGGCGAAGGCGCCTCGCGCTATGAGTATGCCCGGATCGGCCTGAACTCCCGCCTGGATACGCTCCAGGCCGCCATCCTTTTGGCAAAGCTGGACGTGTTTGCCGAGGAGATCGAGATGCGCCAGAGCGTGGCGGATCGCTACGCCGGCGGGTTCGGCAACATGATCAAGATCCCGCACATCATCGTTGGGGCGCAGTCGACCTGGGCGCAATACACGGTCGAGGTGGATGATCGCGATGGCTTCCGCGACCATCTGGCCAAGCAGGGCGTGCCGACGGCGATCTACTATCCGATCCCGTTGCACATGCATGAACCCTATGCCGGTTATCCGGTCGCGCCGGGCGGGTTGCCGGTGACCGAGGCCGCGGCGCGGCGCGTTGTCTCCCTGCCGATGCATCCGGACATGCCGCAGGCGGACATTGACCGGGTCATCGCGGCAGTGACAGGGTTTTGTGCATAGCAGTATTGGCAGTTGCGGGATTGGATTTCGCAGTCAGGTACGCCATATAGCGGCGGACGACCTTTCCGTGTCGGCTTTAGGAAAGGACTGCTAACATCGCTCGGAAGCGGGGTGGGCACCTCGCTGTACGAGCTTATGAGCGTCCAGGAATGAACGAGCCGATCCTGCAATCCATACAGTCCTACGCGCGTCGTTTTCGCGAGCCGGCCCCCCGGCGCGAGCGGCCATTGTCTGCGCATTTGCGTGCCCTTGAAGCCGAAAGCATGCACATCATGCGAGAGGTGGCAGCCGAGTTTTCGAACCCGGTCATGCTGTACTCCATCGGCAAGGACAGTGCGGTGATGCTGCATCTGGCCCTCAAGGCATTCTACCCGTCCCTGCCGCCCTTTCCGCTTCAGCACGTGGATTCCACGTTCAAGTTTCGCGACATGATCAGCTTTCGCGACACCATCGCGTCCGAGCTCGGTCTGGAGATGCGGGTTGAGATCAATGAGGAGGGCCGGGCCCGCGGCATCAACCCATTCGATCACGGCTCCCAGGTCCATACGCAGGTCATGAAGACGGAGGCCCTGCGCAACGCCATGACGCGCCATGGATACGATGCGGCATTCGGTGGCGCGCGCCGGGATGAAGAGAAGGCGCGTGCCAAGGAGCGGATATTCTCGTTCCGGGACGCAAACCATAGCTGGGACCCCAAGAACCAGCGCCCTGAACTCTGGCACAATTACAACACCAAGATCCGCAAGGGCGAATCCATTCGTGTCTTTCCCTTGTCGAACTGGACCGAGCTGGATGTATGGCAGTACATCCTTGAAGATGAGATCCCGATTGTACCGCTGTATTTTGCGGCCCGGCGGCCGGTTGTCGAACGCGACGGCCAACTCATCATGGTGGATGATGAACGCTTGCCTTTGCGCCCCGGAGAGACGCCCGATCACAGGATGATCCGTTTCCGGACCCTGGGGTGCTATCCGCTGACCGGCGCCATCGAGTCCGAAGCTCAAACGCTTGAAGACATTGTTCTGGAAATGCTGACGGCACGGACGTCTGAGCGGTCCGGGCGGCTGATCGACCACGATGAATCCGGGTCGATGGAGAAGAAAAAGCGGGAGGGGTATTTCTGATGGATGCTTCAACCCCGACCACAAGCGTGATGCAGCGCCTCACCCGGTCCGGCCAGCGCGGCGTGCTGCGCTTTCTGACATGCGGCTCGGTTGATGACGGCAAGTCGACGCTGATCGGCCGCTTGCTCTATGACAGCAAGCTTCTCTTCGAGGACCAGATCAACGTGCTTCAGCGCGACAGCCGCAAGCACGGAACGACCGGGGACGAGATCGACTTCGCCTTGTTGCTTGACGGGCTGGAGGCCGAGCGCGAGCAAGGCATCACCATTGACGTAGCCTACCGATTTTTCGCGACCGAAAAACGCAAGTTTGTCGTCGCCGACACACCGGGGCACGAACAATACACCCGCAACATGGCGACCGGAGCTTCTACGGCTGATGCGGCGGTTGTCATGGTGGACGCCCGAAAGGGCGTTCTTGTTCAGACTCTTCGCCACACATACATCGCTCGGATGATGGGAATTCGGCACATTGTGCTGGCGGTCAACAAGATGGACCTGATCGGTCACAACCGGGCCCGGTTCCATGAAATCATCGCTGATTACATGAAGAGTGCGGAGCCTCTCGGGTTTGAGACGATCACGCCGATCCCGATGTCGGCACGATATGGTGACAATGTGACCCGGCGATCCGGCGACATGGCCTGGTATACGGGCATGACGCTGGTTGAACACCTCGAGGAGCTCGACATCTCCTCGGATGTCGAGAGCGGCCCCTTTCGGATGCCGGTCCAGTGGGTCAACCGGCCAGATCTGAACTTTCGGGGTTACTCTGGCACGATCGTTTCCGGGTGCGTGCGACCGGATGATCCCGTGATCGTTTCTCAATCCGGCCTTTCAGCAAAGGTGCTGCGAATTGTCACGGCGGATGGCGATTTGGACCAGGCTTATGCCGGGGACGCGGTGACGCTCGTTCTGGACGGTGAGATCGACATCTCGCGTGGCGATGTTCTGGCCTCAACGGAGGCGCGGCCCGAGGTCTCCGACCAGTTCGCCGCTGAGGTCTTGTGGCTGGCCGAAGACGACCTTTTGCCGGGCCGGTCCTATCTCCTCAAGATCGGCACCGCGACGACGCCGGCGACGATATCGGCACTCAAGCACCGCATTGACATCAACACCTACGAGAAGAAACCCAGCCGCAAGCTGGAAATGAACGGCATCGGTATGTGCAATGTGTCCACAGCCCGTCCGATCGCCTTCGATCCCTATCATGCCATACGTGACATGGGGGCTTTCATCCTCATTGATCGCTTCACCAACCAGACGGTGGGAGCGGGCATGATCAATTTCGGTCTGCGCCGGGCGTCTAACATCCACCATCACGCGATGGATGTGTCCAAGGCAGACCGGGCCCAGCTGAAAGGTCAGAAGCCGGCCATTCTGTGGTTTACGGGCCTGTCCGGTGCCGGCAAGTCGACGGTGGCGAATATTGTCGAGCGCAAGCTGTCCCAGGCCGGTCTGCACACCTACTCGCTGGACGGTGACAATGTTCGCCACGGCCTCAACCGCGATCTCGGTTTTACTGACGAGGACCGGGTGGAAAACATCCGTCGCATCGGCGAGGTGGGCAAGCTGTTCGTCGATGCCGGCCTGCTGGTGACCTGTTCCTTCATCTCGCCCTTCCGGTCGGAACGCCAGATGGTGCGCGAACTGGTGGAAGAGGGCGAGTTCATCGAAGTCTTCGTCGACACGCCGATCGAAGTCTGCATGCAGCGTGACCCGAAAGGTCTCTACAAGAAGGCCCAAGCTGGCGAGATCAAGAACTTCACCGGATTTGACAGCCCCTATGAAGCCCCTGAATCACCGGAAATTCGCGTCGATACGACGACGGTCTCCGCCGAGGAGGCGGCCGACCAGGTGATCGCCAAACTCAAGGAGCTGGGACGGCTGGGCTGAGTCTTTCGTCGCTGAAACACCAAAAAGGCCGGGCATTGCCCGGTCTTTTTTTCTTGCAGGTAAGGCTGCGCTCAGGCCCGCTTTCCCCAGGCCACGAAGGCGCCATTGAGGTAGTCGGTGTCTGCCTTGGCGTAGAGGAAGGGGGCACCGTCCGGTGTCAGCACACAGCCGCCCGCCGCATTGAGCACGGCGTGACCGGCGCCGGTATCCCACTCCTTGGTCGGACCAAATCGCGGATAGACATCGGCAGACCCTTCCGCCACCAGGCAGAATTTCAGCGAGGAGCCAGCCGACACCTTTTCGGTTACCCCCTGGGCATCGGCGAAGGCCTGGGTTTTTTCGTCGGCATGCGACCGGCTCATCACGGCCGTCATTCCCCCGGCCGGACGGGCACGGGTCGTGATCGGTTCCAGCGCGCTGCGGGACACGGTTTCACCGGCCTTCAGCGGGCCTGCCCAGGCCTGGGTTCCACCCACGAAGATGCGCTCGCGCGCCGGGGCGAAAACACATCCGGCTGTCGGTGCACGGTCCTCGATCAGCGCGATATTGACTGTGAATTCCCCATTCTTGTTGATGAACTCCTTGGTGCCGTCGACCGGATCGACCAGGATGAAGGCACCGCTTGTGTTCGGGCGGAAGCCGGCAGCAAAACTCTCCTCGGCCAGTACCGGCACATCGGGATAGGCCGCCTTCAGCTCGGCCAGGATGATCGCTTCGGCGAGCTCGTCGGCATCGGTCACCGGCGAACGGTCATCCTTTCCGCGAGCTTCGAAATCGCTGGCGTAAATCTCCATGATCTTCACGCCGGCCAGGCTGCAGATGCGGGCGAATTCAAAGGCGATGGCATTCTTGTCGTCGAGACGGGACATGCGTGGAGAACTCTCGGTCAGGGACTAAAGCAGGAAAGCGGCGAGAACCGTCAAGGAACAGACGGCATAGGCGACGAACACGATCCCACCAAGGCTGAGAAAGTCTGACAACCGGTATTGTCCGGGTGTCAGCACCATCAGATGGGTCTGATAGCCAAAGGGCATCAGGAAGCTGGCGCTGGCGCCGAACGCGGCCGCCAGAGCAAAGGCATCGCCCGGCAGGCCGAGATGCGCCGCAGTGGCCAGAGCGATCGGCAGCGCAGTCAAGGCGGCGCTGGCATTGGAGAACAGCTCGGTCATCAGCCAGGCAAAGAGGAAGATTCCGGCGAGTGCGAACACCGGCGGCATGTCAGCGGTCACAGTCCCGATGAAGCTGCCGGCCGCAGCTGCCGCCCCGGAGCGCTCCAGCAACAGGCTCAGCAGAACCGAGCCCCACAATGAGATTACGAGGTCGAACGGGAAGGTCCGGCGCACCTCTCGCGGGGAGGCCCAGTTGAGACCGACCGTAACCGCGGCCAGTCCCATCGCGGCAATGTGGAAGGGGATGATCTGGGTCAGCGCAACCGCCAGGAAGGCGAGGAATGACAGGCCGAGGGCCCAGGCATCGAGCAGGCGCATCTGCTGGGCGCCGGGAAACTCCACGTCCAGGATGTGCAGGTTTGGTCTTACATTGTCCCGGCTGCCGAAATCGGGGCCTGCCGCGAGAACCAGCACGTCCCCGGTCCGCAGGCGGATATCGCCCAGTTTTCCGGACAGTCGCCCCTCCGCGCGGCGAACTGCCATCACCGAAGCGTTGAACCGGGCCCGGAAGTCGGCCTCTTTGAGGGTACGACCCCGTAACAGGCTCTGGGCACTGATCACGGCGTGGAACAACTCGCCCGGCGCGCCCGTGCGCGCCTGCGAGGCGATGGTCAGTCCGGTGATCGACTGCAGTTCGTCGATGTGGCTGACATCGCCGACAAAGATCAGGCGGTCTCCCTGTTGCAGCACGAACTCCGGGTGGACCGGAGTGATTACCCGGCTACCGCGAACCACTTCCGCAAGATAGAAGCTATGCAAGTGGCGCAGGCGGTTGGCCTGGATGGCCTTGCCGATCAGGGGCGAGCCCGGATCCAGCCGGGCTTCGACGTGAAACACTTCAGTCTGGGACTGGCCATCATCCTTGCGCGGACGCAACACGATGGGTGCGGCCAGTACCAGGACGACAAACACACCGGCGACAACCGCGGCACCGGGCAAGGCGAAGTCCAGCACGCTCAGATGCACCCCATGGCGCGCAGCCTCGCCGGAAACCATCAGGCTCGCCGAAGTGCCGAACGGCGTCAGCATGCCGCCCGCCAGTGCCATGTAGGACAGCGGCAGCAGGAGGCTATGGGGATCGATGTTCGGCCGCCGGGCAGCCGGCCCCAGAAGCGCGGCGACAACGGCTGTATTCGGCGTCACCGATGACGCCAGTGCGGTCAATCCGAGAAATCGCGTCAGTGTCGGACGAAGCCCCTGATGGCGTCTGCCGAAGAAGAGCCGAGGCAGGCCGGGGAGGCGCGACAAGGCGCCGGCGATCACCACCAGGCTCGTCACGGCGATGATGGCGGGTGTGGTGAGGCGCTGGATGGCTACGTCAAAGTCCAGCCGACCTGTCACGAGAACGGCCATGATGAACAGGGCGAAACACCTGGCAGTCGACAGGCGACCGGAAACCAGAAGGGCCCCCAGTCCTAGCACTAGCGCTGCATCCAGAGCCGATTGCATGTTTCCCCTGACTTCTGAACGCTACCCACTGCCCGCTCGATGCGCGGACCCCCGGATCACCGGTTATTGTGCAGTGCGCAGACTCGACTGGGTACGATAGGTTTTGCACCTTGCCAATCTTCTTTGGGGGGAACCTGTGGCACGCGTTGCTGATATTTCGATCTTGATCGTGGCGTTCCGAAGCGCAGATACGATTCGGCGCTGCCTGGAGTCCATTGCAGCCCAGACGGTGCAGCCCAGGGAAGTCCTGTTGCTTGAAAACGGGTCGCCATTGGGGGAGCGAATTGAGCCTGGCAATCTTCCCGATTGGGTTCGTTTTGTACCCAGCGAAGAGAATTTGGGTTTCGCAGCCGGAAACAACATGCTTGCCCGTCTGGCGGTCAGCCAATGGTTAGCCTTGCTCAATCCTGACGCCTTTGCCCGACCGGACTGGATTGAGCAGCTGGAGATTGCAACACAGGCATATCCGGGTGTGCAGCTGTTCGGATCTACCCAATTCTGCGCAGAACGCCCTGAACTTCTGGATGGGTTCGGCGATGTTTATCATGCCACGGGATTGGCCTATCGCGCTGGATACCTGCGACCGAAATCGCTGTTGCAGGAGACGGGCGAAGTGTTTGCGGCTTGTGGTGCGGCGACATTGGTGTCCTCCGAACTCTTTCGGCATCTTGGCGGCTTCGATGAAAGCTTCTTTTGTTACAACGAGGATGTCGATTTGGCCTTCAGGGCCCGGCTGATAGGGCATCGAGTTGTGCAACTGCGTTCGGCCGTGGTGGACCATATGGGTTATGGTTCTTCAGGGCGCAGATCCGACTTTGCGACCTATTACGGCGTGCGAAATCGCATGTGGGTGTTCATCAAGAACGTGCCTGGTTGGCTGTTTTGGTTGTTGGCGCCCGTTCATGCCTTTGCAACCGTGTGCCTCTGGGGTGCAGCCGCCAGAAAGGGGCAGGGGCGTGCATTCTCCCGGGCGGTGCTTGATGGGTTGCGTGGCTGGCCGCAAATGCGGGCGGCGCGCAGGGACGTGCAGTCAAAACGAACCGTTTCGGTGCTGCAGGTCGGAAGAATGATGTGTTGGAATTCCCGCAATTTGCTGACGCGCGAACCGGACGTTCGTCCTTATCGCCCGTCGGAAACAACGCCGGACTAGCAGTCCAGAGGTTCCAGCGCCGCCAGGTCGACACGGGCAATATCCACCGTGTCTGCCTCAGTGGACCAGTCGGGCCACAGGCCGACATAGCCGAAGCTCCAGCTGCACTCCGGCGGTACCATGTCGACGACGATGTCGCTGTACTCATCCGTGACTTCAAAGCGCTGCCAGGAGTCCTGTCCCACGCCGGGCGTGAAGAAGTTGACCCGAACGCCTTCGGCTGCGCGCTCGCCGGTGGCGCGTGCCCGGACGGTGAGGCGGACACGATGGCCGGACAGGGCCTGCAATTCTTCCGGTGACAGCGCAAAGAAGGCGCCGGCCGACTGGATGCCGTCCAGCGGGCCACGCTCGGCAAAGATCTGCAGGTAGACGTCATCACCCTGGCTCAGCAGGGTTGCTGTCAGGCCATTGCCGGTCGTGATCGCGTTCAGCCCGTCGCCTTCGTAGGTCAGGCCCTCCGCGCGAATTTCCTCGGGTGTGCGGCGCACGGCATCGCCGAGGCTAAGCGCGCCGGCAATCATGCCACCGCAGACGAGCGCGGCGAAGGGATAGAACACCCAATCGGGGAGACTGATCATCAAGCAAATCCGGCGGTCATGTGCGATGCCTGTTTGGACTGGCACGGGATCAAGGTCAATTCTTGGCATGTCGGGACCGATGTTGGTCTCAGGCTCGCCGCATTCACAAGGTCAATTGAAGGGAAACCAGCAGACTCAAGCTTCCCGATGCCACTCTTCACAGTTTACTTGAACTTTGCGGCGACGCAGTGGATTCTAGGCGTATGAACGTGCGTCCTGACCTTGGCAAAGATCCGCTTGATGCCGCCCTGTCCCGGCTGGATGGAGCGATGTCGCGGGTTGAAGGGGTGGCATCGCATCTGCGCAGCCGGGCGGAGCGTGCCGAGCAGGAAGCCGCACAATCGCGCGACGCCGATGATGACCGGGCCCGCCTGGCGGCGGCGCTGGACGAGGCGCAAGGCCGCGAGAGCGCCCTTCAGGCGGCTGCCCAGGACGCGTCTGACGCGCTGGACCGAGCCATCGAGGAGATCCGGGTCATGATTGCCGAGGGGGTGGCGTGATGTCTAAAGTCGCCGTCACTCTCAATGGCCGCGAATTCACCATCGGCTGCGAGGATGGCCAGGAAGCCTATCTGCGCGAACTGGCCCGCACACTTGATGTGCGCGTGCAGTCGATCGCCCAGCAGGTGGGGCAGATCGGCGATCTGCGGCTGCTGCTGATGGCATCCCTGATGCTGGTCGATGAACAGAAGGACGCGGACCGCCGGATCGAGGCGCTGGAAGCACAGGTCGAAAGCCTGCTTAATGATCGCGGTCAGGATGCCAGTGTGCAGGCCGCCGAGCGCGAGCGCCTGGCGTCCGGCATTACGGCTCTGGCCGAGCGTCTGGAACGTCTGGCCGATCGGCTGGAAGGCGCTGAAGCGGCGGCTGAATCCGATGATGACAACGCGTCCAACTCACTGTTTGCGGAAGCTGGCGCTTGAGCGATCGTCATTTTGGCACCACATAGGGGCGTGGCGGTTATCTGCTGCGTGCGACCGGGGCGTTAATCCCGCGGACCGTACACCTCCACGAGGGAACTGCCTCTGCCCGGGACCGTGGTCCCGGATACGCGGTGCCCACCTGATTTGTCGGGTCAGTGGGGATACACACGCTCTAACGGCGCAAGTGGAGCCGTCACACCATGCTTTCTGATACCTCTGCCAAGGCGGCGCTGCGCCGGGATCTGCTCCGCGCCCGCGCAGAAGCTCACCGGCGCGATCCCCAGGCGGGCGTCACGCTCGCCGCGCAATGGCCGCAAGACTGGCGCCTTGCTGCGGGGAGCTGTGTCGCCGGCTACTGGCCGCTTGCTGGCGAAATCGATCCGCGTCCGTTGATGCGCCGCCTTGCCGGGCAAGGGGCCCTCTTGTGCCTGCCGGTGATGCAAGGGGCAGGAAAGCCGCTGCTCTTCCGCGCCTGGCGTGATGGCGATCCGCTCGGTTCCGGCGCTTTCGGCGTTTCGGAGCCGGTCGAACCGGCGGCGCCCTGTGATCCGGATGTGATCCTGGTGCCGCTGGTGGGTGCCGATCTCCGGGGGCACCGCATGGGGTTCGGTCAGGGCTTCTACGACCGCACCTTGTGCAGCTTGCGGATGCGTCGGAAAATATCGGCTGTTGGCCTTGCGCACAGCGTGCAGATCGTCGGGGATTTGCCGGTCGAGCCGCACGATGAACGCCTTGATGCCTTGATCACGGAGTCCGGATTCTATCCAATCAGGCAGCTGTCCTGACCCATACGGGTCCGGTTGATGCGCCTGAACTCGAGGCCTCGCGGATCGCCCTCAAGGACCTGGCTCTGGAACACGGCGTGCGCGGCGCGATCATCGAAATCTGTGCTGCAGAGATCACCGCTTCACTGGTTGAGATCATTCCCAATGTTGAGGGGCTGGCGCGCGACTTGCGCCCGGACATGCGCCTGGCTTTCGTCGCCCGCCCGGAGGACCAGAATGTGGTCTCCATGGTGGTGACCACGGTTGCCCATTCCTCCGGCATTCGCGTCGGCGGTTATGATGACCTGAACAAGGCCCTGTGCTGGATCCGGGTCGGCTGGGAGACGGCCCGCGAATGCGGCTGCCTGCCGCTCGACCGGTCCGGCTGAGCTCGAAGCTGACACGGTACGAAAAAGCCCCGGTCCGAAAGAACCGGGGCTTTGTCATTTCCAGGCCTGGGGCCTAGTAGCGGTAGTGCTCGGCCTTGAACGGACCGGTCTGCGGCACGCCGATATAGTCGGCCTGCTCGGTCGACAGTTCGGTCAGCTTGGCACCCAGCTTGTCCAGGTGCAGGCGGGCGACCTTCTCGTCCAGGTGCTTGGGCAGGATGTAGACGTCGTTCTTGTAGTTCTCGCCCTTGGTCCACAACTCGATCTGCGCCAGCGTCTGGTTGGTGAAGGAGGAGGACATCACGAAAGACGGGTGCCCCGTCGCATTGCCCAGATTCACCAGCCGGCCTTCCGACAGCAGAATGATGCGGTTGCCGTCCGGAAATTCGACCAGATCGACCTGCGGCTTCACGTTCGTCCACTTGAAATTCTTCAGGCTCTCAACCTGAATCTCATTGTCGAAGTGGCCGATATTGCAGACGATCGCCATGTCCTTCATGGCACGCATATGGTCGACGGTGATGATGTCCTTGTTGCCGGTCGCCGTGACGAAGATGTCCATCTGGTCCACCACATCGTCCAGACGCACCACTTCGAACCCGTCCATGCAGGCCTGCAGGGCGCAAATCGGATCGATCTCGGTGACATAGACCCGCGCGCCGGCGCCACGCAGCGACTCGGCGGACCCCTTGCCCACATCGCCGTAACCGCAGACGACGGCCTTCTTGCCAGCCATCATCACATCGGTGCCGCGACGGATCGCATCCACCAGGCTTTCCCGGCAGCCATAGCGATTGTCGAACTTGGACTTGGTGACGCTGTCATTCACATTGATGGCCGGGAAGGGCAGCTCACCCTTCTTGGACATCTGATAAAGCCGCATCACGCCGGTCGTCGTTTCCTCGGACACGCCCTTGATGGCGTTCTTGGCCTTGGTAAACCAGCCCGGGCTGGCTTCGAAGCGCTTGCGGATCTGTGCGAAGAGGGCGGTTTCCTCTTCTGATTTGGGGTGATCCAGCAGGGACGGATCGGCCTCGGCCTTTTCACCCAGGATCAGGTACAGCGTGGCATCGCCGCCATCGTCCAGGATCATGTTGGCGGTTTCGCCGTTCGGCCAATGGAAGATGGCGTCGGCATAGTCCCAGTATTCTTCCAGCGTCTCGCCCTTGGTGGCGAAGACCGGCACGCCGGTCTCTGCGATCGCGGCAGCAGCGTGGTCCTGGGTGGAGAAGATGTTGCAGGAAGCCCAGCGCACTTCCGCGCCCAGCGCCGTCAGCGTCTCGATCAGCACGGCGGTCTGCACGGTCATGTGCAGCGAGCCAGCGATGCGGGCACCCTTGAGGGGTTGGGCGTCCTTGAACTCCTCGCGCAGGGCCATCAGGCCCGGCATCTCGATCTCGGCCATGTCCAGCTCGGTCCGGCCCCATTTGGCCAGCGAGATGTCCTTCACGATATAGGGTTTGTCCGCAGCAAATTGCGTCATGACCGTTGGGTCCTCTTGTCGTCTTCGGTTCGGTGTCGTCAGGGGCGGACGGGCCGGCCCCGGGGGTTGTGTCAGGCCAGGCCGCGCAGCTGGTCGGCCAGGTCGGTCTTCTCCCAGGAGAAGCCGCCCTCATTGTCCGGCCTGCGTCCGAAATGGCCGTAGGCCGCCGTGCGGGCATAGATCGGCCGGTTCAGTTGCAGCCGCGTGCGGATGCCGCGCGGGGACAGGTCGACCATGTCCAGCAGCGCCAGCTCCAGCTTGGTCTCGTCGATCTGGCCGGTGCCGTGCAGGTCGACATAGAGCGACAGGGGTTTGGAGATCCCGATCGCGTAGGAGACCTGGATCGTGCACCGCTTGGCGAGGCCGGCGGCCACGACATTCTTGGCCAGATAGCGGCAGGCATAGGCGGCGGACCGGTCGACCTTGGTCGGATCCTTGCCGGAGAAGGCGCCGCCGCCATGCGGGGCCGCCCCGCCATAGGTGTCGACGATGATCTTGCGGCCGGTCAGGCCAGCATCGCCGTCGGGACCGCCGATGACGAAGGTGCCGGTCGGATTGACGTAGAATTCCTCTTCCGGCGGAAACCAGCCTTCGGGCAGGACGCTCTGCACGACCGGACGCACCAGTTCGCGCACATCGGCCTGGGTCAGGCCATCCTTGTGCTGGGTCGACACGACCACGGAGGTCACGCCGGCCGGCACGCCGTTTTCATAGCGCAGGGTGACCTGCGACTTGGCGTCCGGCTCGAATTCCGGTCGCTCACCGGATTTGCGCAGCGCCGCCATGCGCTTGAGGATTTCGTGGGAATACTGGATCGGAGCCGGCATTAGGGCCGGGGTCTCGTCAGAGGCATAGCCGAACATGATGCCCTGGTCGCCGGCACCTTCGTCCTTGCCTTCGCCACTGTCGACGCCCTGGGCGATGTGCGCCGACTGCTCATGCAGGAAATTCTGGAAGTTGGACTTCTGCCAGTGGAAGCCATCCTGTTCATAGCCAATATCGCGCACGGCTTCACGCGCAGCCTGCTCGATTTCGTCATCATTAACCTCGGCGGCGCAGCGCACTTCGCCAGCCAGAACGATCTGATTGGTCGTGGTCAGGGTTTCGCAGGCGACCCGGGCTTCGGGGTCCTTGGACAGGAACAGGTCAACAATGCTGTCGGAGATACGATCGCAGACCTTGTCCGGATGTCCTTCGGAAACGCTTTCCGATGTGAAGATGTAAGAAGCTCGGCTCACAGGAAATTCCTCATATAAAGATCGCTTTATATCGTTTCTGCGGTAGATCAGATATAGCCATCGGATGCAAGGGTGATGGTGGGGTGACCGGGTCGGTCCGTCCGGAATTGGTGCTCTTACATGAAATTTTCCATGACATAAAGATATCTTTATGTCTTAATGTCTTAATCGGTTGCGAACTGAACCTTGGCCGCTGACAACTGGATTGTGACATGAGTTCCGACGGAAAAGCCTTTGACCAAGACATCGGACTGAATGTCTCCTTCGAGTTCTTCCCGCCCAAGACGGAGCAGATGGAAGAGCGCCTGTGGGAGACAGTGAACCGGCTTGAGCCGGTCGACCCGGCCTTTGTGTCGGTGACCTACGGCGCGGGGGGCTCGACTCGCAGCCGGACACACGAAACGGTCCGCCGGATTGCCCAGGAAACAGATCTGCGCCCGGCCGGGCACCTGACCTGCGTTTCTGCAACGCGGGAAGAGGTTCTGGCTGTGGCCGAAGACTATTGGCGCGCCGGGGTCAAGCACATCGTCGCTCTTCGCGGGGATCCTCCCGAGGGCATGGGGGCCCGTTTCGAGCCCCACCCGGATGGTTTCCAGAGTTCCATCGAGCTGATTGCCGGCCTGCGGGCGCACCGCCCTGAATTGGGCAAGTGCTTTGAAGTGTCAGTGTCCTGCTATCCCGAACTGCATCCGGAAAGCCGGGGCTGGGATGCTGAAATCGCCTTCCTTAAGGCCAAGCAGGATGCCGGTGCTGACCGGGCCATCACCCAGTTTTTCTTCGAGCCGGATGTCTATCTGGCCTTTCTCGAGCGCGCACGGGCGGGTGGCGTGACCATGCCGATCGTGCCGGGCATCATGCTGCAGCCGAATTTCAAGGGGCTCAAGCGCATCGCCGGCCTGTGCGGCGCGACGCTGCCGACTTGGCTCCACGAGCTGTATGAGGGGCTGGATGAAGACTCCGAAACCCGCGAACTGGTGACGGCCAATGTTGCGGCCGGACTGTGCCAGAAGCTGGCCGAACAGGGCGTTCAGGATTTCCACTTCTACACGCTCAATCGCGCGGCGCTGGCCTTGTCCACTTGCCGGCTGCTCGGCGTGAAGCCGCAGACTGCCAAGGCGGCCTGATCATGGGGACATCGGACCGGATCGCTGCGCTGGAAAGCCTGGCCAAGAGCCGCATCCTGATCCTGGATGGCGCCATGGGCACCCAGATCCAGGACCTCAGGCTGGATGAGGACGGGTATCGCGGATCCCGCTTTGCCGACTGGCCGTCCGCGATCAAGGGCAATAACGACATCCTCAATCTGACCCGCCCCGACGCCATCCGCGCCATTCACCGGGCCTATTTCGAGGCAGGCTCGGACATTGTCGAAACCAACACATTCTCGGCGACCACGATTGCCCAGGCCGACTATGGCATGCAGGACTTGGCGACCGAGATTGCCCGGGAGGGTGCCCGGCTTGCTCGCGAGGCGGCCGATGCCTTCGAGGCCGAGACCGGGACCCCGCGCGCTGTGGCCGGCGCCATCGGGCCGACCAACAAGACACTGTCCATTTCACCCGATGTGAATGATCCGGGATATCGCGACACCGATTTCGACGCCGTGCGCCAGGCCTATTTCGAGCAGGCCCGGGCGATGCAGGATGATGTCGACTTCTTCCTCGTCGAAACCGTGTTCGACACGCTGAACGCCAAGGCCGCGATCAAGGCCTTGCTGGACTTGCGCGCCGAGACCGGCATCGACCGGCCGATCATGATCTCCGGAACCATCACCGACCGTTCGGGCCGCACCCTGTCCGGACAAACCGCCGAGGCCTTCTGGTATTCCGTGCGGCATGCCCGGCCCTGGGCTGTGGGTCTCAACTGCGCGCTGGGGGCGGAGGAGATGCGCCCCTACATCGCCGAAATCGCTCGTGTGGCCGATACGCGTGTCATCGCCTATCCCAATGCCGGTCTTCCCAATGACATGGGCGAGTATGATGAAACTCCGGACCAAACCTCCGGCTTCGTTTCGGAATGGGCGCAGAGCGGTCTGGTCAATATTCTGGGCGGCTGCTGCGGCACGACCCCCGACCATATCCGCGCGATCGCCCGGTCGGTCGAGACTGCCAAGCCCCGAAAGCCGGCCCGCCGTCAGCGCGCCATGCGCCTGTCCGGGCTCGAGCCGTTTGAACTCTCCGCCTGAGGCGAGGATCCATGTCAGTTGCCGTACCCAGCTTCGTCAATGTCGGCGAGCGCACCAATGTCACCGGCTCGGCCCGCTTCCGGAAGTTGATCACCGAGGGCGACTATGCCGAGGCTGTCTCCGTGGCCCGCCAGCAGGTGGAGAACGGGGCCCAGATCATTGATGTGAACATGGATGAGGGGCTGCTGGACAGCGTTGAGGCCATGACCGTCTTCCTGCGCCTGATCGCAGGAGAGCCGGACGTTGCCCGTGTGCCGGTCATGATCGACAGCTCCAAATGGGAGGTGATCGAGGCCGGGCTGAAGAATGTCCAGGGCAAGGCGATCGTCAATTCGATCAGCCTGAAGGAGGGCGAGGACCAGTTTCGCGCGCAAGCGGAAGCCTGCCTGTCCTATGGCGCCGCCGTCGTGGTGATGGCTTTTGACGAAACCGGCCAGGCGGACACGGCGGATCGCAAGTTCGAGATCTGCCAGCGCGCCTATGGTATTCTGGTCGACGAGATCGGTTTTCCGCCGGAAGACATCATCTTTGACCCCAATATCTTCGCCGTCGCCACAGGCATCGAGGAACACAACAACTACGCGGTCGACTTCATCGAAGCGACCCGTCGCATCCGCGAGAACCTGCCCGGATGCCACGTTTCCGGCGGTCTCTCGAACATCTCCTTCTCCTTCCGCGGCAATGAACCCGTCCGCCGGGCCATGCACTCGGTCTTCCTGTTCCATGCGATCAAGGCCGGCATGGACATGGGGATCGTCAATGCCGGCCAGCTGGATATCTATGACGATATCGAGCCGGAACTGCGTGAACGCGTCGAGGATGTCATCCTCAATCGCCGGGACGATGCGACCGACCGCCTGCTGGAGATCGCCGAACGATACCGGGGCCAGGCCGGCGGACCCGCCAAGGCGCGCGATCTGAAATGGCGCGAAGCGCCGGTGGCCGAACGCATCCGGCATGCGCTGGTGCATGGTATCAACGAATTCATCATCGAGGACACCGAGGAGGCGCGGCAGTCCTTTGACCGGCCGCTTCATGTCATCGAGGGGCCCTTGATGGACGGCATGAATGTCGTCGGGGACCTGTTCGGCGATGGCAAGATGTTCTTGCCTCAAGTGGTGAAGTCGGCCCGGGTGATGAAACAGGCCGTGGCCCACCTCATTCCTTTCATGGAAGCCGAGCAGGAAGCCTCCGGAGAAAGCCGGTCGTCCAACGGAAAAATCGTGCTGGCGACCGTGAAGGGCGATGTGCATGACATCGGAAAAAACATCGTCGGCGTGGTGCTTCAGTGCAATGGCTATGAAGTCATTGACCTCGGCGTCATGGTGCCGTGCGAAACCATCCTGGAGACCGCGCGCAAGGAAGGCGCCGATATCATCGGCCTGTCCGGTCTGATCACACCCTCGCTCGACGAGATGGTTTTCGTGGCAGCCGAGATGGAGCGCCAGAAGATCGACATCCCGCTTTTGATCGGCGGTGCCACCACCTCGCCGGCGCACACCGCCGTGAAGATCGACCCGGCCATTTCGGTGGCGCCGGTCGTCCATGTTCTGGATGCCAGCCGGGCTGTGGGCGTTGTCTCCAAGCTACTGTCGGACGGGCGTGACGCCTATGCCCGGGATGTGCGGGATGACTTGGCTCGCATCCGCGAGCGCCGTCTGGCGGCGCGGTCGGGCAAGGCCCGTCTCCCGCTGGAGCGTGCCCGTGCGAATGCCTGGGACTGCGACTGGTCCGCCTACTCGGCGCCGCGTCCTCAGCAGACCGGTGTTCAGTCCTGCGAGCCGGATCTGGAAACCCTGGTGCGCTACATTGACTGGACGCCCTTCTTCTTCACCTGGGAGCTGAAGGGCAGCTATCCAGCGATTTTCGATGATCCGCATCGCGGCGAGGCGGCCCGTGCCCTGTTCAGGGATGCCGAGGCGATGCTGGACCGGATCGTTTCGGAAAAGCTCCTGACGCCCAAGGCCGTGTGGGGCTTTTGGCCGGCCAATCGGGACGGGGATGATGCCGTCCTCTTCACCGATGACAGCCGCAATCGGGAGCTGGCGCGTTTCTACGGGCTGCGCCAGCAAGCGGCGAAGTCGAACGACAATCCGCATCTGAGCCAGTTCGATTTTCTCGCTCCGGCCGGACATGAGGACTGGATCGGCGGTTTCGCCGTCACCGCCGGGGACAATGCCGAGCTTCTCGCCCGTTTCGAGGCGGAGAAGGATGATTACAACGCCATCCTGTTCAAGGCCCTGTCCGACCGCCTCGCCGAGGCCTGTGCCGAGTGGTTGCACGAGGAAGTCCGCAAGACCCATTGGGGCTATGCGTCCGACGAGGCCTATTCCAACAAGGAACTGATTGCCGAGGCCTATGCCGGCATCCGTCCGGCGCCGGGTTATCCCTCGCAGCCGGACCATTCCGAGAAACGCACCCTGTTCCGTCTCCTGGACGCCACGGCCAAGGCCGGCATCAGCCTGACCAACTCCTTTGCCATGACCCCGGCCTCCTCCGTGTCAGGGCTCTACCTGTCGCATCCGGATAGCGTCTATTTCGCCGTTGGTCGGATCCTGCGCGACCAGGTCGAGGACTATGCCGACCGCAAGGGCTGGACGGTGGAAGAGGCCGAGCGCTCGCTTGCTCCCATCCTGGATTACACGCCCGGAAGTGCAGCGGACGCGGCCTGAGGGGCGGGTGTATCAGCGATGACTTGGACTTTGGCCCGCGAATGGGTCATATCCACCGCTTCCATCAGTCGGAGCGGGTTTTCATGCGTCTTGCCTTTTTCGGAGATATCGTCGGAAAGACCGGCCGCCGCGCGGTCGAGACCTATCTGCCCGATCTGCGCAAACGCCTGTCGCTCGACTTTGTGGTGGTGAATGCCGAGAACGCCGCGGCGGGTTTCGGGGTCACCGAGAAGATCTGCAACCAGCTCTTCGATATCGGCATTGATGTGCTGACCTTGGGCAATCATGCCTGGGACCAGCGCGAGGCGCTGTCCTATATCGATCGCGAGCCCCGCCTTCTGCGTCCGGCGAATTATCCGGTCGGATCCACTCCCGGTGCCGGTGCCAACCTGTACGACACAGCGGATGGCCGTCGCGTGCTGGTGATCAATGCCATGGGCAATCTGTTCATGGAGACGCTGGACGATCCGTTTGCCGCGGTCGAACGGGAACTGGCCGCCGCACCGCTGGGCGAGATCGCCGATGCGGTCATCCTGGACTTCCACGGTGAGGCCACCAGCGAAAAGAACGCCATGGGCGTGTTCTGTGATGGCCGGGCCAGCCTGGTGGTCGGAACCCACACCCACATTCCCACGGCCGACACCCGTATCCTGCCGGGCGGGACTGGATATCAGACCGATGCTGGCATGTGCGGGGACTATGACAGTGTGATCGGCATGGACAAGGAAGAGCCCCTGCGGCGCTTCACCACCCGCATGCGCACCGCCCGCTTCGAGCCGGCGACCGGGGAGGCCACGCTGAGCGGTGTCTTTGTCGAGACCGATGACCGCACCGGCCTGGCCGTGCGGTGCGAACCCATCCGCATGGGCGGACAATTGTCAGAGACCGTTCCAGCCTGATGTGACAAAAATGCTGCGCTGCGGCATGAATCGGCTTGGTTTACAGGTGCAACCGCTTGATCGTGAAGGGGCAGGCTTTAAAGTCGGTTGGCTGACCTCATTGAGGAAGTTGGTATACAGTGAAGCGTGACGGGGATCACGCTGATTGGATCTGGAATACAGCATCATCTGGCCTTCGCGGATCAGATGTCGGCAGCGGGCTTCGTCCGTAGGTTTGGAGGAGGGTGTTCGGCTCTGGCATAGCGGCTGTTGGTGAGGGGGAAGGGATGTTCAAGCAGACAATCCGGTTTGAAAGTGCCCAGGATGCGTTCGTTTTTGATCAGCACATGATGGATTTCCTTCGATTGTGCGATGAGGACTCGGATGTGGATCCCGACGCTTGTGTCTTCACGACGCGCTTGCAGGAAGAGCACACCCATGTCCGTGTGGTTCAGACCGATAGCGCAGATCTGCTGGGGCGCTTCCTGTCATTCTTGTCGGTACGCGGATTTCCTCCGGGACAACGGACGGAAGACCATCGTTTCGCTCTGCACATGTAGTCGGGACCCGTTTCGGAACGAGTTTGCAGAATTGTTTGTCGTGCAGGCAACGCCCTGACGAGTCTGTCCGGCGCGCTTGATTCAACGACTTCGTGCGCAAACAATCCCTCTGCGAGATTGTGGGGGAAGTCGTGACAAAAATCGTTCCAGTCATCATGTCAGGCGGAGACGGGACCCGACTCTGGCCCTTGTCGCGAAAGGCTCACCCCAAACAGCTTCACGCCTTGGTGACCGAGCAAACCATGGTCCAAGCAACGGTGGAACGCGTCACCGGCAAAGCTGGCGCGCATGACTTTGCTGATGCCATTATCGTGCTGAATGAAGGTCAGCACGAGCTTGCGCGGCTTCAGCTCGAAGCCCTCGGTGTTGCGCCGTCCCACTTTGTCGTGGAGCCGATGGGGCGAAACACGGCCCCCGTGGCCGCTGTGGCCGCCGAATTGGTAGCACGCGATCATGGTGAGGACGCTTTGGTGCTGTTGTTGCCAGCAGATCACGACATTCGCAAGCCGGACGCGTTTCGTGATGCTGTCGCCCAAGCCGCGGCTTTGGCGGAGGCGGGGCATATCGTCACCTTCGGCATTCAACCTGACAAACCCGAAACCGGCTATGGTTACATCCGGCGCGGTGATGCGTTGGGTGGGGGATTCACGGTTGCGAGGTTCACGGAGAAGCCGGACCGTGAGACGGCCGAGGTCTTTCTGGCTGATGGCGGCTATTTCTGGAATGCCGGCATCTTCCTGTTTGGCGTCGGGAGCGTGCGGCGCGAACTGGAACAGCACAACCCCGATGTTTCTGTCGCGTGCCGGGCGGCACTCGACGCGGCTTTGGTCGATGGACGAAAGTTAGTGCTCGACAGTGACGCCTTTTCAGCTTGTCCGTCGATCTCCTTTGACTATGCCGTGATGGAGCTCACCGAGCGTGCGGCAGTCGTGCCGGCTGATATCGGCTGGTCTGATATTGGTGCGTGGAGCGCGCTGTGGGACATCGGCAGAAAGGATGCGGGCGGCAATGTCGTGCGCGGTGATGTCGAACTGGTCAATGTTCGAAATTCCTACGTGCTCTCGACTGGCCAGGCGGTCGGTATGATCGGGGTGGAAGACCTTGTGGTGGTGGCGACATCCGACTCTGTGCTCGTTGCCCATCGCAACCAGTGCCAGGATGTGAAGGCCATCGTCACCCGCCTGCAGGAGGCCGGGCGCGACGAACTGCTCTGATTGGTCGGCCCGTTCTGCCCTGCCCAGTGGCCTTTGCAGGGCATTATGGGTATGCAGTTCGCCTCGAATCCGCAGGAAGAGGGATCCCGATCATGGCCGGACACTCCAAATGGGCCAATATCCAGCACCGCAAGGGGCGCCAGGACAAGCTGCGCTCCAAACTGTTCTCGCGCCTGTCGAAGGAAATCTCCATCGCCGCGAAAATGGGCGGTCCCGACCCTGACGGCAATCCGCGCCTGCGCCTGGCGATCGCCAACGCCAAGGGCCAGTCGATGCCCAAGGACAATATCCAGCGGGCCATCGACAAGGCGTCCGGTGGTGATGCCGACAATTACGAAGACATTCGTTATGAAGGTTTCGGTCCGGCGGGTGTCGGCGTGATCGTGGAAGTGTCGACCGACAACCGCAATCGCGCCGCCGCGGAAGTGCGCACGGCCTTCGCCAAGAATGGCGGCAATATGGGCGAGACCGGCTCGGTCGCCTTCATGTTCGATAATGTCGGCGAGATCCGCTATCCGCTGTCCACGGCTGATGAAGATACCATGATGGAAGCCGCCATCGAGGCTGGCGCCGAAGATGTGGCGACCGAAGCGGGCGACGAGGATGAAGAGGGCGAACACGTCATCTACACCGCACGCGAAGACATGATGGAGGTGGTCGCGGCCCTGTCGGAGCGTTTTGACGATCCGGCCTCGGCCAAGCTGATCTGGCGCCCGCAGAACCTGATTGAGGTGACCGGCGACAAGGTGGCCACGCTGATGAAGATGATGGAAACGCTGGAAGATTGCGACGACGTGCAGAACGTCTACGCCAATTTCGACGTATCTGACGAAGACATGGCCGCGCTTGGCTAAGACGCATGGCCGTTCGCGATCCCGCTCGGGACTATATCCAGCGTCTTGCGCAATGGGGCATCCAGGATGCTCTTCCGTTCTGGGCCGGACATGCATGGGACGAGCGGAACGGCGGTTTCTTCGAGCATCTGGGGGCCGACGGCAGCGGCGTGTATGGCGATACCCGAAGGGTGCGTGTGCAGGCGCGTCAGTGCTTCGTTTTCTCGCGCGCAAAAACCGAGGGATGGCTGGACCGCCTGGACCTTGCGGAAGCCGGCTTCGACTTGATGCGGCAGCGTGCATTCGAAGTGGATGGGCGGCCGGGCTGGGTGCACACGCTGGATGACAAGGGGGCCGTTCAGGACGGTCGCCGCGATCTCTACGACCACGCCTTTGTCATTCTGGCGTGCGTGTCGATGAACCAAGCCACTGATGATGCGTCCTACCTGGCCATAGCTGAACGCACTCTTGCCTTCATGGATAAGGATATGGCGCTGGACAATGGCGGCTATCGCGACGCCATTGGTGCGCCAGAACACCCGCGACGGCAAAACCCTCACATGCATCTCTTTGAGGCCTTTCTGGCCTACTATGAACAGACCGGCGATCCTGGGATGCGTGATCGGTTGACCGGGCTCAAGCGATTGTTTGACGAGCATTTCTTTGACCGGGATGCCGTGCTTCTTCGTGAATACTTCGAGCCTGACTGGTCACCCTGTTGGGATGATGGAGGGCGTGTTGAGCCGGGGCACCTGTGCGAATGGGTCTGGTTGCTCGGAGAGTATGAGCGACTGATCGGTGGCGACGAGTCGGCCACCCGGAAGGCGCTTCTGGACTCGGCCTTCCAGAATGGTCTCAATCCGGCCACCGGTCTCCTGTACGCAGCGATAGACAGTCAGGGCGGGCTGATTGATAGCCGTAGCCGCACCTGGATGCAGACGGAATGGGTTCGCGGAGCGGCGGTGCATTGTCTGGCGCGCCAGGACCGGGACCCCATGGCCTTGAACATTGCCTGTCGCGGCCTCTGGGAGCGCCACATATCGCCGGCCACGCCGGGCGGCTGGGTCGATCTGATTGACGGACATGGCACCATTCTCGATCACCGCATTCCAATGAGCACGGCCTATCACCTGCTTGGTGCCGTTTATGAGGTAAACAGATATCTGGCGGAAACCGCCCGCTGAGCCGCGCTGGCAGTTGTCAGATGGGAACGCTAACTTTACGGTGCCGCGGAACTTCAGCAGAGAAGGTTCGTCGTGACGAATTCCGACATTCTCGACCATGCCAAACGACTGGCTGGTCGCCCTCTTCGTGAGCTTGCGGACTCTGGCATCGGGCGGTCCGCGCGATTGATCCACCGCGCAGCGGGGATCGAACTGGATGCTTCAAAACAACGGGTTGATGAGGCCGTATTGGACTGCCTGCTTGATGCCGCCCGCAATGCTGGCCTGATCGAGCATCGGAACAGGCTGCTGACCGGCGGAATCGTGAATGCCACCGAAGGGCGTTCGGCCTTGCATATGGCCTATCGCCAGGGGGCGAACATTCATGGTTCGGCGGAAGCTGAACTCGTCGAGCGGACCCAGGCCCAGACGCGGGCCTTCGCCCAAGCCGTTCGTGGCGGCACCTATCAACCCTCGGGCAAACCCATCACACGGGTGGTCAATATCGGCATCGGGGGCTCGGATCTGGGGCCTCGATTGGTGGCAGACGCTCTGGCTGACCACGCTGAAGCCGGGCCCGAATTGCGGTTTGTCGCCAGCTTGGATCCGAGCGATCTGCATCATGCGGTTGCCGGAGGGGATCCTGAAGCGATGCTGTTCATCGTGGCATCGAAGTCTTTCTCCACCCAAGAAACCCTGATGACCGGAGAGGCCGCCCGCGACTGGCTGGCCGGCCGCATAGGTCGTGACCGTGCGGGTGCTCATTTCGCGGCGGCCTCAGCGGCCCCCGACAAGGCACGAGCGTTTGGAATCGAGCCGGAGCGGGTCTTCGACTTCCCGGACTGGGTTGGCGGTCGTTACTCTGTCTGGTCGGCGGTTGGGCTGGCCTTGGAAATCGGTCTTGGTCCCACTGTTTTCAGCGCCTTCCGTGACGGCGCGCGGGCGATGGACACGCATTTTGCCGAAGCGCCTCTGGAGGCGAACCTGCCTGTTCTCAAGGGGCTTTTGGACGTCTGGAACCGGGTGGCTCTGGGCTATCCAAGTCGCTGCGTGGCGGCCTACTCTGCCCGGCTCGGCAAGCTCGCGGACTACTTCCAGCAGCTGGAAATGGAGTCTTTGGGCAAGTCCGTGACCACGGACGGCCAGCCCGGCCACACCCCGGGCGGGGCGCTTGTCTGGGGCGGGGCGGGAACGGAGATCCAGCACTCCTTCTTCCAGTGGCTGCACCAGGGCAAGGATATCGTGCCGGTCGACTTCATCGGTATCGCCCGTCACTTCTCCAGCCCCGATCCACGCGAGCGCGCGCTGGCTGCCAACATGGCGGCGCAGGGCGCGGCCTTGCTCGATGGCCGAAAGGTGGATCCCGCCCGTGAGCCGGAGCTGGCATCGCACAAGTCGATGCCGGGTGGACGGCCGTCGACGACCCTGTTGCTCGATGACCTCACCCCGGAAACATTGGGCGCCCTGATCGCGCTGCATGAACACAAGGTATTCGTGGAAAGCGTGATGTATGGCATCAATCCGTTCGACCAATGGGGTGTGGAGCTGGGAAAAGTCCTGACCAAGGGGATTTTGGACGGCGAGATATCCGAGTATGACGCGTCGACAAAGGCCTTGCTGGCCCGCACGGGACTGATCTCAGGCTAACGGGATCGGTCCATCACTCGGCAAAGCGCAGGAGATCGCCGAATGAAAGCACCGAACGGAACCGCGTTGTCGGATATGGCAAACGCCATCCGCGCCCTGTCGATGGACGCTGTCCAGGAGGCCAATTCCGGCCACCCGGGCATGCCCATGGGCATGGCCGACGTCGCCACGGTGTTGTGGTCGCGCCACATGAAGTTTGACCCGTCTGCGCCAGGCTGGGCCGATCGCGACCGCTTCGTGCTGTCAGCAGGCCATGGTTCGATGCTGATCTATTCGCTGCTTCACCTGACCGGGTTCGAAGACATGACGATGGAACAGCTCAAACAGTTCCGTCAGCTCGGCTCGCTGACTGCCGGTCACCCGGAATACGGCCACACGCCCGGTGTCGAGGCGACGACCGGTCCGCTGGGGCAGGGCATTTCCATGGCCGTCGGGATGGCGCTGGCCGAACGGATGCTGAATGCGCGCTTCGGCGATGACCTGGTCGATCACCGCACCTGGGTGATCGCGTCTGATGGCGACCTGCAGGAAGGCATCAGCCATGAGGCGATCTCGCTGGCTGGCCATCTGGGCCTCAACCGTCTGTGCGTCCTGTGGGACGACAATGACATCTCGATTGATGGCCCGACCGATCTGGCCGAATCGACGGATGTCCTCAAGCGCTTTGAAGCCGCTGGCTGGGCCGTGTCACGCATTGACGGTCATGACTATGTTGCCATCGATGCCGCCATCGAAGCGGCCAAGTCTTCCGACAAGCCGGTCCTGATCGCCTGCAAGACGACCATTGGTTATGGCGCGCCGACCAAGGCAGGCAAGGCGTCCAGCCATGGCTCGCCGCTGGGGGCTGATGAAATTGCCGGCACCCGCAAGGCGCTGGGCTGGGAGCATGGCCCGTTTGAGGTGCCGACTCATATCGTTGAGGCCTGGCGGCAGTGCAGCTCCGACGACGCCCATGCCGCCTGGACCGAGCGCCTGGCCGCTTCGCCCAAGGCTGACGCCTTTGTCGCGCAGATTTCCGGCGAGCCGGGACAGGCCGAGCTGACGGCGCTGGAAGCCTGGCGCCAGAAAGTGGCCGAGGACAAGCCGGCCCTGGCGACGCGCGCGGCCTCGGGCAATACGCTGGCCGCGATCATCGGCGACTGGCCGAGCCTGGCAGGCGGGTCTGCCGACCTGGCCGGGTCCAACCTGACCAAGACGCCGGATGTCGGTGTGGTGAAGGCCGGGGACTATGCCGGCCAGTACATCCATTTCGGCGTGCGCGAGCACGGCATGGCGGCTTGCGCCAACGGCATGTCCCTGCATGGCGGTTTCCGCCCGCACGTGGCGACCTTCCTGGTCTTTGCGGATTACTGCCGTCCCTCGATCCGCCTGTCGGCCCTGATGGAGCAGCCGGTCATCTATGTGATGACGCACGACTCGATCGGACTGGGCGAGGATGGTCCGACCCACCAGCCTGTCGAAACTCTGGCTTCGCTGCGGGCGATCCCGAATGTGGAAGTCTTCCGTCCGGCCGACGCATTGGAAACCGCTGAGGCCTGGGAACTGGCGCTGAAGCGTCTGGACGGTCCGACCGTGCTGGCCCTGTCGCGCCAGAAGGTTCCGCACCTGCGCGATGATGATGGCCGCGATAACCGGTCGGAATGGGGGGCCTATGTGCTGGTGGATACTGATGAGGCGCCCGACGTGGTGCTGATCGGTACTGGCACCGAGACCCAGCTGGCCGTCCAGGCCGCCAAGATGCTGGCCGCCGAAGGCATTCACGCGCGCGTGGTGTCGGCCCCGTGTCTGGAACGCTTCCAGGATCAGGATGACAGCTATCGCGATGCGGTCCTGCCGGAAGGGGTGCCGTGTGTGGCTGTCGAGGCGGCGCTGCGATTTGGTTGGGACAGCCTGATCGGCCGGTCCGGGGCGTTCGTCGGCATGGACGGCTTTGGTGCATCAGCTCCGGCCGAAGCGCTCTACGAGCATTTCGGGATCACGGCCGAAGCCGTCGCAGACGCGGCACGCGGACTCGTCAAGGCCTGAGCGGCGCACGCCTAGCGCGGTTCGCCCGATCGCGCGCGGTGCGGGCCGGGCGGCCGCCGGTCCGAGGCGACTGGCTGGGATGGCAGCGTGTCTGACATCCCGGGCAGGGGCGTCTGCAGTGCGGGCAAGTGGGCGAGATAGCCGCATTGCGTCGATGAGAACCAGAGCCCCCCTCGGCCATCCATCGCCGTGCTCGACAGCTGGCAGAACCGGCCATCGGGATCGTGCAAGGTGTCCAGTATGGCGCCCGACTCGGCATCCAGGACCGCAATGAACGCGCGGGGAGAGCCCTCTGATGGCATGGCCCACCGAGGCAGTTTGGACAGCATGCGGCTCAGTGCCGGATTGCGATGCAGGGTGGACAGCAGCGGGTTGCGCACGTCGGACATGGCGACATAAAGACGACCTTCGCCATCTGATGTGATTCCGTCCGGAATGCCGGGAAGGTTTTCGGCAAAAACCCGGACGCGGCCACGATAGGGCCCGGTGACCCAGATTTGCATGATGCGATAGCGGAAGCTCTCGACGACGAAGACCGACTCTCCGTCATCGGCGAGGGCGACGCCATTGGCATAGTAGAGCCGGTCCAGCACCAGCCGGGACTGGCGGTCTGCCGGATCCCAAATGTAAAGTGCGCCGTGCGGACGATTTTCCAGCAAGTCGTAGACATAGCCCTGATTGTTCGAACCATGTCCCCACCGGGTGGATGAATCGGAGAAATAGATCTCGCCCGTGGCGGCGACCGCGAGATCATTCACATAACCGAAATCGTGGGTCAGGACGCCATTGCTCAGGTGTTCGGATGCAAGTGTGTCCAGGTTCAGGGCGAACAGTCCGGTGACTGCGGCGACCCCGAGGCGTCGCGGCGCAATCCACTCAAGCCCCAAAATCTGGCCAGTGGTGATCTGGGCCAGGGTGTTCGACTGCCCGGTTGCAGGATCCAGCACCCCGATCTCGCCGACCGGTGTGCCGAAATAGACCCGCCCATCTTCGTCGATCGCCAGTCCCTCTGCTGTGCCGCGACCGCCAACTATGGTGACATTCGCCGCCAGCAAGGCGTCGTCAGGCTGCAGCACACCGGTCATGGCCGGCGGCTCCGGCTCGTCCCAGTAGTCCGGGTTCACCGGTGCCGGCCACATCATCCAGAAAAGGGTGAACACGCCTGCCAGCGTCAGGGCAATTGTCGTAACTCGAAGGGCCATAAGGTCCACTAATACGCATCAAAATCAAAGCGGCCCGTGGGGTGCCGGGCCGCCTGCTTGCGCGCATGTAGAGTCTTAACCTTGTGGGTCGCAAGGCCGCGGCAGGTTTTGAATTATAACCGGATGTGCCGGAGGTCAGGCGATGGGCACGATCAGGCCGAAGGCGTGCAGCTTGCCCAGCGTGTCGGCCGCTGCGGCATCGTCCAGGCCTGACAGGCTTTCCCGCGATATTTCGCCACCGTCGAGCAGGGTGTGCAGGGCCGGTTCGGCCGCGCCGGGGAAGCGCACCTCGCCGCCGGCCGTGATGATCACCACATCCTCGCCATCGCCAGCCAGGCGCCAGGGAACATACGGGCGAAGCGCGAAGCGGGCGCCTGGGGCATTCGGCCTGGCATAGCCGGTAATCGTGCCGGCCGTGTTGGGCAGGCGCGATCGGATGAAGGTGTCGACGAAGAGGTCCATCGCGGCCTCCAGATCGGCTTCCTGCGTGATCAGGCCGAGCAGGGACTTGAAATGGGCCGCAGCCGCGCTGCGGTCGAAATCGGGCTGGGCAAACCCGACGGGCAGGGCGCGTCGGAAGCCGGGATGGCGCAACGCAACCTCGGACACGGCTTCCAGCATCAGGTCGGCCCAGGTCTTCACGATCAGACCCAGGGTGATGTGCAGGGACGGAGCCTCGCCATGCGTCGAAGCGTCATGCATCAACCCGCGCGGCACATAGGCGCACTCGCCCGCCTTGAGCACGAACTCCTCGACCGGTTCGCCGATCGGATGGGCGCCGGCCTGGAAGCCCTCGCCACGATAGGGATTCTCGATCGGTGTGTCGTAGAGCCGCCAGAGCTTCTCGCCCTCGATCTGCAGGACGAAGACGTCATGGTCGTCATAATGCGTCTTGAAACCCTGATTGTGCGGCGGGGTCAGGTAGATATTGGTCTGGACCTGGCAGGACAGCTCGCTTTCCATGGCGCGGCAGAAATCGCCGAGCCTGGCGTCATTATAGTGCAGCTGGGGCAGGATGATGGTGGCACCCTGCCGGTATTGCTCGGCCACGCCCCCGCGGTCGATATGCCCGGTTTCGAACGTGTACATGTCCGCGCTCACCGGCGGTTCCGAGCGTGCCATGTCCAGCTGGCCCGGGCGAAGATCCTGGTTGGAAATGATGTCGTCGATCCGGGCGATCGACAGCAGGTCGCGATAGCGGCCGGGATCGTCACGGCTGACGATCAGGGCCTTCTTCTCATGGTAGTCGCGAAAGAATGTGGTGCGATCAATGGGGTCGATCATGCAGCGCAGCGGGTCGGTGCGCCAAAGCGGGTCCGTCATAGGGGATTATCCAGGCCGGAAGACAGAAGAAAAATCAGGCCGGACCGCGTGAGGACGATCGGTCCGGCCTGCAAGCAGGGTTGAGCGATCAGCAGCGCCGCCCGTAGCCCACGGCATCGGCATAGCTTCCGGTATCACTGTCCGTGCAGGAGCGGCCACGTCCACCGCGCCCGCCGCCGACCGGATCATAGGGATCGCTGTCGGTGACACCTCCGCCACGGCGGTTGCCGCCGCGCCCATTGCCGACGGGGTCGGCATACCGTCCGCTGTCGCTGTCGGTCACGCCGGAGCGGTAGCCGCCCCCGCGGCCGCGTCCGGCCGGATCGGAATAGCTGCCGCTGTCGTTGTCGGTAATGCCCGAGCTGCCACGGCCGCGTCCGACCGGATCGGCATAATTGCCGGTATCGTTGTCCGTGATCCCGCCACCGCGTCCCTGTCCCACGGGGTCGGCATAGCTGCCAGTGTCGCGGTCGGTGGTACCGCCACCACGACCATTGCCAGCCGGGTCGGCATAGCGACCTGAATCGCTGTCGGTGACGCCCGTATTGTAGCGTCCGCCGCGACCGCCGCCGACCGGATCATAGGGATCCGAATCCGTGTAGCCGGTGGATGCACATCCGGTCACCGCGCCCGCAGCACCGGTGGTCAGCGCAGCGCCGGCCACCCGCGTCAGGAAGGAGCGGCGGGAAAGCTTGCCTCGTTTAGCCATGGCTCAACTCTCCTGGATGCGATCAATAACCGGGTCGGCCGCGGCCGACCGGGTCCGAACATCCGCCGCTGTCGCTGTCCGTCGTGCCGGCGCGCACCGGGCCTCGCCCGCGCCCGCCGGGGTCGGCGCATCCGCCACTATCGCTATCGGTATAGTTGGAGCTGCCACGGCCGTTGCCGACGGGGTCGGCATAGGAGCCGGTGTCGCTGTCGGTCTGACCCGAGCGGCGACCGCCACGGCCATTGCCGACCGGGTCGTTGGGGTCGCTGTCGGTGACGCCGGAACTGCCGCGCCCGTTTCCGGCCGCATCGGCATAGCTGCCACTGTCGCTGTCGGTGATACCGGTCCGGCCACCACCACGGCCGTATCCGGCGCGGTCGGCGTTCGAGCCGCCATCGCTGTCGGTATAGCCCGTACGGCCGTAACCCGCGCGATCAGCATAGCTGCCGGTGTCGCTGTCGGTGTTTCCGGTGTAATTCTGAGCTTGGGCACCGCCCGTCACGACCGATGTTGCACCGGCCAGAGCGGCGGTTCCGGCAACGGTTGTCAGGAATGAGCGGCGGCTCAATGTCCCCTTTTTGGCCATCTGGTCCTCCCTATCGATGGCGCAGGCCTTCCCCAAGACCTGTAAGTCCCTCTGCTGCAGGTCTGCGACGCACGCGCCTTCAATTCCTGCAACGTTTCAAAAGTTTACGAAGCCGATTCAGCGCAGGCAATTCAAATCGAAAAACATTCTTTTCTTGTTATTCAAAGGGTTGCTCAAAAATTTGCGAGTGCGTTGCAGTTCAGTTGAGACGACCTCGCAACAAGGACTGTTCTTGCAAGTCATTATCGCGATGTGGGTGATTGCGTTCACGACTTGTTCCGGTCGGGCGCTTGATGCTAAGTCTGGATCAGAGTGAGAGGGGCGTGATGACGGCAGCGGTCAGGATTCTGGGCATTGATCCCGGATTGCGGCGAATGGGCTGGGGCGTGATCCGTGTCGAGGGCACGCGCCTGTCGGCCATCGCCCATGGTGTGGTCACACCGCCCACGGGAGAAATGCTGGCCGTTCGTCTCAACCACATCTTCGATGCGGTGACGCAATTGGTGGCCGAGCATCGGCCCGATGAAGCGGCCGTGGAGGAGGCTTTCATGGCCGCCAATGCGTCGTCGGCCCTGAAGCTGGGGCATGCCCGGGCTGCGGCCCTGCTGGCCCCGGCCCAGGCGGGCCTGCCGGTGGCCGAATATGCGGCGCGCCTGGTCAAGAAATCCGTTGTGGGCACAGGCGGTGCCGAAAAGGACCAGGTGGCTGCCATGGTCGGCGTGCTTCTGCCCGGAACGCGAGCGACCGCCGATGCGGCGGATGCCTTGGCCGTTGCCATCTGTCACGCCCATCACCGCCGGGCCAGATCAATCGGGAGTGCTGCATGATCGGAATGCTCACCGGACGCGTCGCCGCACTGGGGCCGGATGGCGTCGTGCTGGATGTCGGCGGCGTCGGCTATCTGGTCGGCACGGGGTCGGGCACGCTGTCACGCCTGGAGCCCGGCCAGACCGTGACCCTGCACGTGGAGACCCATGTCCGTGAGGACGCCTTCAAGCTCTACGGTTTCCTCGACGACACCGAGCGCGCCTGGTTCGTGCACCTGCAGAATGTCCAGGGTGTCGGTGCCAAGGCTGCCTTTGCGATTCTCGATACCACGCCAGTGGCCGAGATCGCCAATGCGGCGGTTCTGGGAGACCAGTCCACCTTTGCTCGGGCCAAGGGCGTCGGCCCCAAGCTGGCGGCCCGCATTGCCACCGAACTGAAGGACAAGGCGCCGCCGCAGGGCCGCAGTTTCTCGGTCGGCCTGCCCGTGCATGACGATCCGGCGAAACCCGCCATGGCAGCGACGGCCAAGCCCGCAGCGGCAGGATCCGCGTCCCGCGATGATGCGGTGTCCGCGCTGATCAATCTGGGCTATCACGAGACCCACGCCCGCCAGGCGGTGGCCACGGTCCTGCGCGACAAGGGCAGTGATGCGGGGCTCAACGACATCATCCGCCTGTCCCTGAAGGAGCTGGCGCCGTGATCGTGTCCGGCCTGACGGCATCATGGACGCCGGCTGGCGGATCGGACTACATCCGGTATCAGGATGACTGACGCCTTTGATGCATCTGGCGAAGACCGCCTGGTGGACCGCGACCTGCAGGCCGGGGATGGACGCGACCGTGCGCACCGTCCGGAAAGCTTTTCCGACTTCGTCGGCCAGAAGGCGGCCATTGCCAATCTCAAGGTCTTTGTGGATGCGGCCCGCCGCCGTGAGGAAGCGCTCGACCATGTCCTGTTGTCCGGCCCGCCGGGCCTGGGCAAGACGACGCTGGCCCAGATCGTCTCTCGCGAACTGGGCGTCGGTTTCCGCGCCACCTCCGGCCCGGTGATCGCCAAGGCCGGCGATCTTGCCGCCATCCTGACCAATCTGGAGCCGCGTGACGTCCTCTTCATCGACGAGATCCACCGGCTTGCCCCGGCGGTGGAGGAAATCCTCTATCCGGCGATGGAGGACTTCTGCCTTGATCTGGTGATCGGGGAGGGGCCTGCCGCGCGCACCGTCCGTATCGATCTGCCGCCCTTCACCCTGGTCGGAGCCACCACCCGCGCCGGCCTGCTGGCGACGCCGCTGCGGGACCGTTTCGGTGTGCCGGTCCGGCTGGAATTCTACGACGAGGATGAGCTCGGCTTCATTGTCACGCGCGCGGCCGGCAAGTTCGGCATCGGTGCCACCGCTGATGGCGCCCGCGAGATCGCCCGTCGCGCCCGCGGCACGCCGCGCGTGGCCGGCCGGCTGTTGCGCCGGGTCCGCGATTTCGCCGAGGCCGAGGGCGCATCCGATATCAGCGCCGAGGTGGCCGACCGCGCCCTGCGGCGCCTCGAGGTCGACGAGCTGGGACTGGACAGTCTCGACCGCCGCTATCTCCGGGCGCTGACGGAAAGCTTTGCCGGTGGCCCGGTGGGTGTTGAAACGCTGGCGGCGGCGCTGGCTGAAGCGCGTGATGCCCTGGAAGACGTGGTCGAACCCTTCCTCATCCAGCAGGGTTTCATCCAGCGTACACCGCGCGGACGCCTCGCCGCCGCGCGCGCCTGGTCCCATCTAGGCCTGGCCCCGCCGCAACGCGGTGACGGCCAGAACGGGCTGTTCGGGAAGTAGGGCCGATGAGCGAAATCCTCCAACCCGCTTCCGGTCGCTTTCACGACGACAAGGTCCATCGCCTGCCCGTGCGTGTCTATTACGAGGACACCGATTTTTCCGGCATCGTCTATCACGCCCGCTACCTGCATTTCTTCGAGCGGGGCCGCACCGAGAGCTTGCGTGCCCTGGGCATCCATCATTCCGAACTGGCAGCGCGCGAGGACGCGCTGGCCTTTGCGGTCCGGCGCATGAATGTCGAATTTGTCCGGGCCGCGCGGGTGGATGATGTCCTGGTTGTCGAGACCCTGTTCCGCCCCAATCGGGGGCCGCGCCTGATGATCGAACAGCGGTTGCTGCGGTGTGATGAGCTGATTGCCACGGCTGACGTGGAGGCAGTCTGCATCGACCAGAACGGACGCGCAAAACGCCCCCCGCGGGAGATGGCAGCGCGGTGGACCGCCTGGGTGATCGAAGAGGCCTGAGCGCCGGGGGCTGACTGTTTCTGCGAAACGGTCGCGCTTGCTGGGCGCGGACACTCGCGTTACCCCTAAGGTTGAACAGGGGCTCAGGTTGGCAGACAAGCATGACATCCGGCGCACCAGCGCACCCTCGGATCCGGAGCACCCGGAGCGCCCCCCCAATTTCGGATTTACGGTCACACGCGTCCTGCAGGACGCCGACGCCATGTTCCTCAAGGCGGTTCACGAGCCCGACGAGGAAGGGGTGTCCTGGCTGACCATGAGCCTGATCCGGGCCGACCAGCACGGCCTGATGTCGGTTCGCCGCCAGATTTCCGCCCGCTATGTCCAGCAGGATTGTCTGTGTTCCTCATTGGCGGCCTGTTCGCTGCCGACCGGCTCCCGGGACGAAACCGATTTCAACAAGGCGCGGGTCCGCCAGTTCATCGATGAAGTGGTGCGCGACCGTTCCATCCGCCGCGTCAGCGAATTCATCGATCTGGACATGTTCGTGTCGCACACGCCGGGCGGCTGCAGTCATCCCGACCAGATCCGCGCGCTCTACTCCCGGCGCCGGCCGCGGCCGGGGCTGCGCTATCACGGGATTGAGGACTTGGTCGGAGAGGGGAGTTTTGTCGCCCTCTTTTCCTGTTTCGACACGGAAGGCACCCATTTCAGGGCCTGTGACCTCTTCCGGCTCTCTGAGGGCCGGATTGTCGAGCACTGGGATGTGGTCGAACAGGTGGCGGCGCATACGGTGGCGCACAACGACGAGGACTGACCTGGCGCGCTTGAGGCTTGAACCCTGCCACGTTTCGGGATTTCTTCCTCCTCGAATTTGCCCCAATCATCATGCAAAGCGCACAGTGGGCAGCCTTGAGGGGGTCAAGGCACCGCTCATGCATGGTATCAGGCGAGTGTAGTAAAACGGCGCGGGTCCAGGCGCGTGCCGAAACAAAGGGTCAGCCTCATGGAATCGAGTGTCGTCGAAGTCGCGCAGGCGGTGGAGGGCTTCTCCTTCTACGCCCTGTTCATGCGCGCAGACTGGGTCGTCAAGCTGGTGATGGGCATCCTGGCCTTCATGTCGATCTGGTCCTGGGCCATTGCGATCGACAAGGTTTTCCATCTGCGTGGGTTGCATGGCAAGGCGCGCACGTTTGAACGTGACTTCTGGTCCGGCCGTGAACTGGATGAGCTGGCGGATCAGTACGGTCGTCATCCCAAGGAGCCCTTCGCCAAGGTCTTCGCCGCAGGTCTGCGCGAATGGCAGGGCGAGAATGCGGGTGGGCGTGTGTCCAAGGCTGCGGGCGCCGAAGCCGGTCGCCAGATGGCCAATGCCGAAGGCGGGTTGGGCGTGCTGGCCACCATCGCCTCTGCGGCGCCCTTTGTCGGCCTGTTCGGTACGGTCTGGGGGATCATGAATTCCTTCCGCGCCATTGCCGCTTCACAGGATACCAACCTGGCCGTCGTGGCGCCGGGTATCGCCGAGGCGCTGTTTGCCACGGCGCTGGGTCTGTTGGCCGCCATCCCGGCCGTGATCTTCTTCAATGCGCTGTCGGCCAATCTGGGCAAATACGGCGCCAAGCTGGACGGTTTCGTTGACGAGCTGTCGGCCCTGGCCGACCGGGACTCGTTCTGACCATGGCCGTCTCTCTCGATACCGGCGGCTCCGGCCGTGGTCGCGCCCGCTGGAAGCCCAAGGCGGAAATCAACGTCACGCCTTTCGTCGACGTGATGCTGGTCCTGCTCATCGTCTTCATGATCACCGCGCCGCTGCTGACGGTGGGCGTGCCGGTCGATCTGCCGGAAACCGAAGCGCGCAACCTGCCCGCCGACGAGGAACCACTGACCATTACCGTGACCACGGACGGCCTGATCTATCTGCAGGAAACCGAAGTACCGCTGGGTGAGCTGGCGCCCCGTCTGCGGGCGATCGCCCGCACGGGCTATGACAGCCGGATCTTCATCCGGGCGGACAATGGGGCTGCCTACGGTGATGTCGCGCGGGTGATGGCGAGCATCAATGCTGCCGGCTTCCGCAATCTGGGCCTGGTAACGGACCCGATCGAGCGATAGTGGGGCGCGCGTGCGCGGTGTCATTCTCTCCATTCTCGTTCACGCCGGCATCGTGGCGGCGGGGCTGATTTATCTGCCCCGGGCCTCGCATCTGCTCGAGAACACACCCATCGTGCCGGTGGAACTCGTGACCCTGGCTGACCGGACCAGCGTGCGCTCCGCCGCGCCCGAGCCGGAACCGGAAGTCGAAGAGATTCCCGAAGCGACCATCGAGGACGCAATTGCGGAGCCTGAAACCCAGGCGCCGGACCCGGCGCCCGATCCGGCGCCTGTCGCGCCCGAGCCGATCGCGCCCGAACCGGTCACCCAGCCCGAGCCGGTCACCCAGCCCGAGCCGGTTACCCAGCCGGAGCCGCAAGAGCCGGAACCCCGAACGCCGCCGCAACCGGATCCGCCACGCCGCGACCCGCCGCGTGAACCGTCGCTCGAGGATTTCCTTGGCGACATTTCCAGCCAGTTGCCGTCCCGGAACAACAACCCGCAGGAGCAGGGTGCCCGACGCGATTCTGCCGGCGATGGCGAGCGCATGACCGCCACACTTCGCGACATGATTGCCAGCCATTTGTCCCGTTGCTGGCGCAACTCCCTGGACGCGCCCGAGCCGGACGAGCTGTCGGTTCGTCTGATCCTCGACCTGCGGCGGAACGGGGAACTGGCCGGCCCGCCGCGCATTGTCGACCAGGGCCGGGTTCTGAATTCTCCCAATCCCTATCTCCGGGTCGCCGGCGAACGGGCCTTGCGCGCTGCCGTCCAGTGCCAGCCCTATCCGCTGCCTCCGGAGGCCTATTCCCAGTGGCGTCAAATTGAGGTCAATTTTTCGCCGGAGCTTTACAACCGCTGACCTTTCCAGCTGGAGTTTGCCGCATGACCCGTTTCTTCGCCGTCTTGTCCGCGCTTACCGCAAGCCTTGTGCTGGCTGCCGCGGTCCAGGCCCAGGACCCGCTTCGGGTTGATGTCACCCGGGGCAATCTCGATCCCCTGCCGATTGCCCTGCCGAACTTTGTCGGCGTGAGTGACGAGGCACAGTCCCGCGGTGCCGACATCACCCGCGTGGTCACCAACGACCTGGCCTCGTCGGGCCTGTTCGCACCGATCTCTCAGGACGCCTATATCGAGGATATCGAGAATATCGACCTGCGCCCGCGCTTTGCCGACTGGCGCGTGATCGACGCCTCGGCCCTCCTGGTGGGTACGGTGACGATCCAGGATGATGGCCGACTGGTCGTGGCCTTCCGGCTCTGGGACACGCGCCTGGAAGAACAGCTTCTGGGCCTGCAATACCGCACGGCTCCGGAAAACTGGCGCCGTGTTGCCCACCGGGTCGCGGACGAGGTCTATCAGCGCCTCACCGGTGAAGCCGGCTATTTCAACACCCGCATCGTCTATGTCGCCGAGGGTCGCGGTATCGAAGGTGAGACCCTGCGTCAGCTGGCGATCATGGACCAGGACGGCGCCAACCCGTCCTTCCTGACCGACCGGTCCTACATGGCGCTGTTGCCGAACTATTCGCCGAACTCGCAGGAGATCACCTACGTCTCCTTCCTGGACGGTCAGGCGACAACCTATCTCTACAATCTGGAGACCGGACGCCAGGAGGCCCTGTTTGCCTCCGGTGGACGCGGGGCGGTCCAGGGCGTCGATCCGAATGGCCAGAGCCTGTCTGCACGGTTCTCACCGGATGGCAGCCGGCTCGCGGTCTCGATCGAGACCCGCTCCGGGCACGACATCCACCTGTTCGACCTGCGCACGCGCAATCTCCAGCGCCTGACGCAGCATCCGGCCGATGATGTGGAGCCGTCTTTCTCGCCGGATGGTGAACGCATCGTGTTCTCCTCGTCGCGCAGCGGCGGATCGCAGCTCTACACAATGAACCGTGACGGCAGCAATGTTCAGCGCATCACCTTCGGCACCGGGCTCTACACCACACCGGTCTGGTCGCCGCGCGGAGACCTGATCGCCTTCACCAAGCAGGTCGGCAGCACATTTTCCCTTGGCGTGGTGCGGGCGGACGGTTCGGGCATCGAGCGCATCCTCTACGAAGGCTATTATGTCGATACGCCGGCCTGGTCTCCCAATGGGCGCGTCCTGCTGTTCACACGCGGCGAGCCGCGCTCGGACGGCACGCGTTACGAAATCTGGAGCATCGACCTGGCCGGATTCAATCTCAGGCGGCTGGCAACCGGCGGCATGGCGTCCGATCCCGCGTGGTCGCCCTTGATTGAATGACAAATTTCTGCGTAACGTTTGCGCCGAAGGCGGCACCGCTGGGGGGGTCGTATTCCATGATCGTCACGCGTGACGTGTACGAGTACGCCAGTTGCCATCAGGGCCTGGCTGCAAAAGGGTGTAGATTATGAATATCAAACTGCTTGCCGTCGCAGCGCTCGGAGCCTTCGCTACCGCTTGCGCGTCGACGCCGCCTGCTGAAGAGCCGGAAGCACCGATCGAACGGCCGGTCGAGACCGTGGACAATACGCCTGTGGTTGACCAGGGCCCGATCGCAGGCTCGCGCGAGCACTTCGTCCAAACCGCCGGTGATCGCGTGTTCTACGGCCTGGACCGGCATGACCTGTCCGCCGAAGCCCGGGAAACCCTGCGTCGTCAGGCTGCCTGGCTGGCCAGCTATCCGGATGCGCGCATCCTGATTGCCGGCAATTGCGACGAGCGTGGCACCCGCGAATACAACCTGGCCCTCGGCGCGCGCCGTGCCAATGCGGCCCGGGACTTCCTGATCACGCAAGGTGTGGAACCGGCCCGCATCTCCACCACCTCGTACGGCAAGGAGCAGCCGACCTGCCGCCAGTCGAACGAGCAGTGCTGGGCGATCAACCGGAACGCCACGACCACGATTACCAGCGGCTACACCAACTAGTCCTGCTGGTTCAGCAAGCAAAAACGCCCGCGGCCCCGGAAGGCTGCGGGCGTTTTCATGTCATCCGGCCAGAGCGGCCTTGCCGCCGGCCGGTCCGACGCCGTAATTTCGCCGCGCTCGTCTGCAAGGTGCGTATCCATGATGAAGTTCCTGTCCCTGCCTGTCGTCCTGTCAGCCCTCGTGCTGGCCGCTCCTGCCGATGCCCAGTCGCGTCGCGAAATGTCCGAACGGATCGACGCCGTGGAAGTGCGCGTCGGCCAGATAGAGGACCAGTTCTTGGCCGGCGACCCGGTCGCCGAAGCGCTGATGCGTCGTATCGACGAGATGGAATACCAGCTGCGCGCGCTGAACGGCGAGACCGAGCGTCTGGCTTTCGAGAACCGCCAGCTGCGCCAGCAGGTCGAGGCCCTGGAAGCCATGCTGGTAGAGCCCCAACCGGCTGAACCGGCGCTGGATGACGAAGCCGTGGCCTGGATGCGCGACGGTCTGGACGAAATGGACGGCGCCGATGTCGCCGTGGTCAATCCCAATGACCCCCACGGCGAAGCCCGGGCCCAGGCGACGGGTGTTCTGGGTTCATCCGCCACCCTGCGTCCGCGCGCGGGCAACGCGTCGGGCGGCGCTCTGGAAGGCTCTGCCCCGGCGGCTCCGGCCCAGCAGGACCCGGGCGAACTGTTTGCCCAGGCGCACGCCAGCCTTCTGGATGGTGATTTCGGTGGCGCCCAGAGCGGGTTCGAGCGCTTTGTTCAAGACCATCCCGACCACGCCCAGGCGGGTGAGGCCTGGTACTGGCTGGGCGAAACCTTCTTCGTCCGGTCCGATTTCGCCGAGGCCGCGGATGCGTACATCGCTTCCTTGCGCGGCAATCCGCGCGGCGAGAAGGCCCCGGACGCCCTGGTGCGCCTGGCCGCCTCGCTCAACGGCATGGGGCGCCAGTCCGATGCCTGCGCCACGCTCGACCGCTTCAACAGCCAATTCCCGAACGCCTCTGCGGCCTCGCGCGCCCGCGCCCGCCGCGAAGCGACCCGGGCCGGCTGCAGCTAGGCGTGTCGGCCGGGCTCCCGGAACGCGTCCACACCTGGCTTGATCGGCACACCGCGGACCGCGAGACGCTCGCCCTGGCCTGTTCCGGAGGCGGCGACTCGGTCGCCCTGCTGCATCTGGCCTCCGACTGGGCGCACCGGCGGGGCCGCCGCCTTCATGTTCTCACCGTGGATCACGGCCTGCGTCCGGAAGCCGGCGGCGAGGCCGAGTTTGTCCGCCGCCTCAGTACTCGGCTCGGCTGGCCGTGCCAGATCCTGAACTGGATCGGGGACAAGCCGGATACCGCCCTTCAGGAACAAGCCCGCCACGCGCGCCACAGCCTGCTGGCCAACGCCTGCGCGCAAACAGGTATTACTGATCTCCTGCTGGCCCATACCCGCGACGACCAGGCCGAGACCGTCTGCATGCGCCTGATCGCCGGGGGGGGCTGGTACGGCGCCGCCGCGATGGCCGGCGTGGCACCGTCTCCCATCTGGCCACAGGGGCGTTGCCTCCGCCTGCTCAGGCCGCTGCTGGACGAAGGCCGGTCCGGCTTGCGCGACTGGCTGGCGCGCCGGGGCGAAACCTGGCTGGACGACCCGTCCAATACCGACCCGCGTTTTACCCGTATCCGCATCCGAGAAGCACTGGCCGGTGCTGCAGCGCGCATCGATCTGGTCCCCCGTCTTTCAGCATTGAGTTCGGACCTTCAACACCTGGTCCGCCAGGAAGGCCTGGCGGCTGCGGCTCTGGCGCGTCACAGCGTCCATCTGACCGCGTGGGGCGGTGCCAGCCTGGACCGCGACGCCCTGGTCCGGGCACGGCCCTGTGTGCGCCGCCGGTTGCTGGACGCCCTGATCCTGGCGGTGTCGGGGCAAGGCAGGCTTGCGGGCCGCGAAGCCGTTTCCATCATCGAGGCGGCCGTTCTGGAGGCAGAAACAGCCACAGCCGGCGGTGTCCTGTGCCGGCGCCAGGCCGGAAAAACCTGGATCGTGCGCGATCCGGGCGCCGTTCTGGGACGCGTGGACCGCTCCGCGTCGGCGAGGCTGATGCCCGATCCTGCTGGCGGCCAGACCTGGGACGGACGTTTCTATCTTCCGCCCGGCCTCGGAAAATTCACCGCCGGCCCCTTGGGGGTGGACTATCGCGAAGTCGGGGAAGTCACTGTCCTTGAAGAGGTTCCTGGCTTTGCAAGAGCTGGCTTGCTCGCTCTGCGCGACGCCGGTCGCGTGCTGACCATCCCCGGTGTGTGGGCCAGAACAGCGTTGTTTCAGCAAATCGAAACGCTCGTTGCGCATAGATTTTGCACCCGGCTGCTACCGGCAGAGCCGCCGGTGTGGTTTGATACAGAGGACTGCTGCCGTGCCGATCCCCTGTCGCACAAGCTGGCAAAACGGGCGCCGAATGCCCATATCCGGTCCACAAAGACCGATAGATTGAACGGACATCACGCATGCAAATGAGAAATCTTGCGATCTGGGCCCTCGTTCTGGTGCTGTTGCTGGCCCTGTTCCAGCTGCTGCAGAACTCCTCGCAAACCGCTCCGGCGGCCCGTGAGGTGTCCTATTCGCAGCTCCTCAACCGGGTGGAGCGCGGCGATATTTCTCAAGTCGTCATCCAGGGCGATCAGATCCGGGCGACCGGCGGTGGTGGCGAGGTCCTGTCCGCGACCCTGCCGCCGCAGGATGTCGACACTGTGCGCCTGCTGCGTGAGGCCGGCATTGATATCCAGGTCGAGGAAGCCACCCAGGAAAACAATATCCTGGTCTCCATGCTGCTGAACTGGTTCCCCTTCCTGCTGCTGATCGGGGTGTGGATCTTCTTCATGCGCCAGATGCAGGGCGGTGGCCGCGGTGGCGCGATGGGCTTTGGCAAGTCCAAGGCGCGCCTGTTGACCGAGCATCATGGCCGCAAGACCTTTGACGACGTTGCCGGCGTCGACGAAGCCAAGGAAGAGCTGCAGGAAGTCGTCGAATTCCTCAAGGATCCGTCGAAATTCCAGCGCCTGGGCGGCAAGATCCCGAAAGGCGCGCTGCTGGTCGGCCCTCCGGGCACCGGCAAGACGCTGTTGGCCCGTGCGGTGGCCGGCGAAGCCAATGTGCCCTTCTTCACCATTTCCGGCTCGGACTTCGTGGAGATGTTTGTCGGCGTCGGCGCCAGCCGCGTCCGCGACATGTTCGAACAGGCCAAGAAGAACGCCCCCTGCATCATCTTCATCGACGAGATCGACGCGGTCGGCCGCTCGCGCGGTGCCGGCCTGGGTGGCGGCAATGACGAACGCGAACAGACGCTGAACCAGCTGCTGGTCGAGATGGATGGATTCGAGGCGAATGAAGGCATCATCCTGATCGCGGCGACCAACCGTCCGGACGTGCTGGATCCGGCGCTGCTGCGTCCCGGCCGCTTCGATCGTCAGGTCGTGGTGCCTAATCCGGACATCACCGGCCGCGAGAAGATTCTCAAGGTCCACATGCGCGATGTGCCGCTGGGTTCGGACGTCGATGCCAAGACCATCGCGCGCGGAACGCCCGGCTTTTCAGGCGCCGACCTGGCCAATCTGGTGAACGAGGCCGCATTGCTGGCGGCGCGCCGCAACAAGCGCCTGGTTTCGATGCAGGAATTCGAGGACGCCAAGGACAAGGTGCTGATGGGGCCGGAGCGCCGGTCCATGGTGATGTCCGAGAAGGAAAAGGAGCTTACCGCCTACCACGAGGCCGGGCACGCCATCGTGGCGATGAACGTCCCCGAGGCGGATCCGGTCCACAAGGCCACGATCATTCCGCGCGGGCGCGCGCTGGGCATGGTGATGCGCCTGCCCGAAGCCGACAAGCTTTCGGAAAACTACACCCAGATGACCTCTTTCCTGGCCATCGCCATGGGTGGCCGCATCGCGGAAGAGCTGAAGTTCGGCAAGGACAAGATCACTTCCGGTGCATCGTCGGACATCCAGCAGGCGACCCGTATGGCCCGCGCCATGATCACCCGCTGGGGCTTCTCCGATGAACTCGGCACGATCGATTATTCCGACGACAATGGTCAGAACGTCTTTCTGGGTCAGGAAATCACCCGGTCCAAGGCGATCTCCAGCGAAACCGCGCACACGATCGAGAAGGAAGTCCGCCGCCTGATCGATGAAGCCAATGAGACCGCCCGGCGCATCCTGACCGAGAAGAAGAAGGATTGGGAAACGCTCGCCGAGGGGCTGCTGGAATACGAGACCCTGTCCGGCAGCGAGATCACCGATCTCCTGAACGGCAAACCGCCCAGCCGCCCTGACGAGGACACCGCCCCGCCCTCCGCCCCGCCAGCCAGCGCCGTGCCGACCACGGATGAGGGCCCGGACGGCGATCCGGAGCCGCAGGGGGCCTGACGCAGCGCATCCTTGATGAAGGGCGCTCCAGCGGAGCGCCCTTTTTTCATGCCCGGAAGTCGTTTGACCTTTTGCGCGCAGATGATAGGTTTGCGCGCGGAGGTGGCGATGAGGGCTTTGGCAATATCGGGACTGGTTCTCGGCAGTACGCTTCTGGCCGGTTGCACGCTGGCGCCGGCCGAAGACGCGCCCTACCGTTTCACAGTCCAGATCAGCTCTATGGGCTGCGAAAATTTCAATGCCAGTGGCGAGAGCTGGAGCCAGAAGCTCCCGGTCGCACCCGATGCGGCTCTGCGAATCCCGCTCAGCCCGGCCATCGCCCGCGACTTTGTTGTGAGTGCGACCGGGGAGGACCCCGTCGGGCCTGTCGGGATCTGGCTGGAGCCAGGCTCTGCCGCGATGAACTGGAACTTGCGTATCGAGGCTGCTGTCGCGGGCGAGCCGCGCACATGGACACTGACGACGAACGGCGGCCATTTCGCATTCTATGCCATGAAGGCCCGATCGGAATCGGGCGGCCCCGTTCCGCGATGGTGGTCCTACAGTTTGAGGGTGGAGCGTTGGTCCCCTTGGCAAGAGCGTCTGGGGCTGTCGCGACTTGTTGAATTCATGCCGAACGGGCGGTCTGCGGCAGAGCACCACGCTTTGCCGAATTGCAATGCCTTTCGCGATGCGGTGCAGCCACAGATCTGATCGCGTGTTCCGGCTTGCCAAGGCGGCCCGGCGAGATTAGCAAGCCGACATGCCCAAGCTTCGCACCCGTCGCAATTCGGACATTCCCTTCGTCATGGGCGTGCTCAATGTCACGCCGGACAGTTTCTCCGATGGCGGTCAGTGGATTGACCAGGAAGCGGCCGTCAACCGGGCGCTGGAAATGCTGAAGAACGGGGCCGATGTCATCGATATTGGTGGCGAGTCGACCCGGCCCGGTGCCGCGCCGGTCCCGGATGACGAGGAATTGCGCCGGGTCATTCCGGTGATCAAGGCGCTGCGCGAACGGACCGCGGCCCGCATTTCCATCGACACGTTCAAGCCGAACGTGGCCCGCGCGGCGGTCGAGGCCGGGGCGGATATCTGGAATGATGTCATGGCGCTGCGCCATGAAGGCGCGGTGGAGACGGCGGCCGAGCTGGGCGTGCCGGTGATCCTGATGCACATGTCCGGCACGCCGCAGACCATGCAGAAGAACCCGCAATATGACGACGTCGTCTCCGAGGTCTGTGACTTCCTGACCGAGCGTGCCGATATCGCCATGGCCGCCGGGGTCAGTGCCGACAGTATCTGGCTCGATCCGGGCATCGGTTTCGGCAAGTCCCTCGACCACAATCTGGCGCTGATGCACGACCTCGATGAGGTGATCGGGCTGGGCTATCCGGTGCTGTTCGGGGCGTCGCGCAAGCGCTTCATTGCCGCCATCGATGACGGAGCCGACGAAACCGAGCGTCTGGGCGGGTCGTTGGCCGCGGCCATGCGGGCGGCGCAGGCCGGCGTCGCCATGGTGCGCGTCCACGATATCCGTATGACGGTGCAGGCGTTGAAGGTCCAGGCCGCGATCCGCAAGGGCAAGTCCTGATGCCGAACCTGCTGGGGCCCTGGACGCTGCTGGTCATCGGCGGCGTGCTGGAGATGGCCTGGGCCATCGGCTTCAAGTATGTCGGCCGGGATTCCGCGCTCTGGCTCAAGGCCGGCGTCGCGCTGGCCCTGGCCGGGTCCATGGCGGCGCTCTTCTTCGCCATGCGGCAATTGCCGGCCGGAACCGCCTATGCGGTCTGGACCGGGATCGGCGCGATCGGCGTCGCGACAGTCGGCATCCTGGTCTTCAAGGAGCCGGCCACCATCGCCCGCATCGTCTTCCTCACCCTGATCCTGATCGGCATCATCGGCCTGAAGGCGACTGCCGGCAGCGGCAACTAGCCAAACGGATCCTCGATCGATTTCGACGGCTGGGTGAACCAGCGCGGACCGTCCTCGGTCATGTAGAAATGGTCTTCCAGCCGGATGCCGAACCGGCCCGGCACACAGATCATCGGCTCATTGGAAAAACACATGCCCGGTGCCAGCGGCGTGTCATCGCCGCCGACCAGATAGGGCGCTTCGTGAATCTCCAGGCCGATGCCGTGGCCCGTCCGGTGCGGAATGCCGGGCAGGGCATAGCCGGGGCCGAAACCGCGCGCTTCCGCTTCGCGGCGCGCCGCTGCATCGACCGACGCGCAGGGCGCGCCCAGCCGGGCGGCCTCGAAAGCGGCCAGCTGGCAGGCCTTTTCGGCGTCCCAGACCTCGCGTTCGTACGCGGTGGGTGTGCCGAAGACATAGCTGCGCGTGATATCCGACTGGTAGCCGTGCAGCGCACAGCCGGTATCGATCAGCACCATGTCGCCCGGTTCCAGGGCTTTCGGCCTGGCGACGCCGTGCGGGAAAGCCGTGTCCGGTCCGAACAGCACGATGCAGAACACCGACCCGCCCGGCGCACCGATCGCCTTGTGCGCCTTGTGGATGAATTCGGTGACCTCGCCGGTGGTGATGCCGGGACGCAGGATGCGCGCCGCCGCCTTGTGCACTTCCAGCGTCGCCGTCTTGGTCGCCTGCATCAGCGCCAGCTCGTCGGCATCCTTGCACTGCCGTGCGGACAGGATCAGCGCGTCGCCATCGCGACACTCTCCGGGCCAGCCGCGTTCCAGGGCGCGGGCGACGCTCAGCGGCGTGGCCGGATCAATCGCCAGATCACCGCCCTCCAGGAGCGAACCCACGAGGGCATAGGGGCTCTCGTGTTCTTCCCAACCGCGCAGCGGCGCTTCAAGCCGCATGAAGCCTTCCAGCGTGCCGCGCTCGAATTCCGGCCCGACATAGGTGAGGCGGCCATCTGCGCCCAGCAGGGCGCCGACCAGGCGCTCTGAGGGACGCCAGACCAGGCCGGTGTAGTAGGTCAGATTGCTGCCAGCATTGATCCAGGCGGCGGCAAAGCCGTTTGCTTTCAATCGTTGCGCCAGCGCATCCAGCCGGGTGCGATAGCGTTCCACCGGGATCGGCCGGCAATGATCCAGCATCGGCTTCAGCCGGGCCAGCTCGGCCTCGGCCGTCGATCCGCCCACGCCGCGCGTGGTGATATTGGCTGTCAGTGTGTCGGTCATGACCGGCCTCCCTCGGGGTTCATGCCTATCCATGAACCCCGGGGCGGCCGCCGTCCAGCGGGCGGGCTGGTCTCAGGCGCCGTCACCGAACATGAACAGCAGGAATTCCGCCGGTTCGTCGAACGGGTTGAGGAATTCATGGCTCATCCCGGCGGGGATGAAGACAATCTGGCCATCGCCCACCTCATGGTCGACCCCATCCAGCCGGGCAATCGCCCGCGCGCCGGTGAAGATGATGATCGAGGGGAAGGGATTGGTGCGCGAGCGTTCATCGGCATTCACGTGCTGGCCGGGCATGATCTGGCCGAAGCCCGAGCGGAAGCCGGGCTGGTAATAGATCAGGCCGGCATTGCCGCCATGAAGCTCCCGCATGTCGTGCTCGCGCCAGTTGATGATCTCCGGCGTTCCGCGGGTCCAGAAATGGAAGATCAGCGGCAGGATCGCGGGGTCGAAGTCGGCACCATCCATCAGTTCGAGGTCCATCGGCGCATAGTCGGTCGAGAACGCCTTGCCCATGGCCGTCAGCGCTGCCATCCGGCCCTCATCGATCCGGGTGAGGACCTCACCCTCGACCGGGAAAAAGAAGGTCGGCGTGTCCGGTTCCCCAGGCCGAACCGCATAGCGCTGGCCGGCATGGTCCAGGGTCACTGTCCACCAATCGCCATCGACGCGAACGCCGAACTGCCAGTCACGCGTGAAGGTCGGGTCCGTCAGATAGTCTGCCGCGAAACGCTCCAGGGCGGCTTGTGTCCCTCCGTCCTGCGCCAGGGCGGCAGGTGCCACCATCGCGCCCATAAGGCCGATGGCCGAGATGGCCAGCGCGCGCGTGGCCTTGAAGACACTGCCTGTGCGGCGCTCCCACACCGGACGTGCGTCCGGCCGGGTCTTGATATGTGAAGTCATGGGTTTCCTCCCCCGTTTGCTCACATTTCCAGGCCCGTTCGATATTCAACTAACCAGATAGATAATGGCGCGATGACACGGGTCTATCCATCTCTTGGCCAGGTCCGCTCTGGATGTCAGCGCTCGATCCCGTTGAGGATCAATTGCCGCAAATGGCGGGCGAACGGGGCAGACTTGAGTTCCAGGTCTGCCATCCCCTGATGCTTCATCATCGCCGTTCGGATGCGGTCGGTGAGCGAAAAAAAGAGGGCGGCGCCCACAATGGAGAGGTGCAGCATGTGCGGATCGATCTCGCGAAAGCGCCCGGCGGCCCGGCCTTCGGCGTAGAAGCGCCGGGTCGTCTCCATGAAGCTGCGCAGCTTCCGGGCCGGTCCCTCGCGGGTCATGATGTCCCCGTCCAGATAGTCCCGCAGGATCATGCGCGGGAAGGAGGGTCGGGCAATGATTGCCTCGGCAAAAATCTCGATGAAATCCCCCATCGAGCTCACCGGTTCGGTCGCACCATTCCCTGCCAGGGCGTGATCGAGATGGACGAGCACATCATCAATGATCGCCTCGATGATGGCGGTGTAGAGCCCGTCCTTGTCGCCGAAGTAATAGCGGATCATCGCCTTGTTCACGCCCGACGCCTCGGCGATCGCATCCAGCGTTGTCGCGGCAAAGCCGTGCGCGGCGAACAGGGTCTCGCCCGCCTCCATCAGCGATTGGCGGGTCCGGGCTGCATTGCGCTTGCGCGACGGGCGGGCGAGTTCGGTCATCCAGGCTCCCGCCCGCCTCAGCGCGGCCCGGCCTGGGCCTGCTGCACGCTGGCGTCGTTGAAGAGGTGGCTGATCAGATTATAGCGCGTGCCCTTTGTGGTCTCCTCGATCTCGTGCAACAGGGCCGAGGAAAACACGAAAGCCGTGCCGACATCACCGCGATAGCCCTTGCCGGCATATTCGCGGAAGACCAGTTCGCCGCCCTCGTAATCCGTGTTCAGGCTGATCGACAGGGCAAAACGCCGATAGGCGGTGGCCGGCTGGGTATTGTCGCGATGGCCGATATGGATGCCCTCGCGCGCACCGCGATAGCGGGCAATGTGCAGCGTCTCGCGCCGGGTGACCGGAAAGGCAAAGGCCTTGGCGATCTGCGGGATCACGCGTTCCTGCAGGCGCTGGTCCAGGCGTTGCAGCAGGGCCTGGTCCTGGATCACATGATCGATCCGGTCCTGGCGGTTATAGTCGGCGACGGCAAACTTGTAGTCCCCGCCCTCGCCGGGAGCCGGCTTGGCAACGCGAAAGGCGTCCGTGCTCTCATAACGCTCGATCAGGGTGCGACAGTCCTCCGGGTCCAGCGCATGCGGCACGATCAGGATCGGCGCATGGCCGGGGATCCAGCCGGCAGCGGCCTTGGCCTCGCTTTCTCCAGCCAGCGAGTCCAGCGTTTCCAGAGCAGCGGTTTGTGTGTCCCGGGTTTCGGTCATGATCGAGCGAACCTGTCCATTGGCAGTCAGAATGAAGATGCGGCCGGTTTCGGGGGCTTGCAGGTCGGCCCCGCGCACCAGGCCGAAGCGGGCGAAGAGGGCGCCATTGCAGTCGCCCAGCATCGGCGCGGAGAATCCCGTCTTGCGGACAAAGTCCGCCATGGCGGCACTGTCGGTCTGGGCGGCAACGACCAGCATGTTGGCGCCGCGCGCCTTGAGGGCGGGCGCGGCCTCGGCCCAGCGGGTGAGGGCGGTGCGCACATCCTCCCGGTCCAGCCGGTCGGTGAAGATCAGCACCATCGGTCGGCCGGAATTGGCATCGTCGAACAGGCGCACCGTGCGGCCATGCATGTCCAGCCCGTCAAAGTCCGGGGCAAAATCGCCGATGGCCGGTCCGCCGCGGAAGACCTCCAGCTGCGGGGCGCTGCGGGCGACGACGCTGAGTGTATTGGCTTGGTTCATGGCCTGCACGCTAGTGGCGTCCGCAAATCCCGGCAATGGCCCGGCTGTCACAGGAGCGCCAGAAATCCTTCCAGCCGCTCCATGTCCTTGGGCAGGCCGGTTTCAAAGCGCAAATCCTCGCCGGTCACCGGATGCTCGAACCCCAGGATCGCCGCGTGCAGCGCCTGGCGGCGGAAATCCTTCAGTTCGCGGCCATTGTCGGACGTGGCCAGGAGATTGCCGCGCTTTTGCCCATAGACCGGGTCGCCCAACAATGGACAACCGATATGGGCCATGTGGACGCGGATCTGGTGCGTCCGCCCCGTCTCCAGCCGGCATTCCACCTTGGCCGCCAGGCCGGTGCCCACGGCCATGCCCTCGGCCTGCCCGTAGCGGGTCAGGGTGGCATAATTGGTGATGGCGTGCTTGCCGGCGGTGCTGGCCGGGTCGCGCGGCACGGTGAACTTCTTGCGATCCTGGGCCGAGCGCGCGATCTGCGTTTCGATCCGCCCGGCCTTGGGATTGGGCGCATTGCGCGTGAAGGCGATATAGGCGCGCTCGACCGTGTGGGCCGCAAACTGCGCGGCCAGGCCCTGATGGGCGCGATCGGATTTCGCGACCACCATCACGCCGGATGTGTCCTTGTCCAGCCGGTGCACGATCCCCGGCCGCTCGACACCGCCAATGCCCGAGAGGCTGCCGGCGCAATGGTGCAGCAGACCGTGCACCAGCGTGCCGGTCCAATTGCCCGCTGCCGGATGCACCGCCAGCCCGGCCGGCTTTTGCAGCACGATCAGGTCGTCATCCTCGAACAGGACATCCAGGTCCATCTTCTCCGGCGTCGGGGTCGCGGCGCGCGGCGCCGGGATCGCCAGCGTATAGGTCGCCCCCTCGATGATCTTGGCCGACGGATCGGTCAGCGGTGCACCGTCCAGCGCCAGCTGCCCGGCCTCGATCAGCGCCTTCAGGCGCGAGCGCGACGATTCGGCGATCTCGCCCGCCAGCCAGCGGTCCAGCCGCTCTCCGGCCTGTTCGGCGGTCGGGACCAGGTCCCGGGTTTCAATGCTATCGGTCATGACCGGACACTCACTCAGCCTGCCCGTGAATGCAATTGGCGAGACACTGCGCACGGCGTTGACGGGACCCGCCAGAGTGCGGCAATCCCTCCGACTGATGGCCGGACGAGTGCTCAAGCTAAGCTATTGATTTATTGAATTTTGCTGCGCGCTTATGCTGCAGCATAACTGCAGCATTCTCGGGATGGGAAGCGCCTGATGCCTCCACTGCAAGATTTGGTCGTGAACGTGTCGCGAAATCGGGATAGGGATGTGAGCCATAAAAGCATGCGGGGACACGCCATGACCAAGATTTCGCTCACGCGCCGCAGTGCACTCATCGGGGCCGCTGGCGCCGGTCTGGCCGTGTCGGCTTGTTCGCCGGCACCGGAGGCTTTCCGGTCCGTCGGCGAGGGGCATTTCCGACATGGCGTGGCCTCCGGCGATCCCGACCAGAGCTCGGTCATGCTGTGGACCGCCCTGACCGATGATGCGGGCGGCTGGCGCGGGGTTGAAGTGGCGCGCGATGCCGACTTCACCGACATCGTCTTCCAGCAGGGCGAGGAGCGCACCTATATCCAGCCGCAAGCCCTGGGCACGCTGAAAGTGCTGGCCACGGGCCTGCAGGCCGGAACGCGCTATTTCTACCGTTTCCGCCTGAACGACGCTCTCTCCCCGACCGGGATCACCCGCACGCTGCCGGACAGCGATGTCGCGCAGTTCCGTATCGGCGTGTTTTCCTGTTCCAACTTCCCGGCCGGGCATTTCAACGTCTATCGCGAAGCTGCCGAAAATGGTGGACTCGACCTGGTCATCCACCTTGGCGACTATCTCTATGAATACGCCATGGGCGAATACGCCACCGGCGATGCCCAGGCGCTCAACCGGGTCCCCGCACCGCTGCACGAGATCGTCAGCCATGCCGACTATGTCGAGCGTCACGCCCAGTACAAGTCCGATCCGGACCTGCAGGCTCTGCATGCGGCGGCGCCCTGGATCATGAGCTGGGACGATCACGAGACGGCCAACAATTCCTTCACCGACGGTGCCCAGAACCACAATGAGGGTGAGGGCCGCTGGGAGGATCGCCGCGCGGCCGCCCTGCGAGCCTGGTATGACTGGACGCCCAGCCGCGAACCGGAAGATCTGCGCGACCGGCACGGTGTCTACGAGATCGGCAATCTGGCCACGCTATGCCTGATCGAAAGCCGCCTGACTGCGCGGGACCCCGAACTGGCCCTGTCCACCTTCCCGGTGCCGTCGGACGCCGACATTGATGATCCGGAGACCCTGGCCGCCGTCGAGGCCTGGAAACGCGAGCAGGTCTGGGCCGAGGACCGCGAGCTGATCGGCCAGACCCAGATCGGCAATATCCGCGATGCCTGCGCCGCCTCGGTCGCCGCCGGCAAGCCCTGGCGCATCCTGGCCAATCAGGTGATCATGGCCCGGGTCAATTTCCCGGATTTCTCTACCGAAATGCCCGGCTGGCTGCGCTGGTATGCCACCCGCAATTCCGAGTTCGCGCGCAATTTCATCATGCGCACGCGCTTCGACATTCCCTTCAATCTGGACATGTGGGACGGCTATCCCGCCGAACGCGAACGCCTCTATGCCGCCCTGCGCGAAGCCGATGCCGATGTCATCACGATCACCGGCGATGTGCACTCCTTCTGGGCCAATGCGCTCAGCGATCGTGACGGCCACCGCATCGGCAGCGAGTTTGTCGGCGCTTCCGTCACCTCGCCGGCGCCCTTCTCAAGCTTCGCCGCGCCCGGTGTCGACTATGGCCAGCTGATGACCGAGGCCAATGAGGACGTCCAGCACTGCAATATGGTGGATCACGGCTATATCCGTCTCACCCTGACCCCGCAGAGCGCCGAGGCGGACTATGTCAACGTCTCCACCATCCTCCAGCGCGACTACCGCGTCGGCCTCGACAGCCGCTGGCGCCTGGACCGCCGCGGCCCGGGCGCGCCGGAATTGCTGCGGGTTCGCTAAGCCTGGGTTCAACCATCCTTCCCCTTGATGGGGAAGGTGGGCCGAAGCGAAGCTTCGGGTCGAAAGGGGTGAAAGCGCGCAGCGCTTCAAATCCCGGTGCTGAACTGGTCAGTCACCTGGCCCCCACCCACTCCACCGCTGCTGCGCAGCGGTCCCCCTCGCCCATCAAGGGCGAGGATGGAGGCCGGTTTCACCGCCGCCCCACAGCCTTCCCCATTGCAAGCGCGCGTCCGCATCCTATCTTGCAGACACACCAACCAGAGGGGATCCAAACCATGAAAACGATCGGTTATGCCGCCCAGAGCGCGGATACCCCGCTGGCGCCCTTCACCTTCGAACGCCGCGCCCTGCGCGCCAATGATGTCGCTATCGACATCGAATATTGCGGCGTCTGCCATTCCGACCTGCACACGGCCCGCTCGGACTGGCCGGGCACCGTCTATCCCAATGTTCCCGGCCACGAGATCGTCGGCCGCGTCACGGCTGTGGGGCCGGACGTCCAGCGCTACAAGGTCGGCGATGCGGTGGCCGTAGGCTGCATGGTCGACAGCTGCCAGCACTGCGACCAATGCCATGCCGGTGAAGAGCAATACTGCCGCGAAGGCCTGACCGGCACCTACAACTCGCCGGACCGCGTCACCGGAGACAACACCTATGGCGGCTATTCGCGGCATATCGTTGTGCGCGAGGAATTCGTGCTGGCCATGCCGGACGGTCTTGATCTGGCGCGCGCTGCGCCGCTGCTGTGTGCCGGCATCACCACCTGGTCGCCGCTGCGCACCTGGAATATCGGCCCGGGCTCGCGCGTCGGCGTGGTGGGCATGGGTGGCCTGGGTCACATGGCGATCAAGCTTGCCATCGGCCTGGGCGCACACGTCACGGTCATTTCCCGCACGGCCGACAAGGAGAAGGACGCGCTGGACTTGGGCGCGGATGACTTTCTCATCTCCGGCGACCGCAAGGCTATGAAGGCTGCCGCGTCATCGCTCGATCTCATCATCGATACCGTGCCGGTCAAGCACGACATCAATCCCTATATCCCGCTGCTGGATATCGACGGCACTATCTGCCTGGTTGGCCAGGTCGGTCCGATGGGCGAGTTCGCAACACCGCCTTTGCTGTTCGGACGCCGCCGCATCGCCGCCTCGCTGATCGGCGGCATCGCGGAGACCCAGGAAATGCTCGATTTCTGCGGCCGCATGAACATCCTGCCCGAATGCGAGATGATCCGCATGGATGAGATCAACCATGCCTTCGAGCGCATGGAAAAATCCGATGTCCGCTACCGCTTCGTCATCGACATGAGCTCGCTGGAGGCCCCGGCGGACGCGGCGTGATGGCATCCTGCCCGTCCATTTCCATTCCAGTTTCACCGTCATCCCCCGGCTTGTCCGGGGGACCTCGGCCATCCAGTTGAAAGCTTAGCATAGGTCCCCCGGATGCCCCTCGGGCACCGTGGGATGACTGAGTTTTGTGGCCACTGGAAGGGCAAAGGGGCAGCAAGCCAGCGCCCCGCGCTAGAGCTCACAAACCCCGGCCGTCCGCTTCAGTCGCGTGCCCACATCCACGATCGCCTCGATCACCGGCAACAGCTCGCGCCCCAACACGGACAGCTCGTATTCCACGCTTGGCGGCGTGGTCGGCTGCACCGTGCGGATCACCACGCCCTTGCGCGTCAGGTCCTTCAGCCGGGTGGACAGCATCTTGGCCGAGATCGGCGGAATGTCGTCCTCCAGTTCGGAGAAACGCCGCGGGCCGCCGGACAGGTGCCAGATCACATAGGGCGTCCAGGTGCCGCCCAGCAGTCGCATGCACTCATTGACGGGGCACTGGCTGCCGTCATCGAGGGGCGGGGACTGGTTGTGGCGGCGTTTGAGCAAGCTGGACCTCCGGTAAGCGGCTTACCAAAGAGATAGTACAAAGCGCGGCTATCGCAAGCATATCAGGTTACATTCGGTAAGCAGCGTCCCCACCTCCGCCTCCGATCCAATGGACAGGAGGCCCCGCATGGCGCACCGATCACACACACTCACCGACGTCCAGCAGACCCTTGGCCTGCGCCATCCCGTCATCCAGGGGCCGTTTGGCGGTGGCCTGTCGACCGTCGAACTGGTTGCGGCCGTCTCCAATGCCGGCGGGCTGGGCTCCTTTGGCGCGCATATCCTGGAACCCGACGGGATCGAAGCCCTGGCCCGCGACATCCGCGCGGCGACCGACCGGCCCTTCAACCTCAATCTCTGGGTCTCCGACCAGGATCCCGGTGCCGAGGATTTCGATCACGCCGCCTTCGAGGCGGCCTGGCAGATCTTCCAGCCCTTCTATGCCGAATACGGGCTCGACAAGCCGGAGCCCCAGGACCGCTATCATCCCCGCTTCACCGAACAGGTCGACGCCTTGCTGGAAGCCGCGCCGCCGGTCTTCTCCTTCGTCTTCGGCATCCCGTCTGGCGCCATCCTGGACGCCTGCCGCCGCCGCGGCATCCTCACCCTGGGCGCTGCCACCACGCTGGCCGAGGCCGAGGCGCTGGAAGATGCCGGTGTCGATCTCATCCTCGCCACCGGTTTTGAAGCCGGCGGCCACCGTCCGGCCTTTCTCGACGCGCCGGAACGCCATCAGGTCGGCACGCTTCCCCTGGTTCGCCAGATCGCCTCGCGGGTGAAGACGCCGGTCATTGCCGCCGGCGGTATTGCGGACCGCGCCGGCCTGGAGGCCGCCCTCGCGCTGGGGGCCGGCGCCGCCCAGCTGGGCACTGCCTTCCTGGCCTGCGCCGAGTCCGGCACCAATGATGCCCACCGCGATGTCCTGTTCACCCCACGGGCCCGCGAAACCCGGCTGACCCGCGCCTTCACCGGCCGTCTCGCCCGCGGCATTCCCAATCGCGTCATCGCCGAGATGGAAGCGCGGGCCGGGCAATTGCCACCCTTTCCCGTCCAGGCCTGGTTCCTGGCCCCTTTGAAGCGCGCCGCCCTCGCCGCCGGAAACGAGGATTTCGCCTCGCTCTATTCCGGCCAGGGCGCCCCGCAACTCAAGCATCGCCGCGCCGCCGACCTGATGGTCGCGCTCAGCGAACCGGCTCCGGCCCTCGCCGAAGCCTGACCCGTCCCCAACCCAGAAAAAGGAGACTTCCATGAAACTCTACTACGCCCCCGGTGCCTGTTCCCTGTCCCCGCACATCGTCCTGCGCGAAGCCGGCCAGCCGGTCGAACTGGTCCAGGTCGATCTCTCGACCGGCCAGATCAAGGACACCGGCGCCGCTTTCCGCGACATCAATCCGAAGGGCTATGTCCCGGCCATTGAGATCGCCGATGGCGGCCTGCTCACCGAAGGTGCTGCCATCATCCAGCATCTCGCCGACAGCCATCCCGATGCCGGTCTCGCGCCGGCCGCCGGAACGGTCGAGCGGGCACGGGTGAATGAGTGGCTGACCTTCCTCTCATCCGAGCTGCACAAGGCTTTCGGTCCGCTTTTCAACGCCGCGTCCAGCGATGCGGCCAGACATGACGCCATCGCCAAGGTGAAGAACCGTCTCGACTACGTCGAAACTACGCTCGCGGATGGCCGCAGCTTCATCACCGGTGACCGTTTCTCCATCGCCGACGCCTATCTCTTCACGCTCACCAACTGGACCGGCCCGACCGGCATCGGCCTTTCCGGTCACCCCCATCTCACGGCCTACCAGGCCCGCATCGCCGCCCGCCCGGCCGTGCGCGCAGCGCTTGAGGCCGAAGGTCTGCTGCAGGCTGCATAGCTCCTGCCCGAAGAAAAAAAGCCCCGGAGCACAGGCTCCGGGGCTTCGCATTTCAGATCCGGCCAGCTGTCAGCCGCGCTCGACCATGCGCATGAAACGATCCCGCAGGTCGGCGTCAGTCTTGAACTCGCCGGTGAATGTGGTGGTGATCGTCGACACATTGGGATGGTGCACACCGCGGGTGGTCATGCACTGGTGCTTGGCGTCAACAAAGACCGCCACGCCGCGCGGGTCCATCGCATCGGTCAGCGCATCAGCGATCTGGGCGGTCATGGTTTCCTGCGTCTGCATGCGCTTGGAGAAGATCTCCACCACGCGGGCGATCTTGGAAATTCCGACCACGGCCTTGCGCGGCAGGTAGGCGACATGGGCCACGCCCATGATCGGCGCCAGGTGGTGCTCGCAATGGCTCTCGACATCGATATTGGTCAGCATGACCATGTCGTCATAGCCCTGCACGTCCTCGAATACCTTGCCGAGCTCCTTGGCCGGGTCGGCATCATAGCCCGAGAACCATTCCTGGTAGGCCTTCACCACGCGCTTGGGCGTGTCCAGCAGGCCTTCGCGTGTCGGATCATCTCCGGCCCAGGAGATCAGGGTGCGAACGGCTTCCTCGGCCTCTTCACGGGTCGGTTTGGTCTTGGCAGCGCCAGCCAGGCGCGCGGCTTCAGGGGTCACGGCGTCCATCCTCATGGATCCTTTCGTTGTCGGGCCGGAGGTGAAGGGATACGACACCACCGCAGTTCCGGTTTCCGGATCGAGGATGTGCAGGGCAGATTTTTGCAGCTGCCGCCTGATATCCTCTCAATTTCACGCTTGCGCGTGAGGCCGTATGTAGGGCTTTAAGGCAGCGTTTCCAACACACGGTCGCGCATGCGGGCGTTGATTTTTCAGTACCGACCCTAACCGATAGTAGGCATCTTCATGAATTCGCTCACCCTTTACGACACGATGGCACGCCGCAAGCGGGCTTTCGAACCGATCGATCCGGACCGGGTGACGCTCTATGTCTGCGGACCGACGGTCTATTCCTATGCCCATATCGGCAATGCGCGTCCGCCGGTGGTGTTCGATGTGCTGCGCCGGGCGCTGGCCTTCCTCTATGGCGATGAGGCCATCGTGCTGGCCGCCAACATCACCGATATCGACGACAAGATCATGGCCGCCGCGCGTGAGAATGGCGAAACGATCGAGACTGTCGCCACGAAGTTCGCGAAGATCTACCGTGAGGATCTGGACGCGCTGGGTGTCATTGCGCCGACACTGGAACCCAAGGCGACCGACCATATCGAGCCCATGCTGGCGATGATGCAGCGCCTGATCGATGACGGCCATGCCTATGCGGCGGAAGGCCATGTCCTGTTCTCGGTGAACTCCTTCGAGGATTATGGTCGCCTCTCCAAGCGTTCGCTGGATGACATGATCGCCGGTGCCCGCGTCGAGGTCGCGCCCTACAAGAAGGACCCGCAGGACTTCGTGCTGTGGAAGCCGTCCAAGGATGACGAGCCGGGCTGGGACAGCCCCTGGGGTCGCGGTCGTCCGGGCTGGCACCTGGAATGCTCGGCCATGTGCGAGACGCATCTGGGCGAGACCATCGACATTCATGGCGGCGGCATCGACCTGGTCTTCCCGCACCATGAGAACGAGATCGCCCAGTCGACCTGCGCCCATGGCGGCAAGGCGATGGCCAATTACTGGATCCACAACGGCTTCTTGAACATGGGCTCGGACAAGATGTCCAAATCCGTGGGCAATGTGGCGCTGATCCATGAGCTGAAACAGCAATGGCCAGGCGAGGTGCTGCGCTGCGCCCTGTTGACCGCGCACTACCGCGCGCCGCTGACCTGGAATGCCGACCTCCTGGCCAAGACCCGCCGCTCGCTCGACCGCATCTACGGCGTGTTGCGCCGTCTGGGTGAGGTGGAGGCCGCGACCGTGGACGTGCCGCAGGCCTTCCTCGACGCCATCCTGGACGATATCAACACGCCCAAGGCCCTGTCCGAACTCTTTGCCCTGGCTGGCGCCGCCAACAAGGCGGAAACGGCGCAAGAGAAGGCCAAGGCCAAGGGCGAGCTGCTCGCCGCCGGTGCCATGATGGGGCTCGGGCAGGGCGATCCGGACGCGTGGTTCGGTCTCACAGGTCTCGACCCGGCCGAGCGTGCCGAGATCGACGCCCTGATCGAACAGCGCCAGCAGGCCCGCGCCGACAAGGACTGGGGCAAGGCGGACCAGATCCGCGACCGCCTCAATGAACTCAAAGTCCAGGTCGATGACGGTCCGGAAGGCTCAACCTGGCGCAAGCAGGACTAGGTCGATGGCGCTGAAGGGCTTCAACGTCATGATGCAGGCCGAGGACGCCACGGGTGAATGCTTCCTCACCTGGGGCGTCATCGCCGCCGATGCCGATGCCGCCACAAAGCTGGCCGAAGGCGCGGCCTTCGCCGAAGGCTTCTGGTCGGTCGAGGTGGACGAAGTCTGGGAACCGGAACCGGAAGCGGGCGACGAGCCTTTCGGCGATATCCCGGAAGTGCTGGGTCGCACCGAACCGACCTATCTGGATGAGGAAGAGGCGGACTGGGATTAGGCCAGTGTCGCCTTTCTTCCCCAACGCGAGTTGGGGAAGTGGGCCGATGCGCAGCATCGGGTCGATGGGGCGCCGCCGCAGGCGGCGAGGCGACGGAGCGCAGCGCAGACATTCCGCCGCGCTCTGCCCGGCGGCCCCTCCACCGCTTCGCGGTCCCCCTCCCCAACGCTGTTGGGGAGGAAAGCCATTCCATCCGGCCCCAAAAACCCTTACATAGTCCCCACAATGGCAGACGAACTCTACTCCAATGCCGTGTTGCGGCTGGCGGCGGATATTCCGCGCATCGGACGGCTTGCCCGTCCGCAGGCCAGCGTGCGCAAGGTGTCGCGCCTGTGCGGGTCGGAAGTGGAAGTCGATATCGCGATGCAGGGCGGCCGGGTCGGTGATCTGGCCCTGCGCATCAAGGCCTGCGCCCTGGGCCAGGCCTCGGCCTCGGTCATGGCCCGCCATGTCATCGGTGCCTCGCAGCAGGAGCTGGCCCTGGCCCGCGATAGTCTCCTGGCCATGCTGAAACAGGGCAAGCCGATGCCGCGCGGACGCTTTGCCGAACTGGCGGTCCTGGAAGGCGCACGCGCCTATCCGGCCCGCCACCAGTCGGTGATGCTGGCGTTTGACGCCGTCGTCGAGGCGGCCAGCCAGGCCACACGGACCACCACCACCACCCGTCAGACCGGATAGGGCTGTCCGGTCCCGCTGCGCCGGCGGGAGAGACCCGACAGTCCGGAAACGCACCGCACAGACAATCTCATTCAACTGCGGTCCGTTGCGCGCGTTTGAGGTCCATGGTGGACAGCGCGCGCGGCGGCGTTAAAAGGCTTGATTTGATATGCGTTCCGAAGGAACGGATCCGATGTCGAGGCCCCGGCTGCACGAGCAGATGATGATCGCGCTATTGCGCGGCTATCAGCTTTCCCTGTCGCCCGTCTTCTACGCCCTGGGTGTGCGCTGCCGGCACGAGCCGACCTGTTCGCACTATGCCATCGGGGCGATCCGGGAGCAGGGTGGCTGGCGCGGCTTCTGGCTGACGCTGGGGCGGCTCCTGCGCTGCCGGCCCGGTGGCACGTTCGGCTTCGATCCGGTTCCCTCGAAATGCGATGACTGTCCCTGGTGGCGTGTCTGGGCCTTCCGGTCCCGGCCGAAACGTCAGAGGATGGACGGGCTTCCGCCGGCGGACCGCGCCGACGACAAGGACATGTGACCATGATCAATGTGACGCTTCCCGACGGATCGATCAAAGAACTCCCCGCCGGAGCCACGCCCCTCGACCTCGCCGAGGGCATATCGAAATCCCTCGCCAAGGCCGCCATCATTGCCGAGGTGGACGGGCAGGACTGGGACCTGACGCGCCCCTTCGAGGGAGACGCGAAGGTGGCCATCATCACCCGCCGTGACGAAAAGGCGCTGGACGTGATCCGCCACGACACGGCCCACGTGCTGGCCCAGGCGGTGCAGGAACTTTTCCCCGGCACCCAGGTCACGATCGGCCCGTCGATCGAGGACGGCTTCTATTACGATTTTGCCCGCGAGGAGCCCTTCACGCCGGAAGACTTCGAGGCGATCGAGAAGCGCATGGGCGAGATCATCGATGCCGACCTGCCTTTCGTTCGTGAGGTCTGGGACCGCAATGACGCCATCGCCAAGTTCGAGGCCATGGGCGAAGCCTACAAGGCCGAGCTGATCCGCGACCTGCCGGAAGACGAGACGATCACCATCTATCGCCAGGGCGAGTGGTTCGACCTGTGTCGTGGTCCGCACCTGCCCTCCACGGGCAAGATCGGCAAGGCGTTCAAGCTGATGAAGGTGGCCGGTGCCTATTGGCGCGGCGATCATCGCAACGCCATGCTGCAGCGGATTTACGGCACGGCCTGGGGCGATGAGAAACAGCTCAAGGCCCATTTGCACCGCCTGGAAGAAGCCGAAAAGCGCGACCACCGTCGGCTCGGCAAGCAGATGGAACTCTTCCACTTCCAGGAAGAGGCGCAGGGCCAGGTCTTCTGGCACCCCAATGGCTGGACGCTGTATCGGGCCGTGCAGGACTATATGCGTCGCCGGCTGGAAGACGCCGGCTATGTGGAAATCCGGACACCCCAGCTGATGGACCGCAAGTTCTGGGAAGCCTCCGGCCATTGGGACAAATACCGCGAGAACATGTTCATCTCCTCGATCGACCAGGAAGAGAAAGTCCTGGCGGTGAAGCCGATGAACTGTCCCTGCCACGTGCAGGTGTTCAACCAGGGCCAGAAATCCTATCGCGACCTGCCGCTGCGCCTGGCCGAGTTCGGCTCGTGCCACCGCTATGAGCCGTCCGGTTCACTGCACGGCCTGATGCGGGTGCGCGGCTTTGTTCAGGACGATGCCCACATCTTCTGCACGGTCGACCAGATCACCGACGAGGTGAAGGCCTTCTGCGTACTCCTGAAGTCCGTCTACGAGGATTTCGGTTTCGAGGAGCCGCGCATCAAGTTCTCCGACCGACCGGACACGCGGGTCGGTTCGGACGAGGTCTGGGACAAGGCCGAGGGCGCGCTGAAGGAAGCCGCTGAAGCCTCCGGCCTGGACTATGAACACAATCCGGGTGACGGCGCCTTTTATGGTCCCAAGCTGGACTTCGTGGTCAAGGATGCCATCGGTCGCGAATGGCAGACGGGCACGATCCAGTGCGACTTCAACCTGCCGGAGCGCCTGGATGCGACCTTCATCGGTGATGACAGCGAGAAACACCGTCCGGTGATGCTGCACCGGGCCATTCTGGGCTCGCTGGAGCGTTTCATCGGCGTGCTGATCGAGAACTATGCCGGCAAGCTGCCCCTGTGGCTGACGCCGCGTCAGGTCGTGATCGCCACGATTACCTCGGATGCGGACGGCTATGCCGAAGAGGTCAAGGCCGCCATGGTCAAGGCCGGGCTGCGCGCCGAGACCGACATCCGCAATGAGAAGATCAACTACAAGGTCCGCGAACATTCGGTCGGCAAGGTGCCGGTGATCGCGGTGGTCGGTCGCAAGGAAGCCGAGGAGGGTACGCTGGCCCTGCGCTTCCTGGGTGAGGAAGGCAACAAGCAGGAGATCTTGCCGCTCGCCGACGCCATCACCCGCCTGGCGCACGAGGCGCTGGCGCCCGACCTGAAGCGCGGCTAGATGCCGCCGGGAGACCCGCAAGGTGCGTGACGATGCCAGGGCAGGCATAATCGGCATAGCCGGATTTGCGTTTTCCTTCCTGTTCGCAGTCGCGGGCAGTCTGATAATTGCGCCCTGGATTGCCCTTCTCGCCATGCTGGCGCTGCCGCTCGACAAGCGGTTCTGGCGCTTTGACCACATGCCCTGGGAAATGGTGGCAGGCTTTGCCTTTCTGGCTTGGGTTGCCGCCAGTTTCCTCTGGTCGCCTCATGATGACCCGCAACAGGTCTGGAAGACCTGCCTGGGCATCCCGCTCTATCTGCTCTTCGTCCTCCGTGTCGGCAGTCTTGAAGGCGCCTGGCGCCGACGCATTGAAGCATCATTGATGTTCTTGGTCTTCGCCCTGGGGCTGACGCTTCTGGCTGAGGTCCTGCTGGACGGAGCGGGAACCCGGGCATTCAAACTGGCTGAAGAAGACTTCGGCGGCATGTCGATGGCCGATGTGAGTACCTTTGTCTATCGCAGCCTGGGCCATGCCGCCGTGCCACTCATCCTGCTCAGCGTGCCGGCCGGCTTGATTGCGTGGCGCGATGGCGGGCCGTTGGTCGGTGTGGCTTTCGTCGTCCTGGCGGGCATTTCCGCCTTTGCTTTCGAAACCCAGGTCAATGCGGCCGCCTTCATCCTCGCCAGCGTCGCTGCACTGATGACCGCGTTCTGGCCACGCACTATGGTCACCATTGCGTTCGGCGTGACAGCCGGCATGTTGGTCGTCATGCCGCTGGCGCTGCCAGAGCTGATTGCCCTGATCCCGCAGGGCCTTCGCGATGCCCTTCCGCTTTCCTGGGTCTGGCGCCTGGAAATTTGGACATATGCAGGCGAATTGATCCGCGACAATCCCTGGATCGGCTACGGGCTGGACGCCTCCCGCCCGCTAAACCGGGAGCTGCTGCTTGAGGGCTTTACGGTCGAGGCCTTGCCGATGCACCCCCACAATGCCACTTTGCATGTCTGGCTTGAGACGGGGGCAGTCGGAGCCGTGCTTCTGGCAACCACGCTGGTCGCCATGGGGGGCCGAATTGCCGGAGCGCAAAACTTGTCCCGGTTGCAAGCCGTTGGTGCGGTCTGGGTTTTTGTGGTCTATGTGTCCCTGATCGTGTTCTCCTACGGGGTGTGGCAGGAATGGCACCAAGGGACAGTAGCGTTGGCAGCGACGTCAGTGTTCTTTCTCGGAGCGAAGCGCCCGCAGAAAACACGGCCGCACGCCTGAGCGTTGTCACGGTCGCCTGGCATACCGGTCCACATCTCATCGAATCCGTTGCCTCCATTCTCGCTGCGCCCGGCGTGGACGAGTTGATCCTGGTCAATCACGGTAATCCGCCTGACATGATCCAGGCCCTGCGCGCGATGGCGTCGGACACAGACAAGTTCGTGCTGATCGAGACCGGGTCCAATCTCGGTTTTGCCAAGGGCTGCAATATTGGCGCCCGACGGGCCAGCGGCGACCTCGTGCTGTTCCTCAACCCCGATGCCGTGCTGGCTCCGGGCGTGGCCCGACAGCTCAAGCGGTCGGCCAGTCGACTGGACGGTGCGCTTTGGGCGATGGGCGCGCGCATCATGAATACGGATGGAACGGAACAGCGTGGCGGGCGCCGCGGCGAGTTGACCCCGCGTTCCGCCCTGGTCAGCTTTCTCAAGCTCGACCGCTTCCTGCCCGGCGTGAAGAACATCCATCTGGAAGGTGAACCGCTGGCTGACGACCTGATGCCGGTGAAAGTCGTCTCCGGTGCGGCGCTGATGATGCCGCGCCAGGCCTTCCTCTCGCTGGACGGGTTCGACGAACGCTATTTCCTGCATGTCGAAGACATCGACCTGTGCCGACAGATCCGCGAACGCGGTGGCTCGGTCTGGTTCGAACCGCGCGCGGCCATCAAGCATTATGGCGGCACCTCGAAATCCTCACCCTTCTTTGTCGAGACCCACAAGGGGCTCGGTTTCGTGAAGTATTTCTGGAAATACTATCCCGGCCCGCTGCAGCGCCTGGCGACGATGGCACTCATCATCCCGATCTTCGCCGCGATCTGGGGCCGTGCCGCGCTCCTGCGCCTGCGTGATCTGAAAAACCACTTTGCCCACCGTCGCCGCGTGGCCCGCCGCTTGCGGCGCCTGAAAGCGCACCGCAATACGCCGGGCTGAGCTCAGGCCGGACGCGGAAACTCGCCGGCGCGCGACAAGGCACTGTCGACCGGATGTTTCAACCCGTCCGTCTCCAGCCATTTCGCCGTCTCGATCAGCCTGGAGAGGTCCAGCCCGGTCTCAAATCCGCCGCGTTCCAGCATGTAGACGACATCCTCGGTCGCCACATTGCCGGTCGCGGCCGGTGCAAACGGGCAGCCGCCAATCCCGCCGACCGAGGCATCGATGACATCCACACCGGCCTCGACGGCGGCGTAGATATTCGCCATCGCCGTATTGCGGGTGTTGTGGAAATGCATGCGCAGCCGCATGTCGCCGCTCTCGGCGCGCACAAGGTCCAGCATGCGCCGCACCGACCAGGGATCGGCCACGCCGATCGTATCCCCCATGGCAAACTCGACCGCGCCCGCCGCCCGGGCCCGTCCGGCAAGCCGTGCCACCACGGCCGGATCAACCTCACCATCAAACGGATCGCCAAAAGCCACCGACACCGTCACCGAGACCGGCGTGCCCTCGTCATGCGCCAGGACGGCGATGCGGTCGAACAGGTCGGCGGTCTGGTCCGGTGTGGCGTTCTGGTTCTTCAGGCCAAAGCCTTCCGAGGCGACCATGACGTAGTTGACCTCGTCACAGCCCGCCTCCAGCGCCCGCCGCATGCCGCGCTCATTCAGGGCCAGGCCGATATATTTCACCCCGTCCTGCCGCGGCACGCGCTGCATCACCGCATCACTGTCCGCCATCGCCGGCACCAGCTTGGGATGGACAAAACTCGCCGCCTCCATGCGCCGCACACCGGCCGCGATCAGCCGCTCGACGAACTCGATCTTGGTCTCCGTCGACATCATCGCCGGATCATTCTGCAGACCGTCCCGCGGCCCGACTTCAACGATTTCAATCTTGCGGGTCATTCAACGTCCTCGGGAGCGCATCGCGTCATCAGCGTGACCAGAACGGTCTCATCACCTCTGGAATAATTTGTGCCGGGCACAACATCGAATTCACAATAGTCCAGGCTTCTGAGCCGCTCGAACATGTCGTTGTCGTCGAGTAACCCGATATTGGGATCGCGAGAAAAGAACTCCGCCCATGCATCATCGCGAGACAGGTCGAGAACCAAGAATGTGGGAATCTCCCTGTTTTCTGCAATCGACAACACTTCATCTACCGAGCCAAGGATTGTGCCTGTTCCGAGTGAAAAAACGAGGCTGGGTTCTGTGTAGGACGAAGCTGAGGCAATCGAAGATGTGTCGTACCCGTAGGTGGCAAGGTGGCCGGAAGGGAGCAGGTAGTTGTCTCGAATTTCCCGGACACGATCAGCCAACCGAACGGCTTCGGCACTCGGCAATGAAGCTCCGCGGAACATCACTTGCCATGTCAGTCCTGACAGTGCTGCGCAGATAAGCACGATCTGGCCGGTATTGTGCCGGAGTGCCATCAAGGTTGCGCCGCACAGTAAAGCAAAAACCGCTGTGCTTGCGGCAACCCAAGCCGAAGCCAACGGATCCAGCTGCAAACCAAAGGGTTGGTCCGTCCCGCCGGGGTTCACGCCGAGAGCTCGCCAAGTGCCGGGGTCGCCGTAGGATGTAAAAGCGACAATAGCCAGCACTGCAAACACCAGCCCGGCAAACGCAAACAGCCCCCAGCCCACCCAGCGCTGCCAGGCCTGCGCCTTCACCAGTTCCACCAGGCCCCAGCCCGCCGCCAGCGCCAGCGCCGGATAGGCCGGCAGGACGTAGTGCGGCAGCTTGGTCGGCAGGAGTTCGAAGACCAGCCAGGTGGGCACAGCCCAGCACACCAGGAAGCGTGCGGCGCCGGCCAGATCGGTCTTCTCCCGGATCGCCCCGACCAGGCGTCCCACGCCCGGCACCAGGAAGAGCGTCGCCGGGAAGAAGAGGAGCGGCAGCAGCATCAGGTGATAGCCCGGCACGCCGCCATGGCGTTCATGGCCGGAGACCAGTTTCGGCCCCAGATCATCGCCCAGCGCCTCGCGCAGGAAATTGCCCTCGGTGGCGATCTGGATCGAGACCAGCCAGGGCACCACCATCAGCACCGCCAGCAAAGGCCCCCACCAGGTCAACACCGGCTTCAGCCAGCGCCACTCCCGTTCCCAGATCAAAAGAGCGACAATCGCCAGCCCCGCCACCATCGGCGTCACCGGGCCCTTGATCAGCGCGCCCAGCCCGATGGCGAACCAGAACAACAGCCCGGTCTTCCACCCTTGCGAGCTCCCGCCGCGGGCATTCATCAGCGCCGCCATGGCCAGGGTCGTGCACCCGGCCAGCATGGCATCGGTCTTGGCGATCCCGCCTTCAATGCCCAAGAGGACCGTCGTCGCAAATAGCGCCGCACCGGCAAAGGCCGCCTCGCGCCCGATCAGCTCTTTTGTCCACCCCAGAAAGCCGCCAGCGCTGCCAGGATCGCGCCCAGCAGGGAGGGGATGCGATAGGCCCATATCTGCCGCGCCTCGGCGTCGGAGAGGGCGGCCACGCTCACCGCCTGCATCCAGTGGATGCCGACCGGCTTCTTGTTGCGTTCCTCGTCCAGGAAGTTGATCTCGACGAAATTGCCGGTCTCCAGCATCTGCGCCGTGGCCTGGGCAAAGCGGCTCTCATCGCGGTCCAGCGGCGGCAGGGTGAATATCCCGGCCAGCGCCGACAGCGCGGCCAGAAGCCCGATGATCACATAGGCGCGAATGCCGCTCGCCAGTTGGGTCATGTGGCCTCCAAACTCGTGCGCGATGAGAAATCCCTCGCGTCATCAGCCAAACCCGGTATGTAACGGGCAGCCCCTGTTTCGCAAGCTCAAGCAGACACCTATGAGCCAGACCCCCAAGTCCACACCCGATATTTCCGTTGTCGTCCCGGCCTATAACGAGGCCGGCAATGTCGTCCCGCTGGCGCGCGAGATTGCTGCCGCGCTGGAGGGCCGCAATTTCGAGATCCTGTTTGTCGACGACTGCTCCAGCGACACCACGCGCCAGGAACTGATCGATGCCAAGGCCGAACTGCCGATGCTGCGCGTCATCGCGCACAGGCACAATGCCGGCCAGTCGCGCTCGGTGCGCACCGGCGTGATGCATGCCCGCGGCGCCACGGTCTGTACGCTGGATGGCGATGGCCAGAACCCGCCGGAAAACCTGCCCACGGTGATCGACGCCCTCAACCGCGCCGATGCGCCGGACGGGCTGGCGCTGGTGGGTGGCGACCGCTCGGCCAACCGTCAGGACACGGCCTGGAAGAAGTTCGCCTCACGCTTCGGCAATGGCATCCGCAAGGCGATGCTGAACGATAATTGCAATGACACGGGCTGCGGGCTGAAGGCCTTCAAGCGCTCGGCCTATCTGGAATTGCCCTTCTTCGACCACCAGCACCGCTTCCTGCCCGCGCTGATGATCCGCGAGGGCTACACTTGCGAGTTCCGCCCGGTCACGCACCGTCACCGCACCCTCGGATCGTCGAAGTATACGAATTTTGGCCGTCTTTTTGCCTCTTTGACAGACATGATGGGCGTAATGTGGTTAAATTCGCGGGCGCGCAATCCGCGCGGCAGCGACGAGTTCTAGTTTTCGGGCCCGGATGCCGGGCCCCAGATTGGGGAAAGGATGCGATATGGCCGGCGGGGGAGATAACGGCGTATTGTTGGGTATGACAGCGGCCAACCAGGCAAGGCGTTCCGGTGGCGGCTCAAACGGGGGAAGTTCCATGTTCAATGTAATTCCGCTCCTGATCATTCCGGTTGTGGTCTATGCGGTCATCGTGATTTTTGCCGGCAGCGACCCGGCCTCGGCCGCGGCGATGATGGATAATGCCATCTTCTCGATCCCGCTGGTCTCTGGCCCCTGGGCCATGACGCTGGGCGATCTGATGATCATCTTCGGCATGATCATGATGTTCATCGAGCTGGTGAAATCCGCCGGCACCGGCACCGCCACCATTATCAATCACGGCCTCTCCATGCTGGTCTTTGTGATCGCCATGGCGCTCTTCCTGCTGGTCGGCCGCTTCGGCACCTCGGTCTTTTTCCTTCTGACCATGATGGCCCTGATGGACACCGTCGCCGGCTTCGTCGTCACCATCGTCGCCGCCCGCCGCGACCTCGCGGTCGGCGGGGAATAAGCAAGGCGACATCGCGGACAAGGAAACGCCGCTCCGGTCGGGGCGGCGTTTTTTGTTGCGACAGTCCATGGCAGGCCTGCGTCCGGGAAAATTTGCTCTTTGCCAAGTCAGCAGCCGCGCCTTTTGGCGCAATTGCATCCATTAATCGCTTGCCAGCCAGCGGGCCTCAGGGTTTCAGCGGCGTCAAGGGCGCCGCAGGCGCCGCTTTGCGGTGGCCACCCTTGACGCCGCTGAAACCCTGAGGCGAACTCTCGGCAAGGGATGAATGGCAGGAAGCCGCGCCACCGCGCCGTTCATTGGACGGACTTTGCACCTCAGCGGAGACCGGCGTTTCCTGTTTCGTGTGCGCGCTCAACATAAGGCCCACAAACACAAAACCCCGCCGGAGCGGGGTTTTGGGACAGTGACACTATCTAGGCTGCTCAGGGCTTGTCATCGCCCGGCGAGCAACCTGCCTGATAGTTCAGGTCTTAAAGCCCGAAGACCGGGTTACTCCGCTCATATAGTCTCATCATCCGGATTCAGCAAGTTTCCCATGCCCAAAGCGTGTAGAATGCCGTGCCGCACCGCCCTGAGGTCATTGCCGGAAATCTGCGGGTGTGCCCATTTGCGCCGACCGATTTTGAAACCGTTCAACCGGGCAATTGAAACATTCATCAGCAGGTCGCATTTGGCCCAGCAGGCCAGGCCGTCATCTTCCTGCGGGTGATAGTTTTTCGATAGGCGGACATGGAACGGATACTCCTTGCTCGGCGCTGTCAGGCTGACAGGCACAAGAGCCGCCAACGCGCTTCGGCCGGGAAGCTTTGGCGAAACGATGATGCAGGGTCGGATTTTGTTGATCTCTGGAGGAACAAATCCCGAGAAATCCGTCATCAGCAATTGCCCGGCGCGCGGGTAGTATCCGAGTGGCATTCCACCAAAATACAATCTCAACGCGCAAATCGCAATCAGCACACCCGAGAGCGTTTTCGCTTGCGCTTACAAGAGCACAAACAGCAGCCCGGCTCCCAGACCGACATCGATCCAGAACCCCACCCGCCGGGCCGTCACCACACCGAGGCTCATGCGCAGCGCTCCCATTTGGGATCGCGTGAGGTCAGCGGCTGGGCGGCTTGTTCGTAGGTGCGGCGGAAGCGGGCGATTTCGCTGGGCTCGGCCTTCAGGCCGCGGCGCGGGGCGTCGCCGATGATCTGGACCATGACCTCCGCCGTGGCAGGACGCGAGCGCACATAGGAGCGGGCGCTTTCACGCTCGCTGCCATGCGGGGTCGGGACGGGAACCAGGGCCCGGTCCTGCCGCGACGGACGGTCATTGGATCCGCGCGCGCGACCGGCCGGCTCTACGCGGCGGCTGGTCGGGGTCGGGACAGAATATGCGCTTCGGATCGTGGTCATGCCCGTCTCATCGCAAGGCCGATGCCAAGTCTTAATGAGAGGTTAACGCTGATTCAGGGCCAAAAACAGGCATGCAGGCGTACAAAATGACACCAGCCGGCCCGAAAACCGGGCCGGCTGGCTCAAATCGATACGAAAGTGTTAACGCGGCACGCGGGACGAAACCGCGTGCGAGGGGCGAAACTACTTCTTGGTGTCCAGCAGCTGATCCAGCTTGGCACGCATCGCGTCGAGTTCCTCGCGCATCGCGTTCAGCTCCTCGCCGCCCTCGGCCTTGTCATTGCCGGACGCGGCCGGCTTGTCGTCGCTGCCGGTGGCCGCTGCCGCCCCTGCGGCGCCAAAGGGGGAGAACATGCGCATGGCCTGGCCGAACATTTCCATATTGCGGCGGGTCTGTTCCTCGATCATGGCCATCGAGGCCTGCGGCGAGGACATCGCCTCGGTCATGCGGTCACGGAATTCCTCCTGCTGCTGGGCGAAGGAATTCATCGACATCTGCAAATAGCCCGGAACCACGCTCTGCAGGCTGTCGCCGTAGAAACCGATCAGCTGGCGCAGGAAATCGACGGGCAGAAGGTTGGCGCCGCGTGATTCCTCTTCGAAGATAATCTGGGCCAGCACGCCGCGGGTGAGATCGTCTCCGCTCTTGGCGTCGATGACCTGGAAGTCGGTGCCCTTTTTGACCAGGTCCCGCAGGTAGTCCAGCGTGACGTACTGGCTGGTCGAGGTGTCGTAGAGACGCCGGTTTGCGTATTTCTTGATGACGATGTCCGGTGATTTGCCGTTGGATTTGGTCACCGCTTACTCCCCTGTGGCACGCCTCATTTTTGCGTCGGCTCGATATTGCTCGACACGGGCGTGTTGCTATTTCATGTAATGGTGTACGCGCTTAATGTGGTGTGCTGCAAGCGCGAACGCAATTTGCGCAAGACAGCAAGTCTCAGGGGGACAGCATGACTCGGACCGCTCTCGTCACCGGTGGAACGCGTGGAATCGGCGCCGCGATCAGTCTCGCGCTGCAAAAGGCGGGGCACACGGTGGTCGCCAATTACGCGGGCAATGATGCTGCAGCGAACGCATTTGCAGCAGAAACCGGCGTGAAAGTGGTGAAGTTCGATGTCGGGGATTACGACTCCTGTGTCGCCGGGATTGCGGCAGCCGAAATGGCCGCCGGTGCGCCGATCGATCTTCTGATCAACAATGCCGGCATCACCCGCGACGGCATGTTCCACAAGATGACACCGGAACAGTGGCGCGATGTGATGCGGGTCGACCTGGATAGCCTGTTCAACATGTGCCGTCCGCTGATCGAGGGCATGCGCGAGCGCGGCTTCGGGCGCATCGTCAACATCTCCTCCATCAACGGCCAGAAGGGCCAGATGGGCCAGGTGAACTATTCCGCCGCCAAGGCCGGTGTGATTGGCTTCACCAAGGCGCTGGCGCAGGAGACGGCGCGCAAGGGCATCACCGTCAATTGCGTGACGCCGGGCTATATCAATACCGAGATGGTCGCCGCGGTGCCGGAAAAAGTGCTCGAGGGCATCATCGCCGGAATCCCGGTCGGACGGCTGGGCGAGGCGGATGAGATCGGCGCGCTGGTCACCTATCTGTGCTCGGACGAGGCCGGTTTCATCACCGGATCGACCCTGACCATCAATGGCGGGCAGTACATGGCATAGGAAGGTCTTGGACCTGCCGCAAATTTGCCGTCTTGCCAGTCATGATGCTCTCCGGGATGACCCGATTCCTTGTCGCCATACTTGTCGTCGCTCTTGCGGCAGGCACGTCCTGGGGTGTGCAGCAAAACCCGCTGCGCGACCGTTTGCTGCGCAATGAGCGCGCAGCAGAGGTCACCGGCTGGTACCAGCGCGCCGATACCGGGGAATTTTTCCTGTTCGACCGCTCCGGCGAGGCCGCCCTCCTGCGCGAGCGTGACGCTCCGGACTCCGAAGTCCTGGTGCTTTACGCCAACCGGGCACCCGGCGGATCCACCGCCTATATCACCGATACCGGCCGCGAGGTCATGCGCCTGACCAGCCTGGGCGGCGCGACCTATTTCCCGCTGGATGCGCCCAATGGCGTCATCGTGGAATTTGCCAGCCCGTCAGGCTCGCTGACACCGGCCCCGCGGGCACCGACGGAAGTCCGCGCCCGGGCCGAGGAGATGGCCCGCACGCTGGCCTACCAGCTCGACCGCAATATCTCGGTGGAGTACGCCCCGGCACCGCGCGCCGGATTGGGTGTGCAGTATGACGCGCTGGCCGTGATCTCGCGCGCCTTTGAAATGGCCGGCGCTGACCGCCGCCGCTTCCGCGAGATCGAGCAGATCAATCTGGTCCTGGGCGACCAGCCCTCGGCCTTCCGCGACGGCAATGCCCTGGTCATCGTCATCGCGCCGGACCTGGGCTATGCAGGCCGGCCCAGCTCGGCCTTCGTGGCGGAAATCCTGCTGGGCGTTGCCAGCTGATCAGCTCTGGCCCGGCTGCCAGTCCGGCGGGGCCAGCTCGAATCCCTCAAACCGGAAACCCGGTGCCACCGTGCACCCGACCAGGGTCCACAGCCCGGTCGAGCGTGCGGCCTGCCAGGCCCCTTGCGGAACCACGCCCTGAGGTCGCTCACCGGCGGCAAGGTCCGCACCCAGGGTCAAACGCCTCACGGCCTTGCCGTCTTCGCTGATCGACAATTCCAGCGGTGCCCCGGCGTGATAATGCCAGACTTCCACCGCGTCGACGCGGTGCCAGTGCGAGACCTGCCCCGCCGCCAGCAGGAAGTAGATTGCCGTCGAGCGGGCCCGGCCATCCGGTCCGGGCGCGTCGCGAAAAGTCTCGACATACCAGCCGCCCTCCGGGTGCGGCTGCATGCCCAGCCGCTCGATGATGTCGTGCACCGGCGTTGTGTCCATCAGAACCGGTCCTTGCGCTGGCGAACCTCGGCAAACACCTCGGTATCGGTAGCGGTTTCCAGCCCCAGGCGGGCGCGAAGGCCGGCACTGGAGGCGCGCAGGAAGGGGTTGGCGGCCAGTTCGGCGCCGATCGTGGTGGGCACGGTGGCTTCACCGCGCGCCCGCTCGGCCTCGACCTGCGCGGCATAGGCCTGAAGATCGCGATTGTCCGGCTCGATGGTCAGGGCGAAGGCGGCATTGGCGGCCGTGTAATCATGCGCACAATAGATGCGTGTTTCCTCCGGCCAGGCCGCCAGACGCGACAGGCTGGACCACATCTGCTCCGGCGTGCCCTCGAACAGGCGTCCACAGCCCAGCGCGAACAGCGTGTCGCCGACAAAGGCGATCGTCTGGTCGGCGAAGTGGTAGCAGACATGGCCCAGCGTATGGCCGGGCGTATAGACCACCTGCGCCGCGTGCCGCCCCAGCCGGACCACATCGCCATCCTCGACCGGCTGGTCGATGTCGGGAATGCGATGGCTGTCATAGGCCGGCGCGATGATCCGCGCGCCCGTGGCCGCCTTGACCGCGGCATTGCCGCCCGCATGATCGAAATGGTGATGCGTGTTCCAGATCTGGGTGATCGTCCAACCGGCCTTTTCGGCCTCGGCCAGGATCACATCGGCCTCCGGCGTGTCGATCGTCGCCGTCTCGCCGCTGTCCGGATCGTGGACCAGGAAGCCGTAATTGTCGCTCAGGCACGGGAACTGCCGGATGATCAGGTCGCTCATTGTCGATTTCACCGGTTTCGCTAGTGTGAGGGCCGACCCGTTGTTTAGGCCATGGATGAGAGGTCTGGCCAGTGCGCCGTGACGCCGCCCAGCTCGACAGTTTCTACCGCACCCGTCAGGGCCGTACCGCCCGGCGCATGATCGCCCGGCGCATTGCGTCGCTGTGGCCGGACGCCCGCGGCCTGGATGTTCTGGGTCTGGGTTTTGCCGGTCCCTATCTTTCGCCCTTCCAGAAGGAAGCCCGGCGCTGCATCGCCTTCATGCCCTCCACACAGGGCGCCGTGATCCCGGCGTCCGGGTCCGCTCCGGCTGTGCTGGGGGATGAATGCCGGCTGCCCTTTCCCGAGGCGATGTTCGACCGGGTGATCCTGGTTCATGCCCTGGAAGAGGCCGAGGCCCTGCCGGCCCTGCTGCGCGAAGTCTGGCGGGTGCTCGCGCCGGAGGGCCGCATCGTGCTGGTGACCACCTCGCGCACCGGTATCTGGGCGCTGTCCGACAAGACCCCTTTCGGCCATGGCCGCTCATTCACGCGCGGACAGATCTCGCGCCTGCTGGAGGACGCGCTGTTGGATGCGACCGCCTGGTCCCGCGCCCTCTATGCGCCGCCCTGGGGCTGGACCACGCACCGGCGCGTCGCCTCGGTCTGGGAAGAAATCGGTGAATATGCCTGGTCGGGGCTGGGCGGGGTGATCCTCGCTGAAGCGGTCAAGCATACCGGCGCGGTGCGCCCGCAACGCAGAACTGCAGCCGTGGGCGCGCCAGCACTTGAAGGCCAACGCCGCCCCGCGCTATCTCCGCGTCATGTGATCCTCCCCCCGGCATCCGAAAGGGCCCGCCGGGACTGAGCCAAGGACAGGACTTTTCATGGGTATCCAGCCTCGCGACGGCATTCTCGACATCCAGCCCTACAAGCCGGGCTCGTCCGAAGCCCCCGGCATTGCCGAACCGGTGAAACTGTCCTCCAACGAGAATGCCCTGGGCTGTTCGCCCAAGGCGAAGGCGGCGTTCGAATCGACTTCGACCAAGCTGCACCTCTATCCCGATGGCGGTGCCACCAAGCTGCGCCAGGCCATTGCCCGCGAAGAGGGTATCGAGGCGGAGAATATTGTCTGCGGCTGCGGCTCCGATGAAATCCTGCAACTGCTGGGTCGCGCCTATCTGGAACCGGGCGACAAGGTGGTCCAGTCGCAATACGGCTTCCTGGTCTACCGGCTGGTGGCCATGCAGAGCGGTGCCAAGCTCGTTTCGGCCCCCGAGACCCATTACACCACCGATGTGGATGCCGTGATCGAAGCAGCCGGTGATGATGCCCGCATCGTCTTCATCGCCAATCCGAACAATCCCACCGGCACCTATATCTCTGACGCCGAGATCCGCCGGCTGCGCGACGCCCTGCCGGCCTCGACCCTTCTGGTCATCGACGCTGCCTATGCCGAATTTGTCGACGAGGCCGACTACAACGCCGGCATGGAACTCGCCCGCGAGCGCGATGATGTCGTCGTCACCCGCACCTTCTCCAAGATCCACGGCCTGGCCGGTGCGCGTCTGGGCTGGGCCTATGGCCACAAGTCGATCATCGACGTGCTGCACCGCGTGCGCGGCCCGTTCAATGTCACCCTGCCGGCCATCGAGGCCGGCGCCGCGGCGATTGCCGATCGTGACTTCATGCGCAAATCCGCCGAGCACAATGCCGAATGGCTGGCCTGGCTGCGCCAGCAGATCGGCGGCATAGGCCTGGAGGTGACACCCAGCGTCTGCAATTTCGTGCTGGTTCATTTCCCGGCCGAGGGCGAGAAGACCGCGGCCGCCGCCGATGCCTGGCTCACTTCCAAGGGCCTGATCGTCCGTGGCGTGCAGCCTTATGGCTTGCCGCATGCCTTGCGCATCACGGTCGGCAAGGCGGAGGAGAACCGCCGGCTGGCCGACGCCCTGCGCGACTTCATGCAGGCCTAGCCGTCCAGACTGCCCAGGCGCACCGGACCCAGATAGATCCCGCCCTCGTGGATGCGCAGCGGCAGCGAGACCCCGTCCGGTCCGCGCGGTGCCATCATGGCGGCCAGGCGCAGGGCTTCCTGGTTTTCCGCCGGCACGATGCCGGCCTCGACCAGCGCATCGGCCAGGGCGTCCGGATCGGTGATCCGCAGCGACAGGCGGCCATCGGGGCGAGCGCGGCTGTCGATGGTGAAATCGCCGGTGCCGGTGATGTGGGCCGGGCCCCATTCCAACTCTGACTCGACAATCCGCAGCGCGCCGCCGGAATCGCGCCAGGCAAAGGCATTGGCGCCGCGCGCCAGGGCCGACCAGTGTGAGACGTCGATCGCCAGGCGGGCGGTGCTGGCCGTGTCGCCAAAGGCGCGCTGGACCTCGGGTTCCAGCACGCCCGGGGCCGCGGTGACGCCGCGCACCGCCAGGCGAACCTGCAACTGGTCTTCCTCGATCACGCGGCCGGACAGGATGAGTTCCTCCACCGCGCGAATGTCCGGTGCCCGGCCGGCATGGGTGGTCACCTGGAAATCGCGCACCTCGGCGCCCACGCGTTCCGTGTCGCCGTCGCGGCCATAGACCAGGCTGACCCGCGCATCGCTGACGTTCAGCTCCAGCTGGCTGCCCGGCTCGATATAGTCGTCCAGCAGGAAGGGGCCGCCGAAGGTCACGATCCAGTGCGACAGATCATAGGGCAGGGCATCGGCGTGCAGCGCTGCCAGGTGGGCATACCAGCCGCCATCGCTCTCGGGCGCGCGCACATGCGGGCTGATCAGGCGAATGCGGAAGCGATAGGGAAAGCCGCCCACGCGCACGCCGTCATGCTCGATCTGGTAGCCGGCGCGTTCCTGCGCGGCGATCCAGTCATTGACGCCGTCGCGGATTTGCGTCGAGGCGTAGAACCAGTAGGCGCCGTATAGAATGAACAGCACAATCAGCCCACCGATGGGCCATAACAGTCTTGACCGCGTCATGTCAGGTCGCCTTCCCCAAATACTACCCCCCGGCCTGCCCAAAGGCCGGTTGCGATCAGTCCTGCGCCGGCTGCATGCCCTCCAGGGCGCCCGCGGCAGAATTGATGCGCTCATGCAATTGCCGCAGGAAAGCGGCTTTGTCGAGGCCGGGTTGGATCGGCTCCAGGAACTCGACGACGATCCGGCCGGGCTTTTTCAGCCCGCAATATGACTCCAGGAACACGCCCGAATTGAGCGCGACCGGAATGCACGGCTTGCCCATGGACTGGTACAGTCCGGCAATGCCCGGCTTGAATTCCGGTGCTTCGCCCGGCTTCACCCGCGTGCCCTCCGGAAAGATCAGCACCTGGCGGCCTTCCTCGCCGCGCCGGGCCGCGTCCTGCAGCATTTTCCGCAGCGCCTTGGCGCCGCCCTTCCGGTCGATGGCGATATTGCCCAGCTTCATCGCGAACCAGCCGAAGAAAGGGATGTAGACCAGCGATTGCTTCAGGATGATTGCCGGGTCGTCCAGGATGTCCCAGAAGCCCAGCGTCTCCCACATGCTCATGTGTTTGGAGGCGATCAGCGCACCGCCCTCGGGCAGGTGTTCGCGGCCGCGCACTTCAAAGCGCACGCCATAGATCACGCCCATGCCGAACCAGATGATCTTCAGGAAGACCCGGAAATAGGCGCGCGTCCAGCTGCGCGGGGTCAGCAGGAAGGGCAGGCCGAGAAAGCCCAGAAGGATGATCAGGCCATAGAGATAGAGATAGAAGATCGCGGTCTGGATCTGTCGCATCAGGCATTGTCCGGCGGCGGGGCCACGGCATAGCGAACGCTGACCGCGGCGAATTTGGCGTATTCCTGAAGCCACAGCCGCGCCGCACGCGGATTGCGCCAGGGCGGGCTGGTGCGCACCGGATAGGGGATCAGTTCGACACCGGGCATCAGGGCTTTCATTTCCAACAGGCTGCGCGGCAGATGATAGTCCGAGGTGACAATGATCAAGCTTTCATAGCCGTTCGCCTGCACCAGAGCGCCGGCCTCGCGGGCATTGCCCGGCGTGTCGGTGGCCTCGCGGCCCAGTTCCACACAGCAGGCAAAGGTCTCGTCGGTCATCCCGGTGGTGCGCTGGATGTCGGACAGGGTGGTGGCCGGATTGACGCCGGAGATCAACAGGCGCGGCGCATGGCCGGCGCCCAGCAGTTCGACCCCGGCGGTCAGGCGTCCGGCATCGCCGGTCAGCACCACGATGGCATCGGCGCGCCGCTCCGGTTCCAGCGCGTCATAGCCTGTGACCTTGATCGCATAGACGCCGAACCCGCCCAGCATCAGGGCAACGAACAGAAAGGCGATGAAACGCAATCCGTCCCAACGTGTCATGTCCGGCTCCCGGCTGAGGCCCGCAGGCTGATGGACGCGTATTGGAGCGGGTGATCCCGGCTGATTTGTGGCGTCATCCTACCAGCGCCCCCGCAAATCCGCCGCCACGGCGAGCCGGGCGGACAGGGCCGAGGTGAGGCCCGCCAGCAGCGGGGCGGCGGCCAGAAGAATGATCTCGAACGGGTCGGCCGCCCATTGCGGCAGGAAAAACGCCATGTCGGCCGGTGCCCGGCCCAGGCTGACCAGGATCGAGACCAGGGCTGCCATGATGGCCCCCGCCACGCCGGACTTCAGGCCCAGCATGAAGAAGCGCCGCTGGAACAGGCCGGCGATGAAACGGTCCTCGGCGCCGCACAGGTGCAGCGCGTCGATCACATCCACCCGGGCGGCCAGGCTGGCGCGCGCGGCAAAGGCGATCACGGCTGCTGCCGCTCCGGCCAGCAGGGCCAAAAGCGACAGGCCCAGTGTCTGCGCCGTGCGTGCGGCCCGGCGGACCTCGCGGGACCAGCGCGAATGATCGTCGACACTGGCCGCCATGCCGGTCGCATCCAGTTGCGCTTGCAGGGCGCTGACCATGGCTTCACCGGCGCGGGCGGCCTCGGCGTCCAGGCTCACTTCCACCATCAGCGGCAGGGGGATGTCGTCCGGCAGATTGCCCTCGCCCAGCCAGGGCGTCAGCAGTCCCAGCGCGTGATCGCGGTCGCGGGCGGTCGCCGCGCGCACCCCCGGCAGGCCGCGAGCGATCTCGGCAGCCTGTTCGGCGTCGGCCTGGGTATCGCGCTCGCCCAGCGGGCGGATCTGGATCGTCAAGCTGCTCTCCAGCTCGCTGGTCCAGCTCTGCGCCTGCTGCCAGGCGCCGCGGGCGCCCAGGGCGGCGATACAGGCCAGGAAGACCAGGATCGCGGCAACCAGGAAGAGCGGCCGGTCGCGGCCGGCATCGGGCGGCAACAGCCGGCCGCTGCCACCGCTGGGCGGTCTGGGCAGGCCGTCAGTCATCGCTGTTCCCGTCTTTTCCGGCAGAGTCCGGAGCATCGTCAGTGTTTTCGTCGTTGCGCTGCATCGCGGCCAGAGCCTCCCGGCCTTCGGCTTCGCGCTGGTCGGCCTCGCGCTGGCGTTCGCGGCGCGGCGGACGGATGTGCAGATGCCCGTTCGACAGCGTCATCACCGGTGCATCGATCATCCGCACCAGCTGCAGGTCGTGCGTGGCGATGACGATGGTCGTGCCCAGCTTGTTCAGTTCGACGAAGAGTCGCAGCAGGCGCATGCCCATTTCCGGGTCCACATTGCCCGTCGGTTCGTCGGCAATCAGGATTTCCGGCTGGCCCACCACGGCACGGGCGATCGCCACGCGCTGTTGTTCACCGCCCGACAGCGTCGGCGGCAGGGCCGTCATCTTGTCGCCCAGCCCGACCCAGGCCAGCAGTTCGGCCACATCCTCGGCATAGTCCGCGCGCTGCTTTCCGGCCACGCGAAGCGGCAGGGAGACATTGTCGAACACGCTCAAATGATTGAGCAATCTGAATTCCTGGAAGACCACGCCGATGCGCCGGCGCAGGTCCGGCAGCTCGTCCCGGGGCAGGGTGGCGGCATCGCGTCCGAAAAAGCTGATCAGCCCGCGCGACGGCTTGGCGGCGAGATAGATCAGCCTCAGCAGTGAAGATTTGCCGGCTCCGGACGGTCCGGTGAGAAATTGGAAAGAACCGCGTGGTAAATCAAAGGACAAGTCACGCAGGATTTCCGGGCCGCGTCCGTACCGCATGCCGACATTGTCGAAGCGGACGACCGGTTCGGGATCGCTGTGCGGTGAAGCGGTCAGACTCGGGTTGATGGAACACCTCCACTCACACGGGGCAAGCCAAGCAGGACGACAAAAGCCAAGATGAGCATAGTACTCAGCTGCCCATCCTGTTCCACACGCTACCGTGCCAATGCCGAGGCGATTGGCGCGAGCGGCCGGCGTGTGCGCTGCGCATCCTGCGGTCATGTATGGACCGCCGAGAGCGAGAATCCAACGGTTCAGGATGCGCCGCAAGCGGCCCCTGCAGCCGCGGCTCCCGCTGAAGCGGCAACCGAAAGCCTGCCGCACAAGGCCTTCCGCGCCCGTCAGGAGCGCAAGCGCCACACGCTGTCCGTCGCGGCGGCCGGCGGTGCCTGGGGCGGTTTTCTGGCTGCCTGTCTGTTGCTGGCCGCGTGCAGCTGGATCTTCCGCGTCGATATCGTCACCCTCTGGCCGCGTGCGGCCTCGGCCTATGCCGCAGTTGGTGCCGAGGTGAACCCTTACGGCCTGACGGTCAGCGAACTGTCGATCCGCCGCGACAGTGATCACGGTGTGCCGCTTCTGGTCGTCGAGGGCGAGATCCACAATTTCGACCGCCGATCCCGCACCATTCCGGGCCTGCGCGCCGTGCTGCGCGATGCCGCGGGCGAGGCCGTCCTGGACTGGCCGGTCAATCTGTCGCACGCAGCCGTGCGCGCCGGCCGCAGCCAGTCTTTCCGCACCATCGTCTCCGATCCGCCACCCAGCGCGGTCGAGGTCGAGGTGACCCTCGCCGCCGCGAGCGACCTGCCGACTGGTGCGGTCGAGCCTCAACCCGAAGCGGACCACGACCACGTCGCGGAGATGGCCCAGTCGGCCCACCAACCGACGGTACAGGACGGGCACCACTAGGCGGGCGTGACGGCGCCCTTCTGCCCCCGCTTCGCGGAGGAAGGGTTTTCCCAAGGGCAAGGCCGAAGGGGGCCTGTCCCAATCGCGAAATTCAGCCCACTTGGCACCCACCACCCCAAACCACCGTCATGGCCCGGACAAGCCGGGGGATGACGGTGTTTGACAGGGGAAGCATGGAAAGAGGCAAAGAAGCGTCTTTCCTCCCCACGCAGTGGGGAGGGGGACCGCGCAGCGGTGGAGGGGCCGCCGGAGCGAAGCGAAGGCGGAATGTCCGCGCCGAGCTCTGGCGCCACGCCGCCTGCGGCGGCGCCCCATCGACCCGAGGTTGCGCCTCGGCCCACTTCCCCAACTTGCGTTGGGGAAGAAAAAACCGCCCCTCCTACGCCACACGCACCTCACGCACTTTTTCGCCCAGCACGCCATTGGCGCGGATGGCGAGGCGGCATTCGAAACTGCCGGCGCGGAAGGCGCGGCAGGCTTCCGGGCGGTGTTCGTAGACGCCGCAGATCGCCTGGCCGTTGCCCAGTTGCAGATGGGCACAGTGGCCGCAGGAGAAGTCCATGAATTGGCGTCCGCCTTCCTCGAACAGGTGTTCGGGCGGCAGGGGGCGGCCGGCGTCTTCCGGCAGCAGGACGAGATAGCGTTCATGGCGGCTGAAACAGCAGGCGCCACAGGTCACGCAGTCAAACTCGGTGTCCGACATGGGATGTGCACAAGATCCACCGCGCGAGGACGGCCGCCCGTCCCGGCCCGCGGCGCGGCGGAAATAATCGAAATCGCCGTGCGGTGCATCGAAAAAATTCCGTGCAGTCCAAGTGGAACCGTTTTGCGCCCTGGCGCGTTATTGCGGCAACAGCCAGACCTGGGGAGCAGGATGCGGGCACGGTTCAGACAGTATTTCTACACGGCCGCCTTTGTCGGCGGCACGCTCGTGCTCATTTTCGGCGGCAGCCAGGCGCCGCTGTAAGCCTTCGCAGGACGGTGGCCTCTCCCCCCTGATCCGGGAGGCCAAGACTGACCGTCCTGCGATCCGGACCGCCGCATTGCGGCGCAACCGGCCTCGCGCAAGACCGGTGTCCCCAACGCCGGCCTGCCCGGTGCCCCGGCCCTCCCTGTTCGCCCTCGAAACGGCCGGGGCACCGACGCGGCGGCGAGGCGAGCCATAAGGTGGGTCGATGGCAGTCATCACAAAGATTGATTTTTCCTGCATCTCGACGCGCGCTAGCCTTTGTCCTGTCGATCAAGGAGAGGCCCGATGTCCGAAGAGACTTTGAACACCGCCATGCTGAACGACCGCCGCGAAGCCGCCCGCCAGGCCCAGCGCCTGGCGCTCTATGCGCGGCTGGAACAGACCGCCCTGGCCCGCCAGTCCGCACAGTCTGCCGAGCCCGGGCATCGCCGTCCCGCCCGGCCGCGGCTGCGCACAAGCCACTAGACCGGCTTTACCGCCCATTGCCCCTGTGCTTCACCGCCCTAATCTCCGCCTTGAGTGGCGGACGGCAAACAGGCGGGAGCAGGTGATGCGGAATTGGGTCACGGGATTGGTACTGGCTCTGGCGCTTCTGGGCGGCCGGGCCGAGGCACAGCTGGAGGCCGCCTACCGGGCGCTGCTGGAAACGGCAGATGCCAACCAGGATGACGCCGCCTTTCGCGAAACCGCCCGCATGATCGCGCTGACCACGCCCGGCGGCGAGGCGGAAGTCCATGCCGCCATCGCTGCCGATCTGCCGCACCGCCTGGCGCTGGTTGCCGACTGGGCGCCGGTCGTCGACGCACCACTCTTGGCCGAAGCAGACGCTCCATCGGCTGCCGCCGCAGTCGAGGCCGGGGAGGTGGAAGAGGCAGACGACCCGCGCCGCGGCCGTCTGGCGCGCTTCATCCCGTCGCCCGGCGACCTGCCCTTCATCAACCGTGATGCCTGGGCCGGCCAGATCAGCCTCGGCGTCCAGCTGGCCAATGGCAATACCGAGCTGTCTGATTATGCCTTCAAGCTGCACCTCGATCGTGAAACCACCGAGACCGGCTGGGGCATCGCCTCGAAGTTCGAATACTACTACACCGAGACCGATGCCCGGGTGACGCGCGACAACTGGCTGGTGTCCCTGCGCGGCGAACGCCAGCTGGTCGATCGCTGGGGCTATTATGTCGGCGGCTCCTATGAGAGCGACAATCTCTCCTCCTTCGAGCGCTCGGCCTATCTCACCGGCGGTGGCACCTTCCAGGCCATCGACCGCGAGGGGATGAGCTGGGATCTTCGTGCCGGTATCGGTGTCCGCTTCAACAAGCCCAATGATCCTGCCGAACCGGAAGAGACCAATGCCATCGCCGAGTTCGGCTCCGACTTTGCCTGGGCGCTCACCGAGACCACCGATTTCGAGGCCGAGACCCTGATCCTTGCCGGCGGCAGCTCGCGCTTCGAACAGCGTTTCGGGGTGGTCACCTCCCTGGGCGGGTCCTGGTCGCTGCAGACCGGCGTGCGGGTGCGCCATGATGCCGATCCCTCTCCGGGCCGCGAGGCCACCGACACAAGGTTCGACATCGCCATCGCCCGGGAGTTCTGACTGGCTTGATCCGGTCGCGTCCCGCCCCGCGTGCCGGGCGGCGATATTGCACGCTTTGTTAAGGCCCTGTGCGGCATGATTTGGCCCTGACGCCTGATCAAGGAGGTGTCGTCATGGGCAAGATTGTGACTTCAAGCTATCGCCGCGTGTCCGATCATTTCGAACCCGACCTCGTCGAGGACCCGCACGAGCAGCGCAAGCGCCGTGGCCATCTCGAACAGATCGACTACACCGTCTTTGCCGCCAACCAGGCGGTGATGGCCAAGACGATCCATTCCGTCGGCATTGATGACTTCCAGAACCTGGCGCTCTCCGCCTCCAAGGCCCGCAGCGCCTGGGTGGATGCGGCCATGTCCGCCGCCCGCTCGCGCTCGCCCTTGACCGAAGAGGAGGTCAAGCGCCTCTCCCTTCTGCGCGGGGCCTATGACGAGCTGTCGGAAGCCTATGAAGCCATGCGCCGCATGGTCGAGCGCGGCTATCTCCAGTTCAAGCCGCCGGCCACGAAGTCCTGATTTGCCGATCGCGCTGACATCCGATTGAACCTTTTCCGGTTCCGCCCGCACCCTTATCCCTGAAGGCCTCCTGTTGCGGAGGCAAAACGGGACACTGATGACGCGCGACCGCAAACGCATCCTGTCGGAATACCTGGTGATTTGCGCCCAGGGCGGAGATCGTGCGGCGTTCGGCCGTCTGGCCCGGCTCTGGCAGGCCGATCTTCTGCGTCATGCCCGCCGCCTGACCGATGACGCATCCGAGGCCCATGACGTCATGCAGGAGGCCTGGCTGGACATTGTCCGCGGCCTCGCCCGCCTCAACGCCCCCGGCGCATTTCCCGCCTGGGCCTGGCGCATCGTCTCGCGCAAGGCCGCGGCCCGCGTCCGGAGCCGGCAGAAAGACCGCCGGCTGTCCCAGGCGCTGACAGGCGAGTTCGCCGAGGCCCGTATCGACGGGGCCGGGGAGGCGGAGACCGCCAGCGATCTCGCGGCGATACGGCAGGCCATGGCGTCTCTGCCGGACGCCCAACGCATCACGCTCGCCCTCTATCACCAGGACGGGCTCTCGATATCCGAAATTGCCGTCGCTCTCGGCGTGCCATCCGGCACGGTGAAGACACGGCTCATGCACGCCCGGCGCAAGCTCGCCGAGCGTTTTGATCCCGATCAGGAAAGGAGCGGATCATGACACGCAGTACACAAGACCTCGACCGCATGATTGCCGAAGCGCTCGACGCCGAGGACCGCGAGATCTTCGGCGAGCTGGGCGAGGAACCCGGCTATTTCGCCCAGGCCTTCGGCCTGTTCCGCGGCAAGCTCGCCTGGGTGATGTGGGTGATCTATATCACCAACATCCTCTGCGCGGGCCTGGCCATCTGGGCCGCCTGGCAGATGTTCCAGACCACCGATCCGGTCATGACCACCCGGTGGGCCGTCCTGGTTATGGTTTCGGTCTTCGTCGGGATATTCATGAAGTCGACGCTCGGCCACCAGCTCCTGCTCAACCGCGTCACCCGCGAAATCAAGCGCCTAGAGCTCCAGATCGCGCGTGGACAGTCGCGCTAGTTTTCCTCCCCATGGAATGGGGAGGGGGCCTCGACCTCTCCACGTTCGGCCGCTCCCCCATTTCATGGGGAAGACGCACAACGCGAAAGCCGCTCAACCATTCACGAATAACCCCCATACGCATCACACGCATGTGAGGGGGTTACATTTGGTGAGTCGGGTCCCCAAATAAGTTTCGGACACGGGCGATGGGGGCGTGCAAATGACGCATGTTCGCCGTCGGCTGATGGGATAGGATGACGCTTATGGCCAATGCAGTTTCAGTCGCGCTTTCCCCGGAACAGGGTCTGTCCAGCTATCTGGCTGAGATCCGCCGCTTTCCGATGCTCTCCCAGGATGAGGAATTCATGCTGGGCAAGCGCTGGCGTGAGCACCAGGACGCCAGCGCCGCCGAGAAGCTGGTCACCTCGCACCTGCGCCTGGTGGCCAAGATCGCCATGGGCTACCGCGGTTACGGCCTGCCGGTGGCCGAAGTGATTTCCGAAGGCAATGTCGGCCTGATGCAGGCGGTCAAGAAATTCGATCCGGACAAGGGTTTCCGTCTGGCCACCTATGCCATGTGGTGGATCCGCGCCTCGATCCAGGAATACATCCTGCGCTCCTGGTCGCTGGTGAAAATGGGCACCACGGCCGCCCAGAAGAAGCTGTTCTTCAACCTGCGCCGGATGAAGAGCCAGATGCAGGCCATCGACGAGGGCGATCTGCGCCCCGACCAGGTCGAACAGATCGCCACCAAGCTCGGCGTGACCGAGGAAGAAGTGGTGTCGATGAATGGCCGCCTGTCCGGCCCCGACGCATCCCTGAACGCGCCGCTGCGCGGCACGGAAGGCGAGGGGCAATGGCAGGACTGGCTCGCCGATGACGAGGCGGAAAGCCAGGAAGAGGAACTCGCCCAGTCGGACGAGTTCGAGACCCGCATGACGCTTCTGCAGTCGGCCATGGGCGAGCTCAATGAGCGCGAACGGCACATCCTGCAGGAACGCCGCCTGTCGGAAGAGCCGAAAACCCTGGAAGAACTCGCCGACCATTACGGCGTCAGCCGCGAACGCATCCGCCAGATCGAGGTGCGCGCCTTTGAAAAGCTGCAAAAGGCGATGAAGCAGATGGCCGCCGACCAGGGCCTGCTGAACTAGCGAAAACCGGGGGCTTCTGCCCCCGCCTTCGCGGGGGGAAGCGGTTTTGCGAGGCAAAATCGAAGGGGGCGGGTCAATTGCACTTCCCCTATTCCCCCGAATTTCTCCCGGCCGAAGCCCGGCAAAAGCCGGGCGCAGAGCCGGGATCTCCTGATCTTCACCCTCGCCAGGTCTTCCCGATAAGAGATCCCGGATCGCGCTGGCGCGCGTCCGGCAAAAATCCACCTCGCGCCTGACCGTGCGAGGCCATCCCTCCAATTCCCCACGCCAAATCAACCTCTTCGCAAGGAATTTCGCATTATCGCGTAGCGCAAGGCTGGACCTGCCGGTTTTGCGCCGCTAGGTCTTTTGTCCGACGAAAGGTCCTGCGTATGCGTTTGTCTGTCCTGTCGCTGTTGCTGGCGGCCATCACCGGGCCGCCCGCCCATGCCGAATTGTCCGAAGACTACCGCGCCCTTCTGGTGGCTGCGGACCGGACGCAGAGTGATGAAGACTTCCTGGAAACGCTTGAACTTCTTGCTTCTTTGACACCGGGCGGACGTATGGACGTCCAGGCCGCCGTGGCCGAACTCTCGCCGCGCCGGCTGGACCTGCTGGAAGGCTGGGTCGCCCCGGCCGATGCTGCAAGCGTCCTTGCTGACGCAACCGTTGCGATGGACGATGCCGTCGCTGAACCGGGGCCAGACTCCGGGCACGCGGTTGGAACCGGCGACTCCCCTCTGAATGATCTGACCCAGGATCGCTGGAACGGTCTGGCCGAATGGGTCCATCCGGCCCACTGGGACGGTCGGGTCAAGCTGGGCCTGGCCATCGACCAGGGCAATACCGACCAGACCGACTACAATGTCGCGCTGGAATTGCGCCGCCCGCTCAATGGCGGCTGGGGCCTGGATAGCAAGGCCGAGTACTACTACACCGAGAATGCTGGCGCGACGACGCGCGACCGCCTGTTCCTGCAGGTGCGCGGCGAACAGCCCTCGGTGGATCAGTGGAGTTATTTCGTCGGCTCCAGCTATGAGCAGGACCGCATGTCCGGCTTTGAATACGCCGCCATTCTGGCCGCCGGCGGCACCTATCACCCGCTCGACAGCGAACGCCAGAGCTGGATCCTGCGCGCCGGTCCCGGCGTGCGCCACCGGGTGCCCGACGGCATGAGCGGCCGTACGCGCTGGGTGCTGGAAATCGGTTCGGTCTATGATCTCGCCCTGTCCGACACGGCGCAGATCTCGTCAGAGACCACGCTTCTGGCCGGTCCGGAACCGCGCGGCGAACAGCGTGTCGCCCTGACCACCGCCGTGGGCGGCAATTGGGGTGTCGAGCTGGGCTATCGCATCAAGCACGAATTCGAGGTCCAGCCGGGCGTCGATCCGACCGACAGCCGCCTGGACTTCTCCATCGTCCGCGAATTCTAAATGCCGGAGGGCCGCTCCAGGAAGGTCCGTCAGTCCAGCGCGTTCAGGCCGCACCGCATGGTTTGCGGTGCTGGCCTGCGATCCTGAGATCGAGAACAGGGCCGAAACGGGACGGCGAATTGTCGAGCGGGGCCCCGGTGGTTGATCGCCGCTACTGGACCGGTTGGCTCCGTCCCTCCGGCGGCGCCAGGCCCAGGCAGATCCCTGCCTGGCCCAGCACATAGGTCACCCAGACCACCCATCCGGCCCAGTCCAGCTGGCCGGCAAACAGGCGGATCGCCAGAACGCTGTCGGACAGCACGAAGAACAGCGCGCCAATCGCGGCCAGGGCCGGGGCGCGGCCCAGAATGGCCAGGATGGCCATCACCAGGATGATGCCATTGTAGATCGAGGCCGCCACTTGCATCTCGCCGAAAAAGGGCTGCAGCCAGGACAGCATGACGATGCCATAGGCCGCGACGGCCAGGGCTGCCGTTCGGCTCCACAGACCGCGGCTGCCCTTTTCGATCCGGATGCGCGCAAAGAGATAGATATAGACCAGATGGCCCAGTCCGAAGGCGGCAATGCCGTAGGGCAGAACCTCGGGCCCCAGAGCCAGGAAGACATCGCCCAGTGATCCCAGCAACAGGCCCAGGGCCAGCACCGGCTTGCCCTTGTAGGCGGCGAAAACGCCCAGCAGCACGATGCCGGCAGCCTTGATGATCACATTCAGGGGGAAGGGCGCAGCCAGGCCGAAATCGTCGAACAGATAGATGCCGGCAAACAGGCCGGCCAGACCCAGCAGGGCCAGTCCGATCCGGTCACCTTTCAGTGCTTGCAGCTGTCCTGTCATTGACGCGTTCCCCCATGTTGATCCACCACGCTAGACTGCGATGACGTCGGGACAAGGGGAATTGGCATGCGGCTTCGGGCGCTGATCGGCTCGCTGGGACTGGTCCTGCTGGCACCGGGTGTGCTCGCCCAGTCCGTGGCCGAGCGCCTTGCCGCCGCCGAACTCACCCTCGATGTCCAGCCCCAGGCCGTCGAGGCCGTGTGGAGCGAGCTGACCGCCCAGGGTCTGCCGCTGATAACCGCCCATGACCAGGACGAAGACCTGTCCCAGGTCACCTTCCTCTACAAGGCCGCACCGGACGTCCGGGCCGTGCGCCTCGACAGCGTGATCGCCGCGGGTGTGGCGACCCAGCCGGTCGAGGACTATCTGCGTGACTTCACCGTGCCGATGAGCCGCATCGGGCGATCTTCGATCTGGCAGGTCCAGTTGGATGTCTCCCGCCGTGTCGAGGCGACTTATTCCTTCCTCGTTGACCGGGAAACGGGCTGGGAGCGGCGGGGTGACCCGCTCAATCGCCGCCGCTTGCGGGGCAGCAATGCCGAGGCGGTTTTGCGTCTGGACCAGGCGCCGGACCGCACCGCGCTGCGACCCTGGCCGCAGAGACTGGCCCGCACGGGCGAGTCGCGCTTCATCACCAGCGAGGCGCTGGGGCGCGATGTGCGCGTCACCCTGCATCCGGCCGACCATGCCGGCGCGGATGCACCGGTCCTGGTGCTCTATGACGCCTTTCTGTGGAATGTGCGCGCGCCAGCCTGGGAAATTCTCGCCAATCTCGCGCTCGCGGGCGACATCCCGCCGACCCATCTTGTCCTCATCGACCAGCTGGACGAAGCCAGCGCGGATGCGGGCTATGCTGACCAGCTGGCCTTTCTGGGTGAGGAGCTGCGCCCCTGGCTCGGCTCCGATGACGGGCCGGGCTGGTCTGGCTCCGTTCTGCTTGCCGGTGCCTCGCGCCGTGGCCTCGTTGCGGTGATGGCCGCCCTCGCGGCCCCGCAATCCTTTGCCGGTGCCATTTCCCTGTCGGGCTCCTTTTACTGGTCGCCATCGGGAGAGCCGGCGGAATGGCTGGCCCGTCAGATCGCCGAACCGGAGGCGGGCCGGGCAGCGATCTATCTCGCCGCCGGTGAGCTGGAATACATCCACACCTCGACCAATGCCGGTCATGTCATGCTGGACACCAACCGTCGGATGGCCGCAGCGCTGGAGGCGGCCGGTTATCCCGTTCAGCTGGACATCTTTGCCGGTGGCCACGATGTCGCCGCCTGGCGCTATGCGCTGGCGGACGGTCTGGTGGCCCTGCTTGGCGAAAGCGCCGAACGCTGACGCCTATTTCGGCGGCTTTGCGCCCGTCCCCGTTGAAGCGCCAGCCGGGCGCCGCATGTTGCCGATCCGGCCCGCGACGAAATCCTCGTAATAGGGCAGCCAGCGTTCCGAGCGGGCGGCGATGTAGATCATCGGCCCGTTCGGGTTGGAGCGGAAATTGGAGTCCGTTGCGACGACGAAATATGCATCGCCTTCGCGCACCATGAAGGGCGAACCGCTGTCGCCGCGCGTGGTGTCGCAATTATGGGCCATGGTGTTGTCATTGAAGACCTCGACCATGCGGCAGCCGATATTGCCTGACAGGTGCATGCCGGTGTCCCAACTGTATCCCGCCTGGTAGAGGTCGGTGCGCAGGGCGCCGCGCTGGCCGGCCGTTTCGACCAGTCCGCGCACGCCGACATGGCCCAGTTCTGCGCCCAGCGGACGGTCGATCCGCAAGAGCGCCCAGTCGGTGCCGTCCAGATCATCGCCGGACGAGAAGGCGCGGTCATTCCAGTTCGGATCGTTGAAATAGTCGATCACCCGGGCCGAGCGCGGACCGCCCGGCAGCGCATAGCCGGTCGAGAAGGTGCCGGCGGCATTGATCCGGTTGTCGTCGCTGATGCAGTGCGCGGCGGTGACCAGAACATCATCGGCGATCAGCGTCGCGGTACAGGCGCCGCCACTGTCGAAATCCACCTGGCCAATCACGACCCAGGGGAAGAGGGCGGTGTCCATGAAGACCCGGTCGTCGCGGCCGAAATAATGGTCATTGATGCCCAGCGGGCGTTCGCGGCCGAAACAGTCGGCGCGGTCCGTGCGTTCGGCGCACTGGCCGTCGCCGATGCCCGGCTCGTTGCAGACGCCGTCGAAGGCCGTCTCGCAGCTGTCATTGCGAAAGCGAAGATGCACCACATCGCCGCAATCGGCCAGATCGGTGGCCTGGGTGCAGGCGCCGGTGCCGAAGCCGGGCTCGTCGCACTCGCCGTCATTGGCCCAGCGGCAGGAATTGTCCTCGACCCCCTGGGCCAGGCGCCAGCAGTCCGAATAGTCCGTGCCCTGGCGGCAGGCGCCGGTGCCCAGGCCCGGATCGTCACACTCGCCATCATTGGCCCACTGGCAGCTGTCATCGCCGCGATAGCGTCCGCCCGGCGTCGCATCGCCTTCGCCCTTGGGCGGCTTGGTCGAGATCTGGCGCAGCCAGCGGCCGATTTCCCGGCTGGTCAGCCGATCGTCTGCAATGTCGGTGGCTTCAGGCGGCGCACCGGCCAGGGCGGGTTCGTCAGCCTGCAGTGTCCGGGCCTCAGCAAAAGGCGTCAGGCCCAGAACCAGAAGGGCGGCGAGGCCGTTGCGTGCGATCATCGAATGTCTCCCCGGTACGGTCTCGACGGCAGGCCACCCCACGCGGCGCTACCGGAAACATCATCCTATCTAGCGTTCATAAACATGACTGTCCCCTGAACGCGGTATTCAAGGCCAGCTCAGCCCTCCTGTGGCTAGCTTGTCCCAACGCTGGGGTTTGCCAAAGGAAAGGACAAGCCATGATCTCGATCAAATCTCTCACGGCGGCCCTGGCCCTCTCGACCCTGGGCTCTGCGGCCTTCGCCGGTGCGGCCAGCGCCGACACCTGGGTGCTCAATGCCGCCGCCTGCCCGGACTTGCGTGAAGACCGTCATGATGCCCGCATCACCACCAGCCGCGCCGATCTGCGCGAGGACTGGGAAGACCGCCGCGTCATCAATTGCCCGGCCCGGGCCTGGCATTATGAAGGCCACTACTGGGACCCGCGCCATCGCCCGGCCTTCTACAATCATGGTCGTTTCGACACGCCGGGTATCGTCTACCGTTCACGCGACGGAGGCTTCTACGTGGTCGACCGCTTCAATGGCCGGCGCTGGATCGATGTGCGGATCGAATACCCGCGCGACCGCCGCTATGGCTACCGGCATCACCGTCACGACTATTACGGCTACTAGACGTGGATGAAACCATCCAGAAAGCGAGGCGCGTGGCCGTAAAGGGTCACGCGTCCGCGCTTGGGCGCCACCTCCAGCGCACCGGGTCGCGGTCCGATCTGCCGGGCGCTCAGCCGCGCCTTGTCCAGGCGTAGGGCCCAGTAGGGCGCCAGCGTGCAGTGCGCCGAGCCGGTGACCGGATCCTCGTCGACCCCCGAGGCCGGGGCGAAGAAGCGGGAGACGAAATCCGTCCGCTCGCCCGGCGCCGTCAGGATCACATTCGTGCCCAGCCGCTTCAATTGTCCATGATCCGGCTCGGCCAGCCGCACCGCCGCCTCATCGGCCATCACCCACATCTGATAGTCCGCGCCATGGATGCGATCGACGCGGAAGACGGCTTCCGGCCGGGTCTCGATCCCCAGGGCCGCTTCCAGCGCGGTTGACGCCTCGGCCGGCGAATACCCGATCTCGGGCAGGTCCATTGCCAGCCCGCCCGTGGCCCGGCGGACATCCAGCCGTCCCGATCTTGTGTCAAAGCGCGCCACACCGCCCTTCACCGCGCCGGTCTCCAGCAGCACCGAGCCGGCCGCAAAGGTCGCATGTCCGCACAGGTCCACTTCCACGGACGGGGTGAACCAGCGCAGATGCCAGAGATCCTCGCCCCGAGGCACGACAAAGGCCGTCTCGGACAGATTGTTGGACGCGGCGATCCCGGCCAGCACGCTGTCCGGCGGGAAGTCCTCCATCAGGCAGACCCCGGCCGGGTTTCCGGAAAACGCCTGGTCAGGATCGGCAAAGGCGTGGACTTCAAAATAGGGCAGACGGGCCATGGTTCACCACACCTCGCTCGGATGCCGTTCGAAATCGAGGGCCAGGTCCGGATCGCTGGCATCGAGCACCGCCACCGTTTCCGCCGTGACCGGACCCTCACCGGCAATCTCACTCAGAGCTCCGGCCACCAGTCTGCGCGCCTGCGACTTCAATTGGCCGATCTGGCGCGGCAGAGTGCGGCGCCAGTCCTCGACTTCCGCCTCCAGCGCACTGAAATTCTCCGGCCGTTCACGCGCCGGCAGGTCGCGCCAGTGCGCAATGTCACGATAGGCCTTCGCCAGCCGTTCGCTTTCTTCATCTTCGAAGATGTCGATTTCCACCTGCATGGCCTGGTAGATCAGCGAGCTTTCCAGCACCCCGCCCCGCGGCGCCCCGCCGCTCGCCCAGTGCGCAAAATAGGCCCGTGCCTCATCCAGCGGCGTCGAGGCCGCCGAGGTCCAGTCGCTGCGGCTGTCGCGGTTGAGCAGGCGCTCGCTGCCCGGGTCGATCACCAGCACGGTCGGGGTGCCGTAGACCGCCTGCACGCCAAAGCGCGCGGCGACATCCTGGTTCTGCTCGCGCCAGCCTATGTCGATGAAACGCAACACATAATTCTCGTCCAGCGTCCGCGCGAGCCCGGCATCCTCGAAGTGATGCGCCAGCCCGCGACTGTCATGACACCAGTTCGCGCCCAGGACCAGCAACAGCCGCCGGTCCCGCTCCCGCGCCTCCTCCAGCGCTGCATCCACCACCGGCATCGCGGTGAAATTGCCGTCAAACGGACGCGGATGATCATCCTCGGCACGGGCAGCCGGGACAAGCAGGACAAGGGCAGCAAGCAGGGCAGCCAGACGCATGGGAAACACCTGTGATCCAGTTCAACCCGCAGCAAAGCACGCACACGCTGCCGGTGCCAGTGACGGGGATGTGAGAAAACGGGAAATTGCAGGAACAGCGCGTGGACCCAGGCGCGCCGAAGCGCGACACCTCCGCACTCATCCCTTGCCGGGATTTCGCCTCAGGGGTTCAGCCGGGTCAAGGGCGGCGGAGCCGCCGCTCCGCGGTTCTACCCTTGACCCGGCTGAACCCCTGAGGCCCCTGGCTGACAAGGGATCAAGGGTCGGCCCTGCACGCCCGCGCGCCCCGTCCGAACGGATCCCATTTCGCAAAAAGCTGAAGCCTCACACCCAAGACTAGCGGGCGTGGAGAAACGCGCCTTATAAGGCGTATAAGCCTTACAAGGCGCGCAGGAGCAGGCCGGGCGAGGGTTGCAAGATCCTGGAGCGCAGAGGAAGAGCGCGAGCGTTCAGCGACACGGGGCAGTCGCGCCCCGCCCACCCCCAATCGCGCGGAAAGCCCCGGGCCGGCCACTTTCGTGACCGGCCCGGCGTGACCACTAGCCCGCCGCCAGCGCGGCCAGGCGTGCGTAGACGCCGGCATCATTGGTGGCCAGCTCCTCGTGCGTGCCCTGTTCCACCACGCGGCCGCGGTCGAAGACCAGGATGCGGTCGGCATTGCGGATGGTGGACAGGCGGTGGGCGATCAGGATCGTCGTCCGACCGGCCATCACCGTTTCCATGGCTTCCTGGACATCGCGCTCGGTCTCATTGTCCAGGCTCGACGTGGCCTCGTCCATGATCAGGATCGGCGCATCGGCCAGGATGGCCCGGGCGATGGCCACGCGCTGGCGTTCGCCGCCGGACAGTTTGACGCCCCGTTCGCCGACCAGCGTGTCATAGCATTGCGGCAGGCGCCGGATGAAGGCGTCGGCATGGGCCGCGCGGGCGGCGTCCTGCACATCCTTCAGACTGGCACCGGGGCGGCCATAGGCGATGTTCTCCGCGATGGTGCGGTGGAACAGGGCCGGGTCCTGCGGCACCAGGGCGATCGAGCGACGCAGGCTGTCCTGCGTCACCGCACGCACATCCTGGCCATCGATCAGCACACAACCGTCCGAGACGTCATAGAGCCGCTGCACCAGCTTGACGAAGGTCGACTTGCCCGAGCCCGTCGGCCCGACCAGCGCCACCTTCTCGCCCGGCCGGATGGCAATCGAGAAGTCATTGTAGAGCGGACGTTTCTGGCCGGCATAGGTGAAGTCGACATGGTCAAAGCGGATCGCACCGCGGCCCGGCTTGAAGTCGGGCGCGCCAGCGGCATCGGCCACTTCGCTTTCCTCCAGGTCGAAGATGGCCAGGTCCTGGATCTCGTCCATCGACTTTTGCACCTGCTGCACCTGCTCGCCGAAGCGCCGCATATAGCCGGCCACCAGCATGTAGGCCGTCAGTGCCGCCACCACATCACCGGCCGACGCTGCACCGCGCGACCATTGCCAGACCAGCAGGCCCACCAGCGCCGCCTGCATCGACAGGTCGGTGATGATGTTGACCAGCCAGGAATTCACGAAGCGCATCCAGGTCTTCTTCGCCTCGGTGCGCCAGCGCCAGGCCAGGTCATGGAAGCGTCCATCCTCGCGGCTTTCCGAGCCGAAGGCCTTCACCGTGGCGATGCCGCCGACCGCGTCGGCCAGGGCGCCGCCGATCTGGCTGTCCAGCGCATTGGAGCGGATGTTCTGCGGACGGATGTAATACCGGCTCAGCGCCAGGCTGGAGACGATGAAACCGATCATCACCAGCAGGGCGGCTCCGCCCACCAGCGGCCAGCGCACGGCCATCAGCGCCACCACGCCCAGCATCACCGCCACGGAAGGCGCGACACCGAAGATGATGTTCATGGTCAGATTGTCATAGGCCCACATGCCGCGCGTGATCTTGCGCACGACCGATCCGGCAAACGTGTTGGCATGCCAGTCCAGCGAGAAGCGCTGGACCTTGCCGAAGGCCTCGGTGGTCAGGTCGGCCATGTTGGCCGAAGAGAAGGGCACTTCACAGCGCGAGGCCATCTGGCGGAAAGCATAGAACAGCGCCGCGACGCCGATATACAGCGCCAGCGCCGGCCAATGGCCGCCATTCTCGGGTCCCGCCGACAGCGTGTCGATCAGCCGGCCGGCGGCCAGCGGGATCAAGAGCTCGGTCAGCGTGGCCAGCGACATGAAGGTGATCATGCCGGTCAGGAGCCAGGGACGCCGGGCCCATTGCCGGCCCAGATAGGCCAGGACCTGCGTATTCTTCAGCTCGCGCTGGCGCGGTTCATTGTGGTCGTTGTTGAAGTCGGACATGGCAGTTTCGGAACCCCGCCATCGCGGGAAAAAGGTTCCGTCCTCATGATCGGATGCATCCAGGGAAATCTGCGGGCGACGCGACGATTGCCCCGCAGTCCGTATTCGCATCGCGCGAAGCCGGGGTGCTGCAGGTAACGGGAGGCGCGTCGGCGACCCGTCAGGCCTGAATGGATCGTGTCATGGATCTGCTCTCATCTGTGCCGATTGATCCGAGGTCGGCGGAGTAGCCCGATGCGACCGTCAGGGCAAGCCGAAGCTGGGATGGTGTGGCCGCTTGGTTGCCAGGTGTGGCCCGTGAGGCACAGACCGTCCGGTTCAGCGATAGCGCCAGACCTTGGCCTGACGTACTTCCCGGTCCTCCAGGTCGCGGGTCACCGGCACCGTGTATTCCGCCAGTTTTTCCAGCCTGTCCCGGGGCAGGAAAGAGCGCCCCGGATCGCCGATCAGCACGGTTGCGCCACGGACATTGAGGGCCTCCAGCCAGCCGCCGATGAGGCGTGCCGGTTCAGCCTCGTAGAAGACATCGCCTGCCAGAACCACGTCCCAGCCATCATCCTGTCCCACCAGATCTGCCAGGCGGGTCTCAAGCGTCACGCCATTGGCCGCGGCATTGGCCTTGATCGCCGCGATGGCGAAAGCATCCAGCTCGCAGGCTTCCACCTGCGCCGCGCCGGCTTTCATGGCCGCAATTCCGGACACCGCTCCGCCGGCCGCGAAGTCCAGCACACGCTTGCCGGCGACCAGGTCCGGATTGTCCAGGCTATAGCGCGCCAGAGCCTGACCGCCAGCCCAGGCAAAGGCCCAGAAGGGCGGCGGCAGGCCCATCTCGCCCAGCGCCTCTTCGGTGCGCTGCCAGATCTCGACGGTCTCGACGGCCAGGTGCAGCGGCACTTCCGGCACCAGGGGCGGAGCCATCAGCGCTGTGTGCTGACGGACAAATCCCTGCGGGTCGTCGAGAAAAGCGGGATTGGCCACGGTCGGTCCTTGGAAAGCGTGCTCAGGGGCCGATAGGCTGTGCAGCGCGAAGGAGCAAGCCATGACCGCACGCATCACCGGAACCACATATGTGCTCGCCGTGCCCGATGTCACTGCCACGGCACGCTGGTGGATCGACAAGCTGGGGTTTGAAAGCTGGCTGGATGTCGAGGGCTGGGCCTTCCTGCGCCGCGATGCCTGTTATCTGCGCATCGGTGAATGCCCCGATGCCATTCCCCCGCGCGATCTGGGGGATCACCAGTTCTTCGCCTATGTCGAGCTGGATGATGTCGACGCTTTCTTCGACGAGATCAGCGATCGCGGCGTCGTCCCGCTGTTCGCGCCGAAGGACCAGCCCTGGGGCATGCGGGAGATGGGGGTCGCCACGCCGGACGGTCACCGCATCCTGTTTGCGACGGATATCGAATAGACAAACGGCCGGACATGGCTGCCCGGCCGTTCACCGTCATGCGCGATACGGAGCCTATTCGGCGCCCGGTTCGATGATCTCCGCATCGGCCAGCTGCGGCAGCGCCAGCACTTCCTCGCGGATCGTTTCCAGATCACCCACCAGCACCAGCGTCATCCGCTCCAGCGGCAGATAGCGCTGCGCCGTCTGCGAGATCGCCTCGTCCGACACCGCCAGGATGTGCGGCACATACTGGTCGAGATAATCCTGCGGCAGGCCGAACAGGTCGCGTGTCGAGACCTGACCGATCAGCCCGCCCGTCGAGGCATTCTGCAGGATGAAGATGCCGGCCAGCCAGTTGCGGATGCCCTGGGCTTCGTCGTGGGCGGGCGTCTCCGTGTGCATGCGCTCGATCTCGAAGAAGGTCTCGCGCAGGGCTGCGGCGGTGTCCGCTGCGGTCACATCGGCATTGAAGGTCCACAGCCCGCCATCCAGCATCCAGGTCGCGCCGGAGCCAGGCGAGTAGGTATAGCCCTTGTCTTCGCGCAGATTGCGGGTGAGGCGCGAGGTGAAGGAACCGCCCAGAAGCGCATTCATCACCGTGATGTTCGCCTCGTCCGGACTGCCCAGGCCGGCAATCGGAAAGCCCAGGCGCAGTGTCGTCTGCGGGGCGCCCGGCCGGTCGATCAGCATGACACGGGCCGATGAGACGGACGCCACAGCGGGATAGACATTGTCCGGCTCGCCGGCCGTCCAGGCCCCGAAAGCGTCGCGGATCGCCGCTTCCATGGCCGCTTCATCAAACCGTCCGGCCACATAAAGGCGCGAACGTCCGGCACCGAAATGCCCGGCATAGAAGCTGCGCACATCCTCCATCGTGTAGCTGCGCAGCTGGTCCTCGGTCGGCAGCGTGTTGCCGTAGGGATGGTCCGCGCCATACATCAGCCGGCGATAGGCCTCCGTGGCGATCGAGCCGGGCTGGGCCCGCGACACATCGACATCGCGCACCAGATTGGCGCGCACCCGGTCGAAGTCGCGCTCGTCCAGATTGGGCGCGGTCACCACGCTGGCCAGCAAGGCCACGGCGTCCGGCCCGTATTGCGACAGCACATTGGTCGACAGACCGGTTGTGTGGGTGCCCACGCCGACATTGATCGATCCGCCCATCGAGGCGATCGACCGGGCGAGCGCCTCCTTGGACAGGCCGCCGGCGCCTTCCTCCATCATCGCCGCCGTCAGATCGGCCAGCCAGGTCTGGCTGCCATCATCGATATTGCCGGCGCGCACCTGCAGCGAGATGTCCACGGTCGGCGCGAGGCCGAAGGGGATGAAGGTCACCTCCAGCCCGTTCTCCAGCGTGAAATGGCGGGTCTGCGGAAGCTCGAAGGCGACCGGCTCGCCGATCGGCGGTTGTTCATGCACCTGGGCCAGGGCCGTTGCCGGCAGGAGGGCCAGGCTGGCGGCGCTCAGGGCCGCACGGATGAGGGTCTTGCTCATGGTCTCGATCCTTTCTTGCGGTCCTGATTATTCTGCGTCCGCCGGGGCGGCATCATCATCGGCCAGCCGCACTTCCAGCACGGTCCGGTTTGTCGGACGCAGATATTCCTGCGCGGTCGCCATCACCAGATCCGGCGTGACGTCCTGGAAACCGTCCGTGATGCGGTTGATCCGGCTCGGATCGTCATCGAACAGGGCGAAGGAGGCCAGAAGGTCGACCAGGCCGAAGCGCGTGGCGGTGTCGACCGTGCCGTAAAAGTCCGACAGCAGCTTGGTGCGGGCGCGTTCCAGGTCGGCTTCGGAGACCGGCCGGGTGCGGATCTCCTCCACCGTCGCGTCGATGGTCGTCATCACTTCGGAAATGGTGAACTCGCTGTCGTGGATCAGTCCCACCGTCCACAGCATCGGGCCGTTGTAGTTGAAGGCATTGCCCAGAAGATTGATGCCGCCGAACACACCGGAGGCATAGCCTTCCTCATTGACCACCGCCTGTGTCAGGCGGCTGTCATCGCCCTGGACCAGCAATTGGTCGATCAGGATCATGGCATAGTATTCCGGCGTCCCCCGCGGCGGCATGTGATAGCCCACGGCCAGCGCCGGCTGGTTGGCCAGCGCATCCTCGCGCACGGCGAACTTCTCTTCTTCCTGGCGCGGTTCGGAGACATCGATCTCCGGCAGGGCTTCGCCCGGCTCGATATGGCCGAACAAGTCCTCGATCCAGCCCAGCGTCTCGCCCTTGTCGATATTGCCGGCGACCACGATCACCGCATTGTTGGGGGCGTAGAACTGGTCGAAGAAGGCTTGGGCATCCTCCAGGCTGGCCGCGTCCAGATCGGTCAGGTCGCCGTAGAAATTGTGCGCATTGTGCCAGTTCTCGTTCGCTGCCATCGGCAGGTCGATCCAGATCCAGCCGCCATAGGGCTGGTTGATCACATTGACGAAGACCTCGTTGCGCACGACCTCGCGCTGATTGTCCAGCTGGCCCTCGTCGAGGTCCGGATAGGCCATCCGGTCCGCTTCGGCCCATAGCACCGCCTGCAGGGCGTTGGACGGCACCACTTCGTAGTAATTGGTGAAGTCATAGCGGGTGGAGCCGTTGTTCACGCCGCCATTGCCGTAGATCAGCCCGTCAAAGGCGCCGTGCGGCAGGTTGCGCGAGCCCTGGAACATCAGGTGTTCGAACAGGTGGGCAAAGCCGGTACGCCCGCGCGGTTCATTGCGAAAGCCGACGCCGTAATAGACGGCCACGGTTGCGGTCGGCACGCTGTTGTCTTCCGACAGAACGACGCGCAATCCGTTGTCGAGCCGGTGATAGCTGACATCGACCGTGAAATCGGTCGACTGGGCGGCCGGTGTCTCGCGCGCGGCCGTTACTTCGTCGGGCGTGTCGGCCGGCTGGCAGGCCGCCAGGGCCAGGGCGCCAATACCGGCCACCACAGCACTCAGATTTCGCATGGAACCCCCACTTTCGCTGAAATCAAAAGTCGGGTTGCATCAAAGACCCGCCCGCAGGGCCGGTCAAACCGTGATGGACAAGATTTAATCTGTGACCGGGCGTTCGGACTCGCGAATGAAGGTGGCCTGGCTCAGCGCCGGGATCTGCCGGATGCCATCCTCGATGACCGCCAGATCCCCCACCACGACCAGCAGCATGCGGTCGCGGGCCATGTATTGCTGTACCACACGCATGACGTCCTGGGCCGTCACGGCCCGGATATTGTCGTCATACTCGCTCATATGGCTGGGCGGCAGTCCGAACTCGTTCAGCATGCCGATCTGGGCCACCAGGCTGAAGCGCGAACCGATCGACAGGATGTTGCGGGCAATCATCCAGTTGGCGACGCCATCGATCTGCAGGGGCTGGAAACGGGCATAGTCGATGATGGTCAGAAGGTCGTGCAGGCTGCTGACGGTCTGGGCCTGGTCCAGATCATCGGCAAAGGTCCACATGCCGCCGCCACGCGTCCAGTTGATGAAGCTCTGCGGGTGATAGGAGGCGCCGGACTGGGCCAGCCGGCTCATCATCCAGCCGCCCACGGCCGTATCCATCACCTCGATGGCGGCGGCATCCGGCGAGGTGATCGGTCCGACCGGATAGGCCAGCAGGATGGTCGATTGCGGCGCGCCGGGCCGGTCGATCAGATGCACCACGCCGCTGGCCATCGGGATCGCCTCGATGCCTTGATCCGCCGGGCCGGCCGGCCAGTTACCGAAGTGTTCGCGTACGGCGGCTTCCATCGCCGCCGCATCGAACTGGCCGGTGATGTAGATACGCGTGCGCTGTGCCCCGAAATGATTGCGATAGAAGGTCCGGATCTGGTCCAGCGTATAGCCGTCCAGCTGGGCCTGCGTCGGGATGGTGTGGTGGAAAGGGTGGCCCTGGGGATAGAGATGCCGGCCGGCCGCGCGTGAAGCGATGGCGCCGGGCTGCTGCAACCAGTTCTCCGCCATCTGCGAGATCGTGCTGCGCGCCGATGTCAGGCGGTCAGCCGGGAAATCTGGGCGCTGCACGACGTCTGCCAGCAGGGCAATGGCCTGGGGTCCCGCTTCCGACAGGACAAAGCTGGAATAGGTTGAGCGGTCAGTCAGCACGGAACCGTGCAGCGATCCGCCCATCTCGCCGAAGGCGCGCGCGATCTCGTCGACACTGCGTCCGGCCGAGCCGTGCAGCATCAGTTCCGTGGTCAGGTCCGACAGCCAGGTATCTTCGCCCTCGTCGATATTGCCGGCGCGCACCTCGACCCGGATATCCACCGTCGGGGTCATGCCCCAGTCAATGAAGGTGACGTTCAGCCCGTTTTCCAGCTGCAGCGTCCAGTTGGGCGGCACCTGGAAACCCTCGGTCGGCGATTTCGGTGCCACGCGCGTGGGCAAATGGGCGTTGGGCGCCCGCTCTGGTTCCTGTGCCTGCGTGGCGGGCATGGCCGCAAAGGCGAGCAGGCCGGCGGTCAGTACAAGCCGGGAGGCCTGGCGGACAAGGCGGATCATTCGGCATTCTCCGTAGCGGCGCTGCCTGGCACGGCGAATACGACGGTACGGCGCTCTGGCGCCAGGTATTCCCGGGCGGTGGCCTGGATCAGTTCCGGCGTGACCTGGTCAAACCCGTCCTCGATCCGGTTGATCCGGGTCGGGTCATCATCAAACAGGGCGAAACTGGCCAGAAGATCGATGATGCCGTCGCGCATCGAGGCGTTGTCGACCGAGAGGTAGAATTCGACCAGGCGCTTGGCCCGCGCCCGGCGGATTTCGCCCGCATCAACGGGCTCATCCCGCAGCCGGGCGATCTCCGCCTCCAGCGCCGCCAGGACCTGTTGCGAGTCCAGGCTGTCATCATGGATCAGATTGAACTCCCACAGCATCGGGCCGTTATAGTTGTAGGCATTGCCCAGCACATGGATGCCGCCTGCCACGCCGCCGCCATAGCCATTGTCATCGGCGACCCGCTGGAAGCGGCCATCGCTGCCCGACACAAGGATGCTGTCGATCACCGCCATGGCGTAGTATTCCGGCGAGCCGCGCTCGGGCATGTGATAGCCCACGGCGACGCCCGGCTGGGTCGCCTGCGGATAGGTGATCGATCGGCTGCGCTCGGCGGTCGGATACGCCTCGCTGACATCCAGGGGCGGCAGGGCCGGACCGCGCGGGATCGGACCGAACCAGTCGCGGATCAGCGCAGCCGTCTCCTCCAGCCGGAAGTCACCGGCGACCACCAGAACCGAATTGTTGGGCGTGTAATACTGCTCGAAGAAGGCCAGCGCGTCCGCCAGCGTCGCCGCGTCCAGATCCGCGAAATCGCCGTAGAAATTGTGCGAATTGTGCCAGTTCTCGAAGGCCGTCATGGGCAGGTCGATCATCGGCCAGCCCTGGTAGGGCTGGTTTTCGATGTTCAGGAAAATCTCGTTGCGCACCGTATTGCGATGCACGTCCAGCTGCTGCTGGGTCAGCACCGGCGCAGCCATCCGGTCCGCCTCGGCCCACAGCACGGTTTCCAGCCCGTTGGACGGAACCGAGCTGACATAGCGGGTGAAGTCGTGCCGGGTGTAGGCCGCTGAATAACCGCCGACCTGCGAGATGATGGCGTCAAAGCTTTCGCCCTGCCGGCGTTGCGAGCCGGCAAAATAGAGATGCTCGAACAGGTGGGCATAGCCGGTGCGGCCCTGCGGCTCACTGCGAAATCCGATGCCGAAATAGACCCCGACGGTCACCGTCGGCACGCTCTCGTCCGGCGAAAGCACCACCCGCAGCCCGTTGTCCAGGGTCTCGTAGTGAATGGGCAATGAGAGGGGGGCGCCTTGCTCCGACTGGGTGGCCAGTGTGACCGGTGCCATGACCAGGGTCAGGAAAAACACCGCTGCCGCGCCGCAAAGCCTTGCCGCGCCAAATCCCGCACTACGCACCATGTTCGCTCAATTCCCGGATCTCGAAAGTCTACGCTGGATTGCATCCAGACATGATCCAGCCGACCGGTCAACGCAGTCAGACGAGCGCACCCGTCAGCAGGGTCGCGACCAGGAGGAGGCCGCTGGTCCGGTTCGCCTTGAACAATTCCAGACAGCGCGCGCCATCCCCGATGTCCAGCCGACGGACCTGATTGAACAGGTGCGCGGTGTAGAGCGTGAAGGGCAGGACGATCCAGGGCGAGGCGTTGGCCAGCCAGATCGCTAGCGCCACCAGCACGGCATTGGCCCCGTAAAAGCCGGCGACCCAGTATTGCGAGCTTTCCCCGAACAGGCGCGCGGTGGACTTCACACCGACTAGGGCATCATCCTCGCTGTCCTGGTGCGCGTAGATGGTGTCATAGCCCAGCGTCCAGAACACGGCGCCGGCATACAGCGCCAGAGCCGTGAAATCGAACGCCCCGGCCGCCGCCGTATAGCCCACGGGGATACCCCAGTTGAAAGTCAGGCCCAGCCAGGCCTGCGGCCACCAGGTGATCCGCTTCATGAAGGGATAGGCGGCCACCAGAAGAAGGGAGGCCAGTCCGACCAGGATGGCCATCGGGGGCAGCTGCAGCAGCACGACCAGTCCGACGCCGCACTGCGCGGCCAGAAAGATCCAGGCCTGTTTCAGCGACACGGTACCAGCGGGCAGGGGGCGGTCTGCGGTGCGCGCCACCTGGGCGTCCAGATCGCGATCAATGATGTCGTTATACGTGCAGCCGGCGCCGCGCATGGCGATCGCGCCGATGCCGAACAGGATCGCGCAATAGAGATCGGTCCAGCTCAGGCCCAGCCCGATCCGTGCTGCCAGCAGGCCGAACCAACACGGCAGGGCGAGCAGCCAGAAGCCGATCGGCCGGTCATAGCGGGCGAGGCGCAGATAGGGGCGCATGACCAGCGGCGCGCGGTCGACCCAGGATGTTGGCAGGCTGTCGGCGACTCGCCGGTCGAAATTCAATTGCATTTTTGCGGTGTGGCAAAAGCTCGGGGCCAATTCAAGGCACTCTTGACGTTGCCGCACAGCGCCGCCAAAGCGGGAGGATGTCAACCGATCCGCGCCTCTACGTCACCCAGGACCTCCTTGTCGGCCAGGCCATCGCCCTGCCGCGCGAGGACGCCCACTATCTCGTCAATGTCATGCGGCGCGGCGAGGGCGACAGCGTCCGCCTGTTCAATGGTCGTGACGGCGAGTGGCAGGCCCGCATTGTCGATGCCTCCCGCAAGGGCGCCGTCCTGGAGCCGGTGGCGCAGACCCGGCCGCAGATCGGCGTGCTCGACCTCTGGCTTCTGTTCGCGCCGGTGAAGCGCCAGAAAACCGACCTCATCGTCGAGAAGGCCACCGAACTCGGCGCCGCGCGCATCCAGCCTGTCTCCACCGCCCGCACCCAGAGCGACCGCATCAAGCCGGACCGCCTGCAGCTGATCGCCAAAGAAGCTGCCGAGCAGACCGAGCGGCTCGACCTGCCCGCGCTCGGTGAACTGGACAAGCTCGACAGGGTGCTCGACGGCTGGGAAACAGGCCGGGCCCTGTTCTTCTGTGACGAGGCCGGCGACGACACCGATCAGCCTTGGGGCGGCGCCCGCGGGCGAGGGCGACCCATGGCGGATGCCCTGGCTGACCACAAGGTCGGTCCGGCTGCCATCCTGATTGGCCCGGAAGGCGGCTTTTCGCCCGAGGAACGCCAGCGCCTGCGCGATCATCCCTCCGTCATCCCCGTCACGCTGGGCCCCCGCATCCTGCGCGCGGAAACCGCCGCAATGGCGGCGATGGTGCTGTGGCAGAGCGCGTGCGGGGATTGGTGTTAGCCTCTTGAGTGCAACTTTGACGGGAATATCGGATTGCGCCATTATCGCAGGCTTGCGCGACTGCGAGCTCGGCCATGCCAGATGCAACAGGGAATATGGAATGCCAGCGTTCTGATCTGACGCTGCAGTCTCTCGCCCAAACCTGATCTACTCGGTGCGCGGCCAGCGCGTCATCCTGGACGCGGACGTCGCCGATTTTTTCGAGCGCTCAACCAGCGCCATCAATCAGCAGCGAAGCCGGAACGCGGATCGGTTTCCCGAAGCCTACGCCTTCGAACTCACTGAAGATGAATGGCAAAACTTGAAATCACAGTTTGTGATATCAAGATCCCATGGTGGCCGTCGCAAGCTGCCATGGGCCTATACCGAGCACGGTTTCACCATGCTGGCCACGCGCTTGCGGGGTGAGCGGGCCGTGCATGTCTCCAGGATCATCGTCGACACCTTCGTGCGCTATCGGCAAGGAACATTGCCGGCCGAACGCGTCTTGACCGGACCAACAGCCGGGCATCACAGGCTCAGGCTGCAGGAGGCGATCTACGCTCAAATGGAGAGTTTGCTGACGTTGGACTGGCCGTTGGGTGAAGGCATGGCCGACGAAGTCAAATCGATCTCCGCCAGCTTTGTGGGACAGGTCAAGGCACTGCTCGAGCGCCCGGGGCAGGAGAATGCCCAAATCGTTGCGCAGATCCGGAAACTGGAAGCTGAAGCTGCAAAGCTGTTCGCCGAAGCTCGCAAGACCGATGCGGAAGGGGCTCACGTGTGGGTGGAGGTTTATCAAAAGCGCCTCGGCATGCTCGGCCAATTGCGAGCCATGGCAGCGCAACTGGATCGGGATGCGGTTCTGGAAACCCTGGATCACGCCTTTGGCGGGGCACAGGCCCAAGCCTCTGTGCCGGCCCAGCCGCACCAAGCCCTCATCTCCCGCTGACACCCATGTGATCGGCAAAAGCACACCCGTCCCCTTGTCGATGTGCGAACGCCCCCATATCTGTTGCGGACATTTTTGGGCAGAGCGGGGCGTTCGATGAGCGGCACGTATAATCCGGGCGGCGAAGGTGCTCCCATTGAAAGCCTGGACCAGCTGACGGCCTATTTCGCCAGCGGCTGCAAACCGGTCGAAAACTTCCGCATCGGCACCGAGCACGAGAAATTCGGCTTTGCCCTCGGCGATCACACGCCACTGCCCTACGACAATGGCGGCGGGCCCAGCGTCCTGAAAATGCTTCAGGGCCTGCAACGCTTCGGCTGGCAGCCGGTCAGCGAGGACGGCAAGTTGATCGCGCTCAAGCGCGAGGGCGCCTCCATCACCCTGGAGCCGGGCGGCCAGTTCGAGCTCTCCGGTGCGCCGCTGGAAACCATCCACCAGACTTGCGGCGAGGTGAATGGCCATCTCAAGGAAGTGCGCGAGGTTGCCGACGAGATCGGGGCCGGCTTCCTCGGCTTGGGCTTCTCGCCGAAATGGTCGCTGGAAGAAACGCCGATGATGCCCAAGGCGCGCTACCTGCTGATGAAGGCCTACATGCCCAAGGTGGGCACGATGGGGCATCAGATGATGTTCCGCTCCTGCACCGTTCAGACCAATCTGGACTTCGCCTCCGAAGCCGACATGGCGAAGAAATTCCGGGTCTCGCTGGCGCTGCAACCCATCGCCACGGCGCTGTTTGCCAATTCGCCCTTCAAGGATGGCGGTCTCAACGGCTTCCTCTCCTTCCGGGCGCATGTGTGGACCGACACCGACAATGACCGCACCGGCATGCTGCCCTTCGTCTTCGAGGACGGCTTCGGCTTCGAGCAATACCGCGACTGGGCGCTGGATGTGCCGATGTATTTCGTCAAGCGCGGCGGCAAGTATCTGGACGCCACCGGCAAGTCCTTCCGCGATTTCCTCGACGGCAAGCTGGACATCCTGCCGGGCCAGAAGCCGGTGATGAGCGACTGGGAAGACCATCTCTCCACCGCCTTCCCCGAAGTGCGCCTGAAGACCTTCCTGGAAATGCGCGGCGCCGACAGTGGACCGTGGAACCGCCTGTGTGCGCTGCCGGCCTTCTGGGTCGGACTGCTCTATGACGATGCGGCGCTGGATGCCGCCTGGGAGCTGGTAAAGGACTGGACGCATGAGGAACGCGTCACCCTGCGCGAACAGACGGCCCGCACGGCCCTGAAGACGCACTTCCGCAACACCACGGTGCAGGAGATCGCCAAACAGGTGCTGGCCATTTCCCGCTCGGGCCTCAATGCCCGCGCCCGCCTCAACGGGCATGGCGAGAACGAGGCGCTGTTCCTGGATGATCTCGACGAGATCGCTGCGTCCGGCCAGACCCGCGCGGAATGCCTGATCGAGCGCTACAACACGGCCTGGAACGGCTCCATCGAGCCGGTCTTCACCGAAAGCGCCTTCTAGCACCGGCCCGTCCGTACACCGAATTGTGTGGCCCGTTCATCGTGCCAGCCGCGCGCGAGGCTTGAGCGCGTCTCCCCCGCGTGGTCAATTGCGCGCCAGGGTAAATTAGGCCCGCCGTCCGGCGGGTACTGGGGAGATCATGGTTATCAATCTTGTTGTCGCCATCGGGATCATCGTGACGATTGCCACGGCGATTCCGGTGTTCCTCGAGATGCGCAAACACCCGAAAGGGCTGCACATCCTTTTCTTCGCCGAGATGTGGGAGCGCTTTTCCTACTACGGCATGCGCGGTCTGCTGATTTTCTATCTCACGCAGCACTTCCTGTTCGACGACGCCTTCTCGAGCGCCCAGTACGGGGCCTACACCTCGCTGGTCTATCTCCTGCCGCTGGTCGGCGGTTATCTGGCCGACAAATACCTCGGCAATCGCAAGGCCATTGCCTTTGGTGCGCTCTTGCTGGTGGCCGGTCACTTCACCATGGGCATCGAGGGTGAACAGGCTCGCGAGGCGCTGATCTATGACGGCGCCCAGTACGAGCTGATCGCGGAAGGCCGCGGCGCTGCACGCGAAGTGCAGATCTCGATCGACGGCGCCAGCTATGATTTCTCGGCCAATGCCGAGGGTGATCTGGTGATCGACGGCCTGCCCGCCGATGCGTCCCTTCCGGGCACGCTGGCTGCAGGCAGCTTCTCCACCGAGATCGTCGAGCGCGACCGCTTCTTCGTGAACATCTTCTATCTCGCTCTGGCCCTGATCATCATGGGCGTGGGCTTCCTGAAGGCGAACATCTCCTCGATCGTCGGTCAGCTCTATGAAGAGAATGACCCGCGCCGTGATGGCGGTTTCACCCTCTATTATTACGGCATCAATCTGGGCTCCTTCTGGGCCGCCATCCTGTGCGGCCTGCTTGGCGAGACCGTGGGTTGGTGGGCCGGCTTCGGCCTGGCCGGTGTCGGCATGCTGGTCGGCTGGCTGGTCTTCGTACGCGGCCGGGCGCTGTTCTTCCTGCCGGGTTCCAACCTGATCGGTCATGTCGGCAACCCGCCGGAGCCGGAAAAGCTGAAGCAGAAAGTCTTCGGCCCGCTCTCGCGCGAAGGTCTGATCTACCTCCTGGGCGTGGCCGGCGTGCTGGTTGTCTGGTTCATGGTTCAGGCCCACACGGTCATGTTCGGTGGCATGGACCTCCTGGGCATCATGCTGATCATCGGTGGCCTGCTCTTCATCGGCTACATGATCTACTACATGGTCACCAAGTGCACCGCGGTGGAGGCCCAGCGCCTCATCCTGGCGATCTTCCTGATCGTCACCTCCGTCGTGTTCTGGGCCCTGTTCGAGCAGGCCGGTTCGTCCATGAACCTGTTTGCCTCGCGCAATACCGACCTGTCCGTGGCTGAGGCCGCCATGTGGACGCTCGGGCCGATCAGTATCGAGATGAGCCTGACGGCGTCGCAGACGCAGTCCTTCAATGCCGGATTCATCCTGATCTTCGCACCGGTCTTTGCAGCCTTGTGGGCCTTCCTGGCCAAGCTGCAGAAAAACCCCAACACCGTGCTCAAATTCGCCCTGGCCCTGGTCCAGGTCGGTCTGGGCTTCATGCTGCTGGTGTGGGGTGTCGCCTTTGCGGATGACAGCTACCGGGTGCCGCTGGTCTTCCTGGCCGGTGCCTATCTCCTGCACACCACGGGTGAGCTCTGTCTCTCCCCGGTTGGCCTGTCGGCGATCACCAAACTGTCTCCGGCAGCGGTGGTGTCCTTCATGATGGCCGGCTGGTTCTTGTCCTCCTCCTTCGCCCAGTATGTCGGCGGCATCATTGCGGCCTTCACGGCGACGGAGACAGTGGCGGGCCAGGTGCTGGATCCGGCGGCTGCGCTCAACAGCTACGCCTCCGTGTTCTCGGCGATCGGCTGGTTTGCCATCATCCTGGGCATCATTGTGGGTGTGTTCAGCTTCGTGCTGAAGCATCTGGGGCATGGCCGGGCGGTAGACCAGGCGCCGGTGGCCGGTGCCGCCGAGGCGGCCGGCCCGGACCAGGATGCGCACCCGACCCGCTGATGGGCTGACAGCATCCCTGCTGAAACGACAAAGGCCGCGGAGACATCTCCGCGGCCTTTTCTGTTCACCCCGCCGGGCTTGTCAGCCGCAATTGAACCGGTCCCCCGCCGCAGCCACCTCGAAGGCTCCGGCTTCGCGGTCGACGATCACCCGGCCGAATTGCAGCACATCCATGCCGATGATCATGGCCGGCTCGTCCTGCCAGCCCAGATGGCGGAAGATGTCGAGCTCGCCCTCCAGCGCTTGCAAGGCCGGAAAACAAAGCGCGCCAAGCCGCAAGTCGCGCACCAGCAATGTGTCGACTTCCTCCTCTTCGCGACCGTCAATCCCCGCCACGGTGCCCAGCCGCAGACCCATGCGCCGGCTGCCAACCATGCGCACCAGCGCGCGATTGGCGATGGACCGTGCGCTTCCGGAGTCCAGCATGACGTGGATCGTCCTGAAATCCCGCCGCATTCCGACGGTGCCGATCAACAGGCCGGAACTATTGACACGGCCATCTATGCGGAGCGGAGGTTCGGCATTCAGCTGCAGCGTGCCGGTGACGAAGTTCAGTGCATAGCGGGGTGATCCGATCGCGTCGGCGCCCAACAGTCCGGCCACGGGAATGGGGTGCCCGTCCTCGACGGGGATGATGACGCTGGTCAGGCTTGCGGGCTCCCGGCCTGCGTGGCCGACATTGGGCAGGTCGAAGAATTCCGCATCGAAACGGGTCGTGAGCGCCTGGACCTCGTCATAATGCTCCCACTCGGAAACGAAACCGTAGCGTTCGGCGACGGCTGAGGCGACGGCGGTATGGCTGGCACCTGTGTCGATGATGAACTCATACGGTCCGTCGCCATTGATCGTCACCGGAACCAGGTAATGCCCGCTGGGTGCCCGGTTCATGGCGATGTCCGGGTCGGACAGGGCTTGCGAGGGCGCGGTCCCGACGGCCACGATCATGGTCGCGGCCAAGATCGCCCGTCGCATGTCCAACAGGGCGTTGGGACGCGGGTTGAAGCGGATCTCTGTCATGTGTCTGGCTCCCACGATATTGGTCGGCCGGTTGACCGGCCCTGTGTTGCCAGCTGCCCCTTCGCTGGAGCGGGCCCGGTGCGTCTGGCGGCGCCGGTGCCGAAGTCTTCGCCCGGAGTCTATTGCGCCCGGGCGGGGGCGGCAATCGGGGCCCGGCGAACCGGGCCCCGAACGCGTCAGAACGTGTCGGTGATGCGCAGATAGATTGTCTGGCCCATCGAGATATTGCGGTATTCCTCTGCCAGCACGACGCCATTGGCGCGCGAGCCGTCATAGATCACCTGCCGGCGGTCATCGCCATTGTTGAAGACCCCGTCGACGCCGGCACGGATCGTGGCGCCAAAGAAACGGGTGGTTTCCACATAAACGTCCAGATCGCCGTCGGTGTTGTCATATTCCTCAAAACGCTGGGCGCGGTAGGATTCACCGTCCGACAGCCAGAAATAATCGAAACCCCACGCCATCTGCTGCTGCGGGAAGGTCTGGCGGTAGTCCAGCCGGAATTCCCACATCCGCACGCCGGACCAGGGCCGGTCGACGCCAGTGAGCGGGTCTTCGACATTGGTGCCATAGTATTCCAGGAACACATCCAGCACCGCATTGGACAGGCCGAACCGGTCCAGCGGCGAGGTGAGATTGCCGGTGACCCGGAAATTGGTGCCATCGCCGATATTGCCCGGCGCATCAAACACGCCGTTCGGTGTGGTGATCGGGACCCAGCCGTCCAGGTCCTCGACCCAGTCATAGCCGACCTGCAGCGAGAAGGAGCCGTCCTCGCCGAAGCGCCGCTCCCACTCGGCTTCCAGCGTCCAGGTGCGCTGGGGCACATAGTCCGGATTGCCCAGGGTGGAGTTGTTGTCCGCCACATCCACCGAACTGGCGAACTTGCCAAATTCCAGCTGGTCGACATCCCGCCGCGCGGTAAAGCGGATCCGGTTCTGGTCATCATGCCGCCAGTTCAGCGTGATCGACGGCTTGGCATAGGTGAAGCTGCGCGACTGGTTGGCATCCCCGGTCTGCTCGATCTCGGAGAACTCGTAACGAAGGCCGCTTTCCAGGCTCAGCCGGTCCGAAATGGTCCAGACGTGGTTGGCGAAGATCTCGCTGCGCGTTTCTTCCACCTTGGTGTTGGCCACAGGCAGCATGATCCGCGTCACCGAAGTCCCGTCATCCTCGAACAGGTCCAGCGTCACATCCCGCGAATTGACTGCCGTTTCGCCGCCCACTTCCAGCGAGTGCCGGTCATTCGGGTTCCAGTTGAAGGTCTGGCGGAAAGCCGTTTCCTCATACCGTCCCTCGAATTCGATGATGGTGGCACCGAGAAAGCCGGTGTTCACATCGTACAGCGCATAGGGCTCCGGACCGTCTTCCCAGCGCTCCCGGCTGGCCAGGGCGATGGTTTCCGACGAGATCGTGTCCGTCAGGTTGCGGTTGTAGGTCGCGGTGGCGGACCAGGACGCTCCGTGATTGTCGGTCTGGTTCTGTTCGATCAGGTCCGGATTGCCGGACGGATCGAAGAATTCTGCATAACGCCCGCGCCGCCAGGTCCAGGCGTAGAGGCGTGTGTCCATGCGCAGGCTGGAATCTTCATCGATCGTCCAGTTCACGGACGCTGTCGGAATAACTTCCGCATACTGGCGCTGATCGCTGTCGCGGGACGTGAAAGTCAGATCGCCATTGGCGTCATAACCGGCCTGGCGCCGCCGGACCCGGTTGCCGGAGAAGCCGGTATCGATCCCGAAGGAAAAATCCGCGGACCCGACCGGGAAAGCGTAGGACAATTCGTGCCGGGTCCCGACACGGCCGGAGTCCGACAGCATCAGGCGCCCCGTCCACGCCCCGGACCGACCGGCGCCCTCGCGCAGGATCACATTGACCAGTCGCGAGTGTCCGCGCATCTCGAACTGCGGCAGCGCTTCCTGGATCAGTTCCACGCTGGCCACATCGTCCACCGGAATCCGGCTCAGCACCGTCTCCAGCGAAAGGGACTTGTTGGAAGGCCGGCGGCCGTTGATCAGAAGGTTGCCGAAACTGTCCCCCAGGCCACGGCGGTCCGTATCGCCATTGGACAGGGAGAAGCCGGGGACGCGCCGGACCATGTCCAGGGCGGTCGCCGGTGAGTGGTTGGCAAAGAAGCCCGGTGCATAACTCGCAATTCCGGACTGCGTTTCGGTAACGTACGCAGGCCCAGCCCCTGCGTCGTCCTGAAAAGCCCAGGACGGGTTACCAATGACTGCGGCTGCCGCGGCCCCTGCGACCACGCCGTAGATTGTCCCTCGCATGATTTCCCTTGTATGTACGCCTGCCCAGTCCCCTCATTCACTGGAGTAATACAGGCCAGATACTGATCCAATGTAAGGATCGGTAAGGTGCATCACGGGACTGTTATGACAACGGTGCTCAACCGCCGGCACCGCCCACTGTCAGGCCGGAAATCTTCAGGCTGGGCTGGCCGACACCCACAGGAACGCCCTGGCCGCCCTTGCCGCACATGCCGACGCCGGGATCCATTTCAAAGTCATCCCCGATCATGTTGATCCGGGTGAGGGCGGTCGGGCCGTCCCCGATCAGGGTGGCCCCTTTCACCGGTGCGACGACCTTGCCGTTCTGCACCCGATAGGCCTCGGTGCACTGGAACACGAACTTGCCCGAGGTGATGTCCACCTGGCCGCCACCGAAATTCACGGCATAGATGCCGTCCTTCAGGCTCTCGACCATCTCCTCGCGCTTGTGCTGGCCCGCCAGCATGTAGGTATTGGTCATGCGCGGCATCGGTGCGTGGGCATAGCTTTCACGGCGTCCATTGCCGGTGGGCTTGTGACCCATCAGGCGGGCATTCATGCGGTCCTGCATGTAGCCGACCAGCACGCCATCCTCGATCAGCACGGTGCGTTCCGTCGGCGTGCCTTCATCATCAATGGTCAGCGAGCCGCGGCGTTCCGGCATCGTGCCGTCATCAATGACGGTGACGCCCTTGGCGGCGACCTGCTGGCCCATGCGGCCGGCAAAGGCGGACGTGCCCTTGCGGTTGAAATCGCCCTCCAGGCCGTGACCGACGGCTTCGTGCAGCAGCACGGCCGGCCAGCCCGGTCCCAGCACCACATCGAACACTCCGGCCGGGGCATCGACGGCATTCAGATTGACCCGGGCAATGCGCAGCGCCTCGTCGGCCAGCGGCTTCCAGGCGTCCGGCGTGATCCAGCGGTCGAACTCGGCACGTCCGCCCGCGCCGGCGGAACCGGTTTCGCGGCGGCCATCGCGCTCCACCGTGACCTGCACATTCAGCCGCACCAGCGGGCGGATGTCCGTCTTCATGTCGCCATCGGCGCGAATGATCGAGATATTCCGCTTGGATCCGGCAATCGAGGTGGAGACCTGCACCACGCTGGCATCCTTGGTGCGGCAGTAGGCGTCGATCTCCTGCAGCAGCTTGACCTTGGTATCAAAGCCGGGGTGTGCGACCGGATCGACAGCGTCATAGAGCTTGCGATTGGTGCCCTGCGGTGGCGGCGCCAGAACGCCGGTATGGCCGCGCCGGGCCGCACCGGCCGTTTCCGCGGCACGTTTCACCGCGGCCAGGGTCGGATCGGAAGAGTGGGCATAGCCAAAGGCCTCGCCCGCGACGCAGCGCAGGCCGAAGCCGCGATTGCTGTCGAAACTGGCGGATTTCAGACGGCCATCATCGAACAGCAGGGACTCGGAGGCCGCGGTTTCCAGGAACAGTTCGCCATCATCGGCGCCGGACATCGTGTCGGCGAGGACCGGAGCCACGTCGTCGGCATCGAATTCAAACTGGCTGATCGGTTCATCTGACATGGCGCACGCTCCGCAATTGGCCCGGTCATCATGACATAGTCGAGCCGGCTGCGGGAGAAAACACGTGCGACTGCGTCAGCTTGAACGGGTCACCGTGAAGCGGGCCACCTGCCGCTGCGCCAGATGCCAGTCCGGCCGGGCATTCAGCGCTTCCATATAGGCCTCATAGGCGGCATGGAGATCGCCCTGGGCTTCGTGGGCGATGCCCCGGTTCAGCCAGGCCTCGGCGACGTGCCGGCCATTCGCCGCGATGACCAGGTCGGCCTGCGCGATGGCATCGGTATAACGGTCAAGCCGGATCAGGGCGCTGGAGCGGTTCAGGGCCAGCGAGCTGCGGTCCTGCACGCCCATGGCTTCGGCCGCGTCATATGCAGCCAGGGCACTCTCGCTATCGCCGCGATACATCAGGATGATGCCGCGATTGACGTGGGTGGCGGCGCGGTCACGACGCAGAAGCACTGGTGACTCCAGGGCCTCGTCACAATCCTGCAAGGCGCTGCGATCGGTTCGGGTGGCCACTGCGTGCTCAAAACAGACGGCTGCGGGGGATCGGCCGACGACATGGATCTGCGCTGCAGCCGGAGCAGACAGGGTCACGGAGGCGAGGAACAGGACTGAGACGAATGGACGCATCACAAGCTCCCTTGGCTCGGTATAGATCAACGCACACTAGCACACGGAGCCGATCTGGCGCGTTCAACTTTCCGTGGTCGCCGTAGAACGTGTGTATTTTCAATTGGTTGGGATTTGAGCTGCCGTTTTGTGCGAATGCCTGTACAAAAAATGCCGTTGATGGCCTGACAGGGCTGGAGACGGGCTCTATATTCCGCCGCGATCGGTGGGGGGATTCCCCACCTTAATGCCTGACTTGTTTGGGGAAGCCATGCGATTCCTGACCGCACTCGCGCTCTTTTGGACGACAGCCGCTGCTGGCGCGTTCGCCACTCCCGGCCAGCCGACCGACGGTGGGCTGAACCTGCAGCCGGCGATGACGCCGATCGCAGAGCGTATCCGGGATTTCCACGACATCCTGTTGTGGATCATCATTCCGATCACGCTGTTCGTGATGGGCCTCTTGATCTGGGTCATGATCCGGTACAACCGCAAGGCCAATCCGACGCCGTCCAAGAACAGCCACAACACGCTGCTCGAAGTGGTGTGGACCGCCGTTCCGGTGCTCATCCTGGTCGTGATCGCCGTTTTCTCCTTCCCGCTCCTGTATTTCCAGGACGAGATCCCGGAAGCCGATTTCACCATCAAGGCCACCGGCTATCAGTGGTATTGGGGCTATGAGTATCCGGACCATGAAGTGGCCGAATTCATCTCCACTATGGTCGCCGAGGAAGATCTCGCCGAAGGCCAGCTGCGCAACCTGTCCGTCGACTATCCGATGGTCGTGCCGGCCGGTGCCACGGTCCGCCTGCAGGTGACCGCCGCCGACGTGATCCACAACTGGGCCATGCCGGCCTTCGGTTCCAAGATGGATGCCATTCCGGGCCGCATCAATGAAACCTGGTTCCAGGTCGCCGAAGAGGGCGTCTATTATGGCCAGTGTTCGGAGCTGTGCGGTATCCGCCACGCCTTCATGCCGATCGAAGTGCATGTGGTGAACCAGGCGACCTTCGACAGCTGGGTCGAGGCCGGTCCGGGCTCCGACGAAGCCAATGCCATCATTGCTGACTACACCGCCGCGCGGCAAACGCGCCTGGCGCAACTGGACTAGGGGTGGGCTGAACCATGTCTGCTGACGCTGCTACGCACGACGATCACACGCCGTCCATGTGGGACTGGCGCCGCTGGGTGCTGTCCACCAACCACAAGGACATCGGCACGATGTACCTGGTCTTCGCGATCTTCGCGGGGATCATCGGTGGCGGCCTGTCCGGCCTGATCCGCTGGGAACTGGCCGAGCCGGGCATCCAGGTGTTCAACAACGGCATCTGGGGCAATGAGCACAATTTCAACGTTGCCACGACGATGCACGGCCTGATCATGATCTTCTTCATGGTCATGCCGGCGATGATCGGCGGGTTCGGCAACTGGTTCGTGCCGCTGATGATCGGCGCGCCGGACATGGCCTTCCCGCGCATGAACAACATCTCGTTCTGGCTGCTGCCCTTCGCCTTCATCCTCGCGGTGATGTCGATGTTCGCGCCGGGTGCGGGTGCTGATATCGGTTTCGGCGGTGGCTGGGTGCTCTACCCGCCGCTCTCGACCTCGGGCCATAACGGTCCGGCCATGGACCTATTGATCCTGTCGCTGCACATCGCCGGTGTCAGCTCGATCCTGGGTGCCATCAATTTCATCACCACCATCTTCAACATGCGCGCCCCGGGCATGACGATCCACAAGATGCCGCTCTTCGTGTGGTCCGTGCTCGTCACCGTCTTCCTGCTGCTGCTGTCGCTGCCGGTTCTGGCCGGCGCCCTGACCATGCTGCTGACGGACCGCAATTTCGGCACCGCCTTCTTCGATCCGGCCGGTGGCGGCGATCCGGTGATGTACCAGCACCTGTTCTGGTTCTTCGGTCACCCGGAAGTCTACATCCTGATCCTGCCGGGCTTCGGCATTGTCTCGCACATCGTGTCGACCTTCTCGCGCAAGCCGATCTTCGGCTATCTCGGGATGGCCTACGCCATGGTTGCGATCGGCTTCATCGGCTTCATCGTGTGGGCCCACCACATGTACACGGTCGGCATGCCGGTTGATCTGAAGGCCTATTTCATCGCGGCCACCATGGTCATCGCGGTGCCAACGGGCATCAAGATCTTCTCCTGGATCGCGACGATGTGGGGCGGCTCGATCACCTTCCGCACCCCGATGATGTGGGCGATCGGCTTCATCTTCCTGTTCACCGTCGGCGGTGTGACGGGCGTGGTGCTGGCCAATGCCGGCGTCGACCAGGCCCTGCACGACACCTATTACGTCGTCGCGCACTTCCACTACGTGCTGTCGCTGGGCGCGGTCTTCGCGATCTTCGCCGGCTGGTACTACTGGTTCGAGAAGATCTTCGGCGTGAAGTACAACTCGCTGTTCGCACGGCTGCAGTTCCTGTTCTTCTTCGTCGGTGCCAACATCATCTTCTTCCCGCAGCACTTCCTGGGCCTGCAGGGCATGCCGCGTCGCTATGTCGACTATCCGGACGCCTTCGCCTTCTGGAACCAGGTCTCGTCCTGGGGCTATGTGGTGATGCTGGTCGGCATGTTCTTCTTCGTGCTGGTCCTGCTCGACGCCATGATCCGCCGCCGCAAGGCCGAGGCGAATCCGTGGGGTGAGGGTGCAACCACGCTCGAGTGGACGCTGTCCTCTCCGCCGCCCTTCCACCAGTTCTCCGAGCTGCCGAAGATCAAGTAGGTGGACCCTTGGATACGCTGACCCAATCCAGCGTCAATCGCACTGAGGGCGAGGCTGTTTCGACAGCCTCGCCCCGCGACTTTTTCGACCTGATGAAACCGCGGGTGATGACGCTGGTCGTCTTCACCGCCTTCTCCGGTCTGGTCGCGGCCCCGGTCGATGCAGACCCTTTCCTGGCCTTCATGTCGATCCTGTGCCTGGCCATGGGCGCCGGCGCCGCCGGGGCGCTGAACATGGCCTATGACGCCGACATCGACGCCACCATGAAGCGCACCCGCCTGCGCCCGGTGCCGCGCGGGGCCGTGTCGGTCAGCAATGCCTATGGTTTCGGTGTTGTCGCCGCCGTGCTGTCGGTGCTGCTGATGGCGCTGGCCAGCAACTATCTGGCCGCCGGCCTTTTGGCCTTCTCGATTTTCTTCTACGCCGTCATCTACACGATGATCCTCAAGCGTCGCACGCCGCAGAATATCGTCATCGGCGGCGCCGCCGGTGCCTTTCCGCCGATGATCGGCTGGGTCGCGGCCACCGGATCGATCTCGCTCGATGCGCTCATCCTGTTCATGATCATCTTCCTGTGGACGCCGCCGCACTCCTGGGCGCTGGCGCTCTACAAGTCCGGCGACTATGCCGCCGCCAATGTGCCGATGATGCCGGTGGCCAAGGGCGCCAAGTCGACCCGCCTGCAGATCCTGCTCTACTCGATCGTCATGGTCGTGTTTGCCGGGGCGCCGGTGCTGACCGGCCTGGGCGGCATCGTCTACGCGGCCACCTCGCTCGGCGGCGGGGCGTTGTTCATGCTGCTGGCCTGGCGCGTCTTCAATTCGCGCGCTGGTGAGGCAGGCTCGGCGGAAGAGGGCGCACTCTATGCCGTCCGTGCCGGCGACAAGGCGGCCCGCGATCTCTTCGCCTTCTCGATCGGCTATCTGGCGGCGCTTTTTGCCGCATTGATCGTCGAGCACGGATTTGGTGCTTTCTGGGCCATTCCCGGAGTAGGCGCATGACCGACAAGACCGAAACCCCGACCGACGCCGAACAGGCCGCGCAGGACCGCGCCGACAATTTCGGCTTCACCCACCGCGAAGGGCGCGTCACCGGCGAGCATGTCGCGCTGACGCCGGAGCAGCTGGCCGCCCGCAAGAAGCGCAATGTCTACATCGCGCTGGGCCTGGTCGCCTTCATGGTCGCGGTTTTCCTGATCACGGTCGTCCGGCTCAGCCAGAATATTGCGGCGGGAGCGGCCGGATGATCCGCCTGCCGCAAAACAAGAACACCCGCGTCGCCCTGATGGCCGGCACCACTGCCATCGCCATGGTCGGTGCGGCGTTCGCGGCTGTGCCGCTTTACAACCTGTTCTGCCAGGTCACCGGCTATGGCGGCACCACCACGGTGGCCGTCGGCGAGGCCGGGGTGATCCTGGACCGCGAGATGACGGTGCTGTTCGACGCCAATGCCAATCGGCAGCTGGGCTGGGACTTCCGCCCGGTGCAGCGCTCGATGACGGTGCGCGTCGGCGAGACGGCGCTGGCTTATTACACGGCGACCAATAATTCCAACCGGCCCGTGACCGGTGTGGCGACCTTCAACGTCGCCCCGTTCAAGGCCGCGTCCTATTTTTCCAAGCTGGAATGCTTCTGCTTCACCGAGCAGACGCTGCAGCCCGGCGAAACCGTGCAGATGCCCGTCCTGTTCTTTGTCGACCCGCTGATCGACGAGGAAAGCCGGCTGGACGATGTCCACACGATGACGCTGTCCTACACGTTTTTTGAGTCCGAAGGGGATGCGGCATCCGCAGATGCCGCGCCTTAGCATTGAACCTTTTGAGCCCGCCCTGTATCAGGGCGCAAAGGGCTGATTGATATCGCAGGAGATTCGCGATGGCTGGGCACGCCGCTAAGCACGACTACCATCTGGTTGACCCGAGTCCGTGGCCGTTCGTCGGCTCGCTGGGCGCCTTCCTGCTGGCCGTTGGCGCGGTCGGCAACATGAAGGGTCTGGTCGGCGCGGATCACGCGCTGGCCTTCATGTATGCCGATGGCCAGTTCGGCGGCCTCATCCTCGGCTTCCTGGTCGTCATCTACACGATGATTGGCTGGTGGGGCGATGTGATCAAGGAATCGCGCGCCGGTGACCACACCCCGGTCGTCGACCTGCACCTGCGCTACGGCATGATCATGTTCATCGCGTCGGAAGTGATGTTCTTCGTGGCGTGGTTCTGGGCCTTCTTCGAATACGCCATCTTCCACGAAGTGCGCATGGATCCGGCCCTGGCCACCTGGCCGCCGGCCGGTGTCGAGACCTTCGACCCCTGGCACATTCCGCTGATGAACACGCTGATCCTGCTGCTGTCGGGCACCACGGTGACCTGGGCGCACCACGCGCTGCAGCATGGTGACCGCAAGGGTGCCAAGCTGGGCCTGTTGTTCACGGTCATCCTGGGCGCCTGTTTCACGGCCCTGCAGGTCTATGAATACTCTGAAGCCCACTTTGCCTTCTCGATGGCCGATGGCGGCAACCTCTATGGTTCCACCTTCTTCATGGCCACGGGCTTCCACGGTGCCCACGTGCTGATCGGTACCATCTTCCTGGCGGTCTGCCTGTTCCGCCTCCTGGCGGGTCAGATGTCGCCGGAGAAGCATTTCGGCCTCGAAGCTGCCGCCTGGTACTGGCACTTCGTCGACGTGGTCTGGCTCTTCCTGTTCGCCTTCGTCTACGTCGTCTTCGGCTAGGCGGACGCCCTGCATGGACCGACCCTCTCCTCTCCAGGCCGGCGTCTCCGGACGCTGCCCGGATTGCGGAGAGGGCGCCATGTTCGACGGACTTCTCAGATTGGCGCCGCGCTGTGATGTGTGCGGCGCCGATTTTGAATCTGCCGATGTCGGCGACGGGGCCTCGGTCTTCGTGCTCTTCATCGTCGGATTTCTCGCGGTCGTGCTCTACCTCCTGGTCGAGGTCGCCTTCCGTCCGCCCTGGTGGGGGCATTTGCTGATACAGCTGCCCGTCATTCCGGTGCTTTCGATCGCATTCCTGCGGCCCATCAAGGGCCTGCTGTTTGCCCTGCAATTCCGCCACGACGCCCAGGAAGCCCGGCTGGACGACTAGTGGCGCTCCGCCCCAAGCGAGCCTGTCGACATGCTGCATTTCCGCCCGCTGCCCCTGCTCACCCTGCTCAGCCTGCCAGCCCTGGCCCTGTTGCTGACCCTGGGCACCTGGCAGGTCCAGCGCATGCAGTGGAAGGCCGACCGTATCGCCGCCTATGAGGCGCGCGCGTCTGTCACCAGCTTCAGGGAGGCCGCCTGTGCCGGCTTCGAAGGCAGTTTTGGCCCGCGCGTGACCGGTCCGGCTCCGCTCACCGGCGCGACCCTGCGCTACTACCAGCTGCGCGATGTCGCCGGCTGGGTCCGCCTGGGCGCGATCCGCCTGCCGGCCTGCGACGGGAGCGGCGAAGACCACTACCTGCTGGTCGAGGCCGCGTTCGAACCCCTGCTGGCGGCCCCGCGCCGCACCCCCTCGGCCTGGCGCATTGAAACCCTGCCGCAGCCGGGCTTCTTCACCTCCGGCAACGAAGCGGATACCAATCAGTGGTACCGTATGGATCCTGCCGCCATGGCCGAAGCCCTGGGCGTCGCCACAGACCGCATCCTGCCGGTCTGGGCGAGCGCTGACGAAGGCTTGCCCCTGGCGCTGGCACAGACCCCGCCCGAGCGGCATTTCGGCTATGCGATCACCTGGTATGGGCTGGCGTTGGCGCTGATCGGGGTCTATCTCGCCCTCCACCTCAAGGGCGGGCGGCTAAAACGGGGCGGGCCAAACCGCTTGAAATGATGTAGAGAAGGCGGCCTTGATGAGCCGCCCGGACAGGAGAGTGGCAACGGTGGCAGTCTGGCGCGAAACCACGTGGGACGAGACGCTGATCGGCGAGGGCGTGCGGCTGCGCGCGCCGCGCTACGAGGATTACGACGCTTGGGCGCGCCTTCGCAGCGCCAGCCGCTCGCACACCGAACCCTGGGAACCTGCCTGGACCGCCGATGAGCTCTCCAAGGGCGCCTTCCGCCGCCGCATAGAACGCTATGACGCCGACCGCACCGCCGGTGTCGGTTATCCCTTCTTTGTTCTGCGCGCCCGAGACAATGTCCTTCTGGGCGCCTGCAATCTCAACAATGTCCGCCGCGGCGTGCTGCAGAGCGGTGATATCGGCTACTGGATCGGCAGCCCCTATGTGCGCCATGGCCACACCCGCGCCGCCGTGCGCCGTGTCCTGGCCTTCGCCTTTGACGAGCTGCGCTTGCACCGGGTCGAGGCGGCCTGCCAGCCGGCCAACAAGGCCTCGCGCCGCCTCCTGGAAGGTGTCGGCTTCCAGCATGAGGGCCTGGCCCGCGCCTATCTCAACATCGCCGGGGAATGGCGTGACCATGAGCGCTTTGCCATCCTGGCCAGCGATCCGCGCCCATGACCGAAGCCGGGTTTGAAGCCGGGGTCCGCGCCGCCGGCGCTGTTGCCTTTGCCTGTGACATGGCCGCCGACCGCCTGCGCCTGACCGGCGACATTGCGGCCTTCGATCTCGGCGAGGCCGAGATGGGCTGCCAGGCCTTCTTCAACCGCCTGGGCCCGGCCGATCAGTCCCGGCTGGAAAAGGCCCTGGCCGGCGACCGGATCGACATCCGCCTGCGCGTGATCGGCGACAGCGGCAATCTCGCCTATCTGCGCCTGATGGGCCGCCGCGTCACCGAGACCCGCGTGGAAGGCCTGATGACCCCGGCCGGCACCACGCTGCATGCCGCTGATCGCATCAGCGAGGAACACGCCCTGGCCAACGGGCTCGAGGCGGGTGAGGTGATGGCCTGGTATCAGCCCATCATCGACCTGGCCACCGGCCGCCTGGCCGGCTTCGAGGCCCTGGCGCGCTGGGACCGGCCCGGCGTTGGTGTTCTCTCGCCCGACGAATTCCTCGACATGGCCGATGATCTCGACCTCCTGGAGCGCCTCTCCACCCGCGTCCGCGAAACCGCCGCCGCTGACCTTTCCTCCTGGCGCAAGGCTCACCCGGCTGCCGCCGGCCTCTTCGTCAGCGCCAATGCCACCGTCAGCGAACTCGTCGACCCGGCCTTCTGCGACCAGCTGATCGCCGCGGTCCGCGAAGCCGAACTGCCCGCTGGCGCCTTCAAGCTGGAGATCGCCGAGACCGAGATCATGCGCGACCCGGACCGCGCCGCGACCGCCATGGAGCGCCTGTCCGCCGCCGGCATTTCCCTTGCGCTCGACGATTTCGGCACCGGCTATTCCTCACTCGCCCGCCTCGACATGCTGCCCTTCGACATCGTCAAGATCGACCGCTATTTCGTGCGCGCCATGAGCGGCGATGAAAGCGCTGGCACGGTCGTTAAATCCGTCATCCAACTGGCCACCCATTTCGGCATGAAGGTCGTCGCCGAAGGCGTGGAAAGCGAAGCCGCCGCCGCCCAGCTCAAAGCCGCCGGCTGCCAATTCTCCCAAGGATTCCGCTATGCCGGCGCGCTGTCCCCGGATGCGGCCGAGGCGGCGCTGGTGAAGGGTCTGGAAGGACGGTTCGGTCCGGTTGCGGGGTGATCGGGGGAATACACTAGCCCAATCCCCATTTCTCCCGGCCACAGCCCGGCCAAGCCGGGCGGAGAGCCGGGACCTCCCGACCCACCACCTCTCTTGCTGTTTCCAACAAAGGTCCCGGATAGCGCCGTCACGAGGGACATGTACCTCCGGTACGTGTCCCGAAAAGCCGTTCTCCCAGCCGGGACACGGACCAAAGGTCCATGTCCCTCACCAGTGGCGCGCCAGATGCGCCGCTATCCACGCCTTGAACATGCGAAAGCAACCTCGCATCGGTGCCCTGAAGAGCCCTCAAGGCTCGGAAACAAAACGTGTTTTTCTTATTCTCCCTGAGTAGGCGCCGCGAAACCTTATCCCCACCCCCGCCGGGCACCGTACAATCCTCCCACGTTCCCGCTGCCGCTGTGCACAGGCGTGACGGGACGGGTGGCGCTGACGCGGGTCTGGCCGGACCGTGTCTTAATCGGCTTCACCGGGTTGCAGACGGTCCGGACGGACAGTGACTACCCAAGCCTATACCGACATCCCGAAAGGATCGTCTGCAATGCCCCCACCGCCGGCGCGAGAGCGCCTGGCGCTGAAAGTGCTTCCCTGAAGCAGACCGCCTGCGCACATTTCTCCCGGCCGCAGCCCGGCAACCGCCGGGCGGAGAGCCGGGACCTCCTGACCCACGGCCTCGCTCGCCGCATCCAATGAGAGGTTCCGGATAGCGCTGCGCGCTTCCGGGAAAAAAGCGTGTGCGGTTTGAGGTCGAAGCGGATTGAAAGGTCGGCCGTAGAAATACGTCGCGCCCCGCGCGACGCCCCTTCATTGATCCCTTGCCGGGATTTCGCCTCGGGATGAATGGGGACGGCTGCGCCTGCGGCGCGAGCGTTGAAAGATGGGCGCAGCTTTGCCGCTTTGTGCCTCGTGATCAGAGCCTGCGGCCGCGCCCCGTGCCTACGCCTCGTCGTAGACGTCCGCCTCGATCACGGCGTCCAGGCCCATTTCCAGATAGTCGCCCAGCATGGGCGCGCCCAGGAGGTATTCGGCGGTGGAGCCGGAACGGCGGGCGCGGGCTTCGCGCACGGCCTGGGGAAAGTCCGGCCCGTCATAATCGCCGCGGCCGATCCAGTAGAGCGCGACGAGTTCGGCCTCCGCCTCCTCGTCCAGGCTTTCCACCCAGTCCTCGATTTCCGAGCGGATCGGGTCGAGATCGCCGGTGGTCAGATTTTCCACCGCATCGGTTTCCGAGCTGTCGGGATCCCGTTCCAGCTCGAAATCGTCGATCTGTTCCTTGCTGTCATAGGCGCGGGCCCGGAGGATGAGATTGCGGACCGTCTGTTCTGCGATGTTCATGACGGGTGACCTTCTTGCTGTCCCTGACACGATGAACGCTACGCAACGGCAGGCAGACTAGCACGGATTGGCGGCGCTGTGACCTTGGAAGCGATTGCGGCTTTACTCCATAATTAGAATGAGTATTCTAGTTCTGGATAGAGTCAGGAATGCCCATGCAGGTGCCGACACAACAGCGCAGCCGCGAGACCCTGGACCGCATCGTCCGGGCGGCGCAGGCCTGTCTGGAGCGGGCGGCGTGGGCCGATGTGACGATCCAGGACATCTGCCGGGCGGCTCCCGCTTCGGTGGGAAGCTTCTACGCGCGCTTTCCCGACAAGGACGCGCTGCTGGACCATCTGGATGAAGGCTATACGGCCGAGTTGCTCGCCACCGCCGATGAGATCGAAGAGGCGCTGGTCGCCGCGCCGGACCTGGTGACGGCCCTGGAGATCCTGGTGAGACGGTTTCAGGACTTTTATGCCCGGCGCCGCGGTGTGGCCCGCGCCGTCATCCTGCGGGCCCGCAGTGGTGATGCCGCAGCCGCAGGCCGCACGCGGGCGATGACGCCGGTCTTTGCCCGCCTGGTGGACCGGCTGGTGCGATTTCCCGAACTGACCGGTTCGCGGGCGGACCTTGCCGACGCGCTGGCGCTGTCCTTCCACGCCGTGCGCGAAGCCGTGCTCAACCCGCAATCCCTGGACCATTCGATCCCCGATGAGCGCCTGGTCGCGGTGACGGTGCGCATGCTGCACCTGCATCTGACGACCCCGAATGCCCGGTAGGCCGCGGCCGCAGACCTGAAAGAGACCGATGATGTTTTTTGCGTACCGCCTGATCGCCTGTCTCGCCAGCCTGGTTGATTGCCTTGCCATGTCGGCCGCGGCACAAACCGGCGCTCAGGCGAACCCGGAAGCACTGAGAGAGGCTGTGGCGGACTTCATCGCCCGCGAACAGGCCGAGCACGATATTCCCGGCGTTGTGGTGGTGATTGTCGAGGCCGGGCACACGGTTCTGCTGGAAGGCTATGGCACGGCCCGCCTGGAGGATGGCCTGCCGATGACGCCCGACACGATCGTGCGCGCCGGGTCGGTCTCCAAACTCATGACGTCGCTGGCCGTCCTGCGCTGGTTGGAGGCCGCGGGCATCAGTATCGACGCGCCGGTTGCCGACTATCTGGGCTCGCTGGACCTGCCGCGCGTGGCGGCTTCGCGCGCCAGCTTTCGCGATTATCTCACGCACACAGCCGGTTTCGACGATTCCATCGAAGACCTGCACACTTATGACCGATCCGACTGGCAGGATCTGGCGGCTACGCTGCGCAGCCGGGATGCCGGGCCGGTCGCGGCGCCCGGACGAGCCGTGGCCTATAGCAGCTGGCCTCTGGCCATTCTCGGCGCGGTTCTGGAGGAGCAGACCGGCCAGTCCTTTGAGGCTTTCATGGAGGCGTCCGTCTTCGGTCCACTGGCCATGGACGCTTCCAGCTTCGCCGCAGATCGCGAGGACTACGGCGCGGGTTTGCCCCAGGCTCGCGGTTATCGCATGGCGGACGGGCAGGTGATGGCGACCTATCCGTTCAACCATGTCCGCCTTCCCCCCGGCATCGCCCTGCGGACAACGGGGCGGGACATGGCGCGCTTTCTCGAAGCGGCTCTGGCCGGGGACAGTGCGCTTCCTGAACCGGTCTGGACGCAGTTCCAGGCACCGCAACTGGCGCACTATCCCGGCGCGCGTGGCCGCGCCCTAGGTCCGTCAGAGCGGTTTGACCATGGCTACCGGGCGCTTTGGCATGACGGGAACGGGCTGGGGTTTGTGAACCGGGCCTATTGGATTCCCGAGGCGGATTTCGGCTTCTTCATCAGCCTCAATCACGCCCTGATGGAACCGGGGCCGCAGGTGTCCGACGCCGCCCTGCTGGTCAACCGGTTCACCGATTTCATCCTGGACGCGCGTTTGCCGGAAGGCGATGCCAGCACGGAGACGGCGGTTTATCCGCGCTATCTGGTGGATGACGCGGTGTGCGACGATCTGCCGGAGGGCGCCGTGAATGGCTTCTACCGCCCGGCCAATTATCCGCGCCGGACGCTGGGGCGGATTGCGAGCCTGTTTGACGGGCTGGATCTGCGCCTGTCGGGCCCGGCCTTGCAGGCCGGTGCCACGACTTACCGGTCCGTGGACGGAAGCTGCCGCTGGCAGTCGGACGCTGGACGTGTCATCGCCTGGCAGCCCGGCACGCAGGCCGAGCCGCCCCTTGTGTATCTGGGGGCCGGCGCCTTTTCGCGCGCGCCGTGGTTTGAGACGCCTCGCGCCCAGGCCATCTTTGCCGGCCTGGTTCTGGTGGGCGGCCTGGGGGTGAGTGCGGGCTGGTTGCTGGCGGGCCCGTTGTCCAGAGCGCGCCGCGGGATCTGGGCATTAAGCGCCGCCTTGCCGGTCTCCGGCCTGGCGGTCACGGTGTGGATGCTGATGCAGATGGATCCGCAGGATCTGTTTCTGGACCGGCTGGGAGCGTTGACCGGTGTGGTGCCCGGACTTCTGTTGAGCGCCATCGCCGGCGCGGTGGCGCTGGTCTGGCCCGGTCCTGCCGCCGAGCGGGCGGTACGCGGGTCGATCACCCTGCGCGTACTGGCCGTGGCGCAGATCGCGGTGGCGGTTCTGGGCCTGTGGCTGGCCGTGACCTGGAACCTGCCGGGAACGCCTTAGTCGCCAATAATGGTCGGGCCGCGCTTTCGCCGGGCGCTCCCCAGCCGAGTCAAGACTTGGTTAAGGTGGAATCAGCAGGATGGGGCTGGTAGTGATTCACTTGTCGCAGCTCGCGAGACCCCATGTCCGGCAGCTTTGATCGCATCCGCGTTCTTATCGTGGAAGACAATGCGCACATGTCGACCATCCTGCGGACCATCCTGCAGGGGTTCGGCGTGCGCACGATCGTGGAAGTGCGCGATGCGGCTGACGCCTTCGAGACCATGCGCGACGTCAATCCGGACTTTGCCCTGGTCGACTACATGCTGGGCGATCTCAACGGGCTTGAATTCACCCGTCTTGTGCGCACGGCGTCGGACAGTGCCAACAAATACCTGCCCATCATCATGGTCACCGGCCACACAGACCGCTCCAAGGTGATCGAGGCGATCAATGCCGGGGTCAACGAGTACCTCGCCAAGCCTGTCCGCCCGGTCGACCTCTTTCATCGGATCACCGCCCTGATCGAGCGGCCGCGCCGCTTCATCAAGGCCTCAACCTATTTCGGCCCGGACCGCCGTCGTCGCCAGGATCCGCGTTTCTCTGGCCCCTGGCGCCGCTCAACGGACGAGGAAGCCGCCGCCGGCTAGGCAGGGACCGCCTGTTCCTGCGTGGTTCCTCCCTCTCAGAGATCCGTCACATCAGCCGTTCTAGAGGCCGGCCACATCAACGCGCTTGTACACCGAGAAGACGATCACGGTTTCGCGCATGCCGACCGCCTTTCGCTTTCGGATGATGGTGCCGAAATCGGGATTATTGACGAGCAGGTCGGGGCCCAGCTTGACCACGTCATGGCGGGCGATCAGGGCCGTGTCACAGCTCAGTGGCGCACCGCAGCCGGACGAACAGGCCACCGCATCCGCGCCGGCAAGGACGTCCAGCAGTCTCCGGGCTCCCGGCCGATCGGCAATCAGCACCCGGCCATAGGGATCAAAACGGATGGCATCGAGTTCGAACAGGATGCCCACGCTTCCCGGCCCATCTTCCAGCACACTGGTGGACATCATTGCCTCCTGACCTTCACCCCAAGAATGTACTTGTTTTGTTCCTCATGCTCAAGTAGTAAAATACATCGACGCAGATTTGAGGTGTCGCGCGACGGGCGTCCCGGCGAGCCGGTTGTGCGCGAATGGAGGTGCGGTCTATTGAGCAGGATGATGTGGTTCTGACAATCAGCATTCCCGCTGGCCACGCCATCTGCAAGGCGAGAGTGGGCGGCAGGTTGTGGGGCAGTCGGCCCTTTGGAAGCTTGCAGTCTCACCGGGTTCACCGGGTTCAAACCGGCCCGTGCCGGGACAGTTTCTGTGCCGAGACTCCGGCGCAGGCGGGGCAAGTGATCGGGCCGGCCGCAGGGTGCCCGTACAAGGATGGATCAATGACGCAGACGCACTCCGGAAGCTGCCTGTGTGGCACCGTCAGGTTTGAGGTTTCTGGCGCGTTCGAGCATTTTTTCCTGTGCCATTGCAGTCGTTGCCGCAAGGACACCGGATCGGCGCATGCCGCCAACCTGTTCTCGGCAACCGCCCGGCTGAGCTGGTTGTCCGGTGAGGATAGCGTGACACGGTATCGGCTTCCCCGTACCCGGCATCAGAAGCAGTTCTGCAGCCAGTGCGGGTCTGCGCTTCCCGGCCTGCACATGGACGGCGCGGTGTTGCTGGTTCCGGCGGGCAGTCTGGACAGCACGCTCGATCAGCGTCCGGATGCGCATGTCTGCCTGTCCAGTCGCGCGAACTGGGATGACGGGCTTGACCGGATTGCCGGACATGAGGGGCTGCCTGAACCCGGGTGATGCCTGATCATCGGTCCGGTCTGGGAAGTAGGGTTGGTCGGCGCCGAGCCGTCCGGATGGTAACCAAGTCGCCGCGGCCGGGGGCGCTTCTGGTGTTCCGCCGCGTCGGCGCGGACCTGCTGGATCCGGAGTCCTGGTTGGTCTGGGCTTGGGGCAGCCCGTCGGGGCGGTGGCGCCGATCCTTTGCCGGCGCTGTCATGGGTTGCCGTCCGGGCGCGATGATCGTGATGCGTAATGTTTCAGGGTGTCGCCCGACCCGACTGCCGACTGCCGACTGCCGGCATGACGGCCCGGGGCTGTGCGTTGTCCGGGATGAAGGTCCGAGCGGGCGTACGGCGGAGGTGGCGCATTCTCGCCGGTGCCTACCCGTGCGCGGCTTCGATCAGGGCGTCGACTTCTGCGACCTCTGTGCACCAGGCGGTGACGAAACGGGCGGAACCGTCGGGCCAGGTGTAGAAGCCAGCGCCGGCGGTGCGCAGGCGGCTGGCCAGCGTTTCGGGCAGGCGGGCGAAGACCTCATTGCCGTCGACCGGGTGCAGGATGTCCACGCCCTCCAGCGAGCGCAGGCCGTCGGCCAGGGCGGAGGCGCGGGCGTTTGCGGTGCGGGCGAGGTCGAGCCAGAGATCGTCGGACAGCCAGGCTTCGAACTGGGCGGCCAGGAAGCGCATTTTCGGGGCCATGTGGCCGGCCCGCTTCTGGCGCGCCTGCAATTCCTCGAACCGGTCCATCACGGACGGGAAGAGGATGATGGCTTCGGCGCCGAGCGCGCCGTTTTTGGTGGCTCCGAGGCAGAGCACATCGATGCCGGCCTTCCAGGTCAGCTCGGCCGGGCTGCAGTCGAGCGAGACGAGGGCATTGGCAAAGCGGGCCCCGTCCATGTGGGCGAAGGCGGGTCGATCCTTGATCCGGCCGGCCCGTTCGGCGACGTCGGCGGGCGAATAGGCGGTACCGCTTTCGCTGAGATTGGACAGGGAGAGCACGCGCACCGGGCTGGTGTGGACAAAGCCCTCGGGGATTTCGCCGAGGGCGCGGTCGAGTTCGGCCAGATCAATCTTGGCGTGGTCGCCGCGCAGCGGGATCAGCTTGCCGCCGCCGGTGAAGAATTCCGGCGCGCCCCGTTCGTCGCGATGAATATGCGCCTCGTCATGGCACAGGATGGCGCCATGCGCCGGACACAGGACAGACAGGGCCAGCGCGTTTGAAGCGGTGCCCGAAACCGCGAACAGGAGTTTGAGATCGGTCTCGAAAATCGCTTTCAGCTGCGCCTCGACCCGGGCCGAGACGGTATCGGCGCCATAGCTGGGGGCAAAGCCGGTATTGGCGGCGGCGATGGCCTCGATCAGGGCCGGGTGTGCGGGTGCGGTGGTGTCGGACAGGAAATTCATGGGGCGCAATGGAGCGCGGGTCATCGTCAGGGTCAATCGTCTCTGACGCTTGCGTCGGCAGGGCGCGGCCCGCCTGCCTTCAATCGCCGAAGGCCGGGTCGGGGACGAGGGCGGGCAGGCTGTCGCGCATCTGGTCGGCGCTGGAGGTGGCGCGCGCGGACGGGTCGGCGAGGGTGGACTGGCCGGCCAGGTCGCGGCCGGGAAAGGCGCGGGCGGACAGGATGGCCTGGATTTCGCCGCTCAGCTGCATCTGCATCATGGCCTCGACGCGGGCGATCTCCTCCGGGTCGGCATAACGCAGCATGGACAGGCCGTCTTCCAGCGCGCCGTCGGGGCAATTGCCGGCATCGCGATTGGCCTCGGAGGAGGAGAGGCAGAAAATCTCGCGCGTGACAAAACTCGTCGAGCCCGGCCCGGCGGGGAAAGGCAGGGCATCTCCGCCGAAATCAAGCTGCGGAAAGCCACCCCCCGGGGAGGGGGCTGCAGCAGCCTGCTCCGTCGGCGGAGCGATGTCCTCGTCTTCGTCTTCGGGTGTGCCGGTGGCCTGGGCCCGCTCGGTCGGGCGGGGCGGTGTTTCGTCCGGAACCGGTTCCGGTTCGGGGATCGCTTCAGGCTCGGCGTCAGGCGTGGGCTCAGGCGCGGGCGCCTCGACCTCCGGCTGGTCGGGTTCCTGCGGGACCGGTTCGGCGGCGGGTGCGGGGCGCGGGACGAGCACCACGCTGACCACCGATGTGTCAGCCGGCGCGGGCAGCTCGCGTGGGATGAAGAGGAGGCCGGCGATCAGGGCGGCATTGATGGCAATCGCCAGCGCGCCAGCGGTCAGCTGACGGCGCAGGTCTTCGGCCGGGGGCGTCCACAACGCATCGCCCACACCTGGTCTCCCGTTCGGCCCCCGCCGTCACGATGCCAACAGCGTTAAAGGAGACGGGCCGGTGTGGCCAGTTGAAATCACGTCATGATCAGACCGGTGTCACCCGCTCCGCCCACACCACATAGCGCAGCGGGCCGGGGGTGACGGCGCCGAAGGGCCAGCAGGTGACGAGGGCGAGGCGGTCGGGGCCGTTCGCCGTTTCGATGCCGGAGCGGTTGGCTTCGACGATCTCGGTGCCGGTGACACGATAGGCCACCGGCGGACCGGCCGGCTGCTCCAGCACGATCACTTGGCCGGCGCGCACGCGTTCCAGGAAGCGGAAATGGGTGTCGCGGTGGGCGGCAATGACGGTGACGCCGGGCGTGCCGGGTGGTGTGGAGGCATTGAGCAGGGCGGGACCGAAGGCGAGGGCCTCGCCACCCGCCTCGGCCAGGATGATGGCGTTTTCGCCGAGAATCGGGACGGAGAGCCGCGCCACGGGCCAGGTATCGGCCCAGGGCCATGGTGTTGGCGCGGTCTCTCCGTCGATTGCGCGTGCCCAGGCGTGCGCCAGCAGGCGTTGCGCAATATCAGCTTTCACAGTCATCCAGGCTCCCGAGGCAAGGAGGAGGCTTCCGGTCGCGAGCACGGCCAGGGCTGTGCCGCGAGCGAGGACGGGCAGGCTCACCACAAGCGGCGCTCCCGGTTCATCAAGAGCCAGAGGAAGCCCAGCAGCATCAGGAGGGCACCGGCGATCATCATCAGCTCGCGCGGGGTGGCGGTGGCGGGCAAGGCGAGGCCATCGCTGTTCTCGGCCGCGTCCGGTGTGCCCGGCGGTGCGGAAACGGCGAGCCGGTCGAGCAGCGCACGGTCGAGCGCCGCGTGCTGGACCGGCTGGTTGCGCGGCTCGCCGGTCACGGCGTTGAAGTCCCAGCCCTGGGGGATCATCTGCGGCACGTCGCGGGCGACGAGGTCTTCGCCCACAGGGCGGGCCGGGGTGACATCGACCGCGACCAGGCTGGTCAGCCGGCTGACGAGGCTGAAATCGAGTGCAGTCTGCAGCACGGCGGCATCGATGGTGGCGGCATCGGCACCGGTGAAACGGGTCTCTTCCAGGGCGCGGATGCGGTTGCGGGCCCACAGCGCGGCGATGCCGGACGCCGGTGTAGCCTGGTCGAGCGACAGCGGCTGGGACCAGACATCACCGGCGAGCCGACCTTCCAGGATCATCTGGCCGTCCGGCGCGCCGAGGCGGGCGGTGAGGAGGACCGGTTCGCCATAATAGAGATCGGGCAGTGGGGCGGGCCAGATCTCGGTCAGGGCGTCTTGCGGGAAGAGCGCGTCCAGGTGGGTCATCACCGGGCGTTCCAGGGCGGTGAAGAGGGCGTCCATCTTCGCCTCGACCTCGGAAACATCGCCGATATGGGTGAAGGTGCCACGGCCGACGCGGGCGGCGCGCTCCATGAAATAGGTATTGGGTGCCGAACCGATGCCAACCGGGAAGAGGCGCGAACGGCCCAGATCCTGGTGGATGGCGCGGAAGAGTTCGGCCTCGTTTCCGATCGCCCCGTCGGTGAGGAAGACGACCTGGCGGACGCGGGTCTCGTCATCCGGATGGTGGTCGACCAGGGCGGCCCGCATGGCCGGCAGCATGTTGGTGCCGCCTTCCGCGTCCAGACCGCGGGCAAAACGCAGGGCACGGGCGACATTCGCCGGATTGGCCTCGACGGCGGTCGGGAAGACCTGGTCCATCGTGTTGTCGAAACGGATGACGTTGAAGCGGTCGCCGGGCTCCAGGCGTTCCAGCGCCGAGACGAGGGCGTTGCGGGCCTGGCGCATGGAAGTGCCGGCCATGGAACCGGAATTGTCGATGACAAAGATGGTCTCGCGATCACGGCGCGGCGCATCGGCGCCCATTTGCGCCGGCGGCAGGACCTGGGCGAGCAGATAGGTCTCGCCGTTCCAGGTCTCGGTGAAGAGGGCGGCGGACGGGACCTGTTCGTTGGCGGGACGCCAGGTGAGCACGAAATCGCGATTGGCGGGGATGGGGCCATCGGCCAGTTCGACGCGGACGACGTCCGGCGCAGAGCGGTCGACCAGGGTGGCGTGATGGAGGCTGGCAACAGGACCTGGCCGGAAGCCGGGACGCAGCTCGGCGGAGATCGTCACGGGCAGGCGCAGGCCTTCAGCCGGTTCGCCGTCCGGGGCCATGATCGGCGGGGTGATGCAGTGGGCGTCGGGTACGCGCTGATCGGCCAGCCCGTCGAAGCGGGCCAGGAGAAGGTCTTCGCCCTGCGGGATGTAGCGCGGGGTGAGGCCGAGCGGGACGCGGATCTCAAAGGTGCCGTCATTGAGGCGGGCGGTGTCCTGGTATTCAAACTGGACGATGATGGTCTCGCCCGGACCGATATTGGCCACCGAGGTGGTGAACATGTTCGGACGTTCCTGCTCCAGCAGGCTGGCGCGCTGGCCGGCGGCGCGCGCCTGTTCATAGACGCGGCGGGCTTCGCGGCGTTCATGAATCTCGCCTTCGATGAAGCGGTCGCCGATCTGCATGCGCAGCCGGTCGACACCGGCATTGGTCGGCAGGGGAAAGACATAAGTGCCCTCGACCCAGGCATCGGAGGGGTTCTCGAAGCGCTGGGTGATGGTGGCGCGGACGACCGGGCCGGCGATGTCCAGCGCGATGTCGGTGGCGACCATGGGGGCGGGGACATAGAGCCCGGCCTCGACCGTGCGGATCAGCAGGGCGCCTTCCTCGATCTCGGACAGCCGGACCAGACCGTCGGGCCGTGCCGGTTCGGCCGGGTCGCGGGTCTCGGCGCGGGCCTCCGACCAGAGAAAGAGTGAAACCGTGAAGGCGGCGAGGGCGAGCATCAGGGCGAAACCGCCCTGTCCGCCGGTTGAACGGTGTGAGCGGGCTGCGGCCATCGCTTGATACTCCCCTTGATGTGCCGGCCGCCCCTCCTGCGAGGATGAGAAGCGACCGGCGTCCCTGTCCGCTGTCACGCTGGAACGCAATCGGGGATGTGACGCGGCGGGAATGCGGCCAGAGCGGGAAAAATCTGGGCCATTGCGGGGCGGCGGCGTGAAGTGTGATGCGCATCACGTTTGGCGGCGTTTTGCAATCAGTGCTGGTCTGCATTGGAATCGCGGAGTAAATTGGACGACCGCCTGCTCGCGACCGGATTCGTGATGACCGCAAGACTTGCCCCGGATGACCTGCCGTCCGCCCTCCTGGAGAAGGCGTGGCAAGGGTTTGGCAGCGCCGAGCGGTTGTCTGCGGTCACCGTGCGTGCTGTGGCTGCCAGCCTGGTTTTGCTGGGCGGACTGGTCATGGTCGGATGGTGGCTGCGCGTTCCTGCGATCGTGCAGGTTTCTCCGGACTTCACACCCATGCAGTTCAATACCGCACTCGGCTTCGTGCTGTGCGGCGCAGGACTGGGAGCGCTGGCCTTGCGGCGACCGGCACTGGTGCTGGCGGCAGCTGCGGCCATCGCCCTGATCGCCGGCCTGACCCTGGTGCAGTATGCAACGGGCCTGTCGCTGGGGCTGGATGAGGTCTTCGTCGAACACTTCACAACCGTGGAAACCTCGCATCCCGGCCGCATGGCGCCGAACACGGCCTTTGCCTTTCTGGTGTGTGCGGCCTTTCTCGCCTGTGCCGTGGCATCGGTCCGCCGGCCGATCGCGATGAGCGCCTTGCTGGTCCTCAGTCCGGGCGTTGTCGGCCTGGCGGTGCTGTCACTTGTTGGCTATGCAGCCGGCATCGAAGCCCTGTTCGGCTGGAGCGAGTACACGCGAATGGCTGTTCACACCTCAGCCGGTTTCCTGCTGTTCGGAGCGGGTGCGGTGGTGAAGGCCTGGCGGCTCGAGGCGCAGCAGGGCCGATCGCGATCCTGGTCCCTGATCGCGCCCTCTATCGTCTCCTCACTGACCCTTTTGGCGGGCATCTGGCTGGCCCTCTCGCAGTATGAAACGGAACGTGTGGCCCTGCTCAGCCCGATCGCGCCCCACGTCGCGCGCACGGCGCTGCCCGAGATCGTTCTGGGTATCGGCCTTGTCATCACCCTGCTGATCGGTGTCGCCGTGCATTATGTGCATGAAGCACGACAGACCGAGACCCTGAGGGAAGCCAATGAGGAGTTGCGGCAAGCCGTTCGGGAGCTGGACAAGTTCGCCCATGTCGCCTCGCATGACCTGAAGGCGCCCTTGCGGGGCATCCGGCAGCTTGCACGCTGGCTTCGCAAGGACCTGGAGGAGGATGCGGATCCGCGCACGCAGCGATATCTCAGCCAGCTGGATACCCGCGTGGAGCGTCTGCAGGACCTGCTGGATGCGCTGTTGAGCTATTCCCGCATATCCAACCAGTCCCAGGCGTCTGAACGGTTCGATGTCCGCCGTGCGGTCGAGACCGTGGTGGAACTGGCTGACCTGCCAGCGTCAGTGAAGGTGGAAATCAGTGCCGGCGATGTCTCGCTGAACGCTGTGCGGGGGCAGTTTGATGCCGTGGTGCTGAACCTGCTGTCGAATGCCGCAAAGCATCATGACCTCGAGGCTGGCCGGATCAGCATCGACATTTTCGAGACGGCGGATGCGGTGGTCCTGAGTGTGACGGATGACGGGCCGGGGATCGAGCCTGCGCATCAGGAGCGCATCTTCGAGATTTTCCAGACCCTGCGTCCGCGAGACGAGCTGGAAGCGAGCGGTATCGGTCTGGCGATCGTCCGCAAGGTCCTGGCCCAGGTGGGAGGATCGATCCGGATCGAATCCGATCCGGCGGTGCGCCGTGGCAGTGCATTTGTGGTGACCTGGCCCAAAGAGGTGAGCAGTGAGTATAGACACCATCATGTCTGAGACCCGGAACCGCCCCGTCACCTTCTTCGTCGTCGATGATGACGAGGTGGACCGCGAGACCATGGAGCGCAGCGTCGAGGAGATGGGGCTGGACAATCCGGTTCGCACCGCCCGTGACGGCGAGGAAGCCCTGGCCATCCTTCGCGGAGAGGCGGGCCAGGAGCCGATCAAGGGGCCTTTTCTGATCCTGCTCGACCTCAATATGCCACGCATGAACGGGATCGAATTTCTGCGCGAAATGCGGTCCGACGCCAAACTGCGGCGCAGTATCGTGTTCGTGCTGACGACCTCGAATGCTGAAGCTGACCGGATGGCGGCCTATGACCAGATGATCGCCGGTTATGTGCTGAAGGCGCGTGCCGGGCTGGAGTTCGAGCGCATGATCGAACTCGTCAGGAACTACAACCGCAGCGTGGAATTTCCCGACCTGGTGCACTGACCGGCTCGCTGGCCTGCCTGCCACGGCTGCCTGGATTAGCACGTTAAAATAGCATTATACTCTTAACAAATCTTAACGCGTGTGTTTCACTCGGCCTGCTCGAAGCATGATCCTTGGAGGCTGGCTATGGTGGTTCGTCGTGTTTGGATTCTCAGTTCCGTTTGCGCGCTCGCACTGACCGCGCCCGTGTCCGCCCAACGGACCGGTCCCTATTGGGGCAAGGACCACACCATTGGCACACGTGCCCACGATGTCGGGTTTGATGGCGAAGGCCAGACCATGACGGCGGACGTCAATGGCGATGGCCGGCTCGACTATGTCTACAATGATGAAGGAACACGCGATTACAACGTGTTGCTGAATCGGGGCGACGGAACCCTTGGCAGCGACACGGACTGGGGGACGCGTGAACATGGGGTCGGGTTTGACGGGGAAGGCCAATGGCTGGCCGATCTCGACGGTGATGGCCGGGCTGACTATGTCTACAATGACAGCAATACGCGGGACTATCGCGTGATGCTGTCGACCGGCACGCGCTTTGGCACCGACACCAATTGGGGCACGCGTGATCACGGTGTCGGCTTTGATGGCGCGGGGCAATGGTTTGCCGATCTGAATGGCGATGGTCGTGCGGACTACATCTACAATGACAGCAGCACTCGCGATTATCGGGTGATGCTGTCGAACGGCTCCGGCTTTGACAGCGATACGCTGTGGGGGACCCGCGAACACGGTGTTGAAGCCAATTATGCCCAATGGGTCGTCGATGTGACCGGCGATGGGCAGGCCGATTATGTCTACAATGACAGCAACACCAATAATTACTACGTGATGGTCTCGAACGGTACAGGCTTCGAGGATGAAGTGCTGTGGGGCAGCCGCAGCGAGGCAGTCGGTTTTTCCAGTGAAGGCCAATGGCTGGCCGACATGAATGGCGATGGCCGGGCCGATCTGGTCTACAACGCCGACGGTACCCGCGACTATCACGTCATGCTGAGCACCGGCAGCGGTTTCGAGGCGGACAGCAATTGGGGCACCCGCGTTCACGGCGTCGGTTTTGATGGTGACGGCCAGTGGCTGGTCGATATGAACGGCGATGGACTGGCCGACTACGTCTACAATGACAGCAACACCCGGGACTATTGGGTGATGTTCAGCACGGGGTCCGGTTTCGGGCCCGATCACAAATTTGCCACGCGCCGGCATGGCGTGGCCGATGATGGCCTGGCGCAATGGTTCGCCGACATAAACTCGGACGGCTTTGCCGACTATGTCTATGGCCGGTCCAGCAGTGACGAGCTGCGGGCGCTGGTTTCCGCTGATCGGGCCAGCGAAACGGTGACCATGGTGATCATATCCGATGGCCAGCCCTATTGGGGCGATGATGATCTCAATGTGTCCCTGAACGAGCGCTCGATCACGGCGATCAACGCTGTGACCCGGGCCAATGGCGGGCAATGGCCAAGCTGTACGGGTGGAGGGGCCATCCAGCAGCCCGCTGCCATCATCATCAATGGCGATCTGACAGAGAATTTCCATTCCGACGAGGTGGAGAGCTATGAGAGCTGGTACCACCGCAGCGCCGACTATCTGATCCTGCCGGGGCTGGGCAATCACGACTATGCCAACAATGTCGGCTCAGACCATTGCACGACGGCCAATCCCTTCACCTGGGGCAATGGGTCCAGCGAGTGCGCCGAGCGGGCCGTGCAATACATCCGCGACACGGTGACAGGCGAGGATGTCTACTATTTCAACCGGGACCTGATCACGCTCTACGATGACGGAACGCCGGCCTGGGATCCCGACAGTCTCGCCTATTCGTTTGACCTGGGGCCGGTACATTTCGTGCAGCTCCACAACTATCCCACCTATGCGGCCAGCGAGATCGATATTTCGTCGTCGATCGACTGGCTCAGGACGGACCTGCAACAGGCCACCGATCGTGGCCAGAACATCGTCCTGAACTTCCACGACTATGGTGAGCACATGCATCAGGACAATCAGCAATTCCTTGATGCTATTGCCGGGCAGAATGTGGTTGCCCTGTTCGCCGGTCACATCCACCAAGACTATGGGCGCATGGTCCGCGATCATCACAATGCGCCGCAATACGACAATGTGTATGGAACGGACATTCCCTTCTTTCGCAGCGGCGGCGTGATCAGCGTCAATGAGGACGCGAACGGTGACAAGTATCCTGTCGGCAAGTTCCTGTTGGTGGAATTTGGCCCGGACTACATGCGCTATGCCGTCATGAACTATCTGGACGAAGACAATCCGCCGGAATTCTACGGCGGCAACACCTGCGGGATTACGCAGGAGGAACAGTGGCACGGTGGTGAACAAAGACTGGGCTATGTCGAGCTGCTCATGCGGATGAACTATCCTGCGACCCCGAATTGAGGACGCCACGGGCTCGCGGAGAATGTCTCAAACCCGTCGCAGCCCGGGCGCTGCGTCGGGTTTGATGCGACCAGGCAAGTCAGCCATGCAATTTTGCGAGCGTGCCGGGGCGATCTTGCATAGCTGGAGTGGCCTGTCCGGGGCGAATTTGAAGGGCGCCTGATGGCGTGTCCGTGTCTCGTGCACCGAGCCTTTGGTGGTCCGAATTGCCTGTATCATCCTGGCGGGAGCCCTGTGTGCGTTCACAAACAGGCCAGTCGATCGACGCAGCCGACGGGCCCCGGGGCTGTTCATGGCCGTGATCGTGGCGGGCGGTGTGCGGGGGCTGGAACCGGTCAGGATCCGACCGGAATACGGCAGGTCGCCGCGGGAGACACCGTCCAAATCGGGAAATGATGCCAAGCGGGGGATTGGCAGTGCGTGCGGTGCCGATTAGCGTTGCCCACTTCGCTGACACCATCCACCGGACACTGATCATGACTTTCACGCCCTCGACCGCGCTGCAGCGCGTTCAGCCCTCGGCCACGCTTGCTGTCACCCAGAAGGCCCGCGAGCTGAAGATGAAAGGTGTGGACGTGATCTCGCTGGGGGCGGGCGAGCCGGATTTCGACACACCGGATCACATCAAGGCGGCGGCGATCGAGGCGATCCGCCGCGGCGAGACCAAGTACACCGCCGTCGACGGCATTCCGGAACTCAAGGACGCCATCGTCAAGAAATTCCGCCGCGACAATGGTCTGGCGTACACGGCGGCCCAAGTGCATGTCTCCACCGGCGGCAAGCCGGTGATCTACAATGCGCTTCTGGCCAGCGTGAACCCGGGCGATGAGGTGATCATCCCGGCGCCCTACTGGGTGAGCTATCCGGAAATGGTGAACCTGGTCGGCGGCACGCCCGTGCCGATCCGGGCCGGGATCGAGAGCAAGTTCAAGATCACGCCGGAGCAGCTGGAGGCGGCGATCACGCCGAAATCGCGCTGGCTGATCCTCAACTCGCCCTCCAACCCGACCGGTGTGGGCTATTCAGCCGCCGAGCTGAAGGCCCTGGCCGAAGTTCTGCTCCGGCACCCGCATGTCTGGGTGATGACCGACGACATGTATGAGCACATCGTCTATGACGGCTATGAGTTTGCCACCATCGCCCAGGTCGAGCCCGAACTTTATGAGCGCACGCTGACCATGAATGGCGTCTCCAAGGCCTATTCCATGACCGGCTGGCGCATCGGCTATGCGGCCGGACCGCAGGCGCTGATCAAGGAAATGGGCAAGGTGGCCTCCCAGACGACCTCGAACCCGTGCTCGATCAGCCAGTGGGCGTCCGTGGAAGCCCTCAACGGTGACCACAGCTTCCTGGAGGCCCGCAATGCCGCCTTCCTGCGCCGGCGCGATCTGGTGCTGGACGCGGTCAATGGCGCTAAAGGCCTGGTCGCGCCGACGCCGGAAGGGGCGTTCTACGTCTTCGCCGACTGCACCGGCACGATCGGAAAGACAGCGCCGAACGGCACAAAAATCTCCAATGACACGGATTTCTGTGCGGCCCTGCTGGAGGCGGAAGCCGTGGCGGTGGTGCCGGGTGTCGCCTTCGGCCTGGAACCGGGCTTCCGGATTTCCTACGCCACGGATGACGAAACCCTGAAAGAGGCCGGGGTGCGGATCCAGCGCTTCTGTGCGGCCCTGCGCTAGGTCGTGCGTCTATAAATCGTCTCTATACCGGATCCAATAATTCCTGATTTGAATTATGGATATTGCGGTCCCATATATCTCGCAACGCCGCGGCCCGGCCGCACGCGAACTGCAAATGGAGAGATTTATGAGCATCAATATGGGTCTGTCGGACGTCCAGCGCGAAACCATGGCGAAAGCTGTCACGGCTGTCCTGGCGGACACTTACGCGCTCTATTTCAAAACCCATGTCTATCACTGGAATGTCACGGGTCCGCGCTTTCACGATCTGCACGCCCTGTTCGAGCTGCAGTACAACGAGCTGTGGGCCGCGACCGACGTGATCGCCGAGCGGATCCGCGCGCTGGGCGTGGTCGCACCGCGCTCCTATGGCGAGATGGAGGCGGCTGCCTCGATCAAGTCGGGCGGTGATGCGAAGGACGCCAATGACATGCTGGCCGACCTGCTGAAGGGCCACGAAACCGTGGTGGCCTCGATCCGCAAGGCCCTGGCCCTGGCCAGCGAGCACGGCGATGAAGCCACCGCCGACGTGCTGACCCCGCGCCTGACCGAACACGAAAAGACGGCCTGGATGCTGCGCTCGACGATCGGCTAGACCAAGAGTGCGCGTCCCCAAACCGTTCTAGTCGCGGCGGCAACACTCGGAACGCAGAAAGCTTACGATCCGCTCCATCGCTGGAAATTCACACACGCACAGGAGAGAGCGGCCGCGACGCTGTTGGCGGATGAGGCCGGATTCGACCAGTCTGTGCAGGTGGAATGAAAGGGTCGACTGGGCCAATCCCAGCTCGGTCTGGATGCTGCCAACGGGGCATCCGCGTTCCCCGGCGCGCAGCACGGCGCGATAGACCCTCAGGCGGGCGGGATGCCCCAGGGCCGCCATCTGCGCGGACAATCTGTCGATGTCTGCCGCGGGGAGCGGATCAGCAGAAATGGACAAACTCGGCCTCCATGGGGGTCTCGACCCAATAAATCGGTGCGAAGCCGGCCGTCTCCCCCCGCAGGCTGGTGACCTGACCGGAAAACAGGCGCGCTGCGATGTGCAAGGGCTCGCTGCCATGTGTCCAGACACGGATATCGCTCTTGAGGACTTTTTGGCCTTCAGCCGTCAGGATCGTGCGCTGGCCCGGTCGGGCCAGAGACTGCGCCACATACCCCCCGGCCATGATGTCCTGCCATTTGCGACGGGTCAGCTTGTCGCCCCGATAGACGCCTTTCGAGCCATGGCCCTGCAAGGGCTTGAACACCCAGGATCGCCGCGTCTGCCAGAGCTGCTCGGCGCAGGCCGGGGTGACATGTTTGGCGGGCAGGATGGCTGCCGGGCATGGATCCAGATCTGCCAGATCGACGAGTAGCGCCTTGTCGGCATAGGCCTGCCAGACCCGCGGATTGGGCGCGATCAGGGCTGTGCCGGCACGATCGGCGTGCAGAAGCACGGCGTGGCGTGGCTCGGTCAGGGAAAAGTCCGTGAGACGGTTGTAGACCATATCGATGGGCCCGGACGGCCCGAACAGCCGCCCCTGTTCGAGGCGAAGTGTGGTCGGATCGAGAATGTCGCAGTCGACGCCCCGCTGCCATAACGCCTGTTGGGCCAGTTGCATGTCCGGATACAGCGGCTGCTGCTCAGGCGCGTCGTCGATGACTGCGATCCGCTGCGGTAGCTCGTTTCCCCGATGGCGGTGCCACGCCGCCAACAGCGTGTCGACCGGATTGAATTCGGGCTCTCGGCTCAGCGCGTAGGGGCAATTCGGCAGTGTTGCCGGAACCGACGCGGCAATGCCGGGCTGCAGGAACGCGCCGCCGGCATTGACATTGATCTCGATCAGGCGAGGCCCCTCCGGTGTGATGTGAAAGTCGAAACTGTTGAAGATACCCGCCAGTTCAGTTGCGGCCGTCCGAGGGCGCAGGTGATGCAGGGCTGCACTGATCTGCCCGGTCGCCTCTACAAGCTCATCTCGCGTCTGCCGTGGCAGAAACAAGGCTTGGGGTGCGGAGAGCCACGCGTCGGCTCCAATGGGCACACACTGGCATTGCGCATTCAGCTGCTCGTACAGCATTCATATCTCCAAATATCCAGTAATATCGATATATAGGAGGGCGCTGACCATGCCAAGGCCGGAACCAGAAAAAACCCCGGTCCACGCGGGACCGGGGTTTGGAAGGTATTTTGCGGGCGGGGTAGCCCGAAGAAGATGGCGCCGGGTCCTTAAGGGGAGGAGACGGGACCCGGCGCGATGTCTGTGCGCCTGATGGGGAGGGGAGGGCGCACAGAAAACTCAGAGGGGATGTCTGAGGCGCGACGTCACCGCCGCGTCGGGTTTGTATATGCTGCATCCGCGAACAAAGCAGAAGGGCTATCGCATCATGTCAGGCATGCGAATTTGCGGGTCTGACACAATTTGGCCATGCATTGTTTCCGCTACCGCCCCAATCTGTCGATGCGGACTGGCGCCTGTCTGCTATTGCGATACGAGCCAGGCCGTCGCGTCATCGGCCTCGCGGAACAAGCGCAACCGGCCCCCTTCATTATAGGCCTGGGTTTCCACCAGCATCGGATTGGCATCATTCGCGCCGTCCGAAAGAACAAAGGCGACGGGCATGCGGGCCCCCACTGTCCGGTAGAAAGCCTGTATGGTCTCAAGCACTTCTGTCGGCGATGCCACAAAACGCGCTTGCCGCATGTCGACACACAGGCGCAACCCCGGATGCTGCCGAGCGTAATCGGCGACCTGGCGATGGGATTCCAGGCTGTCGGCTGGCGTCAGGCTGCCTTCGGCCGTCGAAAACAGGATGTTGCGATCAGAATCGTAGCGGTAGTGAATGGGCATCAGGCGGGGTTGATTGCGCAATTGCAGGAGTTTCAAGCAACCAATCTACCACAATCCGCCCCGTCGTCAGCCCTGGGCCGCTGATAGCCTGTCAGCTTCCCAATTCATCAGCTTTCCCAGCGCCGGGCCTGCTCGATGAGGAAGTCGCGAAAAGCAACGATCCGGCGCGAACCCCGCAACTCACTGGGATACACAAAGAACACCTCGAAATCCGGACCGTCGATATCGGGCAGGACCTCGACAAGATTGGCGTTCTCCCGGGCGACATAATCGGGCAGGGCGGCAATGCCCATGCCGGCCTCGACGGCCTTCATCACGCCATAGATCGTGTTGACCTCAATGACGGCGGGGCGGGGCGCCTCTCCGTCCTTGCGACCCACTTTTGCGGCCCAGTCCAGACCCGGAATGGGGGCGAGCTGGGGTGGGCCATAATGGATGATGGGGTGGTTATCGAGATCTTCGGCCGAAGCGGGCGCACCCTTGCGGGCGACATAATCGTGGCTGGCGTAAAGATGCTGGCGCACGCTCAGAAGCTTGCGCTGGACAAGATCATTCTGGGTGGAGGGCCAGGGACGGATGCCGACTTCGGCCTCCAGTCCGGCGAGGTCCAGCTCGTGGTCGTCCAGCATCAGGCGGATGCGAATGCCCGGATACTGGACGTGGAACTCCTCCAGCCGCGGCGCCAGCCAGATGGCACCCAATGCCGTCGGCGCCGTGACCTTGAGTTCGCCGGACGGTTCGTCACGGGCATCGTGGACCCGCGCCTCGGCGATGGCGACCTTGGCGTGGATCTCGTGTGCGGCCTCATAGAGCAGATTGCCCGGCTCGGTCGGGATCAGGCCGCGGGCATGGCGGTGGAAGAGGGTGACGCCAAGATCATCCTCAAGCGCCGCGATCTGGCGAGACACGGCCGACTGGGACAGTCCCAGCATGTCGGCGGCCTTGGTCAGCGACCCGGCCTGCGCTGCCGCATGAAAGGTCTTCAGCTTGTCCCAGTCCATGAGCCCTACCGCCTGCCGGAATCATTGTGTCCAGCGAGCAGTTTAGACGGGTGAGCCCAAATCGCGAGCTTTGTTATTCGTTTTCCGGCGCGGCCTGTTCCCCGGCCGGACGCAGACGGATGGGATTGCCGTTCTCGTCCGTCGGGATGTCCACCGTGCGCACTTCGCCATAGCGGCCTTCACCCATCAGCTCGATGCGCCGCTCCTGCACGGCATTCATCAGCATCAGCGCATTTGTCGGCAGATCGGCGGAACACTCGGTGACGATGGGCTGGGTGCGACCGGCGGTGGGATAGGGTTCCGGCGAGGCGGAATACATGGTGGCTGCACCACCCGGGCCGACGCAGCGGCGCGAGCCGTTGATCAGGTCGGCAATGTGCCAATCCTCGATATTGGCGCGTACCCGGCGGCCCGGGACCAGCTGCTCCGCCGTTTCCTCGGTGGCGAAGCTGGACAGGTGACGGCGCAGGTCGGTGTCGAAATCCGGGAAGAAATGCGCCGCTTCGGCATAAAGGTGCGAAACCCGCAGTTCGGAGCGGGACACTTCGACGCCGCGCAGCGAATTGACGAATTCGCGCGCATTGCGGTCGAGCTGGGCCCAGACCGTGTCTCCGTCATAGGCGTCGCGGGAAATTTCCGGACCGCCAATGGCGCCGTTGAAGAAGCCATACATCACCAGCGGATCGTTCCAGTTCTGGTAGACGATGCGCAGGCGGATATCGTTGAGGCTGAGCGGCACACCGGCGACCGTGAGGATCTTGGCCTCGAACATGTTCTCGTTCGTGCCGTGGGCATTCTGACGGTTTACGCGGGTGAAGGGGTAGTTGAGCATGACCTGCTCGATCACCGCGACATTGTGCAGGTTGAGCCAGTAGGCCAGCTGTTCATTGCTGGAGAAGGTGGAGAGGTCGACCTGGGAGGGCAGGGCCTCCAGATCGGCGCGATAGGCCGACACCGCATCGCGATACTCGTCGGACATCAGGTGATAGGCGACGCGATTGGCTTCGTAGCGGTAGCGCGACTCGTTGGCGGTCGAGGTCCGGGTGCCGGTATTGATGGTGCGCGTGCGCTCGGGTTCGCGGTCCATGATCGGCACGTTCAGCACCATGTCGTGCAACAGGTCGGTCCAGATGCTGTAGTCGATATGCCGGCGCGAGCTGTCGTCAAAACGTTCGAAACGCTGGAAATCCTGGGCGGGTGTGGCGGCCAGCGTGCTGGTGGTGGCAAGCAGAGCGGAGGTCAGGCCGACCAGAAGTGCGCGTTTCATGACGATTTACCCTCGAACCAATCGTTGATGCAGCCTTATTCGCTACAGTCTTGGCGCGAACTTACCCGTCCATGAAGAGCCTGTAAGGGGGAAGCGCCAGTGGCGATTCCCCCGATTGCAGGACGCGCCCGGATCAGGCGTTGATATTGGACGCCCGGGTTTCGGGATAGCGTGCCCCTGCGACCTTGTCGGCCAGGGTGTTGAGCCGGTCGAGCTGGTCATCGCTGAGCGTCACCGCCAGCGCGCCGAGATTGGCCTCCAGATTGGTAAGCTTGGTGGTGCCGGGGATGGTGATGATGTCGTCACCGCGGCCCAGAACCCAGGACAGCGCCACCTGGGACGGTGTCGCCCCGAGCTGGCCGGCCACGGCCTTGACCTCCTCGACGAGATCGAGATTGGCTTCATAGGCACCCTCGGCAAAGCGCGGCTGGAAGCGGGCGGAGCGGAAATCACCCTTGCCCGGCCTGCGGTCGCGCGTGAAGGCGCCGGTCAGCATGCCGCGGCCCAACGGCGAATAGGCCACCAGGCTGGCGCCGGTCTCACGCACGCCCGGCAATTGGGTTTTCTCGATATCGCGGCTGAAGATGGAGTATTCCGATTGCAGCGCTGCGATCGGGTGGACCTTGTTCGCCTTGACGAGCGTGGCCGCGCCCGCTTCGGACAGGCCGAGCGCGCGGACCTTGCCTTCCTCGACCAGCTTGGCCATGGCGCCGACCGTCTCCTCGATCGGCGTGTCCAGGTCGACCCGGTGCAGATAGTAGAGATCGATATGATCGGTGCGCAGAAATTTGAGCGACTGTTCCACCGCGCGGCGCATGTTCTTTTCCGACCCGTCGACGCCGGTGAATTCGCCGGTCTCGCGATTGCGGGTCGGGCCCCATTTGGTGGCGATGATCACCTGGTCGCGGCGGTCATGGAAGGCCTCGCCCAGCAGGGCCTCATTGGCGCCCATGCCGTACATTTCCGCGGTGTCAAAATGGTTGACCCCGCGCGCAATGGCTTCGTGCAGGAGGCTGACACCGTCGGCCGTGGAGACCGCCGGGCCGTAGAATTCGGACAGGCCCATGCAGCCAAGGCCGATGGGGTTCACAAACAGGCCGGACCGGCCGATTTCGCGCTTTTGCATTGGGGAGCTCCTGCAGTTCAGCGTGGCAAGCGAGGACTACGGAGTGAGTATGGGGCAGGAGCGTGAAACCACCAAGCACCTTCGTGGTCTTCAAGGCTTCGGTATGCCTCAAAGGATCCGGTGGCGCGGGGTCTTGAATCGCCTTCGCGCCATTCCCATCTGGCTCGCCGCGGACCGATGGGTCCGCTGGAAACAAGCACAAGGAGACGTCTCATGCGACAGGCTGTTCTTGCCCTTCTCGCGTCGGCCGCCTTCAGTGGCGGCGCCTGGTCCCAGACCGTGGATGTGCCCGAGCCGGCCCCTCAGGCGGATGCCGTGAGCGACAAGCCGGACAGCGTCAAGCCGGAAGTCGAGGTGGATCCGGCCGCTGTCGAGGCCAAGCTGGAAGAAGCGCGCGCCGAAGGCTGGCTCGATCCGGCCGAGACCAGTGCGGAAAACCCGTCGATCGAGAAATAGGCTGAACAGGGTGCCGGGCGGTCGACCGCCCGGTGCCGTTATTCGTGGCCGGCGAGATAGCGCTTGGCTTCCAGCGCCGCCATGCAGCCCATGCCGGCGGCAGTGACCGCCTGGCGGTAGACATCATCGGTGACATCGCCGGCGGCAAAGACGCCCGGGATCGAGGTCTTGGGTGTGCCCGGCTCGACTTTGAGATAGCCGCCCGGCTTGGTTTCCAGCTGGTCCTTGAACAGCTCGGTCGCCGGCGCGTGGCCGATGGCGACGAAGAAGCCGTGCGCCGGGATCTCGGTGGTCTCGCCGGTCTTGACGTTTTTCACGCGCACACCGGTGACACCCGGCGGGTCCATCTCGCCGAGGACCTCATCGACCTCGCTGTCCCAGACCACTTCGATCTTCTCGTGCTTGAACAGGCGGTCCTGCATCACCTTTTCCGCGCGCAGGCTGTCGCGGCGGTGCACCAGGGTGACCTTGGAGGCGAAATTGGTGAGGAAGAGGGCTTCCTCGACGGCCGTATTGCCGCCGCCGACGACCACGACCTCCTTGCCGCGATAGAAGAAACCGTCACAGGTGGCACAGGCGGAGACGCCAAAGCCCTGAAATTTCTGCTCGCTCTCGATGCCCAGCCACTTGGCCTGGGCGCCGGTGGTGATGATGACGCTGTCGGCGGTGTAGGTGGTGCCGCTATCGCCCTTCAGCACGAAGGGGCGGGTCTTCAGATCGGCCTCGATGATGATGTCGGAGATCATCTCGGTGCCGACATGCTCGGCCTGTTCGCGCATCTGCTCCATCAGCCAGGGGCCCTGGATCACTTCGGCAAAGCCCGGATAGTTCTCGACATCGGTGGTGATGGTCAGCTGGCCGCCCGGCTGCAGGCCGGCGATCAGGACAGGCTTCAGCATGGCGCGCGCGGCATAGATGGCGGCCGTGTAACCGGCAGCGCCGGAACCGATGATGATCAGGCGCTCGTGACGCGTCTCGGACATGGTGAAACCTCAAGAAGTCTGGGTGCGGCGGCGGACCGCTGGCAGGACGTTGGACGCCTTATATAGGGCGTGGACGCGGATATGCAGGCCCGGTTGCAGCAGGGGCGCTATGCGTTGGCGGGCACCAGGGCCCGGACCAGGGACGGATCGGCCGGGCCGGGCCAGCCCATGGTCTCGAAAGGATTGCTGCCGGCCTGGCCGACAGCGATGAGATGGGCGGCATAAAGGTGCGCCGAACGGGTGCCGGTGCGGCAGTGCAGGACGACATTCCCGGGGGCCTTGTCGAGAATGGCGGCGAGCTCGGCGGTGTGGATCGGGCTGGCGCCATAGGCCCCGCCGATCGGCATTTCGACATAGACCATGCCGCGGCTTTCCACCGCCTGTTTCAGATCGAAGGGCAGGTCGGCGGTTTCCTCGGGCGTGCGCGAATTGATGACGGTTGAGACGCCCGCTGCAGCCCAGGCCATCAGATCGGACTGGGACGGTTGGGAAGCCAGGAAGACACGGCCATGCTGGCTCACCAGGGCTTCGCTTGTATCGGTATCCAACGGCCTATCCCCCTTGCTCTGCCATCTGTGCCATCCCGGCCTTCCAGCGCCGGATCAGCCGGTCGGCCATGCGGCCGGTTTCATCCAGCGGCGTGTAGGTCCAGCGTTCCAGCCGGCCCAGATAGGGCCGGGTCACGCCGCGTCCCTCCAGGGCCGCATGCAGCCGCGCGAACTTGCCGGGCTTGCCTGCCATGGGCAGGACATAGACCGGCGTGCCGGTTGCGCCGGCCTCCAGCAGCATATTGGTCGATTCCTCGGTGACGAAAATCCAGTCGGCTGCAGCCAGAAAGGCAAAATAGGGGTTCTCGCCCTCGCCATCGAAGACCCAGACCCGCGGATTGTCGGCATAGCGCGCCGTCAGCCGGTTGCGAATCCTGTCCGGCGTGCGGCGCGAGACCGTCAGCATCAGGCTGACGCCCTGGTCCAGAAGATCATCCAGCCGGTCTTCCAGATAGGCGGCGATCTCGGGTGTGATCCGGTAGCGCTTGGACGTGCCGCCGATCAGCACGGCGGCACGCGGCGTGGGCAAGGCGGCGATCTCATCGGCAAACTGCGCCTTGCCGGCCTCCAGCTGGGCGGCAGAGATCCGGTTGGGCGAACCGAGCATGGACACCGCATTGCCGCGCACCAGCCGGTCATGATCCGGCGCCAGGATGAGGTCGAACAGGTCGTGCCGGGTGCGCGGATCCTGGACATAGACGAACCAGGTCTCGGCAAAGACCCGGCGATGACGCGGCGCCAGCTTCACCGCCGCGCGGCCGCAACCGATCCAGATATCCGGCGTCGAGGCGGCAGGCAGGGCGACCGTGCCGTCGCTGTGCACTTCCACCCGATGGATCCGGGCCGGCTGGTCCAGCCGGGCACTGACGGCCTCGGCCAGACCCAGCGCTTGGTTCTCGATCCCGCGCCGGCCGTCGGAAACAACCCAGATGACGGTTTCGCGGGCGGACGGGTGAGGCGATGCGGCGGTGTTGGACATGGTCGGAGTTAGAGAATGCGGCTGTGCGGGCGTCAAGCCGGGAAGGAGGCGGGGCGCATCACCTTTCTTCCCCACGGCACGTGGGGAAGTGGCCCGCTGCACAGCAGCGGGTCGATGGGGCGCCGCCGCAGGCGGCGTGGGGCCGGTGCTCGGCGCGGGCATTCCGCCGGGCTGCGCCCGGCGGCCCCACCACCGCGAAGCCTGTCCTCGGGTTGGCCTTCGGCCAAGCCCGGGGGCGGTCCCCCTCCCCACGGTGTGGGGAGGAAAGAGGGGTTTCGCTCTCCTCCTCACCCCCACATAAACTCCCCGTAATTTGACACCCGGTCGCTACACATGTCACATAATGCGACAACTGTAGCGAACCGGTGATTACTGTCATGAGCTCTGCCGCGCCCTCCCAGGCTGAACTGGCTGTTTTGAAGCATCTCTGGTCGGCGGGGCCGCAGAGTGCGCGTGAGGTGCAGGACGGGATCTCGGCGGCGACGGGGTGGTCCTATTCCACGACGCGGACGCTGCTGGCGCGGATGACCGAGAAAGGATTGATCACGCGGCAGGACGTGCACGGGCTCTCGGTGTTCACGGCAAAGGTGGAGAAGGTCTCGCTGATGAGCCGGATGATCCGGGATTTCGCGGCCAATGTGCTGGACATGGACGGGCCGCTGCCGGGCACCGCCTTTGCCTCCAGCCGCCTGTTCTCCGACGAGGAGGCCGAAGCGCTGACGCGGATGCTGGAAAGCGATGCTGACGGGGAGACGCGCTGATGGCCGGGTTGCTGGACGCCGTTGTGCTGGGTGCCGGCCTGTCACTGCTGGCCGGCCTTGCTGGCTGGGTGGCGGCGCGGGCGCTGCGGCCGTGGACACAAGGCGCGGAAGTGGCGGTCTGGCGGACCGTGCGCCTGGTCGCAGTGCTGCCGGTGCTGCTGGCCCCGCTGATCTGGGCCGTGCCGCAGAGCTTGCCGCTGGGTGGCGATCTGCCGTTGCCGGCTCTGCAGCCCGTGACAGGCGTGCCCGGAGAGTTTGCCGCCACTCAGCCTTTCTCGGCACCCGTCACGACCGCGCTTCCGGACGTGCGGACTGTGCTGGCCTGGACCTATGTGACCGGCTTGGGCGTGATGCTGCTGCTGGCGCTGCGCCGGCATGTGGCGCGCCAGCGCCTGATGGCGCGCAGCCGGCCGGCCAGCCGGGATGAACGCTGGATGTTGGACAGTCTGGCGCGCCGGTTGGGCCTGGCGGCCCCGGAGCTGCGCATCGGCCGGCCCGGCGTGTCGCCTTTCCTGACGGGCTGGACCGGCGTGATCGTCGCGCCGGACGGCCTGCATGCGGATGCGGCCCGGCTGCGCTGTGCGCTGACGCACGAGCTTTGCCATCTGCGCCGGGGGGATGAGCGCGACCGTCTGGTCGGCACGGCGCTGACCATCGTTTTCTGGTTCCACCTGCCCTTGCGGCTGATCGAACGCGAGCTGGATGCCGCGCGGGAAATGGCCTGTGACCGAGAGGCGGTGGCGGCGCTGGGCGGCGCAAGGCGGGATTATGCAGCCGCCCTGATCGACATGATGCGGATTGCGGCGCCGGCCGTCTCCGCCTTCGGACCCCATGACAGGAGACATCGTGAAATGCGTATCCAATCCATTCTCAACGGAACCGGTCCGCGTCAGGGCCGGGCGGTCCTGCTGGCCGCGACCATTCTTGCCGGCGCCGTACCGCTGGCCGGTGCCCAGGCGCTGATGACGGAACGGCGTGTGGCGGCCGAGCCGGTCGAGATTGTCGAAACGGCCGTTGCAACACCGCGGTCAGCATTCAAGGACGGGCGGGGTCGTTTCGGTCCGGCGCCGGAGCCCGTGACCGCACCGGAACCGGCCGAACTGGCCTTTGGGGAGCCCGCGCCCGCCGTGGCACCGCGTCCGCACGCTGAACCGCATCCGGCCGCCCATGTCGAGCCGGTACGGGCGCCGCAAGTGCCGGCCCCGCAGCACGGCGCGCAGGGGTCCCATCCCCATACCCCCCAGATCGCCCCGGCCCCCGAACTGGTCCACCCTGTCGCGGACGGACGGATCACGTCACGCTATGGCGACCGTCCGGCCCGGCCTGCGGGCGCACCGCGCTTCCACCATGGCTATGACATCGCCGCCCCGCGCGGGACCGCCGTCGCGGCGCCGGGTGCCGGCATTGTGGTCCATGCCGAGGCGGGCTATCTGGGCAGCGATGCCTGGGGCAATACGATCGCCATCGATCACGGCGATGGCTGGCAGACCGTCTATGCGCACCTGGAAGGCTTTGATGTGGCGGTGGGTGATGTCGTTGCTGCCGGCCAGCAGATCGGCCGGGTCGGCGCCACCGGCCGCGCCACCGGACCGCATGTCCATGTCGAGCTGCATTTCAACGGCGAACGGGTCGACCCGTCGACCCATGTGCCGGGACTGCGCTAGGCGGACATCCGGGCAGCCGGATCAGGCTCGGGAGGTCTGACCGGCCCCGCTCGCCAGGGCTTCGCGCATGGCGGCGTAGAGCTGGTCGGGTTTCAGCGGCTTTTGCACATAGGCATTCATGCCGGCCTGCATGCATTCCTCCCGGTCCGCCTCGGAGGCATTGGCCGTCAGGGCGACGATCGGGACCTGGCGGGCCGGGTGATCGAGGGCGCGGATGGCGTGGGTAGCCTCAAGCCCGTCCATTTCCGGCATGCGCACATCCATCAGCACCAGGTCAAACGCCTCGCCCTGCAGGGCTTCCAGCGCGGCGCGGCCGGTTTCAGCCTCGACGGTCTCGCAGCCCAGCGGCTGGAGGAAGGCGCGAACGACCTGGCGGTTGATGAAATTGTCCTCGGCCAGGAGGATGCGGACGCTGCGCAGGGCGGCGTTCGCCGGGTCTGCGGCCAGCTGCGTCGGGGTGCGGGGTTCTTCTAGCTCGATCGCCTTGTCGGACGCGGCTGCCTCCAGGGTGAAATGGAAGGTGCTGCCCTGGCCGGGGCGGGACTCGACGGTCATGTCACCGCCCATCATGCGCGCGAGATTGCGGGCGATGGCCAGTCCCAGACCGGTGCCGCCGAAACTCGCGGCGGTGTCCTTCTCGGCCTGGGTGAAGGCATTGAAAAGGCCGTCGATCTGCCCGGCTGCGATGCCGATGCCGGTATCGGCCACAGAAATCCGGAACGTGTACAGGCCGGGCCGCCCGGAATGTTCTTCGGCCTGCAGTGTCACGGTGATGCCGCCTTGCGCGGTGAACTTGACGGCGTTGGACAGGAGATTGGTCAGGCATTGGCGGACGCGCAACGTGTCGATGATGACCGCGTCCGGCGTGCCGGGCGTGACAGCCAGGTCGAACGACAGCCCCTTGGCATGGGCCGCCTCGCGGAAGAGTTCCACGGCATCGCCCACCGTGCCGTGCAGCGAGGCATCGGTGCGCGCGAGTTCCAGCATGCCCGCCTCGATCTTGGACATGTCCAGGATGTCGTTGAGGATGTCGGTTAGCACCTCGCCGCTGGACAGGATCATGCCGACCCGGTCGCGTGCCTCGCTGGCAGGCAACGCATCCATGACCGCCTGGGCCAGGCCGAGAATGCCGTTCAGGGGCGTGCGAAGTTCGTGGCTCATATTGGCCAGGAAGACACTCTTGGCCTCGTTGGCTGCGTCCGCCCGGCGCTCGCTGCGGCGCGCGGTTTCGCTGGCCTGGTTGAGCGCATCCATGCGCTGCTGGATGGCAATCTGGTTGGAGACCCATTGCGAGACGAGGCGGACGAAGTCCACCTGGGCGACCGAGAAGGGCAGCCGTGCAGGCTCCGGGCTGGAGAAATTGACGGTGCCGAACCGCTCGCCATCCACCAGGAGCGGCGCGCCGACATAGGCTTCCAGTCCGAAATTCTGGTAGCAGGGATGCTCGCGGATCTCGGACTCGGCGACCTTGTGGAAGCTCACCGGTCCGTCCGCGGCCAGGACATGGACGCAATAGGTCACGCCAAGGTCAAACTGCGTGCCCGGCTCGATGGAGTCATCCGGCGTGGCCGCCGCGCGCACAGTATAGAGATCCCCCCGGATCTCGCTGACCAGTCCGATCGGCAGGTTCAGATACTCGCAGGCAATGTCCAGGATGCGCCGGATGCGTTTCTCCGGCGTCCGGGATTGGTCCGAGGAAACGGCATAGAGAGCATCGATGGCCTCGCGTTCGCGCACTTCAAGCGAAATGTCCCGGATCGTGCCGACATAGCCGAGCACGGCGTCCGTCTCCGGGTCGCGGATAATCTCGGAGCGTGTTTCACTGACGAATTCGACCCCGTCCTTGCGCACATAGCGCATCTTGTAGGGAGTGCCGTCCGAACGCGCCTGGCGGTTGAACCGGCTTTGTCCGGTGCGCTCGAAGTCTCGGATGTCGGCATACAGCATGCGCGTGGGCTGGCCGAGCAATTCGTCCTCGTCATAGCCGAACATGGCCTGCATCGCCGGATTGACCGCCGTGATGCATCGGTCGGGGTCTGCAAAGATGACGGCATCGGATACCGTGCGGGTGACGCTGAGGCCCCAGGGGCTGACCGGTTCCTGTGATGACGTCATCGGGCGTGCCTTGGCCGGAGAGGAGGGCGGCATGGTCTGTTGTCGCTACCAGATATCACGAGGCTTACTGAACATGGTTAATGTGGCTTCAACACACGGCGCCGGCATTGCGTGCGCGAATGCGACGCGGGCAACGCACCCGGCGCTATTGCGATATGATTGGCACCCGGTTGCGGCTTGCCTCTAAGTTGCGGTCTGGAGACAGGGAGACCGTGCATGCGGACCATCATCGGGATGATTGCGGCGTTGTGCGGGATGCCGGCGGCCGCCGGTGCCCAGGAGCTGATCGAGTTCCACACCGAGAATGTCCAGCTGCTGCGCGGCTTTGACTATGAGCTGGGTGACCGCCAGCGCACGATCATCACCCTCGAACACGCCCATCGCTGGCGCTATGGCGACCTCTTCGTGTTTGCCGATTTCACGATCGGAGATGACGGGCAGCGCGGCGTCTATGGCGAAATCTCGCCGCGCCTGTCGCTGTCGCGCATGACCGGGCAGGACTGGTCCTTCGGCGCCGTGCAGGATGTCTATCTCGCCGCGAATGTCGAACTGGGCGATGAAGGCCTGGACCGCCAGCTCTATGGCGTGGCAGCGGATCTGGACGTGCCCGGCTTCGCCTTCTTCCGGGTCCACGCCTATCACCGCGACGATCCCCTGCGTCCGGGCTCCACCTGGCAGACGACGACGGTCTGGAACCGACCGTTCGAGTGGAACGGGCAGGCTTTCCTGACCGAGGGCTTTGCCGATTTCGCCGGCGGCGAGGGGGCGGGAACCGCGCACCAGCTGGTGGTGCCGCGCCTGTTGTGGCGGGTACCGGAGAGCCGCGGCCTGTGGCTGGGCGTGGAATGGCAGTACTGGCACAACAAGTTCGGCGTGCGCGGCGTGGATGAGAGTGTCGCGCAGCTGCAGGTGAAGTGGGTTCTGCCCTAGTTTTTTCTTCCCCAACAAGGTTGGGGAAGTGGCTGACCCCGGACTTGATCCGGGGGAAGGTCGATGGGGCGCCGCCGCAGGCGGCGTGAGGACAGAGCTTGTCGCGGGCATTCCGCCTTCGCTTTGCTCCGGCGGCCCCTCCACCGCTGCGCGGTCCCCCTCCCCACGATGTGGGGAGGAAAGGTGACTCTCAATCAAACAACAACCGGCGCCCCATCCGAGCGCCGGCTTTGCATTCAGCTCTGACCCCAACCGCTAGTGGTCCCAGCGGACGTCCAGGATTTCGTAGCTCTTGAGGCCGCCGGGGGCGTTTACTTCGACCACGTCGCCGACTTCCTTGTTGATCAGGGAGCGGGCGATGGGGGAGGAGACCGAGATCTTGCCGGACTTCACGTCGGACTCGTCTTCGCCGACGATCTGGTAGGTGGCCTCGTCCTCGGTGTCCTCGTCGAGCACGGTGACGGTGGCGCCGAATTTGACCTGGTCACCCGACATCTTGGCGACATCGATCACCTGGGCGCGGGCCAGCTTGTCCTCGAGTTCCTGCACACGGCCCTCGATCCAGCCCTGGCGTTCCTTGGCAGCGTGATACTCGGCGTTCTCCGACAGGTCGCCATGCTCGCGTGCTTCCGCAATCGCGGCAATCACGGCAGGACGCTCGACGGACTTCAAACGCTTCAGCTCTTCGTCGAGGGCTTTATGCCCGGCGACGGTCATCGGGATCTTGTTCATACGACCACTTATCTTCGGGAGTGGAAGGCAGGCTAGCCTCCACGAAGTTGACCATCAAGAGTAGGTCTGCAGGGCCATCGGTTCAAGCGCTCCTTCATCAATGCGCCGGATGGACATGATCGCCGCCCGCGCAGCCGAGGCTGTCGTGTAGCAGGGGATCTTCATGTCCAGCGCCGTGCGCCGGATGGAGTAGCTGTCCAGATGCGACTGGCGGCCTTCGGTGGTGTTGAAGATGAGCTGGACCTCGCCATTCTTCATCAGGTCGACAATGTGCGGCCGGCCCTCGAACACCTTGTTGACGCGGGTGACCGGCACGCCGGCATCCTCGAAGGTCTTGGCGGTGCCGCCGGTGGCGAGGATCTTGAAGCCGAGCATCACAAGGACGCGGGCCGGCTCGATCATCGACTTCTTGTCGCCTTCCTTGAGCGAGATGAAGACACCGCCGGAGCGCGGCAGGCGCACGCCGGCACCCAGTTCGGCCTTGGCGAAGGCGCCCTGGAAGTGGCTGTCGATGCCCATCACCTCGCCGGTGGAGCGCATTTCCGGGCCGAGCACCGGGTCAACGCCCGGGAAGCGGGCCCAGGGCATCACGGCTTCCTTGACCGAGACGTGCTTGGGTGCCGGGTCCTTGAGGCCGAAATCCTTCAGCTTGGCCCCGGCCATCACCTTGGCGGCGATCTTGGCGACCGGCAGGCCGATGGCCTTGGCAACGAAGGGCACGGTGCGCGAGGCGCGCGGATTGACTTCCAGCACGTAGATCTCGCCGTCCTTGACCGCGAACTGGACGTTCATCAGGCCTTTCACGCCGATCGCCTTGGCCATGGCGACGGCCTCGGCCTTCAGCTCGGCGACCATTTCCTTGGACAGGGAATAGGGCGGCAGGGAACAGGCGCTGTCACCGGAGTGGACGCCGGCTTCCTCGATGTGCTGCATCACGCCGGCGACCCAGACATCCTCGCCATCACAGATCGCGTCGACATCGACTTCGTCGGCATCGGTGAGATAGCGGTCCAGCAGCAGCGGGGACTTGCCGGAGACGTTGACGGCTTCGCGCAGATAACGGTCGAAACTGTCGATCTCGCGGATGATTTCCATCGCCCGGCCGCCCAGCACGTAGGAGGGGCGCAGGACCAGCGGGAAGCCGAGCTTCTCCGCTTCGACGCGGGCCTGTTCCTCGGAGGAGGCGATGGCGTTGGGCGGTTGTTTCAGGTTGAGCCGGTCCAGGAGGTCCTTGAAGCGCCAGCGGTCTTCCGCCAGATCGATGGCGTCCGGCGCAGTGCCCAGGATCGGCACGCCTTCGGCTTCCAGCTCGCCGGCGATCTTCAGCGGGGTCTGGCCGCCATACTGGACGACGACGCCCAGAAGTTCGCCCTTTTCCCGTTCCTTGGCGATCAGTTCGAGCGTGTCCTCAAGGGTCAGCGGCTCGAAATAAAGGCGATCGGCGGTGTCGTAATCGGTCGAGACGGTTTCCGGGTTGCAGTTCACCATGATCGACTCGATGCCCATCTCGCCGAAGGCGAAGGCGGCATGGCAGCAGCAATAGTCGAACTCGATGCCCTGGCCGATCCGGTTCGGGCCGCCGCCCAGGATGATCGCCTTCTTCGCGTCCGTCGGTTCGCTCTCGCAGTCGATGACGCCGCCAAAGGCCGGGGTCTCGTAGGTGGAATACATGTAGGGCGTGGCGGCGAAGAATTCGGCGGCGCAGGTATCCACACGCTTGAAGGCCGGGCGCACGCCCAGGGCGCGGCGGGCCTTGCGGACCTCGGCCTCGTCCAGCTTCAGCAGCTTGGCGATGCGGGCATCGGAGAAGCCCATGGCCTTGAGGCTGCGGAATGTCTCTTCCGTTTCGGGCAGGCCGAAGGTGACCAGGTCTTCCTCGGCATGCACCAGGGCTTCGATCTGGCGCAGGAACCAGGGCTCGTAGAGCGAGGCGGCGCGGACTTCCTCGACCGTGAGGCCCTCGCGGAAGGCCTGGGCGATGACGCGCAGGCGGTCCGGCGTGGCGACCGAGAGCGCGGCGCGGACGGCTTCCTTGCGGGCATCCTCGCTGGCGGCTTCCTCCACCCCGGCAATGGCGACCTCGTCGAAGCCGGTCAGGCCGGTTTCCATCGAGCGCAGGGCTTTCTGCACGCTTTCCTGGAAGGTACGGCCGATCGACATGGCTTCACCGACCGACTTCATCGAGGTGGTCAGGCGGTTGTCGGCGCCCGGATACTTCTCGAAGGCAAAGCGCGGGATCTTGGTGACGACATAGTCGATGGTCGGCTCGAAGGAGGCCGGGGTGGCGCCGTCGGTGATGTCGTTGGCAATCTCGTCCAGCGTGTAGCCGACGGCCAGCTTGGCGGCGACCTTGGCGATCGGGAAGCCGGTGGCCTTGGAGGCCAGGGCAGAGGAGCGCGACACGCGCGGGTTCATCTCGATGACGACCATGCGACCGTCTTCCGGATTGACCGCGAACTGGACGTTGGAACCGCCGGTCTCGACGCCGATCTCCCGCAGCACGGCCAGCGAGGCCGAGCGCATGATCTGGTATTCCTTGTCGGTCAGGGTGAGGGCCGGGGCGACGGTGATGGAGTCGCCGGTGTGCACGCCCATCGGGTCGATATTCTCGATCGAGCAGATGATGATGCAATTGTCCGCGCGGTCGCGGACGACTTCCATCTCGAATTCCTTCCAGCCGACGATGGATTCCTCGACCAGGATTTCGGTGACCGGCGACGCATGCAGGCCCGACCGGCAGATTTCCTCGTATTCCTCGACATTGTAGGCAATGCCGCCACCGGTGCCGCCCAAGGTGAAGGAGGGGCGGATGATGGCCGGCAGGCCGATTTCCGGCATCACGGCCTCGGCTTCGGCCATGGTGTGGACGACGCGTGAACGCGGGCTTTCCAGACCGATCTTGTCCATCGCCTGGCGGAAGCGCTCGCGGTTCTCGGCCTTGTCGATGACATCGGCCTTGGCGCCGATCATCTCGACCCCGAACAGGTCGAGCACGCCGCGCTTGTTCAGCTCCAGGGCGCAGTTCAGCGCGGTCTGGCCGCCCATGGTCGGCAGCAGGGCGTCCGGGCGTTCCTTCTCGATCACCTTGGCGACCATGTCCGGCGTGATCGGCTCGATATAAGTGGCGTCGGCCAGTTCCGGATCGGTCATGATCGTGGCCGGGTTGGAATTGACCAGGATGACCCGATAGCCCTCGGATTTGAGCGCCTTGACCGCTTGCACACCGGAATAATCGAACTCGCAGGCCTGGCCGATGACGATGGGACCGGCGCCGATGATCAGGATGCTTTTGATGTCGGTGCGTTTGGGCATGGGGCTTCGGCCTCTAGTCAGGTGCGCGCGTGCCCGCCGCGGCTCCCCGTCTGCGGGATGCCGTGCAGGTGGCGTCGGATTTGGTGCTGAAGCGGGTACCTATCGCGGAATCGCCGGGAAGGTAAGGGGGAAATTGCGGAAAAGGGTGTGATTGCAGGTATCGCGCTGAATTCATGCGCTAAATTGAATTTCTACTCGCCCCGCAAGGCCCGGACCAGATGCCACAATGCCGCCTCGGCGGGCACCTGTCGGTCATTGAGCAGGACGGCGACCACTACGTCATCCTCGGCCAGCCAGGCGACGACGGCGGTGAAGCCGGTGACGCCGCCGGAATGTCCCACCATCACGCCGGGGCCATCGACCCGATAGAGCTGAAGCCCGCGGCCATAGGCCATGTCCTCGCGGCCGAACATCGGCGTCATGGGGCCCAGCATCAGATCCAGCGCTTCGGGTGAAACGACCCGGCCCGACAGGAGGGCCTCCATCCAGCGCACCAGATCGGTGGCGGTGGTGCTGACCGGACCGGCCGCGTGGGGCGTGGCATAGTCGATGCCGGTAACGGGCTGGCCGCCCTCATGGCCCTGGACCAGCGCCGGATCGGGCTCGCCGGGCCTGAAGACATGCGTGCCGGTCAGGCCCAGCGGGGTCAGCAGGCGCGTTTCGAGCACGTCGGCGAACGGCCTCTCCTCGACGCGTTCGATGATCAGGCCGAGCAATTGATAGCCGATGTTGGAATAGGCCCAGTTCGTGCCGGGACAGAAGGCCGGACCGGTCTGCACCAGGCGTTCAACGTCGGCCTGTGGTGCGCGGTAGGGGCCGCCGAGGGGGGCTGTCGCCGGAACCAGATAGCCGGAGGTGTGGCGCAGGAGCTGATCCAGCGTGACCTGATCCGCCAGCGGCAGGTCCGGGAACCAGCGGTCAACCGTGTCCTGTCGCGACAGCCGGCCTTCGGCTTCCAGCTGGAAGATGAGGGCGGCCGTCATCGACTTGCCGATCGAGGCGGCGGCAAAACGCCGGTCGGGCGTGGTGCCGGGGCTGGCCGCCCAGAGCCCGGTTGCGGGACCGGAAACGGCGAGCGAGGCTGCCGGTACGCGCTCGGCGATATAGTCCGCCGCGACCTCCAGGCGCTCTGCCAGCGCCGCATCCATGGCGTGCTCGGCCGGTGACGGCAGCCGGGGCAGGGTGTTCAGGACCTCGGGCCGGTCGACAGGGGGCGGGCCTTGCCAGTCGGATGGGGTCCGGCAATCGGGATTTTGCGCGGTGGCCAGCCCTGGTGTGAGGATCAGGGCGAAGACAGACACCACGGCACACATACCGCGACGGCTGGGGGTGGAGTGAAACACGGTGTGTGCTCCCGATTGCCGGTGACGAACAATTCAACTAATCTTCGTAAAAATTCAAGTTTAACTTTAATTCATGGACAGGCCCATGCCCGAACACGCCCACGATCGTTCCATCCGGCGCCTCAGCCGTTTCCTGGCCCTGGCCACGCTGATCGGCATGGTGCTGGTGCCGGTTCTGGGCCTGGGGGTCTGGTTCTGGCCGGACCTGGCGGCGGCATTGGGCGAGCTGCCGGGCCGTCACTGGCTGGGCGGCGGGACGCTGGACTGGTTCGTGTTCCAGATCCGGTTGGGCGCGGCCGGGATTTCCCTGATCGGCGTCTTGATCACGCTCTACGGGCTGATGGGCGTGCGGCGGCTCTTCATGGAGTGCGCGCAGGGCCAGTACTTCTCAGAGGCCTCTGTCGGCGGCTTCCGCCAGTTCGCCCTGGCCAGCCTGGTCGGAGCGATCTGGACCCCGTTCGAGAGCACGGTGTTCAGCGTCTATCTGTCCGTCGCCAATCCGAATGTGCAGAACGCGGTGGAGATTTCGCTGGGCTCGGACCACATCCAGTCGATCGGCACGGCGCTCCTTTTGTTCCTGATGGCGCATATCCTGGCCGAGGGACGGCGGCGGCATGAAGAATTGGAGCTGTTCCTGTGAGCGGTGATCCGGACACGCCGGCTGGCGAGATTCTGGTGCATCTCGACGTGATGCTGGCCAAGCGCAAGATCCGCTCGAAGGACCTGGCCGACCGGATCGGTGTCAGCGAACAGGCGCTGTCGATGATCAAGACCGGCAAGATCAAGGGCGTGCGCTTCTCCACGCTGATCGCCCTGTGCGACGTGCTGGACTGTCAGCCGGGAGACCTGTTCGAGTTCAAGCGTACCGAATAGCGACGGCTGGCAGAGGGGTGGCGTTTCGGCGCCGATCTGGAAAAGCTGTCCGGCCAGCCCGTCCGGGGAGATCGCGCATGCCGACCCACATTGCCTTCCTGCGTGCCGTCAATGTCGGCGGGACCGGCAAGCTGCCCATGGCAGAGCTGCGCGCCATGGCGCAGGCCCTCGGCTTCGAGCAGGTTCGCACCCATATCGCCTCGGGCAATCTGATCTTTGCCAGTGACGCCGATGCCAGCGCATGCCGGGCGCAGCTGGAGGCCGCCCTGCACGACTATGCCGGCAAGACCGTGCCGGTGCTGATGCGGTCTCCGGCGGACCTGCGGGCGATTCTGGAGGCCAATCCCTATCCCGACGCTGCCGGCAATCGCTGTTTGGTCTATTTCCTGGAGCAGCCGCCGCCGGACGGTTGGCAGGACGCCGTCCGCCATCAGGGAGACGAGGTGTTCACCGCCGTCGGACGCGAGATCTTCGTGCACTATGGCGACGGCATGGGCGCGTCCAGACTGGTCATCCCGGCCCTGGCCCAGGGAACCGGACGCAATCTTAACACCGTGCGCAAGGTGTTGGCGCTGGCCGAGGGCTAGTCGGGCCGTCAGACGGGCAGTGACAGGTCGAGATCACGCCACAGCATCGGCTGGACGTCGGTGCGGGTGCCGTGGACGCGGTCGCCGACCAGCCAATGGGCGCGGTCGTGCAGCAGCGGGATGACGGCCTGCAAGTCGAGCAGGCGCTGTTCGGCCTGGCGGTAGGCGATGCCGCGCGAAGCCGGGTCGCTTTCACGCCGGGCGATCGCCATGGTGTCGGCGAAACGCTCGTCGGCGAAGTTGAAATTGTCGGCAAACCCGCCGGGGGCGAACGGGTCGAGCATGAAGAAGGGATCGGCCTTCAGGCCGCGATTGAAGCTGGCGACCGCGATGTCGAATTCGCCCGCATCGACTGCCTGGTAGAGATCATTGGGATAGGTGACCAGAAGCTCGGCTTCCACGCCGATGCGTGACCAGTCATCCGCAATGGCGATGGCCATCTGCTCATTGATGCCCGGCGTGGTGCGGATTTCCAGCGGCCGGTCGATGACCACCGGTGGATTGAGACGACCGGGCGGCCAGGTCGTGCCGCGCAGCACCGAATGGGTCGGGCTGGCCGTGCCGTTGAAGAAGGTGGTGTTGAGGAAGTCCCGGTCGATGGCGTCCGACAGGGCCTGACGAATGCGCGGATCGGTGAGTTCCGGCCGGGCATGGTTGGGCTTGAGATAGCGCAGGATCGGCGCGTCGAAACTCTGGAACCGGTCGCCCAAGCGCTCGCGCAGGAAGGCGACCTGGTTGGCGGGCGGCTGTTCGGCAAGGTCGTAATCGCCGGAGCGGAACAGGCGCGCCCGAGTGGCGTCCTCGCGCACGGCATCGATGCGGATGGTTTCGATGGCGACGTCGCGCGCCGCGAAATGCAGCGGGTTCTTGGCCAGCAAGAGATGCAGCTGGCTTTCCTCGCGCACGATGTAGGCGCCTGCCGTGACAATGTGCTCCGGACGGATCCAGTCCAGCCCGACGCGCTCGATGACATGCCGCGGAAAGGGGTAGAACTCGCGCATCAGGATGGGAAAGAGGCCCAGCGGCGTGTCGAGCCGGAAGACCGCGGTCCGCGCGTCCGGTGTCTCCACACCCAAAGCCTCGGGCGAGACGTCACCCCGATGGACCGCGCGGGCATTCGCCACGGCGTAGAAATCGCCCAGAATGGCAAAGCTCTCGCGCGGGTCGACGATGCGGCGGGCCGACCAGGCGATGTCCTGCGCCGTCAGCGGATGTCCGTCCGACCAGACGAGCCCGTCCCGCAGACGGAATGTCCAGGTGAGGCCGTCGGGCGAGACGGTCCAATCTTCGGCCAGACCGGGCGCCAGGCCCCCATCGGGGCCGTACTCGGTCAGGCCGGCATGGATCTGCTTGTAGACCAGCGCCGCCGAGGCGAATTCCCCGCGCGCCGGATCGAGGCTGTCAGGCAGGCCGGACAGGGCCACACGCAGCATGTCCGGCGGTGGCGCAGATCGCCCGCACGCGGCGAGCGCGGTCAAAGCGGAGGTGGCAAGAAAGGCGCGTCGGTGCAGCATGGGCCGCGATGATGGGACGATTGCCCGCTGCGCTCAATCCTGATGCAGCGGGCAATCGCGTCGACGCTAGCGGGTCACGGGCGCGGCGAGGGATGTCGGGGGTGCAGGGGCTGTCGGCCGGCTGAGCGCGATGGCGCCGAGGATCAGGATCATGCCGGCCAGCTGCGGCGCGGTCAGGGTCTCGTCCAGCAAGCTCCAGCCCAGGAGTGTCGCGGACACCGGGCTGAGAAAGCCGAGCAGGGTGGCATTGGCCGGGCCCAGGCGTTCCAGGCCGCGAAACCACAGCGCGTAAGTGGCCGCTGCGCCGATCAGACCGAGCCAGGCCATGCCGGCCCAGCCGGCCGCGTCCAGCGCCGGCAGGCCGGGTTCCAGCCAAAGCGCCAGGGGCAGGAGCAAGAGGCCACCCGCCGTCAGCTGCCAGGCCGCCAGGGTGAGGGGTGGCACCGGCAGGGCCCAGCGCCGGGTCAGCACCGTGCCACAGGCCATCGCCAGCGCTCCGCCCAGTGCGGCCACAAGACCCATGGCATCCAGTTCCGCCTCGGCGGTCAGGACCAGAAGGGCAACGCCCATGAGGCCACCACAGGCGGCGATGATGGCGCGCGCGGTCAGGCGGCTGCCGAGCCAGAGGCTGGCCAGAGCGAGCACCATCAGGGGCTGGACCGCTCCGGCCGTCGCCGCGACGCCGCCCGGCAGGCGTTCGGCAGCCAGGAAGAGCAGGCTCCAGAAGACGGTGAAGTTGAGCCCGCCCAGCACCAACAGCCGGCCCCACCAGCGGCGCGGCGGGGCGGACCGCAAGAGCAGGATCAGCAACAGACCGGCCGGCAGGGCTCTGAGCATGGACAGGCCGATCGGGTGCCCCTGGGGCAGGACTTGCGTGATCACGATGTAGGAACTGCCCCAGATGACGGGGGCCAGTGCGGTGAGGGCGAGATCGTTGAGCCGGGCCATCGGTCTAGTCCAGCGGCAGGGCGAGCGGGCGCATCGGCGCGGCATCGGCTCCGCGCAGTTTCAGCGAGGCGGCGATGAAGGCAAACGCGTGGACACCGTCGGCGGCGAGGGCTTCCAGGTCGACCAGTTCCAGGATCGGAATGCCCGACTGGGCCAGCAGGAAGGTGTGGACCGGGACGTAATTGCCGGGGGTTTCGGACGGGAAGGCCTCGAAGGACAGCGTGTCCGTACCGATCACCATGGCGCCGGCGTCTGCCAGATAGCGGGCCGCGTCCATGCCCAGACCCGGCGCGTTCTCCATATAGTCCCGGGCCGAGCGGTAGTCCTGCATGCGCCCGGTCCGGATCAGGACGACATCACCGCTCTCAAGCGTCAGGCCGGCGTGTGCGAGGGCCGCCTCGAGATCGGCGGGGACGACGCGATGGCCGGGAGCCAGCTGCTCCACGCCCAGGGCTGCAGGCAGGTCGAGCAGGATACCGCGCGCGATGATGGGCGGCAGGGTTTCGGCTCCAGCACGCTGCCAGCCCCGGTCGCCCAGATGCGTGTCCGCGTCGAACCCGTTCCAGATCTGCCCGTCCAGCCCGAAATGGCTGAGGGCGTCGATATGGGTGCCGGTATGGGCGTACATGGAGAAGGCCGAACCGGAATAGCTCACACGGGCATTGGCCTCTTCGCCCACACCGACCGGGTCGTCGATCCGGGTGCCGCGCGGCGTGTGGGTCATCCACATGCGGTAGTGGGGATCGCCGGCCGCCTGCCAGCTGGGCATGCCGATGAAATACTCGACCGAGAGATCATAGGTCATACCGCCGCGGATGCGCGAGAGGACCGCGGCACGGCTGTCTGCGGTCATCAGGTTGAGCCGGCCGATCTCGTCCGCCGGACCCCAGGGGCTCTGGGCAACGGTCCCGTCTGTTGACGCGGCGGCCGGGGCCGGCGATTGCGCGGTGGCAGTAGAGGCAGTGACGGTAGGGGCGCTGATGCCGGCGGCGACCAGCAGGCCGGCGAGCGCGTGCAGGGGGCGGATCTGTTTCATGGTGTCTCCCGAATGCGGGCAGCGGGCGGTCAGGCCTGCCGCGTGTCGGTGGGGAGATAGGGGATCGATCTGGCGTGCATAATCGGCTAATGAGTGGCTATTCTTTTTACCCAGAGTGAACAATGGATCGGTTTCAGGCCCTGCGGACCTTTCGGCGCGTCGTCGAGCTCAACAGTTTCTCGGCGGCAGCCCGGGACCTCGCCCTGTCGCCGGCGGCCGTGTCAAAACATGTGCGTGAACTGGAGGCCGGCCTTGGTGCGGCCCTCCTGGTGCGCACGACGCGGCGCCTGTCGCTGACCGATGCCGGCCAGTCCTATTTTCGCGATGTGACGCGCATTCTCGACGCGCTGGATGAAGCCGATGAGGGCGTTTCGGCGGCGGCGCGGAAACCGGCCGGCCTGGTCAGGATGACGGCACCCATGTCGCTGGGGATTTTCGATCTGACGCGGCGCCTGGTGCGGTTTCGCGAGCGGTTTCCCGACATTCGCCTCGATATCGCCCTGGATGACCGGCCGGTTGACCTGGTGGAACAGGGGTTCGATCTGGCCATCCGCGGTAGCGGCGTGATGAAGGATTCAACCCTGCGGGGGCGCCGCCTGACCGCCATGAGCCGCTGTCTGATCGCGGCGCCTGCCTATCTCGACCGGCACGGCTGTGTGGATCATCCGGATGAACTGCAGGCGGCGGACTGCCTGTCCTACTCACTCGCGGCAGAGCGCGATCTCTGGCGCCTGTCCCGGGACGGCGAGACCGTCGCGGTGGAGATCACCCCGGTGTGGCGGCTCAGCAATTCCCTGGCGCTGGTGGAAGCGGTGATCGCCGGTCAGGGTCTTGCCCTCGTGCCGCGCTTCCTGGCTGCTGAAGCCCTGGCCGAGGGGCGTCTGGTGGAATGCCTGTCGGACTGGCAGCCGGACACCCACACGCTGCACGTCCTCTATCCGGCGCACAGGGAGCATTCAGCGCGGGTGCGGGCGCTGGCCGATCATCTCATCGAGAGTTTTGCCGAGACGCCGCTGGGCTGACCCGGTCAGTCGAGCGCCACTTCCAGCCAGGGCAGTTCGCGGCCCTTGAAGACGTCCGACGGGCGCAGGCCGATGCGCCGGGCGCCCATGTGCAGATAGGCCGGTTCGGCATAGGGATCGGACAGGATCGTCATCACCCGGTCGCCGCGGGCGCGCAGCTGGTCCTTGGCGTGTTCGAACAGGGCGCGTCCGGCCCCGGTGCCGATGGCGTCCGGCGAGACGAAGAGCAGGTCGAGCGTGCCGATCTCGCTGTCCGGATCGATCTGGCAGACGCCCAGAAGGCTGCCATCCTCGCGCTCGGCGACCGTGGTGTAGCCCGCGGCGATGGCTTCGGACGTGACCTTGAGATAGGGCGAAACGGCGGCCATGAAGGCGGCGTCATAGCCCCAATAGGCTTTCGATTTCAGGCACAGGCGCGAGAGCGCGTCCTCCTCTCCCGGCCGGGCCGGGCGCAGGCGGGCCGCGCTCACCCGATCAGGCCTGGGCCGAGCCGATGGCGCCGTGGCAATGCTTGTACTTCTTGCCGGAGCCGCAGGGGCAGGCCTCGTTGCGGGCGACGCGGCCCCAGGTCTCCGGCTTGTTCGGATCGACCGGGGTCGGGGCGCGGCGCAGGGTCGGCGCCAGGCGCGGCGCGACCGGCCTGCCCTTGGGACCGTCCATCTCGTTGCGGCCGGTGCGCGGATCGATATGCGTCTCGGTCATGCCCTCCGGCTGCTGCGGCGGGGCCGGCGGACGCTCGAAGCGGATCAGCATGAGCTGGCGCGTCACTTCGGTGCGCAGACCGTCCATCATCCGCTGGAAGGCGGTGAAGGCCTCGGTCTTGAACTCGTTCAGCGGGTTGCGCTGGGCGTAGGAGCGAAGGCCGATCATGGAGCGCATGGCGTCCAGATTCTGCAGGTGCTCGCGCCAGTTGATGTCGATCGCCTGCAGCAGGATCGATTTCTCGATGCGGCGCATCAGCTCGGGGCCGGCATTGGCGACCTTCTCGGCGAAGGCGCGGTCGGCGGCGGTGGAGATGCGTTCGAGGATTTCCTCGTCGGCAATGCCTTCCTCGGCGGCCCAGTCGGCGATCGGCAGGTCGAGGCCGAAGGTCTCCTTCACCGCTTCGGTGAGGCCCGCGATATCCCACTGGTCGGCATAGGCCTTGGGCGGGATATGCGCCTCGACCAGATCCTCGGCAGTCTGGTGGCGCATGTCCTTGATCACGTCGGAGACGTCGTCGGAGGTCATGAAGTCGATGCGCTGCTCGAACACGGCCTTGCGCTGGTCATTCATGACGTCGTCGTATTTGAGGACGTTCTTGCGGATGTCGAAATTGCGCTGCTCGACCTTCTTCTGCGAGGTCTCCAGCGCCTTGGACATCCAGGGGTGTTCGATGGCCTCACCCTCTTTCATGCCCAGCGTGCGCATGATGCCGTCCAGACGTTCCGGCGCGAAGATGCGCAACAGGTCGTCCTGGACGGAGATGTAGAATTTGGAACGGCCCGGGTCGCCCTGGCGACCAGTCCGGCCGCGCAGCTGGTTGTCGATGCGGCGGCTTTCATGGCGTTCGGTGCCCAGAACGAAGAGGCCGCCGGCGTCCAGCGCCTGCTTCTTCTTGTCGGCGATTTCGGCCTTCAGCTTGTCGCGCTGTTTCTCGATCTCGAGATCGGACGGTTCATTGCCGGCCTCGGCCTGTTCGGCCTTCCAGGCTTCCAGGCGCATTTCCAGATTGCCGCCCAGCTGGATGTCGGTTCCTCGACCGGCCATGTTGGTGGCGATCGTCACCGCGCCCGGCACACCGGCATCGGCGATGATGTAGGCTTCCTGCTCGTGATAGCGGGCGTTGAGCACCTGGTGCTTGATCTTCGCCTTCTTGAGGAGTTCCGACAGCAATTCGGACTTCTCGATCGAAGCCGTGCCGACCAGCACCGGCTGGCCGCGCTTCACCGCGTCGCGGATCTCGGCGATGACGGCGTCATACTTTTCCTGGGCGGTGCGGTAGACGCTGTCTTCCTCGTCGATCCGGGCGATGGGACGGTTGGTCGGGATCTCGACCACGCCCAGCTTGTAGATGTCGAAGAATTCGTCGGCCTCGGTGAGCGCCGTACCGGTCATGCCGGCCAGCTTCTTGTAGAGGCGGAAATAGTTCTGGAAGGTGACCGAGGCGAGAGTCTGGTTCTCCGGCTGGATATCGGTGCCTTCCTTGGCCTCGATGGCCTGGTGCAGGCCGTCGGAGAGGCGGCGGCCCGGCATCATGCGGCCGGTGAACTCGTCGATCAGGACAACGCCATTGTCCTTGATGATGTAGTCCTTGTCCTTGACGAAGAGCTTGTGGGCCTTCAGCGCCTGGTTGACGTGGTGAACCGTGGCGATGTTCTCGACATCATAGAGGTCGGCGTCTTCTTCCAGCAGGCCGCGTTCGCGCAGCAGGCGCTCGACTTCCTCATTGCCCTCTTCGGTCAGGAGGATGGACCGGGCCTTCTCGTCGATCTCGTAGCAATCCTCGCCCAGGAGCGGGATCAGCGTGTTGATCGTCTTGTAGAATTCGGTGCGGTCCTCGGTGCGGCCGGAAATGATCAGCGGCGTGCGGGCTTCATCGATCAGGATCGAGTCGACCTCGTCGACGATGGCAAAGCCATGGCCGCGCTGCACCATCTCGCCGACCGAGTATTTCATATTGTCGCGCAGATAGTCGAAGCCGAGCTCGTTGTTGGTCGCGTAGGTGATGTCGCAGGCATAGGCCTCGCGGCGCTCCGGATCGGTCATGCCATGGGCGATGACGCCCGTGGTCATGCCCAGCTGGGCGAAGACCTTGCCCATCCACTCACTGTCGCGCGTGGCGAGGTAGTCATTGACGGTCACGACATGCACGGCGTCGCCGGTCAGCGCATTGAGATAGCAGGGCAGGGTGGCGACCAGCGTCTTGCCCTCACCGGTCTTCATCTCGGCGATGGAGCCCTCTTGCAGCACCATGCCGCCCATCAGCTGGACGTCATAGGGACGCAGGCCCAGGGCCCGCTTGGCGGCCTCGCGCACGGCGGCAAAGGCTTCCGGCAGCAGGGCGTCGAGCTTTTCGCCATCCTTCACCCGGCCACGGAATTCGTCCGTTTTGGCCTTCAATTCGCCGTCAGTGAGCTTTTCAAACGCCGGCTCGAGCGCGTTGATCTTCTCGACCACCGGGCGCATGCGGCGCAGTTTGCGATCGTTTTCGGTACCGAAGAGCTTGCGGGCGATGGAGAGCATGGGACCTGAGCTTTTAATACGACTACGACGGCCGTCTGCGTTCGGGTCCGTCCCGATCGCCGAGGACGCCAGCATTGCCTTGAAACGTTAGGGTGACTTAAGGATGGGGAATATCTGTGTCAATCAAGCCGCGCCGCTGCGACGTCGCGGTCTTTGCTTGTAAGGGTCTGTCTACGTGGTGATTTTGCGCAATTTGACCGGACTGCTCTTGATCACGACCCTGTTGGCCGTGGCGCTGGTGTCGTGCGGACCCGAGCCGCGGCGCGCGCCGGCGGCCAGCGAGGATCCTGCGGCCATGCTGTCGCCGGACGAGGCCGATCCCGTTGCCGCGCGGATCGACGGAACCCTGATCCGCCGCTCCGATGTCGAGCGCGAGGCCCTGGCCCAGGCGAATGGCGAGCTGGAGACGCCGCCGGCCCCGGGCGATGAGGAATTCGACCGCGTGCTGGAGGAGCTGATCGACCAGCGCCTGCTGGCACTGGAGGCGCGTCGCCGCGGCCTGCACCAGTCCGAGGAAGCCCGCCGCCGGCTCGCCCTCGCCGAGGAGCGCATCCTGGGCAATGTGCTGGTGGAGACCGCGCTCAATGACGCCGTCACCGAAGACACCATCCGGCGCATCTATGAAGAACAGATCCGGCTGATCCCGCTGGGCGAGGAAGTCCGCGCCCGCCACATCCTGGTCGACACGCGTGCCGAGGCCGATGCCGTCGCCCTGCTGCTGGCCGAGGGCCGCGACTTTTCCGAACTGGCGGTGGCGATGAGCCAGGACCAGGCGACGCGGCTGGAAGGCGGTGATCTGGGCTATTTCACGTCCCAGGGCGTTTTGCCGGCCTTCGGTGCTGTTGCCTTTGCGACTCCGGAAGGCGAGGTCTCCGAACCCTTCGAGACCGAGTTCGGCTGGCACCTGCTGCAGGTCGTCGACCGACGCCGCCAGCCGCCGCCCTCGCTGGAACAGCTGCGGCCCAACATCGTCCGCTTCTACACCTTCGACCAGCTGGAAGCCCTGATCGACGGCCTGCGCGACACCGCGGAGATCGAGCGTCCGGACATCCGCATCGCGGCAGACCCGGACACCGATGCCCAGGGCGATGTGGTCCTCGATCCGCTGCCCGAAACGGGAGACAACGGGCCCGACTTGCCGGAAAACCCGCTTTGACGCGCTTTTTACCAAGCGATTGCACGCCTTCTTAAGGGAGATCAGGCAGGATGACGGCAGATGGCCCCAAACCGGTGATCCATGTCGCTGCGTGTGCCTTGCTGGATGCGGATGGCCGCGTCCTCATCGCCAGGCGCCCGGCGGGCAAGCCGATGGCGGGGCTGTGGGAGTTTCCCGGCGGCAAGATCGAGCCGGGCGAAACACCGGAGCAGGCCGTGATACGCGAGCTGAGGGAAGAATTGGGGGTGGAACCGTGCGAACGGTGCCTGCACCCCTTTGCCTTCGTCTCGCACCCCTATGACAGCTTTCACATCGTCATGCCGCTCTTCCTCTGTCGCACCTGGGACGGTTTCCCCCACCCGCGCGAAGGCCAGGAGATCGCCTGGGTCCGCAAGGAAAAACTCACCAGTTTCGACCTCGCCCCGGCCGACCGCCCCCTGGCCGCCGAAATCCGGGACCGTCTCTAGATGCGCCGCCTCGCCAGCTTCCTGCGCGAAGAGCGCGGCGCCACGGCGATCGAATACGCCATGATCGGCGTCATCGTCTCCATCGCCGCCGTGGCAGGGCTGTCGATCATCGGGCCGTGGGTGATGGACCAGATGACCTCGGCGGGATCGGCGTTTTAGGGGCTCTTTGCGTTCACGACATTTCTCCCGGAAGCGCGCAGCGCTATCCGGGACCTCTCGTCGGAAGCGCTTGGCGTGATCGGGGATCAGGAGGTCCCGGATCTCCGCCCGGCTTGCGCCGGGCTGCGTCCGGGAAAATGGGAGAGGGGTGATGGGACGCTTTCCTCCCCACCCCGTGGGGAAGAAAACTACTCCCCCGCCTTTTCCCCCAAACTCCGCTCCTGCACACCCAGCGCATCCGCCAGCCGGTGCGTCGCCGACCCGGGGCGTTTCGGTTTGGGCTGATCCGGGTGCGGGGCCCAGCCGGCGGCGTGGATGATGTCGAAGCTGGCGCGGATGCGGCCGTCTTCATCGGCGAACTTGGTGGCATAGAGTTCGGCGGCGCGCAGGAAGAGGGTGCGGCTGGCCGGGGTTTTGGGGCGGTCGGCGAGGATTGAGGTTTCGCCCATGCCGCGGATATCGGCCATCAGGGCGAAGATATTGTTGTAGCGCACGGTGACGCGGTCGATATCGGCCACCGGCATGGCAAATCCGGCGCGCTGCAGCAGGGCCGCCATGTCGAAGGTGCCGGCAAAGGGCGAGACCCGGGCGGCGACCCCGCCCGTCAGCTCGCTCTCGGCACTCATCAGGCACTGGCGCAGCTCGCTGAGCGTGCCGCCGCCGAGCAGGGCCATGGCGAAGAAACCGTCCGGCTTGAGGGCGTGATTGATCTGCACCAGGGCGCCGGGCAGATCATTGGTCCAGTGCAGGCCCAGCGGAGCGAGGACAAGCTCGAGGCTTTCCTCGGCAAAGGGCAGGGCCTCCTCGTCCAGGCACAGAGCCGGACCGTCCAGCGTGCGGGCGACGGCGGGGGAGAGATCGCTTTGCACCCACCAGCTCGCCTTGCCGGCGGCCGGGCGGGCGGCGAGTTCGTCCATCAGGCCGGGGCCGCCGCCCAGGATGGCTGCGCGGTCGAAATCGCGCGTGATGCTTTCCACACGATCACACATGTCATCGAATGCGCGCCGCACCAGAAAGTTGTAGTCTGCCAGCTTGCGCGCCGCGCGGTCGCGGCGGCGGCGCAACAGGGTGCGGTCGAACAGGCGGGGCGGCGTGGTGCTGGTCATGGCTGGCATATGCCCTCTGGCCGGGGTGAGGAAAAGGGGAGAGCTGCGTGAGCCTGGCGATGCGCACCGGAACGCGGGTCCTGAAAACGCTGGCCGACTGGGCCTGGCCGCCGCAATGCCCGCTGACCGGCGAAAGCGTGGCCCGCAATGGCGAGCTGACCGGCCAGGCCTGGTATGCGCTGACCTTTCTGGACGCGCCCTGGTGCGCGTCCTGCGGCCTGCCCTTTCCCTATCCGGGGGCGTCGGGCAGCGCGGCGCTGGCGCAATGCGCCGGCTGTATCGCCAAGCCGCCGGTCTTTGATGCCGCGCGTTCGCCGCTGGCCTATGACGAGATCTCCAAACGCCTGGTGCTGGGCTTCAAGCATGGCGGCCGGCGCGAACTGATCGACCGCTTCGGCCAGTGGATGGCGCTGGCCGGTGCCCGTGAGCTGGCGCAGGCGGATGCGCTGGTGCCGGTGCCGCTGCACTGGCGGCGCCTGTTTGCCCGGCGCTACAACCAGTCGGCCCTGCTGGCCGGGGCGATGTCGCGGGTGACGGGACTGCCGGTGCTCGCCGATGCCCTGCTGCGGGCCAGGGCCACGCCCAGCCAGGCGGGCCAGTCGGCGGGCTCGCGGCGACGCAATGTGGCGGGGGCCTTCCGGGTGGTGCAGCCGGACCGCGTCCGTGACAAATCCCTGGTTCTGGTGGATGACGTCTTCACCACCGGCGCGACGGTGAATGCCTGTGCCCGGCAGTTGAAACGGGCCGGTGCAATTTCTGTATACGTTATGACATTGTGCCGTGTTGTCAGGTCGCGGGATGTGACTATCTAGGGCGCAGAAATCGGAGTTTGTTTCATGGCTGCTGTCACCATCTACACGCGTCCCATGTGCGGTTATTGCGCCCGCGCGGTCTCGCTCTTGTCGTCCAAGGGCGTCGATTTCGAGGAGATCGATGCCGGCTTTGACCAGGCCAAGCGCGCCGAGATGGTCCAGCGCTCGGGCGGCGGGCGGACCTTCCCGCAGATCTTCATCGGCGACATGCATATCGGCGGCTGCGACGACATGATGGCGCTGGAGCGTGCCGGCAAGCTGGACGCGCTGCTGTCGGCCTGATCCCATGAAGCTGGATATCGCCCTCATCCAGATGCGCTCGGGCATCGACCCGGCGGCCAATATCGCCGCGGCGTCGGCAATGATCCGCAAGGCCGCGGCCGGCGGGGCGAAGCTGGTGGCGACACCGGAAACCACGCATCTGGTGCAAAAGGATGCCGACCAGGCCTTCGCCGTCATGAAGACGCCGCAGGACGAGCCGGCGATCGAGGCCTTCGCGGCCTTGGCGGCGGAGCTGGGAATTAATCTTCTGATCGGCTCGATGGCGGTGAAGATCGCCGAGCGCAAGGCCGCCAACCGGTCCTTCCTCTTCGGGCCGGACGGTCACATCAAGGCGACCTATGACAAGGCCCACATGTTCGATGTCGGACTGGGCCAGGGTGAGACCTATCGCGAGAGCGCGAACTACCAGGCCGGTGACCGGCTGGTGCTGGCCGAGGCGGCCGGCGCCCGGCTGGGCCTGTCGATCTGCTATGATCTGCGCTTTGCCTATCTCTATCGCCGCCTGGCCAAGGCCGGCGCGCAGATCCTGACCGCACCGGCGGCCTTCACCCGTCCCACCGGGCGGGCGCACTGGGAGGTGCTGCTGCGGGCGCGGGCGATCGAGACCGGCAGTTTTGTCATCGCCCCGGCCCAGGGCGGGCTGCACGAGGATGGCCGCCGCACCTACGGGCACTCGATGATCATCGGCCCCTGGGGCGAGATCGTCGCACAATTGGAGCATGACGAGCCGGGCATTCTGGCCGCCACACTGGACCTCTCCCGCGTCGAGGATGCGCGCAGCCGGATCCCGGCCCTCAGCCATGACCGCACTCTGTCCGGCCCGGACGCCGACCCCGGCATCCTGTCCCCCATCCATGGTATGGTCGAGCCATGATCCGCTATGCGCTTGTCTGTGACCAGGCGCATGAGTTTGAAGCCTGGTTCTCCAATTCGGCCGCCTATGACGAACAGGTCGAACGCGATCTGGTGGAATGCCCGCATTGCGGCACGACCCGGGTGCGCAAGGCGCTGATGGCGCCGGCCGTGGCGACCTCACGGTCGAAGGAAGCCCGCTCGGAAGCCCGGCAGCTGGCCGAGATCGCCAGCCAGGTGCGCGCCCATATCCGCAAGAATTTCGACTATGTCGGCAGCGATTTCGCGTCGGAAGCCCGCCAGATGCACGCCGGCGAGAAGCCGGAACGGCTGATCTATGGCGAAACCACGCCGGAGGAGAGCCGCCAGCTGATCGAGGACGGCGTCCCGGTCTCGCCCCTGCCGGACGCCTTCGCGCCGGTGCCGCCGAAGAAGGCGAATTAGTCGCGCGACCCCGCCTGCCAGCCCGTAGCCGCAGCTTCCGCTTCCTGATCCTCACTCAGCGGATCGCCCGCAATCCAGGCATCAATCTGGTCCAGGAGGTCCAGCGGCAGGCTGGCCGAGGCGGTGCGGATTGTGCCGGTAGCAGCGGGTCCCGCTGCAGTGGAATAGTCGACCTGCCAGGTTTCGCCCGCGCGGCAGGCAATGCCGGCGGAGGCTTCCAGGGTGAAGGTGCGGCAATAGCGGCCGTCGGTGTTGAGGAAGGCGAGCTGGGTGGCGGCCTCGGCGTTCTGGGCCGGGCCGGGGGCATCCAGCAGGCGGGCCAGGGAGCCGCCGGCGACCAGCTGGCCATTGTCCAGTGTGACCGGGGCATCCGGCCCGGATCCGCTGCCGAACCAGCCGGCCCCGACACCGATCAGCAGGGCTGCCGCGACCGGCACCCAGTTGGGCGCAAAGACATCCATCAACCGGGCCACAAGCCCGCCTTTCTCCCGCGCGGCCGGGGCGGCTGAACGGGGCGCTGACGGGGCCGATGATCGCACCTGGGCGATCAGGGCGTCGGGCATGTCCTCGGACAGGACCGGGTTGAAGTGGTCGGCCAGCGTGCCGCGCAGCGCGGTCATGCGCTCGAAGCGGGCCATCAGCTCGGCATCGGTTTCCAGCGCGGCCTCGATGGCGCGCGTGGTGGCGGTATCGGTCTCGCCATCGACAAAGGCGCCCAGGGTTTCGTCATCCCAGTTCATCACTGTGCTCCCGCGGCTGGATTGAGAAGGGCTTCCAGGGCCGTGCGGCCCCGGGCGAGACGGCTGGTCAGCGTGCCGATGGGCACGTCCAGGACGGCGGCGGCCTCCTTGTAGGCCAGGCCTTCCACCAGGACGAGCGCCACGGCGATGCGCTGCTCGTCCGGCAGGGTCTGCATCGCCTTGTCGACCGACATGGCACGCAGGCGCTTTTCAAAGCCCGGGTCCTCGGCCCCGACATGCTCGCCCAGTTCCTCCGGGGCGAAACGGTCGTCCTGGCGCTTGCGGGCGCGGACTTCATCGATCCAGGCATTCTTCATGATCCGGTACATCCAGCTGTCCAGCCGGGTGCCGGTCTGCCACGTCTCGAGATGGTTCAGCGCCTTTTCCAGCGTCACCTGGACCAGATCGTCCGCATCGGCGGCGTCGCGTGCCAGCGAGCGGGCAAAGCGCCGCAGGCGGGGCAGGAGGGCGATGATCTCGTTTTCGAGCTGTGGTGTCCGTGCACCCATGTCATGTACCGATAACGACGGGAAGAAAGACTTTCTTCCATGCGTTATGCTTGTGAGCAATCCTTGTGATGACGGAGGCCTGATGCGCAGCCTGTTCAATCTCGCCGCCAGCCTGTGCGGACTGGTGCTTCTGGCGACGCCGGCGATGGCGCAGCTGCCGGTCGGCGTGCCCGATCTGCCGACCGGACGCGTGGATGACATCCTGCGCGACCCGGTGGACGAGGTGCGCCGCACCACGCGCGAGCTCCAGGATCTGCGCGAGGACACGCTGGACAACTTGCTGCGCCGCAATCGCGATGTGCTGGAACGTGGACCGGGCCGGCATGTCATCGTGCGCAGCCAGATCACGCGCCTGGGTGCGCCGGAGGATCTGGCCGCCCTGACAGCCGGCGGCTTCACCCTGGTCCGGCAGCGACCGCTGGGCGGGCTGGGCCTGTCCCTGCAGGTGCTGCGGGCGCCAGAAGGGCTGAGCACGGTGCGGGCCCTGGCGCTGGCGCGGGAACTCGATCCGGGCGCGACCTTTGATTTCAACCATCTTTATTCCGGCTCCGGCCAGGCCGTGCCGCCCATGGCCTTGGCAGCCCAGCCGCAGTTTTCCGGGACCATCCGGGTCGGCCTCATTGATACCGGCGTTGATGCCAGCCATCCCGGCCTGGCCGGCTATACCGTCCGGCCGCGAGCCTTTCACGACGGAGACTATCTGCCCCAGCCGCACGGGTCTGCCGTGGCGGTGCTGATGGCGCAGCATGCCGCCGGCGGCGAGATGCTGGCCGCGGACGTCTATGGCGATGACCCGACCGGCGGTGCCGTGGACGGGCTGGTCGCGGCCATGGGCTGGATGGCGGAGATGCAGGTCGGCGTCGTCAACATCTCGCTGGTCGGTCCGCCCAACCGGGTGCTGGAAGCGGCTGTGGCCGCCCTGTCGCAGCGCGGTGTGCTGTTGGTCGCTGCGGTCGGCAATGACGGACCCTCGGCCGATCCGCTCTATCCTGCCGCCTATCCGCACGTGATCGGCGTGACGGGCACCAGCGCCAATGGCCGCGTCCTGCCGGAAGCCTGCCGCGGTGAGCATGTCGACATTGCCGCCATCGGCGATCATCGCCAGTCCGGGTTGCCGGGCGGGCAGGGGCGGGTGCGCGGGACGTCCTTTGCTGCGCCCCTGGTGTCGGCCTGGCTGGCGCCGATGTTTGCCACGCCCTCGCCGGATGCGGCGGGGCGGGCCGACGCCTTGCTGTCTGCCAGCGCGCAGGATGCCGGCCGCCCCGGCCGGGATACGGTCTATGGCTATGGAAACCTTGGGCCTTTTGTCCGTCTGGCGTCCTCCTCACAAAATTAGTGCACACGGCGCGGAATAAATCCCGACGCCGCATCGTTGTCCCTCATGTCAGCCGGTTGAAACCGCCGGCGCGGACCAAGGGAGTGAATGATGAAAACGCTTGCACTGACCAGCCTGGTCGCCGTCCTGATGAGCTCGACGGCCCAGGCGCAACTGGGCGGCGTGGCCGAAACGGCCGGTGCCGCGTCCCAGCAACTCGAGGTGTCCCGGTCGGGCCTCTCCGGCCAGACCGACCTGTCCGGCAGCCTGCGGGCCCAGCCCGGCCTGAGCCGCATCGAGCAGGCGCGCCTGGACCGCGCCGAGCGTGCCGCCCGCCGTGCGGCCCGTGCGGCCGCCAATGCCGAGGCGAACCCGCCCGAGGCGAACTTGCCCGAAGCGGAGGCGCCGGCGATGCCGGATGTCGAGGCGATTGCCGAAGCCCGTCCCGAACCGGCCGATATCGAGATCTCGCGCCTGACGGCGCCGGCGGCCCGTGCGGAAGCCTTGGTCGAAACGGTGCCCGAGGCGCCGGAGGTTGAGGTTCAGACGCTGTCGGCACCGACCCTGCCGGCCCGCGCCGAGGTCGCCGTTCCGGCGCCCCGTGCCACCGTGGTCCAGGGCTCGCCGCGCCCGGCCTATGTCTCGCGCGAAACGGTGGTCTACACCGAGCATCGTCACCGCGATGTGCCGGCCGAACCGGCTCCGGCGGAGACCCGCAGCGCGGAAATCGCCGTCACCGAGACCCGTTCCACGCCGGCTCCGGCCGTGCGCTCAGGGAATGAAAACCGCTCCGGTCCCGTTGCCACGGGTGAGCGGTCCTGGTTCCCGCTGGCCTGCGGTGCCTCGCTGATCGCGCTGCTTCTGGCCCTGGCTGCCCTGTTGGGCCGCCGCAAGCGCCGGTCGGCGGCGTAGAGCCGGATCCATTCAGTTTTGCAAAGAAGGAGGATGACATGAAATCCCCGAACTGGACCCTGAAACCCTGTCTGGCCGCCCTGGCGGTCGCGGCCTGCCTGCCGGTGACGGCAGAGGCGCAGTCGCACCGCTCGGCCCGGTTCGAGTACCATGAGTCCTACTATGACCACGGCTATGACCGGCACGAATTCCGCTACTACCGGGATGCCTGCCGCACCCGCCAGTCCGGCGGTCTGGGCCTGGGCCTCGGGCTGGGTGGTTCCACGGTGCTGAGCGCCAATGTCGGCGGCGACAGCTGGACCGAGTGTGACCGCGGCCAGTTTGCCTACGCCCAGTCGGATGCCTTCGAGCACCACAGCGTGCGTTACTGGCACAATCCGGAAACCGGCCGCCGCGGCGTGATCCGTCCGGACCGCCATTATCGTGACCGCGGCCGCAACTGCGCCTCCGGTGAGGCCGAGGTCTATGACCGCGATGGCGATTATCAGAGCTTCCGCTTTGAAAGCTGCCAGGACGGTTCCGGGCATTGGCGCTATGAGGGCTCCTACCGGCGCTAGGCCGGCCAGCCCCCCCAGTCCCCAACCATAGCGCCAGAGCGGCGCCACCCTGAAAACCGGGGTGGCGCCGTTTTGTTATCCGGCCGGTTTCTCGGCGACGGCCATGTAGTTGACGCTGGTATCGGCGCCCAGGGAGAACTGGTCGGTGAGCGGGTTGTAGGTGACGCCCACGGGCTCGCCCAGGGTCATGCCGCCCTCGCGTAGGGCAGCGCGGATTTCGCCGGGTTTGACCAGCTTGCCGAAACGGTGCGTGCCGCGCGGCAGCCAGCCCATCACCCATTCGGCTCCGACAATGGCCAGGGCAAAGGCTTTCGGCGTGCGGTTGATGGTGGCGCAGATCATCAGACCGCCGGGCTTCACCAGATGGGCGCAGTCGACCAGGAAGGTGTGCGGATTGGCGACGTGCTCCATGACTTCCAGGTTCAGCACGACGTCAAAGGGCGGCTCGCCGGCTTCCAGCAATTGCTCGGCGACGCCATGGCGATAGTCGATGTCCAGACCCTGTTCGGCGGCATGCACGCTGGCCGTCTTTACATTGGCCTCGGCAGCATCGACGCCGACAATCGTGGCGCCCAGCCGGGCCATGGGTTCGCAGACCAGCCCGCCGCCACAACCGATGTCGAGGATGCGCAGGCCTTCCAGCGGGCGTTCGCCGTTGCGTCCGAAATGCTTGCAGATGGCGTCGCGGATATAGCCCAGGCGGATCGGGTTGAACTTGTGCAGCGGCTTGAACTTGGAATCGGGATCCCACCATTCTGCCGCGATGCGGGAGAATTTCTCCACCTCGGCCGGATCGACCGAAGGGCGGGTCAGGGTTTCCGGCGCGGATGCCGTCGCCATGTCTCATTCTCCTTGCAGGCGAAATCGCCCGCGATTGCGTTCGAGCGTTGCGCGCCGAACCGTAGCCGCTTACCTAACCGCCCGAGGCGGCATGTTCCCGACGCCATAATATGGACATGCCCGCGCCGCTAATCGAGCCCGGTGCGACGTTATGCGTCGCGGCCGGACACAGGGGAAGTACGAGGGACACAAGGCCGTATGACACGGGTCGTTGCCAAATTCGGCGGCACATCGGTCGGATCGATCGAGCGGATCCGCCACGCTGCAGGCCTGGTTGCCGATGCCGTGGCGCGCGGCGAGACGCTGGCCGTGGTGGTCTCGGCCATGGCCGGTGAGACTGACCGCATCCTGGGACTGGCCGGTGAGCTGGGAGCCGGTCTCGGCGATGCCGAGACCGATGTGGCCCTGGCCGCCGGGGAACAGGTGTCCTCGGCCCTGATGGCGCTGGCCCTGTGCGAACGCGGGCTCAAGGCGCGTTCCTTCCTGGGCTGGCAATTGCCGGTGATCACCGATGGTCCGCCGGGCGCGTCGCGCATTGCCGGCATGGATGTCTCGGTGCTGGAAACGGCGCTGGACGGCGGCGTGATCCCGGTCCTGGCCGGTTTTCAGGGCATCACCCGTGACGGCGATGTGCGCACGCTGGGGCGCGGCGGGACGGACCTGTCCGCAGCCGCGCTGGCCGCGGCGCTGGGGGCGCGATGTGATATCTTTACCGATGTCGACGGCGTCTACACGACCGATCCGCGCATCGAGCCGAAGGCCGGGCGGCTGGACGCGATCAGCCATGACGAGATGCTTGAGCTGGCCGCCCAGGGCGCCAAGGTGCTGCAGACCCGGTCGGTCGAGTTTGCCAAGGCCCGCGGCGTGCCGATGCGGGTGCTGTCCTCCTTCCTGGAGCCCGGCGCCAGCCGCGGCACGGACGTGGTCCGCGAGGCCGACATTGCCGAGCGGCGCATTGTCTCCGGTGTCGCCTATGCCCGCGACCAGGCGCGGATCGCGCTGCTGGGCGCATCAAGCCGGCCGGACCTGGCGGCGCGGGCCTTCGCCCTGCTGGCGGATGCGGGGATCGGCGTCGACATGATCGTGCAGGCCCAGGCCCGTACGGCCGGCACGGTGAATATCGAGTTCTCGGTCGCTCACCGCGACCTGGACCGGGCCCAGACGGCGCTGGAAACCGGGCTGGAGGGCGTGGCGCTGACATCCGAGACCGGTCTGGCCAAGGTTTCGATCGTGGGCTCGGGTTTGCGTCAACGGGCCGATATCGCCCGCTCCCTGTTCGCGGTTCTGGGCGATCAGGGCATATCCGTGCGCGTTCTTGCGACATCCGAGATCAAGATCTCGGCACTGATCGACAATGATGCAGTGGAACGCGCGGTGAGGGCCTTGCACGGGGCCTATGGTTTGGATCAGGTGTAGGCATGGACGACGCGAAGACACCCCCGATGCGTGACCCCCGCCGCCTGCTCAAGCGCATGCGCGAGCTCATGGCGGTGCAGGAGAACGCCCAGGCGCGGCTGGACCACCTGACAGCGATGATCGCCCAGGAAGCCGGCTGGGATGTCTGCTCGATCTATCTGGCCCGCCAGTCCAACGCGTTGGAACTTTGCGCCACCTTCGGCCTCAAGCGCGAGGCCGTGCACCGGGTGCGGCTGCAGCCGGGCGAGGGCCTGGTGGGCCTGGTCGCGCGCCGCGCGCGGCCGATGACCACCTCCAATGCCAAGGCGCATCCGGCCTTCTCCTACAAGCCGGAAACCGGCGAGGAGCCTTTCAACACCTTTGTCGGGGTGCCCATCCTGCGCGGTGGCCGCATGGTCGGTGTTCTGACGGCGCAGACCGCGCAGGAACGCCAGGTCGCCGGCGACGAGGTGGAGACGCTGCAGACCGTCGCCATGGTCCTGGCCGAGATCGTCGCCTCCGGCGACATTGTCGATGCCGAGGAAATGGCCGGCCTGGACGTGCGTCAGTCGCGCCCGGAACGCTTCCAGGGCGGGGCCTATTCCGGCGGCGTGGTGCAGGGCGTGGCGGTGCTGTTCGAGCCGCACGTTGAATCGACCCGGCTGATCGCCGACGACCCGGCCAGCGAGGAAGCGCGCCTGGACACCGCCATCGGTGCCCTGCGCGCCTCGATCGACGACATGCTGGACAGTGGCCGGATTCCCTTCGGCGGGCCGACCCGGGATGTGTTGCAGGCCTATCGCATGTTTGCCCACGACCGCGGCTGGCTGGAGCGGCTGCGCGAGGCCGTGCGCCGCGGCCTGACGGCCGAGGCTGCCGTGGAGCGGGTGCGGAACGAGAACCGGGCCCGTCTGATGAAGGCGGCGGACCACATGTTCCGCGAGCGCCTGCACGATCTGGAAGATCTGGCCAATCGCCTGCTGCGCCATCTCGATCAGGGTGGAACGGCGGCGGACCTGCCGGACAATGCGATCATCATCGCGCGCAATATCGGTCCGGCCGAACTGCTGGATTTTGATCGCGAGAAGCTCAAGGGCATCGCTCTGGAGGAAGGCTCGGCCTCCTCCCACGCCGCCATCGTCGCCAAGGCGCTGGGGATCCCGCTGGTGGGTCGTCTCGAGGGCGCGCTGGACCGGGCGGAAAACGGCGACCCGGTGATCCTGGACGGTGAGTTCGGCATCCTGCACATCCGGCCGCAGCCGGATGTGGTGGAAACCTACCAGGCCCGCATGCAGCTGCTGTCCGAACGCCGGCTGGCCTATGCCGAGATGCGCGGTCCTGCGGTCAGTGCCGACGGCCAGCGCATCGGCCTGCACATGAATGCTGGCCTCCTGATCGAGTTGATGGCGCTGGACGAGGTCGGGGCCGACGGCGTGGGCCTGTTCCGCACCGAATTCCAGTTCATGGTGGCCGAAACCCTGCCGCGCCTGTCGGCGCAGGCGGCGGTCTACAAGTCCGTGCTCGATGCTGCCGGCGACAAGCCGGTGGTGTTCCGCACGCTGGATCTGGGCGGGGACAAGGTGGCGCCGTTCGCCCCGTCCACGGTCGAGCCCAATCCGGCCCTGGGCTGGCGTGCCATCCGCATGGGCCTCGATCGTCCCGGCCTGCTGCGCTACCAGATGCGCGCCTTGATCTCGGCCGCGGCCGGACGCTCGCTGCAGCTGATGTTCCCGATGATCGCCGCGCCGTGGGAGATGCGCGCCGCGCGCGAGATGCTGGATCGCGAACTGCGCCACGCCAAGCGCACCGGCCAGACTCTGCCCGAGACGGTCAAGGTCGGCATGATGCTGGAGACGCCGGGCATGGCCTGGGCGCTGGAACATGTCATCGATACGGTCGACTTCGTCTCGGTCGGTGCCAACGACCTGATGCAGTATTTCTACGCCGCCGACCGGCAAAACACGCGTGTCTCGGATCGGTACGATGTTCTGGCGCCCTCGGCGCTCGACCTGCTGAAACGGATCAATGATGTGTGCGTCCAGCACGACACGCCGGTCTCCGTGTGCGGCGAGATTGCATCCAAGCCGCTGGAGGCTGCGGTCCTGCTGGGATTGGGTTACCAAAGTCTTTCCATGTCGGCCGGTAATATCGGTCCGATCAAGAAACTCGTCTCCGGACTGGACGTCGGCAAACTTGGCACCTGGCTTGCGAGCCATCTCGACAGCCCCGCGGACAGTTTGCGCTCCCTGCTGGTGGAAGCCGGTGAAAGCGCGGGTCTGCCTCGCGAGGCGGTTGAAAACGCCGGTGGGATTTGATCTTATAGCGGCGCGTTGGGTCCTTACCCCCATGCGCGTACTTGGGTGATAATCGCTCTGGGGTGAGAGAGCGGTGGAAGATTATGTCGGTACAAGCGTCAGGCGCGGATTTCGTGCCCGTTGACGCCGTCTATGCCGATGACGGCGTCGGTTATGTGAACATGACGGCCGGTGAGCGCCTGCAAGAGGCGCGCGCCCGGATGCATTTGTCTTTGCGTCAGGCCGCTGAAGCGACCCGGATCCGGGCGGATTATCTGGAAGCGCTGGAGTCGATGGACTCGCGCGGCCTTCCGGCCCGGGCCTATGCCATCGGCTATCTGCGAACCTATGCCAACTTCCTGTCGATCGAGCCCACCGGGCTGGTCGAACAGTTCAAGCGTGAGGTCGATACCGAGACCGGTCGGGCACAACCCACTGCGGCCGCCAAGACCCGCGACCCGATCAAGCTGCCGCGCGGCGTGTTCGGTGCCCTGGTGATCCTGGCCACCGTGGCCGGTGTGGCCTGGTGGTATGCCGAGCAGAGTGGTGCCGGTGGCATGCTGTCCAATCCGCCTTCGCCGCCGGATGCCGCCCCGGAATGGGCGCGCGCCGATTTCGACGTGGCTGCCGCTTCCAGCGTCGACCAGATCTGGACCGGCCTGCCGCTGGGCGAAAGTGCCACGCTGTCGAGCAGTGTCGTCATGCGGGCCCTGATCCCGACCTTCCTGGAAGTGCGCGACGCGTCCGGCCGCATCCTGTTCTCTCGCGAACTGGGTATCGGCGAGACCTTCCATGCGCTGGAGCCGGGCCTGACCGTGTCGACGGCCAATGCCGGTGCGATCCAGTTGGAGCGCAATGGCGAGACGCTGGGCCTGCTCGGTGTCGATGGCGCGCCGGTCGAGAACCTGCCGTTGCTCGCCCAGGCCGAACTGGCCCCGGCTGCGGCAGCCGAGCCGCAGTAAACTGTCGCACCCCGGTCGCATGATGGCCGCATAGACGCTATATCCGGGCCAGACGGCCATGATGGCTGACGGAGTGTGCGCATGTCTCATACAGACAAGGATCCCCGCAGCGTCCGCCCCTGGCGGATGATCGAGCGCCGCAAGAGCCGCAAGATCCGCGTCGGCGATATCGAGGTGGGCGGCGATGCGCCGATCTCGGTGCAGACCATGACCAACACCCCCACCGCCGATGTCGGGGCGACGATCGACCAGATCCGTCGCTGCGAGGATGCCGGGGCCGACCTGGTTCGCGTCTCCTGTCCCGACGAGGATTCCACGGCGGCTTTCAAGCAGATTGCGAAAGCGGCCCGGGTGCCGCTGATCGCCGACATCCATTTCCACTACAAGCGCGGCATCGAGGCGGCCGAGGCTGGCGCCGCCTGCCTGCGCATCAATCCGGGCAATATCGGCTCGATGGACCGGGTGCGCGATGTGGTCCAGGCAGCCCGGGACCATGGCTGCGCGATCCGCATCGGTGTCAATGCCGGCTCGCTGGAGCGCCACCTCCTGGAAAAATACGGCGAGCCCTGTCCCGAAGCGATGGTGGAAAGCGCGCTGGACCATGCGCGCATCCTCGAGGACCTCGACTTCCGGGACTACAAGATTTCGGTGAAGGCCTCCGACGCCTTCCTGACAGTCGCCGCCTATCAGGCGCTGTCAGAAGCCACCGATGCGCCGCTGCACCTTGGGGTGACCGAGGCCGGCGGCCTGCGCACCGGCACGGTGAAGTCTTCGATCGGCATCGGCTCGCTGCTGTGGGCCGGGATCGGCGACACCATCCGGGTGTCGCTCTCGGCCGAGCCGGAGGAAGAGGTGAAGGTCGGTTTCGACATCCTCAAATCGCTGGGCCTGCGCACCCGGGGCGTCAATATCATCGCCTGCCCGTCCTGCGCCCGGCAGGGCTTTGACGTGATCCGCACCGTGGAGACGCTGGAACAGCGCCTGGCGCACATTTCCGAGCCGATTTCGCTGTCCATCATCGGTTGTGTGGTCAACGGGCCGGGCGAGGCGCTGATGACTGATCTGGGCTTCACCGGCGGCGGCGCCGGTCGCGGCAAGATGTATGTATCCGGCCGGCCGGACCACAATGTCTCCAACGCAGAAATGGTCGATCATATCGTGGAGATGGTGGAAGCCCGCGCCGCAGAGATGGCTGCCGATCGTGAAAAGGCCACCGCTGCTGAATAGTCTGATGCTTGCAATTGATGTCGGATTGCTTTGCAATCGCAATATGATGTCCACACGCAAACGGTGCATGCGATGAAACTGACCGTCTATGGCCTGAAAAACTGTGACACATGCCGCAAGACGGTGAAGGAGCTGGAAGCTGCCGGTATCGAGCATGCCTTTCTAGATATCCGCGAGGATGTCGACCGGGTGAAGAAGGTGCCGGACTGGCTGGACGCGGTGGGCGCCAAAGCGCTGATCAATACGCGCTCGACGACCTGGCGGAACCTGTCCGAGGAAGATCGCAAGATCGCCGAAGTGGACCCGGCCGGCCTCCTGATTTCCCATCCCACGCTGATCAAGCGGCCCGTCGTGGAAAGCCCGGACCGGGTCGAGATCGGTTGGACCGATGCGGCACGTCAGGTCGCGCTGGACCCGGCGGGCTAGACATTCGGCCTAGTCCACCAGCGGGATCACATCCAGATCGAGATCCAGCACCACACCGTCGCGTTCGACGGTGACGATCAGCTGTCCCATGGGCGAAGTGTCGCAATTGCGGTCGATCAGCGGTTGGCCATTGAAATGCGTCACCACATCGCCGCGCTGCACGCCACCGCGCTCGGCCGGCGAATCGCTGAGAACGGCCCCGACCTGAAGTCCGCGCGCATGCGGCTCCAGCACCATGCCGTGCCCATAGGTGGGGCCGAAGCGGATCGGCCCGTCCGCGTCATTGCGCACGATGCGGACGCGGTCAGTGACGGGATCGAAGGTCCAGGTGAAATGGCGCATCACTTGGCCGCCGATCAGCTCGGTCCCTGGCGTGGACTGCAGCGTCGGAGCCTCCAGCCGGTGCGGGCCGAAGGCCGCCACCCCGTCCAGCCGCGCGCCATCGCGCGCTTCCACCCGGTTCAGGCGCAGCGATGCCCCCACGGGCGTCGGCGGCAGCTGTGTGGGATAGCGATGCAGATCGTTGACCGCCAATACCAGCAGGCCGGCGCCACTGTCGATGAGCATGCGGCGCGAGCGGTCGGGAAAATTCAGCCGCAGCCAAGGCCGGCGGTCCGGTCCGTCCGCATCGAAGATGGTCTCCCCGTCCGGCCGCGGCAGCGTGCCCTCGGACAGGCGGATCTGACCCGTCACATAGTCCAGCGTCACCAGGCGGCGGCCAAAGGCCTCATAGCCCAGAATGCCGTCGATCTGGCGGCCCAGCCCGTAGGAGAGATGGTCCAGCTCGCGCAGCCGGGCGGGCAGGGCGTTGTAGGTAACAGGCCCGGCGGTGGCGTTCGTGATGCGCACGCCCCGGCCAGCTTCCAGGCGGCGTCCGGAGACACGCTCGACACTGTCCGGATCGACGATCGTGCGCGCAGCGCCGGTATCATAAATGAACCAGAGCGGCTCGGAGTCCGGCCCGCCGCTGGAGGAATGCAGGGTGATGGGCACGAAGAAAAAGCCGCGGCACATCTGTGTGGGCACCACGATATCGTCCGCCTGCGCGTGAAGCGGGATATTGCCGCTCAGCCAGGCGGTGACTATGACCAAAAACCAGCGCATGTGCCGCGTATCCCCCACCGGATGCGTGTTCGAACTCACCGGAAAGGTTGACGATGAAATCCGTCTGTGTCTATTGCGGCTCAAATTCCGGCGCCGATCCGGCCTTCGTCGCAGCGGCGCGCCAGGCCGGCCAGGTCATCGCCGGACGCGGCCTGACCCTGGTCTATGGCGGCGGTCAGGTCGGGCTGATGGGCGAGATCGCTGATGCGGCCCTGGCCGCCGGTGGTCGGGTGGAGGGCGTGATCCCCGAATTCCTGGCCCTCAAGGAGATCGCCCACATGGAGCTCTCCGCCCTGCATGTCGTCAAATCCATGCACGCCCGCAAGGCCAAGATGGTTCGCCTCGCCCAGGCCTTCATCGCCCTGCCCGGCGGTATCGGCACGATGGAAGAAATGTTCGAGATCTGGACCTGGGCCCAGCTCGGCCAGCACCGCCATCCCGTCGGCCTCTTGAACGTCAACGGCTATTACGACGACCTCGTCGCCTTCCTCGACAAGATGACCAGCCAAGGCTTCCTGGCCCCCAATCACCGCGGTGCCCTGATGGTGTCGGACCGGGTGGAGGACCTGCTGGACCAGTTCGCAGCCTATGAGGCACCGGCGGCAGACGTGCGGATCAAGACGGGGCAGACCTAGGAGGGCGCGGCCAAAGGGGACGTGCCGGCTCCTCCATGGCGAAACCTGTCCTCGGGTGGCCTCCGGCTCTATTTCTTTCCGCTTCTCCCCCCGTTTGGGAGGCGGAAAAGGGTTGAGCGCGCTGTCTAGACGGCCCGGATGGCGGGGCGTCGGGATTTGAGGAAATCGCCGACGCTGCGGGCGGCCTGGCGGATGCGTTGTTCGTTTTCCACCAGGGCGAGGCGGACATAGCCTTCGCCGTGTTCACCGAAGCCGATACCGGGGGCGACGGCGACGCCGGCCTCTTTCATCAGCTGGATGGAGAATTCCAGCGAGCCCATTTCCTCGCATCCGGCCGGCAGCGGTGACCAGGCGAACATGGAGGCTTCCGGTGCCGGGATCTTCCAGCCGGCGCGGCCGAAGCTTTCCACCAGCACGTCGCGGCGGTGCTTGTAGATGCGGCGGGTTTCCTCGACGCAGTCCTGCGGCCCGTCCAGCGCGGCGCAGGCCGCGACCTGGACCGGGGTGTAGGCGCCGTAGTCGAGATAGGATTTCACGCGGGCCAGCGCGCTGACCAGCTTGGGTGATCCGCAGGCGAAGCCGACCCGGAAACCGGCCATGGAATAGGTTTTGGACATCGAGGTGAACTCGATGGTGCGCTCTTTGGCGCCTTCGACCTGGAGCATGGACGGGGTCGGCGTGTCGCCGAAATAGATTTCCGCATAGGCCAGGTCGGATAGGATGAAGAGGTCGTGCTCCTGCGCGAAGGCGACGACCTTCCTGTAATAATCGAGGCTCGCGGTCTGGGCCGTCGGATTGGACGGGTAGCAGACCACGACGGCGATCGGCTTGGGCACGGTGTGGCGCACCGCGTATTCCAGGCCGCGCAGATACTCTTCCGGCGAGGCGGCGTTGACGTGGCGGATGGTGCCGCCGGCGATCAGGAAGCCGAAGGTGTGGATGGGATAGGAGGGCGAGGGTGCCAGGACGACATCGCCGGGTGCCGTGATTGCCTGGGCCAGATTGGCAAAGCCTTCCTTGGAGCCCAGCGTGACAATGACTTCGGAATTGGCGTCAAGTTCGACCCCGAAGCGGCGCTGGTAGTAGCGCGCCTGGGCCTTGCGCAGGCCGGGAATGCCGCGCGAGGCGGAATAGCCGTTGGTGCGCGGCTTGTCGGTCGTGTCCTTGAGCTTGTCGAGGATGTGCTGGGGTGTCGGCAGGTCCGGATTGCCCATGCCGAAATCGATGATGTCGGCGCCGTCCGCCCGCAATTGGGCCTTCAGGCGGTTGACTTCTTCGAAAACATAGGGCGGTAGGCGCTTGGTGCGGTGAAATTCCATCGTTTGATCCGGCATGCTCGAATATCCTCCCAATTAGGCATGGCGCAGCGCCAGCTTCAAGAGGCTAGGGGCAGAGCATGGTGTCATTTCGGATGCGCGGCGGCGGAAATGGGGCGGGACCGGCTTTGTTACCCTTCCCCTTGATGGGGAAGGTGGATCGCCACGAAGTGGCGAGACGGAAGGGGTGAAAGCGCCAAGCGCTGCGAATCCCGGTGGAGGCCAGCTTGGAAAAACCTCGCCCCCACCCACTCCACCGCGCATGCGCGCGGTCCCGTTCGTTGCTCATCCTTGTCCCCCGGACAAGGATGTCTGCTTCGCAGACCGCGCCTCACCCCATCAAGGGCGAGGATAATGAGAGCTTTCAATCAACGCTCTCCACCTACTCCTAGCGGAACAGCATGACCGGGATGCGGCAGTTGCGGATCATGCTTGTGGTGGTGCTGCCGATGACGAGGTTGCGGATGCGGGAATGGCCGTAGGCACCCATGACGAGGAGGGAGATGGCTTCCTGCTCGACATGATCGGTGATGGCCTTGTCCGGATCGCCGGCGTGGATCGCGGTGGTGACGTCATGGCCGGCGGCGCGCAGCTGGGCGGCGGCGTCTTCTAGGCCGGCCTTGCGGGCGGTGTCCTCGGTGCCGATCGTCAGCAGGTGCAGCGGCAGGCCGGTGAAGAGCTGGCCGGCAGCGATATGGTCGACGGCCTTGCGGGCGCTGGCGCCGCCGTCGAAGGCAATCAGGGCACGTTCGACCGGGTTGAAATGGCGCGAGGCGACCAGGACCGGTTTGTGGGCGGCGCGGACGATGCGTTCCAGGTTGGAGCCGAGATGGCCCTTGGCAAAGTCGGCGGCCTCGCCGCGCTTGCCGATCAGGATGAGGTCGGCCTCGGCCTCGACCTGGCCCAGCGCTTCGACGAGATCGCCGTGGCGCAGGCGGGTGGTGATCTCCGCCTTGGCCTTGTCGCCGAGATAGCCGGCGGCGATGTCGAGGATGGCGCGGCCGCGTTCCTTGGCGAGCTTGGCGCGTTCGGCGTCGTGGGCGGCGAGCTTGTCCAGGAGGGCGTGCTTGGCCCCCAGGCCGAGCGAGCCGGAGAGATTGGCCGGGACGCTCTGGGTGTCGCGGCGGCCGAGCACGTGCAGGAGTTCGATACGGGCTTCCAGGCGCGAGGCGACCCAAGCCGCGTGGTCGCAGACGCTTTCGCCATAGACCGAACCATCGATGAGAACGATGAGCTTTTTCATCATGCTAACCCTTGTCCTAATGGCCCATCAGACGCTCGAGCGCGTCCGGCCGGTCGTGGATGCCCAGGCGGTCGACCAGGGTCTTGCTGGCCTGGTTCATGCCGAGCAATTGCACCTCGGCGCCCTCGCGGCGGAATTTCAGCACGGCCATGTCGACAGCCGCGACGCTGGACAGGTCCCAGACATGGGCCTGGCTGAGGTCGATGATGACGGTGTCGACCGCTTCCTTGAAGTCGAAAGCGCGCATGAAATCCTCGCTCGAGGCGTAAAAAAGCTGGCCATCGACCGAATAGGTGCGGGTGTTTCCGTCGTCCGACAGTGAAGAGGTGACGGAAAAGGCGCGTGAAATGCGCCAGGCGAAGAAGAGACCGCTGAGCAGGACGCCGATACCGACCCCGATGGCAAGGTTGTGCGAGATCACGACGCCGATGACGGTGGCGATCATGACGAAGCTGGAGCTCTTGGGATGATGGCGAAGGTCGCGGATCGAGCTCCAGGAGAAGGTGCCGATCGAGACCATGATCATGATGGCGACCAGGGCCGGCATCGGGATGCGGGCAACGAGATCGCCCAGGACCAGGATCATGAACAACAGGAACATGCCGGCGCACAGGGTGGAGAGGCGGCTGCGGCCGCCGGATTTCACATTGATCACCGACTGGCCGATCATGGCGCAACCGGCCATGCCGCCGAAGAAGCCGGTGACGGAATTGGCGATGCCCTGGCCGATGCATTCGCGATTGCGGTCGCTGGGGGTGTCGGTGAGGTCGTCGACGATCTGGGCGGTCATCAGCGATTCCAGGAGGCCCACGGCGGCGACGGCGGCCGAGTAGGGCGCGATGATCATCAGTGTGTCGAGATTGAGCGGGATGTCCGGCAGGAGGAAGACGGGCAGGGTGTCGGGCAGTTCGCCCATGTCACCGACGGTGCGCACATTGTCCCAGCCGAAGAAGAGGGCGAGGCCGGTCAGCACGATGATGCAGACCAGCGGCGAGGGGATCGCCTTGGTGATGAAGGGGAAGCCGTAGATGATGCCCAGGCCGGCGGCGACCAGGACATAGGTCAGCCAGCTGACATTGATAAGTTCGGGCAGCTGCGCCAGGAAGATCAGGATCGCCAGCGCATTGACGAAGCCGGTGATCACCGAGCGCGAGACGAAGCGCATCAGGTCGCCCAGCTTGAGGACGCCGGCGACGATCTGGATCAGCCCGGCCAGCACGGTGGCGGCGAGCAGGTATTGCAGCCCGTGTTCGCGCACCAGGGTGACCATCAGTACGGCGGTCGCGGCGGTGGCGGCCGAGATCATGCCGGGACGGCCGCCGGTGAAGGCGACGATGACGGCGATGGAGAAGCTGGCATAGAGGCCGACGCGCGGATCGACACCGGCGATGATGGAAAAGGCGATGGCTTCCGGGATCAGAGCCAGCGCCACGACCAGGCCGGCCAGCACGTCGCCGCGGATATTGTAGAACCAGTTCTCGCGGATGTCGTCGAACAGGGCGGTGTCGAAGCTTGGCAGGCGCATGAGGATTCCCAGTCTGGCGCGCGGGCGTCCCGGCCTTGGACGCGGTGCGCGGATGTCAGCTGCCGGAGGCAGCGGGGGATGTCGGTGTCGGTGGCTCGATTGACGCGGCGCGCAGGCGGGGGCCCGGCGTCCGCGGGTGTGGCCATAACAGATTTCCCTGCGATGACAAGCGAGCCGGGTCTCAATCCCCGCTCGCCAATGCGGCGCTTTCCGACTTAAAGTGCGGGCAAAACGGGGAGATCGACATGTTCCAATCCATCCTGACGCCGGTGCTGGCGCTGATCTGCTGGACCTTTGTGATGTGGTTGTGGATGTACGCCACGCGCATTCCGGCGATGCAAAAGGCCGGCATTGATGCCGGCAAGATCCAGCAGAAGGGCGAGCTGGACGTGCTGCCCATCGAGGTCAAGCGGATCGCCGACAACTACAACCACCTGCACGAACAGCCGACGGTGTTCTTCGCCCTGGCCTTCTATTCCCACCTGGTGGGCGTGGCGGACGAGCTCAACGTGATGCTGGCCTGGGCCTATGTGGCGCTGCGCGTGGCGCATTCGCTGATCCAGGCGGTGTGGAATTACGTGCCGGTGCGTTTCCTGGCCTTCATTCTGTCCAGCCTGGTGCTGATCGTGATGACGGCGCGGAATGTGTGGGCGGCGCTGTAACAGCCGGTCAGGATTTTCAACGGCACCGCTTGGTGCTAACCGAAGCCCATGCACGCACCTGAAGCCCGACTCGCCCAGGTGATCGACCGGTTTGACCAGGTGGAAGCCCGCCTGGGTGCGGCCGGCGATCCCGATGAAATTGTCAAACTCTCCAAGGAACACGCGGAGCTGAAGCCGGTTGCCGAAAAGGCCTCCGAGCTGAAGGCCGCGCGCCAGGAGCTGGACGACCTAGCCGAGATGATGGAGGGCGGGGATCCGGAAATGGCCGACATGGCGCGCGAGGAATATTACGCGCTGAAGGAACGCCTGCCGGAGCTGGAGCGCGAGATGTCGCTCTTGCTGCTGCCCAAGGACAAGGATGACAGTGCGGATGCGCTGATCGAGATCCGGGCCGGTACGGGCGGCGACGAGGCGGCGCTGTTCGCGGGCGATCTCTACGAGATGTACCAGCGCTATGCGCAGTTGCGCGGCTGGAGCTGGGAACTGGTCTCGGCGTCGGAAGGCGAGCATGGCGGCTACAAGGAAGCCATCGCCCAGGTCTCGGGCAATGGCGTGTTCGGGCGGCTGAAATTCGAGAGCGGCGTGCACCGGGTCCAGCGCGTGCCGGCGACCGAGAGCCAGGGGCGGATTCATACCTCGGCGGCCACGGTGGCGATCATGCCCAAGCCGGAAGAGGTCGACTTCGAACTCGACATGGGCGAGGTGCGGGTCGACACGATGCGCGCGTCCGGCGCCGGTGGCCAGCACGTCAACAAGACCGAATCGGCCGTGCGCATGACCCACCTGCCGACGGGCATCATGGTGGTGTGCGCGGAGAAATCCCAGCACCAGAACCGGGCCCGGGCGCAGGAATTGCTCAAGGCCAAGCTGTACGACATGAAGCGCGAGGCCGAGCTGGCCGAGCGGGCGGCCGAGCGCAAGGGCCAGGTCGGTTCGGGCGACCGCTCGGAACGCATCCGCACCTATAACTATCCGCAGGGCCGGGTGTCGGATCACCGCATCAATCTGACGCTCTACAAGCTGGACCAGATCATTGCCGGCGACGAGCTGGACGAGGTGATCCAGGCCCTGATCGCGGAAGACCAGGCGGCCCGGCTGGCGGCGCTGGAAGACGCCTGATCCACCGTGACCGGGCCCTTCGACAGACTGGTCGGTGATGCCCGGGCCGAATTCGACGCGGCGGCGAGCAAGCCCTTGCGCGAAGCCTGGCTGGGGCTGGGTCTGGCGGAAATCCGCAGCGATCTGGTGGCGCGCCTGCAGGCAGTCGGGATTGAAGAAGCCCCCATCGAGACGCGTCATCTTCTCACCCATGTGCTGGCACCGCACAGCCTGGCCCAGGCCCTGGCCGATCCGGCTTTGGTGTCCTGGCAGCGTGTGGCGCAGCTGGCTGATCTGGCCTGGGAGCGGCTGCAGCGCCGGCCGCTGAGCCAGGTGCTGGGCAGCCAGCCCTTCTGGACGCTGGACCTCATGGTGACCGGCGATGTGCTGACGCCGCGGGCCGATACCGAAACCCTGGTCGAGGCGGTGCTGGAACGGCGCGGGCGCGAGGCGTGCGAGGTGCTGGATCTGGGCACCGGGTCGGGCGCGATTCTGCTGGCCCTGCTGAGCGAACGGCCGGACTGGCGCGGGCTGGGCGTGGATCTGTCGGCACAGGCGCTGGCTGTGGCGCGCGGCAATGCCGAACGCTGCGGACTGATGTCACGTGCTGCTTTTGCGCAAGGCCGCTGGGGGGCGGGACTGGCCGACGGGCGCTTTGACGTCCTGGTCTCCAACCCGCCCTATATCACCACCGATGTGCTGGCCGGGCTGGAGCCGGAAGTGCGTGACTTCGAGCCGGCGCTGGCGCTGGATGGCGGGGCGGACGGGCTGGATGCCTATCGCGAAATCCTGGCTGATGTACCGCGATTGCTGAAGCGGGGCGGGCTGTGTGCGCTGGAGATCGGCTATGACCAGGGCGAGGCGGTAAGCGCGCTGGCGCGGGCTGCGGGCCTGGCCGATGTGGCGGTGTTGCGCGATCTGGCCGGACAGGACCGGGTGGTGCTGGGCGAGAACCGCTAAAAGGGCTTGGAATGCAAGCGCCCGCGGTCTAGGGTCCGATCCAAGGCAGGTGGGTCGCGCCAGTACGGGGGTCTCGCGCAGCCGGATAAACCACCTGTCAGTATCCGGCCTTTGTTGATCTCCCCGTATCGAGCTAGCGCACAGGCTTGCGCCTGCAAATGCACAGCAAAGCCCGAAGTCATGAACTGCATCGCTGTTGAACAGGATAGGCGATATGAAGCGTCAACGTGGTCGAGGACGTAAGTCCGGAAATCCGGCAAACCGCAGCTACCAGAGCAATTGCCCCGGCGAAGTGAAGATCAACGGCAACGCCTCGCAGATCTATGACAAGTATCTGCAGCTGGCGCGTGATGCTTCATCGGCGGGCGACCGGGTGCGGGCGGAAAACCTCTACCAGCACGCCGAGCACTATTACCGCATTGTCCAGGCCAACCAGCCCAAGCGTGATCCCAACCAGGATGACGGCGACAATAATGACGGGATGGATGACGACGATACGCTCGACGCATCCGATGACAACAACACTCAGGGCAATGGCGATGGCCGGGACCGCCGGGACAATCGATCCAACCGGGATGACCGGGACGGGCGCGACGGCCGGGATCGCCGTGACGGCCGCGAAGGCCGCCGGGGCCGGGGCCGCAACCGCCAGCAATCCTCCAATGAGGATCCGCTGGGCGTGGTGACGCCGGAAGGCGATGCGCCGGCCGCTGACGCCAAAGCTGATACCGGTTCCGATGCACCGAAGCCGGATGCCTCCGAAGAGGATAACGCCCCGCGCCGGACCCGTCGTCCGCGCCGCACCAAGGCCGAGATCGCTGCCGACAAGGCCGCGGCCGAGGCGGCGCTGGAAAACGCCGGTGCGTCTTCGGGCGACAAGGACGGTTCGGACAGCGAGGCGGCCTAGTTCCGCACGGTGACAGGATCGCCCAGGGCGATCCGTCCGCCTTTTTCCACGGACAGGTAGAGGCCGCACTGGGTGTGGCCGTAATGCTCGAACAGGGCTTTTGGCAGATCGGTATCGCGCGTGGCGGTGGCGAGGTTGACGCTGGTCGCGGCGCAGCGGCCGATACGCGCCTGGGCCCGCAGGATGACGGCATCGCCGATGGCGATCTCCCGGTTGATCCAGTCAAATTCCGCCCAGGGCTCGAGCCCGTCGATCAGGAGATTGCCGCGAAAGCGCAAGGGATCGAGGGTGAGGCCGGTGCGGGCGGAGAGGTCGCGCACGGAAGCGGCATTGATCAGGGAGATGTGCGGCTCGGGAATGTCCGTCATCGCCTGGTGCGGCGTGTGAAGCACGGCGAGCGGCTCGCGGGCCTGACCTTCCAACAATTCCGCCAGGGCGTCGAGAAACGGCGCATGGGTGGCCGGATCGTCGAGCTGGATGCGGATCGGGGCGCCGTCATCCATGCGGGCGGTGTAGCTGTGATCGAGGGCGCTGAAGCGGCCGGAGACCCGGGCCAGGTCCGGGTGGGCGGCGAGCATCAGGAAATGCTTTTTCTTCAGATGGCCGGGATTTTGCGGATCAAAGGGCGACTTCCCGTTTTCGATCGCATAGGCGCGGTCGAAGGGAAGGAGGCAGCCGGGTTCCAGATCCACCTCTGTCAACGGGTCCGGGCCAAGGCCCTTGATGGGAAAACGGTCGATTGCGGTAAGCTGGGGCATCGGATGGGTCGAATCGAGAGGTGGTCAGAATGTCGCGACTGAACCACTTGTGTGGCGGGATAGCCACACCTACATCCCAGTCGAAACGTCGTTCGGCCGTGCTTGATCAAGGCGGCAGACGGCACCCTATCTCGCCTCTATCGGGAGATCGACATGGATTTTGAGACCTATACGGACCGCGCCCGGTCCATCATCCAGGCTGCGCAAGGCCTGGCCCTGAAATCGAACCACCAGCAATTCGCGCCCGAGCATGTGCTCAAGGCGCTGATGGATGACGAAGCCGGTCTGGCGGCCAATCTGATCGAGGCGGCCGGTGGCCGCGTGCGTCAGGTGCAGGATGCGGTGAGCCAGGCGCTGGCGGCGCTGCCCAAGGTGGAAGGCGGCCAGGGCAAGCTCTACCTGGCGCCGGACACGGCGAAGATTTTCGCCGCCGCCGATGACGCCGCCAAGCGGGCCGGCGACCAGTATGTCACCGCCGAACGCCTGTTGCAGGCGATCAGCCTGACCTCGGGCAACAAGGCGGCGGATGCGCTGAAGGCAGCCGGTGTGACGCCGCAGGCGCTGAACACGGCGATCAATGATCTGCGCCAGGGCCGCACGGCGGACAGCCAGTCGGCCGAGGACAGCTATGAAGCGCTGAAGAAATACGCCCGCGACCTGACCGAAGTGGCGCGTGAGGGCAAGCTGGACCCGGTGATCGGCCGCGACGAGGAAATCCGCCGCGCCATCCAGGTCCTCTCCCGCCGCACCAAGAACAATCCGGTGCTGATCGGTGAGCCGGGCGTCGGCAAGACCGCGATCGCGGAAGGCCTGGCCTTGCGCATCGTCAATGGCGATGTGCCGGAGAGCCTGAAAGAGAAGAAGCTGCTGGCGCTGGACATGGGCGCGCTGATCGCCGGGGCGAAGTATCGCGGCGAGTTCGAGGAACGGCTGAAATCGGTGCTGAACGAGGTGCAGTCGGCCAACGGCCAAATCATCCTCTTCATTGACGAAATGCACACCCTGGTCGGCGCCCGCAAGAGCGATGGCGCGATGGACGCGTCCAACCTCTTGAAGCCGGCGCTGGCGCGCGGCGAGCTGCACTGTGTCGGTGCGACGACGCTGGATGAATACCGCAAGCATGTGGAGAAGGACGCGGCCCTGGCGCGGCGCTTCCAGCCGGTGATGGTGGATGAGCCGACGGTGGAGGACACGGTCTCGATCCTGCGCGGGCTGAAGGAGAAGTATGAGGTGCACCATGGCGTGCGCATCGCCGACAGCGCCATCGTGGCGGCGGCCAATCTCTCCAACCGCTATATCACCGACCGTTTCCTGCCGGACAAGGCGATCGACCTGATGGACGAGGCCGCCTCGCGCCTGCGCATGCAGGTGGATTCAAAGCCGGAGGAGCTCGACGAGATCGACCGGCGGGCGATCCAGCTGAAGATCGAGGCGGAGGCCCTCAAGAAGGAGAATGACGACGCGTCGAAGGCGCGCCTGTCGACGCTGGAAAAGGAGATCGCCGAGCTGGAAGGCCGCTCGGCCGAGCTGACGGCGGCCTGGCGGGCAGAGAAGGACAAGCTGGCCTCGGCGACGACGCTGAAGGAAGAGCTGGAGCGGGCGCGAAACGAGCTGGTCGATGCCGAGCGTCGCGGTGATCTGGGCCGGGCGTCGGAGATCAAGTATGGCCGCCTGCCGCAGCTGGAACGCCAGCTGGCCGAGGCGGAGGCCGAAGGCGATGGCAGCGATGGCCAGATGGTGCAGGAAGTCGTCGATGACGAGCAGATCGCCCATGTCGTCTCGCGCTGGACCGGCGTGCCGGTGGACAAGATGCTGGAAGGCGAGCGCGACAAGCTGTTGCGCATGGAGGACAGCCTCCATCAGCGCGTGGTCGGCCAGGATGCGGCGCTGGAAGCCGTCTCCGATGCCGTGCGCCGGGCGCGGGCCGGCCTGAAGGATCCGGCGCGTCCGATCGGGTCTTTCCTGTTCCTGGGCCCGACCGGTGTCGGCAAGACCGAGCTGACCAAGGCGCTGGCCGAGTTTCTGTTCGATGACGAGCACGCGGTCACCCGCATGGACATGTCGGAATACATGGAGAAGCATTCGGTTGCCCGCATGATCGGCGCGCCGCCGGGCTATGTCGGCTATGAGGAGGGCGGAGCCCTGACCGAGGCCGTGCGCCGGCGGCCCTATCAGGTCGTGCTGCTGGACGAGATCGAGAAGGCGCACCCGGATGTGTTCAACGTGCTCCTGCAGGTGCTGGATGATGGCCGGCTGACCGACGGGCAGGGCCGCACGGTGGATTTCCGCAACACGATCATCATCATGACCTCCAATCTGGGGGCCGAGCATCTGCAGCTGGTCGAGGATGCCGAGGAGGCCCGCGAGGCGGTGATGATGGCGGTGCGCAGCCACTTCCGGCCGGAATTCCTCAACCGGGTGGACGAGATCATCCTGTTCCGCAAGCTGGCGCAGGAACACATGGGCGCCATCGTCGACATCCAGATCCAGCGCCTGGCGAAACTCCTGGCCGATCGCCGCATGACGATCGAACTGGACGGTGCCGCCCGCGACTGGCTGGCGGCCAAGGGCTATGACCCGGCCTATGGCGCACGCCCGCTGAAGCGGGTGATCCAGAAGGAGCTGCAGGACCCGCTGGCCCGCATGCTGCTGGAAGGCGGCATCAAGGATGGCGACACGATCGCGGTGTCATCCGAGGCCGGCGTGCTGACAGTGAACGGCACCGCGGTGGGGGTGAAGCCGCCCTTGAAGGCGGTGGTGAATTGATGTGAGGGGGCGGACCGGACGGTCCGCCCCTTTTGCTTTGTGGGGTGGCTGTTTTCTTCCCCAACGGACGTTGGGGACGTGGCCGAGCGGAGCGAGGTCGATGGGGTGCCGGCGCAGGCGGCGTGTCGGAGCCTGGCGCGGACAGCCTGCGGCCTTGCGGCCGCAGACTGTCCACCGCTTCGCGGTCCCCCTCCCCAACTAGGTTGGGGAGGAAAGAGTCGTCTGCTACAGCGTCAGTTCCAGGTGTGGGCGGCCGTCCGAGGTTCGGGACAGGGATCGGCCGTCGCTTCCTACCGTGCCGTTCACGCGTTTTCTCCAGGCGGAGAAGCTGGGGAAGGTGACCACGTCGACGGCCTCATCCAGATCCAGCGTGACGCGGTAGCGGGCGCCGTCATTCAGGCGGGTGAGCGATTTCACCTCGGCGGTGAAGGGTTGGCCGAGATAGTGGCCGGTGACCTTGGCGCCGACGACGATCGGGGTTTGCGGGCGGTTGCCGGCAGCGGCGTGGAGCGTGTTCCAGTCCCGGCAGCCATACTGGCTGGCGATGAGCTCCAGCGCCTCGGAATGGGTGATGAAATTGCCTTCGGCGGTGAGCGTCTGGCGCAAGCGCTTGGCCTGGGCCTTGAGGGCCGCAAGCGGGGGAATGGGATGGGGTGACATGGTGTCTGGCCTCATGCTGATCTGCATGCGGATGTCTGGATGGGGCCCGCCTTGCCATCTCGCCGCACGAAAACCGATGGGGCAAAGATCACGTGTCCGGGAGATTTCACCGTGGCTTGCGCCTGCGGGCGGCAGGCATCTCCCATGCCTTGGCAGGGCGTGTAGCGTGGTGGGCGGCGGGGGTCAATCCGGACGCTGGCCGTCCCGCGCCAGGCTCAGCGCTCGGGTGAGAGCGGCAGGGCGGGGCTGTCCTTGACCGTGTCCAGCACGATCAGGGTCTGGAAATCGCGGATGCTGTCATAGCGCGCCAGCTCGTCCAGCACGAAGCGGGCGAGGGCCTGGTTGTCGGGCGCCACGACCTTGAGCAGGTGATCACAGGCGCCGGCCACGGAGTGGCATTCCAGCACCCAGGGCTCGCGCAGGATCGCCTGTTTGAAGACATGGCTGGAGGCTTCCACGCGCTGGTCGAGCCGGACCTGGATGAAGGCCATGATGGCAAACCCGGTGGCTTCGCGGTCGATCTCGGCGCGATAGCCGGTGATGATGCCGGCGGCCTCCAGGCTGCGGATGCGCCGCAGACAGGTGGTTTCCGACAGGTTGGCCCGGCGGGCCAGTTCGACAATGGGGATCCGGCCCTCCTGCTGGAGAATGGTGAGGAGACGGCGATCGTCGGCAGGGAGGGACATGGCGTAATCCTGCGGCTGATGAAGCAAATTGGCAGATCGCGTCAATAATGACGCCTCTTGCGCAGATATTGAAGCCATCCTGCAGGCATGCCGTGCTATTTCGCCAGGTGTCAGATCAGGAGGCAGAGATATGGGTCAGACACAGGAATTCCGGGTTGGAGAACGGGCAGGGGCGCAGCCGGTGGTCACGCAGTACACGCCCAGCCCCTTTCGCAAGGCCCGGGTGCCGGATCCGCTTCACTTCGAGGTCAATATCGTGGCCGAGGCGCATGAGCGTCAGAAGAAGAGCGGCGTCGTCCAGGTCAATATTCCAGGCTTCAGTCCGGCCAAACTCTATTGTGACGAGCAGACCCCCGTGGGTGATGACACGGCACCGCCTCCGCTGGCGTATTTTTCCGCCGGCATTGCTTTCTGCCTGCTCACGCATCTCACCGACATTCTGACCGCCCGGAAGATTGCGGTGACCTCGATGAAGATCGAGCAGAAGCTGAAATTCAAGACCAATCTGTCGACCATGCGCGAGCTGGGCCATGCCACCGAAGGGGCGTGCGAGGGCATTGAAAGCCATGTGATCATCGACAGCCCGGAGACGGCCGAGGTGATCCGGGGGCTGTTGGCCGAGGCCGAAGGCGCCTGCATGGCCCATTTCGCCTTGCGCAATCCGCTGCCGTGGATGACCCGCTTGGTGCACAATGGGGATGCGCTGGAAACCCGGTCGGGCGTTGGCACCCGGGAGACCGAGCGGCAGGACGGCTAGAGGCCACGCCGGACGGACCGAAAGCGTGGTCGCGCGTGCCTGCTAGGGCAGGCGCAGGGCCTGGTCCAGGGCGGCGCGGCTGGTCCCGTTCAAAGCGCCCAGCAGTTTGCGGATCCGCGCCTGCAGCGCCTCATACGTCGCCTCGAAAGCGCCGCGGCATTCGGCCGGGTCCTCGATATAGGCCGGGTCGGGCAGGCCCCAGTGGGCCTTGACGGGCGCGCCGGGCCAGACGGGGCAGACCTCGGCGGCGGCGCTGTCGCAGACGGTGATGACGGCGTCGATCGTCGGGGCGCCGGGGGCGGCGAATTCATCCCAGCTTTTCGAGCGCAGGCCGGCGGTGTCGTGGCCATGGGCGCGCAGGGTTTCCAGCGCGACAGGGTGTGGCTGACCCTTGGGTGTGGAGCCGGCGGAATAACCCTTCAGGCGGCCTTGGCCAAGATCGCTGACCAGGACTTCACCGAGGATGGAGCGCGCCGAATTGCCGGTGCAGAGGATGAGGATGTTGAGCATGGCCGGCCCCGCTTTTCGATGCGGGGCCAGACCTAGCTCAGTCAGGCTTTTATTTCAACGATTGTTGAAGTGATGTCTGTGCGACCTATTGGGCGCCATTGCCGGCATCGGCGACGACCGGGGCGGCGGCCTCGGTAGCCGGGGCGGCACCGTCGCGGATTGCCAGGATGCGGTCGCGTTCCGCTTCGAACAGCGGGATTTCTGCTGCTGTCAGCTGGCGGCCGGTGGGCAAGTCCAGCGTCATCGGGTTCAGCGGCGTGCCATTGCGGTGCACTTCATAGTGCAGGTGCGGACCGGTGGAACGGCCGGTGGTGCCGACATAGCCGATCACCTGGCCCTGCTGGACCCGGCTGCCGGCGCGAATTCCGCGGGCAAAGCCGTTCAGGTGGGCATAGGCCGTCTGATAGCCGTTGGCGTGGCGGATGCGGATATAGTTGCCGAAGCTGCCATAGCGATTGGCGCGTTCCACGACGCCATTGCCGGCGGCCAGGATCGGCGTTCCGGTCGGCGCGGCGAAGTCGGTGCCGTTGTGGCGGCGCGTATAGCCCAGGATCGGGTGACGGCGCGCGGTGGAGAAATGCGAGGACAGGCGGGCGCCATTGATCGGGGTCAGCATCAGAAGACGCTGGGCGCTGGCGCCCTCTGCGCTGTAGTAGCCGACAATGCCGTCCTCGGTCTCGTAGCGGAAGAACTCCTTCGGCTCACCGCGGCCGGCATAGCGGGCATAGACGATGTCGCCGGTGCGGGCGGTCGAACCCTCTTCGTCGACAAAGCGTTCAAACACGATGTCGAATTCGTCGCCCGGCTGGATCGAGCGCTGGAAGTCGATGGCATAGGCCAGCACGCCGGCCAGCTCGACGACGACGCGGTCGGTGGCGCCGGCATTCAGGGCGTCGACATAGAGCGAGGAATTGATCGAACCGCGGGCCCGGACCATTTCGCGTTCGAACTCGGCAATGGTTTCGCGGGCGCGGTATTCACCGGACCAGGTGCGTGCGACGGTGATGGCGCGTTCCACATCCGGGCGGAAGGACAGGCCGTTGAGACGCAGCGTGTTCTCGCCGTCTTCCTCGTCCGAAGGCAGGCTGTCGACATAGAGGCGGATGCGCTCGCCGGCGCGCAGATAGCGCAGGTCATAGACCGAATTGAGCACGGAGATGGCGCGGGCAGCCTCGACACGGTCGATGCCGGCATCGTCCAGCAGGCCGGCCAGGGTTCCGCCGCGCGGGACCTCGCGCTCGACGGTGATGGCGGTGGCGCAGCGGATACAGGCGGAAAAAGCCGCGTCGTTGAGTGCGACCATGTCAACCGGGCGCGCCGGGGTCATGCCGGGTGGCTGGGTGGCGACCCTGTCCTGTTCTGTGACAGGGGCACCGACGGAAAGCTGGGCCGCGTCGGCGGACACAGACTCGGCAGACGCCACCGGCTCCAGCGGGGCAGCGTCGCTTGTGGGTTCACGGCCCGTCATCAGCGCCAGCAGAAGCAGGGCGGACAGGCTCAGGCTGGCAACCGCAACCAGGCTGCGGGTGCGATGGGCATCGGCGCGGGATACGTCAAATCCGGACATTCGGTGTCCATACTCCGGTCAGCTGATAAGGCCACGTGGGTTACGCGGGATGTCTAGCAAGTCTCGCACCGTCTCGCGACGCCGTGCTTCGGGTACTCCAGATTCGGGTACTTCCAATGTCATGCGGGCAAGCGGTTCGAGTGCCCCCTCCAACCGGAAGCGAATCATGTCTTGGACTGATCCGGTTGCCAAGTCCTTATCCGTCGCCGAAGGCAGAGAATGCTGTTTATGGGCGCGGCGGAAGGAAAGAATCGTGTATCGGTAATTTCATGCTTGATGAATTTCCTTCCGAACTCGCCGCCGACCAGCTTGCAGCCCTGCTGTGTGCCCGGCTCTGTCATGACCTGGTGAGCCCGGTGTCCGCGCTGGGCGCGGCGCTGAGCGTGCTGGACGATCCCAATTCGGCCGACATGCACGAGGACGCGATGGAACTGGTGCGCGAGAGCGCGCGGCAGTCGCAGGCAAAGCTGGAATTTACCCGGCTGGCCTTCGGCGCCGGCGGTTCGGCTCCGGGCGTGATCGATTCGCGCGAACTGCAGCGCCTGACCGAGAACATGTTCCGGGCTTCCAAGCCGGAAATCGTCTGGAAGGTTGAGGCCACAGGCCTTGAGAAGACGGCGGCGCGCCTGCTGCTGAACCTGGCGCATCTGGGCATCGATGCTGCGCCACGCGGCGGCACGGTCACCATCGAGGCGACCAATTCGGGTGGCGGTGCGCGCCTGCGCGTCATTACCGAAGGTCCGCGTGCGCGTCTGGAAGCGGGAACGGCCCTGGCCCTGGCGGGCGAGGCGCCGGAGAACGGTTTTGATGGTCGCTCCATCCAGCCCTATTACACGGCGCTGATTGCCCGTTCGGGCGGGGGGCGCGTGAGCGCAAGCGCCGATGGCGAGCGAGTCGAGTTCCAGGCGCTGCTGAAGCCGGTCGAAGGCATGATCGGCTAGGTCTGCAGCCGGGTCATATCCTATTCGAGACCCGGAGCAACGAGCCAACTCTCCGTTAACCAAGGCCTGTCACGTTGCGGTGGAATCAAGACCGTAACGAGGCTCGCCATGGATGATCTCATCAGTGAATTTCTGACGGAAACGGCAGAAAGTCTGGATCTCATCGACTCAGAACTGGTGCGTTTCGAGAACAACCCTGAAGACCGGGCCATTCTCGACAATATTTTCCGCCTGCTGCACACCATCAAGGGTACGTGCGGCTTTCTGGGCCTGCCGCGACTGGAAGCCGTCGCCCACGCCGGTGAAACCCTGCTGGGCAAGTTCCGCGATGGCGAACTCTCGGTTTCTCCGCCGATGGTCACCCTGGTCCTGCAGGCGATCGACCAGATCAAGGAATTGCTGGAAGCGCTGGAAGCCACCGGTCAGGAGCCGGCCGGTGATGACGCCGCGCTGATCGGCCGCCTCGAAGACGCCGCGATGGGCAAGATGACCGAAGCGAGCGCCGAACCGGCCAAGCCGGATAACTGGGATGAGGACCTGGGCCGTGAATTGCGCCCGGGCGAGGTTTCTCTGGCTGACCTGGAAGCCGCTTTCCAGGGCGCCGAGATCGATCCGGGCATGGATCCGGGCACGTCGGCTCCGGCCGCCGCGGCACCGGTCCAGCATCTGGCAGTCGGCGATTTTGATCCGGAACTGGGCCGCGAACTGCGTCCGGGCGAAGTGTCTGCCGCCGAGCTTGAGGCTGCATTCCAGAGTGCCGAAGCCGATCCGGGCATGGCCGCCCCTGCGCCGAAGGCGGAATTCCTGTCCGCTGACATGAGCAAGGAAGAAGCGCTGCAGAGCGCGATGGCCGAGCTGAAGGGTGACAATGATCACCATGGCGAGGGCGGTCCGCGCGTGCAGCAGACGGTCCGCGTCGGCGTCGATGTGCTTGAAGCGCTGATGACGACAGTGTCCGAACTGGTGCTGACCCGGAACCAGCTGATGCAGACCGTGCGCGGTCTGGAAGACGACGAGCTGAAAGGCCCGCTGCAGCGCCTGTCCGCCGTGACCGGCGAGTTGCAGGACGGTGTCATGAAGACCCGCATGCAGCCGATCGGCGACGCCTGGCGCAAGTTGCCGCGGATCATTCGCGACGTGTCCACCGATCTGGGCAAGAAGATCGAACTGGTCATGGAAGGCCAGGACACCGAGCTGGACCGTCAGGTGCTGGAGCTGATCAAGGATCCGCTGACCCACATGGTCCGCAACTCCGCCGACCACGGCCTGGAATTGCCGGCCGAGCGGGTGCAGGCGGGCAAGCCCGAAAAAGGTACGATCAAGCTGTCGGCCTATCATGAAGGCGGACACATCATCATCGCCATTGCCGATGACGGCAAAGGCCTGGACACCAAGCGCATCGGCGAGAAGGCCCTGGAGAAGGGTCTGACCACGCATGATGAGCTGGAGCGCATGACTGAAGCGCAGATCCACCGCTTCATCTTTGCGCCGGGCTTCTCCACGGCGGCGAAAGTCACCAACCTGTCCGGCCGCGGCGTCGGCATGGACGTGGTGCGCACGAATATCGAACAGATCGGCGGCGTGGTGGACGTGTCCTCGACGGCCGGCCGCGGTTCGCATTTCTCGATCAAGATCCCGCTCACCCTGGCCATCGTGTCGGCCCTGATCGTCGGTTGCGACGAGCAGCGCTTCGCGATCCCGCAGCTGGCGGTCCGCGAACTGGTCCGCGTCGGTGCCGGGTCCGAGCACACGGTGGAGAAGCTGCACGGCGCCCGTGTCATGCGCCTGCGCGACCGCTTGATGCCGATTGTCGATCTGCATGATGTGCTGGGCGAAGGCGAGGCCTATGGCGGTGGCGAGGATGAGGCGGCCTTTGTGGTCGTGCTCGATGCCGGTGGCCGCAATGTCGGTCTGGTCGTCGACAATGTGCTCGACACCGAGGAAATCGTCGTGAAGCCGCTGTCGGAATCGCTGCGCAATGTGTCGGCCTATTCCGGTGCGACCATCCTGGGCGACGGCTCGGTGATCATGATCCTGGATCCCAATGGCCTGGCCGGGGAGATCGTGTCCGCCATGGAAGACGACACCGCCTTTGCCAGCCACCAGGCCTCGATCACGGAACTGGACCAGCAGACGCAGCGCTTGTTGCTGGTACGCGCCGGCGGTGTGGAACCCAAGGCGGTTCCGCTGGCCCTGGTCACGCGCCTGGAAGAGTTCGATCCGGCGACGATCGAGAGCACGAATGGCCGCCAGGTCGTCCAGTATCGCGGCCGCCTGATGCCGATCGTCCCGCTGGGCGCGGAAATCCGCTGCAAGGAAGGCCAGCGCCAGCCGGTTCTGGTCTTCGCCGAAAACCACACGGCCATCGGCCTGGCTGTCGACCAGATCGTCGATGTGGTGGAAGAGCGCGTCGATCTGCAGATGTCCTCGGACAAGCAGGGCGTCATCGGCTCTGCCATCATCAAGGGCAAGGCGACCGACGTGGTCGATATCGCCTGGTATCTGGACCAGTCGCGTGCCGGCGAGATCCAGCGCCGTTCCAATTCGCGCCGCCGCAAGGTTCTGCTGGTCGATGCCGACGCCTTTGCGCGCCGCATGATCGCCCCGCTGCTGGCGGCGGCCGGTTATGACGTGACGCCGTCCGGTGGCATCCACGAGGTGAAGGCGATCGCCGAGGCCGGCGAGCGCTTTGATGCGCTGGTCGGCGATCCGGCCGCGCTGGACCGCATCCGCAAGGAAGGCCTGTGGACCGATCTGCCGACGCTGGCCGTGACCGACTGGCCGGAAGAGACGCAGACGGAAGGCCTGACGATGGTGCTGCCGCGGTCCGATCGCGGTGCCCTGATCGCGGCCCTCGATGAGGTTTCCCAAGAGGAGAAGGTGGCATGAGCGCGCACCACAACGAAAACGAACTCAGCGCCGAGGCGATGAACGAGTATGTGTCCGTGCGTATCGGCGATCAGCTTTTCGGAGCGCCGGTCGATCAGATCCGTGAAGTCTTTGCCCCGCAATCAGTCACGCGCGTTCCGCTGGCTCCGGACGAAGTCGCCGGCCTGCTGAACCTGCGGGGCCGGATTGTCACCGCGATCGACGCCCGCCGCCGCCTGGGTCTGAAGCCGCGTGAGAAAACCGAGACCGGAATGGCTCTCGGTGTCGAGCGTGGGAACGAAATCTTCGGACTTATCGTGGATAGTGTCGGTGAAGTTCTCCGGCGTCCACGCGCAGAGCTGGAACCGGTACCCGCCCATGTCGATCCGAGCTGGCGCTCGATGGTCAAGGGGGTGCACCGGCTGGAGAAGGAATTGCTGGCCGTCCTGGACGTGTCAGCTGTGATTGGCCAGACCGCCCGCCGCAGCGAAGCGGCCTAAGCAAGGGGTAAAGAGGCATGAAGACCTGTCTTGTGGTCGACGACTCCCGGGTGATCCGGAAAGTTGCTCGCAAAATCATCGAAGAGCTGCAGTTTCACTGCGAAGAAGCCGCGGACGGGTCCGAAGCCCTGGCTGCCTGCCGAAAACAGATGCCGGACGCAGTGTTGCTGGACTGGAACATGCCGGTCATGAACGGTCTCGACTTCGTCAAGGCGCTGCGCCGCGAAGAAGGTGGCGACAAACCGGTCGTGGTGTTCTGCACCACGGAGAATGACATGGCGCACATCACCGAAGCGCTGCGTGCCGGCGCCGACGAGTATGTGATGAAGCCGTTCGACGGCGAGATCATCGAATCCAAATTCCAACAGACCGGTCTTCTGCGCGCCTCGTAAGGGAGTTCCCCCATGCCGGAACTCGCCTCCAACGGAGCTCCTGCCCATTCCATAGCCAAGGTCCTGGTGATCGATGACAGCGCGGTGGCGCGCGGTCTGATGACCCGATGGATCGAGGACGATCCCGATCTGCAACTGGTCGGATCGGCTGTCGATGGCGAGCAAGGCCTCGCCAAGACAGGCGAACTCAAGCCCGACCTGATCGTGCTTGATGTCGAAATGCCGAAAATGGACGGTCTGGCCGCCCTGCCACTGCTGCTGAAGGCCTCCCCGGGCTGCAAGGTGGTGATGGCCTCGACGCTGACGCGTCGTGGCGGTGAAGTGACCATTCGCGCCCTGTCGATGGGCGCAGCCGACTATGCCCCCAAACCGCAGGCCGGACGCCTGGCGGGCGCCGAGGAGTTTCGCCGCGACCTGCTGGCCAAGCTGAAGGCGCTGGCACCGCGTCCGATCCCGCCGGTCCCGACCCAGCGCGATGTTCCGGCGCCGTCGAACGCCCCGGTTGCCCGCACCCTTACACCGCCGAGCGCACCGTCTGCGCCTGCAGCACCGGTACGCCGCGCCCACGCGCCGGTGGCCCGTGCGCCGCTGGCCCGGGGGCCCGGACAGCGTCATCTGTGCAAGCCGGAGATCATTGCCATCGGCTCGTCCACGGGCGGTCCGCAGGCTCTGCGCGATGTGGTGTCGGTCTTCCCGGCTGACATCCGCGCGCCGATCGTGATCGCCCAGCACATGCCGGCGCTGTTCACCAAGATCCTGGCCGAGCATCTGACCAAGGTCTGCCCGCTTCCGTGCAAGGAGGCAGAGGATGGCGAGCGCCTGATGGGCGGCCACATCTATATCGCACCGGGTGACTTCCATCTGACGGTGCGCCGTGATGCGGCCGGTTTCTATGGCGTGCTGGACCAGACGCCGCCGATCAATTTCTGCCGTCCGGCCGTGGACCCGCTGTTCCAGTCGGTGTCGGAAGCGACGGGCGGCAAGTCGTTGGGAATCATCCTGACTGGCATGGGCCATGACGGACGGGAAGGCTCACGTCATCTGCGTAATGCGGGTGGAACCATTCTGGCGCAAGACGAGGCGACCAGCGTGGTGTGGGGTATGCCGGGAGCGGTCGCAGAAGCCGGCCTGGCGGATGAGATCCTGCCCTTGGGCAAGATCGGCGCTGGCATTGTCCAGCGTGCGAAGAGCGGAATGTAGTCATGATCAATATCGACGATATCAAGTTCGTATCCCAGGAAGCCTACAAGCGGTCGGGCCTCGTCCTGTCCACCGACAAGGGCTATCTGCTGGAGAGCCGACTGGCGCCGCTCGCCCGTGCCGAGGGATTTCCGTCCATTGAAGCCTTGATCACCGCCGCCCGCCGCGGTGGCGATGACCGTCTGCTGTGGGCGATCACCGAGGCCCTGGCGACGCACGAGACCTTCTTCTTCCGCGACAACACCCCGTTCGACCTGTTCAAGCAGGAAATCCTGCCGGTGCTGTCGCGGGCGCGTGGCAATAACGCCACGATCCGCATCTGGTGTGCGGCCTGTTCGTCCGGCCAGGAACCGTATTCGCTGGCCATGTTGCTGGAAGAGGAGCGGGCCCGTCTGGGCGGTCTTCGCTTCGAGATCGTGGCGACCGATATGGCCCCGCGCGTGCTGGAGAAAGCCAAGGCCGGCATCTACTCGCAATTCGAAGTCCAGCGCGGCTTGGCGATCCAGCGGCTGGTGCAGCATTTCGAACAACAGGGCGACCAGTGGCGGATCAAGCCGAACATTCGCGCCATGGTGAACTTCCAGAAGCAGAACCTCCTGGAACCGTTCAGCAATCTGGGCCAGTTCGACGTCATCTTCTGCCGCAATGTGCTGATCTATTTCGATGCGGACACCAAGAAGCGCGTGCTCTCGCGCCTGGCGTCCCAGACGGCCCAGGACGGCTATCTGATCATGGGCGCGGCAGAGACGGTAGTCGGTCTGTCGCGGGATTATTCGCCCGTGGAAGGGCGCCGTGGTCTTTATGGTCGGGGTGGATCCGCGCGGTCGGCCGCGGCCTGACGAACCCGTCGGTCGCAGACAAAACGAGGCGCGGCTCCCCTTGGTGCCGCGCCTTTCCTATTCGCCGACCTCTGGCTCCAGGATTGGCCAGGGCTCGATGGCATCGGCCCGGATGAAGTCCATCAGGTCATAGAGCAGCTGGGTGGCCGGTCCGGACATGGCGTCCAGGTACGCGGCATCCGGCGAGGTGACGGCCACTGCCAGGCGGATCCAGTTATAGTTGGCATCCTGCCCGTAGAGCAGTTCGGAATAGCCGATGTAGTAGGGGCCTTCGCCATCCCCGTCATCCTCGATGTCGGTGCAGGCCTGCCAGCGGGCGTCTGCCGTCGAGGCCGGTGACAGGGGATGGTCGACCGGCGCCTCGCAGCCAGGCCCGCCCCGGGGCAGGAAATCGTCCGCTTCAAACGTGGCCGGATCGAGCGGCAAGGGGTGGCCGTCGGGATCGTGGCGGCGGTGGCTCTGGGCCTGGACATCAATGCCCCAGCTCATGCTCCAGGTGACGTCCCGCGCCCCGGCTTCCTGTTCGAACCGGGTGAAGGCATCCGTCAGCCGTGCGGTCAGGGCGTCCCGGTCGGTGACGGAGAGCTCACCGGACTGGGCCAGCTGGCTGATGAGCTCCAGCGCCAGGGCGACGGCTTCGTCATCCTCCTGCGCGGCAGCAGCGGCGGGAAACAGGGCGGTACTCACAAGCAGGGCAGCCAACCAGCGCATCGCGGTCTCCTCTGGACAGGCCGGAAGTGTAGCGAGCAGGGTGTTTGCCGGAAAACCCCTGAACAGGGGACATGAAAAAGCCCGGACGTTTCCGCCCGGGCCTTTCAGGTCGAGATGTGTGAGGCCGGTGCCTTAAGAGGCGGCTTTCTCTTCGACCGGGTCACGCAGCACATAGCCACGGCCCCAGACGGTCTCGATGAAGTGTTCGCCCTGGGTGGCCGCTGCCAGCTTCTTGCGCAGCTTGCAGATGAAGACGTCGATGATCTTCAATTCCGGCTCGTCCATGCCGCCATACAGGTGGTTCAGGAACATTTCCTTGGTGAGCGTCGTTCCCTTGCGCAGGGAGAGCAGCTCGAGCATCTGGTATTCCTTGCCGGTCAGGTGCACGCGCTGGCCTTCGACCTCGACGGTCTTGGCGTCGAGATTCACGGCAATCGAACCGGTGCGGATGATCGACTGGGAATGGCCCTTGGAGCGACGGACAATGGCGTGGATACGCGCGATCATCTCGTCCTTGTGGAAGGGCTTGGTCATGTAATCGTCGGCGCCGCAGCCCAGGCCGCGGACCTTGTTGTCGATGTCCGCATTGCCGGTCAGGATCAGGATCGGCGTGTCGATCTTGGACATGCGCAGCGTCTTCAGGACGTCGAAGCCGGGCATGTCCGGCAGATTCAGGTCCAGAAGGATGATGTCGTAGTCGTAGAGCTTGCCGAGATCGACACCCTCTTCGCCCAGATCAGTCGTATAGATGTTGAAGCCGTCGGACTTCAGCATCAGCTCGATGGACTGGGCGGTCGCCCGATCGTCCTCAATAAGAAGAACCCGCATTGGTTCGCCTCCGGTTTGCCTTACCGGACGAATCAGTGCCGCCCGGCCTCACCTCGTGATTAACCTTATTTGGACGCTAGGCGGAAACCCTTAACGAAAGTTAACTGCCGCTTGACCGAGTTCTGGAATCGAAAATCCCGCGGCTTTTGTGTCACACGCTTGATTCGGAAATCGCGTGAACCATTCAAGGGTTAATGGCGATGCATCCGGCGGAAGTGACTCAATTCGCTGTGGATTGATCAAATATAACGCGCATAAAGTATAGCCTGCAGCTGTCCCGATCCGCCGGGCATTGCGCGGGTTTGGCCTGTCGAGAGCCGAAAATTGGCCGGGTTCAGTTTTCCACAGTCCAATTCAGACCGGATGGGACTCACAGGACGAATCGAGTCCGCTCACAACCGGGAATCGTCCTGATCAGCGCGCGCAAAAAATGCCGGGTGTTTACACCAAGGCAACCGGCTTGGGTGTATTCTCTCCGGGTGATGGCAGAACGGCCACACGTGGATGAGGCGAAAGCCCGGCAATGATGCAGACCCTGATCGATCGCGTTGAACGCTTGGAAGACCGTGTCCTGGAAGGGCGCGTCTCGGCGTTGAACGGGCTGCTCGTCGAAGCGGAAGGCCCCCGATCGGGCCTGTCGCTGGGCGCGCATGCGCGAATTGAGACCGGGCAGGGCGAGGCCGAATGCGAGATTGTGGGCTTCCGGGGCGAGACCGCCCTGATGATGCCCTTCGGCCCGCTGGAAGGCATCCGGCCGGGCGCCAGGGTTTTCCTGCAAGCCGATGCGGCGCGCGTGCGTCCCTCCCGCGCCTGGCTGGGCCGGGTGCTGGACGGTTTCGGTCGGCCGCTGGACGGCGAGGGTCCGCTGAATGACGGTCCGGTTCCCTATCCGCTGAAAGGCAATCCGCCGCAGGCCCATGGCCGCGCGCGCCTGGGCGAGCGGATGGATCTGGGTGTGCGGGTGATGAATGCCTTCGTGCCGATGCGGCGCGGGCAGCGTTTGGGCATCTTTGCCGGCTCGGGCGTCGGCAAGTCGGTGCTGATGTCGATGCTGGCGCGGGCCTGTGATGCGGATGTGATCGTGATCGGCCTGATCGGCGAGCGGGGTCGCGAGGCGCGCGAGTTTGTCGAGGACGTGCTGGGGCCGGAAGGCCGCCGCCGTTCGGTGGTGATCACCGAGACCTCGGACGCCCCGGCGCTGGCCCGCCGGCAGGCGGCGCATCTGACGCTGACGGCAGCAGAATTCTTCCGCGATCAGGGTCTGGACGTGCTGTGCCTGATGGACAGCGTGACGCGCTTTGCCCTGGCCCAGCGCGAGATCGGCCTGGCGGCCGGCGAGCCGCCGACGACGCGGGGCTATACCCCCTCGGTGTTTGCCGAACTGCCGCGCCTGCTCGAGCGCGCCGGTCCCGGACCGCAGCGCCAGGACGGCGGCAAGACCGGGTCGATCACCGGCCTGTTCACCGTGCTGGTGGATGGTGATGATCACAATGAGCCGATCGCTGACGCGGTGCGCGGCATTCTGGACGGTCATGTGGTGATGAGCCGGGCGATTGCTGAACGCGGCCGCTATCCGGCGATCGATGTTCTCAAATCCGTGAGCCGGACGGCTCCGGAAGTCTATGACGAGGCCCACCGCCCGATCGTGGCGGAGGCCCGCAAGCTCCTGTCGGCCTATGCCGACATGGAAGAACTGATCCGACTGGGGGCTTACACCCAGGGATCGAACCCGGTGGTGGACCGGGCTGTGTCTCTCAACGAACCGTTGGAGGCTTTCCTCGGTCAGCTCAAAGACGAGGCGGCGGACATCCCGTCGACCTTCGCAATGCTGGCGGAGATTTTGGGTGGTGGTAAAGGAGAGCGCTCATGACACGCTCACACGAACCCCTGATCCGGCTCGCCCGGTTCAAGGTTGAGGAATTGCAGAAACAGATGGCCGAGCTGGACCGCTCGCGCCAGTCCCTGATGGACCAGATCGAGCGCCTGGAAGCCTCGGTGCCGGAAGAACAGGCGGCGGCGACCGAGTTCAAGGAAGGCTATGTGGCCTATGGCTCCTACGCCCAGGCCGTGATCAAGCGGAAGGAAAACATCCGCGCATCCCTGGACGAGGTCGAGGTGCAGGCCGACGCACTGCGCGCGCGCCTGTCGGAGGCCTTCCAGGAGCTGAAGAAATACGAGCTGCTCGAGGAACGCCGGCTGGCGCGGATCGAGGATGCCGTGCGCAAGGCCGAACAGGACGAGCTGGACGAGATGGCCCAGATCCGTCACGTCCGCCGCCCGAACTGATCCTGTCTGACTGACCGGACAGAAAAAAGCTCCCGGACCAGAACGGCCCGGGAGCTCAGTTTTTATCTCACTTCCCATCCGTGAGACTCCGGTCCCGCGACGGGCCCGGAATGCTGGGTGGTTGCGCGCCCTAGAAGTGGCGCGACCAGCTGACGTCGAAGCGGACCGAGCGGCCCGGCTCGCTGACCCCGGCAAAGACGCGGTCATAGTCGTGATCCATCACATTCTCGACGCCGACATTGAAGGCGAGTGGGCTGTCTTCCATCGGACGCCAGCGGGCATAGACGTCGGCGACGACATAGCCGGCGCGGTGCTCGGTGGTGCTGAGCGGGGCGTCGTAATCGTCCGCGGCCTGCACCCGGCCGCCCACGACCAGGCGGGACTGTTCGAAGGTCCAGCGGCCATCGACGAAGAGACGCGTCGGGGCCAGCGAGCCGAGCGGATCACCCGTCGCCACGTCTTCCCCGTCAATGCTGGTCAGCGAGGCATCGATGGCCAGCGGGCCATTGGCAAAGCCGAACTGGGCCTCATAGCCGGACAGCTCCGCGGCACCGACATTGCGGCTCTGCGTGGTGCCGGCCGAGCAGGGCGCGAAGAAGGGCGGTGCGAAACAGGTGGGATCAAAGGCGAAATCGACAAAGAGGTCGATCAGGTTCTCCGCGTCGGTCTCGAACCAGGAGGCCCGCAGGTCGAGGCGGTCAACGCCGGCCTGATCGGCCAGGTCGAGGCCGAAACCGATTTCCAGCGTTTCGGTCTCTTCCGGCAGCAGGTCCGGATTGGCGATGAATTCGTTGGAGATGAAGGTCGGCGGGCCGAGGATGATGTGCGGCAGGGAGAAGTGGGTGCCGTCGATATAGAGCTCGTTGATCGAGGGTGCGCGGAAGGCTTCACCCCAGCTGACGAAGACGTTGAGGGTCTCGGTCGGCGCATAGGTCAGGGCGAGCCGCGAAGAGGTGGCGTCATTGGTGACGGCGCTTGTGGTCGGGGTCGAGGTCTCGAACTCGTCATAGCGCACGCCCGGCAGGACGATGACGCGGCCCGGCAGGCCGAAGGGCGCCGGCCCGTCGAGTTCCAGCTGGGCCCAGGCGCCGGTGAACTGGCTGTCGGCATCCGGCGCACCGCCGCGCGTGCCGTTGGGATCGTCGCTGTCGAAACCGTCCTGGCTGTCCTCATAATATTCACCGCCGACAACCACGGCCGCGTCATAGGCGCCCAGCTTGAACTCGAAACGCTGGTCGGCCCGGAAGCCGAAGGTTTCCAGATCGCGGCGCAGCTGGCGGCCGGACACGCGTTCCAGCTCGTCGACGCCGGTCTCATTGCGATAGATGGTCAGGTCCAGATCGAGCCAGGCCAGGGCCGGCGGGGCGATGCGGGCATTCAGGGTGAGATTGTCGGCGCTGATATCTTTCTGGGCCAGCGCATTGAGCGAACCCACAGAGCCGGCGCCCTGGGCGTTGTTCGGTTCGACCGCTTCGCCGTCAAAGCTCTGCCAGCTCAGCTCCGCACGGATGCCGTCGGCGAAGTCATTGCCGATCTTGAACAGGGTGGAGAGGCTTTCATCATTGGCCGGCAGGTCGGCACCCGAGGCCAGGGAGATGTCACCGGATTCGCGGCGCGAGACCGAGGCCAAGACGTCGAACGTGCCCTGGCGGCCATAGCCGCTGAGCGTGCCGCGGCGTTCCTCATCGACCGAGCGGTAGCCGGCGCCCAGGGCGAAGCCCCAGGTCTCGCCGTCTTCCAGCAAGTCGCGGGCATTCGCCGTGCGGAAGGCGACGACGCCGCCGGACGCGCCTGAGCCATAGAGCGAGGAGGCCGGGCCGCGCACGGCTTCGACACCGACCAGCAGGGAGGGGTCGATGAAGAAGACGCCGTCATGGGCGGAACCGTAATTCTGGCGGGCGCCGTCGAGCAGCAGGGTGGTGTTTTCCCGGCCCTGGCCGCGCAGGGAGATGGTCTGGCCGGTGCGGCGCGGGCCGCCGGAGACTTCCATGCCCGGCAGTTCGCGCAGCAGGTCGTCCAGGTCGGCCGGGCGGAACAGGTCGAGCGCTTCGCTGTCGATCGTCGCCGTCATGCCCGGATAGACGAAGGCGTCCAGCTCGGTCTTGGTGGCTTCGACGACGATGACGTCGATGTCGCCATCGCCAGTGTCCTGCTGGGCGAAGACAGGGGTGGCCAGAACGAGCGCGGCAGCGCCACTCAACAACACGGATTTCATGAACAGGATCCCTTATGTGCGAATGATTGTCATTTGCCCTGCGTTCTGCCCCTTGCTTTTTAAGAATGCAAGTGAGAATCTTTCACAAGATACACATGAGAGTTTGTCGGGCCCCGGCCCAACACGTGAGGGAATCATGAAATTCGCATTTGTGACCGCCGCCGCCGCGCTGGTACTGGCCGGCTGCGCCACGACAACTTCGCAATCCGTCCAACCTGCCGAGGCGCAGATGGCACCGTCAGCGGCACGGGCGGCAGCCCAGTTCGAGCAGGACCGTCAGGCCATCCTGGCCATGCAGGGCGAGTATGCGGTGACGTTCGACTTCCGCGAGACCGTGCCGGTCGCCGCTGGCTATGAGCTGGCGGATCCCAAATTCACGCCGGCCCGGGAAGTGGTGATCGTGGTCGAGGACACCGGCGACTTCATCATGCTGCAGCACCTTCTGATCGTCGGCGAGGAAGACAATCCCTTCATCGTCAAGCACTGGCGCCAGGACTGGCGCTACCAGCCGGCTTCGGTCCTGGCCTTCCAGGGTCATGATGACTGGACCGTGGAAGCCGTGGACCCGGCCGATCGCGATGGGGCCTGGTCGCAGACCGTCTACCAGGTGGATGACAGCCCGCGCTATGCGGCCGTGGCCCGCTGGCGCCATGACGCTGATGGCATTTCGACCTGGGAGCCGCCGGTCTCCTGGCGACCGCTGCCGCGCCGTGACGACACCACGCGCGATGACTATGACGTCATCGCCGCCGTGAACCGCCACACGATCACTGCCTGGGGCTGGATCCACGAACAGGACAATTCCAAGCTGGTGGTCGAGGAAGACGGTTCCGTGCACGAGCTGGTGCGCGAGATCGGTGTGAACACCTATCGCAATACCGACCTGTCCAATGACCAGGCCGCCCATGAATACTGGGCCGCCACACACGAATACTGGGCCCTGGTGCGCGAGCGGTTCGACTGGCTGGAAGCCAACACGCAGCGCTTCCACATCGAGGATGATGCCGAGGGCACGCAGCTCTACGGCCCGGTGCTGGAAGCCGGTCAGCGGGTATTGTTCGGCCTCGCCACGGTGGAGGAGGCCTTCGCCGAGGCGGAAACCTATCTGGACAGTCAGATCACGGTGATTGAGTAGGCGCTGTTGGCGCTTCGGATCTGAAAGGGCGGGGCTTTGGCTCCGCCCTTTCTTGTTGGTCGGCTTTGCTGCCGCCCCTCATACGGGCTCTGTCCAACTTCTGCCCGGTCGGGGAGACGGGGTTACTGGGCGGCGACGGCCAGGGGTTGCGGGACGGGGATGTCTTCCAGGTTGCGGCAGAAGCGGATGATGGCGTCGCGCATCCAGCGCATCGCATTGTCCTGTTCGAAGCGGCGGTTCCAGTAGAGCGAGATCGGGACTTTCTCGATGTCGAAGGGGACCGGAAAGGCATTGACGCCGCCCTCGCGCTGCATCTTGTCGGCCATGCGGCTGGAGACCAGGGCGACCAGGTCGGTGGTTTTCACCAGGTGGGCGACGGTGCTCATGTGCTGGGTGGTGACGGCGACGCGCCGCTTGTGGCCCAGCTGGGCGAGGACCTCGTCGACCAGGCTCTGGGAATCGCCGCGCTGGGAGAAGTTGACATGGGGCAGGGAGGCGAGCCGCTCGACGTCCGGGGCGGTGCTGACGCGGGGATGGCCGATGCGGGCGACGAAGACGAAGCGCTCGTGCAGGACCTGGGTGGCGCCGAAGCGTTTCGCAGCCGGCGCGTCCATGTGCATCATGAAATCCAGCTCGCCATTATCCATCAGGTCGAAGCCCTCATTGATGTCGACCGAGCGCAGGCGCAGGTCCATGAAGGGCGCGTGCACGGACATGTGGGCCATCAGGTCGGGCAGGATGAAGAGATCGAAATAGTCCGCGCAGCCGATGCGGAATTCGCGGCGGCAGGCGGCCGGATCGAAGCCGGGACCGGAATCGAGGGCCTGTTCGACATGGCGCAGGGCCTCGCGCACATCCTTGATCACCTCGGCGCAGCGCTCGGTGGGTTCGATGCCGCGCGGGGTGCGGATGAAGAGCGTGTCACCGAAGGCGGTGCGCAGGCGCGACAGGGCGTTGGAGACGGTGGGCTGGGAGACGTTGAGCCGTCTGGCCGCGCGGGTGACATGGCGTTCCAGCCACAGCGCCTCGAAGGTGACGAGCAGGTTCAGGTCCAGATGTTTCAGCGACATGGCGGCCTCCCAGCCTCTTGTCTTCGCCCGGCAGAGCCTAGAAGTGCCGGGTCAGGCGAAGCGTGAGCGCATCATCGGCATCGACCGCGAACAGACCGTCCTGCGGATCGACATTGAGCGTGAAACGGCCCTCGACCTCGATCACCATATGGGTACCCAGACGGCGTTCTGCTTCGATCAGGCCTGCAATCGAGCCGTTTTCAGTGTCGATGATGGCACCGCCGAGGATGGAGGTGTCGCTTATGTCATTGAAAGCAAAGCGGCCTCCCAGGAAGACGTCATTGTCGAATGTGGTTGGCGGGGTGGTGAAAATATCCGTGTCGCGACCGTCATGATGGTATTCGGCAAGAAGGCCGAAATCGGCACCGGACGCGGTGACGCCGTAGAAGGTGTATTCCACACCGGCCGAGACCGCGGCGAAGGTGTCGCCCTGGCCTTCACGGACCAAGGCTTCGCCCTTCCACAGCCAGGCCCCGCGCGTCAGCTGCACGTCGGCGGACAGCTGGGAGATGATGGCGTAGTAAGGACGCAGGCGGGTGCCGTCCGGTGACGGGCGGAAGGCCGGCTCGCGGGACGTGCCGTGAAAGGCACCGATGCCGACGTCCCAGTCGCCCAGGAAATGGCTCCAGCGGGCGGCGAGATCGACATGGCGTTCCTCGTCGGCATGCTCGTAGAGCGGATGGTCGGTGTCGATGACGAGCGGGCTGCGCAGGCGACCGTCGACACCGGCAAAGGTGCGCTCGCGAAAGCCCGGCAGAAGGAAGCCCTCGAAACGGCCGAAATCGGTCTGGCGGGTGATGCGCAGGGCCGGCTGACCCAGCTTGTCCTCGCCATCGCTGTCCTCGACGAAGTCGGTCTGGTTGATGATGTCGACGAGGTGGCGGCTCTCCGTGACGCCCCAGAACACCTTGATGAAGCCGGCCTCGACGGTGAGGCCGTCGCCGACATAGCGGTAGAAGCCTTCACGCAGGTCGGCATGGCTGCGCTCATCGTCCAGGCTGTCGAGACGGGCATAGGGGACAAGCACGATCTGGTGGCGGCGGTCTTCGCTGCGCCAGCGGAAATCGCCTTCCAGGATCAGCGAGGCCTGCACGCCGTCATCCTGGTCGGGCCAGGCCGGCTCATCGGTGAAGAGGCGGGTTTCCAGTCCGACGGACCCGCCCAGATCCCAGCCCTGTGCGAGAGACTGGGCGCGGGCCTGGGATGCGGTGAAGAGGACGGCCAGAAGGATCAGGACAGGCCAGGCGAGGGCGGAGAGGCGTTTCATCTTGGGCATGGTCTTCGTGTTCTTGCGGGCGGGAACCGCCGCGGCTGCCCGGACAGGGTGACGGGCAGCCGCGACGGCCAGGCGCGGTCCGTGACTGGGAGGACGGACCGCTTGGGGGGAGGGTGGGAAGGGGCGCTGGGCAGTCACCCCTTCCTTTGTGCGGGGCGGGTCAGAACTGGCGCTCCAGCACGCCGCGCACAAAATCGGTGTCGGTGAGCCCGACCCCGAACTCGTACCCGCCATAGACCAGCTCGGTGGACTTGCCGGTCTGGTGATTGGTCATGACAAGGGCATGGGCCCGCCAGATGCCGTCGCCATACTCACGGTAGTCGGTGAGATCGAGCGTCTTGAGATGGCTGCCGCGCCGGTCGAAGAATTCGATGCGGCGGACCTGGTAGATCTCCTGGTCGATATAGGTGATCTGGCGGGAATAGCCGGAGTTTTCGTAGCGCGGGGTGCGCTCGATGACATCCACCGTCAGGGTCTCGCCGGCGATCTCCAGCGGTGCCGTCTCGACATAGCTGTGCTCGTACTTGTTCAGCTCGACCGAGGTGAAGTCCTCGAAGGCGAACTCCGAGCCCACGAAGGGGCCGGACTTGTTGGCCGAGGAGATGCGGCGCACGCGGGCCAGGGCCGGCAGGTAGAGCCATTGGTCGTCCGGCTCGAGGATGCGGGCATGGGAGAGCAGGGCCGTGCCCTCCACATCGGCGGGGGTGTGGAAGACGACGATCGACTTGTCGCCGACCGTATTGTCCTCGCGTTCCAGGGTCTGGAAGGAGAGCTCGCGCGAGGTTTCCTGTCCGGCCGCATTGCGCAGGGTCATGGTCGCCGTGACCCGGCTGTCGCCGAAGCCATTGTCGGAATTGTCCGAGCGCATGGCGATTTCATAGCCACGCTGTTCGGCTTCGGTGTCGACCCAGTCCGGCAGGGTGTCCTGCCGGGCCAGGGCCGGTGAGGCGATGACGGCCAGGGCCGACAGGGCGATGAGGGACTTAGCCCACGGGTTGGAAGTCGCGGTCTTCATGGCGCGTATCTCCGGTCTTGGTGTTTTTGCGGGTGAGCTTGGCAAGCTCGACGAGGAGGGCCGGCAGGAGCAGGAAGTCGAGCACCAGGGCGAAGACGATCGCCAGGGCGGTCAGAAGACCCATGTCGGCATTGAGCTTGAAGGTTGAGAGGGCGAGGACGGCAAAGCCGGCCGCCAGGATGATGGTATTGATCACCACCGCCATGCCTACGGTCTCGAAGGCGTAGCGAATGGCTTCCTCGGTCGTCGCTCCGCGTTCGACACGGGCGCGGCGGTATTTGGTGAGGAAGTGCACGGTGTCGTCGACGACGATGCCGAGCGAGACGGCCCCGACCGCAGCGACCGAGAAACCGACCGTTCCCACCAGCACCGCCCAGGTCCCGAACGTGGTCAGGATGGGCAGGGTGTTGGGAATGAGGCTCAACAGGCCGAGACGGAAGGAGCGCAGGGCCAGCACCATCACCAGGCCGATGGCCAGGATGGCGATGATATTGCCCGACACCATGGAGTTCACATTGCGCTCGGCGATGTAGGCGAACATGACCTGTGCGCCGGTGGCCGAGGTGTGCATGTAGTCCGGGGTGTTTTCCGCCAGCCACAGCTCTGCCGCATCGAGGAAGGCCTTGGTCTCCTCGGTGGTGACATTGTCCATGGTGACGGTCAGGCGCGTGGCCGACTTGTCGATATTGATGCGGTCATTGAGGTCCAGGCCATAGGGCAAAGAGAGCTCGTAGAGCAGCAGGTATTGTGCCGCCAGGCCGCGGTCGTCGGGGATGCGGAAATAGTCCGGATTGTCCTCGTGCATGTTGCGGTTGAGGCGCCGCATGATGTCAGTCAGCGAATAGACGTGAGTGACATTGTCCTGTTGGCGGGCCCATTGGGCGAAGCGGTCGAGGTTTTCCAGGTATTCCGGATCCGACACGCCGCCGGCGCCATTGGCCGGAACCGAGAACTCGATCGGGTAGAGACCGAAATCCTGCAGCGCGATGTCATTGTCGCGGCGCACTTCCAGACGCTCGTCGAAATAGTTCACCCACTGGTCGTTGAGCTCGATCGTCGGGATCAGGGCGACCAGGGCCGCACTGCCTGCCGCGGTGACCAGAAGCACGGCGCGGCTGTTGCGGGTGACGAAATCACCCAGCTGGCCCATCAGGGCGGTGGCGTCGCGTGCGCCTTCCTTGCGCGGAGCGGCCTTCATCGGCAGGAGCGAGACAATGGCCGGCAGGAAGGTGATCGAGAGCAGCCAGGCCGCGGCGATGCCGACGGCGGTCATGGTGCCCAGATGCCCGAAGGGCGGGCTGTCGGACAGGTTCAGGGCCATGAAGCCGATGATCGTCGTCACCGAGGTGATGGAGACGGCGAGGAAGTTGATGCGCACCGCATCGATGATGGCCGCGCGCTTGGTCAGGCCCGAGCGCATGCCCTGGCGCATCGACATCAGGATGTGGATCGAGTCGGCGATGGCGAGGGTGAGCACGATGGTCGGGGCAGAGGCCGAGACGGGCGTCAGGCCGATGGCCATGAAACCGCCGGCGCCCATGGCGACGATGGAGGAGAACAGGATCAGGAAGAGTGTCGCCAGCGTGCCGCTGACCGAGCGGATGGCGAACATCATGATGACGAGAAGCACGCCGTACATCAGCGGGATCAGCGTTGCCATGTCGCCCATGCCGCTTTCCATGAAAGCGTTGTTCATCATGGAAATGCCCGACAGGACGATGTCGATGTCGGGATACTCCGCCTCAATGCGGTCACGCAGGGCCCGCACCACGGCGACGGCCTCGGGGACCTCCATGGCGTGAAGTTCGGGGTATTGCAGGACGATGTTGATCGCGGTGACCGAGGCGTCCTCGGTCAGAAGCTGGTTGCGCAGGAGCGGTTCGTTGAGCGCGACGGCGCTGCGTTCGGAGAGCTGGGCGGCACTCATCGCATAGGGATCGCTGATCAGATCCTCGACGATGAGATTGTCGCCCTCGGCCCAGGTGTGCTGGAAATTGGTGATGGAATCGACGCGGATCGCGTAGGGCACCTGCCAGCCGGCCTCGGTGATCTCCTGCACGGCGGCGAGGGTTTCCGGGGTGAAGACATTGCCGCCGGCGGGCCGGACGACGATGAGGAAGTTGTCGTTCTTGGTGTAGGTGGCCTGGAAGTCCTCGAAGGCCTCCAGTTCCGGGTTCGAGGACGAGAAGAACGCCCGGTAATTGGTGTCGAAGGCGAGGTTCGGCATGCCGGTGGCAAAGCCGAACGTGCCCAGGAGGGTGGCGAGGATCACGGCCCACCGCCAACGGATCATCGCTTCGGCGAGCGCCGAGGCGAAGGCATCCGTCCGGTTTCTGATTGCGCCCATGACGGGTCCTTTCAAGACACGGGTTGTCCGATCGCCGGATGCGGTCATCCGTCGGTCGGGCGCACCCGCAAGGCGGGCACGGCAAGGAGATCAATGTGCGGAGGTGGGCCCGCAGCCGGGGCCGGATATGCTGACGCTATTCCTGGGACTAACTGGTCATGCCCGCCTCATGCCTGACCGGAGAACCGGTCGGGCCCTAATTGGGGAAGCGGTCGCCGGGACGCCAATTGTCCAGACGAATATCGTTCATTGGGAATCGGAATAATGCGGGCGTGGCCGATCAGTGGCGGCTGTAGCGGCGCTTGGTCCAGTAGATCGCCCCGATCGTGAGCATGTAGATGGCCAGGCGCAGGATGACGACAATGCCGCCGCGCTCGTCGAGGCGGGAGATGGCAAAGTCCATGGCAAAGTCCGGGGGAATGCCTGTGGCCCAGCGATAGACGAAGGGGGCGACGGCGTCGATGAAGAAGGCGATGGCAGCCGCGGCCGGCCATTGCGGCCATTTGCGCATGATCAGGGCGGCGACCAGCGACAGGACGATGATCAGCCACCAGTCAAACGGTGTGAAACCGGACGCCAGCCGGTCGCCCCAACTCTCATACATGGCCTTGCCCTCCCCAGAGCATCTGCGTGTCCCTGATGGTTATCCTATGCCGCTTCCTTGCCGCGGGCGAGAGAGCCGGCAATGCCGCGAATGTCCTTGGCCGCATCACAGGCGGGCGCGCGGACCGAGACGCAGGTCTGGGCGCGGATGGAAGCGGGGACGTGACTGTCCCGGCGGATGATGCCGGCCAGGGTCGGCGAAAAGGACAGGAAGGCCTCGCAGGTCTTGCGGAAGGCGTTGAAGGCCTCGCGGGCGGACTTGCCGTCCGGGGCATTGTTGACCACGACCAGCGGCGAGGCGCCGTCATCATGCAGGCGCAGCGTCTTCACGAAGGCATAGGCGTCGGTCAGCGAGGTCGGCTCGTCATTGATGACGATGACGACATCGTCGGCGGTCAGGGCGAGGCGGATGGTGGCGCGATCGGCCCCGGCGGCGAGGTCGAGAATGGCGCGGTCATAGGACAGGGACAGCGCGGCCACACCGCTGGCCAGCTTGGTCAGGCCGGGACCGGACAGATTGGCCAGCGCTCCGGAACCGGAGCGGCCGGAAAGCACGTCGAACCCGCCGCGTTCGGCTGCACCGCCCAGGGCCGGGCACACGGCCTGGGCCAGCGGCACCTTGCCGTTGAGCACGGTGGTGATGTCCTCGGACGGGGCCAGGCCCAGCTGGACGTCGATATTGGCCATGCCCAGATCGCCATCGACCAGCAGCACGCGTTCGCCCATCGAGGAAAAGGCGTTGGCCAGTGCGATCGCCGTGGCGGTCTTGCCGACACCGCCCTTGCCGGAAGCAATGGCGAGGATGCGGCCGGCGGAACGGTCTTGCGGGGCAGAAGCGATTTTCATCAATCCGTCTCTTCGAACGGGGTTTCTTTGTCTTCGATCAGCGCGCGGGCGATCCGCAGCGGCGTGGCCGGAGCCAGTCCGCCGCCGATGAAGGGGGTTGAGGAGATCTGGGCGAAGGCCAGACCGGTTTCACCGACACCCAGAAGGGCACCCAGGCGGCGGGCGCAGTCCAGCTTGACCGGGATCGAGCGGCTGGCACCGATGGAGGCGAACAGCGAGGCGGCATCTTCGGCGTCTTCCGGGGTCAGTCCGGCGTCGAAGACATAGACGATCTCGGCCTGGGCCGCGTCGGCGAAGGCGAGTGTCATGTCCAGATCATCGAGCTCGAACGGGTTCACCGCCGGGCTGTCGATCAGGACCGGGCCTTCAATATCGGCGACCGCATCGATCATTTCGCGCGGATCGTCGACGGTGCGGAAATCGGCGCCCATGCGGTCGGCCAGCGCCTTGAGCCGGTCATCGGCACCGGCGCGCTCGCCATCGCAGGAAATCAGCGTGGGCGTCGCCCCGGCGGTGATGGCGCGGGCGGCGATCTTGGCAAGCGCCGAGGTCTTGCCGACACCGGGCGTGCCGGCAAACAAGACCGCGTGCTCCGGGATCGCCTGCAGCGGCTGGAAGGTGTAGCGGGACTCGATGGCGTGGGCGAGACGCGCCACGGCATGACCGTCCGACAGATCGTGCGCAGCGCGGATCAGCGCTTGGGCGGCCGAGCCCGGCGAGCGGTGAAAGCCCAGGGCCCGGATCACGCGATCCAGATCATTGTCCTCGCGCAGGCCGCGTTCGATCTCGGCTTCGGCGTGCAGGCGATGCACGCGTTCGCGCACGGGTTCGGCCGGCTCGCGCACGGCGGCCGCCTCGGAGGCCGCGCGCACCTGCACGCCGCCATCGGGCCCGTCGGAGGTGGCAATGATGACCGCTTCCGGGCCCATCTCACGGCGCACATCGGCCATGGCCTGGGTCAGGGAACGGGCGGAAAAGGTTCTAAGTCGCATCACTCAGGCCGGTTGGGGCGCCAGGCCGGCGGTTCAGCCGACATGACCCAGGGTTTTCAGGCGCGCGCTGGGGTGAATCTCGTTTTGCGACATCACCACAGTCTGCGGGCGGAATCGTTCCACCAGAGACCGGACATACGGACGAATCATCGGGCTCGTCAGCAGGACCGGAACGTGACCCTGTGCTGATGCGGTTTCAAAAGAGTTTCTAACTGCGGCGACGAAATCATGCAGTTTGGACGGCGCCAGGGCGAGCTGACGGCGGTCGCCGTCGCCGACCAGGGACTCCAGGAAGGCCTGCTCCCAGTGCGGACCCATGGCGAGCACCGGCAGATTGCCGTCGAAGGCCTTGTTGGCGTGGCACAGCTGGCGCGACAGGCGGCTGCGGACATGCTCGACAATGGCGTCCAGATTCTGCGTCGTGGCCGAGGCTTCGGCGATGCCTTCCAGGATGGTCGCCAGATCGCGGATCGAGACGCGTTCCTTGATCAGCGACTGCAGCACGCGCTGGATGCCGGCGCGGCTGATCTGGGCCGGGGTGATGTCGTCGACCAGCTTCTTGTGCTCCTTGGACAGCTTGTCCATCAGCTTCTCGACCTCGGCATAGGAAAGGAGGTCGGCCATGTTCTCGCGCAAGAGCTCGGTCAGGTGGGTGACCATCACGGCGGCGGGCTCGACAATGGTGTAGCCGCGGAAGGAGGCCTCTTCGCGCAGGCCTTCCTCGATCCAGGTCGCGGGCAGGCCGAAAGTCGGTTCCTTGACGTGATCGCCGGGCATGTCGATGGCCATGCCGGAGGGATCCATGACCAGCAGCTTGTGCAGCTGCAGCTGGCCGCGACCGGCTTCCAGCTCCTTGATGCGGATCGTGTACTCGTGATTGCCCAGGGTCATGTTGTCGACGATGCGGACCGCCGGCGTGATGAAGCCCATCTCTTCGGCCAGCGAGCGGCGCAGCGCCTTGATCTGGTCTGTCAGCTTGCGGCCGTCGACGTCGTTGATCAGCGGCAGCAGACCGTAGCCCAGCTCGATCTTCAGCTCGTCGATGGCCAGGCTGTCCTCGATCGGGGTTTCCGTCGGGGCCTTCGCAGCGGTTTCCTCGGCGACGCGTTCGGCCTCGGCCGCTTCCTGGGCTTTTCGTTCGGCTATATCCCGGTTCATCCAGGCCAGGGATCCGGCACCGGCCGCCATCAGGGCAAACGGCAGGAAGGGCATGCCGGGCAGGACACCGACAAACAGGGCGACGCCGGAGACCAGGCCCAGGCCCTGCGGATTGGCGGTCAGCTGGCCGAACAGGGCCTTGTCGGCCTCGCCATTGACGCCGGCCTTGGAGACCAGCAGGCCGGCCGCGACCGAGATGATCAGCGCCGGGATCTGGGAGACCAGGCCGTCGCCGATGGTGAGGGTGGAATAGGCCGCGGCGGCGCTAGAGAAATCCATGCCGGACTGGGCGACGCCGATGATCATGCCGCCGATCAGGTTGATCGCGGTGATCATCAGGCCGGCCATGGCATCGCCGCGGACGAATTTGGAGGCACCGTCCATGGCGCCGAAGAAATTGCTCTCGCCTTCCAGCTCGGTACGGCGGCGGCGGGCTTCGTCCTCGGTGATCAGGCCGGCGGAGAGATCGGCATCAATGGCCATCTGCTTGCCGGGCATGGCGTCCAGGGTGAAGCGGGCGGCGACTTCCGCGATCCGTCCGGAACCCTTGGTGATGACGACGAAGTTCACGATCACCAGGATGGCAAAGACAATGATGCCGATGACGACATTGCCCTGCATCACGAAGGCGCCGAAGGCCTCGATCACTTCGCCGGCGGCATCGGTGCCCTCATGGCCCTTGGACAGGATCAGGCGCGTCGAGGCGATGTTGAGGCCCAGACGCAGGAGGGTGGTGATCAGCAGCACCGCCGGGAAGGCGGAGAATTCCAGCGGCTTCTTGATGAAGAGCGCGGTCATCAGGACCAGCACCGACATCGACACCGAGATCGCCAGGGAGAAATCCAGCAGCACGCTGGGCATGGGCAGCATCAGCATCACGAGGATGGCGAGAATGCCCACGGCCAGCGCCACATCGCCGCGCAGGGCGCGGTTCAGGAAGGCGCGGAAGTCAAACCCGCCCGCACCTTGTGCAGCGGTCCGGGAAGCAGCGGTGTCAGCCACGGTCTAGTCCAATCAGGCTACGTTGGCGCCGGCAATCTGGTTCGGGGCCGGGATGTCGACACCCTGGTCCGAATACAGTTTCAGCTTGTTGCGCAGGGTGCGGATGGAGATGCCGAGAATGTTGGCGGCATGGGTCCGGTTGCCCAGGCAGTGATCCAGCGTGTTGAGGATCAGGTCCTGCTCCACTTCCGCGACCGTGCGGCCGATCATGTCGGTCTGCACCGACTGGGCGGCATCGGCGGCCTGGCGGGCGATGCTGGAACCGCCGGTGAAGGCGGAACCGTCCGGCATGCGGATCGCGTCCGGCGTGATCTCGCGGCCGGACGCCAGCAGGACGGCGCGGTGCATGGCATTTTCCAGTTCGCGGACATTGCCGGTCCATTCGCGCGCCAGCAATTGCGTGCGGGCGGCGTCCGAGATCGGGCGCTCCTCGATGGCATTGGCGGCCGAGTATTTTTTCACGAAGTGCTCGGACAGCGCCATGATGTCGGCCGGGCGCTCGCGCAGCGGTGGCAGGGCCAGGTTCACGACATTGAGGCGGAACAGGAGGTCTTCGCGGAAAATGCCGTCGGCGACGGCCTTGCGCAGGTCGCGGTTGGAGGTCGCCAGGATGCGGATATTGACCTTCACAGGCTTGGTGCCGCCGACACGGTCGATCTCGCGTTCCTGGATGGCGCGCAGCAGCTTGGCCTGCAGGCGGATGTCCATCTCGGAGATTTCGTCCAGCAGCAGCGTGCCGCCATCGGCTTCCTCGAACTTGCCGACCCGGCGGGCGACAGCGCCGGTGAAGGCACCCTTCTCGTGACCGAAGAGTTCGGATTCAAGCAGGTTTTCCGGGATCGCGGCGCAGTTGACGGAGACGAAGGGCGCGGCGGAACGCTTGGACTTGGCATGGACGTAGCGCGCCATGACTTCCTTACCGGAACCGCTTTCGCCGGTGATCAGGACGGAGGCGTCGGAGCCGGCAATGCGGTCGGCGAGCTGGATGACGGCCTGCATGGACGGGTCGCGGGCAATCATCGGGCGTTCGTCGTCGGCGATGGCTTCCAGGACGGCGGCGATCAGATCGGCGTCCGGCGGCATCGGGATGAATTCCTTGGCCCCGGCGCGGATCGCGGCGGCAGCCGCTTCCGGACGGACATTAACGCCGCAGGCGACGACCGGAACGGTGATCCGTTCTGCTTCATTGGCGGCGATCAGGGACTGGACGTCGAGCGAGAGGTCGACCATCAGGAGGTCGGCACCGCGGCCGGCCCGCAGATGGGCGGTGGCCTGTTCGATCGTGTCGACCTGGGAGACCTTGGCGCCGCGGTCCAGCGCGATCTTGGTGGCGGTGTGAAGTTGCCCGCCCAGGCTGCCGACTATGAGAATACGCATGATCTTGCTCCGTCCTGCTCGCCCTTAGGCCGAGTCCCCGTCCTTGATGATTTCGGTCATGGTCACGCCCAGCCGGTCTTCCACGACGACGACTTCGCCGCGGGCCACCAGCCGGTTGTTGACATAGATGTCGATCGCTTCGCCGATTTTCCGGTCCAGCTCGACCACCGAACCGGAGGTCAGCTTGAGAAGCGAGTTCACGTCGATATGGGCCTTGCCCAGAACGGCCGAGATGTTGACCGGCACGTCGAAGACGGGCGCCAGGTCGGCAGCGTTCTTTTCTTCCTCTTCCAGCATGCTGTCCCCGCGCTTGGGGGGCTGCGTCGCCGGAACCTGTTGGGCTTCGCCGCCCAGATCGGGCAGGTCGAGATTGTTTTCGTTGGCCATGATAGCCTCCTCTTAAGCCGCAGATGCGCCGGCCTGATGGCCCGGGGCGCTGCTCTGGCTCTCTTCTTCCGGCGGTGAGGCCAGCCAGCGGGCCACAACATCGTTCAGGCGTGCATCGATTTCGTCGGCCGAGCGCTGCACTGCGCCGGCACCCCATTCCAGGCGCACATCAGCCGAGCGCAAGCCGTCTTCGCCACGCACCAGGATGGCGCCGTCAAACCCGGCATTGCGGGCGGTTTCTTCCAGACGTTCGGACAAGGCCTCGACCAGCTCGGGCGCGCAGCGCACCGACAGGCGGGGCTCCGAGCGCAAATCCTGCACCGCCTCGCGCGCCACAGCCTCGATCGTGTCTAGCGGGAACTGGTCCAGCGCCTGGCCGGCAATCTTGCGGGCGGCGGCGATGGCGAGGGACACGGATTCCTGACGCAGGGCGTCTGATTCATGGGCCAGACGGGCCAGGATCAGCTGCATTTGGGAGGCGATGGCCTGGAGGTTCTCCGCGCAGCGGCCTTCCTCCATCTCGCGACCTTCCTCGACACCCCACATGCGCGCCGCATCGACATCGTCCTGGGTGAAGAAACGCTTGTAGCTCTCGCCTTCGCGCAGGATTTCACCGTTTTCGTCGAACTCGGTATCAAATTCGAATTTCAGCGGCTGCATGCTCAGGCCCACCCGTTAGTAGATCAATTCGTCGTCGGACCCGCCGTCGGCGAGCATGATCTCGCCCTTGGCCGCCAGGTCCTTGGCTGACGCAACAATGGCTTGTTGGGCCTGATCGACGTCCTTGAGACGCACCGGGCCCATGGCGTTCATGTCCTCGCGCATGATCTTGGCGGCGCGCTCGGACATGTTGGAGAAGAAGAGGTCGCGCAGGCTGTCCGAGGCGCCTTTCAGCGCCAGGGCCATCTGTTCCTTGTCGATGGCGCGCATCAGCGTCTGGATTCCGCCCGGATCCAGCTTGGACAGGTCCTCGAAGACGAACATCAAAGAGCGGATCTTCTCGGCGCTCTCGCGATTGCGCTCTTCCAGGGCCGCCAGGAAACGGTTCTCGGTCTGGCGGTCGAAATTGTTGAAGATGGACGCCATCATCTCGTGGCTGTCATGCTTGGAGGTGCGCGCCAGGTTGGACATGAATTCGGTGCGCAGCGTCTCCTCGATCCGGTCGAGGATCTCGCGCTGCACCGGCTCCATGCGCAGCATGCGGGTGACGACTTCCAGCGCGAAGTCCTCCGGCAGTGCGGCGAGCACGCGACTGGCATGCTCGGACTTCACCTTGGACAGGACTACGGCGACGGTCTGCGGGTATTCGTTCTTGAGATAGTTGGCGAGGACGACCTCGTTCACATTGCCCAGCTTGTCCCACATGGTCCGGCCGGCGGGACCGCGCAGCTCTTCCATGATTGCCTCGACCTTTTCGCCGGGCAGGAAGGAGGTGAGCAGGCGCTGGGTGGCTTCGAACGAGCCCATCAGCGAACCGGTGGAGGACATCTGGCCGACGAAGTCGACGATCAGCTTCTCGACGGCCGACGAGGTGACCGTGCCCAGATTGGACATGGCCTGGGAGACCTCGCGGATCTCCTCTTCATCCAGCTGGCCCCACAGCGACTCACCCTCATCGCCAAGAGCGAGCAGCATCACGGCGGCCTTTTCCGGGCCGGTGAGGCGTGAGGGGTCTTCGATTGCGCGTTTCTCAGCCATGACCGGGATCAGCCCTCATGCAGCCAGGAACGGAGGATCGAGATGGATTCCTCGGGATGGGAGTCGACGATGTTGGCGACCTTCTTCAGGGAGGAGGCCTTCACCTGCCCGTCGATCTTTTCGATGTCGATCGCGTCATTGCCGCCATCATGGCTTGGCAGGGCCATGGGGGCTTCACCGCCGGTCGGAAGCGCGGCCGGGGCCTGGGCCTGGGCGACCTGGCCCCCGCCCGCACCGGCACTGGCCAGGGCGAGGCCCTGCGGCATGGCCACACCGCTGGCACCCTTCACCAGCGGGCGGGCGACCAGGAAGATGATCAGCAGCGCCGTGATGAACAGGACGGCGATCTCGGCAACCCGCATCAGGTCGTTCTTGGAGAAAGACATGCCGGAGGTGGCGGGCGTGCCCAGAAGCGGATTGGCCCGCGCGAACTCGATCTGACGCACGGTCAGACTGTCGCCGCGCTGGTCGGCAAAGCCCATGGCGGAGCGGACCAGAGCCTCGATCTGTTCGATCTGGGCCTGCGGGCGTTCGCGCCAGGTGGTGGTGCCGTCTTCATTGATGTCGACAATGCCATCCACGGCCACGGCCACGGACAGGCGTTCCAGTGCACCGGCCTCGATGACCTCGGTCCTTGTGGTGGAGGACAGGGCATAGTTGACGGTTTCGCTGGAGGTCTCGCGGCTGGACACATTGCTCGGGCCGTTGGCGCCGGTTCCTTCTCCGGCGTCGGGGAGGTTCTCCGAGGCAGAGACGCGGTTATTGCGGCCGTCCTGGTCGTTGGACACGTCTTCAGAGCGCTCGCGCGAGAGCAGGACAGAGCCTTCCGGGTCATATGTTTCCGAGCTCTGGGTGATGCTCTGGCGGTTCAGCTCGGCGGTCACCTGGACCCGCGCGGCTCCCGGACCGACGACGCCCTCGACGATATCGAGGATGTTCTGGCGCATGGCCGCTTCGATCTCGGCGCGGCGCTCGTCCATGTAGGCGGAGCCTGCGGTGTCTTCGTCGGTGGCGCTGGCCAGCTGACGGCCACGGTCATCGGCAAGCGAGACCCGGCCCGGCTCCAGACCGGCACCGGAGGCGACGATATTGCGAATCACCCGGACCTGCTCGGAATTCAGGCGCTGATTGGCGGAAATGGTGACAGCGGCGGTCGGCTGCTGCTGGTCGCGGGCAAAAATGCGGCGCTCCGGCAGGTTAAGGTGGACACGGGCACCGGTGACGAAGGCCATGCTTTCGATCGTGCGGGCCAGCTCGCCTTCCAGGGCGCGCTTGGCGTTGAGGTTCTGCACGAAGGAGGTCTGGCCGAAGCTGTCCTGGCGGTCGAAGATCTCATAACCGACCGAGGCACCGCTCAGCGGGCCGGAAGAGGCCACGCGCACACGGGCTTCGTCGACCTGATCGCGAGCGACATAGATGGCGGTTCCGCCTTCGCGAATCTCGTAGGAAATGCTGGCCTGGTCCAACAGCTGTGAGGTCGAGGCGGCTTCTGCCGGGTCGAGGCCGGAATACAGAAGCGCCTGGCTGCCCGAACCGACAGCGCCGGAAAAATAAACAAGCGCGGCGGCGACGCCGACACCCAGACCGAAAATGGCAGCGAGGCGACCGACGCCGAAAGCCCTGATTTGTTCGAATACCGCGTTCACGAGGTTTCCTGCCCAGTTGTGTTTTGCGCTTCATCACCGAAGCACTGGGCAGAATTTTCCTACCTGTGTCGTAAACGAGGGTTTAATGCCGCCGCATACGAAATGCATCCCGCCGGGCAAAACCGGGCAGGACACAGATCGTGACAGTGGTGGAGTGGCGCTTGCAGGCGGCTGCGCGGGGGCAGAGCAGGCGGCTGCAGGCGCGGGTGCAGCAGACCTTAGCGGTACTGCTGCAGGCGCGTGGTGCGCAGCCCGGCCAGACCATGGCGGTCGATCGAGCGCTGCCAGCCGAGGAATTCCTCGACGGTCAGGGAATAGCGTGAGCACGCGTCTTCCAGTGAGAGAAGGCCACCGCGTACGGCTGCGACGACTTCTGCCTTGCGCCGAACCACCCAGCGTTTGGTGGCCGGGTTGGGCAGGTCTGCCAGCGTAAGAGGGCTACCATCCGGTCCAATGACGTAGTTTTCTTTTTTAAGGCGCGGCTGCATGTCCGTGTCCCCGTTTTCTTGTTTGTAGGGTGACACTACACGCGGGCCTTTAACATCCGCCTAAACCGCTGGGTAAATTTAAGTTTAAACACAGCGTTAAAATCTGCATCGAATTGGCGCGAACCCGTTGCGAGACCGGTCATAAAAAATCGGCGGCCGCCGAAGCGGCCTTGCAGACCGGGCACAAAAAAAAGGGCCCCGCCTGAGACGGGGCCCGAAGAGTCGGAATTAGCGTGGGTGGTGGTTAGCGCTTCATCCGGATGGCTTCGTCCAGCATCTCGTCGGCCGTGGTGATGATCTTCGAGGACGCCGAATAGGCGCGCTGGGTGGTGATGAGGCTGGTGAACTCGGTCGCCAGGTCGACATTGGAGCTTTCCAGGGTCGAGGAGGCGATGTTGCCGGCGGTGCCCAAGCCCGGCGCAGACAAGGTGAACGCGCCGGATTCCGGGGTCACCGTGTAGGTGCCGCCGGACTGGGCTTCCAGGCCGTCGGGATTGACGAAGGTCGCGACCGGGATCTGGTAGATCTTGCGGACGATGCCGTTGGTGAACTTGGCGAAGACATAGCCTTCCTCGTCGACATCGACGCTGGAGAAATTGCCGAAGGCCGAACCGTTCACATTGGTCGAGAGCAGGGCGGAGGGGCTGTCATACTGGGTGAACCCGCCCGGTGCGTTGGGGGAGCCGAAGTCCAGCGAGATCGACTGCGCGTCGATACCGGTGGCGGCTGCCCACTGGAACTGGTTGGCGGCCAGAGGCGCCGCATTGGTGGAAGACAGGAAGTTCAGCGAGGTGGGCAGGGTGGTGTTGGCTGTGTCGATGCGGCCCTGGGCGTCAAAGGCAACAATGCCAGTGGCCATCTGCCCATCGACGAGGCCGGTGCCGGTGGTCAGGTCGGAAGCCGGGACCATGTGAACCTCGGCGTGCCACTGGTTGGGCGTGGAGCTCTTGAGCAGCGAGATGGTCAGGGTGCGCACACCACCGACGCTGTCATAGAAGGGCACGGAGCGCTGGAAGTCCGGCGTCACGGCACCGGAGGCCATGTTCGAGGCCGAGGTTCCGGCCGCATAGGTGGCTTCGGCCGCAGACACGGTCTGGCTCGATTGCAGGTTGGCATTGATCGTCATCGTCGTGGTGGCTTCCGCGGCACCGCCGATCGAGGACAGGTTGATGGTTTCCAGCGTGTTCAGGTCGGACGGGTTTTGCGGCACCGAACCATCCGCTGCAACCGGCCAGCCCGAGAGGTATTTGCCGGCGTCATTGCGCAGGAAGCCCGAATCATCGGCCGTGAAGCGGCCGGCGCGGGTGAAGAAAACGGGATCGTTGGAATTGGCGGACGGCGTTTCGCGGACCACAAAGAAGCCGCGGCCGGAAATCGCCAGGTCAGTGGCCGAGTTGCCCGGTGTCAGCAGTCCACCCTGGCTGATCGACAGGCGCGCCGTCGTGCGGACGCCGGCAGCAGAGTAGCGGTTGTCCAGGCTGCCGCTGGCGTCATACATCGGCGTGAAAACCGAGTTGGCCCGCTTGTAGCCGACCGTGTTGACGTTGGCGATATTGTCCGAGATCGCGGCCAGCGCGCTGGAATTCGAGATCAGGCCGGATGCGCCGGCCAGAAGCGCGGAATTGATGCTCATGGTGCATGCTCCTTGCGTTATTGGTTCTAGTTCGGAGCCTTCTGCTGGGCTGGGGTGGCGGTCCGCCTTCTGGCAGACCGTTCAGGCCGGCGGGCCTGGCGTTAGTTCGTGGTGTTCTGGGCCACGGTCTGGTTGGTGTTGGTGGCTTCGCGGACCGACAGGATCGAGGACAGCGGTACGCTGATCGGGCCCATCTGGACGGAAACCTCATTGCCGGACATGTCGACGCCGGTAACCCGTGCCGCGGCCCGGATGCTGGCTTGCAGGGCCTCGCCGTCGGCGTCGTTTGCAACGACTTCCAGGGTGTAGACCCCCGCGGGAAGCGCGGCACCAGCGGCGTCCTTGCCGTTCCAGTTGAGGGTGTGGGTGCCGGTCGTCGTCTCTCCGGTGGTCTCGTAGACCACCCGATCGCCATCACGCACGCGAAGCGTGACGGTCTGGGCATCGGACGGCAGGGTGTAGTCCCATTCAGCCTGGCCATCCGCCAGCACGGCACTCGGCGTCTCTGCTGTGGCGATCCGACCGATATAGGAGACCGAATTGGCCTGGGCGGCCGCGGACTGCAGAAGCAGAAGGCTTTCCAGGTTTTGGTTCTGGGCGATCTGCTGCTCCACGCTGGAGAAGTCGACCAGCTGGTTCACGAACTGGGTCGAGTCGAGCGGGTTGAGCGGATCCTGGTTCTTCATCTGCTCGGTGAGCAGGGTCAGGAACATCTCGAAATTGTCAGCCAGATTGGTCCGGGAATTGGTGAGCCCGGGGCTGCTGGCACCGTTGATGGAAGTGACGTCTGTCATGGCTAGCTCCTAGATCCGCAAGTCCACGCCCTCGCGGCGCGACAGCAGGAAGCCATAGGTGGATTGGGGTGCGAGATTGGATGCCAGGGCACCGGTGGGTCCGGCGGCATCACTCTCGAAGAAGACCGGCATGGCGGCCGGGCCGTCTTCATGGTCGAATTCCGGTGATTGCCCGTCATCCTGCATCTGGAAGCTGATACCGTCCTCTGAGAGGTCGAGACCGGCCTCGTTGAGGGCGCGTTCCAGGTCGCGCGCGGAGCGCTGCAGTTCGGCCAGGGTTTCTGGGCGTTCAGCCATCAGCACGGCATGGACGCGATTGTCGGCGCGCATTTCCAGACGCACATCCACCTTGCCCAGCTCGGCCGGATCGAGGCGGATTTCAAAGACGCGATTGCCATTGGCGTGGTGACGCGAGATCTGTCCGGCCAGCTGTTGCGCCGATTGCGGCGTGAAGCGCGGCAGGGTGGTCGTGCCGCGGTCGGCTGCCGCACGCGCATCCTGGCTCTGGGTGAGCTGGAACTCGGCCTCGGCCTGCTGGGCGATCTCGGCTTCTGCGGCGGCATGCTGTGCCGCCTGGGCGGCCTCGGCCGCGGCGGCCGTCTGGACCATCACGGGCTGAAGTTGCGGGGCGACCGCCTGGATGTCGCGCTGGACAGGCAGGGTCGGATCGATCTGGGCACTTGCGGCGGGCTGGGCCGGCTGGCTGCTGCCCGATGACGGGGTCGCGCCGGACTGGACCTGGCCGGACGATGCTGTCGGCTGCGACGGCGTAAAGATGCCCGAGGCGGCGCTCTTGCCGCGTGGCTGCAGGATGGCGCGCGGATCAACCGGTTCACCGGGTGTGCCTTTGAGCGCAGGTGCAGGCTCGGCCGGCTGGGTCGCTGCGGCTTGCGGGCTGGTGGCCGGTGCCGAAGCGGGCGGCGTGGCAGCGGTTGTGTTTCCGGCGGACTTGGCGATGGACGCGGGTTTGGCGTTCTGCGCCGTGGGCGCCTGAGGCTGGGAAGCGGCCGATTGGATCGCTGCCGGCTGATTTATTGCGGCGGCCAGGCTGGCGGCAGCCTGCGCGTTTGCATTGGCCGGCTGTTGGGATCCGGTGGCCGTGTCGGCCATGGACTGAGACTGGGATGAGGCGGTCGCGGTCTGAGCCTGGCCCGGCTGAGGCGCGGCGGTCCGGCCTTCGGCTTTCAGCGACGCAGCAGCTTCGCCGCTCGTTGCGGCAGGCTTGGCGCCGGTCTGCGGTGTCACGCTCTTGTCGGTTGCGGGCTTGGTGTTTCCAGGCTGGGCCTGAGGCGCCGCATTGGAGGCGAGAGGCGGGGGCGTGGCGGATGTGCCTGCCGGGAGGGCCGGGCCGGTGCTTGCGCCTGCGGAAGTCGTCTGAACCGGTGCGGACGTGGCCGGGGCAGCCTGGCCAGCCGGATCTGCAGCCGGAACCGGCCCGGTCGGCGATGGCTGGCCGGACGACTGCGTCATGGCGGCAGAGGGCGCTGCGCTTGCGGCGGGTGTCGCGCCAGGTGCGAAGCCTGTCGCGGAGGCCGTCGCAGGCGCTGCCGGAGCGGTTTGCGGACCGGTGTCGGAAACCAGCAGCATGGACTTGGTTGTCGGCGCCGTCGGAGTCGGCGTCACGGGCGTGGTGCCGGTGGCAAGGCCGGCTGCGGCTTCGATCAGACCCGGCTGGTCAGGCGTGCCGGTGCCGCGCAGGGCCGGAATGGCCGGGACCCGGCCGATCGAGGACAGGTTCGCGGCGACGGGGCTGACGGGCTGGGCGCCGGATTGCGTCCCGGACGCGGCGAGCGCCTGGAGGATGCCATCGAATTCACCGGGCATACCCGTGGCCACACCTGTACCGGTCGCCGGCTGGCGGACCGTGGAAGCGGCGGCGGCTCCCAGGTGGTTGGCGAGGATGGGCGAACCAGGCTGCATGCGCATCGAACTCTCAACAGGAGGCACAGGGGTTGCGCCTCGTCTGCCGGGATGATCGCAAGCGGCGTGCCAGAAGAAATATGGGCTAAGTATCTGAAATAATGTATTAATTATGCGGTAATACTTGCCTTTTGCGGGGGTTGCCCGGCCAAACTTTCCCGGTGGTGGGCGGAAGCTGCCGGGTGTGGGCCTGGCGGTGTCGGGCCCCGGATTTCCCGTGCTGAACCGGTCCGTTGAAACCGCGCGTGGACGCGCCCGCATCAGGCCCGCGCGCGAGGGCGCGAGGGGATTGCGCCGGGGCATGCCGGCCAGCCCGCAAAACTGGCCCGCGGCTTGCGACGTTAACCACAGGCCAAACCGCGCGGCGGTCAGGCCAGGAAATGAGATGCGAGCCAAAAAGCAAATGACAGCAACCGGTTATATCGAAATTGCGCCTGCGAGCGAGGGCCAGGACTGGGCGGAAATGCCCGGCAAGGCTTGCCGCATCGGCGGCAGTTTTGTCCGGGCCGCTTGCCTTTTGGCTGGCCTGGCAAGGAGCCAAACATGTCGCTGAGTGGTGTTCTTGGAAATGCGCTGTCGGGTCTGGCCGCGAGCCAGGCAGGCCTGCGCGCGGCATCGAACAATGTCGCCAACGTCAACACGCCCGGCTATGCCCGGACCCAGGCGACCTTCGCCTCGCGCAATGTTGGCGGTGTGGCCATGGGCGTCGAGGTCACCGGCATCAACCGGATCGTCGACCGGCATCTGCAATCGGCCTCGCTGCGGGCGATTTCCGAAGCCGGCCGGGCGGAGGTCCGCTCCAATGCGCTGGACCGCCTGCAGGCGCAGTTCGGTAATCTGGACGATGCCGGCTCGATGTTTGCTCGCCTCAGCCGGGCCTTCTCCAGCATCTCCCAAGCCAGCGTCGACCCGTCCATGTCTGTGGCACGCCTGTCGGTGGCGTCGGACCTGCAATCCTTCTTCGACGAGACCCAGCGCTTGTCGACGGAAATCCGCAACCAACGCATGGAAGCGGATGCCAAGATCAATGCGACGGTGCACCGCTCGAACGAGATCATCAACGAGCTGTTTGAGCTGAACAAGAATGTGCAGTCGCTGTCGTCCAGCGGCGGCGATGTGTCCGGTGCCCAGAACCGCCAGTCGGAACTTCTCGACGAGCTGTCGGACTACATGGATGTGCGCGCGGATTACCAGGCTGACGGTCGGGTGGTGGTGCGCACCACCGACGGCGTCCTGCTGCTGGACAACTATCCCGCAAATATCTCCTACAAGCCGGCCGGCACCGGTGCCTATGGCGTCGACTATGGCGATATCTTCGTGCAGCCGCCGAATGGCGGCGCGCCACAGGAACTGGACAGCCATATCAAGACCGGTGAACTGCGCGCCCTGATGGACCTGCGCGACCGGGACCTGCCGGAAGTGGCCGAGGAGCTGGCCGAGCTGGCGTCCGGTGCGGCCGACGCGCTGAACGCCGCGCACAACAACGCCACCGCCTATCCGGCGCCGCAGACCCTGACCGGCCGCAATACCGGCCTGGAAGGCACGGACGGACACAACTTCTCCGGCGCGACGACCTTGGCGGTGACCGACACGTCCGGCCAGCTGGTGCGCCGGGTGGATATCGATTTCGACGCCGGCACGCTGAGCGTGGATGGCGGGGCCCCGGCGGCGATCGGCACGACGGTGGACAGTTTGACCACGGCCATCAACACCGCCCTGGCGGGCGTCGGCACGGCCAGCTTTGCCAATGGCCAGATGCAGATCTCGGCCACTGCCGCCACCAACGGCATTTCCACCCTGCAGGACACGGCCAATCCCAGTGATCGCGGCGGCCGGGGCTTTGCCCATTTCTTCGGTCTCAATGACCTTGTTCGCTCGACCCGGCCCGGCTTCTTTGAAACCGGACTGACGGGAGCGGAAGCGCATGGGTTCACGGCCGGTACGACGATCGATTTTGAAGTGCGTACGGTCGAGGGCCTCTCGGTCTCCAGCATCTCGGTACCGATGGTGGCCGGCGAGAGCTTCAATGACGTCATCACGGCCCTGAATGACCCGGCCGCGGGCCTGGGCCGCTACGCAACCTTTTCGCTCGATGCCAATGGCCAGCTGACCTACACTAAGAATGCCGGTTACGAGTCCTTTGAGTTCGATGTGGTGGGTGACAGCACGGCACGCCCGGGCTCCGGTCTGGCCTTTACCCACCTGTTCGGTCTGGGTCTGGAGCCGCGGGCATCCCGCTCGGAAGGCTTCGATGTCGACCAGCTGATCCGGTCCAATTCCTCGCGCCTGGCACTGGGGCAGCTGGACATCTCCCCCGCCACGGCCGTGGGCGATGTTGTCATCACCGCCGGGGACAATCGCGGGGGGGCAGCCCTGCAGGAGACGTTCGACGCGCCGCGCACCTTTGCTGCGGCCGGCTCGGTCAGCGAGACCCGCGCCAGCCTGAACGATTACATGGCCCGCGTGGCCGGCACGATCGGCTCGCGCGCCTCGCGCGCGGTCAGCGAGGCCGGGTCTGCTGCGGTGCTCAGGGATACGGCGGCCCAGAAACGGTCCGACGTCGAGGGGGTCAATCTGGATGAGGAACTCGCCGCGATGACGATGTTCCAACAGTCCTACAATGCCTCCGCCCGCATGCTGCAGGCGGCCAAGGAAATGACCGATACCCTGATGGGTATCATCTAGAAGGAATTAGGCTGATGACGCGGATTTCCACCTACGCCGCCAACCAGTCGGCACTGATGGACCTGATGAAGGCCCAGAAGAGCATGTTCGACGCCCAGCAGCAGCTGACCACGGGCAAGCGTTCGCAGGACCTCAAGGGCATCGGCTATCAGGCCGAGAGCCTGCAGGCCGCCCGCGCCGCCCAGGAGCGTGCCAAGAGTTATGAAGAGGCCGCGGTGCGCACCGAGGCGCGCCTGTCGGCGCAGAACATCGCGCTGGAGCAGATGGCCGAGGCGGTGTCCGACCTGCGCACGGCGGTGACCACCAAGGAAGGCGACTACATCATGCACCAGGTGCGTGAGGCCTTCTTCGAAGTGACCAACTCGCTGAACATGAAGCATGCCGGCGTCTACCTGTTCGGCGGCACGCGTTCGGATGTGGCCCCGGTGAATGTGTCCAACCTGTCCGACCTGTTGCCCATGGCAAGCGTGGCCGAGGCCTTCGAGAACAATCAGCGCACGCCGGAAGTGCAGCTGGACCAGGGCTATTCACTGGAAGTGGGCATGCTGGCCGACGATGTCGGTGGTGAAGTGATGGCCGCTTTCAAGCGAATTGCCGATTTTGATGCCGGTGCCAACGGCCCGTTCGCCTCGCCGATGACGGCGGCCCAGGAAGCCTTCATGAATTCCGAGATCCAGAACGTCATCACGGCGCTGGACAATCTGTATGTGAAGGTCGGCGAGAACGGGTCGAAACAGACCCAGGTGGAGAACCTGAAGAATTCGCACCGGGACCGCCAGGACTTCCTGACCCAGATGGTGTCGGATATCGAGGACGTGGACATGGCCGAAGCCGCCAGCCGCTTCCAGGCCGCCCAGACTGCGGTGGACGTCTCGGCGATGACGTTCTCGACCTTGAACCAGGTTTCATTGCTGCCGTATCTGCGGTAAAGAGCGCGCCCCATAACCGTTTGCTGCGGGCCTTGACCCCGCTGGAGGCGAGAGAATGACGACGCTTTTGACCGGCGACGCGGCTGCGCGCGCCGATGAACTCCTTGCAGAACTCAACCTGTCCGGCGATCCGCTGGGGCTGGGCGGTGCGCCCGGCGACCACCGGGTCGTGGTGGCGATGTCCGGCGGGGTGGACAGTTCGGTGACGGCCGCCGTGCTGCACCGGCTGGGCTATGATGTCGTGGGCGTGACGCTGCAGCTCTACGACCATGGCGCGGCGATCGCCAAGAAGGGCGCCTGCTGTGCCGGCCAGGACATCTATGACGCCAAGCGCGTCGCCGAAGCCTGCGGCTTTCCCCATTATGTGCTGGATTATGAAAGCCGTTTCCGCGAGGCGGTGATCGAGGAGTTCGCCGACACCTATCTGGCCGGCTACACGCCGATCCCCTGCGTGCGCTGCAACCAGACCGTCAAATTCGCCGACCTGCTGGAGACCGCCAAACAGCTGGGCGCCCGCTGCATGGCGACGGGACATTACATCCAGCGCATCGAGGGCGCGAACGGGCCGGAACTGCGCCGGGCCGCCGATGCGGGCAAGGACCAGTCCTATTTCCTGTTCGCCACCACGCATGAACAGCTGGATTTCCTGCGCTTTCCGCTGGGCCACCTCAACAAGGACCAGACACGCCGCCTGGCCGAAGCCTTCGGTCTGATCGTGGCCGACAAGCCGGACAGCCAGGACATCTGCTTTGTGCCCAATGGCCGCTATGTCGACATTGTCGAGAAGGTCCGGCCCGGCGCCTCGCGACCGGGTGAGATCGTGCATGTCGACGGCCGCGTTCTGGGCGAGCATGAGGGCGTGATCCGCTACACGGTCGGCCAGCGCCGCGGGCTCAACATCGCCCTGGGCGAACCGCTCTATGTAGTGCGGCTGGATGCCGAAAACGCACAGGTGATCGTCGGTTCGCGCGAGGCGCTGGAAGTCGACCGGATCGGGCTGAAGGACATCAACTGGCTGGGCGATGACGCCCTGTCGGACGGCGCGCCGGTACGCGTGAAGGTCCGTTCGACCCGCCCGCCGGTGCCGGCGGCGCTGTCGGTTGAGGGCGATGCGGTCGGTGTCGTGCTGGCCAAGGGCGAGGAAGGCGTCGCCCCGGGCCAGGCCTGCGTGTTCTACTCGCCGGATGACGAGGACCGGGTGCTGGGCGGCGGCTGGATCGCGAGCACGAGTGGTCGCGGGAATGCGGGGACGGGTGTGCGGTTGATCGGCTGAGGGGGGCTGTGTTGCACCCATTTGTGACTTCAAAACAGTTCTTGCGGGCCGCCCGATCGGCGGAACAAAGGGGGGCATTTGCCGTCCTTCCGTGCTAAGGTTGTGGCCTGCAATGGGTGTTGGATGTCCATTTCGCTCGACAAGCGCTGGCAGCTGTTCGTGAAGGAGCAGGTGGAGCAGGGCCGCTACAAGACGGAGGCCGAGGTGGTGGAAGACGGGTTGCGCCTGATCGCCGAACGCGAGGCGAAGCTGGCGGAGCTGCGGGAGTCGATTGCGGAGGCGATCGCGGATCCCCGGCGCTATACGGTGGCTGAAGTCCAGGCGCATCTGGACGAGCGCCTCAAGCCGTCCGGTCCGGATGAGGGCTGACCTTGTCCGCGCTTCGGCTGACACACCGGGCGCGTGAGGATCTTGATGCCATTTCGGATTTCATCCGCCAAAGCAGCGGGAGCCGGACGGTCGCCAGACGATTTGTCGGGCGTCTGTTGCGACGGTGTGTCCGGCTGTCCGAGGCGCCTTTCAAACTGGGCCGGTCCTGCGAGGAGCTGGGTGCGGGACTGCGATGCTTGCCCGAAGGGAACTACCTGATCCTGTTCACCTATTCTGATGGCGTGCTGGACATCATGCGGATCGTGGAAGGCCACCGGTCGCTGGCGCACCTGTTTCAGTCCGAACGCGACACCTAACCCGCCATCAGCCCCTTCCAGCCCACCACGGTCAGCCAGTGGATCACAACCGCGGGCCAGAGGGAGCCGGTCAGGCGCCAGGCCGTGGTGCAGGTGAGGCCGAGGGCGGCGGTTACCAGCAGGAAGCCGGGTTCCAGGAAAGCCGGTTGGGCCATGGGCAGGGCGAGCCAGACCTGGACCGGATGCCAGAGCACGAAGGCGGCGAGGGCGAGGGCGGCGCGGATACGGCCGCGGCGGCCGGCCAGAAGGATGCGAAAGACCCCTTCCTCGGCCAGGGCGGGGATGAAGAAGGCGACTGCTGCTACCGCTAACAGACCGGCCGGATCGCGGCTGACTGAAAAGTTGAATGCGGTATCAACTATCGTGATCGCTGTTGCGAGTGCGCAGAAAAGCACAAACAAAATAAGCGCTTGTGACCAGTGCCTGGCATTCGGCCAGGTCCGCACGGCGATTGCCGCATCTGCGAAAAAACTTGACGCTGTGCCGCATAATTTGATCATGCGCGCCAGACTACACGTCGAACCAACCCCGAAGGAGACACAATATGAGTGCGAGTGACGATCCGATCGTCATCGTCGGCATGGCCCGTACCCCGATGGGCGGCCTGCTGGGCGAGCTGGCGCCGCTTTCGGCCAATGAACTCGGTGCGATTGCCGTCAAGGCTGCGATGGAAGAGGCCGGCCTGGCCGGTGATGACGTCGATCAGATCCTGATGGGCAATGTGCTGATGGCCGGCCAGGGCCAGGCCCCGGGCCGCCAGGCGGCGATCAAGGCCGGCCTGCCCAAATCGGTCGAGGCGACGACGCTGAACAAGATGTGTGGCTCCGGCATGCAGGCGGCGATCATGGGTCGCGCAGCCATCGCGGCGGGGGATGCGGACATCATCATCGCAGGCGGCATGGAGTCGATGACCAATGCCCCGCACATGCTGCCCAGCCATCGCGGCGGCTTCAAATACGGCCATGACGTGGTCAAGGACCACATGGCCCAGGACGGGCTGGAAGACGCCTATGAGAAGAAGGCGATGGGCGTGTTCGCCGACATGATCGCGGAGGAACACCAGTTCACCCGCGAGCAGCAGGACGCCTATGCGCTGGAAACCCTGGCCCGTGCCCAGCGCGCCACCAAGGACGGCGATTTCAAGCGCGAGATCACGCCGGTGACGATCCAGACCCGCAAGGGCGATGTGGTGGTCGATACCGACGAACTGCCGCGCAAGGCGATGCCGGAGAAGATCCCCAGCCTGCGTCCGGCCTTCGGCAAGGACGGCACGGTGACGGCTGCCAATGCCTCGGCCATCTCTGACGGTGCCGCGGCACTGATCATGATGCGCCTGTCGGAAGCCGAGCGTCGCGGTCTCAAGCCGATTGCCAAGATCGTTGCCACCGCGGCCCACGCCCATGAGCCGGCCTATTTCACGACGGCTCCGGTCCCGGCGATGCGCAAGGTGGTCGAGCGCGCCGGCTGGCAGATCGAGGATGTCGATCTGTGGGAAATCAACGAGGCCTTCGCCGTGGTGCCGATGATCGCGATGAAAGAGCTGGGCATCTCCCACGACATCATCAACGTCAATGGCGGCGCCTGTGCCCTGGGTCACCCGATCGGCGCCTCCGGTGCCCGCATCATGGTGACGCTGCTGGCCGCGCTGGAAAAGCACGGCAAGACCAAGGGTGTCGCCTCGCTGTGCATCGGCGGCGGCGAAGCCACCGCGGTTGCCGTGGAGCGCATGGCGTAAGCCGGGCGCGACACGCTGGATTGAAGAAGGGCGCGGCCGGTGGCTGCGCCCTTTTTCATGCCCGAGCCGGTCGGCCGCCCATGTCATGGAACGTGAATATTATCAGCTTTCGGTGCGACCGGCCGCACAGGCGATGTCGGCGAGCTCGGGGTCGTGGAGTAAAAATTGCTTTATAATTCAATGGCTTTTGCGGTGTTAAGAAAGCAGAAACCGCGATGTCGATTCAGGATTTGGAAACCGCGTTTGTTTGCGAGCCCCTAGGAAAAGAGCCGCTAGTTTGCCGGTAAGTTCGAAAAAAGGTTTGGGGACCGCTCATGAAACATTGGCTGCGCAACACCTCTGCCGCCCTGGCTCTGATAGCCGGCGCCGGCGTGATGACTGCTCCTGTCCATGCGGATGATGAGGTGAAACCCCTCGCCAATGATATCGACCCTTTCGCCGGTGACATCGATCCATTCCACGGTGACATCAATCCGTTCCACGGGGACATCGATCCCTTCTACGGTGACATCAACCCCTTCTGGGGCGATATCAATCCCTTCTGGGGCGACATCAATCCGTTCAGCGGGGATATCAACCCGTTCCATGGCGATATCGACCCCTTCTGGGGCGATATCAATCCCTTCCATGGCGACATCAATCCGTTCTGGGGAGATATCGACCCGTTCTGGAGTTCGGCGGGACCGGCCTGGGGCGACATCAATGCCTTCTGGAAGCAGCTGGGCGGCTATGATGCCAACACGGCTGCAGATTATTCCCGCCTGGCCCAGCAGGTGCAGGACCTCATCAGCCGCGCGCGGGCCGTATTCGACCCGATGGCAGAGCATCAGGGCGTGTCCGGCGGTGCCAGCCAGCTGATCGAACGCCTGTTGGCGCAATACGGCATCGATCCCAATGACCCGGCTTCACTGGAAGCTGTCGACGGCCGCATGCGGTCGATGTTCTTCCTGGACCTGTATGACGGCTTGATGGCCTTTTCGGGTACCGACCGGGTCGATCACTGGATGGCAACGGCCAACTGGTCGCCGGCGCTGAGCCAGGCTGCCAGATTCGGTCATGGCGCACGGGTTGGCGTCGTTGATTTCGGATTTGTTGAGGGCAATGCCTTCAATGATGTTGACGCGCAGGTGCATGTGCGCAGCGGCCGCGGCGCCGTGAGTTCGGGGCATGGTGCAGCCGTGCTGGGGCTGCTGGCAGGCGCCCACAATGGCGAGGGCGTCATGGGCATCGCTCCCGAAGCGCGCTACACGCTCTACAATCCCTTCGATGCAACAAATACCACGAACTGGCAGAGCGTGGGCGAGGCGCTTGACCGCCTGCTGCGCGGCAATGTGGATGTTATCAACCTGTCGCTGGGAGTGAGTGGCTACACATTGCACCAAAATTGGGGTGAGTTGCTCTCCAACCGGCGCTTGGTCCGAGCCGGTGAAGAAACCCTGTTCGTGATTGCTGCCGGCAATGACGGGATCACGCAGACTTCCGATGTGGTGTTCCGCCATGATGATCTGATCGACAATCTTCTGGTGGTCGGGTCGGTCGGGCCGGGCGGTGCGATTTCAAGCTTTTCCAACCGGCCGGGGGAGGCCTGCCTGACCGTTCGCCGCCGGTGTTCGGAAGGAAACCGGTTGATGGACCGCTTCCTGGTTGCGCCGGGTGAGCTGTTGTTTGTCCCGGACGGTCAAGGTGGCTATCACCGCGTTTCGGGAACCTCCTTCGCCGCGCCGCTGGTGTCTGGTGCAGCCGCGCTGATCCATTCCCAGTGGGGTTGGCTGTACGGCGAGGACATGGCTGACATCCTGCTGGAATCGGCGACGGACCTGGGCGATCCGGGAACCGATGCCGTGTATGGCCGGGGACTGTTGAACATCCAAGCCGCGATGTCGCCGCTGGACCGGGACAATCTCTTCCACATCCGCCCGGATGGCTCCATCGTGATGGTTCGCGACATGAATATCGTGCCGGGCCAGCTCAGCTTCGCGACTCCGACGGAGAATGCGATCGTCGTCTTCGAGCGCACCAAGAACAGCATTCGCGACTTCATGATCGAGGTCTCGACGGAAGGTTCCAGAGGCGGCGATGTCTATCTGGGTGAGCGGATCTATCTGTGGGAGGCTGACAGCTCCGAATCCGATGGCGGCAGCACGGCCCTGCGTGACGGGTCGTCGTGCGGTTCCTCTTCGGCCTGCCTGGCCTTTGGAGATACCGGTGCGATGGCGTTCGATCTCTCGGGTCGCGGCCATGTTCAGGCCCGCCTCATTGCCTCGCGGCAGGATCCGCATGACCAGCTTCTGGACGGCGAGCTGCCGTTCCAGGTGGGTCTTGAGATCACTGATACAACGACCGGCCGTGAAGTGCGCTTCGGCGTCGGCGAGGGGGCGATGGCCCTGTCGCAACAGCGCGGCTTTGGTTTCTTCTCTGACCATCGGTCCGAGACCGGCGGTGTGAATCCGGTTCTGGGCCTGGCATCAGGCGGAGTCTATGCCATGACGGGCATGGCATTGGGCGAGCAAACCCGGCTGTCGCTGGGCGTGACGCAGACCCAGGAGCGCTTGCGCTATGCCAACCCGTTCACCGGCGAGCAGCACGACGTGTTTGCCAGCATGCCGGATCATGCGGCGCAGGCCATTGATCTCGGTCTGCGGCATGCCCTGACTCAGGATGTGTCCGTTCAGGCCAGCTATTCGCTGCTGAACGAGGAAGACAGCCTGCTGGGGGCCCGTGGGTCCGGCGAGATCGGCTTCCGCGGCGGTGCCATGACGGATGCGGTCACCCTTGGTGCCGAGGCGGATCTTGGGGTGGCATTCCTGTCCGCCTCCGCCACCCTGTCGCGAACCCGCGCAACCGGCTTCGACGGCCAGATGTTGAGCCTGTCAGATGATGTGCTGTCTTCGGCCTACCAGATCAGCGCCCAACGTGCCGGGATTCTCGGATCACAGGACGCCCTGCGCGTCAGCATGATCCAACCCCTGCATGTCGAACAGGGACATATTGACTACACGGCAACCCAGGTTGTCGACCGCGAGACCGGGGAGCTGGGCGTGGTAACGGATCGCTGGGAGCTGGGCGGCATGCGCCCGACCTATGCGGAAGTGCTTTACGCCACCCCGCTGAGCGCCGGGGATGCGTCGCTCAGCCTCTTCACCCGTTTCGAGCTTTCCGGGGAGGCCTTGTCCGAAGAGCGCGTGGGCGTCATGTCCGGCGCCCGCTATACCCTGCGCTTCTGACGGACCGGCCCTTCGGGGCTGTCATCTCCAGGACAGGCCGCCGTCCCGCCGGGGCGGCGGCCTTTTCACTTGCGGAGGCGTCCGGCCCGCCTGCATGTTGCACTGGCGAACATGAAATCAGGCGTCGATATGGTTCAGGGGCAGGCCGCGGCCTTCCTTGACGTTGCGAACCTGGACCGAGGTCTGGAATTCGCCGACCACGTCGAGCGGGATCATCTTTTCGTACATGAAAGTGTTGTAGGCATCGATGTCCGGCGCGACGATCTTGAGCAAGTAGTCGTAGGGACCGGTCATGGTGCAGGCTTCCACGACTTCTTCGAAATCCTGGATGGCCTTCTCGAATTTCTCGTAATTCGCCTTGCGGGCCGGCTGGATCTTCACTTCCAGATAGGCCGTGAAACTGAGGCCAACGGCGCGCCGGTCCAGCTGGACCGAGCGGCGTTTGATGATACCTTCGGTCTCCAGGCGACGGATCCGGCGCCAGCAGGGAGAGGGCGTCAGGCCGACGATTTCCGCGATATCGGCCACCGAGCGGCCGGCATCTTCTTGCAGGGCTTCCAGAATGCGCACATCAATTGCGTCAAGAGTTGCCGTCATTATTTCCTCAAATCACAAATTTCTGCGAAATTAATCCAACCTTTCGCACTTGCGAACCCCGAAATGGCACCACATTCCAATGGTGGACAAGACACGCGCTTCCGCGTTAGAGCCCGTCGCGCACAAATGGTCGCCTGCGGGCGGCCGGAGCGCATGTCCGGGGCAGCTGCCCTGATCAGTCCAGATGAGAGCTCATGGCCAACGACGCACCTCGCTTTCATGTCCCAGCGCCGCATGTGCGGCCCGGCGACACGCCCGATTTCTCGCATATCAAGCTGCAGCCGGCCGGTGAGGCGAAACGCCCGGACCCCGCGGTGGCCGGCATGGAAACCCGCGATCTGGCCCTCGGCCTGATCGGCGTGCTGGACCATAACCACCAGGCGGTGGGTGAATGGGATCCCAAGCTGGATGCGGACGTGCTGCGCGAAGGCCTGAAGCACATGGTGCTGACGCGGGTCTATGACGACCGCATGCTGAAGCTGCAGCGCCAGGGCAAGATGAGCTTCTACATGAAGTCGACCGGCGAGGAAGCCGTGGCCGTGGCCGGCGCGATGGCGCTGGACAAGGGCGACATGGTGTTCCCGTCCTACCGCCAGCAGGGCATCCTGTTTGCGCGCGGCCGCGACATTGTCGACATGATGTGCCACTGCATTTCCAACAGCCGCGACAATCTGAAGGGCCGCCAGCTGCCGGTGCACTACACCTGGGCCGAGGGCAATTTCTTCTCGATCTCCGGCAATCTGGCGACGCAATTTCCGCAGGCCGTGGGCTATGCGATGGCGTGCCAGTACAAGGGCGAAAGCCAGATCGCCGCGACCTGGATCGGCGAAGGCTCGACGGCGGAAGGCGATTTCCACGGCGCGCTGGTGCTGGCCTCGACCTACAAGGCGCCGGTGATCCTCAATGTGGTCAACAACCAGTGGGCCATCTCGACCTTCCAGGGCATCGCGGCCGGTGATGCACCCACCTTCGCGGCCAAGGGTCTGGGCTATGGCCTGGCCTCGCTGCGGGTCGACGGCAATGACTTCCTTGCCGTCTATGCCGCCACGCAATGGGCCGCAGCACGCGCCCGCGCCGGCAAGGGTGCCACGGTGATCGAGACCTTCACCTACCGCGCCGATGCCCACTCCACCTCGGACGATCCGTCCGGCTACCGGCCCAAGGGCGAGAATGAGAAATGGCCGCTGGGCGATCCGATCGCACGGCTGAAAAACCATCTTATCGGCCTGGGCGAGTGGGACGAGGAGCGTCATGCGGCGCTGGAGAAGGAACTCAACGAACTGGTGATCGCCTCCTACAAGGAAGCGGAGAGCTACGGCACGCTGCATGACGGTCCGCTGTCGCCGGTCGAGTCGATCTTCGAGGATGTGTACGCCGAACAGGACTGGCGCCTGCGCCGCCAGCGCCAGGATCTGGGGGTCTAGACCATGGCCAAGATGAACATGATCCAGGCGCTCAACTCGGCGCTCGACGTGATGATGGAACGCGATCCGGACGTCGTCTCCTTCGGCGAGGATGCGGGCTATTTCGGCGGCGTCTTCCGGGTGACCGCCAATCTGCAGAAGAAATACGGCCTCGACCGCTCCTTCGACGCGCCGATCAACGAGGCGGCGATCGTGGCCATGGCCATCGGCATGGCGGCCAAGGGGCTCAAGCCGGTCGCGGAAATCCAGTTTGCTGACTACATCTTCCCCGGTCTCGACCAGATCGTTTCGGAACTGTCGCGCATCCGTTATCGCACCGCGGGCGAGTTCCAGGTGCCGGTGGTGATCCGCACGCCCTGTGGCGGCGGTATCCGCGGCGGCCAGACCCATTCGATGAGCCCGGAAGCCTTCTTCACGCACATTCCCGGCGTGCAGGTGGTGATGCCGTCCAACCCTTACGACGCCAAGGGCCTGTTGATCTCCGCCATCGAGAGCCCGGATCCGGTGATCTTTTTCGAGCCGAAGCGCCTCTACAACGGCCCGTTCGACGGCCATTCCGGCGGCGCGCTGGCCTCCTGGGGCAATCACCCCAAGGGCGAGGTGCCCGAAGGCCATTACGCCCTGCCGATCGGCAAGGCCGAAGTGGTGCGCGAGGGCAAGGACGTCACCATCGTCGCCTATGGCACGCTGGTGCTGGTGGCCCAGGCCGCGGCCGAGAAGTCCGGCATTGATGCTGAGATCATCGATCTGAAGACGCTGGTGCCCTACGACATCGAGACCATCGCCCGGTCGGTCAACAAGACCGGCCGCTGTGTGGTCTCCCAGGAAGCGCCGCGCACCTCGGGCTTTGCTGCCGAACTGGCCGCGCAGATCCAGGAAGAATGCTTCTACGCCCTGGAAGCGCCGATCCAGCGCGTCACCGGCTGGGACACGCCCTATCCGCACGCGCATGAATGGTCCTATTTCCCCGGTCCCGAGCGCTTCATCAACGCGATGAACGCCGTCCTGGAGGCATAAGCGATGAGTGAATACCGCTACAAAATGCCGGATGTCGGCGAAGGGATTGTCGAGGCCGAGATCGTCGAATGGCACGTCAAGGAAGGTGACACGGTCACCGAGGACCAGCATGTGCTGGACGTGATGACGGACAAGGCGACGGTGGAAATCCCCTGCGCCGTCAATGGCAAGGTGACCAAGCTGGTCGGTGCGCCGGGCGATGTCATCGCCGTCGGCACCGAGATCATGTTCATCGCCACCGAAGGGGCTGCTCCCGCTGAAGAGGCCCCGGCCGAAGCCGAGGCCCCCAAGGAAGAGCCCAAGCCGGCGGCCAAGAAGCCGGTCGAGCCGGAACCGGCCGCCGCCGCGCCGAGCGTCGCCTCGCGCCCGACCGGCGAGCGTCCGCTGGCCAGCCCGGCCGTGCGCAAGCGGGCGCTGGATGCGGGTCTCGACCTGGGCACGGTGCCGGGCACCGGTCCGGCCGGCCGGATCACGCACGAGGACCTGGACGATTTCATCAAGTCCGGCGGCCGCCTGGCGGCGCGTTCGGGTGGCGGTTCGGCGATGCGGGCTCCGCGCACGGCGGTGACCGAGGAAAAGATCATCGGCCTGCGCCGGCGCATCTCCGACAACATGTCCCGCGCCCAGCGCACCATTCCGGACATCGCCTATGTCGAGGAACTGGACGTCACGGCGCTGGAAGAACTGCGCGCGCATCTCAATGCCACGAAGGCGGATGACCTGCCCAAGCTGACCTTCATCCCCTTCCTGGTGATGGCGCTGACCAAGGCGCTGCCGCACACGCCCCAGGCCAATGCCCATTTCGATGGCGAGGCCATGGTGCTGACCAAGTATGAGGCCGTGCATTGCGGCATCGCCGCGGCGACGCCGAACGGTCTGATGGTGCCGGTGATCAAGCACGCCGAAAGCCTGGACATCTGGCAGATCGCGGCCGAGCTGGGCCGTCTCGGCAAGGCGGCCAAGGACGGCAAGGCGACCAAGGACGAGCTCACCGGCTCGACCATCACCATCACCTCGCTGGGGGCGATCGGCGGGCTGGTGACGACCCCGATCCTGAATGCGCCGGAGACGGCGATCATCGGCGTCAACAAGATGCAGACCCTGCCGCGCTACAATGGAGAAGGCCAGGTGGTGCCGCGCAAGGTGATGAACCTGTCCAGCTGTTTCGATCACCGGATCGTCGACGGCTATGACGCGGCGATGCTGATCCAGCGCGTGAAGGGCTATCTGGAAAACCCGGCAACGCTGTTCATGTAGGCGTCCGCGCCAGACCTGAAGACAAAAAGAGCGGGATGCCGGATGACGGTGTCCCGCTTTTTTGTTGGTGGTTCGGGTGCTGTGGTGGGTGCGGAGGGGTGGCTGTGGTGCGCAAGCTCTGGAACTGGACATTCGATCACTTCAGCGGCGCGCTGGGCGCGTTCGGCATGATCTGCGTGGCCAGCTTCTCGGCGGTCCGCTCGGCCTGGCTGCCGGTTTGGGTGGCCGCGGCAATCTGTGGCATCAGCCTGCTGGGACTGTTGGTCTATATCGGCTTGCACTCGGCTTGGCGGCGGATGAGACCGGATGCCCAGTCCATTGACCGCGCTGCCCGCATCCGCGCACGGCGTGAGCGCTATTCCGGGACAGGGTCGGAGTAAACGGTCCCGGTGCCGGGGAGGATAGGCGCGCTTCTGCCTCTTGCTGTTCCTCCCTCTCCCTGGGGAGAGGGTCGGGGAGAGGGGGTCGGCTGGGTCCGAGGCCTTCTGGGCACCACCGGGATTTCCCCCTCATCCGCCGCTTCGCGGCACCTTCTCCCCAGGGAGAAGGGCGGCGGCGGGGCTGGCTTGGTGGGTGGGCACCTTGGGGTGCCCTTGCGCGACGGGAGTCTTTGTTGGCCGCGTTGCGGCCGCCCCTCACCTTGGTCCTCTCCCCGGTGGGGGAGAGGAGGGGCTCCGGCCTTTCGCCTACCCCCAATCACCTGGCAGCAGCGCATCCGGCATGTTCTGGTAGCAGACCGGGCGCAGGAAGCGGCGGATGGACATTGTGCCGACCGAGGTGGCGCCGAAATTGGTGGAGGCGGGGTAGGGTCCGCCATGGACCATGGTGTCGCTGACTTCCACGCCGGTGGGGAAGCCATTGGTGAGGATGCGGCCGGCCTTGCGTTCCAGCACGAGCATCAGCTTCTGGCCCAGCGCGGTGTCGCCGGCTTCCATGTGCAGGGTGGCAGTGAGCTGGCCGGCGAGGGAGCGGGCGATCTTCAGCATCTCCGCCTCGTCTTTCACCGTGACCACCAGGCCCAGCGGCCCGAAGACTTCCTCACCCAGGACGTGATTGCCCAGCCAGGCTTCGCCCGTGGTGACGAAGAGGTAGGGCGTCGCCTCACGCAGATTGCAGGTCGTGGAGAGCACTTCACGCACGCCGGCAGTGGCGCGGATGACGTCGCGGCCCTTTTTGTAGGCCGAGGCGATGCCGTCGGTGAGCATGGTCTGCGGGCCCACCTGGGCGAGACCGGCCACGGCAGCCTCGATGAAGGCGTCGGCCTCGGCGCCCTCAATGACGACGGCGATGCCCGGATTGGTGCAGAACTGGCCGGCGCCCATGGTCAGCGAACCGGACCAGCCGGTGCCGATGGCTGCCGCGCGGGCCTTCATCGCTTCGGGCAGCAGGAACATCGGATTGACCGATCCCAGCTCGCCGAAGAAGGGGATGGGTTCGGGCCGGGCGGCGCAGAGATCGAACAGGGCGCGGCCCCCGGCCAGCGAACCGGTGAAGCCGACGGCCTTGATCAGCGGGTGCTGGACCACGGCCTGGCCGACCGAACGGTCCCCGCCCTGGATCTGGCTGAACACGCCGGGATGAACGCCGCAGGCCTTGATCGCAGCATCGATGGCCTGGGCGACGATATCGCCGGTGCCGGGATGGGCGGAATGGCCCTTCACCACGACCGGGCAGCCCGCGGCCAGCGCTGCTGCGGTGTCGCCGCCGGCGGTGGAGAAGGCGAGGGGGAAGTTGGAGGCCCCGAAAACGGCAACCGGGCCGATCGGGCGCTGGACCAGTTTCAGGTCCGGCCGCGGTAGCGGCTGTCGGTCCGGCAGGGCAGCATCATGGCGCCGGTCCAGATAGTCGCCGGCGCGGATATGGCTGGCAAACAGGCGCAGTTGTCCGACAGTCCGGCCGCGTTCGCCGATCAGGCGCGCCTCGGGCAGACCGGTCTCCTGGGTGCCGATCTCGGTGATGGCATCGCCACGGGCATCGATCTCGTCGGCAATCGTCTCGAGGAATTTGGCGCGGTCCTCGCGCGAGGAATAGCCATAGCTCCAGAACGCGTCTTCGGCGGCCTGGCAAGCCTGGTCAACGAGCTCTGGCGTGCCCACGGCGAAGTCATGGGAGGGGCCGTGGGCCGGGCTGGAGGCGAAAGTGGCGCCGCTGGCAACCCATTCGCCCGCGACAAGGTGTTTCCCGTTGATCATGGCGTGTCCTCTGCTTGGCGTCGGGGAAGTCATGCCTCAATTGTCTGAGTTATTCAACCGGGCGCGGGCAGAGTTTTCAGGTCCATCATCCCGGCCGCGGCCCGGCCGCACTGCAGCTTGACCCGGCACGGGCGTTGGGGTCACAAATCCGGTGGGGGAGCGCCTTGGACATGCCGGCAGTCGTGAAACAAACCTGGTCCGATTTCATCTCGGTCATCGCGGTGTGGGCGACCGGTGTCTTCGGGATCATGTTCTGGCACAGGCAGGTGGGCATCGAGTCTGCGCTGATGCCCCAGATCGTGTTCGGCAGTTTCCTGGCCCTTGTGGTGCTGGCCCCCATCGGCTCGCTGGTCTGGCGGCGCTGGATCTGGCCCCGCGTCTCGCGCGGCTAGCCGCAGACAGCCCCTTTCCCTCAATCCCGCAAACCGCTAAATCCGTCCCCGGAAAACGCGATTTCGTACCCGGATATTCCAAGGAGCGCCTGTGATGCAGACACGGTCATGCCAAGTCCTGATTGTTGGTGGCGGCCCGGGCGGCTATCCGGCCGCCATTCGTGCCGGCCAGCTGGGTCTGGACACGATCATTGTCGACAAGCACGGGCTGGGCGGCACCTGCCTCAATCGCGGCTGTATCCCGTCCAAGGCGATGATCCACGCCGCGACCGAGTTCGAGCACATGTCGGCTGCGGCCAAGGGCGACCGTTTCGGCATCTCGCTGTCGGAAGAACCCAAGCTGGACATGGGCAAGCTGATCGGCTGGAAGGACGGCATCGTCTCCAAGCTGACCGGTGGCGTGGCGCAGCTGATCAAGGCCGCCGGGGCCGAGCACATTGCCGGCTGGGCCGAGTTCTCGAACGCCAAGACCTGCGTGGTGACGCAGGAGGACGGCGAAAAGGTCGAGATCACGGCCGAGAATGTGATCCTGGCCACCGGTTCGGTGGAAGTGGAACTGCCCTTCATGCCATTTGGCGGCTCGGTGATCGGTTCGACCCAGGCGCTTGAGCTGACGGAGAAACCGGAAAGGCTGGTGGTTGTCGGTGCCGGCTATATCGGTCTGGAACTGGGCATCGCCTATCGCAAGCTGGGTGTCGAGGTCACCTTCATCGAGGCGCTGGACCGCATCCTGCCGCTCTATGACAAGGAGATCACTCGTCCGATCACCATGTGGCTGAAGAAGCACAAGGTGGATGTGAACCTGTCGTGCAAGGCCAAGGGCGTGGCGCAGACGAAGGACGGCAAGGCCGTGCTGGAATACGAGGACGCCAAGGGCGAAGCGCAGACCATCGAGGCCGACAAGATCCTGGTTGCGGTGGGCCGCAAGGCCTGCCTGGACGGCTGGGGCCTGGACAAGATGGGGCTCGATCTGGACGGCAAGTTCATCAAGGTCGATGCCCAGTGCCGCACCGGCATGCGCGGCGTCTATGCCATCGGCGATGTCGTCGGCGAGCCGCTGCTGGCCCACAAGGCCACGGCGCAGGGCGAGATGGTGGCCGAGATCATTGCCGGCCATCGCCGGGTGCATGACCCGGTGGCGATCGCGGCGGTGTGCTTCACCGAGCCGGAAGTCGTCGGTGTCGGCCTGACGCCGGACGAGGCCAAGGCCAAGGATATCGAGGTGATCACCGGCAAGTTCCCGCTGGCCGCCTCGGGGCGCTATCTGTCGATGGATGCCGGCACGGATGGCGGCTTTGTCCGCGTCACCGCGCGCAAGGAGGATCATGTCATCCTGGGCATCCACGCCGTGGGCACGCATGTTTCCGAACTGTCGGGCGAGTTTGCCCTGGCGGTCGAGATGGGCGCCCGCCTGGAAGACATCGCCGGCACGATCCACGTTCACCCGACCCTGACCGAAGGCTTTGCCGAAGCCGCGCTGACGGCTCTCGGACATCCGATCCATATCCAGGCGCCGAAATAGGTGCTCGCCTTTCTTCCCCAACGTGAGTTGGGGAAGTGGGCCGAGGCGAAGCCTCGGGTCGATGGGGCGCCGCCGCAGGCGGCGTAGCGACGGAGCGCGCCGTCGACATTCCGCGGCCTGTGGCCGCGGCCCCTCCACCGCTCCGCGGTCCCCCTCCCCAACGCTGTTGGGGAGGAAAGTCAGGCCCAACAAAAACCTATCCCGGCCATGCCCTTCACACGCGCGCGCACGCGTATATCTTTTGTGCAGGTGCGAAGGAGTTCCTCATGGATGATCAGGCGATCCAGCTGGCCGGGGTGATCGGGCCGGAGCAGGCGGTGCCGGGCGAAGGGATCGGGGCGAATGCCTATGAGAAGGCCCTGCTACGCCGGGTCGAACCGCAGCCGGGTGACTTCGACGTGCTGGGCCATGTCAATAATGTCGTCTATCTGCGCTGGGTCCAGGATATCGCCATCACGCACTGGCATGCTGTGATCACGCCGGAATTGGACGCGCGCTATTTCTGGATCGCGCTGAAGCACACGATCGAATACCGCGATCCCATCCTTCCCGGCGAGACGGCCGAGATCCGCACCTGGCTGGGCCGGGTCCACGGGCCGCGCTTTGACCGCCATGTCGATATCCGCAAGCCGGGCGCGAAACGCTTCTCTTCCCGCTCGGTGACGGAATGGTGCTGTATCGACAAGCAGACCAGGCGCCCGGTCCGGATTTCCGACGAGATCCTCGAACCGTTCGGCCTGGTGGGTGTCGAGCTGGGCTAGCGCCGCGTCGCGCTTTCCAGGCGGGTGCGGATTCGCTCGATGTCGTTGCGCAGCTGGATGAGCTCTTTCGGGTCCAGCCCGGTGGCATCCAGCACGCAGGCGGGCAGGCCGCTGGCGCGGGTCTCCAGGGCGCGGCCCTGCTCGGTGAGGGCGATGATGACCTGACGCTCGTCCTTGTCGTCGCGCTTGCGGGAGATGAGGCCAAGGCCCTCCATGCGCTTGAGCAGCGGGGTGAGGGTGTTTGACTCCAGGCCCAGACGCTCGCCGAGATGGCTGACGCGAACGCCGTCGGCTTCCCACAGAGCGATCATCACCAGGAATTGCGGATAGGTGAGGCCAAGCTCGGCCATGACCGGCTTGTAGAAGCGGTTGAAGGCATTGTTGGCCGAATAGACGGCAAAGCACAAAAGGTCGTCGAGCTTGACCTGGTCGGTAAGGCGCGGGCCGCGCGCTGTGGTGGGGGCGGTCATGATGAATCTCCTCCCGTCAAAATAATCGTGCACGATTAATTCGCAAGCGCTTGACTTGGGTCGGGCCGCTTCCTAGCTATCGGAGGTGAAATTAAATCGTGCACGATATAAATTGCACCCACTCTTGGAAAGGATCGATCATGGCTGTCAATGTTCTCTACAAGACGCAGGCCCGCGCCACCGGAGGCCGGGATGGCACGGCGCAGACGCTGGACGGGTCGCTGTCGCTGAAACTGGCCACGCCGAAGGCTCTCGGCGGTGCCGGCGGCGAGGGCAACAACCCGGAGGAATTGTTCGCGGCGGGCTATGCGGCCTGCTTCATCGGTGCCATGAAAGCGGTGTCCGGCTCGCTGGGCACGAAAGTGCCGGCGGACGCATCGGTGACGGCGACCGTCGGCATCGGTCCCCGCGAGGAGGGCGGGTTCGGCCTGACGGTCGCGCTGGCGGTGGCCCTGCCGGGGCTGGACGAGGCCGTGGCCCAAAAACTGGTCGAGACGGCCCATCAGGTGTGTCCGTACTCGAACGCCACGCGCAACAATATCGATGTCCAGCTGAGCCTGGCCGGCTAGGTCAGGCCAGCTAGGTCAGGCCGGATCGCTGTCCCCGGCGGCCGGAACCGGCGCGCGCTTCGGCGCGGGCCGGCCGGCCTGCCAGCCGAACCAGACAATCGCGAGTCCGATGACCAGGGACACGCCCAGCGCCAGGGCCAGCGGGCTCTGGCCATAGGCGTGAAAGGCGCTCTGCCAGGCCGGCATCGGTCCCAGGATTTCGAAGCCGACGCTCTGCAGCGCGGCGGCGGCCGCGACGATCGCGAAGGGCTTGCCAAAGCGCGGCGCCGTGGCGAACAGCAGCAGGGCGACAACCAGCGTGACCCCGTTGGAGATGTGCACCGTGGCGGCGAATTTCCCCAGATCCTCCGGCCCGCGCATCATCAGCCCGGGCACGACCAGCGGCACCAGGCGGGCCGTGACAGGTCCGATCAGCAGCAGCGGCGTCGCCAGCATGTAGCGGGCATGCAGCTGTACGGTGCGCCGGTGGTTCAGGGCCTGGTAGAACAGACCGGCGAAGACCAGATGGGCGATCAGATCGTAAATGCCCAGCGGTGCGCCATAGATGGCATAAAAGGGGTTGAGCCCGCCGGCCGTCTCCGCCGCCATGGTGTAGAGCACCCACATGCCCGCCAGGAAAAAGACCGGAAACAGGATGAGGGCGAGCTTGCCTGCGGTGCGGTGCAGGGCCGCCTGTCCGTTGTGGATCGACCAGCTTTGCAGGGCCAGAAGCACGAACCAGACGGTGGCGGTGCCCGAATGCAGGTGCATGGACGGTTTCGCCGAGGTCAGTTGCGACAGATACATCGGCCAGAAGGCGACGGCGATCAGCGGAAAGGCCAGCAAGACGGCCAGCCAGGCGTGACGATATGGCATGAAATCTCCCCCCAGAGGTTTTCCAGCCAAGATTACCCGCTATGTCGACAAGGTAAATCCCGGGGCCGTTTGCCCTAGAGCCGGTCCGGGAGGCCGAATTCCGCGGCGAGCGCATTCAGCCCGTCCAGCGTGGTCGCATCCATCGGGATGCCTTCACGCCTGCGCTTGCCGGCCGTGGCGCGTTCCGGGTCGCCGGGATAGAGGACCGGGCTGTCCCAATCCATCAGGGGCGAGGCGAGGGCGTAGTTCGCCATGGCCTCGATCTCGCGCTCCATCCAGGCCGGGTCGCCGAAGGCCTCCGGATTGATCAGGATGGACAGCATGCCATTGCGGATACTGCCGCGGCGCGGATGCTCCGGCTGGATGGTTCCGGCTCCCGAAAGCACGCCGGCCAGCAATTCGCAGGCGAAGGCCAGGCCGTAGCCCTTGTGGCCGGCCATCGGCGTCAGCGCCCCCTTGAACTCGAATCCGGCCATGCTGCCAGGGTCGGTGGTGGGCAGGCCCTTCTCATTGATCAGGCAGCCGGCCGGCAGGGACTGGCCCTTGCTGGCGGCGACACGGACCTTGCCCAGCGCGATCCGGCTGGTGGCAATGTCCAGCACGAAGGCGGCCCGCTTGCCGGCGGGCGGGAAGGCAAAGCACAGGGGATTGGTGCCGAAACGGGCATCGGACCCGCGATAGGGCGCGACCAGCGGATCATGATCGGTGACATTGACGAAATGCATCGAAACCAGGCCGGCTGCCGCAGCCCGCTCGCCATAGGCGCCGATACGGCCCAGATGGTGACAGTTTCCGATCGTGGCGGCGGCCAGGCCCTGCGCCTTCGCCTTCTCGCAGGCGGCATCCAGCAGGCGGAAGCCGGCCGGCGGCCCCCAGCCGCCTGCGGCATTGACCTGAAGCAGAACGGTCGTCTCGTTCAAGACGACGTCGCAGGCATCCAGCTTGATCAACCCTTCACGCGCGTGCCGGACATAGGCGGGCAGCAGGCCGAGGCCGTGGCTGTCATGGCCCTTCAGGTTGGCGTCAGCCAGATGGTGGGCCACAAGCTGGGCATCCCCGGGGCGTGCGCCGGCTGCCGCCAGGACCCGGTCGGCAAACTGTTCGAGCGCGGAAAGTTCGAGGCGGCGATCAGTCATCGGGCCCATGGTCTTCATCCTGAATGCAGGCGGACACAAACTCGTTCAAAATATTTTTTCCACGCTAACCCGTTGTTAACCCTAATTCAGGCGCATCGGTGTCGCGTTTTGGCACAGGTAATCAATTGTTCAAATTATTTTTCTCTAAGCTATTGAAATTACAAGCGAAAAAAATTCAAGAGAAACACAAAAAAACGAATCGCACTTAAGCGTTTGGCAACCGCTTTGGGGCATTCTTCTTCCCGTCGGACGAGAACAGTCCGCACGAAATCGAAACAGCGTTCGAACACGGGGAAGATCCCGGGCAGCGCTCGTAACTACTGGATGAAGGGTAAGTCCATGAAAAAGACGGGAACCATGATCCTGGCAGTCGCAATGTCTGCCTTGGCTTTCTCCGCTACGCCGGCCCTGGCTCAGGACCGCGAGCGTACCGGAGTGGAAGCGCCGGAATATCCGCGCGGTGCGGAGCGTCGCGGTATCGAGGGTTATGCGGTGGTCGAATACACCGTGAACGCCGATGGCCGGGTTGAAAATGCCACGGTGGTCGAAGCGAATCCGGAAGGCGTGTTTGACCGCGCCGTGCTGCGCGCCATCGAAGGCTGGTCCTATGCGCCGGCCGCTGCGGCTACCGAAGGCATGCAGCAGCGCTTTGACTTCAACCTGGCTGGCTAAGCCAAGGTCAAGAGAATAAACGCAAATCGGCGCAGAACCGAAAAGCGTACACAACAATAAGAATTCATTTACGGCGGCGCGGTAGCGTCGCCGTGTTTTTTTCTATCCGGGCCATTAACCTTAAGGGGCCACCGAATGAATTCTGTGCTCGCCAAATTCCTCGACAAGACCACCAGCATTCGCGTGCGACTGCTGGCAGCGTTCGGGTTGGCCTCAGCGATGACGCTGATTGCGGCCGTCGTCGGGGTCACGGGTTTCAACTCCGCCAACTCCGCGGTCGAACAGATCGCGGAACAGTCCATTCCGGAAATCCAGGCCGTCGATGCGCTGAGCGAGGCGAGCCAGGGCCTGTCCGAATCGCTGGGCACTTTCGCGCTGTCGCCAACCGTGCAGGCGCGTCAGGACAGTTATGCCCGCGTGGACGCCTTCCGTGATGAGCTTCAGTCGGGCCTGGACGTCCTGCGCTCCCTGTCCGGTACCGAGGAAACCGCGGCCCTGGCTGCGTCGGTCGCCGAACTGAACGACCTGGTGGACAGCATGAACGAGGTGGTCGAGCGCCGCCTGCAGATCCGCGACCAGCGATACAGCGCCACCAATGATGCGCGTTCGGCGCGGACCGAGTTTGCCGCCAGTGTCGAAAATGCCCTGGACGCCAGCGATGAAGCCGATATTGAAAGCCTGCTTCGCGCGCTCCTGGCCGCCAACCAGCTCTTGATCCAGTACACCGAGCTGGATACCGCCGCGACCAATCCGGATGTCGATGCCGGTTTCGACCTGTGGGACGAGAATGTCGGTGAGCTGGACGTCAATCTCGCCATTCTGGGCCCGCTCGTGTCCGACGTAATGCGCGGCCAGGCCGACACGCTGATCAGTTTCGGTGATGGCGATAGTGGCGTCTTCGAGCTGCGCAAGGCCGAGATTGCGGCCGTCGCCACGGCCGAGATCGTCGCCGATGATGCCCGTATCGCCGCCGAGGACCTGCTGGCAGACGTCACCGCCTTCAAGGCCGAGGTGAACCAGCGCGTGGATGTGGCGACGGATGCGGCCAATGGTGCCGTAGTTGCCGGCCGCGTGCTGATGATCGCGATTGCCATTATCGGTCTGCTGGTCGCTGCTGCGGTTGGCTGGTTCTACGTCAACAACATGCTGCTGGCCCGTCTCAGCGCTATGGCCCGCACCATGCGCGCCCTGGCCGACGGCGACAGCGACGTCAATCTGGGCTTCACGCCCGGCAAGGACGAGATCGGCGACATGGCCCGTTCGGTCGATGTCTTCCGCGCCAACGCCAAGGAGCGCGAGCGCCTGGAAGCGGAGACCGAAGCGGAACGCCGCATGAAGGAAAAGCGTTCGGCCGCCATCGAGAGCCTGATCCAGGCCTTCGAACAGGCCTCCTCGGACGCTATCGGCCAGGTTGGCGAAGCTGCCAACCGCATGGAAACCGCAGCCCGCGCAATGAGCTCGACCGCGGCTGCCACGACCGGCAAGTCCGCCGCCGTGGCCCAGGCCTCCGAAGGCGCCTCGCAGAACGTCCAGACCGTGGCGGCAGCCGCCGAGGAAATGGTGTCCTCGATCGGCGAGATCTCGCAGCAGATCGCCCGCTCGACCGAGATCGCCGGCTCTGCCGTGGACCAGGTCGAACAGACCAATGGTGATGTGCAGCGTCTGGATGATGCGGCCAAGTCGATCGACAATATCGTCAGCCTGATCAACGACATTGCCGAGCAGACCAACCTCCTCGCCCTGAACGCCACCATCGAGGCGGCGCGCGCCGGGGAAGCCGGCAAGGGCTTTGCGGTCGTGGCGTCGGAAGTGAAGGCGCTGGCCAGCCAGACCGGTGCGGCGACGCAGAACATCTCCGAGCACATCTCCGGCATCCAGAGCGCGACGGCGAAAGCGGTCGAGGCGATGTCGATGATCGGTGGCACGATCCACGAGATGAGCGAGATTGCCACGGCCATTGCCGCTGCAATGGAAGAGCAGCGTGCTGCCGCCGGCGAGATCACCCGCTCGGCCCAGGAAGCCGCTGACGGGACCCGCGACGTGTTCTCCAACATCCAGGAAGTCGACCAGGCCACCTCGGAAACCGGCGAGAGCGCCGGCCAGGTGCTGGAAGCCTCCCTGGCCGTGTCGCGCCAGTCCGACGAGCTGAAAGCGGCCGTCGAACAGTTCCTGACCGAGGTCCGCGCGGCTTAAGTCAGCAACAACTGAAATCTGCGCGCGCCCGCGGCTTGCCAGCCGCGGGCGCGACGCGTATATGGCGTCCCTCTCCCGCACGGGAGAGACCCATGTGGCGAGGTAGCTCAGCTGGTTAGAGCGCACGACTCATAATCGTGAGGTCGAGAGTTCAAGTCTCTCCCTCGCCACCACTTACACAGCAGGCGAATGCGGGCGTTCCGTTTTGTTCCATTCCGACGCTCATTCCGACGCCCATTCCGACAGATGTTCATGACTTGCCCTTCCGGTGTTCCAGGCGTTGGCGGATTCCGGCCAGTTTCTGGTGGTCGGTGCGGTGGACGTAACGGTCCAGGGTGGCGCGCTGTTTGTGGCGTGACAGCGCCTTGATGTAGGTGTCGGGCAGGGCGGCATCGCCCAGCTCGGTGAGGCCGCCATGACGAAAGCCAGCCATGCCGATCTCGGCCGGCAGGCCGGCGGCGTCGGCGATCTTGCGGAACAGCTTTTCCCGGAAGCGGCGCGGGTATGGGTCGAACAGATTGCCCGGCTTTTGCCGGCCGCGGGTCTTTGCGCGCATCAGCATCAACGTGCCCCGGCACTCCAGGCGTTGGGCGTAGTGTTCGAGCTGGGGATAGAAGGTGACGGCTTCACCGGTCTCCGGATCCGGCGCCTCAAGCGGCGTCCATTCTGTGACCCACTCGCCGGAACGGTTCTTGTTATGAAGGATCAACACGTGGCCGGGCCTGTCGGCCGGTCGCCAGTGTGACCAGGCAAGGCGGCTGAATACGTCTTCCGGCCGCTGCAGCAGCTCCCAGCAGACCAGGGCGGCAAAGGCCATGTCGGCATGGCCCATCTCGTCAGCCATGGCACAGAAGGCCTGCAGCTGGGTCCAGCTGGCCGGCACCGTTTCCTTCGCCGTGCGATCGACATCGATGCCCTCGAACGGATTGAGGCCGGGCACGTCGTGCGGATGGCAGCGGCGCGCGATCTTCCAGGCGCGGCGGCACACATCCACCGCCAGGGCCGCGTCACGGCGCAGGCCGGACTGGTAGAACTTGTCATAGATGGCGTCGACCGTCTGCGGATCGATCCGGTGCAGGGGATAGCCGCCCAGGCGGTGGCCGTTCTTCAGCTTGTAGTCGCCGAACCGGCCCATGGCCCGGTCATAGGTGCGCCGGGTGTGCGGCGCGAGGCGGGTGAAAGTGCGGTGTGCGCGGTAGATGCCGAACAGCCAGTCCAGCGTGGACAGATTGGAGGGCAGGGCGCCAGGCTCCCGGCCCATGCGCCAGTCAAACAGCGCCTGGCTGAGTTCCTGGCCGCGTTTCATCGCGTCGGCGAAGTCGGATCCCAGCGGTGTGGGCGGCAGTGGGCAGCCCTGCTTGCGGTCCCGCGTTGTGGGCGACCAGTACCAGGCGATCTTGCCGGACTTGAGTTCTTTGGATGTGACGAAAGGGGGGAGGTCTTGGGCGTTCATTTTGACTAGACGAGATCCGAGAGACTGCCGGTTGCCCGGCGGCCGTGAATTTTGTCCAGTGCCGCGTCCAGATCCTCGATCAACCATCTGTGGCCCTTGCCCATGATCATGCGCGGGGCAGGATACAGCTTTTCCTTTGCCCGGCAATTTGAGGCCGGGCCGGGGCTATCGGTGAGGTCTTCGCCTGCCTTGGCGCAGGCGGCCAGGAACGCGTCCACGGACTTTTCGTCGACATAGGCGGCCGCCGTTTCCGCGCGCATCTGGCGCGGCCATCCGTGATAGTGGGGCTGGCGGGCGGCGGACATGGGTTAGGGCTCCAGCTCGTTGACCTGGTAGCCGTCCGGCTTCAATTCGCCGGGCGGGCAGGGTGTGGCCAGCGGGTAGGCGCAATGGCTGCACAGGCCGGGCTCAACCCACCAACAGGCCCCGCGTTCATCGACGCAGGCCTGCAGGTCAGTACAGCCGCAGCGATGACAGCTGCAGGGCTCGATGACCTGATCGAAGCCATCGCCGTCCTCGGCCGGCACAAAGAAGACACGCGTGTCCTGCGGCCCAAGGAACAATCTCTCGGTCCAGGCGCGGCACGCATGGGGTGCTGAGAAAAGCACCTGCTTGGCGGGCAAGCGGCCCTCGGTGAGGAAGGTGAAGACCTCTTGCTGATTTTCTGCGAGTTCGGCCCATGCATCCCACGTGGCTTGGATGCGCTCGGCGGGTTCAACGGCCGGCACCAAATTGACAATGGAATGGGCGGTCCGGGCGTGGCGACGGCGCCAGGCGAGTTCGGCGGGCTTGTTCATCGTGACACTCTCCCGCTCTTGGTTTCGGTCACCAGCGGGGCGTCGGCGAGATAGGCCCAGAACCCGTCGGAATAGTAGCCAGCCTCTCGGGCTTGCCGGTAGTCAGCCCAGCGGGCCGCGGCCGGAGATTTCGCGCGGTAGGGGCGTGCGTCAGGAAAACGGCCGGTGGACACGTCGTAGGACGTGAACAGGCATTCGGGAATGAAGGCCTGCCGGCGTAGCCACTTCCGTGTAGTGCCGTTGTTGGGCAATACCGGGCCCGCGTCTCCATCGATCACACCAGGGGCGGGGGGCACGGCGCGGCGGTCGACGATGGCGCAGGGGACAGGGAAGCGGATAAGGGACTGTCCTTCCCGCGCCCAATAGTAATTGACGGCCGCGATGAGGTCGGCCTGAGCGTACTGGCCTGACCAGGACAGAGGGAAGGCATAGCCCGCGTCATTGGGGCGCCAGAACGTCACATAGCGCTTGCTTCGCCATTCCGGCCGCAGATCTGCGATGTAGTAGCGGGTCATTTCAGAACCCCCGCTCGTCGGGATCGCGGGGCAGGTCGCCTGGCCGCAAATGTGAGACTTGCATGGGCCTGCCGTCGCGCTTGACGCGATACATGGTGGGGCGGGCGCAGACATAGTCGACGTCGATCTGGTCCAGATCGTTCGGCCCCGGTTCGATTTCATCGGCGTCGATCATGCGTTGGACTTCGGCCTCTGCACCGGCCTTGCTGGCGGCTTCCACGGTAAAGCGCATTGTGCCGGTGAACCGGACACAGACGTCGAACTCGCCTTCGCGCGTGTTCACCGAGAAATCGGCCGGGTTCGGGGAGGGTTTGATATCGTCCATCACGCCACCGCCTTTCCGGCCAGCATGTCGCGCACGCTGCGGTCGACCTGGTTTTGCGGGGCGAAGGCCATTTCGGGCGGCGCCCAGTCATGATCGCGGACCGCGTGTTCGAGGATCCAGGTGATGGCGTCGGCTTTCTTGCCGGGCATGTCGGCGGCCTTGTCGCCGATGCCGCAGGCGCGGGCGATCTGGCGCAGCTGAGCGGTTGAGAAAGACTCCAGCCATGCCGGGGTCAGCTTGAAGGCCGGCATCAGCGGGGCGACCTCCTCAGCAATCCGGACCGTGGGCGCCGGAACACCAGGGCCGGGGTTAAAGCTGGGCCACACACCGGCATGGCTGGCGATCACGGCCGTGAACAGCGCCGCTACGGCCGATTCATCGGCCGACAGAAGCGTATCCAGCGCCACCGCCTGGTCGGCCACGATCGCGGCGGACCCATTGATCTTGAAACCCCTGGGCGTCGGTGCGCCTGGCAGGGCCGCGGTACATTCGGCGACCCGCGGAAAGCCGGGCACATCCCGGTCGTGACCGTTTTCGCTGCGCCGTTTCATCCAGTCACGCGGGCCGCTGTAGTCGCTGTGAATGTCATGATCCATCAGCGCGACGATCGTGATGGCCATCGAGAGTTTGGCGGGCGCCGCCGCGATGCCAGCCCGCAGCTGGGCGGTTTGGGCGATTGCGGCCTGTAGCCAGTGACGCTTGGCGTAGGGCTGGACGGTCTCTTCCTTGAGCTTGGTCGTGGCGCCCTCGGTGCCCTTGGGGGGCTCGACCGGAATGGGGGCGCTGGTCTTCTTGGCTTTCGGCACCAGCACCCGCCGCTCGCAGACCCGCAGCTGCTGTATCCACAGCAACACGCCGCACTTGCCGGCCGGCGTGTCCTCGTCTGCATCCTGCCATGCGTAGGAGTAGGGCTGTTCCTTCAGCACCTTCACAAAGTTGAGGCCCTGCTGCTTCAGCTCTTTTTCGCGGCGCTTGATGAAGGCCATCGACAGGGTCGTGATCTGTGCAGCGTCCGTGAGGATGGGCGTTCCCAGCTCCGGATCTTCCATGGTGGGGCCGGTGTAGTCGGCCACGTCGAATGCGGCTTCGGCAATGGGAAGGCCCTTGAGGCGCAGCGTCTCGATGATGGCGTCCGCTGTACTCCAGCCGCCATAGCCTCGGGTCATTGGATCCAGCGCATGCTTTTGCGTATCTTCCGGGGCGCCCGCGATCGCGCGGGCTTGGGCCAGGGTGATGCGTTCCTCGGACAGGGCCTGCTGCAGTTCGGGGATCAGCTTTTCGACCAGGTTCATCCGCAGCTGCAGCCAGCGCTCGCCCTTGCCCAGGGTGGCGGACAGTTCCTTCATCGCGATGCCGATGGCCATGCGGGTCTCGCTCTTGATCTCTTCCTCGGTGAAGCCTTTTTGCAAGGGATCGCCCTTGTAGATCTCGGCGAGGATTTCCTTCACCCGCATCTCGCGATAGGCGGCGATGCCTTGGGCTTCCTCCATGGGCGGCGGATCCTGGCGGACGCGGTTTTCCGTGAGTGCGATCAGCACCACTTCGCGGTCGGTCAGGTCTTCGACCAGGGCGGGCATGGGGTAATCGGTGGCGGCATCGCCCCGCTCGATCAACAGGTGGGTGGCGCGCCAGCGACGTTCGCCCGCAACCAGCTCGAACGCGCCCGGCTTTTCCGGGTGCGGCCGCAGGATGATGTTCTGCTTGATGCCTTGTTCTGCGATGGATGAAGCGAGCGAGGCCAGATCCTCCGGATCGAAGGTCTTGCGCGGGTTCAGCGGGCAGTGGTGGATCAGATTGTGCGCGACGGGGCGCACGCCGGTGACCGGATCGGCTTCGCTGATGGGCGATGAGGCGGCGGGCGCAGCCGGTGCCGGCGTCTCGCCGCGCCAGACGGCGGCCAAGGCGCGGGCGGTGGGTGTGACCTTGAACGGGTCGAGCGAAATGAACCCGGCCTCGGCCAGTCCGAGCGAAGAGCGGCGCACATTCGATTTGTCGCGGCCCAGCGCGGCAGCGAGTTCTGCCCAGGACGGCTTGTCCTGCCCGGCATCAACCTGTGCAGCGAGCGCATCGATAAGGGCCGGGTCGGCGATCTTGAAGGCGTCTTGATTGGGGTGGTTGGTCATGATGCGTCTCCCGTCTGGGTCAACAGCTCGGCCAGCGCCCGGGCATCGGCCGGGGTCAGCCGGCATGTCATGGTGTGGTCATTGAAGGCGAGCGTGAGCCGGACCAGACCTGGCTCGTGTTCAACCCGCAGTACTTCCCGGTTCGCCGGAAACCGCGTAAGTTGCGACCCGGACCGGGAGAATGTGGTGATGTCGCTATTACAAGACATGTTGAATGCCCTCGATCGTTGGGATGAGTGGAAGCGCATGCGGCTTGCGCCCGCGCGGGTGGATGAGCTGGAGAAGCGGCTGGCGGCGCTGGAGGGGCGCTTGGGCAAAACGCCCGGCGATCCGTCTTTGCCGCTGTGCGAGTTGTGTCTTCAGGGTCGGATGAAAACCGTCGCCGTGAAGGACGATCCCACCTTTGGCTTTGCGGGCGTGAAGCAGCACACCATCAAATGCGACAATGCCGCCTGCGGGCACACGGACACCCGGCAAGTCGATCCCAATGAGCGGCGCTGACTGGCTCATGCCTGCGCTCCTGTGCGCTTCGCCGCGCCGGCCGGATCGGCCAGGGTGACGCGGAAGGGTTTGAGGGTGAGGATGCCGGTGGCTTCCAGGCGGCGGGCGGCATGGCGCACGGCCGTGTCGGACCGCTGGGTGCGGGCCACGGCCTGCGCCCAGTCCGGGAAGTCCTGACCGGCGCAGCGCTGGCGATAGAGTTCCAGCAGGATGGGCAGGTCGGTGGCCGCTACCAGGCGGGCACGGTCCAGGTGCTGGCCGTGCAGATCTGTCAGGGCGGTGCGCTTTTGCGACTCGGCCCACTGGTCCAGATCGTCGATGTCATAGACGATGCGTCCGCCGAGGCGGACAAAATTGGGGCCACGGCCTTCACGCCGCAGGCCGGTCAACAGGCTGATCGACACGCCCATGCGCAGGGCGGCCGCGTTCACACCGATATACTGGGCTTTCATGGGGGAGGCTCCGGTGTCAGAGGGGGCGGCCGTCGCGGCCGATCGGGACCAGGTGCGACAGGCTTTCGATGGCGAGGGTGCCGGCGAGACCGGGCGAGGTGAGGCGGATATGCGCCTGTCCTGTGTGGCGCTGGATCGTCTCGATCCGGCCCTCCACCTCTCGGCGGCCGTGGAGGAAGGCGACACGCGCGCCGATCACCAGGCGGGGATTGTACCGGCCGGGCCGTGGCGTGGCCGTGTCGTTTGCGGGCGTTGGCGCGGGAACGGGACCCACCGAACGGCGTTCGGCGGGGGCAAACAGGGCGCGGATGGATGGTGGCAGCATGCCATCGCGCGGGCAGAAATCGGTGATATCGGGTGTGTCGACCATGTCGTCCTCCGTGGTTCCGGGGGACTGTATTCGGATAAAATGCCGAACGCAACACAGTTTCGGAAAAAAAGCCGAATGCCTAGGTGCGCTCGGTTTCCTAGCGTGCAAGTGTGTTGCAATTGGAGCGGGCGATGGGGCTGCTGAGTTGGATACTGGGCCGAAGCAAGGTTGATCCGTCAGCCCAGGCGAGCGGTGATCCGGCCTGCAAAGTGACCGACCTTGGGTCTGTAGAGGCGGGTGGGTTCACGGTCTCGGCGACGATGACCAGATATGAAGGCGGGCATCGCAGAGAAGAGCGTGACGAAAGCAGTGGCTGGCAAATGTTCCCGGTGCCCTCACGTCCCAAAGTGCAGATACACTATCAGCAACAGTATCGAGGTCGGCCGGATGTTCGGACCGTCGTTTATGACCTGACTGTGGAACGGGTGGATACAGGCGCCTTTGGTGCGTTCAGGCTTATGGGTCGAGCGCGAACCAACGGGAAGTCATATTCCGGCAAGGTGTTTCCTGGCAATCGGATTGAGTTAATCGCTGATGAGAATGGCGAGATCATCGACGACATCGCCGGCTGGGTTGAGTCAATTGCTGTGCCATCGCCAGAGCGATTGCAGTTTGAAAGGGCTCAAGGGGTAGAATTGGCTTTCGATCCACCAGTCCAGTTGCTGCTTGATTGGCGATCAGGTGACGAAGGGGCGACGGATCGTTATATCGCTGAAGTGTCGGTGGGAGATTGGAGGCGCGAGGATCTGGGGTGCCGCCTGCTGGCTCAAGCTCGACGGATCCCGTCATATCCGGGCCAGCGAGCTTGGGCTGGCCGCAAGACCTTTTATGCGGCGCACATCGTTCGGGCAGCGGAGAGCGCTGATGGTGAGCCGATCGAAGATCTCTGGGAGTGGTTGCTGGCGCGGCAAAGCTAAACGCGTGCAATGTCTGGGCGGAGGCTGCCGACATAGGGGTGCGCGCTGATTAATTCGGCGTCTTCAATGAAGGCAGACCCGTCCCAGCTTTCGAGATTGAACCGTCCTGGCGAGTAGCCCTTGCGGACGATCCGGAACAGGGTCTGCCGGTCCGCAGTCTCCACAACGCACGCCTGGCCAACAATGGTCGCCGCGTGGATGCCATTCAACTTCTCAACATACACCACCCATCGGTCCTGGCAGGGCGGCATTGGATATCCGCGAAGCTCATATGCGAGGTATGTTCTGTCGGTAGGCAGGCCAGGCGGAACGCGAACTTCATACAAGCCTTCGGCCGGATGAAATCCTGTAGCCTCGGGCTCTCTCAAACCGAGATTACCGGGCTCGCTTTCGTTGACTGGGCCGCGTACCGAACTGATTTTGCTCACAACACCGCCTGACCCGATCAAGCCCAAAACCCAAACCGTGGGCGCCTCTAAAGGAGAGTTTCCTCCGAGAAGTGCGTCAATATTGTGGCCTGACTGGGCGGCTAGAGTTCTAGCTGCATCAGTGAGTCGGGCGGCGGTGTCTTCACGTAGAGAATTGGTTGCGCCACTGATGAAGTTGCGAAGCGTTTTTTCATTGATGCCAGCCGCGTTGGCCCAAGCATTGATGCTCAGATTTAGCGCGTTCATCACCGCCTTAAAGGCGTGTCTGCGTTGGTCGACGGCTGCCGGTGTCATGGCACTGCGCTAACACCGTCCGCCCGCAAGGGCATCGGGAAAAATATCCGAATACGGCTTGACAGGCTCGGATAAAACTCCGTAACTGTTGCGGCCATGAAAGCCGAACCGTCCCAAAATCGATGCGGAATTGAGTGCGCTTATACGCGTGTGTGCCGCGCCTTGTCCGACGCGAACATCAGCGATCTGGAAATGCAAAGGCGCACGGGGATTTCGGCGAAGTCGATCAAAAGTTTTCGGTCTGGCGCCTACATGCCCAAGACCATCGAAAACCTCATCGCCGTCGAGCGGGCCCTTGGCCTCGCTGCGGCTGCCCCCTCCCGAACCGGGGAGGCGACCTAGATGGACGCGCTGGGCATCAACGACGTTCTTGCGCTGTGCGAGACACCGGGCTGGAGCCGGGGTCTGGATGTCGATTTTGCGGCCGGTGGCCGCGATGGCTGGACGACGGTTGTGACCGCCGAGCTGTCGCCGGTGGGCTGGCAGTGGATGGTCTCGCAATGGCTGGCGGGCGCCGGATCGCAGGTGCGGGTGTGTGACTGGGGCTGCAGCGATCACGCCGGGTTTCAAGCCCTGTGTGACCGGCTGTGCCAAGAGGCTTCGGCCGTGGTGGGCTGGGTCTGCGATGATGCGCATGCGCGCCGGGTCGAGCTGCCGGGCTGCCGGGTGATCGATCAGGAGCGGTGGGGCGATTCCTGGGTGCTGGATCAAGGCCAGCTGACCTGCCAGCTGGGGATGTGGAGCGGCCTTTATGCGGTGATGGCGCGTTTGCGCCTGGGCCGTGTGCGCCTGCCGGCTGACGCCGGGCACGCGCCGGCAGGCTGGCTGGCGCAGCTGGCGGTGGAAGATCTGGGTGAGACTGAAGACGGCTTGATGCGGCGGCGGCTCAAGCCGGGGTGCACGACGGACTTCACACGCAATCTGGGCCGGGCGCAGGTGCTGTGGCGTGCCAGTTTGCGGGGAGCGTCAGCGATGAGCGCTTCAGTGCCGGGCCTGATGATAAGCCTCGTGGTGCGCGAACTCGGATCGACCGCGTGCATCGACATTCAAGGACCGCTCCCGGCACCAGGCGCGGAATGTCTTCGGATCGATTATGGCGCGCACAACGACGTAACCCTGGGCGCGCATGTCGGCTTCCACGCTTTGGGCCTTGTGCTCCCATTGCTCGTAAGTGGCGGGCAGCAGGTGCGAATCCGTCATGATCTTGAGGATCTTGCGATAGTCGGCCTTGCGGTACCAGGGAATGCCGACAGCGAGAATGGGGGGCTGCATGTTTGCTCTCCGGACTGATGCTGGCGCGATCGCCGGTCGCACACTGCCACGGGCGAGCGTGCCCGTCGCCTCCAATCCAACCGGGGAGCGCACGTCGTGACCCGGTCATCACTCTTCCCGATCCAGGCGGCGAGTTCTTCTCCCTCCGCCGCCGGCCAACCGGTCGGGGAGAGGGGCGTCTGCCGGCCCTCTGCTGTGGCGCGGCCGATATCTAATACCGCCGGCTTCATGCCCGGCAGACGCCCCGCTTGTTTTCTCCGGCACGGCCTGGCCGTCGAGCCAGCTCGCCACGGCGCCATCGCGCGCAGCGTCGGCGGGCAGGCCCATGGCCGTGGCCAGGCGGGCGAGCGCCCGTTTCAGCCTGTCATCGTCTTGTCTCGTGTCCTGCGCGGCCATGCCCGCCCCCTCACTGCGAAAGCCCGGCGAGCCTATCGCGGGCTTTTTGATGAGCGGGAGGAAAGCGCGCGGCCATTCCTCGAAAGCCCCATGGAAAGGGTTTCCCCATGAGCCGGTCTGCCCAGGCGCCTGCGCGGCGCGTTCACGGTGATGCGGTCTATTCCGGGCTGAAAACCGCGACGGCCGATATCCTGGATGCCAATGGCAAGCTGGAGCGTGCGGCCGATCGCACGCGCGGCTCGGCCGAGCAGCTGCGGCGGTGCGCCCGGCATGAATGGCCGGACCAGTTCATTGCCGTCGACCAGCTGGTGGATCTGGAAGGTCGGGCGCCCTTTCCCTGGGTGACAGCCCAGTTGGCGGAAGTGGCCGGCTATCTGCTGGTACCCAGCCCGGACCGCATGAAGGCCGACGGACTGGAACAGCGCTCGATCAAGCAGGCCGCTGAAGCCATCGCCCAGATTGCCGAAGCCAGTGCCGACGGACGGATCGACCGAAGCGAGGTGCCGCCTGTCCGCAAGGAAATCCTGGAAGCGATCCTGACGCTGTACGCGCTGGACCAGGAGCTGGCGCGCCGCTTTCCCGATCAAAAGCCGCTGCGCCTGGACGCGATAGCAGACCTGCAAGGCTTTGCAGGGTTTGGCGTGGAAGGGGAGGGCGCGTGATGGCGCGCCCGCTTTTCCGCCCCGTTGCGGGCCGCTTCGGCCTGCGCCTGCCCTTGTCGGGCGTGTTCGCCCTGATCGTGGCGGGCGCAGTGCTGGTGATCACACTCTGCATGAAAGGGCTGGCCGGATGACGTCGCAGCCAAACCTGAATCCCGAACGCAAGCCCGGGCGCAAGCCCAGTCATTGGGTGGATGTGACATGGGGTCTGGCGACCCTGAGTGTCGAGGCGTTTCTCGATGACCGGCAGGTGACGGCGCTGGGTGCCTTCCAGGGACAGATACCCTGGACCCGGCCGGGCGAACCCGTGCTGGAACAGCCCGCCCGCTTCCTGGCTGACTTCACCAGCCTGATCCGCGCGATCGACACCGCACATCATTATCTCACCGTGCCGCCCACGCCGGCGGCCGATGCCAGCCGGCCCTGTGTGAGCCTGCGCGATCTGGCCATCATTCTCGGCCGCGGTGAGCCCTCTGCCTTTCTGGCCCTGGTCCGCGCCCTGGTGGCGCTGGAACGGCAGGCCGACCCCGATTTCCCCGAGCAACAGCCCGGCTCGATCGCCACCGAACGGCGTTCGGCGGGGCAAATCATGGAGGTTTGAGATGGGAGAGGTGTGGCCAAGTAGCCTGGCATTCGAGGAAGTTCAGAAGCGACCGACGGCGGCTGCCAAACGCGACCCGGTGACCATTTCTGTGACGCTGCAACAAGGAACGCCCACGGTCACGGTATCGGTGGCCCCTGAGTTGATGAGCGAGCTGGGCTGGAAGGAGAAAACGCGCATCGCCTGCTTGATCAGCGTTGCGGGTGACGCGGTTTTTCTCCGGCTGCTGGACCGGCCAAGGGGCGGTTACACGGTGCAGAAGCCGCCCGGCGCCAAGGGCGAGTGGCGCGGCCTGCTGCGACTGGGGTGTGTCGGCGACGTTGCGCTGAAGGAAGTGAAGCGCGCGCCGGTTCAGCATCGGCTTGTGGCCGGAAAGCCGGGAACTCTCGACCTGCGGCTGGAAACACTCCGGCGCTGGCAGCCTGCGAGCCCTGCCGAAAAAGCGGCCGCGGCCGTCGCGCGGGATCTGATGAAGCAGGGCATCAAGCATGCCGATGTCCTCCGGCATTTGGATACCAACCAGAATTTTCGTGCGGATCTGGCCTGGCTTGCGAAGGTCGGGGGGGCGTCATGAGCGGCGTCTGGCTAGAACACCAGGCCCTGCGCCGCTGGGCGGGATTCGCTCTGATCAAACAGGCCGAACTGGCTGACTTGTGCGGCGTCACTCAGGCCATGGTGTCTCGCTGGTCAAGCGGGCGAGCGGCCATTCCTGAAGCAGCGCTGGAGCGCATGCTCGAACGCATCAACCAGCGCCTGAAGCTTTCTCATCTCAAGGTTCGATGTCGGCGCGAAGATCTCGTCGATAGGCAGCGCCAGAGGGGGACATTGGTCGATCTAAAGCGCGCTCGCTATTGCCTGGACCGACAGGCGTACGGCCTGGCCCGTGAGCGCACATTCGGCATCCCGAAATCCAGCGAAAAACCCGGCCGGGCCGTGAGCTATCACGCCGGCGCGGGCGAGAGGAGGCCTTGATGGCGGAAACCACCCACATTGAATGGGCCGATGCGACCTGGAACCCCATCACGGGCTGCACGCTGGTCTCGGAAGGGTGCCGGCTCTGCTATGCCGCCACACTGGCCGCGGGCCGCCTGAAGCATCATCCCAGCCGCAAGGGCCTGGCGCGCGTCAATGCCGATGGCGAGGCCAAATTCACCGGCGAGGTGCGCTTCAACGAGGCGTGGCTGGACCAGCCGCTGCGCTGGAAAAAGCCGCGCCGGATCTTCGTGTGCGCCCATGGCGACCTGTTCCATGAGCGCGTGCCGGATGAATGGATCGACCGCGTATTTGCGGTGATGGCGATGGCGCCCCAGCACGTCTTCATCGTGCTGACAAAGCGGCCGGAGCGGATGCGAGAATTTCTCGCTGCAGGCACAGCGCCGAACGGCAAGCCTGGGCATAAGCCATTTATGCGTATCACGGGAGAATTGCTCGACCGGACCCTGACCGATGCGGGCATTAGCTGGTCGTGCTTTTCGGGTGATCGCCACTCAACGGCCCTGTTCGCGGACAAGACATGGCCCCTCTCGAACGTCTGGCTGGGCGTCTCCGTCGAAGACCAGGCCAGTGCCAATGAGCGCATCCCGATCCTGCTGGATACCCCGGCCGCCGTTCGGTTCATCTCTGCCGAGCCGCTGCTGGGTCCGGTGGACCTCACGCTTGATGACTTGATGTTCGAGAGCTGCCCGGCGGACTGCGAGTTTGCCAGCTTTGATTTTGAAACCGGGGCTAGCGAATGCAGGCGGTGCGAAGGCACGGGAAAGACCGAATGCCCCGGCCTCGATTGGGTCATCGTCGGCGGCGAGAGCGGGCGGGATGCACGGCCGATGCATCCGGACTGGGCGCAATCCCTTCGCAATCAATGCGCCGCCGCCGGCGTGCCGTTTTTCTTCAAGCAATGGGGCGAGTGGTCGCCCGCACCAGCTGGCGCGTCACATCCGTTGGAGTGCAATCGCGTACCTGGCTCTCGGAGCAGAGTTGAAGTCATCTGCCAAGCCGGCAAGCCGATCATGCAACGTGTCGGCAAGCGCGCCGCCGGCCACCTCCTCGATGGTGTCGAGCACTTCAACTGGCCGGAAGCGGCGAAGGTGCCGGCATGACCGACGCCCAGCTCGATATCGTAATCCGAATTCTGGGTGCTGGTGCGTTCAGCATTGATGCCCGGTCCACCGAGGATGAGATCGCGGCCGCAACTTTTGTATTCGACAACGGCTTGCTGTTTTGCCGCGAGGCGGCGCTGTCGGCGGCAGTAGCCGCGAGAGACGAACGCCGGGGAGTGGCCGCCTCATGACCCGCCGCGCCGTGCTCGCCCTGTTCAAGGGGGCCGCCTTTGCCATCGGCTGGCGCCTTGGTCGGGCGCACCGAGCCCTGCTTCGCCTGTTCCGGAGCGGTCGCCATGGGTAAGCCGCGCCGGATCCAGCTGAAGCGCACCAAGGGCTTTCGCAAGCCCAAGGGGGCCGTGACCGTTACGCGGGCCACGCGGTGGGGCAATCCCTATCTGGTGAAGGACTGGGGCCAGCACCGCGCCGTTGCCCTGTTCCGTGAAGACCTGTTCGAGCGGGGCATGGTGGACGGGCCGAAAGGCCCGGTGACGCTGGCAGAGGTTCGCGCCGAGCTGAAGGGCAAGGACCTGGCCTGTTATTGCCAGCCCGGCGACCCCTGCCATGCGGACGTGCTGATCAAGGCCGCCAACTCGAAAGGCAGCCTGAAGGCCCAGCGCCATGTGAGCGGGGGCATGGGCATCGGTGAACAGCCCAGCCGACTGGGAACGATCTGTCATCAGGATCAGCCGGTGGCGGCGATCGTCGGCGCAAAGTTCGACTGCATCCTGGATCGGGGTTTGAAATGAGCCCGGATGACGTCCTGAACTTGGCTGTCCGTGTTGCTGCCGAAATTGAGCGCACGCGCGCCGATCTGACCTGCGAAGATGCTACGCAGGAGGATCTGGCGCGCGCGCTGTACCGCGAATTCTATGGCCCGCGCACGATCGGCCATGAGGTGAGCCGCGAAGTCTCGCTCGGCCCGAAAGACCGGATCGACATCATGGTCGGGCCGGTGGGTGTGGAGGTGAAGCGCGCCACGGCCCAGCCACGGGCGGTGTTGCGCCAGCTGGAACGCTATGCCGCGCATGAAAGCGTGCGGGCGCTGGTGCTGGCGTCCAACCGGGCGATGGTTCTGCCCGGCCAGATCAACGGAAAACCTCTCCTGTTTGCCTCACTGGGGAGGGCCTGGCTGTGAAGTATGGGCGCCTGGTGAGAACCGAAACGGGCTGGTGCATGGAGAATGTGCCGGCCCATGTCTCGCTAAAGCTGAAACAGGTGTTTCCGCGGTTGAACAAGGCCGCGCGGGGGTGGTTCAAGTTTCCCGGCGATGACCGCACTGCGGCCGATCTGGACTGGTTCCGGGACCGCTATCCGATGCTGATCTCGCCCGAGGATAACCAGGCGCTGATCGCCGGACGGCTGGCCTTTGAGGACACGCAAGCCGAGACCGAACGGCTGTTCCTGAAAGGCTTCAAGGCGCCCACCTATGCCGGGCTGCAGCCGGGGCAGACGGTGCGGCGCTATCAGGCGCAGGCGATCGAGATGCTGCGCCTGTCTGGCGGCTTGTTGTTGGGTGATGATGTCGGCCTGGGCAAGACCTACACCACCTGCGGGGCGATGCTGATCCCCGGGGCGCTGCCCGCCATCGTGGTCTGCCAGCCGCACCTGCAGGCGCAATGGTGCCGCGTGATCGAGGCGTTCACGACGCTGAAGGCGCACGGGGTGAAGAAAACCTCGCCCTACAAGCTGCCGGACGTGGATGTGCTGGTGTTCCGCTATACCCAGCTGGCGGGATGGGTCGAGCAATTCGCCGAACTGGCACCAGGCTTGGTGGCGTTTGACGAGATCCAGGAGCTGCGCAGCGGCGAGAAGGCCTCCAAGGGCGAAGCGGCCATGCACTTGGTGGAAGAGGCGGCCTTCCGGATCGGGTTGTCGGCGACGCCGATCTACAACAAGGGCGCCGAGATATGGACGATTTACCAGTACCTGGCGCCGGATGTGCTGGGTCCGTTTGTCGACTTTGAGCGGGAATGGTGTGGCCATGGCTACTGGGTTTCAGACCCGGTCGCGCTGGGTGATTACCTGCGCGACAGCCATGTCTTCCTGCGCCGGACAAAGGCCGATATCGGCCAGGAGCTGCCCAGGGTCAGCCGCATTGTCGAATATGTCGAGCACGATGCCGGCGAGCTGGCCAAGATCGAGGACGTGGCGCGCCAGCTGGCCACCACAGCCACCACGGCCAAGGATTGGAGCGCGCGCGGCCAGGCGGCGCGGGATCTGGATTTGCGCGTGCGTCATGCCACGGGCGTGGCCAAGGCGAAATCGGTGGCGGCCATGGCGCGGGTGCTGCTGGAAGGCGGCGAGCCGGTGATCATGGCGGGCTGGCACCGCGACGTTTACGACATCTGGACAGAGGCGCTGGGCGCGTTCGAGCCCGCCTATTACACCGGCACCGAGACGGCCGTTGCCAAGCAGCGCGAGGTGGACCGCTTTGTCTCGGGCAAGACCAATCTGATGTTCATGTCGCTGCGCTCGGGTGCGGGCGTCGACGGGCTGCAGCTGCGCTGTTCGACCCTGATCATCGGCGAGCTGGACTGGTCGCCCGCTACGCACACCCAGATCATCGGCCGGCTGGACCGGGAAGGGCAGACCCAGCCCGTGACCGCGATTTTCCCTGTCGCCCAGGACGGGTCGGATCCGCCGATGATGGAATTGAACGGACTGAAGGCCAGCCAGTCGGCCGGGATCATCGATCGCGGTGTGGCACCGGTGGCCAGTGATGACCGCACGCGCCTGCAGGCCCTTGTCCAACGCTATCTGAAGGGGAAGCGCGCATGATCGCCGCCACCATCCCGGCGCGTCTGATCCCGGACACCGATGATGTCGGGAAGCCGGGTCAATACCAGTTTCTGGACAAGCGCTGGAACGTGACGCGCGGCCGGTTGTCGGCCTGGCGCGTCGAGATCGGATGCCCGCGATGCGGCCTGGCGCAGGAATTTGCCCTGGCACCGGCCGGTGACCGCCATGCCCGACAGGACCAGCTGCGCTGGGACGGCAATGTGCAATTGCCCACGGTGTTCGGCCGGATCGAGATCCACGCGCATGGAAGCTGCACCGGCTGGACCGGGCATTTCGAGGGCGGCGAGTTTCGCACGGATCCGGCGCTGGTGAAGCGGGAGGCGACTGATGTGTGACTGCCCGATCGCCCGCGCCAAGGATGACCGCATCGCACATCTGGAGGCCTGCCTGGCGCATGCCCGGGCGCTGGCGCAAACAGATCAGCCCGGCACGCCCTGGGAGTGGCAGCTGGACCGTGAAGCCGCCATTGCAGCCCACTGTCTGGCGCGCCGGCCGCACACGGCGGCGCAGATCGCCGTTTCGCTGGACCGGGGCATTCCGGGCGCGCGGCACGATGCTCGCGACGTGGCGGCCTGTGTGGCGCGCCTGGCGCGCAATCTGGCGGACTGGGGATGGCTGGTGGCCGTCGGCGGCGAAAGCGGCCGACCGGCCCGCCTATCGGATCTGCACCAGGTGCATCCGGCCTATCAGGACCTGTTTCGCGCGGCGGTGCGCGGCGAGGGCGATATCGGCGCCGCGCCGCTGGCCACGCGCCAGATCCCGCCCGGGCAGCGGGCCTATCAATCCAAACGGCAGGAGGCAGGGGTTTGAGCCGACTATCCGTCATCCCCGCAGCAGCGCTGGACGATGTGTCAGAAAAGCGCATGACGCTGACCCATTTGCGGGTCTTGTGCGGGCTGGGGGCCTGTACGAACAAGCATGGCTGGGCGACCGACACGAACCAGGCGCGCATCGCCAGCAAGGCCGGTCTGGCGCGCGAGACCGTGAACCGGGCCTTGAACAAGCTGGAAGAGCTGGGATGGGTTGAGGTCTATGAGAGCCGGAACAAGACGGCGCAACTGACCGGGCTGCTGTGTTATCGCGTCGTCCTGGACCCACCCTATGGGCCGGACGGAGAGCGTCTGGAATCGCCGACTTTCAAGCGGCGCCGGGCGCACATTCCGCCGGAGATCGAAGCCGAGGCCGAGAACGCGGATCCGGTCGAGGAGGGGCTGTCAGAAGCGGATTCCGGGCAGGAAGCGGACACCTCTGCGCCGGCGCTTGAAAATGAGCCCGAATTGTCAGCGCCACAAGGCGTGGACGATACCCCCTGTGATCGAGACGTCACAGGGGGGGGTGTGATCGAGACGTCACAGGGGGGGTGTGACCACGGTGGTCACAGGGGGTGTGACGTCTGCGATCACAACAGACTCGATTCTTTTATCGATAAGAGTTCTATGAGTACCAGCGCGCGCAGGATGCTGCGTGGCGAGCGCGTGCCAGGGGTCTGGTTCGATCCGGACATCGAGCTGGGAACGGCGCTGCAGGATGATCGCGCCAAGCGCGGGGTGCAGGCGCAGCTGATCGAGCTGGCCGGTGAAGCCGAGACGCGCCGCCTGCTGGCGTCGATCGATGTGCGATGCTTCATCGAACGGCGCTTTGAGCGCTGGGCCATTGTCTGCGCAACAAAGGCCGAGGCCGATGCGCTCCGCGACCGTCTGCGCCAGCTCGGCGGGTGGTTGAGCCAGCCTTCAGGCAGCCGCGTCCAGATCTTCACCGAGGCGCGCTGGGCACGGACCACAGCCGAGATCACCATGCCCTTCGACCCGCCGCCGGGCATTGCCGGTGAGCTGTTCGACCAGGCGCTGGAATGCGGCCGGTCCGAGAGCGATCTCGCGCCCTGCTGCGAGGACGGCTTTGTCCTGATCCCCGATCCCGATCATCGCTGGGCCGTCCGCTCGACGGGCATGTCGGCCAAGGAAGTCGGCCGCGTCTTCATCGGCGCCATCAAGTCGCTGGGATGGAACCCGGAAATCAAACCGCTCGCGCCGGTAGCGCGCCTGACCCCTGCCAAGGAGACCGCTCATGGGTAAGCTTATCGCATCCCCTGCCATGATCGCCGGACAAGCGCAGCAGCGCGATCGCAAGGCCCAGGAGAGGCCGGACGTGGCGGAGTACGAAAACCGGGCCGACGAACGGCGTTCGGCGAAGGCAGCAGCCATGGCGCGCCAGCGTGAGGCCTTCCTCTCAAGCCCGGAAGGGCAGGCCATGTTGGCGCGGCGGGAGGCCATGGCCCGGGCCGCGGCGATGCTGGGCAAGTCAGATCGCTGGGCGGAGGTCGATACCTTCACGGCCATGGTGCGGGGCATGCGGGTCGAGAAGGGCGTGGTGAAGGCCTTGGCCCCGAACGTCTACGTCCAGCGCCTTCATGCGCCCGCCAATGGCAAGGGCGGCCTGCTGACGATCGAACACGTCGCCGCTGCGGCCGACTACGCCAACCTGTCGGACCAGCTCAAGGTGGGCGGGGCCAGCCGTGATCCCTCCGACATCCGCGTCCAGGGCGGCGGCGCCGGCTGCACCGAGCTGGCCGTCCTCAACCGCCTCGACGCCGCGGCCGCCTTCCGGGCGGCGCAGGACGCGCTGCGGGTATCCTCGATCGTGCCCGCTTGGGGCCGGGTGATTCGTCGCCTGGTCGACTGGGTCGTGCTCGATGGCGGGCATCCGCTGGAGGATTTCGACGTGAAGGACACCGCTCCGATGCTGGGCGAAAAGCAGGAAGACGCCTGCAGGGCCTTGCTATTCCGGGTCGGCGTCGACTGCCTGTGTCAACACTTCAAGAAAGCCGGTTGACATCCAAGGTCCTTGGATCGTAGCTCTTGTGTCAATTGAGATCAGTGCGTCTCGATCAGCCCCGTAGGCCCACCGCCCACGGGGCTTTTTCGTGCCCGAAACACGCAAAATCAAGGCCTTAGCGGGTCCTTCCTGGCCGTTCCCCGTATACGGGGCATCTGAGCGCCGGACTTTCCTAGGCACACAGGCCGTCAACATTGTTGACGCTTTCGGGCTAACTTGTTGACACATCAGGAGACCTTCCCGCCTGACCCCGGTGGCGCGATCACCGAATGACCGAAACTCCACTGACCGACCAGACATGCCCCGAGACTGGGGCGCCCTTGTTTTTTCGATCAGTGGCCGCTTACGGCACGGCGAGGGGTGTTAGCCGGCAGGCAGCGTCCAAATGGAATACACGCGACGGCGTGATCGTGTTCCGGACCTGCCCGGCTACGGGGAAAGACGTGGTCGATGCGCTGGCCAGTGACCTTCGCCGCAATGGCGAGCTGAACCCGCTGAAAGCCCGGGCTGATATCGGCCTGGCTGATGAGGCGCCGGCGGATCCCGAACCAGCTGCGGTGCCCGCGCCAGTGACCGGTGACGATGCGGAGGTTTCTGCACCGCCACCGGCCACAAAGCGGGAGGATCCGCAGTCCGGTGTCCGGGCCGAGGCGGCACGGTCCAAGGCTCTGCAAGAGCAGATCCGCGCCAAGAACATGCTGCTGGACCATGAGGAGCGCATCGGTGCCCTGGTCCCGGTGGCCCTGGTCGAGGATCGCTCACGCCGCTTGGCCGCTCGATGGCAGGAAGCTTTGCTCCGGCTGGAGGTCGAGGCGGCCGAGGATGCCAACCCCGGCGAACCCGGTCGCGCTCGCGCGGCTATCGGCAAGCATGTCCGACAACTGATCGAGGAATTCAGAAAGACTGAAGAGTCCGCGATTGCCGAGGAAGAGGCCCTTGCCGAGGGAGGCGTGAATGCCTGACGGGTTTGGCGGCTGGGACCAGTTCGATGACGAGGCACACGAACGTTTCGCCGCCAATGCCCGCAAGGTCGACCGCGCATTTCTGAGTGGGCTGGCCTTGCCGCCACCGCTCGACCCGGCCAAGTGGGCGGAAAAGATCAAGTTTCCGGAAGGCTCGCCCGTTCCGGGCAGTTTCCGGCACGACACCGCGCCTTACCTTCGCGAGATCCTGGAAGTGCTCTCGCCCGAGCACCCCTGCCAAGAGATCTACATCCCCAAATGCGCCCAATCGGGCGGCACCGTGGTGGCGGATATCTGGCTGGGCTCGATCCTGGATACGATGAATGCACCCTGCATGGTTGTGCATCCGACCGTCGGCCAAGCCAAGGAATGGGCCGACAGCAAGTTCTATCCGCTGGCCGAAGCCACGCCGGCGTTGAACCCGCATCCTGAGGAGGACGAAAAGCCCGGCGCGGTCATACCGCGCCAGAATCGCACTACCGGCGGATCCAAGGCCGACAAGATCCGCGCCCTCAAGGGCAGCACCATCCTGCTGTCCGGCGCGGAAAGCCCAAAGACCCTGCGCTCGCACACCATCCGCTACATGGTGCAGGATGATCTGGACGCCTGGACCGACAGCGCCGGCAAGGAAGGCGATCCGGAGCGCCTCGCCGACAAGCGGCTGACCACCTACAAGGCGCTGGGCACGTCGAAGAAGATCGCGATCTCGACGCCGCTCATAGCCCGCGCCTCGCGCATCATGCGCGGCTATGATCGCTCCGATCGTCGCCGGCTCTATATGGGCTGCCTGCACTGCGATGATGTCACCGATTTCGATTGGGAAGACGTCCAGCGCAATGAACAGGCACCTTGGGATTGTCATGTGATCTGCCCATCCTGCGGCGGGATCCACACCGACGCCGACAAGCGCGAGATGCTGCGCCGTTCGATCTGGGTTCCGACTGCGCCCGTCGACGGCGAGCAGCCGGACAAGACGTTGACCCGTGAGGAGGCGGAAGCCTGGCGCGCCAAGCCGCGACAGCAGTTCCGCGTGGGCTTCTGGATCACCGGAGTGATCAGCCGATTCCTGCGCTGGGATGACATGGCCCAGGAAGAGGCCGATGCTGGCGATGATGACCAGGCCATGATGGTGTTCGTCAACACCGTCCTCGGCCGGGTCTTCGAGATCAAAACCAAGACGCCAGACTGGGAGGCCCTGGCCGCCAGGAAGACGCCGGACTTCATGCGTGAGCAAGGGGCGTACGGGCCGCTTGTCTTCACCTTGTCGGTCGACGTCCAGCGCGATGGGCTCTACTTCCTCGTCAAGGGCTACAACGCCAACGAGGAAGGCTGGTATCTCGACTGGGGCTTCCTGGCCGGGGACACCGAAGAAGACAGCGACACGGCCTGGAAGAAGTTGACGGAGATCGTCAATCGCGGTGCCCCCCTGCCGGGCGGGGAAAGCTTTCCGTTCGACGTCATCGTGGTCGACGGCAAATATCACACCGATGCGGTGAAGAACTGGTGCAAGCGCCGGCCGACCGCCATCGTCATCAATGGCGCCGAAGGCTGGACCCATCCGGTCATCAAGGGCGCGACCGAAACCGACATCAAGAAATCGGGCAAGAAGAAGAAGTTCGGCGGTCAGAAGATCTGGCATGTCGGCACCTGGACAGTGAAAACCATTGTCGTCGGCCGCTATAACAAGACCCTCCAGGAAGCGACGGAACTGGGCCCGCCGCGCGGCCATTGCTGGTTCCCCGCCGATGCGGAAGACGCGCTGTTCAAGCAGCTGACGTCGGAATACCTGGCGACCAAGCTGAACCGGAAAAGCCAGCTTCCGGAGCGCTTCTGGAAGGCGCGTGGCGATAACCACTGGTTTGACTGTGATGTCTACTCCTTCGCCGGGCTGCACTATCTGGGTGCCCGGGCTGGCCGGCGTGGATCCTGGTCGGAAGAACAGTGGGAAGAGCGTGAAGACGCCATCCGCCAGCTTGTCGAGGCTGCCGGTGGTCAGCTGGATTTGTTCGACATGGCACGGCGCAAGACAGCCAATGACAGCGCGGCGAACGACGTGCCAGCGGGCCCTGCCAAATCCTCCGATCTGCCCGCCGCTCTCGCGGCGATGGCACGGTCGAACCAGTAACAGCCGCCGAACGCCGTTCGGTGGCCCGGTCCTCATCGGGTCGAGCACCGCTTCTTTAACTGCACACGTTGGTCGGTGTGTTGGGTGCGGCAGGTTGGGGGCGGCGCCGGGACCAGGCGCCATCAATCAAGCGGCTCTGGCAGAGCGGATATGCGCAGGCCTTCCAAGCCTTGAGATACCGGTTCGACCCCGGTGGGCCGCTCCAGATCAGGTGAGATGCCGGCATGCCCACGCGTTGCCACTGGATGGCTGGCCCGGGCGGTGAGGCCGTTCTGGTGCCGGAATGCATCGGCTGTGCGGTCTACGGTCCGACGCGCTGCACCTGCGATGTCCCGGAAAGCCGGATCGAGGCCGCCCAGCGCGGACGGCGTGAGGCAGAGGGCCAGGTCCAGCGGCTGCGCGAGGCGCGGGATCGCCGCCTGGTCCAGCAACAGCAGGAATGGCGGCACCGTCAAAGGCTGTCGCGCCGCATACGCGAGCTGGAAGCCCAGTTGTCAGGAGACCCGGATGCAGTTCAGCCGTTCGGCCGATGATGGCCTGGACGAAACAGAGCGGCGCGACCGTGCGGCGCTCGGCTGTGTGAACCCCGCCTGCCAGGGCGTGCCGGTTCAAACCTTCAGCCATCGCCGCGGGCGGGTCCTCCGCCAGGCGCTGCGCTGCCTGAATTGCGGGCAGCGCTGGATCCGCAACTGGATCGACTGACACCATCCCGGCTCGCGTCTTCGATCGTGGCCGGCTGCGGGCCCCGCGTGCGTGGGGCCTGCTTTCGCAGGGGCTCGGGGGAGGCCTGCGAGCGGCGGGGCGGCTTTCACGATTGGGCCGCCCCGCCAACCCGATAGCCAGGACCGGCCGAAACTGGTGGGCGCCCCATTGCGGGGTGTCGGTCGCTCCCTGGTCCAGACGCCGCCGGTGCTGGTTCGCCGCAGTCAGCCCCGGCGGCGTCGCCCTTTCACGTAACAGGAGCCATCCATGGCGCGCACGCTCGAAGAGATCGATGCCGATATCGCGAAATTCCAAGCGCGGTTGGACAAGCTTCTGGATCCCGATCGTGCGCAATCGCTCGAGCACAACGGCCGCAAGGTTAGCCGGTCGGGTCCGGGCGATCTTCTCGAACAGGTCAAGCTGCGCCTGCGCCAGCTGCAAGCCGAGCGGGCGCGGGTGGCCGGCACCGCTGCGCCGCACGCGCCCTACACCCCGCGAGGTTTTGCCCGATGAATGCTATCGCCCGTCCTCGCGTCCGCATGCCGGCCGGCTCGCGCCGTGTTGGCGCGCCGGTCGAACCCGCTTCATCGGGCGCCTTGTCCAGCTCGGGGTATCGCCCGGCCTATCGTGCTGCAGATCCGATGGACCAGGCGCTTGGCGGGGCCACTGTCTCACGCGGCTCGGCTGATCGCGACTGGCTCTACAACCGCCTCTCGGCGGTAGCCCGGATCCGCGACAGCGTCCGCAACGATCCCATGGCCGCGTCCATGGTGCGCCGGCGCAAGGCGCTGGAAGTGGGCTGGGGCTGGATTTTCAAGCCGCGCCCCGATGCCGAGGCCCTGGGCTTCGATCTGGAAGACGAGAAACAGGAAGCCGCGTTCGATGCCCTGATCGACGCGATGAAGCGCGAATGGCGGCGCTGGGCTGAAGACCCGCTCTTCCGCTGCGACTGGGAAGGCGAGCTGGATTTCGATCTCTTGCTGGGCCTGGCCGTTCGCCACCGCATTGTCGATGGCGAAGCAGTCGGCATCGTCTGCTATCGCGAACCGCAGGACCGGATCGGCAATTTCAAATACGGCACCTGCCTGCAGCTGGTTGATCCTGATCGCCTGCTGAACCCCTTGGGCCAGCCCGACAGCGACACGCTGCGCGGCGGGGTCGAGCTGGATGAAGGCGGGCGTGCGCTGGCATATCACATCAATCGCCGGCATCCAGCCGATGTCGGCGCGTCGTCGGACATGCTGGCATCGGATCGCTATCCCGCGCGTGAGCCCTGGGGCCGGCCGCGTGTCATCCACCTGTACGACAAGAAACGGGCCGGCCAGCACAAGGGGATTTCCGACCTGGTCGCCAGCCTGCGCCGGCTGAAGACGCTGGAGGCGTACACGGACGCCGAGCTGCGATCCAAGGTGATCAACGCCCTGGTGGTCGCCAGCTTCTCTTCCGAGATGGGTGGGGAATACCTGGCCGAACTGTTCGGTGACAAGCAGCAGGCCGAAGCCCTGCTGGACATGCGGAACACCTATTACGAGGCTGCCGGCATCACCATCGGCGACTCCAAGGTGCTGCAGCCCTTCCCGGGTGAAAAGCTGGAGTGGAATACCGAGGGCCGTAAGGCCGATGGCTACGCTGACTTCGTGTTCTCGCTCGCGGCCCAGGTGGCGGCCGGTGGCGGCGGCACCATCGAAATGGTCACCGGCGATTTCACCCGCCACAACTATTCCTCCGGCCGGATGAGCCTGAATGAAGCCTGGCGCGATGTCGAAGTCGATCGGGCGCTCACGGCCAAGAAGTTTGCCACGCCGCTGCTGATGTGTGTCCTGGAAGAGGCCTTCTATGACGGCCGGCTGCCGGTTCCGGATGCGGCGCCGGACTTCTGGGATGATCCGGGCGCCTATGTGCGCGGTGAGTGGATCGGCCCGCCGCGCGGCCATGTCGATCCCGTGAAGGAGCCCCAAGGGGCCGCCCTGCGCGCCGGCAATCTGTCTTCCTCGCTGGAACAGATCGCGATGGAAGACGGCAACGATCCGGATGACGTGATCGAGGATAACCGCCGCTTCCGCCGCCGGTTGGAACGCCGGGGCGAGGTCCCGCCATCCCTGTCAGAGATCTTGGCCATTCGTGGCCCCACCGATGACCCGCGTGCCGATGAGCGCGCCAGCCAGCTCCGATAGCGCCAGGAGGCCACATGCCCCGTTCCTCGATCCACCGCCGCATGTCGATGAACGCCTCGCAGGGCGCGATCCTGCTGGCACTCCATTCGGGCTATGAGGCCGAGCTGACGCGGCTCTCCCGGGTCGGTGCCTGGCACTATGATCCGGAAGCCCGCGCCAGCATGATCGATCGAGCTGGCGATATCGCCCAGCGCTTGATGCGTGGCCCGGTCCAGGCGCCGGCGATGCCTCAGTCAGCCATCGTGGACGAGCACTCCTGCTGGGTGTCTGAAGGCTACATCCTGTCAGGGGACGTGGCCGTGGTACCGGTCCAGGGTGTTCTGGCGCGCAATGGTTATTGGGACTGGTGGGATGATTGCTGGTGCTGCGGGTATGCCGATATCGGCGATGCCATCGTCGCTGCTCGGGAGGATGACCGTGTGGTCGCCACCTTGCTGGTGGTCGACAGCCCGGGCGGGCTCTCCTACGGCACCGATGAACTGTCAGACCTGATCCGGTCCAATCGCTTGGATGCGGGCGGCAAGCCCATCGTGGCTTTCTGCCATATGGCCTATTCCGCCGCCCAGCAGATCGCGGCCAGTTGTGATGCGACCTATGCGCCGCGCGGTGCCGGTCTTGGCTCGATCGGCGTGCGCATGGGCTGGTTCGATTGGTCCGGCATGATGGCCGAGGACAAGGTCAAGCGCGAAGAGTTCATCTCCGGCCGGTTCAAGGACATGGGATCGCCCTTCCGCGAAGTGACCGAGGAAGAGCGCGGCATGTTCAATGCCCAGATCCAGGCCCACGCCGGATTCTTCTTTGATGCGGTCGCCACCGGGCGCGGCATCGATGCCGAAACCGTGCGCAGCTGGGAAGCGCGCACCTTCACCGCAGGCGCTGAAGGCGATCTCGATCCGGTCGCCGCCGGCCTTCTGGATGCGGTGCTCACCGAAGATGAGGCCTTCCAGGCCGCACGAGCCCTGGCCGGGCTTGAACCTTCCAGCGGGGCGGCTGTCGGCCGCGTTGCCTCGCGCGTGGATCCAGCGGCCGCGAAGAGCAAACAGGAGGATTCGATGTCGATCGAAGCCGAAATCGCGGCCTTGCGTGCAAAGGCAGCGAAGGGTGACCAGGCGGCCATTGCGAAGCTGAACAGCCTGGGCGTCCCCGTGAACCCGCCGAAATCGGAAGGCGATGACAAGCCGGCCGGTGAGGGCGGTGCGGAGCCGGAAGAAGAAGAGGAAGGAGAGCCGACCGGCGAGGGCGGTGACGATCCCGATCCGGATGCCGCGGATGAAACCGAGGACCCCGAGAACCAGGACGATGAGGAAGAACCCAAGTCCCTGGGCGCGGCCGGTCGCAAGATCGGGCGCATCGCCGTGCGCGACAACAAGGCCAAGCTGGGCTCGACCCTGGCTGCCGACGTCGCGTCTGGCGAGATGAAATACGCCACGGCCCTGCGCACCCTGCGCAGCGCTTCGCCCGATGCCAAGGCCAATCCCTTCCAGAAGGCGATGGATGGTGGCCGCCCCGGCGCGCCGGCCGCACAGCCGGCTAAACCGAACGCAGGGTCCGACACGTCGCGTGTGCTGGCGAAAATCAACGCGCGGCAGGGCAAGGGCTAGCGGCAACGCGGCCTTTTCTTATTCGCTCTGGATTTGAAAGGAACAATCCATGCTTGGGACGAAAACTTACACCGAGCCGAAGCGTCTTTCCGACATTCTGAAGTACGAGCTGTCCACGCTGTTCTGCCGTGGCGCCGGCATTCTGCTGGCCGGTGACAGTGCGGTGCGGACGGTCGAGATGGGCGCCGTGCTTGGCCAGATCCTGTTCGGTACGCCGACTGAGGATCACACCGGAAATACTGGCAATGGTGCGATGACGGGACTGGCACTCAAGTCACGCGCACAGCTGGGCGACTACAGCGTCGAGTGCATCACGGCAACGACGAACGCGGCGACCTTCGCGGTGTTTGATCCGTTCGGCCGGCGCTTGGCGGATGCGGCCACCGGCGCTGCCTACGACAATGGTGAGATTGCTTTCTCCATTGCGGATGGCGGCACAGACTTCGTGGTTGGTGACAGCTTCGCCATCACGGTCCCGGCTGGCAGCCAGAAGCTGACGGCGATCGACTTCTCTGCGGTCGACGGCTCGCAGCGGGCTGCAGGCGTCGCGACGCTCACCGCGACGGCGCCCGACGGCAGCGACAGCAGCATCGCCTATCTCAAGCGCGGGCCTGCCGTCATTGCGTCGAATGACCTGGTCTGGCCCTCCGGCGCCTCGGCCGGTCAGAAAGCCCAGGCGCTGGCCGAACTGGCTGCGCTCGACATCCACGCCGAAACGGCCGTCTAGGCCGTCCCGACGCGGGCTTGGAGCCCGGCTGCAGCTTTGGCTGTGGCCGGGTTTTTCATGCGCGGCCGGCGCGGTCGCGAGTGTTCACACCATCTTGAAAGGACAATCAGATGGAATTCGAATTTCTCTATAACTCGACCGCGCTGACCGGTCTGATCAATCGCGTCGAGAACCGCTTCGGGCTCATTGGCGCGCTGGATATCTTCAGCTCGGAAGGGATCGGGTCCACCAGCGTGGAGCTTCGTGAGGAAGAGGGCTCGCTCTCCGTTCTCAACCATCGTCCGCGCGGATCCGGATCACAGGTCAATGAGCGCAAGCGTGGCCGTACCAAGCTGATCCAGTGCGCCCACTTCGAACTGTCCGACAACATCGTCCCGCAGGACGTCCAGGACCGTCTGGCCGTCATTGGCCGCGACAAGGGGCCTGAAGCCGTCGATGACCTGCTTGCCAAGATCCTGATGGCCCTGGCGAACAAGCACTACATCACCCTGGAATGGAACCGGATGGGCGCGCTGTCCGGCATCATCTATGACGGTGACGGCACCACCGTGCTGCTGAACCTCTTCGAAGAGTTCGGCATCACCGAGAAGTCTGTCGACTTCGAACTGGATGACGCCAATACCAAGGTTCTGGAGAAGTGCGAAGAGGTTACCGACCACATCGGCAACAACCTCAAGGGCGAGACCATGTCGGGTGTCAATGGTCTCTGTGACACCCTGTTCTTCAACAGCTTCGTCCAGCACGCCAATGTCGAGAAATACTATCAGAACTGGCAGGCCGCGGCCGCTTTGGCCCAGCCTGACCGCAATCGCCAGGGTGGCAATTGGGGTCGTACCTTCGAGTTCGGCGGGCTTCGCCTGATCGAATACAAGGGCAAGGCTCCGCTCTCGACCGGCGTGTCCACGTCCTTCGTTCCGGCCGGAACCTGCCGCTTCTTCCCGGCGGGTACGTCCGACACGTTTGCGACCTATTTCGCACCGCCGGACACGCTGGCCGCTGCGAACGCCATGGCCCAGCTGCACGCTGATCCGGAATTCGGCGGCCAGGCCCAGATGTTCGCTTCGCCGAAAATCCTGGATCACGGAAAGGGCGTCGAGATCTACACGGAGTCGAATCCGATCTCGCTGAGCCGCCGGCCGGAACTGCTGGTGAAGGGCATCCGGTACTAATCCCGAACTTCCACCCAAACCTCAAAGGGCCGGGGCGCATGCCCCGGCCTTCTTCTCAAGCCCTGGTTCCCCCGCATCCGCGCCAGGGCTTCAGTTGAAGGCTGCCGAACGGCGTTCGGCCGGTGTCTCGCCGGTCGGGGTCTGGCCTTGAGGGTGCTTGATCAGGAGAGACGCGATGACCGCGAAGAAATCCGGCGCCAAACGCAAGGCGCCCGCCAAGACTGCTGCGCCCGAAACGGCGCCGGCAAAGACCGAGACCGAAACCGAGGAAACGCAGACCGATCTGCTGTCGGCCGCCAAGTCGCCCGTCGAGGATGTCCCGCCGCCATCCGCAGAGGATGGCGATGGCGCGAAAACGCCAGCCGATCCTCCGGTCGAAGACCAGGACAGTGCGGATGAGCCGGAAGAGGACACCGACGCCAATGGCGCGGAAGCCGATGTTCCGGCCGCGCCGGCAGCCGCGCTCGGCGCCGGCCTCTACCGCAACACCGAGACGGGCGAGCAGCGCCGTCTGGCCGTGCGCCGCGCCAACGCGCTGATCGCCGACGGCGTCCCGCTCGAGCGGGTCTGACCGCATGTCCCTGTCCCCCTTCGACCAGGCCTTCCGCGACGATGCCCTGCCGGCGATTTATGCGGAGTTCGGCGAGGCGATGTCCTACACGCCGCCGGGCGGGTCCGTGGTCGAAGGGGTGCTGGTGATCCCGGATGAACAGGACCGCCAGCACAGCGCCGGAGAATATGGGCAAATGCGCTCCGCCGAGCGTGTCTGGTCAGTCCAGATCGCGGATCCTGCCCTGGCAGCGGCCGGCGTTACGCCGGTGCGCGACGGCGTCCTCACGCGGTCCGATGGCGAGCGCCTGATGATCGATGGAGCCCCCCGGTCCCATGACGGCGAGTGGCTTCTCGACCTGGTGGCGACGGCCTGACCGCCATGGCGTTCGGATCGTCTTCCGGGGATGTGGAGTTCTCGATTGATGTGGATGTCGTCCAGTCCCTGGCGGCCGATATGGATGCGACGGTGGAGGATCTCGCCCAGGCTGCCATGGCAGCCGCCGACTCTGTCGAGGCGTGGGGAAAGGGGCAATTGCGCGCCGATACGCGCGGGCCGCTCGGGGACAAGGTCGCGAATGCCTGGAGGTCCAAGGTCTGGCCTAACCGTAGCGGTCAGGCGAGCCTCTCTCCATCGATCGGCTGGTGGTCGAATGCGCCGCACATCATCCAGGCTTTTTCCGAAGGCCTGACCATCAGGGCGGGTGAGGGAAAATACATCCTCATACCGACGGAGAATGCGCCGCAGGCGGGCTATGGCTTCGGACAGTCCGGCCGGCTTCGCAAGGCGCGCGCCTATGCGCTGACGATGGCCGAAAAGCGGTTCGGTCGCCTGCGTTATGTCAAGGTCAAGGGGCGCGACCTCGTCCTGGTCATGGCGGACAACGTCCAGAAGAACAAGCGCGGTTACGGTCGCGCCAGTGCGCGCACGATCAACGCGCGGCGTCAGGAGAATGGCGTCGTGATGTTCATCATGGTGCCGGCCGTTACCATGCCCAAGAGCATCAATCCGCAAGCCATTGCCGATGCGATCGGCCGGGAGGGCCTGGCTCGATTTGCCCGGGCCTTTCAGGAAATCACCCAGCGCCGGTTCGGACCGGCAGAGTAGGGCGACCCATGTCCACGCCGATCGACCATGACCAGGCCCGCGCGGCCGTCCAGTCCGTCATCGAACCGGTTCTTGCTGCGCTGGATCCGGCCATGGCTCTGGTGATCCGGGATCCGCGGTATCTGGATGCCGAGCAGGATGCCGGCAAGATGCGCTCTCGAGCTGTTCTGATCGATGGGGATGTGAGCCAGATCGGCTTCCTGCAAGGTCAGCCGCCAACATGGGACCTGGAAGGGCTGTTCATCCTCGAAATCGAGGGGCTGGGCGGTGATGATACAGCGCGACAGGCGCGTGTCTCCGCCGCCCGCACGGCGGTGTCGGCAGAAATCGCCGCGGCTCCTCGCCTCGATGGCACTGTCACCTATGCAGAGGCGCGCAGCTTCAAACCCGAGGATCTGAAAACCCCGGGCGTCGCGATTTCCACGCTCAATGCGCTCACCATCGCGGTGCAATTCGTCAGTCTGACCCAGACGGGCTGATCCCATCACCAAACAGGAGGCCGAAATGGCTGATGAAACCTCTCCGGACGGCGCATCGGCGCCGGCCGCCGCAACTGCTGCGCCGAAAACCACCGGCAAGCCGGCTCATGTCGTTCTGCTGGCCGACATTCCCGGCATCGGTTCTCGCGGCTGTGTGATCGCGGTCACGGCGACGCGGTTGAAAGAGGCCAAGGCCAAAGCCGGAGAGCACTACCGCAAGGCCGGTGCCCGCGATCTGCGCCTGGCCGGGATATCCCAGGTCTGATCCGGGCCGGACAGTCTCGCCGAACGGCGTTCGGCGGCGTTTCTCTTCCTTCAAGTCAGGAGCATTTCCATGCCTCATCTTATCGGCCGCGAGGTCCAGCTCTATGCGCTGGCCCAGGCTGCTGCGGGAACCGCCGCCAGCGGCAATTTCAATCCGATCGCCCATTATGGCTTCACACCGCGTCGCACCGACCCGCTGGTCGATGACCCGCTGATCGGTGTGTCTCTGGCCAATGTCATGGATCCGCAACCGCCGACCGAGGGTTTGGTCGAGGCCGGTTTCGACATCGATCTGCCGCTGTGCTTCAACCAGCTGGGCTGGATCCTGCCCCACCTGTTTGCCGTCACGGCGCCGTCGGGCGCCGGCCCCTACACGCACGTCTTCAACTCCGGCGCCCGGGCCCATGCGGGCCTGTCGCTGGCCTGGCCGGATGGGCCGGACTGGCGTCTGGCGCACACCGTCACCTGGTCGCGCATGGAGATCGGGTTCACGCCAGAGGCGGGCCGCCGGCGCGTACGTCTGCAGGGCAAGGCGTCTGACATCACCAATCCGGTGTCGGATCCGACCGGCACGCCCGCGTCACAGCTGGCGCTCAACACGTTCGCGGCGGGCATTGGCTGCCAGATCCTCTACAACTCCGTGGCGGTGGCGAACATCATGGGCGGCAGTGTGATGTTTGATCGCACGCTCATTGATGACCGCCCGATTCCGCGTCCGGATCGCACCGCCAAGGAATTCATTCCCGAGGTCAATCCGAATGTCGGCGGATCTCTGGACATCCGGCCGGTCGACAACACCTGGTTCGACATTGCGGCGTCCAAGGATGTCGATGATCTGCAGCTGGCGTTCGTTACCGACGCCAGCAACAAGCTGACCATCGACTTGCCGGCGGTGCGGTTTGTGCCGACCCAGCGTCCTGCCACCGGCCAGGGGGTGCGCACCGAGCGTTATGAGATGCGCTGCGAGCAGACCGCTTCCGCTGCGGCCTTCAAGGCAACGCTGGTCAACTCGATCGCGTCTTACCCGGGTGAGTCATGATCCGGATCTCGACGGGGCCTGCAGACACGGGCGAGATCGTCATCACCTTCCCCGAGCACGCGGAGAAGGTGAACAAAAAGCTGTGCGTGCCGCGCATCGTGCTCGATCGGCCCACCACGCCTTCGCGCAGGGCGGCCGAACACGAGGCTTGGTCGATGATCCCGGTACCGAACCAGGATGAAAGCGACGCGGACTTCGCGGTCCGAGCGGCACCTGTGCTGGATGCGCTTGGCTTCGGCAAAGTACTGAAGCGTTCCGGGTTGGAAAGCGCTATCCGGGCCGCGGCGGATACGCTCGATCTGGTCAAGGTCGTGCAGATGCACATCCGGTCCTGGCAGTATTTCGGCGACAAGAAAACCGGGGCCGTGATCGAGACGCCGACGCCAGAAGCGGTCCAGGCGCTGATCATCGACAACCCGCTGATCGCCCGGAAGATCCAGACCGAGATCAACAAGGCACTCGGCCGGGTGGCGCGAGAGGGAAACGCATAAGCGCCACCCTGTCGTGGATCCACGAGGGTGGCGCTTTGAACTGCCAGGATTGTGCTCGCGCCGGTGATGCGTGTGCCCGTGGCGGGCGGGTGCGGGATCCGCGCACCGAGGGTCGCGATGTCAAACCCTCGCATCTTTGCCCGTTCCGCGAACATCAACCCCGATCGGTCGAGGGGACGATGGTTCTGGCGCTGATCCAGGGCGGTGCCTGCCTGAAACGCGGCGGCTGGGGGTTCGAGGGAATCGACATGTCTCTGGCCTTGCAGCGTCTGCACCAGATGCGACCGGCCATGCCCGATTGGCTGGCGCTTGAACTGTTGGACCATGCCGAGGCTGGCATTCACGCCGGCCTGGCCCTCGCGCGCGAAGCAAAGGGTGACTGATCATGGCTGAGAAAAAGGCCGGCAGCGTCGTCATCAAGCTGGACCTGCGCGGGCAGGAGGAACTTAAGCGGCGGCTTGAAGAGTTGGGGCCTACGGGTGAACGCGTCTGGCGGGACCTGTCCAGGGGTGCCCGGCCGGCGCAGCAGGGCTTCCAGGCGGTTGATCAGGCCCGCAAGCAGCTGCAGGGCGGCATAGACGATCTCGCGTCCCGCGCGGGGCCGCTGGGTGGCTTTCTCACTTCGATCGGGCCTTGGGGCGTCGCCGCCGCTGCGGGGCTGGGGGTGCTTGCCCTGGCCTTGCGCGAAGTCTTCATGCTGATGGAGCGCAGTCGCGAGACCGCCTTCTGGGCGGAAGAACTGGAGAACATCGAGCGTGCCTCGGGCTTGGCGGCGGAAAGCGTGATGTCTCTGGTCTCGGCCGTCGAACTGGCCGGCGGTGAAGCCGCTCCTATCTTGGCGGGACTGGAAGAGCTGTCCAAGCGGATCGGTGAATATCGGGCGCGCGGGGAAGGCGAGGCGCGCGACGCCTTCGATATCCTGGGTATCCGCGATCTTGTCGACGGTGGTGCGGACGTAACCACTATCCTGGACACCGTGATCGATCGCATGCGGGAGATCCAGGATCCGACCCAGCGACAGGTAATAGCCGACAAGCTGGGACTTCGGGATGCGGCGCCGTTGCTGCAGCAAACCAATGAGGAAATGGATCGTTTGCTGGATACGGCTGAGCGCATCAATGCCTCACTGTCAGGGGCAGCAATCCAGCGCTTTGCCAACGCGGCGTCCGCGATCCGTGAGGCTGAATTGCGCGCCGAGCGCGCGGGTCAACTGGAGTCACTGGCGACGCTGGATCTGGCTGTGCAGCGAGCAGAAGCTGCGGCGCGGATCGCCGAGTGGCGGGCCTCCGTCACCCTGGAGCGCGTCGATCTGGAAGAGCGCAGCACCGAGCAGCTGCAGCTGCAGGAAGCCCGCCTCATCCGCATTGCGGAAAGTCAGAGGGCACAGCTGGCCAGTGATAGCCTGCCTGCCATGTTCCGGCCGGAGGTGGCGGACAATCTGGCTCGTACCGAGGAGCAACTGCGCGAGATCCAAAACCGTCTGTTCGAGATGGGGCGGATGGATATGGCCTCGGGCATCGACACCGCGTCGGCTCTCGCCAACTTCAGGGCAATGGTCGCAGGGTGGAATGATCCCGGCAGTTCTGCCGATGAAGTGCCGGCCGAACGCCGTCGCGAACTGGAAGCCCTGCTGGAGCAGTCTTACCGTGCCACACTGACCCCCCTGCAGCAGCTGCGCCAGTACGAAGCCGATCTCAACCAGGCCCGCGCGGCCGGCATCACCATCGGCGAAGAAAACATCGAGATCACCCAGCAGCTGATCGACCAGCTGGTCGCCCTGCGGGCCGAGGCGCTGGGCCTGCATCCCAAACTCGACCAGCTCACCGATGACCAGCGCAAGCTGGCGGGCGCAATCGAAGGTACGCTGGATCCGCTGGAACAGCAAAAGCAGCTGCTGGAGGAATTGCTGCGCCCGTCCACCGAGGCGGCTGATCGGCTGGAGCGCCTGTTCGCCCTGTGGCGGGAGAGTCCGGAGCATGCGGACATCATCATCGCCGAAATCGAGGCGGTGAAAGAGGCGCTGCACGGCGCGGAAGGCGACAATGTCATCCGCATGGAGGACCGGTTCCCGGGCCTGCGCAAAATGGCGGAGGAGTACGAGAACCTGACCACGGCGATCGATGCGGGCGGAACGCGGATCCTGGACGGGATCGGCGATGGATTGGCCGACATCGCCACAGGAGCCGGTAGTGTCGGCGACGCCTTTGAGGATATGGGGGAGCGTATACTGCGGGTGCTGGCCGAGATCGCGATCCAGCGGATGGTGATCGGCCCGATCGCCGGTGCCTTCGACCAGGCTCTGGGCAACTGGATGGGCAGTTCCGGAACTTCACCGAAGGGTGTGAGCCTGCCCAAACATGACACGGGTGCCTCGTACACCTTCAAGGGCAATCCCGGCGTTGACCAGAATGTGCTGGCCTTGAACGGGCAACCCTTTGCCCAGGTCAGCCGGAATGAGGATCTGCACATCATCCCGGCGCTGAAGACCATGGGGCCGATGGGGGCCGCGTCCCGGGCTGCCGGCGCCGAAACGCTGGAGATCGTGCTCAAGGACGAACGCGAGGGCGGCAAGTCCCGCATCGCCGAACGGCGTTCGGCGGATGGTACGCGCCGCATGGAGATCATGCTGGCGGAAGTCATCAAGGGGCAATTCGGCTCGGGAGAGTTTGATGATGTGTTCGAGAGACGCTTTGGCCTTGAGCCGCGTCCGGGGCGGCGCTGATGGCTGAAACCTGGCCGGCGAGCCTGCCCAAGGACCCGCGCCGCGAGGGCTATCGCCCGCCGCGCGCCGAACGGAATGTTCTGGAAAGCGAACGGGATTCCGGTCCGAAGAAAACCCGGCGCCTGTTCACCGCCGTGCCGTCGGTGGTCGAGCTGTCCTGGCGTTGGTCCACCAGTGACTACAATGACAAGTGGCGGCCGTTCCTGCACGGCACGCTGGCCGATGGTGCGTTGTCCTTCGACTGGACGGAGCCGTTGTCGGGCGATGAATACGTCGCCACCATCATCGGGGGGGCCGCCGGCGTTGAGGCGACCATGGGGCCGGGTGACAACATCATCGTGTCCTGCCGATTGCGGGTGATCTGATGCCGTCGCGCACCTATCTTGAAGCGGCCACCGCCCAGCATACCGATGAAGTTTATCTGGTGCTGGTGACCTTCTCTCACCCGGATCTGGCGGCGCTGGGCATCCAGTTTCCCGAGCTCGGTGTCAGCGATGGCGCCTTGCGCTTCGTCAACAACACGGTGGACATCACCAGCCGCGGCGATGTGTTCAAGGCCTACGGTTTCGATTTCACCCCGCCGGGCCAGGGTGAGAACGAGCGCCAGATCGCCACGCTGGTCATCGACAATGTTGACCGGCGCATCATGCTGGCGATCCGTTCCCTCCAATCCCGCCCGACCGTGTTGGTCGAAGTTGTCCTTGGTTCGGATCCAGACACGGTCGAGGAGACTCTGCCAGAGTTTCAATTCGTCGGCGCCGAGGCGGACCGCCTGCAGGTGAACGGCCAGCTGGCTGTGGACCTGGACGAGGACGAACCCGTCACGTCCAACAGTTTCACACCGCGCACGGCTCCCGCCCTGTTCTGATGAACCCGGCATCGGGCTGGCATCGGCCCTATCTGCAAACACCCTATGTCTGGCATGGGCGCGAGCCGGCGGGCTGGGATTGCTGGGGGTTGATCGCCTGGTGTCGGCCCCGGCATTTCGGGCTGGTGGCGGAAAGCCATGCCGGCCTCTACACGCCCGAAAAACCGGCCGGTCTCGCGGCTCGGTTCGATCTGCAGGAACAGATGATTACCGCCCATCTGGGCCCTTGGCAGCGCGTGCCGCGTCGGCCTGGCGCCGTGGTGCTGTTCAAGATCCGCGGCCGCCCGGTCCATGTCGGTCTCTATGTGGGCCAGGGCAGCTTCCTTCATGCCATAGCACCGGCCGGATATCGGCCGGGCACACCCGCCACCCATCTGGAACGCCTGGACGAAACCGTCTGGGCCAATCGTGTCGAAGGCTTCTATGACCGCTCCGCGTGATGACATGCCGGCCGGGCTTGAAACGCTGCCCGCGTGCGGGCCTGCGCGCGAGAACCGCCGCACAGCGATCGCCCTGCATCCGTTCGACCCCGGCAGCGTGCGTACGGTTGCGACTCCGTCGGGCGAGACGATCGAGCAAGTCGTGCGTCGCCATGTCGCCGATCCGATCCTGCGTGCGCACCTGGTGGCCGAGCTGGACGGTATCGAGGTTGCGCGGGACAGCTGGGCCACCACGCCCGTCTATGAAGGTGACTTCCTGCTGCTGCGTGTGCGGCCGTCCGGTGATGACGGTGCCAAGATCCTGCGTACGGTCCTTCAGATCGCGGTCGTCGCTCTGGCGACCTGGGTGACTGGCGGCGCGGGCGGCGCGATGGCTGCGCAAAGCTTCTGGGCAGGTGCTGCTGCCGCCACCGTGATGGTGGTCGGCAATCTTGCGATCAATGCGCTGATCCCTCCGCCACAACCGGACTTCTCCCAGCCCAGTCTTCCCTCGCCGACATACTCCGTGGATGGCGCGCGCAACCAGGCGCTGCCCTACCGGCCGATGCCGGTCCTGTTCGGCGAGCACCGGGTCTTTCCGCCCTTGCAGGGTGTGCCGGTGCAGGAAATCGTCGGTGACGATGTTTATCTGCGCTATTTGCTCAATCTCGGCCCGATGCCACTGGCCTATGACGTGGCGGACATCAAGATCGGCGAGACGCCGATCTCGGAGTATTCCGGCGTCGAGTACGAGATCCGGGCGACGCCGGACGATCCGCCGATCACGCTTTACCGGGATGATCCCTTTACCGAGGCTGTCGGCACGCTGCTGGACGGCGCCGGCTGGGTGTCGCGCACCAGCCAGACCGAGACGACCGAACTGGTGGCCGTCTTCGCCTTTCCGCAGGGCCTTGGACAGGTCGATGACAAAGGGCGAAACAAGGCCCTGAGTGCGTCTGTTGAGATGCGCTATCGACCGACGGGTAGCAGTGAGCCGTGGGTCTACTACCGGCCGACGGCGCCTCAAGGCAATTCCGCCGCAGCGGCGGTGGGGCGCGACCGGTTGAGCTGGTTTGTCGCTGAACCGGATCTGGTGGACTGGGCCGGGAACATGCCCGGCGGGACCGCCTCTGGCAGCCACACCGTCACGCGGTCGGATCCGGGCAAACCTTTCCGCGTCGCTCTGCGTGCCGCTGTTCCCAAGGGGCAGTACGATGTCGAGGTGCGGCGTGTGGACACCGCCCAGGGCGACGGCAAACAGAAGTTCGATCGGGTTGAATGGGGCGCGCTTCGCTCGATCTCCGCGCGGGATCCGATGCCGCTGACCGGCTATGCCTACATGGCGGTGTATGTGAAGGCGTCAGACCAGCTCTCTGGCGTCGTTGACGCCATAAACCTGGTCCTGAAGCGCAAGGCACCGACCCTGGCGGCAGCGATTGCGAACGCTGCGGAACCTGACCTCTCACTGGTCGCGGCATCTGATTGGACGGCAGAAACGGCGACGCGAAACCCGGCCGACAACACGCTTTTTCTCTATCGTGGGGGACACACACAGCGGCCTCTGCCGGACGCTCGGATCGACTGGCCGGCCTGGACAGCGTTCTGGATCTGGAATCGCGATAACAACTACTCGGTCGACTATGTGATCGACACCGAAATGACGCGCGCCAAGGCAGCGCAGCTTCTGTGTGCGACCGGCCGCGCGCGGCCGATCTGGATCAATGGAAAGCTGTCGGTCGTCATCGATGGGCCTCGGCTCGACGGCGAGCGCCAGCTCTTCACTCCGCGTTCAACGCGCGGTTTCCGGGTTCGCAAAACCTTTCCAGGCGACGTCCACGCCCTGCGGATCAACTTTACCAATCGCGAGCAAGGCTATCGCGAAGACGAAATGCTCGTCTTTGCAGATGGATATTCGGAATACGGTGAGGTCGAAGGTACAGTCGCCGCCTCCTTCTACGAGCAGCTGCAGCTGCCCGGCGTCACGGATCCGGAGATTGTCTGGAGGCTGGGTCGGTTCTGGCTTTACACGGCCCTGCTGCAGACCGAGACAGTCGAGTTTGATGTGGACGTCGAGAGTGTCGCCTCGCGCATCGGCGACCTGGTGGCCGTCCAGCATGATGTCATGCTGGTCGGGCTGGGCTCTGGCCGCGTCAAATCCCTCACCACCGATGGCAGCGGCGATGTAACCGCCATCACCCTGGATGAAGCCGGCGATGCTTCGTCCGGTCACCTGGTGATGGAAGAGGGCAAGGATTACGCGATCCGCTGGCGCTTCGTCGAGGAGGCGGGCGAGGGTACGGGTAGCTATCAGGTCTCGGTCAGTGCTTCCCTGCCGGTCTCGACAGTCGCCGGCGTTGTGGAGACCCTGCAGTTGCCTGCGCCGGTCGATCCGGCAGACGCGCCCAAGGTGGGCGATCTGGTCGCCTTTGGCGAGACGGGGCTGGAGACCGCGCCGCTCCTGATCAAGCGGATTCGGCCGTCGCGGAATTTCGATGCCATGATCTTGGGGGTGGCCTACGCGCCCGAGCGATTTGAAGCCGACAATGGCACGGTGCCTGCGTTCAACACGCGCATCACACTGCCTCGCGCGCCCAAGCCTCCGCAGCCGACGCTGGCGGAAACCTATGTCACCGAGGACGGCATTTTCGTCCGGTTTGATGTTCCGGAGAGTTACGCAGAAAGTCTGACAGGATTTCAAGTCCGGTGGCGCCAGTCACCGGAATCTGGCTCGATCGCGCGTTTCGACCGTCTTCCGGACTTGCGAAGCGATGAACGTGTGGTCGTTTTGCCGCCTGGCGTTCCGGGCCGCACTTTTGATGTGGAGATCACCTCGCTCGGGCCGGATGGCCGCGCCGGGGATTCACTTTTGATCACAGGCTTGGCCGCCTCCGATGCTTTGGCCCAGCCGAGCGGTGTGGCTGTTACGCCCGCGACCTTCGCGGGTCCGGACGGGGCGTCGGTTCCCGGCGTGACGGTGACCTGGACAGCGGTCGAGGACCCGCGGGTGGCAGACCTGCTGGTCTATGCCAAGGCGCAGGGCGCCAGTGCTGCCGGCTACCGCGTGATTTTCTCAGACACACCGAGGGCTGGCGCCGGCGAGATCCGCGGACTTGTGCCAGGCAAGGCGTATGATTTCGGCTTCGCATTTCGTGATGAACGGGGAGCGATGTCCGACCCGCTGGTCGAAATCGCGAACGTCACCGTTCCAAACACACTGGTGGCGAATGACGCCACCGGCCCGACCGCCGCGATCGATGCCGCGCGTGATGCCATCAATGACGCGCAGGGCCGGGCGGATGCAACGCTGGCCGATGCGGCGGGCAAGCTGGCCGAGGCCGCCGAAACCGGTCTGCAGGACTCGTTGCTGAACTGGATCGAGGACCCGACCGGATCGGATGGCTGGGTGGCCGACGATGGCGGCTTCATCATCGGCAAGACGACCGGGTTCAAGGCCATGTGGCCGTCGCTGGCCAGCGGCGAGCAGACGACCAAGGTGCTGTGGTTCCCGCACGAGAAGGCGGTGAAGCCGGGCGTGCTGGTGCAAGCTGGCGTCGAGGTGGCCGTCGAGGGCGTGACCAGCGAAGCGATCCTGGAAGCGGTCTGGTATGACGCTGCCGGTTCGGTGCTGGCGACCGAGGCGATGGACAATGCAGCATCCGGTCGCCTGGCCGATGTGGTGCAGGCGCCGGCATTGGCCGCCACGGTGCGCTTCCGCCTGGTGCCGGATGCTTCGACCAGCGGGCAGGGCAGCGTTGCGGTCAGCGAGCCCTTCACGGCCTTCGCGCGTCCGGGCCAGACCACGGCTGACGCCTTCCAGGACCCGGCATCGGAGACCCGCTCGCGCTTCCTCTCGATCGAGCGGTCTATGGGCGAGATGGCCGGCTCGGTTCGGCAAAGCCTGACGGAAAACCGCCGCGCCCGGGCCGTGATCACGTCGATTATGGCCACGCAGGTCGGCCAGGACAGCGCCATCGCGGCGGCCAAGACGGAAGTGCTGACCACGGTATCGGGCATCTACGTCACGAGCGCCTATGCGATCGAAACGTTCCAGACGGAGTCACAGGTCAACCAGTCAATCGGGTCCTATCAGTTCGCGGTAGGAGCGATAACGGACACGATTTCCGGCCACGCGACAACGACGGCCGGCGCCGTCGCCGACATCGAGACGGGCGCTGCCTATTGGGAGACGCTGGTCGAGGCCTCAGGCAGCAACCCGGCAATCGCTGGCTTGACTGCAGGCAAGGATGGTTCTGCCGTCACGCTGGGCGGCGACGCGCTCTATTTCATCAACTTCGTTGGCGGCACATCCATCAAGGCGATGGAAGTGGTGGGTGGCGATGTGCGGATCTCGAACGATCTCTACGTCGACAACGCCATCATCATGGCTGCCGGCGGCGCGGTCCGCGGCGGTGCGTCCGGCTATCTGACCGGGACGGGCTTCTTCCTGGGCTATGACGGGTCGGCCTACAAGCTGGCGGTTGGGAACCCGGCTGGCCAGTACATGGCCTGGGATGGCGCGACGCTGGCGATCACAGGGGATTTCACCCGCTCGTTCGGATCGTCCGGCCTGCTGACGATGGGTGATCTGGGCGCCGGCCGCACCGGGTTCGAGATCCTGAACTCGGCGGGTGTCGAGGCCTTCTATGTGGACGACACGGGCGCGATGCGCCTGAACGGCGACGCCCTGCCGACGACACGGGCAGGCACCGCGCCATCCACGCCCTCGCCGGGAGAATGGTGGTTCGATACCTCCGACGACACCGAATACCGCTGGAACGGATCGACCTGGGACGTTTGGGGTTCATACGGCGCGCGCTGGACCGACAATGTCTATGATCGTCCAGCAAACCTTGTCGCGCTGACCGGGTCGGAAGGTATCAATAATTCCGGCATCACCATCGGCTCGAATGGTCTTCTGACCGGCGCGGGTGGTGGTCAGGTGACCATTTCTGGCCTGGGCTATGTCGGGGATCTCAATGCGACGGCGGGTGCCAATTGGGCGACCAATGTGGCCGGCCGGCCGACCGAGCTGACAGACGGCCGCATCACCGCCGGTCTGGACGCCAATGGCGACCTGGTCCGCAACATTACATCCAGCCGGGCCACATCTTCGGACCTGCTGCGCCGCACCGGCGGCGGACTCTTCAACGGCGATCTCGATGCGACCCTGGGCGCAACCTGGGGCGATAACGTCATCTCCATTCCGGCCAATCTGGCGGCCCTGACCGGTTCTGAGGGCATCCAGAACTCGGCGGTCAGCATCGGTTCCAACGGTGCGCTGACGGGTGCGGGTGGCGGGCAGGTGACGATTGCCGGGCTGGGTTACACGGGCGCCTTGAACGCGACGTATGGTGCGACCTGGGGCAATAATGTCGCCTCGATCCCGTCGAACCTGGCGTCACTCACCGGCGCTGAAAGCATCCTAAATTCCGGCATCTCGATCGCGGCCAACGGCTCGCTGTCTGGAGGTGGTGGTGGTCAGGTGACGATTGCGGGCCTGGGATATACCGGCGCGCTGAACGCCAATTACATCACCAACACCAACGAGCTCACCGATGGGGCCGGGCTGGGCAATACCGCGGCCTGGGGCAGCGTGTCCGGGCGTCCGGCGAACCTTTCATCCCTGTCCGGCGGTGAGAGCATCCTGAATTCCGGCATCACCATCGGAGCGAACGGCGCCCTGACCGGCGGCGGCGGCGGTCAGGTGACGCTGGGCGGGCTGGGTGCCGGCACGCTGGCGACGAAGAGCAGTGTCAGCGATACCGAGCTGGCGAGCGGAAAGGCGCTGATCCAGACGCAGTCCGGTGCGCCGACGCCGACCAGTGTGCGCATGGTGCAGGATACTACCACGGGCGTCGTCTATGCCGATGACGGCATCAGCGCCCGGCGGATCAGCCAGGACGTCTATACGAACACCGGCGGCAACCAGGCGATCAACGCCACCGCGGCCGGCATCTATGAAGTGGTCGCGAAAGTCGCGCTTGAGAATTGCGACGAGAACACGCTTGTCGGGTTCAACGGTTCCGGTATCGGCTATTCCAGCGCCACCGCGAATGCGAGTTCAGCAGCTGTGGAAGGCCAATGGGCGGTGATCGCCTCGGCCACCGAGACCGCCGAAGGCAGCACCATCAATACCAATGTGGTGGGCTCGTCCCAGGTGCTGGCCGAAGGCGCCACCGACGGGCTGCAATACTTCAATGATGGCGGTGACACCCTGGAGCAGTCGAGCGACTTCGTTTCCAACGTGTCGCCGAAATTCCTGGACGGCTCGATCACCGGCGGCACCGTCTACATCCACCTTGGCCTGCGCGTCTCCAGCGGCTCCGGCACGATCAATGCCGGAAGCTGTCTGCTGCGCGTTCCGCGTCTCTCGTAAGGAGCCTGCCCGATGGCGGACGATATCTTCATTTTCATCCCGAAAGGGGCGCCGTTCATCGACACCGGGGTCAGCCCGTCGGTCTCCCGCCAAGATGGCCAGATCCACGCTTTCGACAGCTCGGACAGCGACGAGCTGGCGGCGGCGACCCGCATCCAGACGGCCGGCGCCGGGTTCGACGTCTCGACGCTGGTGGCTGCGGCGGTGGGTTTGAGCCTGGGCGGTCAGACCAAGTTTGCGGCCGGCAGCGCGGCGGCACCGTCGATCACCACGACGGGTGACCTGGACACCGGGATGTTCTTCCCGGCGGCGAACACGCTGGGCTGGGCGCTCGGCGGTGTGGGAAGCCTGTTCCTGACACCGGACGGGCTTGGCATCGGCGTTGCGTTCCCGGAACGAAAACTACAAGTTAACGGCGCCGCCCGAATTGGTAACGCTGACAATGTCGCGGCAATCGAAATCTACGGGGCTGTAAGTCGCGGTCTGCTGTGGGCTGAGAGCGCGGGTGTTGGTCTGTTCGACGCGAGCTTCAACTCACGTATCTACGCTGTTTCCTCGGGCATCAAGCTTTGGGCGGGTGGTTCCGAGCGTGCGGGCCTCAATACCTCGGGCAATTTCGGCCTCGGCACGACTTTGCCCGGATACCGACTCCACGTCGTCGGCGACAATGTGGGCATCATGTCGGAAGGCGCAACGAGTTATGGCGCCTTCTATGCCAAGGGCGCGGGCACAAGCGACTCCTTCCTGTTTATGGGCAACGTCACCTCTGGCGAGCGTGCGCGCATTACGGCCACGAATGCTGCCGAGCTGTATCTCCAGACCAGTGCCAATGGCCCCATTATCCTGTCTCCCGGCGGGGTGGCGGGCGTGCGTGTAGGCACTGCTGGTCTGGCTGTTGGCGCGTCCAGTTTTGGCGCCGGCGCCGCCAATGTCATCGCCATAGCCGACGGAACAGCCCCGACATCTTCCCCGGCCGGAGTCGGTCAGATCTACGTCGAGAGTGGCGCGCTGAAGTATCGCGGTTCCGCCGGCACAGTGACCCAGCTGGCCGCAGCATAGGAGGCATCACCATGCCCATCACATTCAACTGGAAATTCGGCCCGCTGGAGGGTCGCAACAAGTCGGGCATGTTCGGCGTCGTCGAGACCGTGCATTGGCGAGTGGACGCCACGGATGAAGCCAGCGGGCTTACTGACTGGGCCATCGGCACGGTCTCGCTGCCCGAGCCTGACCCGGACACCTTCACGGCCCTGGACGCGGCCGACCAGGCCGTGCGGCGTGGCTGGGTGGAAGCGGCCGAACCCGAACTGATCGCGACCACTGAAGCCGCCCTGACAGGACGCCTGCAGGCATTGATCGAGGCAGCGGCGTCCGAGGCCTTCCACTGCGATTGATCGAATACCGGCGCCCGCCGCCGGTTCGCTCGCCCCGGCCGCCTGTGGAGATCGGTCGGGGCGGGCATCTCCACATCTCCACGATCTCCAAGGAAGAACCCATGAAGTATGATTTTGATCAGGTCCTGACGGGCCTCGACGGCAAGGAACTCCGCCTGATGACGTCCATGAAGCTGGACGAGAACGGCCAGCCGGAGACATCACCGCTGACGCTGGGCCTGGCCTGCACCGAGGCGTTGATGAACGCGGTGCCGGACGACGAGAAAGAGCTGACCAAAGAAGCGTTCATGAAGCGCTTCCGCCTGGCACAGCGGATCTCGGCCGGCGGCAAGCAGGAGCTCGACGCCGACGAGGTGTCCACGATCACCAAGCGTCTGCCCGTCCGCTGGAAAAACGCGCCGGTCATGGCCTGCGTGGCGATTGCTGCGCTGGACACCCCGTTGCCGGCCGGCAAGGCGAAATAGCCACACCGGCATCCCATCAATCCCTACGCCAAGGAAAGGACTGAACCATGGCCAATGCACGCATGTCCGGCGCCCGCCGGGCCGAACTGATGGCGGAGACCGATGCCCACAACGCCGAGGTGGTGGCGGATATCGCCAAGGCTATCGAGGCTCTTGAAGCCGCCGTTGCGGACCTGTCACCGATCTCGGAGACGGGCCGGAAGGTGTTCGAGATCGCGCGGAACCTGACCATCAACGCGCGGCATCATTACGATCACCAGATCAAGCCGCTGATGGCCCCGGCCGAATAGGGCCGAACCCGCCACTGTTTTTTGAAAAGGCCCCGCTCCGGCGGGGCTTTTTCATGCCCGGGGGAATAGATGGATCAACAGCCTGTAGCTCCGCCCGCCGATCTCACGCGGCGGATCGCCGAGACCGAGCGCCGTCAGGACCGGTTGGAGACGGAGGTGTCCAACCTGGTCAAGGCGGTGGACGGTCTGACCGACAAGCTGTCGGGCTTCTTGCGTGAGTACAATCAGCGCAGTCGGACAGACTGGAAGGCCATCATCGCGCTGATGAGCGTTCTGGGCACGATCGGGATTGCCGCCATCAGTGGCACCACCTGGATCATCATGACGATCGAGGGCGGCCGCGAGGACCGGATGCTGGCGGTTTTGGAGTCGCTGGCCCGCACACAGGCCGCCGCGGATCTGCGGCGCGACCAGGTCGATGACCGGATCATCGACAATTACCGGCGCGAGGCGGACGGCCTGGCCGCCCGCATCGCCCGGCTGGAAGCCGAGCATATGCATCATCCGGACTGATCCACCGAACGCCGTTCGGTGGATCAGGCCGCCGCCAGCGGCTCTACAGTCTCATCGATGGCGCTGCCCGATTCTTGCCGGGCCGTGGCCAGGTCATAATCAGCCTGCAGGGCCAGCCAGAACTGCGGCGTGGTGCCGAACAGGCGGGCGAGGCGCAAGGCCATGTCGGCATCGCAGCGGGCGCCTTCCAGCAAGCGGACAACACGCTGGCGGCCGACGCCGAGCCGCTTGGCAAGGGTCGGAGCCTTGATGTTGTAGTCGGGCAGATAGTCCTGCCGCAGGTGATCCCCGACACTCGCCGGGGGAATGAAGCCGTCATCCATAAGCGCATCCTTCCCTGGATCAGCCGGTTGCCCGCCGGCCTAGTGATAGTCGCCAAATTTCACGTCAACCGCGTGGCCGTCTTCAAACTTGAAGATCACGCGATACTGCATGTTCACCGAGACGGACCAGTAGCCCTTCAGGTCGCCCTGAAGTTTGTGCAGGCGGTTGGAGGGCGGGGTGCGCAGATCGCCGATTTCGTGAGCGGCATTCACCCGCTTCAACAGGCGATGGGCCCGCGCTGCGATGTCCATCGCGACACCCTTCGGCGCTTTGCCTTCGAAGAGGGCCTCGGTGGTCTTGTCGGCAAAGCTGCGGATCATCTGTCTCGTCTCCGTTGATGATTATTTGTAACGCGCGGCGTTACATATTGCAATCGAAAACGTAACGGACAGCGGTACATTTTTCATTCATGGAGGTCATCATGTGGAACTGGATCCGGAACAAGCTGTCCGGCTCGATCACCTGGACGGTGGGCGCGGCGGTACTGGCGCTGGCCATTCTCTTTGCTCCTGTCTCCTGGGGCGGGCCGCTTGGCGGCGGAATCCTCTGGAAAGGGCTGACGGCGCTGTCCTTCGTCATTGTCTGGCTGTTCGCTTTGCGCCTGTGGCGCTGGGTGCGCAGCCTGTCGGTCTTCAAGTCCGACATGCTGAACAAGATCAAGGAAGATGCACTGGCCTGCGCCGTCTATGTGGGCGCGGCGATGCTCTCGATCGCCATCATTGTCGGCTCGGCCCTGGGGCAGAGCGTCCGGCCTTCACCCGCGGCCTGGCCGGATGTGCGCGTATCACCCGCCATTGCCACAGAACCGACCGCCACCGCACCGCTGGAGGTGTTCCAGGCGCCTGACACCTGGCCTGCCCGCTTCGCCGCGTGCGAGCCCTACAGGGCCGATATCGAGGCGGCGGTGGCGGCCTATTGGGGCACGTTCCAGCATGCCGATGCCTGGGCTGCGCAGATTTATCAGGAAAGCCTGTGCCGATCGGCGGCGGTGTCGCCGGCCGGCGCGGCGGGCCTGGCGCAATTCATGCCGGCGACCTGGGCCGAGGCGCAGGCGCATTTCGGGATCCGCGCCAGCCCGCATGATGACATCGCGATCGAGGCGGGCGCCTGGTACATGATGCGCCAAATGGGCGTCTGGCGATCGCCCCGGCCGGCGCGCGAACGCTGGCGCCTGGCCCTGGCCAGCTACAATGCCGGCGCCGGCAACATCATTCGCGCCCAGCGCGCCTGTGATGGCGCACGCGACTGGCGGGATATCGAGACCTGCCTGCCGATGATCACCGGCCACCATGCCACCGAGACCCGCACCTATGTGGTGCGGATCGAGCGCTGGTGGGCCGAGATGGATCCGCGATCGGGGGAGGTGGGGCTGTGATCAGTGGCCTCACCGCCGGCGTGCGCGGCGTGCTTGTGGGCGCGGCCATCGCCGGGGCATTCGGGCTGGGCTCGGCGATCTGGTCCTATCAGCTCGGCAAGGCGCATGAGCGCGCGGCCGCCAATGCCGAGAATTTTCAGGCCGTTGTCGCGCGTGTCGGCGAAGAGGCTGACCGGCTGGCCGGCGTGGCCGAGGTGGCCGAGGCCCGGCTGGAAGCCGATCACGCCTGGCGCGCGGCCGAGGCGGCCGACTTTCTGAATGACTGGCGGGGCCTGGTGGCGGCCGCTGGCGATCTGCGGAGGCAGTTTGATGCGAACCCCGATGGCCGCTGCCCTGGCAGCGATGATGATGTGCGCCTGTACAACACCGCGTTCGGTCTCACCGCCGCCCAGCCTGGAGCCGCAGATCCGGGAGGTTGAGCGGATCGTCCAGGAGCAGATCGAAACCCCGCCGGGATCTTGTCTGACAGCGCCCGACCCCATCGAACCGATGGCCGCCGGCGAGGACTGGCGCCAGCGCGCGGCCGACATGACAGAGGCCGCGCAGATCCGCGACCGGATTATCCAGGCGTGCCGGGACTGGTGGGCGCGGGTGGAGGCGGAGCGGGCGGGTTAGGCCAGCGCTCTTGCAACAATCGTGGTTGCGAGCGTGCTGATCGCCTGAAAGCTTAGCGCACCGGTCTTTTCCATCGCGACTGATTTGATCTTGTTCCAGACGGTGTCCGAGCGGATTTTGTCCAGGAACTCGTGTCCCTCCCAGCGAAGGCGAACCGGCGCGACATGGAAGGAATCCGCAGAAGAGAAGTCTATCGCGTCCAGAAGGCCGGCGTCCGACATCAACAAGACGTGGTAGCTCACCGTTTCTTCCGAAATGCCCTCAAAGCCAATGTGAAACGCTTCGCCAGGCGCCACGGCCTGTCGTTCGATCGACAAGAGAATGCGGCGGACGAGGTCCATGTCACGCTTCATGCTGACTCCTCCGTGCGGTTTAAAGTCTGAAGCCCTGTACTAGAGACACAGCCCAATCGTACAGCGCGGCGATAGTTGGAATGAACAGGTAGATCAACGCCAGAACGCCACCACCGGTCATCCAACCATGTGCCCATGAGAACCGGTTGCGTGTTTGCTTGAGTTCGAAGCTCGGCGTGAAATCTCTCACCGAAAGGGGCTCTCCGGCGACCACACGTTTCATGTTTTCCGGTGAACTCCAGTCCTTGTATGTATCGAGCGCGGCTGTCATCAGCCGGCCGGAAAGTTCCATTTGCTCCTTTGCTTGTGCCGTCAACGCCGACAGGCCCAGGAAAACCGCGACGGCAAAGCACAAGATGGACAAGCAAATGAGGTTGAACCCGAGCGCAGTGGTATCGGCCAATTGGCTTGCGAGAAGGGCGATCGAGCTGGCCGACCCGAGAAGCGTGAATCGCCTCGAGTCCGTGAGAGCGCGCTCGGCCTCATCGGCATTCTTGGCGGCCAGGGCTTGATAGTGGTCGGCGCGCTCCTTTGCGACCTGCAACAAACGTTGCTTGGCCTTAAAGGCAAGCTGTTGATCGACGCCAGAAGGCAGTGTCATCGATTCCCCTCGCTGAAATCGGCGGGGGTCGGCGTGTTCCAGCACGCCAAACCGCAGGATCACACCCTGCCCGAGGAGACGCTGCAGCCGTCTCGATCGATCCCGCCACCGGCCAACCGGCGCGGGCATTCAAGTGTGAGTTCAACCATATCTGGGCGGCAAGCGTAACCTGGCCAAGCGCATCGTGCGGATCCTCGACAGCCTGCCGCACGAGACCTATGCCGAGCCCTTCGTGGGCATGGGCGGCATCTTCCTGCGCCGGCGCATCGCCCGGCCGGCCGAGGTGATCAATGATTGGTCCCAGGATGTGGCGACCTTCTATCGCGTTGTCCAGCGGCACTACGCCGCCTTCCTGGACATGCTGCGCTTCCAGATCACCAGTCGGCGCGAGTTCGAGCGCCTGCAGGCCACCGATCCCGGCACACTCACAGACATGGAACGCGCCGCGCGCTTCCTCTATCTGCAGACGCTGGCCTTTGGCGGCAAGGTGTCGGGTCGCGCTTTTGGCGTGGCGCCGGGCTATGCCGGCGGCTTTAACGTCTACTCGATCGCTACGCGGCTCGAAGCCCTGCACGAGCGCCTGGCGGCGGTGATCATCGAGCGCCTGCCCTATGCCGATTTCATCGAGCGCTATGACCGGCCGGCGACGCTGTTCTATCTCGACCCGCCCTATCACGGCGGCGAGAATGACTATGGCAAGGGCATGTTCGAGCGTGCCGACTTCCAGCGCCTGGCAGACCAGCTGGCCGGCATCAAGGGCCGCTTTGTGATGTCCATCAATGACGTGCCTGAGATCCGCGAGATCTTCGCCGCGTTCCGGATGGACGCCGTCGAGCTGAAATATGGCGTCTCCAAGGGGATCGCCACCGATGCGAGAGAGCTGATTATCCAGGGGCCGGGTTAGCCAAGGCGAGTAAGGCGGTGACGATCATGGCCAGAAGCCCAAACACCATCAGTGCGGTGATCGCAGAGTCCAGCCAGGGCGGGTTTTTGGGGGCGCCGTAATCGGGAGACTTCTCGTATCCGGACATGGTTTGGCCTCGCATCAGGGTGGCGAAAACCTAGCGACCCTAGCTGACCGGAAGCGTGATCTGCGTCACGCCTGATGGTTTGCGCATGCCTGACATGCCTTGGCGGTACTTGCGCATCCGGCTGGAGTTTGCTTGTTTGGGGAGAGGGGGAGGTAGGACGTGGCTCCCGAATGTGTCCATACTGCATCACACTGTCGCAGCATGTTCACGATTTCGCCACTTCCTATTGGCAGGCTGTGGAAAACGCACTAAGTGCAGCCGCCGTAAGAAAGAGGCCGCTATGACACCGAAAGCTAATACGTCGCCGCGCCGGCCGGTTGGCCCGACGCCGCCGAAGGCCGACTACGCTCGCGAACTTCGCGATACCGAATACAAGGAAGTCCTGGACAACAGCCGCCGTATGGGCGCCGACTTCCAAATCCTTGAGACGATCAAGCTGTAATGACAAAGGCCGCTCGCCCATGGGGCGTGCGGCCCCATCTCTTCGACATTTGCTGGGTCCGCTTTCCGTACCACGGAGACAAGGGTCGCCCCGCGCGCGATATGCACCCGTGCCTGACCATCGCCCTTGGTCAGGACAGTGAACGTTTCTGGGTGGGCGTGGTGTATGGCACCAGCAATCTTCGCCTCGGGCAAAGGGATCAGATTGACGCCATCGTGATGGCCCACACGGATCTCGCCGCGATGGGGCTGGGCAGGGCGACCCGCTTCGATTTTGATCGTGTGATGTGGCTGCCGTGGGACGATGAGTACTTCGTTGAGTCCAAAGGCAATCCCGGGTCACCGGTGCATTCGCGTGCAACCGACAGCCTCATTCATGAGGTGAAGGAAACCTTGCGGGTGCGGCAGGCCATGGGCTTGCCTGCCTATCCGTTGGACCCGATTCCGACAGTGCCTGAAGGAATGGCAGGGCCGGTCACTCCGCAAGAGCAAGACAACTGACAAGTCTTGACGGCCGCCTCCTGGGGCGACAGGGTCACATCGGGCGGCGTTGAGGGCATCATATGGAGGATCCGGCATGGATCATGATGCCCCCCTTTCCCCACAATTAGATGAGCTGCAGCCGGACGCGTTTGATGACCTCGTGTTCGACATCGTCTTTGCCATCCGGCACAAGCTGCCGGTTGTGCGACGGGATCTGGGTTCGCAGGAAAACTGCGACTATGTCGGTCGTCGTGTCGCAACGATGTTGCGCCGGCGATATCAGCTCGCTCGCCGCGATCCGGCAGCGCTGCATTCCACTCCCGACATGACAGGCTAACCGAACGCCGTTCGGTGGGCGGCGACAAGCGCGGTGGTGATGATGATGGTGATGGCGACGCTGTCCGTTATCCGACGGCGTTTGCGGGCAGGATACTGCAGGATGTGTGCGGCGATCGCCGGCACCAGCATCAGGGCGCCGGGCGCCAGCCAGCGGTCCCGGATCAGGCTGGCGCCCGACATCAGGCTGGCGGCCAGCACCAGCAGGATGAACAGGGCGCCGGCGCGGCCCGGTTCCAGATAGATGGGGTGCGGCCATTTCGGTCCAGGCTGGATCCAGGCGGCGACCATCCCGATCAAGACCACCAGGCCCGCCTCGCTGAGTGGCGAGGTGATGGCGTCCAAAAGCCCCGCCTGCAGGGCAGACCAACCCGACTCCGGATAGAATTCGGCCATGCCTCCGGTGACGGTGCCGGTATGCATGGCCATCAACAGGTAGAAGGGTGCCGCCATGGCTAGCGCCAGAGCACCCGCCGCGGCCAGGTGCCTGATCCACTTCCGCAGAGCCGGGCGCCGCAGGGACAGCACAGCCAGAATCTGCGCCGCGATCACCAGCGCCATGGAGTGTTTGAACACAAGGCCGACAGCCCACACTGCACCGAGTTTCCACCAGAAGCCCGCCTCCGGTCGGCCGACCCTGGCTGTCAGTAGGGCGGTGGACCAGGCCGTGGCCGCCAGCAACGGGCCGGAATGTGTCACCGCCGCCTGCGCGTCCACACCGATCGTCGGGATCAGGAAGGCCAATGCCACGGCCGAGAGGCCGGATCCGGCGACCAGGTTCTCGGCGGCGCGGTGGATGCCAGTAATGATCCCGGCCAAGGCGGCGTATTTCAGCAGATCCAGGGCGAACACGCTGCCGCCTGTCAGGTGCAGCAGCCCGGTCGCGATCCAGGCATAGAGCGGCATCTGTTCGTCATAGACCCAGCGCCACTCGGCCGAGAACTCCAGCAGCTCCAGCTGGTCACCGACAAAGGCCGGATTGATCGCCCGGGAGATGAGGCCGATGATCACAACGGCCGCGATACAAAACGACAGTTTCCATTCCGACGCCCCTTGTAACGCATTGATATTATAGCCCGTGAACGGATGCAGAACCGTCGGAATGCTGCTTGATTCAGTGGCGGTGCCTCGGGCCTCATAATCGTGAGGTCGAGAGTTCAAGTCTCTCCCTCGCCACCATTTTTCCGCCGGGAACTGAGTCAGGCGGATCCGCGATCCCCCATGCATCCGAACAACCAGTCACGGCCTCGGACGTGCGCAAGCTCTGATCGGTCAGTCGGGCTGACTTGACGGGGCGCCGCCTTGCGGGCCCGGCGGGGACATTGATGGGAACGGGCGTCGTCCGCTTGACCCGGGTTGCAGGGTCTGGACCTCAGAACGGCAACCGCAGCCCCAGTCGCGGACCCAGCCAGGTCATCGCGAGATACAGTCCCACGGTGACCACGCAACCCAGCAGCAGGGATGGCCAGAAGCCGACGTCGCGTCGAAGCAATGCCGGGATCAGCAGGAACATGGGCAGGGAGGGCAGGACGAACCAGAAGGTGGCTTCGGCGTGGTCGGCGAGCCGATTGGTGTCCTTCGTCTCCTGCCAGAGCCAGACCATGCCCAGGACGGAGACGATCGGCAGGGAGGCGACCAACGCGCCCATGGCCGCGCTGCGCTTGGCGGTTTCCGAAACGATGCCGACCAGGACACCGGAGATGAGGGATTTGATGACCAGCCAGAGCATGATCGGTCTCCTGGAAAGGCGGGTGGCCCGTATTGAGCCGGACCACCCGGCTCCCGTCTAGAACAGTCGGTTGAATGCGCTGTAGGCCCCCCGTGTGCGCAGGGTGACTGTCACGGCGACCTCGGAACGGTTGCGCCAGAACCAGCCATGAGCGCCGTCGAACTCGGCAGCAAACTCGCCACTGTCGCCGGGCTCGTTACGACCCTGGCGGTAGGAGATGAAGGCATCCTGCGGGTTGTCGCCGTGCAGGTCGGAGTTCAGACCGGCCTGATCGGTCGTCCAATCATAGATGGCGACCTCTCCTTGCCGCATGGTCAGCTTGACCTCCGTGGCCTCGCCTGGCTGCAGGGTGATGGAGATCGTGTCGCGCCATTCCGGGGCGGCCGGCTCGACCGGAGCCTCGGTCACCGGTGCGGCCTCTTCCGGCACCGCCGTTTCAACAGGCGGGTCCTGCGGGATGGCAGCGGCAGACGAGACGGCGGCTTCCTGCGGTGCCGGTGTTTCGGTCTGGGCCGTAGTGGTTTCACGGTCAGCAGCGGCTTCCTCGGCCAGCTGCATCTTGATCTCGCCCATCTGGGTCAGACCGAGGACACGGCCGATCCGGGTCGGATCGATGCCGTACTCGGCGGGCAGGACGATGGTCACCAGAATGACGATGGCCGCCACCAGCGCCACCAGGGCGGATTTCAGAAGGCTCTCGCTGGCCGGAAGATCGTCGCGGGACGGGAGTTGGGAATTGAACATGGGAAGTCTCCGAAAATCTGTATCTACGCGACGAAATAGCCGGTGAGCTGGTAGCCCATCAGGATGAAACCGGCGCACATGAGGATGGTGTTGGCGAGGTAGGCATGACGGGCAAAGCTCGCCGTGCGCCGCCAGAAGCCCATCGCGATCAGGATGGCTGCGAGGGCCAGGAGCTGGCCGATCTCGACCCCGACATTGAAGGCCAAAAGGTTGGGCAGCAGCCCGTCCGGCGCGATGTCATAGTCGATCAGCTTGGTCGACAGGCCGAAACCGTGGAACAGGCCGAAGACCAGCGTGGCAGCCTTGGTGGAGGGCTGTACGCCGAACCAGCGCTGGAAGGCTCCCAGATTGTCCAACGCCTTGTAGACCACGGACAGGCCGATAATGGCGTCGATCAGATAGGCATTCAGCCCGATATTGAAGAAGACACCGGCCAGCATGGTGGTGGAATGACCGATAGCGAACAGGCTGACATAGATGCCGACATGCTTGAGCCGGTAAAGAAAGAAGACCACGCCGAACAGGAAGAGAAGGTGGTCATACCCCGTCACCATGTGCTTGGCGCCCAGATAGAGAAAGGGGATCAGATTGATGCCCGTGATCTCCTGGATATAGCCCTTATCGCCCTCCGTGACCCCGTGGGCCAGCGCATCGCCGCCCACCAGGAGACACGCGGAAAGGACCGCGAAGATCGCCCAGAGCGACCGGTTGGAGCCCGAAACGGGCAGGAATGAGAACATGTGATACTCCGAGGTGAAGTCTGGCTGCGCGACCCGGCCCGGACAGGACGCCCGGACCGGATCACAGGGGGATCAGGCGAGTTCCTCGCGTGCGGGTTGGGCCACAGGGCCTGTCTTGCCGCCCAGGAAGCCCCGGACGATGCGCAAGAGGGCCGGAAGCACCAGCAGGGTCAGCAAGGTGGAGGAGGTGATGCCGCCGATGACCACGGTGGCCAGCGGACGCTGGACCTCCGCACCGGCACCCACATTGAAGGCCATCGGCACGAAACCGAGACTGGCCACCAGTGCCGTCATCAGCACCGGGCGGAGACGGGTCAGCGCCCCCTCCCGGATCGCGGTCTCCAGCGGTTTGCCTTCATCCATCAGCGAGCGGATGAAGCTTACCAGGACGACCCCGTTCAGCACCGCCACCCCGGACAGGGCGATAAAGCCCACTCCGGCCGAGATCGACAGGGGCAAGTCCCGCAGGAGCAGCGCCGCGATCCCGCCAGTCAGCGCCAGAGGCACGCCGGAGAAGACCACGGCCGCATCCGCCACCGAGCGGAACAGGGCCAGCAGGAGGAGGAAGATCATGGCCAGGGCAACCGGCACGACGAGGCTGAGCCGGTTGGCGGCGGAGATCAGCTGCTCGAATGTGCCGCCATACTCCACCCAATAGCCCGCAGGCACGTCGGCCTCATTGCGGACCAGTTCCTGAACCTCCGTCACGAAGGAACCCAGATCGCGGCCGCGAACATTGGCGGTGACGACAATGCGCCGTTTGCCATTCTCGCGGCTGATCTGGTTGGGGCCGATGATCAGCTCGATATCGGCCAGTTCGCGCAGCGGGATGGTCTCCACGCGGCCGTCTTCCGTCGCCGGAAGGGGAACGTTGAGCCGCTCCAGAAGCGCGACATTGGTCCGCAAATCCTCCGGCAGGCGGACGATGACATCGAACCGCCGGTCGCCTTCGAAGATTTGTCCGGCCCGCGTCCCGGCGAGGGAGGTGCGGATCACGGACTGCACGTCATCGACGGACAGGCCGTATCGGGCCAGCGCCTCGCGGCGGGGCACGATCTGCATCATGGGAAGACCGGTGGCCTGTTCCAGGGAAATGTCCCGGGCACCCTCGACCTGTCCCATCAACCCTTCGATCCGCTCGCCGATGGCCAGCAATTCGTTCAGGTCATCACCGAACACTTTCACCGCGACGTCCGCCCGCACACCGGAGAGAAGTTCATTGAACCGCATCTCGATGGGCTGGGTGAATTCATAGCGATTGCCCGGCACCTGCTGGACCGCCTCATTGAGCTGGGCGACCAGGTCCTCACGGGGCAGACGCGGATCGGGCCAGTCCTCACGCGGATGCAGGAGAATGAAAGTGTCTGCCACGCTGGGGGGCATCGGGTCGGTGGCCACATCGGCGGTGCCGATCTTGGACACGATCCGCTCGATCTGCGGGAAGTCCCGCAGTTGTTCCTCCAGATGGGTCTGCATCTCCAGCGCCTGGCTGAGACTGGTGCCGGGAATGCGCAGGGCGTGCAGGGCGATATCGCCTTCCTCAAGCTGCGGAATGAATTCCGAGCCCATGCGGGAGGCCGCCAACCCGGCCACGCCCACCAGGGCCACGGCCCCGGCGACGACCACCCAGCGCAGTTTCAGCGCCATGCCCAGAACCGGGGCATAGAGCCTGGCGGCACCGCGCATCAGGATGTTCGGCTTTTCCTGCACCTTGCCCGAGACGATCATCGCAACCGCAGCCGGGACGAAGGTCAGGGAAAGGATCATCGCCGAGGTCAGGGCGAAAACCACGGTGAAGGCCATCGGGTGGAACATTTTCCCTTCCACGCCGGTCAGGGCGAAGATCGGGACATAGACCAGGGTGATGATCAGCACACCGAAGAGCGAGGGACGGATCACTTCGGCGGCAGCCTCGGCGGTTTCCTTGAAGCGCTCCTCACGGGTCAGGAGACGGCCATATTCATGCTGCCGCAGACCGAGCCGCCTCAGGCAGTTCTCGATGATGATCACGGCCCCGTCGACGATCAGACCGAAGTCCAGCGCCCCCAGGCTCATCAGATTGCCGGAGACCCGGTTCTCCACCATGCCGGTGATGGTCATCAGCATGGAGAGTGGGATGACCAGCGCCGTCAGGATGGCCGCACGGACATTGCCGAGCAGGATGAAGAGGACGACGATGACCAGCAACGCGCCTTCCACGAGGTTCTTCTCGACGGTCTCGATGGTGCGGTCGACCAGTTCGGTCCGGTTGTAGATCGCATCGGCCCTGATGCCTAAAGGCAGGGCTTCGGCGGCCTCTTCCAGACGGATGGCCACATCATGGGCTACCTGGCGGCTGTTCTCGCCCATCAGCATGAAGACCGTTCCCAGAACAACCTCACGGCCATTCTCCGTGGCAGCCCCGGTGCGAAGCTCTTGCCCCAGGATCACATCGGCCACATCCCGGATCAGGATGGGCTGGCCATTGCGATTGGTGATGACGGCCGCTTCCAGATCAGCGATGGAACCGGCCTGCCCTGCCGAGCGGATCAGCAACTGCTCGCCATTGTGTTCCACGTAACCCGCGCCGGTATTGGCATTGTTGCGTGTCAGGGCGTCGACCACATCGTCCAGCGTCAGCCCGTAGGCGGCCAGCTGGTCCGGATAAGGGGTGACATGATACTGGCGGACATAGCCGCCGATTGTGTTCACCTCGACCACGCCGGGTGTGCGCAGGAGCTGCGGACGGATGACCCAGTCCTGCAGTGTGCGCAGGTCTTCGGCTGTCCAATCCGACCCGTCATCGCGTGTGGCGCCTGGCTCGATCTCCAGCGTATACATGAAGATCTCGCCCAGGCCCGTGGCGATGGGCCCCATTTCCGGGGTCACGCCTTCGGGCAGCTGGTCACGGACGGCCTGCAGCCGCTCATTCACCAATTGCCGTGCGAAATAGATGTCGGTCCCATCCTGGAAGACCACCGTGACCTGGGACAGGCCATAGCGGGAAACCGAGCGGGTATAGTCCAGGCCCGGAATGCCGGAGATGGCGGTTTCGATGGGGAAGGTAATCCTCTGTTCCGCTTCGAGCGGTGAGAAGCCTTCAGCCTCCGAATTGATCTGCACCTGGACATTGGTGATGTCCGGGGTCGCGTCAATCGGCAGTCGCTGGAAGTTCCACACCCCGAGCGCCCCGAGGGCAAGCACGAGGAAGAGAACCAGCCAGCGATAGCGGATCGACTGGTAGATAATCGATTTCAGCATGATCCGCTCCTAGTGGTCGTGGCTCGCGCCGGACTTCATGACATCCGCCGTGATCAGGAAGGCGTTCTCGCTGACATAGGTCACACCCGGATCGATCCCGCCCAGGACTTCCGTCCATTCCGGCGTCTGGCGGCCCAGGTCCAGCATACGGACCTCATAGGTGTCCCCAACCTGGGCATAGACGACGGTGAAGTCGCGGAAGCGCTGCAGGGCATCCGTGCGGACCGCCAGCGGCACATCGAATTCACCCACCTCGATGCGGGCGCGGATGCGTTCACCGGGACGCCATTGGCCATCCTCATTGGGGATTTCCACATGGGCGATGGCGCGCTGGCTGGTCGGATCGACCATCGGGGAGAGGAATTCGATCTCGCTCTCCACGCTGCGTCCGCCGTCAAAGCTGGTCACACGAACAGGCCGGCCGTTCGTCACAGCGCCCAGGTCTCCGGGATAGATGAAGAGTTCGGCATGCAGTTGCGAAGGGTCTGCGACGACATAGAGCGGGTCATTGCCGGTCGGTCCGTTCAGTGTGGCCCTGCGTTCCACCACGACACCGCTGATCGGCGAGGTGACGGAATAGGTTTGCAGACTGTCAGTGGCCGTGATGCGAGCCAGGGTCTGACCGGCCTCGACGCGATCCCCGATGCTGGCATTGAGGGCGACGACACGCCCCGGCAGCCAGCCCCGCAGCTCGGCGCGGCCTTCCGGCATCAGCTCGATCTCGCCATAGACTTCGACGGTCTCGTCCAGCGTCGCCGGACCGGTGACGGATACGGCAATGCCGCCCGCTTCGGCCTGTTCTGCTGAGATCGTGGTGCGACCTTCATAGGATTGGTACTGCCAGCGCCCGTTCACGCCCGGCATGGAGGCCGTTACCGCCACATCGAAGGAGTGGGGTTCGGTCACCACGCCATCACCGCGCAGGAAGTCGTCCTGGGGGGTGAAGGCAAAGCGGTCGATCTGTCCGCCCAGACGCGTCAGTTCGATGGTCGCATTGACGCGCGAGGGATCAACCGGCTGTCCGTTGAGATAGGGGAAGAGGCGGAACTCTGGATCGACCCCGTCCTCGAAAATGGTGAGTTCCAGAGCGAAATCACCCTGGCGCAGCATGCGGCCGCGATGCGGTCCACGCTCATACTCTTCGGCGGCGGCTTCACCATGGCCACCCCCGCCGGAAGCTTCCGGGGTGCTGGGGGAACAGGCCATCAGCACAAGTGCCGTGGAGCCGCACAGGGCGGCCGTGAACATGTTTCGATTGGTCATTGCTGGTCTCCCATGCCCTGCGGCATGTTCGGGCTGCCGCCGGTCAGGCGCCGCAGCTGGATGTCGGACTGGTGGATGGCAAACAGGGCATCGACCGAGCGCAACCGCGCATCGATCAGGGCCTGCTGCACGTCATAGATTTCCAGGAAGGAGAAACTGCCCCGGGCGAAGCCGGTCTGAGCTTGTTCCAGAGCGGTCTGCAGGGGCGGGATCACTGTCTCCTCCAGGGCCGCCAATTCCCCGGCTGCGGCCTGACGGCGCAGGATCAGGGCCTGGACCTGGCGCTGGACGACCCGTTCGCGGGCGGCCAGATCGGCATCGATGGCTGCCGCTTCGGATCGGGCCGAGGCGATATTGGCCTGATTGGCATTCCACACCTGCAGCGGGATGGAGAATCGAACCCCCAGCGCCACATCATTGGAGGATTGGAAGTGACGCAGCTCCAGACCGACATTGGCATCCGGTACAGCGCGGGCCAGCTCCAGACCGATCTCGGCATCACTGCGGGCTCTCTGGGCGCGCAGGAGGGCAATCTCAGGCGTGTCCCGGTCGGCCGGACCCGCACCCAGAATGCCCGGTGACAGGAAGCTCTGCGTGTCCACCGTGAAATCCGGCAGGCCGCCCCAATAGGAAGCCAGGATGGTGGCGCTGGTCGCGACACGGCGTTGGGCCAGTCCGGCCTCGATCCGGGCTTCGGCCAGGCGGGCCTCGATCCGGTCACGCGCCATGCGCGGATCACGGGCGGCCTGCACGCGACGGTCGACAATTGCGGCCAGGGCTTCCAGCGAAGCAATCCGGTCTTCGGCGATGGCATGACGCATGCGCTCGGCCTGGGTGTCGAGATAGGCCAGTTCGACCTGTTGCATCAGATCGCGCCGGGCGATCTCGGCCTCTGCGACCCGAAGGTCGCGGTCCCGTTCGGCCAGGGTGGAACGGGCTTCGCGGTCACCACCCCGTTCCCAGGGCTGCATGACGCCGACGGCCGCTTCCGCTTCGTTGAAGAGATTGCGGTCGCCGGTTCCCAGCACGCCTTCGGAGGTAAAATCCAGGGTCGGATTGGGCCGCCGCGCCGCACCGTCAATGCGCTGCGCACTGGCATCGATACGGGCATCGGCAGCGGTGAGTTCAGGGGCTTCGGCGAGGGCTCGCGCCAAGGCTTCGTCCAGGCTCAGCGTGGACGGCTGAGCGCTCTGGGCCACCGCACACACGGGGGCCACGAGGATTTGCATCGCGGCCAGCGCGAGCAAACATGATGAGGTTCGCATGGAGAATAGTCCTGTAAACGAAAAGCAACGTGCAGCCAGCAGGGCCGGCCGCCGGTATCAGTCGTTACAGGCTCGGTCTGGGAGGACGGCGCAGCCCGTCCAATCCGGGGTCTGGTTCGGGCGCAGAGTTGCTCAGGGACCGCGCAGGTCCGGCTATATGGATCGGATGCAGGCCCATGACCGCAGATAACGGCGCGCCATCCATGTGGACATGGGCATGCAGGATCACATCCCCGCTCTCGTCCGCATCGACATCCGCCACCTTGCGCATCTTGGCCAGATCAATCTCGCGATCCGATCCCCGGTGATGATGCGCGTCCTCATGATCATGATCGACCGCCACATCCGTGTGATGATGCTCCGCCCCGACCTCATGCGCATGCGCCTCCGTCCCGGACACAGGTCCGAGCCAGGCCAGCATGGCAATCAGCAGGAATGTCAGAGCGTGCCGCATGGCTCCCCGAGCGGATAACGAGTTGCCATTAGTGCCGCCATGAGCGCAAGGGGTCAAGAATGGTGACCGCTCAGGACCTGTGCCAGGGTCGGGATGTGCCTGCACATTGCTGTGAGGTGCGTACTGTGCCGGGTGGTTATGCCGCGGGAACTGTCACGCAAAATCGCGAAGTCTGACTGTCGTGTCGTTTCTCACCGACCTGAAAGGACCGGGTCGTTCAAGCGGTTGGGTGGATGCGACGATTTGACGTAAGGCGTTCGCTTCAAGTCTCTCCCTCGCCACCATTTATTTCCCTTTGATCTCACGGTAACTCGCTGCGCTCGCACCTCCGATGGGGCGGCGCATCAAGCGCCGACGCGCGGTCGCGCTTGCGGACCCGTTGGGTCCGGGGGCTCGTCCTTGCGACAAATGCGCACCGCGGCCGGGTGTCGCGATGACAGGCGCGTTTGAGGGATTAAATAGGGGGCTCACAACCCCGGAGGGCCTGGCCCCATGTCGCGTACCACTTTTCTTTTGTTGGGGGTCGTCCTTCTGGCCCTTCTGGCCAGCGGGCTCTATCTCGGCTTCGGCTTTGCCAACATGCCCCGGGTGCACATGGGTGTGCATGGCTGGATCGCGCTGGGTCTGGGCACGGTGCTGAGCATCGTGGTGGGCGGTGGCCTGTCGGCCATCCTGATCATCTCGCGCCGGCGCGGCTATGACGAGGCTGCCCATGACGTGTTTCGCCAGAGTGAACCGGAAGACTAGGCTGCGGGTTTTGGTCCTGTTGATGCGGTGCGGGCCACCGTTCGGGCGAATTCGGCGTGATAATCCGGATGCTCCGTGCCCATCCAGCGATCCCACCAGGTGAAGTACAGGCCGAAATTCCAGCCGGCCCGGGCATGATGCAGGTCGTGATGGGTGACGGTGGTCATCCAGTCGAACATCGGGCGCCCGTCGCGGGTGGCCGGGAATATCTCGTAGCCGCTGTGCCCGATGGCATTGCGGAAGATCTGGTGCAGGCCCCAGACAAAGGCGGCCAGTCCCGGCACCGGCAGGATCAGGAACATCACCGGCAGATAGAGCGCGTGGATGAAGGCTTCGCCGGTGTTGAAGGCGTAGGCGGTCCAGGGTGTCGGATTATTGGACTTGTGGTGCAGGCTGTGCAGCGCCTTGTAGAAACGCGGCCGGTGCATCAGCCGATGGGTCCAGTAGAACCAGGCGTCATGGCCGATAATGAGAATGGCCAGGCTGATCGCGAACCAGATCCAGCCCCGTTCCGACACATCCATGTAGAGCTGGCTGTGTCCGGTGTGGATGGGAACCAGAATGGCCAGTCCGACGATCGAGTAGACCAGGATGGATCGCAGGGAGGCGGGAATTTCGCGCTGCAACTGACGCCAGTGGGGACGCGTGTCGCGGATGCGGCGTCGCCTCAGCCAGGCGGTCAGGGCCGAATTGACCAGCAGATAGACCAGGCCCGCGGCGATGAGATAGCGGGCCAGATCGCTGAAGAACATGCCGGGAATGCCGGCCAGGGCGGCGAGAAGGGCTTCCGGCAAGGGCGCAGTCTGGAACATGGAATAACTCCGTGGCGATGACGGAGTGGGATTAGCCCTTGTTGGTTCGCGTCGTCTGCGCGCGGGCGAAAATGCGAAGAAACCTTCGATCGCGCGCAGGGAATTTCGGAATCGATGGGCCTGCCGGGCTATTTCGCGGCCAGCGCCTGGCGCCGGAACAGGGTGGGTGTGGTGCCGGTCTCGGCGCGGAAGGCCCGATTGAACGGCGCGATCGAACCATAGCCCAGGTCCAGCGCCAGGGTGAGAACCTGATCATGGGCACGATCCGGGTCCGCCAGCAGGCGCTTGGCTTCGGCGAGGCGGTGGGTGTTGAGAAAGGCGGAAAAATTCCGGTAGCCCAAGCCCTGGTTGATGATCCGTCTGAGACGGTGTTCCCGGGTTCCGAGATGCTGGGCAAGCAGGCCCACGGTCAGGCCGGGCTCGCGGTAGAGGCCCTCTGCCATGGCCGCTTCCAGCCGCCGGGCGAGTGGCCGGTCTTCCGGCGCCAGCGCCGAAACCCGGTCTGTGCCGGGCCGTTGCGGGGCCTGTTCGGCGCTGAACAGGTCGGTGGGTGCGGCGATCAGCCAGCCGGTGAAGCCCAGCGACAGCGCCAGCAGGGTGAAGCCATGCACCGGAAACACCCAGGCCGGCAGGCCGGACTGGGCATAGCGCATTTCCAGCGCCGATATGGCGATGCCCAGAATGGCAACGAGAATGGCAAAGGCGATGCGGAATTTGCGCCGGCGTTCGATGAGGTCGTCACCCCAGTCGCGCAGGGCCAGAACGGCGGCGTGGACCATCAGGCCGATATTGATCAGTTGCCAGCTGCTGGCCGAGAGGATGGCAAACAGGCTGTCGGGCGGCATCAGGAAATTGCCCGAGGCGCACAGCACGACCGCGGACAGGGGCAGCCAGCGCCACCAGTGCCAGCTGAAACGGGTGTCGAACAGGGCTGTGGTGAACCACCAGAAGAACACCCCGGTCGGGATCGCCAGGATGTTCATCACGGGGTTGAGCGGTCCCATCGCGGCGGCGATCGGGTTGGACGACAACAGGGCGTAGCAGGCGACGCCGACGGCAAACAGGATGCCCAGCCGCGCAGCGAGGCTGTGCCGGGCGTCGCGCAGGAAGAGCAGGGCCAGTACCACGGCGAGACCGGAGGTCGCGCCGCGGGCCAGGATGTCAAGAATCTCGATCGTGCTCATGGCGCTCCTGCGGGTGAACGGCCGCCGTCCGGGTGGCGTTATCGCAGCTTGCCTGGCGAACGGAAAGCGGGGCGCGGGCATGGACTGCCTGCAGGCAGGCATCACCGGAGGCGCTGACGGCGCGGCCCAGCGTGTCGCGGATACACAGCCGCGTGCCCTGGGCGGCCATGGCGCCGTGCCGGTTGGCGCGGCGGCAAACGGTTCTCACCCGTTGTTCCAGCCGGTCGAGGCGGGTCTGGGCAGTATCTTCCGTCAGGACCGGTGATGAGTGGGGCGGCAACAGGACAAGGGTGAGGGCGGCGAGGGCGCCGGGGAGACATGCCATTTCGACCTCCGTGGTTGGCAGGTCGATGGGTGGCAGGTGAGGGGCCTGTCGTCTGCGCGAATTCGAAATCGCGCAAACTCCTCCAGTCCGGCGGAGCCTGTTTCAGAGGCGATCAGGCTGCCGCCTGGCCACCTGTGCGGCGGCCCGACTGACCGGCCGTATCATCGAGGCAGGCATCGATGGCCGCGAACAGGCAGTCCGCCTCGATCGGCTTGGCGACATAGGCATCCATGCCTGCCTCACGGCAGCGCTCGGCAGTGCCCGAGACGGCATTGGCGGTGAGGGCGATGATCGGGACCTGGCCGTGGGTGCCGTCCAGCCGGCGGATCTCGCGGGTCGCCTGCAGCCCGTCCATGACCGGCATTTCCATGTCCATCAGGATGAAAGCATAGCGCGTGCTGCGCGCCGCCTCGACGGCCTGGGCACCATTTTCGACATAGTCAGCCTCCAGCCCGCGCAGGCGCAGAAAGCCGCGCGCGACGGCCTGGTTGACCGGATTGTCCTCGGCAACAAGGACGCGGATGCCCGACCGGGGCGTTTCGGCCGCGGCGGCGATGGCGGGTGCGGCCACGCAGGGCGGCGCGGCTTTGTCGTCCTCGATGACCCGGCGTACGGGAATCTCGAACCAGAAAAGCGAACCCTGATCCGGTCGACTGCGAAAGCCGATCGTGCCGCCCATCAGCTCGACCAGCCGTTTGGAGATGGTCAGGCCCAGCCCGGTTCCGCCATGGGCGCGCGTGGTGTCTGCATCGGCCTGGGTGAAGGCGGAGAAGAGGCGGGGCTGGGCGTCTTCGGGAATGCCGCAGCCCGTATCGCTGACCTCGACCCGCATGACGCTGCGCCGGCGGCCGATCGGGTGCAGGCCGATATCGATCCCGACCGTGCCGCTGTCAGTGAATTTCAGCGCATTGCCCACCAGGTTGAACAGGACCTGTTTCAGCCGCACCGGGTCGCCTTCATAGGCAACACCCTCCGGGGCATCGACGTGCAGCGTGAAGCCGAGCGATTTCTTCGCGGCGCGCGGGGACCACAGCGTGCGGGTATCCTGTGCGATCTTCTGCGGGTCGAAGGGCTGGACGTCCAGATCCATGCGCCCGGCCTCGATCTTGGACAGGTCCAGCACGTCATTGAGCAGGCGCAGGAGGATCTTGCCGCTGTCATTGATGACGCGGACATAGTCGGCGTGCTCCGGCTTGAGATCGTCGGCCAGCAGCAATTGCGCCACCCCCAGCACGCCATTGAGCGGCGTGCGGATCTCGTGACTCATCGTGGCCAGGAATTCGGACTTGGCGCGTGAGGCGGCCAGCGCCTCGATCCGGGCCTTGCCGAGCTGTTCGGCGAGGACGGAGAGCTTGTGATTGCGCTCGGCACTCTGGCGCGACATCAGGCGGAACAGCTCCAGCGCCGTGCCGACACCGGCATATTCGCCCTCGCGGGTGACGATGAAGCCTTCCATCAGCGCGGACGGGCAGTCGCGGACGATCAGCGCGTTGAGCTCCTCAACCGGGGTGGAAGCCTCGACGATCAGCGGCGTCTTGCTCATCAGGAAGGTGACCGGGCGCCGGCCGAACAGGGCGCGGCCATGGCGGTCGGCCATTTTCAGGAAAAAGCGGTCGCGCGAAACCAGGCCCACCGGCCGGTTGTCCGCCACCACGGCGAGCACCAGCAGGTCCTCGTCTTCGCTGAGCAGGTCATAGACAAACTCGCCGGTTGCCGATGGCGAGACCACCGGCGCTTCCATCAGAACGTCGCGAACAAGACGGCTCATCCCCGGAACACACCCTTTGCATGATCGATGCGAGCGTTGTCGGGGAGAGCACTTTCAAAGGCTTAAACGGAAAAAAGGTTTCACCGAAACTTCATGGAAGCGTCACGCTTGTGCGCCGGTTTGCTGACCGATCCAGGCCAGGAAGTCCGGCGCGCTGGCCGCCTCGTCCACCGGCAGCGCCAGGAGGCAGGGTTCGTCATAGGGGTGGAGCGACAGGATGCGCTCGCGCAGGGCCGGCGCGGCGGCCTCGCTGGTTTTCAGGATCATCACGCATTCATTCGCCGTTTCGATCTGGCCCTGCCAGCGATAGACGCTGGTCATGCCGTCGATGATATTGGCGCAGGCGCACAGGCCTGCCTCGACCAGGTCTGCAGCAGCGCTGCGGGCCGAGGCGGAATCGGGCCAGGTGGTGTAGATCCAGCGATATCCCATGATGGTCATTCCCCTTGGTCTCATTATATAAGCCGCTCATGACGACCCGATCCAATCCCGACCGTTCCGCCCTGGTGCTTTTTTCCGGGGGACAGGACAGTGCCACCTGCCTGGCCTCGGCGCTGGCCCGCTATGAGCGGGTCGAGACCGCGGGCTTTGACTATGGCCAGCGCCATCATGTCGAGATGCAGGCGCGGCTGGATGTGCGTGCGGCGCTGGCGGACCTGCCGGGCGGCGAGCGCCTGGGCGAGGATTTCGTGGTCGATCTTTCCGGCTATGGCGCCATTGCCGAAAGCGCGCTGACCGCCGACCGGGCGATCGAGATGGAGGCGTCCGGCCTGCCCTCGACCTTTGTGCCGGGCCGCAATCTGGTGTTCCTGACCGTGGCCTCGGCCCTGGCCTATCGGCGCGGGCATGGCGTCCTGGTGGGCGGGATGTGCGAGACGGATTATTCCGGCTATCCCGACTGCCGCCGCCAGACGATCGATGCGATGCAGTCGGCGCTGACCCTGGGGCTCGATACAAGCCTGGTGATCGACACGCCGCTGATGCAGCTCTCCAAGGCGCAGACCTGGCAGCTGGCGCAGAATCTGGGCGGCGAGGCCCTGGTCGAGATCATCCGCACGCGCTCGCACACCTGCTATCGCGGCGAGCGCGGCACGCTGCACGAGTGGGGGCATGGCTGTGGCACCTGTCCGGCCTGCGAGCTGCGGGCGAAAGGCTGGGCGGAGTGGCGGGCAGACGCGCGAGTGGACGGGCCGGCATGAGCTATTCGGTCAAGGAAGCCTTCCTGACGGTGCAGGGCGAGGGCGGCCAGGCGGGCCGGCCCGCGGTCTTCCTGCGCTTTGCCGGCTGCAATCTGTGGAGCGGTCGCGAACAGGATCGCGCCAAGGCGGTCTGCAATTTCTGCGACACGGATTTCGTCGGCATGGACGGGCCGGGCGGGGGGCGTTTCAAGACGCCGGACGCCTTGGCGCAGCATGTGAAGACATTCTGGACCGGCGAGGCGGGCAAGCCGCTGGTCGTGTGCACGGGCGGTGAGCCGCTCTTGCAGCTGGATGCACCCCTGATCGCGGCCCTGCACGCGGCGGGTTTCGAGATTGCGGTGGAAACCAACGGCACAATCGCCGCGCCGGACGGGATCGACTGGATCACGGTCAGCCCGAAAGGCAGCGCCGAGGTGGTGCAGCGCTCCGGACACGAGCTGAAACTGGTCTATCCGCAACCGGGCCTGGATCCGGCGGACTATACGGGCTGGGATTTCCGGCGCTTCTCGCTGCAGCCCATGGACGGGCCGGCGATGATGGAGAATGCGCAGGCAGCGTTTGAATACTGCCTGGCGCATCCCACCTGGTCCTTGAGCCTGCAGACCCACAAGTGGATCGGCGTGGCCTAGCTAGCTGCCCGAACGGCCGGGCATGGGAGCACTGCCCAGGCTATCGGACACGGACCGGGAAAACAGGCCGAAAGCGGTCAGGGTGTCCGTCCACACACCGGAACTGCCGCTGGGATCGACTTCGGGGTTGTGCCAGCTGAAACGGAACCGGGCGATCGCCGTCCCGGCATCATTGACCAGGACCGCTTCAATATCGGCTCCGCCCGCGACCTGCGAGCTGGAATAGTGCACCGAATCCATCTGCTGGATCTGGGCCAGAGTGGGCCGGTTGGGCACGACATCGATCAGGGTGACGTTCAGCACGGTCTCTTCGGACGCCACACCATGCCAATTGGCGTTGATCAAGGCTGTTTGCAGATCCTGGCGCAGATAATTGGCCAGCCTGGCCAGTTCCTCCGCGCCCAGCCGGTCCGACTTGGCGCGCAGGCCATCCGAGAAATCAATCCGGCCGATCTCGATCGACCCCGTCGCGGGGGCCTCAAAAACCGCTGAAAACACGTCCTGCGCTGAAGCGGCGGTGCTGACCGGCAGCCACAGGCACAGGGTTACAAGGACACACGCAAGAGCCCGCATCGCGCTCTCCTCCGTTGCTGGTCCCCCTTGTGACAGGAAGGCTAGCACGTCCGGCCGGCAGGCGTGAGGAAAGCTTGTTGTGCAGCGCGCAAGAAAAACGGGGCGGAACCCTCATTCTGCCCCGTTTTTCAATGGGTTGGATTTGTTTAGCTGCCCGAGGCGGTCTCGGTCAGGCCTTCGCCGACATTGTCGGCAAAGCGCCGCATGGCGCGGCGGGCATCCGTCCATTGGCCATAGCCGATGACGTCGCTGATGCTGTGCGAGCGCCAGGAGTATTCAAAACTCTCCAGCGTCTCACCGGACTGGGAGACCAGGCGGGCTTGCAGGCTGGCGCCACCGATGGAGATGGAAGAGTGGTGCAGACCGCGGCTGGCGGCCTGTTCCATTGTCGGCCGGTTCGGCGTGGCGTCCAGGATGGTCACTTCCAGCGTCAGGCCGTTGGGGCCCAGCACGCCGGCCAGTTCCCGCTCGAGATCTTCGCGCAATTCATTGGCGAGATAGTCCAGCTCGCGCTGGCCGTACTCGTCCGCCTTTTCCATCAATTGCGGGCCGAACTGAATGTCGGCGATGGCCACGCGGTCCTGCGCCAGTGCCGGCGCGGCCAGGGCTGCCAATGCAAAGATAGCTGTGATGGTGCGCCGCATGTGCGCCTCCCTTTCGACTCGTCTCGTCCCTCTGCCTCACTCTAGCAGATAGTCCGACCGGGCCACAGTTAAAGCGTGGCAAGGTAAGGCGCGGAAAAATCGCGACGAACGACTAGTTGTCGTCCTCGTCGTCATCACCCGGAGTAACGACATCGATGGCCGCACCACCAATGGCGCCGGCCGTGCCGATCGCGGCCCCGGCGGTTCCGATGGCGACATCTGCAGCCAGCGAGGCCGCGCCGATGGCCAGACAACCCTGCAGCAGGGGGGCGAGCATCAGGGCGAGTATGAGGGCACGGGCCTTGCGCATGGCATGTCTCCGGTTTGGCGTCGGTCACCACATGGCCGGACCGGGGTTTCGGTTGTGTGAAGACAGGTGCGGGACTTTCAGGCCTCTACTTCCCCTCGCGCCACCAGCCCAGGCCCAAAAGGGTCAGCAGTACCAGAACCACCGGCAGGCCCGGCAGCAGCGGCGTGCGGGTGGAGGCCCGCACAATGTAGCGCTCATTGCGGGTGAGGCCGAGCCAGGTGCGGCCGGACTGGTCGGCCTCGGCCCGGGTGCGGCGCAGCGTCGGAATGGCGGCATCGGAACCATCGCCAATGGCATAGTGCCCGCCGCCGGTCGCATCGACGAAGGGGTCGAGCCGGTCTGCCGTCGGGCGCAGGTCGGCATATTCGGCCGGATTGATCGGGCCTAGCGCGGCGACCGTGGTGAGCTCGCCCGAGCGCAGGCGCACCAGGCCGGACCCTTCTGCCGCCATCTGGGTGGCAAAACGGCCGGTCTCCAGCTGTTCCATCGCAACGACGTCCTCGCGGCCATCGGGCCAGGTAACCTGCAGCGGGGGGGCCTGGTCGGAAAGCGTGACGCGGTTGACGTGCAGCTCGCCCTCGGTGGTGAAGGCGGTGAGGCGTTCCTCGTCCAGCTCCGGTTCGCGCATCAGCCAGTGGGCCACCCGTCGGAACATTTCCGCATAGGGACCGCCGCCCTCGAAGCCGCGCGACCACAGCCAGGTCTGGTCGCTCATGACAATGGCCGCCCGGCCTTCGCCGGAGCGTTGCAGCACCAGGAGCGGATGGCCGTCCGGGGTTTCCAGCAGGGTGTCGCCACCCAGGGCGGTGCCGTGGATATGGCGCAGCCAGCGGCCCCATTGCGGATCCTCACCGCCACCATCCAGGCCCGAGGTGACCGGGTGGCGCAAGCCCGTGCCGGTCATCTGCGGGGTGAAGCCGCCATCGGTGATATAGCCCGTCGGGCGTACCGGCAGGACCGCGGCCAGGGGCGTGCGATAGAGGCTCGGCGGACCGGCGAAGGGCGGTCCGGCCGTGACCAGCAGCGCGCCGCCATTGTCCACATAGCGGGCGATATAGTCGAAATAGAGCGGCGGCATGATATTGCGCCGGCGATAGCGGTCGAAGATCACCAGGTCGAACTCGGACAGGCGTTCGACGAAGAGTTCCTGCACCGGGAAACCGATCAGGGCGAGCTCTTCCACCGGCGTGGCGTCGCGCCGGTCTGGCGGCCGCAGGATGGTGAAGTGGACGAGATCGACCGAGGGGTCGGATTTCAGAAGATCACGCCAGGCGCGGGCGCCATTGTGCGGTTCACCGGTGACCAGCAGCACGCGCAGGCGGTCGCGCACCCCGTTCACCGAGACGGCGGCGCGGTTGTTGATCAGGGAGAGTTCTTCCGGACCCGGTTCGACCTCGGCCTCGATGACATTCTGGCCGCGACGCTCGACCGGGACTTCCACGCGGGTGGAACGGCCGATCGGGATGCGGTGGGTCTGCGGCTCCCCGCCCTCGAAACGGAAGGAGACATTGGCCGTGCCCTGCATCGCGTCGTCCTCGACGCGGATGGTGAATTGCACGGTATTGCCGACAATGCCGTAGCGCGGGGCCTCCTCGATGACGAGGCGGCGGTCACCGGCCGAGGTATCGCCCGGCATGACATGGTGCAACGGGGCGTCGAGATTGAGCGCGGCGGTATCCAGCGGGGCGTCATGGATCTGGCCATCGGTGACTACGACCACGCCGGCAATGCGGTCTGGCGGGGCGCTGGCCAGGGCGGCATTGACGCCATCGAACACCATCGAGCCATCGGCGGTCTCGCCGGCCTCGAACTCAATGAGGTCCAGCAGGGGATCATTCTCGGCCTGCCGGCGCAGGGACTGGGCCATGGCCTCGGCAGCCTGCCGGCGTTCGCCGATCTGCATGGATTGCGAGGTGTCGGTGACCAGGATGGCCACATCGGCCAGCGGGTCGCGCTCTTCCTCGACCAGCGAGGGATTGGCCAGCACCAGGGCAATGCCCAGCACAACGAGGCTGCGCCAGATCCAGCCGGACAGGCGCTGCAGCGCGCTGGCCAGGGTGACCAGCAGGGCCAGGCCCGCCAGGCCGGCTATCACCGGCAAAGGCAGGAGCGGGGCAAAGTCGAGGGCGGTGGCGGTCATGTTCATTGGCCCAGCCTCTCGAGAATGTCGGGGACATGGACCTGGTCGGCCTTGTAATTGCCGGTCAGCGCATACATCGCGATGTTGACGCCGAAGCGGATCGCCATCTCGCGCTGGCGTTCGCCGCCCTCGACCGGGGCGGAGGCGCGGCCATCGGCATTCTGGGCCCAGGCAGAGGCCCAGTCATTCGCGCCGATGATGACGCCCGACGTGCCGTCGCGCGAAGCACCGTCCGGATTGGCTTCGACCCAGACCGGGCTGCCGGAGAAACGGCCGGGAAATTCCTGCAACAGGTAAAAGGCGCGGGTCAGCACGTGGTCATTGGGGATCTGCGCCAGCGGCGGCACATCGATGCTTTCCAGCACCGTGACCAGGCCCGGATGCGGGGCGCCGGCGCGCAGCATGGCGATGTCGGCATCCTGGGTGTCGAACACGATCAGCCCGCCGGACTGCAGATAGGCGCTGACCCGTTCAGCGGTCTCCGGCGCCAGCGGCTGGGCGTCGTTGGAAACCGGCCAGTAGATCAGCGGGAAGAAGATCAGCGGGTCGCGGTCGATATCGACGCCCATCGGCGTGGTCGGTTCCATCGCGCTGCGGCGGGTGATCTCGCGGCTGAGACCGGTCAGGCCTGCCTCGCTGCGGCTGTCGGTCTGGGCATTGCCGGTGATGACATAGGCAAAGCGCAGATTGAGCGCGGCTTCCAGGGCGAAGGCATCGGCGCTGTCATCCTGGGCGCGGACTTCACCGGCCAGCGGCAGCAGGATCAGGGCCAGGGCCACTGCTGCAGCCGAGCGCGACAGGCGCGGCAGGTGCAGGCGTCCGGCCAGGGCCAGGGCGATGAGCACGTCCAGCGCCAGCAGGATCAGCGCAGCCGCCAGCAGTGGGGCGTCGAAACGGGTCGGGCGGGGCCCGTCCAGTCCGGCATAGACCGCACCGGGCAGGTCACGCGGCAGGGCTTCGACCGTGTCGCCCGGGGCCAGGAGGTTGAGTGCGGCAGAGGCCGGGCCGAGGCGGTAGAGGCCGGGCGGCGAGGTCGGGCCGGGACGCGCGGTCTCGAAGGCAGCCGCCGGGATCGGACGCGCCGAGGCCGGGGCCGCGGCCAGCTGTCCGCCGGCATCCAGTGCCCGATCGAGCACCCAGGCGCCCGTGCCCGGCGAGGCGGCGGAGCCGTTCTGGGCCAGGCCCATGAGGCGCTGCATCATGCGCGGGAACAGACCGGTCAGCGGCAGATCGGACCATTGCGGGCTGGCGGTGACGTGGAACAGCACGATCCAGCCGCGGGCGCGCCGTTCGGCGGTGACCAGCGGGGTGCCGTCCTCCAGCCGGGCCCAGACCCGGTCCGGTGTCGCCGAGCCGGGCTGGGCCAGCACCTGGCGGTCCACCGTCGCCTGGCGGTCCACCGGCAGGCCGGCAAAGGGCGAGGTTTCCGGGAAGCGGGCCAGGCGCTGGGGTTCTTCCCAGTTCAGCGCACCACCGAACAGGCGGCCGCCCTGGCGCAGATCGACCGGCAGGAGTTCATCCCCGCGCGCAGCCAGGCGAGGCCCGGCAAACCGGATCAGGACGCCGCCATTATTGACGAAATCGGCAATCCGGCTGTCATCGCTGCGGGCGTCATCGGTCATCACCAGGATGGCCGGTTCGGCCTCCAGCAGCGTGTCCAGATTGCCCGTGACCAGTTCGGCCCGCGGCGCCAGGGCGCTGCGGATATAGTGCAGGTCAGACAGCAGCGGCTGGCCGTCCTGGGAGGCGAGCTCGATCAGGCCGACGCGCGGGCGCTGCCAGCTGTCACCCATCAGCCGGACACTGCCGGCTGAACCGGCACCATCCAGGCGTAGGCTGGCGATCCGGTTGCGCAGGTCCAGCGGCAGGGCAATCGTCGCCGTGGCGCGGCCGGAATTGGCCTCGAAGGTGACATCCCGGCGGGCAATGGCCCGGCCATCGGCACCGATCGCCGTGAGGCCCACGGTGCGCGGCAGGTCGCTGGCGGCGCGCTGGATCTCGACGGTGAAACCTTCCGGCGCGGCTTCCGGTTCGGAAATGGCCAGCGCGGCGCGGCCGCTGTCCGGCTCCATCACGCGCAAACTGCCCAGTGCCGAGAGGGTACGGGCAAAGTCGCGGGCGGCGGCGGTATCGATCCCGTCGCTGAGCCAGGTCACCGCCAGATCACCATCAATCTCGCCGGCAGCACGGGCCGCTTCGACACGCTCACCGGCGCCGGCCCGGTTGACCGGCCAGGCGCGCGGCTCTGCCGTGTCCAGAAGGCGTCGCGTGGTGTCGGCATCGGCCAGGCGCAGGGTGGGATGGGCCTGCCCGGTCTCGGCCGTCATGACCAGGGCGACAGCACGGCCGTCCCGGTCGGCCTCGTCGATCAGGCGTTCCGCTTCGCGGCGCATCTCGGTCCAGGCCGTCGCCGAGGCCCAGCCATTGTCCAGCACGATCAGCGCCGGACGGGTCTCGTCCTCGACGGCGGGCGGGGTCCAGACCGGGCGGGACAGGGCGATGATGACCAGGGCGGCGATCAGGAGGCGGAACAGGATCAGCCACCAGGGCGCGTGCTGCGGCGTCTCGCTGTCGTCCGGCGCGCCGAACAGGAGGCGCAGCGGCGGGAAGATCGCACGCTTGGGCGCCGGCGGTGTCGCGCGCAGCAGGAACCACAGCGCCGGGAGGGCCAGGAGGCCGGCCAGCGCCAGCGGCGCGGCAAAGGAGAGAGGGCCCAGGGCGAACATGCGTCAGACGTCTCGAGACAGGGTTTTGAACAGGGACAGCACGGCGCTGGTGGCCGGCCGGTCAGTGCGATGGGTGATCAGCGTCCAGCCATACTGGCGGGCCAGTGCCGTCAGGCGGGCGCCGTGATCGGCCCAGCGCTGGCGATAGGCCGAGCGGGCTTCTTCGGCGCGGCCGAACAGCAGGGTCTCGCCGGAACCGGGGGCTTCGAACCGCGTGCGTCCGGCATAGGGAAAGTCTTCCTCGGCGGGATCGACAATGCGCAACAGGACGCCGTTGGATTCCATCGTGGCAAAGCGCGACAGGCGGGCCTCCCAGGTTTCCGGCGGATCCAGGAAATCGCTCGCCAGCACGATGCGGGAGAAGCGGGAAATGTGCGGGGCCTCGACCGAGGCATGGGCGCCGGGGCCCAGGATCAGGCGGCGCGAGACCCGTTCCAGGCCGAGCGCGCCGGTGCGGGCAATCGCGCTCTCGCCCAGCACGGACACCCGTTCGCCGCCCTGGGTCAGCAGGGCTGCAACGGCGATCAGGCAGACCGCGGCGCGGTCGGCCTTGCTGGCCAGATTGCGGTCCGAGGCGAATTGCATCGAGGCCGAACCATCGCGCCAGAGCGAGATCGTGTTGGCGGCTTCCCATTCATTCTGGCGCACGAACAGCTGGTCGGACTTGGCCGACTGGCGCCAGTCGACCGCGGCGCGGCCGTCTTCGGGGCGGTGGTGGCGGTATTGCCAGAAGGTCTCGCCAATGCCGGAGCGGCGGCGGCCATGCACGCCCTGGGCGACGGTCGCGGCAATGCGGTCCGCCTCGGCCAGCAGGGCCGGCAGGCGCGCAGCCGCGTCCTCGCCTTCATGGCGAAGGGAGACGACGCGCGCCTCGGTATGGCGATCCACGCCCTTGGCCATGGGATCAGGCGGCCCGGTCCGCGAGCGACTTGATCAGGCCTTCCAGCGTGTGCCCGTCGGCGCGGGCGGCAAAGGACAGCGCCATGCGGTGTTTCAGCACCGGTTCGGCCAGCGCCGCGACATCCTCGGTGGAGGGTGCCAGACGGCCCTGCAGCAGGGCGCGGGCGCGGCAGGCCAGCATCAGCGCCTGACCGGCACGCGGGCCGGGACCCCAGGAAACCCCTTCGCGCACGGCATCGACATCGCTCTCATCCGGACGGGCCAGGCGCAGAAGGTCGAGGATCGCTTCCAGCACCCGCTCGCCCACCGGCAGCTTGCGGACCAGGGCCTGGAGTTTGAGGATTTCCTGCGGGTTGAGCACTTCCACCGCTTCCGCCTCGACGGCACCGGTCGTGGCCAGCAGCACGGCGCGCTCGGCATCGCGCTTGGGATAGGGAATGTCGACGCGCAGCAGGAAACGGTCGAGCTGGGCTTCCGGCAGCGGATAGGTGCCTTCCTGCTCGATCGGGTTCTGCGTGGCCAGCACGTGGAACGGGGTCGGCAGGTCGTGGCGCTCGCCGGCCACCGTGACATGGCCTTCCTGCATGGCTTGCAGCAGGGCGGCCTGGGTGCGCGGGCTGGCGCGGTTGATCTCGTCGGCCATCAGCAGGCGGCAGAAGATCGGCCCCGGCAGGAAGCGGAAGTGACGCTTGCCATCATCGCTTTCCTCGAGGATTTCCGAACCCAGGATATCGGCCGGCATGAGGTCGGGCGTGAACTGGATGCGCTTGGTGTCCAGCCCCGTGGCGATGGCGATGGTCTGGACCAGGCGGGTCTTGGCCAGGCCGGGCGCGCCGACCAGCAGCGTGTGACCGCCGGCGAGGATGGCGGCGAGGCACAGCTCGATCTCGTCCTCGAGGCCGTAGATCACCCGTCCGATCGATTCCTTTACGGCTTTCAGGCGGGCCGTTGCGGCATCGGCTTCTGCGATCAGTTCTGCACCGGGTTCATTCGTGTCAGTCATCGTCCTACATTCCTTTGCGATACAGACCTGATCCATGCGCCATAACGCTCGAAACGAGCATGGCGTCGCACTGATGAGCTGTCCATGCCCTCTGCCGCCCAGACCCGAGATCCGTTGCAGTCCCTTTTGCAGGCCGCCCGCGAGGCGGGCGATGGTCTGCCGCCGGTCGACCGGTGGGAGCCGGACTATTGCGGCGAGATGGACATGGTCATCAGACGCGACGGGTCTTGGTGGCATGAAGGCACGCGCATTACACGTGACCGTCTTGTAAGGCTGTTTTCCACGATCTTGCGGAAAGATGAGGACGGCATTCACTATCTGGTGACCCCGGTCGAGAAGATCGGCATCAAGGTGGAGGTCGCGCCCTTCCTGGCCACGCGGGTCGACCGGGTGGGCGAGGGCCCGGACCAGTCGCTGGTCTTCACCACAAATGTCGGTGACCTGGCCGAGGCCGGACCGGATCATGCCATCCGCGTGCAGATCGATCCCGAAACCGGCGAGCCGACGCCGCTGGTGCGGGTGCGCGGGCGCCTGGACGCATTGCTGACGCGCCCGGTGTTCTACGAGCTGGTGGAAATGGCCGACGAGCACGAAGGTGTGATGGGCGTCTGGAGTGGCGGCGTCTTCTTTGCGCTGGAAACGGAAGATCGAAAGGTTGGGAATGACGCCGGCTGATGCCCTGCTGGAGCGATTGCGGGACCGGCTCGATCCGGTCGATGGCCCGATTGCCGAGCCGCTGCGCTGGGATGGCGAGCTCAATCCGGGCCTGCGCCCGCGCCACAGCCGGCCGCGCCAGGCTGCGGTGCTGGCACCCCTGATCCTGCATGACGGCGCGCCGCGCCTGCTTCTGACCGAGCGGGCGGCCCACCTGCCCAAGCATGCCGGACAGATCGCCTTTCCCGGCGGCAGTGTCGATCCGGGCGGGGAAACACCGGCCGAGGCCGCCATCCGCGAGCTGACCGAGGAGGTCGGCGTGGCCGCGCATCATGTCGAGCTGATCGGCCGGTTTGACGGCTATCTGACCGTGACGGGCTTTCACGTGACGCCATTTGTCGGCGTCTTGAAACCGGGCTATTCGGTGGTTCCCGACCCGGGCGAGGTGGCGGATGTGTTTGAAGCGCCGTTCGAATTCCTGATGGATCCGGCCAATCACGAAAAACATTCGCGTGAATGGCAAGGCCAGCTGCGGCACTATTATGCCATGCCTTGGCGGGGGCGTTACATCTGGGGCGCCACGGCCGGCATGCTGAAATCCCTGCACGACAGGCTATATGACTAGATCATGATCCGTATCACGCTGATTGAAATCGCTTCCTTCCTGCTGCCCTTCGCGCTCTTCTTCATCTGGCGTTGGCAGACCCGCTCCGGTGTGAAGCTCACCGCCACTCCGGCGCTGAAGCTGGGCCTGACCGGTGCGGCCCTGGCGATCGGCATGATGATCGTGCTGGTGTTCTGGGACTCCTCCCGCGGCGGTCATCAGGGCGACCAGTATGTCCCGCCACGGCTGGAGAATGGCCGTGTGGTGCCGGGGCATTTCGTGCGCCGGGGCGAGGGCGCTTCCGGTGACGAGACGACCGAGGACGACCCGTCCGGGGAAGACGGCGAACCGCAATGAGCCCGGTGCGACTGGATCCGGACCGGCACGCCTGGATGCGCGCGCCGGCGACACGGCGTGTGATGGCGGCGCTGGAGGCCGCGTGCCCGGGTGGCAACCGCTTTGTCGGCGGCTGTGTGCGCAATGCCCTCCTGGGCGAGCCCGTGGCTGATGTCGACATCGCCACCCAGCTGATCCCGGACGAGACCATCGCCGCAGCGCGTGCGGCCGGTCTGAAACCCGTACCCACCGGCAAGGCCCACGGCACCATCACCATCGTCTGCGATGGCGAGCCCTTCGAGGTGACAACGCTGCGCCGGGATGTCGAGACCGACGGGCGGCGCGCCGCCATCGCCTTCACCCGCGACTGGGCCGAGGACGCCCAGCGCCGCGATTTCCGGCTGAACGCGCTCTATGCCGACCCGGACGGGACGATCCACGACCCGACGGGCGGTCTGAAAGATGTGGAAAACCGGCGCTTCGTTTTCGTCGGATCGCCGGAAAACCGCATCACCGAGGACTATCTGCGCATCCTGCGCCTGTTCCGCTTCGAGGCCTGGTACGGGTCGGGATCGCCGGATGAGGCCGGATTAACAGCCGCCACCAAGCTGCGGGACGGGCTGCATAAATTATCAGCCGAGCGAATCTGGTCTGAGTTCAAGAAATTGCTGGCGGCGCCGAATCCCCTGGCCGCCCTTACGGCCATGTCGCAGGCCGGAATATTGGAATTGATCCTTGGAGTGAACGGATCCTTAAGAGTCCTGGGCGGTATCATTGATCAGGATGTACACTACGGATTAGCGCCCGATTCCCTTTTGCGGTTTGCGGCGCTCGCCGATGGCGGACCGGAAAGGATCAGGACCATGGCAGCCAATCTGAAAATGTCGAACGCCGAAACGCGTCGCCTGCAGGGCGCCGTCGACCCGTCGGCCCGCGAAGACGTCACCGAGGCCTTTTCCGACCTCCACGCCGCCGAACGCGCCCTGATGAAGCTCGGCGCCCGCGCCTTTGAAGATCAGGTTCGCCTGCAGGCCGCTGGCGAAGTGGCCCCGCCGCCGCGCGACTGGCAGCTTCTGGCCAAGTTTGCCCGCGAATGGCAGGAGCCGGACTTCCCGATCAAGGGCGGCGATCTCATCCTTCTGGGCTATGAACCCGGTCCGATGCTGGGCGACGCCATGGACGCGTTGAAAGCGCACTGGATCGCCGAGCGCTTCGAGCCGACCAAGGAAGAGCTGCTGGCCCGCCTGAGCCGGCACTAGGCTCGTCACGGATCAAACGGAAAAACCCCGGCCCCCGAGCCGGGGTTTTTTGTTGCGCTTCAGATGTCGAGATCGAGATACATCGCCGTGAAGGCCAGGGTGTCGACCAGGCCGTGGGCCAGGATGTTGGGCCACAGATTGCGCTTGTTCAGCAGGTAGAGCCCGCCCAGGGCCAGGCCGATCAGCCCGGTGACGACGAAGCCGCGCAGCCCTTGGTAATAGGCATGTACCGCACCGAAAATGATCGCCGGGATCAGGATGGCGATGAAGGCGGCCCAGCGTGTGTCCGGCAGAAAGCGTCCGACCCGGTCGATCAGATAGGCGCGGAAGAAGATTTCCTCACCGAAGGCGGCGCTGGTCCAGACGATGGCGAGCCACAAGAGATAGGCCTGCAGATTGCCCTCGATATCGCCCCAGCGGGCCTCAACGCCCGCCTGCGGGCCATCCACCGACCAGAAGCCCAGCGCGTCGCCGCCATAGGCCGTTCCGGCGCCCACAGCGAGAATGGCGACGACGCCCAGCAGGCCCTGCGGCAGGACCAGGGGCCAGGACCACCAGCGGCGTAGGCGCGCAAAACCCAGATGTGACCAACTCTCCCGGCGCAGCTGGAAGATCACCGCGATGGTGGCGATGGTGCAGGCCATCGAGACCGGGCCGGCAAAGCGCCAGTCCACCTGGTCATACAGCGCCTTCGAGCCCGTCAGCACGATGGCAATAACAATCAGTTCGACAACCAGCCGCAGCCGGCTCTGTCCTGGTTTCTCGGTCATGGACACTCCTCTCACGTCGGGCCGCAATGGCGATCAGTGGAGACCAGTGTCGGGCCTTGGCGGGTTCGGGTCTTGAACGATCGTGCGCCGCCACAGCCCCGGGGACATGCCATAGCTGGCCTTGAACTGGCGGCTCATATGGGCCTGGTCGGCAAAACCGGCCTCCAGGGCGGCTTCGGCCAGTCGGTCACCCGACCGCACATCTGCGCATACCCGGTCCAGCCGGCGCAGGGTGAGGTAGCGGCCAGGCGAAGTGCCGCGCACGGCGCGGAAGGCCCGGCACAACTGCCAGCGGTCCATGCCGGTTTCCCGTTCCAGTTCGGCCAGCGAAATGCCGTCCTGCAGATGCGCCTCGATCAGCCGGCAAGCCAGATCGACCTGTTCGCGGACAAAGCGCTGGACCGGCGCCGGCGCATCGCACAGGGCATCCAATGCCTGGGCCAGCTCGATCAGCGCCGTTTCGGTTTCCAGCGACGAGGCCGTGTCCGGCAGTCGGTGCAGGGTCGTCACGGCCTGCACCAGGCGGGGATTCCGGCTCAGCCCGCCTGGCAGGAAGGGTAGGCCCCGGCCCGGACGGATCCGGACCAGCCAGTCCGGGCGCAGGGTGAGGGCGGCATAGCTGAAACCGTCCGGCGTTCCCGGACGGCCGTCATGCACTTCGTCGGGATGCAGGACGACGACCCCGCCGGGCCGGGAATGGCGTGTTTCACCGCGATAATCGAAACTCTGCACGCCGCGCAGGGTGAGCGCGAAGGTGTAGGTGTCGTGGCGATGCGGCGCGAACGCCCGGTGCACGTCGGCGCGAAAGCGCTGAAGGGGTGGGGCGGACGGCGGCAGGGATTCGATCGGTTCAGGCACAGTTCTTCCATCGGCTGGGCAGGACACAGATGGGCGCCAGGCCGCAAATGGATGCAAGCGGGATGCGGCGGCCAGCCATCCCGCGTCTCAAAATCTGAATTTTCTTGCCGTTTTCAGTGGCTTGACGGATAGTCTGCGAAGCGAGGGGGATGCGCACCGTGACGGGGCCGGTGCAGGCATGGGGAGACGTCATGTCGGCAAGTGTATTGTGTGTTCGAGCCAGCCGGGCTCTGCAGGCAGGCTTGGTCGCCGCTCTGGCGGCGGCGGCTTGGCCCGCTTCCGTCCTTGCCCTTCAGGATGTGATCCGCACCACGCAGCCGCCGGCCAGCGATACACCGTCGCCGGGACGGGCCGAGGATGCGCCGCCGCTGCGCCTTGATCCGGCCCCGCCGCGGCCAGCTGCCCGGCCGGGCATCGCCACGGGCCCCTCGGTTCTGCCGTCCCATCGGGCCTATCTGGGGGCAGATACGGCGGTGGCTTCGCTCTTGCCTGCGGATCCGTCCTGGACTTGGGATGTCGTGATCCCGGCCTTTTCCGTCATGCCGGTAGAGAACCTGATCACGCCGCAATCGCTGGTGCGCGTGGACCTGGCCAGTCAGGGCCTGTGCCGCGGCTATTTCGATCCGACACCCGCCCTGACGCTGGAGGTCGAAGCAGGGACCCGGCTGACGATTGCCACCCAGGGGGATGTCGATACGGTGCTGCTGGTTCGGCTGCCGGACGGTTACTGGGCCTGCGATGATGATGGCGGCACCGAGCTCAATGCGCGGCTGGATTTGCATCTGAGCACGCTGGACGGGCCGGTCAGCATCTATGCCGGCTATTACGAAAACCTGTTGTTCAGGCCGAGTGTTTCGGTCCTGATCGACCCAGCTGCCGGTCCGTGAGGGGATGCCGGGTTTCCTGCGAAGTCTCCGGATGCATTGCGAATTTGCTGGCGCTTTTCGAAATTTCGGGAATAAGATCGACGTCGAGCAGGGATGATGAAGCGGCCACCTTGGGGAGGGGCCCGCCTTCGTGGATCGTTCTGATGATGAAAGCGCGTCTTTCTTTCGTAACGTCGGCCGCGCTGGTTGCTGCGTTGCTGACCAGTGCCGCCGAAGCCAGCTGCCGGCTGGATGGCGGCTACATGTTCACCTATTTCACGTGTGTTGCAGGGTCTTCGCCGTGCGAGGACGGGCGCTTCGGCTCGCGTGGAACGCAGGTTCTCGTCATTTCCAACGTGTTCTGGGATGACGGCGGCAACAACCGGTATCCGTCCTCTGTCTTCTTTGACGAAATCCAGATCCAGGCCGGGATCACCATGAATGGCCGGGAATCGCTGTGCTACTCATCGGCCGATGAAGCCCAGCGTGAGCAGCGTGATTTCATCGCGCAACACATGCGTTGGAACTCTCAGCACCAGGTCTTCCGCATTTCCATGCCGAACACCTGAGCCCATCCCCTGTTCAATAGTTTTCCAGAGGTATCACCATGACAAAAGGGCAGATGCTTGCCAGCTGCATGCTGGTCGCCACCAGTTTGACGGCTGGCGTGGCCGAGGCGCAGGACTGGACCCATTTAGCCTGTGACTACACTTGGGTGATCCACGACAATGGCGAACGGCGCGAGGCTGCGGCATCCCACATTTACCGATTCAACGACGCGCAAATCGATCGCTGGGTTGCGGACAGCGCGTCCTGGTATCCCGAGTGCGATGCGGCCAGGGGTGGGTTCACCGAAGCCAGCTGCTCGATCTCCGACAGTGCGATAATGGCTGTGCGCCGCAGCATTCAGGGCGGTGAGACCGTGCGGCTCGACAGTATCCGCATCAACCGGATGACAGCCGCCTACACCGCACACTTCGAGTTCAGTTCCGGCACCTCCGGCGACGCCGATGGCACTTGCCGGCCAGCGGATGATCCGTCCGCAGGTCTGCAGCAGCGATTTTAGGGGCGGGCCATGAAGACCATCGTCACGGCCGGCCTTGCCGGCCTTCTTCTCTCCGGCCCCGCAATGGCACATTCGGATGGCTGGTCCTATGTGGCGTGCGAGCTGGGCTTCCGGTCCTTCGAGCAGGCACCGGAGCCCGACGGGAGCTTCCGGATTGATCTCGACAGCCTGCCGCCGGCAACCAGCCAGTCCAGTATCACCTACCGGTTCAATGCGGACGGCTTTCACAGCTTCGACTCGCAGCGGGGCGAATGGGTGCCGCTGTGCCGTTCGGCAGAGCCGTGGACGAACGCAAACTGTTCGCTGAGCGAGAACCGGCTGTATTCCCAGCGCACCCGCGCCGATCAGACTACCAGCTACAGCTATGAGGTCGATATTGGCCGACTGACGGGCGCGATCCGCATCACCGACTGGACCCTGCCAGGGGGGCAGTCGAGCCGCTATCGGATCGGAACCGGCAACTGCGCCTCGACGACCGACCCGATGGCCGCAGGCCGGCGCTTCTAGGGGATTCTCTGATGAAGAGCTTTTTGAGCGCTGGCCTTGCCGGCCTTCTGCTCTCGGGTGCCTCGATGGCCCAGGGCGACTGGACCTTCGTCGACTGCTCGTTCGACGGTGTCGAACGCCTGGCAGACGGCAAGGAAGAGCGCTGGAGCAGCGCCACGACATTCCGGTTCAATGCCGAGCGGGCTGAGCTGTTCGATCCGGCGACCGGTGCCTGGATCCATGACTGTGTCGAGGGCGACGGGTATTTCGGCGTGCAGGAAAGCGTTACGGACAGCGAGGTGCGTTGCAGCCGCGCCGGGACGAATGAAGCCGGGGGTGAGCTGTATTTCGACCGCTCGATCTATCGCGATACAGGCCGTTTCACCGTGGCGGACCATTCCTACGGCGAGGGTGCCGAGCGCCACTGGACCGCTGAAGGACTGTGCGTGACCGGTGTGGATCCCTCCGCGGGCATTGAACAGGATTGAAGGAGCGGCGTGCATGAAGACCATCATTACAGCCGGTCTGGCGGGTCTCGTCATGTCCGGCGCTGCCCTGGCACAGCCGGACTGGACCTATGTGGCCTGCGATACCGAGATCACCTTCACGATGCGCTGGCTGACCGACAATGCGCCGCCGGAGGTGGAGACCAGCCGGCCGCGCTATACGTTCCGGTTCAACGACACGGCCTTCGACATGCACACGAGTGGCCCGCTTAGCTGGACGCCACTGTGTGAGCCCGGTGAGGAGGTGCAGAGCGCCAGCTGCACCATCAATGGCGACGCCGTGATCAGCCGCGGCACGGGCCAGGCGCCGGACATGACCATCACTCGGACAATCACCCTGGACCGGGTGACGGGCCGGGTCAGCTATCTGCATCTGACCGAGGCCAGTTATGCGACCTTCCGGCATGAAGGCTCAGGCAATTGCGAGCCCGTGGCCGATCCAACGGCCGGGCAACGACGCTTCTAGCGCGCCAGTCGGCATCGGCGGACGGATATCGTCACCGGTTCCGGCGGCTGGCCATCCAGCGTGAGCAGCGGTCCCGCTAGGGCCATTTCGCCTCGGGCGGCATCGACGACAGGATGGATTTCACATTGCCGCCGGTTTCCAGGCCGAATTTCGTGCCGCGATCGTAGAGCAAGTTGAATTCGGCATAGCGGCCGCGGCGGACAAGCTGTTCCTCGCGCTGCTCGGGCGTCCAGCTTTCGCCCATGCGGCGGCGGACCAGCTTGGGATAGATGTCCAGGAAGGCCAGGCCGACATCCCGGGTGAAGGCGAAATCGGCATTCCAGTCGCCGGTATTGTGGCGGTCGTAGAAAATCCCGCCAATGCCGCGCGGTTCGTCGCGGTGGGGCAGGTAGAAATACTCGTCACACCATTTCTTGAAGCGGGCGTGGAAGTCCTTGCCATGCTCGTCGCAGACGGCGCGGCAGGCGGCGTGGAAATCCATGGCATCCGGGCTGGCCTGGGTGCGGTCGCGGTCGAGGACCGGGGTGAGGTCCATGCCGCCGCCGAACCACCACTCGGTCGTGGTGATGAAACGGGTATTCATGTGCACGGCGGGAATATTCGGGTTCCACATGTGCGCGATCAGCGAGATGCCGGTGGCAAAGAAGCGCGGGTCCTCGGCCGCGCCGGGGATTTGCTGGCGAAATTGCGGGGAGAATTCGCCTTTCACGGCCGAGACATGGACGCCCACCTTCTCGAACAGGCGCCCCTTCATCAGGCCCATCGTGCCGCCGCCCTCGTCGGCAGACCCGTCACCGCGCTTCCAGTCCTCGTAGACGAAGCGGCCGGGCTCGCCCGGATAGAGGCTGGCCGGGGCCTCGGCCTCCAGGGTTTCAAAGGCAGCGCAGATCTGGTCGCGCAGGTCTTCAAACCAGGCCTGGGCGGACTGGCATTGCAGGTCGGAGCCGGCAGCGGCTGGGGCGGGTGATTGGGTCATGAGGCGTTGTTTAGCGAAGTCGCCGGGGCGGACAAGCGAACAATTGCCGCACCCTTTTGTGTGGTCTTTGCGAATCTAGTCCGGCATTCCCAGCTGCCGACACATCTCGGCCAGTCCGATCGCCGCGCTGACCGTGACGTTCAGCGAGCGCATGCCATCGCGAATCGGAATCCGGACGCGACAATCCGCCGCGTCGTGGATGTCGTCGGGAACGCCGGCACTTTCGCGGCCGAAAAGCAGTCGGTCGCCGGGCTGGAAGGCGAATTCCCACAGATTGGTTGCGCCCTTTGTCGTGAACAGGACGAGTCGGCCCGACCGGCTCTGCGGACTTTCTGCATAAGCCCTCCACGAGGCATGGCGGACCGGTGTTATAGCAGCGGAATAGTCCATCGCCGCCTTGCGAATGCCCTTGTCCGTCAGGGGAAAGGCGCAGGGTTCCACAACGTCCAGACCGGCCCCGAAACAGGCTGCCACCCGCATGGAACCCCCAAGATTTTGCGGAATATCTGGTTGAAAAAATACGAGCCGCATTCTAATCCGCGCACAGTCCGGGCCTGTCCATGTGCATGCGGCATTGCGCCGCCTACTGGTCAGTGCGTCCGGGAGTAGTTTATACCGCGTCAAACCCCGCCTTCGCGGGTACGTCAAGTTTGGCGTTTGTTAAGTTTGACGATTGTTTCTGGGGCAGGACCCGCATCCCGTGGGTCCGTAAAGGATAAGAGAAGAGGTCGGCTCGTGACGAAAGAGAACGGCGCGCCCGGCGGACACGGTGAAGAACCGACCCGCCGCGACTTCATCTATATCGCTGCCAGCGGCGCGGCCGCTGTTGGTGGCGGTCTCGTGGCCTGGCCGTTTATCGATCAGATGAACCCCGCAGCGGATACGCTGGCGCTGGGCTCCATCCGTGTCGATGTCTCCCAAATACCGGTGGGATCGGAAGTGACCGTCATGTGGCGTGGCGCTCCGGTGTTCATCCGGCACCGGACGGAAGAGGAAATCGCCGAAGCGCGCGATGTGGAACTCTCCCGTCTGCCGGACGAGGATGCGCGCAACGAGAATGCGGGCATGGAAGGCGCTCCGGCGTATGACCAGAACCGGGCGCTGCGTCCCGAATTCCTGATCGTGAAGGGCAACTGCACCCACCTGGGCTGCGTGCCGACGAGCCAGGAAACGGGCCGGGGCGGCGAGTATGACGCCTGGTACTGCCCGTGCCATGGTTCGCACTACGACAAGTCTGCACGGATCCGTCGCGGTCCGGCGCCGGAAAACCTGCCGGTCCCGGACTATTTCTTCGAGAGCGAAACCATCGTGAAACTCGGCCTTTCGCCGGAGGAAGCCGGCCTGGCCGGATGGCAAGTCTTTGACGCGACGGGAGAAGTGGCATGAGCGGACCGTCCACGTACAAGCCTTCAACCGGCATCGAGAAATGGCTCGACCGCCGTCTTCCCATCATCCGTCTGGGCTGGGACAGCTTCGTTGACTTCCCGACCCCGCGGAACCTGAACTACTGGTGGACGTTCGGCGGTATCCTCGCCGTCTTCCTGATGATCCAGATCATCTCCGGCATCGTGCTGGCCATGCACTATGTGGCGCACGAGGACCTGGCCTTTGACAGCGTCCAGCGCATCACCCGCGACGTGTCCTTCGGCTGGCTGATCCAGTCGATGCACGCCAATGGCGCCAGCTTCTTCTTCGTGGCCGTCTACCTGCACATGTTCCGGGGCCTGTATTACGGCTCCTACAAGGCGCCGCGCGAGGTCCTCTGGATCCTCGGTGTGGTCATCTACCTCTTGATGATGGCGACCGCCTTCATGGGCTATGTGCTGCCGTGGGGCCAGATGTCCTACTGGGGTGCCATGGTGATCACCAACCTGATCGGTGCGCTGCCCTTCATCGGCGATGCGATCCGCGAATGGCTGTGGGGCGGCTTCTCGGTCGGCCAGGCCACGCTGAACCGCTTCTTCTCACTGCACTACCTGCTGCCCTTCGTGATCGCCGGCGTGGTCGGCCTGCACATCTGGGCGCTGCACGTGCCGGGCAATGGCAACCCGACCGGGATCGACATCAAGGACCCGAAGAAGGACGCGCTGCCCTTCCACCCGTACTACACGGTGAAGGACGGCTTCGCGATCATCGTCTACCTGATGATCTTCGCCCTGTTCGTGTTCTACATGCCGGGCGTGCTGGGCCATGCCGACAACTATATCGAGGCCAACCCGCTCTCGACGCCGGCGCACATCGTGCCTGAATGGTATTTTCTGCCCTTCTACGCGATCCTGCGGGCGGTCACGTTCGACATCGGTCCGATTGACGCCAAGCTGGGCGGCGTGCTGGCCATGTTCGGCGCCATTGCGATCCTGTTCATCCTGCCCTGGCTGGACACGTCCAAGGTGCGCTCCATGCGCTACCGTCCGCTGACCCGCTGGTTCTTCATCTTCTTCGTGATTACCGCCCTGGGCCTTGGCTGGTGCGGTGCGAAGAACCCGGACGACTACGTGTTCGGCATGGAAGGCTTCAAGTTCCTGTATCTGGGCCAGTTCCTGACCCTGTACTACTTCGCCTACTTCGTGGTGATCCTGCCGGTGCTCGGGATTATCGAGAAACCGAAGGAACGGCCGGTCTCGATCGAGGCGTCCGTCCTCGGCAATGACAAGTCCTAAGGGAGCGACGAGATCATGACGATGACCCGTATTTTCGCCGCGGCCCTCGTGGCTCTGGGCCTGACCGGCGCCGCCTCGGCGCTGGAGGGTGAGGCCCGTCACGCGCACGCCCACCACTGGCACCATGACGGCCCGTTCGGCACGTTCGACGACGCCGCCGTGCAGCGCGGCTTCCAAGTCTACCAGGAAGTCTGTGCCTCCTGTCACTCCATGGACCTGATGCGCTTCCGCAATCTGGGCCAGCGCGGTGGCCCGTTCGAATCGGAACAGTTTCCGAACCCGAACGACAATCCGGTGGTGATGCAGATCGCGGCCGGTTACCAGGTTTGGCACCCGGAGCCGAATGAAGACGGCGACATGTACCAGCGTGCCGGTCTGCCGTCCGATGCCTTCCCGGCACCGTTCGCCAACGAGCAGCAGGCCCGCGCCTCCAATGGCGGCGCCTATCCGCCGGACCTGTCGCTGATCGTCAAGGCCCGTCACAACGGCGCCAACTACATCTACGCCCTGCTGACCGGCTATGAGGAAGCGCCGCACGACGGCGAACTCGGGCCGGGCCAGTACTACAACCCGTATTTCGAGGGCGGCGCCATCGCCATGGCACCGCCGCTGTCGGAAGGCATGGTGACCTATGTCGACGGGACGGAAGCCTCGGTCGAACAGATGGCTGAGGATGTCGTCACCTTCCTGGTCTGGGCCGGTGACCCGCACATGGAAACCCGCAAGCAGATGGGTTTCATGGTGCTGGTCTTCCTCTTCATCTTCGCCGTGCTCGTCTATCTGGCCTACCGCCAGGTCTGGGCGAACGTGAAGCACTAGGCGACTGGCCTGGATTGAATTCAAGAGGCCGCGGGCGACATCGTCCGCGGCCTTTTTGCTTGGAAGCACACCATGACCCATTGGACCCTCGGCATCATCGGCGGATCCGGCCTTTACGCCCTGGACGGGCTGGAAGACGTTCATTCGGAGGCCATCGAGACGCCCTGGGGCGCACCGTCTGCGCCGCTGACGCGCGGGCGATTGAACGGGGTCGAGCTGGTCTTCCTGCCGCGCCATGGCACCGGGCATGCCCTGCCGCCGTCCGACATCCCGTTCCGGGCCAATATCGCAGCGCTGAAAATAGCCGGCTGCACCGACCTCCTGTCGATCTCGGCCTGCGGTTCGCTGCGCGAGCATCTGGCGCCGGGACATTTCGTCATGGTCGACCAGTATGTCGATCGCACCGACGGGCGGGCGCGCAGCTTTTTCGGTCCCGGATGCGTGGCGCATGTACCGCTGGCCCAGCCGGTGTGTTCGCGCCTGGCCGGCCTGGCGGCGGACGCCGCGGATGCCGAAGCCATCCCCGTCCAGCGCGGCGGCACCTATCTGGTGATGGAGGGGCCGCAGTTTTCCACCCGCGCGGAAAGCGAGCTCTACCGGCAATGGGGCATGGATGTGATCGGCATGACCAACATGCCCGAGGCACGCCTCGCCCGGGAAGCCGAGTTGCCCTACGCCTCGGTGGCCATGGTGACCGATTATGACTGCTGGCATGACGACGAGGCCAGCGTCGACGTCGCCGCCGTGCTGCGCGTGATGCAGGACAATACGGCCCGGGCAAAACGCCTGCTGGCGCGCCTGACCGGGCAGCTGGCACACACGCCCCGCACCCCGTCGCCCGACGGAATCGAGACGGTGCTGGACACCGCGCTGATCACGCCGCCCGGCGCGCGTGACGCTGAACTTGTGGCACGTCTGTCCGGTCTGCTGCCGCGCGTGTTTTCCTCCGACCTCGCCTGATTGTCACTGGACGGCTCAGGGGCGCACTGGCTAGGCTGGGCGCATGACATGGCGAATGCTCGGACTGTCCGGACTGTTGAGCCTCTGCCTGTCGCTGCCAGCCTGGGCCGGCAGCGAGGCCATCCGCTATGAACCCCTGGACGACATTCGCTACGACATCACCCGCGAGGGTGTGCTGCAGCTGTTGTGCCGCGACCCGCTGACGGGACAGCACTTCCTCAGCCGGGTGGTCGTGCTGCAAAACCCGGATCCGGACGCCGATACCGACATTCTTCTGGGCACGCGCCACGCCCTGTTCGCTTCCGGCCGTCAGCGCGATTGCCGGGTGCGCGGCGTCCCCGAGGAAGTCGGCCATATCACCGGGGTTTCGGCGGGCAAGCCCCATGCGGGGGATGCGACGGACTTCAGCCAGGACTGGGCCATCCTGCAGACCCGCGAACGCCTTCCCGAGGGCGTGCGGCGTCTGCGCGTGCTGGCGGCTTCCGGCGAGGCGCACGGCGCGCTGACCTTCCTGCGCCGACCGGTGGATGGCGAACACTGCCGCTTGCCGGACGGCCCGCACCATCTCAGCGATCCGGCCCTGATCTTCCATGATTGCGCCAGCCGGGCCGGTCTGTCCGGCACCCCGCTGGTCACCCAGATCAATGGTGAGGCTTTCATCGTCGCGCTGCATGTCGGGCGCTTTTACCTCGCCGAGGAAGAGGGCCAGGAATATGGCGTGGCGCGGCTGGTAAACGGTGAATTTCTGGATGCGCTGAGCGCGGTTCTCGCCGAGAGCCGCCGCCAACAGCGCTGACAGGACTTTTCCCCTCCGGTTCGCTCGTCCATAAAGGCGAACCGAGAGGATAGGGGTGTTTTCCATGGTTTCCGTGTTCCTGGTGGCTGCCGGCCTGGTGGCGGCTCAGCCTGGTCCGGTCGAATTGCCGCGACCGGCCATCGAATGTGCCGAGCATCTGACCGACTGGCGTGCCCGCCGGTCCTGCCTGCGCAACCTGCTGTCGGCGGCGGAGGATGAACTGGCCGCGGCCGTGCGGGCGGCCGGCGAGGAGGCCGCGATGTCGGACCTCGATTCCGGTGGCCAGTTTGGCGCCGAACGTCTGCTGGACACGGCCCAGGCGGCCTGGTCGCAATACCGGGATGCCGAGTGTGACCGCCGCGGCGCATTGATGTTCATTTCCGACCAGTCCCGCGAGGAGATCGGCCTGGATTGCCGGATCAGCCTGACCCGGGCACGCACCCGTGAACTGCGCGAGATGTGACCATGGACCAACCGATCCTGCACATCGGCAATAAGCGGTTCTCCAGCTGGTCCCTGCGGGCATGGCTGGTGCTGCGCAAGGCCGGCATCGATTTCCGTGAAGACCTGATCCCGCTCTACGACGATGACACGCGAGCGCGCCTGGCGGCCCTTTCACCGGGGGCGACCGTACCGGCGCTGACGTTCAGTGAAGCTGTGATGTGGGATTCGCTGGCGATTGCAGAATGGGCCGCCGAACAGGTGCCGACCCTGTGGCCGGATGAGCCGGGCCGCCGTGCCCTGGCCCGGGCCGCGGTGGCGCGCATGCATTCCGGTTTTGCCGCCCTGCGCGAGCAATGCCCGATGGATGTTGCGCGCCGGCCCCAGGTGATTGCGTTGAGCGAGGCGACCCGCTCCGATGTGGCGGCGTTGCAAGCGCTCTGGCACGATGTGGGGTCGGTGGACGGGCCCTTCCTGTTCGGGCGCTGGAGCATTGCCGACGCATTCTTTACCCCGGTGGCCGTGCGCTTTCGCAGCTATGACATTCCGCTGCACGCGGACGCCCAGGCCTATTGCGATGCCCTGCTGGCCGATAAAGACTATCTGGACTGGCAATCGGCGGGCCTCGCCGAAACCCTAGCCAACCCGTATGAACCCGCGAACTGAGCGCCAAGGGACCGACACGCCATGGACCTGAAATCCGCCATCCGCACCATTCCGGACTATCCCAAGCCGGGCATCATGTTCCGTGACGTGACGACGCTGATCGGCGATGCCCGGGCGTTCCGGATGGCGATCGACCGCATGGTCCAGCCTTGGGCCGGGGCCAAGATCGACCGGGTGGCGGGCACCGAAGCCCGGGGTTTCATCCTGGGCGGGGCGGTGGCGCACCAGCTGTCGGTGGGTTTCACGCCCGTGCGCAAGAAGGGCAAGCTGCCCTATCGCACGATCCGGGAAACCTATGAGCTGGAATATGGCGAGGACGCCATCGAGATCCATGTCGATGCCGTGCAGGAAGGCGACCGGGTGTTGCTGGTGGACGATCTGATCGCCACCGGCGGCACGGCGGAAGCCTCGATCAAACTCTTGCAGCGCGCCGGTGCGACCGTGGTGGGCGCCGCCTTTGTCATCGACCTGCCTGATCTGGGCGGAGCGAAACGGATCGAGGAATTGGGCGTGCCGGTCTCCAGCCTGGTGGCGTACGAGGGCGAATAGGCCGGAGGACCGCCATGTTTGTCGGGCATTACGGGCCGGCTCTTGCCGGCAAGGCGGTCGCCAGAACGGTGCCCCTGTGGGTGCTCTTCCTCGCCGTTCAGCTGGTGGATGTGGCCTGGGGCGTGTTTGTCGCCCACGGGATCGAGCATGTCCGCATCGTTCCGGGCTTTACCGACGCCAACGCGCTGGACCTCTATGACATGCCGCTGACGCATTCCCTGCCGGGCGCCCTGGCCTGGTCGCTGGCGGCCGGCCTGATCTATGCGGTCTGGGCGCGGCAGCAAAGGCGGCTGGGCGGTCTGGTCGTCGGCCTGGCCGTGTTCTCGCACTGGCTGACGGATCTGATCGTCCATGTCCCGGATTTGCCGCTCTGGCCGGGTGGGCCGGAAGTGGGGCTGGGGCTGTGGAACCATTACCCGCTCGCCCTGGCTGTCGAGATGGCCTTACTCGCCGGCGGGTTTTGGCTTTATCTGCGGGTGACTGAGGCGAAGGGGCTTGTGGGACGGATCTGGCCCTGGGGCCTGTTTGCCCTGCTTGCCGGTGCGGAATATGCCAATCACACAATGCCCCTGCCCGAAAGCGTGGCCCAGGCGGGCTATACGGCCGCGGCCACCTTCCTGTTCATCACAGGCCTGGCGGCAATCTGTGACCTGACCCGGCGACCGCGCTGACGAAAACCCCCGCACCGGGGTTTCGGGGGTTCCGTCAGGGCGATGAGGCCGGGCTTCAGTTCGCAATCAGTTCACGGACATCCTGGCTGAAGGTCACCAGGGACGGTTCGTGGATGTACATCATGTGGCCGGCTTCATAATAGGTGAAGGTGACCCGGTCCTGGTCGAAGCCCGGCTGGTTGAACATCAGCTCGGCCGCAAAGAAGGGCGTGGCCAGGTCGTAATAGCCCTGGGCGACCAGCACTTCGAGATCCGAATTCTGGCGCATGGCACGGGCGATCCACGGGGCGACATTGATGTAATTGTTGTTGCCCGAGCGGCCGGCATCCCAGTTCCAGCCGCGCACGCCGCCAATGGTGGAATAATAGTCGGTGATGTCGACACCCAGCGTGCGGCCGAAATAGTCCAGCATGGAGGCGGTAAAGGAGCCGTCGATGCCGTAGAAGCTGGGATCGGTCTCCGGCGTGTCGCCGACACCATCCACTTCAACGCCGGTGAAACGGCTGTCCAGACGTCCGACCGACAGGCCCTCATCGCGGCGCAGCTCGCGCTGGAAGCGCTGCAGCGAGACGCGCATGTTGGCGCGGCGCAGGAAGTTTTCGCTCAGGCCGGTGAAGCGGGAAAGCTCGGCGATGACGCGGGCCTCGCGCTCGGCCGGCAGGGTCACGCCATACATCAGCGCCGGCATGTATTCCTCGATGGCGAAGGTGCGGGCCTCGGCGAGGAAGGCCTCGATATCATTGTTCCAGGCGGACCGGTCGACCTTGCCGTGATACCAGGCGGTCGCCGCATAGCCCGGCATCAGGCCGACATAGCCGATATCATTGCCGTCCGACGTGTCGTCATAGCGAAAGTCCAGCACGGTGGAGATCAGGGCGACGCCATTGATCGCCACATCGGTATAGCTGCCTTCCAGCTGGTTCAGCAGCGCGCCGATGCGCAGCGTGCCATAGCTCTCGCCCAGAAGGTATTTCGGCGAGTTCCAGCGGCGGTTTTCCGACAGCCAGATGCGGATGAACTGGGCCAGGCTCTCGGCATCCTCGTTGACGCCCCAGAAATCATCGCCCTCGGCCTCGCCGATGGCGCGGCTCCAGCCGGTGCCGACCGGATCGACGAAGACCAGATCGGCGACGTCGAGGATGGAGTGGACATTCTCGACGATGTCATAGGGTGCCGCGCCGTCATCCACCGCGTCCGGCAGGGACAGGCGCTGGGGTCCGAAGACGCCCATGTGCAGCCACAGGCTGGCCGAGCCCGGACCGCCATTGAAGACGAAGGCGACGGGGCGGGTGCGCGGATCGGTGGTGCCGTCGGCGATATAGGTGGTGGAGAAGATCGCCGCGGTGGGATTGCCGTCGGCATCGCGCAGGAAGGTCTCGCCGGCGGTGGCGGTATAGCGGATGCGCTGACCGTTCACGGTGACCTGGCCGCGGCTTTCATAGCTGCGCGGTTCATCGCTCTCCGGCGCGCCCTGGGCGAGAGCGGGAAGCGAAAGACTGGCGGCCATCACGGCCGTGGCAAGCAATCTGAACATGGTGGTTCCCCGAATTGTGTTTGACCGGAGACTAGGGTTGCGACCGCCGGTGGGGAAGGGGGCAAGGTGCAAGCCTCTTGGGGGCGGACGCGGAATGCGCTAAGGGCTCGGCCATGAATTACCGCCACGCTTTCCACGCCGGAAACTTTGCAGACGTGCTCAAGCATTGTGTGCTTGCGCTCTGCCTCGACCATCTCAAGACCAAGCCCAAGCCCTTCCGTGTCATCGACACGCATGCCGGCATCGGCGGCTATGACCTCACCGCCAGCGAGGCCCAGCGCTCGCCGGAATGGAAGGACGGGGTCGGCCGCCTGCTCGAAGCCGACATGCCGGAGGCCGTGGCCGAGGTCCTGGCGCCCTATCTGGACGTCATCCGGGCGATGAACCCCAAGGGCATGATGCAATACCCCGGCTCGCCGGAAATCTCCGCCCGCCTGGCCCGCAGCGATGACCGCATCCATCTGTGCGAACTGCACGAGAAGGACAGCCAGACGCTGGACAACCGCTATCGCCGCGATGCGCGGGTGAAGGTGGAACGCCGCGATGGCTACAAGGCGCTGAAATCCCTGCTGCCGCCGAAGGAAAAGCGCGGCCTGGTGCTGATCGATCCGCCCTTCGAGGACAAGGACGAGCTGGCCCACATGGCCGAGGCGATCACCGGTTCGCTGAAACTCTGGCCGACCGGCACCTATATCTTCTGGCGCTCGCTGAAAAATCTCTGGGCCGCCGACCGCTTCGACAACGGCCTGGCCGAATGGCTGATCGCCGATCAGGGCCTGGAGCCGGAAAAGATCCTGCGCGCCGATCTGTGGGTGCGCGACCTGGCCAGCGAGGGCAAGCTGGCGGGCGCCGGCGTGGTCATCGTCAACCCGCCCTTCACGCTGGAAGAGAAGCTTTTGACCTTGCTGCCCTGGCTGGCCGACCTTCTGGCACAGGGGGATGGCTATGGCTGGCGGGTCGATGGCGCGCTGACCGACGAGGACCTGGAAGAGGCCGACGAGGAGTAGGCCGATGCCGCTGCGCTACGAGATTTTCGACGTCTTCACCGACACTGCCCTGGCCGGCAATCCGCTGGCCGTCGTCTACGGGGCCGACGGGCTGGACGATGCCGCGATGCAGGCCATCGCGGCCGAGTTCAACCTCTCCGAGACGGTGTTCATCACCGAGCCGCGCGGCCGCGATGCCGATTACGGCCTGCGCATCTTCACCCCGACCAGCGAGCTGCCCTTTGCCGGCCATCCCACCGTGGGCGCCACCGTGGCCCTGACGCTGGACAGCGGTGCAGGCGAGGGCGAGCGCCGTCGCTTCGTGCTGGAAGAGACCGTCGGCGACATCACGGCCGATGGCCGGGTCAATACGCGCCGCTACGGATCGGCGCGCTTCTTTGCGCCGCGCATGCCGGAACAGGTGGGCGAACTGCCGGACTTTGCCGGCATCGCCGAAGCGCTGGGCCTGGCAACCGGAGACCTGCTGGACACGCCGGTGCGCGGCGGCCTCTGGTCGGCCGGCGTGCCCTTCGCCATCGTGCCGGTGCGCGACGCCTCGGTGCTGGAACGCATCCGGGTCAATCAGGCCGTGTTCGAGACCGTGTTCGGCGGTGAGGATCCGGTCTGCGCCTATGTCGTCGCCAAGGCGGTCGCGACCGAACACACCACCGACTGGCGCGTGCGCATGTTCGGTCCGCATCTGGGCATCGCCGAAGACCCCGCCACGGGCGGCGCGGCCGCAGCCTTCTCCGGCCTGATCGCCGAACAGACCGGCCTGGGCGATGGCGAACACGGCGTGGTGCTCTACCAGGGCCTCGAAATGGGCCGCCCCAGCCTGATCCGCCTGCGCCTGCGCATCGAGGCCGGTCGCCTCAGCGAGCTGATGATGGGCGGGGATGCGGTGAAGGTGGCGGCAGGCGAGCTGTTGGCGCTGGATGAGGGCTGACCGAGAAGGAACAAACGGGACACGCATCTTGTTCTAAGAATCCGCGTCCCCGCGCGACATTCTGGCAATCGATGAGTTGGGTAGAGCGTGCTAGGCAGGAGCGAGCGTGGACAATTTTGTCTGTTTTGACCTCTTGCGTACTGAATGTGTCCTAAGTTCCGTTCGTCGCATTTTGACGAACTCATCAACGACAAAATTGGTGTGTGTTTTCGTTCGCTTGGCAAATTATAGGTTGTGTAGGGACAAAAAATAGGCCAAAGTTTTAGCCTAACGGTGAGTCCCGGGGGGAGTAGTGGACAGTATTGGGAAGCTGTTTACGCTTCAGGCGTTCCGAATTCGTTGGGTGACTTCCACTGGGACCCAATTTCAAGACCTTTTTGCGGACGTGATGCAGAACGCATACGCGGGCGACTTCAATAAAGTGAAGCCGTATGGCAAGAGCGGTGATTTGAAGTGTGATGGCTATCTGCCGAGCACTCGCTGTGTCTTCCAGTGCTACGGTCCGGCCTCAATGAAAGAGGCGAAGGTTATCGCGAAGATAAAAGAGGACTTCTTTGGCGCCCTGGAGCACTGGGGTGACAAGATGCGCGAGTGGCAGTTCGTCCACAACGACAAGGACGGACTGACAGCCGCTGTTGTGCAGGTGCTCGATGACCTTAACAACGCGCATCCGGATATTATGATTGGCGAATGGGCGTGGCCACAGGTTCGAAGCGTGTTTGACAGGTTGCCAGATCAAGCGCTTGTTGAACTGTTTGGCCATCCACCGACGGCCATGACGATCGATCAGCTTGGCTTCGAGGAGCTGCGGCCGGTAGTGAACCAAATTGCGAAGGGTGAAGCCGACCCGTCAGTGGTCAGCATGACGCCACCATCCGTGTCGAAACTGGAAAAAAATTCGCTAGATGATGACTCTGCCGAGTTCTTACGCTTAGGGCGGCGAAGGGTTCGCTTGGTCGAAGAGTACTTCGCCCAGCACCACGACCCGACTATCGGCGACAAGATCGCCAAGGCTCTGCAAACGCAATACGAAATGCTTGTAGATGGCGGATGGCATTCCAATGAAATTCTAGTTGAGCTCCAACGATTTGCTGGGTGGGGAAGTGCTGGCAGCAGCAATCATGCTGCGGCAATCCTCGCCGTCATCACCTACTTTTTTGATCGCTGTGACATCTTCGAAGACCCCGACGAAAGTGACGCGCTGCTCGCTTGGGCGTTGGTGCCATGATACTTCCTACGAAACATCTACGGTCTGATCGCGCCTTGATATCCATTGGCGGCGAAATTCTTTCGATCTTGAGCGATTCAAAAACGGTGTCCCGGATTTGGGACGAGTTTTCCAGATCGCGCGATCGAGAGGCTGGGAAGGCACCGGTCTCCTATGACTGGTTCGTTCTTTCGGTGAGCTTCCTGTTCACGATCGGAGCGCTGGAAGTGAAAGGCGGGAAAATCGCGAGAGTGCCGCGATGATGTACCGCATTTTTAGTGACCTACAGGGCTTTCGGGAGATCCAGCTTAAGGCTGGATTGAACATCCTTCTCGCGGACAAGCATGCCGTAGCCTCAGACAAGCAAACGAGAAACGGAGCTGGAAAAACCAGCTTGATCGAGCTGATACACTTCTTGTTCGGTGGTAGCGCAGGTAAGGAAAGTATATTTCGGACTGACGAGCTAGCTCCTTGGACCTTTGGTGTCGATCTAGACCTCGCGCAGCAGCGAATTTCAGTTGAGCGATCCGGCGCAGATGCGGGCAAACTTTATGTCTCGGGGGATGCGTCCGGCTGGCCCATCCAACCAACTTTAGACAAACAGTCTGGCGATCAAAAAATATCCAACACGAAGTGGAAGGCGGTGCTGGGCGAACTTATGTTCGACCTGCCTGTCGAACGGGCCGAGGAGCGGGGCAAGTTTGCCCCCACGTTTCGCTCTCTGTTCTCGTACTTTGTTCGCCGGCAGGACGTCGGCGGGTTCGCGTCTCACCTCATGCAGTCATCAAAACAGATGCCCTGGGACCAGCATGTGGCCGTAAGTTACCTTCTTGGCTTGGATTGGAAGATTTCGCAGAGCTTTCAGGAGCTGAGAGAGCAAGAAAAGGCGATCCGTGAATTGAAGAAAACTGCGCGAAGCGGGGTCCTCCCAGGTTTCCGTGGGACAGCGGCGTCGCTTCGAACACAAGTAACACTCGCTGATTCCAAAAGCCGTCAGCTACGTAGTCAGTTGGATAGCTTCAATGTGGTACCCGAGTACCAAGAAATGGAACGCGAGGCGGCGCGGCTGACGCGGGAGATGAATACACTTGGCAACGAGAATACGGCAGATAGGCAGCTGCTTGAACAGCTTTTGAATGCGCTTGAAGAAGAAAAGCCTCCGGAGTTCTCCGACCTAGATGCGATGTATCGAGAGGCTGGTGTCATTCTTCCAGATCTAGTCACCAAACGTTTTGATGAAGCGATCGATTTCCACCGCACGATAATTGAAAATCGAAAGTCCCACCTCTGTTCTGAAATAGAACGCACGGAACAGCGTATTGCCGAAAGGGACTCTGAGAAGCGACAGCTTGAAAGGCGGCGGTCTGAAATCATGCAGATATTGAGCAGCGGTGGGGCGCTGGAGCAATACACCATGCTCCAGAGCGAGTATGCTCGCCTCCAAGCTGATGCGGAATCGCTTAGGCAGCAGCTATCGACAGCTGAGAAACTCGAGAGCTCACAGACAAAAGCCGAAATCGAGCGCAAACAGCTTCAGGAGCGCCTGAGACAAGATTTTCATGAACAATCGGACGCCCTCGACGAAGCGATTGTCCTTTTTGAGGAGTTGTCAGAAACCCTCTATGAGCGAGAACGGGCAGGAAGTCTCACCATCGACGCAACGGAGAACGGGCCGACATTTGAGGTGCATATTGATGCCCATCGTAGTCGGGGTATAACCAACATGCAGATATTTTGCTTCGACATGATGCTGGCGATAATCGCGTCTCGCAGAGGGCGAAGCCCAGGCTTCTTGGTGCACGACAGTCACTTGTTTGACGGCGTCGATGAACGACAGGTGGCCAAGGCTATTCAGATCGGCAAGGCGCGAGCAGAGGAAGCCGGCTTCCAATATCTTGTGACTATGAATTCGGATGCGTTACCGTCGGACGGGTTTGATGCCGACTTCGATGTGCAAGACGTTGTTCTGCCTGTGAAACTTGATGATTCCCCAGCGGGTAGCTTATTCGGCCAGCGGTTCAACTAACGCTACCGGTCGGACAGGAAAGTAAGGCGTCCTCGGCAAGATTCGAACTGGCGACTCGAAGATTGGGAATCTCACGCTCCATCTACTGAGTTACGGGGAGTGTGACCCGAGGGCTTTGGCTCTTCGAGAGCACGGAACAAACGGAGATACACACCGGGTTTCGAGCACTCGATCTTTTCGCGAAACCACCCCTTCCATCCTCCACTGCGATCTCGCCTTTGGGGTGTTGTTCGCGCCAACCGGGGTGCGCAGCTCCCGTCCAAGGCGTTCCTAGTACTCATCCGCCTCCGGATCCCAGAACGGAAACCACGGCGGCAGGTCCTCGGAGACTTTCAGCGGGAAGTCCGGCTGGCGTTTTTCCAGGAAGGACATGACGCCTTCCTTGGCGTCCGGGCCCATGCCGGCGTGCAGGATGCCCTTGGTCTCGATGCGGTGGGCGTCCATGGGGCTGGCGGCGCCCAGCATGCGCCAGGCCATGCGGCGCATCAGGGAGACCGAGACCGGCGCGCACTTGTCCGCGATCAGGCGGGCCCGTTCGCGCGCTTCTGCCATCAGGTCCTCGGCCGGCACGACCCGGGCGACAAGACCGCTCTCGAAGGCCTCGGCGGCGGTGAAGGTGCGGCCGGTCAGGCCCCAGTCCATGGCGGTGGAAATACCCACCACGCGCGGCAGGAACCAGCTGGCGCAACCGTCCCAGACAATGCCGCGCTTGGCGAAGGGGTAGGCGAATTTGGCGTCCATGGAGGCCAGGCGGATATCCATGGGCAGGATCATCGTGCCGCCAATGCCGACGGCAGCGCCGTTGACGGCGCCGATCACCGGCTTGGCGCTGTGCCAGATGCGCAGATTGACGCGGCCGCCCTTGTCCCGCCATTTCGGATCATTGTCGTCGAACGTGCCGCTCTGGGTCTCGTCGGCAACGCGGTTGAACGTGTCGGCGCCGGTGGAGAGGTCCGCCCCGGCGCAGAAGGCCGGCGGCTCACCGGTCACAATGACGGCGCGGACCTCGTCATCGGCATCGCTGAGGTCGAAGGCGGAGATGATCTCCTCACCCATCTCCAGGGTGAAGGCATTGAGCCGGTGCGGCCGGTTCAGCGTGATCGTGGCAATATGGTCCTCGACCGCGTAGCGGATGGTTTCAAACGACACTTCGACCTCCCGGTATGTTGACCTGCAGGATGGCCGTAGCCGCGCGGCGGGTAAACCGGGTTTGCGGTCTATTCTGCGCTCTCGTCCACCACGGCAAACAGCTTGCCGCGCTCGGTCCAGTAGACCAGCGCCAGGGCGAGTGCCGACATCGCCGCTTGGCTGATGATCAGGGGCAGGGCGGTGCCGTCATACATCTGGCCGATCTGGGCCCCGATCAGGGCGCCGACGACGCCGGTCAGGAAGCCATAGGTCGCCGAGGCCGTGCCGGCGATATGACCCACCGGCTCCATCGCCAGGGCGGAGAAATTGGCGGCGATGAGGCCGAGAAACGCCATGGCCGCTGCCAGCAGGACCAGGAAGACCCAGAGATTGTCGATCCCGGCCAGCAGCACCAGCGCATGCACGGCGCTGATCGTGGTGAAGGCCACCAGGGCCCAGTGCGACAGCCGGCGCTGGCCGATCCGCATCACCAGTCGCGAATTGGCATAGCTGGTCAGGCCGATCCCGCCGGCAATGGCGGCAAAGGCGATCGGGAACTGGTTGTCGGTCAGGCCGAAATGGTCGACGAAGACCTGCTGTGATGTGCCCAGGAAGCCATAGAGCCCGCCGAAGAAGGGCATGGCGGCCAGCGTATAGCCCACCATCAGCCGGTGCCGGGCGGTCTCGGCAAAGGCGGCCGCCATCGTCTTCAGCTTCAGCGGCACACGGAATTCCGGGTGCAGGGTCTCCGGCAGGCGCACCTGCAGCCACACCATCAGCCCCGCCCCGAACAGGATCAGGAAGGCGAAGATCCAGCGCCAGGGCGCGAAGGTCAGGATGATCTGGCCCAGCGAGGGCGCCAGCACCGGCACCGCCATGAAGGCGGTCATCACCATCGACATCACCTCGGCCATGCGGCGGCCGGAGGCGACATCGCGGGCGATGGCGACAGCGATCACGCGGCAGGCCGCCGCCGCGGCGCCCTGGAAGAAGCGCGCCATCAGCAGGAGGTCATAGGAGGGCGAGAAGGTGCAGACCAGCGTGGTCAGGAGGAAGAAGGCGAGCGAGGCCTGGATCACCAGCTTGCGGCCGAACCGGTCCGACAACGGGCCGTAGATCAGCTGCGCCGCCCCGAAACCCGCGAGGTAGGAGGAAATGACGAATTGCTGGTCATTGGCGGTGGTGACGCCCAGATCGGCGGCAATATCGTCCAGCGCCGGCAACATCATGTCGATGGCCAGGGCCACGACAGCTGTCATCGCCACGAGCAGGGCGACCAGTTCGGTCAGCGAAAGGGGGAAGCCCTCGCCGAGGCGGGGTTGCGGGGTGCTCATGGCCATCTCCGGGGGCGGGCGCAGGATAGCGCTCCTTCCCCAAATGCGCCCTCGAACCGCAAAGTGCAAGGGCCGGACTTGCATGCCGGCCCCGGCTTATTCGTATGGCGTGTAGAAAAGATGCAGCTGGAAACTGCCGGCAATGCGCTCGGCGCGGCCCAGAAAAGCGGCCTTGGCGGCCTCGCCGGCCCCGATCTCCTCCAGCGTTTTCGCGAACAGGGCCAGCCAGCGTTCGAAATGCGCCGGCGAGATCTCGGCCTTCAGCTTCATGTGCGCCGGCATGGGCCGTCCCGAATAGCCGCCATCATGGAAGACCAGGGCAGACCAGAAGCGTTTCATCGTCGCCAGGTGCGGCGCCCAGTCGCCGCCAATCGCCCGGGCGAAGACCGGACCCAGCATGTCGTCGTCGCGGACATGGCCGTAAAACGTGTCGACGAGATCACTGACCATCGCCGCCGTAATCCCCATCGCCGCCGCCTCGGCACGGGCGGCTTCACGGGCTTCAGTGACACGGGGCGGCTGGGGCGAGGACATGGGCGCTAGTTAGGGGCTGATGGCAGAAGACGCGATGCGGCGGGTTGGCGCAGGCTCTGTCATCCTTCCCCTTGACGGGGAAGGTGGGCCGGCGCGCAGCGCCGGGTCGGAAGGGGTGAAAGCGCGAAGCGCTTCGAATCCCGGTCGAGGCCAGCTTGGATAGACCTCGCCCCCACCCACTCCACCGCTGCTCGCGCAGCGGTCCCCCTCGCCCATCAAGGGCGAGGATGATCAGACTCACACATTGAACCGGAAATGCATCACATCGCCGTCCTTGACGATGTAGTCCTTGCCTTCCGCGCGCATCTTGCCGGCTTCCTTGGCCGCGCTTTCGCCGCCGCAGGCGACATAGTCGTCATAGGCGATGGTCTCGGCGCGGATGAAGCCCTTCTCGAAATCGCCGTGGATGACGCCGGCGGCCTGGGGCGCGGTCCAGCCTTCGCGGATCGTCCAGGCGCGGGCTTCCTTCGGACCGGCGGTGAAATAGGTCTGCAGGCCCAACAGCGTGTAGCCGGTGTGGATCAGGCGATCGAGACCGGCCTCTTCCAGACCCAGCGTTTCCAGGTATTCGGCCCGTTCCTCGTCTTCCAGCAGCGCCAGCTCGGCCTCGATCTTGGCCGAGATCACCACCGCCTGGGCGCCTTCTTCCTCGGCCCGCTTCATCACGATGTCCGAATAGGCATTGCCGGTGGCCGCCGAATCTTCGTCGACATTGGCGATGAACAGGACCGGTTTGGTGGTCAGAAGCTGCAGGCCGCGCCAGGCCTTGCGTTCTTCCTTGGGCACCTCGGCAAAACGCGCCGGCTTGCCATTGTTCAGCTGTTCCTGGGCCAGCTCGATCAGGGCGATGGCGGCCTTGGCCTCCTTGTCACCCGACTTGGCCTTCTTCTCCAGATTGGCCCGGCGCTTGTCCAGGCTCTCCATGTCGGCCAGCATCAGCTCGGTCTCGACCGTCTCCAGATCGGCCAGCGGGTCGATCTTGTTGTTGACGTGGGTGATGTCGTCATCATCGAAACAGCGCAGCACATAGGCGATCGCATCGGTCTCGCGGATATTGGCCAGGAACTGGTTGCCCAGGCCTTCGCCCTTCGACGCCCCGGCGACCAGGCCGGCAATGTCGACGAAATTCATCCGCGCCGGGATCACTTCCTTGGAACCGGCAATCTCGGCCAGCTTCATCAGCCGCGGCTCGGGCACGGCCACATCACCGACATTCGGCTCGATCGTGCAGAAGGGATAGTTCGCAGCCTGCGCGGCCGCGGTCTGGGTGAGCGCGTTGAACAGGGTCGACTTGCCGACATTGGGCAGACCGACGATGCCGCATTTGAATCCCATGATGGATATCCCTTGATGCTGTGAGCGCGCCTTATAGGGAGAATGGCGCGCGGGGTCGATGGGCTTGTCAGTGCTCAGGCCCGGTAGCGCAAGGTATCGACCAGCAGCTTGAAGGCCGGGGAATAGTGCCGCCGCGTCGGATAGTAGAGGTGGTAACCGGGCAGGGGCGGCGTGGCACGCTTGAGAACGTGGACGAGGTGGCCACGGACCAGATCGCCCTCGACCAGATCGAGCGGCAAATAGGCCAGGCCATGGCCGTCCAGTGCCGCATCGCGGATCAGGTCCACCGTGTTGAAGACCAGGGAGCCATTGACCTGAAAGCGCGCCTCCTGGCCGTCGCGCAGCAGGCGCCAGGGGTTGACGGTTTCCGCAGACGGCAGGCGCAGATTGATACAGGCATGCTCAAGCACGTCGTCGGCCTGGCTTGGCCGGCCCCTCCGTTTGATATAGCCGGGCGAGCCGACGACCGCCATTTCGATGTCCGGACTGATGCGCACCGCGATCATGTCCTTGGCGACCTGCTCACCGATCCGCACGCCGGCGTCGAAGCCACCGGACACCACATCGGTGAGGCTGTAGTCGGCGACGATTTCGACCGACAGGTTGGGGTGATCCGGCAACAGCTCGGACAGCGCCGGCAGGATCACGGTCTTGGCGGCGTGCTCGACCGAGGTGATGCGGATCGTGCCGGACGGTTTGTCCCGGAGGGATCTGAGCTCGGTGAGGTTTTCATCCAGTTCGCGCAGCATCGGCTGGAGCGAGGCCAGGAGCCATTCACCGTGTTCGGTCGGCGCGACGCTGCGTGTGGTGCGCGCCAGCAGGCGCACTTCCAGGCGTTCCTCCAGGCGGCGGATGATCTGGCTGAGGGCCGACTGGGTGATGCCCAGCTGGCGGGCGGCCCGGGTGAAGCTGCGGGTTTCGGCCACGGCAGCAAAAGCGGCCAGGTCGGCCACGTCTTCGCGTCTCATTGATTAGCCTGTTACTTAATTCAATCAATTATTGCTCATAGATTTATAGCCATCCGAGGTCCATCTTTCCAGTCATGGCGGCGGCGATTGGAACCCGTCCCCCCGTGATCCCGCGCCCGACATCTCAAGGAGGCTCTCATGAGCAAGATCAGCTTCACCAATTCGAACAATGCGGACATCAAACTGGCAGCGGTGCTGAACCTGCCGCCGAAATTCGACAAGTCGCGCATCTACCCGGCCATCGTGGTGTCCCACCCCGGCGGTGGCGTGAAGGAGCAGACGGCCGGCACCTATGCCCGGCTTCTGGCCGAACAGGGCTTCGTGACGATCGCCTATGACGCGTCCTATCAGGGCGAAAGCACCGGTTCGCCGCGGCAGCTGGAAAATCCGCACATCCGCACCGAGGATGTCAGCGCCGTCATCGATTACCTGACCACGCTGGCCTATGTCGACCAGACCCGCATCGGGGCGATGGGAATCTGCGCCGGTGCCGGATACACGGCCAATGCCGCCATCAATGACCGCCGCATCCGGTCCGTGGGCACGGTGTCGATGGTCAATATCGGCCAGATGTTCCGCAATGGCTGGGACAACAATGTGAAGGACGCCGACGCGCTGCCTTACATCCAGGCCGGTACGGATGCCCGTACCTCCGATGCAGCGGGCAATCCGGTTGCGACCATGCCGCTGGCGCCGCTCAACGAGGCCGACGCCCCGAATGAGGAACTGCGCCAGGCCTGGGAATACTATCACACGCCGCGGGCCGAGCAGCCCACGGCACCGGGCTTTGCGACCGCCCGCAGCCTGACCCAGATCATCACCTATGACGCCTTCTTCAAGGCCGAGGCCTTCCTGACCCAGCCTCTGCTGCTGATCGCCGGCAGCGTGGCCGGCAGCAAGTGGATGAGTGACGACCTGCTGGCGCGTGCGGCCAGCCGTGACAAGTCCATGCACGTCGTCCAGGGGGCCAATCACATGGATCTCTATGACGGCAAGGCCGAAGTCGCCGAAGCGGTGGAACACCTGACCGCCTTCTTCGAGCGGACGCTGGTCGCCGCCAAGATTGCCGAACCGGCCGAGTAGTCCCGATCAACATCCGGCAGCGCGCGTGCGCTGCCGGGGCCGATTCCAAGCCCAAAAGGTGAAACATGGAAAAGATCACATTCAAAAACCCGGACATGGCCTGGGACATTTCGGCCCTTGTCCTTCATCCGCCGAAATTCGACCCGTCGGCGTCCTATCCCACAATCATCGCGGTACACCCGTTCGGCAGCTGCAAGGAGCAAACCTCCAGTGCGGTATACGGCCAGGCGCTGGCCCGGCAAGGCTTCGTGGTCATCGCTTTTGATGCCAGCTTCCAGGGCGAAAGCGGCGGCTCCCCGCGCTTCATCGAGGATCCGACGCAGCGGGTCGAGGACGTCAGCCGGGTCATCGATCATGCCGTCACCCTGCCCTATGTCGATGCTGACCGGATCGGCGTGCTGGGTGTGTGCGGCGGGGGTGGCTACGCCATCAATGCGAGCCTGACCGAAAAGCGGATCAAGGCGGTGGTCGGTGTCACGCCGGTCAATCTGGGGCGGTTGTTCCGCGAAGGCTTCAGCGAGTTCGATCCCCTGGGCGCGCTGCAAGCAATGGCTGCCCAGCGCACGGCGGAAGCGCGTGGCGGTGTCCTGCAGGTCAATGAGCTGCTGCCGCCAAGCCCCGAGGCTGCCAGGTCGGCCGGTCTGACCGACCGCGATGTGTGCGAGGCGACCGACTACTACAAGACACCCCGCGGGCAGGAGCGGGGAGGCGCGACCCGGATGCTGTTCTCCCACGCGCAGAAAACCCTGGCCTGGGACGCGTTTGCACACGCCGAACTCCTGTTGACCCAACCGGTGATGACGGTCGTGGGGCGCAAGGTCGGGGCATTCGGCGCCTACCGCGACGGTCTGGAGCTTTACGGCCGCGCCACCGCCTCGTCGGACCGCCAGCTGGTCGAGCTGGAGAACTGGTCTCACTACGAGCTCTACGACCACGAGGAAGCCGTCGCAGAGGCCCTTCAGCGTATTGTGCCCTTCTTCCAGTCCCATCTGGGAAGCGTGAACGTGCGCCAGCGGGAGCTTGAGGCGGCGGACTAGTCCGCAGGCTTTTTCGTCCCGGAACAACAAGACCGCCAACCCGGCCCGGTTGGCGGTCTTTTCCTTGTCAGTAGGGGCGGACCTGCCTCCGGTCCGTACAGGGACAGGGGGGGCTCGGAGGCAGGTCCGGTGGGGCTACATGCCGTCCATGCTGTCCGGGTTGTCGGCGGACAGGTTGAGGGTTCCGGCACCCCACAGCTTGGAAAAGCGTTCGCAGTGGATGACGATCGAGCGGAAGGCCGACAGGTCCAGATCGTCGGGCAGGCGGTACTGCGAGCCGCCGCGATGGGTCTCCAGCGCCGCCAGGAAATGGCCCTGCGTGGCATTGTCCGAGGTGACCGCCTCCGCCGCTTCGGTGGAGAGGAAGATTTTCAGATCCGGGGCGCGGCGGGTGCGGAAGTCCTCGGACAGGACGAGATAGCGGCCATCGGCGCGGGTCTCGATCTGCCAGGAGCCGCGGATGTCATATTCCTGGTTCTCGAACCCGCCCATGACGGTCGAGGCCATCATGCCGTGATCCATCTCCTGGGCGAAGGCCGGACTGGCCAGGGCGAGCAGGCAGGCGGAGACAAGGCCGGGAAACAGGCGAGTGGGGAGGGGACGTGTCATGCGAGGCTCCTGTGCGCGTTTTGACCCCGCCAGATGTGCGCCCCCACAACGCCCAACGCCAATCAACTCGCAACACGCCGCCGTGCCGCGGGGTCACTCTGGCGTGAGGGGGGAGCTTGCCTCATCCCATCCCACCCCAGCTCATATCCCCCTCTCCCTGGGGAGAGGGCCGGGGAGCGGGGGGACGGCGGGGTTGAGCCCGACTTGGCACCACCCTGCTTCGCAGCGCTTCGCGCTTTCACCCCTTCCGTTTCGCCGCTGCGCGGCGATCCCTTCGTCGCGTCGGACATGCCGCCGGCATGTCCTTGGGCTCCTCAGTCCCCATCAAGGGGAAGGATGGGCAGCTTAGATGCCCTTCCCCACCATAGTTCGCTTGCCGAGAGGGGCCGTATCCGGTTTTCCAGGTCAAGGGCGCCGGAGGCGCCGCTTCGCGGTTTCACCCTTGAGCTGGAAAACCGGATACGGCTGGCTGGCTGACAAGCGAATTATGGATGTTTGCGAGCCGGGGCTCGCTGGCTCCACTCGACAGTCCTTTCTCCGATTGTCATCCCCGACGGATGCCCGGCCTTGAGCCGGGCGCAGATCGGGGACCCATGCCTGAGAAAGCGGGAGGCCGGGATGACAATCGGGATGCTGAAAGGCGGAACAGAAAAAGGGCGCCGCCATCCGGCCGCGCCCCTGTTCCTGCCAGCGCTGAAGCGCTTTACTTCAGGCCTTCGCCATTGGCCGCAGCCTGGCCGTGTTCCTTCATGATGCCGAGGCGTTTGGCGACTTCGGCATAGGCTTCGGTGACATTGCCCAGATCGCGGCGGAAGCGGTCCTTGTCGAGCTTTTCATTGCTCTCCATATCCCACAGGCGGCAGCTGTCCGGGCTGATCTCGTCGGCCAGCACGGTGCGCACCATGTCGCCTTCGTAATAGCGGCCGAATTCAAGCTTGAAGTCGACCAGGCGGATGCCGACGGCCGAGAAGACGCCGCACAGATAGTCATTGATGCGCAGCGCCATGGCCATCATGTCGTCGATCTCCTGGGTCGAGGCCCAGTTGAAGGCGGTGATGTGCTCTTCCGACACCATCGGATCGCCCAGCTCGTCCTTCTTGAAATAGTATTCGACGATCGAGCGCGGCAGCGGCTCGCCTTCCGGCACGCCCAGGCGGGTGGAGATCGAACCGGCGGCGACATTGCGCACCACCACTTCCAGCGGGATGATCTCGACCTGGCGCACCAGTTGCTCGCGCATGTTCAGGCGCTTGATGAAATGGGTCGGGATGCCGATCCGGCCCAGGCCCAGCATGATGTATTCGGAAATGCGGTTATTGAGGACGCCCTTGCCCTCCAGCGTCGCCTTCTTCTGGGCGTTGAAGGCGGTGGCGTCGTCCTTGAAATACTGCACCAGCGTGCCCGGCTCGGGGCCTTCATACAGGATCTTGGCCTTGCCTTCGTAGATCATCTTGCGGCGGGACATGGGCGGACGCTCCGGCAGGTGGCCCGGGGCGGTCGAGGCCCGGGGCCGGTAAAAAGCGCGGCGCGGTCCGAATCGAGTTCCGGACCGCGCATCGAGGGGGGAAAATACGGGGTGACGCGTCCCTCTGCAACGTCTTGCCGCGGTGGGGCACTGTGTTCAGCGTCAAAGATTGATTTAGCCTGCGCAGCAAGCTAGTCACAACGTCAAACAACCCATCGCCAAGGAGGCACCCATGTCGGGTCTGGACGATCGCGAAAAAGGCTATGAAAACAAGTTCGCGCACGATCAGGAGATCGAGTTCAAGGCGAATGCCCGCCGCAACAAGCTGTTGGGCCTGTGGGCTGCCGAACAGATGGGCCTGGACGGTGAAGCCGCTGCCGAATACGCCAAATCCGTCGTCGTCGCAGACTTCGAGGAAGCCGGCGATGACGACGTCTTCCGCAAGGTGCGCAAGGATTTCGATGCCAAGGGTGTCGAGATCTCCGACCACCTCCTGCGCAAGCAGATGGACGAACTGCTCGCCACCGCGCGCCAGCAGATCCAGGCCCAGGGCTGATCACGCGCCCCATCGCGGAATGAAGAAGCCCCGGTCATGCCGGGGCTTTTTTCTTGGGCGGGGTCAGCGCGGCCGCGCAGAGGCCTACCCTTCCACGCTCTCCAGCCGTTCCACCACGATCTGCCAGCGCTCCAGCGCCTCGCGGATTTCCGCGCGGCCATAGCGCATGGTGATGATCTCGAAGACCTGGCCGCTGTCGCGGTCCATCAGGACTAGAAATCCGGTGGAGCCGGCAAACTGGTCATAAAGCGGCTCGATGCCTTCGGCGACGGCCAGGTCTCGCAGCCCGTCGCGTTCGCCCCAGGTGAAGTTGAAGCGGATCCAGTCGATCGGGGCGTTCTGGAATTCGGTGCGGACATCATCGACGCGCGGCTCCAGGATGCGGCAGGCGGAACACCAGGACGAGCGGAACATCGCCGCGACAAGGCGCGGCTGTTCGGCCTGCCCGGAACCTGCTGGCTCCGTCGCGGCTGGCTCATCCCATGCGGCGCGCACGAAATTGGGGCCCAGGAAGAGGGCGAGGGCGGCAAGGATCAGGGCGGCGATACGCATGGACACTTTCCTCTTGGCGATGCCAGCCATCTAGGCCGATCCGGATCGGAGGTCAGCCCCCGGCGCGATCACGCCTGCGTCAGCTATTCCGCCGCATCCGGCCGGGACAGGCCCGGCAGGCCGTCAATGCTGACCGCATTGGCCTCGTAGCGGCGGCCGCGCCATTCCTCCTCGCTGCGGTGGGCGTTGACGCGGACCAGCTGGTCGCGCTCGCCGGCGAAGTCGTAGAAGGGCACGCCCCAGCCGCAACTGTCCTGTATGCGGTCGATCTTCGCGGTGAAGACGGAGCGCGCCTTGGGAAAGTCCGGGAAGAGGGCGAGCTTGTCGGCAAAGCCCGGCTCGTCAAAAGACACGGCTTCTGCCCGGCCATAGAGGCGCAGGATGTTGGGCGCGCCCTCAAAAGCGCAGAACATGAAGGTGATGCGCCCGTTCTGGCGCACATGCGCCAGCGTCTCGATGCCCGAACCGCCCAGATCCAGATAGGCGACCTCATTGGGACCCAGGATGCGGAAACTGTCATAGCCCTTGGGCGACAGGTTCACATGCCCGTCGTCACCGGACGGGGCGGTGGCGACAAAGAACATCTTCTGCTTCTCGATGAAGGCGCGGATGCGGTCGTCGATATGGGGGTGTGTCTTGGCCATGGCGGAAGATTAGGCGGTGACCGGCCGGGCGCAACTTACAAATAGTCTCGCTTGTTCGCGCCCGGCACCAGCAGAGCTCCCTCTCCCCGGGGAGAGGGCTGGGGAGCGGGGGAATGACGAGGTTGAGCCTGACCTGGCACCACCGGGATTTCCCCCTCATCCGCCCCTTCGGGGCACCCTTCGTCGCGTCGGACAGTCCCCCGGACTGTCCTTTGGCTCCTCAGCCCCAGGGAGAAGGGGGAGTCTGGAGGGGGCACGTTTCGTGTCTCTCCACGCCATTGTTCGCTTGCCGAGAAGGGGCCGTATCCGGTTTTCCAGGTCAAGGGCGCCGCAGGCGCCGCTTCGCGGTTCCACCCTTGAGCTGGAAAACCGGATACGGCTGGCTGGCTGACAAGCGAATTATCGATGATTGCGAGCCGGGGCTCGCATGTCGGCAAATCTCATACGTCATCCCAGCGAAAGCTGGGACCCAGTCCGGCGGCCGGTCTGGGTCCTGACTTTCGTCAGGATGACGGCGGGGCGATTGACGGGGCGTGTCACACCTCAGCCAAACACCCGCCGGAAAATCGTGTCCACATGCTTCATGTGGTAGGCCTCGTCGAAACAGGCCTCGATCTGCTCGTCCGACAGCAGCGCCGTGACGCCTTCATCGGCCTTGAGGTGGTCGACCAGCATGCCGCCCTCATCCCAGGTCTTCATGCCGTTGCGCTGGACCAGGCGATAGCTGTCCTCGCGCGAGGCGCCGGCCTGGGTCAGCGCTAGCAGGACGCGCTGGGAATTGTGGATGCCGCCATAGGCGTTGAGGTTTTCCTGGCAGCGGTCGGCATGGACGATCAGCTTCTCGATCATGCCGGCGGTGCGGTGTAGGGCGAAGTCCAGGTGCACATTGGCGTCCGGACCGATGCCGCGCTCGACCGAGGAGTGGGAGATGTCGCGCTCGTGCCACAGCGCCACATTCTCCATGGCCGGCACGACAGCCGAGCGCACCAGGCGGGCCTGGCCGGTGAGGTTTTCCGTCAGGATCGGATTGCGCTTGTGCGGCATGGCCGACGAGCCCTTTTGGCCCGGGGAGAAATACTCCTGCGCCTCGCGCACTTCGGACCGCTGCAGGTGGCGCACCTCGACGGCGATATTCTCGATCGCCGAGGCGATCAGGCCCAGCACGGCGAAGTAGTTGGCATGGCGGTCGCGCGGGATGACCTGGGTGGAGACCGGCTCCACCGTCAGGCCCATCTGCTTGGCGACATGTTCTTCCACCGCCGGATCGATATTGGCAAAGGTGCCGATGGCGCCGGAAATGGCGCAGGTGGCGATCTCCTCGCGGGCGCGCACCAGGCGTTCGCGGTTGCGGGCGAACTCGGCATAAAAGCGCGCGAACTTGAGGCCCATCGTCGTCGGCTCGGCATGGATGCCGTGCGAGCGGCCGATACAGGCGGTGTATTTGTGCTCTTCCGCCCGCGCCTTCAGCGCCGCAAGCACCCGGTCCATGCCTTCCAGCAGCAGGTCGGCGGACTGTTTCAGCTGCACGGCCAGGCAGGTGTCCAGCACATCCGAGGAGGTCAGGCCCTGGTGGACGAAACGGCTTTCCTCGCCGACATGCTCGGCCAGATGGGTGAGGAAGGCGATGACATCATGCTTCACCTCGGCCTCGATCTCATTGATCCGGTCGACATCAAACTCGACGTCCTTGGCTTTCCAGACAGCCTCGACCGCCGACTGCGGCACCACACCCAGCTCGGCCAGCTTCTCCGTCGCATGCGCTTCGATCAGGTACCAGATCTTGTACTTGTTCTGGTCCGACCAGATGGCGGCCATTTCAGGACGGGTATAGCGGGGGATCATCGGCGGCGCTCCGCGGTTCATGGGCTGAAGCGCGGGGGATGCGACGATATCTACAAAAATGCAAGAGCACCAAGCGCAGAAGGGGATTGCCGCTGGATGCAACCAGGTTCAGCTTGTGGCGAAACTATCGTGAGTTGAGGCGTGGGGGCCGAGCAATGTCTTTATTGTTGGATATACAGAAGGAAGTGGTGTCCGGAGACACTCCAATTGCACCGATACTGCTGAAACTAAGACTGCTTGCCGCCAAATTGGGCAGTGTTGATCTTGAGGAATGGGTAAAGCACGAAGTGGAGGGGTATCCAAACGAGGTCGAGGTGCCCAGCTATCGAGTGTTGGGAGTGTCGTATTCCGGCACCTTTTCCGGTCCGTTTGGAAGCGGGATCAATAATGCTCCCATCCCAACGAGCATGATACGTAAACTGGCCGGTGACCAGTGGGCAGACTATAAGCTTCGGCAAAGCGCTGCGGCGATTGACGAGCTTCTGAAGTCAGCAAATGAAGGCTCTGGTGTATTGCACATTAACTCTGCCGACCTCATTCCAATATTGCAGGGTAAAATCTACCCTGATTATGCTTGCAATAGCGTGATAGGTAAGGTTTCAACTGCTTCTTTTGCCGAGGTCCAGCATGCGGTCCGCAGTCGGATTCTTGAATTAGTGCTCAAAATGGAGCGAAACGTTCCTATAGCAACTAGCATTGAAATCGGCGGAACAAGTTTCGAAAAAACGGAAGCGCATGGGGCTACTGTGACAAATATATATAATCAAACAATCAATGGAAATGCAGGAAACTTAGGTAGTGCGGATAGATCTCTTATCAGTGTCGGAGACAATAATTCGATAGCCGCGCAGGTCGGAGTAGGTGATCGTGCTAGTCTTCAGAATAGTTTGGAGCGGGCTGGCATTCCTCAAAGTGATGCAGCCGAAATTTCAAACATCATCTCTGAGGAGCAACCTTCTGATACTGACGGTCCGTTGGGGCGTCGTGCGCAAGAGTGGCTTGCAGAAAACCTAAAAAAGGCGGCCTCTGGAGCTTGGAAGATTGGGGTGACAACTGCGACGCGGTTAATCGCCGCCGCTGCTTCTAAATTCTACGGCCTTTAAAACTCCCCCAATCCACCGCGCTGTGCCGGTCCAGCGCGACGGCGCCGTCCGGCATGGCGTATTTCAGGCCTGAGCCGCAGTTGAACAGGACGCATTCGGCGTCGCGGGCGAGGCGGCCGTCATTCATGGCTTTTTCCATTGCCGCCAGGGTCGCCGCGCCTTCGGGGCAGAGGAGGAGGCCGTCTTCTCTTGCGCATCGCGTGCGGGCGGTTTCGATAGCCACCTCGGTCACCGCCACAGCCGCCCTGCCGCTTTCCCGCACCGCGTCCAGGATCAGGAAGTCACCGATCGCCTTGGGCACGCGGATGCCCATCGCGGCGGTCTGGGCGTCCAGCCATTCCTCGGCGTGGTGTTCACCGGCTTCCCAGGCGCGGACGATGGGGGCGCAGCCCTCGGCCTGGACGGCGAACATTTTCGGGCGTTCCGGGCCGATCCAGCCGAGCTTTTCCATTTCGTCGAAGGCCTTCCACATGCCGATGAGGCCGGTGCCGCCGCCGGTGGGATAGAAGATGGCATCGGGCAGGCACCAGCCCAGCTGGGCGGCGAGTTCCAGGCCCATCGTCTTCTTGCCCTCGATCCGGTAGGGCTCTTTCAGGGTCGAGACATCGAACCAGCCCATCTTGTCCTTGCCCGCACCCACCAGGGCGCCGCAATGGTGGATATAGCCGTTGACCTTGAAGACCCTGGCGCCCTGCAGCGCCATTTCGCGCAGATTGATTTCCGGCGTGTCTTCCGGCGCAAAGCAGAAGCTTTCCATGCCCATGCGGCTGGCATAGGCCGACATCGCGGCACCGGCATTGCCATTGGTCGGCATGGCCAGGCGCTTGATGCCAAAGCGGTGTGCCATGGCCACCGCGAGGGCGAGGCCGCGGGCCTTGAACGAGCCGGTCGGCAGGCGGCCCTCATCCTTCACCCAGACCCGGCCCGTGGCGCCCGAAGCCCGACCCGTCGCCGGCACATCGATCAGCGGCGTGTCCAGCTCGCCCAGGGCGCAGATATGGCGGTCATCCTTGACCGGCAGCAGCTCGCGCCATTTCCAGAACCCGCCCGGCCTGGCCCAGACGGCGCCGCGGTCGATCTCCGACTTCATCTTGTCCAGGTCATAGCGCGCCAGAAGCGGCTTGCCGGCGCGCGAGAGATTGTGCGGCTGGTCCGCCTCGTAACGCTCGCCGGTTTCCGAGCATTCCAGATGGGTGAAATAATGGGCGCGGTCCTGCATCGGGATCCCTCAATGGCTGCCAACGGCAAGCTAAGGCATTGCACCGGCAGGTCCAGTGGTCGGATGAGCCCGTCGGGCCAGCGTTCTGCACGATTGCGCGCGGCCCCGCAGGCGCTAGGCTGGCGCGATGACCGCGCTTTATGAATTTCCCCTGTTGCTGGCTCCGATCAGCCTGGCCTGCCCGTCTTGCGGCGGAGAGGCGGTGTTCCGCACGCGCCATGACAAACCCTTGCCGGTCATGCGGGCCGGCGAAGCCCCGGGGCGGGCCGTGGCCGACTGGTCGGGCGAATTGCACTGTCCCGCTTGCGCCCGCCGCAGCCCGCACGTGCTGGTCTGGCCGGACCAGGCCTATTACCAGGTCGAGCACCGAGGCCAGGTTCTCTGGGCGCTCGACCGGCCGATGATGCAGACATTCCGCAATGTGATTGCCGCAGGGGCGGACCGCGCGCGTCAGGGCCAGGCGCACCGGGTGCATGTCGCGCGGATTCCCTCGGTCTTCTTGTCGGCGCGGGCGCGTCCGGCCATGCTGCGCAAGATCGACCGCCTTTTGCAGCGGGACCGGAAACAGGATCGGGGAGACGGGTGATGGCCAATGTGATCGGTGTCGGTGGCGTGTTTTTCCAGAGTGCGGATCCGGAGGGCCTGATGGCCTGGTACAAGGACGCTCTGGGCCTGACGATTAATGATTATGGCGGCGCGGACTTCCTGCACGCGGCCAGCGGCCAGGCCTTTCCCCAGGGCGCCCGGACGATCTTCTCCGCCTTCAAGGACACAAGCGAATACTTCGCCCCCTCGGCCAAGCCCTTCATGATCAATCTCATGATCGACGACATGGACGGCATGCTGGCCCGCCTGGCGGAAAAGGGCGTCCCGCTGGAGGGCGACCCCCAGGATTTCGACTATGGCCGCTTCGCCTGGGTGATGGATCCCAACGGCGTGAAAATCGAGCTGTGGCAGCCGATCGAGCCGAAGGGGTAGGGTGTTGTTTCCGGGGAAATCGAGTTTCGCTGTTTGAGATAAGCGCAGCTGGAGCTCCCTCTCCCTGGGGAGAGGGCTGGGGAGCGGGGGAACGGCGGGGACCGAGGCTATCCTGGCACCACCGGGATTCCCCCCTCATCCGCCGCTGCGCGGCACCTTCCTCCTATGGGGAAGGGAAAGCCCTCTTCACATCAATCCCAGCGTCTTGAAGCTCGCCGTGTTCTCCCGGCCGATCACCAGGTGGTCGTGGACCACGATGTCGAAGGGTTTGCAGATGTCCATCAGGTTCCGGGTCATCTCGATATCGGCCTGGCTGGGGGTGGCGTCGCCGGAAGGGTGGTTGTGCACCAGGATGATGGCCGAGCTCTCATGGGCGAGGGCGCGCTTGACCACTTCGCGCGGATAGACCGGGGCGTGGTCGATCGTGCCTTCGCCCAGCACTTCGTCGGCGATCAGCTTGTTCTTGCGGTCCAGGAAGAGGACGCGGAATTGTTCGGTGGTGGCGTGCTGCATGGCGGTACGGCAGTAATTGATCAGCGCCGACCACGAGGCGATGGCCGGCCGGCCGATCACCTGTTCCCGGGCCAGGCGTTCGGCGAGGGCCTTGATCAGCTTGAGCTCGGCAGCGGTCTTGTCCGAGACGCCGGGGATCGTGGTGAGCTGTTCCAGCGATGCGGAGGCGACACCTCCCAGATCGCCGAAACGGGCGATCAGCGCCTTGGCGATCGGCTTGACGTCGCGCCGCGGGATGCAGCGGAACAGGTAGAGTTCCAGCAGCTCGTAGTCATGCAGGCCCGGACCACCGGTCTCAGCCAGCCGTTCGCGCAGACGCAGGCGATGCCCCTGCCAGGACGGCGCTTCGGGCATCGGCCGGTCGTCCTGAAGGGCAGCCGGTCGCTTCGGCATTTCGCATGGCCTCCAAGGCATTCAACACGAGCGTGCATAACTTTGTTCATTACCCATGGCGTGTAAACCTGATAGCGTGCAACCGGGCAGGCTGAAGGGAGGCAGGCGATGGGACGCAGCTGCAAGGAAATTCACGAGTGGATTGAAGAGACGGTCGAGAAGCCGATCGAGGAATGGGAGGAAAAGCAGGAAGAGCGCTGCCGAAACGAGAAGTGCAAGTGGTGGATGCTGTGCCTGAACAAGCTGGTCTGCTGGTTTGTCACCATCCTGGTCAAGGTGGTCCGCTGGATCGTCGTGACGGTGGGAAAATGGGTCGTCCGTGTCGTCTGCGAAGTGGTCAATTTCGTGCTGGATGTCGCGGGATGGGTGATCAACATGATCCTCGCCCTGCCCATTATCGGTGGTCTCATTCGCGCCATCTGGAACTGGGTGATCGAGGGCTTCTGGCGCCTGTTGGGCATACCGGAGCTGATCGGCAGCCTGATCGGTATCCGGGTGCGAAAGAAGATGTATTTCGGCGTGATCATCCCGGTGATCGACGGCGTGCCGCTGGCGACACCGGCCCAGATGCAGCCGCAGGTCGACTACGCCATCCGGGCCTATGACACGCTGTGCAATATCGATCTGCGCTTTACCGGCTATTGCATGTCGACACTGCGGCCGCCGAAGGCGGCGCTCAATATCCAGTGCGGCGCAGGCGGCTTCTTCAATGATCTCTGGCTGGCCGGGTCATACTTCCAGCTGGCGATCAATATGTGCCGCTTCAAGAGCAATTGGCGCCGGATCGTCGGCGCGGGCGGGGAGTTGTTCGTTTTCGTGATGCCCAACATCCAGCCACCCTCCGTGGTGGGCTGCTCGATGGCCGGCACTCAGGACTATGTCGTGGTCGAGCCGACCTCTTCGGACGACACCGCCGCCCACGAATTGGGGCATGCCTGCCTGCTGGGGCATCGGGACAATGATCCGACCAATCTGATGGGCCCCTTCGGACCCAGCGGCGCGCCGACCCTGACCAACTGGCAAATCGCCGTGGTGCGGTCGAGCCGGCACTGCGTCTATTTCTAGCGATGGCAGAGGACACCAAGCCGATGGAAACGCAAATGAACGGGAAGGACACGCCCCATGACGGGCATGACCATCAGCCGGGCGAACATTGCGGATCGCCCAGCCCCTGGATGAGTTTCGGGCTGACAGCCGGGTTGGCCGCAATCGTGGGGCTGGTCGGCTGGCTGGCCTGGACGGTCTTGCGGTGAGGACCGGCGGGTCCGTGCTGGTGGTCGACGGTCCGGAGGCTCTGGACCGGGTCCTGCAGCGTCCGCCGGTCTTTTCCGCCCTGCGATTGCCGCCGGGGTCTCCAGCGGCCGAGCTGGAGGGCCGCCTCAACGCGGCCTACCTGGCTTGCGGTTGCAAGCTGGCGCGTGTGAGCGCCCTGGCGGGACTGGTACTGGCGACCGGACTGGCGGTCATCGCCTGGCCCGGCGATGCCGGCTGGACGGTCTGGCGGAGCGCCGCGACCGGTCTGGCCGGGCTGGCCGGTTTTGGCGTGTTCGGGCTGGCTGGCGAGCGCCTGGCCTTGCACTGGGCGCGCCGCCGGCTCATCGCGCTGGTGGCCGAGCTCTCCAGCCGACTGGGCGGACCGGACAGTGCGAAGGCCCGGTCAGATCCGTCAGGCAAGCCGCCAGCCGGTCAGCCGGTATAGGGAGGCTTGTGCAGGCCCTTGGGCGAGGCGGTGAAAATCTCCACCCCGTCCTCGGTGACGCCGACCGAGTGTTCGAACTGGGCCGAGAGCGACTTGTCGCGGGTGACCGCGGTCCAGCCGTCCGAGAGCACTTTCACGTCAGGCCGGCCCAAGTTCAGCATGGGTTCGACGGTGAAGAACATGCCCGGCTTCAGCTCGGGGCCTTCGCCATGCTCGCCGAAATGCAGCACGTTCGGGCTGTCATGGAAATTCTGGCCCAGGCCGTGGCCGCAGAAATCGCGCACGATCGAGCAGCGACGGGATTCGGCGTATTCCTGGATGATGGCACCGATCGTGCCCAGGGTGACGCCCGGCTTGATCGCATCAATGCCGGCCATCATGGCCTCATAGGTCGTGTCGATCAGGATCTCGGCTTTCCGCTTCGGCTCGCCGACCGTGTACATGCGGCTGGTATCGCCATGCCAGCCATCCACGATGACGGTGACGTCGATATTGACGATATCGCCATGGCGCAGCGGTTTGGGGCCGGGAATGCCGTGGCAGACCACGTGGTTGATCGAGGTGCACAGCGAGTGCCGGTAGCCGCGATAGAACAGCGTTGCCGGAACCGAGCCGTGATCGAAGGCGTATTGCCGGGCCAGATTGTCCAGATGTTCCGTGGTGACACCCGGGGCGACTTCGCCGGTCAGCATGTCCAGAATTTCCGCCGCCAGGCGCCCGGCCTTGCGCATGCCGGCAAAACCCTCCGGTCCATGCAGCTTGATACGCCCGTCCCGCGGGGCGGAAGCGGCGGTCTCGTCGGTCACGATGTCATAGGCAGTCGTCAAATCCAGTGCCCTCCTGAAACCCATATATACAAAAGCGCGCGCCGTTGGGAACGGCGCGCGCCTGCATTTTCATGTCGCTGGTCGGGAAGGCCTATTCGGTGTCGCTGCCAAACAGGTTTCCAAAGAAGCTGTCTTCGTTCCAGGCCGGGCGTTCATCGCTGTCCGCGATCTCGCGGGCGATCATGTAGTTGATGTTGGCAAACTTGGCGCCCTGCTCGAAGAGAACCTCCAGCTCGCCGTCCAGCTGGTCGGTCTGACGGTGGTAATAGGTGTTGAGGAAGCCCATGAAGCCCTCACCCTCGTCCCAGCGCGGATCCGGCGAGGAAAAGCCGGTCATCAGGAACAGCGCCGGCACGCCCTCGCGCACGAAATTGTAGTGGTCCGAGCGCACGAACAGCGATTGTTCCGGCAGCGGGTCCTCGCTGACGGCGATGTCCAGACGGGCCGCGGCGCGGGTGGCGATTGGGCCCAGATTGGAGTGGTTGGACCCGAAGGCGACGACGTCGGCGAAATCATAGACGATGACGGGCATGTCCAGATTGACGTTGGCGACGATCTGTTCGGCCGGGACGGTGGGGTTGCGGGCAAAATGCTCGGAACCCAGCAGACCCTTCTCCTCGGCGGCCAAAGCCACAAACAGGACGGACCGGCGCGGCGTGCCTTCCGCCAGGAAGGTGCGTGCCGTTTCCAGCATCACCGACACGCCGGAAGCATTGTCCACGGCGCCATTGCAGATCGTGTCGCTGTCATCGGTGGTGCGGCAGGCCCCCGAGGCGCGCATGCTGTCATTGACGGCACCGATATGGTCCAGGTGCGCGGTGAGCACGACGATCTCGTCGGCCAGTTCCGGGTCCGAACCGCGGATCATGCCGACCACATTGGGGTCGGTGAAGGGTTCCGACAGCGTGCGCTGGCGCATGGTAACGGTCTGGGCCAGATCAAAGCGCGGATAGCTCGGTTCGTCAGCCGACATGGCAGCTTCGACGTCCGCCAGGCTCATCGCGGCGCCCTCGAACAGGGCTGCGGCCAGGTCGGCACCCACCGAGGCGGTCACCTGGACGGTGTCATAGCCGGACGGGCCGGTCGCCGCGGTCAGGCGCACGGCGGGGCGCGTCCCGTAACCCTGGGCGAACTGGGCCGCCTGCTCGGCAGACCAGTCGGTGATCGAGATCATGCCGATGGCGCCATGGGCGGCAGCAACATCGCGCTTGGTGGTGGATGAATTGTGGTGCGCGCGCTCCTCGGAAACACCGTCGAACACGCCGCTCGGCACGCCGCCCATCACCACCACGATCTTGCCGTCCACATCGACGTCGGCATAATCGTCATGGCCGCGATTGGCCGCCGACACGCCATGGCCGACAAAGACCAGCTCGCCGGTGACTTCCGCTTCCAGAACGCTGGGATTGGCCCAGATGATGACGCCTTCGCCCTGGGCATAGGTGTCGCCATTGAGGATGAACTGGTTGTATTCCGCGTCCGCCGTGACGTCCTGCATGGGCACATCGGCGAAGTAGGAGCCATTGTCGCCGGCCGGTTCCAGGCCCAGAAGGCGCATTTGCGCGGCGACGTAGTTGGCGGCGATCTCATAGCCGGCCGAACCGGCATCGCGGCCCTGCAGATAGTCCGACGCCAGGAAGCGGATATGTGCCTCGATATTGGTCGCGCTGACATCCGGCACGAAGGCGTCCGGAGCCTCTGTCTGCGTCGTGTCACCCTGGCATGCCGCCAGTGTCAGGCCGGCCAGTGCCGGAACCAGATACTTCATGAAAGCCTCCCCCAATGAGGTAAAAGTCACCGCGGACTATAGGGTCACGGGGCGGTCGAACAATGTTAAGTGACTTTAATCTGCAGCCTGAAGTACAGCTGCGACTTCGGGCAGGACGCGATAGTGATCGCGGAAAATCGGCGTCATCCGCGCCGGCCGGCCCGTAGAAAGTTGGAAACAGACGACTTTTGTCAGGGCCCGGAACACTGTTGCGCCATCGCTGACACGCCGGAACTGGTAGCGACGCTCTGCCCGCAGTCGCTGGTCGGACCGGGTGATCCACACCGCACAATCCAGTTCGTCGCCGACATGGACATGGCCCAGATAGTCCGCCTCGGTGCGGATGATCGCGATGCCGCGATCCTCTTCCGCGCAGGCCTCCATGGAATAGCCCTTGGAGAACCAGTGCGTCCAAGCCGCCTCGTCGGCCCATTCCAGATAGCGGGCATTATTGGCATGCCCGAAGGCATCCATCGCCGCCTCGGTGACGGTGACTCGATGGACATAGGGGCTGGGCAGGTCCCAGTCGGTGCCGCTCATGATCCCAGCTCCACCCTCATCGGCCGGGTGATCGTGATCCCGGTCGGCGACACGTCACAGGCATAGGCCAGAACCTCGACCCCGCTCGCCGCCGCATCGCGCAGCGCCCGGGCATAGACCGGATCGACATCCTCCGCCGGACGCAGGGTGTGACAGTCGGACCGCTGCACCACAAACAGCTGGACCGCGCGGTCACCGCGGGCGACCTGGGCGGACAATTCACCCAGGTGTTTGGCGCCGCGGCTGGTCACGCCGTCGGGAAATTCGGCGATGCCGGGGCCGCGTTGCCAGTGCACATTCTTCACTTCAACCCAGCACGGCGGTTGACCTTCGCTCTCCAGCAGGAGGTCGATCCGCGAATTTTCTCCGTATTTCACTTCACGGCGCAGGTTTTCACATCCGGACAGCTCGGAAATTACGCCGGCCTTTACCGCCTCTTCAGCCAGCGCATTGGCCGTGTTCGGCAGGGCGCCGATGATCGTGCCCTCCGCTTCCACCAGCTCCCACGTGTATTTCAGCTTCCGCTTTGGGTTGTCCGAGCGCGACAACCAGACCTTCAGCCCAGGCTCTTTGATGCCCGTCATGGCACCGGTATTGGCACAATGCGCCGTCACCGTTTCCCCCGTCTCCAGGGTCACATCGGCAAAGAAACGCTTATAGCGCTTGACCAGGCGGCCGGGGATGAGGTCGGTCGGAAAAATCATGGCTTGGACTTCACGGCTTTCGCCTCATATACCCGGGTTCGCGTTTCAGTTGAGGGGTGATTTGCATGGTCGAGGCAAAACGGGTCACCGCAGCCGTGCTGCTGATCGGGGATGAAGTCCTGTCCGGCCGGACCCAGGACAAGAACCTGCAGCAGATCGCACTCTTCCTGGCACCGCTGGGGATCAATGTCACCGAATGCCGCGTCGTGCCGGATGTCGAGGACGAGATCGTCAATGCCGTCAACACCTTGCGCGCCAAGACCGATTACGTCTTCACCACGGGCGGCATCGGCCCGACCCATGACGACATCACCGCGGACGCGATCGCCAAGGCCTTCGGAATGACCATCGACGTCCGCGAGGACGCGCTGGCGATCATCGAGGAATGGTATGCCAAGACCAAGACCCCGCTGACCGAGAGCCGCAAACGCATGGCCCGGATCCCGTCCGGATCCTTGCTGGTGAAAAACCCGGTCACCGGCGCGCCGGGCTTTCAAACCGAAAATGTCTTCACCATGGCCGGTGTCCCGGCCATCTGCCGCGGCATGCTTGAGGATATCGCCCACCGCCTGGAAACCGGAACCGTGACGCTCTCGCGCTCGGTGAAGGGCGACAATCTGCGCGAAGGCGAAATCGCCGAAGCCCTGGGCGAACTGCAGGACGAATACCCCTCGGTCTCCATCGGCTCCTATCCCTATTTCCTCGAGGTCAAGGCCGGCGAAGTGAAACGCGGCACCCACCTGGTCGCCCGCTCGACCGACAAGAAGGCGCTGGGCCGGGTCATCGATGCCATCGCCGATCTGGTGCAGGGGCTGGGATACACACCGCGGATTGATCCGGAGGATTAGTCGGGGGTGTGTGCCTGGGTTGTCGGCCCAAACGCATGTGGAACGCCCTCTCCCTGGGGAGAGGGTTGGGGTGAGGGGGAACGGCGGGGTTGAGCCCGCCTTGGCGCCACCGGGATATTCCCCTCTTCCGCCGCTTTGCGGCACCTTCCCCCCAGGGGGAAGGGCGTCTTGTGAGGGCACGGGCCGTGCCTCTCAGCCTTGACGCTTTCTTCGTGCGCGTCGGGATAGAGAGGCCCCCAAATCGCCCTGATTTCGTCTTGTCGCTGATCCGATTGGCTTACACGGTTGCGGATGAGGGACGTCAAGGGAAGGGGAGATGCCATGAAACGGGCACTCTTGCTGGCCAGCGCCATCGGCCTGGCCGTCGCCGGCTGTTCAGCCACCATGCAAGGCGGGGTCGAGCAGGCGGTATCCGAGGCGCCGCCACCGCCGCCCGCACTGGCATCACCCAGCTATGGCAGTGCGGATGTGCTCACCATGACTGCGTCGCGCCGGGTTCAGGAAGAGGCCCGTCACCCGGGGTTCATGCCGCCCGAACCACAAGACCGCGAACGCTATGAAGACACCGATGCCAATCCGGTCATCTCAACCGCCGACGAACCCGTCTCCACCTTCTCCATCGATGTCGATACGGCCAGCTATGCCGTGGTGCGCGACTATCTGCTGGAGGACGGTCGCCAGCCGCCCTCCGATGCGGTGCGCATCGAGGAGATGATCAATTATTTCGACTATGACTATGCGCTGCCGCCAGGTCCGGACGAGCCCTTCGCGACACATGTCACCGTCATGCCCAACCCGTGGAATGCGAACACCCAGCTGATGCATGTCGGCATCCAGGGTTTCGAGATCATCCCGGAGGAGCGGCCGCGGGCCAATCTGGTCTTCCTGATCGATGTTTCCGGCTCGATGAATTCGCCGGACAAGCTGCCGCTGGCGGTGCAGGCCATGCACATGCTGGTCGATGAGCTGGAGCCGGATGATACCGTCGCCATCGTGGTCTATGCCGGCGCTGCCGGTGCCGTGCTGGAGCCGACCGAGGCGCGCAATGCGCGGGCCATTCACCGGGCACTGGACAATCTGCGCGCGGGCGGTTCGACCGCCGGCGGGGCCGGTCTGGCCCTGGCCTATGATTTTGCCCGGCAGAATTTCGACGCGGATGCGGTCAATCGCGTCATGCTGCTGACCGATGGTGATTTCAATGTCGGCGTGACACGCGATGAGAGCCTGGAAGACTATGTTGCCCGCCAGCGTGACAGCGGCATCTATCTCTCGGTGATGGGCTTCGGTCGGGGCAATTACAATGACCAGCTGATGCAGACCATCGCCCAGGCCGGCAATGGCACGGCGGGCTATATCGACAGCCGCCAGGAAGCGCGCCGCATGCTGGTGGAGGAGAGTTTTTCCTCGCTCTTCCCGATCGCCAATGATGTGAAGATCCAGGTCGAGTTCAATCCAGCCCGTGTCGCGGAATACCGGCTGATCGGCTATGAGACGCGCCTCCTGGACCGGGCCGATTTCAACAATGATGCGGTCGATGCCGGCGAGGTGGGCTCCGGCCATGCCGTCACCGCGATCTACGAGATTGCGGCACCGGGGACTGAAGGCGTGCTGATGGACCCGCTGCGCTATGGCGGCCAGACGGCGGCTGATCCGGCCCTCTCCGGCGAGTACGGCCTGGTGCGCCTGCGCTACAAGGAGCCCGGCGCGGATGAAAGCCTGCTGATGGAACGCCCGGTGACCGATGCGGACGCGGTGGAGCGCTTTGCCGACGCTGATGGCGAGGTGCGCTTTTCGGTCGCCGTGGCCGGCTTTGCCCAGATGCTGCGCGGGGATCCCTATCTGGCCAACGACTTCACTTGGCAAAGCGTGGGCGAGATTGCCTCGGGCGCGCTGGGAGCGGATGAATTCGGCTACCGGGCCGAGTTTGTCGAACTGGTCGAACGCGCAGCGGAGATTTCCGACGGTGTGACAAAGCCCTGACGCCCGCTCTGGCCCACCCGGCGAACGCGTGTAGGATCGGCCCGCGCACCAGCCGCGGGCGTGGCGGAATCGGTAGACGCAGCAGACTTAAAATCTGCCGGCCGCTAGGCCGTGCCGGTTCAAGTCCGGCCGCCCGCACCATTTCTTGATTGTTCCCGCTCCGCTCGATTCGAGCCTGTCACCGCGTTGGGCGCTGGGGTCGATGCTCACATGAAACGCGGCGCATGGTTGCGGGCAGCAAGCCAGTCTTCGCTTTTTTGTCTCTTTAAAGCGAGCGGCCGAAGTCCGCGCTCATCAGCAGGATCGTCCCCAGAACCACCGGGACCAGGGCCATGGCGAGGGCCATGATGACGACGGGACCGATCAGCCAGGTCGCCAGGATGACGGCGAGTAGGAGGTTGATGATGAAGGGCAGGGCCGCCCGTTCCGGATTGTCTGCGACCTCGCGCAGCATCCAGCCCAGGACGGGGATTGCGAAGACGAGCGAGCGGTGCGGCTTGAGACTGGATGGCTGGGGCATGGGAAACTCCGAAACACGTCCGGCGTCCTAACCCTGCACCGAGCGTGCGGCCATGCGACAGGTCGACCCTGCGACCGCCTGCCTCAGCTGCGCCGGCGGCGCGGCATCATCCAGTTCAGCCGGTAGACGGTCAGCACCAGACCGGCCAGGCCGAACACCACGGCGACGGCGGAGAACATCTTGATCCACCAGGAATTGAAGTTTTCCCGCGTCGACCAGTCCATGATGTGCAGACCCCAGAAGAAGTCGAAGACGCGCCAGAGCGTGGTGCGCACGGCGCGCAGTTCGCCGGTCTGGCTGTTGATGTAGAGGGTGGCCGGGTCCTGCGGGCCGAAATCGAACCGCCAGGCCGGCACGGACAGGCCGGCCTCACGTGGCGGGATATCGACCAGGACCTGTTGTTGCAGCGTGCCCGTTCCGGCATAGCGCATCAGTGCGATCTCGCGGGCCAGGTCTTCGGGAACCGGGGTGAGGTCGGCGCCGGTGCGGGCATCGACCATTTGCGGCCCCGCTTCGGTCTCCAGCCGCCAGACCGGCTGTCCACCGATCCAGCCCGTGCTGGCGGAGAGGACCGGTGTGTCCTGGGTGGCCAGAATGGCATCCAGGGGCAGGGCCTCTGCCGACCAGTCGATTGCGGCCTCCTGCGGCGCGGTGCGCAGATGTTCGCCGCGCACGGTCTCGATGTCCCACAGCACCATGACCAGTCCGGAGACCAGCCAGATCATCACCTGCACACCGACAATCACGCCCAGCCAGAGATGGATCTGGCTCATCAGCCGGAAGAGTTTCATGTGGGCTCCCCAAAGCCGCTTGTCCCGGCTGCACAGTAGGCCGAGATGGCCCCTCGACTCCAGACGGGGGTGCAGGGCGCTGTTCCTGCGCGCTTCACGCTGGGCAAGTGCACCGCAGGCGGCTAGCGTGCGGGCATGCCGCATCGTCAAGTCCATACCCGACTGCTTGAAGCCGCCGAGGCTGATTTTCCGGATCTGCATGCCGCCCTGTCCCGGCTGGGCCCGCTGGCGTTTCCCCGGCGCGACGCGCATCCCTTTCCGCAATATCTCTGCCGGGCAATTGCCGGGCAGCAGATCTCGGTGAAGGCGGCGGCCGCGATCTGGGCGCGGGTGGAAGCCAGCGCCGGCGAGACGGCCCTGCTGGACCATTTCCACGCCGACAATTTCGACTGCTTGCGCGGTTGCGGCCTGTCCAATGCCAAGACCAGGACCATCATCGCCATTGCCGATACGCATCGCACGCTGGGGCTGGATGCGGATGAGCTGCGGGCGCTGAGCGTGCCGGAGCGGACGGAACGACTGACGGCGATGTGGGGCGTGGGTCAGTGGACAGCGGACATGATGAACATGTTCTATTTCGGCGAAGAGGATATCTGGCCGGACGGCGATGTCGCCGCCCGCAAGACGCTGGAACGCCTGACCTCGAAGCGCCGCAAAACTGTGCGTACGGCGGAACGGTTCAAGCCTTACCGGTCGTGGCTGGCGCTGTACATGTGGGCGCATGTGGATGCGCCGCCGGATGGGGAGGTGGTCTAGACCTCCGGGCCGCAAATTGCCGCTTACGTAACGCCATCGCTCGCTCGACATCCCATACCGCTCCCTCTAACGTTCGCTGAACGCTGTTTATCTGTCTTGTGCCACCAGAAGCGCAGGCAGTTCTGGTCGATACCGATAAGGGGAGTTTCATGGCCGAACCCGATATCCTGAAGGGCAAGCTGCGCCTGCCGGTTTTTGGCTCGCCGCTGTTCATTATTTCCAATCCGGACCTGGTCCTGGCCCAGTGCAAGGCGGGAATCGTCGGCTCGTTTCCGGCGCTCAATGCCCGTCCGGTCAGCCAGCTGGATGAGTGGCTGGACCAGATCACCTCCGAGCTGGAGAGCTATAACCGGGCCAATCCGGATGCGCCGGCAGCGCCATTTGCGGTCAACCAGATCGTCCACCGGTCCAATGCGCGGCTGGAAGAAGACATGGCCCTGTGTGAGAAATACCGTGTGCCGGTCGTAATTACCTCGCTCGGCGCGCGTGAAGATGTGAACCAGGCGGTCCAATCTTGGGGCGGGATCACGCTGCATGACGTGATCAACCAGCGCTTTGCGCACAAGGCGATCGAAAAAGGCGCCACCGGGCTGATCTGTGTCGCGGCCGGTGCCGGCGGTCATGCCGGCGCGCTGTCGCCTTTCGGCTTCATCGCTGAAACGCGGGAATGGTTCGACGGACCGATTCTGTGTTCCGGCTCGATCTCGACCGGAGGCGGCATCCTGGCGGCCCAGGCGATGGGCGCGGATTATGCCTACATCGGCTCGGCCTTCATCGCGACCGAGGAAGCGCGGGCCGAACAGGCCTACAAGCAGGGCATTGTCGACAGTTCTGCCGAGGACATCGTCTACACCAACCTGTTCACCGGTGTGCACGGCAATTATCTGAAGAAGTCCATCATTGATGCCGGGCTTGATCCGGACGATCTGCCGGAAAGCGATCCGTCGAAGATGGATTTCGGCTCCGGTGGCGGCTCGAAGGCCAAGGCCTGGAAGGATATCTGGGGTTCCGGCCAGGGTGTCGGCTCGGTCAAGAAGATCCGTCCGGCGGCCGAGTATATCGACCAGTTGAAGATCGAATACGAAACGGCCCGGGCCCGGCTCTGCCGCTAAGGCTTATCCGGTCATATTGACTTACGTTGTCAATTCCGTCCTGCTGGCAAGAAACCAGCGGGGCGGAGATGACGTTTTCCACGGAACAGAACCTGGCAGTGCCGGCGGCACAGCGGCTGGACCTGGTGGATGCGCTGCGCGGGTTCGCGCTGTTCGGCCTGTTTGTCATCCATTGCGTGGAATTGTTCGAGCTCTACTGGCTCGATCCGCAGCCGGGCTGGGTGCACACGCTGGTCTTCGGCCTGTTCGCGGGCAAGTCCTTTGCCCTGTTTGCGCTTCTGTTCGGGCTGAGCTTCTTTTTGATCATGGACCGGGCGCGGGCGCGCGGTACGGACTATACGGCCCGCTTCGTCTGGCGGCTGGCTCTGTTGCTGGCGATCGGACTGGCGCACGGGCTGATCTATCGCGGCGAGATCCTGCAGGTTCTGGCGCCGCTGGGGTTGAGCCTGCTGCTGTTCGAGCGGGTGCGCTCGAATGCCCTGCTGGTCGGCGTGGCGGCGCTGATGATGCTGCAACCCTTTTTGATCTATCGCGTTTTCGCCGCCGCAGGCAGCGCCGAATGGGCATTGTCCCAACCGGGCTTCTGGACCGATCCGGGCCTGGCGGTTCTGGGCAGCGGTAACCTGGCCGAGGCGGTGGCGGCCAACTGGCCGGACGGCAACCGGGTGAAGTGGGACTATTACATCGACACCGGCCGGGTCTGGCAGGTGGGTGGCCTGTTCATCCTGGGCCTGATTCTGGGGCGGCTGGGCGTGTTTCGCGCGCCGGGACGGTTCGTGATGGCACGGCGGCTGGCCCTGCTGGCTGGCGGTCTGGTGATGCTGGCAGCCTGGCGCGGCGGACCGGCCCTGGCAGCCTTGGTGCCGGACGGGGCGGCGCAGGCCATGACCCGCGTCTGGTTGGACACGCTGGTCTCGGGCTATGGCAATCTGGGCTTTCTGGCCGTGCAGGTCGTGCTCTTCATCGAGCTCTATGAGACCGCTGCGAGGCCGCGCTTGCGCTGGCTTGCGGCGCCGGGGCGGATGACGTTGACGCTCTATGTCGGCCAGTCGCTGGTGTTCGTCCCGGTGTTCTACGGTTTCGGCCTGGGCCTGCACGCGACCATCGGCCAACCGCAGGCCCTGCTGCTGGGCCTGGCCGGCTTTGCGGCCCAGGCCGTGTTCGCGGCCTGGTGGTTCGGGCGGTTCCGCTATGGTCCGTTGGAATGGGGCTGGCGCGCAGCGACCTGGATGCGCCTGGACGTGCCGCTGAGGAGAGAGTGAGCGGGAAGGTTGGGACGGGCCTGGGGTGGAGGGGGGATCCTCAGACCTCGCTCTGTCGCCTCGCCGCCTTTGGCGGCGCCCCATCGACCCGATGCTGCGCATCGGCCCACTTCCCCAACTCGCGTTGGGGAAGAAAAAAGGGGCGGACGCCCCCGTTTGTGCTGAGGAGCGGACACGAGTTTTGCGCCAGGCGCTGGCGCGCTGGCGGTGCGGACATTGCAGACGATCCTTTCGGGATGTCGGTTGTTTTCTGGGGTCTGCGGTGTCCGTCCGGACCGTCTGCAACCCAGTGAAGCCGATTAAGACGCGGTCCGGCCGGACCCGTGTCAGCGCCACCCATTCCTGGCAGCCCGTGCACAGCTGCAACCGGAATGTGGACGCATTTTACGGGAGGGTGAGGCGGTGGGGACAAGTTTTGGACACGGCGACGCGGTTGCTGTTTCCGTGCCTGGAGAAACGGATTTGATTTCTGGAGCTTGCGTCGGTGACGCTTGGCGCCGCCGTCTTCGTCACGGGCAGGGACAAGCGCTTCAGGCCTGGCGCTGTCGGGCGGCTGCGGCTTCCTGGGTATAGCGGGTGATATCGGCGGGCTCGGCGAACAGGGCGTCCGGCGCGTGCGCGACCAGAACCGCCTCGGTGGCAAAGCCCCAATTGACAGCGCCCGCCACGCAGCCGGTTTCCCGGGCCGCCTCGATATCGCGAACCTCGTCGCCGACGCTGAGTGTGCGCTGGGGCGTGGTGCCGGCCTTGCGGATCACCTTTCGAAAGACCGAAGCCTTGCCGAACAGGGCAGCGCCGCAAGCGAAGATATCGAAACGGGAACACAGTTTTTCGCCCAGAACGGCCTTCACGGCTGTCTCGCCATTGGAGCTGACGACGGCGAGTTTCACACCCTCGGCCTCGAGCTGTTCGATCATGCGGCGGATGCCGTCAAACAGATGGATCTGGTCGACATTCTCGGCGGCACGGGCGCGGACATCCGCGGCGATGAAGGGAATTTTCCAGGTCGGAATGTCCAGCGCATCCATGATCGCCTTGGGCGCCATGCCGCGCAATTCCTCGGCGCGGGCCTCGGTGATCGGGGTCAGGCCGTGCTTGTCGACGACGTCGCCGAGCACGCCGCGAAACCAGGTCAGGCTGTCCGCGAGCGTTCCGTCAAAGTCGAAGATTACCAGATCAAACCGTGCCAACCGTCCCGTCCCGCCTGTCGTTCACGCCGCCAAGCGGCCTCCCCATCGGCCTTGAATGACCGATTCATGTGACAAGAAGACGTCGTATCCCATTCAACCGGATAGGAAAACGGGCGGAGGCCAAAAAACGCTCCGCCCGCTGAGAATTTTCCTGGTTTCGCGAAATATCAGATCGCGGTCAGCCAGTCCGGCTTGACGTAGGGCAGGTCGAGATCGTCGGCGACCGGCTTGTAGCAGATCTCGCCGCCGGCGACGTTGAGGCCGCGGGCCAGGTGCGGATCGGCATTGATGGCTTCCTTGGCGCCCTTGTTGGCGATCGCCAGGGCGAAGGGCAGGGTGGCGTTGTTCAGCGCCAGGGTCGAGGTGCGGGCATAGGCGCCCGGCATGTTGGCGACGCAGTAATGCACCACATTGTCGATGATGTAGGTCGGGTCATCGTGCGTGGTGGCCTTGGAGGTTTCGAAACAGCCGCCCTGGTCGATGGCGATGTCGACGAGCACGGCACCGTCCTTCATCTCCTTCAGCATGGCGCGGGTGACCAGCTTGGGAGCGGCAGCGCCCGGGATCAGCACGGCACCGATGACGACATCGGCTTCCTTGACGGCCTGTTCCAGCGCAGCCTGGGTGGAGTAGGCGGTCTTCACGGCACCGGAGAACTGTTCGTCCAGCTCGGCCAGGCGCTTGTTGGAGCGGTCGAAGACGGTGACGTCGGCGCGGGCACCGATGGCCATCTCGGCGGCATGGGTGCCGGCGACACCGCCGCCGATGATCACCACCTTGGCCGGCAGCACGCCGGGCACGCCGCCCAGCATCAGGCCGCGGCCGCCCTGGGCCTTCATCAGGCAATGCGCCGCCACGGAGACAGACATGCGCCCGGCAACCTGGCTCATCGGCGTCAGCAGGGGCAGGCGGCCATCATTGTCGGTGACGGTCTCATAGGCGATCGCCAGGCAGCCCGACTTGCGCAGGCCTTCCGCCTGCACCGCATCGGCGGCGAGGTGGAGATAGGTGTAGAGCGTGTGGTGCGGTTTCAGCATCGCCGTTTCCGACGGCTGGGGTTCCTTCACCTTCACGATCAGCTCGCCGTGCTCGAAGACGGCGGCCGCGTCCGGCAGGATTTTCGCGCCGGCCGCTTCGTACATGGCGTCGGAAAAACCGATGCCGTCACCGGCTGTGGACTGGACGAAAACCTCGTGACCCAGGCGGGTGAATTCGGCAACGCTGTTCGGCGTCAGACCGACCCGGTATTCACGGACCTTGATTTCCTTGGGGACCCCGATACGCATGATTGTTTCCCGTTTGGCTGAGCCGCGTGTTCAAATCGCCAGATTCTTCGATCCAGGACCCGCCACGCGAACGAATTTGACATTTCTCATCGGTTGGTGTGAATTATCGTGCGCCAATCGATGTTGATGGCGACGTATATACTCAACTTTGCCGCAAATCCAGAATGATCTGCGGCGATGGATAAGATTTTGGGGAGAGTGTTCCGTGCGGCTAGACAGTGTTGATATTTCCATTCTGACCGAGCTGCAGGATCACGGACGCCTGACAAACGCTGAACTGGCCGAACGCGTCGGCCTGTCGGCCTCGGCCTGCCACCGCCGCGTGAAGGCGCTGGAACAGGCGGGCGTCATCGACCGCTATGTCGCCATCCTATCCGAAAAGGCGCTGGGCCGGGGCATCACGGTTTATGTCCAGGTGACGCTGGACAATCAGAAGCGCGAAACCCTGGTGGCCTTCGAGAACGCGGTCGAGGGCGTTCCCGAAGTGATGGAATGCTATCTGATGAGCGGCGAGGCGGACTATCTGATCCGCGTGCTGGTGCGCGACGCCAATGATTATGAGCGCGTGCACCGCGAAGTGCTGTCCGGCCTGCCGGGCGTGGCGCGCCTGCATTCCTCCTTCACCATCCGCCGGGTCTTCTCGCGCACGGCGATGCCGGTGCCGGACACGCTGGATGTGGCGGAGGCGGGTTGAGGCTTGCCTTGGCGCCCGTCCGCGACTAACTCCGCGCCATGACCGACAATCGTTATGACAATCTGGGGCAGCTGGGCGCGACCACGCCGCTGCCTGACAATCCGGAGACGGCGCAGCTGGAGCGCGTCGCGAACCCGTGCGACGCGCCCTACATGACGCGCTTCGTGTGCCCGGAATTCACCTCGCTGTGCCCGGTGACAGGCGCGCCGGATTTTGCCCATCTGGTGATCGACTATGTGCCGGACCAGTGGATCGTGGAGTCCAAGTCGCTGAAACTCTATCTGGGCAGTTTCCGCAATCACGGCGCCTTTCATGAAGCCTGCACGACCGGTATCGGCCAGCGCCTGGTGAAGGAGCTGAATCCGGTCTGGCTGCGCATCGGCGGCTATTGGTATCCGCGCGGCGGCATCCCGATCGACGTGTTCTTTGCCACCGGCGAGCCGCCCAAGGGCGTGTGGATCCCGGACCAGGACGTGCCGGGCTATCGCGGGCGGGGTTAGGCCTTCGCCACATCAGCACACGAGACAGCGGGCGCATCCCAGCATGCGCCCGTTTTTTGTGTCGGGGACAGGACCGAGTTCGGGACGGGCCCTAGACGTCGAATGGCAGGCGCATCTCCAGGGCGTCGCTGGATACGGTGACGGCCGGGTGACGGTTCTTGTGGCCGGGGATCGTTTCAAGGCGTCATGGGAGCGTGATGAAGTCGGCGCCTTCCTCGAGTTTGCGCCCCCAGGCTGGCACCGGACGGGAATCGACTCAGCCCCAATGGTCGACGTGCGCCGCCGGGCGCACGCGTTCAACCGGTTCATCTTTCGCTGATCCCACATAGATGTAGCCCGCAACCCGCTCGCCGGATTTCAGGCCCAGCACGTCCTTCACCTCGGGGTCGAAGGCGTACCATTCGGTCAGCCATTGGGCGCCATAGCCCATGGCCGAGGCGGCGATGAGGAGGTTCTGGCAGGCGGCGCCGGACGACAGGACCTGCTCCCATTCGGGGATTTTGTGGTTTTCGATCACGCGGGAGATGACGGCGATCACCAGCGGCGCGCGCTCGAACCGGCCGGCCTCGAAGGCGAGCTGGTCGTCGGACGCGTCCGGTGTCCGGGCCTTGAAGATGCGGGCCAGCTCGGCACCGAAGCGGGTGCGGGCCTCGCCCTGGAAGAGCACGAATCGCCAGGGCGCCAGCTTTCCGTGATCCGGTACGCGGCTGGCAATGCCGATCAGCTGGTCGATCTGCTCGGGCGTCGGCCCCGGTTCCTGCATGGCAATGGCCACCGTCGAGCGGCGTCGCGTCAGCAGATTCAGCGTGTCCTGGCTGGCGTGATGCGGGGCCAGGCGTTCGCCGGGGGCCGGAAACGGGACGGGCGCGGTGTCATTATTCATGAGGGAGGCTTACCTGGTGATGCGAGGGTTTTTTGACCAAATCGGTCCGTGATCGGTATACCTGTATACGGGCGGGTCCATACGCAAGGCTGGGGAGTGAGTAACACGCATGTCTGCTGACGTAGCTATTGGAAATGATGACACGCCGGCGGATCGTCGCCGGCGCAAGGTGCGTGAAGCCATCATCGATGCAGCCGAAACCATCTTCACCTCTGACGGCGAGGAGGGCATTTCCATGCGCCGTCTGGCCGAGGCGATCGATTACTCGCCGGCCGCCATCTACAAGTATTTCGCGTCCAAGGACGAATTGTTCGCCGCGATCCGGGAGATGTTCTTCGAGCGCCTGCTGACGCGGATCCATGCGGCCATGGCCGAGGGCGGGGAGACCGCGCCGCTGTGCGAGCGCTGCATCCGCTCCTACATCGAGACCGGCATGGAAGAGCCCAATCACTACATGATGGCGTTTGCGCCGTCGGTGACCTCCAAGCCGCATCTGCACGATGAAAAGGAAACGGCATTCGAGGCCGAGGCCATGCTGGTGCAGATGATCGAGAAGGGTCAGCAGGAGGGCGTGTTCCGCAGCGGCGATCCGCGCGTCATGTCCAAGAGCGTGTGGGCGAGCCTGCATGGCATGACCATGCTGATCGTCTGCCTGGATGACTTCCCCAATGGCATGCCGGGCTCGGAACATGTGACGACGGAGGGCGTGGTCGATTTCCACGCCAGCATGATCATTCGCGGTCTCATGAATTGATGTATCCGGCCCATACGAAAATAATTTAACGGCGTTCACTTTTCAAACGACGTTTTGCGGACTATGTCTCGCTCAGTTCGAAGAGCGGGGGTCCGGTCATGTCTCTCTACAAGCGTCCGTTGGGTGCGGGTTCCATGGTGGCGATTGCCGCCATCAGCGTCTCCGCACTGGTATTTGGGGTCTCGACCCTGCGAGCGGAAGCCTCGGCCGGATTTTCCTCACCGCCGCCCATGCCGGTGTCCGCCCTGACGGCGGACTATGCACGGGACGCCCAGATCGACGAGCTCTTTGTCGGGATCGTGTCGGCCCGGCGCCAGAGTGCGCTGGGCTTTGAACGGGCCGGGCGGATCGAGGCGATCGCGGTCGATGTGGGTGACCAGGTGCGCGAAGGCGACCTGCTGGCCCGCCTCGACATGCGGGCCCTGGATGCCCAGATCGCTGCCGCCGATGCCCAGACTGCGGAAGCCGCCGCCCAGACGGCCCTGGCCCGTGAAACCGAAGACCGGCAGGCGCAGCTTCTGGCCCGCGGTCACATCTCCCAGCAGCGTTTTGACGAGGTCCGCACCTCGACACGGGCGGCCGAGGCCCGGCAGAACGCTGCGGCCGCAGCGGCGGATGCCCTGCGGGTACAGCGTGACCTGTCTGTCGTGACAGCCCCGTTTGACGGTGTGGTGACAGCCCGCCATGCCGATGAGGGCGCCATCGCCCAGCCCGGCCAGCCCTTGCTGGACATTGTCGAGGCCGGGGCGTTGGAGGTCCGCGTCGGTCTGCCCCAATCCTTTGTGGCCGGGTTCGAGCCCGGCGAAACGCATCGCTTCCGGACCGAAAGCGGAGACGTGACGGCGGTGTTCCGGGCCTCGACCGGCGTCGTGGACCGGCAGTCGCGAACCGTGACGGCCCTGTTTGATCTGGAGGCCGGTCGGGGTGTCTCGGCGGGCGAAGTGGTTCGCCTGGCCCTGTCCACTCCGGTCGGTGTGGACGGTTTCTGGGTGCCGACCCAGGCGCTGGCGGAAGGCCGGCGCGGCTTGTGGTCGGTCTATGTGCTGGTGCCGGACACGGCCGGCGCCCACACGCTGGAAGCCCGTCCGGTCGAGACCGTCCGGGTCGAGGCGGATCGCGCCTTCGTGCGCGGCGCTGTCGAGCCGGGCGAGCTGATCCTGGCCTCCGGCGTCAGCCGCATCACACCGGGCCAGAGCGTCGTGCCCTCGCACATCGAGGCGCGCGGGCGATGAGCACGCTGTTCTTCCGCTATACGCGGCTGACGGCCCTGGCCGTCATCCTGCTGATTGCGGCCGGCCTGGGCGCGCTGATGGCGCTGGGGCGGCAGGAAGACCCGTCGCTGACCGAGCGTTTCGGCACCATCGTCACGGTGTTTCCGGGGGCCTCGGCAGAACGGGTGGAAGCCCTGGTCACCGAGCCGCTGGAAGACGCCATCCATGAGCTGGCCGAGATCGAGCTGACCAGTTCGAACTCGCGCTCGGGCATTTCCATCATCACGCTGCAGGTTCGCGAAGATCTGTCCCCGATCGAGGTGGACCAGGCCTGGACGCTGATCCGGGAACAGGTGGAACGGGCCCGGCCGCAATTGCCGGCCGGAGCACTGGCACCCGATGTCGACCGGCAATATGTCGGCGCGGCCACGATGATCGTCGCCTTGAGCTGGGATGGCCGCGGGGATGAGAACATGGCGATCCTCTCCCGCCTCAGCGAGGATCTGGAAGCGCGCTTGCGCAATCTGGCCGGGACCGAGCTGACCGAGGTCTTCGGTGAGGCCGAGGAAGAGGTCCGTGTTCTGGCGGATCCGGCCACGCTGGCCGCGCTGGGGCTGACCGTGACCGACCTGGCGCGGCTGACCGCAAGTGCTGATGCCAAGGCGCCGGCCGGGGAGTTGCGCTCGGGCGAGATCGACCTGGCGCTGGAAGTGGCCGGGGAGTTTGACAGTCTGGACCGCATCCGCGCGATCACCATCGCCGAAGGGCCCAATGGCGAGCTGATCCGGCTGGGCGATGTCGCCGATGTGGAGAAGGGCGTTCGCACACCGGCCTCGGCGCTGGCCCTGCATGACGGACGCCGCAGCGTCCTGGTCGCGGCCTATCTGCAGCCGGAATTGCGGGTCGACCACTGGTCGCAGGCGGCAGACGCCATCGTTGCCGATTTTGCCGCCTCGGTGCCCGGGGTGCGGGTGGAGACGATTTTCCGTCAGGCGGATTATGTGGACGAGCGCCTGCACGGCCTGGCCGGCGATCTCGCCCTGGCGGCGCTGATCGTGTTTGCGGTGCTGTTCTTCATGATGGGCTGGCGCGCTGCGCTGATTGTCGGCTCGGCCCTGCCGCTGACGGTTCTGGCCGCCCTGATGCTGACGCGGATCTATGACGAACCGCTGCACCAGATGTCGGTGACCGGGCTCGTCGTGGCACTGGGTCTCTTGATCGACAATGCGATTGTGGTTGTCGACGAGTATCGCCTGTTGCGGGCGCGCGGCCTGGCGCCGGTCGATGCGCTGGACAAGTCGCTGCGTCACCTGTTCGCGCCGCTGCTGGCCTCGACCCTGACCACGATCTTTGCCTTTGCACCCATAGCCCTGATGCCCGGTGCTGCGGGCGAGTTCATCTCGATGATCGGGATTTCGGTGATCTTTGCAGTCGGTTCCTCCTTCCTGCTGGCGATGTCGGTGGTGGGGGCCTTTGCCGCCTGGTTCGATGATCCGGCAATCGAGGCGGGTCAGCGCCGCTTCTGGCGGCATGGCATGGGCGCCGGTCCGCTGGGCCCGCTCTACAAGCGCATGCTGGACGCCATCGCTGCGCGTCCCTGGACCGGGCTGCTGGCGGGCATTCTCCTGCCGATCGCCGGTTTCGTGGCGGCCTCGACCCTGCCGATGCAATTCTTCCCGCCGACCGATCGCGACATGTTCCAGCTGGAACTGGAACTGCCCTCGACGGCATCGATCGAAGAGACACGGCGCCAGGCCGAGCGGGCGCGGGCGATCATCATGTCCTATGAGGGCGTCGAGCAGGTCACCTGGACGATCGGCGAGAGTGCGCCGCGCACCTATTACAATGTGGTCGGCAACCGTTCGGGTGCGCCGAACTATGCCGCCGGCTTTGTGCGCACGCGCTCAGCTGAAGACACCGCACGCATCCTGCCGGAGCTGCAGCGACGCGTGATGAGCGAATTTCCCCAGGCCCGTTTCCTGACCCTGCCGTTCGAGCAGGGCCCACCCATCCCGGCCCCGATCGAGCTGATCCTGGTGGGGCCGGAACTGGGTGAATTGCATCGCCTGGGCAATGAGGTTCGCGGCCTGTTGAACACCACACCGGCCGTGACCCACACGCTGGCCCTCCTGGAGATGGGCGAACCCGTTGCTCGCATCATGGCCGACGAGGCCGCGGCCGAACTGGCCGGCGTCCGCCTCGCAGACCTTGCCAACCGTCTGCGCGGCGATTTTGACGGTGTGATCGGCGGCAGCGTGCTGGAAGGTACCGAGGAGCTTCCCGTCCGGGTGATTGCCCAGGATGACCGGCGGGCTTCGCTCTCCTCGGTGGCCGCTTCCCCCCTGGCATCGCCGGGTGCCGATATCCTGGCATCCCCCGTCGCGGCACTCGGCGATGTCACTCTTGCGCCTCAGGTTGCCACCATCCCGCACGAGAACGGGCACCGGGTGAACACGCTCTATGCCTATCTGGAGCCCTACACCCTGCCGGCACCGGCGCTGGCGGATTTCTTTGCCCGGCTGGAGGCCGCCCGCATCGATCTGCCGCCGGGCTATGAGTTGCAGGTGGCCGGCGAGGCGGCCGAGCGCGGCAATGCGATGGCCGACCTGTTCGGGACCGCGATCCCGCTGCTGGTGCTGATGATCGGATCGGTGGTGCTGGCCTTCAATTCCTTCCGCTATGCCGGCGTGATCTTCGTGGTCGCCTTCCTGTCCATCGGCCTGGCCCTGTTCGGGGTCTGGCTGTTCGGAACGCCGCTGGGCTTCAATGCCATTGTCGGCTCGATGGGCCTGATGGGGCTGTCGATCAATGGCGCGATCGTGGTGCTGTCGGCGCTGCGCGCCAATCCCGCGGCCCTGGCCCTGGAAAGCGGCGCGGTGACGCTGACCGTGACGGATGCGACCCGCCACATCCTTTCCACCACGCTGACCACCATTGGCGGCTTCATGCCTCTGCTGCTGTCCGGCGACAGTTTCTGGCTGCCCTTTGCCTCGGCCATGGTGGGCGGAGTGGCCGGGTCGGCGATCCTGGCCCTGGTGTTTGCACCGGCTGCCTTCGTGCTGCTGTCGCGGCTGTCGGCCCACAAGCAGAAGCTGGCAGCCCGCCTGAAAGCATCGCGGATGCGCCACGAAGCCTTGCCCGGGCTTGTCGAACAGGCCTAGACGGCTGGCAGGACAGGCGTGGAGCAAGGCATGAACGAGCAGCGCGGCCCCTGGCGGGTGCATGGAACAGATGTGCGGTTCGAAAACCCCTGGATGCGGGTGACGGACTACATCATCACCCAGCCCGACGGCACGCCGGGCCGCTATGGCGTCGTCAGCTTTGCCAATCTGGCGATTGCGGTCCTGCCGGTGTTCGAGGATGGCACCATCATGCTGGTGGGCCAGCACCGCTTTCCGCATGACAAGTACAGCTGGGAAATCCCGGAAGGCGGCAGCCCGCATGGCGAGGACCCGCTGATCGGGGCCCGGCGCGAGCTGCGCGAGGAGACCGGGCTGACGGCCGAGAGCTGGATGGAAGTCCTGCGGATGGACCTGTCCAATTCGGTCACCGAGGAAAGCGCCATCGGCTATATCGCCACCGGACTCAGCCAGGGCGAGGCCGAGCCGGACAGCACGGAAGTGCTGCAGACGCGGCGCTTGCCGTTCCGCGATGCCCTGGATGAGGCGATGTCGGGCAGGATTTTCGACGCCTTGACGGTGGCGATGCTGCTTCGCGCATACTACATGGCGAAGGAAGGCGAACTGGAACCTGCTCTGGCCGCCGCAATTCTGGATCGATAGGCCGGAGGACTTTCATGTCGAGCAGCCCAGCAGAAAACACCGTGAATGCCCGGACCGGCGTGGATTCGCTCTGGGCACGGCTGCGCGTGGAGGCCGCGTCCGCGGCGGCCGAGGAGCCGATCCTGGCGAGTTTCCTCAACGCCGCGATCCTGCGCCACGACAAGTTTTCCGATGCCCTGGCCTACCGGCTGGCCTCGAAGATGGCGGACGCGCAGCTGGACATGATGCTGGCCCGCGATGTGGCCGAGGAAGCGCTGGCCGGGGATCCGACGATTGTCGAGAAGGCCGCGGCCGACATGATGGCTGTGGACGAGCGCGATCCGGCGAGCCTGTCGCTGTTGCAGCCCTTCCTGTATTTCAAGGGCTTCCATGCCCTGCAGTCGCACCGCGTGGCGCACTGGCTGTGGACCGAGGGCCGCCAGACGCTGGCCTTCCACCTGCAGAGCCGTGTGGGCGAGCGCTTTGGCCTGGACATCCACCCGGCCGCCCAGATCGGCAAGGGCGTGATGTTTGACCATGCGACCTCGGTGGTGATCGGCGAGACGGCGGTGATCGGTGATGACTGCTCGATCCTGCACGAGGTGACGCTGGGCGGGACCGGCGCGGCGCACCAGGACCGGCATCCCAAGATCGGCCGCGGCGTGCTGATCGGCGCCGGGGCCCGGGTGCTGGGCAATATCAAGGTCGGCGACGGGGCCCGCATCGCGGCAGGTTCGGTGGTGCTGGAAGAGGTTCCCGCCGGCTGCACCGTGGCAGGCGTGCCGGCCAAGGTGGTCGGCGGCTGCGGCAAGGACCCGGCCAAATCGATGGACCAGCGCTTCCCGCAGGGGAATGGCTGACGCGGTTGCGCGGGGCTGAGCTGGGCTGGACGGGGCTAGATGCCCGTCGGCAGCTGGCGTTCGTGCAGGATGCGCAGGATGAGAACCGTCTCGTGCTCGATGCGGTAAACAATCAGATGCCGGCCGACCGAGATCGTTCGGGAGCCGCTTGAAGATGAGGCAAGGCGCTTGCCGATGGCGGGAAAGTCCAGCAAGCGGGCAAGGGCGTCCTGAAACCGTTGCCGGTACCGCCGGGCCTGAATTGCACCGTGTTCGCGAAGTGAGTAGGCCCGGATCGCCTTGTAGTCAGCTCGCGCGCGATTGGTCAGAACCAGCTTCATCAGCGATTTCCGTGTCTATCTCGTCGAAGAGGCGCTGGATGTCCTCAGGCGAATTCAACTCGGTAAATTTGCCGGCTTCGACCTCGGCTTCGGCGACGGCGAGCATGGTGCGCAGGTCGGCGAGCTTGCGCTGGTTTTCCTGGTCGCGGCGGATCAGGTCGCGGATGTATTCGCTTTCATTGCCATAGCGGCCACTGGCCAGCTGGTCGGCGATCCAGCGGCCCATTTCATCGGGCATGGAGATGGTCTTGCGGATCATGATCGGCTCCTTGCGCCAGGATCATACCATGTATGAACAAATCATACGAGTTTCAGGCCAGAGCAGTGCCGCCTTCACCCGCATACTGGACGCGCACCCCTGGCTTGGGCTTAGTTAGCGCCAACTTCGAATCCCCCGACCGGAGGCAATACCCCGTGAACAAGAACATGACCCAGATCGAAGCGGCCAAGCTGCAGATGTTCCTGCAGGCCAAGCTGAATCCGGGCCTCGTCGTCCAGTGCCGCAACCGGCCGGACGAATGCGCCGAAATCCATATCGGTGACGAGTGCCTGGGTGTGGTCTCCAAGATCATCGACGAGGGTGAAACCTCCTATTCCTTCGAGATCACCATCCTGGACATCGACCTGGAAGATCTTTGACCGACCCGGCCGCCCCCGTTCTTGATATCCGGGCGGTCCGCAAGATTTATCCCGGCGGGGTCGAGGCCGTGCGAGGTGTGTCGCTGCAGCTGCAGCGTGGCCAGCTCGTCGCCCTGACCGGCGCCTCGGGATGCGGCAAGACCACATTGCTGAAACTGATCAACCGCCTGGAGGAGGCTTCAGGCGGTTCGATTGTGTTTGAGGGCCAGGATGTCGCCACCCTTGATCCTGTCCGCCTGCGCCGTCGCATCGGCTGGGTGATGCAGGGCGACGGCCTGTTCCCGCACATGACGGTGCGCGAGAATGTGGCGGTGATTCCGCGCCTGCTGGGCGATCCGCCCGGAACGTGGGATGACCGCGTGGTCGAGCTGCTGGACATGGTCGGCCTGGGTCCGATCGAGTTCGCGGACCGCTATCCGGCCGAACTGTCAGGCGGGCAGCGCCAGCGCGTCGGCTTTGCCCGGGCCCTGGCCGGACGCCCCGAGCTGGTCCTGATGGACGAACCGTTCTCGGCGCTCGACCCGATCACCCGCGATACACTGCAGCAGGAGTTCAAGGCGCTGCAGGCCCGGCTGGGCTTTTCGGCGGTGATGGTGACGCACGACATGGCCGAGGCTCTGATCCTGGCCGACGCGATCGCCGTGATGCAGGCCGGCAGGATCGTGCAGCAGGGCCGCCCGGCCGAATTGCTGTCGAACCCGGTGAATGATTATGTCTCCGGCCTTCTGGACACGCCGCGCCGGCAGATGCGGGCGATTGCGGAGCTGGAAGCATGAACGCGAATCTCGCCGAGCGTCTGGCCGAACTGCCGCATCTCTTGTCTGCGCATATCCTGTTGTCGATGGCGGCCATCGGCTGCGGCATCGCGATCAGCGTGCCCCTGGGCGTGCTGGTGGCGCGGCGGGTCCGCCTGTCGGCACTGGTGCTGAGCTTTGCCAGCGTGATCCAGACGATTCCCGGTCTGGCCCTGCTGGCCCTGATGGTGCCGCTTCTGGGCGGGACGATCGGCTATCTGCCCGCCTTCTCGGCGCTGATGCTGTATTCCCTGCTGCCGATCCTGCGCAACACGATTGTCGGGCTGCAGGGCGTGTCGCCGCGCGTGCGGGAGGCGGCGGCCGGGCTGGGCATGACGGCGCGGCAGCAATTGCTGGAGGTGGAACTGCCGCTGGCGCTGCCGGTGATCGTTGCCGGGTTGAGAACGGCGACGGTCTGGGTGGTGGGCGCGGCGACGCTGGCGACGCCGGTGGGGGCGGCCAGTCTGGGGAATTACATCTTTGCCGGCCTGCAGACGCGCAATTGGGTGTCGGTGGTCTTCGGCTGCCTGTTTGCTGCGGGGCTGGCGATCCTGCTGGACCAGTTGATCCGCCTGCTGGAACTCAGTGCGCGGGACCGGCGCCGCGGCCTGGCCGTGGCGGTCGGAGCCGGGCTGTCGGTCCTGGTGTTGCTGGCGCTTGTGCCGCGGATCCTGCCGGCGGGGCCGGGAACAGGCGCGGCAGAGACGCTGCAGCAGGCCGAGGCCGCGCTGGACGGGCAGCGCGTGGTGATCGGGTCCAAGGCTTTCACCGAACAGTACATTCTGGCCGCGCTGATGGAGCGGCATCTTGCCGAGGCTGGCGCCGTGGTCGAGCGGCGGGAGAATCTGGGCTCGACGATTGCCTTTGATGCGCTGGCGGCCGGCGAGATCGATGTCTATGTGGATTATTCCGGGACGATCTGGGCGACGGTGATGGATCGTGCCCAGCCGGTCGAGCGTCACCGCATGCTGGCCGAGATGACCGGCTGGCTTTACCAGCAGCATGGCATCCTGGCGCTGGGCGCGCTGGGGTTCGAGAATGCCTATGGTTTTGCCATGACCCGCGAGCAGGCGACGGCGCGCGGCGTGTCCGGCCTGGACGAGCTGGCGCCGATTGCCGGCGAGCTGACGGTGGGCGGCGATTCGGAAGTCTTCGTGCGCTCGGAATGGATAGCGACCCGCGAGCATTATGGTCTGCAGGCCATGACCACACGGGCCATGGATTCCACCTTCATGTATTCAGCCGTGCGGGACGGGCAGGTGGATCTGATCAGCGCCTACACCACGGACGGACGCATTGCGGCCTTTGATCTGGTGGTGCTGTCGGATCCGGCCGGCATCCTGCCGCCCTATGACGCTGTGATCCTGTTGTCGCCGCAGGCGGCGGCGCGTCCGGGCCTGGCCGAGGCCCTGGCTCCGCTGGTCGGGGCGATTGATGCCGACCTGATGCGCCAGGCGAATCGCCGGGTGGATATCGACCGGGAAACGCCGGCGCAGGCCGCCGGCTGGCTGGCCGGCGCAATCGGTGGGGCAGGGGAATGAGTGGCTATGTGGGTTTCGGCCGTCTGCAGGATGGCGAATGGGTGATGCGGGCAGCCATGCGTCTGAACGAGGACCGGCCGGCGCATGCCGATCCCATTGACGAGACGACGCCGCTCAATCGTGTCTATGCGCGCCAGACCGCGGAGTTTGAAGCCCTGCTGGAGCGGATCGATCCGGAGGGGGATATCGACCGCGATATCTTTCCGATGCTGGCCTATTTCACGCCGTCCGATGGCTGGCCCGTCGATATCATCTTCTCGATCCTGGCGGTTCTGGGCATCTGGCTGTTTCTGCCCAACTGGATCGGGATCGCGCACTATGTGGGATACCTCGCGGTCGGCGGTTTCATCGCCATCCAGTATCTGCGCGCCAGACGCCTGCGCGAAAAGGGTCGGGCGGAGATGCTGCGCCTGGGTCTGGATCCAGAACAGGAACACCCGCTGACCCTGCGCATCCTGGTGCGCTATCGCAAGCGTCCGGTGACGGTGCACTGATGCGCGCATGAAAACGGCGCGGGACCCCGGGGTCCCGCGCCGCGATTCTCGAAGCAATCTGATCGCCTAGAGCACGGTCAGCATGCTGGCCACCAGGGGGTGGCGGACAATGTCCTTGGCTTCCAAGCGGCAGACGGCGATGTCGTCGAGTGCTTCCATCTTGTCGGCGATCTGGGCGAGGCCGGACATTTCCGGCAGCAGGTCGGACTGGGCCGGGTCGCCGGTGACGACCATGGTGGAATTCCAGCCCAGGCGCGTGAGCAGCATTTTCAGCTGGCCGTAGGTGCAGTTCTGGGCTTCGTCGACAACCACGAAGGCATTGTTGAGCGTGCGGCCGCGCATATAGCCGATCGGGGCGATCTCGATCAGGCCTTCTGCCATCATCATCTTCAGCTTTTTCGGGCTGAGGCGATCAGCCAGGGCGTCGTAGAGCGGGCGCAGATAGGGGGCGAGCTTCTCTTCCATGGCGCCGGGCAGGAAGCCGATCGATTCGCCGGCCTCCACGGCAGGGCGTGACAGCACGATTCGGCTGACCGAGCCGGCTTCCAGCGCTTCCACCGCCTTGGCCACGGCGAGATAGGTCTTGCCGGTGCCGGCCGGTCCGAGGGCGAGGATCATGTTGTTCAGGTCGATCGCCTTCATCAGCGCTGCCTGGCCATCGGATCTGGGTTTGACCTTCTTGATGAAACGCTGGTCGCGCATGGGTTCATTGTCATCCGGGCTCCAGCGGGTTCCTGGAAACAGGGCCCGAACCTTGTCCTCTTCCGCCCGATAGTGATCGGCGTTGAATTCACCCGCACGCTGGCGGCGTTTGACGATACGCTTACCCATGGCTGGAACCTCCACACATGAAAAACCCCTCGGCCGGATGGCGAGGGGCGGAAAAACGGGGCTGCAGGGACAGAACGGAAGACTCGAAGGGTGCGGGGCGCGTGGCGCCGGATCCTCGTGGGCTGGGTCGTTGAGCGGTCATGGCCGTCTACCCGGTGCCTCCCTTGGAGTTGCCGAAGCGACCCGAACTCGCGTGAACTCGAATCGCGGTTACAGTCTCATTCTAACCCGGTGAAGAAGTTCTGAACGATAGCGTCGCGAATAATTCACGAAAATAATCTGGAGACCCCGATGGCCCTGTATGCGTTGGCAGATGCGGAACCGAAAACGCCCGGAGACGGAAAATTCTGGGTGGCACCGGATGCCCAGGTGATGGGCCGGGTGGTCCTGGAGGAGGGCGCCAGCGTCTGGTACGGCGCCGTCGTGCGCGGCGACAATGACCCGATCACGATCGGACGGAATTCCAATGTGCAGGACGGATCGGTGCTCCACACCGATATCGGTTGGCCCCTGACCATCGGGGAAGGCGTCACCATCGGTCACCAGGTGATGCTGCACGGCTGCACGATTGGCGATAATTCCCTGATCGGGATCGGGGCTACGGTCCTGAACGGGGCGAAGATCGGAAAGAACTGCATTGTCGGCGCCCATGCCCTGATTACCGAAGGCAAGGCGATTCCCGACAATTCACTGGTGGTTGGCGCACCGGGACGGGTCATCCGCACGCTGGATGAGGATGCGGCGGTGATGCTGCGCGCATCCGCCGAACACTATGTGGAAAACTGGAAGAAGCATGCCACGCAATTGCGGCGGATCGACTGATCCCGGGCCGGGCTTCTAGTGCGCCCGGCTCCAAAGGCCGCGGATATTCTGGTCGGCCTCCCGGCCCAGATTGAACCAGGCTGCCCGATCATGGGACGCGTCGATGACGAGAAGCTTGTCCTCGCGTCCCAAAATGTGACTGAGCTCATTGCGCAGGACGGACGCGGTGGTCGGGCCGCGCAGCAGCCAGGTGCCGGCGGTGACGGGTTCCAGGTCGCCATAGGATTCCAGCGCGGTGCGGAACTCAGCAGCATTCTCTGACTGGATCTCGGCAATGACGACGAAATTGGCAGGGCGTGCGCCCGGCGTCACCCGCTTTTCCGGCTTGGGCAGCTGGTCGTTTTCGCCAAGCCAGTCACGGAATTCCTCGATATCGGCGGCCTGTGCCCAGATGCCGTCGCGTTCCGGAGAGACCTGGGAATGCGCCGCAATCCGGCCTTCGCTGACGAAGGCCCGCATTTGCTGGGGCGTATAGGGGCCGTACACGCGGCCTTCGACTTTCACAAACCAGGACATTGCGATTCCGTCATCGCGAGGCATTTGAGCTCTCTCGCACTTCTACATAATCCGTCTAGTTCTCGGATACGGCAAGAATCGGGCCGTTTCGTCGAATTCGACCGGACAGGCAAAAACTTCGCTACGTAATTATGCGGCTTCTGGACCGTTGGCGTCTGCCTGAGGGGGATCGAACACGACCGCGAAGCCATTGTCCAGAATCCGCGCCACACGTCCTGACATCTCACCGACACGCAGATGCTCACCCAGACGTGGCCGTTCGAGACATTCGAAGGCTGCGCCCGTGATGGAGACATCGAGCACATTGGCCTGGATGACGACACCGTCGGAGAGCAGGATCCGGGCCCGACCGCGGCCGGGCTTGCGCGGGGCGCCGCGGTCTTCTTCCAGACCGAGGCGTTCCTTGTTGAAACGCCAGGTGATGGCGTCGGCCAGCTTGTCGCGCTTGCGCATCGGGGCGTTGAAGGTGATCGAGAACTCCATTTCCTCGCGCCGAACGATCTGGCCTTCGATGCGACCGATGCCGGGCACCATGAGGACGACACGCGAACCCTCGCGCGGTACCGCGCGGGACACGACCCGGGCGCCGCCGGGGGAGATGTCGATGAGTCGGCAGGCGTTTTCGCCCATCGCCTCGGACCAGAAACGGCCATGCAATTGCAGTGGCACGCGCGCATGACGACGCCGTTCCTGCGCTCCGCGGGCGGCGATCTTGATCTTGCGGCGATCCAGACGCGACGGTGATTGATCCATCAGGGCATCCTTCCAACACCACCACATTAGCGTGCAGGCGTTAAAAAGGGCTTGCCGTTACTGATCGTTTGCCACCAGCCGTGGCCGGGACGGCTCGTTTTGGGACAGGCCGGGAAAGACATGGCCCGGCTGGGTCGGCGGATGGACCTCGCGCAACGTGGTGCGCACCACCGGACGGCCGCGGAATTCGTCGACCGAATCAAGCGGCTGGAACAGGCCGAGCGTGCGGTCGATCTCGCCTGAACTGCCGCGCAGGGGCAGGAAGGCGATCTCGACCGGCAATTCGCGCTGATCCATTGACACCGCGCGGGCGATCAACGAGGCCGGGGCTGTCCCGGTGATGGACGCTTCCAGTACGGCCTGGACATGGGTGCGGTCGTGACCGCGCCAGAGCGACAGGAAGTTCTGGTCGCGAAACTCGCGCTGATAGAGGTCGCACAGATGCGTGCCGGCCAGGCGGAAAATGTGATGGTCCGCGTCGGCACGCCAGAGAATGAAGACATAGCCCAGCAATTTCGCGATGTCCTGCGGCTCGATGTCCGCGCGCAGGGGCGCAGCGCCCCCCTGGCGGCGGGTCTGCCAATAGGCGTGCAAGGCGCGTGTTTGCGGGTGACGCATCCGTCAGCTCCCAAATCATCCAGCGGTGCCGGCCCCCTGTTGCAGGCCGGTTCGTTGCGGCACGGGGTTTCAAGTTCGGGGCCATACCCGTGAGGCGGGAAGCCGGCTTTGCGGCATTCTCCAGCGGGGCGAGCACGTGGCAGGCGAAAACGGCCCGCAGCTTGCAACGCCGGGCCCAGAACACGAGGAGCAAGCCCATGCGCGTATCAGCCCGGCACGCTTTCATGATCGCTGCGGGAACGGCGGTGACCCTTTTTGCGGCACCGGCGACGGTGCCGGTGGCTGCCGAGGCACAGCATTGCTGTACCCCGCCGCCGCCGCCGACCAGCTGTTGTGATCATGGCGGTGGCCACACCGTCAATGTGCCGAACGTCAACATCCATGGCGGCAATATCAATGTCGGCGTGAATGTCTCGACCCGGGTCAATGTGACCACCAATGTGAATGTCGACGCCTCGGCCAATGCGAACGCCAACGCCGGCGCCTCCGGTCGGGCGGGCGCGGGTGCGATCACCTTCATTGGTGGTGGCTCCTACACGCCGATGACGGCTCCGCCGGCGGCGACCGCGATCACCGGACTCAACGTGGTCGGTCTCGTCGAGGAGGCCGAGTACGAGTTCTACGAGGAAGAACGCACCCGTTGGGTCGAGGAATGGCGTGCCGTCCGTGCCGTGTGCGTGGACGACAATGGCACACCGCATCCGGCCTCGCGCGTGGATGCCGATGAACGTGTCGGCCGTGCCTTCTCCGGCGAGATCTATCGCTGCATGGCCGGTACGGCGATGCAGGCGACGATCGGCTGGGTCCGCGACAGTGGCTATGACTGGTCGGAAGCGCCGACGATCATGTGCCGCAAGGGCGAGGCCCTGCGCCACGAGGCCGATGGCCGCCTGTTCTGCCAGACCCAGGAACCGCGCCGGAACTGCAATGAGCGTTCGCTGCTGCGTCGCCATGGTCCGGGGGTGAAACTGGTCTTCATGCGCCGTGAGGAGACCTATACCGAACGCGTGCGCCGCGAAGTGGAGCGCGAACGCGTCGAGCGTGTCTCCATGACCCTGATGCTGGACGGAGGTGTCGGCGGTTACCGCTGATCCCTCGCTTACCCTCTCACATGCCCACTCGGCATGCCTGCCCCGGCTGGTCTGACCAGCCGGGGCTTTTTTGTTGGGGAGGGGTTCTTCCCCATGCAATGGGGAAGTGGGCCGGCGCGGAGCGACGGGTCGATGGGGCGCCGCCGCAGGCGGCGTGAGGACAGAGCGTGTCGCGGGCATTCCGCGGCCTGTCGGCCGCGGCCCCTCCACCGCTTCGCGGTCCCCCTCCCCATTGCATGGGGAGGACAGGTGCGTTGCTGCCGACGCACAGTCTTTCTCCCGTCATTCGCCCTTCGGGCAACTTCCCCACAGTGCGTTGAGGAAAAAGCCCCCGTACCGTCAATGATTGTCATCCCGCACGAATGCCCGGCCTTGAGCCGGGCGCAGATGCGGGAACCATGCCTGCGCCAGCGAGGTGTTCTACGATAGGTCCCGGCGCTGCGCCCCCGATCAAGTCGGGGGCATCCGGCCGGGATGACAATCATGATGGTGGATGTTGCCAGTCCCGGTTCCCCGGAAACGCGCCTACGCGGGCGCAGATCGGCTCAGTCAGACCGCGCGCATGAAGAACCCCGGGCGCTACAACACAGCGCCCGGGGCCCGCGACCTTGCCCAAGCGAGGCCAGCGGATGGCTAGTTCCCTGATGTGTAGGGATTGACCGTCTGGTAGGTGGCGGAATTGCCGATGGCGGTGGCTGTGCCGGTGAGGACGCCGCCATTTGTGACGCGGCCGGTCACGATCGAGGAGACCGCGGCGGAATTGGTCTGGTTGGTCGCGCCATAGGCCGAGACCGGGCATTCCGAGCACACATAGGTGGTGGCGGCGTTGCCGAAGGCGGTGGCCGAAAGCATGGCGGAGCCGCCGGCATCGCCCTCGAAATTGGCGCGGGCGGTGACGGCACCATTATTGGTCTGGTCGAGCCCCATGAAGGCATCGGCGCCGATATTGGAAATGATGGCGGAATTGCCGACGCCTTCGGAGGAGACGCTGACCAGGTCGATGTCGAAATCGCCGACCAGGACTTCGGACTCGGCCGTGACGGCGCCTTCATTGTCCTGGGTCCCCTCGAGATGGGCGTAGCCGTTCTCGTTCTGGATCCAGACCGAATTGCCGTTCGCCGAGGCAACGGCCGTGGTGTAGACCGCGCCGCCGCCGGCTTCGACCCGGGCCCGGCCGGTGACATCGCCGCGATTGTCCTGGTCCACGTCGACCATCTGTTCGGGATACATGTAGTAGCCCTGGATCTGGGCCGAGTTGCCGTTGGCGGCCCCGATCACATTGGCCGAATTGCCCAGCCCGCCGGTCGGCGCCAGGACATAGCTGTCGGCGGTGACATCGGCACCGGAATCCTGGCGCAAGGCGAGATTATTGTCCGAACCGTAGCTGACCCCGTCATAGGCATTGGCCGTGGCGACCGCCGTGGTGACCGAGTTCATCGCATAGGAGGCGACATTCAGCTGTGCGGCCGAGGAGACGGTCGATCCGTCCGCGGCGCTCTGGCTGATATCGGCATCCATGCCATTGTCATTGATGACGGAGACGGAATTGCCCTGGGCCGAGGCCGTGGTGAGCGCCGTTCCATCCACCGCGGTGACGGTGGTTTCGGCGCGCACATCGACACTGCCCGAGAATTGCTGGTCGGACTGGATGTCATGACGTTCCACGACGTCGACGGTCAGCGCGTTCGCGGACCCGATACCCGTCATGTTGACGGCTGCGGCCTGGCCGGTCTCACCCTGGGCGACGACATTGATCGCAGCGTCCAGGTTGAGCTGGCCGTTCAGGACCTCAGTTGTATCGTCCGCGAAGGTAGCTGCGCACGTCAGCGTCGCGGCGCTCATGCCCGCGATCAACGTTTTGGCGCGCTTGGACATTCGAGGTCTCCCGGGAGCCGTAGTTCGTGGAGGCATTGACGCCGCCGGTGATATTGGTGTGGGTGCCGCCGCCGATCGGATCGGAATAGTGGCAGGCGGCGGTCGGATCGACGCCATAGAGCTGGGCGGAGATTTCCAGCACGGCGCGCTCGATCACCGAGCGCACGGCCAGCTGGACCGGTTCCAGCGAGCGACCGCCACCGGAAATGTCGATCACGGCCTCATCCCAGAAGGCGAAGATGCCGGCCGAGATCTCGCGGCCGATGATCTGCTTCTGGTAGGAGATGACGTCGACCGTCTCCATGGTGCGCGTATTGTTGAGGCGCAGGTCCAGGCCGATATTCATCACCCAGGCACGGCGCGAGAACAGGCCCGTCGGATCGCTGTCGAGGCGGTCACCGGCCAGCACGTCCACACCGTTGGAGCGGATATTGTAGTTCAGCTCGGTGATGCCGCCGACCAGGTGATAGTCGGAGCCCGGCAGCGAGGCCGCGTGGATCTGGCGTGTCTGGCCCTCATCGCCGATCAGCGAATTGTTGGCATAGCGCAGTTCCAGCTCGGACACCGAGGTGTCGAAGCGCTCGACCAGACGGACACCGGCCTTGGCAAAGGCCGAGATCGCCATCAGGGACGCGCCCTGGGTGATCGCGGCACCGCCTTCCAGCGAGGACCGGCCAGTATAGTCGGCCAGCCGGCCTACCGCGATGCGGGGCGTGCGCAGATTGTTTTCACGGGCGTAATTGGCCAGGCAGACCAGCGCCTCGGAATAGGGTGTCGGATTGGCCGTGACCGGCGCACCGCCGATCGGCCGGGCATAGAGCCCGTCCGACCCGCCGGTGCGGGCCGTGGTCGCACAGCCGGTCAGCGCCAGGGCGCTGGCCAGTGTGGCCAGGAGAATCTTAGTCTTGGTCATTATCTTCACTCACATTGCCGTTGGCATTGGCACTGGCGTTGATGTCGCCATTATTGATTTGGGTCGAATTGACGATGACGGTGTTGTAGCGGCCGGTGACGTTGACGTTCAGCTGGTTGCCGATCGCCGTGGCGTTGGAGCCCACGCCGCCATTGCCGAACAGGCCGGTCTGGGTGGACACCCCGACGCCGGTCTGAATGATTCCGTCGATGATCACGCGATTGCCGGCTTGCGACCGTGCTGCTGCACCCGCGCTTGCGGAGGCCCCGGACCAGGCCTGGCTCGACGTCGCCGTCGTGCTCTGGCCATAGGGGATCTCCCAGCCAGCGGTGCTCTCGACCTGTTGGGCCTGTGCCGCCGAGGCACACAGGACCAGCGCAGTGGTGAAACCGGCGGCGATGGAGAGCTTGCGCAGTGTCATGTCGTCGTGTCCTTTTAGACGCGTGTTCGCCCACGGTGTTGCAACGCGCGTGCCAGTGGGTGAGGGCGGCTTAACGCGTTCCCCTGCTGCGGGAATTCGCCTGAAAGACGAGTTGTGTGCCGCACTTGCGCCAGCTCGGGACGCTTGAGAGGGAGAGAAGTGTGCCGCAACGGGACGGATCGGGAGCTCCGGTCTTCAACGCCATGCCGCCTGCGGTTCTGATTCTCGGACTGTCGATCGTGGCGGTCGTGGTGATCGATTTTGTGTCACCGGGCCTGGGCCGCTGGATCTATGCAAGCGGTGTGCTGATTGCGGCCGAGCCGGGCACGGCGCTGCCGGCCCAGCCCCTGGGGCCGTGGGCGCCCTATCTGTTGCACGTCTTCCTGCACGCCGGCTTCTGGCACATCGTTCTGAACATGGCCGTGCTGATCAGTGCCGGCCGGCCGGTCGGGATGGCATTCGGGACGGGTCCCAGAGGGTCGGCCGGGTTTCTGATCCTGTTTTTTGCCTGCGCTCTGGCCGGGGCCGGGCTCCAGGTCTTCCTGCATTCAGGGGATCCGGTGCCGATGGTCGGTGCCTCGACCGGTGTGTCCGGCCTGATCGCCGCGGTTGGCTGGGTGACCGGCGGGTGGCGGGGCATGGCGCGGCTGGCCCTGCCCTGGATTGTCATCAATCTGGGTATTGCCGTCGCCGAGCACTTCATTGCCCTGCCGATCGCCTGGGGCGGGCATATCGGCGGCACGCTGGCGGGCGCCGTGCTGACGCCGCTGTTGCTGGGCGTGTTCAGCGAACGCGAGTTTTGATCACCAGATCCGGTCCTCGAACCGTTCGCCATCCTGTTCGACGCCCTTGATCAGGAGGCGGCCGTCGCGCGTGACGGACAGGATCAGCCGGGTCTCGGCTTCGCCGAGCACTTCTCGATTGCGCAGGCGCTGTTCCAGGGCCAGGGCGCGTAGGCGCGGCGCGTAATAGCGCTCGGTGTTGAAGGCCATCTCATAACGCCGGGCATCCGTGGAGCGGTGACGCGGGAGGGTGATGCCGGTTTCCGGATCGGTCTCCTCGATCCATTCGCCATGCGCGGGATGGATGCCCAGCAAGCGGCCCTGGGCAAACAGCCCGTCGTTCGGCCGTGTGGCCTGGATCGAGAGGGCTTCGACACTGCCGTCGGGCCCCTGCGCGAGCCGGACATAGACCGTGTCGCCGGCCGCCAGACCGTCCTCGACCTCGACCCGGTCATCGCGCAGGGCATTGAGCGGGGTGCGCAGCTCGGCGAAATGACCCAGGAAGATGTCGCGCGGATCATAGCCTTCGACCGGCAGGAGGATCTCGGTGCCGCCGGCGCGGGCAGCCAGGTGGCTGGTCAGCATGAAAACGAGGAAGCCGGTCATTCCGGCGGCAATGAAGAGAAGGCGGAGCGTGCGGGTCATGATGCGTCTCCTTCGCTGGCCGGTGCGTCAGCGGACCGGCGGCGTCGCCATCTGAAGAGGCCGTAGGAGAGGGCAAAGAGCAGCAGACCGCCCAGGAGGAAGAAGAAGGCGGTGTCCAGAAGGTCGCCGAAGGTCTCGGCATAGACATAGAGGGTCTGGGCGATGAAGGCGCAGATGCCGATGGCGCCGGTGGCGCGGGCACCGTCGCGATTGCCCTGGAGAATCAGCGCCACCGAACCGGCATAGAAGAGCGCGCCGAGCGTGACCCTCAACAGTAGCGAGACACCGTCCGCAGGGGTGAAGGCCGGGGTGAGCCACGGGATCAGCAGCACGATCAGGCCGGCGCCGAGAAAGCCGGCGGTCGCGGCATTGCCGGCCTGACCGCCAATGCGCCGCCAGACGGCGAGGCCGAGGACGGCGGCGAAGGCCGGGCCAGCCAGGGCCAGGTCGGCGGCGGGGCTGACGGCGTCGTCGCGGATCGAGTCGCCATCCAGGTGAAACTGCAGGGCCAGGGTGAGAAAGACCGTGGCCACGGCAAACCAGGCCGAGACGATGCCGCCGCCGGTGATCTTGCGGTCCCGCACGACCGCGAAAGCCAGCGCGACGGCACCGAAGACGAGACAGGTGCCGGCATGCGAGGCCAGGCTGGCCAGGACGCGCGCTTCATACTGGTAGACCAGGTGGGTGACCCAAAGCCCCAGCCCCAGGGCCAAAAGATTGAGCGCGACCCGCGAGCCCAGGCGGCTGGCCAGCGCGAACGTGGCCAGCCAGAGCGGCAGGTGGAGCCAGACCACCCCGTCGAACAGCGGATTGAAAATCTCCAGCCCGGCCCAGAGCGCGCCCAGCAGGGTGGCGAGGATGAGCACCGGGCGCGAGGGAATCGCCAGTGCGGTGACAAGCCCGGCCAGGGCCCAGATCAGCACGGCGGTATTGCGGAAGGAGGTCATGTTGAAGGTCTGGGCCGTCAGCATGATCGCGGCGCCAAACAGGGCGACGCCGAGAATCGCCAGCGCATGGCCCAGGGCCGGCGCGCCGCGGTCCAGCGCCCGTCCGGCTGCGAGCATGGAGACCAGCAGGGCCGAGACCAGAAGACCAAAGCGGATAAGACGCGGCATCGCGTCCCAGTTGGCGGCGACAAAGGTGAGGGCGGACATGGCCAGCAGGGCGGCGCCGAGAATCGCCAGTGCCCCGGTCGTGCTCCAGCTTGTCGAACGCCTGGCCGCATCGGCCAGGATGTCGTCGCGATGCGCCGCATCGACCCAGCCCTTGCCGATCCAGTGATCCAGGTCCCGGCCCAGCCGTGTCTTGTAGCTCATGCCTGTCCTCCCGCCCCGTTAGTCCACCCGGTCCGTCCACCCGCTCTGTCCACTCTGGCAGGCGGCGGCCTTTGCCCTCGCTCAGGTCCATCGGGAGGGTGACCGAGGCGGGCAGGCCTGTCCACGAAAGCTTGATTCACGTCCCCGGAACCGGGGGCCGGAAGGCGGGCTGGCTTGGCAGTGTCCCGGATCCGGATGCGCAGGCGTGAAATCCTGTGCTATCATGCAACCGGGTCCGCATGGCCGGGCCGGCCGGAGGCGTGAACCCTGCGCCCCGGCATTTTCCCGCGGGCGTGTCGCCGGCCCCGGGCCATCAAGGAGGGTTTGCATGATTGTCGAAGCTATCCTGAAGACCAAGGGCGCGGATGTGATCACCATCTCCGACACGGCCAGCCTGGATGAGGCTGCACGGACGCTGGACGCGCACGGGATCGGGGCTCTGGTGGTGCTGGACCGCACCGACCGGGCCGTCGCGGTGCTGTCGGAGCGGGACATTGTCCGTGAGATGGCCCTGCACGGCGTGGCCGCACTGGGGCGGCCGGTCTCCGAGGCCATGACGCGCGCCTTTGTGACGGCCAGACCGGACGCCAGCCTGTCGGAGTTGATGATCCTGATGACCGACCGGCGGGTGAGGCATGTCCCGATCATGGATGGCCAGGAGATGCTGGGCCTGGTCTCGATCGGCGATCTGGTGAAAGCCAAGATCGCGGACATGGAAGCGGAAACGGCCGCGTTGCAGGCCTATATCCGTTCCTGAGATTTTATCTGCAGGCGGATTGTCGTGCTGGCGCAAGGGATTGCGGCCCGACGCTGCAGGCGGCTGCAGGAAATGCTGGGGGAGGGGGTTGCGTCCTGAGCCGCGTCCTGTAGAACCCCGCTCACACCGGCGCTGCCGCAGCGGTTTTGCCCTTGCGGACCAGCGTCGTTTCTATATCATGCGAGGTCTTGTCGTCTTTTCAGAGTAGGCCGGTGCTTCCAACCGATGCGCCGGGCAGTGAAATTTTCGCCGATTTTTCGGACCTGAAATTGAACTGCACATCTCTGAGAAATGTCGATTGACTTCAAAAACGGCGCGGCCTAAACACCGCGCTCCTCGCCGGGAGGGCCTCTCAAAAAGGTCCGAGCGGAGAGGGGAAGCCAGCCCGGTTTCCAGAGTTACATAGGCGCCTTGGAAAATCCCGCGCCGATCGAAATTCCTCGGAATTTTCAGTCGGATGGGACGCGCTGCACAAACTCTGAAAAACGCGGTTGACTTCAAAACGGGGTGGTTTAAAAGCCGCCCTCCTCGCCGGGATGGCCCAGACGATCGGGTCCAAGCGGAGAGGGGAAGCCAGCCGGTTTCCAGTGTGACATAGGCGCCTTAGAAAATCCCGCGCCGAACGAGTTTTCGGAAGAAAA
>CBDETA010000004.1:1560000-1784265 GCA_965242785.1 uncultured Maricaulis sp.
TCATGTCGAAGAGACATCCTGACCGAGGTTCATGCGTCGGGTCTTGTCGCGATCGCCATCTGTCCTTCGGGTTTGCACGACCCGAGGATCAGCAGATGGAATGAGCGGCGGGGCGTTCACCGCGCATGAGCATCAATTTCAAGATCAAGTGTCAAAAGGGCGTTTAGTGGATGCCTAGGCATGTAGAGGCGATGAAGGACGTGGCACGCTGCGATAAGTCTCGGGGAGTTGCGAGCAAACTTTGATCCGAGAATATCCGAATGGGGAAACCCACCTTTACGGACCCTGGCGGTCGTTCGGTTGAGCAATCAGCCGGCCGATCACCAGAGTTCGTGTGAGGTATCTAAATCTGAATACATAGGGTTTAGAAGCAAACCCGGGGAACTGAAACATCTAAGTACCCGGAGGAAAGGACATCAATTGAGACTCCGCTAGTAGTGGCGAGCGAACGCGGATCAGGCCAGTGCTCTTATCAAAGGAAGTGGAACTGTCTGGAAAGGCAGGCCGCAGTGGGTGACAGCCCCGTACACGTAGCAATGATAAGAGCCTCGAGTAGGGCGGGACACGTGAAATCCTGTCTGAACATGGGGGGACCATCCTCCAAGCCTAAGTACTCCTACATGACCGATAGTGAACCAGTACCGTGAGGGAAAGGTGAAAAGCACCCCGACGAGGGGAGTGAAACAGACCCTGAAACTGGACGCCTACAAGCAGTCGGAGGGCGAAAGCCTGACGGCGTACCTTTTGTATAATGGGTCAGCGACTTCGTCTCTCGAGCAAGCTTAAGCCGATAGGTGTAGGCGTAGCGAAAGCGAGTCTTAATAGGGCGACTGAGTTCGAGGGATGAGACCCGAAGCCGGGTGATCTAGCCATGAGCAGGTTGAAGGTGAGGTAACACTCACTGGAGGACCGAACCCACGTCTGTTGAAAAAGACGGGGATGACTTGTGGCTAGGGGTGAAAGGCCAATCAAACCCGGAAATAGCTGGTTCTCCGCGAAATCTATTTAGGTAGAGCGTCATCCGAATACCCATGGGGGTAGAGCACTGGATGGGCTAGGGGGCCCCAACGGCTTACCAAACCTAACCAAACTCCGAATACCATGGAGTACTAGATGGCAGACACACTGCGGGTGCTAAGGTCCGTAGTGAAGAGGGAAACAGCCCTGACCGCCAGCTAAGGTCCCTAAGTTATCACTAAGTGGGAAACGATGTGGGAGTGCTTAGACAACCAGGAGGTTGGCTTAGAAGCAGCCATCCTTTAAAGAAAGCGTAACAGCTCACTGGTCAAGCGCTCCTGCGCGGAAAATGTAACGGGGCTTAAGTGATACACCGAAGCTGCGGGCTCAACTTTGTTGAGCGGTAGCGGAGCGTTCCGTAGGCCGATGAAGGCAGACCCGCGAGGGCTGCTGGAGGTATCGGAAGTGAGAATGCTGACATGAGTAGCGATAAAGGGGGTGAGAGACCCCCTCGCCGAAAGTCCAAGGGTTCCTGCGCAATGCTAATCAGCGCAGGGTTAGTCGGCCCCTAAGGCGAGGCAGAAATGCGTAGTCGATGGGAAGCAGGTTAATATTCCTGCACCGGCGGGTAGTGACGGATTCCGTAAGTCGTCAATCCTTATCGGATTGAATTGGCGGCGATGGCGTCCCTGGAAATAGCTCCCGCATTAGACCGTACCCGAAACCGACACAGGTGGACTGGTAGAGCATACCAAGGCGCTTGAGAGAACTATGCTGAAGGAACTCGGCAAATTGCTCCCGTAAGTTCGCGAGAAGGGAGCCTCCGCATTGGGCAACCAGTGTGGAGGGGCACAGACCAGGGGGTGGCGACTGTTTACTAAAAACACAGGGCTCTGCGAAGTCGCAAGACGACGTATAGGGTCTGACGCCTGCCCGGTGCCGGAAGGTTAAAAGGAGGAGTGCAAGCTCCGAATTGAAGCCCCGGTAAACGGCGGCCGTAACTATAACGGTCCTAAGGTAGCGAAATTCCTTGTCGGGTAAGTTCCGACCTGCACGAATGGCGTAACGACTTCCCCGCTGTCTCCAGCATAGACTCAGCGAAATTGAATTCTCCGTGAAGATGCGGAGTTCCCGCGGTCAGACGGAAAGACCCCGTGCACCTTTACTACAACTTCACAGTGGTATTAGCGATTATTTGTGTAGGATAGGCGGGAGACTTTGAAGCCATGGCGCCAGCTGTGGTGGAGTCATCCTTGAAATACCGCCCTGATAATTGTTGATATCTAACCGCGGCCCATGAACCTGGGTCCGGGACCCTGTGTGGTGGGTAGTTTGACTGGGGCGGTCGCCTCCCAAAGAGTAACGGAGGCGCGCGATGGTGGGCTCAGAGCGGTCGGAAATCGCTCGTTGAGTGCAATGGCATAAGCCCGCCTGACTGAGAGACTGACAGGTCGATCAGAGTCGAAAGACGGCCATAGTGATCCGGTGGTCCCGCATGGAAGGGCCATCGCTCAACGGATAAAAGGTACGCCGGGGATAACAGGCTGATGATGCCCAAGAGTCCATATCGACGGCATTGTTTGGCACCTCGATGTCGGCTCATCGCATCCTGGGGCTGGAGCAGGTCCCAAGGGTTTGGCTGTTCGCCAATTAAAGCGGTACGTGAGCTGGGTTTAGAACGTCGTGAGACAGTTCGGTCCCTATCTGCCGTGGGTGTCGGAAAATTGAGAGGAGCTGCCCCTAGTACGAGAGGACCGGGGTGGACGTATCTCTGGTGGACCTGTTGTTGCGCCAGCAGCATAGCAGGGTAGCTATATACGGAAGGGATAACCGCTGAATGCATCTAAGCGGGAAGCCCCCCTCAAAACCAGTTTTCCCTTGAGAGTCGAGGAAGACCACCTCGTTGATAGGCCAGATGTGGAAGCGTGGCGACACGTGGAGCTGACTGGTACTAATTACTCGATAGGCTTGATCTTATGATGCTCATGCCCGGCGATCGCTTCGTCGGACAAAGCAAAGCACACCTCAAATAAACATCAGAAATGTCTCTTCTTTCCGGATCTAACGCGCTGACCGGGTGGTAATTGCAGGGGGATCGCACCCGTTCCCATCCCGAACACGACCGTTAAGACCCCTAGCGCCGATGGTACTGCGTCTTAAGGCGTGGGAGAGTAGGTCGCTGCCCGGTCTGCCCGTTAGATCCCGAAACCTCCACAATACATGTTCAGAAAAAGCCCCGCCCTAGCGGGGCTTTTTTTGTGCCTGGACTCCTGCGGCACGAGCCATGTCGAGCGCCTGGCCGCAAGCCGAACACGATCCCAACCGGCCTGCCGGGCCCTGGGGCTTCGCACTTGCAGCACATGTGAATCCGATTCCGTCTTGTCCGGCGTGCGGAATTGGCGGCTTGATCCGCTCCGGTTCGGGAGCTGGATCATGGATATTGGGGTTCTGAAGCGGAACGGGCTTGCGTGGGCGGCGGCCCTGCTGGTGTGCCTGTCCGGGCTGTGCGCCTGTTCGACCACGCCCCGGGAATTCTATCCGGTCCTGGCTCCGCTGGCCGGCGAGGGCTTCATGGCCGACGCCGGTGAGCGGGCGGCGCTGCCAGCAGGCGGGCCCGAACAGACCGCGGCGGATCGAGACCATGCCCGGCAGCTTGCCCTGGCGGCTGCAATGGAAACCTGTGCCGCTGAGCTTCCGGACGGGGCGGTGCACCTGTCCCAGTCGCGGGCCGCCAGCGCCGGGGTCGGGCTGGGGGCGGGCTATGCGACCGGGGCGGTGGTGGTGGCGACGACGCTGGACGGGTCGCTGGCGGCAACGGCTGCGGTGGCGGACGCCACCCTGGTGGCCATGCCCCTGGTCGGCATCCTGGCGGCGACCACCTATTCGCGGCATGTCAGGGCCCGGCGCGAGCGGCAGATCCAGGCGCAGCTTGGCGCCTGCCTGGCCCGTGAAGGCTTTGTCGTGGAACGCTGGGAACGGGCGCGCCGCGCCCCGCCACGCAATAAAGGCGCCGCGACTAGCCGGCCCGCTCGCGCAGCCACAGGCTGGCGATCACCTTGACGCCCTCGCGCACCGGCTCGCCGGTATGAAGGGTGGCCTTGTCGCAGGCGCCGGAGGCATCGACATTGTCGAAGCTCAGGCCGCTGCCGGGGCCGCCGGTCCAGGACAGGTCGAGCTTGGGAAAGCGGGTTTCGCCGCCCTGGAATTCGGCATTGAGGCGCACCAGGCTGGTGGCGACACGCTGGCCGCGGGCGGCCAGTTCGGCCTGGTCCTGGCCGGGAACCTCCAGAATGAAGTCGAAATGCGCCTTGTATTCCTCGCCGGGGCGGTAGACGAGCACGGCGAGGGCCTCGGCCGTGTCCATCGGCCGGCCGGCGAGGGCGGCCATGCGGGATTTCACAGCCAGGCTGACCAGATCCATCGCCTGTTCGGTCAGGGCGGCGGTGAGCGAGGTGCGATAGGGGTCGCGGATCATCTGCCCGGTGGCGGGATCGTGCACCTCGGCGGGCCTGAGAAGCGGCGCTGCGGCCACGGTGAGATAGTCGCAGACCGCGGCCGGCAGGACCCGGTTCCAGCGTTCAATGCGCGGGGTGTCGGAGAGGCGCTGGTCGGCCGGGCCGCAATCGGTCATCGCGGCGGTGATGCGGGCCAGCACCTCTGTTGTGTCGATCACCTCGCCGGACGCGGCCACGGTTTGACCGGCCACGGGCAGGGCGCCGCTGGCCTGGACCAGGGCGGGTGCCATCGGGTGGCCGGACTGCGCCAGGCCGGGGCCCTTCTCGCGCGCCAGGGGCGAGAGCGTGCCCGTGTCGAGGCCCAGGCGAAGCAGCGCGGCGGTGGCATGGCCCGAGCCGTCGCTGGCGGCCTGTTCCAGCCAGGCCAGTCCGGCCCGGTCGGCACCGGCGACAAGTGCCAGCAGTCCCAGCTCGGTCCGCGCCAGCCAGTCTCCGGCCTCGGCCTGGTCGTGGCGTTCGCGCAGGGCGCCGGCCCAGTCGGCGGGCGCCGCCAGGCCCGCAGCGCGGAAATAGGCGTGGTGGCGGTTGCGCATCATCGAGGACGGCATGGCCGCCATGGCGGCCGCTGCGCGCGCCCGCGTGCCGGCGCGGTCGGGCTCGTGGCCGGAGAGCTGGACCAGAAGGCCCAGGGCGGCTTCGTCACCCGCGCGGGCGGCGGCATCCAGACGATCGATGGCGGCGCTGTGGCGGCCGGCATTCCAGTCGGCAAGGGCTGCGGAGGCCGCAGCCTGGCTTTGAGGCGGGAGCGTTGTCATGTCAGCCATTTACGCCATGTCTCGCACTGCAGGTAAAGCGCAGCTTGCTGGTTGACGACACACCAGTGTCATCCTACATACGCGCCTCTTCCCGGCGCCCACCGCGCCGGCAAGCCATCCTGATGCGGGGTGGAGCAGTCCGGTAGCTCGTCAGGCTCATAACCTGAAGGTCGTAGGTTCAAATCCTACCCCCGCACCCAAAAATAACCCGCTGGACTGGTGTCCGGCGGGTTTTTTGTTTCGGGCGTGGAGTTGTATCTTCAATCAAGCAATTACACTCGAAGTCTGTGCGCGACGTCGCCAGAGACGACCGCGCGAGACTCAGTGGCATCAGCCTACCGGCGGACACTATCTCCTGTGTTCTGATATCCGTTGACTGGTATAGTCGCGGTCAAACGACTCAACGTGGTGTCCGGACAAGTGCCTTCTTCATTCGATTTTGTAACCAAAAGCGAGCTTGCCGAATGGGTTAAGCATCCAAAGTTCGCAACCTACTTCCCTACATGGGTTGAGGGGCTGGTACGCGCAGAAGCCGGAGGCGTGCTACTCAGCTGTGATTTCGCCACGGAAGAGGATGCCGCTCGCCACGGATATGACGGCACTTCTAATGCTTCTGAGGCAAGAGAAAATGTTCCTGAGGGATGGGCATACTGGGAGCTTGGAAAAGATGTTGACGTCCGGAAGAAGGCAAAAATTGAATACAAACGTGTTGCGGAAGCATTAGGTGAAGACGCAAGGAGCTACACTTTTATATTTGTAACTCCGAGGGCTTTCCCTCAGCGGAGAAAAGACGCAGGAAGTCCTTTTGATGAGAAGTCGCGGCAGGACTGGGAGCGTGCCCGTCGTGGAGAAGGCGTCTTCAAGGACGTGCTAGTTCTTGATGAATCGATCCTTCGGAAATGGAGCTCAAAACACCTTGCCGTTGGCCTCAATTTGCGCGGCCAGTTTGCCGGGCCGATTTCACAAGATCAAGTTCAGCTTCCCTCTGATTGCGTTAAGCGGTTCATGGCTCGATTCAAGCTGACCGGTATTGACTCGAATATTCTACTTTGCGGCCGTAGTGAGCTTGCCGTTCGTATCGCGGGGTTCGAAGACGTTGAGCAGCCGCTAGAGGTTATTGCCAACTCAATTGATGAGGCGATGGCAGTCGCATCAGTTGCCCTTTTTGCAGTAAAAGACGAAGCGACGCTCGCGTTGCGCCGCCGGTCAACGCTTGTCATCCGCTCCGCAGGTGTCCTGAAGCATCTAAAAGAGCGTAGAGGACTGAGCTTAGTCATATCAGGTGATATTGAAGCGGATTCGCGAGACTTGCAGCCAGGAAATAGGATTATTGTTTGTAAGGCCCTCGACAACCGGACAATTGACCAACCGAATGTTGCGCGTGATCCTGGCGTCCTTGAGCTTGGAAAGTACCTCACGGAGCGTCGTGTTGAAGACGGCGAAAAGCTTGCTGCGATGGCTGGTGGCGCTATTGCAAGCCTGCAAAGATTAACTGGAACAAATGTAGGACCAGCCTACCTCTCCGCGAAAGGTGATGAATGGCAGGCAATTATTTTTGCCACGCTCTTTGGAGGTTGGTCTGAGGACGAGAAAACAACTTCAGATGCGACATACCGTTCTCTGGATGTTGAACTAATTGAGAAGTGTTTGGCGCCTTACTTTTCTTTTAGCGCGTTTCGCAGTCACATTGCCACGCACACTGATCGCGGTGCAGACCGGCCGGCCGCGGACACACTTCTGAAGCGATTGGACCGCCTAGTTTGGGTCAAGGCTCCAGTGGATGCGCTGGACTGCATTCTCAATGATCTTGAGGCGGAGCACTATCAAATTTTCGCTGATGCTTTGGTTGCGGTTTTTAGTGGTGACGGAGAAGAGGAACTTGTTCCGGGCGGTCCGTTCTCAATTCGGCGAACATACAGTGGTGCGCTGAAGACGGGCTTGGCATTGAATTTCTGTATTCTCGCCTATCGAGGCGCGCTTCAAGGTAAGAGCGTCGGCGGGAGGCCAATCGCGGTATGGGTTGCAAACCTATTTCAGCGGTTAATGTCGAAGGTTGATTTTCTCGAATTCATAAGCAGAGAAGAAGGTCTGCTTGGTTTCTTCGCGGAGGCCAGTCCCGATGTTTTTCTCGAGGCCCTGGAGGAATGCCTTCAGGGCAACCGGCTTGGTATGAGCGAAGCGCTTTCGGATGTCAGAGATGAATTCACAATCATTCCTGGGCATAGTGCCAACGGACTTCTATGGGCGCTGATGCGGCTTGGGTGGTACCCGACTTGCTTCGCCCGCGTTGTTCGAGCGCTTGTAGGCTTGCATTCTCACGACCCGGATAAAAACTCCAACTACTCGCCGCGCCCAGCAACCGTTTTTCGCGGTCTTTTCATGCCGTTCGCTCCGCAAACGTCGCTTGATTGGCAGGAGCGAATGCGTGCACTCGATGACATAATGGACGACCTCGTCGATAGCGATATCGATGCGTTATTTGGACTAATTGAGGGGGGGCTACCGAGGACCCATTTGTCTCAGTTCTCCCATTCAACTCCCATATTCGGACCCAACCGCGCTCCTAATATTAGTTATGGCGAGTTGTATGATGCCCAAGACGCGCTTTTTAGAAAAGCACTCCTTCTAGTCGGGGGGGACGCAGTCCGTGTAGGAAAGCTGGTGCGAAGATTGCCGGACATGAGCGATGAGGTTTTCAAAGAGGCGATGAGTCTCTTCGAAGCGGTCGCAGAAAATTCTTCAGAATTGGAAAGGAAGGCCATTTGGGAATCTGTTCGGGAGCTTATTGTAAGACACTCACGTTTTCCTAGGGCTGAGTGGTCCATGTCGGAGCCACGCATGCGGCGATTGGTTCGCTGGAAAGAGGTATTGGAACCTACGCTCGAAGTTCAGGTTGAGTATCTGTTTAGCGCAAGCTGGATCGAAGAAGTTGGTGATGATTCCGCTGACGGCTCTGCGCTGGCGCGACGTCGCTCTGATGCTGTGCATAAACTTCTCGATGAGCAAGGTGCTTCCGTCATCGTTAACTTGTGCAAGTCTGTAGCCGAGCCCGGTCACTTGGGGGTGTCGCTTGCCAGTGCAGATCTGGATTTAGAAGCATTAGAAAAATTCATATTATCGAGCGCCAAAGATATCACCATTCCGGAACTGTTTTTTCGTGGCCTTTCGCAAGAAGCGCACCGCCGTTTCGATGATCTTTGGGTGGACTGGTTGTTCCTTCAAGCGACCGGTGGGATTCACGGACCCATCGCCGTGGCAATGCTCGCTGCTCTACCAATAAACCCTAAGATTTCTCAGCGTATCAGCGAGGATGGCTTCGTGCCTGAGCTTCGTGATCTTTATTGGGATTCGGTCAACATTTACTGGATGCCAGGCGATGAAATTTCAAAGTCAGACCTCGATAGCCTATTGAAACAAGATCGACACGCAGAATTGCTTCGTGCTTTTCATTTCGATTTAGAGAAGCGCGACAGCGAACTTCTGAGGGCGCTAGTACAAGGAATTTACCGAAAATTGGCGCATGATAGCGAGAGGATTCAACATCACCTAGACGTGTCCGCCCTTATGAAGCTACTGAGTGTCTGCGCCAAGCGTCAGGTCTTTTCCTTGGAGGAGCTAGCTAGTTTTGAATTTCCCTTGGCCAAGCAGCTGCGGTGGAGCAAGTCCGCTTACCCTTATGCGATCCATGAACTTGCGGCGAAAAAGCCGAGCGTTTTCGTCGAGTTGCTTAGTTTCGTGTACAAGTCGACGAAACCGTTCTGTGAAAACGAGTCCCAACTTTCGGAAACCGAGAAATCAAATCGAGCTGAGCTCACGTATCATGTGTTAGACACGTTGAGACATCCTGAGTTGCAAGAGGGTAAGCAACCGACAACGGGGGCTCTAGAAACCTGGATATCGGAAGTTGTAGCACTGGCCGCCGACTATGGGCTCAGTGAAATAGCAAGCTACAAGATCGGGGAGGTCCTAGCGCTCTCATCTAGTGAGACGACTGACGGGTTGTGGCCTCGCAATGAAGTCCGAAAAGTGATCGAAGCGCAGGCTAATAAGGATATGCTAGAGGGAATGCGAACAAAGCTGTTTAATGAACGTGGCGTGTTTAGCGACGGCTTCACATTTTACTCGGAGTTCGCCGAAAAATCAGAGAAAGCTGCCGAGCAACTTGCCGCGTGGCCAAAGACTCAAAAGTTTCTTCGAAATCTGGCTGCTTCAGATCGGCATGCAGCGGAAGATAGTCGAAAGCGCAGGCATCAAGAGGACGCTATGCCAAAGCTATATTGAGGTCGGTGCCAATTTGCGCGCTGCATCTTAGGCTTACTGGGCGATCTGGATTCGGGGCCCCTTTGATCCCGCTTGCCTCACCATCACCCATCCCCAACCTTCCCCCCCGCCGTCAGTCCCATCCGTGTCGCATGCCAGGAGGCCTCTGCGCGCGAGGAGATGCCCAGTTTGCGGTAGATGGACTTGATGTGGCTGGCCACCGTGCTTTCGGCGAGGTCGAGGGCTTGGGCGACGTCGATATTGCGGTGGCCGCGGCCGATCAGGCCGAGGACTTCGCGTTCGCGGGTGGTGAGGTCTTCCTCGGGGTCGGCGGCGGGGCCGGTATAGCGGAAATGCTCCATGATGCGCCGGGCGATCGAGGGTGACAGGGCCGGCAGGCCGTCGGCCAGGCGCTTGAGCTGGGCGGTGAGCATGTCGGCCGGGTTTTCCTTGAGCAGATAGCCCTGGGCTCCGGCCGACAGGGCCGAGACGATGTGGGCATCATCGCCCATGACGGTGGTGACGATGGGGATGGCGTCCGGACAGACCAGGGTGAGGCTGCGCAGGACTTCCAGGCCGGACCCGTCGGGCAGGCCCAGATCGATGAGGGCGATGTCGAAATCGGACTGGGCCGCGGCCGCGAGGCCGGCGCGCATGCTGGCGGCTTCCTCGATCTGGCAGTCGGCAAAGGCGGCGCGGGCGATGCCGGCCAGCCATTGCCGCGTCTGGGCGACATCCTCGACGATCAGGACGCGTGTCATGGGTGAACCTCCGGCGTGGTCAGCGGAAAGCGGATGCGGATGCGGGTACCGGCGGACGTGCTGTCAAAGCCGAGCTCGCCGCCCAGGCCGGTCGCGCGGGCGCGCATGTTGGACAGGCCGTGACCGTCCACCGACCGGTCCGGGTCAAAGCCTTGGCCATTGTCGGCGATCTCCAGGCGGGCCTCGTCGCGGTGCCGGCTGAGCGAGACGCTGAGCGTGCTGGCACCGGAATGCCGGATCGTGTTGCTGACGGCTTCGCGCAGGATGGAGCGCAGGGCGTGGGTCGCGGACGTCGACAGTCCGGGCGCGGCGCCGATGTCATTCTGCCAGGTCAGGGCGATGCCGACGGCGTCGAGGCGCTCGGCGGTTTCCAGGCGCAGGTCGGCCAGCGTCTCGTCCAGGTCGAGGCCGGGCTTGGCGGCGTTGTTGATGATGTCGCGCAGGTCGGTCAGGGTTTCGCGGATCATCAGGTCCTTGCGTTCACGGTCACCGGAATGCAGGGCGCCGAGCAATTGGGCGCCGATATTGTCGTGCATGTCGCGCGCGATCCGGCGGCGTTCCTCGGCAACACCGCGGTCATAGGCGCGCCGGCTCTCATCGGCATGGGCCATCAACGCGACCAGCTGGCGTGCCGTGCGCAGGTGCGCGGGTGAGAACAGGGCTCGGCCGCGCCAGGGATAGCGCAGGACCAGACCCTTCTGTGCGGCCATCGGGGGCAGGTGAAGCTCGACCCCGTCCTCGGCAATGACGGGCTCGTCCACCGGCTGGGGCGCGGGCAGGATTTCCAGCGGCGAGAACAGGCGGTCGAGCAAGTGCTGCCAGCGGATCTGGCGGGTGCGGTCGGAGGCCCCGAAGGCGGTGTCGACCACGGACATGAAAAGCTCGTCCTCGCGCAGGCCGACCCGCGGCATCAGCCGGCGGCCGATCAGGTCGCGCAGGGGCAGGTAGACCAGGGCGACGGCGAGCAGGGAGACACCGAAGGCGGCGCCGGGGTCGATGGAGATTATCGAGACCAGCACCCCGTCCAGCACCAGCAGCAGGACCGCGCCGGCGACATAGAACAGGACCCGGTAGGCCCAGTCGCCCAGTTCGAACAGGCGGAAGGAGCGAAGACCGGCGGCTACGCCGATATAGATCAGGAGGAAGAAGGCGAAGGAATAATGGGCGTCCAGCACGGCCGGGATGCCCAGGGCGCCGGGTATGGCGGTCAGAGTGATGAAGCCGCCAGCGCCGAACAGCACGGCCAGTCCGAACCAGATCGCCACGGCTCGGGCTTTCGGGTTGCGCCGGGTGAACAGGATCTGGGCCGCCACGGCGACGCAGATCAGCAGCATTTCCAGGACGGTGATGAGGTGCAGGTTGAACTTGGCGAAACTGCCGGAGATGAGGGCGATGGCCAGTTCGGCGGCCGACCACAGGCCGAAGACCAGGGTCGAGGCCGCGGTGAGCCAGCGATGGGCCGGCAGGCGGACCGGATAGTTGATGAAAAGCGCGATCATCACGATGCCGAAGGCGGTGGCACCGGTGGCGTTGAGGACGATCAGCGCGGTGACGGAATCGTCGGCCAGGGCGGCCTGTCCGAAGCGCAGCGGGATCGGCGCATAGGTGAAGGTGAGCGTCGCCAGCCCGCTGAGCGCGAACAGGCGGGCCGCCGTGTCGCGCGGTCTGAGCGCCCAGACCCAGCCGGAGATGACCAGCGCCCCCAGGCCGGTAGCGAACTGGATCCACAGCACGGGCGAGACGGCAGCCAGCGAACGATAGGGCTCGCCGGCAACTGCCGGACGCATGACGGACCAGCAGGCGAGGATCGTCATGAGCAGGCCGAAGCCCAGGACCAGGGCGAGACGCGTGTTCGGCGTCAGCCGGGTCGTCGGGATGGTGCTCTTGGCTGGCGCGTTCATGTCGAGAGGCCCCCGTTCGACGGGCTGGATTGCCGCCAGGATACGCCGTTGAGACTAGCGCGGCCGCGCCAGCCTTCCGCTCCCCTGAACCGGGGATGGGAGCTGGGCATTACAGCTTCATATGATTGGCAAATCTACTGGCAAAGCCGCGCCTGGCGCGCGCTTTTTGAACGGGGGTGACGATGAGGATGACGCTTCGCATGGCCATGCTTCTGGCTGCGGCATCGGTGGGACTGAGCGGATGTGTGACCACGGGCCCGCTGGTCCGGCCGGGAGAGCCGACCGGGATCATCGAGATCGTCAACGGGGCCAACGGACCGATCCAGACCGTAGCGATATCGCGCTGCAGTGCCGCCTGGTACGGGCTGAACCGCCTGCCGTCCGGGGTCTCCATACCGCCGGGCCGCTCCTATCGCTTTACCGTGTCGGCCGGATGCTGGGATGTCAGCGCCGGCACCGTGGGCATGGGCAGCGCCAGCCAGCGCATGCAGGTGCGGGCAGGCAGCGGTGTGCGCTATACGGTCACCAACTGACGCCCGGCCAAGCCCCGGTTTCAGGCCGTCTCGCGGCTCGCCAGAGCATTGGCGAGATCGGCGGGTGTGCCCGCGATGTCGCGGACGCGGACGGGGCGGTCGAGAATGGTGGCGAGAGACGGGGGCAGGGATATCTTGCTGTCGATCAGCGGTTCCACCGCGTCGGCGAACTTGCCGGGATGGGCCGTGGCGGCGACCAGCCAGGGGCGGGCGGCGCGTTCGGCCTTCGGCAGGCGGGCATGGGCTTCCAGCGCCGTGGCAGTGTGCGGGCAGGCGATGTAGCCGGTGGCGCTGAACGTCGCACGGATGCGCTCGCGAATGGTCGCGTCGTCGACGCGTTCAACGCGGGCGATGTCGCAGCCGGCAAAACCGTCCAGGCGTTCAAAATTGCTGGGCGCGCCGACATCCATCGCATTGGCCAGGGTGGCCAGCGAGGGGCGGGCTTCATAGCGGCCCGAGGCGAACCAGTCCGACAGGGTGGCATTGGCATTGGTGGCCAGCACGATCGGGCCGATTGGCAGGCCGCAGGCGCGGGCCAGGATCGCGGCGAAGGCATTGCCCAGATTGCCGGTCGGGATGACCAGGCCGGGCTTTTCTCCGGTGGCGGCATGGCAGTCCAGCGCGGCGCGGGACCAGTAGATCATCTGCGGCAGGAGGCGGCCGATGCTGATCGAATTGGCCGAGGTGAGCGCGTGGGTCCGGCTGAGCGCGGTGTCGGCGAAGGCGGATTTCACCAGGGCTTGGCAGGTGTCGAAATCCCCGGCCACGCGCAGCGCTTCGACCGGCGGTTTCCAGCAGCACAGCTGGTGTTCCTGGAAGGCGGAGATGCGGCCTTTGGGGAAGAGGATCACGGCGCGCGTGCCGGGCAGGCCTTCTGCGGCACAGCCCACGGCCCCGCCGGTATCGCCGGAGGTGGCGACCAGGACCGTGATCGGGGACTGGGCCGACTGGCCGAGTTCGGAAAAACAGCGGAAGAGGAAGCGGGCGCCGAAATCCTTGAAGGCGCCGGTCGGGCCATGGAAGAGCTCGAGAATGCCCGGGGCGTCCGGTCTGTCGTCAGGCTGGACCACGGGCGCGGGGAAGTTGAACGCATCGGCGCAGATGCCGGGCATGGCGTCCTGCAGGGGCGAGCCGGCGAAGAAGGCCGGCAGCATGCGGGCCCCCAGATCGGCCAGGCCTTGCGTGGTGGCAAGGTCCGCTGCGTCGAGGGCCGGCAAGGACCGGGGCAGGTAGAGCCCGCCATCCGGCGCCGCCCCGGCGCGCAAGGCGATGTCGACCGTCACAGCCGGGGCCTGGCCGCGGGTTGACGCGTACAGCATCAGGCATGCTCCTGGATGAGTTCGGCGCGCAGCCCGGCCGATTCCAGCGGCGCATCATAGGCATTGGCCGGACAGGCGGCGGCCTTGAAGGCGGCGGCCATGGCCTTTTCCACAGCTGGCAGGTCTTTTGAGGGTGCCCAGGCGAAGACGGAGGGGCCCGAGCCGGAGAAGGAACAGCCCAGCGCGCCTTCCGCCAGCGCTGCCGCCTGGACGGCGGCCAGTTCGGGCAGGAGCGGCAGGCGCTGGGGTTCGATGAAGATGTCCTTCAGCCCGCTGGCGACGAGATCAAGATCATTGGTGGCACAGCCGGCCACAAAGGCGGCCATGTTGCGCGAGTGTTCGAGGGCGACCTGTTTGGAGACTTCGGGCGAGAGCAGTTCGCGCGCGGCCTGGGTTTCGACGCGGCGCTGGGGATGGAAGAGGATGCAGGACACGCCCTGCGGCAGCGGCAGGCGCCGGATCAGCGGCGGATCGAGCCGGGCCGCCAGCACGAGACCGCCATGCAGGGCAGCCATGACATTGTCCCAGGGCGGCGGGTCGGCGGAGACTTTCTCGCCTTCCATGGCCAGCAGCAGCAGGTCGCTGAGCGAGAAGGGCTGGGCGAGAACCGCATTGGCGGCCCCGGCCGCGGCCACGGCCGAGGCGGCCGATCCGCCCATGCCGGCACTCAGCGGAACACCCTTGTGGATGTCGACCCGAAGGCCGAAATCGGCGCCTGCCGCGTCCAGCACGGCCTGGGCGGCGGCCAGGGCGCAATTGCGGTGGGTCTCGTCGGGCAGGGTCTCGACCAGGCCGGAGACCTGGCCCAGGCGCACGCCGGGCGCGTCCTCGACCTGGACAGTCACCGTGTCGCGCACGGCATCGAAGGCGAGGCCGAGCACGTCGAAACCGACGCCGACATTGCCGATGCTGGCCGGTGCGCTGGCGCGCGCCTGTAAGGCTCTGGGTTTCATGCCACCCGTCCCGTCGACATTCGCGGTACATGATTAAGCGGATTCTCGTGCACGGGCGAAGCGGCAAGCTTGCCGGCGAGATAGCCGCGCTGGATGTCCATGATGTCGGCAAACACGGCCTCGGCGGTCGGCCAGCGTCCGGCGCCCTTGCCCTGCAGGGCGATGGTGCGGTGAGGCAGTTTCACCAGGAAGCCATTGCCTTCATTCTCCAGACCGGCCAGCGGGTGTTCCGGCGGCAGGGCCTCGATATCGACCCGCGCTTCCACGCGGCCGTCGCGGCCGACCAGGCAGCGCGCCACCTGCTTGAACACCAGACCCTTCTCCTGCACCGCCTTGATGCGCTGGCCCGACAGGTCGCTGAGGCTTTCGCAGGGGATCTGGTCGGGCGGCAGGAGCGTGCCGAAGGCGTGCCAGACGAGAATGGAGAGCTTGTCGGCGGCGTCCAGCCCGTCCAGGTCGGTGGAAGGATCGGCCTCGGCAAAGCCCAGGCGCTGGGCCTCCGATACGGCCTCGGCGAGGCGGACACCCTTCTGCATCTGGCCGAAGATGAAATTGCAGGTGCCGTTCATCACCCCTTCCACGGACAGGACCGTGTCCTGGCCGCCCAGATGGTCGATGAGTTCCAGGATCGGCACGCCACCGCCGACGGCTGCGGAATAACGGACCTGGCGGTCATGCCGGCGGGCAAGCTCGTGCAGGCGTTCGATGTCGAGGGCGACAACCGCCTTGTTGGCGGTGACCAGATGGCTGCCCTCGCGCAGCACGCTCTGGCTGAGCGAGCGGGCAAAGCCGGTGCCGCCGAGGGTTTCCACGACAATGTCCGGCTGGTCGGCGAGGGCCTCGGCCGGATCATCGGTAAAGCGGAGGCCTGAGTCCGGATGGGCCGCAGCATGCTTGTCGGGATCGCGCACCAGGACGGGGGCGAGGTCGAAACGGCCCGGATGGGCCAGAAGGTGCGAGCAGACGCCGGCACCGACGGCACCATGGCCCAGCACGGCAACCCGCAGGCGCGACGGCTTCTGCAGGGGGCCCGCGCGCTTTTTCACGGCGGCGATCCGGGTGGCGAACGGGCTGCCCAGGGCGGCGACCTCGATCACCACATTCTGCTCCTTGGCCCGGAAGATCGCCTTGGGCTGGACCAGGCCGCGGCTGACCCGCGAGGCTTCGTCATAATCCAGCTGGTCGAGACGCACCGCCTCCGGATTCTTGGCCGGATCATCTGTATAGACCCCGTCGACATCCTTGATCAGACGCACCCGGTCCGCCCCCAGCCAATGGGCAAACTCGACCGCGGTCAGATCGGTCCCGCCCCGACCCAGGGTCACGGGGCCGTCTTCACCCTCACCAAAGAAGCCCGGCGCCACGACCACGTCGGCGAGCTCGAAATGGGACAGGACACGGTCCGCATCGAGGCCGACGAGATTGGCGTCGAGGGGCTCGCCCGCAGCGCGCAGATCCATCTCGTGAGGATCGAGCACGGCGGAGGGAACGCCGGAGCGCTGCAGGGCGAGCCCCAGGAGGGCGGCAGATTTGAGTTCGCCGGTGCGAACCAGACGGGCCATCAGCTTGTCGGAACAGCGTTCGCCGACGGCACCACCGACCGCGAACAGGGCATCGGTCTCGCCCTCGAGCGCGGACACCACCGCAACGACCTTCTCGCCGGCGCGGGTGTGGCGATAGATCTCGTGCGCGGCCCGGGCATAGTCATCGGGCTTCTGCAGCACCGAGCTTCCGAATTTGAGCACGCAAAGTCGCAGAGGTTTTCGGCTTTCAAGATCGAGTGGCATGGGTCTGGTGTCCTTTGGGTCGTGGGTCTTGGGTGGGTCTGGTGAAGCTGTCGTGGTTGAAAATCGGGCATGAAAAAACCCGCTCGCCGGGGCCGGGGAGCGGGTTCGGTGTGTTGCGGTGTTCAAGTTCCGCTAGCGCACGCCGGCCGCCCCCCATGTCCAGGAGGTGGTCGTGGTAATCATGGAGATGGTACCGAGGCCGCCGTCGATCGCGCAGCCGAGACCGCCCTGACCGGAAACGGTCTGGGTCTGGAGGCTGGCAATCATCATGTCGAGGCGCGGCATGACCGGTTCTTCCGTGATGCAGCAGCATGCTGCGTTAGCGAATTCGTGCCAAGAAAGGCGCATCTGGCCGGCAAGGTCAAACAGTTTTTCGCGCCGGACTGCAGATTTCACAAAAAGTGTGCAAAAAAATTCCCCAAGATTCCCCTAACGCGGGACAAGCCGAAACGACAAAAAGAAAAAGCCCCGGCGCTGGGGCCGGGGCTCTTCGCATTGTCTTACGGGTGGTGGCCGGGCCTATTCGGCGGCCGTCTCCAGCAGGCGCACCTTGGGTGCCGCGGCGCGGACATAAGGGGCGACGTGGCTTTCGAACTTCGCGAAATTCTCGACGAACATGCTGGCCAGCTTGGCGGCCTGGGCGTCATAGGCAGCCTTGTCGGCCCAGGTGGAACGCGGGTCGAGAATGCTGTCATCGACGCCCGGTACGGACACCGGCACCATGAAGCCGAAATTCGGATCCTCGCGGAAGGCGACCGTATTGAGCGAACCGTCGAGCGCCGCGTTGAGCAGGGCCCGGGTGGCCTTGATCGGCATGCGCTGGCCGGTGCCGTAGGCGCCGCCGGTCCAGCCGGTATTGACCAGCCAGCAATCGGTCTGGTGCTCGGCAATCAGCTCGCGCAGCAGGGCACCGTATTCGGACGGGTGACGCGGCATGAAGGGCGCGCCGAAACAGGTGGAGAAGGTCGCCGAGGGTTCGGTGACACCCTTTTCCGTGCCGGCGACCTTGGCGGTGTAGCCGGACAGGAAGTGGTACATCGCCTGGGCCGGGCTGAGCTTGGCGATCGGCGGCATGATGCCGAAGGCGTCGCAGGTCAGCATGACGACGTTTTTCGGATGCCCGCAGCGGCCGGTCTCCGAGGCGTTCGGAATGGCGCTCATCGGATAGGCACCGCGGCTGTTCTCGGCCAGTGAGGCATCGTCGAGATCCAGCGTGCGGGTGACCGGGTCCATGACCACGTTTTCCAGCACCGTGCCCCACATTTTCGTGGTGGCATGGATTTCCGGCTCGGCCTCGGCGGAGAGGCGGATCATCTTGGCGTAGCAGCCGCCCTCGAAATTGAAGAGGCCGTTCTCCGACCAGCCGTGCTCGTCATCCCCCACCAGGGTGCGCGAGGCGTCGGCGGACAGGGTGGTCTTGCCGGTACCGGACAGGCCGAAGAAGATCGCGGCATCATCCTTGTCGCCGACATTCACCGAGCAGTGCATCGGCATGATCTTCTTCTTGGGCAGAAGATAGTTGAGGATGGTGAAGACCGATTTCTTGGTCTCGCCGGCGTAGGACGTACCGCCGATCAGCACCATCTTGCGGGCGAAATCGACCGCGATCACCGTTTCCGAGCGGCAGCCGTGACGGGCCGGGTCAGCCTTGAAGCTGGGCAGGTTGATGATCGTGAACTCGGCCTCGAAGCCGGTGTATTCGTGCGGCGCGGGCACGCGCAGCAGATGGCGGATGAAGAGCGAGTGCCAGGCCAGCTCGTTGACGACCCGCACCGGCAGGCGGTGATCGAGGTCGGCGCCGCCGAACAGCTGTTGCACGAAGACTTCCTTGCCGGCCATGTGAGCCTGGAAATCCTGCCACAGGGCGTCGAACTGCTGCGACGTCATGGCGGCATTGTTGTCCCACCAGACCTGGTCCTCGGTCTCGGCATCGCGGACGGTGAACTTGTCCTTGGCGGAGCGGCCGGTATGGGCGCCGGTCTTGACCACGAGCGGTCCGCCCTCGGCGACTTCACCTTCACCGCGCCGGACGGCTTCCTGGTAGAGACGCGCTTCGTTCCAGTTGAGATTCACGGTACCCGCGCGAATACCCAACGCTTCCAACCCGCCGTCGCGGGCCTGAGACATGGACATGTGTTTTCTTCCCCCAGTGAGACCGGCCGGCATGAAGACCGGGGCGGCCACCTGTTTCCTCAGTGCGGACGGCCAGCCGATCGGCCGCGCCGCTGTCTTGTCGGGATCGGGTGACAGCAAGTTCCCTGCCAGTCCCCGGACCCTTGTTATGGATCGGCGGTAGCAGATCAAAAGGCAGGGGGGAAGCCCTTACGCCATGGCGGAAATCCAAAGTGATGCCTGGCGAAGTGCATGTTATCGCAAACATAATTTAGTGCGCATGCAAAATTTCTCTTTGCTTGCAGAGACATCCGCCGGGTACGGCGCAGGCCGGGCCTGCGCTGTTTGGCGTCAGGCCTTCTCCAGACTGCCGGGCAGGGGGATGTGCTCGGTTTCGCCCGGGGGGAGAATGAAGCGGCCGCCATCGGGGAATCCGGCCTCGGCGGCGGCGGCCCAGTCAGCGCTGGCCTGTTCGATGCGCGCACGCGAGGAAGCCACGAAATTCCAGTCGATCTGGCGCGGTCCCAGGGAGGTGCCGCCGGCAATCATGATGCGGCTGTCGGTCTCGGCGACGAGCTCGACTGCAGCACCGCTGTCCAGGATTGCCATCTCGCCGGGCTCGAGGGCCTGGCCATCCAGGCTGAGTGAACCGGTGACCAGATAGATGGCGACTTCGTCGTGATCGAGATCGATGCGGCTGCTCGTGCCGGCCGGGACTTCGCCGTGCAGGTAGAGAATGGGGGAGAAGACCTTGACCGGGGCCTCCTGATCCCAGGCGGTGCCCAGGATCAGGGTGTAGTCGATCCCGTCCCGGGAAAAGCGCGGCAGCTCGGCGGCCGGATGGTGGAAGAAGGCGGGGTCCATGTCTTCCTTGTCTTCCGGCAGGGCGACCCAGGTCTGGATGCCGAACATTTTCTGGCCCGAGGCGCGCTCGGCGTCGGGGGTGCGTTCGGAATGCACGACGCCGCGGCCGGCGGTCATCCAGTTGACGTCACCGGGGCGGATATCCTGTTCCACGCCCAGGCTGTCCTTGTGGCGCATGACGCCGTCAAAGAGATAGGTGACGGTGGCCAGGCCGATATGCGGATGCGGGCGCACATCAATGCCCTGACCGGCCGGGAAGGTCGCCGGGCCCATCTGGTCGAAGAAGATGAAAGGACCGACCATGCGGTGCTTGGCGGACGGCAGGACGCGTCGGACCTCGAACCCGCCCAGGTCCCGGGGGCGTCCGGAAATGACGGCCTTGATCTTGTTGCTCATGGCTTTGCTCCCATCTCTTGCTGTGTGCACTGCGCATTACACGGGCGTTACTTGCGCCGCCGCCGCAGGCTTGCATAGTGGCGCGTTCAATGTGTGGGGAGGCCTCGATGAAAGCAATTCTGGCTCTTGGAATGACAGTTTTTCTGTCTGCGGAAACAATGGCGCAGGCGCGTCATGAATTGCCGGCAGACCAGGAGGCCACGGCCCGTCAGCTGGTCGAGACGGCGCTGGAAAGCGACCTGGCCTGGGACATTGTCGAATCGCTGACGACGGAAGTCGGGCCGCGCCTGGCCGGTTCGGAAGCCGAGGCGCGTGCGCGCGCCTGGGGCGCCGAGCTGGGCCGCGAGCTGGGTTTCGACCGGGTCTCGGTGGAAGACTTCACCATGCCCTATTGGGAGCGCGGCGAGCTGACCATCACCATGACCGCACCCTATGAGCAGCCGCTTTACGGTACGGCGCTGGGTGGATCGGGGACCGGCGAGTTTGAGTCGGAAATCGTCTATTTCCGCACCGTCGACGACCTGGTGGAAGCCGAGGACGGATCGCTGGAAGGACGGATCGCCTTCATCGATGGCGAGATCATGGTGCGCAGCCAGGTCGGCGCCGGCTATGGTCCGGCCAACCAGCGCCGCCGCATCGGCTGGCAGCACGCCCAGCGCGCCGGGGCGGAAGCCCTGGTGGTGCGCTCGGTCGGCTCGGACAGCCACCGCTTCCCGCACACCGGCATGATGTCCTCGCTGGAAGGCCAGTGGGCCGAGATCCCGGTGATTGCCGTCTCCAATCCGGATGCCGACCATCTGCGCCGCCTGCACGAGCGGGGTACGCCGGTGTCGCTGAAGGTCAATTCGACGGCCGGCTGGCATGGTGAAGTGACCAGCGGCAATGTGGTGCTGGATATCATCGGCCGGGAAAACCCGGACGAGATCGTGCTGATCGGTGGCCATCTGGACAGCTGGGACCTGGGCACGGGCGCGGTGGATGACGGTGCCGGTGTTGCCATCACCACGGCTGCTGCCGCACTGATCGGTCAATTGCCCCAGCGTCCGCGCCGCACGATCCGCGTGGTCATGTTCGGGGCGGAGGAAGTGGGCCTGCTGGGCGCTTTTGCCTATGCCGGACAGCATGCGGACGAGATCCCGAACCATGTGCTGGCCACCGAATCGGATTTCGGCGCGCGCAATATCTGGCAGCTGGTCTCCAATGTGTCCGACGAGGCCAATCCGCTGATCGACGAGATCGGCCGGATCATTGCGCCGCTGGGGATTGTCCGCGGGGGCAGTGACCAGCCGGGCGGCGGGCCGGACATCATTCCGCTGGCCATGCGAGGTGTGCCGACCGTGCGCCTGAACCAGGACGGTACGGATTATTTCGACCTGCACCACACGCCGGACGACACGCTGGACAAGATTGACCCGGACGAGCTGGCCCAGAATGTCGCCGCCTATGCGGCACTGGTCTATCTGGCCGCCGAGAGCGATGTGAACTTTCGCGAAACGGCGGATGATGCCGCCACGCAATAGGAATTGACGCCGCGCCCATGAGGCGTGCCCCATCAGGGCGGCCCCTTCTCGGGGTCGCCCTTTTTTCATGCCGCAATGTCGCCCCAATCCGGACCCCGGGTCATCACAATCGGTCGTGTTTTGGTCGCATTGAATGACTACCCCTTAAGTGTTCTCGCGCCTGGGGGGGTGCTGGACAGAGGGACCTGATCAGCAAGGCCGCGACCCGTGGGGGGCCGGGCCTCGGAGGCGAGCAGATGAAACCCGAAAGCCGAGAGCGCCGTCGTCGCCCATGGTTCTCGATCTTCCTGACGGTGGTCGCACTGGCCAGCGTCATCACCCTGTTCAATTCGGGCGCGCTGAATGCGGGCCATGGCAGTTTCGGTCTCTACATGACCAATCTGGCCGACCGGGTGTTTACCGGGCCCGCTGATGCCGATGCCAGCGCGCCGGCGACCGTGACGCTGGCGGATGTCGGTCGCACGGACGGGCTCTTCATCTCGGGTTATCCCTCCTACGCTTCGGTCAAGCTGCCCGTCGTGCGCGACGCCGAGACCGGCGAGGTCCGCTTCGTGATCTCCGGCGTGCAGGATGTGTCACCGGACGCCGTGGCGGCGATGCGTGTCACCGTGAACGGACAGCGCGTGCTGGAGCGCGTGCTGGTGCCGGGAACGCGCGATTTCGAATGGATTGTTGCCCTGCCTTCGAGCGCCCTGAATGCGGGCGACCTGGATGTCGGCATCCAGCTGCACGGCGATCTGCCGGACGGGCTGTGCCACAATGACCGTTCGATCGGTGCAGTGGTGTCGATCGATCCGCGCACCCGCGTGGAAATGGACCTGCGTTCGCCGATCCGTTCACTGCGCGATGTGGTCAGCCTGCTGCCTGCGGATGTGACCATCGTGCTGCCGGAGAGCGGCGACGACTTTTTCCCGATGGCCCTGCACCTGGGCGCGCGCATGATCCAGCGCGGCTATACGGTCGACTATGCCCACATGGATGAAGTGCACCGGCATCGCGGCCGCGGGGTGATCCTGCTGGGCAGCGCGCAGGCGCTGAGCCAGGCGGGCTTCTCGCCGGTGACCGATGTGATGCGCGGCCAGAGCACGACGCTGTGGGAGCGTCGCGGCTATGTCCAGATCGGCCTGACCGATGCCACCGATTCCTCGGCCATCGACTTCTTGACCAGTGACATGCTGCCGATTGCGCGCACGGCCTTCGTGGCGCCGACGGAATATGTCGAGGCGGCGCGGGCCGCCGGCATGACCCTGCTGGGCGATATCGGGGTGGATACTTCGGTCCAGCGTGTTGCCGAGCTGCGCAACTGGGATGTGAAATACGGCCTGGCGGCGCTGCCGGATGGCCGCGCGCCGGACCGTCTGCGCCTGGAAATCCGCCTGCCGGAAGGGCCGGGCGACTTCACCAACCTGGTGCATACCGAGCTCAATGGCGTGCTGATCGACAGTCGCCATGTCGAGACCGGTCGACTGAACACGTTCACGCTGAACCTGCCGAGCCAGGTCCAGGCGCTGAACAATGACATCCAGGTTTCGGTGCAACGGCACCGCGAGACCGGGGGCTGCACGATCACCGCGCGCCGCTATCCGATCCAGCTGCTGCCGGAATCGGCGCTGCTGTATGACGACATCATCCGTCCGCTGGACGGGCTGGCGGGCCTGCCGCTGGCCTTCCGCGACCGGGTCGAGTTCCGGGTGCCGCAGGGCCAGACCGGCGAGGCCCGCCTGTCGGCGCTGCGCCTGGGTGCCGAGATCATCGCCAGCTTCGTGCCGGCGCGGGCCCAGATCGACCTGCGCTATGTGGACCCGGCCAATCCCGTGACCACGCAGGTGCACCAGGCCTTCATCGCCATCAATCACACGCCGCAGAATGCCCAGGGCCAGATCGCCATCGACGGCAATGCCCTGGCGGTGCGCGGTGCGGCGGGCCTGCGCGCGGCGCAGATCGGCAATCTGGAAGAGGTGGCGATCCTGCAGACCGCGCTGGCCCAAGTGCCCAGCCCGACACGGCAGGCGCCCGACCGGGTGCTGCCCTATCCGGGCCTGGTGGCCCACGCCATGGAGCGCGCGCCCTCCCTGCTGTCGGCCCGGATCGGCCAGGAGCAGGCCGCGGTGATCAGCGGTGTCGGATCGGTGCTGACACTGGACGATTGAGGGCTTCGGCCCGCTATTCTGACGAGGGAGCCGGAGCGGGAGACGCTGCCGGCTCCTTTTTTGTGGGGAAAGGCGGCAGGTCCTGCAGGGGTTTGGGCGGCACGAAGGCGCGGTCGGAGGCTTTCTGCGGGTAGACCAGGGTCAGCACGGCACCCAGCGTGTAGTAGGAGCGCAGGAGCCGGAAACCCATATACATCGGCATGTAGAAGATGAGGTCGGGCCGGCGCCACAGCGTGACCACGAAACAGGCCATCACGAAGGGCATGCCCAGGAGCACCGCGACCACGGTGACCAGATGCGGGTGGTCGTAAATGCCGCCGAAGACGAAGAACAGGATCGCGCCATAGATCGCCAGCGGGGCCATCATGGCGCGGCGGGCGCCATTCATCAGGGTGAAGGGCAGAACCAGGGCGCCGGTGACCAGATTGCCGCGGAACAGCATGTCGCGATTGTGCGCGGTGACATGGTAGAGGCTGCGGAACCAGCGGGTGCGCTGTTCGCGCAGGTGGGCGATGGTTTCGGGCACTTCGGTGCGGAATTTGGCGCGCGGGTCGGACACGGCGCGATAACCCAGATTGGTCATGCGCAGGACGATGTCGGTGTCCTCGCCATTCATTTCCTCGACAATGCCGCCGGCCTGCATCAGCACGTCGCGGCGATAGATCACGAACATGCCCGGCAGACCGAGAATGCCGTTGAAGGCGCCCAGGGCGACCTGGAAGAAGCCGTGCCGGTTGAGGATCTCGATCAGGCGGAACTTGCCCAGCGTGCCATTGCCCTTGAAGGGCAGGGGCAGGCCGCCGACCGACCCCACCGTGTCATGGGCAAAGTGGCGCATGGCGATCCGCAGCGCATGCGGGTCGATCTGGGTGTCGGCATCGATGCGGACGACGAAGTCCTCCTCGATCAGGGTGAGGCCGTGATTGAGCGCCTTGGCCTTGCCGGGGATTTTGCTCTCATGCACGTCGCCGCGCACGCATTTGCAGCGGGCCAGGGTCTGGCGGGCGACCTCGGCGGTGTCGTCGTCGGAACAATTCTCCATCAGCACGACGCGGACCGGGCCGTCATAATGGGCGGCGGCCTCGTCGATGGCGTCGATGGTGGCGGCGATGAGATGGCTTTCATTGTGCGCCGGAACCAGCACGGCAACAGGTGGGCTGAAGGGCTTGCGGCGCGACAGCATGTTGCGGGCGAGGCCGATAATGCCGAGCTGTATGGTGAAGAGCTGCTGGGCCAGGAAGACGCCCGGCCCCATGCCGCCCAGCAGCGCGAAGTCGCGCAGACGGTAGACATCCTCGCCATAGACGGTCAGCGCGATGGTGGCGCCCAGGCCGGCGATGGTGATGGCACCCAGCACCAGGGCGTATTCATAGACCCGGCCGCGCCGCGTGATCGGCGAACCGCAGGCCACCGGCAGGCGGGCCTGGTTGAGGATGGTGTGCGGGAAGATGGCCAGGCCGGACAGGCCGACCAGAACCTGCTGCACGTAAACCGGCCAGACCGTGTTGGCATAATACCAGGACAGGAAGGACAGGTTGTCGACCAGAAGCGCGACGACGAGGAGCTTGGCCAGAAAGGCCGCGCCCAGGCGCAGCCGGGCCAGGACGGGACCGTGGGCATAGGCCGCATAGGTGACGAAGAACAGGATCAGGAAGATCCGGATTGGCAGGACGGCGTTGAAGCGGTCGGCAGTGAAGAAGATGAGGTCGGTCGGGATCGATCCCGGCGCCATGTGGTTGATCTGGGTGGTGGCCGACAGGACCAGAAGGGTGAGCGCGGTGAAGGTGATGAGGAAGCCGTCGGTCGCCGAGCGGTCGCGCTTGACGCTGATGCCCTTGGGCGCGCTGTCGACGGAGCGATAGAATTCCGCCGGCTGCGGTGGTGCGGCCTCCTGGCGGCCCGTGCGGCGCTTGCTCCCCGACATGTCCTACTCACACATTCCGAACCGCCCAAAAACGGCCCGCTTCCTGCCCGATCAGTTCAGATTAGCAACTTTGTCCATCAATAGCGATGGGCAGGGCAGTGTGTTGACGATAAGGTGGAATTTCACCGTAACCGGGGGGAAATCGGATGTCCCATTCAACCCTGTGGCGCATGCCGCTGATCACTGCAGGTGCGCTGGCCCTCGTGCCGGCCGCCGGGGCCCAGGAGGGCCGGTTCGAGTTTTCATCAGAAACCGGGTTCGAACGTGCCGACCCTTATATCGGGGAGGATGAGCTGGCGCCGGGCGGCGTGGCCGAGCTGGTGACCGGGTTTGATACCAACAACTGGTTCCGCTGGGTGCAGCCGGTTGGCGGGCAACGGGTCTGGCGCTTTGAACAGCAGGGCCGGATGCGCATCCATTCCGACCGTGACGATCTGGATTCCATCCTGCTGACACCGCGCATCCAGTACTGGACGCCGGTGGGTGAGGGCTGGCAGTTCCGCGGCTCCGGGGCGGCCTCCTGGCTGCAGCGCGATGGCGATACGCATTACACGCGGCTGGAGACGGAAGGCCAGTTGCGCCACCAGCCGACCGGTCTGGGGGCGACGGTTCTGCGCCTGCGGCTGACCTCGTACGATTTTGGCGACCAGGTGGTCGCCGGTCTCGACCAGACCCAGTGGCGGGCCGGTATCGAGCGGCACTGGTACAGCCAGGACCGCCGCGAAGGCGTGCGCCTGGACGCCTACTACAAGCAGGCCGAGGCCGATGCCGACCGTTTCTCGCACACTGAATGGCTGTTGCGGGCAACGGCCTGGACCCCGCTGCGCGATGGTTACACGCTGACGGGCCGGATCGAATTTGCCGACCGGACTTATGAGGACGACTTCTCGGTCGCCCTGCCGTTTGCGCGTGAGGATACCCGCTGGGAAGCGGTGATCGGGGGCGAGACGCCGTTCTCCGACACGATCACGCTGTATGGCGAGGCCGGGTATGCGGACAATGATTCCAACATCCCGACCCGCGCCTATTCCGGTGGCATTTTCCGGATCGGCCTGCGCATCCGCAGCTAGTCGGCGCCAACAATCCCGTATTCGCCGCCGCGCTCGAGGGCGCGGGCATAGGCGGGGCGGGCATGGATGCGGGCCAGCCAAGCCTGGATGTTCGGGAAGTCCTTGCCGATGCCGCCGCGCGCAGCGGCGGCTTCCAGCGGGAAGCTCATCTGGATGTCGGCGGCGGTGAATTCATCGCCGGCAAACCAGTCGCGCCCACCCAGCTCGGCCTCTATATAGTTGAAGAGATTGGCGATCTCGGCATCGACGAAACCGGCGCGCAGCTTCTTGACGATGGATTTGGCAATCGGCTTGGCGAAGAAGGGCATTTTCGCCTGGCCGATGCGGTCGACGACCAGCTTGACCAGAAGCGGCGGCATGGCCGACCCCTCGGCGAAATGCAGCCAGTATGTATAGCGCCGCGCGGACTCGCTACCGGCTTGCGGCTTGAGCTGCGGACCGTGGGTCTCGACCAGGTATTCCACAATGGCGCCGGACTCGGCGACGGTGATATCGCCCTCGGTGATGACCGGTGACTTGCCCAGCGGATGCACGGCCCGGAGCGTGGCCGGTGCGCGCATGGTTTCGGCATCGCGGGCGTATTTCTCGATCGTGTAATCGAGGCCGAGCTCTTCAAGCAGCCAGAGGATGCGCTGGGAGCGGGAATTGTTGAGGTGGTGAACGGTGATCATGGCAACAGGTCCGGGGAGGTTATCTCTTGGTCCCGGAAGATAGGTCGCCCGTCGGGCACGGCAACAGGAAATCTAGTCCAGGCTGGTGCTGATCTCATCACCCAGGGGCGGGAACCAGGCGGCCAGGCTGAGATCGAAGTCCAGGCCGGCATGACGCAGGCGGTGGCGCAGTTCCTCGGCGAGGGCGCGGTCGCCGCCAGCCAGGTCGGTGACGGTGTAGAGTGTCAGCCGGGCCACATGGCCGACATGTGTGTGGCCGTGATCGGCCAGGGTGAAGGCCAGGTCGATGAGGTGGGGCTGGCGGGCGCAGAAGCTGACAATGTCCTTGTCGAGCGTCGCCGCCGGACGGCCGGGATCGAGGCGGGATTCGGGTCCCTGATTGAGCGCCGGAAAAGCCATGATCCATCCATCCCTTGGGTGTGCGACCAGAAGTGAACACAAGATATGGTGTTCTGTGTCGGCAGGGATCGGAATGCATATTCTATGCATCACCGCTCAGGGCTGTGGAAAACCGGGCGTCCCGGACGCGTCAGATATCAGCCCAGTAGGCCTCTACGCCCAGGCGCTGGAAGACGGCGTTCCAATAGTCGAACAGGACGCCGCGCTGGTCGGCCTCCCAGTTCTCACGCGGGATCAGGCGGATCTCCAGCTGCACGCCGCGCAGGCTGTCGCCATAGGTCTCGCGGATGGCCGAGGCGACGGCCTCGACGGGCGGTACACGGTCGGCAAACTCGCCGCGGCGGCGGCCATAGACCGTGAACACGTCGGAATTCTGCAGCATGTCGGAGACCAGCACGATGCGTCGACCGGGCACGGTGCGGTCGAAGGACGGGTCATTGCCCAGGCGGGCGAGGGCTTCGATGATCGGCGAGGAGGGCGCATCCTTGGGCAGGACGAGATCGGCCAGGGCCTGGTCCAGCGGATCGGCAAACAGGGCTTCGTAGCGCGCCTGGATGCGTTCGGGGTTGCGATAGAGCGGATTGACCTGCTCGCCCGCGCCCGGATTGCACAGCGAGAACCGGTTGGTGTTGCGCAGCTGACCGCTCTCATTGAGTTCGTAGAGGGAGAAGCGCTCGCCGACGGCCAGCGCGTCGCGTTCGAAGCGGATCAGACCGGCGATCGCCTCAGCCTGCTGGGTGGAATAGAGGTCGGTCTTGTCGATCACCACCACGCGGTGCGGCGGCACGCTGTCGGCCAGGCACAGGGTCTGACTGTCATACTCGGCCGGCTTCAGCACGAAGGCCGCATAGCTGATCACGCCGAGTACCGCGGTGATGATGATGAGGTTGAAGAGCCCCAGTGCGTCGCGTCCGGACATGCCCCCTCCGTCGCAGGATCAAGCTGCCGGTGCGCCCCCTGCGCAACCGGCCCTGATCGAGACTAGCCCCGGCCGCCCGGACCGGCCAAGTCCTGACAGATCTCGTCGAGGAGATTCTTGGCTTCCACCAGTTCTTCCAGCTCGGACTGGGAGAGTTTGCGGGCGTCTTTCCAGCCGGCTTCCAGCGCCTTTTCAAGGTCGCGCGAAGCGGTTTCCAGGCGGCGGGTAACCCCGCCATAGCCCGGAATGGCGTCGTCGAACGTGCGGCCCTTGAAGGCGGCGATGGCGGCGAAAGTGATGCCCAGGACAAAGAGCAGCAGGGCTTCCAGCGTTTCGATGCCGAACGGGTTGGTGCGGGCCTCGGTGACCGGGGTCAGCACGGTGCCGGTGGTTTCAGTCCCGCCCAGCGCCAGCGTGGCGGCGTGGAATTCCAGAAGGTCGCGGAAGTGCGAGGCGGTCAGATTCAGCAGCACCAGCGCGGCGACAGTGATGCCGACGCCGACCGCGGCCAGGCCGGCCAGGATCGGCTTGTGCCGGTTGGACATGTGACGCAGGCCGATGAAGCCGATCAGGAAGAAGGCGGCGATGACATTGGTGAAGGAGACGGTGATCGCCTGCAGCCAGCCGCCCAGAAGGCCCAGATCCGAGCCCTTGGAGAAGAAATAGGCGTTGGCCAGGCCCTCAAAGAGGACCAGCGCGGCCAGCACCGAGAAGTGCAGGATGTGCGAAGTGGGATAGACGGCGGCGCGGTCGATCGGGCGCACTTGCGGACGCACGGCACTGTCCGGCTTTTCCTCGGCATCGACATCCTCGACGGCGCCGCCCCAGGTGCGGCGGAATTTCAGGAGGTCGGCATGACGTGCGCGTGCAATGGAACGGGCCCGCGACAGCGCGATCATCGCGCCCGGGGCGCGGGTATCACGAAACTCGGCGACTTCCGGACGCAGTTCAACAATCTCGGCGTCTTCATTGAAGCCGGATCGGTCCAGATTGGTGGTTTGTGAGAGCATGGCCTTCCCCCCCCCGCAAAATTCAGCCCTTTGGGCACTGCCATCATGGTTAATGTTCAATTGTGAAGCGAAATGGGGCGGAATGCGGCAATTATGGGGTGAAACGGACCGGGTGCCAGCGGGCGGGCTATTGAATGCGCGCCGCAGGGACCGCACCTTGGCATCCGGGAAGAGACGCGAAACGGGGGAAAGCATGTCGAAAACAATGACGTCGCGCCGCGACCTCTTGAAGGGTGGGGCTGTGGTGGCCGTTGCGGCCGGAGCCGCCGGTTCTGCCCGGGCGCAGGAAGCCGCTGCCCCGGCCGCCACGGCTGACAGCCTGCAATGCGCGGAAGCCCTGTTCGACGTGCGCTACAGCGATGCCGAGCGTGAAATGGTGGTGGCCGAAATCGACAGCTGGGTCGAGCGCAATGCCCGCCAGCGCGGTTTCGACAAGCCCAACACGCTGGCCCCCGCTACGGTGTTTGATCCGCGTTTGCCCGGCGTTTCCTATCGGGAACAGGGGGCAGGAATGAGCGCATCCGGCGATGCTGCGGGTCCGCTGCCCGGCAATGATACCGACATTGCCTTTGCGCCGGTGTGGAAGCTGTCGCAGTGGATCGCCTCGGGCGCGCTGAGCGCGCGCCGGTTGACGGACATCTATCTGGCCCGGATCGAACAGCATGCGCCGCGACTGGAATGCTTTGTCACCGTGACGCCGGAGATCGCTCGTGCGCAGGCGGATGACTGCGACCGGGAGCTGGCGGCCGGCCGGTCGCGCGGGCCGTTGCATGGCATTCCCTATGGCATGAAGGACATTATTGATGTCGCCGGCGTGCCCGCGACCTGGGGGGCGACGCCCTATCAGGACCGAGTGGCTGAAGCGGATGCCTTTGTCACCACCCGCCTGCGCGAGGCCGGGGCGGTGCTGCTGGGCAAGACCACCAATGGCGCGATTGCCTATGGCGATCGCTGGTTCGGCGGCATGACGCGCAATCCCTTCAATCCGGAGGAAGGCTCGTCCGGCTCAAGCGCCGGGTCGGCGTCGGCGACGGCGGCGGGGCTGATGGGCTTTTCCATCGGGACCGAAACCCTGGGCTCCATCGTCTCGCCCTCCCATCGCTGCGGAACGACCGGCCTGCGGCCGACCTTCGGGCGCGTGTCGCGCACGGGAGCGATGGCCTTGTGCTGGTCGCTGGACAAGATCGGTCCCATCTGTCGCTCGGTGGAGGATACCGGTTTCGTGCTGGCGGCAATCAATGGCCATGATCCCATGGATCCGGGCTCGATCGGGATGGGGCTCGATATCGACGCCGGCGCGGATGTGCGCGGCATGCGGGTCGGTTACAACCCGGCCTGGTTCGAACAGGGAACGGATGCCGACCGGGCAGCCCTGGCCGCCGCGCGGGAGGCCGGTGTCGAACTGGTGGAATTCTCGCTGCCGGACCGGCCGATCGATGCCTTGTTCGCGGTGGTGGAAGCGGAGTCCGCGGCCGCGTTCGAGCATCTCACGCTAAGCGGCGAGGATGACACGCTGGTCTGGCAGGACCCCAATGCCTGGCCGAACACCTGGCGCCGGGCGCGCTTCATCTCGGCGGTGGACCTGATCAATATCGACCGGATCCGGCGGCAGGTCATGAATGACATGGGCGAGGCGATGGCCGGTCTGGATGCGGTGATCGGGCCGAATTTCGCCGGCGGCATGCTGGTGATCACGAATTATACCGGCCATCCGCAACTGGCTTTCCGATCCGGTTTCTCTGACCAGGCCTCGCGGACAATTTTCGGCGGGGCACAGGAAGAAGGCGAACGGCCGACTTTCCGTGTGCCGCAGACCACCAGCCTGTGGGCGCCCTTGTTCGAGGAGGGCCGGATCATCGCGCTGGGGCGCGAGATCGAGCGCCGGCTCGGCGTTGCGGACGAGCGCCCGTCCGAATTTGCATGACCATGAACAGGGCCGTCAGAGCCCGACACCAAGGGGAGTTCGATGAAGTTCTATGACTACAAGCCGGCGCCCAGTCCGCGCCGGGCCCGCATCTTCATGGCCGAGAAGGGTCTGGAGATCGAGACGATCCAGATCGATCTGGGCGCCAAGGCCCAGTTCAATGACGACTACCGGGCCATCAATCCGCGCTGTACCGTGCCGGCCCTGGTGCTCGATGACGGCCATGTGCTGTGCGACAACATCTCCATCGCCCGCTATCTGGAAGAGCTGTATCCGGACCCGCCGCTTCTGGGTCATGACCCGCTGGACAAGGCGATGGTCGCGGAATGGTGGAACCGGGTCGAGGCGGAAGGCATCATGGGTGTTGCCGAGGCGCTGCGGAACACCTCGGAATTCTTCAAGGATTCATCGCTCACCGGTCCGGACCGCTATGAGCAGCTACCGGATCTGGCGCGGCGGGGGCGGGCCCGGGCGACAGCCTTCCTCCACGTGATGGATGCAAGGTTGCAGGACAGCGCCTATCTCGCCGGTGATCATTTCAGCGCGGCGGATATTGCCGGCTTCGTGTTTGTCGACTTCACCCGCTGGATCAAGCTGGAACGGCCCGACGGGCTGGATGCGCTGGACAAGTGGTATGAAGCGGTGAAGGCAAGGCCGAGCTCTGCGGCTTGAGGAAGAGCCTGGTGCAAGCATTCCGCCGGGCTGTGCCCGGCGGCTCCTCCACCCGCCTTCGCCCTGCGGGCTTCGGCGGATCCCCCTCCCCATTGCATGGGGAGGAAAAGGCTAGCGGCGGGGGTAGACCGTTTCGCCCTTCAGCTTGAGTTCGAACAGGTCGGGTCTGGAATAGTGGCCGGCGGGGTCGCAGGCGGATTTGGCCTTGCGGACTTGCGCGAGGTCGGCCTCGGCCACGAGGATGCCTTCGCCGTCCATCGGGCCGGCGATGATCTCGCCGCGGGGGTCGATGATGGCGCTCTGGCCGGTGTGTTCGAACGGGCTCAGGGCGCGGAAGCGTTCCGGCACGTGTTCGTGCAGGCGCAGGCCAGCGGGCGCGATAACATAGGCACCGGCCTGGCTGGCAAAGGCCCGGGACAACAGGATCTGGCGTGACCAGACCGGGTCGCTGGGGGCGGTTTCCGGTTCGCGGCCGGGCCACGCGGCGACGTGGATCTGCGTGCCCTGGGCGATCAGGCTGAAGCCGGGCAGCATGATATTGTGCTCCCAGCAATTGAGCCCGGAAAGCCGGCCATAGGGCCGGGCATGCACTTTCAGCCCCTCCGCATCGCCATCGGCCCAGACCGAGCGTTCGTGATGGGTGGGTTTCAGCTTGCGGTGGCGGCCGAGAATCTCGCCGTCCCGGCTGATGAAGACCAGCGTGGCATAGACGGTGCCCTGGGTGGTCGGATCAAGCTCGGCAATGCCGATGACGACATCGATGCCGGCCTGGCGGGCCGCCCGGCAGAGCCGGTCCGTTTCCGGGCCGGGCAGGGTGATGGCGTTTTCCAGATAGGCGGCTGCCGCCTCCCACCACAGATCGCTGAGCGGCGCTTCGATGAAGAAGGGATAGCCGGGCAGCCAGGTCTCGCCGAAGGCGGCCAGTGTGGCGCCCTTGCGGCCGGCCTCGGCGATGAGGTCACAGGCCTTGTCCAGCGAGGCAGCCTTGTCGAAGTAGACCGGGGCCGCCTGGATCGCTGCGAGGGTGAGCCGGTCTGTCATTCGCCGGCCTCTGCGCCGGGATCGTGTTCCCCGAACCAGCGCAGGATTTCCGCGACCTTGGTCAGAAGCCGGCTGGGGCGGGAGTTCGAGATGCCGTGAAAACTGTCGGGGATGACCACCAGCCGGGTGGGCACGCCGCGCAGGTGCAGGGCGGAATAGTATTGCTCGGTCTCGGCGCGCGGGGTGCGTACATCTGCGCCGCCGACCATCATCAGGGTCGGGGTGTCGACATTGCCGACGAGCGAGAGCGGGGAGCGGCGCCAGTATTCCTGCGGGTCCTCCCACGGCGCGCTGGCGAACCAGTAGCGGTAGAAGAATTGCGGCAGGTCGGAATAGAGCACGAAGCTGGCCCAGTTGATGACCGGTTTGACCACGGCAGCGGCCGCGAAACGGTCGGTATTGCCGATGATCCAGGCGGTCAGCACACCGCCCCCGGAACCGCCGGTGACGAAGAGCCGGTCGGGGTCGATGAAACCGCGGCCGATCATGTGATCCACGGCGCCGATGAGATCATCGTAGTCCTCGCCGGGATAGTTGTGGTGGATCAGGTTGGCGAACTCATAGCCATAGCTCGTGGAACCCCGCGGGTTTGTGTAGACGACGACATAGCCGGCCGCCGCCATGAGCTGGAGTTCGGCGGAGAAGGCGGGCCCGTAGGTGGAGAAGGGGCCGCCGTGGATTTCCAGGATCATCGGCCATGGCCGGGCCGGATCGAAACCCGGCGGATAGAGTACCCATCCTTCAATTTCGCGGCCATCGGCGGGTGAGGCCCAGCGGATCTCCTCGGCCTCGGACAGGGCGATGCCGGCCAGGACATCCTCGTTGAGACCGGTGAGCCGGGTAAAGCGGCCGCCTGCGTCGCCGATGGCAATGTCGCCGGGCCGGATCGAGGAACCCAGCGTGGCGGCGATGACATCCGTGCCGGACAGGTCGAACTCGCCGCCCGCATAGGGCCGACCGAAGGTCGCGCCCATCAGGTCGCGGGTGAGGATGTGGTGGCTGCCGTCCAGGCCGATGCGGGCGATGACGGTGTCGCCGCTGTCGTCATACTGGACGAAGAGGGATTGCCCGTCGGCACTCCAGTGCGGGTTGGAGACCGAGCGGTCCAGACTGGCCGTGAGCGAGCGCGGCGAACCGGCATCCGGATCGGCGATGTAAAGCTCGACATTGGCATAGCCCATGCGTTCATCGTCAAAGCCCAGATAGGCCAGGTGGGTGCCGTCCGGGGAGGGGCGGGGCGTGGTGTCCGGCCCGGTGCGTGCTGTCAGGGTGGTGATGCGACCATCGGCGAGCGCGATGCGGTGCAGTTCACTATCGGGGGCGAGGTTGCCGGCATCGGTACGGCGGTCGGCAGAAAAAAGGATGGCGCTGCCATCGGCGGACCACGCAAAATCGCCGGACGCGCCAAGGTCGTCACGGGTCAGCCGCACCGGTTCGCCGCCGGACACCTCGATGGTGAAGAGGTGTTGCCGGCCGGGCGGGATATTGCCGGTGCCGTCGAAACGATAGCCGAGGCGGGTTTCGACTTCGGCCGCGCCGGCCCAGTCCGAATTGCGCCCGGTGACGCCGATATCGGCTGCATCCATGCCCGGTTCGATGACAAAGGCGGCCCAGGCCAGGGTCTTGCCGTTGGGAGACCAGGCGAGATTGTTCAGTCCGGTGTCCAGCTGGGTCAGGACGCGATTGGTGCGGGTGTCGACCTCGATCACGTTCAGCGAGGAGCGTCCGTCCTGCGAGCTGACATAGGCCAGGTGGCGGCCATCCGGGGACCAGCGCGGTGTGTGGGTCTGCGCGTCCGATTCGACCAGGGCGCGGTGGTCCGTACCATCGCCATCGATCAGCCAGATGGCCGACAGGGTCTGGTCGCTGCCGAGGTCATTGCTGCGCCGCACATAAGCCACGCGATCTCCCTCGGACGTTATCTGGGGTGAGCTTGCGGCCTCAAGCCGATAGGTGTCCAGCGGTGTCAGCGCCGAAAATGGTTGCGCTGCAGCATGGCCCAAAAACAAACCCGAGCTGAGTAAGCTCAACAAAAATCGTGACATCAAACACCCTTTCCCGGTCGCCAATCATCTAAGACCGGCCCGCTGCCGGGAGCAATCCGGGGTGACGAAGTTGTGACAGACATGCAACAGAGACAGGCAAATCCGCCGAAAATCGACTTTCCGCGGGCCTGAAATGGCAGAAAAGCACAATCACGGCTTCACGTTGGGCGCGATATCGACCAATCTCCGGCCTGCACCATACTCGACCTAGGAAAACTGGTTCGAAGCAAAGGCGGCACAAGTCGCCGACCAACGGGAGGAAGATAGAGTATGTCAGCGTTTCATCGCACAATTTTGCTTGCCGCAACATCTGCCGCTGCCCTGACCGCCGGTCAGGCCATGGCCCAGGAGGCCCGCACCGTCGACGTCATCACGGTGACGGCGCAAAAGCGGGAGCAGGGGATCCAGGACGTGCCGGTGGCCGTCACGGCCTATAATGAGGAATTGCTCACCAATGCCGGCGTGACCGACATCAAGGACCTGGCCGTCATCGCGCCGGGCCTGAACGTCACCTCGACCTCGAACGAATACTCCACCACGGCCCGCATCCGCGGCATCGGTACGGTGGGTGACAATCCGGGTCTGGAATCCTCGGTCGGTGTCGTGATCGACGGTGTGCCGCGTTCGCGCAACGGCATCTCCTTCGGTGATCTGGGCGAGCTGTCCTCGATCGAAGTCCTGCGCGGCCCTCAGGGCACGCTGTTCGGCGCCAACACCTCGGCCGGTATCATCAACATCCGCACCAAGCGCCCCGAATACGAGTTCGGCGCCCACATGCAGGCCGACGTGTCCGGCGGTGGAGCCGATGGCTGGGGTCTGGCCGGTGGCGTGACGGGCGGCCTGTCCGACAATGTCGCGGTACGCCTCTACGGCGCCCGCCGTCAGCGCGACGGCTTCCAGAGCGTCAACACGCATGGCGGTCCGCGGTCGACGAATGAAGACGCCAATCAGGATTTCTACACCCTGCGCGGTCAGGTCCTGTTCGACATCTCCGACAATATCTCGCTGCTGCTGGGTGCCGACTACACCAGCCGTGACGAGGATTGCTGTGCCGCACCGAGCATCGTCTCCGGTCCGACGGCGCCGATCATCAATGCGCTGGTTCCGGGCGGCCGTGAAATGCCGGGCTCGGAAGATCCGTTCGCCCGCATCGTCAACTCCAACCGCGACACCACGCAGGAGATCGAAGATTCGGGCTTCCAGGGCGAGCTGAACTGGGAGTTTGACGGTTTCGACCTGACGGTGATCGCGTCCGACCGCAGCTTCAACATCGAATCCGGTCAGGACACCGACTTCACCGGCGCCGACATCGTCTACCGTAATGCGGAAGACAATACGGTCGACTTCGACAGCACCACGTTCGAAGTGCGCCTGTCCGGCACCAGCGAGGCTTTCGACTGGATGGTCGGTACCTATTTCGCCGACGAGACCCTGACCCGCCGCGACTCGATCCTGACAGGTGCCCATTTCGAGCCCTACCTGTCGCTGCTGGCCTCCGGCGGTGCCTCGGCAACGACGGTGGTCGACATGGCGAATGCGGCTGCAGCCGTCTCCGCCCTGCTGGGCAATCCGATGCCGGGCTTCACGCCGCTGGCCCCGGGCCAGGGCATTCCGGCAGGTGCCTGGAACGTCAATGGCGATCTGTATGTGCAGGAAACGGAGAGCCTCTCCTTCTTCACGCACAATACCTGGCACATGACCGAGGCGACGGACCTGACCTTCGGTCTGCGTCACACCTCGACCGAGAAATCGGCCGTGTTCGACTGGGGCGACAGCGCCAGCCCGGCCTGTGACGTGTGGGAGCATGCGGTCAACCCGGCGCTCGACTTCACCACGCCGGCCGCCCAGACCTTCCTGGCGACCATGGCGGGTGCGACCGGCCTGCCGGCCGCGACGGTGGCCCAGCTGGCGACCTTCTCGTGCCTGCCGCAGAGCCGTGATGTCTACAACATGATCGACCACAGCCGCTCGTTCGAGGAGAACGAGATGTCCGGCCTGTTGTCGCTGTCGCACCGCTTCACCGACGACGTCCTGGTCTATGGTACGTATTCGCGCGGCTACAAGGCTGGCGGCTACAACCTGGATCGCTTTACTCAGGCAGGTTCCACGCCGGTGAACTTCACCAATGTGCTGGCCAATCCGGAAAGCTATCCCTCGACCTTCGCTCCGGAGACCGTCGACAGCTTTGAAATCGGTATCAAGACGGAATGGGCCAATGACACGGTCCTGGCCAACTTCTACCTGTTCCAGTCGACCTTCGAGAACTACCAGCTGAACACGTTCAACGGCATTTCCTTCTTCGTGACCTCGATCGACGGTGCGTCGACCCAGGGTGCGGAAGCGGAAATCCTGTGGTTCCCGGACACCATTCCGGGCCTGACCGTGCAGGGTGGCGTGACCTATGCCGATGCGGCCTATGACACGTTCGCCCCGACCGGTACGCCGGACGTGGACCGCCTGTCGGGCCAGAACTTCTCGCTGGCGCCGGAATGGTATGCCTCGGGCTCGATCACCTATAACGGTGACTTCGAGAATGGCATGACCTGGCTGGCGCACCTGGATGGCCGCTGGATGTCCGAGCAGAACACCGGCTCTGACCTCGATCCGGAAAAGGTCCAGGACGCCTATGCCATCTTCAACGGCCGCGTCGGCATCGGTGCCGAGGACGAGAGCTGGTCGTTGGAACTGTGGGGCCGCAACCTCTTGGATGAAGAGTATATCCAGGTCGGCTTCGACGGTCCGTTCCAGTCCGGTTCGTTCAATGCCTTCCTGGGTCAGCCGCGCACCTACGGCCTGACCCTGCGCGCCCGCCGCTAGGCCCGCGACGCAAACCGAAAGCAAAGGGCCGGGGCCGCAAGCCCCGGCCCTTTCGCATTCTGGTTACATTTGAGGGCGTTGCCCTCTGGAGACGCTCCTTTTTTAATGCTACTCCCCGGAATCAAGGTCTTGCCTTCAAACCGCCGGAAAGGGCTGATTCAACCGCTCTCGGGGAAACAGCGCACGCGATGACACTTCTCACGATGACAACCCGGGTCCGGAACCTCCTGCTGATGGCGGCCGCAGCTGTGGTCACATTGGCCATCTTGCTGTTTTCGTTCGGCCCGTTCTCGGTCGGCGCGCTGGAGGAACGGCTGCGGGACGGCGCGATGCAATCGCTCAGCCTGCGCGGCCATGACTGGGCCCGCGTCGAGATGAACGGCCAGGTGGCGATCCTGACGGGTGCGGCGCCGAATGATCTGGCCCGCGCGGATGCAATTTCCACGGTCATGGCCTCGACCTGGTCGGGCGGCCGGGTGGCGGGCGGCGTGACCCGCGTCATTGACCGGACCATCGATGCCCGCCTCGAGCGCGGCTTCGTGTTTCGCGCGGATGCGGCGATGAATGGCCGCGTGCTGATCCGCGGCGATGCGACGGATGCCGCCGCCCGTGATGCCCTGACGCAATACGCCGAGGACCAGTTCAGCAATGGTGCGGACACCGATCTGACGCTGGTGCCGGGCGGTTCCTCGTCTCCGGCCTGGGAGGCGGCAGCGCGCCGTCTGCTGGGGCAGTTGGCGCGGCTCGATCGTGGTGCCCTGGTGCTGCAGGCCGAGGACGGCGCGATTGTGGGCGAAGCGGCCAATCCGCAGATTGCCCAATCGGTTGCGGCGGCGCTGGGCACGATGCCGGATCCTTACCGCGCGGCCTGGATCATCACGCCGGCGGGAGCGCCGGCCTTGCGTCATGTTCCGGATGTCAGCGCCTGTGCCGCGGTGGTGCGGGCTGCCCAGGGCGCGGAGACGCTGCGCTTCGACCGCGAGGGCGCAGCGCCCAGCCCGCTCACCGCCGTTGCCCTGCGCCGTGTCGGCCGGGTGTTTGCCAGCTGCCCGCAGAATGCGATGTTGACGGTAAGCGTCCTGCGCGAAGCACGCCTGGCCGGTCTGGATGACGCGCGGCTGGACGAGGTGGCCGTGCTGATTGGCAATGGTGTTGCGGCAGACCCGCGGGTGCGCGTCGTGCTGGTCCAGGACCAGGACAGCGCGATCCGTTTCACGATTTCCACGGTAGAGGGGTAAGGCATGTTCTGGCTGATCTGGCAGATGGGGATCCTGTTGTTGCTGGCCATTGCGGCCGGCGTGGCCATCGGTCACCAGATCTGGAGCGGCGATGCCCGCAGCGCCGAAGCGGACAAGGCCCTGAGCGACAATGCGCGGCTGCGCCAGGAGAATGAGAATCTGGCGCGCCGTCTGGGCGAAGTCTCGGTCAAGCCGGCCGATCCGGCACCGGTCGACGCGCCGAAGGCCGAGCGCGACGAGACGGCTGGGGTCAAAGGCGACAAGCCGGCCGCGAAACCCGTGCCGAAGCCGGCTTCACCGGCCGGCCAGGACGACCTGACCCGGATCAAGGGCCTCGGTCCCAAGGCGGCTGCCGCGCTTCAAGCCGGCGGGATCACGCGGATTGCGCAGATCGCGGACTGGTCGGACACCGATATCGAGGTCTGGGATGACCGCATCAATGGCCGCGGGCGGATCGTTCGCGACGATTGGGTCGGTCAGGCGCGAAACATGATTGGCGAGGCCGGCTGATCCGGACAGGGACGCCATGAACCAGGCTGAACTCACCGCTTTCTGCCAGGCTTTGCCAGCGACCTCGCATGTCGTGCAATGGGGCGGGCATGATGTCTGGAAAGTGGGCGGCAAGGTCTTCGTGGTCGCCAGTTTTGATGCCGAGGAGGGGCCGCGCTTTTCCTTCAAGGTGTCGGAATTGTCGTTCGAAATTCTCAAGGAACAGCCCGGTCTTCGCCCGGCGCCCTATCTGGCCTCGCGCGGGATGACCTGGATCCAGCATTTCGAAGCGCCCGGCCTGGGTGATGAAGACCTCAAGGCCTATCTCGCCGAGAGCCATCGCATCGTGGCCTCCGGCCTGTCCAAGAAGAAGCAGCGCGAGCTGGGCCTGCTGGACTAGGTCTCCGGGATGTGGGCCAGGATCGCGCGGGCGTCATAGGCGTCCGGATTGTCCTCGCGTGCGCCGTCGCGCACCAGGATTTCCAGCGTCACGCGCTTGTCGCCGGCCGAGGCATCAAAGCGCAGGCCGATACCCACACCGGACGCCCGAAATCCGCCGGATCCCCAGGATTGACCGACCGAACCGCCAACACCGACCGGGTTGCGGTCATTGCCGTCACGCGATCGCGCCACGACCCAGAACCAGTCGCCACCTTCACGCAGGGTGATCTCCGCCGCGCGTCGCAGGGCCAGATCCTCGGCCTGCTCGAACGTGGTGTCGCTGCCCGCGGCGAAGCGGACGCGGAAACGGTCCTGCTCGATGCGGGTTTCCGAATAACCGCGGTCGGAGCCGCCGGCCGGGGCGTAAGCGGTCGGCGCAGAGGCGCAGGATGCAAGGCTGAGGGCCAGAAGTCCGATGAGAAAGCGCATGGGATCGTGTCCTCACGTGGATAGAGCGCCAAGGGCGAGAAGCCAGAGACTGCGGCACAGTCTGACACATTCCGGCTGACACGGCGATGAACCGCCGCGACCGCGATCACCGTTATGCCTCTAACCCTCTCTTTCGTCCTTGTTTGGCGGGGCGGGCACGTTGCCTAGGCGTCCGCCTCTTCCATGCCCATCCGCTCCAGCATGACCAGCGCCGAGTCGGCGATGACCGTGCCGGGTGGGAAGACGGCGGCGGCGCCCATCTGGCGCAGGACCGGTTCGTCGTCCGGCGGGATGACCCCACCGACGATGATCAGGATGTCGTCGCGACCCTTCCGCGACAGCGCATTGCGCAGTTCGGGAACCAGGGTGAGATGGCCCGCGGCCAGGGACGAGGCGGCCGCGGCGTGGACATCCTCGCTGACGGCGAGGTCGGCGGCTTCCTCCGGCGTCTGGAAGAGGGGGCCGATGACGACGTCCCAGCCCAGATCGGCATAGGCCGAGGCGACGACCTTCTGGCCGCGGTCATGACCGTCCTGGCCCAGCTTGGCGATGAGGATTTTCGGCTTCTTGCCGTGGCGTTTCCTGAAGGCTTCGGCCAAGGCGATGGCGCGCTTGACCTTGTCATCCTCGCCGGCTGCGGCGCCATAGATGCCGGTCACCGCCTTGATCTCGGCGACATGGCGCGAGAAGGCGCGCTCCATGGCGTCGGAGATTTCCCCGACCGTGGCCTTGGCGCGGGCAGCCTTCACGGCAAGATCCAGCAGATTGCCGGTGCCCTGTTCGGCGGCACGGGCGAGGTCTTCCAGCGCGCTCTCCAGCGCAGCCGGGTCGCGCTCCTGACGCAGGCGTTCCAGCTTCTCGATCTGCTGCTTGCGCACGAGATAATTGTCGACCTTGAGCACCGGGACGTCCTCTTCCGTGTCGAGGCGGAACTTGTTGACCCCGGTGATGGTCTGGCGGCCGCTATCGATCAGCGCCTGGGTGCGCGCGGCGGCTTCCTCGATACGCAGTTTTGGAATGCCGGCCTCGATCGCCTTGGCCATGCCGCCCAGCGCATCGACCTCGGCAATGTGGTCGAGGGCCTTGGCGGCCAGGTCATGGGTCAGGCGCTCGATATAGTGCGAGCCGCCCCAGGGGTCGATGGCATCGCAAAGGTGGGCTTCACCGGCCAGCAGGAGCTGGGTGTTGCGGGCGATGCGGGCGGAGAAGTCGGTCGGCAGGGCCAGCGCCTCGTCCAGCGAGTTGGTGTGCAGAGACTGGGTGTGGCCATCGACGGCGGCGATGGCTTCCAACGCCGTGCGGCCGACATTGTTGAACACGTCCTGCGCCGCCAGCGACCAGCCGGAAGTCTGGCAATGGGTGCGCAGGCAGATCGACTTGTCGGACTTCGGGTTGAAGCGTTCCTTGACCAGCTTGGCCCACAACAGGCGGGCGGCGCGCAACTTGGCGATCTCCATGAAGACATTCATGCCGATGCCGAAGAAGAAGGAGAGGCGCGGCGCGAAGCTGTCGACATCGAGACCCGCATCGACGCCGGTCCGGATGTATTCCAGCCCGTCCGCGATCGTGTAGGCCAGCTCCAGATCCGCCGGCGCACCGGCTTCCTGCATGTGGTATCCGGAGATCGAGATCGAGTTGAAGCGCGGCATGTGTTTCGAGGTGTACTCGAAAATGTCCGAAATGATCCGCATCGAGGGCGCGGGCGGATAGATGTAGGTATTGCGGACCATGAACTCCTTGAGGATGTCGTTCTGGATGGTCCCGGAGAGCTGCTCCGGCTTCACGCCCTGTTCTTCCGCAGCGACGATGTAGAGCGCCATCACCGGCAGGACGGCCCCGTTCATGGTCATCGAGACGGACATCTCGTCCAGCGGGATGCCGTCGAACAGGGTGCGGGTGTCGTAGATGGAATCGATGGCCACGCCGGCCATGCCGACATCACCGGCCACGCGTGGATGGTCACTGTCATAGCCGCGGTGGGTGGCCAGGTCGAAGGCGACCGAGAGCCCCTTCTGTCCGGCCGCGAGATTGCGGCGGTAGAAGGCGTTGGAATCCTCTGCCGTCGAGAAGCCGGCATACTGCCGGATCGTCCAGGGGCGCTGGCCATACATGGTCGGGTAGGGACCGCGCACGAAGGGCGCTGCGCCGGGGACGGAGCCGAGGAAGTCGATCCCGTCCGTGTCGCTGGCCCGGTATTGGGATTTGACGGCAATGCCTTCAGCGGTCTGCCAGGGGTCGCGGGCGCCGGCGCCGGGGCTCTGGGCTTCGCCGAGATCGATCTGCGTGAAATCGGGGTTCTGGCTCATTGGGCGGCCTCCTCGAAGTCGGCGGCGAGACGGATGGCGGTGAGTGCCGCATCCGGCGCCTGCAGGGGTGGCCAGGTGCCGGCGGTCTCGACGGCGCGCGGATCGGGGTCGGTGTATTGCGTGACCCCGAGGATGGGGGTCTGGCCGTCCTCGATGAGGGCGAGGCGCTTGTTGTGCACTTCGCGGATATCCGCCTGCAGCCAGCCCTTGGCGAAGACGGTGACGAGGCCGCCATCGCGTTCGATGTCCTGGAAGAGTGACCAGGCGGCTTCGGCGAGGCTGTCGGCGAGGGTCTCGTGCAGGTAGGAACCGGCCGCCGGGTCGGTGACCTTGCCCAGATGGCTCTCCTCGGCGAGCAGGATGTGGAGATTGCGGGCGACGCGGCGGGCAAAGCCGGTCGGGCGGCCGATGGCATCGGTCAGCGGACGCACGGTGATCGCATCCGCTCCGCCGGCAGCGGCCGCAAATCCGGCGCAGGCATTGCGGATGAGATTGGTCCAGGGATCCTTCGCCGAGAGCATGCGCCCGGCCGTCACGGCGTGCAGCGACAGGCGGGTGGCCTCGCCGTTGGCGCCGAAGCTGGCGGCGATGCGCGCGAAGATGCGGCGGGCGGCGCGCAGCTTGGCGATGGTGAGATGGATGTCGGTGTCAGCCGCCAGGCGGGCCTCGATCAGACCGGCGGCCGTGTTGGCATCCAGACCGGCGTCCAGCATCCAGCGCATATAGGTGGCGGCCGAGGCGGCCATCAGGGCGAGTTCCTGGGTCTCCGATCCGCCGGCCTCGAAGGCAAGGGCGGCTTCAAGCCGGAACACTTTGAGGCGTGGAAAGGCGGCCTGGGCGAGTTCCACGAGCTCGATCGCCTTGGGGCGGCACTGATCGTCCAGGGCGATGCCCTGGCGGGCGGCACGCTCGACCGGGTGGAGACCGAGCCCGCCCTCGACCGTTTCGCCATCGAGGCGGCGGCGGGCGAACAGGGTCAGCAAGAGCCGGGCGTGGTGCCCCTGGCCGTTGAGACTGTCCAGATGCACCGGGGCAAGGGAGAGATCGACCCCCCTCAGCGCCGTGTCCAGAAGATCGAGCTCATTGGCCTTGAGGCCGAAGGCGCCGGTATTGTCCAGGCGCAGTTCAAGCTCGGACACCCCGCCCATGAGATCGTCCAGGGCCGCGGCATTGGCGGCTTCCGGCGTGGCTTCCACCAAGGTCTGGCGCATGCCCCAGGGCAGGTCGAGATCGCGGGGCGCCGCGTCGACGGCGTGGCTGCCGGCCGGGCGGTCAAAGAAGACCGGTCCGCGTTCGATTCCGTCCACCGTGGTGCGGCCCAGCGTGCTGTCGAAATCGGCACCGCGCAGCGCTTTTTCCGCCAGAACGCGCCAGGCATCGGGGCCGGAAGCGGGAAATCCCCCAGCCAGATCGCGGATAGTGTCAGACATGAATGCGGGCCTCCCCCGGTTCGGGATGTGTTCTGCGGCGGAGAAAAAGCGCGCACGCGGCGTGCGTCAAGTGCCGCTCTGCGGCGTGGACAGTGCCGGCGCAAATCCTCATCGCGAAATATTCTTACACAATGGGCCGATCTGAGAGGAGAGCCCGAATGAGCCAGACCAGCCCCAATCTCGACCTGCCGCTGATCATGCCGGCCCAGGCGCAAAAACATGTCACCGTGAACGAGGCGCTGTTGCGGCTTGATGCGCTGACCCAGGCCTGTGCGGAAAGCCGCAGCCTGTCGGTTCAGCCCGCCGAACCGGCGGACGGGCAGGCCTGGATCCTGCCGGCCGGCGCAAGCGGGGCGGACTGGTCCGGCTTTGCGGCCCAGGACCTGGCCGTGTTCCGCGACGGGGCCTGGACGGCCTATCCGCCGCGCGATGGCTGGCGGGTGCAGATCCGGGATGAAGGCCGCGCCGTGACCTTTGATGCCGGGCGGGCCCTGTGGCTGTCCGCGGCCACGCAGGCGGTGCTGGCGCTGGGGGCGGAAGGTGCGCTGACAACGGCCCGGGTGATCGAGGCCGTGGAAAGCGGGCTGTCGGGCAGTTCGGTGACGACGGGGCTGATCCTGCCGGAGCGGTCGATCGTGTTTGCGGTCTGCGTGCGGGTGCGCGACGCGGTGGCGGGGGCCACGGCGTATGATTGCGGCCTTGCCGGGGAGACGTCGAAGTTCGGCGGCTGGCTGGGGGTGTCGGCGGGGGCGAGCAATATCGGCGTGATCGGACCGACGGCGCTTTATGCCGACACGCCGGTGGTGCTGACCCCGCAGGGCGGGGATTTTGCAGGCGGCAGCGTCGCCCTGTCGGCCCATGTCTGGGTGCCCGAGCCGCCGGAGGCCTAGACGATCTTGCTGGCGAGGTCGCCCATGATGCGGTTGAGGATGGCCTGCGTGGTCTCGGTCATGCCGTGGCCGTTGACGGGCACCAGATCGAAACCGGCATGCGGACAGGCATCCTTGAGGGCAAAGGCCGAGGCGGCAGCGCAGACCATGTCATAGCGCGATTGCAGGATGTGCATGGGGATGTCGGCGAGACGGTAAGCATCGCGCAAGAGCTGGTCCGGTTCCAGGAAACAGTGGTTGAGGAAGTAATGCGCCTCGATCAGCGAGTGCGCGGCGACAAAATCGGCACCGCGCGCGCGCAGGCCCTCGCGGACCGCCTCGGGCGGATTGTCGAGATAAGAGAGGCGGTCCTCATATTCGGTCCAGCGATAGAGCGTGGATTGGCGCAGCTGGGCGAGCGAAGTGTCCGGATCGGCCAGCCGGTCGAGCCGGGTGCGGCCTTCAGCAAGTTCGCGCTGCATGTCGGCGAAACACCAGTCCATGGTGGCGCGGACGCTGGTCCGGGCTGCAGGCGGCACCGGCGCGATGAAGTCGGCCCAGGCATCGGGAAAAGCCATGCGCGAGCCGTTCTCGCCGAACAGCCATTCCAGGTCACTGTCGCGGCCCAGGAAAATGCCCTCGACCACCAGCCCGCTGACACGGTCCGGATGAGCTTCGGCATAGGCCAGCGCCAGGGTGGAGCCCCAGGACGGTCCGAACACGATCCAGCGCGCGATCCCCAGATGCGTGCGCAGGCGTTCGATATCGGCGACCAGATGGGCGGTCGTATTGTCTTCAAGGCACAGATGCGGCGTCGAGCGGCCGGCGCCGCGCTGGTCGAACAGGATGATGTTGAACCGGTCCGGATCGAACATGCGCCGGTATTTCGGCGAGGCCCCGGAGCCGGGACCGCCATGCAGGAAGAGGAGGGGCAAACCGTCGGGATTGCCGCAGGCCTGCCAGTCCATGACATGCGCGCCGTCCAGCGGCAGGCGGCCGGTTTGGCGTGGTTCGATCTCGGGGAAATAGGCGCTCATGGGGACAGGCTAGCAATCCGGCTTCTGTGTCGCCAGCGCTGTTCAGCGCGCATCGAGCAGCGGGCGGGCCTGGCGGCTGGCGCGCTCAAGACCGGAGAAGTCGGCATCCGGCGTGTCGGCATGCGGGCCGGTTTCGAAGTCGCTGAGGAAGGTGTGGGTCGACCAGACGCAGTCGGACCCGTCCAGCCGGGCGGAGATCTCATGCACCAGCACGTCCGGCCCCTCTGCGATGGGGCTGTAGACCGGCTGAACGTCACGTCCCAGTCCGGCCTCAACGCGGCGCTTGGCGGCGTCCAGATCCAGGGGACAGGCCTGGCGGGCCGCCAGCTCGTCGGTGACATTGATCAGCGTGTAGACGAGTTCCGGCGGTTCGGCGGCGACCGGCAGGAGGCCGGAGGCGCGCAATCCCGGCGCGTAGCCGACCACAGCGGCGGCGGTGCCTGCGGCGAAGATCAGCGCAGCCGCAGCGCGTACGGCATCGGAACGAAACATGTCGCGGCAGTCCCCCGGTTCAGTGGCGGCACGTTACGCAGGGCGCGCGGGAGCGTCCAGCACCTATGCCCGCCGGCCGCTTCACGCGTCGGTCCAAATTGGAGATGTCCGGAAAAATGGTGCCGCTAGAGTGAATTGAACACTCGACCTCTCCCTTACCAAGGCGGACAGGGGAAAACTCTGAAATCCCGCATTCGTCAATCAGGGCAGGCGTTTCCGAGATGAACGGGTTCTATCGGACGCGCCCGATGTGCGTATTTTGTGCGATCAGGCCCCATCCATGGCGCTCCAATCGCTCCGGCAGATCGCGCGTCGAGATGTGCGTATATCGCTGTACCATGCCCAGTGATCGCCATCCACCATTCCCCTGGAGCCTGGGCAAGTCCCGGTCCAGCGCATAGCGCCAGGTAGCCCCTGTGTGGCGCAGCACGTGAAGCGAGAAGGGCCGCAGCTCGTTTCGATCACAGACCCGCCTGATGGCCGTGTTGAGGGCATCATAGGCGTGATAAGCGGTCCCGTCCGCTTGCCGGATGACCGGCCCTTCCAAGTCCGCGATCAGCGGCTGCGCGCGGTTCAGCACCTCCACCTTGCGCGCATATCCCCCCTTGGTTTCCCAGAGTGTGATTTCGGATCCGTCGCCGGCACAATCCGCGGCGTGGAGCTCCACGCCTTCGGTTGCCCGCATCATCGTTCCGAGGAAGATGATCACGTTGCGAGCCAACGGCCACGGCGCCGCCATGATGAAGGCTTCCATTTCCTCCGGCGTGCGCCAGTCCGTGCGGCCTTCCGGCTGTTTCGGGCGCAGCCACTCGCGCCGATCGCACCAGCCTTGCCGGGCCGCATAGTTCATGACCGCGATGAACGGGGTGTAGAACTGCCGGTTCCGGGTGGATGGCTGTGCATTCGGGAAGGCCTCGCGCGCGGCCCGGTCCAGGTCCGGCTGTCGCAGATCCGCGACCGGCCGATCCTTGAAGGCGTCTATGACGGGGAGGATGAAGCGGTCTTCGCCGTGCTCGAGGTATTCGCCGGCGGCTTCCGCGAAGCCGACAGCCCGCGACTTGCCGAGGACGACTTGCGCGTAGATTTCCCGCTCGATCCGCTCGCGGACGTGTTCCGCTTCCGCTCGATCAGTTGTTTTCGCAGCTTGGCGTACGGGGACGCCGTGGTGGGTACCGTGAACGTGGTACCAGTTTCCTCGCTGGACGACTTTGAGGGGCATGGAGTGGCGGTTTTGATCTTGATCAGGGACTGAAGCTGATCTTCCGTAACGCGTCTGCTGCGGCCAATCCAGAAGCAAAGGCCATAGCTGTCCAACTCCCGCGCCGCGACACGCGAAGACACACCGAGCATTTCCGCCACCTCGTGATGGGTGTAGATGCGCGGTTTCACCGGGGCCTTCGTGGACCTGGGGGCGGGGTGCGCGGCTATGTCAGTCCTCGGCTTTCCGGTGGACTTCGGTTTGATCCATCACCCAGTTTGCCACCTGCATGAAACCTTCGCCTGCCACGAGCAACGCGAAGCCAAGGGCAATGGCGCTCTGCTTTCGATTCAACGGTGACATCCCGTTTCCGAACGCGCCCTTGATGAGCCAGAACACTCCAGTGAAGCCGATGATGATGCCGCCGAGTGCGATGAAATATCCGAGAACGACAACCATCACCGGGCCTCGCTTTCCTGAGAGGCGAGGGCGGCCTTGAGCAAGGCCCCAGCCAACGGCCTTACGCGATCAAATAGAGGGTGATTTGGATCGGTCAGAACACTTCGCGCCGAAACGATCTCGGTGCCCATGAACTGATGCGCAAGCGAGCGGGGGTCGGGTGAGCGCCCTGCGGATTCATTCATCTGCAATGCCAACTTCAGCACCTGAATGCTGTCTTCGCCAACTGCCAGATCGCCAGTACTTTCGACACGCAGGCACATGCCGTTCCATGCCGGGTCGGTGAAGATGACAGGAGCGGGCTTGTCGTTGATTTCCCGCAGAAGCGCGACCACGTCGGACAGAGTGTTTGTGTCAGACATCACCCTTCCCCTTTAGCTGGTGGAGGTCCGCGCTTTTCCGCTCGAGGAAGGCCATGGCGTAGCAGTACATGTGATTTAGATGCGTTGCGCCCGGGCGATCTTTCGTGCTGCGGGCCATCTTGTCGGCCTCCGCTATCAGCTCTTCCAGGTATTCAGCCCTCACCTGTGCCACTGTGGGGAGGGGGAGGGCTGAAAGGGCCTTGGCCAAATAGTGCATCCCATCGTGCATTACGGATTGGCAGCGTTCGTCCTGATCCGCGCTCCACCATTTCCATTTTTCGATGGCGTCCTTCGCAGCCTCTACCAGTTCACCCGGTAGAGCGTGGGAGGGGGTGGCAGGCTCCGCCTGCTGCGTGCCCTCACCCTCCGGTGCAGGGGGGAGGGCGACAGGAACCCTGCGATATTTCATGGCCTCTGGCGTCCAAGGCTGCCCGGACAGCGCCTCAATTAAGGCGATGATTTCTGAACGCTTGAAAACATGGCGCGTGTGAATGTGCTGGCTGTCGCGACCAATCCAGAGGAACCACCCGGCGTCAGCGTTGATGTGCTCGCCATTTCGATTGAACCAGCCTGGTTTCGTCGTTTCGACGTAAAGGCCGTGATCGCCGTGTTCATCGAACTCGATAATCCAGTGTGCGAATGGTTCCAACTGCCCCGGATCGCGCCTTCCGAATCCAACCTCGGCGAGCCAGTCCTCGGTGATGTCGTCATCCCGGCCCGGAGCCCCTTCCACCGCCTCGTACAGTGCGATGATATCGGCCACCGGCACGATGCAGACTTCCGACCCATCAAGGTCCACAGGCTCAGGCGCGCAGACCTTGCGGGCAGCTGCGACTATCTCTTCGATATCAGACATGACGATCCCTTTCAGACCAGGCACAGGACGATCAGGGCGGCGAGCCCGGCGGTGATTTCAAAGGCGAGACGGAATTGGGAGCGGGTCATTTGGATGGTCTCCGTCTCGGAACGCGGCGGTTCGGGTTGAACCACTTCGGCGAAATGTCGTCTCCGCGGCGGATCCGATCGCGCTCAGTGGCCTCGGCGCCCTTGATCGCGAGAGCCACGGCGAAGAAGGAAATGAAGATGGCGAGGAGGGCGAAACCGGTCATTGGACGACCTCGCTGATTTCGATCCAGTGGCGGTCCCCGTCCTGCCGGAAGATGAGCATGACCTCTGGGCCCAGCTTGACGGCCGCGACCGGACCGCTGTCGGGATCACTGTCAGCCGCGTCCTCGACGAGTTCCTGAAAGCCTCCGATGTCGCCGGCGATACTCTCGCTGTACCAGCCGCCGCCTTCGGAGTTGCAGAGCGCCAGGAAGGTCCAGCCTTCCGCCAACGGCGGCGAGAAGGTCATCTCTCCTGCGGACAGCGTGACGGTGTGCTCGGTGCGGCTGGCGGATTGAGCCTTGAAGGTGTCGCCATCCTTGGCCGCAGCCGGCCGACCCCAATCCTCGTCAGGCGCGGACAGCCATTCCGCCCAGCCTTCGAGAGAGCAATCACACGGCACGGTCTCGTCGACGAAGGGCTCGATCCAGTAGATTAAGGTTCGATCGGTCATGCCGCGTTCTGCGCCTTCATCGCGTTGAAGTATTCGTCCACGTTCTGGCGGATCACGGTGAAGCTGATGGCGACCACCCAGGGGTTTACCTCCCAGCCAAAGCCGCGGGCCTCGTTGATGCTGTCCCAGAGACGGCAAAAACGACGACGAGCATCGCCGTCGGCATTGACCACGCCCGAGACACCTTCGTTCATTGCGTCAGAGAGGCTGATCTCCTGCACCCGCTCCACCCGGACATCCGTCACCTTGAGGGTGAGGCGGGTGGCCCAGCGGGGCATGTGCATGGCAGCACGGAGCCTTCCTGTCGGCTCATCATCACGGAAACCATCCTCTTCCGACCATTGATGAGTCAGGCCGTCAGCTTCGGTCACACGTGGGCACCAATAGCCGCGATACCCAAGCTCGTCGCAACGCTCGGCGATTTGCCGCGGTGACAAATGATCCAGGCTTTCTGGCGTCCGCCAGCATTCCCGCACATAGAGCAGATCGCCGATCGCGTAGGGAACCTTCAGCTTCTGGATGCGCGCACCAGTCAAAGCATCGCCGGTGTACCAGTCGCCATCATTGCAAAACATGGCATCCCACTGGCCGCTCGGCTGCGTTTTCAGCACCCGCCTCGTCTGTGTCTTCCTTCCATCCAGAAGGGCTTTCACCATCGGGCCGGTGAAGGCGATGGGGCGGACGGTCATGACGTTTCTCCCGGTGCGGGAAGAAGCGGCGGCATGTCGCCTGTCTCATAGGCCGATGCGATCTGCGGCTTTGCCCAGGATCCGACCGTCTGCCCGTTCGGCAGAACGATGTGGGCCATGAACTCGTCGTCGAACTCGGTGATGCCGCTCTCGACAGCCTCAAGCTTCGCCTTGATGACCAAGGCGAGCGCACGCCACCGTTGCCGGCAGGCCTGCTCCCATGCCTTCAGGGCGGCCTCTTGCGCTCTGTCTTTGCCGGTTGGCGTCTTCGCGAACGATGGGTCGGCCTTGTCTGGCATCGGAAGCACGAACTTGATGTGCCGGTCGTTCATGCGAAACGCGACTAGCGCGCGCCGGGCCTCGCTTCCGTATAGGAAGCTGTCAGCCCCATAACGCTCCAGCGTTTCCTCGATCTCAGCGCGAGAACGAGCAGACGAAACGGACGTGTCCTCGGCATACTTGGTCATGCTGCATCTCCGAACAGTGAGGGTTGGCGAAGGCTGGCCTCGAGACCGTCGAGCCAGTCCAGGTGCAGCTTTGCCGTGTCGGTCCGGTCACCGATGCGACGACGAAGCTCTGCGATGCCGGCACTGAGAGCCGCATCCCTCGACGGGTGTGCGTGCCTCTCCTTCCAGCTGGTCCAGTATCCCAGCGGGCTGCTTCCACCTTCTCCGGTCGGAAGGCTGTAGTCGTAGGCCACAAACCACTCGTCCTGGATCCGACCGATACGAAGCTCGGCCCAGGGCCAGGCCATTTTCGGATGCGGGAGCGTGAGCGTCTCGACCGGGGTCGCCTTGATGAAGAAATGGTCTGTCATGCGGCCACTTCTCCGGCATCGACGGCCAGATACGGCACATTCGCGCGAACCAGGGCTTCCGCGATCGCCGGACAGACGCTGTTCCCGCACATGCGAGTTTGGGCGGTCTTGGTGATCGGTTCGCCGTCGGCGGTGCGGTCGATGATGTAGGCGTCGTCGAACGACTGGGCCCGGAACAGCTCACGCGGGGTCAGCATGCGCATGCCGATATCGACGATCACATATTCCTCGCCATCAATCAGCACTGTGACCAGGCTGAACCGATCCTTGGTCGACACCGTGTGAAGCGGCTCATCCAGTTCCGGGTTCTGATCGGTCCCGTAGTATTTCTGCAGGAAGGACGCGACCAGGAAGGCATGGTTTCCACCAGACGTGATGGTCGGCCCCGGCGCATCAGCCGGCCCGTCCCTGCGGTCGGAACCCTTCATGTTCAGCAGATGGGCGGCCACGACGGCTTGTTTGCCGCCGCCGCCTGCCGTCACAGTTCCGACTGGCTCCTCAGCATCACGGGCCACGCTGGCGCCGTAGTGCGGCATCATGTGCGCCGTCACGACGGTTTGCTGCGATCCGCTTCCGGTCACGGTCGAGACCGGTTCATCAGCGCTGTGTGCCGGCGCGCCAGGGCGTGGACCGCCGTTATGCTGGGCCAGAAAGGCGGAAACGACTGTCAGGCCGGCACCGCCCGCCGTCACGGTATGGGTCGGCTCATCGGCGCCATTGAAGGGCTTACCCGAGTTCCGCATCGTCATCAGATGGGCGGACACGACCTGGGCGCCGTTTCCAGTCGGTACGACTGTCGGCATCGGCTCTTCGATATCCCTTACGCGCGGCTCTTGACCGGGCCGCTCGCCATATCGCGGGATCAGGGTGGGGGCGACGACACCGAGCGGAATCCCGCATCCGGCGCGCTTGTTATGCCCGTTCGCGGTGACCGTCGGCATCGGCTCTTCCACCGACGCACCCTGATTGTCCTTGCGGAACTTCGTCAGCACCGGAGCGATGATTGCGTTCTGGTCCTTCGTCGATGCGCAAACCGTGTGGAGAGGTTCCTGGGGGTCCCGGTTGCCGCCGCCGTGCTGCGCGCGGGTGACAATCGGCGTGACCAGGGCGTGGGTGTTGCTGGCCGCTTGCGTGCCCAGTGGCTCGTCGAGTGGATACTCGCGGCGGCCGCCGCTATCACCGTGCGCGACGGAGACCAAAAACGGCTTGGGATTGTTCACCACATAGCGCATGACCCCGCGGGCAATCCGCTTCAGCGTCGCCTTGGCCAGCGGACGCTTCAGGCCCAGCTTCTTGGCTTCCGCAGGGTCCATGAAGATGGACGGGCACGGGATCGACCAGTCGATGATGTCGGCCGCCGTGCGATAGGGTTGCGTCGACGCCAAGTCAGCCAGGGTAAGGCCGTGGCCGCGAGCCCAGGATGACACGATCCCATCTTCACTGACGCTTGCCGGCCGGTGGGTCGGCTTCGGCCAGACAATCGGACGGCCATCGCACCGGGCAATGACAAACAGGCGCTTTCGGATCGTCGGGGCGCCATAGTCGCAGGCGCGCAGCTCATTGTGCTCGACCTGGTAGCCAAGGCGGCGCAACTGATCAGCCCAGTGCTTGAACGTCTTCCCGCGTCGGTTCCTGCAGGGCATGCCGTTCTTCAGGACGGGGCCCCATTCCCGGAATTCTTCAACGTTTTCGAGGATGATGACCTTCGGGCGAGCCTTTGCCGCCCACTTGGTCACGACCCATGAGAGGCCACGCACACGCTTCGAGACCGGTTTGCCGCCCTTGGCCTTCGAGAAGTGTTTGCAGTCCGGGCTGGCCCAGAGCAGGTCGACGGGGCCGTGCTTGGCGACGATCTCACCAGGGCTGACGTCCCAAATGTCCGAAACCATGTGAAGGGTATCGGGATGGTTCGCTTGGTGCAGCGCCAGAGCGACCGGATCGTGGTTGATCGCGATATCCGGGCTGCGGCCCAGGGCGCGCTCGATACCAGTGCTGGCGCCACCGCCACCGGCAAAACTGTCGACGATGATTCCCATGGGTTCTCCTCAGATCATTGCGGGTTGAATGGCGTGGGCCCTGATGGCTTTGGCCGCGTACTCGGCGGCATCGTGCTCGCCGCATTCGTTGGTGACGGGAAAAAGCTCGTGTGGGGTGCAAACGCGCAGGGCGCCCAGCTCGTCGGCCACGATGCAGTGCCCGGTCGTGAGGTGGCCGATGTGGACGACGTAAATGCTCTGGCCCACCCAGCTCGTGGCAAGGGTCATGGTCCACCAGCGATAGCCCAGAGGGTTTTCTTCCACCTCTGTCTCGATCTCGAAGCCGGATGCGCGGAAGCGGATGGCGGTGTTTGTCATGCCGCGGCCCTCGCTTCTTCGGACGGCCTGAACATCCGCAGAAGGCCCGTCGGCACATTCGTACCGGCCTCGGCGAAGCTGGCGACGGGAAGGTCTGACCAGTCTCCGGTCAGCTCTTTGTGGTCATACCAGGCCGTGGCCGGGAGGATCGTCACCAGCATCCCGCCGGGCTTCAGGAAGCGCAGGGCATGCCGGACATGCTTGAGATAGTGCCGGCCATAGAAGGGCGGGTTCATCACGACGCGGTCGAAGATGGGGTTCGGCGGGCAGTCCAGGAAATTGGCCGTCTGAACGGAATGGCCCTTGGCACGCGCCTCGGCGGCCCGGGCGGGATGAACCTCGATCCCCAGAGCGCGATGACCGCGCTCAGCCAGCAGATCGAGGATCCGACCGTCACCGCAGGACGGCTCAAGCACGCGATAGCTCGGCGCGTCTCCGCGCGACCAGTAATCCCGCCGATACAAGCCTGCATGCTCGAGCGCGAGCTCGGCGGCGGCCGGCGGCGTCCAGTAGAATTGAAGATCCTTTGCAACGTCGGTGCCTGGGCGCTTCTCCGCTGCTGCGGGCTCAGCATCAGGCAGAACGTCGCCATAGAATTCGGCGAGAGCGCGGTTCACGTCTTTCAGGGTTTCAGGTCCGAAATAGAGGTGACCATTTCCATTGGCGAAGGTGCGAAGCCAGATGTCCCGGGCGGGCAGTGAAATCATCGGCGGATCGCCCCGACCTGTGTGCCGTGGGTCAACAATGGTCCCGCCATAGCGCAGAGCGTTCTCGTCCTTGAGGAGCATGTTCAATTCGAAGTGCTCGACCAGAGGCAGGCCTTGCACTGCGGCCAGGGCGTTCAGGATGTCGCGCAGCCGGTCCCGACCCCAAGAGCCATAGGACCCGACCGAGTTGAGGATCACCCGCTTGGGCAGGCCCTTCACACCGATCTTGACCTTGGAGTGAGAGCGATATGCCGGGTCCAGGGCGCAGAAGACTTCGGCCAGGCCGCGCAGGATGTTGGTGCGTGGATCCAGGATGTATTTCCCGAATGTCGCCTTGGCGGTCTCCAGCGTCAGCTCTGGCATCTCTGACCGGTCCTCGAACATCTGTTCGAAGAGACGCTTGTCATTGGCACTGGCAACCTGCTCGATGCCGAGGCGCTTGTAGATGGCGCGCCAGCCCGATTTCAGAAGGTTCTTCCGCAGGCCGTCGGCTGACAGGGAAGGCGCGCCCCGGTAGAAAAGCTGCCCGGCATAGGCACCCTGCACCGTCGCCGCCATTTCGATGGCCTTCACGGATTCATCGAACGAGGCGACGGCTTCATCCATGGCATCGCGCTTCTGCTCGTATTCGGCGACGAGATCGGCGACGGTTCGTTGCAGGGCAGGGAGGCTCATGCTGCGACCCGTCCCTTCTGGGCGCGGTCGTAGAGCTTGGCGGCTTCTCCGTCGGAAACGGTCTCACCGGCCATCGTGCGCATCAGGTCGATCAGAGACCGGCGCTGAGCGGTGTCCTTGATCCCGCTGAATGCCCGGGACAATGCAATGCCGTCCGGGCTGGCGATGAAGTCGAACAGCTCGTCCTTCGCTGCCATGAAGGCGACATTGTCCAGGCCGTCGAAGAAGAACTGGACCGGGACTTCCAGCACGGCGGCCAGGTTGTAGAGTCGGGACGCGCCGACGCGGTTGGTGCCGGCCTCATATTTCTGGACCTGCTGGAACGTGACGCCGAGCTGGTCGCCCAGGAATGACTGGCTCATGTCGAGCTGGCAGCGGCGAAGGCGGATGCGGGCGCCGACATGGCGGTCGACGTTAGTCGGGCCGCGGGGTGTGGTGGGTTGCGTGATCATGTCAGGATTCCTTTGCAGGCTTGTTGATGATGTCGGTCACGGCCTTCTCGATCGCGACGCTGAGCGGGTCGTTGATGTCGAGGAGGCGGAAGCCGGCCGCGCTCAGAAGTGCGACCAGGACGGCCAGCATGGTCAGCGGGATCAGGGAGAAGACGACGGCCAGGAGGACGCCAATCCCGGCGACGCCGAGACAAGCCGCCGCGGCGAAGCAGGCGATGGCGCCAGCGATGGCGAGAATGTGAGCGAGGGTTTTCATGCGGCTTTTTCCTCTTCGGCTTCTGCGTGATGACTGATGTCGATCTCCTCGCGCGCGCACCACGCGTCGATGATTGCGAAGAGGTCGTTGAATTCGGAGACGGTCAGCTCCTTGGACGAGTAGGCGACCGGAATGATCCGCTCACCGTCGATGTCAGGGATGAACCGCTCTTCCTTGCGAAGCGCATGGACGAACATGATCTTGTAGTCGTCCGCACCCATTGCGCGGCCGTGGTGCTTCGGTCGGGCCTTCGCGATCGTGTGCATGATTGCCCAGAAGCGTGCGCTCTGCTGGTCAGTGCGCCGGCGGGTGAGGATCAGGATCCACCCCCGGTCAAGCTGATGCTGGCGCTGCACCCAGCGCACGCCCTCGACCGCCTTCTCGACGGCCTCAGCATTGCGCAGCCGGATGGTGTGGTACTCCTTGCTCATGCCGCCTGGGCCCCTTCGTAGCGAAAGCGCAGCCGGTCGAACTCAAGGTCCAACTCGGCCAGAAAGGAGCGAGCGGCTTCTTCCAGTTGGCGGATCGCAGCATCATCGCGCTCGATCCGGATCACCTTGAGCTGCATGGATGCTGGGAAGTCCGGGTTGAACGACACGAAGTCGCACCAGGCCCGGCCCGTGCAGGCCATCTCCCATTGCATCTGCGACAGGTATTCCCGCTTGATGGGTTTGCCTTCGAGCAAGTCGAGATGGGCCGGGCCCAGAGGGCATTTCACCTCCAGTACGCCATCACGGTCCACAAGCCTGTCCGGGCTGGCGCCGGCCATGTCGATCTTCGGATGCGTGACGAAGCCAACCTCAATGGCTGTTCGATCACAGAAGAACTCATAGGCGCGAACGGCGGAGGGCTCGTACTCGTTGCCCCGGTCCATGGCGGATGACTTGAAGCCCTCCACGACCTTGCCGGTAAGCCGTTCCAGAAGCAGCTCGCGCAGATAGGTGGCGCGGCCTTTCTGTTCGCCTCGGGCGATCAGGCAGTGGATGCGGGAGCCCGTGACTTTGCCACGGCGCTCCTCGTGCCATTCGGGGGTTCCCTGGGCGATCATTCGCGATCTCCCGGAAGCTCCGGCGCAGAAGCGGCCTTCGCGGCTTCGGCCTTCTTGCGCTCGACAATGCGGCGCTTCGTGGCAAGCGCCTCACAGGCATCGCCGAAGCGGCCAGCGGGCATCTCCATGAGGTTCGGGACGCCGATGTGTTGACAGAACGCAGCCTCGTCAGCCCCGAGGGATTCCAGCTCGGCCCGAATGTGCTTCACCCGGTCTTCGCTGAGGGGCTCCAGGTCTTCGTCGCGCTGCTGCGGCCGATTGCCGTCCCGGTCGTCCGTGAACGAGAGGTCCAGAGCATCGGCTTTCAGATAGCGCCGGGCATATGTCTTCGTGCTGCCCTTGGCCTGGATGCCGGTCTTGTTGGTGTTGCCCTGCGCGCCGGCCGCGTCGAGGGGAAAGTCATCCTCATAGTGACGCTCATGGCCCCCGGCATGGCCGATGGTGAGGCGCACCCGGATATGGCCAGGGAGATCGCAATGCACGGGCACCGTGGTCGTGGAGAAGCCGTGCTTGGAAAGGATCGGCGTGGCCACCCGTTCAATGTCTTCCAGCGTCGCGTATGTCGACCGGGTGTGCTTGTTCTCGCGACTGCGGAAGATCGGCCCGATCTCGGCTTGTACCCGCGCAAACGCGGTCAGGTATTCCCGCCGGGCCTCTTCCTCGCGGTCTTCCCGGGCGATCCTGCGCTGGCGCTCTTCTTCGTCGGCCCGCATCGACAGCAGGGCCTGCATGCGTTCGATGTCGACGTCAGGATTGCAGGCGACCCGCTCGATCACGCCGAGCAATGTCGCTTCCTGATTGGCGGGAACCGTGGCGGCGCGGCGCTCATCGTACTGAGCGACGGCCTTGCTCGGATTGGCTTCTTCGACGGTCTCGGCCTCGACGGTCTCGACTTCGTCATGTTGGGTTTCAGCGACCATGTTTGGCTCCTAGAACTGGATGGACGTGTGGGGGATTTCGCCAGCCTCGATGGCGGCGGCGATGGCATTGGCGCGGGCACCGTCGAGCTCGAACCGGGTTTCCAGGACCTCGGCGACCTCGGCCCGGATCCGGGACCGGTGCTTGGCGTTGGCCGCCTTGCGCTCTGCGGCAGCCCGTTCCTTTTCCTCGGCCGCGCGCTGGGCACGCTGTTCAGCCTCGATGCGCGCGCGTTCTTCCTCGCGGGCCTTCTCCGCGGCCTCGGCGGCACGCTGTTCAGCCAGGCGTTCTGCCTCCTCGGCTGCGCGCTTCTGTTCTTCCTCGCGGCGCTTGGCCTCTTCGGCTTCGCGTTCGGCGCGGGCCTTGGCTTCCGCCTCTTCCCGTGCCTTCGCCTCTGCGGCTTCGCGCTCGGCCCGCTCCCGTTCCTCACGCTCGGCTTCGGCTTGCCGCAACCGGGCCAGCTCGGCTTGCTCTGCCTCGGCCTTTTGGACAGTGGCCAGCGCGCCCTTGAGGGCGGTCAATGCTTCGGCCTTCACGGACATCGCAAACTCGGTGTCGTCACCGAAAACCGCAGGGTCGATTTCCTCAGCGCTCACCTCGTCGATCCGCTCCTGGATGACTTGGGCGGTTGCGCCGAACGGGGCCGGATTGGCGACGAGTCCGCGCAGCTCGGTGAGCGTTTGCGTCACGCGCTCCTGCCGCGCCTTCTCGGCCTCTTCCCAGTCAGTGACCGGCTTGCGGACCTGGGCGGCGAGCAGGGCGAATTCGTCGCGGACTTCACGACGGGCCTCGTTGACCGCTGCGGTTTTCTCCCGCCATTCCTCGGTCATCGCCTTGCCGGCGTTGTCGATGGTGGTTTTGCACTTCGTGACCTTGGCCGCCGTTGCGATGATGGCGGCTCGGGACTTCGCGGTGGTCACGTCATCACCGGCGGTCAGGGCCACCTGGCGGACTTGGTCCATGAAGTCACGGCGCTTGTCGCGGTCGACCAGAAACGGCGTCGGGTCGGCTTCGACCAGCGCCAGAACGTCGGTGGGTTCATCTACGATTTTCAGGGCTTCAGCCATGGGTGTCTCCAAAAAGGCGCCGGATGGGATGCGGAGGGATGCAGGGCCCATCCGGCCAGTGGGGAGGAAAGGGGTTAGGTTGCGCGGACCAAGAGCCCGACGAGGGAGGCGAGAACGGCGGCTCCGGCGAGCCCGGCGATTGCCGGAGCTGACCAGCGGTTTCGAATGGCCTTGAACCGGACTCGGCTTTTTTGGCTCTTGAACATCACGCGGCCGGGGGTTGGTCGGGGTGTTCGGGCGTGGTGATCGGGATGCGACGAGGCGGCGGGGCGTTGCTGCTGACGAGCCGCGGCCCACGCTTCGGACCGCCCTCAGCGGCAAAGCTGACCAGCTCGGCAACGCCAGCCGCGACGTCTTCGCGTTGCGCGTCCGTGCTCGGCCGGCACGATACCGGCTCCGGCATGTCCTTCTGGGCAGCGCGGAGCTCTTCGATGACCGTGCCGATCCAGTACCGGGCGCGCTCGGCGTGGCGAATGGCGCTTTCCATCGTCACCTCCGAGCCGCCGCCGCTGTTCATGAAGGCGCCGCGAAGGGTGCCAATCATGTCGATCGCTCCGGCCAGGGGCTCGCCGACATTGCGTGCGGCGCTGGACGCCTTCTCAAGATGAGGCAGGTAGGTCATTGGCTTCTTCCTCGTCGGCAGCGTTAGTAGGGATGCCCAAGCAGGCGACCGGTCTGTCCGGCCGCAAAGCGCCGGCGGTGTGAGATTGAAAGTTGCTCGGCTTCGTCCCGGCGCCCCGCCATGACCGCGGACTTCCAGCGGCTGTACAGGTCCGAGTGGGGCAGCGGGACACGGCCTTCGCGCCGCTTCTTCGCGTAGCCGGTAAGCTCACGGGACATGGTTCTCTCCATTGGTTTGGGTAGGGTTGGGCATGGGCACTTCGCCGCCGCCACCGCAGAAGCCGCATTGCTCTTGCGTTTGAACCGGGACGGCACAGCCACCCCAGCACTCGCCGCTGAGGGACAGGTTCCCGCAACACGCGGGCTCCATGCCTTCAATCCATCCGGCACCGCTGCATTCGGGGCACTCCACGGATGAAGCGTGCGCACAGGCCAGCGCCGCCGGTTCTTCCTCACCGTGGCAGGTGGGCCGAGGCATGGGCTCAAAGCGGCTCATGCTGCATCCGCCTTCATTCCGGCGGCGACAATCTTGAGCCAGGCTCCGTCGCGGATATGGCCGTGGTTCTCGTACAGGGCCTGAATGATGGCCTCGGAGGAGAGGCCGGAACGGATCATGTCCTCGGCCTTGGCAACGGCATCAGCCTCGTAGGCAGCCGAGCACTTCAGGCAGGGGCCAGCCGGGCCGTCCTCGTAGTAGATCGTTGCATCGTGGCCGAACACGGGGGCGCCGCACTCGCAGAACTCGTCCAGCTCGACGCCGACCACGCGGGCCAGGTCGCTTTCGAGATCCTCGATTGCCGCCAGCGGGCCGACCGCATGCCGGTAGGGCGCGCATTCAATCTGCTTTCGAGCCTTTCCGAGCCTGACGTGCATATCCCGGAGGAAAGCGCGCAGCGCAGAGTCTGATACGGCATGGGAAGCGGTAGGCGTGGTGCTCATTGGATCGCTCCTGCTTTGAGAAGTGCGAGAAGGATTCCGCCCGCGCTCCCGGCGGCGATGCCGACCAGAAGCTTTCCGATCAGATCGGACGGGTAGACGGTGGTGTTGGTGGGGCCGGTCCAGGAGCGGGTCATCTGTCACCCATCCACGCTTCGAAGTCCCGGTCGTCTGCGTCTTCCAGTTCGTCGCGCGGGTGCTTGCTGCGGACGTGTTGGTCCAGCGCCACCTGGCTCCCGAAATGGCGAGAACACAGGAAGCAGGAGTGAGACTTCTGGGCGGCAATTTCCTGGATTGCGGCATAGGCCTTGCGCGCATCGTCCAGAGAGCGGATCTCGGCCGTGTGGTATTCATCCAAGCCGAGGCGAGCGGCCACTGCGCGGTATAGGTCCCCGCGCTTCATTCTCTTCTGCTTCCAGATCGGGTCCAGAACCGCGTGGATGTGCTTGCGGGCGTTCTTGATCGCCGGCGTCGGGATCACGCCCAGCGGCTGTGTCGGATTGCCGGTTTTGTGGTGACAGCCGACGAAGTTCCCGCAGGCGTCACACTTCCAGAAGGGCAGCGCGGCCAGGTCGGAGCGATGAGGGTAGATTTCCCGGCCATCGGTCAGGCGGGCATCAACATCAGCCTCACAGCCGCAGCAGTAGATGGAACGGCGCTCGCTCATGCGTCACCGCCTTTCGGCGCGGCGTCGCGTAGCGCGCTCAGCGCTTTGCCCAGGGCAGGGCACGACCGGATCGCCAGCGCTTCATGAACCGCATCAACGGCTCGGCTGATTTCTTTCGCTCGCCGCTCTTCTGGCGTCGGGATCGGGGTCGGCGGGTTCCGCCAAGCCGGATCGCCAATGCGCCGCCGAATGCCTTCGCGATGGGCCAGGTTGAGCGGATGCGCCGGCCAGTCCCGGCCATTGATGTCGAGGGCCGCGTGGTTCATCACACCGCCTCCCGCATCTGGCTCGCGGCTGCGTCTGCAATCGCGGCTTCGATCACGTCCGGGTAGGTCTCCATCCCGAACATCGGAGAGCGGCGGTGAAAGTCGGCAACGCGCTGGGCGGCGGCCGCTCCGCGCTCTGCGACCAGGCGCCGGGCGCTGGCCTCGTACCAGGGCCGCTCGGAAAGAACGGGGACCGGCTGGTGCAGGCAGCCAAGCGTGGCGGGGAGGGCGCTCATGCTGCCGCTCCCATGTCTTCCAGACGGACTTCCTCGTCGGCCATTTCGGTCGCGCGGGCTTCGATCTGGCGGGGGATGCCGGCAAGGATGATCCGGGTCAGCTCGGGGTTATCGAAGCCCGCGGCTTTCAGGATCGCTTCGGCCTCTGCGGCCTTGGCCACCGCTTCGTCGATGGCAGCCTGGGTGTCGCGGGTCAGCGCGGCGGCCAGCTCATACTGGCGGGACTGGACCCGGGCGGCGCGAGCGGCGTGGGCCGGCGCGTGCTGATCGGCCACGAAGCGGTCAATCGAGCGGTTGGTCTGGTTGTTGAAGCGGTTGTTGGTGGGCATGTCCGTTTCCTCTGCGTGTGAGGAAACGTTACGCCAGACGTAAGTTACATGGCAAGCAAAAAATTACGCTAGATGTAACTTGGCGTCTCAGGCCTTCTTTCGTTCGGTGAAAGTCTCAAGGATTCTGCGGGCCTGGTCGCGCTTGTCCATCGGGATGTGTTCCACGATGTCGACGATATCCGCGACAGATCGCTGGTTCGGGTCCTTCGCCAGAAGATCGGCCGGCTCGCAGCGCAGCGCCTGCGCCAACAGCTCGAGCGTTCTTTGCGTATAGGGCTGCTTGCCGTTCTCTATGCGAGACAGGCTCGCGGTCGTCATGTCGACAGCCTCCGCCAGTTGCTCCTGGCTGAGTTCCCGGTGGACGCGCCAGGCGCGAATAAAGGTCGGTTTGAGGCTCGGCTTTTCCATGGCGCCGATTATCCCAGCGCTAAGCGGCCTGCGCCATGTCGCCCCATGTAAGTTCGTGCTTGCCATGAAATTACATCCTGCGTAACTTACGCCCCATGCAACACGCTTCAGACATCAGCCGTTCCCTCTCCGCCTGGCTGGAAAGCCAGGGCATGACCCAGAGCGTGCTGGCGGAGAAGTTGGAAACCACAAAGCCGACGATCTCGCGGATCCTGAAAGGCCAACAATGGCCCAGCCGGGAGCTGATGCAGCGCATCGCCGTTCTGACGAATGGCGAGGTGTCGCTGGCCGGAATGGCGTTCCAGTCAGGACAGGATGCCGCGTGAGACCCGCTTCACCGCATACGCTGAACCACGGGTATCTCGTCGATGCTCTCACTGACGAGGATTGCCCGGCGCAGGTTTCCGAACAGTCGGACCCCTGCATGCCGGGTGAGGACAAGCGGCACCTCGACGCCTCCGCTCTCAAGAGTGATTTCGAACCGATCCCCGGCCCATTCGGCCATTGGGGGGTGCTCGACAAAGAGCTTCGGCATTCTGTCCATATTCCACCGTCCCGCGTTTCTTGTTGTGACGGCGGAGTAGAGCAGGGCGGGGTGACAGAGTCTGTCATGCCCTCATTGCTTTTGAGCGGCCGCTTCGAGATGCCGACAAAGATCGATCGGGGGAACGCCCTCGACGTCAGCCAGTTCGCGCCGCAAGGCCAGGAACAGGCCGACAGCCGCGTGGCGTGTGAGTATGCGCTTGAAGGACAAGTCGCCGCTGGTGATATCGATCTCCATGCGGTCGCAGCACCAACGGCAAACCGGCGGTGTATCAATGTAGAGCGTTGCGCGAATTCCGGCCATTTTTTCTCCCTTGCCAATGACTTGCGTTCTGTCTCACCCCCAATCACGGGACGAACTGAACGTGGCATCAACTGGCCGAAATTTTGGCCGGAATCCGGTTTCTGCAACTTTTTCGAGTATTTCGTAGATCGTGCCGCATCCCCCGGCACGCGCGCCCGGCGGACCTCGCCTTGCTCCCGTCGGGCGCACCCCATTTCAACCAAGCCTCCGGCCATGCAGCTGGGCAAGCCGCGACAGCGCCAGGTCGGACTGAGCGATTTGAAACGCTCGCTCCGGGTCATTCGTCGGCAGGCTGTCCGCTCGCCGATCCGCTGCGATAGCGATCCGGTTCAGACGCGCGGCCATGTCGCCGCCTTTGGCTTTGGTGCCAGCCCTCATTCTCTTCGCCCTCTCTATTCGCCCACCGCAAGGATTTCGCGGGGCGATGCCGGCGTCCATTCCAATCGAAAGGCCGTTTTCGCATGACCATCCAGCGCCAGCCCGACACCATCGAAGAAGCCCTCGATATCATGGGCGGCACGCTCGGCTGGGCCCGTATGGCCCAGGAATGCGGTGTCAGCGAAAGCACGCTGCGCAAGAGCTCCAATCCATTTCAGGACCCGCCGGTCCCGTTGTCGATGGATCGCGCCATCCAGCTGGACCGGCTGTGGATGCGGAAGACAGGCCGGGCACCCATCCTTTTTGGCGTCTTCCTGCGCGCGCTGGAGGAAGAGGACCATGCCTCTGTTCTCGACCCGGACACCGCGATGCACCACGTCGCCCAAGAGATGTCCGAAGCGATGGCCGCGCACATCAGCGCGAAGTCGCCGGATGGCCCGGGCGGCAAGGCTGCAACACCTTCAGAACTTCTCGCCACTGAACGTGAGCTCGTGGAACTCGTCCGACGCGGCGCCGATGCGATCCAGGCCGTTCGTGCGCAACGACTTGCCTCGTCTTCCATCCGCGAAGCGAGCTGACCCCAAGGCCGCACTGCCGCCGGCCATCAAACGCGGCAACAGACCAGGAGACCCGCTATGGCGGAAAACGTGAAAGCAAAGGCCGGCACCAACGGCTTTGATCCGGACAAGGTGAAGTCCTTCGTCGGGCGGATCGAGCACCTCAACGACGACATGCAGACGCTGAAGGCTGAGCATATGTCCAAGTGCAAGGCCGTCCGCGAAGACATCAAGGAAGTCATCGCTGAGGCCAAGGACGCGGGCATTCCGGCCTCTGCGCTCAAGGCTCTGATCAAGGTCCGCGAGCTCGAGCGCAAGGCGGAAGCCCAACGCGACAATCTGGACAACGAAATCCAGGGCGACTTCGATAACCTCCGGCTCGCGCTGGGGGATCTCGCCGAAACCGAACTGGGCCAGGCAGCTCTGGACAAGGCCGCATGACGGACAGCCCCGTCATCCTGGCGCTGGACCAATCCAGCACCCGCACGGGTTGGTGCAGAGGGCGACCGGAAGGACCGGTCGCCTTCGGCTCCTATACAAATCCCCGCTGCGGTAGCCCGAAGAGTTACGACTACGGGCTCGCTTTCCAGCATTACGCCGACTGGCTCGACGGAATGCTCGATGGCGTGGAAATCGTCGCATTCGAGCAGCCGGTCCGGCCCGGCGGCTACCTTCACCTCCACACCGCACGCCTGCTCTACAGCATCGCCACCTGCATCGAGTGGCGCTGCCTGACCGCCCAGGTCCGAGCCATGGAGGCGAATACCCGCGAGATGAAGAAGCTGTTCTACGGCAACGGCGGAAAGAAACCCACCGAGTTCCAAGCGATGTGTCTGGCGCGCGAGTGGGGCCTGGAGCCCGGAAACGGCGACGAGGCTGATGCCGCCGGCGTCTTCATCGTCACCATCAAGAACCGCTTCCCGGAGGCCTTCAAACTCTGGGCAAACCGGAAACAAGGAGCGCTGTTATGAATCCGTCAGCCGACGATATCGCCCGGGCCTTGGTGGCCGCAGCGAACGTGACGGGCGCCAAGCCGCTCGATGTCTACAAGGGTCAGTTCAGCGGGATCTATGGCGGCAAGGTGGGAAAGGCTCGCGCCGCGGTCATGTTCTGCTTGGCGGGATGCTGGGGCCGTATGGCTCAAGACTGGGCGGTCTGGTTCGGCTGGAACGCAAACGAGTCCGCCGCCATTCAAGTGGTTCACCGTCATCGCCGCGGAGGCCTGTTGGCCGGCCGTGAACTCGCCGCAGCTGCGCGCGCGCTGGGGCTCGATCCCAAGGATGTCAAAGAGCGGGATGACGCCGTAATCACTGCGTGCCGGAAACGCCGATCGGCAAAGGCAAAGCAAAGCCGCGCCGAGAAGCAGAAACAGCGGATCGCGGAGGCCGAGGCCCGCTGCAAAGAAACCGCCCACGCTGCCCGGCGGGAAGCCGAGAAAGCCCCGCAGGCAAAGCCGCCGGTTTCGGCGCGCCCCTGCCGCGTGATCGGTAGCCGAAGCGCGAACGTCACCAAGCCTGAGCCTGCAAAGCCGACCATCGCGCCGGTCACAAGCGAAAGCGACGCCATCGACCGCTATCTGCGCTCGATCCCTGAACGGCGGGCCATCTGATGGCGGCTGAACCGGCTGAGAAGCGCAAGCCGCTGACCAAGATGCAGTTCGCCCAGCTGATGCTGGACCAGGAGGGCCGTTGTGGGTGCCACGCGCTGCCAGGGCTTCATCCTGTCTATGCGGATTTCCCGGTGTGCGGACGCAAGTTGAGCGTCGGCGAAGGCATCATCGATGAACACCTTTGGCCGCTCGGCGCGGGCGGCGGCAATGAACTGTCGAACCGGTCGCTGTTCCGAAAGCCCTGCGCCAAGCACAAGACCGAGGAATTCGATGCCTGGCTGATCGCGAAGGTCACGCGCCAGGGCGGTGGCCGAGGCAGCCAGGAAATCAAGCGCGAGCGTCGCAAAGAGCGCACTGGCTCCGCAGGATCGATCCCGACCAGGCCGATGATGAAGACCCCTGGGGCGAAGATCCAAGGCGGTCGCCGGATGGAAACCGCCAACCGCTGGCCAGCAAAAGGCACCCGGAAGGTCTCGCCTCGCGCCAATCCATGGGGGCGCACATGAAGCGCCCCTTCGTGCCGTTCCTGCATCCCTGCCACCACCAAGGATGCCCGGTGTACGCCCCGTTCGGCTATCCGGGGAACGTCTGGGCGTGCCGAAACCACAAGCCGACGGAGAAACGCTGATGGTCCGGCTCCACACCGCGCACCGGCGGTTCGCCCCGCACATGCCAGAGCCCGAGAAGGTGCGAGGGCTCAAGGCTGATCATCCGGCCGTCACGGGGTCTCGTCCGCTGTTCCCGGTGACCCCGGTCGAACAGAGCCCGCGCGTTCTCGTCAGCGGTCACAACAACTGCAAGATCGGCAAGCTCGTCACAAAGGGCGCCTGGGCTGGCATGCCCATCTACACGCTGACCCTGGCTGAGCGCTCGACCTGCCCGCAATCCTGCGAGCATTGGCGCGATTGCTTTGCGCCGGAAACGCGCGTGCTCACTGCCGATATGCGCTGGAAACCAATCGCGAAGTTGATGCCGGGCGAACGCATTGTCAGCTTTGATGAGGAACCCGGTGAGTCTGGGCGCCGCCACTATCGCATTGGCGAAGTCGAAGCCCTCCGACCGGTGCGGCGGAAGCGATATCGCATTCACACCGATCAAGGTTCCATCGTCGTTTCGGGTTCGCATGAATTTCTGGCTCGGCGCAGGCCCACGACCGTAGCCGGCCGTGCCGGATATCAATGGTTGCGTGCAGACACTCTGGCGGCCGGAGAGACGATCCGCTTCTTTGCCCGGCCTTGGGAAGAGGATCGCTCCTACGACGCAGCTCGGGTTCGCGGTTTCATGGAGGGCGAGGGCTCCATGTCCTTGCTCTCCAGTAAGGGGTTCCGAAAGACGCGCTTGAGCTACTCGCAGGTGCCCGGCCCGGTCCTGGATGAAATCACCGAGGCTGTGCGGCGCATCGGGTATCAGGTCAAAGCTCAGTACGTCCGATCCGGCGTCAACCTGTCCGATGTCGTGCTCATGAGCTTCATGGGTTCATTCGCGCAGATCGCCCGCTTTCTTGGATCTGTCAGGCCAACACGCTTTGTTGAGCGCTCTGAGGAGATGATCACTGGCCACGTAGTCGACGGTCGGCTGTCGGTCGCCGCGAAGGTCAAGCGCGTCGAGGAGCTTGGGGTCGGCGAGGTCTGGCAGATTGCCACGTCGACAAAGACCCTCATCGCCGAGGGATTCCTCGCCCATAACTGCTATGGCAACGCCATGCACCGGGCCCGTCGGCTGGAAGCCGGCCCAGTCCTCGAGGACGTCCTGGTCGTTGAGGTGATGCAGCACGCAAACCGGCATCCAGATGGGTTCGTGGTTCGCCTCCATGTCCTCGGCGATTTCTACAGCGTGGAGTATGTCGACCTCTGGCGTCGGCTGCTGCGCCAATACCCCGCCCTGCACATCTACGGATACACCGCCTATTTCCCTGACGCCGATGATCAGCGCGAAGCCGCGATCGGTCAGGCTTTGGCGATTACCCGGATGCAGTTTCAGGACCGGTTCCGCATCAGGTTTTCGGGCGAAGAAACGCGAGTCGTCACCGACAAGGAATTCAGCGAGCCCGGCGTCTTGGTCTGCCCGGCCGAGAAGTCGGAGAAGGCCAGCTGCGGATCCTGTGCCTGGTGCTGGGAGCGCGACGAAGAGATCGCCTTCATTCTTCACGGAATGATGGGTGGCAGGCGCCGCAAGCCGGGCCGCCCACGGAAGGAGGCCGCATGAGCGACTGGCCTTTTGGCGATATGCGACCCTTCAGCTTCGACATGGTGATGATTGATCCGCCGTGGGCCTTCGAAACTTGGTCTGAAAAGGGCGCAGGAAGGAGCGCCTCCGCTCACTACGCCTGCATGGATCTCGACGCCATCAAGTCGCTGCCTGTGGGCCACCTTGGCGCGCCTGATTGCCTCTACTTTCTGTGGGCGACCCACGCCATGCACGACGTTGCCTTCGATGTACTGAAGGCTTGGGGTGTCCGGTACGTGACTGGCGGGACATGGGTGAAACGAACCCGGCACGGAAAGCTACATTTCGGCACTGGGTATCGGCTGCGCTGCGCGTCTGAACCCTTCCTACTGGCGACCAATGGAAATCCCAAGACGGCCAGGTCGGTCCGATCCGTCATCGAGGGGCCCGTTCGCGAGCACAGCCGCAAGCCGGACGAGGCCTACGCCGCCGCCGAACAGCTGATGCCGAGTGCGCGCCGGGCCGATCTATTCAGCCGCGAGACACGACCGGGATGGACGTCCTGGGGACTGGAAGCGGGCAAGTTCAACAAGAAGACGGAGAAGGCCGCATGAGCTGGTCAAAACAGGAAACCGAGACCGCACGCAAGATGTGGAACGAAGGAGAGTCCGCATCAGCGATCGCGGCGGTCCTGAATGGGAAGACCCGGAATGCGGTCATCGGAAAGCTGAGCCGTATGGGGGACCTGGGAGGGGTTCGGGCCAGAGCGAAGCCGAAGGCCCCGGTGCGCAAGACCGCATCGAAACCGGAGCCTAAGAGCCCGGTCGTCGCTTCGATGCGTGCTGAGCGGGATGATTTGATCCCGCCGGCCCCGCCCTCCGACGGTCAGGTCACACTGGGGACGGTTGGTTTCCGACAGTGCCGCTTCCCCATGGGTGACGCCAGCTTGGGCGCCGACATGCCGATGTGCGGCTCGCGAACTGAAGAGGGCGAGTCCTACTGCAAGGCTCACCGCCGCGTGGCGATCCAGAACCGCCAGAACACCGGCCATGACAAGCCCTATCACGGCAACCGGGTTTGGAGCCCGATCTGATGACCGCGTTGCAATCCTTCATCGAGGACGAGGAAGCGGCCGTTTACGGCCCTCCGCACAATCTGGAAGCCGAACAGGCGTTCCTGGGCGCGCTTCTCTATGACAACGAGCTGTTTCACCGCGTCGCCGACTGGCTGAAGCCGGGCCATTTCTATGATCCCGTGCATTGCCGGATCTTCGAAACTGCAGCGGAGATCATCGGGCATGGCGACATGGTCGATGCGATTGTGCTCAAGTCTCGGTTCATTCGCGAAGACTGGCTCTTCGAAGACGGCACCACCTACCTCGCCATTCTAATGGAAGGCGCGGTTTCCGGAGCTGCCGCGTTTGAGTACGCCAAGATCATCCTGGAACTCGCACTTCGCCGGCAGCTGGTCGACCTGAGCCGGTACCTTGCGGACAACGCGCAGAGCTCATCCGACTTTTCCGCGCGCGAGCTGATCGCAGAGATCGAGGCGAAACTCACCGAGATCCAGGCCAGCGGAGGCGCTCGCAGAGGACTGCGGGGCTTCAATGAAGGCCTCGCGGAGTCCCTCCAAGCAACCTCTGCCGCCTATGAGCGTGCTGGTGGCCTGGTCGGGCTGTCGACCGGCATCAAGGCACTGGACGCCGAAACCGGCGGGCTGTCTCCCACGGACCTGATCATCCTCGCCGGTCGCCCGTCCATGGGGAAGACCTCGCTGGCGACGAATATCGCCTTCAACGTGGCCAAGGCCTACCAGTCCGAGGGCCAGCCGGACGGTACGCGCAAGACCGTGCGCGGCGGTGTCGTCGGCTTCTACTCGCTGGAAATGTCGGCCGAACAGCTGAGCACCCGCTTGCTTGCCGACTACACGGGCGTCCCGGCTTTCGTGATGAAGAAGGGCTCTCTGTCTGAGGCGGCATACACGGAGATCGCGGACGCTGCGCAACAGATCCAGAACCTGCCCCTGTACATCGACGACACCGGCGGAATGAGCATCGCGAACATAGAGTCCGAGTCCCGCCGCCTGAAGCGCACCCACGGCCTCGACCTCATCGTGGTCGACTATCTCCAGCTCATTTCCCTGGGCACCCGGGGCCGAGGCGGACGTGTGGAAGAATTGTCGGAGATCACGCGCCGGCTCAAGGCGCTGGCGAAAGAACTCAACGTTCCGGTCATCGCCCTTTCCCAGCTGTCCCGGCAGGTCGAGAACCGGCCAGACAAGAAGCCCCAGCTCTCGGACCTGCGGGAGTCCGGATCGATCGAGCAGGACGCCGACGTGGTCTGCTTTGTCTATCGCGAGGCCTATTACAAGGAACGCGAGAAGCCCAGTGAAGGCACGCCCGAATTCTTCGCCTGGGAGGAGGAGTTCAAGCGGATCAAGGGGCTGGCCGAGGTCATCATCGGCAAACAGCGCCACGGCCCTATCGGGACCGCGGTTCTCGCGTTCAATGGCGCTCTCACTCGGTTCAGCGACCCGGTGGAGGAAGCATGACCGAGGACTTCTACTATTACCGGATGCACTACTACCGCTGGGACGAGGGCTGCCAGGAACTCACCCATGAGGAAGAGGTCGCTTACCTCAAAATCGTGAACACGATTGCGGCGCGGGGCCGGCCCATCGAGGACGAGGAAGACATGAACCGCGCGCTGGCGCGCCGGGCGAGGCTGGGCTGGGCGAAGTGGAAAAAGGTGAAGGCCGCTCTCGTCGAGAAGGGGAAAATCACCCTGGAAGACGGGCTCATCATGCAGCGCAAGGCGCTTCAGGAAGTCGACTACCGTAACCACATCCGCGACACCAAATCGGCGAATGCGAGAGGCGCAGGATCCGGTGATGAACCGAAAAACGGCGAAATTTCAGGAAAAAACTCGGAAAATTCCGGAAAATTTCCGGAAAATTTTGCCGGAAATGAGGGCGCCGAAGCGGCGAAAAACAACGACTTAGGCGAAGCGCCCGCTGATAAGCAAAAGCAAGAGCAAGATATAGCTCTACTCAGCTCTGCCAGCGCGCGCGCGAAAATGGTCGCCACGATGGACCGGCTCTACGAGGTTGCCGGACCGGGTCTCGCGGATCCGACAAAAGAACCAGGCCTCGCCCTGAGTGCCACCGAGGTCGCGAAATGGCTGCAAGCCGGTTGCGACCTGGAAGGCGACATCGTGCCGGTCATCCAGGCGCGCACGGCAAACGCCCGCGGCAGCCCCATCAAATCCTGGTCGTATTTCCGCGGCGCGGTCCTCGAGCAGGCCGCCCGCAACAAGCAACAGCTGACCATCCCCGAGGCACCTGATGACCAATCTTCCAGCCCTTCAGCACGAAAATCCCATGAAGCCAGTGGCGCCGGCCGAGGCCGAGCTCGCTCTGGTTCAATCACTGACATCTGCGTTGGGCTCCTGTCCGAGGCTGGTGAAACGAACGACGGTCTGTGATGGCCGCGTGGTCGAGGGCATCGACCGGGTTCTGTTCAGCGTTCCGCTGGACGAGCTGGAAGCGGGGCGACTCCGGGCCGGTCTCGATTTGATCGAGCAAACGATGCGGCCGGCCCGGACTGACGTCGTCACCAAGGCCATCGCGATCATGTCCGTGCGGTGCAAGCGGCGAGAGACATCGGAGACCGACAGCCGATTGGCCGTTGAGGTGTTGCGGCAGGACCTGGCCGAGTTTCCGGCCGATGTGGCGATCTGGGTCCTGGATGAATGGTCCCGGCGTTCCCCGTGGTGGCCCACGCGTGCCGAACTGTTGGCGCTCGGGGATAGCGCCATGCTTGGTCGGCGGGCCATTCACCATCGGTTGGCGCAGGCCTTGGCGGCGCGGGAGGCATGTCGATGACCCCGATCACAAAACACCCCGAAGTCGAGCGGCTTCTCGCCACGCTGGAAGAGCTTCTGGTTCCGCAGGGGTGGAATGCGCGCCGGCGCCTGGCCGCCATCGCCGTTCTCGAAAAGCTGGCGGAGCGATCGGCTCACATCGCGGTGGCGACGTCCGAAGTGCTGCAGAACCGGTGCTCGACGGACGAGGCGATAGAGCTCGCCACCGGCCTGGTCGGCGCCATGGATCCGGCCGGGGTTGGGTCAGCAGCGGAGATGCAAGAGCGAGTGATCAAGGCCCTGGAAGGCCTGCGGACGAGGAAGGGAGAGGCAGCATGAGCCGGACCCCGTGTTCAGTCCCGCATTGCGGCCGCACTCGGCAGGGCGGCCCGGGCGCGCTCTGGATATGCGGCGATCACTGGAAGCTGGTGGCGCGGGATCGCCGCATCGCTTTCCGAAGACGCCTCCGAGCCTGGGAGCGTGACCGGTCGGAGACCAACTCGGTGAAGACCAGCATCGCCTTCCATGTCTGCCTCCGCCACGCCATCGAAACCGCTGCAGGAATTCGTTGATGACCGACCACCACCAAAAGGACCCCGCGCAGCTGGCACGCGAGGCCACTGACCGCGAAATGGACCGCCGGCTGGCTCGCTTGAACCGGACCGATGCCTCGGTTCCTGGCCGTCGTGCGCCGGCCATGAAGGGCATCTATCACCCGCCCCATGTTGAGCGGCGACGCCGGCTGTTTTATGCCGAACTCGCGCAAGCCGGGGTGATCTCCGGCTGGGGATTGCCTTCGGGCAAGCATGCCGCGCCCTATGTCGAGCCAGGCCGGGCCGGTGAAGTCCTCGAGATGACCCATTGGGTCGCGACGCCGGCAGATGAAAGCCGCCCGAATGGCCCGCGCGCCTGGGCCCCGCTGGACACCCGGCATCCGATCATGTCGATGTACCGGCGAGGCAGCCTTGCCAGCGAAGAGGCCACAGCGTTCGGCCGATACCGGGCCGCGATGGTCTGGGACCGGTATTTCAACCAGGCCTATGGCATCGGAAGCGGGCCGGATTTTTGTCCGGATCACGTCGATGGGTCTGGCGATCCTCAGGCCGGAATGCTCGCCAGAATGGAGGCGTCCATGGAGCGCCTGAATGTCATGGATGCGCCGGGCATGACGGAGCGCCGGTTCCGGGACCTTGATTCGGTCGTCGGCCTCGGCCGGACCCTCACGGAGGTCGGAGACCGGGACGGCCGGACGCTGAACGCGGTGAAGAAGTCGCTCTTTGCCGGCCTCGACGCCGTCGCCGGATATGCCAGATGGGACAGGCTCTTACAGTCCGTCCAGGTGACCGGAGCCTTCACCGAGCGCGACGAGCGGAAAAAAAAATCTTCGCCAGGCCTCTTGACCGAGGTGCAGTTCCCGTGATTCCCATCGCCACGTTGAAAGAATCCGCCCGGGCCAGAAATGGCGCCGGGCGGTTTCGTATCGGGTGGAGCGCGGGAGCATCCCTCGGAGGAGACCGAAGCAGAGCGAGGTCACCAGCCGGATCAGTGTCCCGTCATGAGGCGGGGTAGCGCCCCGGTGGTCTTAGAGCCCGGACCCGGACACCCGAAAAATTGCCCTTCTGGCCCGGCGGGGGACTTGATATCACCCCCGCCGCTATAGGGCGCCGCCACAGCAAGCAAGACTAGACGGCGCGGGGGCGCCTGACCGTTTTGCCGGTTGGCTTGTCAATCAGATGCAATCCGGTCGAGATCGACATCGAGACCAGGAATATCAATACCAGCAGATTTCCCATGTCGGACTCCTTCACTTGTACGCCGGGAGCCCATAGGCGATAGCGCCCAAGACGAAACCAAGCCAGGGCGGCGCGTCGCCTTCACCGGCTTCCCATTTGCTCAGGGACGTTCGGTGAATGCCGGTGAGGTCGGACATCTGCGCAAACGAGAGTTTGCGACTGGTGCGCCATTCGTGCAGCCGTTCCGGTGTCACCGGATCCGGCGGTGTGAATTTCTGCTTTGCCATTTCATCCTCCATGAGGCGGGCATATTGCCCAGATGCGCCGGATGCTATCGCGCCGGCTGGTTGAGTGTCTATGCCGGATGCCGCTAACCGCCGGGGCCGGACTGGTTCACGCGGCCTTCACAGTTGGCCAAGTGTCGCATTGCAATAGCGGTCGGACCGGGAATTTCATACTCGCCGGTTTCCCACCGCCGGACGGTTCGGGCCGCATTGGCGCCGGTCATCTCGAGGGCATCGGCCAGGCCTTCTAGGCTGAGACCCATGGCGCGCCGGAGCGCTTTGAATTCTTCGCCGGTCATGCCGCTGCAATCGTGCAGTTGTGGCCGTCGAGATTCTGGCTGACGTAATCCTTCGTCACGTCGGCTAGGATCGCGTTGCACCGGTCCTGGAGGGCGGCCAGCGTCGGCTCGTCCCATTCGATTTCACCCTCTGCCGCGGCGGCCAGTTTGGCGTGATAGTCCGCCGCTTCGGCAGCGGTGAAGCCCTGGATGATTTCGCCAAGGCGCTCGCTCGCTTCGTCAGCGTCCGTGCTGTCGTGCCAGTCCATCGTGTCCGCCACGAAGTCGTAGCCGTGGGCCGTGAAAATTTGCTGTGCCATCGTCAATGCTCCTGTCTCTGGTCACTCTATGCGCTGGCCAGTCCAGCGGGAAGGGGCACCGCGCCGCGGCGATGCCCGATCCGGCTGGGCCGTCAGACGCGAAGCGGCATCATGACGCCGAACCGGTCAGCATCGCCGGGATAGGTGATCAGCGCGGGATTACTCGCACCGGAGCATGCGAAGCGAACCTCCTCGCCAATGGCGGGCATGAAGTCCAGGACCATTGAGGCGCGAAGTCCGATCCGGTCATCGCCCCACTTGTCGGAAAATTCGAGCTCGGCCGATGCGCTTGCGCCTTCCGGGTCCCGAACGTCGACGCGGACCGAACCGTTGACGGTCAGTGCCAAGGCTGCAGACTTCGGCGAGCTCACTTTCATTGCGCGCTTGACCGGTCCTTCCACCGCCTCGCGTGTCGCTTGAAAGCCGAAGGTATCCGACCCCACCTGCGGGACCACGCGCCGCCAATCCGGGAAGGTGCCATCCACGAGTTTCGTGATCATCGTAACCGCGCCGCACCGGATCCGGATGCGCTCCTGACTGATGTCGCACTCGAACGTGCCGGTCAGCTGGCCGTTATCCAGCATCGCCACGATAGAGGGGACGATGCGCCGCGGAATGATCGCCTGCGGTTGATCGCTGTTGCGACGCGTCGGCAAGGCCAGCGTGCCGGGCTCGATAGCGGGCAGAGACTGGCCGAACATGCGGACGCCGTCGGTCGCGACAAGGCCGCATTCTGCGCCATCGTCATAAAGGCAAACTCCGTTGAGATAACACCGCGTTGACTCAGGCGCCATGCCGCGGGCAGTGAAAGCCAGGGCGGGACCGAACGCTTCCGGCAACTCTACATAGGAAGCCGCATTGAAGGCCAAGCGCGGGAATTTGGAGGCGTCGCCACAAGGCAGGGAGAATTCAACGCCGCCGCATTCGGTCAGGAATTGGCCGTCATCGGTCGTTGCAAACGAAACGGGCTCGCCACGCTTTGAACCGGCCAAAATCTTGGCCAGCCAAGCCGCATTGACTGCCGCGGTCCAATCGCCGCCGCCATCCAGGGCGGAAACCGATATCGAGAGCTCGCTATCCAGGTCAGTGCCGGTCATTTCAATTCCGGTTTCGCTGGCTGTGATCATGACGCAAGTCAAAACGTCTAGGGTGCATTTCAGGTCAATGACTGCGCGAACGCGCCTCAGTGCGTCCAGGGCTTCAAACGCATCAACGGTCAGAGTGTTAACAGGGCGGGTCATAGGTCATTCTCCAAAATTGGCGGGCATAATGCCCAAGCGTGCGGAATTGCACGGGAAGGGGCGCCGGATGGGTACCGGCCGCTAGCCGGTGGAATCAGTCTTTGAGGTGGATTTTCCTCTCTGTCGGTTCGGCGAACTCTTCGCCGCAATCGCCGCAAAACATGGTCGGTTCGAGATCGTCGCTAAGCTTCCAAGACTGGGCGTCCCGATCCCATGTTGCGGTTGCGCCGCGGGCTACCGATTCGGCGTCACATGCGGGGCAATGAAAGCTGACGGGGGTGCGGTGTTGCATCACTACTCCTCCTCCGGCTCGTTGCAGACCGCGGCAAGGTCGACCCAATCGTCGCGGAAATAGAACGAGCTCTGAGAGGCGTTGTAGAGCGGTAGGCCGTCAGCGTCCTTTTGCAGTAGGTTTTCCATAACCCACGGGACGAACTCCCAATCGTAACAATCAACGTCCTGTCCGGCAGCCTTGGCGATGTCGTGAGCGTTCAAGATGAGCGGCGCGACATTACGGCATGCTGCGCGCAAAGCGGCGGTTCCCTGGCTTTCGCGAAGCGCCTTCCATGGGCCCGGGGCGAGCCGGGTATCTGTTGCCCCGTCGACATGCTCCCATGCGCATTGCGCGGCCTCCATAAGAAGGTGATCGCGACGGGAAAGAGTGGAATCGAAAGAAAGCGTCATAAGCTCGCGTCCTGTACTAAGGCGGGAATAACTCCCTGATGGCGTCAATCTAACCATCGCCCGCGCCGTGTCAATCGGATAAATGACAGAAAGCGCGCAAAAATGACGAATAACCGACATCTTATATAGGCGCGCGAATGGATGCTAGGAGCGAAACGGCCCAGGCCTGGCGCGCTTGGTACAAGCTAGCGGTCTGGACTCGCCTTCGCGGCCTGGCCCTGGCCAATGAGCCCTTATGCCGAATGTGTGCGGCTGATGCCGTGGCCACAGTCGCGGACACGGTCGACCATGTCGAACCGCACAAAGGCCAATGGGCCCTGTTTATCGACCCGGAAAACCTGCAAAGCCTTTGCGCCTCCTGTCACTCCTCGAGGAAGCAACGCCAAGAGCGCCGCGGCTATGACAACGGGCTAGGCCCTGATGGCTGGCCTATCGATCCGGAGCACCCTGCCAACAAGCCCGCATAGGCCTAGAAGACAGGCAACAAGCCTCAATGCGCGGCGCCTTGCCCGCTCGTTTCGACATCCTGAAAACCAAACTCTAAAAACGCCCCTGAATTCATAGGGATACAGGGGGGGCGTCATTTTCCGAGCGTCGATCGATCCGGGACCGGCGAGGGAGTGTCGCGCAGAATTAATTTTCGCCCGATCGCCGTGATCGCCTGTGAGGACAGGGCTCCCCAAATTTTTCGGCCAGCTCGGAAAGGAATTTCATGGGACTTCGAGGCCCTGGGGCCGCGCGCGCAAAAGCTGCCCGGGAAGAGGCTGCGAAGTCCAAGCGGCGACTGCCATGGAAAAAGAACGGGCTGAGCCGATCCGAGCGAGTGATCGCTTTCCTGGAGTTCCTGCCGATCACGAAGGGCCGACTGGCCGGCACCACCATGAAGCTTCTGCCGGAGCAGCGGGAGTTCATCGAGCAGGTCTACGGGGAAGATGCTGTAGCGGCCGGCGTGGATCTGGCCATCAAGTCGGAACCTCGCGGCAATGGAAAGACTGGTCTGATCTCCGGCCTGGGGTGCTGCCACCTCGTCGGGCCGGAGTGCGAGAAACGGGGTGAGATATACTCGGCGGGCATCGACCGGCAGCAGGCCGGCATCATGTTCAATGAGATGGAGGCCATCTTGTTGGCGGTGCCGGAGTTCGCCGGCGCCGTGAACATTCAGCGCTTTCACAAGAAAATCGAGGTGATCGATCCAGACCATGACGGGTTCGGTTCGGTCTACGAGGCTCTCTCGCAAGACGCTCGTCGCGCCCATGGTCTCGCACCATCCTTCTGGGTGTATGACGAGCTCGCCCAGGCAAAATCGCGAGAGCTTCTCGACAACCTCATGACGGCCCGCGGGAAGCGGAAGCGGTCACTCGGCATGGTCATTTCCACGCAGGCCGCCACGGACGACCATCCATTGTCGCAACTGATCGATGATGCCGAGCTAGGGCTCGACAGTTCGATCGTTCTGCACCTGTCCGCGGCTCCGGAAGATGCTGACCCATATGCTGAAGAGACGATCCGAGCGTGCAATCCCGCCGTCGGCGTCTTTCTGGATCTCGAGACGATCCTGAAGGAGGCCGAACGGGCGAAAAGGTCGCCGGCGTTCGAGCCGGCATTTCGAAACCTGCGGCTGAACCAGCGTGTCGATTCCAATGCGGATAAGCGCCTGGTGACGAAGCCCGTCTGGACAGCATGTGGTGGCGAGGTGATCGATCAGGAGGAGTTGCTCGGCCGCAAGTGCTACGGCGCGCTCGACCTGTCGGGCAAGCACGACCTGACCAGTCTCACGCTCGTCTTTCCGGATGAGGCCGCCGAACCGACCTACGACGTGCTCCAATTTTTCTGGACGCCTGAAGGTTCGATGGATGCGCGGAAAGACCGCGAGCGCCGGATCATGAAGCAATGGATCGATCAGGGATTCATTACGCCTGTGCCGGGTCCAACAATCCGCTACCGGTTCATCGCCGAGCAACTGGCGACGATCAGCCAGATGTTCGACCTCGAGCTGCTCGCGTTCGACCCTTGGCGCATGGATGACTTGCGGGCGGACCTTCGCGATATCGGTCTTGAGGACCTGCCCATGGAAGGGTTCATTCAGGGCTTTAAGAGCTTCGGGCCGGCGGTAGAGCAAATGGTTGAGTGCGCGCTGACCGGGCGCATTCGGCACGGTGACAATCCCGTGCTGACTGCGTGTGTGGCGAACGCAATCACCATCGCGGACGCGGCTGGCAACCTGAAAGTCGACAAGGATGCGTCCAACCAGGCGTCGCTGCTTCGGATCGACGGAGCGGTGACCTTGATCATGGCGCTTGGCATCGCGAAGCGCTTCGAGGCCGAGAACGGCCCGTCCGTCTATGAGGACGACGAGTTCTACGTCTAGGGAGACACGGAAGCATGGGATTTCTTCAAGCCGTCTCCGGTGGCGTGCGGGGCGCGTTGGCGAGCGCTTTTGGGCCGCAGCGGCTCCCTGGCCCGGGCAATGATTATTGGTTCGAACCGATCGGCCCGAATGGCTCGCCGGTTCGCATTACACCCGATATCGCACTGAAAGCCTCGGCGGTGCTCGCGTGCGTGAAAGTGCTCGCAGAAACAATCGCGACGTTGCCCAAGCGCGTTTGCTATGAGGACGCATCAGGGCGGCATATCGCGACCGGCCATCCGCTCGAGGAAGTGATCCGCTGGCAGTCAAACGTTCGCCAGACCAGCGTTGAGTTTTGGGAGACGATGATCCTCTGGGCTGCCCTGGACGGAGAAGGCGTGGCAGAGATCATCACGGACGGTGCCGGCAACATCACCGAGCTGGAGCCCATCGTCGACGAAGGCATGCGGCGGGAGCTGCTGACAAACAGGCAGATCCGGTATGAGTTCCACGACCGCTTCAAGGGCGAGCGTCGCCGGCTGATGCAAGACGAGGTTCTGCGCATCCCAGGCATGTCCCGCAATGCCGCGACCGGGCTGGGCGCGGTCGACCTGGCAGCTGAAGCGATCGGACTAGGCATTTCGGCCAACAACTACGCCTCGCGAGTGTTCGACAACAAGCTGAACATGGGCGGGTTTCTGGTTCACCCCGGCAAGCTGTCCGCGGAAGCTCAGAAGAAGCTGATCGCCGCGTTGGTGAAGCATTTCGCCGGTGGCCACAATGTCGGGCGCCCGATGCTCTTGCAGGAGGGTATGGACTTCAAGCAGGCCTCCATGGACGCGAGCGAGGCGCAGCTGTTGGAGGCCCGGAAATGGCAAATCAGCGAGATCGCCCGGTTCTGGCGCATTCCGCTGCATATGCTCGGCATTGATGATCAAACCAACCGCTCGACCGTGGAAGAGCAGTCGCTCAACTTCGTGAAATACACTCTGCGGCCCTGGGTGAAGCGCATCGAGCAGGCCATCCGTCGTGACCTGATCATCGTGAAGTCGAAATACTTCGTGAAGTTCAATCTGGACGGCCTGCAGCGCGGCGACCAGAAGTCCCGGGCCGAATACTACTCGAAGGCGCTGGGCTCAGGAGGCCACGCGCCCTGGATGACGCCAGAAGAGGTGCGGGTTCAAGAGGGCATGAATGCGGTTCCCGAGGTCGGGCAGTTCGTGATGCCAACGAACCGGCCGGCTGGTGGTGAAGCAGGGCAGCCGGCCGAAACGCCGCTCGCAGCGGCCGGTCGTCTGGTCGCCAAGGAGCACGCTGCGATCCGCAAGGCTCTGATGCGTCATGCCGCGGACTTCGATGCATTCCGGGTCTGGGCCCGAGCCTTCTACGGCGGGCACGTCTCGGTCGTCATGGGCGCGCTGGCGGTCCCGAAATCCGCGGCGCGGGCCTACTGCGACCATTCACGCGAAAGCCTGCTGAAGGCCAACGACATCGAATCCTTTCTCGCATCGCGAGAGGACAAGGCGCCGGCTGAGATCGCCGGTGCTCTAAAGCAATGGAAGGAAGCGTCATGAACCTGGCCGCGCTGCGCAAGGAACTGTCCCGGACTTGCTCTGCAATCTGGGCACTAGATCAACGACGAGCCGAACTCGTCATGCGGGCCATGGATCCGCGTGCCAGTGATCGGGACGTCCGGGCGGCATTTGATGTCGACGAGACACAGGTTGAAGTCGAAGCTCGGATCGGAGAGCCGCAAATCATTCCTGGCCCACGAGGCGGAAAGGCCACGGCGATAGTCTATGCTCGCGGTGTCGCGATGTATGACTTCGAGTATCAGCCATATGTTTTCTCGACCTCGCTCTTGGCTCAGCGGATGGATGCGCTGGCCAACGATCCAGCCGTCGGCATGATTGTCTTGGACGTTGACAGCCCTGGCGGCGTTGTAACCGGGACGCCGGAAGCGGCTGATGCGATCCATGCGGCGGCAAAACGCAAAAAGGTGGTGGCGTTGGTCAATCCACTCTGCGCCTCCGCTGGCTATTGGCTCGCAAGCCAGGCCAATGAGATCATCGCGGTGCCGTCGGCCGACATTGGTTCGATCGGTGTCTATCAGCTGCATTGGGACGACAGCCAGTTCTGGGCGGACCGCGGCATGAAGCCGGAGTTCATCGAGGCTCCGGAAGGCGGCTACAAGACTGAAGGATCCTGGTTCTTCCCGATGTCCGACGAAGGTCGGGCTTTCTTCCAAGGAGAGGTCAACAAAATCTATCGGCAGTTCACGTCAGCGGTCGCGCGTGGTCGTGGCGCCGAGCGGTCCGAAGTGGAAGAAAACTATGGCAAGGGCCGGACGTTTATGGCCGCAGATGCCAAGAAGGCTGGCCTGATCGACGTTGTGGCCACAGTTGGTGCTGCGTTGACGCGGCTGAAACTTGTGCCAGCCAACGGACCGCAAACTGGCGCTGCGCTCGTGCTGCATGCTGCTCAAGTCTACGAGCCGAGCACACTTACCGCAGAGATCGACTCTGATGGTGGCATCGACAGTGCGGCGCCCGAGGACGTCATGGTTTTCGGCCAGCTTGCCGATGACGTCAGCGATGCAAATGATGCACTGACGCCGGAGCCCCAGGCGATCACCATTCATCGCATTGAAGGCAAGGATTATGTCGCAGAGGATTGGCCGCTTGAGGCACTGATTTCCGAGGATTTTTTCACGACTCCAGACGACTTCGTCGGCATCTCCACTTTCGGATCGAAAAACGAGAACCTGCGCGTCGAAGTCGCGAACGGGTTCGCTGAATACCTCTTCAAAGAAACTCGTGGTGCTATGGCGGTGGGCGTGCTGATCAACTCTGAATTCACCGGCCGGCCGGCGCAGATCGAGAATGGGCAGCCCCCCGAAAACGACCCGACGACGCCCGATGGCCGACCAACCTGCGCTGAAGCCACGGCTCGCCGTCTCCGCCTTCTCGAACTGGGATAGGCAACGGAATTCCGGGTAGCGGCTCCGTAGAGCCCGCGATCCCGGCAAAACCCTGCGGACCCGCGCTGGCCCGCAGCTCTCGACCGACCCGCCCAGAAGGCGGGTTTTTTCATGGAAGGAAAGAAAGATGAATCTCCTTGCAAAGCTGCGTCAGCGCAAGAAGGCACTCCTGGAGGAGGCCGCCGCGCTGAACGCGAAGGACGACCTGTCCGCCGAAGACCAGGCCCGCCTGGATGAGCTGCTGGGTGACGATGGGGATGACTCCATCAAGCGCCTGAATGCCCGCATCGAGCGCCAGATCGAGATCGACGAAGACCTCCTGGCTTCGGCTGCTGCCGTCGACCTGGGTGATCCGGAAGCGGACCGCACCGGTCAGGTTGCTGCCGGTCAGGCCGGCCGTGTCACCGAGGCTCGCGGGTTCGCCACCTTCGGTGAACAGCTCACTGCCATCGCAGCGGCCGGTATGAACCATGGCAACAACCGTGCCTGGGACGACCGTCTCGTCTACCAGGCCGCGTCTGGTGCCAATGAGGCCGTTCCGTCCGAAGGTGGCTTCCTGGTCCAGCAGGACTATTCGAACGAACTGCTGGACCTGATGCATGACATGGGTGAGCTGATCACGCGTGTTCGTCGCATTCCGATCTCCGGGGAATCGAACGGGATCAAGCTGCCGGCCATCGACGAGACCAGCCGTGCCGATGGCTCCCGCTTCGGCGGAGTGCAGGCTTACTGGGCCAATGAGGGCGACACGGTCAGCCCGACCAAGCCCAAGTTCCGCTCGATCAATCTGAGCCTGAACAAGCTGATGGGCGTCGGCTATTCCACCGAGGAGTTGCTCAACGACTCCGCGGCCCTGGAAGCGGTGATGCGCACGGCCTTCGCCGAAGAGCTGACCTTCAAGACCGAAGACGCCATCTTCAACGGCAATGGGTCTGGCAAGCCTCTGGGCTTCATGAACTCCGGTGCCCTGGTGACGGTTGCAAAGGAATCGGGCCAGGCCGCGCAGACGATTACGACCCTCAATGTGCTGAACATGTGGTCGCGTTTGCCGGTGCGTTCGCGCCGCAACGCGGTGTGGCTGTGCAACATCGATGTTGAGCCGCAACTGGAACAGCTGACGCTGGGCTCCGGTACCGCGGTTCAGTTGATGTACCGTCAGCCGGGCTCGGACGGGAACAACTCGGAATACGGCTCGCTCAAGGGCCGTCCGGTGATCCCGATCGAGTATGCGGCGACGCTGGGCACTGCGGGTGACCTCGTGCTGTTCGATCCGCTCAACTACGTGATGATCGACAAGAACGGCATCAAGCAGGCCACTTCGATGCACGTTCGCTTCCTCTACGACGAGATGGCTTTCCGCCTGACCTTCCGGGTCGACGGCCAGCCGGTCTGGAAGCAGGCGCTCACCCCGAAGAACGGCGTCAACACGTTGTCGCCCTATGTTGCGCTGGAAACGCGCTCGTAAGGCCTGAACGGTCAACAGCGGGGCGAAGGGATTTGCCCCGCTGCACCCTCTCAAAACGGAAAGGACTGAGCCATGAAAGGCTTCTACGCCGCGCAGGAAGGGCACTTCGTCAACGTGCTCCCGCCTGTCGATATCAATGGCGGTGCCACCGGCGACCGCTTTAAGATGAACAACCACGGCCACGCCACCATCCTGGTACAGGTCGGTGCCAGCGCTGCGGCTTTCACGAAGATCCTCGTGAAGGAATGCAACGCTGCCTCCGGCGGCACGGCCACGGCCATCGCCTTCGACTACTATGCCGAGGAAACCGCCGCCGGCGACACCCTGGGCGCCAAGCAGACGGCGACGGCAGAGGGCGTGACCCCGTCCGCGAATGACAACATTTTCTACGTCATCGAGCTGGATGCGTCGGAACTGTCGGACGGGTTCAACTGGGTCGAGGTCGAGCTGACCAACGCCTCCGGCAATTCGGTCATCGCTTCCATCAGTGCGCTCCTGTCTGGATCGCGCTTTGGCGGTGACCAGAACGCCACGGCCATCGCGTAAGCGAGCACCGGCAATACCAAGGACAGCGCGGGGCTTCGGCCTCGCGCTTTTTGGTGGAGATATCCATGAAAGTGATCCAACTCGTCGGCCGCCTGGCCGGCCAAGAAATCGAACTGCCCTATGCCGAAGCTCAGGCCTGTCTGGCCGCCGGCACCGTGACGCTGCCCGATCAGCCCGTGCGGATGAAAGGGATCGAGCTGCCCAAGACGAAGTCCGTCGAGACGCTGCCTGTCGAGACCGTGATCGCGATGGGTGCGAAGAAATCAGGAGTGCCGTTTCTGACCTTCAAGGCGGAAGCCAAGAAGTTGCTCGGTGACGACATGCCGGCGTCCAAGACCGCCATCCTGAATGCGCTCAAGGCGCTGTAACCATCATGGCGCGGCCCTTCCGCGTCGATCCGATATGGCCCGGGAGCACCGTTGTCGTCGTCGGCGGCGGGCCGTCGCTGAGCTTCCAGCAGATCCGGGTCATCGCAAAAGCCCGGCTTGAAGATCGCTGCAGGGTCATCGCGGTCAATGACGCGGTGTTCTGGTGTTGGTGGGCCGACTGGCTTCATGCCTGCGACTTCAAATGGTGGAACTGGCACGTCCAGGCGGTCCAGCACTTCGTCGGCATCAAGACGACGCTGAGCGAGACCACTCCTGACGCATGGGTCGACGGTTGGCTCGAGCAGACCGGTATTACGGGGTTCGATCCTGAACCCGGAAAAATTCGGCACGGGTCGAACGGCGGATACCAAGCCACACACATTGCGATCGCAGCGGGAGCCAGACAGATCGTTCAGGTCGGCATCGACTGCATGGCAGGCCCGGCTGGCGAAACCCACTGCCATGGCGGGCACGAGCTGCACCGCTCCATTGTTGATTACGAAGGGACGATGGGCAGCAATTTTCCCACGCTCCTACCAGCTCTGCGCGCCCGCAAAATCGATGTCGTGAACTGTTCGGACCGCACGTCGCTGAACTGTTTCCGCAAAGCCAGGGTCGAGGACGTCCTATGAAGACAGCGGTCGTGATCGGGCACGGCGCCTCGCTCGACGGCCGTGCGCTGGGCCCACGGATTGATGGGGCAGACTATGTCGTTCGCATGCATGACTGCCACTGGCAGCGGTGTGGGGATCATGGCAGCCGGTATGATTTTGGCGTCTTGCCCGGCCCCTGGATCGACCGGGCGCTGACCCAAATTCGACGGGTCCCAGCGAAAGGGTGGCTTTGCTACCGACTGCCTTCGCAGCGGATCAGGGAGCACCCGCCGAGTGTGATTATGAACAGGCCAGTGAGCGAGTTCTCTTCGACGCTTGACGAGATCACAGAGCTGTTGGGGCGATACGCGCCAACGCGGGGTCTGATGGCAGTGGCGATGATCGCAATGAAGACGGCGGCTGACGAAATCGTCCTGGCCGGGTTCGACAGTGTTCGAGCTAGACGGGTGATCCGCTACTCCAAGGCGTTGCGGATCAATCCGCCGGCAGCCGAGGGCCTGAAGCGGAACTCCCGCCATGCCTATGACCTCGAGCGCGATGCCATTGACGTCATCGCCGATCGCAGCGGTTGCCGCGTGCGCTTTGCCGAGGATGTCTGGTGATGCGGGTTATCGTTCACTCCAACCATTCGGTGCATCAGGTAGGGGCCGCGCAACGCATGGTGAGGGGTATCCGGGCCCACGGGCACGAGGCTGTGGGCGGGGATTACAATCATCCGGGCGGAGGCGATATCGCCGTGGTCTGGGGGTGGCGGCAGTCTCGCGTCATCAGGGACTGCACCGAACGGGGGGTGCCTCTGCTCGTCATGGAGCGAGGCCACGTCCAGCCGCGCGATCTCTGGGTTTCGCTGGGCTGGAACGGTTTGGCCGGCCGGGGGCGGCGACCGGCCTGTCTGGACGGTGGCGATCGGTGGAAGGCGCATTTCGCTCCGCTCATGCGGGAGTGGCAGTCAGATCGCCCGCTCGCCCTGGTCATGGGGCAGGTGCCGGGCGACGCCTCTCTGAGGGGCACCAATATCGACGGCTGGATCAGTGAAGCTGTCGACGCATTGCATGCTGCCGGCTGGGAGACCCGGATACGGCAGCACCCCATTCGCGAGCCGGCACGACCGCTTGGTGACGACCTGGCCGCTGCTGGCCTGGCGGTCACGTTCAATTCAACGTCCGGGGTTGATGCTCTGCTGTCAGGCGTTCCGGTTATGGCGGCTGATCAAGGATCGATGGCCTGGCCGCTGGCCACGCATGCGTTTACCGAGAAGCCCATTCGCCCTGATCGGACGGCTTGGGCCCATCGACTGGCTTGGGCGAACTGGAGCCCTGCAGAAATCGAAAACGGCGAGGCCTGGGAGGCTCTTCTGACATGCACGGACATCTGATCCAGGTCAGCGCACCGGAAGTCGAGCCGATTACGACAGCCGAAGCAAAGGCCCACCTCAACATCACCTATGCCTCGCAGGACGATTACATCTCAGCTCTGATCATCGCTGCCCGCCAGCAGATCGCGGGCCGGGATGGTTGGCTGGGCCGCTGCCTCGTTCAGGAAACCTATGACCTGAAGCTTGACGGGTTTCCGGGCGTCATCGAGATCCCTATGGCGCCCCTGCGATCCGTCTCTTCAATCAGCTACCTCGACAGCAATGGCGGCCAACAGACGCTTGCGCCATCGCTCTATTCGGTGTTCGGCGTCGATGCGGCAATGGGCGGCGGTATCAGGCCCGCGATCAACCAAAGCTGGCCAACAACCTATGGCGTTTCGGAAGCTGTGACCGTTCGGTTTGTCGCCGGATACATCGGAAATGGCGCAAGCCCGGAAGACTTGGCCGCCAACGTGCCAGAGCCGATCAAGCTGGCCCTCAAGCTCTTGGTAAAGCAGGCATTCGACCAAAAGGACGCCGAGGATCCGGAAGGCGCCATGCGGATCGACAAAGCGGTTGAGCGTCTTCTCGCTCCGTTCCGCACCAACTGGGTATCAGCATAGGAGGCCGAGATGGTCTGGTTTGTTTTTTCTGAGCGCTTCAAGTTCACGCCTGATGCGAACCGGCGCGCTACGATCGTCTACAAGCCGAGCGACCAGCCTCGGCAGGTGACCCGGGAGTGTGCGGAGAAGGCCCTGAAGGCAGGAGCCGGCCGCCGGAGCACGCGGCCCCGCCGAGAGCGCAATGAGGCCGACGCGCCCAAAGATACCGAAACGGCGGTCGAGAACGAAGGGGTGAGTGGCAATGCTGAGTCCGCGCAACCGTAGCGCCGGGCCACGCCTGGATACGCTGATCCGAATTCAGCGCCGAAACGCCTCGTCGACCAATGAGGTCGGAAACGCGACCACGGGGCAATTCGAAAACCTATCGCCAGACTTGACGCTCTGGGCGGAGTGCCGGCCGCTCCGAGCGGACGAGCAGGAGCTGGCGCACCAACTGGCTGGAATCGTTCACTGGCACGTCATCGTTCGAGACTGTTCCGAGGCGCGAGGGGTCACGTCGGCGGACCGGGCAGTAAATGTGAACGATGCAAGCAAGGTGTTCAACATCAAGGGCCCGGCGACGCCTTGGCGGTTTGATCGTCGCTATGTGTCTTTCTTGGCTGAGACTGGGGGCACGCCTGGCTGATGGCGAAGGTTTACGGAACCGAGGAGATGATCCGAAGGCTTCTCGCGATCGATAACGCGATGGAGGCGGAGGCCGGGCGGGCCATGGAAAAAAATGGCCAGGAACTGGTCGCGATGCAAAAGCGGCTCGTCGGGAAAGACAGTCACGACCTCGAGGCATCGATCAAATTCGAGCATGTCGAGTTCAAGAAGGGTGCCGGCATTCGCGTCACTGCCGGCAGCGAGCAGGCCTATTACGCGCGCTGGCATGAGCACGGGACTGCAGACACGCCGGCCAATCCATTCTTCTTCGGATCCTACCGCGCGCTGAAGCGACGGTTCACGTCCCGGGTGACCCGCTGGTGCCGCAATGCCATTCGGAGAATGACATGAACGCCATTGAGTATGAGCTGACCAAGGCGGACCGTGCGACCCTGATCGCTGACAGTGACTTGGTCGCCTTGTTTGGCGCGGAGCCCCGCGTCTATGAAACGCCCCCCACAGGGGAGGGTCGGGTGTTCCCTTACATCACCATCGAGCATCAGGTCGTCGGCGTTGTGAACAGCGACGATGATGACTGCGTTGAGCTGGATGAGGTCTACACCACGATCAACTCCTGGACCCAGACCGGCAACAAGGAACAGGGTTGGGCGATGAACCGGATTGTGAAGGCGGCTCTGAAAGGGCGCCCCAGCCTGACGGGCTACTCCATACGGTCAGTCGAGGCTCTCAATTCGCGCTGCTTCGGGGATCCGAACCCGTCTCAGCACCACGGAATCGTCGAGTTTCGACGCTTGATCGAAACGACGAGCTAGGGCCCCGCCGGGGCGATCAATCAACCGCAGACCCGCCGCCATGGCGGGTTTTTTGTTTGCAAGAAAGGAAGCTGACAATGGCGGCCCCTACGACCATTCCCTATAACGAGTGTCTGCTCAAAATCTCGGACGGCGCGTCTCCGGAAACAATTTCCCAGGGGTGCCTGATGAATGGCGAACGTGCCCTGGAGTTTCAGGCGACGTTCAACGACGTCATGATCCCGGACTGCTCCAATGGTGATCTGCCGGCGACGGTGTTGCGGAAGGCAGAGTCCATCCAGTTCACCGGGTCGGGGTCCGGCAAACTGCAGGAGAGCGAGCTCAAGCAGTACATGGATATCTGGGCAGCGGCTCAGCCGGTGAATGCACTGATCGAAGTCGGCACTGCTGGCGCAACCGGCGCAATCGAGATCGACTGCCAGATCGTGATCACCAACTTCCGCGTGACGGCGCGCCGGAATGATGTTTGCGAATGCGAAATCTCGATCGCGTCGCACAACTTCGCCGCGTCGGACATCACGGCGCTGACCGCATAATCATGGCAACCTCGAAAATCCGCCGCACCTTCGGCGGGGAAGAGCGCGTGTTCCAGCTCCGGTACGGTGAGGCTCTGGAGCTGGAACGGGTGCGCGGCAACGGGCTGGAAGCCATGTTCCGCGCCATGGGCGGGATCATCCAGTCCCAGGACGACATCCCGGACGACCTGATGTCCCTGCTCCAAGGCAGTGGCGGGGGCTACCGCCTGGAGGACGTGACGCAAACGATCCGACTTGGACTCGAGGGCGGCGGCATGGCCTCCAATGACGCCACCGACCTCGTAACCCGGTATGTGAAAGATGTCCCTGACTGGCCGAACAATGTCCGTCTTGCCTGTGTGATCATCGCCGCGTTCCTGCAGGGCATTCCGGAAGATCCCGTGGGAAAACCGGAGGGGGAGGGAGGGGCCCCGTAAAAGAACCTCTCCCTGGCGGGCGGATGAGGGCATCGGAGATCTACGGCCTGGGCGCGGCCATGGGGTTTTCGCCCAGAGAGATCGATGAAATGACGCCGTGGGAGCTTCTGGCCGCCACGGACGGGCACAACATCGCCAATGGCGTCAAGCCCAAAGCAGATCCTCCGTCGGATGAATACTTCCGCAAGCGGATCGCAGAGTCAGCGGCTCGGCAGCGAAATCGGAAGTCTCGAAAGAGGAAACCGGCTCCTCGGGTCTAGCTGGGCGGACAGACTTCGACCCCGTTCGGCCGGCGGAAGCAATCATTGGTTTGCAGCTCACACTGCCACCTGAACAGCTCGTCGAACCGGCCGGGGGTGATGGTGGCCCCTTCGGCGCCCGGATCCAGCTGGACCTCGCCGTCGACGATCACAAAGCGCATGAAGCCCTGGTAGCCGCCGAACTCGTTGGTGGCGTTGAACTCGCCGCAGATTGCACCGGTGTCAGACACCGATATCCCGCGAAATTGAACGGCGCTCGGATCTCGAGTGAGTTCAGACACCGCTCTCTCCGCCGCCTCGTGCTCAGGCGCGCAGGCGGCAATGAGCAGCGCTCCTACAAATATCCAAAGTCGCATTCTCGCCCCTATCAACTGACCGAACGCTACATCTCGATGTCGGCTGGGGCAACGGGGATCGAGAACAATCCAATCCGCCCCTCTCGGGCATGAAGTAAAGGGTGCCTCGTGGCCGTAACCGATGAAGACCTCGCCAAGCTGATCGTTCAGTTCAGCGCCGACTTCACGCGCTATCGGAACGAGACCCAGAAGATCATTCGTGCGACGTATGGCGCGGCCGACCAAGTCGAGCGCCGCTTCACTCGGATGGAAGGCCGCGTTGCGCGGGTCGGTGACAATATCGGCCGGCAGTTTCGCCTGGCCATCGCTGCGCTGGGCACCGGTTTCGCTGTGCGAGATCTCGGCCGACTGGCCGACGCGTGGACTGAACAGGAAAACGCCCTCAAGTCGGTGGCTGCTGCCGTCGACCGTCCCGTTTCCTCTATGGAACAGCTTTCGGATGTGGCGATCCGCACCCGGTCGGCCCTGTCTTCAACGGTGACACTCTACGCGAGAACAGAGCGGGCCGCGGAGAATCTGGGTCGCAGCCAGGCCGAGCTTCGCCGTTTCGTCGAACTGACCAACATGGCGTTTGTTGCGGGCGGTGCGACCGGCACCGAGCGACGTTCGTCGATAACCCAGCTCGCCCAGGGCCTCGCGTCAGGGCAGCTGATGGGCGAAGAGCTGCGGGCGATCAGAGAGAATTCCCCGCTGGTGGCTCGCGCGATCGCCGATGCCATGGGCGTCGGTATCGGCGCTCTGCGAGACCTTGGCGCAGAAGGCAAAATCACCTCGGAGCTTGTGCTGGATGCGGTGCTGGCCGCCGGTGAAAGCATTCAGGCTCAGTTCGATGCGACCACCGCCACGGTTGGCCAGTCTCTGGAGAACCTGCGTACAAGAGCCGCGCGCTACATCGCAGAACTGGACGATGCAGCCGATGCTTCGCAAAAACTTGCGGGCTTCATCGACTACGTTTCCCGGAATCTGGACGCACTTTCGGAGGCGGCTGTTGCAGCGGCCACAGCGATCGGCGGGGTGTTGGCCGGCCGGGCGATGGCCGCTGCAATTCCGGCGATGATCACGTTCGCGATGGCCACGACTGGGGCGGGCGGGGCCCTCGGGCGGGCCGCGGCAGCATCTATCTTGGCGTCCCGCGGTTTTGCGGCTCTGCGGGCTTCAATGATGTTCCTGGTGTCCAATCCGATTGGTATCACCATCATGGCAATCGCCACGGCTGTCGGCTATTTGGCTCTGGAGAGCCAAAGCGCGGCGAGCCGGGCGGACAGGCTCGAACGAGCGCTGGCCGTGCTGGGTGAAGCGACTGACGACTTGGGCAACTCTACGGCTGCCGCCGCAGCCGCCCAGCATGCGCTCATGGAGTCCCGCCGACTGGACAACCTCGAGATCGTGCGTCGTTCGCTGATCGAACAGCGCCGGGAGCTGGAGCGCCTGGAGCGAGCATATGCCGATGCCGAAGCACGGGCGAACTCGACGCGATACACGGGTGGCGACGCCCGTGGTCTGTCGGAGGGTCAGCGTGAAGCCCTTCTGGCACGCCAGGCCTCGGCTGCGCGCGAGGAAATGGCTGCACTCTCAGGGCAAATCCGCGTAACCCGAGAGTCCGTCGACTTGCTCACTGCAGGGTTCGAGGACCTGTCCGAAGAGACTGGCCGTATCGCCTCGGAAATGCGGCAGGCGATCAATGTCACGGAGCTGGCAGCGACGGCAAATCGAAATCTGGACGATGTTCTCGAGACCATCGTGAACACGCTTGGTGACGCCGGGCGGGCTCAAGAGCTCCTGAACGAGGTGAGGAACGCCGAGGCGATCGACGATGCGACCGCAGCCTTGGAACGCCAAGAAACTGCGCTGCGCCAAATCGAGGCTGGGATTCTGGCGATCCGCGCCGCGGAAATGGCGACTGCTGGCATTCCGATCTCAGACGAGCTTGGTGGCGGCGGTGGCTTTTTCGCCCTATCCACGCAGGCGCGAGCCGAAGTCGACGCCTTGGAGGCAGAAGCTGAGCGGTACAGAGAGGTCATCGGTCTCATCCAGGGGTTCATTTCTGCCCTGGAAACAGGCACTCAAGTTGGGGCCGATGCCGATGCCCGCCGGGATCGCGAGCAAGCGTTGCGCCGAGAGGCAGACGCAATTCGCGACCGGACCCTGGCACAACGAGAGTTCGGAAGGGAGCTGGAGCGGGTCGCTAATTTGGCAGCGCGTGGAGACTTCGACGCGTTCTCCTCACTGCTTGCAGACACGGCGCGGGCTCAAAGGGAGGCCGAAGACGCTCTGTCGGCTCTTGAGGAGCAGCTCCAGTCCGGCACGATCACGCAAGCTCGCTACAATGAAGAACTGGCTCGGGCCCAGGCAAACATCTCGATGCTTCGAGATCAGACCGAGCGCTTGCAGCAAGTCGCGGATCAGCACCAGGGCGCGAAGCATGTCCGTGAACAAGCGGAAGCGCAGGAGCGACTGAACCGGCTTGTAGCCGCGCAGCTCAATCATGAACTCGAGCTCGCCAGGCTGCGAGGCAATGAGGACCATATTCGCGCGCTGGACCGCGAAATGCGCGTCCGAGAGCGCATCGCAGAACTGACAGAAGCACAGGTCTCCAAGGAAGAGGCTCGACGCATCGCCAACACGGAGGCAGATGAGCGCGAGACAGCACGCGTTCACGGAGAGCGGCGCCAGGTTTTCGCTTCCGTCTTCTCGGACAGCCTTCGCGCCGCTCTTTCGGGCGATTTCACCAATGTCCTTTCAAATGCTTTTGGCACGGCAGCTGATGCAGCCTTCCAGCGTTTGGGCGAGAGCATCTACGACGCGATCTTTGACGTGCCGGCGGATATCGCCAAGGCGTCTGCTGAAGGCACCGCCCAGGGCACTGCCGCTGCGGCGCCAATGAGCGCTGCGATCACGACCTCTGGAACGGCAGCTGCTACGGCAATGCATTCGTCAATCGTTTCTGCAGGTGTTGCGGCGGGGCGCGCCATGGCTATGTCGATCCAGGCTGCGGGATCCGGCGGTGGAGGTGGAAAGGGGGGCGGCCTGTTGAACGTCGGCCTTGCACTTCTCTCCGGCGGAAAAAAACTGCCTGGCAAGCAGGACGGAGGGCACATCCCCCCCGGCCGGCCCGTTCTGGTTGGAGAAAAGCGGCCCGAGATATTCGTGCCAGACTCGGCGGGCACCGTTCTACCGCGGATCCCGGAGATCGTGCCTGCGGCGAGCTCGAGGCCGACTGATGTTCGCTTTCATCAAACGATCGATCTGACTGGCGCAAACGGCGAAGAGACGATCCGACGCATCGCCTATCAGGCAAGCGTGGAAGGCGCCCAGGCGGCTGTGCGGGCTACAGAGCAACGCCAGTCCAGCCGAGCTCGAATGACCCGCTCGGGAGGATAGTTATGGTCTTTGCGCTGCCATCCTGCACCGTCCATGACAAGGTGCGTCTGCTCGCGGCCGACAATCGAGAAATTCACCAATCCGCGATCACCAAGGTAACCCAGGTTGAGCAGCGGGACGGTGCTCATTGGAAGGCGATCATCACGCTGGCACTGAAAGAGCGAGCCGCGGCCGAGGAGTGGGCCGCGAAGCTGATCCGAGGCATCAACGAACCCTTCTATCTCTCACCTCCTGGCTCGGGTGTCATGCTTCATGAGGCCGCCACCGGAATGAGTCCTGGCGCCCCCTTGGTCAAAGGGGCCAGCCAAGTGGGAACGAGCCTGGTCACCGATGGATGGACGGAGGACTTCGTCATCAAAACCGGTGACTGGATCGAGACCACGGCGAACGGCATTTCTTGGCTTTTTAAGCACATTGGCGACGATGTCACGGCCACCGGTGCGTCGGGTGATGCAACTCTCACTATCTGGCCGCCGGCTTACCATGCCGCCTCGGACAATTCTTCGATCCGGGTGTCTTCGCCCCGTGCCGAGATGCTTCTGACGACACCCGAGCACGAGATCGATGTCGATCGGTTCGGCATCTACCGGCAGTCGTTTAATTGTTTCCAGTGGGTCAGGTGATGGCTGAAATTGATCAAGATGACCTTGAGGCGCCGGCGTACTTCCCGTTCAACGCCGTGCGGCTGGATCTGCCAGGGTACACAGCCCGGTTCTGGACTGGTGTTGGTGACCTGACGATGCTGTCGCAGACTTGGACCGGTGCCGGAGAAATCGGCACTATCGGCACCATCGACGGTTCCTTGGAGCCCGTTTCACCGCAGCTCAGTGTTGGCCTGACGGGCCTGGACAGTTCACTCACCAGCGAACTCAAGGACTATGTTGTCCGAGGATCCAATATGGTCTGCTATTTCAATCTGCTGGACCGCGCGACGAGGCAGCCTGTGGCAGATCCGGACGTCGTGTTCATGGGGCGGGTGGACCAGGCACCCATCAGGTTTTCAGATGACGATGGAAAAGTGTCCATTGAGGTGCTGTGTATCGGCGCGCTGGAGTGGGCCATGCGACAAACCATCGGCCGATGGATCCCGGCGCAGCAAGAAGGCGTTTGGGCTGGGGACCTATACTGCGAGTTCACGGATGATGGGTATCTGGACTTCCCGTGGGGCGACAAGAACGGGATTGATCCAAGGACCGGTCGCCGCCCGGCCGCTACCGGGGGTGGCGGGGGCGGTGGGTCCCGAGATATCCTCGTTGGCGGTGGCCGCGGCGTCGTCCGGTAGTCTGGATGGAACGCTGGCGCGCGGTCGAGGAGACGCTCCTCGAATTCGCCGACAATCAATTTGAATACAGCCCCGCAAGTGATTGCGGGGCTTTTTGGTGTGCCTACTTGGCCCGTATCGGCTGGGCGCCGCCCTTTGCTATCCCAGAGCGATCAACCTTGCGCGAAGCCAAACAAGCGCTCGCCGCCCTGGGAGCGAACAGCACGTCAGACCTGGCTGATCTGTTCTTCAGGCCTGTCGCACCTCTCAACACCCGCATTGGCGACCTCGCGACCTTTGATTCCGGCCGAGACGGCTGGCCGGCCAGCGCGATCATTGGTTCCGGCGGGGCCTATGTCCTTTCGCCTTACGGGGGCGTGCTCGACAAACCTCGACGCGCTGCCCTGAAAGCGTGGAGAGTTTAATGCCTCCTGTCGCAGCCGCTGCATCTGGTATCGCGAACTTTCTGGCCGCAACCGCCTTCACGATCGGTACCGTTTCGGTGTCGTGGGGGACGGTGCTGATGACGACGACGTCATTGGCAAGCAGCCTGATCGCTTCCAGTAATAAACCCCGTGGCAATGTCGCTGATCCTGCTCGAAACATCGGCGTGGGCGTTGACGCCTTCATGCCGCGCAAGTGCGTGTATGGCCGAACTGCGGTGTCGGGCGACCGCATCTTCGCTGATACCTATTCGAACAACCAGAAACTCGGCCAGGTGCTTGCGCTCTCGGTTGGCATGATCTCGGGCGTCACCGGGGTTGTGATGAACGAAACCGAGACCACGCTTGATGGTAGCGGGTTCGTTCAAACGGCGCCCTGGACCGGCAAAATGCGGCTCCAGTTCAAGAACGGAACCGACGACAAAACGGCCTATTCGGTGCTTTCGTCCGGCTCTTCACATTGGACTAGCAACCACCGTGGCCGAGGGGTCTCAGACGTGTTCTGGGAACTCACGTTTGACCAGGACGCCTACTCAGGCGGTGTTCCTGTGCCGCTTTTCGTGGGTGATTACGCGCTGGTCTATGACCCGCGTCTGGACAGCACCAATGGCGGTTCCGGCTCGCACCGTTACAACGACTGCACCACCTGGGAGTTCTCGCGGTCCGGGCCCCTTCAGGCGCTCCAGTATCTGATCGGCATTTTCCAGAATGGCAAGCGGGTCTGGGGACTCGGTGTGCCTGTCGACCTGATCGACTTTGACAGTTTCGCCGCAGCGGCCGATGTCTGCGAGTACACGATCAACTCGAAACCTCGCTTCACCTCCGCCGGCGCCGTCGCGGCAGATGACGACCCGCAACAGGTTCTTGAGGCGTTCGCGGCGTCGTTTGGCGGCGCTATCTTCCCGTCGGGTGGTCTGATCCGCTGTATGGCAGCGGCACCGGTTACAGCTTCGCTGACACTGACAGATGATGACCTGGACGGCGGTGTGGAGTTCGTCGGCAATCCCGCGCTCCGCGATGCCGTCAACACAGTGCGCGTCAAGTTCACCGACCCTCAGCGCGACTACCGAACGAACACGACGAAGGACATCACCGATACGGACTACGTCGAGGAAGACAACGACGAAATCCTCGACGAAGAGTTTCCCGCGTTGATGTGTGATGACGCCGACTGTGCACATCGCCTCGGCCGTCTCCGTCTCGCGAACAAGCGGGAGCCGCGCACGATCCGCGCTCGCTGGAAGGCCAAGGCATTTCGGCTGCGGGAAGGATTGACCGTCAATGTGAACAGTTCGCGCCTCGGCGTGTCTGAGAAAATGATGGTCCTCGAGCGGTCGTTGCGTCCGGACGGCACGGTCGAATTGACGCTTCGCACTGAGACCGACGCGAAATACGCAGCGATGGATGACTTCACGCAGGACATGCCGTCCTTCGCCCGGGTCACGCGCTACGACCCTACCTCAGTGCCCGCGCCGGTGAGCGATGACTGGACCGTGACAGCCGTTGAGCTAGACGGCGGAGACGCGCAGATACCGGTCATCCGCGTGTCCGGTGGGGTATCGGATCCGCTCGTCCGCTCTGTCCTGGTCGAATATAAGAAAACCGCTGACTCTGACTGGCAGCGATTTGAGGAAGCGGTCAACGCGGCAACGGTCCAAGTCGACATCACCGGGGTTTCTCCGAACACGTCCTATGATGTCCGGGTCACGTACAGGAACGCATCTGGTGTTCTGGGAACCTCCCCGCTCCAGTTGGATCCGGTCACCTCCACCGCCAATTTGGTCTCCACAGACGCGACGGCTCCGACCGCGGCGATCGAGGCCGCGCGGGTCGCCATCAATGACGCGCAGGGCCGGGCGGATGCAACGCTGGCCGATGCGGCGGGCAAGCTGGCCGAGGCCGCCGAAACCGGATTGCAGGACTCGCTGCTGAACTGGATCGAGCACCCGACCGGATCGGATGGCTGGGTGGCCGACGATGGCGGCTTCATCATCGGCAAGACGACCGGGTTCAAGGCCATGTGGCCGTCGCTGGCCAGCGGCGAGCAGACGACCAAGGTGCTGTGGTTCCCGCACGAGAAGGCGGTGAAGCCGGGCGTGCTGGTGCAAGCTGGCGTCGAGGTGGCCGTCGAGGGTGTGACCAGCGAAGCGATCCTGGAAGCGGTCTGGTATGACGCGGCCGGTTCGGTGCTGGCGACCGAGGCGATGGACAATGCAGCATCCGGCCGCCTGGCCGATGTGGTGCAGGCGCCGGCATCGGCCGCCACGGTGCGCTTCCGCCTGGTGCCGGATGCTTCGACCAGCGGGCAGGGCAGCATCGCGGTCAGCGAGCCCTTCACGGCCTTCGCGCGTCCGGGCCAGACCACGGCTGACGCCTTCCAGGACCCGGCATCGGAGACCCGGTCGCGCTTCCTCTCGATCGAGCGGTCGATGGGCGAGATGGCCGGGTCAGTTCGGCAAAGCCTGACGGAAAACCGCCGCGCCCGCGCCGTGATCACGTCGACGATGGCCACGCAGGTCGGCCAGGACAGCGCCATCGCGGCGGCCAAGACGGAAGTGCTCTCCACGGTATCCAGCACTTACCTGACGCAGGCTACCGCAGCGGAGACCTATTACACCGAGGCACAGGTCAACAACGCGATCGCGACTTATCAGATCACCGTCGGCGCGGTGACCGATACCATCTCGGCCCACGTCAATCTGAACGCGGGCGCCATCACGGACATCGAGGATGGTGCGGCCTATTTCTCGGTCGCCGTGGCCGCCGGCGGCGGAAACCCGGCCATCTATGAGATGATCGCCGGCAAGGATGGTTCTGCCATCTCGCTGGGCGGCGACGCGCTCTACTTCGTGAACACTGTCGGCGGCACATCCATCAAGGCGATGGAAGTGGTGTCCGGCGATGTGCGAATTTCCAACGACCTCTACGTCGACAACGCCATCATCATGGCTGCCGGCGGCGCGATCCGCGGCGGCGCGTCCGGCTATCTGACCGGGACGGGCTTCTTCCTGGGCTATGACGGGTCGGCCTACAAGCTGGCGGTTGGGAACCCGGCTGGCCAGTACATGGCCTGGGATGGCGCGACGCTGGCGATCACAGGGGATTTCACCCGCTCGTTCGGATCGTCCGGCCTGCTGACGATGGGTGATCTGGGCGCCGGCCGCACCGGGTTCGAGATCCTGAACTCGGCGGGTGTCGAGGCCTTCTATGTGGACGACACGGGCGCGATGCGCCTGAACGGCGACGCCCTGCCGACGACACGGGCAGGCACCGCGCCATCCACGCCCTCGCCGGGAGAATGGTGGTTCGATACCTCCGACGACACCGAATACCGCTGGAACGGATCGACCTGGGACGTTTGGGGTTCATACGGCGCGCGCTGGACCGACAATGTCTATGATCGTCCAGCAAACCTTGTCGCGCTGACCGGGTCGGAAGGTATCAATAATTCCGGCATCACCATCGGCTCGAATGGTCTTCTGACCGGCGCGGGTGGTGGTCAGGTGACCATTTCTGGCCTGGGCTATGTCGGGGATCTCAATGCGACGGCGGGTGCCAATTGGGCGACCAATGTGGCCGGCCGGCCGACCGAGCTGACAGACGGCCGCATCACCGCCGGTCTGGACGCCAATGGCGACCTGGTCCGCAACATTACATCCAGCCGGGCCACATCTTCGGACCTGCTGCGCCGCACCGGCGGCGGACTCTTCAACGGCGATCTCGATGCGACCCTGGGCGCAACCTGGGGCGATAACGTCATCTCCATTCCGGCCAATCTGGCGGCCCTGACCGGTTCTGAGGGCATCCAGAACTCGGCGGTCAGCATCGGTTCCAACGGTGCGCTGACGGGTGCGGGTGGCGGGCAGGTGACGATTGCCGGGCTGGGTTACACGGGCGCCTTGAACGCGACGTATGGTGCGACCTGGGGCAATAATGTCGCCTCGATCCCGTCGAACCTGGCGTCACTCACCGGCGCTGAAAGCATCCTAAATTCCGGCATCTCGATCGCGGCCAACGGCTCGCTGTCTGGAGGTGGTGGTGGTCAGGTGACGATTGCGGGCCTGGGATATACCGGCGCGCTGAACGCCAATTACATCACCAACACCAACGAGCTCACCGATGGGGCCGGGCTGGGCAATACCGCGGCCTGGGGCAGCGTGTCCGGGCGTCCGGCGAACCTTTCATCCCTGTCCGGCGGTGAGAGCATCCTGAATTCCGGCATCACCATCGGAGCGAACGGCGCCCTGACCGGCGGCGGCGGCGGTCAGGTGACGCTGGGCGGGCTGGGTGCCGGCACGCTGGCGACGAAGAGCAGTGTCAGCGATACCGAGCTGGCGAGCGGAAAGGCGCTGATCCAGACGCAGTCCGGTGCGCCGACGCCGACCAGTGTGCGCATGGTGCAGGATACTACCACGGGCGTCGTCTATGCCGATGACGGCATCAGCGCCCGGCGGATCAGCCAGGACGTCTATACGAACACCGGCGGCAACCAGGCGATCAACGCCACCGCGGCCGGCATCTATGAAGTGGTCGCGAAAGTCGCGCTTGAGAATTGCGACGAGAACACGCTTGTCGGGTTCAACGGTTCCGGTATCGGCTATTCCAGCGCCACCGCGAATGCGAGTTCAGCAGCTGTGGAAGGCCAATGGGCGGTGATCGCCTCGGCCACCGAGACCGCCGAAGGCAGCACCATCAATACCAATGTGGTGGGCTCGTCCCAGGTGCTGGCCGAAGGCGCCACCGACGGGCTGCAATACTTCAATGATGGCGGTGACACCCTGGAGCAGTCGAGCGACTTCGTTTCCAACGTGTCGCCGAAATTCCTGGACGGCTCGATCACCGGCGGCAGCGTCTACATCCACCTTGGCCTGCGCGTCTCCAGCGGCTCCGGCACGATCAATGCCGGAAGCTGTCTGCTGCGCGTTCCGCGTCTCTCGTAAGGAGCCTGCCCGATGGCGGACGATATTCTGATCTTCATCCCGAAAGGGGCACCGTACATCGACGTCGGGGTCAGCCCGTCGGTCACCTATCAGGATGGCCAGATCCACGCCTTCGACAGCTCGGACAGCGACGAGCTGGCGGCGGCGACCCGCATCCAGACGGCCGGTGCCGGATTTGATGTCTCGACGCTGGTGGCTGCCGCAGTGGGCTTGAGCCTGGGCGGGCAGACCAAGTTTGCGGCGGGCAGCGCGGCGGCACCGTCGATCACCACGACGGGTGATCTGGACACCGGGATGTTCTTCCCGGCGGCGAACACGCTGGGTTGGGCGCTCGGCGGTGTGGGAAGCCTGTTCCTGACATCGGACGGGCTTGGCATCGGCGTTGCGTTCCCGGAACGAAAACTACAAGTTAACGGCGCAGCCCGAATTGGTAACGCTGACAATGTCGCGGCAATCGAAATCTACGGGGCTGTAAGTCGCGGTCTGCTGTGGGCTGAGAGCGCGGGTGTTGGTCTGTTCGACGCGAGCTTCAACTCACGCATCTACGCTGTTTCCTCGGGCATCAAGCTTTGGGCGGGTGGTTCCGAGCGTGCGGGCCTCAATACCTCGGGCAATTTCGGCCTCGGCACGACTTTGCCCGGATACCGACTCCACGTCGTCGGCGACAATGTGGGCATCATGTCGGAGGGCGCAACGAGTTATGGCGCCTTCTATGCCAAGGGCGCGGGCACAAGCGACTCCTTCCTGTTCATGGGCAACGTCACCTCTGGCGAGCGTGCGCGCATTACGGCCACGAATGCTGCCGAGCTGTATCTCCAGACCAGCGGTTCTGGCCCCATTATCCTGTCTCCCGGCGGGGTGGCGGGCGTGCGTGTAGGCACTGCTGGTCTGGCTGTTGGCGCGTCCAGTTTTGGCGCCGGCGCCGCCAATGTCATCGCCATAGCCGACGGAACAGCCCCGACATCTTCCCCGGCCGGAGTCGGCCAGATCTACGTCGAAGGCGGGGCGCTGAAGTATCGCGGTTCCGCCGGCACAGTGACCCAGCTGGCCGCAGCATAGGAGGCTACCATGGCCATCACTTTCAACTGGAAATTCGGCCCGCTTGAGGGCCGCAACAAGTCGGGCATGTCCGGCGTCGTCGAGACCGTGCATTGGCGAGTGGATGCCACGGATGAAGCCAGCGGGCTTACTGACTGGGCCATCGGCACGGTCTCGCTGCCCGAGCCTGACCCGGACACCTTCACGGCCCTGGACGCGGCCGACCAGGCCGTGCGGCGCGGCTGGGTGCTGGCCGCTGATCCTGACCTGATCGCATCCAACGAAGCGACGCTGACGCGCCGCCTGCAAGAGCGGATCGAGGCTGCGTCGTCCGAGGCCTTCTGCTGCGACTGACCGAATACCGGCGCCCGCCGCCGGTTCGCTCGCCCCGGCCGCCTGTGGAGATCGGTCGGGGCGGGCATCTCCACATCTCCACGATCTCCAAGGAAGAACCCATGAAGTATGATTTTGACCAAGCCCTGACGGGCCTCGACGGCAAGGAACTCCGCCTGATGACGTCCATGAAGCTGGACGAGGACGGCCAGCCGGAGACATCACCGCTGACGCTGGGCCTAGCCTGCACCGAGGCGTTGATGAATGCGGTGCCGGATGACGAGAAAGAGCTGACCAAAGAAGCGTTCATGAAGCGCTTCCGCCTGGCACAGCGGATCTCGGCCGGCGGCAAGCAGGAGCTCGATGCCGACGAGGTGTCCACGATCACCAAGCGTCTGCCCGTCCGCTGGAAAAACGCGCCGGTCATGGCTTGCGTGGCAATTGCCGCGCTGGACACCCCGCTTCCGGCCGGCAAGGCGAAATAGCCACACCGGCATCCCATCAATCCCTACGCCAAGGAAAGGACTGAACCATGGCCAATGCACGACTGACCGACGCCCGCCGGGCCGAACTGATGGCGGTCACTGACGCCCACAATGCCGAAGTGGTCGGCGATATCGCGAAGGCAATCGAAACCCTGGAAGCCGCTGTTGCGGACCTGTCACCGGTCTCGGAAACGGGCCGGAAGGTGTTCGAGATCGCCCGGAACCTGACCGTCAATGCGCGCCATCACTACGATAACCAGATCAAGCCGCTGATGGACCCGGCCGAATAGGGCCGATCCCGCCACTGCTTTTTGAAAAGGCCCCGCTCCGGCGGGGCTTTTTCATGCCTGAAAGGAAGACCATGGACTTGCCGCAGACCTTTCTGGGCTGGGTGAACCTGTTTGCGTTCGCCTGGGCCGTGGCCGCTTATGCGACGGCCGCCATCGCGGGGGTGCGTGCGCTGACGCTCTCCTATCAGGGACCGCCTGCCTCGCCCCTGTGCCTGATCGCTGATGCGACACGCTGGGTGTTCGGCATCCGGATGAGCACGGCCGGCTGGCGGCCTTCGGATTTCATGGTGCTGGGCGTGGCCCTGGCCGTTCTCGCCTGCCTGATCGGTGTGGTTTCGACGGCCGATTTTCTGGTCAGCTATGACTGGCGAAAGCTGGGGCGGGGAGAGAGCCTGGTTCTGGCCGGCGGCCACATCATCGCAGGGTCCGCGTTGATCCTGCTTCACTGTAGCGCCGCGCTGCGGCTGAAAGCCGGGGGCGGGGAATGACGGGGTTCGATCGCCTGCGCGCGCTGTTCAATGACGCGTCTGACCTGTTCCTCATTGCGATCTTCTTCGCAGCCTGCAGCCTGCCCTTCCTGCCGGGACTTCAGCGCCGCTGGGTGTACGCCGCGGCCGGCATCGGTGCGGCCACGCTGCTGGGGCTGGCGGCCCGCCGCTTCGGAATGCCGGACGGGGTCGACATCATCGCGGTGATGGTCGGGTTTGCGGCCGGCCCGGCGACGCTGGCCAAGCTGCAAGGCAAGACCGTGTTCGAGGTGGCGGAAGAGATACTGGCCGCGCGGCGGACCGGGCACCGGCCGGATGTGGGTGAGGGGGGCGACAATGCATAAGCTTCTTCCGCCCCAATACTCCTGGCTGATGGGCGTGCCATGGCCGCCCATGCTGGGCGTTGCCATCAACGAGTTCGGCCTTGTGGAAGGCGAGGGGGACGCAAACAACCCGATCATCTTGGGCTGGGCGCGCGAGGCGGCCGAGGCTGGCGCCGGGGCATGGCTGGAAGCCTTCTATGTGCAGGACTCCGTGCCGTGGTGCGGGCTGTTCATGGCAATGTGCGCAGCCAGGGCCGGGTACGGGGTCCAGCCCGATTGCCTGAGCGCCCGGGGCTGGATGGATTGGGGCGACAAGACCGTCGAGCCTGGTCTCGGCGATGTCCTCGTTTTCTGGCGTGGCCGGCCGGACGGATCGAACGGGCATGTCGGTCTCTACATCGGCGAGGACGCTGACTGCTTTCACGTCCTCGGTGGCAACCAGGGCGACGCTGTTTCCATCGTCAGAATCGCGAAATCCCGGCTTCTGGGCGCGCGCCGCTGGCCCGGGGGCCCCAAAGCCCCGATGGTGCCGCTCGCGGCCGCTGGCGGGGCGATTTCGGAGAACGAGGCATGATCAGGAATCTCTGGGGATTGGCGACCGGATTTCCCGGTTTGACCGGAGCCGTTTTCGCCGCCGGCATCGTGGCGGGTTCGGCGGCCCTCTATTTCACGCCCTACATCGGCATGCGGGACACCGTGAACCGGCTGGCGCCGCAGGAAGCCATTGCCGACCGCCTTGAAGACAAGATCGTCGAGACCGAAGGGCTGCGCGCCTCGGAGACCAATATCTGCCGCGTCGCCGTGGCCGACGAGCGCAGCCGATGGCAGGCACGCCTTGCCACCTGCCAAGCCGAACTGGCCGCCCCGTCCATTCTTCCGGAGGAACCGGACTATGATGAGAACAATTGCCCTGTGCGGCGCCTGCTGCCTACTCGCGAGCTGCTCGACCCGGTGGGTGCTCTGGGAGGAGCCGGAGACGGCACCCCTGGCCGTTGACGCCCGGATCTGCGCACCGGTTGAGCCGGAGCCCCAGGAACCGGAAGGTGCGGCGGTGATCGCGCCGATCACGGAGGAAGAGGCTCGCGCTTTGCGGCTTCACGTCTCCGGCGATCGCATGGCGCGGGAGTGGGGCCGGCGGGGCTGGGAGATCGTCGCTCTGGCGCAGGAGCGGTGCGAAGATAGGGAATAGCGTTTCAGCATCGCGACATTATCTAGGACCGGGAAGCCAATGCGTCAGAGTTGAGACACGGCTTCCTCGTCCCATCTGCATTCCAGATCGAGCCCGACCCGGCTGCAGTCCGGGCATTCCTTCTTCGCGGCTCGATCCATAGCGCGCCTGACCACGTCGGGCTGCGGGTGCGTCTTCAGCGGATAGATGTCCCGCCATCCACAGGACCGACAGTCCAGCTGGAAAGCGTGAATCCGTTTCTCATCCATGAAGTGCGAGCCGTGCATGCCGGCTGTCTATATCAGCCAGCTTGCCGCTACCAGAGCCGCCGCGGCAGCCGCCCATGCGAGCCATGCCCATCTGGGCGGCTTGCGGGGGTCCGTGTAGTCAGGGGCATCATTCCAGGACATGGGGCCATGGTGCCCGTTCATGCGGAATGTGACTGTGATCGCCGTCACGTCTTCGATTGTGCGGATTTTGTGCGACCAAGGCGCGATGTTCTAAACACGTTCCGACACAAAGCGACATATCGACCTGTCCGGCGGTGTCGTGGAATTGGCCGGATTGCCTTGCTGTGTTTGGAAAAATGGTGGTGCCGCTAGAGTGAATTGAACACTCGACCTCTCCCTTACCAAGGGAACGCTCTACCCCTGAGCTATAGCGGCGCACCGGGTGCCTGTCGGCAACGAGAGCCGGGCATATAACGCACCGTGACCCCCGCGCCAAGAGTGTCTTGACGTGAAGTGCAGCGTTCGGCAGGACCAATTGCATGAGCGATGCAGAAAACCCCACTCCGCCCAAGCGATCGGGCAAGGCCGCCAAGCCGGCGACCGGATCGCGCGAGGAACGCCTGGCCGAGGCGTTGCGGGCCAATCTGAGGCGGCGCAAGACGGCGGCGCGCAAACCGGACAATGACAGTGGGGCTGCACAAAGCGGCTCAGAAAAATCCCCAGACCCGTCATAATGACGCCCGCTTCGCCCGGCTGCATGCCCAGCCTGGCCAATAATCGCGTATCGGAGAGTGAACATGGATCGGATCGTCATCCAGGGCGGGGCGCGGCTGAATGGCCGCATTGCCATCAGCGGCGCCAAGAATTCGGCGCTGAAACTCATGGCGGCGGCGCTGCTGACCGATGAGCCGGTCACCCTCACCAACATGCCGCGCCTGGCGGATTCGCGTTTCATGGGCCATCTGCTGGCGCGCCTGGGCGTGACGGTGGAAGAGGCGCCGGATGCGCGGCTCAACCTGCATGCCGGCCAGATCACCGACACGTTCGCGCCCTATGACCTGGTGCGCAAGATGCGGGCGACCTTCAACGTGCTGGGCCCGCTGGTGGCGCGCGAGGGGCGGGCCAAGGTGTCGCTGCCGGGCGGATGCGCGATCGGCGCGCGGCCGGTGGACCTGCACCTCAAGGCGCTGGAGGCGCTGGGGGCACAGATCGAACTGTCCGAAGGCTATGTTGACGCCCGCGCGCCCAAGGGCGGGCTGGTCGGCGCCGAGATCGACCTGCCCTTCGCCTCGGTCGGGGCCACCGAGCATGCCATGCTGGCGGCTGCCCTGGCGCGCGGCGAGACGGTGATCGAGAATGCCGCCCGCGAGCCCGAGATCGCCGACCTCGCCGCCTGCCTGACGGCGATGGGCGCGCTGGTTGAAGGGGCGGGCACTTCGACGATCCGCATCCAGGGGAAGGAGCGCCTGTCCGGCGTCACCCATCCTGTGGTGGGCGACCGGATCGAGACGGCGACCTATGCCCTGGCCGTGGCCGCTGCCGGCGGCGAGGCCGTGTTGGACGGAGCCGTCTATACCCACAATAAGGCGCTGTGGTCGGCGATGCACGAAGCCGGCGCCGAGGCCGAGGCGGTGGAGGGCGGTGTGCGCATTGCCCGCAACGGATCGCGGCTGGACAGTGTGGATATCGAGACCCAGCCCTTCCCGGGCTTCCCGACCGATGCCCAGGCCCAGTTCATGGCGCTGATGGCGCTGGCCAGTGGCACCTCGGTGATCCGCGAGACGATTTTCGAGAACCGTTTCATGCACGCCCCGGAACTGGCGCGCCTGGGCGCCGACATCACGGTGCACGGCAATGAGGCCATTGTGCGCGGTGTGGAGCGTCTGAAGGGGGCGCCGGTGATGGCGACGGATCTGCGCGCCTCGGTCAGTCTGGTCATCGCCGGACTTGCCGCGGAAGGTGAAACCGTGGTCAACCGGGTCTATCACCTTGATCGGGGCTTTGAGCGCCTGGAGCAGAAACTCTCCGGCTGTGGCGCCCGGATCATCCGCGACACCGAACCGACCGCCTGACGGTCCAGGAGCTGACCCCGTTTGAGCCGCACCGATACGCCGCTTCGCCTTGTTGCCTTCGACGCTGACGACCTGCAGCTGGTTTCCGCTGCCACGCAGGACGCGGTGGCCCTGTTGGGTGATTTCGAATTCTCGCGCGCCCGCAAGACCTTCACCCTGGCGGTGAACCGTTTCCGCTGGGAAGCCGGGCGCAAGAACCGGCGGGTGCGCAGCGGGCTGCAGATCGGACAGGTCACGGCGGCGCGCACGCGCAATATCCGCCAGGGCGCCGATGACGCCGTGGTCAATCTGCTGACGATCACCTTCGAGCCGGGCGAATTGCCGGCCGGTACGGTGATCCTGACATTTTCCGGTGGCGGAGAGCTGCGCCTTGATGTCGAATGCCTGGATGTGGTGCTGGCGGACCTGACCGGCAGCTGGCGAGCGTCCGGGCGGCCGGATCACGACGCCGACACGGCCGAAGGAGAGGCACGCGGGAAATGAGCGAGACGCCGGACCGCATCATTCGCATTGACCTGGACGCAGCCAGCATGGGGCCGGGCGACGTCAATGCCGATCATGAACGGCGCGTCGCCATCGCCGACCTTCTGGAGTCCAACCGTTTCCGGCCCGCCAACGAGGCCGAGGGCCCGTTTGCGCTGCGCCTGGCGATCGAGGATGACCGGCTGGTGTTCGATGTGCGCCAGGATGACGACACGCCGGTGCACGCCTTTGTCTTCGCGCTGGGGCCGCTGCGCCGGATCATCAAGGACTATTTCCTGATCTGCGAGAGCTATTACGAGGCGGTGCGCGATGCGCCCCTGGCGCAGATCGAGGCGATCGATATGGGACGGCGCGGTGTGCACAATGAAGGCTCGACCCTGTTGCGCGAGCGCTTGTCCGGCAAGATCGAGGTGGATTTCGACACCTCGCGCCGCCTGTTCACGCTGATCTGTGCCCTGCACCGGCGGGCCGCGTCATGAGCGTGCCTTCGGTCCTGTTCGTCTGCGGCCGCAACGCCATCCGCTCGCCGATGGGCGAAGCGCTGTGGCGCAAGCGATTCGGCGATGAGGCTTCGGCACGCTCCTGCGGCGTGATCCCGGCGGCCTTCGTGGACCCGTTCATGGTCTGCGTGATGCTGGAACAGAAGATCGATCTGGAGGACTTCTCGCCCATCGCGCTCAATGGTGTCGGCGAGCCTGCGGCCGAGCTGGTGGTCTCGCTGTCGACCGCGGCCGACCGCACGGCACGCGACTATGCAGCGCGCACCGGGGCAGAGTTCCAGGCCTGGCCGATCCCCGATCCCAGCGAGACCGGCGGCAATCGCGACATGCGCCTGGCGGCCTATCGCGAGACCCGTGACGCCATCGCGGCCCGGATCGCACAATGGCATGCCAGCGCAAAAAGCGCCTGAAGCCTCGACTTTCCCCCATGAGAGGGACTATATAGCGCGCTCTGTCCGCCGGGCTGTTGGCGGATGGAAGCTGCTATCCACGATTTTGTTGTCCTTTGATGGGCATTTATGAGGAGCCGCATGGCGAAAGAAGAGTTGTTGGAGTTCCCGGGCGAAGTGACGGAACTGCTTCCGAATGCGACCTTCCGGGTCAAGCTCGAGAACGACCATGAGATCATTGCCCATACCGCGGGCAAGATGCGCAAGAACCGGATCCGGGTTCTCGCGGGCGACAAGGTGCTTGTCGAAATGACGCCCTATGATCTGACCAAGGGCCGGATCACCTACCGCTTCAAATAAGCCGGACAGCGGCGTGGACACGCGATGACGTCTGCCGACACGGCCTTCACCCGGCCACGCCTGATCCTGGCCTCCGCCTCGCCCCGCCGCTTCGACTTGCTGAGCGGGGCCGGGCTGGAGCCGGACGCGGTCGAACCCACCCATATCGACGAGTTCGAAATCCCCGGTGAATTGCCCGGACCGCTGGCCTTGCGCCTGGCGCAGGAAAAGTGTGCCGCGCATCCGGGGAGCGAAGGCGCCTATGTGCTGGCCGCCGACACGGTGGTGGGACTGGGTCGTCGCATCCTGCCCAAGACCGAGGCGGCCGATGAGGCGCGGGCCTGTCTGCAGCTCTTGTCCGGCCGCAATCACCGGGTCTTCACGGGGGTGGCGGTGCGCGCGCCGGATGGCCGCATGGCCGCCCGGGTGGTGGAGACGCGGGTGAAGATGAAGCCGCTCTCGGCGGCCGAGATTGAGGCCTATGTCGACAGTGGCGAGTGGCAGGGCAAGGCTGGAGGCTATGCCATCCAGGGCCGGGCCGGTTGCTTCATTGTCAATCTGGTCGGCTCTTTCACCGGCGTGGTCGGCCTGCCGCTTTACGAAACCGCCAATCTGCTGGCCGGGCTGGGCTATCCGGTGACGGCGCGGATTGGCACGAAGGACTGATGTCATGAACCGGCAGATCCTGATCGAGGAAAATATAGGCGAGACCCGCGCCGCGGTGACCGAGAATGGCCGTGTGGTGGAGCTGCACTTGGATCGCTGGAGCGAGGCCGGGACACGGGTTGTCGAGGGCGAGCTCTATCGCGGCCGTGTTCGCCGGGTCGAGCCGGCGCTGAATGCGGCCTTTGTTGATCTGGGCCGGGGCGCGGAGGGTTTTCTGCCCTTCGGCAAGTCGGGCCGCCCCAAGGGGCTGCACGAGGGCGCGGCGCTGGGTTTCAAGGTGACCCGCGAGGCCTATGCGGAAAAAGGCCCGACCCTGGCCCTGGTCGAGGTCGAGCCGGGCGAGGCGCCCGAATGTCTCGAGGAAGCCCCCATCCTGGCGCAGCGGCTGGCGCGCGCCTATGGCGATGCCGAAGTGGTGTGGGCGGACGAGACCCAGATCGATCTGGAAGCCGAGTTCGAGGACGCGCTGGAAACACGCGCCGCGATTCCCGGTGGCGGCTCGTTGTGGATCGAGCAGACGCGGGCGATGACGACGCTGGACGTCGATGCCGATGGCCGCAAGGGGCAGGGCAATGCCGCCCAGCTGGCGGCCCAACTCAATGTCTCTGCTGCCAAGGAGGCGGCGCGCCAGATCCGGTTGCGTGGTCTGGGCGGGATCATCGCCATCGATTTCGTGCACATGCGCGGCTTGCCCGACCGCAAGGCGGTGGAACAGGCCCTGCGCGGCGCGTTCAAGCGCGACAAGGCCAAGGTGGACATCGCGCCCTTGTCGCAATTCTGTGTCGGCGAGCTGGCCCGTCAGCGCCGCAGCCGCACACTGGCGGAAATCCTGTGCGATGAGACCGGCGCGCTGTCGGTCGAAAGCTGCGCCCTGAAAGCGCTGCGCCGGCTGCTGGCCGAGGCGATGTCCGATCGCGCCCGCAAACAGCGGCTGACGGTGTCGCCCGAGGTTCACGCCTGGCTGGGGGCCGATACAATCGGCTGGAAAGCCGCGCTGACCGACCGTATCGGTCCGCGTTTCGATGTTGCGGCAGACGAGCGCCTTGCCCGTGATGCAGTCCGCGTCGCCCGTGCCTGATCCCCAAAAAGGGAGCTGACCCATGAAATGCCCGATCTGCCGCCAGCCGGCCGCCCCCGATTTCAAGCCCTTCTGTTCCAAGCGCTGCGCCGATGTGGACCTGGGCAAGTGGATGACCGACAGCTACGCGATCCCGGGCGAAGCGGCGGATGTGGCGGAGGAAAACCCGCCGACCGAGGAAGACCAGTAGTATTCCTCTCTACGGTCAGGCGGGGCGCCGCCAAAGGCGGTCCGGAACATGAAGTCGGACGCGGTTTAGGCTCCCGATGCGGGGAAATCCTGTGTAAGACGCTCTGAATGAGCCAGATCACCTCTCTTTACGTCCACAAGGTCCTGAGCCATGCCAGCGCGGGTGTCGAGACGGCCGACCTCTTGCAAGACTTGGGGCTCGAACCCGAAGGCGTGATCGACCCCAAACGGATGGTGTCTGCCAGCCGGTATTATGACTTCTTTGAAAAGCTCGCTGACCGGGATCCGAACGGCTTGTCGCTTCCGCTTCGTGTCGGTGCGAGCATGAAGAGTGACGAGTACGGCGCCTTCGGTCTGGCCTGGAAGTCGGCTCCCAGTCTTCAAGGCTCCTTTGCCAGATCAGAACGCTACGGCCGAGTCCTGGGGAGCGCCGAAAGCTATTCGCTGCAGCAGGGCAGTGGTGGATGGTTTTTCAATCTCGACAAGGCCGGCGATGGCCGGCTCGGCATGAGGCTGTCGAACGAGGCCAGCATGTCGGCTGTGGATGTGATCTGCAAAGAGGTCAGCAGCACGCGCTTCATGCCACTTGCCGTCTATTTCAGGCATGCGCCCCGCGGTGACACGTCGGTCTATGAGGCGCACTTTGGCTGCCCGGTCCGCTTTGAAACGGACCGAGACGCACTGCTTGTCAGTGAGGATAGCCTGGCGACGCCCAACAAGTTGGGAGATGAGATGATCGCCCGCTTTTTCGACCGCCATCTTGAAGCCGAACTGGCGTCGCTGACGCATGACCAGGGGCTGGAACAAAGTGTTCGGCGCGCCGTGGCCGGTGTTCTCAGCGAAGGTGTGCCAACCCTGTCGTCGATCGCATCGGAGTTGGGGATGGGTGCGCGTACTCTGCAGCGTCGCCTCACCGAGCACGGACACTCTTTCCAGGGCGTCGTCGATGCGGCGCGGCATGATCTCGCCAGGCGGCTGCTCAGCGAGACGGAGTACAGTCTTGCCGAGGTCGCGTTCCTGACCGGCTTTTCGGAGCAGAGCGGCTTCACTCGCGCCTTCAAGCGCTGGGCCGGGCAGACGCCTCGTTCCTACAGGTTGGGCGCCGGCGCCGACCGATAGCGGGACTTTGACGTGATCGGTCAAAACTCTGGCATCTGCGGGCAATAAGCTATCCCGCGCACTTCATATCCATGGGCTTGCAAACACCGAAATGGAGCAAGCCGATGCACTTCCTGACCAAGAAGAAAGACCTCACGCTCGTCCTTGGGGGCAGCGGAAAAACCGGACGCCGTGTTGCCGAGCGCCTGCGGGCCGAGGGACACGAGGTTCGTGTCGGATCCCGCTCGGCCGTCCCGTCCTTTGACTGGGACAATGAGGCGGGCTGGGACGCTGCTCTCAAGGGTGTGACCGCCGTCTACATCACCTACGCCCCCGACCTCGCCATGCCCGGCGCCCAGGATGCGATCCAGGCCTTTGTCGGGCTCGCCAGACGGCGGGGTGTGAAGCGTCTCGTCCTCTTGTCGGGGCGTGGCGAGGACGAAGCGCAGGCGTGCGAGCGGATCGTTCAGGGCGCAGGTCTGGAATGGACGATCGTCCGGTCCAGCTGGTTCAACCAGAATTTCTCCGAAGGCGCTTTCATCGAAATGGTGCTGGCTGGCGCCATCACCCTGCCGGCCGGCGACCAGGTCGAGCCCTTCGTGGATGTTGACGACATTGCAGATGTCGCGGTCGCCGCATTGAGTCAGGACGGTCACCATGGAGAAATCTATGAGGTCACCGGTCCGCGATTGATGACCCTGACCGAAGTAGCAGCAGATCTGTCCCGCGCCACGGGCCGCCCGATCCGTTACGTCGATGTGCCACATGAAGCCTTCGTCGCCGAAGTCACCCAATCCGGCGCGCCGCGGGACGTTGTGTGGATGCTCGACTATCTGTTCTCGACCGTCCTGGACGGGCGCAATGCCTATCTGTGCGACGGTGTCGAGCGCGCTCTGGGCCGCCCGCCCAAAGACTTCGCCGACTATGCCCGGGAAGTCGCGGCGACCGGCTTGTGGGAGGCGGCATCATGAACGCGGTCCTGACACGAACGGTCCTGGTCCTGTGCGGGGCACTCCTGGGCGTGATCGGCGGCGCGCTCCTTGTCTCGCCCAGGGACTTTCTCGCGCTGAGCCATGTGGTTACCAACAACGACCCCGGTCTCTTGTCCGAGCTGGCAGCACCCAGCGGTCTCCTGATCACCACGGGGGCGTTCATGATCCTCGGTGCCATAAGGCTCCGCCTTGCCAGCCTGGCGCTTTCAGCAGGGGCGCTCGTCTATGGCAGCTACGGTCTTTGCCGGCTGGCCGGCATGGCGCTTCACGGCCTGCCGTCGGACTCCCTAATCACGGCGACCCTTGTCGAGCTCGTCGTCGCCGCCGTGCTGACCGCCTTTCGAATGGGAGCTCCGAAGCCATGACCCGTTCGGAAACAACACGACGATCGCGTCTCGACTGGGCGGCGCTGCGTGACCTTGCTGCGGTGGTCGCCGTCCTGGTCATCGTCAAACAGGCCCTGCTGCCCTTCACCCAGCTGTATGCCGGACCGGTCTCGACGCTGAGTGCGATGATCCTGGCCACGGTGCTGCTGAAGCGCCGAGGATCGAACTGGAGCGTGCTCGGCTTTCGCTGGCCGGAAAGCTGGCTGAAGACCGCCGGTCTGACCGTGCTGAGCATGGTGGCCCTTATTCTATGCACCCAGGCCATGAGCCTGGTGGCCGACCGCTTCTTCGAGGACGTTCAGACCGGGACCCGGTTCGATCACATCGAGGGCAATCTGCAGGCCTACCTCATCATCATGGTGCTGGTGTGGACGCATGGCTCCTTCTTTGAAGAGCTGCTGTTCCGCGCCTTTGCCATCACCAAGGCCAGCCGTTTCCTAGGCGGGGGATGGCCGGCGGACATTGCGGCCCTGATCGTCTCGTCGGTCTTCTTCGGCTACCGCCACGCCTATTATCAGGGCCTGCATGGTGCCTTGGTGACCGGCGCTGCCGGGTTTGCATTCGGCGCGCTCTATCTCTGGTTCGGGCGCAGACACCTAATGCCTCTGATCCTGGCTCACGGCGTTTTCAATACGCTCGGCCAGACCTTCCGCTTCCTGGGCATTGAGGATGTCGACTGACCAGCTCGGCCGGTCTCATTTGCCTACACCTGTCTGCCTGTATGGCCGGACGGTCCGGCGCCCCGAAAACGGCTCCATGGGAGCCATCGGGTGAAGCACAGGCGAACATCGAACTAAATCTGTAAGGATCAAAACCATGACCTATGAATGGCCCCTCTATTTTTCTCTATTCTTGGCGCTCTGGAGCGCTGTGATCGGAGGCGTGTTTTCCGCCTTCTCCGAATTCGTGATGTCCGGACTGCTGCGCGCCGCACCGCCCGGCGGCATTGAATCAATGCAGCACATCAACCGGACCGTCCTGAAGACCCAGTTCGTGGCCGGCATTTTCGTCATCGCGCTGCTCTCAATCCTGTTCGCCGCCTACAGCGCTACGGTGTTTTACGGCGCCGCCCGCATCGCCCTGGTACTGGCCCCGGTGATCTACCTGCCGTCGGTGTTCTTCATGACGCTGTTTGGTAATGTGCCGATGAATAACAGGCTGGCCCGCCTGGATCACACGAGCGCCGAGGCGGAGGCCTACTGGGCTGTCTATGGCCGCAACTGGACCCGCCTCAATCACTACCGGACGCTCGGAAGCATCCTGACGGCAGGCGTTTATATGGTGGCCGCGGTCGCGCTGATCACGAGCGGGCAGGTGAGTGCCCCCGTTCTGCTGATGGGCTGAAGCATCCGCTGCCAAGCCGTCAGCCAGGTTCTGCGTCCTGGGTGTAAGCGGGCGGATTGTGCAGCAGCGATGCTTTGAAAAAATGGTGCCCGGGGGCGGATTCGAACCACCGACACGCGGATTTTCAATCCGCTGCTCTACCAACTGAGCTACCCGGGCGCCGGGTGGACAGGCGGGCTGGGCCGCTGTCGAGAGCGCGGTTTATAGGGGGATGGATGGGGCGTGTCCATGCCCGTTTTCAGCGAAAGGTGTGAAGGGGCCTGCCGGGCTGTCCGTGCGGGTGATCATGCAAGGCCGGGGCAGGGGCGCGGCGGATCTGCAGGCACTGTCGATCGCCGACCGCATGCCGGGACTCCCTCTGGGATTGGTCCGCCAGCCCCGTGCTATCCGGTTTGCTGCATCAGCGCCTGCAGGCTCAATGGCATCAGCGGCATCGGGCGCGACTGGTCCTTGCCCACGACATCCCCGGTGAAAATCTCATAGCCGGCATCAATGCCGAAGCGCAGGATATCCGGAGAATCGACCTGGGTGAGTGCCGCCCGACGCGAGGTGCGTCGGATCGAGATCGATTGCTGGACCAGTTTCTGGATCACACCGTCCGGCAGGCCGCGATCATTCCAGCGCATCTCGATGGAAGTGGAATAGATCGCGATCGGGCAGTTTGCGAAGCGCCCGAAATCGATTGTACCGGGTGGGATCTTGGCCAGCAGGTTGGAACCGAACAACTTCATCGAGCGGAACAATTCCTCCATCTGTCCGATCGGTGCGCCATTAGGAATGTCATCGACGCGGATATAGAAGTATTTCCGCATGGGCGGCGGAACACATTGCAGAATGGAGAAGTAGCGGATGCGGTCCTGCACGCTGATCACGGTCTGATAATGCACCGGGATCACCACGGCGCACTTCTGGCCATTGGCGTGCATGTTCAGGAAGCCGCGCTGCGCGGCCACCGCGATGGCATGGTCCATCGTTTCCAGGACTTGCTCGTCATCATTGCCCATCAGCACGGCGCGGCCATAGATATAGCGGCCATTGCTCCAGCGGCGCGGCAGACAGAAATTGGCGGTGATATAACCGTGCAGGGAATCCCAGCAGGGTTTGAAGATGATGTCTTCCCATTCCGCCTTCGGCACGTTGAAGGGCAGGCTGGACAGCGATTCCAGCTCCTCGGTCGGGTCGATGAACGGGTCGTGGGGCTGATGCCCGCCATGCAGGTCGTGCACGGTGGCTTCCCTCGGGCGCTTGGGCTGCCCGTCGGGCGGCGGGCTGGCGCCCCTGGCGCCGGTATTGGACGTCGCGGCTTCGCCCTTGCCGCGTTTTTCCAGATCGCGCCAGCTGGACATCGAGACCGCGCCGCGCTTCTTGGCCTGATCCTGGGTCTCCAGCTTGCCCTGCTCGACTGATTTTGTAACGAATTCGGCAATCTCGCTCTTGGACAGGGATTGCGTCTCGGCCTTGATTTCCAGGTTGCGCAAGACCCGGTCACCCAGGAAGAAGTGGTTGAGCGAGTCCGTCAGTTCCTTGGTTTTCTTGGCAGCTTGCTCGCCGACCAAGTCCGCGAAGAACAGGATGAAGCCACCGCGGCAGCGGATCAGAACGTCCTGCTTGCCGATCCGCTTTTCCAGAAAAAGCGATGCGGCATTGTAGATCTTCGACCGGACGGCGATCCATTGTTCGCCGGCCTCGTCCTTGACCATATCCAGATTGACCCACTGGAAATTGCCGATGTCGATATCACTTCGACCGGCCAGGACAGTCTTGATTCTTTCAATGACAGCCTCAGACACGCGCGTTGTCCTTGTTCGCGAGAAGTTCAGATGCGGAACATTGTATCGGTGAGTCTCAGCGAATGGTTACCAAAAGGAACGAGATGCAGGGGTGTCGGTATGTCGCTAATAAATTCAAGGAATTAACCTTAAGGAGTTTATAAAATATGAGCGCAGGACCGCCGGTGTCGCGCCACCCTCGAGAGGCGCGACCCGGCTGCCCTGTCGGGTTGTGACGCAGGGTCAGACCAGTGCCTTGAGCGTGTCCGCGCTGAAGTCGGTCAGCTCGTCAAGACGACCGTCGCGCACCTTGGCCGCCCAGGCGGGGTCATTGATCAGGGCGCGGCCGACAGCGACCAGGTCGAACTCGTCGTGTTCCAGCCGCTCGATCAGGCTGTCGAGGGAGGCGCTCTGCGAGCCTTCCCCCATGAAGGAACCCAGGAAGTCGGAGTTGAGACCGACCGAGCCGACCGTGATGGCCGGCTTGCCTGACAGTTTCTTCGTCCAGCCTGCCAGGTTGAGATCCGAGCCTTCGAATTCCGGGATCCAGAAGCGTCGCGTGGAGGCATGGAAAATGTCGACGCCGGCATCCGACAGCGTGCCGAGGAAGCGTTCCAGCTCGTCCGGGGTCTGGGCCAGCCGGGCATTGTAGTCCTGCTGCTTCCATTGCGAAAAACGCAGGATGAGGGGGAGGTCGGTCGGGATTTCCGCCTTCACCGCCCGGACAATTTCCTGCACCAGCGTGGTGCGCGCCTCCAGCCCGCCGCCGAAGCGGTCGTCGCGCTGGTTCATGCCATCCCAGAAGAACTGGTCGAGCAGGTAGCCGTGGGCACCGTGCAGTTCGATGGCGTCGAAGCCGATCTCGGCCGCGGCCCTGGCGGCCTTGGCGAAGGCGGCGATGGTGTCGGCAATGTCCTCGGCGCTCATGGCCTCGCCGACCTGCTTGCCTCCCGGCAGGATGCCCGAAGGGCTGTCGGACTTGGCGTCGGGATGGGGACCGGTGCCCGGACGGCGGGCCAGACCGACATGCCAGAGCTGCGGGGCGATCTTGCCGCCGGCGGCGTGCACGGCATCGACCACGCGCTTCCAGCCGGCCAGGGAGTCCGGGTTATGAAAATTCGGTATGGCGGGGTCAAAGCTGGCGCCGGGGCGGTCGACGGTCGTCCCCTCGGTGATGATCAGGCCTACGGCATTGGCGGCGCGGCGGCGGTAGTATTCGACCACCGGCTCTCCGGGAATGCCATTCGGACTCTTCGAGCGCGTCATCGGAGCCATCACGATGCGGTTTGACAGCGCCAGCGATCCCAGCGACCAGGGGCGGAACAGGGCGGAAGTATCGGTCATTTCTTGTATCTCCAGGACCTACCGTTGGCGCGATGAGTTAGGGTCTGGATCTTGGATGTCCAGTCTCGCGACCGAATTTCGAATATTCGGAATCTTTGCGGCCTGTCCAGAAGGCCAGCGCAGGAAGCGCTTGCGCAGGCCGGAAAACAGTGTTCACTTTTGCCGTCAGAACACTGGGAAATGGGGAGCCGGGATGAGCGCGCAAGAGTTCGACGTGATCATCGTGGGCGCCGGCCTGTCCGGCATTGGCGCTGCCTATCATCTGCAGAAACGCTGTCCCGGGCGCAGCTATGCGATCCTGGAAGCGCGCCAGGCCATGGGCGGGACCTGGGACCTGTTCCGCTATCCGGGCATCCGCTCGGACAGCGACATGTACACGTTCGGCTATAATTTCCGCCCCTGGACCGGCGGCAAGGTGTTCGCGGACGGACCGGCGATCCGCGACTATGTCGAGACCACAGCCGAGCAGAACGGCATCAATCCGCACATCCGCTATGGCCATCGGGTCGTCTCGGCGAATTGGAACAGCGACCGGGCGCGCTGGGAGATTGTCGCCGAGCATGACGGCGAGCGGTCCAGTTTCACGGCGCGCTTTGTCGTTCTGTGTTCCGGCTATTACCGCTATGACCGCGGATACATGCCGGATTTTCCGGGCATGGCCGATTTCAAGGGCGAGATCATCCATCCCCAGCTCTGGCCCGAGGACGCGGACTATTCGGGCAAGAAGGTGGTGATCATCGGCTCCGGCGCAACGGCCGTCACCCTGGTCCCCGCCATGGCGGAGAAGGCGGCGCACGTCACCATGCTGCAGCGCTCGCCGACCTATATCGCGGCGCGGCCATCGCGCGATGCGATTGCCGATTTCCTGCGCAAGGTTCTGCCCGGGCGGCTCGCCTACACGCTGTCGCGGGCCAAGAATGTCTTGCTGTCGATTTTCTTCTTCCAGCTCGCCCGCGCCAAGCCGGACATGGTGAAGAAGAACATCCTCAAGCTGATCCGCAAGGAGCTGGGGGAAGCGTTCGATGTCGAGCGGCATTTCGCGCCCAGCTACAATCCCTGGGACCAGCGCTTCTGCCTGGCGCCGGACGGCGACTTCTTCCAGGTGTTGAAGGACGGCACCGCCTCGGTCGTGACCGACCATGTCGAGCGCTTTACCGAGACCGGCATCACACTGAAATCCGGCGAGACGCTGGAGGCTGATCTGATCATTCCGGCCACGGGGCTGGAGATGCAATTGGCGGGCGGGGCGCAGATCAGCGTCGATGGCGAGACGGCCAATCCGCACGACCTCTTCACCTATCGCGGCATGATGCTGGGCAATCTGCCCAATCTGGCGCTGGCCTTCGGCTATACCAACGCGTCCTGGACCCTGAAGGTGGATCTGACCTTCGAGCGGGTCTGCCGCATGCTGAATCACATGAAGAAAACCGGGACCGACATCGCGGTGCCGGAAGTGCCGGATGATCTCGAGCCGATGCCGCTGCTGGATTTCTCGTCGGGCTATGTCCAGCGCGCCCTGCCGACTCTGCCGCAGCAGGGGTCCTATGCGCCCTGGCGAACCTATCAGAATTATGTCCAGGACATGCTGGCGATCCGCTATGGCAAGCTGGAAGACGGTTTCATGCGGTTTGAGCGCGCCGGTGAGTGGTCGCCGCAGACCGCCAAGGATGACGCAGCCCGGGAAGCGGCAGAATGAGCCGGAAGTTTGCGTTCGCCGGCCGCACGGCCCTCATCACCGGAGCCGCGTCGGGCATCGGGGCGGCGCTGGCTGAAAACCTGGCCGCGCGCGGCTGCCACCTTGTGCTGGCGGATATCAATGAGGCCGGTCTCAAACGCGTGGCGGACGCGGTGCGCCGCCCGGGCCTGGATGTGGCCTGCTATCAGCTGGACGTGGCGGACAAGGCGGCTGTCGCGGAATTCGCGGAGCGGGTGATGCAGGCGCACGCGCCGCTGCATCTCCTGTTCAACAATGCGGGGGTGGCGCTGGGCGGGACATTCGACCGCGTCACCGAAGCCGATTTCGAGTGGTTGATGGATATCAACTTCTACGGGGTCGTGCGGCTGACGCGGGCCCTGATGCCGGCGTTGCAGCAGGCCGACACCGCCCAGATCGTGAATATTTCCAGCATTTTCGGCGTGATCGCGCCGCCGGGGCAGACGGCCTATTGCTCGGCCAAGTTTGCGGTGCGCGGATTTTCCATGGCCCTTCGGCACGAGCTGATGGGAAGCCCGATCGGTGTCACAACCGTCCATCCGGGTGGCGTGGCGACCTCGATTGCGACCAATGCCCGCATGCCCGGCGATGCCAGCAATGCCGAGATCGCCGACAGTCTGGACCGGGCCCAGCGTTCGCTGGTGATGCCGCCGCCGCAGGCGGCCGAGATCATCGTGTCCGGAGTCGAGAAGCGGAAGGCGCGCATCATGGTCGGCCGGGACGCCAAGGCTGCGGCCCTGATCGAGCGCGTGTTTCCGGTTTCCTACATCCACCTCCTGCAGCGGGTACTGGGACCCAAGAAGGACTGATCATGCTGACCCTCATCCTGTGGACCTGGGGCGCGCTGGTGCTCCTTGTGATTCTGGCCGTGTTTGCGGCCTGGCGCTTTTCGGCGTCGGTTGCGGCCAAGGTGCGCTCGGGCATGCCGCCGCAGGGCCGTTTCACCGAAGTGGACGGTGGTCGCATTCACTGGGTGGAAAAGGGCGAGGGGCAGCCGGTGGTGATGATCCACGGACTGGCCGGCAATCTGCACAATTTCACCTATGCCATGCTGGACCAGCTGGCCGAGGCCGGCTACCGCGCCATCGCCATCGACCGGCCGGGCTGTGGCTGGTCGGAACGCGAAACGGACGCACACGCCCGTATTCCCGCTCAGGCCGCGATGATTGCGAGCATGCTGGAGGCAGAGGGCATCGCGCCGGCCTTGCTGGTCGGGCACTCGCTGGGCGGGGCGGTCTCCCTGGCGCTGGCGCAGAACCATCCCGAGCGCGTGGCCGGACTGGCCCTGGTTTCCGCCCTGGTCAAGGCACCGGACGCGCCGTCGGAGGCCTTTGCCGGGATCAATGTGTCCAATCCGATGATCCGGCGCTTCCTGGCTGACACGCTGGCCATCCCGTTCTCGATCCGCAACGGACCCAAGACGCTGGCCATCGTGTTCGGGCCGGATGCCGCGCCGGCGGATTTCCGGACCCGTGGCGGCGGGCTGTTGTCCCTGCGCCCCGAAGCCTTCTATGCCGCGGCAACCGATCTGCATGCGGTGGAGGCAGACATGGCCGACATCACGGCGCGTCTCGGTACGATCAAGGTGCCTGTCGGTCTGTTCTACGGGATGCAGGATCGCATCCTCTCTGCACCGGAACAGATCGCGGCGCTTCAGGCAGCCTTGCCCGCGGTCGAAGTGGAGACAATGGAAAACCGGGGCCACATGCCGCTGGTGATCGAGCCGGACCGGGTTGTGGCCTTCGTGAAACGCATGGCGGCCAAGCTCGGCTAGCGGCGCGCCGCGTCCAGCAATTGCGGACCGGCCTGGCGGATGGCGTCGGCGGTCTGGGCGATCCCGGCTTCGTCCAGGGACGGGGCCAAGAGGGTCTTGTCGTGTACGCCATCGCTCTGGCGCTTGCGGGCGCGGTTGTAGGCCGGGTCGTAGTGTTCGGTGATGAGTTGTTCGGCAAGGGCCAGCCAGTCACCGGCTTCAGCCATTGACTGCCAGTCGGCAATGCGGGCCTTGGAATGGAATTGTTTGAGGCCGTTCAGCGCGGTCATCACCCGCTGTCTGTCGGCCGGCAGATCCGGATAGGCGCTCAGCAGGTAGCGGGCCCGTTCGGACGTTGATGCCTCGACCTTGATCCGCGGCGCATTCGACATCGCATGCCACAGCCTGGATGGCACCCGCCTTCGTCCGACATTGCGGGACTCGGCCTCGACATAGACCGGGCGTTCCGGATCCAGCGCGCGCAGGGCGACGTGCAACAGGCTTTCGAACGCCTTCTGTCCCGGCTGGTCTTGACCCGGCATGTCGCCAAAGATCGAACCGCGATGACAGGCCAGCCCTTCCAGGTCGATGACCTGTTCACCGGACCGGGCCAGGGCGTGCAGGATGGCGGTCTTGGCGGTGCCGGTCTGGCCATCGATCAGGATGACGGGCAGGGGCGTCTCGGCCTCCAGCGCTGAAACCACCTGCCGCCGCCAGGTGCGATAGCCGCCCTCGATCAGCGTGGTCTTCCAGCCGACCGACGCCAGCACCAGGCTCATCGCATTCGACCGCATGCCGCCGCGCCAGCAATAGACCAGCGGTTTGAAGTCCTTGGGCTTGTCGGCGAGGGCAGATTCCAGATGGGCGGCGATGTTGCGCGAGACCAGGGCCGCGCCCATGCGCCGGGCCTCGAAGACCGAGACCTGGGTGTAGTGGGTGCCGACGGTTTCGCGTTCGGCATCATCCAGGACGGGCAGGTTGATCGCGCCGGGCAGATGGTCCTCGGCGAATTCCGACGGGCTGCGCACATCGATGATGGCGTCATAGCGGGCGAGCGCGGCGGCGCTGAGGTCCTGGGTGGTGGCGAAGTGCGGCATGTCGGTTAAAGCAGCTTGCCCGGCGTGAGATGGATCGCCAGCTTAGGGTCAAACAGTGCAGGACGGGATCATGGATGACACACCGGTGCAAAGACTGACCTCGCTGGCGCATGGCGGTGGCTGTGGCTGCAAGCTGGATCCCGGCGTGCTGACCGAGATCCTGGGCGCGCCGTCGGGCCTTCCCATGCCGAAGGCGCTGATTGTCGACGCAGCCACGCGCGATGATGCCGCCGTCTACCGGATCAATGACGAAACGGCGCTGGTGGCGACCACGGATTTCTTCACGCCGATCGTCGATGACCCGCATGTCTTTGGACAGATCGCCGCGACCAACGCGCTTTCCGATGTCTATGCCATGGGCGCGACGCCGATCTTCTGCCTGGCCATTGTCGGCATGCCGGTCAACACGCTGCCGCGCGAGACGGTGCGGGCCATCCTGGACGGTGGGCGTTCGGTTGCCGAGGCGGCGGGCGCGCCGATCGCGGGCGGCCATTCCATTGATGCGGCCGAGCCGATCTACGGGCTGGTGGCGCTGGGCCTGGTGCATCCCGACCGGCTGCTGACCAATGCGGGGGCGAGGCCGGGCGATGTACTGGTTTTGGGCAAGCCGCTGGGAATCGGCATCTATTCGGCGGCGTTGAAAAAAGAAATCCTGCCGGCCGATGCCTATGCCGAGATGGTGGCGTCGACGACACGCCTGAATACGCCGGGACGTGTTCTGAGCGGCATGGATGGCGTGCACGCGCTGACGGATGTGACCGGGTTTGGTCTCTTGGGACATCTCAGCGAAATGGCCCAGGGTGCCGGTGTGCGCCCGGTCGTCGAGCGATCAAGACTGCTGGTGTTCGAGACGGCACGGCGCCTGGCCGGCGAAGGCATCCGCACCGGCGCGTCCGGTCGCAACTGGTCCGCGATCCACAAGGGGATCGAGACGCCGGCGGACTGGTCGGACACCGACCAGACGCTGCTGTGCGATCCGCAGACGTCTGGCGGTCTGCTGGTGTCCTGTGCGCCGGACGCGGTCGAGGACGTGCTGGCGGTGTTCGCAGAGCACGGGCATGCGGGGGCCCGTGTCATCGGCCGCGTCGAAGCGGGCGCCAGTGGTGTCAGGGTCGAGTAGCCGGCATCAACCTCCCACTAGGAAATCCGCCCGGATGTCATATTGTTCGGTGAGCATGTTGTGCTCACCCAGAAAGCGGCCGAGCGAGGTGAAGGTGGTGGTGCGGATCGTGCCGCTGTGATCATCCAGGCGCAGGCGGTCATCGACGGACGGTCCGAACAGGCGGGCAAACAGTCCGGCTCGTGCCTTGCGTCGTCGGCGCCTGAATTGACTGTCAGAGCGAGCCTGCGCTGTGGTTCCGGCGAAGGGATGATGACGCCGATCTCGCCGGTGCCGCAGGTCAACGGTAGGTGAGAAAATCCGCGTCCAGCTCGAAGGTTTCGGCGGCCAGACCGTAACGGGTCATGAAGTCGGCGATGGATTCGTAGGTCGCCACCTCGACAGGCCCGTTGTGATCCTCAAACCGGATGCGCCGGTCGAACCAGCTCGCGGTCCATCGCTGCCAGAACGGCACGGAAATCTGCGTCGGCTGGAACCAGGCGTCGAGATTGATCTTGATCTGGGTCCGGTCCGTCCGGTTCCAGGCCGCGGCGGCCAGAACGTCCAGCATGAATTCGGTGCAGTTCTGGAATCGCAGGTCCGTGGGGTTGGAGAGCAGGGAGTAGGCGGGCTGGTGCAGGGCCTCGTAGGTGGGAGAGGTGATGAGCTGCAGGAGGCGGGCCTGCATGTCGGCGCTGGGGATGATGATCCCGACCTGGCCGACCACATCGCCGCGGGTAAAGTCCAGCGGCCAGTCCTGGGTGAGATAGGACCGGGTGACGGTCTGGGCGTCATGGTAGAGATTGTAGACCGCGTAGCCGTAGCTGGTGTCGCCTTCTGCCGTCTCGATCGGACCGTAGACCCAGAAGGCGCCATGGGTATAGCGCACGCCGTCGGGCAGGCGGGCGCGATCGCGGCCAGAGCGGAAGACCAGGGCGATGAAGGCACCGCGGTCGGCCAGGGCGTGTTCGATCTGTTTGGAAAAATCGGCCGCCTCGGTGATCGTGAAATGATCGACGGGACGCTGGTCACTGTCTGCGGCCACGGGCGTGGCCAGGCCGAGACAGAACCAGAGACACGCAATCAGGCGAAGCATGGTCAGTGATCCGCGGCCAGACCGGGCAAGGCAATCGGCAGTCGCATGTCGGCGCCCCTCATCCCTGAGTGAGCGGCAAGCCTAGCACGCGCCGGGCGGGGCGACAGGGCGAAAACGCCCGGTGCGCGATGCCAGCCGCCTCAGAGCGCGAATGATCCGACGATCGGAATGTGATCGGAGGCCTTTTCCTTGCCGCGCGTCTTGGTGTGGATCTCGATCGATTCCAGCCGGTCGGCGGCCTGCGGCGAGCACAGGAGGTGGTCGATGCGGATGCCGTGACCCTTTTGCCAGCGGCCGGCCTGGTAGTCGTAGAAAGTGTATTGGTGGCCGCGCCCGTCGAGCTGTTCGAAGGCCTCGGTCAGGCCGAGCCATTTCAGTGCCTTGAAGGCGGCGCGGGTCTGCGGCAGGGCGAGGGCGTCGCGCTCCCATTCGGCGATGTCCCAGCAATCCACATCGCGCGGGATGCAGTTGTAGTCACCGGCCAGGATCAGCGGTTCCTCGTGCACCAGCAGGGAATTGGCATGACGGCGCAGGCGCTCCATCCAGGCCAGCTTGTAATCATATTTGGGGCCCGGGGCCGGATTGCCATTGGGCAGGTAGATCGAGGCGACGCGCACCGGGCCGGTCTCGGCGGCGATCACGGCCTCCAGATAGCGGGCCTGCTCATCGGCCTCATCGCCGGGCAGGCGGGGCAGGGCCTCTTCGATCGGATATTTCGAGAGGATGGCGACGCCATTGTAGGATTTCTGCCCGTGGGTCTCGACATTATAGCCCAGCGCTTCGATTTCCAGCCGCGGGAAGCCCTCATCGACCGTCTTGATCTCCTGCAGGCAGGCGACATCGGGCTTGGCGGTTTCCAGCCAGTCCAGGACATTGGGCAGGCGGGCCTTGATCGAATTGACGTTCCAAGAAGCAACGGTCAGGGTCATAATGGTGAAATCTTTGAATGCTTGCGTCGGGCGGCCAGCTTAAGCCGTTTCGTCTGCGAGGAAAGCCGGGAGGTCTCTGCGAGATGCGATCTGTGGGGGTGGTTTTGGCCGGGATGGTGCTGACGGCCGCCGGTACCGCAGCACAGGAGGAAGACGAGGCTCTGCTGCGCGCGGAACTCGCCGCCTTCGAGTTTCTCGCCGGCGCGTGCTGGACCGGTGTCTTCCCCGGTTCCGAGACCTTTGACGTGCACTGCTACGAGCCGGTGCTGAACGGCCATTATCTGCGCGATGTGCATGCCGTGCCGCAGGGGGCCGACGTCTATCGCGGCGAGACGCTGTATCACTGGGACGCCGAAGGCCAGCGCATTGTCTACCGCTATTACAACTCGATCGGCGGGGTCAGCGATGGCGAGGCTCGTCCGCAGGGGCGGCGGATCCTTTTCCCCGATGAGACCTATCGCGGCCAGGACGGTGTCGAGCGCGTCTTCTCCACGATCTGGGAGCAGACCGGGCCGGACGGCTATAACGTCATCACGGGCGAAGTGGTCGATGGCGCGCTGGACGAGCCGATGACCATCGAATTCCACCGCATCACGCGTGAGGACGCTGACGCGCTGATCCCGGGCGGATTGTGAGCGCAGCGCCGAAACGCCTGTCCCTGGTCTGGCTGATCCTGGCCAGCCTCGTGGTGGCGCTGTTCGGCTTTGTCTCGATGGGCCTGTGGATGCCGGCCGTGATGATGTTCGACGCGCCGGGCTCGATGGAGAATTCCGGCCTCATTGCCTTTGCACTCTATTCCAGCGCCGGACCCGTGGCCGCGCTCCTGGCGCTGGTTGTCGGCTGGGTTCGCGTGGCGATGGGGCGGCGGGCCTCGGGGTTGAAATGGATGCTGGTATTGCCGGTGCTGTGGTTGGTGGGGCTGGTGGGCTGGGTGGTGGCGGCGGCGTCACTGTGCGGTGGCGCGCTGGATTGTGCGGCTTGAGGGGGCGGAGCAGCTAGGCGTGTTTGATATTTTCTTCAAGCGAACGCTCCGGAGAGCCCGACGAAGCGACTGGCAGACAGCGTCCGAGCAGTTGCAAAGCCTGTGTAGTGCCGGGCTCAGCGCGCGCAAATGTGTTGTCGCAATCAACCTGTTGTACGCGATCTACGATCAATGCAGCAGAAGCGAATCTGTTGCCCAAACGGAAAAGTTCGTGGTGCGTCTCAGAGACTCTACATTGTCTCAGCCATCAAGAAACTATGTCGAAGTAATTGCCCTTCACGGATTGCAGAAATTCATCCCCTACGAGTCCGAGATCCTTCTATCGCGCGAATTGCCAATCGATGTTCCCAGCGTAGACCCGCTCCTCAGACGAATGCTGATACTGCAGAGGCAGGACGGCTCGCGGGTGTTCTGATCGGGCACGCTTCGTCCATTTCTCCTAATTTTTGTGACTGATGCACAAAGTCTACCTTTCACCGATTGTCATCCCTGACGGATGCCCTGCGAAAGCAGGGCGTAGTTCGGGGATCCATGCCTGCGCCAGTGAGGTGTTCCTCGATGGGTCCCGGCGCTCCGCCCCGCCTGCGCGGGGCATCCGGCCGGGATGACAATCTGTGTGGGCATGGCGTTCGAGCAGAGTGGGAGCGCGCTTTGCTTGGCAGGATGGCTGAGGGGCGTAGTGTGTTTCTATGTCCACTCTTCATTCTCCGTCATGGCCCGGCTTGTCCGGGCCACCTCGGACAACCTGTTGGCTGGATGGCTGAGGTCCCCCGGACCCCCGCCTTCGCGGGGGCAGGCAAGCCGGGGGATGACGGAGTTTGGGCGTTCATTGAGGACAAATTCCCCGCTCAGAACCCCTCGAACACCGCGAAATCCTCCACCGGGGCGCGTTCGCTTCTGAGCGTGTTGACCGCAGCGTCGGGGTCGGCGTGGCCGAGGGCGAGGCCGCACCAGATGCGTTGGTGTTCCGGCAGGGCGAGGGTTTTGGCGATGGTCTTGTGGCGGGTCATCCAGGCTTCCTGGGCGCAGGTGGCCAGGCCCTTTTCCTCGGCGGCCAGCATGAAGGCCATGATGAACATGCCCAGATGGCCCCACTGATTGGGGTTCATGCGGGCGTCCAGGCTGAAGAACACACCGACGGGGGCGTCGAAGAACCGGAAATTGGACAGCAGGTGATTAAGGCGAGCGGCCTTGTCCTCGCGCGGGATGCCCATGATCTCGTACATCTGTTCGCCCAGGGCGAAGCGGCGGCTGCGGTAGGGATCCCAGAGCTTGGGCGGGTAGGCGCCAAACTCGCTTTCATCCTCGAACGGGGCTTCGCTGAGCCGGGCCTGGACGGCATCGATGACGCGCTGGCGGGCCTCGCCGGCGACGACATGGACGTGCCAGGGCTGGAGATTGCCCCCGGATGCGGCCCAGCGGGCGGTGTCCAGGAGGTCGCGCACCTCGGTCGCGCTGACCGGTGTGTCCAGAAAGGCGCGCGTGGAGATGCGCTGACGGATCAGCTGGGAGAAGGTGGCGGTCATGACGTCCCCGTTCGAGTTCTTGTCTTGTTTGACGGGGAGAGTAGGGGGCAGCGCCGGCTTGGCAAGCGCCGCCCGCCCCTTGGGATGTGTCGGTCAGGCCGCGTCGGCGGCGGCCTGGATGGCGTCGATGTCCAGCTTGATCTGGCTGACCTTGGCTTCGGCCGCCCGCCGGGCACGGCCCGGATCGGGATCGGCCAGCAGGGCAAAGAGCGCCTTGGGCACCACTTGCCAGGTGACGCCGAACCGGTCGGTGAGCCAGCCGCACTGGATAGCGGTGCCGCCGTCCAGCAGAGCGGCCCAGACGCGGTCGACCTCGGCCTGGGTGTCGCACAGCGCCATGATCGAGGCGGCCGGGGTCTGCGGGAACTGCTTGCCACCGTTCAGGAGCACATAGGGCGTGCCGTTCAGCGTGAAGGACACCGTGACCACATCGCCGGCCTTGCCGGAAGGCGTGTCGATGCCCAGCCGCTGGAACTCGCCCAACTCGGCATCCTCGAACAGGTCGACATAGAAGCGGGCGGCTTCCTCTGCGTCGTTGTCGAACCAGAAACAGGTGGCAAAGCCGGTCATGGCTCAGGCCTCCAGCACGGTTTCGAAACCGCCGAAAATGATCCGCTGGCCGTCAAACGGCATGGGATTGTTGGCCGGGTCCATGCGCGGGTCTTCCATCAGCGCCTGCATGCCGGCATCGGCGGTGGCCTTGTCCGGCCAGATGATGAAGGAGAAGACCACCGCCTCGTCGTCCTTCTTCTTTACCGCCATGGGGAAGGATGTGACCTTGCCGTCAGGCACATTGTCTTCCCAGTTCTCGAACACCTGCAGGGCGCCCTGTTCCTTGAACAGCACGGCGGCCTCCTGGGCGTGCTTGATGAAGGCCTGCTTGTTGGCGACCGGTACGGCCGCGACGAAACCACTGACATAGCTCATGACTTTCCTCCCTCAGACAGTCTCTTCCCGTCAGATCGCGGCAGGCTGCGGACACCTTCGGGCCGGTTTCCGACCCGGCCATCGGCTCAGCAAGCCTGCAGTCTGACGTCTGCGTAGCCGTGTATCGCCCCCAGGTCCATCACAGGCCCGTCGCCGTCATCGGCGCCGGTCGGCCCCCGGGCCGCAGGGTCAGATCGAGAAGCTGGTGCCGCAGCCGCAGGCGGCGGTGGCATTGGGATTGTGGATCTTGAAACTGGCGCCGATCAGCTCGTCGACATAGTCGATCTCCGATCCGTCCAGGAAGGGCAGGGAGGCTTCGTCGATCACCACTTTCGCGCCGTCGCGCTCGATCAGCTGGTCGTCGCTGTTCACGCTGGTGTCCAGATTGAAGGTGTAGGAGAAGCCCGAACACCCGCCACCCTCGACGCCGATGCGCAGCAGGGTGCCGTCGCTCTGGCTGGCCAGGATGGTGTTGATCTGTTTCGCGGCGGAGGCCGAAAGCGTGACATTGGCCGTCATGGCTATACCGTTGGTGTGTTTGTGTTTGTCGGTCATGACGTATATGGACCCGGACACGCGCCGATGAAAGGGCTGACCCACATGACGATTGCGGCCACTGACCGTTCCCGCGCCCGCTATGCCTGTCATCCTTCCCAGTCGCGGGGCCGGCGGTTTGCCCAGCCAGACAGCGAAATGCGCAATGCCTTCCAGCGCGATCGCGACCGGATCATCCACTCGGCGGCCTTCCGCCGGCTGAAGGAGAAGACCCAGGTCTTCGTGGCGCATGAGGGTGACCAGTACCGCACCCGGCTGACGCATTCGCTGGAAGTGTCGCAGATCGCGCGCACGCTGGCGCGCATGCTGGGGGCCGACGAGGACCTGGCTGAGGCGCTGTCGCTGGCCCATGATCTGGGCCATCCGCCCTTCGGGCATGAGGGCGAGCGCGTGCTGGCGCACAAGATGAAGGATTATGGCGGGTTTGATCACAACGCCCAGACCCTGCGCGTGGTGACCAAGCTGGAGGTGCGCTATCCGGAGTTTGAAGGGCTCAACCTGACCTGGGAAACCCTGGAGGGCGTGGTCAAGCACAATGGCCCGCTGCTGACGCCGGGCGCCAGCCGGGACGACCTGGCCTGGGCCTTCCGCGATTATGACGGGCTGGACGCGCTGGAGCTGGAGACGCATGCCGGTCTGGAGGCGCAGATCGCGGCCCTGTCCGACGACATCGCCTACAATAATCACGACATTGATGACGGTCTTCGTTCGGGTCTGCTGGAATTGGAGCCTTTGCTGGACCTGCCTCTGGTGGGGGATATTTTCCGGCGCGTCGAGGCGCGCTGGCCAGGCATCGAACGCAATATTCTCATCCATGAGTCCGTGCGCGAGCTGATCGGGGTGATGGTGGGCGATGTGCTGACGGAGACCCGGCGCCGCATCGATGCCGCCCGCCCCGAGACTGCAGCAGACGTGCGCGCGCTAGACGCACCGCTGGTGGCCTTCTCGGAAGAGATGCTGCTGCACCTGGCCGCCCTGCGCCGCCATCTCTTTGCCCACATGTACCGGCACTACAAGGTCAACCGGATGATGAGCCAGGCCAGCCGGGTGATGAGTGACCTGTTCGATCTCTATCTTGCCAATCCCGGCGTGCTGCCCAGCGATGTGCAGTCAGGGATGAACGGGGCCGGGACGGCGCAATCGGCCCGCCGTGTCTGCGACTATATCGCCGGCATGACGGACCGCTTTGCCGTGGAGGAACACCGCAGGCTGTTCACGGTTCAGGGGTATTTCTGAGCCAGCCTTGCGCAATTGACGGGTGAAAAGCCTGATCGGCCGCGTGAATTCACAGCCGTGTCAGTGCTATCGTTTGACATCGCTGCCCGATTCGCCCGGACAGCCAGACAAGCAAGATGCCAGGACACAGATGACGGATCTGGACGAGGAAGAGCGGATCGGCGCCTACGCCCCGCCAACGGACGGCTACTCCACCTTTGACGCGCGTGAGGAAGACTCGCGGCGTGGACCCATGCTGCTGATCACGGCGATCGCGGTCTTCATCCTGTTCCTGGGCGTGGTCTGGAGCGCCTATAATCAGGGTCTGCGCGAAAGTGGCCGCGAGGGCGCGCCGCGCCTGGTGCCGAACGAGGAACCCTATCGCGAACGCCCGGCCGATCCGGGCGGCGAGGAGACACCGGGCACCGAGCTGCAGGTCTATAACCGCCTGACCGGTGAGGGAGCGGGTCGAGACGAACAGGTCTCCCTGCGCCCGGCACCCGAGGAACCGATCGAGGACAGTCGTCCCGGCCTGCGGGTCGAGACGGTGGATGCCGACGAGGCCGCAGCCGGCAATCAGCCGGCGACCGAGCCGGCTACGCCGGACGTGACCCCGCGCCAGGCCCCCGAACGTCCGGCCCCTGAGCGCCCGACGCCGCAGCCGGAAACCCGCCAGCCCGATCCCGAGCCGCAAGTCCAGGCTCCGGTCCGCGAGCCCGATCCGGTGCCGACACCGGCCCCGCGTGCCAGCGCGCCGGCGGTGGCGCCGAGCGGTGACTGGGTGGTGCAGATTGCCGCCTTCCGCAGCGAAGCCGATGCCGAGGCGGCCTGGGTCGCCTTCCGGACGCGCTTTGGCGATATCGCCAGCGGTGTCGCGCCGGACGTGGTGCAGGTGGAGATCCCCAATCGCGGCACCTATCACCGCCTGCGCATCGCGGCCTTTGCGACGCGTGATGATGCGGTGAGCTTCTGCTCAACGCTGCAATCGCGCGGCCAGGACTGTCTGGTGGCGCGTCGATGAGCGCGGTCAGCTCGGCGATCTACGGCCTGCAGGGCCTGACCCTGTCGCCGGACGAGAAGGCGTTTTTCCGGGATGCCGATCCCTGGGGCTTCATCCTGTTTGCGCGCAATGTGGAGGGCGTGCGGCAATTGTCGCGGCTGACAATGGAGCTGCGTGACTGTGTGGGCCGGGATGCGCCGATCCTGATCGATCAGGAGGGGGGACGTGTTGCCCGCCTGCGCCCGCCGACCTGGCGTGCCGCGCCGGCGGCAGAGCGTTTCGCCGAGCTTTTCCAGAAAGATGAGGAACAGGCGATCGAGGCGACGCGGATCAATCACCGGCTGCTGGCGCACGAGCTGCGCACGGTCGGGATCGATGTCGACTGCGCGCCCTGTATCGACCTGCGCATTGACGGTGCCGACGCGATCATCGGTGACCGGGCCTTCGGACGGACGCCGGAACCGATCATCCATCTGGGCCGGGCCGCTATGGAAGGTCTGATGGCGGGCGGTGTCGCCCCGATCATCAAGCACATTCCGGGACATGGCCGCGCCAAGGCGGACAGCCATCTGGAACTGCCGGTGGTGCCCGAGGAACATGGGTTTCTGTCGGAGACGGATTTTGCGCCTTTCAAGGCGCTGGCCGATGCGCCGATGGCGATGACCGCGCACATCGTCTATGCCGACATTGATGACGGCTATCCGGCGACCCAGTCGGCCGAGGTGATCGGCGCGGTGATCCGCGGCGAGATCGGGTTTGACGGTCTGTTGATGACCGATGATCTGTCGATGAAGGCGCTGACGGGCACGTTCCGCGAACGCGGCGAGGCGTCGCTGAAGGCCGGATGTGATATGCTGCTGCACTGCAATGGCGACATGGCCGAGATGCAGGCGGTCGCCGAGGGCGCGCGGGCGCTGGACGGCAAGGCGCTGGAACGGGCGCTGAAAGCCGAGGCGGCCCGCGACACGATCGAAGAATTCGACCCGGAAGAGGCCGAATCGCGCCTCAATGCGCTTTTGGCGCCGGTTGCCGGAGCCAGCCCGGTCTAGGCGGAGCAGGGATTGCAAGAGGAATTCGAGGAAGACGTCCGGTTCGAAGCCGCCGAGGAGGCGGACGGCGATGCGCTGATCGTCGACCTGGACGGATTCGAAGGTCCGCTTCACCTGCTGCTGGCCCTGGCGAGAAAGAAGAAGGTCGATCTCGCCCGGATCTCGATCCTGGAACTGGCCGAACAGTATCTGCAATTCATGGAGGCGGCGCGTCGGCGGCGTCTGGATCTGGCAGCGGACTATCTGGTGATGGCGGCCTGGCTGGCCTTCCTGAAGTCCAAGATGCTGCTGCCCAAGCCCAAGAAGGACGAGGAAGAGGCACCGGCCGAGGTGATGGCCGCAGCGCTGGCCTTCCGATTGCGCCGTCTGGAAGCCATGCGTGCGGCCGGCGAGGCCCTGTTCGCGCAGCCGCTGCTGAACACGGACGTGTTCATGCGCGGGGCGCCGGAAGGCGTGCGTTCGACCCGTTCGGTGATCTATGAGGCCGATCTGCACGATCTCTTGTCGGCCTATACGACCCGCCGCATCCGCCAGGCGCGCTCATCCTACCGCCCGTCGACTCCCAAGGTTTATGGCCTGGAAACTGCAAGATCCCGCCTTGAAACACTGGTGCCGGAAATCAGTGAATGGCGAGAACTGGATAGCCTGCTTCCCGACAATGGTGAACTGGGTGCCGATCCGCCTCCGATGAGGTCTGTGCGGGCCAGCTCGATGCTGGCGGCGCTTGAAATTACCAAGGAGGGCCATGCACGATTGCGGCAGCGAGAAGCCTATGCCCCGCTGTATGTGCGGGCCGCCAAGAGGGACGCGCCCCATGAGTGACGAGACCGATACCGAGACCGTCGACCCGATCTCCAACGCCATCGCGGCGCTGCGCGAGCGCGCCAGCCATCAGGGCCCGTCGGTGCAGGCCGACGAGGAAGCGTCCAAGGCGCTGGGTGTGCACCTGGCGGTGAATACGGAACGCCGGAACCTGCGGGTACTGGAAGCCCTGCTGTTCGCGGCCAATGAACCGCTGGACGAGGAAACGCTGATCGGGCGCCTGCCGTCCGAGGCCAATATCCAGGCCTTGCTGGCGATGCTGGCCGAGGAATACGCCGATCGTGGCGTGCGCCTGACCGAGACCGGCGGACGCTGGCGTTTCGAAACGGCACCGGACCTGGCCGATGTGCTGACCGAAGTGAGACAGGAGCCGCGCAAACTGTCCCAGGCGGCGCTGGAGACCCTGTCGATCATTGCATATCACCAGCCGGTGACGCGGGCCGAGATCGAGGAAATCCGCGGCGTGGCCGTGTCCAAGGGCACGCTGGATTTGTTGTTCGAGCTGCGCTGGATCCGTCCGCGTGGCCGCCGTCGCACGCCGGGCCGTCCGGTCACCTATGGGACGACGTCGCAATTCCTGGAGTATTTCTCGCTGGAATCGATCGGCGATCTGCCGGGCATGTCGGACCTGAAGGCCGCCGGCCTCCTGGACGCCCGCCTGCCGCCGGATTTCAGCGTTCCCGACCCTTCGCGTCCTGACCAGATGGAGCTGCTGGAGGATCCGCTGGATGATGACGATGCCCATGCCTTCCATGTCGATTTCATGGAAGGGGATGACGAGGACCCGGACGGCGCGGCCTGAAGCCGTCCAAGGCGATAGAATGCCTGCAGGCCTGATTGACGGGTTGGACGGGGCAGGCCAAACGCAGTAGATCAGTCACTGCAAAGAACGGAGAGTTCCATGATACCTGGCTGGACGCAGCTTCTTCTGGTTGCCTTGCTCGCTGTCCTGCTGTTTGGCGGCCGCGGCAAGATCGCGTCCGTAATGGGCGATTTTGCCAAGGGTATCACCAGCTTCCGCAAGGGCCTGCGCGACGGAGACGAAGAGGAAAACAACTCTTCCACCGAGGCCGGTGCCATCGGTTCCGAGACGCGCGAAGACGAAAAGACCGGGAGCTAGGCCATGGCCCCCGGCATCGGCATGCCGGAATTGCTGGTGGTTCTGATCCTGGCGCTTGTGGTCGTCGGGCCCCAGCAGCTGCCTGTGATGATGCGCAAGGTGGGCCAGATGATGAATCAGGCCCGCGCCATGGCGAAGGAATTCCAGAATTCGTTCGACGAGATCGGCCGCGAGACCGAGCTGTCCGAGCTGCGCAAGGAAATCGAGGCGCTGAAACAGGCCAATCCGCTCAACGAGATCAAGGGCGAGCTGAACAAGGCGACCGGCGAGGCGCAGAGCGCGCTGTACAAGCCGGATGCCAAGCCGGCGGTCACCAAGCCAGGGGCCCCGGAACTGCCGGAGCTGAAGCCGGCTGTCGAAGACAGCGAAGACCTGCCGAAGAAAACCGGCACGTCGGACAGGATTGACGGCTAGGCATGAAACAGATCGGTACGCATGACGACGACGAGGTCGAGGCCAGCCGTGCGCCCTTGCTGGATCACCTGATCGAACTGCGCCAGCGGCTGATCATCGTGATCGGCTTCCTGGTGGCCGGTTTCGTGCTGTGCTTCATCTTTTCCAGCCAGCTCTATCAATGGCTGCTGATCCCCTATCGCGATGCCGCTGCCGCCGTGCGCGGCGTGCCGGTGGAGGAGCTGGACCTGACGGCGAACTTCTTTGCGCCGCTGGAATTCTTCTTTGTCCGGCTGAAACTTTCCCTGGTGGGGGCGGTGATCATCGTCTTCCCGGCCATCGCTTGGCAGGTCTACGGCTTTGTAGCGCCCGGGCTCTACAAGCATGAGCGCGGGGCGTTTGCGCCCTTCCTGGCGATGTCGCCGATCCTGTTCGGGGCCGGCGTGGGCTTTGTCTATTATTTCGTCCTGCCCATGGTGATGCGCTTCTCGCTGGGCCAGGAGCAGATGCCGGAGCTGGCGGGGACGCGGATCGAGCTTTTGCTCAATGTGTCCGACTACATGAACCTGATCACCACGCTGATGCTGGTGTTCGGCATCTCCTTCCAGATGCCGGTCTTCCTGATGCTGCTGGCCAAGGCAGGCATCCTGCGCGGCGAAACCCTGCTGAAGGGCTGGCGCTTTGCCGTGGTCGGGATCGCACTGTTTGCCGCCTTTGCCACGCCGCCCGATCCGATCAGCCAGATCCTGCTGGGCGGGGCATTGCTGCTGCTCTACTTCCTGTCGATCTTCGGCATGCGCTTCATGGAGCCCAAGGATACGGATTCCGCTTCGGACCCGGCCGACGGCTGAGCCGGTTTACGCCGGGGCCGGGCAGGGCTATAGCCGCGCCTCGAAACACTTCTTTTTCCCATACAAGACGCCACGGTTGCTCCCATGCACGACATCAAGCTGATCCGCGACAATCCCGAAGCCTTCGACCAGGGCCTGGCCCTGCGCGGGATGGAGCCGCAATCCGCTTCCCTGCTGGCGCTGGACACCCAGCGCCGCGAGGCCGTGACCAAGCATCAGGAAGCGGAAACCGAGCGCAATGCCCTGTCCAAGCAGATCGGCAAGGCCAAGGCGAGCGGTGACGAGGCCGAGTTCAATCGCCTGCGTTCGGAAGTGGAACGCCTGAAGGGCGTGCTGGAAGAGGCCGGCCAGCAGGCGCGGCATTTCGAGGAAACCCTGAACCAGCACCTGGCGGCCCTGCCCAACCTGCCGGAAGCGGACGTGCCGGCCGGTGCCGACGAGCAGGACAATGAGGAAGTGCGCGGCTGGGGCGAGCCCCGGGAATTTGATTTCGAGCCGAAGGACCATGTCGATCTGGGCGAGGGCCTGGGGCAGATGGACTTCGAGAAGGCGGCGGAAATCTCCGGCGCCCGCTTTGTCGCGCTGAAGGGAGGCCTGGCCCGTGTGGAACGCGCCCTGGCGCAGTTCATGCTGGACCTGCACATCAATGAGCACGGCTATACCGAGGTGAGCCCGCCCTACATGGTGCGCGACGAAGCCATGTTCGGGACCAGCCAGCTGCCGAAATTCTCCGAGGACCTGTTCCGCACCACCGACCATCGCTGGCTGATCCCGACGGCGGAAGTACCGCTGACCAATCTGGCGCGCGAGGCGATCCATGACGAGGCGGCGCTGCCGATGCGCTATACTGCGCATACGCCCTGTTTCCGCGCCGAGGCCGGTTCGGCCGGACGCGATACGCGCGGCATGATCCGCATGCACCAGTTCCACAAGGTGGAGATGGTCTCGATCGTGGCGCCGGAGGAGAGCGCGGACGAGCTGGACCGCATGACCGGTGCCGCCGAGCGCGTGCTGCAGCTGCTGGAACTGCCCTACCGGGTGATGCTGCTGTGTTCGGGCGATATGGGGTTTGCCGCCAAGCGGACCTATGACCTGGAAGTCTGGCTGCCGAGCCAGAAGGGCTATCGCGAGATCTCGTCCTGCTCCAATTGCGGGGATTTCCAGGCCCGGCGCATGAATGCCCGCTTCCGCAAGGCCGGCGAGAAACGCCCGCAATTCCTGCACACGCTGAACGGTTCCGGTGTCGCGACCGGCCGGGCGCTGCTGGCGGTGATGGAAAACCATCAGAATGCTGATGGGTCGATCAACGTGCCGGCGGTGCTGCGTCCCTATATGGGCGGCCTGGAGCGGATTGAAGCCTGAACCGGCGATCACGCATTCGTTGCGCAAAAGGCTGGGGTGTCGGGCTGGCACTCCGGCCTTTTTCCGCTAGAAGCGGGCATCCACCCCCGCCGAGGACGACGAACCGATGATCCCAGACAATCCGCGCATTCTTCTGACCAATGATGACGGCATCCGGGCCCATGGCCTGAAAGTGCTGGAGAAAATCGCGCGGCAATTGTCGGATGATGTCTGGATCGTGGCGCCGGCGGAGGAACAGTCCGGGGCCGGACGGTCGCTGACGCTGCATTCGCCGCTGCGCGTGCGCAAATGGGGCGAGCAGAAGTTTTCCGTGTCCGGAACGCCGACCGATTGCGTGTTGATGGGCGTGCAGGACATCATTCCGGGCAAGAAGCCGGACCTGGTGCTGTCCGGCGTCAATCGCGGCCAGAACATTGCCGAGGATGTGACGTTTTCAGGCACGGTGGCCGGCGCGATGCAGGGCATGCAGCTGGGCATTCCGTCTGTTGCCCTGTCCCAGGCCTACGGGTTCGGAAAGGATGATCCGATCGCTTGGGAAACGGCCGAGCTCTATGGTGCCCCGATCCTGCGCCGCCTGTTCGACCTGAAATGGCCGGACGATGTGCTGATCAACATCAATTTCCCGGACCGCAAGCCGGATGAGGTGACCGAGGTGGAAGTGACCCGCCAGGGCCGTCGCGACCAGCACATCCTGCACGCCGAGCACCGCACCGACCCGCGTGGCTTCGACTATTACTGGCTGGCCTTCAAGGGTATCCTGTCCAATCCGCCGGAAGGTGTGGACCTGAAGGCGATCTATGACGGCAAGATCTCCGTGACGCCGCTGCACATGGACCTCACCCATGGTGAAACCCTGGGCAATCTGAAGCGCATGCTGGGCGGCGTGCCGCCGAAGAACTAGTCTCCTGCGCCGCACTCTGAACGAAGGTTCCCGACATGGCCCTGCCTGATCCGCGCATGATCCAGCTGGTGATGAGCCTGCGCGGGGGCGGCGTAACCGATGCCAAGGTGATGGGCGCCATCGAACGCACGCCGCGGCACCTGTTCGTGCCGCAGCGTTTCGGTGACCAGGCCTATGATGATCGGGCGCTGCCGATCGATTGCGGCCAGACGATCTCGCAGCCGCTGATCGTGGCGCTGATGACCCAGGCCCTGAAGCTGGATGATCGCTGCAAGGTGCTGGAGATCGGCACCGGGTCGGGCTATCAGGCCGCCGTGCTGGCGCGGCTGGCACGCCGGGTCTATTCGGTCGAACGCTACCGTACCCTGGCCAAGGAGGCCGAGCAGCGCTTCGACGCCATGCGGCTGACCAATATCGTCACCAAGATCGGCGATGGCACGCTGGGCTGGCGGGAACAGGCCCCGTTTGATCGTATCATCCTGACAGCCTCGGCGCCGCAGCGCCCGGACGCCATTCTCGATCAGCTCAAGGATGGCGGCATTGCCGTGGCCCCGGTCGACCGCGAGACGAAACAGGTTCTGGTGCGCTATGTGCGCCACGGGGATGAGTGGGAAGAGACGGATCTGATGGATGTCCGCTTTGTTCCGCTGGTGAAAGGGGAAGCGCGCGCTTTGTGATGCCCTAGGCGTTTCATTGTGTTAGGCTGACGGGATGGGCATAGAATTTCGCTGGATCTCCGGGGGCAAGACGGAGTGCGGAATTGGCGGCGTGACCATTGTCGGCGAAGCGAGCCGGGTGGATCATGTCGCCATTATCGACCGGCTTTCCTCCTTTCGACGCACCGGAACGCTGAAGGCGGTTCTGGTCGATGCCAGCCGTGCCGTGCTGCCGAAATCGCCCAGCTTCTCCCGCGAGGTGTGGGAAGACCTGTTTGCGGCCGTCAGCCCGTGTCCGATTGCCTATCTCCCACCGGCCGGACACTACAACCCTGCGCGCCTGGCGATGCTGGAGCATGTGAAGGCCGAGTGGGCGGGGCAAATGCGCGAGTTCGACACGTTCGAGGCGGCGCAAGATTGGTGCGAGGCGCTTGTCAGGGGCTGATCCGGTGCAATCGCCCCGTCTCGCTGGCGGGGTGCGTTCCGTGGCAGGCGTGCTATAAGGCGGGCATGGGCATCGTTATCGAGGAAACGGCAGATTTGGGGATCTGGCGGCAGACGGTGGAAGGTCTGCCGCTGCGCGTGGAGCATTCCCGGAAGAATGCGCGTCTGCTGGCGCTGATCGCGACGGGCACGCTGACCGGTTTGCTGGTCGACGCCCGTCGGGCGGATATGCACCCCCATTTTTCGACGACGAAAGAGATCTGGCTCGACGGGCTGGAGGTGCTGTCAGGCCTGCCTGTGGCCTATTTCGCACCGCCACATCACAAGGCGGACCGCCAGAGCATGATCCAGCAGCTCGCTGATGAGTGGAATGTCTCCCTGCGGCTTTTCGATTGCGAAGTGGAGGCGAGAACCTGGCTCCTGCACCAGATTGCCGCCCGCGCGCCGGCGCGCGCACCGGGGCTGGCCTTTCCGGCCGCAGACGAGCATCATAAGTCTTGATCAGATCCGGGTGCTGGGGGCATGGATAACCGCCGGTTAAGCCTTGCTGTGGCTGTATTGGGGCCGAACTGCCGACCGGAGTGTGCCGACCACCATGCGTCTAGCGACCCTGACATGTCTGATCGCGGCCCTGAGCGCGGGCCTGGCGGCCTGCGCGTCAACGCCGCGTGAACCGGCGCGGGTCGATCACCGCTATCATGGTTCAGGCAGCCGCAGCGCGGCGCCGGCCAGAGTGAACCGGCCCGAATGCCGCGACTCCTATACCGTTCAGCGGGGTGACACCCTGTCCGAGATTGCGCTTCACTGCGGTATCGAGATGGAGGCTTTGGCCAATGCCAATTCGCTCTATCGGCCCTATACGCTGAATGTCGGCCAGGTGTTGTCGATGCCGCGACCGCCGGTGCATGTCGTGCAGCGCGGCGAAAATCTGTATCGCATCGGGCTTCGCTATAATGTGCCGTTCCAGCAATTGGCGGCACACAACGGCATCCGCCCGCCCTATGAGCTGGAAGTGGGCCAGCAGATCCGGCTGCCGCAGGGCGCGACTGTGGTCAATCTGGCGAGCCGTGACACCCGCGAAAGTGCGGCCTCGACCTCGCGTGCGCCGGAGCGTCCGGTCAGCCGTCCGCCGGCGGCATCCGGGGCGCCCACCTTTGACTGGCCGATCCGTGGCGCGGTCCTGTCCAGCTTCGGTCGCAAGCCTGATGGCGGACGCAATGACGGTATCAATATAGAGGCAAGGCAGGGCGACAGTGTCCGCGCCGCCGCCGCCGGACAGGTGGTCTATGCCGGCAGCGAGCTGGCCGGCTATGGCCAGCTGGTCCTGTTGCGCCATACCGGCGGTTTCGTTACGGCCTACGCCCATAATTCCCGGCTGCTGGTGCGCGAAGGCGACCAGGTCAGCCAGGGCCAGGTGATCGCCGAGGCCGGTTCGACCGGTTCGGTGGACCGGCCCCAGGTGCATTTCGAGATCCGCAATGGCGTCAATCCGGTCGACCCGATGAGCTATCTGCGCTGATCCGCTGCGCCCGGACAACAGCCCGGGCTTGTTGCAACACCGGTTCACCCCGATATAGTCCCGCGCAATTCAATCTCCGGCGCCCTTCTGCGCCGGCTCCGCGGAGGACTGCGTCGCCATGGAACAAATGCTTGTTCAGCTTTTCCCCTTCATCGCCATTATCGGTGTGATGTATTTCCTGCTTATCCGGCCGCAGCAAAAGCGCGCCAAGGAGCACAAGGAGATGGTCGAGGGGCTGAAGCGCGGTGATGAAGTGATCACCCAGGGCGGCCTGATCGGCAAGATCGCCAAGGTCGCCGACGAGGAAGTGACGCTGGAACTGGCCGAAGGCGTGAAGGTGCGTGTCGTGCGCCAGACCATCGCCACGGTGAAGGGCCGTCCCGAGCCCAAGCCGGCCAACGACGCCAAGGCCGACTGACCCTCACGCTGACCGACTGAAAAGGCCGCGCTGCCATGCTGTATTTCGGGCGCTGGAAACTGCTTTCCATCTTCCTCGTCGTGATTTTGGGCGTGCTCTACACGGTGCCGAACTTCGTGCCCGACGAGCAACGCTACACGGTCAGCGCGGACGGGACGCGTGAGGCCCGCGGGATCTGGCGCTGGATCCCCAGCCGCACGATCAATCTGGGCCTCGACCTGCAGGGCGGGTCCCAGATCGTCTTTGAAGTCGACATGGAAGAAGTGCGCACCGCCCAGCTGGAAGGCCTGGCTGCCGATGCGCGCCAGACGCTGCGCAATGAGCAATTGCTGCCGCGCTCGGTTGCCGTGGTCGGCGATGAGGTTGTGGTGCTGATGATCCGGCCCGAACAGCGCGAACAGGCATTGGAAAGCCTGCGTGCCCTGAATGGTCCGGTGACGACAGAGTTCGGCGGGCCGAGCCTGGCGCAGATGTATTCGATGAGCCTGGACAATAATGATCCCAGCGCGATCCGCATCTCGGTGACCGACGAGCAGTTCGAGGCCATCCGCAATCGTACGCTGAGCCAGTCGATCACCGTCATCCGCCGCCGCATCGACGGTCTGGGTACGAATGACCCGACGATCGCGCGCAATGGCGAGAACCGGGTGATGGTGCAGGTTCCCGGTGCCGAGGATCCGCAGGAAATCATCGATCTGGTCGGTACGCAGGCCGCGCTGAGCTTCCATCTGGTGGATGACAGTATTGATCCGGGTCCCAGTGGCCAGGCGCGCGTGCCGCCGGGACGCACCATCTATCCGGTGTCCGATACCCAGCCGGTGCAGTATCTGGCCGTCGAGACGCGCCAGCTGCTGACGGGCGAGAACCTGACCAATACGAATGTTACGACGCACCCGAATTATGCCGGGCCGGTCGTCGGCTTCCGTCTCGACACCCAGGGCGCTCTGATCTTCGGTGATGTGACGGCAAACAACGTCAATCGACGCTTTGCGATCGTGCTGGACGGCGAGATCATCACGGCGCCTGTGATCAACCAGCCGATCCTGGGTGGATCCGGCGTGATCGGGGGCAATTACACCTATGAAACGGCCTCCCAGCTGGTGATCCTGCTGAATGCCGGTGCGCTGCCGGCCAGCCTGACGCCGGTGCAGCAATACACCGTGTCGCCCAGCCTGGGGCACGACCAGATCGAGAGCGGCAAGCTGGCCATCATCATCGGCTTCAGCCTGGTGATCGTGTTCATGGTCCTCGCCTACGGCGTGTTCGGCGTGTTCTCGGTTTCGGCGCTGCTGGTCAATGTGGTGCTGATCCTCGGTGGCCTGTCCGGTCTGGGCATGACGCTGACCCTGCCGGGTATCGCCGGTATCATCCTGACCATCGGCATGGCCGTGGACGCCAATGTGCTGATCTATGAGCGCATCCGGGAAGAGGGGCTGAACGGGCGGACACCCGCGAACGCGATCCAGGAGGGTTATGGCCGTGCGCTTGCCGCCATCCTGGACGCCAATATCACCACCTTCATCGCGGCGGCCGTGCTGTTCATGCTCGGCGCGGGTCCGGTGCGGGGCTTTGCCGTGACCCTGGGCATCGGCATCATCACGTCGGTGTTCACCGCCTTCGTCTTCTCGCGCCTGCTGGCCGTCCTGTGGCTGCGCACGTTCAAGCCCAAACAGCTGCCGATCTAGGACCTGGACCCATGAAGCTCGCACTTGTCCACTACCTGCCGACCACGGCCAGCGTCCCCTTCATTCGCGGACGCATGATCGCCCTGGGCCTCTCGGCCCTGCTGATCCTGTTTTCGCTGTTTGAGTTCGCCAATGTCGGGATCAATTTCGGCATCGATTTCCGGGGCGGTATCCAGACCGAGGTGGAAACGCCGGTCGGAACCACCACGGAAGAATTGCGCGCGATCGCGGCGGCTCTGGAAATGGGGGATCCCAGAATCCAGGAGGCAGGCAACACGATTGATGACCGCCGCTCCTTCCTGGTGGCCCTTCCGCTTCAGGAAGGCGAAGGCATGGAGGGCGAGCAGGCCAATCAGGAAGCTCGCCGCCAGTTGGAAGCCGCCCTGTCCGAGCAGGTGCCGGGACTCGAGCTTCGCGGTACCACGGTCATCGGCGGCGCGGTTTCGAACGAGCTGGTGATCACCGGTTTCACGGCGATCGGCGTCGCGCTTTTCCTGATGCTGATCTACATCTGGTTCCGGTTCGAGTGGCAGTATTCCGTCGGTGCCATCGTGGCGCTGGTGCACGACGTCATCGCAACGGTCGGCATGTTCTCCGTGACCCAGATGACCTTCGATCTGGCGACCGTGGCCGCGATCCTGACGATTGTGGGCTATTCGATGAACGACACGGTCGTCGTTTACGACCGCATTCGTGAAAACCTGCGCAAGTACAAGAAAATGTCCCTGCCGGACGTACTCAACCTGTCGATCAATGACACGCTGTCGCGCACCATCCTGACCTCGGCGACGACGCTGGTTGCGCTGATCTCGCTCTACCTGATCGGTGGTGCTTCGCTGCAGGGCTTTGCGTTCGCGATGATCTGGGGTGTGATGATCGGAACCTATTCTTCCATCTTCGTGGCCGCGCCCTTGTTGCTGTTCACGAATGTGCAGCGCGAAGGGACCCAGACCGACTAGGGCTGGCTTTCAACGCCATTAGCGTCGGACGCGAATTCCTGTAATTTCCCCAGGTTCAACAGAATCAGGCTGGAACCTGGGGAGGAATTCATGGCTGCTGTTCTGACTAATCTACGCACCACGGTGATCGTCTCGATGATCATCGCGCTGGCCTATCTGGCCGCTTATGTCATGTCGGGGGCGATCTCGGCAGGTCCGGCCCTGTGGCAGGGCATTGCCCGCTGGACGCATGTCGTGTCCGGCATCATGTGGATCGGCCTGCTGTGGTATTTCAACTTCGTGCAGATCCCGAACATGCCGAACATTCCGGACGAGCAGAAGCCGGCCATCGGCAAGGTGATCGCACCGGCGGCCCTGTTCTGGTTCCGCTGGGGCGCGGCCTTCACGGTCCTCACGGGCCTGGCTGTGGCGGGCATGCGCGGCTACACGGTCGAGGTGCTGTCCTTCGGCCTGCTGGCCGAGACCTATGCGCCGCAGTATTCCTTCATCGGGATCGGCATGTGGATGGCGCTGATCATGGCGTTCAATGTGTGGTTCGTGATCTGGCCGAACCAGAAGATCGCGCTGGGCATTGTCGAAGCTGATGCCGAGGCCAAGCCCAAGGCCGCCCGCACGGCGATGCTGTTCTCGCGCACCAACACGCTGCTGTCATTCCCGATGCTGATTGCCATGGCGATGGCCCAGACCGTCTTCGGTTGATCCGGCACATATCCCGGGCCAAGCCCGCCTGAAACAAGTGCAGGGCCCGCCTTGGCGGGCCCTGCGACATGTCAGGGGGGACATGCACAACAGACGGGTCGTGAACAGGGTAAGCTCCCGTCTGCCCTTGTCCAACGGCTGGCGCGGGAGACTCCGTCGCGTTTGCAGCCGCTTTTTTGACCCCGTCTCAGTCGAAGGCGAAAGCGGCGTAGGCCAGCGGGCGGATGGCAGCGCCGGTGCGCGGTGCAGGGCGGTGCGGTCCGGGCTGGATCTGGGACAGGGAGACCACCGACACGCCCGTGGCCGGGCTGACAAAGAAGTCGGTGTCAAAAAAACCGCCCCAGCCATAATCCCCCGGCACGCCGCGGGCCTGCTGTCCGTCAGCGGGGGGCACGACCACCGAGCCGCCATAGGCGTAGAACGTGCCGTCCCAGCCATCGCCCAGCTGTTCGGGCGTGGTCTGCGGCTGCATCATCAGGGCCAAGGTTTCCGGCGCCAGGATGCGCACATCGCCCAGGGCGCCGCCATTGGCCAGCATGCGCGAGAAGCGCGAATAGTCGCGCGCCGTGGAGATCAGGCCGCCTCCGCCCGAAGGCCAGTCCGGCATGAAGCTTTCCTCCATGATGACGAAACTGCCGTCTTCGGCGTGCACGTAGAGCGGCGACAGGCCATCCGCGTCGAAATTCACATCCTCAAAGAAGAAGCCGGTGGCGTGCATGCCCAGGGGCCCGAACAGGCGGGTTTCCAGGAAATCCTCGAACGGCATGCCCGACGCGACTTCCACGACTCGCCCGAGCACGTCATTGGCGTAGGAATAGATCCAGCGCGATCCCGGATCGGTGTAGAGCGGGAAGCGGGCGAGTGAGTTGATGCGGGCTTCCAGATCGCCCTCGCCGGAATAGAGCGAGTGTTCGATCATTTGCCGGCCCAGATCGGTTTCCGTGTCGAAGATATAGCCCAGGCCGGATGTGTGCGTCATGAGGTGGGCGATCGTCATCACGGTCGCCGGAGCGCGGGTCTCGATCTCGCCATCGGCATTGGCCATCGGGCTGACGGCGACGCGGATGTCGGCAAAGGCCGGAATGTAGTCGCTGACCGGGTCATCGAGCGCGATTGCGCCGGCTTCCACCAGCATCATCACGGCGACGGTGGTCACCGGTTTGGACATCGAGGCGATGCGAACCGGGGTGTCGGCGGTAAAAGCGTCACCGGTTGCCACATCGGACAGGCCGGCTTCGGCGATATAGGCGATTTCCTCGCCGCGGGTGACGACAACGGCATAGCCGGGCCGGACGCCTTCGGCGGCCAGGGCTTCGATGCGGGCATCGATCGCTTCGAGGCCGGCCGGGTCAAACCCCAGGGCCCGTGGGTCTTCGACCGCGGATTGTGCGTGAACGGGAAAGGCCAGCGCGAGGAGGCAGAGCGCGGCGGCCAGTGACCGGAATGGCATGATTATCCCCTTTGGGTTTTTTATCGACCGCCCAAAAGGTAAGACGGGGCCGCCAGACTGGCGACCCCTCTTTTTGTGTTTGCGCGAAAGTTTTCGCGGGGCCGGGCCTAGAGCACCGTGGCCAGGTTCTCGGACGCAAACTCCCAGTTCACCAGGTGGTCCAGGAAGGTCGAGATGTAGTCCGGGCGGCGGTTCTGGAAGTCCAGATAATAGGCGTGTTCCCAGACGTCCATGGTCAGGAGCGGGGTGACGCCAGCCTCGGTGAGCGGGGTTTCCGCATTCAGGGTCTTGCGGACCTCCAGCTTGCCATTGGCATGGACCAGCCAGGCCCAGCCGGAGCCGAACTGGGTGGCGCCGGCCTTGGCGAAGGCGTCCTTGAAGGCGTCGAAGGAGCCGAAGTCACGGTCGATCATTTCGGCCAGCGCGCCGGTCGGGGCGCCGCCGCCATTGGGACGCATGGACTGCCAGTAGAAGGTGTGGTTCCAGATCTGTGCGGCATTGTTGAACACGCCGGCCTTGTCGGCCACACCGGCCGTGGCGCGGATCACATCCTCAAGGGATTGGGATGCCAGATCCGTGCCTTCGACCATGCCGTTGAGATTCTTCACATAGGCGGCGTGGTGCTTGCCGTGGTGGAAATCCAGCGTCTCGGACGAGATATGGGGCGCCAGGGCGTCCTTGGCGTACGGCAGATCGGGCAGGGTGAAAGCCATGAAAACCTCTCATTGGACGGCAGGTGGGAAGGATAAAGGCCAGTCAGGCCATTGTTATATACCCGGACATATGGTGAGGACGGGGGACATGTCCACCGGTTAGCCACATGCAAGAAACAGATTTCGACACCCTGCTGAAAAAGGAAGACCCGGACCGCCGGCTCGCCGCCCTGTTCGCCACGCCGCCGCAGCGTGACGGCCTGTTTGCGCTCTATGCCTTCAACCACGAGATTGCCCGGATTGCCGAGTCGACCTCTGAAGGCCTGATCGGCGAGATGAAGCTGACCTGGTGGCGCGATGCCGTCACCGACCTCTATGCGCCCGAGCCCAAGGTCCGGCGCCATGCGGTGACCGAAGCGCTGGCCGGGCTGACCGGACGGGTCACGCAGGATGATCTGCTGGGACTGGTGGATGCCCGGCTGGACGATATCGCGGCGCGGCCATTCGCGAGCCTCGACGATATCCTGGACTATGTTGATGCCACGGCGGGCCGTCTCATGCGCCTGGCCTGCCGCATCTGCGAGGCCGAGGACGCGGTCAGCGAAACGCTGCTGGAGGCGGCCGGGCGGGCCTGGGGGCTGACCGGATTGCTGCGTGCTTTTCCGGTGCGGGCCCGAATCGGCCGGGCGCCGGCCGGCGGTGACGCGCTGGCCCGGGCCGGCGCAACCCCGGCCATGATGGCGCAGGGACTGGGCGCCGAGAAAGTCACGCTGGCCCGCCAGCCGGTCGTGGAGGCGGCCCGGCAGGCCTGCCAGGTGCTGAAGGCGCAGGGAAGCCTGCCGGCTCCTGCGGTGCCGGCGCTGGGCTATGCCGTGCTGGCGCGCGGCTATCTTGATGCCTTGCCGGACAATCCTTATGCCTTGGCCCATCAACGCTATCTGCTGGCGCGGCAAGCGCGGCTGACCTGGCTGTCCCTGACCGGACGGTGACTTTTGCGGTTGGCGCGCTAGAGTCCGACGCCATGAAACGGAGATCAAAGACATGCATCACGCCCTCATCACCGGCGCCAATCGTGGCCTGGGCCTGGAACATACCCGCCAGCTGCTGGAACGCGGCTGGCATGTGACGGCTGCGGTGCGTGATCCCGATGCCGCCAGTGAGCTCAAGGCCCTGCCGCAGGGCGAGGGCAAGCTGGATGTGGTGCGCTATGACGCATCCGATCTTTCCAGCGCCGCCGCGCTGGCGAAGACGGTGACGGCACCGATCGACCTCCTGTTTGCCAATGCCGGCATGGCGGCGCGGTCCACGCGCGCCTTTGGTGCCGCGGCCAATGAGGACATGGTCGCCGAGTTCCGCGTCAATGCCATCGCGCCGCTGGCCCTGGTCGAGGCTTTTGCCGACCAGGTGGCGGCCTCGGAGATGAAGGTCGTGGCGCTGCAATCCTCGCGCATGGGCTCGATCGCCGACAATGGATCGGGCGGCGGCTATGGCTATCGCGCTTCCAAGGCGGCGCTCAATGCTGTCGGCAAGTCGCTGAGCATTGACCTGAAGGATCGCGGCATTGTCGTCCTGGTCCTGCACCCGGGCTGGGTGCGCACGGACATGGGCGGCCCGAACGGCCAGCTGACCGTGACCGAAAGCGTGGAAGGCCAGCTTGACCTGATCGCACGGGCCTACAAGCAGCCGGCCATGTCCGGGCGCTTCTTCCACGTCTCCGGCCAGGACCTGGACTGGTAGCCGGCAGGCAGCAAGCCGAAATGTCTAGCGCTTCGACCAGGCCGCCAGATCGGTCAGGGCGCGTGCGGACAGGGCCATTTTGCGGGCGGGTGTCTTGGCCTTGCCCTTGACGCGGTTGCCGTCCGCGTCATGGGTCGGCTGGGCGATCGGCGGGAAGAGGCCGAAATTCACATTCATGGGCTGGAACGAGCCCTTGCCGCCATCCAGATGCCCGCCGGTCACATGCGCGAGCAGGGCGCCCAGGGCCGTGGTCGGCGGCGGCGGGGCGAGGTCTTCGCCCAGGCGTTCGGCCGCTGCATAGCGGCCAGCCAGAAGCCCCATTGCGGCGCTTTCGACATAGCCCTCGACGCCGATCAGCTGGCCGGCAAAACGCAGGCGCGGCTGGCTTTTCAGGCGCAGCTGGTTGTCCAGCAGGCGCGGGGAATTGAGGAAGGTGTTGCGGTGGATGCCGCCCAGGCGGGCAAACTGGGCCTCTTCCAGACCCGGGATCATGCGGAAGATCTCGGTCTGGGCGCCGTATTTCATCTTGGTCTGGAAACCGACCATGTTGAACAGCGTGCCCAGCGCATTGTCCTGGCGCAATTGCACGATGGCCCAGGGCTTCACGGTCGGATTGTGCGGATTGGTCAGGCCGACCGGCTTCATCGGACCGTGGCGCAGGGTCTCGCGGCCGCGCTCCGCCATCACTTCGATCGGCAGGCAGCCGTCGAAATAGGGGGTGTTGGCCTCCCATTCCTTGAACTCGGTCTTGGGCGCTGCCAAGAGGGCATCGATGAAGGCCTCGTACTGGTCCTTGTCCATCGGGCAGTTGAGATAGGCCTTCTTCTCGGCTTCGGTCTCGCCCTTGTCATAGCGCGACTGGAACCAGGCCTTGTCCAGATTGACGCTCTCGCGGTGGATCACCGGCGCGATGGCGTCGAAAAAGGCCAGCTCGCCCTCGCCGGTTGTCTCCAGGATGGCGCTGGACAGGCTTTCCGACGTCAAGGGTCCGGTGGCGATGATGACGCTGTCCCAGTCTTCCGGCGGCAGGCCGGTGATCTCGCCGCGTTCGATCGTGACCAGCGGATGCTCGCTCAGGGTCTTGGTGACGGCCTGGGAGAAGGTGTCGCGGTCCACCGCCAGGGCGCCGCCGGCGGGCAGGCGGTTGCGGTCGCCCTCGGTGAGGATGATCGAGTTGAGCCGCCGCATCTCCTCGTGCAGGAGGCCGACCGCATTGGTGCGGTGATCGTCCGAGCGGAAGGAGTTGGAACAGACCAGCTCGGCCAGCCCGTCGGTCTTGTGGGCATCGGTGCCCTTCACGCCGCGCATCTCGTGCAGGATCACGGGCACGCCGCGCGAAACGAGCTGCCAGGTGGCCTCGGAACCGGCCATGCCGCCGCCGATGACGTGAACGGGTTTCATCGCTTGATCTGTCATGCGCGGCATATCGAACCGGGGCGGCGGGGAGTCAAGCGGGCGGGGTCAGTGAGGGCTTGGAGATGCGATCACGCAGCGCTATTAAAAGGTGAGGGGAGACTGATTGCATGAAAACGTTGTGGTGTGTGCTGGCCGTGGGTTTGGCGGGGCTCGGTGTCCCTGCAGGTGCGCAGCTGCCGTCGTCTGTCTTGGAGCCCTACCGTCAGTACACACTGGCGCTGGATCAGGGAGACGTGGAGGCAGCCGCCGATGCGGCTCTACAAGCCTGGCATGCCGGCAGGGCGTCCGGACTGGACAATGACACCCTGAAGGCGTTGGGAACCAATGCGTTTGCCGCCAATCGCGATGCCGAACGCTGGCCAGAGGTCGCCGCCCTGGGCGCCGCGGTGGCCATGCTGCACGCGGAACCCGACGAATATGAAACAGCCATTCTGATACTCGAGCAGGGGCTGCTGGCCGCACTCGCTTCGATGGATCGCCTGCATTACGCCGAACTCATGCAGGCAGGGTTCAGCCTGACTGCAGCCCGCGAAGAGAACATTCTCAACGGCCTGAACAGGTTGCTGAGGGTTCGCTCTCCGTACGGCTCGCAAGCGCTTGCAGCGCTGAATTCCAGTTTGGCAACCGCCCGAATTGAGGAATTGGTCCAAATGGGCGCGGACCAAGCGATGGAGTACGCCAACCTGCAGGCAGCGCTGGCAGATGTGCAGACAGAAGGCGGGGAACCCGCTCAGGCCTTGCACCGCATTGAGACGGCCATCGCACAATTGAGCGACTGGCAGGTGTCAGATCCGCGGGTGCTGGACGTGTTGCTGCAGCCGGTCGCCAAACTGCTCGCGGAATTGGAGCCCGATGGGAGCGGCCCCGGGATTGAACACCTGTCTCCCCGCCTGACGTCTTCATGGTGTGGTTATCTTGGCCGTCATCCGGTGAGCGCTGAACCGGATGACGCAAGTCAGCCTCCCATGCGTGCGCTGGCCCGTGGATACGAAGGCGCTTTGGTAAGGATGCGGTTGCGCATTCCGGCCGAGGGCGGTCCAGCACGGATACTGGAGGAATCGGTTCTTGGTCCCGGAGGAAACCTGTTTCTGGCAAGCGTGCGCTCGGACCTGGAAACACGGCGATTTCGCGCCCAATGCGACGCGGACGGTGCGGACTTGGTCGTAGAGAGATGGGAGGCGTTTTCGGAAGTGGACCGGGAAGGATTCCGTGAGGCCGTTGCGCTGCTGACAAATGGATGGACCCGCTACGTCCTTCTGGAGCATGCGGGTTAGGGCATGTCCGTCGAGCGAGTTTCGCTAAGGAGCCGCGGCAGAGCTGGGTCTGGCCGGGAGATGAAGGAAGGCTGACTGCATGAAAACGTTGTGGTGTGTGCTGGGGGCGGTCGGGGCCTGGGGGATGATAGCGCATTGTGCGCTGGCCCAACTTCCTGCCGACGTGGAAGCTTCCTATTTGCGTTATGTGCAGTCTCTGGAGGCAGGAGAGGCCCGCGCTGCCGCCGCTGCCGCACATGACACTTGGATTGCGGCGCAAGGCGCGGACATCGAGCCGGACACTCTGCGCGCCCTGGGAACGAATGCGGTCAATGCATATTGGGACCTGGAGGACTGGCAGGTTCTGGCGGAATTGGCGCCGGAGGTTGCCCGGCTGCATGACCGTTTCGAAGAGGATGAGGAAGAAACGGCATTCCTGTTGGTCAGTCTGACCTTGCAGGCGGCCGACCGGGTCGGGGACCATGTGGCGTACGGACAGGCCTTGCCGTGGGGCCTGCGGCTGGCGGCCCGGCATGGACACGCGCACCGCTCCTGGACGGAAGGCATGTTGGTGCCCGACCCGCCCGGCGCGCGTGGAGAATTTGCCTCGCTCTCCACGCCGCAACTTGCTGCGGTGGTGGAAGACATGCTTGCCGGTGGTGCGGCAGATCAGCGCCGGCTTACCAACGCGGCCGTGACGCTGATTGATCGGCATGTCGAAGACGAGATGTTCGACAGTGCGTGGACCCGATTGGAACAAGCGGTTCAGGCGCTTGCGGAAGATGAGGCGACGGGATTGTCTGTCTATCAGCACGTCCTTTTCTCCCGGGCATCACCGCTCTTGACCCGGGGATTCGACGATCACTCAAGCGGGGCCGATCGTTTTGGTCCAGCGATCCGAGGCCTTTGGTGCGATTATCTGCAAACCACACCCACCGTTCTGGATCCCGGTGTGGAAGTTCAGTTTCCCATGCGTCCGATGGTGAACGGTAACCGGTATGCCGTGGTTGAGACCGAGCTGTCCGTTCCGGCTGCGGGAGGACAGGCGGCCATCGTCCAGATGCAGTATGAAGGCCGCGAACAGGACGAATACTTCCGGAGTGTCACGGAAGCCATTGAGGCCTCACGCTTCCGGCCGCAGTGCCGGCCGGATCAGGCAGACTATCGCGTCAGACGCGTTGATCTCTTCGGACTGGCGGAACTGAATGAAGGTCGTGGACGGGTTCGATTCACGGCCCGGGGCCGGGTGGAAACCGCCTACTTCACCTACAGGACTCTTGGCGACTGAGAAATATGCCTGCGTTTGCCGCCTAGTCCTGCATATCCGGGGGTGTGCCAGCAGAATCTGGCGAAGGCTCTGCGCCTTCTTCCTCCGCCTCCTGCTCCCGGTTCAACGCGTCCGCAATCGCTTCGGCGGCGCGTTCCATTGCTGTGTCGTTTTGCGTGACCCCGGTGTCGCAGACGGCGTTCAAGGCGGCCCATTCGGTTTCGCTGAGGGCTGGCGCGCCGGACCAGGTGAGGCCGGCGGCGGCCTGGCGGGCGTCGCGGGCGCGCTGGGTGGTGTCGGGGTGGGTGCGCAGGACCGAGTTGAGCCAGGCCTCGGCGCGATCAGCCTGGCCCTGAGCGCGCGGTGTGGTGTCAGCGTCTTCGGCGGCTTCGGCCTCAGCCTCCTCGACCTCCTCCTCGAGTTCCTCGAAGACCACTTGCATGCGGTCGAAGAAGTCGGCGAGGGCGGCGGGGTTGAGGTCGGCGGCTTCCAGATAGGCCAGGGCGTATTCATCGGCCTCGGCTTCGGCCGAACGGGAGTGGCGCAGGCTTTCCAGCGTGGCGCCGGTGCGCGCAATCTCCTGGCCGGCGCCGGAGCCGCCGCCGATGAGAAATTCCAGCAGGATGGAGAACCCCATCTCGCGCAGCTGGGCTGCCATGACGTGGCGGCGGGCGACATGGGCGGCCTCGTGCGCGAGCACGCCGGCCAGCTCGTCCGGGCTTTCCATTTCGTCGATCAGCTCGTCGGTGACCACGATCCAGCCGCCGGGCAGGGCGAAGGCGTTGGGGAAGCGGGCGTCAACAATGCGCAGCTTGAATTCGAACGGGCTGTCGGAGACGGCATAGAGGCGCTCACCCAGCCCGTCGAGCGCGGCCTGGGCTTCTTCGGAGGTTTCGCATTCATCGGTGAACCAGGCGACGAACTGGTTCGAACGCTCGCCCAGCCGGGTTTCAACATCCAGCGGCACCGCGCGGGCCAGCGGCGTGGAAACGAGCGGCAGGCCATAGAACATGAAGCCAGCCAGCCCCGCGGCGAGGGCGGTCAGCGCGCCACCCAGCATCCAGGTCCCCCGGCGCACGCGTCCGGCGTCCATCAGGGCCGGGAGCAGGGCGGTGAGCACGGCAAGCTGTTCGGCCGCGATGATCAGGCGCGCCTCGCCATCGCGTTCGCACAGCACCGCTGCCCCGTCGGGCTGGTCCGGCAGCCGGTGCAGGCGCTTGACGCGCCAGAAGATGCGCAAGGTCTCGCCGGTAATGGCCAGCCGGTCCTGGTCCAGTGTTACCGTGACAGGGTGGACCTGCGCTGTCTCGCCGTCCGTGAACAGCGCGGGGATGGCGGGGGGATCAGATGACATTGCCGATATCGAACGCGTCGGCCAGGCCCTCGCCGGACTTGGGACCCTTGTCGGCATTCTGGCGGATGGCCGCGATGTCGATCTCGCCGTCCGCTTCCAGCCGGCTGAGCAGGTAGCGCCACAGGCGCATCTGCGCGACCGGCAGGCCGAAGCCCAGGGTGAAGACGATGATCAGGAAATTGACGATGTAGATCCAGGCGAGGCTGAGCGTGTGCACGTTCAGCTTGAAGCGCACGCCCTCGAAAGTGAGCACCTCGGCCTTGCGGCGGAAGGCGGCGGCGGCATAGGCCAGGCTGGCGATGCCGACGAAGATGCCATAGACCGCGGCGGCGCCGTAGACCTTCAGGATGAACATGACATCCATCACCGGCGGTTGCCCCGCCTCCAAATCGCCCATGATCATCGCCATGTAGAGGCCGATGAAGATGAAATAGCCGATCACCCCGGCGATCCAGGCGATCGCGAAGGAGGGATAGAGCGGGCCGGCCAGGCCTTCGTCCGGATGATCGACGGCGAAACGTCGGTCACCGAAGAAGGTCTCGTTCCACAGGCGTCGCGTCAGGCGCATTTCGGCCGCCGGTGCGTACCAGCCCAGCGTCAGGCTGGTCAGGATGCTGTAGCCGATCGAGGCCCAGGCATAGCCATTGGCCGAACCGGTCTGGCCCAGCCGGATGCCGCGCCAGCGCGTGCGCGACAGGCGATAGCGCCGGGCGACCCAGACCGCCACGCCCAGAAGCCAGGAAAACAGGAGCAGGATCGGGATGTAGGCGAGCCCGAAGACGATCATGAACTGGTCCGGCGGCAGCAGCAGCTGACCGGCAAACATGACGGCATAGATGGGCAGGAAGATCGCCAGCATCACGAAGATGAAGGAGCGGAAGAGCTCGAAGCCCGAGCCGGTGTATTCCAGCGGCGTGCCGTTCACCGTGGTGGTCGACCACAGATAGCGCCGCACCCGCGTCCGGCCCCAGAAGCGCCAGAGCGTGACGGTGATGATGTTCAGCACCGCATTGAGCAGGGTGATCGGCAGGATGCCGCCCCAGGTGGCAGACTGGGCAAAGACCAGAGGCTCGCGCGGGTCGTCCCCGGACGGGTCGGGGTCAGCGGGAGGAGGGGGTGTGGCTTCGGCCTCGTTTGCCGGTTGCGGAACGCTGTTTTCGTCCGGCTTGTTTTCATCGCTCATGCTGACGCCCCCCACATACACGCTGAGGTCAAGTTAGCGACAAGCCCGAAACGGTCAACGCGAAATAAGCGGGCCTGAAACAACTTGACGTCGTGTTGTTGCGGAAGGAGTGTCGCCGCGAGGGAGGGCATCATGAAACACGGTTATCTGATTGCGCTGATCGCGGTTGTCTTGCTCGTCACACCGGCCGGGGTGCGGGCGCAGGGGCTGCCGGACTCGGTGGCGCAAGCCTATCGTGATTATCTGGCGGCTCTGGAAGCGGGCGACGCTGCGGGCCTCCTGGCGGCGGCCCAGCAAGCCTATGAGGCCGGCGAATCCGAAGAGATCGAAGCGGCCACTTTGGCAACGCTGGCGGAGAATTACGGCTTTGCTGCCTCGGCAAACGGACAGTTCGAGACCGCCCAGAGGGCCTGGCGCGATGCCGCGCGCCTGTCTGACCGCGCAGAGACCGACCCCGTGGAGCGGGCCTGGCGTTGGCACAATGCCGCGACGCTGGCCCTGCGCAATTCCGACCGGAATGATGCCTATGCCTGTTCGCGCAATGCGGTTCGAGCGCTCGCCGACATGGAGGGTGATCTGGACCCGGCACTGGATTTTGCCGGCGACGCCTATCTCACACGGTCCATGCTGACGATGTCACGCGGACGGATCGAGGAGGCGGGCGAAGCCGCCATGCGGGCGATCGACGTGTTTCATGAAGGGTTGGACCAACCTGACGCGCGCTATGCATTGGCGATGCTCTATGCCGGTGTGGCACAGACGCTGGAACAGGATTTCGAGGCCGCGACCTACTCCCTCTATGTGTCGTCAGAAGTCTATTCCGTGGTCAATCCGGATCACGTCAACGCGCCGACACTTCGGGCCGCACTGGCGTCGGCCATGCATCATCTCTACTCCGAGGATGACGCCGAAACAGAGGCGGCTTTTGCCCGACTGAACGCCCGGGTGGGCGACAATCCCTTTGACATCGCAGCCTATGATCGCGCGGCCCTCCGGGACGAGGCGCGGGCCGCGTATGAGCTGACGGATCGACCCTGCTGCGATGCCGAGCCGCTGCAGCGCCGGATGCCGCGATATCCCGATGACGCGGCGCGGTCGGATCTCAACGGGGTTGTTTATGTGCGCTTCGACGTGACGGCCGGGGGCCGGACTGACGACATCGAGGTGATCGGTGCCTTCCCGCCGGGCGTTTTCGACCGGGCGTCGATCGATGCGGTGCGCGTCTGGCGCTACCAACCAGCGACGCGGGACGGCGAGGCCGTGCGGCGTGAAGGGGTGGAAACGCGGTTCGACTACGTCATGCAACGCTGACGCGACCGACTGCCGCGCTTGATCCTGGCGGTGGGGCTTGTATCTCTGGCGCAAACGTCCGGAGATCGACATGACCCCAACCGCCATTCCCGTCCTGCGCAGCGTTCTGGCGGCCTATGCCTTCTTTATTGCGCACTGGCGTCCGATCCTGATCGCCGGTGTGCCCTACACGGCGGCCTATTCGCTCTATCTGGTACTGATGCAGGCACAGACGTCGGGCACGGCGGACCCCAGGCTCGGATTGATCGCCGGCCTGCTCTATGTCGCCACCATGATTGCCAGCATTGCCCTGTCAGCGGCCGCCCTGCGCATGGCGGTGCGCGGGGATTTTTCCGGCTGGCTGGGCCTGAAGCTGGGCCGGGACGAGATGCGGCTGTTCATCGTGTCGCTGCTGATCACCCTTTTGACCGGGATCGTCTTCGTGCTGGTCTTCATCTTCTGGGGCACGGTGTTCGGCACGGTGGCCTCGGGCGCCCTGCAGCGCGCCGGCATCGACCCGGAAAGCTCGGGCTTCGATCTGGCCCAGGCGACGTCCTACATGCAGCTGGCGGACTGGGCGGTGGTGGTGATCATCGGCCTGGTGTGCCTGGCCGTGGTGCTGTGGCTGTCGGCTCGGCTCGTCCTGTCCCTGCCGGCGACGATGGCGCAGCAGGCGGTGCGGGTGATGAAGGTCTGGCCGCTGAGCCACAAGAATGGTGGGCGCATCGCCCTGACCCTGCTGCTGGCCGGCCTGCCGGTGACCCTGATCGAGCTGGGGCTGTACGAGGCCCTGTCCGGTGTTCTGGGCTTCCGCCTGATCGAGGTTTCCAGCCTGATGGGACCCAATGTCGAGAACGCGCCGGGCATGGTGCGCATGCGCGAATACAGCCTCTGGCTGGGCCTGTTCTCGGCGATCAATATTCCGGTCTTCTCGGGACTGTATGCCTATATCTACCAGAACCGGATGAAGGCGCAGGGCTGAGAGGCCCAGGATCCGGGACAGCGGCATCCGGGACACAAGCTGCCCGGTTCCCTCTGGTCCGATGGAGCGAGTGGGGCATGATGCACCCTCAGCTTTGTCCGGTCAGGAGGGGACCCTGTGATGCAAGCCAAGCGTTTCGATATCGGATCAGCGATCCTGTTCTTCTTCACGCGTCTGGGTGAAAACCCGGGCGGCGTGATCTGGATTGCGTTTTGCCAGCTGGTGCTGATGGGCGGCCTGCTGGTCGGCACCCTGTTCCTGCTGGCTCCGGCCTGGGCGAGCCTGTTCGAGCTCATCATCTCGGACAGCCAAGGACAGTTGAGCGATCAACAGGCGCTGGAATTCCTGTTCAACGTGGTTGCGCCCTTCCTGGGCTATCTGGCTCTTCTTTTGCCGGTCGGCATCCTGGTGTCGCTGATGGTTCAGGGCGCCTGGCTGCGTTTCCTGACCAAGGGCGAGATCAAGCCCGTCATTCCCTTCCGCATCGGCGGTGACGAGGTGCGGCTGTTCGGCGTCAACCTGATGTATATCGTCATCTTTGTGGCCGGTTACATCGGCGTGATGCTGGCCGTGGTGTCCATGGGCGTCGGCGGTGCCTTCATGGCCGAAAGCGGTGGGGGCGGGGCCGCCCTGGGGGCCGGCCTGCTGGTGGCGCTCGGTTCGGTGGCGATCGGCGTGGGCCTGCTGATGCTGGCCGTGAAGCTGGCCACGGCACCGGCGCTGACTGTGCTGGAAGGCGAGTTCCGCTTCTTTGAAAGCTGGGAGGCGTCCAAGGGTGTGTTCTGGCAGCTCCTGGTCAGCTATCTCGCCGTCTACGCCATGATGATGGTGCTGAGCTCGGTGGTCGGGGTCGTCGTGCAGATGGTGCTGATGGGCGTCTTCATGCCTTTCATCGAGCAGATGGTCACGCTGGAAGAGGCTGGTACCAATGCCGACCCGCAAGAAGTGTTCGACATGTTCGCCACCTTCTTCGGATCGACCAGCAACCAGATCTTCCTGGGTATCGCCTTGCTGATCGGCTATGCCGGCCAGACGGTCGCCGAGGCGATGTGGCACTCGGTCGGCGCCTACAATGCCGTGCGCAATGGCGGCGATGCCAGCGCCAGCCTGGAAGCCTCGAAAATCGAGGCCGGTCACCCGCTGGGGGCAAGCCCGAGCGAGGGTTAGGCGGTTTTCCACAACCCATCCGGGTGGGGGCCGGGAATGTGCCTCCGCCTGGATGGGCGTGAATGTCTGAGCGTGCTAACGCCAGATGGAACCGTGCTGGGGGGCGCACATGAAAGACATCAACCCGATGAACGCCGTGGCCTTGTTTCTGGTCGTGGGCAAGCTTCGACCCGGACCGACATGGGCGCTCGTGGGGTGGAGCTTCGCCTGGTTCCTGGTCATGTCCATCCTGCAGATAAGCCTGCAGCCGGCGCCACCAATGCCAGGGGTGGACCCGGGGCCCGCCATGGCGGGCTACATGGCCGGAACCGGTTTGATGATGTTGATTGGACTGGTCAGCTGGGCCGTTCCCTTTGCGGCCTGGATGCGGCTTCTGACAACTGGCGAGGGGGGCGGTGCTGTTCCTTTCCGGCTGGGTCGGGAGGAGATGTGGGCGCTGATCGTCATCCTGGCGCTGTTTGCGACGTTTGGCGTCGCGACGGGTATCGTCGCCGCGGTGATGATGGTGCTCGCCAGCTTCAACCAGGCCTTCGCGCTGCTCGGTATCCTTGTCGTTCCAGCGGTCGCCATTGCTGGCGCCTATGCGGGCATTCGTCTCACGCCCGCGGCCGCACTGAGTGCCATGACCCACAGGTTTGCCGTCTCGCAGGCCTGGCACACGATGAAGGGAAAAGTTGGCGCGGCCTTTGTTGCCTGGATTGTCATTGTCGTCGCTTCTGTGGTCGGCATGTTGGCCTTGACGGTGGCCGGGATGATCCTGCCCGCCCTGTCCATGCAACAGGCGATGATTGAATGGGCCATGGGTGGCGAGAAGCCGGGGCTAGTCGCGATCCTGCCCTTTTCCGTTCTCAGCTTGATCGTAAACCTGCCTGTGGCGCTTATGGGCTATTCCACGTCCGCCTATTTCGCGCTGGCGGTCAGTGGCCGGGACGACGCCTGGACGCAGGCGATTGCTTCGGTCGAGGCAGAGGCCGACGCAGAGGCGGAGTAGCCGTGCGCCTCCGTGCGATGGATGCGGCGTTGGCGATTGTCGGATATTCCCGCGCAAACCCCGCGCAGGCGGGCCAGCTATACGTTCTGGGAGTCCTGCCCTTTGTCGTGATGCTGGTCAGCATTCCTGCGGGCATGCTGTTGGGCGTGTTGATGATGATCCTGTTGCCGCCGGCATGGTGGCGCTTGTGCATGCAACACGCCGACGTCCAAGGCGGCTTCCTGTTGCGGTTCAGCTGGGATGAGGGCCGAACGCTGCTGGCCATGTGGCTTGTCCATTTCGTGGCGACAGCGGCAACCATGATCGTGGGTGTCGGTGCCATGATGCTGGAAATCCTGAACCCGTCCGTCGGGGTCTTCAGCATGACCGTGGTGACAATCCTGGTGCCGATCCTGGTGTGGGCGCGGCTTGGGCCGGGATTGGCGCTGGGCATCGCCGAGCGGAAGTTTCTGGTTACCCGGAGCTGGAAGCCGACGGGCGAGATCGGTTGGCGTGTCTATGCCTGCTGGCTGCCCTTCGCCATGATACTGCTTGCGCCTTGGTTGACCGTTGCGATCCGCGGCGAGGTTCGAGCAGACCCCGTTACCGATCCAAGTCCGTGGCTCATTCTCTTGCTGGGCGTGGTCTGGAGCGGTGTGCTTGCGTCCGCGTGCGCAACCCATGCCTATGTGGCACGCTATATTCAGCAATCGGACGCTGCGGACATCGACCGGTCTAACCCGCCTTCGCCCTGAGCGCTTTCGCCCGTTCCAGCAGCGGTGCCAGATAGCGGCCGGTCCAGCTTTCCTCGACGCGGGCGACGTCTTCCGGCGTGCCTTCAGCGACGATGCGGCCGCCGCCATCGCCGCCTTCCGGGCCCAGATCGATGAGCCAGTCGGCAGTCTTGATGACGTCGAGATTGTGCTCGATGACGACGACGGAATTGCCGGCATCGACGAGCTCGTGGAGGACTTCCAGCAGTTTGCGGACATCTTCGAAATGCAGGCCCGTGGTGGGCTCGTCGAGAATGTAGAGCGTCTTGCCGGTGGCGCGCTTGGACAATTCCTTGGACAGTTTCACGCGCTGGGCCTCACCGCCGGAGAGCTGGGTGGCGGGCTGGCCGATCTTCACATAGCCCAGGCCGACGCGTTTGAGGGTTTCCATCTTGTCGCGCACGGCGGGCACGGCCTTGAAGAATTCGGCGCCTTCCTCGACCGTCATGTCCAGCACGTCGGCGATCGACTTGCCCTTGAACTGGATGTCCAGCGTCTCGCGGTTGAAGCGTTTGCCGTGACAGACATCGCAGGGCACGAAGACGTCGGGCAGGAAGTGCATCTCGATCTTCACCACGCCATCGCCCTGGCAGGCCTCGCAGCGGCCGCCCTTCACGTTGAAGGAGAAGCGGCCGGGCTTGTAGCCGCGGGTCTTGGCCTCGGGCAGCTGGGCGAACCATTCGCGGATCGGCGTGAAGGCACCGGTATAGGTCGCCGGATTGGAGCGCGGGGTGCGGCCGATGGGCGACTGGTCGATGTCGATCACCTTGTCCAGCTGGTCCAGCCCTTCGACCTTGTCGTGCGGGGCGGGAACCTGCTGGGCCTTGGAGAGCTTGCGCGCCGCGGCCTTGTAGAAGGTCTCGATGGTGAGGGTGGACTTGCCGCCGCCGGAAACGCCGGTGACGCAGGTCATCACGCCCAGCGGGAAGGCAGCGTCGACGTTCTTCAGATTATTGCCGGTGGCGCCGACCACCTTGACCTGGCGCTTCTTGTCGATTTTGCGTCGCTTGACCGGCACCTCGATCTGGCGGGCGCCGGACAGGTATTGGCCGGTCAGGCTCTTGGGATTGGCCATCACTTCCTGCGGCGTGCCTTCGGCGACCACCTCGCCGCCATGGACGCCGGCAGCCGGACCCAGGTCGACGACATAGTCGGCGGTGAGGATGGCTTCCTCGTCATGCTCGACGACGATGACCGTATTGCCCAGATCGCGCAGGCCGCGCAGGCTTTCCAGCAGGCGGGTATTGTCGCGCTGGTGCAGGCCGATTGAGGGCTCGTCGAGGACGTAGAGCACGCCGGTCAGGCCCGACCCGATCTGGCTGGCGAGGCGAATACGCTGGCTCTCGCCGCCGGACAGCGTGCCCGAGGCGCGGTCCAGGGTGAGATAGTCCAGTCCGACATCGACGAGGAATTTCAGCCGTTCGCGGATTTCCTTGAGGATGCGCTCGGCGATCTGCATCTGCTTGGGCGTCAGTGTTTCGGCGAGGCCGGTGAACCAGGCTTCGGCACCCTTGATGGAAAGTCCGGAGGCCTGGGAAATGTCCTGGCCATCGATCTTCACGCTCAGCGCTTCGGGACGCAGGCGGCGGCCGCCGCAGGTCTCGCAGTTCTGGGAGGACTGGAAGCGGGCCAGATCCTCGCGCACCCAGCTTGAATCGGTCTCGCGCCAGCGCCGCTCCAGATTGGGGATCACGCCCTCGAAGGGTTTCTGGGTCTCGAATTTTCTGAGCCCGTCCTCATAGACGAAAGTGACTTTCTCGGTCGTGCCCCAGAGCACGATCTTGCGGAATTCCTCCGGCAGGGTGCGCCAGGGCTGGAACATGTCGCCGCCGAAATGTCCCGCCAGCGCCTGCAGGGTCTGCTGGTAGAGTTTCGAGGTGGCCCGGCTCCAGGGCGCGATCGCACCGTCGGAGAGCGGCTTGTCACGATCCGGCACGACGAGGTCCTCGTCGAACTTCAGCGACTGGCCCAGACCGTCACAGGTCGGACAGGCGCCGACCGGATTGTTGAAGGAGAACAGGCGCGGCTCGACCTCCTCCAGCGTGAAACCGGAGACCGGACAGGCGAACTTCTCAGAGAAGACGATGCGCTCGGCCTGGCCCTTCTCGTCCTTGCGGTCGGCGAACTCGGCAACCGCGATGCCGTCGGCCAGGCGCAGGGCGGTTTCCAGACTGTCGGCGAGGCGGCTTTCCAGGTCCGGCTTGATGACCACCCGGTCCACGACAACGTCGATATCGTGCTTGAACTTCTTGTCCAGCGTGGGCGCGTCTTCCAGCGTGTAGAACTCGCCATTGACCTTGACCCGCTGGAATCCGGCTTTCAGCCATTCGGCGAATTCCTTGCGGTATTCGCCCTTGCGGCCGCGCACCACCGGGGCCAGCAGGTAGAGGCGGGCCCCGTCCTCCAGCTCCATCAGCCGGTCGACCATCTGGCTGACGGTCTGGCTCTCGATCGGAAGACCGGTCGCCGGGGAATAGGGCACGCCGACCCGGGCCCAGAGCAGGCGCATGTAGTCGTAGATCTCGGTGACCGTGCCGACGGTGGAGCGCGGGTTTTTCGAGGTGGTCTTCTGCTCGATGGAGATGGCGGGGGACAGGCCTTCGATGGAGTCCATGTCCGGCTTGGCCATCAGTTCCAGGAACTGCCGGGCATAGGCGGACAGGCTTTCCACATAGCGGCGCTGGCCCTCGGCATAGATGGTGTCGAAGGCGAGGGAGGACTTGCCGGAACCGGACAGGCCGGTGAACACGATCAGGCTGTCGCGCGGCAGCTCGACAGAAACGTTTTTCAGATTGTGTTCGCGTGCGCCCTGCACGCGGATCTTGTCGAGGGCCATGCGGTGATCGTGTCCCGGATTGGTGGGTTGGCAAGAAGCCAACGAGCTTTAGAGAGCCGGTGCGAACCCGTCCAGCAGCCCGGCGCGCACTCCTGACATAACGTAGGCAGGAGGGTGGCTTCAGCAAGAGCGGCGGATCGCGTTGCGGCGTTGTGATCAGTAGAAACTGTGCTATGTTTCTGGAGTGGGGATGCGCCTTCCGGCCCACCCCCTTTTCCTAGATCACGAATAGGACCCGGATCCGCATTAGCCAGGTGGTCCGGGTCTTTTTCATGTCCAGTACGATGACAATCGGAAAAAATCCCATTCCATCGTCTCCAGTTTGAAGACGAGGCCCCAAGAAACTACAGGGGCGCCACGGTCGAGGAGGCCTGTCTTCCCCGAATGCGCCGCTGGCCCGGCGCTGCTGCTTTCGCCTTCAAAAGGTTTGAGATTTGGTCCGCATGGCACGCGCCAACTGAGATTGTCGCTGCGCCTGTGGGTGTGACATCTCTGGACTCTCGTCCGGGCCTCCTTTCAAATCTGCGCGACTCGCGGGGGTGAATTGACCTGCGGAACATAATGTGAACAAAATCCGGCCGTCCGTAAAGACCGGGCCGGAAGCAGCAAGAAAACGGAGACGTGGGCGATGGCGGGAAGCATCAACAAGGTGATCCTGGTCGGCAATCTGGGACGCGACCCGGAAGTGCGCCGGATGAATAATGGTGACCCGGTGGTCAATTTGTCCGTGGCGACCTCGGAGAGCTGGCGCGACAAGAATTCCGGTGAACGCCGGGAGAAGACCGAATGGCACCGCGTGGTGATCTTCAACGACCAGATCGCCAAGGTGGCCGAAAACTACCTGAAGAAGGGCATGAAGGTTTACGTCGAGGGCCAGCTGCAGACCCGCAAATGGACCGACCAGAACGGGCAGGAGAAATACTCCACCGAGATCGTGCTCCAGCGCTTCCGCGGTGACCTGCAGATGCTGGACAGCCGCGGTGAAGGCGGCGGTTCCTTCCAGGGCTCCGACAGCGGCGGCTATGACAGCTTCGGCGGCGGGTCCGGTGGCGGTGGCGGTGGCCAGCGCTCGATGGATGGTCCGAAGGAAGACTTCTCCCGCAATGATCTGGACGATGAAATCCCGTTCTAGTTCCTGCGGACATTCCGCTTGAAGGACGCCCCGGCACCTAGGTCGGGGCTTTCTTTTGCGCGCCCTGCTTCACAGGATGCACCGGCTGAGCGATGCTGCCGTCTTTGCCGGGGAGGGGCAGATGCGGATATTGATCCTGGGATTGCTGGTCATTGCGGCCCTGCTGGGCCTGGCGCTTTACGGGCCGGGCTCGTTGAATACGATGCGGTTCGAGCCACCGCCGGTGCAGTCCGCCTTGCTGGAACGCCTGGAAACCGAAACCTTGCCGGTGCGGAACGAGCGTGCCGACCTGTTCGGGGCCGAGGATGTCGAGCCGGGTCCGGACGGGCGGCTCTACGCCTCGCTGGCCGATGGCCGGATCATGGCGCGCGCGCCGCAGGGCGACTGGACCGAGATTGCAAACACCGGTGGCCGGCCGCTGGGGCTCAGCTTCGGTCCGGACGGGTCGCTGTTCGTGGTCGATGCCCGGCTGGGGCTTCTGCGCCTTGCCGATGGTGCGTGGGAGGTCTGGCTGGCGGATCGTTCGGTTGGCGGACCGCTGGTTTTCACCGATGATCTGACCGTGCTGGAGGATGGCCGGATCATCCTCACCGATGCCTCGTTGCGGCATGGCTATGGCCATCACATGGAGTCTTTCCTGGAAGCCGAGCAGACCGGCCGCATCCTGGTGGTCACCGCGCCGGATACCTATACCGTGCTGGCCGACGGTCTGGCTTTCATCAACGGGGTCGATCACGATCCGTCGACGGGACAGGTCTTTATCACGGAGACATGGGCCGGGCGGGTCTGGTCGCTGGATTCGCACACAGGCGCGCTGTCGGTGCTGATCGAGGGACTGCCCGGCTATCCGGACAATGCCGATTTCGATCCGCAGACGGGCCTGGTCTGGATCGCCCTGCCATCCCTGCGCTCGGAGGAGCTGGAGCGCCTGCATCCGCGCCCCTTGCTGAAACGCCTGGTCTGGCGGGCGCTGCAGGTGGTGGGCTTGCCGGATCTGCCGGACCGGCCGCCCCTGGTGATGGCACTGACGCCGCAGGGCGAGGTGGCGCATGTGATCCGCGGGCCGGTGGCACCTGCCGATGGCGTGACCGGTGTGACGGTCTGGAATGGTGAGGTCTGGACCAGTGGCCTGGCCCGGGACGGCTTCACGGTGTTCGACCTGCCCGGTGATGCGGGATAGGCGCGCTTTCAGGGCCCGATGAGCTGTTTCCATCGGGACAGGGCGGCCAATTTTTCCAAGGAGCGCGCATGCGAATTCTGGTTGCCGGAGCGTCCGGATTCATCGGTTCACACATCGTCGCGCATCTGGTGTCCAGGGGGCATGAGGTGGTGGCCGCAGCGCGCAATCCGCAGGCGGCCGCGCAGCGTCTGGCCGGCGCGGAATGGATCGCCTGTGATTTTCGCCGCGACCGGGCCGATGACTGGGCACCGCGTCTGGCGGGCGTGCGGGCCGTGGTCAATTGCGTAGGCGTGCTGCAGGACGGTCTGGGCGATGACAGCCGGGCCGTGCATGTCGCCGGCGCCGATGCCCTGTTCGAGGCCTGTGAACGGGCGGGCGTGAAGCGGGTTCTGCACATCTCCGCCGTCGGCGTGGATGACGCGGCGGGCTCGGCCTATTCGCGCGACAAGCTGGACGGTGAGGCGGCGCTGAAGGCGCGCGATCTGGACTGGCTGATCCTGCGGCCCTCGCTGGTGATTGCGCGCAATGTCTATGGCGGCACGGCGCTGATCCGCGCGTTGTGCGGGCTTCCCTTCATCACGCCGGTTGTCGGCGGCGAGCAGGTGTTCCGGCCGATCGGCATGGATGATCTGTGCGAGGCTGTGCGCCAGCTGGTCGAGCCGGGCGCACCGGCGCGACAGAGTTTCGACCTGGCCGGGCCGGAGCCTGTCTCCTTTGCCGATCTGGTGCGCGGCTACCGGCGCTGGCTGGGCTTCGGGGAGAGCCGGATCTGGCGCGTGCCGCGCTGGCTGGCGCGGCCGGCCTTTTGGGCCGGGGACCTCTTGGGCTGGCTGGGTGTGCGCACGTCGATGCGGACCAATTCGCTCAGACAGCTGGATTTTGATGTCGAGGGCGATCCGGGACCGTGGATGGATGCGACCGGGGCCAAGCCGCGCGGTTTTCATGCCTGGCTGGCGGCCAATCCGTTCGGCGTGCAGGACCGCTGGCAGGCGCGACTGGGATTTGCCCGGCCGTTGGCGCGCTGGGTGCTGGGGCTCTACTGGCTGATGACGGGCGTGCTGGCGCTGACGGTGGCGAAGGGTCATGCCTATCAGGTGCTGAGCGACGCCGGCTTTGATGCCGCCAGCCGGCCGCCGGTGCTGTGGTTCGGTTCGCTGTTCGACATCGTCCTGGGGCTGGCCATGCTGGCGAAATGGCGGGTGCGCAGTGTTGCAACGGTGATGATCTTGGGCACGTTCGGCTATGTCGCCACGCTCAGCGTCACCTTGCCGGGCCTGTGGGCCGATGCGCTGGGGCCGATCCTGAAAGTCTTCCCGATGATGGCGCTGGCGCTGATGATTGCCGCCACCGAGGACGAGCGCTGATGGAGCTCTACCCCGTCCTGCGCCTCGTCCACATCCTGTCGGCCTCGGTGCTGTTCGGATCGGGCATGGCGATCGCCTTCTTCATGCTGATGGCCTGGCGCGCCGGCAACCGGGCGGCCTTTGCGCTGACGGCGAAGCATGTGGTGCTGGCCGACTGGGTGTTCACGGCAACGGCGGTGGTGGTGCAGCCGCTGTCCGGCGTGGCCCTGGCGCATGTGGCGGGCTGGCCGCTGAGCGCGCCCTGGCTGATGTGGAGCTATGGACTCTATCTCTTCATCGGCGCGTGCTGGCTGCCGGTGGTGTGGATCCAGTACCGGGTGAAGGCGCTGCTGGCGGCGGTCGACGACGCTGTGCCGGACAGGGTGCACCGCCTGATGCGGATCTGGTTCATCCTGGGCTGGCCGGCTTTTTCGGCATTGATCGGGATTTTCGTTCTGATGATCACGAAGCCGGGGTGAGCATTTCCACCAGGCCGGTCGTCTGACGTCCGGACGCCTGCAGTGCGCCGCCAACGGCAAAGATCGTGTCGCCAATGGCGACGCCGCCCAGGCCGTGGCGCGGGCTGAGCATGTCGGGGCCGGCGCTCCAGCTGTCGGCCTGCGGGTCATAGACCCAGCAATTCGGGTAGACGCCGCCGCCATTGTCGAACCACTCGCCTCCGAAAGCGTAGACCTTGCCGCCGGAGACCGCCGCCGCGAGGCCGCCCTGGCCCTGAGGCATGGGGGCGAGGCTCTGCCACCTGTCGGTCTGGGGATCATATGCTTCGTGATGGGCGTGGTTGCCGCCGCCGACGGTCCGGCCCGCGACGACGTGGAAGCGGCCATTGAGCACGACGCCGGCGGCGGAATTGCGCGGGTTGGGATTGGGGGCGGCGGTGTGCCAGCTGTCGCTTGCGGCGTCGTAGACGAAATGGGCGCCGCTGTCGGTGTGGTCGGTCCACTGGGCGTTGGCTTCACCGGCGGGCTGGCGGCCGGTGGCGACGTGGATCATGCCGTTGAGGGAGACCGCGCAGGTTTCAGCGAAAGGCTGGGGCAGGGGTGTCATTTCGGTCCAGGTGCCCATGGCGGGATCATAACGCGTGTTCGTTGCGAGCATGCCCCAGATGCCACCCTCGACGGCGTGGAAGCCGCCGATGGCGTACACGGCATCGACATGGCCGACGAGATTGGGGTGGTGGCGCGGTTCGGGGAGAGCGGCGCGGGCCTCCCAGTCAAAGTCGCACCGGCTGACTTCCGACCAATCGCCGACATGCAGGACATCACTGATCCCGTCGACATTCTCACTGTGAGTGGCCGCCAGGCCGCCGGCGACATAGATCCGGCCATCCAGCACGGCCGGATAGATTTCTTGGATACGCACGGGTAGTTCGGCGGCCTGCGACCAGACGTTCACGGGAACGCGGCATCGCCCCATCGCCATCGCCGGTGACGTCCCGACAAGGGCGGCGCCAGCCCCCAGAAGCGCGCTGCGGCGTGACATGAACGGCATGGAACTCTCCCCGGGACCGATAAACAGTCTCAATGATTACAACATGATAATCCTGTCCGGACAGGATTTTGCTCGCTTCGGGACGCGGGTTTTGTTCCAATCGACCCTGGAAACCCGCCTTGTGGATCCCGGGTCCCGATGGCCCGGCAAGGGAGTAGTATCACCGGATGACACGTCGAGAGAAACAATCTGAATCGCTGGAAGTCCGGCTCGGCTTTGACGCCAAGCAGGCCTTCATGGAGGCTTGCCGCGAGAAGGGGCTGACCGCCAGCGAGGTGGTGCGTGATTTCGTGCAGGCCTATCCGGCGACCGCTGCCACCCCGCCGCGCCCGGGGACCCGTATCCAGTCAAAGCTTACGGAGTTTCCCATGAATTTTGCCGCTTCTGCCGCCATGATGGCGATGCTGGGGGCCAGCGCCCTCTTGCCGACCCAGGCCGCCACCGCCGACCACAATGATCCCGAGCGCAGTTTTGCCTCGCTGGATGCGGATGGGTCCGGTTCGTTCGACCTGATGGAATTGTATGCCGAGGCCGGGCTGACGCCGGATGGCCGGCTGGGTCCGGAAATCCGGGCCAATGCGATGGCATCGGTGCAGGAAGCCCTGGCCGAGTTCGGGCCGCGCTTCCAGGAGCAGTTCCTGTCACCGGACTATATCGACAGCGTTCTGTCGAATGCCGAGGACAGCGCCCGGACTTCGGTCAATGCCACCTTCGCCATGCTGGATGCTGACGGCGATGGCGAGGTGAGCCGGGCCGAGTTCATGGAACATGCCGCGACGGGCTATCACCAGCTCAATGCCGGACCGTCCGCCGGTCCCGATCGCGACTAGCAGACGCTAGTCGGCCGGACAGTTGCCGCCGGTGATCCGTTCCACTTCGGCCGGGTCACCGGCGGTCTGCGCCGGCTCGATGCCCAGGGCGCAGGCGATGATGCCGTAGACATGGATGTTCTCGAACGCTGCCGGCCGGGTGCCGCGCGGAAAGACCGGTCCGGCACCGATGAAGGTGGCGCCCATTTCCTCGCTGCGATTGTCATAGCCGTGCTGGCCGCGCAGGGAGGAGAGGTAGGGGCTGGAGAGATTGGCGTCCGAGCGTGAGATCAGCCAGGCGGGATCAGCGAGGATGAAGAGGTCCGGCCCGCGGGTGGGGTGATTGAAGCGCCATTCAGGCGGATAGTCCTCGGGCCGATAGACTGAAAGGTGCGGATGGGCGTCGCGCAGCTCGGCCTCGGCGCGGGCAATGTCGGCCTCTTCGCCATAGGCCATCAGGAAGGGCTCGAGGCCGGCGCCATACTGGCCGGCGAACTCTTCGACGAACAGGCCGTCCAGTCCGGAATAGTCGTCGATCATGATCACGCGCTCGGTGCTGACCGGCGCCATGCCATGGTCGGAGACGATGATGATATTGGTGCGCTCCAGCAGGCCGCGCTCGGCCAGGCCTGCCACCAGAGCGCCGACCAGGCCGTCGACATGGGCAATGGCTTCGCCTTCAGCCTCGGTGAAGGGGCCGGCGCGGTGCAGGATCGTGTCGACATGATCGAAATAGACTGCCGCAAGGCGGGGCTGTTCGGCGGCCGGGGCGTCGAACCAGGAGAGCACTTCGGCGACGCGGTCATCATAAGGCATGTCGTGCTGGTAGGGGTGCCAGACGGAGGCGTATTCGCCGTCCACCGGCGCTTCGGAACCCAGCCAGAACATGATGTGACTGCGCACACCCTGGCGTTCCGCCGTGATCCAGACCGGCTCGCCCTGCCACCAGAAAGCATCCTGCGGGCTGCCCTCGCGGGTGGAGAAGAGGCGCTCGGCCTCAGCATCCCAGGGCGAGTTGGAGACCATGCCGTGATGTTCCGGATAGAGGCCGGTGGCCAGGGAGTAGAAGTTGACGAAGGTCTTGGACGGCATCACCGGATGCATGCGCTCGGGCCGGACGCCGCGATCGGCGAGCGCCTGCAGATTGGGCGCGTCCCAGCGGTCGATGGCATCATAGCGCAGGCCATCGAGGCCGATCATCAGGACGATCTGGTCTTCTTCGGCCTGGGAGGGCGCCAAGGGCGGCAGGTGGGAACAGGCGGCAAGGGCCAGTGTCAGGATGATCGGAACGAGACGGCGCATGCGAGATTTCCCCCAAGCATTCAATTCACGCCCCTCTACTAAGCGCTGGTGATGACGGATGAAAGACAATTGCCGGCGTTTGGCAGCGCCGCACCTACCGCCCCTGCCGTTTGCGCGGACCCCGCCTGATTGTTAAGACTTGGCGACAGGCCTGCCGCCTGATTCACGCGCTGATTCTGCCGAATCGGACGGGCGTGTGACGGGGCGGCGTTTTTCGTGGCGAACTCCGCATGCGGAGGGTGTGCCCGAAGACCAGAAAAAGAGGACCGCCTTGAGCGATCACGACGACGATCTGAGCCCGGCCGGCGGCGACGCCGGACTGCCCGACGGCATCGGCCACATCTCCATCGAAGAGGAAATGCGCTCGTCCTATCTGGACTATGCGATGAGCGTCATCGTCAGCCGCGCCATTCCCGATGCGCGCGACGGCCTCAAGCCGGTGCACCGGCGCATTCTGTACACGATGCACGAGAACGGTCAGACGCACGAGAAGTCCTACCGCAAGTGCGCCACCGCCGTCGGTGACGTGATGGGCCGCTATCACCCGCACGGCGACCAGGCTGTCTATGACGCGCTGGTGCGTCTGGCGCAGAGCTGGTCGATGCGGGTACCGCTGATCGATGGTCAGGGCAATTTCGGCTCGATCGATGGCGATCCGCCGGCGGCCTATCGTTACACCGAAAGCCGGATGGAGAAGGTCGCCCAGTCGCTGCTGGCCGATATCGACAAGGACACGGTCAACTTCGTCGACAATTATTCCGCCGAGCGCCAGGAGCCGGTGGTCCTGCCAGCGCGCTATCCCAACCTGCTGGTCAATGGCGCGAACGGTATCGCCGTCGGCATGGCAACCAACATCCCGCCGCACAATCTGGGCGAGGTGATCGACGGCACGCTGGCGCTGATGGACAATCCCGACCTCACCGACAGCGAGCTTCTGGAATACCTGCCGGGTCCGGACTTCCCGACCGGTGGCCTGATCCTGGGCCGCACCGGTGCGCGCAATGCGCTGGCCACGGGCCGCGGCTCGATCGTGATGCGCTCCCGCACGGCGATCGAGGAAGTGCGCAATGGCCGCCAGGCGATCATTGTCCACGAGATCCCCTACCAGGTGAACAAGTCCTCGATGATCGAAAAGATCGCCGAACTGGTTCGCGACAAAAAGATCGAAGGCATTGCCGATCTGCGCGACGAGTCCGACCGGACCGGTCTGCGCGTGGTGATCGAGCTGAAGCGCGACGCCAATGCCGATGTGATCCTGAACCAGCTCTATCGCTGGTCGCCGATGCAGACGAGTTTCGGCGCCAACATGCTGTCCCTGGTGGGCGGCCGTCCGCAGCTTCTGGGCGCGCTGGACATTCTCAAGGAATTCCTGCGCTTCCGAGAGGAAGTGGTGGCACGCCGCTGCAAGTTCGAGCTGAACAAGGCGCGCGACCGGGCCCATGTGATCATCGGCCTGGCCCTGGCGGTCGCGAATATCGACGAGGTCATCGCCCTGATCCGCCGCGCGCCGAACCCGGCTGCGGCCCGCGAGGAACTGATGTCGCGCGACTGGCCGGCGGCTGATGTGGCCCCGCTGGTGGAGCTGGTCGCCGATCCGCGCTCGGTGCTGCGCGACGGGAATGTGCTGCGGCTGACCGAGGAACAGGCCCGGGCCATCCTGGAGCTGCGCCTGAACCGCCTGACCGGTCTGGGCCGCGAGGAATTGGGCAATGAAGCTGCCCAGCTGGCCGAGCAGATCGCTGACCTGCTGGACATCCTGCGCTCGCGCCAGCGCGTGCTGGACATCATTCGCGCCGAGATGGTCGAGGTGAAGGAAAACTTCGCCACGCCGCGCCGGTCCGAATTCATTGATGCCGAGCTGGACTTCGAGGATGAGGACCTGATCCCGCGCGAGGACATGGTCGTCACGGTCACCCATGGCGGCTATGCCAAGCGTACGGCGCTGTCCGACTACCGGGCCCAGCGCCGCGGCGGCAAGGGCCGTTCGGGCATGTCGATGAAGGAGGAGGATTTCGTCTCCACCCTGTTCGTCGCCTCGACCCACGCGCCGCTGCTGTTCTTCTCCAATCGCGGCATGGTCTACAAGACCAAGACCTGGCGTCTGCCGCTGGGGGCGCCGAACACGCGCGGCAAGGCGCTGGTCAACATGTTCCCGCTGGAGCAGGGCGAGACCATCACCTCGATCATGGCGCTGCCGGAGGACGAGTCCGTGTGGGCGGAAATGGACGTCATGTTCGCCACCAACAAGGGCACCGTCCGCCGCAACAAGCTGTCCGACTTCGTCCAGGTCAATCGCAACGGCAAGATCGCGATGAAGCTGGAAAGCGAGGACGACCGCATCATCAATGTCGCCCTGTGCACCGAGGATGATGATGTCTTCCTGGTCTCCGACAGGGGGCGGGCGATCCGCTTCCCGGCGACCGATGTACGCGTCTTTGCCGGCCGCAATTCGGTCGGTGTCCGCGGCATTCGCCTGGCGGAAGGCGATACTCTGATCTCGATGGCGATCCTGCGCCATGTCGATGTCGAGACGCCGGAAGCCCGCGCCTACATGAAGCACGCCACGGCGATGCGCCGGGCGATGGGCGAGGACGATGCCGATGCCGGCGCGCCGGTGGATATCGACGAGGACGAGGGCACCGAAGAGGCGGCCCTGACGCCGGAACGCATCGCCGAACTGGGCGCGGCGGAAGAATTCGTCCTGACCGTGGCCGCCGACGGCATGGGCAAGCGTTCGTCCGCCTATGACTATCGCACCATGGGCCGCGGCAATCAGGGCGTGGCGGCGACCGACATCAAGCGCGGTGTCGCGCTGTCGGCGAGCTTCCCGGTCGAGGATGCCGACCAGATCATGGCGGTCACCGATGGCGGCCAGCTGATCCGCTTCCCGGTCGACACGGTGCGCATTGCCAGCCGCTCGTCGCGCGGCGTGCGCCTGATCCGCCTGAATGAGGGCGAGAATGTCGTTGCCGTCGTGCGCATCCAGGATGCGGGCGATGACGAGGACGGCGAAGGCGAGGCCGAGGCTTCGGCCGACGCGCCGGACGCTCCGGAAACGGGCGGTAGCGTCGAGGAATAGTTGCCGGCGCCGGAGCAGGTTTTGCTCCGGCGCGGCTTTCCCGCTACAAGCGCTGCAGACCGGCCAGAAAGGCAGACTTCATGACCCGTACCGCGCTCTATCCGGGCACGTTTGACCCGCTGACCAATGGCCATCTGGACATTATCGGCCGGGCCGTGAAACTGGTCGACAAGCTGGTCATCGGCGTCGCCATCAACGAGGCCAAGAAGCCGCTCTTCTCGCTGGACGAGCGCGTGGAGATGGTGAAGTCGGAAGTCGCCCAGTTCGAGGATGGCGCCCATATCGAGGTGATGCCCTTTGACGGCCTGCTGATGCATTTCGCCGAGAAGATCGGGGCCCAGTCCATTGTCCGCGGCCTGCGCGCCGTGTCGGATTTCGAGTATGAATTCCAGATGGTGGCGATGAACCAGCGCCTGAATGATGATATCGAAACCCTCTTCCTGATGGCCGATCCGCGCCACCAGGCCATTGCCTCGCGGCTCGTGAAGGAGATCGCGGCGCTGGGTGGCCGGGTCGCGGATTTTGTACCGCCCGCCATTGAAGCCCGTCTCAAGGAGCGACTTGCGTGATCATGCGTTTCACTGTTTCCGCCACTCTGGCCCTGGCCCTGACCACGGCCGCCTGCGCCCGCGAAACCGCCAGCGAAGCTGAAAGCACGGCTGCAGCCACTGCCGCATCTGCGGCCACGGTTGCGGCCCAGGAAGCCGAAGCGGCGCCGGCCTGGGATTTCCCGGCCGATGCCTGGCGCAGCGTCGCCCAGGACCGGCTGATGTATGTGGAGACCGACCACGGTCTGATCCTGGTCGAACTGGCTCCGGAATTTGCGCCCAACCACATCGCCCGCATGCGCGAGCTGACCGAGGAACGCTTTTACGACTTCCTGGTCTGGCACCGCGTGATCGACGGCTTCATGGCCCAGGGTGGCGGGTCGCGCGCCAATCCGGGGCATGCCGCCGACAAGGAGCCGATGCAGGCCGAGTTCACCATGCGCCGCAATCCGGCTGAAATGCCGATGCGCGAGCTGCAGGACCGCCAGGTCAATCCGGGCATGAGCCTGATGGGCCGGGCCGGGTTCTGGAACGGTTTCCCGGCGGGAACCCAGCCCTCGGCCCAATCGGCGATCTCGGTCGACGGGGCTGTTGAGAGCTGGCTGCTGCATTGCCGCGGCGCTGCGGCCATGGCACGCACCGGCGATCCCAATTCCGCGCGCAGCCAGTTCTACATCACCACCGGCCATGCCGAGCACCTCAATGCGACCTACACCGTGTGGGGCCGCGTGCGCTCGGGCCAGCAGGCCGTCGACAGCATCCGCGTCGGTAGCGCCATGGATGATCCCGATTTTACCCCTGACGTGATCCGCTCGATCCGCATCGGCGACCAGCTTGCCGCGGAAGACCAGGTCTCGGTCCAGGTGCTGGATACAGACAGTGCAGCCTTCACCGGCTATCTGGACACACTGCGCAACGACCAGGGCGCTCTGCCCGATGTCTGCGAAATCCCCGTGCCGACCCGTATTGAGGAGTAGGAAATGGCCGAAGAACAACTCGTATTCACGCTCGAGGGCGGCGATGTCACCATCAAGCTGCGCCCGGACCTGGCGCCGAAGCACGTCGAGCAGATCACCAAACTGGTCAAGGACGGTTTCTATGACGGGCTGACCTTCCACCGCGTGATCGACGGTTTCGTGGCCCAGGGCGGATGTCCGAACGGCACCGGCATGGGTGGGTCCGGCACGAATATTCCGGCCGAATTCAGTCCGGAGCCGCACAAGCGTGGCACCATGTCGATGGCCAGGGCGGCTGATCCGAATTCGGCATCAAGCCAGTTCTTCATTTGCCTGGATGATGTGCCCTATCTGGACAATCAGTACACCGTCTGGGGTGAGGTGATCTCGGGCATGGAGCATGTCGACGCCCTGCCCAAGGGCGAGCCGCCGGCCAATCCGGGCAAGATCGTCAAGGCGTCGATCGTCGAAGCCTGATTCGGTCTTTCTGACGCCACATGCTTTAAGCCGCGGAAACCCGGGTTTCCGCGGCTTTTTGCTGTCCGGATTCACCGGGGATTCAAGCCTGGCGGGCAGGATGCCGGAATTGAATGAGGTGAACATGGCCCGTTTTTCCGGTCCCTTCTGTGGCATCACGCCCACGCAAAGCCTGTTGCCGCCCTTTGACCGCTACACGGTGCGGATCGGAGCGCATGTGGTGACCGGGCTGGTCCTGCCCGAACAGACGGCCCGGGCGCTGGAGGAGTTGCCTCTGGGCGCGCCGGTCTGTCTGGCGACCGGGCGCATCGGCGCCGGCCGGATCGGGCTGGCACTACGCGTGCGGGACCGTCTGCACCGGGCGCGCTGGCAGGACTTCGTGTGGGCGACCGGCTTTGTCGTGCCCACCCTGGGCCTGGGCCTGTTTGCCCTGTTTTTCGCGGCGCTGGGTGCCCAGCCGGCGCTTCTGCCGGCCATCACGGCCCTGATCGCGATCCCGGCATTGGCCGTGTTCCAGATCGTCGCCAATACCCGGGCCTGGCTGACGGGCCGCTAGGGCCGGAGGCGCAGGGTCGCCATCAGCGGCCTGTGATCGGAACCTGTGTCCGGCCCGGTTCCCACATGCACGGTCTGCCAGTCCGGTCCGGCGAAGATGTGGTCGATGCCGACCAGCATGGGATCGATCGGCATCGGCGTGCCGCCATCGGAAAACCGTCCCTGGGAGGGGAAGGTGGCGATGCCGATGGAGCGGCGCTCGATCCCCAGTCCCAGCGCGATGCGCTGCAGGGCAAAGGACGGCGACGCGGCATTGAAGTCGCCCAGCACGATCATGCGTTCCTGCGGCATCTGAGCCAGGGCCAGGCCGAGATTGCGGGCCTGGCAATAATGCGTATCGCCCGGGATCGGCCAGGTCAGGTGGACCGAGACCAGCACGGCGTCTGAACCGTCCGGCAGTTGCACCCGGGCCCAGACCGCCGGCGGGACTTCCCATTCGCAGGGAATGGCGGTGGCCCAGTCGATCGGGCCGGGGGCCTCGATACAGCCGCTGTCGAGAATTTCGAACCGGGTCAGGATGCGCGTCGACCGGCACTGGGCGGCGTGGGGGTAGAGGTTGGCCAGCTCGATCCCGGCCGTGCGCGAATTGCCGTAGGATTCCTGCAACGCCAGCACGTCCGGCGCGATCTCGGGCAGGCGCTCGACCAGGCGCTGCGGCGTCGCATTGCGGCCCCACATGTTCTGCGTGGCGATGTGGATCTCCAGCCCGTCCCCGTCATTGAGCCGGTCGGCGCGGTTCATCGCGCGCAGAGTCTCCGGAGCGCCCGGCGCGGCAATGGCGATGAGCAGGATCAGCATGCCCCAGCGGGCGCGCGTCTCGCGATTGGGCCAGACCAGCAAGGTCGCCAAAAAGGCCAGGATCATCCAAAGCGGCCAGAATTGGCGGAAGGCATCCAGCCAGGGCGACAGGGCCCCGGCCCAGAGGATCAGGGCGAGGCCGGAAAACGCTGCCAGGGCAAGCAAGGCGATGAAAGGATGACGCAAACCGGGAAACCTGACTGCGGGCGGACGGAAAGTCTCTACAGTGCAAAGATTGCGAAGGTGTGAGGCGAAAGATAGACACCGCGGCCATGCGCGTATCCGATTTCGACTTCGAGCTCCCTGAAGAGCGTATCGCCCTCCGCCCGGCCCGTCCGCGGGATGCGGCGCGGCTGCTGCACGTCAACGCCAAGGGCGAGCTGGCCGATCGCGGCGTGCGCGACCTGCCTGCCATCCTGCGCGAAGGCGATCTGATGGTGTTCAACGACACCCGGGTGATCCCGGCGGCGCTGAACGGCACGCGTCCGGCTCGTGCGGTCGGGGGCGGCGGGGATGTCGGGGTCGAGGTCAATCTGCACAAGCGGGTTGATGCCTCCACCTGGCGGGCTTTCGTGCGCCCGGCCAAGCGTCTGCGCGTGGGCGATGTGATCCGCTTCGGCGAACTGGAAGCGGAGATCACGGGCAAGTCGGAAGGCGGCGATACGCGCCTGCGCTTCAACCGCACCGGTGCCGGCCTGGACGAGGCCATCGCCGCGACCGGCGTGCCGCCGCTGCCGCCTTACATCGCCCGCAAACGCGGCGTGGATGAGCAGGACACCGAGGACTACCAGACCCTGTTCGCCCGCGAGGACGGCTCTGTCGCCGCGCCGACCGCGGGTCTGCACTTCACGGACCGGCTGCTGACCGACCTGAAATCGGCGGGCGTCCAGTCGACCCATGTCACGCTGCATGTGGGGGCGGGCACCTTCCTGCCCGTGAAGGCCGAGGACACCGACCAGCACCGCATGCATGCGGAATGGTGCACGGTCTCGGCCGAGGCCGCCAAGGCGATCAATGCCGCCAAGGCCGAGGGGCGGCGGGTGATCCCGGTCGGCACGACGGCGCTGCGCACGATCGAGAGCCTGGCCTGTGGCCCCGGCGTGATCGAGGCCGGCAGCCGCGACACCGACATCTTCATCACGCCGGGCCATGAGTTCGCGATGACCGATGCGCTGATGACCAATTTCCACCTGCCGCGCTCGACCCTGTTCATGCTGGTCAGCGCCCTGTCCGGGCTGGACGTGATGCGCCGCGCCTATGCACACGCCATCCGTTCGGAATACCGTTTCTACTCCTATGGCGATGCCTGCCTTCTGGAGCGGAGCGCATGACGACCTTCCCCTACGAGATCCACGCCACCGATGGTGCCGCCCGCACCGGCGTGCTGAAAACCCCGCGCGGGGATATCCGCACGCCGGCCTTCATGCCGGTGGGCACGGCAGGGACCGTGAAGGCGCTCTACATGGACCAGGTGAAGGGCACCGGGGCCGACATCATCCTGGGCAATACCTATCACCTCATGCTGCGCCCGGGCGCGGAACGGGTGAAGCGGCTGGGCGGTCTGCACACATTCTCCACCTGGCAGGGGCCGATCCTGACCGACAGTGGCGGTTTCCAGGTCTGGTCGCTGTCCAAGCTGCGCAAGATGACCGAGGAGGGGGTGAAGTTCCGCTCGCATATCGACGGCTCGGAACACAATCTCACCCCGGAACGCTCGATCGAGATCCAGGCCGACCTTCTGGGCGCCGACATCTCCATGCAGCTGGACGAGTGCACGCCCTTTGGCTGTTCCAGGGACGAGGCGCGCCAGTCGATGGAACTCTCCATCCGCTGGGGCCAGCGCTCCAAGGCCGCCTTCGGCACGCGCGACAGCCAGGCCCTGTTCGGGATCGTCCAGGGATCGGTGTTCGAGGATCTGCGCCGGGAAAGCGCGGAAAAGCTGATCGAGACCGGCTATGACGGCTATGCCATCGGCGGTCTGGCCGTGGGCGAGGGGTTTGAGGTGATGTGCGAGGTGCTGGACTTCACCACACCGCACCTGCCGGCCGAACGCCCGCGCTATCTGATGGGGGTGGGCAAGCCGATCGACCTGGTCGAAGCCGTGGCGCGCGGGGTCGACATGTTCGACTGCGTGCTGCCGACCCGCTCCGGCCGGCATGGCCAGGCCTGGTCTGACCATGGCCCCATCAATATCAAGCGCGCCGAGTTCGCCGAGGACGAGCGGCCGCTCAATCCGGAGATCGACTGTCCGGCCAGCCGCGACTATTCCCGCGCCTATCTGCACCACCTCTTCCGGGCCGGGGAATATCTCTCCGCCATGCTTCTCTCCTGGCACAATATCGCCTACTTCGAAGACCTGACCGCGCGCATGCGCGCCGCCATCGCGGCGGGGGAGTTCGAGGCCTTCCGGCGGGAGTTCCGGGCGAAGTGGGAAGAAGGCCAGGCCGAGGCGGCCGAACGCGCGAGGTAGGGGCTGTGGAGCGCATCGAACAAATCTCCGCCGATGTGCTGCGCACCGAACTCGCTGACTTTTCCCAACTCCTCACCGCCTGTGTTCAGGCCGGGGCCTCGATCGGTTTCATGGCACCTTTCGGACTTGAGAAGGCTGAAGCATTTTGGGCTGGGATTGCCGATAAGGTGGACGCGGGCGACCGGCTGATCTGGACGGCGCGAGATGAGTCGACAGGCGCGCTTCTTGGCACGGTGCAGCTGATCATCGGCCTGCCGGACAACCAGCCGCATCGCGGTGATGTGGCCAAGCTGATGGTGTCGCCCGATGCCCGCCGCCGCGGGGTGGCGCGGCAATTGATGCTGGCGCTGGAGGATGAGGCCCGGGCGCGCGGGCTGCGCACGCTGGTGCTGGACACGGTGACCGGGTCTCCGGCGGACGCGCTTTATCGCCAGCTGGGCTGGATCGAGGTGGGGCCGGTGCCGGACTATGCGCTCTTCCCCGATGGCACGCCCTGCTCGACGACGTTTTTCTACCGGGCGCTGGGGTAGAGGTTTCTTCCCCACGGCACGTGGGGAAGTGGCCGAACGAAGCGAGGTCGATGGGGCGCCGCCGCAGGCGGCGTGGCGACCGAGCCCGTTGCAGGCATTCCGCCGGGCTGCGCCCGGCGGCCCCTCCACCCGCCTTCGCCCTTCGGGCTTCGGCCGGTCCCCCTCCCCATTGCATGGGGAGGAAGCAAAAAAGAGTGCGCCCCCGGCGGGGCAGCCGGGGGCGCGGAAGGGCTTCATTTCAGCAAGGGGAGGGACGCGAAGCCCTTCATCGGGGAGGGTTACGAACCGGACGGGCCGTCATCGAGCTCCTGCTCGTTTTCATTGTCGCCATAGTCCTGGTCCGACAGCGGGAATTCGGTCGCCGCATCCTCGTTGAAGCGCGGCAGGGCCTCGAATTCGGCGCGGGTATAGGCCAGGACGGCGATCGGACGGTCACCGTTCGGAGCGAAGGAATAGTCCGAAGGCTCGATCAGGACCTCGCGGCCGCCAATATCCATCCAGCCGCCGCTCTCGACGACGATGGCATCGACCTCGCCATCCGCGGTCAGGCGGACCCGTTCGATCTCACCGATCCGGCCGCCATCGGAGGACTGCACGCGCAGGCCGACCCAGTGGTGGTCATCGGTATAGGGGGCGCGGTCGAGGTCGGAATTGTCCCAGGCCTCGGCGACGGTGCGCAGGAGGTCATTGTCCTGGATGGTTTCATTGCGGGCCGGCGCATGGGCCTCACCCTCGACTTCGATCACGTCCTGATCCCGGTCCTGGGTCTGTGCCTGAGCGAAGGCCAGGGGGGTGGTGCCGGCCAGCAGGGCGGCCAGAACAGCGGCTTGGGTCTTACGAGTATTCAGAAGCATATCGATCTCCCTTTTTCTCACGACGCCGGGTCATTCCGGCAAGCCGTACGCCCTGTTCAACGGGCGGGAGATCAGATTTGTTCCCTATGCTTGCATTTAAAAATTGTAATAGTTTGAATTGTGGCCGAATTACTCGTTTTCTGCCGCAATCAGGCCATAAGCCTGAAAGGCCTGGCGCATCTGTACCTGCGGACAACCAAAGCCGTCATAGAGGCCCCGCAGATAGGCGCGGCGGCGCTGGGCCATGTCGCGCTGCTCCTGCGCTTCGCGCTCGATGCGTCCGGCACCACCGATGAAGCGGATCACCGGCCGCACCGGATTGAGGCCGACAATGGTGGAGCGGTAGAGGCTGCGCGCGCCATCAGCCGCCGCGTCCGGCGCCTGGGAGGCGATATGGGCGCCCTGGCCGAACCAGCTGTCATGCTCGTGCTCGGCCTCTTCGGCGAGGCGTTGTTCCTCTTCGATGTCGGGGCCCAGGACCACGGTCAGGCGGGCGATGTCACGGGCGACCGTGGAACAGCGGCGGCGCGACCCGTCGCCGCCATAGGGGGTGGGCACGGTGTCATCGCCTTCATCGACCATGATCTGGCCGGGGCGTTCACGCGGCAGTCCGACGGCATCTTCGAGCGCGTCGGCGGTTTCGCTCCGGGCGATGCTGGCCGTGTTGCCGGCGGCATCCCGGGTGGAAGAGCAAGCCGAGGCGCACAAAGCCACCCCGAGACAAGCTGCAAGACTCAATCTTCCCCTCATGCGCATCGGGATAGCTGAGGATTGCGGCGAAATCTCATCAAAAATGCTGAAATCGGGTGGCAAAGCCGCATTGACCCTGTGGAATCGCGCGTATAGGTTCCGCGCTCCTCGTCAGGGGAGCCTGTAGCTCAGCCGGTAGAGCAACTGACTTTTAATCAGTAGGTCCAGGGTTCGAATCCCTGCGGGCTCACCACCACCCCAAAATCACGTTTTATTTCAGTGGGGTTTGCCACTTACGATCCGGGGTTTGCCACTTCTTTGGTCCCGGTTCGTTTCGCATCGGCCCGCCGGGCGAGTCGCTTTTGATCTGCCGCGCGGGTGTAGCGTTCGACCTCGGCAAGCGATGTGTGGCCCGTGACCGCCTGTATTTCCTTTGCCGTGCATCCGGCCTCGGCAAGCTCTGTTGCAGCGGCCTTGCGCAGGCCATGCGATGAGCAGCGCTCCGGTAGTCCGGCATCCTCGCACCGGGCGCGGAACCAGTTGCCGTAGCCATTGGCGGTGAACGGCTTTCCAAAGCTGGTTTCCAGCAGCATCACCCGCCGTTCGTGCCGGGCGATTTCTTCCCACAAAACCTGCGGACAGGGCAGGTCGAGCCGAACGCCGGTCTTGACCTGGGTGAGCCTGAATCCGTCTTCGCGCGTCTTGGGCATGGGCAGGCCGACAATATCGGACTTGCGCTGCCCGGTGTGTAGATGGGCCATGTAGGCAAGACGCGGCATGGTGCCGGGCTCCCATCGCTTCATGAAGGCCCGGTGTTCATCTGCGGTCCAAGTGTGGATCTCACCAATGCGGTAGGGCTTCACGCCTTCGGACGGGTCAGCCTCGATCCATTCCAGGCGCTTGGCCATTGCGAATAGCTGGCGCAGGCGCTTTAGGAGATTGTTCGCCGCCGCCGGTGTCTCGTGCATCTTGCCGATTATGGCGCTGACGTGCTTGTAGCGGATCGGCGGAACCGGGCGCGAGCCATACTCTTCCAGAAAGCCGCGCAGGCATGACCTATAGGCGCGCTGTGTGCTCGCTCGCAGGCGTTTGAAATCGGGCGAGGCAAAGTAGGCCGCGGCCAGCGCATCGAAGCTGTGGGCCTTTGTGGGCGATTTCTTGGGGGCCTGGTCATCCCGCGCCAGCTTCGCCTGATAGGCGGCGAGAAATTCCGGGGAATTGATGTCGCTGGGAAGCGGTTCGCGGCGACCGTTGCGGCGGTAGTAGCATCGGGGCTTTCCGTGCCGGTCGCGAAAGGTCTGGACGTATCTAAGCCGCATTGTTGCCATCCAGCACGTCCCCCCAAGGGTCTTCCTCGTCAGGGGGCGCAGTATTCGTCAGGACATTGAAGGCGGCAAGCAGCTCATCGCCGCGCCAGATGACGCAGCCATCAATGCGGCGCGGTTCAGGCATTTGCCCGGCATCGACCAGCGCCCGGAATTTCGACGCGCTCACGCCAATGAACGCCGCCGCTTCATGAGCGCGGAACCCGATCTTTGGGAGTATGATCGGGGCGGGTGTCATTAGCGCTCTCTACGCTTGAGCATTTCGACGCACCATTGAATGGTGGTGGCGGTGTTGAGAAGGTTTTCAACGCTCGGCCCTAAGCCAAGGCCACGCGCTTGGTCCTCAATCTTCGCGGCCTTGGCCTCCAGTTCCCGCGCACACTTCTCCCGTTCATCAGCCCTCACCTGTTCTTCCGTGGGGAGTAGGAGGGGGAGGGGGAGGGCTTTGCGAAGGCCATTGCGCGCAGCCTCCATCGAATTCATCGCGTCCTCGTCATTCACAAGGCACCCGTCGATCACGGCAGCAGCAAACCGCACAGCCTCTACCAGTTCATCAGGTAGGACGTGGTGGCCTTCGCTTCGCTCCGGCTGCGTGTCCTCAGCCTCCGGCTTGCGAGCCGCATCAGCACACGCCTCCTCTCCTGCATTGTTGGTCACGCAGGACAAGATTTCCGCTTCGATTTCCGGCCAGCAGTCGTCTTCATGGACGGCATTTTCAATCTGCCATTTGCCCAAAACCACGCGGTCGACAAAGCGGTCTCTGTCTATCCGGCCCGGAGCCATTTCAGCGGACAGCGCGCGCCATTCGGAAACCTGAGCGTGGAAATCGTCATCCGGCACGAAGCCATGTTCGCAGGCAATCACCAGCAGGTCTTCGATGAGCTGATCTGCGGCCCTGCCGTAGTCTTGTCGTGCCTTCCCATATCCTGCTGACTGGAGGGCTTGGGCGATGTCTGCGGCCATGCGGGGCGCGCACTCTGCAAGCGGGCTGCAAAAGGCCGTCCGGGACCATTCAAGCCCAAGCGCCTTCTCGATCACATCTTCCATACTCATGTCATGGTTCCTTATGTGGCAGGCTAATCCCCGACCGCGAAAACGATCAGCGTTCCAAGTGATGCCAGGGACCAAACCCAACGGCGGATAAGCTGGCGGGTCATGCTGCGGCCCTCCGGTCACCAATCATCAGGCGGGCTTGTTCTTCCAGTGCGGCAACGCCCAAGCCGGGGATCACCTCGTCACACAGGAAGGTCAGCGCCTTTTGCAGAAAGGCCCGAAACTCCATTTCGTCCATCTTGTCGAAGGCGATGGAGCCCGGCAGTTGAATGATTTCGCCCTTGGACCGGACCAGATGCACATACCCGCATTTGATCTTCACGAGGTCGTGCAAGCGCTCCCGATCCGACAAGACCGGGTGCTCCGTGTTCTCGGACACGATCTTGATAGCTGCCCAATAGAGCCGGTGCGGCTTCTGGCGTCGCGGCTGCGTGATGACAGCCTTGATGCGCTGGCCTGCCGGAATGTCGGACAGGTCGCTATCAGACAGGCCGTCAGACGGGTATAGCCCGTTCCCGGCGCGTTTGAGGTAGAGCGTGCGGGCCATCACCAGGGCACTTCGTCGTCAAGGCCATTCCGAGACAGGTCTTCCTGCTCCTCGTGACCGGTGGACATGGCAGAGCCGGATTCACCGCCGCCGGTTTGCGGCGCATCGAGCATTTGCAGCTCGCCACGGAACTTCTGCAAGACAACCTCGGTGGCGTACTTTTCCTGCCCGTCCTGATCCGTCCATTTCCGGGTTTGCAGGGAGCCCTCCACATAGACCTTGGAGCCCTTGCGCAGGTATTGCTCGGCCACCTTGGCAAGGTGTTCGTTGAAGATCACCGCACGATGCCACTCCGTCTTTTCCTTGCGCTCGCCCGTGCTCTTGTCGCGCCAGCTTTCAGACGTGGCGACGGACAGATTGACCACCGGGTCACCGTTCTGCATCCGGCGCACTTCCGGGTCCCGGCCAAGATTGCCCACCAGGATGACCTTGTTGATTGATCCGCTCATGCGACCACCTTCTCTTCCTCGATAGAGATGCCGGGAATTTCAACGGCGGCACCTTTGGCCGCGCGAATGTCCGCGTTTGCCAGCTTTTCAGCGGCCTCGATGACTGCCGGATGAGCCGCATAGTGAGCGACAAGGGCCTTTGCGTCGGTGACGACAGCGCGGCGAACCGTGCGCAAGCTGACAGCCCGAGCGAGCCCGCTCTTTGACGCCACCCGCCCCGCGTCTTGCGCCTTGCGTTCGGCTTCACGTGCGGCGGCTTCCGCCTTGGCAGCGTTCTCAGAATCAGCCTTGGCGGCTTCCTCGGCCAGCTTCCGCGCTGCCTCTGCTTCTGCCCTCTGACGCTCTTGCTCTGCTGCCAGATATGGCGTCAGGATTTTCTTGGCGAGCGCCCCAATACCGGAGACCTTTTCAAGGGGCGGCTTGAAGGACGCGTCAACTTCGCGGCCCGCGTCAAGGTGCGGCTGCTTGGCGGTCTTGCGTGCGTCTTCAATGCGCTTTGCCAGCGCCGTTGCTCGGGCGATTACGTCCCGGACAGCCGGGGCGTTTTCGTGAGTGATTTCGACGCCATCAAATTCGCTGGCCTCCCATTCGAGGGCCCCGATTTCATGGGTAAAATCGTCCGGCGTGGGAATATCGTTCGGGATCATGCGGCGCTCCTTTCAAGAATGAGGTCTTCAATGCGGTTATTGTATTTGTCCCGCAGGTGGTGCCGGGCCTCATCGCACAGGGAGAAAATCTCCCCGGCGTTGTCCTTGGCCCATTGCAGCCCATCCTCGGGGGTGAGAATTGCGGCGACCATTTCAGCCAGCGGCTTGAATACCTCGCGAGACTGGGCAGCGTTGCGGCGCGTGGTCCCGGCAGGCGGATCAATCAAGTCATCCCAATCAAGCCGGTCCTCGGTTGCCACATTGGCGCGCGGCGGGGCCGTCTTGGTGACCAACTTCGCGGGGGCGGACCCGGCAACAGCGGCATTGCCGTCGTCATCTTCCGGGGCGATGCCAGCGACAGCCATCAGAGAATAACGGCGGGCGTAGGTCATGGCGGAGCCGTAGCCCTGCGCATCCTGTTTGCTGACCGGCAGGCGAAGCGCATCGCTCATCCATTCGCCAGACTTGTGCATCAGGATGGTTTCAACCTCCACACACCCATCAGATGAGCGCGGGAATTGCACCACGCTCAGGCCGTGTCTCGTCAGCGGGACGCGGCAGGCATCCCAAACCGCGCCAAGGTCGGCATATTTTGACCGGAAGTGCGGGTTGGTGCTGTCCTTGCGAGCGCCTTCGATTTCGGCTTGCGCCAGAGCAAGAGCTTCGGCCAGCTTGGTCAGGCTTTCGGAACGGTTCATGTGTACCTCCAAAAAAGTGGGTGCGTCGGTTCAGTCATCGTCAAGAAAGCGGATTGCGTCGGCCGTATCACGAGCGGATGCTATGGAAGACCTTGCCATTGGCTCGTTCGCCTCTAACGCGTCCGCATACGCCTCGATGAGGTCGGCGAAGTCGCCCAGCGACAGGTGACGGGTGATCTGGTCGATTACGTCTTGGTACTTGTTCATGTTCAGTCTCCAAAAAAGTGGCCGGGGGCGTGAGACATTCCCCCGGCCAGTCGGGGGAGAAATCAGGTTGACCCGGTGAGGATCAAAACCAGGGTTGCGATGGTGAGGGCAGAGGCCAGACCAGCCAGAGCAGGTAGAGACCATTCAGCCCAGAAAGTGCGCAGACGGAGTTTGTCGCGCGGGCTCATACCGCACCCCCATCAATTCCACCCGGAAGAGACCGGACACGTGTAGGAAGGCGAACCACTTCACCCCGAACGGAGGCATCAAGTTCGGCCTGTACGTCTTCTGCGATCCGATCCGCTGCGAAGGCCTTGGCGCATTTGGTGGCGCTCTCCACGTCCTCCAGCAGGCTAGAGGCAACCATGATCAGGGACCGGATATGCCCATGCACCAGTTCCAGCCGGACGGGGCTTGCCATGGCAAACGTTGCACTGCCCAGCCCGCGTGTGATGGACTGCAAGCGACAAGCAATGTCATCAGCCCGGCGGTTCGCATCTTGAATGTGATTGATGTAACCCATGTCAGCCTCCGAAAATCTGGATTGTGATGAAGAGAACGGCAGTCAGCAGGAAGGCGAGCGAGGCGATCATGCTGGCGTCTTTGGTGCATCCGGTGATGCGTTCGGTGATCAGCCAGACAAGGGCCGACACGTTGAAGCCGATGAGCAGCAGAAGCCCGAAGCATTCGAGGAAGGTCATGCCACCGCCCTCCCGATCAGATAGGCGATGTATGCAATCCAAATAGTCGCGATGGCGCACACCGTGAGGACGGCTATGAAAGCCCCGGCAATGTCCCAGTCGTGGGTTTCGTGTCGCAAAAACGGAACCCACACGACTGCTGTCAGGCCAAGGCAAATAGCCCAAACCGGAATGGTCATCCCTCTTCTCCTGTGTGTTGGTGGCGGCTTGCTTCGCTGCGCTGCGTGTCCTCGCTGGCGCTGCGAGCCGCGTTGAGTCGAGCGCGTCGCTCTTTGGCTGTAGCCTCGTCGGTAAGCTCGAACCCGCGCATCGCGGCGCGCTGAGCCCAATAGCTGCGCACCTTCGCGCCAGGCTGAAAGAACCGGTCGTAATCGTAACTTGTCGGGATCTCGGCCACGTCGGGCTGTGACAGCATGGCGTCCCATTTTGCCAACAGGAAAGCCGCTTGCCCGGCCTCTAGGTGCTTACCCATTGTTTGAAGCGGGGGGGCAAGGGCACTGCGGGACAGGCACGGGGCGCTGTATTCTGGCTCGCCGCCATCTTCCCAGCCGAGCAAGACCGAACCGTTCCGATTGCCATCCTCGACATAGAACCAGAACTCTCGACCACCCACCTTAATAGTGCCTTGGGCGCGCGAGTTGATGGCGTCAAAACGGTCATGGTCGAGGATGATCACGCCATCCATCGGATTGCCGTAGAGCGACTCGAAAATCCGCTGCAAAACGTCCTCCCGAACGCTTTCCGGAATATCGCGAGCAAACGCTTCATCAGCGGACAGAACCCGGCTCGCAGCCTCTGGCGAGGACACGGAGCGATCCGAAGGAGAGCCAACCATCACTCACCTCCTTTACGGGTGGAGAGGGCGGCACGGGCGCTTTGAGCTGATCGGATCAGCTTTTGACCGGGCGTTTCATCCCCACCTCCATTAAGACCACGGGCCTTGTTGAGGGCAGTGCGGAGTTGATCGGGAAGACTGCCGGTGACGTTGGTCAGCTCCATGAAGGCCAGCGCTTCAAAGCACGCCTCATACAGGTCAGGAGCGGCGGCAATCAGATGGGCGTTGGCCTTGCCCTCATCCCTATCTGGGCGACCCTTCGCCCACGGGCTTATCCCAGAGACGCGAGCCTCAGCGACTGGGTAGCCCATTCCCCTGCCGGTGGTGTCTTGGTTATCGCAAGCGCCCCATACCAGTGTGGTGCCTTCCTCGACCCGCCAAGGCCCCTTCGTATATCCAGCCTTGCTCATGCTGCCTCTCCCTCTTGTGCATTCACAACCGGACCCAACTCATCCCAGCAGGGGCCATCGTCTTGACCGGTGAAACACGCCTCGCAGGAGAATTGATCTTCACGCCAGCCCATGCCGGGGCTTTCCATGCGAAGCGGGGCGGATTGATCGCCGCACCAGTAGCATTCGTGCGGGCTCATGCTGCCTCTCCTTCGCGGGATGCAGCTGGCGTAGCGGGCGACAGCTCGGTCACGATCTGACGAAGAACGGGCTTCCAGCGCTCCCACCAATCCAGAGCGTCGCAATCCATCCTTGCGATGCGCTCGTCGTCGAACGCCCACCAATCGGTAATGGGGTGTCGCTGACATCCGATCTGCATGTCTTGCGCGGTGTAGGTGACGACCCAGCGATCCGTTTGGATGGTGCGGACCTCGCGAGAGTTACCAGTTGCATTCCACAGGTCGGCACCGCTCAGGACGGCACGGCGCAGGTCGGCACGGCGCAGGTCGGCACCGCGCAGGACGGCATCGCGCAGGTCGGCACCGCACAGGTCGGCACCGCTCAGGACGGCACGGCGCAGGTCGGCACCGCTCAGGTCGGCACCGCGCAGGACGGCATCGCGCAGGTCGGCACCGCGCAGGTCGGCACCGCTCAGGACGGCACGGCGCAGGTCGGCACCGCTCAGGTCGGCACCGCGCAGGACGGCATCGCTCAGGACGGCACGGCGCAGGTCGGCACCGCTCAGGTCGGCACCGCTTTCCAGCGCCGCCCGAACAGCCAAGCCCATTTTGAAACCCCTTGAAGCGTTGGCCTCGCATTCGATTTCAACCGTGAGACTGGGCTTCCAGCCCCACCTGAAATTGATGGTGAATTTCTCGCTGGTCATGCTGCCTCTCCTTCGCTGCGCAGTGCATTGCGTTCCAAGTCCACCGTGACCCGATACAGCGCCCCATCCAGTTCAACGCAGAAGCTGGCGGGCTCTCCATGGATCGTGCCGGTGGCCATGCGTTCCGGCTTGGTTGTCGAAAGCTCGATGCCGTGATGGATGATTTGAGCCAAGCGCAGGGCCTGAGTGCAGACCGGCGCGTTGGGTGACAGGGTGGCGGGGAGGGCGCTCATGCTGCCGCTCCCTTGCGCCAGCCCGCATCGGGATCAGTGCCGCCGCGTGTGGAGTAGGTGTAGCCCTCGGCCAGAGCGACGGATTCTGCGAACTCCCGGTCCATTTCCGCAGTGCGGGCGATTTGTTCGCCCATTGCAGAGAGGGCGGTGCGTGCCTCTGCATCGGCGGGCAGGGCTGTCAGCTCGATCCCGTCAATGAAGACGCCTTCGACGCTGATGCAGTCGCCGTCCGGATCAAAGAAAACGTCCAGCTCAACATCAATGTCGAACAGCGTCTGACCGAACAGTGACGGCGACCAAGTGTAGGTGTGACGGCTCATGGTGTGTCTCCCTAGCTGGCGTAACGGCGGAGGATTTCGGACTGGGCGTCCCATGCGGCGTCCCGTGCGGCGTCCCGCTCTTCCTTTGAAGCCTCACCGTTTGCGAAGCGGCGGGCTGTCTCAATAGCCTTGCGTGGCCGGTCGTCGTCGGGATTGGCCTGCTCAAAGATGGGCAGCACGGCTTCTGCAAATTCACAGGCCATCAGGCGGATTTCCCGGTCGCGACCTTCCACGGCACGAAGAGCCCAGAGCGCGTCATCAACGCCGTTACTGTCCAGAATGGTAATGATGGACACGGGCTCATCGTCGGCCTTGGACTTGCCCAAGTGCTTGAGCAGCTTTGCCCAGCCGTCCGAGCAAGGGTCGTGTTTCCGAATTTTGTTGAGCGTCGTGGCCCACATGGTGCGTCTCCTCTGCGTGTGAGGGAACATTACCAGTATGGTAACGACAAAGGCAAGCAAAAAATTACCCGTCTGGTAATCCCTTGGCGTGTCTAGTGGTTACGCCTTCTTTTCGGTGAAGCTTTCCAGCGTTCGCCGGGCTTGCTCTCTGCGTGATGCGGGGATGCGTGACCAGATGTCCACAACATCGGCCCCCTGGCTGGGGTCGCGCCCGATCAATTCCCATTCTTCGCACCGGTACGCGGCGGCTAGTGCCTTGAGATGGTCAGCATGAAGCTTGCGCTCGCCCTTCTCAAGGCGGCTAAGAACGGGCGGAGCCCAGCCCGCCAGCCTTGCAGCCTCGGCTTGGGTCAGCCCGCGGAACTCTCGCCATTCAACAAGGTAGTGTGCCATGCGCCGATTATGCCGACCCGTTGCGGGTTCTCGCCATAACCATGTTGGTAAATAGCCGCTTGCAAGACCGTTACCAGTTTGGTAAGTCTCGGGTATGGAACATTCAAAGCCCATGACTATCGGCACCCAGAAGCTTGTGGCGGCTGCGCAAGATCGTGGGTGGAAGCCGGCCGACCTCGCAGAGGTTTTTGGCTGCAGTGCAACCCACGCTTGGCGCTTGCTGAATGGCGTTCGCCGCCCTGGCGAAGATTTGATGCTTCAGATGAAAGCTGATTTGGGCATCGAAATCGCCGAATGGTTTGAGCCCGCTCAAAAGGACGCGGCCTAGTGCCCGCCCGCCAGCCGCACACACAGCTCGCGCGGGCTGATGCCTTCATTGCGGGCCAGCTCTCGTTGCAGCTCCATGTACAAGCCCACGGCGGCGTGTCGGGTGAGAACCCGCGTAGAGCTGAGGTCGCCGGTTGTGATGTGAATATGCATCCGATCATCGCGCCATTCGGCTTTCGGCGGCGTGCTGATGTGAATCTCTGCGGTGAATGGCATGGTTCCTCCCTATGCGAACATGTTGTCTCGCATACCGGAGGGACAAAACCTGTCGCGATGGCGGCGGCAATGCGGCTGCTTGATGGCCGCTTGGTTTTTTTACGAGATCGCGCCTGCCCCCTTGGCGCGAGCGCCCGGCGGTCCTCGCCAAATCCCTGCCGTCGGGCGCACCCCATTTCACCCAAGCCTCCGGCCATGCAGCCGGGCAAGCCGCGTCAGCGCCAAGTCGCTTTGTGCGATCTGGAACGCCCGCTCCGGGTCATTTGTCGGCAGGCTGTCCGCGCGCCGATCCGCTGCGATAGCGATCCTGTGCAGCCGCGCCGCCATGTCGGAACGCGCCGGGATTGTCGCCCTCATCAATCTTGCCCTCGTGTAGCCCGGCGTCAGTGTGCGCGGGTTCGCGGGGCATCGTCCATTGAAACGCGAGGAGGTTTCATCCAATGAGTTCTGTCAAACCCCGTGTGCCGGGCTCTTTCCCGGAAGCCTGCGCAGCCATTCGTGATGAATTGGGTGCAGACATTTGCGCGGCAATCATTGGCAAAAGCGCTGGTCGCGTGAATGCGGCCTGTGATGCGGACGCGGCCAACTACTCGCCCTATTCGCTGACGCAAGCGCTGGCTCTGGATGCTGAATATGTCCGGCTGACCGGTCGGCCCGCGCCGATCTGGCGGGCCTATGGGGCCAAGCTGACAGATGTGGAGGTCTGCACCCGGCAGGACCCGGTCGCGGACATGGCTTCTGTCTCTGACGTGTCCAATCGCGTCATTCAATCGGTTCGTTCTGCCATTGATCCTGATGGGCATGGCGGGACGGATATCGAGCCGCGCGAAGCTCTGGACATTGTGCGGGCTCTGGACGCCGCAGAGCGGGAGATTGCCACACAGCGCGCCAAGTATGCACGCCTTGCCGGGATCAATCCGAATGTCCGGCCCGCTGCTCTGCGGGAGGTGTCGTGATGACTTGGCTGAGTGCCTTCGGGCTTGCCGCACTTAGCGTCTTGCTGGGTGGGTTAGTGGTCTTTGCCCTCATCTTGTGGGCGAAGTTTTGCGTTTGGCTGTCGGGCGGTAAGGACTGGGGTGTTGTGCTTTTACTAAGCCCCATTGCTATCGTCGGGTTTGTGATATTGACAGCGTCCTTCAAGTTTGGGGTCGCCTCATGACTGGCTCCACTTCCCCCAATCTCTTTGAAGCGGCCCGCGCCCAAGCCCTTGCCAATATCCGCAAGGCCCGCCGGGATCACCGCAAGGTCCGTCCTCACCTGAAAGCCTTGCAAGACGCCACCACGGCGGCGCTGCGCTGGGAAACGGGGGCACGTCATGGGCAATGATCCTCGCGGAATGGATTTGACGGACGCCCGGTTGGCGGTTGTCGCAATTAACCGCTACTGGCAGGCGCGCGGCTTTGAGGTCAACGCCCGTGTCGGTGATCCTGTATTCAGCGCCCGCGCCAACACCACGCTTTACCCGATCCTGTCCGATCTGGTGAACGGCTTGCCGCGCGAGCTGGCAGAGCGGGGGATGCGGGATGGCTAAGCGCCGCAAGCTCACTCGCGCCCAGAAGGCCCGCCTGTTCCAAGCCCACAACGGCCAGTGCGCCGAATGCGGGTCAAAGATCGAGGCCGGCGAGGTCGAATGGGACCACATCAAAGAGCGCCGGATGGCGGTGGATGAGACCGACGCCGCAGAGCGTGAACAGCTGGCCAATTTTCAGCCGCTTTGCCCGCCTTGCCATGGTGCGAAAACGGCGGAGTGGTCCGGCATCCACGCCAAGGCCAAGCGCCAAGCTGGCGAGACCGGCCAGCGCGCCCGCCGTGAGCGAGCCAAAGAACGCGGCACATACAAGCCTTTGTCCGGTCGCCCCATGCCCGGAACCAAGGCCAGCGGGTTCAAGCGCAAGTTCAACGGTGAAGTGGAGCGGCGGTCATGAGCTATCAGCGCAAGGAAATCATCGGGGATTGCACGCTCTATCAAGGCGACTGCCTGGAGGTCATGCCGGGGCTGGGTGAGTTCGATGCTGTGGTGACTGATCCGCCGTATGGGATCGACTATGGCCGGGGGGGGGGATTTTCGACCAAACACGGTTGGAGTCCTTGGCGCGAAAAAGTCGAGTGGGACGCGGATCGCCCGCCAAGGGAGGCGTTCGAGATGTTTAGAGGGCGCTCCGTTCATCAGATCGTGTGGGGCGGAAACTATTTCACAGACTGGCTTCCGCCTTCTATGCGGTGGCTTGTTTGGGACAAGGGTCAGCGCAGTTTTTCACTGGCCGACTGCGAGCTTGCGTGGACGAACCAGAATAACGCCGCCCGCGTCTTCGATTATCCGCGCGCCCTCGCCCTAAAGGATGGGAAGCAGCACCCCACGCAAAAGCCAGTCGCGCTAATGGAGTGGTGCATCAAGTGGCTTACCGACAGCATCACCATCCTCGACCCTTTCATGGGCTCTGGCACCACAGGCGTTGCTTGCGTCAATCTCGGGCGAAAGTTTACCGGGATAGAGCTGGACCCTCAATATTTTGACGTGGCCTGTCGGCGCATCGAAGAAGCTTACAAGCAGCCCCGGCTGTTTGATGAGCCCGCCCCCAAGCCCGTTCAAGAGCAAATCCGGTTTGATGGGGATGCCGCATGATCCTCCGCCTTCCCTATCCCCCATCAAAGCTGAACCCGAACCGAAAGGTTCACCATATGGTGCGGGCACGTCTCACCAAAGCCTACCGCAAGGAGTGCGGCTTTGAAGCGCTGGCGCAAGGCCTTCACCGGATGGACGGTGACACGCTTTCCCTGACGATCACCTTCCACCCGCCGGACAAGCGCCGCCGGGATCGGGACAACGCCATTACTGCGTTCAAGTCCGGCCAGGACGCCATCGCTGACGTGACCGGCATAGACGATAGCCAATTTGCAGTGAACTACACGCCGGGCTTTGGCGAACCCATCCCCGGCGGATGCGTGAAAGTCGAGGTGACGACATGAGCGAGCGGGACCTGTATTGCGCCGTCTTGGAGCAGGCGCTGGACGATGCGCAAGCCGCCTACACCACGCCAGAGACCAAGCGGTTGAACAACTTCACCCTTGAAGAACGCCGCAATGCCATCGCCTTCATCGAGGATGAATACGGGGCTTGGGCACGATCCCGCCGGGACGTGTGCAATGCGGCGGGCATCTGCCCTGATGCTTTCCGTGAACGGTGCCTGAAAGAGCTGGCCAAGACCGGAACGCTTGCCGGGATTGTGATCCCCAAGGGCAAGCCCCGGACGCGGGGAGGTGCGACATGTACGCGCTGACCTTGGACGAGCGCGCGGGCGCACTAGCGGTGTTTGACGAATGCCTGTTCTGGCGCCGTGTCGAGGAGCGCAACAAACGGCCCACACTGAAGCAGATTGTGATCGAGGTCGCGGAGAAACACGGCATCACGCCGGAGCATATCATGGGCCGGTCCCATAGGCCCTACATCGTCTTGGCGCGTCATGAAGTGATGTACCGCGCCCGACGCGAGACACAATTGTCTCTGCCGGACATTGGCCGTCGCCTTGGCGGTCGGGATCACACAACCGTCATTCACGGCATCCGCCAGCACGTCCGACGCATGGCCGTCAAGGCACGCGAGGAGGCGGAGGAATGAGCATCAGCGCAAAGACCCTCCGCTTGCTTGTCGAGGCCGGTCTGTCCGGTGAGGCTATCGTGCAAATCGCTGAGAGCATGGAAGAGGATTGCGTGTCCCGTCCACGTTCATCCGGTGCGGAGCGCCAAGCCCGCTATCGCCAGCGCAAGGCAGAGGAACAGGCCGAAAGCGTCACATGTGACGTAACGCGTGACGTAACAAGTGACGTAACGGGTGTGACAAAAGAAGTTTCCCCCCATACCCCCCTTCAAGAAAATAATACCCCCCCTAAAAAGACCCCTAAAGGGGTCCAAAAGCCCCCCCCTGTGGATGAGATTTGGCAGGCATGGCCGCTACCCGGTCGGCGGCGCTCATCCGTCAAGCAGGTTCGAGCCGAATATGCCCGCGTCCTGAAAGCCCATGACCACGCTGATGTGATGCGGGCTGTGGGGCTGTACCTGCGATCACCGGACGCGACGAAGGACGGCGGGGCGTTCGTCCCGGCGCTGCATCGCTGGCTGAAAGACGAGCGGTTCACGGCTTGGCTTGATGCTGCACAGCCTGCCCCGGTAAGCGTTGAGCCCGTTGACCTGCCTGACACGCCAGAGGGGCGGTTTCTGGCGAAGGCGCGAGAGCTGGGGGTTTCGGAAATCAAGCTTCGGTCATGGCTGGGCAGGTTTGCCGTGGAGCGGATCGGGGCGGTGTCGGCCTGTGTTGCCGGAAGCCGGGAGAATGAATTCAAGGAAGTGTTTGCCGGGGCGTTGGAGGCGGAAGGATTGACCTTCTACCCGGAAAGCTATGCAGCCAAGAGGAGGGCAGCGTGATGAGTGAAGAAGGTATGTCCTACGGCTCCGTGTTCGCGCTGGCCGTGGGCCGGGAGTGCATCGGGCTTGATACGGCAGCCGACGAAAGCATCACCAGCGAAGTGGTGTTTCACGCGGAAGGCGGCATTTGGACATTCAAGATTTCTCGCGACGGCATCACGGCAAACCCGGACATTCCGATAGACGAGACCGCGAAGGCTGTCATTGACGCGATGCGCTCCATGTACGAGGTCGAAGCGACCTACGGCTCCGTGTCCTCGGGGCAAGCCCCTGCGAGCCGGTGGCAGAGCGTGAACACTGACAGCCTCACACAAGTCTTAGCGCAAATGCGCGATGAGCTGCCGGGCTGGTGGTGGTCCGGCGGGGTTTGCTCGGTTTCGGCCCATGCCTCTTGTGGCCCTGATGCTGCGGGTCCTGATGCTTGGCTTCTATCTGACAGGGCATTTGATGAAGGTTTCGATGCGGATTTGCCGCAACCGGCTGAACTAGCTGATGCGCTACGGGCCGTAATCGGGATGGCTCGCAAGGCCAGGGCGAAAGCTTATGAGGAGGCTGAAAATGAATAGCGCCATGTATCCGGGATTTTTTCAGCGTCAATGGCGTGCTTTCAAGGGCTGGGTGGCAGCTCACCGGCCCTACGTTGTGTGGCCCGGTCAGCGGGTATGGGTGCGGGTGCGGTTTAGCGAGGACAGGCTGCGCAACGGCACGGACATACGGGCGGGGTTTGATGCTCTGACCAAGGGGGCGTTGCCGGAGATTGAAAACAAGTTCGAGGAAATGGGCGTCTCGTTTGATCGGGGCCTTGGCTTTTCCGGGCGAGATTGGGAATGGGACTGGTCTTTGAAAGGGCCGATGGAGGTGACGTTTGTTTCATCTGATCGGACCAAGGGAGCCAACAATGGGTAGCCTCTTATTTCTCGGCAGCATAGCGCTCCCGTTCTGGCTGGCATACCACGTCGCAACCAGCCGCTTCCGTGCCCGAGACCGTTTCGACAAGTCGGCCCCCTGGGGCGGGAATTACCGTGTGGTGAAGATCACTCGCAACGGCGGTGAGGTTAGCTGGGGCGTTCAAGAGCGAGACCGCTTTGGGGAGTGCTTTCCGATGCCGTGGCCACAGTTTCGCTTCGAGCCGCAATGGGGACCATACCTTGCCGAGTACAAGACGCGGCAGGAGGCGATAGACCACGCGAGCAGCCGGTACGCAAAAGAGGTCAGCAAAATCGAAGACGTTTCACTGGGAGCCAACAATGGGTAAGGGAAGCAAGGGCCGTCCCCGCAAGATCGGCAAGCGGGAACCCAACGGACGCCCGCAACGGGATGACGCACAAACCCGCCGGGAAGCTGACCGGGTAGAGCCAACACCAGAGATGGCAGCGCACAAGGCACAGGCTCAAGGCGGAGAGGTCGGCAACCCGCTGAGCTACATCCCCGGCCTGAGCGATCCGCAGCGGGAAGCACTGGAGCGGTATTTCTCGCTTCGCCGGGCAGCAGGATGGGGCGTCAAGCGCACCACGGCGCGATACGATGACCCGGTAACGGCTGGCGCTGACGAGCAAGACCGTGAGGAGCAGGAGCGAAAGACGCAGGCATTCTACAGCGCTTGTGACCGGGCCCTGATGGAAGCGGGGAAGGACGCACACCGGGCGGTGGCGAACCTGTTCTCATTCCGGCAGCTCCTGGGAAGCCTGAGTGATTTGCAGGCCGGGGCGAATGCCCTTGCCCGTTTCTTCCGCATCGACATGAGGGATGCAGCATGAACCGCAGGACTGAAATGACATGGCGTCGCCGCCGGGCAATGCTCAAGAACCCCGCGAAGGCTGTCAGGATCTGGAACGAAGAGTTCTTTCGGGAGACGGTTTCGCAATCGCGGCTTTCACTCCTTTGGTTTTCGGGAAGGCGGCAGCATGACCGAGGTCGTTAAGTTCGCATCCTCCACCGATGACCGGGACAGGATGAAATCAATTCTGGATGAAGCCATAGCGCGCACGATGAGCGGAGAGGTGGCAGATTTGGCCGTTGTACTGGTGGCGCGAACGGATGAAGGGCCGGAAATCAATCTGTCATGGTTTGGAGAGCGGCAGTTCGCGGCGCTGCTGGGTGGCGCGGTGATGCTGCAAGACGCCATGCTTCACCATGATGATGAGGAGTGACCCCTTGACACCCACAACATCTAGCGTATGATGTCAGAAATTCAGACTGGAACTACTGCGGCGCGGGCTCTGGCTCAGCGCCGTTTTTGCGTTTGGGCCTCCCGCTGACTGCGGTTCCTCCCTCGCCCGCATTGGCGGTTGCAGGCCCAAAACCTACAGCGCGGCCCCGGCCACACTCTCGGACGTGACCAACCAGGACCGGAGAGGCCGCGCTACCCCCTCACGGAGGCGTCCATGTTCGCATTGATCGTCGTGCTTCTGCTTAATGACGGCGGGCAGGAGCGCCAGTTCCCCATGCGCCACAACGCGGCCTTCCTGACTCTTTCCGAATGCATGGAAGCTGCGGCAGAGGCGGCGTCACAGATCGAGCAAGAGCCCTCCGTTATCGCCATGCAAGCCGTTTGTGTTCCTCAACCCGGCGAAGACGAGCGCGACGCATGACAGACCGCATCGTCAAGGTTCTGGAGAATGGGCGCTTTGTGTGCCGGGGATTTCGCAAGGTGCGCGGGCTTCCCTGTATTAGCCTGGATGATGACGAAAGCCTTCCGATCACGGTGGACTGGTCTGACTGGCTGCAGAGCGACACCATTTCCAGTGTGACCAATGACGCAACGAGCGTCACGGTATCATCTGCCAGCAACACCACGACAACCGCAACGATGACGCTGAGTGCCAATAGCTCCGGCTATGTTGAGCACCGCATAACCACTGCGGCGGGGAGCATCAAAGAGCTGGTCATCCTTGTGTCTGGAAGCTCTGACAGCCGCCAATACGACTATGGGTTTGCGCGCTGATGTCTGCCTTGAAAAACCCGCGTCATGAACGCTTCGCCCAAGAGCTTGCGAAGGGGGAGACGCAGGAACAAGCGTATGTGAACGCGGGATACAGGCACAACAAGAGCGCGGCCAGCCGTTTGGGGTCTGACGTGAACATTCGTGAACGGGTTGCGCAAATCCAGGAGCGAGGCGCGATCCGGGCCGAGGTGACGATTCAGACTCTCACCGAGGAGCTGGACGCTGCGATGCGTCTGGCGATTGAGAACGGGCAGGCCAGCGCGGTTGTTTCTGCCGTCCGGGCCAAGGCCGAGATCAACGGGCTTTTGGTTCACCGCACGGAAAACAAGAACACGAACCAGACCGCGGACAGTTTGAATGATGCAGAGCTTGAGCGTATCGCCGCAGGAGGCCGCAGCGGAGTTGCTCCGAAGGCGGCAGGCGCGGCGGGGCCTGATCGGGTTCACTGAGTACACGCTGCCTCGTTATGAGGCGGCAACGCATCACCGGCTGATTGCTGCGGGGCTTGAGCGGGTAGAGCGTGGCGAGTGCGACCGGCTCATGATTTTCATGCCGCCGCGTCATGGCAAGTCTGAATTGGCGAGCCGTCGCTTTCCCGCCTGGTACATGGGGCGAAACCCCCAAAAGGAGATCATTGCCGCGTCGTACAATTCGGACCTTGCGGGGGATTTTGGCCGCGACGTTCGGAACATTGTGAACAGCCCGGAATATGAGCGGTTGTTTGATACACGGCTTGCGCCGGATAGCAAGGCGAAGAACCGCTGGAATACGTCTGTTGGCGGTGGGTACGCGGCGGCGGGCGTCGGCACTGCGGTTACGGGTCGCGGCGCTGATGTGTTCTTGATCGACGACCCGGTGAAGGATCGAGCGGAGGCTGAGAGCGAGACGACGCGCGAGGCGGTTTATAACTGGTACACGTCCACGGCCTACACCCGATTGATGCCGGGGGGCGCTATTGTCCTCATTCAAACGCGCTGGCACGAGGATGACCTTGCCGGGCGGCTCTTGGAGAAGGAAGCCAAGGGCGGCGATCAGTGGGAAAAGCTGATCCTGCCTGCGATTGATGACGCGGGTGAGGCCCTGTGGCCCGAGCGCTATCCGGTCGAGGCGTTGGAACGCATCCGCAATGCGATTGGTCCGCGTGATTGGGGCGCGCTGTACCAGCAGAACCCGACACCGGACGAAGGTAGCTTTTTCAAGCGGGCTTGGTTCAAGAGGCACGAACACGAGCCGCCGCATTGTCGGTATTACGGGTTCTCGGACTACGCGGTTACGGCAGACGGCGGGGACTTCACGGAGCACGCTGTTGTGGCGGTTGCTCCGGACGGAACGGCTTATGTGGTTGATTGGTGGTTTGGGCAGACGAGCGCCGATGTCTGGATAGAGCGCAAGCTTGACATGATCGAGCGTCATAGCCCGCTGGCTTGGTTCGGTGAGGCTGGCGTAATCCAGAAAGCGATTGAGCCGATGCTTCGCCGCCGAATGGATGAGCGGCGTGTTTACTGCCGCATGGAGTGGGTGCCGAGCATTCACGACAAGCCGACGCGAGCCCGGTCGATTCAGGCGCGGGCAGCGATGGGCAAGGTTTCCATAATGGAAGGCCCGCAAGGGGACCGGGTGCTTGACCAGTGTTCGGCATTCCCAGCGGGCAAGAATGACGACGCGGTTGATGTGCTTGGCATGGTCGGTCGCGCGATTGATGAGGCTTGGCCGGGCGTTCTGCCGCCAGAGGAAGCCCCGCAGGTAAACCCGGTTGATCGGTACAGACCGAAAGCGAAGAGGTCCACGGGATGGCGAACGGTTTGACCGCTGACACGCTCCGCCGGTTTGTGCGCGAAAGCATTGATGCGCGACAGGACGAAACCAAGGCGTCAGAGCTTGCTCGCGACTACTATGACGGCGAGCAATGGTCCCGCGCTGAAAAGGGCATTCTGTCCACCAGAAACCAGCCTGACACGGTGTTCAACCGGATTCAGCGCAAGGTGGATAGTGTCATTGGCGTTGAGCAGCGCACCCGCACTGATCCGAAGGCTTATCCGCGCACGCCGATGGATGAAAAATCCGGTGAGGTAGCAACGGACGTTCTCCGTTACGTGGTCGATAACAATAGCTTCGACCAAATCAAGTCGGCTGTGTTTGAGAACATGCTGATTGAGGGGCGCGGCGCGGCGGAGGTGGTTGTTGAAGACGAAGATGTCGTCATTCGGCATATCCCGTGGGATGAGTACTTGCCAGACCCGCGCTCGCGCCGTGCGGATTATTCTGACGCGCGCTTTCATGGGATTGTGAAGTGGATGGACCTGGACGCGGCCAAGCGGTTCGCGCCGGACTATGCGGACAAGATTGATGCGGCTGTCAAGGCTGGGGCAAAGAGCTTCATTGATGACCTTGAGGACAAGCCGGACGGTACATCGTGGGTGGATGGCAAGCGCAAGCGTGTTCAGGTTGCGCAGATGTATTACCGGGACGATGGTTGGCGCTATGCCCTGATCATCGGCGGCGAGAAGCTGGAAGACAGCGAGAGCGCATATGTGGACGACAAGGGCCGAACGGTCTGCCCGATCTTGCCGCAGTCGGCTTACGTGAAGCGTGACCTGCAGCGTTATGGGCTGGTGCAGTCCATGAAGGGTGCGCAGGACGAAATCAATCACCGGCGCTCAAAGCTGGTTCATTGGGTGGATCAGCGCCGCTTGGTCGTGGAGGAGGGGGCGACGACCGATCCGGACGCCATGCGTGATGAGCTGGCGCGCCCGGATGGGGTTGTGGTTATCCCGCGTGGGTCCAAGTGGGATTTGCTGCAGGCGGGAGAGCAGGGCCAGGGGCAGGCCACGCTGTTGCAGCAGGCAATGGAAGAGATCGACCTTTTGGGGCCGAACGCCAGCCTGCAGGGCAAGGGCACTGAGAGCCAGTCGGGCCGCGCGATTATTGCGCAGCAGCAGGCGGGCCTTGCGGAGCTTTCGCCGCTGTTTGACCGGCTGAATGACTGGACCATCCGTGTTTACCGGGCGATCTGGCATCGCGTGAAGCAATATTGGACCGCGCCGCGCTGGGTCCGGGTTACAGACAATGAGGACGCGCCGAAATTTGTTGGCGTTAATCAGCCGGTCATGGACCCGCAAACCGGGCAGGTTGAGCAGTTCAACGTTGGGGAGCTGGACGTTGATATTGTTCTGTCAACCGGCCCTGACCTGACGGTCCTGCAGGGTGAGCAGTTCGAGAAGCTGGCAGAGTTCGCGCCGATGCTGATGCAGGCGGGCATTCCGCCGCAGGTGATGGGTGAAATCCTCCTGAAAGCGTCTGACTTCCGCAACAAGGATGAGCTGCTTGAGGCGTGGGAGCAGGGCATGGTTGCGGCTCAGCAGATGAGCCAGATGCAGGCGCAACTGCAGCAGGTCATGGCCCAGCTTGAGATGGCGCAGAAGCAGGCGGACGTTCAAAAGACGCAGGCCGAAGTGGTCGAGACGCAGACGGACGCTGATCTGAACCGTGCGCGCACCATGAAAGAGGTTCGAGACGCAAGCCAGCCCCCGGATTGGGTGGTGGTCAGGTCTCGCAACAAGCCCCGTCCTTTGACGGGGTTTTTTAATGCCTGAAAGGGCGAACCGCCGCCGGGTTTGACGGGCGATACGACCGGCCCACGCACGGGCCAAGCCGCCGCCGGGCATCGGGCGATACGGGACGACGCCGATATGGTCGAGAGGAACACCATGACAAAGGACCCGCTTGATTTTCTGGAAGGTGACGAGCCGCGCGAAGAGGTGATCGAGGAGCAGAACGCCCCGATTGCGGAAGAGGCGCAGAGCGAGGCCAAAGAGGCCGACAAGTCAGAGGCGACGGCGAACGAGGCGAAGGGCCAGCCGAAGCCGGAAACGGAAACCGAGTCCCAACATGGGCAGCACATTCCTCTAACCGCGCACCTTGCGGAGCGTGAGAAGCGACAAGAGGCTGTTGCAAAGCAGGAAGCAGCAGAGCGCCGGGCTGAACAGCTTGAGCGCCAGTTGAACCAGTTCCGCGCGGAGCAGCAGCAAAAGCGGAAGCCGGTCGATCCGTTGGACGATCTTGATGGCTTCCATCAATCGCTGGAAAGCCAGCGCATTCAAGACCGAATCGAAATGTCCGAGGACTTGGCCCGGATGCATCACGGCGACGAGCTGGTTGATGCAGCGCAAAAGTGGGCCGAAGAGCAAGCCATGTCCAACCCGGTCATGGCGCAACAGCTCCAGGCTCTTGGACGCCAGCGCAACCCGTATGCGCATCTCCTCAAGCTTTACCGCGAAAACCAGACTGTTGCCGAGATTGGCGGCGATCTGGAGGCGTACAAGGCGAAACTGCGCAAGCAGTGGGAAGAGGAAATGCGGGCACAGCAGGCGGAAACGGTCGCGAATGTTTCGGCAACCAGCCAACGCAAACCCCCGGCGTCATTGGCCGCACAAGGCAGCGCCGCAAGCGCCTCGAACCATGTTCCGACAACTGACGAGGTGTTTGATCAACTCTTTGGGTGATCGAAATGGCTGAAACTCAGCTCGCATCCGCTCTGGAAGTCCAGAAGTGGGTAAACAAGTACATCCCGGAATATATCCGCCAGTCGGGCTTTTCCGGTTACATGGGCAAAGACCCGTCCAATATTATCGTCACCAAGCACGAGCTTCAGGAAGAGGCTGGCAAGACGATCAATATTCCGTTCATCCCGCGTCTGCAGGGTGACGGGCGTTCGGGTAGCCAAATCCTGGACGGCTTCGAAGAGGAGCTGGGGAACTACAACTGCGCTATCTCCGTTGATTGGCGGCGTAATGGCGTGCGCGTTCCCAAGTCCACGTCCTACAAGACCGAAATCGACCTGTTCAATGCGGCCAAGGCTGGTCTGCGTGAATGGGAAGCTGGAAAGCTCCGCGATGATATCATCAAGGCGCTTTTCTCGGTTGTGACCACCGGGGATACGGTCGTCAATTATGACGCCGCTTCGGAGGCTAACAAGGACGCTTGGCTTGCCGCCAATGCTGACCGCATCCTGTTTGGTGCGCTGATCAGCAACAACTCCTCGAATGACCATTCGGCCTCGCTGCAGAACTGCGACACCACGAATGACAAGTGTACGGTATCGTCCATGTCGCTGGCCAAGCGCCGTGCCAAGAACGCCGATCCGCACATTCGTCCGTTCAAGTCGAAGCTGGGTCAAGAGTACTTCGTCGCTTTCCACGGTTCGCGCACGTTCCGTGACCTGAAAGCGGACTCCACGATGGCACAGGCGAACCGTGAGGCTCGCCCGCGTGACGTGGAAGCCAATCCGCTCTTCCAAGACGGCGATCTGATCTATGACGGCATTCTGCACCGCGAAGCGCCGGAGATCGACGACTACGCCACGGATGCGGGGCTGGACGGCACCGGGGCTTCCTCGGCTGACGTTCGCCCGGTGTTCCTGTGTGGTCAGGCGGCTATCGGCGTTGCCTGGGGTCAAATGCCGACCCCGCGCAGCGACATGGACAAGGACTACAAGTTCCGTCCTGGCGTTGCGATTGAAGAGCTGCTGGGCGTCAAGAAGATGGCTTTCAATGGCTATCAGCACGGCGTCCTGACGCACTACTTCGCTGCGGCTGCGGACTCGTAAGCCGATAACATGATCTGAGAACGGGGCGGCCATTGTGCCGCCCTTTCTCTTTCCAGAAAGGGAAAGACGATGGCGACTTACAGCGCTGACAACTACTTGACTGCGCCGATTGCTGATCATGGCATCGGCGGGAACATGAAAGCGTTCTATTTCTCGGTAACGGCTTCGGCTGCACTGACGACTTCGGACACGCTGAATTTTGGCTATGTGCCGAAAAACTTCCGGGTTCTGGGCGGCTTCCTTGAGGCCGATGACCTGGACACCAACGGCGTTCCGACGCTGACCCTGAACATCGGGGATTCGGATGACGCAGACCGCTTGTTTGCGGCTTCGACCGTTGGTCAGGCGGGCACGGCGTCCAATGACGTTGCGGTTGCGGGCCTGGGCTACAAGTACGGCTCCAAGACCCTGATCACGGGTGCGCCTGCGGCCAATGCCGCAACGGGCACGTCCGGTGATATCCGCCTTTGTGTCTATGGGCTGCTTGAGGACGCAAGCACGTCCTAACGGATCGGGCGGGTTTCGGCCCGCCCCTTCCCAACAAAGGAGGCTGATATGCCAGCATTTCGCTTTATCGGAGATTCGCGCACCCGCGAGAGCGGCGAAAATCCGAGCAATCCGGAAATGATCGAGGCTTTTGGTGTCTTGTTCGCCCTGAATGGTGATCCGGAAGAGGTGAGCGATGAGCGCGCCGTGATTAAGCTTCGCGGAAACGCGCACTTCGCGGAAGTCAAGCCGCGTCGCGGACGCCCCAGGAAGGCCGAAGACGATGGCGAAGACGCGAGCTGATTTGATCAACCGCAGTCTGCGGATTTTGAAAGTTCTGCCGGAGGGGCAATCCGCATCGGCATGGCAGAGCGAGACGATGGGCGATGTTGTGGATGCGGAGCACGGCGCGCTTGAAATTGAGGGAATTGCTTATTGGGAGACCAGTGCGATTCCCGACGCGGTCATGACGCCGCTTGCCCATTATATCGCGGGCAAGGCCAGTTTTGAGTTTCTGGCGGAATCTGAAACCGCGAATTATGCGGCGCGAGGCATGGACGCCAAGCGCGAGCTTCGTGCGTTGGTTGCGCGCGCTCCTAGCGGCGCTCCTGCGAGAACGGAACGCCTCTAATGCAATATCTCCCGCTTGGCCTCTCGACGTATGAGAGCAATGACTACGGCTATCCGGCGGTCAAGCTGGAGAATTGGTTTGCGGAAGCGTCGCCGGATCGGGCCGACCGTTCGGCGCGTCTTCTGCCTACGCCGGGCCTGACCAGCTTCACCACGGGGCTGAACGGGGCCATCCGGGGCTTTGCCCAGCGCGACGGGCTTCTGTCCAGCGCTATGGTGGTTTGCGCTGGAACCAAGGTTTACACGGTCACGAGCGGGGGAACGCCAACCGAGATTGGCACGGTGACCGGGACGGACAAGGCGCACTTCGCCGGGTCACAGTCTGACATGGTGATGACGGCGGGCGGCACGGCCTACACGGTGACGGGCTCGCTGACATCGATCACGGTTGGGGCGGCGACCGGAAATATCATTGACGTTGCCACGCTGGCACAGCGTCACCTGTACGCGGAAGAGGGCAGCGGGCGGCTTTGGTTCTCCGATCCGGGTGATCCTACCACGGTAGCGAACACGGCGTTTGCCACGTCATCGGATGAGGCCGACCCGCTTTTGGGAATTGAAGTTTGGCAAGAAACGGTCTGGGCGCTGGGAACGCAGACCATCCGGGGCTACAGCCCGACAGGTGATGTAGATGTGCCCTTCGTGCCGCGTCCGAGCGCGTTGATCCAGACGGGTATTGTCGGCAATCAAGCCATCACCAAGGCGGATTTCGGCCTTTACGTGGTGGCGGATGACGGGCGGGTTTACCGGGCTGCTGCGGGGATCGAGCCTGTCAGCACGCCGCCGATTGAACGGCTTATAGAGGACGTATCCGACAAGAGCCTGATCCGGCTGTCTTCGCATCAGTGGGGCGGGCATCAGTTTGTCGGCCTGCACCTGCCGGGGATTGGGGATTACTTCTTTGACCAGTCAACGGGGTTTTGGCACCGCCGCAAGGAGCTGAACAACGCGCGGTACCTGTGTCATGACTTCATCAACTGTTTCGGGCTGGCCTTTGCCGGGGATCGGTCAACGGGGGATATCTACCGCCTCGACCGGGACGTTTACAAGCACAACGGGTCTTATGTCCGGCGGGTGGCGCAATGCCTGTTCCCGGTATCTGACAAGCGGCCTGAGATTTCAAACTTGACGGTTGAAGTGCAGCCCGGCGTCGGTCTGATCACCGGGCAGGGTTCGGACCCGCAGGTGATGCTGCGCTGGTCAACGAACGGCCTGACGTGGAGCAATGAGGTCCAGCGCTCCTTCGGCAAGATCGGCGAATATGACTGGGTGTGCTTCTTCGACAGCCTGGGGCGTTTCAAGCCGCCTGCCGGGATGATCGAGATTGCGGTGTCTGACCCGGTTCCGGTGACGGTGACAGGGTTGGTGGCCAACAGGGCGAAGGTATGAGGAATTTCCGCTATCCCATCGCTCTGCCTCCGCTTGGGACGCCTGTTACGGTGGACGGCTCGCCGCTTCATCCTGAGTGGCAGCGCTGGTTTGAGAGCCTGCAAGTCGTAATGGGCGGGCAGGGGCAGGATGCGCTTTACGACGCGAGCGTGATTGCTGCTGTTCAAGCGTCCGAGAACGCGGCGGCGATTCAGGAGCTGGACGAAGTGACCCGCGCGCAACTGGCGCTGGTTCAGGACCCGGCCTCTGAAATGCAGCAGCTTGTGGAGGGTGTGCGGGCGCAAGTCGCGGCGGCGCTTGATGAGGCGCGGGCAGAGATTGCGACGACACTATCGGGGCTGGGCGAACTGGCGCGCACGGATGCGATTGTGGACAGCAATGTTGCCGACACGGCGGCGATTGCCAACAAGAAGATCGCTTATCCAACCGGCGTGGACACGCTGGGCTCCGATCACGTCAGCACATTCTCGACGGAAGAGATTGTTCTGGAGGTGCAGATTTCGCAGGTGGGCAACCCCGCGCTCTTGTTCCTCGATACGTCTCACATCGGGATTTCTTCTGGCACGGTGGCGACCGGCTTGGGTACGTGGGAGTGGAATATCTACCTCGCGCAGACCCAGGGCGATCTGCACACCAATCTGAACAGCGTGATTATCCAGACCGGGGAGATCAACACCAATGCGAGCGGGGTGTTGAATGATGGGTCTTCCACGGTCGAGGTGCAGAGCCTGTGGGGCTATTCCGGCTCTGATCTGGATGACTACTGGCTGTCTCTTTCCTTTTTGAGAACGGCAGGCACCGCAACGCTTACGGTCGCGAGCGCGGACGCCCGTCTTGAGTATGTCGGCGCGGCTGACGTAACCCAATAGGCTAAATCATGGCATTCAAATCTCGTACTGCGCAGGGGCAGCTTGCCGCCTCTGCCGGGACCCTCGTGTCTGCTGGGTCCAACGTCACAATCACACTGTCCAAGGTGGCCTTGTTTGGCGAAGAGGCTGACACGGACACCAAGCTTTACATTGTTCCCAATGGCGGCATTGCCGGGGTGACGAATGAGTTTTTCCGGCGCTCGTCGATTGCGCTGGGTGAATTGGTGTCTGTGCCTTTGACGGGCATCGTCCTTTACAGCGGAATGAGCTTGCAGGGTGTGAGCGCGACGGCCAACCGCATCAACTATGTGGTCAGCTATTCCGAGCGCACGGGCGAATAGTGGTCCGGCCCGCCACGCATGACGACATTCCGGCAATCCTCGATCTTGGTGAGCGCTTCCACGCGCTTAGCCCTTGGCGGGATCGGCCTTTCAGCCGGGACGCGACGGAACAGACGGTTCGGGCTCTTATTGATAACGAGGATGCCTGCCTGTTTTTCAACGGCGCGGGCATTTTGGGCGGGGTTCTCTCGCAAATCTACTTTGGCGGCGGTTTGATCGCGCAAGAAGCGTTCTGGTTCGCTGACAAGGGCGGGCGCGAGCTTTTGGACGCGTTCGAGGCATGGGCCGCACAGAAGGGCGCTTGCGGCGTCATCATGGTTCACCTGGCTTTGAATGACCGAGCGGATGCGGTCATGGGCGCGATGTATGCCCGGCGAGGCTACGCCCTGCGTGAAAGCCATTATTTCAAGGAGCTTGCCTGATGGCTATCGGAACCACGGCGGCAATCATCGGCAGTGCGGCTATCGGTGCTGGCGCGTCCATTGCATCGTCCCGCGCGCAGAGCAGCGCCGCAAGACAGGCGAGCCAAACGGCCCAGCAGACCACGGCGGACAACAACGCCACTGCGCGGTATATCTTCGACCAGCAGACGGCCCTTAACGAGCCCTTCCGGCAATCCGATCTTGCGCGCCGTCGCATCGGTGACAGCTTTTTCGGGATCGAGGCGATTGCACCGCAGGCTGGCGGCGGAGGCACTAACGCTGTTCCCAATGTCAACGCCCTGATGGCCGGCCAATACGGGCAAGTCAACCAGCCGGTGAACCGCAGCCCGATGATGTTTGACCGCGACACGGGGCGTCCGTTCGATGACGGCAACCGCGCGGCTGTAAACGCGCTGATGATGCGGCAGAGCTTCCCCGAACTGTCTGCCGCGAACATGGGCGGGCATGCTGCGGCCAACCTCGCCGCCAACAAGCTGCCGGTGCAGGACACCAACGTTCCCGCGACGATCCCGCTCAATTCCGATGCGCCTGCCACCACGAGCGCAACGGCCAACCTGTTTGACCCCAGCCTTCCGGGCGCGTCGAACTTCAATAACTCGGTCTTCAACCCGCTCGCTCAAACGATGTTCAACCAAGAGCGTGACCGGATTGATGCGAACCTTGCCGCGTCTGGCCTGCTTTATGACGGGGTGCGGCAGACGGCGGTGCAGGAGGCGGGCAACCGATCCGCACAGAACGCGCTGAGCCTGTATTTCAACGCTCTTAACGGCGCGCCCATGTCGCAGGCCACCAACAACCTCACGACGGCAGCAGGCAATTACGGCGCGAACGTGATGGCCAACAACACCGCAGGCGCCAACGCCATCATGGCGGCACAGCAGGCGCGCGGGCAGGCCAACGCGGACATGTGGGGCGGTATCGGCACGGCGGCAGGTTACGGTATGGGCGCTTTCGATTGGGGCGGATCAGGCTCTGCCGGGTACAAGCCCAAGCCCAAATTCGGCTTCTAGGAGAGCGACATGCCAGCGAACAACGTGATCAACGCTTTCATGGCGGGCCGTCAATTCCGGCAGGACCAGGATGACCGGCAGCGGGCTATCGGCCTTGAGAACACGCGCGGGAAGGTGAACGCGCTTCTGATGCAGCCGGACCAGCCGGGGGCCGGGTTTGATGCTGGTGGTGCATCTGGCGAGGCGCGCGGGCCGTCGAACTTGGAGCGCGCCCGACAAATGGTAATGGGTTCTGGCGATGCGGAGCTGATGGGGCAATTTCGCCAACAAGTCGCGGCTATGGATGAACAGCAGCGCGCCCGGCAGCAGCAGCTTTTCGGTCTTGTCGGGCAGGTTGCAAACTCTTTGCGTGGCGTGGAGACCAGCCAGCGCGGTCAAGCCCTGATGAGCATGGCCCCGCAGCTTCGCGCGGCGGGTGCGCCTGACGAGGAAATCATGCGCTATGCACAGCTCCTGTCAGACCCTCAAAGCTCGGACGCCATCATTGAAGCCCTGTCTTCCCGCGTTCTGGAAGCGCAGAGCGTGTTTGATGCCTACGCCCCGCAGATGCAGGGTGAAAGCGAGGTTCTTTCGCGCTTCCAAGGCGGGAGGCAAGTGCAAGGCCCGGTCAACCCGAACGCGCCGATCAATCAAGGGATCGACCGCTATCAGGCAGAGACGGGCCGCATGAATGCCAATACGGCACGCGGCCGCCTTGACCTGGATTCTCAGCAAAGCAATCAACCCGACTGGGTGACGCTGCCACCGGGTGATCCGCGCCGGGCAGGGTTCGATGACTCGGACGTGGTGCAATACAATGTCCGCACAGGGCAGGTTGCCCGCCGGTCCCAAGACCGCGTGTTCAACGCGACGGAGAGCCAAGCTGCTGGCTTCGCGGGCCGCATGAATGACGCGGCGCAAATCATCCAGAGCGTGGAGTCACAAGAGGACTTTAACGGAGTGCCGGAGTTTCTTTGGAACCGCCCGACGCGCACTCTGCCGCCGGAATGGCAACGCTACCGGCAGGCCGGTGAAAACTGGATCAGGGCGAATCTTCGCCGAGAATCCGGCGCGGTCATCGGTGTGGATGAAATGGCCTCTGAGTTCCGCGTGTACTTCCCGCAACCCGGAGACAGCCCGGAGGTCATCCGGCAGAAGGCGAACGCGCGTGCGCGTGCCGAGCAATCCATGCGGGCTCAAAGCCGGGGGGCCTATGAGGACTACGGGCTAGATCAGCCGGTGTCTCAACCCGCCCAAGCGCAAGAAACAACCGCCACCAACCCCCAAACGGGCGAGCGGATTGTCCTTAGGAATGGTCGTTGGGAGCCTATGTGATGCGCCAACCCGCCCTGCCTCCGGGATTTGTGCTAGACCAGTCTTCCGCGCCAGCCCTGCCGCCGGGGTTTGTTTTGGACGACGGAGAGTCGGACCAGCCCGCCGCTCCGCGTATCGATGGTGGCGGCAGTCGCACTGTGGAGGGTGCCGCTCGCCCGGTGTCTCAGGCTGCGCAGGGTATCAATGAAGGGCTTGCGCGCGCAATCGGGACGCCGGTTTCTGCTGTGAACCTCGCAGCCGATCTGGTCGGCATCCCGGTTAGCGATGAGCCCTTTATGGGGCAGAATTGGGTGATGAGCCGTTTCCGCGATGCGGGTTTCATCAACCCGGAAGACGGGCCCCGCAATATGACAGAGCGCGTCATTCGCCGTGCTGGCGAAGAAGTGGGTGCGTCGGTTCCGTTTGTTGCCGCTATTGGCCGGGCGGGGCAGGGCGCAAACGCTATCAACGCCACGCAGCGGGCAGCGCAGGAGGGCGGGGCTTTCCGGGGGCTGGTTGCGCCTGCGGTTGAACAAGCTGCCCGCAGGCCCGGCGCGACTGCCGCCGCTGATATGGGGTTGTCTGCTGTCTCCGGTGTGGGTGCAGAGATTGGCCAGCAGGCAGGCGGCACCACGGGGGAACTGCTGGGCTCCGTTGCCGCACCCTTGGCGGTTGTCGGCGCACCGGGCGCGGCGCGGCGTTTGGTCGGCGGCGGGCGACCTGAATCGGTTGCGGTGGCAAATGACTTTGCGGCATCGGGGACAAGCCCGACTGTTGGCCAGTTGTCGGCAGGGGTTGAGGGAAGACCCACCGCCCCCGCCCTTGTGGAGCGCGTGGCGGGGAACGCGCCGGGCGGCAATGTGCGTCTTGCCCGCGCCCTTGAGCGGCAACAGGAGGAAATCGGCAGACGTGTTCAGTCTATTGCAAACGATCTTGCACCAGGGGCCGACGCGGAGCGTGCGGGCCGGGCGGTTCAATCCGGCGCGGAGGATTTCGTTGGCCGGATGCAAACGCGCGCCACAGAGCTTTACGGGGCTGTAGACGAGGCCATTGACCCGGCTGCGCAGGTCAGCTTGCGAAACACGCTAGACTACCTTCAGTCTGTGAGCCAATCGACGCCGGGCTTGAACCAGACCGGGCCGCTTCTGCACTCACCAGCCATACGGCAGTATGCGGAGGCTTTGACGGCGGACGCGGGGCAGGGTGGTGTCATTCCGTACCAGTCTTTGGCGCGGGTGCGCTCAGCCATTGGCCAGCAGCTTCGTGGGCAATCTCTCGTGTCAGACGCCCGCGAGGGCGAACTACGCGCGCTCTATTCGGCCCTGACCAACGACATGGAGGCTGCGGCCCGTGCATCCGGTGATGAAGCATACCGCCGCTGGCAGCGTGCCAATCGCCACTATCAAGCCTGGAATCGGCGCGTGTCTGATTTCCTTGACCCGATCAACCGGCAGAACGTTCCCGAGCGCGTCTATCTGGCTCTTGAGCAGGGCGGCAGGCAGGGCGCAACGCGCATTCGTGCCATCCGTCGAAGCCTGACCCCGCAGCAATGGGATCATGTGGCGGCAGCGATGATTTCCCGCATGGGACGGGCCACGCCGAGCAATCAGGGTGCGGACGTTGATACGTTCTCTACGGAAACATTCCTCACCAATTGGGCGCGTATGGATCAGGAGGCCCGCAATCAGGTTTTTGGCGGGGACAGGTATCGTCGCTATCGGCAAGACTTGAACTCTATTGCGCGCACCGCTGAGACGATCCGCACGAGCCAAGGCATTCTTGCGAACCCGTCCGGCAGCGCGCAGGCCGGGGTGAATATCGGTGCTGGTGTCGTGGCGCTTTCATCGCTGATGACGGGGGACGTTGGGATGCTTGGCGCTACCGGCTCTGCCGTTGTTGCTTCGGACGTGGCCGCGCGCCTGATGAGTAACCCGCGCTTTGTGTCGTGGCTGGCGCAAACTAATCGCCAGCCCGTCGAGCGCTACCCGGTGATGTTGGGGCGGCTGGCCAGCACAATCGCATCTGATGACCAGCAATATGCGGAAGATTTGCGGGCGTTCCTAGATGCGCAGCGGGCCCTAACTCAAGAGCAGCCACGCGGCGACGGGCGGGCCGAACAGCAATAGCGCACCAAGCGCCAAAGTCACAATGGGTGCAACCACCTTGTCGAACACCGCCAAGAACGCCCGTTCGATTGCGTCATTTACAGACGGGAACCAGCGCTCAACAGCGAGGAGCGCGGCTAGTCCCGTGAATATCCACAACACAGCAAGGGCTTTCATGCCCGCACCCTAACCCGAACCGCCCCGCCGGTTCCATTGAAAAATTCTGCCCACCTTCCACCCCGCCTTGTGCGGGGTTTTTTATTGGAGTTCCGCCAATGGCCGCGACGTTCTTTCTCTCGCAGCAGCAGGTGCTGGACAGCAACGCGGACCCGCTAGCCGGGGCGCTGCTCTACACTTACTCTGAAAGCACGACCACGCCGCTCGCTGCGTACACGGACGAAGCTCTGACGACCGCGCACACTAACCCGATTGTGGCTGATGGCGATGGGCGATTCGGGGCCATCTATCTGCAAGCGGCGGCTTACAAGTTTGTGCTGAAAACTGCCGCAGGGGCCCCCGTTTGGACGTTGGATAATTTCAACCCGGACGGTGGCACGGTTGCACTTGCGGCTGTGAGCGACAGCATTTTTTCCATTGTCGATAACAGCGACGGCACGAAGGCCGTCAAGTTTGAAGTGTCAGGCGTCACGACCGCGACCACTCGCACGCTCACGGTCCCTGACCGGAGCGGCGTCATCGGCCAGGATATCGCGTCGGTTGCGACCATTTCCGCACTCAAGGCGTTGTCCGGAGGGCAATTCCCAACCGTCCATGTACAGGGCCATACCAGCGCGGGTGATGGCGGCGGCGGAACGTTTTATTGGGCCTCCGCTGATACGACCACGGATGACAACGGCGTTTACATCCAGCCGAACGCGGGCGGTACGGGCCGTTGGATTCGGGTCATGACCGGATCGGTCATTGACTTGGCATGGTACGGCCTGCCGACCGGCTCTGACGACACATCGGTTTTGACGACCGCATCCACGCTGGCAGCGTCGCTCAACAAGGAAGTCTTCGCGCCGGGCGGAACCTACATCATTAACGGATTCACGGCGGCGAACGGCGTGGTCTATCGCGGTGTTCCGGGCGAGACGATCTGGAAGCGGCCCAACTCGGCGGCGGGCAACGCGTCCATCGCCACGGTGAATTATCCCGCCCGCTTTGTCGGCATCATCTTCGACGGCAACGCGACGAACAACACGAACGCGGGCAACAATGTTACTGTGACCGGGCGGCAGGCGGGCGACATTCACTTTGAAGACTGTATTTCCCGCGCGGCACTTCAGGTCAGTGGGGGCTATGGCGCGGGATATGTCATTGACGACGCCGCGCGCAACCGCTCTGGCACCGGCACGGGTGACGGCTCAACGGTCACGTTTACCGTTACCAATGGCGCGGGCGCGACCGAGGAAGAGACGCGGGTCTTCAAGGACGATGAGATTGTCTCTCGCGCTGATTATTCCGTGGCGGACAACGGCAATGATCTTGACATTACGTTTAGCGTCGCCCCGGCAGCAGCGGCGGCGCTGGAGTTCTACGTTCTGCCGAACAGCGGCGTCACCTTCGTCAATTGCGAGGCGACGGACAACGACGCGGCGGGCCTGTTGGCCGAGGAAGTCACCAATCTGGACATTGACGGCTTCATTGCCGAGCAGAATGGCGGGGCGGGTGTCTCTGTTGGTGGCCTGACATTCCCCGGCGCTGACCGCTTTTCCGAGGGCTCCACGATCAAGAACGTGCGCGCTCGCTTGAATGCTGGCAGCGGTGTGGAGTTGCTGGGCTTCATCGAGGGCGGCACAGTTGGCGCTCCGGTTTTTGGCCCTGACAACCCGGATAACTACTGCATCCGGGCCAGCAATATCTTCGCTGAGTACAACACCAAATATGGTGTGGCGCTGCAAGGCGAGGCCCTGTTGGTGCAGGACGTCATTTCGCGCGACAACTCCGAAGGCACGACGTCCGCCTATGGTCAGATGTTGGCCAATGTCTCGCGCTCGGTGGTGAAGGGCTTCTATCTGACGGGCGTGTCCGGCACGTTCGGCCTCGACGCGGGCGGCGCGCATTACTCGAAAATCACTGACGGCATCATTGACCGCTGCGCCACGGAAAAGAACGGCGGCGGGTACGGCCTGAATATCGGCGCGGCGCGGTATACGGATGTTGCGGGCATCAAGATTATCGAATGCGGCCCGGACAGCGCCGGGTCTGTTGGCATCTATCTTCCGGGGGTTGATGGCGACGGATCCACCGACGGCGGCTATGACTGGGAGTCCACGGGCAACACGATCCGCGATTGTGAAGTGCATCTGGGCGCATCATCCAGCCGGATCGGCATCAAGCTGACGAAGGGGGCCAATGATACCCTTGTTCGCGGCAACCTGTTCTTTGGCGGGGCGGCCAACGCGCTCATTGTCGATGAGACGGACAGCGCCGTTGTCGAGGGCAACCGCTGGATGGACAATCTGGCCGGGCCCACTGTGTCCGCGGCCACGACCACCGTTATCCCGGATGGGCTTGAGCAGGTCATTCTTTCGGGCACGGCGTCCATCACCGGGCTTGAAACCTATTCGCGCAACGCCAATAGCGGCAAGATCACGCATATTCGCGTAACGGCGGCGGGCTCTGGCTACACATCACAGCCGACTGTCTCGATCACGGGCGGCGGCGGCTCTGGTGCGGCGGCGACGGCCTATATGACCGGCGATGGACGGCTGGCCTATATTGAGGTGACCAATCGCGGTTCCGGTTATACCAGCGTTCCGACCGTGTCCTTCTCTGGCGGCGGCGGCTCTGGCGCGACAGCAACGGCAGTCGTGGGCGTGGATAATATCTATGAGCGCTGGGTATCGCTGCGAGTGGCGGTCGGGTCTTCGCTGAGTATCGCTCATGACGGCGTAGACCTGTATCTGCGCGATCAGCTTGGATTTACCTGGGGCACCACCGACGACACCATAGAGCTTGTGGGTCGTGGGGGAACCGCGTGGTTTGAGCGTATGCGTTCAAGCTACGACACGGCCCGGCGAACGTCTTTGGGCTTGAAGTTCGGAACGGACTTTTCCAGTGCCCGGCCTACGAATGAGGGTGACGTCCTCATCAACCATTCGCGCACGTCTTTCGATTCTAGCGGTGGTTGGGAAACCCAGCTTTCGGATTTCGCTAATGGCTATGGCTCACTGTGGCGCGGCTATGACGGCGGCGGCGGTGATATCCGCCACTCGCTCGGCTTCCGGGTCAACGCGGCAGCATGGACCGAGATGTTCCGCTACCACTCAAGCGGCAAGCTGGACATTCTTTCGGCCTCCGGGCAAATCCACGTCAACGGCTCAAAGGTGCTGGCAGCGCGTGGCGCGGCGGTCTCGGACACGTCGATTACCTACACCATCAATAACCCGTCCATCACGCCTGACAACGCCGTGACGATTGCAGACGGGTCCGCACCCACGGCTTCGGAATTGCTGCATCTGTGTGTGGAGCTGAAAAACCAGATTGAAACGCTCAAGTCTCGGCTCGACGCGACCAGCGGCCACGGGCTGATCTCGTGATCGGCGCGCTGCGGAACGGCTAGGAGCAGGGCGATGCCAGAAATTGACCCGATGCGGCTCTTGGTGGACACGATCAAAGAGCAGTCCGCCGAAATGAAGGGCCTGCGAAACGATGTGCAGGCGCTGTCCAAGGGCCTCGCCTCCGTCGAGACGATGACCGAGGAAATCAAGCAGACCCGACACCAGTTGCGCGATGAGCTTCACGGGCTCTTGGGCAAGATCGAGGTCCGCATTCACGACATTGAACACAAGCAGGTGAAGCCGATTGCCAACGAGATTGCAGAGCAGCGCGGGGCCTTCCGGGTTCTGGCGTGGTTCGCCGGGGGCGGGGGCCTATCCGGCATTGTTGGCGCAATCCTGGTTCTGGTTGAAATGCTGAGAGGCGCACAATGACCCGCGACGAATTCATTCACTTCCTGCGCAATTTCCGCAGGCCGTATGCGTCGGTCGTGTGCGCGACTGCCTTGGCGGGCGGCACGGCTTACGGCGTCCACAGCGGTCACTTTATCCCGGAAGGGCTCGCGTGGGCCTTGGTGTTCGTGATTGTCGCGGATGGATCGCAGCGCATGTGGGAGAAGATCAAAGGGCAGGCAAATGGTTGACGTGCACTTCAAGGACGGCGTTGACCCCAAGGGGTGCAGCCTCGCCAATATCCGGGGCATTGCAAAGGCCGCATGGGTCTTCATGACCTACGGCAAGCGCTTCACCGTGACCGCGATGGCAGACGGCACCCACGGCAAGGGTTCCAAGCACTATACCGGCGACGCCTTTGATGTTCGCACGCGGGATGAAGGGCCGGACTTCCAGCAATGGCCGGACAATGTGAAGCGGCACTTGCGAAACGCGCTCAAGAACACGCTGGGCGCTGACTATGACGTGGTGGTTGAACCCACGCATATTCACGTGGAGTACGATCCGAAATGACCGCGTTTTTCGCCAGCCTATGGGGCAAAGCCATGACGGGAGCCGCAGTGGTGCTTTTCATCGCTGCGGCCTTTTTTCTGGATCGCTGGGTTGGGGCGCGAGAGCAAATCCAAGAGGCGCGAGACGCCACCGTCAAGGCAGAGGCGGAGCTTGAACGCACACGGGCCGCTTTGGCGAGCGCCGAGGCTAGAGCGCAGGCGAGAGCGACACAAGCCATTGCCCAGCGCGCGGATGAACAGGCGGTGAGAGATGAACCAGAGACGTTTGATTGCCCTAACAGCCCTGCTATCAGCCGGGCTCTTGGCATCCTGCGCCAGCGTCGAGAGGGTGATTCGCCCGCCGCTGGTGGTGCCGCCCAGCCTCCTGAGCTGCGCTGATTACCCCGCCACGCCGGACCCGGCGACGGCAAGCGATGTGGACATAGCCGTCTACATGCTTCGCGGTGAGGATGCTTGGCGAGACTGCCGCGACACGCTGGCAGACGTTGCCGCCCTCATCGCATCCCAATCTCCCGAAAACTGAACAGGGGCAGTCCATGCCTGTACCTCTGCCGTCCGGCGAAGACAAACGCCGGATCATAGAGGCCTATGCGCGCCACGGTGGAAACCGCAGCGCTATGGCCGCTGATCTAGGCCGCTCCCGGTCCACTGTCCGGCATTGGGTTGCAGCCTTCAATCTGGATGACATGGACTTCGAGATGATCGAAGGCAATGTCAGGCTCGCCAAACAGAGGCAGCAGGCACAGGACACCAACCGGATCGAGCGCAAGACGTTCCGGGAATTCGCCCGCATCGAGAACGCCGTTGCCGGGTACAGCGAGCGCCTTTGTGAGCTGTTGCAAGAGCACGGCCTCACGCCGCCAAGGCGGCACGAGGAAGCCGCACAGACGGGCGCGGTCGGCGTCTTGCAGCTCACAGACATTCACTTCAACGAAGCGGTCGAGCTGGCGCAGAACCGCTATAATTTCGAGGTGGCAGGCCAGCGCCTGAAAAAGCTGGTCAATGAGGCGCACCGGGCATGGAAGGCGCGTGGCATTCGCTCCGTCCTGCTGGCCTTCACGGGCGATCTGATGAACTCAGACCGGCGGTTGGATGAATTGCTGGCGAACCAGGACAACCGGGCGCGCGCCACCTTGGGGGCCGTTGACATACTCCGGCAACTCATCGCCGATCTTGTAGAGTTGGGATACCGGGTCACATGCGCGGACTCGAACGGCAATGAGGGCCGCTGCACGAAAGAGGTGGGGTGGGTCGATAAGGTCGCCTCAGACAATTACGATGAGACGATATGCCGGATGCTGGAATACATGTTCCGGGATCACCCGTCCGTTTCATGGGCAAGCCGAGCTGACGCCACGGAATGCGTTGTGGAGGTTGCCGGGCAAAATCTCCTCCTGATCCACGGGCACCAGTTCACCAAGGACATGGAAGGCTCGGTCTCCAAGACCGTGAGCAAGTATGCCAAGCGGGGAATTATAATCCGCTATGTGATCAGCGGGCATATCCATTCCGGGTACATCAATGAGAACTTCGCCCGCGCTCCGTCACCGGTTGGCGACAACGCTTATTCCGACAAGGCGCTAAACCTGACAGGCCGGGCAGGCGGGGCATTTTACGTATTTGAGCCGGACGGATCGGTTCACGGGACGTTGGTCGACCTGCAATGCGTTGACGGTGTGGATGGGTATTCCGCACTAGAAGCCTACCGGGCTTCATGTCCGAAGTCTGCCGAGAAGGCACGTGGGCCGGGAACCGCGATCTTTCAGGTGGTGGTGTAATGCGCCGCCTGATCTTCGACGTTCTGGACTGGCTGCTGTGGCATGTCCCGCAAACCCGGAAGATGACCAACCAGCAGAAGCAAGAGCGCTATGCATGGTCCCGCGCGCTGTGGCGAGAGCGGATCAACGCGCCGAACCGGTACAAGCGGGGATGCTGGAAGGCGTAGTGTGGTTAATCCAGCAAAATCACAGGCACCGTGACGCGCGCCGCAACACGCGCCAACGCCATCGCGGCGGCAGAGCGGCAGGGCCATTCGGACGGGTCCCAGCCGGTTTGAATATCTTCCGGCTTGCCACGCTCGGATAGTTGCTCGCGATAGATAGCCAGGACAGAGGCCGCAACGCGCTCTTGCTGCTCGATCAAGTCGCGCAGTTCAGCCAAAGCGCCGGGCGGCGGATCATCACGCCCATTATTCCAGCGCTTGACGGTATCCAGTCGCACATCATGAAATTCCGCGGCCTCCCCAATGGAGAGGCCGGAGAGCTTTATCAGAAGGGGGTAGGTGTTCATGCCCACTCCGCCAGCTTTTCGGCCCAATCTTCAGGGTCATCCATCGGGGTAAAGCCAGCATCCAATTCCGTGGCGGCGGCTGGGTGGCGAGCCATTTCCACAAACTCACTCACCGGCACGGCGTCATCATAGTCGTTGACGTTCCAATCGAGGTCGAAGTTTGAGCCCTGCTGTTCGCCCCACTGATTGCAGCCAAGGCCGTGGTCGCTAACGCGGATGACGGTCTGCTTGACACGAGCGTCGATCACCTCAGCCTTGCGGAAGTAATAGCTGCTGACACGGCCATCAGCCTTGCTGGTGTGATCCAGCTTCCATCCATCTTTCAGCAGAGCATTCTTGATTTGGATCATCGAGGGCATTTCAGGGCTCCTTCCCTATGGCGGTTGGCTAATCCATCCGCCTGATGTGATGACTATACACGATTTATGCGCGCACAACAGGGGAAAGAGCGCCCCGCCGTCCCCCATATTAGCGTTCCAGATTTGCAACGTTATCCGTGATCAGGCGGGGAATGTGTCAGAGTCGAGACGCGGCTTCTTCATCTCTAAATAGATACGCCCGCACGGCTGATTCCCGCGCGGGCGTTTATGCAACCGCCGGAGAGCGGTAGTCGTGATCACGGAACATGTATGAGTCACATCCCGAGTCGCGTCAACCGATCTCCGGCATGGTCACGGAGATAGAACGCGGCCAACCCTCAAAACCATGATCAGCGAGGCTGACGCGCTCGCCTTTCCAGCTCCATGGCCATGTATATTTCAGATACTGCCTCACTCAGGTCGCCCCCAACCAATAGCTCCCGCAACTCTGCCACCCCCGCCTCGATCATCTCGGGCGTGATTTCGATTTTTTGATCTTGCTCAAGAATTGTGGCCTTCTCAGTCATGTATTTAATCGCCTATCCTATTCCAGCGGGGAGTGTGTCAGGGGTGATGCGGTAGCGAGTTGGGGAAGTCCAGCGCGTTGCCAACCGCGATCTCTCGGCTCTAGGCCTCTACCTTCTCAGGTGTGTGGGGTGGCTGTTCCCACCTCTGGACTTCCCAGCGGGGCGAAGTGCCCCCGGCCAAAACGCAGCCGAGGGCTGGCCGCTCCACCCAATTCTGTTGCCCGTGAGGGCTTGTGGTGTCGAGCGGCGGGCCACCGGCAGGGCTTTCGCATTTGACCGGCTTTTTGCGTTCCCGCGCTTTGTGGCCACTCCACGCGGTATCACACCAATAGACCCGTGCTCCGGCCCCTATTTTTGCTGGTTCGGGGCTTCCACTCTTCACGCCTTCCGGCGAATTCCGTGAGGGTGCCCGTCCGGTTTCCAGACCTTATCCCTCTTATCTGCGACCGTCTCCAGTCGGCTTACGAGGCAATCCCAACGGGCGGCGATCAATCCGCCCGGCCTAGCAAGCTAGGTCTTAGTGCCCGACTGGCGGGAAAATCTCTACCGGGGATAACCGCCCCCGGCGGAGCCCTATAGCGGGCGGGGTGATATCAAGCCCCCGCCCGTGCCAGTAGGGCTATTTACGCTGTCAGGCCGGGCGTTACTCCGGCTCAGGGTGTTACCAGTAACTCCCCTATAACTACAGAGGCCGCACGATCCACGGTAGCGGCTTGTGTGTGCGGTTTATGCTCCCGCAATCTTCCCGAGGCACAACCCTCGCATATTTCCGTGTCTCATGAGCGCTTCTACTTTCAGCGCCGCTGACAGCCCATAAAACCTAGCAGAATCCAGGGGGGAAGGGAAGCGCGAAGGTTTGCCACTTCTGGCGCAAGATATTGATTCATATAGGCGGGTTTGACACTTTCATTTCTGCCAAGTGATTGTTTTTCCTGCTTAGTGCCAATCCCTGCGGGCTCACCAATTTTTCTTCCGATCTTGATGTTTCCGGTGCCGCGCGCTTGTGCGTGCGCTTGACCTTGGCTGGCTGTGGCCACAGCTTTCCTCCCAAGGAAAACGGGGGAGGGCGCAGGCATGCGGGACGCAATGGCAAGACTGGCGCAGGGCTGCGCGATGGGGCTGGTGGCGGCCGTGCTGGCCGGGTGCGGCGGCGAAGCGCCGGCGCCCAGTGTTCCGGCGGCGGATGGTTCGACCCGTGTTGCGCTGGCCCAGGGCGAGATCACCGGCTTTCTCGATGCCAATGGAGCCCGGGTCTGGCTGGGTGTGCCCTATGCCGCCCCGCCGGTGGGTGAGCTGCGCTGGCGGGCGCCGCGGCCACCGCTGGTGCTTGAGGCGCCGCTGGAGGCGGTGCAACACGGCGCGCGCTGCCCGCAGATCACCAATGAGCTGAGTGCTGCGGAGGGTTTCGAGCCCGGCCTGCTGATCGGGTCCGAGGACTGTCTGTTCCTGGACATCTATGCGCCGTCGGATGCGCGGGCCGGTTCGGACCTGCCGGTGATGATGTGGATCCATGGCGGCTCCAACACCTGGGGCTCGGCCACGGCCTATGACGGGGCGCAGCTGGCGCAGGACCAGAATGTCATCGTCATCGCCGTGCAATACCGGCTGGGCCCGCTGGGCTTTCTCTCTCATCCCGAACTGCGCGCCAGTGCACAAGTGCCGGAGGACGAGGCCGCGAATTTTGCCCTGCTGGACCTGGTCGCGGCGCTGGACTGGATCGGCGGCAATATTGCGGGCTTTGGCGGTGATCCGGGCAATATCACGGTCTTTGGTGAAAGCGCCGGTGCCTACAATATCGCCGGGCTGATGGCCTCGCCGGCTGCGCGTGGCCGGTTCCACCGCGCGATCATGCAGAGCGGCGGCACGGCATCGCTGTCGCGCGAAATTGCCGAGGCCGGTGGCGGGCTGGATGCCAATCCCGCACTGGAGGCGGTTGCACGCTTTGCCGGCGCGGGTGCCGATGCGGATGCGATGCGCGCTGTCAGCGTGGAGGCGGTGTTTGCCGCCTATCGTGATGCCGATGGGGATCTGACCTCGCTGCCGCGGATGATCGAGGACGGAATCAGCCTGCCGGAGGGCGGCATTCTGGGCGCGGCAGCCCGGCCGGACGGGTTTGCGCCGGTGCCGCTGATCACCGGGACCAATCACGACGAGATGAAGCTCTATCTGGCCTTCGATCCCCGGCTGACGCGCCGCCTGGGCCCCTTGCTGTGGGCTCGCGACCGGGACGCCTATGACGCGGCGTCGGAATACCCCAGCCGGATGTGGCGGATCAATGCCGTCGACACGCTGCTGGGACAGCTGGCCGATGCCGGCCGGGAGGATATCTGGGCCTATCGCTTTGACTGGGATGAAGGCGGGCGGGTGCTGGTCTCCGATACCAGCGTCCTGCTGGGGGCCTCGCATGGCATGGAGATCCCCTTCGTCTTCAATCATTTCGAACTGTTCGGCTCGTTCGACAGCGTCCTGTTCAATGACCGCAATGCCGAGGGGCGCGAGGCGGTCGCTGCCGCCATGGGGGCGTATTGGGCGGCCTTTGCGCGTTCGGGCGAGCCGGGCGCCGGCGATGGCCGCTGGCCGCATTGGCAGAGCTGGGATGAGGGCGGATGGCTGATGCGTTTTGACACCCCCGCCGATGGCGGTGTCGGGGGCATTGAGGGTGTGGACAGCGCGGCGCGCGTGTTTGCGGATCTGGCGGTGGATTCCCGCATCGTGCCGCAGGCGCGGTGTGCGATCGCTGCCGGCCTCGTGCGACGCCAGCCCGAGCTGTCGGTTCACATGGAGGCGCTGCCCGATTGCTGAGCGGTTGGTGTCGGGGAAATGCGCAATCGAAAGAAATTTCAGTGACGTGGCCGTGCGCGCTGGCAGAGAGGCGCGGGCGCTGTTAGGTCTATTGGTCTTCTCGAACCACAGGACCTGCCGGTGAACGACCTTCTGATTCAGGCCGTGATTTATCTGGGCGCCGGCGTGCTGGCCGTGCCCATTGCCCATCGGCTGGGACTGGGCTCTGTGCTGGGCTATCTCCTGGCCGGGGTGGCCATCGCTCCCGTGCTGGACCTGATCGGTTCGGACCCGGAAAACGTGCAGCACTTTGCCGAATTCGGCGTGGTGATGATGCTCTTCCTGGTCGGTCTGGAATTGCAGCCGCGCCTGTTGTGGGACATGCGGCTGAAACTGTTCGGGCTGGGCGGTCTGCAGGTGCTGATCTCCACGCTGGTCGTGGCCGGTTTCTGTCTGGCGATCGGGCTGGATTGGCGGCTGAGCGTTGCGCTGGGGATGATCTTTGCGCTCTCCTCCACGGCCATCGTGCTGCAGACCCTTGGCGAGAAGGGCTGGCTGCGCACCGAGGGCGGGCAATCCGCCTTCTCGGTGCTGTTGTTCCAGGACATTGCCGTCATCCCGATGCTGGCGCTGCTGCCCTTCCTGGCTGTGTCCGGCGCAGACGTCGCCGCCGCCGAGTCGGCCGGCCATGGCGTTTCCGGCACCATGTTCACCGACTGGCCGGCCTGGGCGCAGGGCCTGATGACGCTGGGGGCGGTGGCCGTGGTGGTGGTCGGCGGACGCTATCTCACGCGTCCGGCCTTTCGCATCATCGCCCGAACGGGGCTGCACGAGCTGTTCTTTGCGGCTGCGCTGTTGCTGGTGATCGGCACGGCGGTGCTGATGGGCCTGGTCGGCCTGTCACCGGCGCTGGGCACATTCCTGGCCGGTGTGCTGCTGGCGGAAAGCGAATACCGCCACGAGCTGGTTTCCGATCTGGAACCGTTCAAGGGCCTGTTGCTGGGCGTGTTTTTCATCACCGTCGGCGCCAATATGGAATTTGCGCTGCTGGTGTCCGAAGCCGGGCTGGTGTTCGGGCTGACCCTGGCGCTGATTGCCCTGAAGGGGCTGATCCTGCTGGGGCTGGCGGTGCTGTTCCGGCTGAAGGGCAGGGCACGCTGGCTGTTCACCTTCGCGCTGGCGCAAAGCGGGGAGTTCGGCTTCGTGCTGCTGGCCTACGGCACTGGCGTGCACGTGCTGCCGGACGATGTCGCGGCGGTGGCGGCGCTGGTGGTGGCCCTGTCGATGATGGCCACGCCCCTGATCATGACGCTGTTCGAGCGCGTGGTTTCGCCGCGGGTGATGCGCAAGCAGGCCGAGCGCGATGACGACACCATCGAGGAAGAGGCCCCGGTCATCATTGCCGGCATGGGGCGTTTCGGCCAGATCGTGCACCGCCTTCTGGTGATGGATGGCTACAAGCCGATCGTTCTGGACAATTCGGCTGAGCATATCGACGGTCTGCGCAAGTTCGGCATCCAGGTCTATTACGGCAATGCGCTGCGGCCCGGCTTGCTGGAAGCCGCCGGCATTGCCAAGGCGCGCCTGCTGATCGTGTGCACGGACAATCGCGAGCGCGCGGTGGAGCTCGTCCATCACGTCAAGTCGCGCTATCCGCATGTCCATGTGATTGCCCGCGCGGCCAGCCGCGAGCATGTCTACCAGCTGCGGGCGGCGGGGGCGGACAGTGCGATCCGGGAAATGTTCGGCTCGTCGCTGGAGGCCGCGACCCAGTCGCTGGAAATCCTCGGCCAGCCCCGCGAGCGGGCCGAGAAGAAGGCCAAGGCCTTTGCCCGCCACGACGAGGAAAGCCTGCGCCAATTGTTCGAGGTGTGGGATGCCGAGATCGATGTCTTCGACAATTGAGGCCCTATATCGAGAAGGCGCGCTCGCGCAATGTGCTGTTCGAGGACATCCTGGCCGAGGATGTCGGCGAGCCGGACGAGGATCCGGAAACGCGCGGTGATGACTGAACCGCGACTTATGGGCGTCACATTCCCTGCAAAGCG